>NZ_JADAXF010000001.1:0-2336243 GCF_019837435.1 Bacillus sp. 16GRE42
TGGTGGCGCCCCACAAAAAATTATGTATTTAGCAGAAGAGTATTTTTGTAATAGCGGTTTGAAAAATAGAAGTAAAGTAATGTTTTATTCTGCGAACGCTAACATATTTCAGGTACCGCGTTATGCTGAAACATTAGAAAAAGTACTAGAAAGAAAGCGAATTATAACGAACTATAATAAAAACTTAGTAGAAATTATCGCTGAAAAGAGAGAAGCAATTTTTGAAGATACGCAAACACTGAAACGAGAAACAGTACCATATAGTATGATACATGTTGTTCCACCAATGGGGCCACTTAATTTTATTAAAGAGAGTGAGATAAGTGATCATCAAGGCTGGGTTAATATAAGTCCTTATACATTGCAGCATGTACAATATAAGAATATTTTTGGACTTGGAGATTGTACCAATTTACCTACATCTAAAACTGGAGCGGCAATTCGAAAACAAATACCTGTTTTAAAACAAAATATTTTGGACGTACTTAATGGAAGAGACTTGCAGGCTAATTATGATGGGTATACATCCTGTCCGATTGTTACAGGATATAAAAGTCTTATACTCGCTGAATTTAACTATGAACATGAGCCTCAAGAAACGTTTCCATTTAATCAAGCGAAAGAACGGTATAGTATGTTTTTACTTAAAAGGTATATGTTGCCCTATATGTATTGGAATTTAATGTTGAAAGGGATTCTATAAGGAAGAGTTGTTGTAACAACCGAGAAGTAATTTGAAATAAGCATTTGGAGGGAATAGCTATGCTTTTAAAATATTTTTATGATGAAAAATTAGCTCATGCTTCCTATTTAGTCGGTTGTCAGAAGGAAGGCGAAGCAATTGTTATTGATCCCAGCCGCTATATAGAACAATATGTAGAATTTGCTAAGAAAGAGGGATTGGAAGTAATTGCTGCGGCTGAGACTCATATTCATGCAGATTTTCTATCTGGGTCTAGAGAACTTTCCCTTCTTTTTAATGCAAATTTATATGTATCAGATGAAGGAGATGGTGATTGGAAATATCAAAATCTTAACGAGGGCCGATACAATTTGGTTAGAGAGGGAACAGAGTTTAAGGTTGGTCATATAAAATTCAATGTCATTCATACCCCAGGGCATACGCCTGAAAGTATTTCCTTTTTAGTAACCGATACAACTCAAAATAATTATACGAATGATAAACCGATAGGAATATTCACAGGTGATTTTATATTTGTAGGAGATATAGGTAGACCTGATTTATTAGAAATTGCTGTTGGTATTAAAGATACCGCAAAAATAGGAGCGAAACAATTATTTGATTCTATACAAAAAATAAAAATACTCCCCGATTATTTGCAAATATGGCCATCACATGGTGCAGGAAGTGCATGTGGAAAAGCATTAGGAGCAATTCCAACTTCCACATTAGGTTATGAAAAGATGTTTAATTGGGCGTTTCAATGTAATGATGAAGATAATTTTATATCGAATTTATTGACGGGACAGCCAGAGCCTCCAAAGTATTTTCCATTAATGAAGCATTTAAATAAGTATGGTCCACCAACTCGTAAGAAGAGAGAGATTACTGCTATTTATATAATAGAAGAACTTCAAGAAGTGATGAGGGATGTTCAGCAAATAGTTGATATAAGGGATGTAGAGTGTTTTGCTGCTGGCCACATCGAGAAGTCAATTAACATACCTTATAACAATTCTTTCACAACTTGGTGTGGGGGGATATTAGATTATAAAAAAGAAACTTTAATAATTTTAGATACGGAAAATGTTAAAGTGGAGGAAGTTATTAGAGACTTTGAGTCCATTGGCTTAGATAATATTATTGCTTTTGCACCTTCAAAGGTAATTCAAAGATTCCATAGTTTAGAGATTTATAAGGAAAAAACATCAAATGAATTATATCCTTTAATAAAAGATGGAAGTGTAAAGGTTATCGATGTGCGTAGTAAAAAAGAGTGGGATGAAGGACATCTTCATGATGCAATACATATCACTTTAGATAATCTACTTGAACGGCTAGATGATGTACCGAAAAATTGTCCAATAGTTTTACAATGTCGAACGGGGTTACGTTCCGCTATAGCAGCTAGCATTTTACAAAAAGTTGATATAAAGAAAGTAGTTAATTTAAAGGGGGGATTTCTTGCGTGGAAAAAAGAAGGGCTCCCCTATACAACATGTAATCAAGAAATTTGAAATATATCAAAAGAGTCAAATGGAAAGAAAATAGAATCATTTGAAATAATCTAAGGGGATAAATAATAAAATTCAATTGCTATCAGTATGGGATATATAAACTAAAAATGATTTATTAAAGCCGCATTAAACGATAAAATTAAGCACAAATATGCTGATGTGTATCTATTCTATCAAAGTACATAAAACTAAAACTAAGATATTCGAACGAACTCAAAAAGCCGAAAACCCTTAAATTAGAAACTTGTACTTGATTACCGTAGTTAAATTGTTGCCCTTTTAAAAGAACTGGTTAGAGAAAAAAGAAAAATCTATTGGTTAGCATTTAACCGAAAGATTTTTCTTTGAATTAGCGTCTTTTATATCATAATTATTGAGGAAGGGAAATTCGACTGAGAAATGCTGTCAAATAAAAGGATAGGCTAATCTAATTTCTAATGGTCCCAGTATCTTTTATTTTGACGTGTGTCTTTACATTTATTTTAGCCTCTGCTAACGCTTGCAACCAATCTCCTTTTACTTTTTTCCACTCTTTATATTGAAAGGCTCTAGCATATAGGGATAATCCGATTGGATCAATTTTATTCTGCTGTATTTGATTTAATATATTTTGTAAATTATTATTAATTTCTTTTTCAATAGCACTTTTTAAATTATTTATATTTTTTTTATTATCATAGTGCCCCTTAACTAAATTCGTATTGGTTTTTTCTATTAAAGCTATATTAGCATGTATATTGAAATTAAATACAAACTTTCCGTTTTGAAAAGTAACATCTACCTTCCTTGTCGCGTTCTGTACGAAGATAGAATTGTTTGTTTTTTTGTTTGCTTTTTTAGGGGGAAGCGCAAGGTGTAGTATCATTCGGCCGTTACTTTTTGGCTTATTTATAAGATTGAAAAATTTAACATCTTTTTTAGGGATATGAGTTAAATATTTCCCTTTTCGATTTAAAAATGCAATTCCTACTGTGTCGATTTCATTCATTTTTTTTTTGATAATTGGAACAGTTTGCGTCATTCCTTCTTCATTTTGTTCTCTCATTAATTGTTGAATTGTAGAAGAGACGGATTGGTTATTTTGAATAGAGGATTCAATTACACCATTTATATAAGATGAAAGTGATGGTTTACTAGGCTTGTGAATTTTAAAGATTTCTTCTGCAGGTCCATCTACAAGTACTACTTTAGCATTAATGGTAGCATAAGGATCACGGTAAGAAGAATCAAGCTCCTGCAACCAATTTGCTTCTTGCGCTAATTTCTTCCCAATTAAAATGATTTCAGCTTTGGAAGCTGTCATAAAGCCAGTTAACTTCGTATCTATCTTACTGAATCCAGTATATACAGTTGATGCTTGTGTCCAATGTTCTATAGTACTTTTTGGCTGTTTATGATGAAAGAGTGGTATACTTGTTCCAACTTTTATGTCTCCATTAGAGCTTCTATCCAGGCCAATTAACAGGATTAATGAAACCTTTTCAAGAGGAATTCTCTGACTACAACCAATTATATATACACAACAAATTACAATCCATATCCATTTTCGAATCAAAGTTGTTTCCTCCTAGTAACCCAAGTGAAAAGAATACTGTAAGCGAAAAATAAGATCGGTAATAGAATAAAGAAAATGACATTTAAGATATCCATAAGAGAATATATAAACAAATATTGATCTACATCGGGATTTAGGAAAATAAATAGTCCAACTATAAATAACATAAAAGCAAGCAGCGCCCAATTGCGGGCGTTTTTTTGAAGTGAAATGGTCACAGATTCAAAACTGAAAAATAAATACGGATATATTGTAGTAGAAAATACAATCAAATAGTAAGCGATATATATAATTTCTAATCGTTCTATGAATGAAAAACGAACCCCTTTTAACAAATGAAATACTGGCCAAATTACGTCTTTTATCCCCTCCGGACTAAAGTATATATAAGAAAGAATTGTCACATATAGATAGAAAAACATGGTTCCAGTATTCGCTATTAGTATTCCTTTTATGGCTTTTTGTTTTTCTTGTAAGAACGGATAAATAAAATATGCAATTTCTAAGCCAGCATAAGGGGTAATTGTTTCTTTTGTTGCCTTTACAATAGGGTATAATCCATCTTTAATAATAGGTAGTAGGTGTAAAGGGTTGTAGTTACTCTTTAGTGAAAAAAGAAGAAATAGTGGCATCCAAGTAGTGAAGAAGAAAACAAGCATAGAATAACTAGTAAGAGCCCTTAACCCACTCAGGGCCAAAATAATAAAAGGTAATAGTAATAATATGGTGATTTGATAAGCAGGAGTGGAAGGGAATATCCATACTTTTACAATATCAGTTGCTTTTAATAAAGTATTAAAGCCAACAAAAAATAGATAAAAGGCATATAAAAGAAAAAGAATTGTCCCTATCCATTTACCAAAGTATGTTTTTAAGATTTGTGAGAAATTTTTATTAGGATTTTTTTGTAACATTAATATAATAAATACGCCGATTATAGAAGTAGTTATCCATCCAAGGATGATAGATATCCAACCATCTGTGCCAGCCGTAGTAGCAAGTGGACTTGGCATAATTAACATACCTGATGCAAGTTGCAGTGAATGGATGAAAACAATAAATTCAAATAAAGTTATGTTTTGAAATTTAAGATTCCCCATGCGAACCACCTTCTTTTTTCTTTTTTTGTTTCGGCTGTCCTGTACTCGAGCGGGTGGTGATCATAGAAATAGGAAATCTTACAAAAGAATCTTTTAACTCTTGAAGCCGAAATGGTGCTATTGGCAATCCGTATGGTGAACCATACGAAGTTAGTGAAACAAAATGAGCAAATAAAAGCATTAATCCACTAACAATACCTACAATTCCATAAAAGTATGCCAATAACATCATTGGAAAACGAATAAGGCGTATAGAACTTGATAAGTCATAATTAGAAACAATAAATGATGCAATGGCGGTAATAGATACGATAATAACCATAACGTTACTCACAAGACCAGCTTGAACAGCCGCCTGCCCAATTACAATCCCTCCAACAATTCCAATTGTTTGTCCAATTGGTTGTGGTAAGCGAATACCAGCTTCACGTAGCATTTCGAGTGTAATTTCCATTATAAAAGCTTCCAATAGGGGAGAGAAAGGGACTTTGACTCTTGACGTTGCAATAGAAGTGTATAAATCTATTGGAATGATTTCAAAGTGAAAAGAGACTATAGCAATATAAAATGCCGGTAAAAAAATGGCTATTATAAATCCTGCAAATCGTAATAAGCGAAAAAATGATGCAATGAGCCAATGTATATTATAGTCATCTGGAGTTTGAAAAAATCCAATTAAATTCATTGGAACAACCATTGCACCGGGGGATCTATCCATTAACACTGCTACTTTCCCATCAAGTATATGATTAGAAATGGCATCTGGGCGTTCGCTTAAATAAGCCTGTGGAAAAGGAGTCCAATTTTGATCTTTTGTATAATTAGATAGTTCTCCAATGCTCAATACCGCATCCGTTTTAATTTTACAGATTCTAGTTTCTATTTCTTGGACTACATCTGCGCTCGCAACATCACCTAAGTAAATTAAATAGACTAATGAAGTTGCTCTTTCTCCAATCGTCAGCTTTTTGATTTTTAACTCTGTAGAAGGAATATATCGACGAATTAAGCCTATATTTTTTGTGGCATTCTCAATAAATCCATCATGTGAGCCTTTAATAGTAACTTCTGAAATTGGTTCTTGAATTGCTCTTTCTGCCCAGCCTTTTGTATTTATTAAAAGTGACCGCTTTTCTCCTTCCATAAATAGAACACATTGACCCTCAAGTAATCCTTCTTTAATTTCATTCCACGTATATACTATTTTGGTATGAGTAGCAATAATATTAGAATTAAATATTTGACTGTCTTCATTCACTTCTTGTAATAATGGTGTAACAACATTTCCTTTTAATGCAACACCATCTGTAAGGCCTTCGAAATAATATAGTAAAATATTCGTGTTTGTTTTTAATTGCAAAGGATGTTCGATTAAATCTGCACTAATATTAAAGATGTTATCTAATGTATTTTTAAGCTCTTTTAAGTTACTTGTTTGGATCTTTTCAATGGTTTTATCTGTCTTTGTTTCTAGGGTCTTTTCATTTAAGGACAAAATTGACACCTCTTTAATATATAACGATTAGTTGTAGTTATTATTTTTATATGTTTGAATTTTATTCACTAATTTAAACGGATTGAGATTAAGAATAACTAAAATTGAAGTACTATATTATAAATTCAATAATTGAGAGTAAAAAAGTAGATGTAATTTGTGTAGAAATCTAAGTATAAAGATAGAAGTGAAATTTGAATGATTATAATAAAAAAGAACCCTTGATAGGTTCTTTTTAATAGTTGGTAAATATGTTGTCAACAATAGATGGCGATAAAGGTAGTAATTTAGATGTCTTTATGTTACTCAGCTGAATTTTGTAGGAAGAATTATTTTTTCATACCTCAATGCTTAATAAAAAAGGACATTTCATTTATTTGGGTGTTTTAGTGTATTTGAATTTTGCACGCTAACAAATTTTGTTTAGGGACAAAATGTGAAGTTTTATTCTGAAATAACAGAAAGTTAATGCTGCAAAATTCCTATTGGTAATTTGGATAGGTATCAAATATTTCTTTGGCCTTATTTTCTTGATATGACCGTACGTTTATATGTTTCTAAGGGAAAGAAATATTTTCATTTTTATTACCATCTATTCTTTGATTAAGATGGTAACACGAAAATGAAACGTTTACAACCAGAAAATAAAGAAAAAACATTAAAATGCGACTTTTTTCGACAATTATTCCTATAAAACGCTTTGTAGGAATTAGAAATAACTAAATTAGTAATAATAGCTTAATATATTAAAGTGAAATTCAATGAATAAGAGTCCAAAGGCATGAATTTAAATGATAAAGTTATAGTTTTCTTTTTTGAACTGTAAGTGTTTTACAAGTATAGTTAAATTTTAATCCAACTAGCATTTCTTCCTTTTGTCACTAGCTTAATATGGCCAAACAATTGCAAGGAATTTAAAGCCTTACTGATTGTACTCTCTGCTATGTCTGGATATGTGTTACGAATACACTCCTTAGTAAAGGGTTGTTTTTGTTTAAGTATAAAATCTTGAATTCTCTCCACTTTAGTATGCTTACATATAGAATCTAGAACTGTATTATGAAGATCTTTGTACGCCTCTAATATAATAGTTAAAAACGTTTTTAACCAAAAGCTACTATTATGTTCCTCGCAGTACCAATTTACCGAAGATTTATAAATCGAATTGTAATATTCAGATTCATTTTTCTTAATGTATTTATCCAGACATACATATTTTACAAATGTATTTCCACTCTTAATTAATAGCAATTGCATTAACATAAGTGCCAATCTGCCGTTACCCTGATTAAAGGGGACTATGCAATAAAAATTAAATATAAAACGAGCTATTAATAAAAGTGAATGATGGCCCTTACTAGAATTTAATGAGTTATATTGATCACATAATTGTTCCATTACTTGTGGAATAAGCTCATGTGGAAGAATGCGGTAACTATTTAAGTGCATTCCGTTTTCAGGAATACCTGGAATAGTAAACGGTTTTTCGCGCCATTTGGCACTGTCAGAGGTAATGTAATGTATTAATTGAAAATGTAATTCCTGTATAGTCTCTGGATTGATTAATAAATCACAGGAATTCTTATGTACAAAAGTAAGTGTTTGATAAAAACAAAAGATAGCATCTTCCGAAATATTTTGAGGTACTATATCATCTAAAATAAGTTCTTTTAATCTTTTATTTGGGACTTTTATATCTTCATAGGTAGTAGTAAAGTTTTTTATGTAATGAAGTGGTATGGTTTTTTCTAAGCTAGTAAATATATCAGGATTTTGTTCCTGATAAGCAGCTAATTTTCCTTTTAATTCACTAATTTCACTGATTATATTTAATAGTCTCCTTTTTAATTCAATATTTTTATACTTGTCATCGAAAAAATTTCTCATTTTTATTCCCCCTGTAACCCCTTAACATGCTGTTACATAAATCTTTCCATTCTAAAGATAGTTTACAACATTATTTTGAAATAACAATATATTTATTTTGATTTTGAACTTATTTTAGAATCAAAATTGTTATTTAAATTTGATTAACGAGTTAGAACTTATGATTAATCATGTTTGAATAAAGAATGAATATACACAGATAGAAAATATAGTTTGACGTAAATTCCTTTTTATGAATTTACGAGATAAAAATATAATTTTAGAATTATTATTAGTGTAGTTTGCTGTATGATTGCTGGGAATTTACTAGAAAGTAACTAATTTTCACAAATAAAATAAAGAAATCTTAAAGAGGAATCAATAGGATCTAATTTGAATAGGCATAATCCTAACATTAAATGTGTAAATGTACAATAATTAAATGAAAAAAATATGAAAATATCGACTTTTTTCGACAAAATAAATTAGATAGAAAAACAATCTAATGTAAGAAAATTGTTGCTTTAGATGGTCTCTGCATTTCATAAATTAATATTGAAGGAATTATCAAATGATTTTTACGAGTAATAAAAGAGTAGATATATAGATTAAATTGTGACAATTATAAAGTTAGTATTCTCCATTTTCATTATTTAATTTAACAAATTTAATAATAGCAAGGTAACTTTTCTATATTTAATATAAGTATTTGATGGGTTATGCTCATAAAAAGTGTCATTTTCTATATATCCATGTAGCATTTAGTACTTGTATTGCGAAATATTTTGACATAAGTTAATTTAAATATTAGGTACAGAAACATTTTAAGGAAAAGAGTCAGTATAAAAGTACCCTGAAAAACGTTTCACCCTAAAAACGTTTTTCCTCAAGAGGTTTTCTCAGGAGCACTAAAGGTTTTTAATTTGTTTCTGTGCCTTATTAGATAAAAATAATATAATAAGTTATTTAGAAAAGGTGAAAAATTCCCCCATTATAAAGAACCTTTCATATCACTTAACGTCCGTATGGTCTAGTTAAAGTAGGAATTTAAAGAAAAGGAAAGGGCTAGATCTAGTTATAATTAGTGCAATAAATAGGGGGCTACTCAAATTTTTTTGTTTGATTTGGTAGGAGTAATATTTACGTTTGTTGGACTAGGTGTATTAAAGTGCATACCTTTTTGATTCAACCGATGAGGCGCTAATCAAGGATTTAATCATCTAGAATTTAGAAAGGTTAAATGTGGAACTGAAGTCTCTACTAAATTAGTAGAGACTAAAACAATCCCCTTAAATTGAACTATTCACTACTTAACGTCCTGTTAGATTGTTTGAAGTGTTAGTAGGAAAATCTAAAAATAAAAAAGGATATTCTACTCTTCTTTTATGTATATAAAACAAAGTGTAAGGTAAGTTCCAGATCCAAAGTGTTTTATTTAATATTCATTCAATTTCATGCGTACTACTTTTATTTTCTTAAGAGCATGTATTTGCGTGGATGCTCTTAAGAGAATAAAATGTCTAAAAAAATAAGTATAAGCATACATTTTAAAAATTGATATATCGTATATTATAAAAAACTCATTGTTCTTCAAATAACAAACAATACAATGTGAATGAAACTCTTAGAAGAATTTATATATAGAATTCACCTTAACTTAAAAACCACATTTTATGCAAAATTATATTTGCTGCTATAGAAGGGTGGGGGTTAACATGACCAAAACTGGGTGTAGGTTCGTATTCCTTGTAAAATAAGTGATTCTTTACTGTTTTCTCTAGTTGTATCTATTAATGATTCATCAGGCTTCCTTCCAGTGGAAGGGACATAAGTTGTTACTATCCTTGGAAATATATTAATAAACACCCATTCAAATTTATCGATATTTCTATTTCCAAATTCTAACGTTTCAATTGGCTTAATTGTATTTTCTCTATCAAAAAATTTTATTATGTAAAACCTTTTTGAGAGGTCACTACTATGTTCAATAGTCCAAATTAAATTTTCCATTTTCTTGATTTGCAACAAGTCCATTTCCAAAAATCCTTTCATACATAAATATAGCGAATGTTCCTATTCTATACTAAATATTTTTAAATTTAAATAGTTATCTTATACGATAGAATAAAAAGAAGTTAATACTCTAAAATTTATCTGAGAAAAGGACACACCTACGCATACATATGCTATAGGTGTGTCCTTTTTTAGTTGTTTATAAGTTTCCTACAGAGTTATTATGAAGTAAAGTTTCAACAGTTTCACCATAGTGAAGTGAGATTTATTTAAACCGTATATTAAGTTAATATGAATCGTATATTGGAATTGTACAATATGTGTGTAAGGCGTTTCTGGAATTATATTATTTTGAAAATATAAACTTCAATATACCAAAAAGTAAGAATATTAAACCGTAATCGATATTTGGATTTTTTGTGAATCTTTATTGGTTTTTTATAAACTCTTTACTACATAATGTTACAAAATAGAATTAATTTGCTTAATTTAGCCCCATATCAGGTTAATAAATAAACTAAATGTGTTTATGTTATTGAACTATTAATATATTAGTAGGTGATTTGTTCGTTTATCCCTATATTGCTATTATATTAGCGTAAACAATATATTGGGGGGACAAGTATGAATTTGAAATTAACATCTAAGTTAGAAAGATTAAGAAAAAGTAAAAAAGGAATTGGTGCTTGTGTTTTAGCTGCAGGAGTGACGGCAATTACAATGATTCCTCAAAGTGCATATGCACATGGGTTTGTTGAAAAGCCGAGTAGTCGTGCTGCTTTATGTAGTCAGAATTATGGAGCATTAAATTTAAATTGTGGAAATGTAATGTACGAACCTCAAAGTCTAGAAGCACCTAAAGGATTCCCAGATGGTGGACCGATTGATGGGAAAATTGCTTCGGCAGGAGGACTGTTTGGAGGGACTCTTGACCAACAAACATCAAATCACTGGTTCAAAAACACAATAAAGGGGGGAGCAAATACATTTACATGGAAATACACAGCGGCACATTCTACAAGTAAATGGCATTATTACATTACAAAAAAGGGATGGGATCCTAATAAACCATTAACACGTGCTGAGTTAGAACCAATTGGAACTGTGAACCATGACGGTTCGGCCGCATCAAATAATTTAACACATACAATTAATGTACCAACTGATCGAAATGGTTATCATGTTATTTTAGCTGTATGGGATGTAGCAGATACGTCAAATGCGTTTTATAACGTAATTGATGTAAATTTAGTAAATAATGAAACTCCCGACACAGTAGCTCCAAGTCAACCAACGGGATTAAATGCGTCTAAAGTATCTGCCAATAGTGTTGAACTAACATGGAAGGCCTCTACTGATAATATAGGCGTAAAAGAATATCAAGTGTTACGTAATGGAGAAGTAATTGGGACGGTACCAGGTACAACTTTTACTGATAAAAAACTAAAAGCAAATACGGAATATACCTATACAATAAAGGCATTAGACGCTGCTGGAAACATATCAAAAGAAAGTGAAAAACTAAAGGCTAAGACAACAAATGAAATTCCAGATAAAGAGGCTCCGACTCAACCAAAAGGATTACATAGTATGAGTACAACAGCGACAACTGTTAATTTGATGTGGAGTCCGTCTGAAGATAATGTAGGTGTTGACCATTATATTGTATATAGAGAAAGCGCTGGGGTTATGAATAAAATTGGGGCAGCTGATAATACATCATTTATGGATAAAGATTTGAAGGCTAATACATCGTATAAGTATGTAGTGACGGCGGTTGATTTAGCTGGAAATGAATCTAGTAGAAGTGATGTTTTGAATGTAACAACAAAGTCAGGGGATTCCACATATGAAAAATGGGATGCAAGAAAGGCATATACTAAAGGTGATAGAGTAGTACATGAGGGAAAAGTGTATGAAGCGGTTCAAGATTATCAAGGGAACGGCGACTCAAATTGGATTTTTGCCCTATCACTTTGGAAGCCAGTTTTGAATAAATGATAAGCTGGAAAAGGTAGTTAACATTTTGGGATTTCTTTTTGAAAATTCAAGGTCGTTCCAAATACAGATTATCTAATGGTTTAAATGATATGTGAGTAAATTTAATCACCATCTTAATGTTTACGTAATGAAATCAAAAAAGAACCCCAATGGTATTCCATCAAAAAGGAATTCCATTGGGATTCTTTATTTTTTTAATTTGTAATAGCGTATATTTTCACTGTGAATTTGTTAGTGGCACCAATTGGACTTGCAATATAATATTTAGTATTTGTGTAGGCTTCAGTCCTAGATCCATGTGAAATATTTTTCCAAAGAGTAGAATCTGTACCTAGGGAAACGTCGATCATTACATTGAAAGAAATAGAAGAAGGATAATCTTTTTCTGAAGGTTCAATAACCCATTTTAATTCCTTAGTACCTACAGGTAAACTATCAATTTTAAAGTTTTGACTGGATCGGTTTTTTTGTCCGGATAAAGGACTAGATTCGGATGAAATCTGCGAAATTAATACTTCTTTTTCATTCGAATGTATACCATTTAATTTAATGATACTATCAATTAAACCTGGCCCAGGAAAATCAGCTGCGATGATACCGGAATGTTTAATTCCACCTTGTTGCAAGAGTTCGGTCCCAAGTGTATTCATACCACCATAATATACTTGTCCATTTTTATCGCGGGGGAAATCACTCCACGCATTAGTGAAATTCGTTTGAATCAACTTAGGATTACTATCAGTATTTCTGTTCTCTTTTCCACTTGCAACAAACCATGGATATACATTATTTAAAAATGCAGCTGCACCACCTGTACCGCTAAAATGGTTGAGATATATTTTTCCATTATTAAAGTTAGTATTTGCATTTTGTAGATGGGTTTTTACCGCATTCCATTTTCCATATATTTCGTCTGGACCGCTTCCAATTTCAAATTTATCTTGTATATTCAAACTTTCGTAATCAACACCGTAATATTGAGAGGATGTAAAGTTTTGTAAGATTACAATTTTACCCCGGATATCTCCTAAAGTAGGGTTGTTTCTATCTGTAGTTGGTACGGAATTAGGGTCCCAAAAATATGAAGCATTAACGTTTTTATATTTTAAAAATATCTCCTCAAATGATAGTGATCCACTTTCAGGAGTAGTTTCTTCTTTTAAGCGCATTAAAATTGTTTCTGTCGGATAATCTTTTAAAAATTGAATTGCCTCTTTTAATACATCTTCAAACACTGCTTTTTGATTTGCAATACCATGGTACATTGCAAAAGAATCTTTTACACGTTTAACACGCATATCTACATATCGAATTCCAGAGTTTAATTGTTGGGGTAGACTCATAGTTTGATTTCTTGTCAAATTTTCATCAAGAAAACTTGCGCCATGTAAAGCCATTGTACCGTGAGTCCCTGGAATAGATAATTCACTTAATTTTATTGAATTTGCTACTTTCGACATCCAAGCTGGATTTTGATAGCCTATATTGGATTCATAGGAATAACCGGGATGACTATCAGCAAAAATAGTAGATGGTGTACTTAAACTTACTAGTGTAAAACAAGTAAGGATGCTAATTTTAAAGAAGTTGTTCATTTTGTTCATTTTATCTCTCCTGACCTTTAAACAATAGTTAAAATAAGATGGTTTTTTACTATATTTATTGTTGTCATTCTTTAAATAATGAATTGTTGTATTTGAAAAAAATTAAAAAATAGGAGGTGTAAGTTATTTGAGACTTTAATAATTTGTTGTAATGAATTGTACCTAATAGCCAAACGGATTCTTAAAGAATCGAAGTATGGACTCGAAAAAACAACCTTTTATCGTATTGTATACAAACAAAACAGAAGCCTTAAAAAAGACTTCTATTTTATGACATATAATGAATGATAAGCTGGTTAACAAATCAAGATAATGTGACTGAGTGGTAAAAATCTATTAATAGCTGTTTCAGAATTTCTTATAACAAGGCTACTTAGGAAAAGTGGATCTCTACAATGCTAATAAAAATTTAAAAATTCTATTCATTAAAACTTAAACTAACTACAGTTGCGATAGATTGGGCTGCATGTTCCCAGCTGCCATCTATAACTTTCCCAATCTGCTGACCAAGTGCATTTAAATCATTTGGATTAACTGGGATCCCATTATAAGCAGCAAGAATTGATAAAAGTGGAGCAGCAAATGGTGTCCAACCACCTCTATCAATATTAAATACAGGCTTATCTATTACCTTTCCATCTTGCACTGTAAACTCATAATAAAATTGATCATCTGGACGAAAACTTAAATGATGAGAAATTTGTCCCTTAACATATGTTTTACCGCCACCTAAATTTACTACTTCAATTGGTTTTACATTAAATTCATGCTCAAATACTTTAATTTTTTTAACTTCTGGACCATTTAAGGCAGCCTTAACCGCTGTTTCCAAATTATTTTGTGCGAATGGTTGAATACTCATTTGTACCTCTTTTTGTTGGATAGGAGCCTCTTTTTCTGCAGCAAACACCGATGTAGTCGGTAGTGCACCTGTAGCTAATGTAGCTGCAAGTGCTGTCGTCATCATGATTTTTCTTTTCATCTTCATAGTTTTCTTCCTCCCTTAAAGTAATGATATATAATTTTTTAAAGACTGACATGGGGCAATATTTTATTTCATAATGCACGCAAAAACTAGGTTAAGAATTATGTCAGAAAATCAAAATTAATTATATATTCATTTACAATGATATCTATCTACACATGTTTTTTCAATTTTCTAACAAATGGCACAATAATAACTTTTCATAAGGTAATTTAGTGTTTCAATTCTCTCTATGCACGTTTTAAACAAATTAAAATCGGAGTGGTAATAATATATTTACAAGCAAATGTCGTATATAATTTGAGAAAAGTACACAATTTTTTTATAAAAAACTATAGGAATTATCGTTATATCGTTATCAAACTAAGTAAGATAAATAATAATATGATGAAGAGCTTCCAGTGATTCGCTATAAATTCACTGAAAAATGAGCATGACATCATACACTCATGCACGACAACTAGGATATCAAAGCTCCACTTTATAGCGAATGAGCTAATACGAATGAGATTGAAAAATTTTATTAGTGGCGTATAAAACTATAACAAATACTACAAATCAATTAAAAAATTTCAGTTATTCTGAATGCGAAGGGTACGTAATATTTATTGTGAACTGTAGTACTGATCAAGATTTTAGGAGGAAATATGAACAAAAAGACTAAAAGAATCATATTACTTATTAGTATTTTAGTAAGTTTTAGTATCTTTTTATATTCACAAAACAATTTAATAAGTATAATTGAAGTTAATATAACATCTAATAAAATCCCCTCTTCTTTTAAAGGTTTTAAAATTCTACAAATTTCAGATTTACATAATAAAAAATTTGGCGACAATCAAGAAACTTTAATTCAAAAAGTAAAAAGCATAAATCCAGATATTATTGCTATTACGGGTGATCTAATTGACAGTAAATCATACGATGCAGAAGTTAGTCTGGAATTAATACGAGGGCTTGTAAAGGAGTATCCTATATATTTTGTGACAGGAAACCATGAAAAATGGTCAGGAAAATATAATGATTTAGAGAAAGAGTTGAAGCAACATCATGTTACTGTTTTAAGAAATGAACATGTAAGTATTCAAATAGGGGGACAAGACATACATATACTTGGTATTGATGATCCGGAATTTGTTACTGGAAACCGTGATGAAGGAAATGTTGTAAAAGATGAAATTATAAAAGCGAAATTTGAAATGCAGCCGGATACATATAATGTATTACTATCCCATAGGCCTGAATTTTTAACAGAGTATGCTGATGAGCAAATAGATTTAGTGTTATCAGGGCATGCTCATGGAGGGCAAGTTAGATTGCCATTTATCGGAGGTTTAGTTGCGCCAAATCAAGGGATTCTCCCTACATATACAGCCGGTTTATATGAAAAACAAAATACGTCTATGGTAGTAAATAGAGGACTAGGTAATAGTATCATACCGCAAAGGATTTTCAATAGACCAGAACTTGTAGTCGTACAGTTAAATTGAACTGTACGATTTTTTGTATAGAAAAATAAGCCATATGTAATTTATACAAGTTAACATTACAATTTTGTTAAAAATTTTCTACGTTACATAAAGTAACAAAATTTGACCCAGAGAGTTTGTTATAGTGTAAATAATCAAAAAACTTAAAAATTAGTCGAGTGAAAAGTGTGATAAGTAATTCATGAAAAAACTTAAAGGGGTGTACACATGCATAAAGAATATGAAATTGAAGAGTATACGGCGATTGAGGAACAAATACATTATTATTGTAAATGTTTATTAGTAAGTCATCCTGATCAAATTATAAAGTATTTAGAAAAAAGGTTAGAAAAATATGCAGAAACATTACAATATGCCCATTTATATCCCGACACAGTTATATTACCGTTACAGCAATTAGTTATCGAATATTCTTTAGATGTTGCTAGAATTAGAAAATATATGAATTTAAAAACGTAAAATGAAATATATAATTTAAATGAAACAGAGTCGACTTTAAGAAATGATATTCTAATGTCGACTCTGTTTCATTGTTTAAGATTGAAAATACATATTAATCAATGAATTTTGACATATAATTACGCAAGAGTAAAATGAAAGTGAGTACTCACTCATTTTTGAAAAGGAGGAAGAATACGTGCAGCAACCTGCCATTATTTTACGGACTGTATCAAAAAGTTTTGGAAAAAAAGAAGTAATACACAATCTTTCATTGCAAGTTGAAAAAGCAGAGATATTTGGTTTAGTTGGGCCTTCAGGTTCAGGGAAAACGACTCTTATTAAATTGATTGCAGGTATTAATGAGGCAACAGAAGGTGAAGTGCTTGTTTACAACACGAACATGCCTAATTTAAATGAAATGAAAAGAATTGGTTATATGGCTCAGGCTGATGCATTATACGAAGAGCTATCAGCATATGAAAATGCAGATTTTATTGCAACGATGTATGGATTAAAGGGAAAACATAAAAAAGAAAGAATCGAAGAGGTTTTTGACCTTGTACAATTATCACAACATATAAGACAGCAAGTGCAGCATTTTTCAGGTGGGATGAAGAAGCGTTTATCATTAGCGATAGCACTCCTTCATGAACCTGAAATATTAATTTTAGATGAGCCAACAGTGGGGATAGATCCACTTCTTAGAAAAACAATCTGGGAAAAATTTTATGATTTGAAAAAGAAAGGCACAACTATTATTGTAACGACGCACATTATGGATGAAGCTGAGTTTTGTGAGCGTCTAGGGTTGATTAGAGAAGGAAAGCTAGTTGCGACTGGAATACCTGAAGAATTGAAAAAACGGGTATCATCAGGACGGATTGAAGATGTCTTTTTGTTGGAAGAGGTGGCCCTATCATGAGAGTTACTGGTGTAATCATTCGTATTATTCGCCAATTTTTTCGAGATAAACGTTCGTTAGCGATGATGTTTGGGGCACCCATGTTATTACTTTGGTTATTGTCTCTAGTGTTTACACAAAAAGACTATGTACCGCATATCGCTGTAGTTGATGTGCCTGCTCCTATTGTAAAAACAATGAAAACTCAAGAAGCCTCAATTTATGAATACGGCAAAGAGAAAGCAATTTCAGAGTTAGAACTGCAAAAGGTAGATGCAATAATTTATTTAGAGAATGGGAAAATGAATCTTTTATTAGAAGGAAGTGATTCATCAAAAAATCGTGCTGTACTTCAAGTTTTACAAAAGAGTTCAGAAAAGAATGATGTATCAGTTATGAAGCCTGAAGTAAATTACTTACATGGCTCTAAAGACTTTACAATGTTTGATGGGCTTGGTCCCGTATTGATTGGTTTCTTTACATTTTTCTTTGTATTTATATTGTCTGGAGTTTCCTTTGTTAGAGAACGTTTAAGTGGTACATTAGAGAGGTTATTGTCCACTCCAGTGAGAAGATGGGAAATAGTTGTAGGATATATTATTGGTTTTGGA
Source organism: Bacillus sp. 16GRE42 (assembly GCF_019837435.1). Taxonomy (NCBI): domain Bacteria; kingdom Bacillati; phylum Bacillota; class Bacilli; order Caryophanales; family Bacillaceae; genus Bacillus; species Bacillus sp. 16GRE42. The sequence continues at coordinate 18,262 of NZ_JADAXF010000001.1, forward strand.
ATCTTTGCATTTATACAATCAATTATAATCGTGAATTTTTCAGTTTATATTTTAGACTTGTATGTAGCTGGCTCCATATGGCTAACGCTACTTATTACATGCATGCTTTCTTTAACGGCATTAACTTTAGGGACGTTTTTATCAGCATACGCAAATAATGAATTTCAAATGATCCAGTTCATACCGCTTGTCATTGTGCCACAAATTTTCTTTTCTGGGTTGTTTCCAATCGAATCTATGAATAAGTGGCTACAAATGTTAGGGAAATTATTTCCACTCACATATGGAGCTGACGCAATGAGACAAGTGATGATTCGAAATCAAGGATTTACAGAGATCGCATTAGATCTTACTGTATTACTACTTTTTTCTCTATTATTTGCAATAGGGAATGTATTTGCATTAAAGAAACATCGGAAAATATAATGATGATACAAAGGGGCATTGTAGATGAAGAAGGATTGGCTGGATGAATTAATTGCCGCAACTAATACGGATAAACGAAATGAACGTCAAATGCGTATTTTAGAGGCAGCTGTTGATATGTTTGGAGAAAAAGGATATGCATCAACTTCTACAAGTGAAATTGCAAAGCGTGCTGGTGTAGCGGAAGGAACAATCTTCCGCTACTATAAAACGAAAAAAGATTTATTGTTAGCGGTCGTCATGCCGACATTAACAAAGTTTGCTGCGCCATTTTTCGTACAAGCCTTCGCAAAGGAAATATTTAAATCGGAGTATGAATCATATGAAGGGCTTCTAAGAGTTGTTATTCATAATAGATTTGAATTTGCAAAAAAGCATTTTCCAATGATAAAAATATTAATTCAAGAAGTGCCATTTCAGCCAGAATTAAAAAATGAAATACAACATTTAGTAGAAACAGAATTACTTTCACATTTTAAAAAGTTAATTGTAAAGTTTCAAGAGGAAGGGGAGATTATTGAAATACCGCCATCTTCTGTATTACGTCTTACTTTATCAGCTGTATTAGGTTTACTATTAACAAGGTTTTTATTATTGCCTGAAGAAAAATGGGATGATGAAGTGGAAATTGAAAATACGATTCAATTTATATTGTACGGATTAACACCACGGAGGTAATGTGATGCGCCAATTTGCTAAACCGAAAATTATTGTAAGTAAATGTTTAGAATTTGATGCCTGTCGTTATAATGCAGAGATGATTCCAGATGTAACAATACGAAATTTGCAACCATTTGTTACATTTCTCCCGGTTTGTCCAGAAGTAGAAATTGGTTTAGGAGTACCTCGCGAAACGATACGAATGGTAGAAGAAAATGGCGTAAATAGACTTGTGCAACCGTCGACACGAGAAGATGTAACTGAAAAAATGGAGCAATTTTCAAATGACTTTTTACAAACGATATCCGATGTGGATGGTTTTATTTTAAAGAATCGTTCGCCAAGTTGTGGTACGCGCGATGTGAAAATTTATTCTGGTTTTGAAAAAGCGCCAGTAAAAGGAAAGGGATCTGGCTTATTTGGCGGAGCAGTAATAAAAAAATTTTCGCATCTTCCAATTGAAGAAGAGGGTAGATTGTCGAATTTTATTATTAGAGAACATTTCTTTACAAGACTGTTTACAATCGCGCATTACAAAATGATTAAACATACTAAAAACATAAAAGAACTCGTATCATTTCAATCAGACTATAAGTATTTATTTATGGCATATAATCAAGTGAAACAAAAAGAATTAGGGCGTATTATTGCAAATCAAAAAAATGAAACGATTGAAGTTGTATTTGATAAGTATGAGAAGACTTTATATGAATTATTTATGCGCACCCCCCGCTATACATCGAATGTAAATGTATGTGAGCATATTTTTGGATATTTTAAAACAAAGTTGAAAAAACAAGAAAAAGATCATTTTTTAGATTTGATACAAAAGTATATAGAAAAGAAAGTCCCGCTTAGTAGCTTACTTACAATTTTAAAATCATGGGCCATTCGATTTGACGATAAGTATTTATTAAGACAAACATATTTTGAACCATACCCTGAAGCTTTAGTAGAAATTTCGGATTCGGGAAAAGGTAGAGATTATTAAACAATAAATTACATAATTCGACACAAAACTTCCTATTTTGTTGTAGAACAATGTAGGAATTTTTTTGTGCATTGGTACAGAATCTGTTTTAAAATTAAGTTATGACAGAATTGTAGAAATTATCTAACTAATATTCGTGTCTTTTAAGAAGCAATGTTTGTAGTAGAAACTCGCACGCTGTCGAAACTCAATATTCGATAAGGGGTGTGTAGCGGAATGGAATTTACTCTAACTCGCGAAAAACAAATGATTAAAGAAATGGTACGTGACTTTGCTGAAAAGGAAATCGCACCGAAAGCTGTGTATTATGACAAAACTGCGGAGTTTCCATATGAAACATTTCAAAAAATGGGCGAACTAGGATTATTAGGTATCCCATTCCCTGAAGAGTATGGAGGTTCAGGTGGCGATACTGTATCGTACGCGTTAGCAGTTGAAGAAATTGGTCGTGCTTGTGGTGGGACAGGATTAAGTTACGCTGCAACAATTTCATTAGGTGCTTCTCCAATTTATTATTTCGGTACAGAAGAACAAAAACAGAAATATTTAGTTCCAATGGCGTCAGGTAAAACATTAGGTGCTTTCGGATTAACTGAGCCGAACGCTGGATCTGATGCAGGCGGCACACAAACGAAAGCTGTATTAGATGGAGATGAATATGTTATTAGTGGTGAAAAGTGTTGGATTACAAATGCAGAGTATGCAAATACAATTATTGTAACCGCTATCAATGGTGTTGAAGATAATGGTAGAAAACGTATTTCGGCATTTATCGTACCGACTACAAGTGAAGGATTAACGATCTCAAGTCCTTACGATAAGATGGGTGTTCGTGCTTCTAATACATGTGAAATCGTACTTGATGGTGTACGTGTACCGAAAGAAAATATTCTTGGTGATGTAAATAAAGGATTTAAACAATTCTTATATACACTTGATGGAGGACGTATTTCAATCGCAGCATTAGCAGTAGGTATTGCACAATCTGCATTTGAACGTGCGCTGCAATATGCGAAAGAACGTCAACAATTTGGAAAGTCAATCTCTAATTTCCAAGCGATTCAATTTAAATTAGCTGATATGGCGACTGAAGTAGAACTTGCACGTAATTTAGTACATAAAGCGGCTTGGTTAAAAGATAATGATAAACCTTTCGGTAAAGAAGCGGCTATGGCAAAGTTATTTGCATCTGAGGCGGCTAGTCGTATTGCAAATCAAGCGGTACAAATTCATGGTGGATACGGCTATATGCGTGAATATGAAGTGGAACGACATATTCGTGATGCAAAACTATTAGAAATTGGTGAAGGAACTTCTGAAATTCAACGTCTCGTAATTGCAAGACATTTAGGATGTAGATAAAAAGGAGGAATCACTATGTTTCAAAAAATATTAATTGCTAATCGCGGGGAAATCGCAGTTCGTATTATGAAAACTTGTCAAAAACTTGGCATTCGCACTGTTGCTATTTATTCTGAGGCTGATGAAAATGCCCTACATGTAAAAATGGCAAATGAAGCTTACTTAGTAGGTGGACCGCGTGTCCAAGAAAGCTATTTAAACCTTGAAAAAATTATTGAAATAGCTAAGAAGACAAATGCTGAAGCAATCCATCCGGGATATGGATTATTATCAGAGAATCCATCCTTTCCGGTTCGCTGTAGAGAAGAAGGAATTGTATTTATCGGTCCATCTGAAGAAATTATTACGAAGATGGGAAGTAAAATCGAATCTCGTATTGCAATGCAAGCTGCAGATGTCCCAGTAGTTCCAGGTATTACTACAAATATTGAAACTGCCGAAGAAGCAATTGAAATTGCAAAACAAATTGGTTATCCATTAATGCTGAAGGCATCCGCAGGCGGCGGAGGCATTGGAATGCAGTTGATGGAAACTGAGCAAACGCTCACCAAAGCATTTGAAAGTAACAAAACAAGAGCACAAAACTTCTTCGGTAACGGAGAAATGTATTTAGAGCGCTATATTGCAGATGCACATCATATTGAAATTCAGCTTTTAGCAGATACACATGGTAACACAGTGTATTTATGGGAGCGTGAATGTTCCGTGCAGCGCCGAAATCAGAAAGTAATTGAAGAAGCACCTTCACCATTTTTAGATGAAGGTACGCGAAAGGCGATGGGAGAAGTTGCTGTACAAGCTGCTAAAGCTCTAGGCTATACAAATGCAGGTACAGTTGAGTTTCTTGTAGATGATCAGAAGAACTTTTATTTCTTAGAGATGAATACGAGATTACAAGTAGAGCATCCAGTTACAGAAGAAATTACTGGTTTAGATCTTGTAGAACAACAACTTTTAATTGCATACGGTGAGAAACTATCATTTACACAAGATGATGTAAAACGTAGTGGTCATGCCATTGAGGCACGTATTTATGCAGAGGATCCGAAAACTTTCTTCCCATCACCTGGGAAAATTACAGATTTAACGCTTCCATCAAATGTACGTATTGATCACTTTTTGGAGAATCAAGTCACGATTACACCTTTTTACGATCCAATGATTGCGAAAGTCATTGCTCATGGTGAAACTCGTGAAGAAGCAATTTCAAAATTACATGATGCTTTAGAAGAATTAAAAGTAGAAGGTATTAAAACAAACACGCCAATGCTACTTCAAGTATTGGAAGACGATGTGTTTAAAAGTGGTATTTATACAACGGGTTTTGTAACGAAACAACTTGTTAAAAAATAAGATTTAACAATATTAAGGGGGAAAAAATGATGACGAAGGTTTATGCATCGATGGCAGGAAATGTATGGAAGATTGTTGTAGGAGTAGGAGATACAGTAGAGGAAGAGCAGGATGTCGTCATTTTGGAATCTATGAAAATGGAAATTCCAATCATTTCAGAAGAAGCTGGCACAGTTATGAAAATTAATGTGCAAGAAGGCGATTTTGTAAATGAAGGAGATGTATTACTAGAGATTGAATAGGGAGATATAGGGGGAAGCGAATTGAAACTACCTAATTTTGCTGTCATTAAAGAAGTCGGGCCACGTGATGGCTTACAAAATGAAAAAAAGATTGTTGGCACAAAAGATAAAGTAAAATGGATTCAACTACTTACAGAGGCGGGATTATCGTATGTTGAAGTTTCCTCATTCGTTCACCCTAAATGGGTCCCTGCATTAGCAGATGCAAATGATGTGTTTTCTGAGCTGAAAAGGGATCCCAATGTTACTTATGCAGCGCTTGTTCCAAATCAAAATGGTTTGGAACGAGCTTTTTTGCAAAATGTAGATGAGGTGAATGTTTTTTTATCAGCAAGTGAATCTCATAATAAAAGTAATATTAATAAATCAATTAAAGAAGCATTAGTTGTAATTGAAGATATAACAAAACAGGCATTATTCGAAGGGAAAAAGGTAAGAGGCTATGTTTCTACTGTATTTGGCTGTCCTTATGAAGGAGATATAAGTGCCACAGCAGTTGACGAATTATGTAATCAACTATTTTCATACGGCATTTATGAAGTATCTCTTGGTGACACGATTGGTGTAGCGAATCCGTTACAAGTAGAGCAAGTTTTAGAACATTTATTGAAGAAATATGATGCTTCGCAGTTTGCAATGCACTTCCATAATACGTATGGAATGGCTCTGGCCAATGTAGTTAAGTCATTAGAATATGGTATTACAACATTTGATAGTTCTTGTGGTGGTCTTGGGGGCTGTCCATATGCACCAGGAGCATCAGGCAATGTTGCAACCGATGACTTAGTTCATATGCTCCATAAGTTAGGAGTCCAGACGAATATTGATGAAGAAAAGTTATTGAGAGCAAGTCAATTTATTCAAAGTAAATTAAATATTCAATTACCGAGTCATGTGTATAGAGCGCTTCAACATAAAACGATAAGTAGGTGAGAAGATGCTACAACTACAAAACATTTCAGTTAATTATGTAACACCTCACGTTGTAAAGATTTCGTTATATCGTGAGAGACAAGCAAACTCATTATCTTTAGCGTTATTAGAAGAGTTACAAAACATATTAACTCAAATAAGTGAAGAGTCCAATACTCGTGTAGTTATTTTAACAGGTGCTGGTGAAAAAGCGTTTTGTGCTGGTGCTGATTTAAAAGAACGTGCTGGTATGAATGAGGAACAAGTTCGCCATGCTGTTAGTATGATTCGCACTACTATGGAGATGGTTGAACAATTACCACAGCCAGTTATTGCTGCTATAAACGGAATCGCCCTTGGTGGCGGTACGGAATTAAGTTTAGCTTGTGATTTTAGAATTGCGGCTGAATCTGCAAGTCTTGGACTTACTGAAACTACACTTGCAATTATACCAGGAGCAGGTGGTACGCAGCGTTTACCAAGATTAATTGGTGTTGGTAGAGCGAAAGAATTAATTTATACAGGCAGACGTATTTCAGCGCAAGAAGCAAAAGAATATGGTTTAGTAGAATTTGTTGTACCAGCTCATTTACTTGAAGAGAAAGCGATTGAAATAGCAGAGAAAATTGCTAGTAATGGTCCTATTGCTGTTCGATTAGCAAAAGAAGCAATTTCAAACGGTATTCAAGTTGATTTACATACCGGATTACAAATGGAAAAACAAGCGTATGAAGGTGTAATCCATACGAAAGATAGATTAGAAGGATTACAAGCATTCAAGGAAAAACGCACACCAATGTATAAGGGGGAGTAAATATGTTAGACCAAAAACAACAATCGAATACATTTGAAGAACGAGTTGAAACGATTAAACAAGGCGGCGCACCAAAGTATCACGAACAAAACAAAGAAAAAGGAAAACTATTCGTTCGAGATCGCTTAGCTCTTTTATTTGATAATGGTGAATATGTAGAAGATGCATTATTTGCAAATTGTGAACAAACAGGATTACCTGCTGATGGTGTTATAACGGCAACGGGTAAAATACATGGTCGTACTGCATGCGTAATGGCAAATGATTCAACCGTAAAGGCTGGATCATGGGGTGCACGTACAGTTGAAAAGATTTTACGTATTCAAGAAACGGCAGAAAAATTACGTGTTCCGTTATTTTATTTAGTTGACTCTGCTGGAGCGCGTATTACAGATCAAGTAGAAATGTTCCCAGGGCGCCGCGGTGCAGGAAGAATCTTCTACAATCAAGTGAAATTATCAGGTAAAGTTCCTCAAGTATGCTTATTATTTGGACCTTCGGCAGCTGGTGGCGCATATATTCCAGCTTTTTGTGACATTGTTATGATGGTAGAAGGAAATGCATCTATGTACTTAGGTTCTCCTCGTATGGCGGAGATGGTTATCGGCGAGAAGGTAACTTTAGAGGAGATGGGCGGAGCTCGTATGCATTGCTCTGTATCAGGATGCGGAGATGTTTTATGTAAAACAGAAGAAGATGCGATTACACAAGCAAGACAATACATTTCATATTTTCCAAACAACTACTTAGAGAAGACTCCATTGGTTACACCTCAAGAACCGAAACAATTCGAAAAAACGTTAGAACAAATCATTCCAGAAAATCAAAATGCTCCTTTCAATATGAAAGATCTCATTAATAGAGTTATTGATGAAGGTTCTTTCTATGAAGTGAAAAAATTATTTGCTCAAGAACTAATTACAGGCTTGGCACGTATTGATGGTAAGCCAGTTGGTATTATTGCAAATCAACCGCGTATGAAAGGCGGCGTATTATTCCACGATTCAGCGGATAAAGCAGCGAAGTTTATTAATTTATGTGATGCATATCATATTCCGTTGTTATTCCTTGCAGATGTACCTGGATTTATGATTGGTACAAAAGTAGAGCGTGCTGGTATTATTCGTCATGGTGCAAAGATGATTTCTGCAATGAGTGAAGCAACTGTACCGAAAATTTCTATCGTTGTTCGTAAAGCATACGGTGCTGGTTTATATGCAATGGCAGGTCCAGCCTTTGAACCAGATTGCTGCCTAGCATTACCGACAGCTTCTATTGCAGTAATGGGTCCAGAAGCGGCAGTCAATGCTGTATATGCAAATAAGATTGCAGCTTTACCAGAAGAAGAGCGTAATAGCTTCATTGCTGAAAAACGCGAAGAGTATAAGAAAGATATTGATATTTACCATTTGGCATCAGAGATGGTCATTGATGGTATTGTTCATCCAAACAATTTAAGAGAAGAGTTAAAAGGACGATTCGAAATGTATATGAGTAAATATCAAGTATTTACAGATCGTAAACATCCTGTTTATCCAGTTTAAAAGCCCTATTTAGGGCTTTCTTGCTCAAAAAGTCAAGGAGGGGAAAACATTGAAACAAGCAGTTTGGTTTCCAACAGAAGAGTATAAAGAAAAAACGCGTTTATATGGTTGGATGAAATCATTGGGCTATGAAGATTATGAAACGTTTTATAATAAATCTATTGAAGAAACAGATTGGTTTTGGGGAGAAGCTGAGAAAGCGGTTGGTTACCAATGGATGAAGCCTTATACAGAAGTGCTAGATTTAGAAAATGGTACACCGTTTGCACAGTGGTATAATGGCGGAACATGTAACGTTGTAGAATCAGTTTTATCACGCTGGCTTGCAGATGATGAAACAAGAACGCAACCAGCACTACAGTACGAGGGAGAAAATGGAACTTCAAAATCATTTACATATGAAGATCTTGACAACTGGGTAAGTCGCGTTGCAAACGGTTTGAAACATGCGGGTATTGAAAAAGGTGACCGTGTAACAATTTATATGCCGATGATTCCAGAAACAGTTGTTGCAATGTTAGCTGTTATGAAAATCGGAGCAATTATTTCACCAATATTCTCAGGATTTGCGTCTGATGCAGTCATGACTCGTGTACAAGCGGCAGGATCAAAAATGATCATTACTGCAGATGGTTTTTCACGCCGAGGTAAAGTTGTTTCATTAAAAGACGAAGTAGATAAAGCTTGCGAACATTGTCCAACTGTTGAAAAAGTTGTTATTGTTCGTCATGCAGGAAATGATTTTACACCACATAATTATGATTTCCCATGGAGTGCACTAGAAAAAGAAAAACCATTTACACATGCTGAAGAGATGAATAGTGATGATCCGTTAATGCTCATTTATACATCAGGTACAACTGGGAAACCGAAAGGAACAGTACATACACATGCTGGTTTCCCTTTGAAATCTGCATTTGATGCAGGATTTGGAATGAACATCAAACAAGGTGACCGCGTATTATGGGTAACTGATATGGGCTGGATGATGGGACCGTTTTTACTATTCGGCTCTCTCATTAATGGAGCAACGATGGTTATGTACGAAGGTGTTCCAGATTTCCCAGAAGCAGATCGTTTATGGGAGACCGTTGATAAATATGAAATTACACATCTCGGTATATCACCAACATTAATTCGTGCGTTAATGGCAAAGGGTGATGAGTATGTAAATAAACATTCGCTCAAGAGTTTAGAAGTATTCGCATCAACAGGTGAACCTTGGAATCCAGATCCTTGGATGTGGCTATTTGAAACAGTTGGAAAAAATAATGTACCAATTTGTAACTATTCAGGCGGAACTGAAATTTCTGGTGGGATTTTCGGAAACGTCCTTATTAAACCGATTGCACCGATTAGTTTTAACGCATCTTTACCAGGAATGGCAGCGGTTGTGCTCAATGATCAAGGCAATCCAATTCGTGATGAAGTTGGAGAATTATGTTTAGAGAAACCTTGGGTTGGTATGACGAAAAGTTTCTGGGAAGACGATGAGCGTTATGTGAACACGTATTGGTCACGTTTTGAAAATAAATGGGTTCATGGTGACTGGGTGATTTATGATGGTGAGCAATATATTATTACAGGACGCTCAGATGATACGTTAAACATTGCTGGAAAACGTATTGGACCTGCAGAATATGAATCTATTCTTGTTAAGCATAATGATGTCATAGAAGCTGCCGCGATTGGTGTACCTGATGATGTAAAAGGTGAAGTTTGTCATTGTTTTGTAGTATTAAGGGACAATGTAACATTCACAGGAGAGTTAAAGAAAGAATTAATGAGTTTAGTAAACTCTCATATCGGAAAAGCATTGTGTCCAAAAGATATTCACGTTGTAGAAGATTTACCAAAAACACGTAATTCTAAAGTAATGCGACGTGTCATTAAAGCTGCTTACTTAGGAAAAGAATTAGGGGATTTATCATCACTTGTAAATCCTGAAGTAGTTCCATTTATTCAGGGGTTACAGTCTAGTAAACTATAAAATTACGAATGAGCTCTATGTAAATAGAGCTCATTTTTAATGTTTACAAAAAGATAAGAGAGAAAAAGTAAATTTGAAGTTAAAAAATCTACTATTAGTGTTAAGTATGTCTGTTTGTTTTTAGTTTTTATCAAAATAGGATACTGTTGCATATCTATCCAATGGAGTAATTGAATTTTGTTAAGAATGAAAATTTAGTGAAGAAAAAAGTAATGAATAAAAGGAGAAATCCCTGGGGGACAGGGATTCAATAAAGGAGATATCATTGTCGTTCAATGTCGAAATTTGGCGTATTCGACAAATTAATATTATCACGAATTTTCAGGAGATTGTGATAGTGGATGTGTCAAAAATGTGTACGGGTTCCATATAAAAGTGTTAATTAAATAGGAAAAGGGAAAAGAATTAAGTTCACTCGTTCTTAAGATTTTTCCCTTTTAAATTTACTGCTTGTTCGTTGTTCTATATACATCTGAAATTGGTAAATCGTCGCCATGTAAAGCTTGAGTACTGTCCTTTTTGTTTGAATCATGTGCCTCCTGAGATGTTTCTTGCATTTGCTCTTGGGCTTTACTAGGGGTATTCAGCGCATCCGATGACACATAATCAAGTTGTTGACTTAATAGATTTTTTTTATCCATGTTATGTAGCTCCTTTTTGAATTTAGATATAAAAACGAAGTGTTTTTAAATAGTTACGTGGGTATTATGTATCTTTGAATGGAATTATATACATAAACTATATTGAGAATTTAACTAATTATAAAAATCACTTGTGATGACAAGTTTAAGAAATATAAAGATCATTAGTTCTTAATAAAAGCTTTATTTTAGTAGGGTGTTTCGAAATTTCATTTGAAAGGAACATCCCAATGATAAGATGAGCACTGTAAATCAGTGCTCATCTTATCAGAAATTGCTTAGTACTTAAAGATAAAACCATTACGGACAATTCACAATGGTAATAGTGACGCTAGCCATTGTTCCAGGAGAATCAAGAAGTGAAGCAGTAACGGTTACTGTTCCAGGCCCATTAGCGGCTAGAAATACAGCGGTAAAGTTACCTGAAGCATTTGTAATGACAGCAAGAGGAACCATGAAAGCAAGAGAAGGATTACTAAATGAAAAACTGACCACTACTCCTGGAGTAGGACTACCGTTTACTAATACTTGACCCGAAAAAAATAAAGTATTATTTCCTTGAGTGGATACACATGTCGTGGTTTCGTTAGAAGTCAAAGTAATAGATGCAGGCCCAGCAGGAAGATTAAATCCAGTTGGTCCAGTTGGTCCGGTTGGTCCGGTTGAACCCGTAGCTCCTGTAGAACCGGTGGGACCAGTAGGGAATTGAAAGGGTTGAACAGGTGGAAGTGTAGGTCCAATAGAACCCGGATTAAGTGCAGCAAAAGATAAAAACTCGTCCATTATTTATCACCTCTAAAAATCGTATTACTAATAGTAAATGTAATGATAGAGCAAAGTGAAATGGACAAGCGGTTGTATTTTAATAAATTAAACAAAATTTTTATTTGATAGAAAGAGAGATTAGTACGATTCCTTTAGAAATTAAATATAAAAAGGCGAGTATTTTCAAATCGCCTTTTGGGTAATGCAGTGTAATTTTATTCAGTTATTTGAAAAATAGTTTCATTCGGTTTGGAAAATCCATACAGTTTCCTTGCGAATTTTAAAATTTCTTCTTCACTATCTGTTAAAGTTTTAACATCATTTTTAAGGGAATGACCATCCTTCTTTAAAGAAGATAATTTTTGTTGCTCCGTATTAAGCGTGATTTGTTTTTCTTTAATCATTTCTTGTTGGTTATTAAGAGAATATTGAAAGACAAAAATTATAGGTAATATTAAAACCAAAATAGTTATAATACGGCGTCTTGTTTTTTTATTACTACCTTGTTGGGTGTTAGGGTTCACTTGCTGTGAGGGTATATTAGGATTTGATTGTTGGGATGATACTTTTGGGATGTTTCCCATTAAAAGGCCTCCATTACTGATTGTAGAATTTAAACTATTTAAAAGTATTATAAATGTTCAATAAGGATTTTAGAAGATATTTTAATATAGGTGAGTTTTGTAAAGTTTAAACAAAATTTTTATTTAAATAAAAGAACTCCCGATTGTCCGCGGGCTCCTAAGGGAAATCGTCAAATAATGAAGTACTCGACTAATTAATGATATCATGAATTTTTTGGTAAAAACACTGGTAAATTCATCCGAATTAATGAGAGCATCATTTGAAACAAAAACGCTATTTTAATAGGGAGGGGAATAATGATGATGCCATGGGACAAGCGAGTATACATTGTATCAAGGTGATCATTTTATTACAGAGGGGACAATTTTTGAGGTTAGTGAAAAGGCGAATAAATCATTATATTGGCTTCGGTGCATGTTAGTTCCAAGCTATGAAAAAGTGTGCGGTAATAGTACAAAGCGACTTTGGTTGATTCGGATAGATGATGACGAAGAATGATGTGAAAATTTCATTTCGTAGAGAAATAAGGTGATTAAGGATGGGCATAGAATATGCCATACTTGTATTAAAAAAGAGCAGAATTTAGCCTATATATAAAGATGTTGGAATTGTTCTAAAGGGGGGAATATCTGAAATATAAATAATTGAGGGGAGTGAACTAATAATGGAAACTAGTACTTTTTTAGGATTGTTTTGGGGATGGGTAACGGTTATTGTATCGGGAATACTTTTCGTACGACCATCGGTACTACGTGAATTGAAAAAATTAGTGGTTGAAGACAGAGGATTTGGTATTATGTATGGTTTTCTATCGATTTTCCTAGGGTTAGGTAGTGTAATCCTACATAATGTATGGGTATTCAACTGGCAGGGGTTCCTAACGTTTATTGCATGGCTTGCATTATTAAAGGGAATCTACATAATTGTATATCCTGAACCTTCCAAGAAAACAGACTTTGAAGTAAGGGTACTATCTACACGTATAGCGCTCGCTATCATTGGCGTCTTGGCTTTATGGATGCTTATAGTAATCTATATAAAATAATCTTTTTCTAATAAGGAAGTTAATAAAATATGAGAAAATTCCATTATAATACTAATTTTAGAATGTTGCATTGCGAAATGGTCAGAAATTCTTGCTTACAAATCGTCCATTCCCTAATTTACATGCTCAAAAATTTATAGGAGCATTAGAATTTGCGAGTATTCGGGATTTTGGTGTATGTGGTCTTTTAGTTAGACAAAATGGTGCGTACATTTTTAAAACTCATAGACGGCTGGTTGAATCTTGGCGAAGAGCAATAGATTAAATACGATTCTTTTATGTGAAGTTCGATAAAAAAGTACAGTAGATTCATCTATTGGAGGAAAACGTGGTGTTTCTAAAAGAAATAATTTATGTTTCTATGATTCACCAACTTGGCAGGATAAAGACGTTGCTGGTTCTGTTAATGTATGATTAGAGTTTGTTATTGATGCAAAAGTAAGTGTTAAAGGAACACTACAATACAAGGTGCACAATAGCAAAGGAAAAACATACTGCTGTAAATAAGCTTATTTGTATGTGAAGTAATTAAAGAGTCGATTTATAAGAGTCAGCTTATTTTTCAATACTCCACTCAACTAGTAATTATAGATGCCAGTTTAAATCTCTACGTGTTAATATATAAAAAGCTGACTATATTTAGTCAGCTTTTTATATATTCTAGTATTTATCGGTCCCAAAAGACATATTCTTTCCTTTAATTTGACATTTAATATATTACCAATGTTTTCTTTTACAATGACAACAAATAAAGAAACATTTACAGCGACACTTATTTCGTTTAGAACGCCAATCATCATCACAATGGTGTTGTTCTTTAGATTTCCACCAATCATCATTGCAATGCTTTTCTTTAGAACGCCAATCATCATCACAATGGTGCTGTTCTTTAGATTTCCACCAGTCATCACAACAATGCTTTTTCTTAGAACTCCAGCAATCATTTTTCCAGGACATTTTTTATACCTCCCTTCAATTAGGGTTCATATTATTCTATGTTTTAGTAAAAAAATGGCTTGTTTATTAACCTATTATTTTACCTTTATATGATAGAGTGCTTTCTACTAAATATAGAATTCATACAAACTATGCTTAATTTTCAAAAGGTAGTGGAGAGAACTGCTGGTTATGATATTAATCAACAAACACTTGTTGAAGAAAACGTTCTAATTTTAAATAATATCTTATTTTGGAGTACGCTTTTTTTAATGTATATTTCACAACAGCAAAGGCAAAACATACTATATTACTGCAAACAAAGCCTATGTATATGTGAAGTAATAGGAAAAGCTGGTCCCTCTTAAAGGAGCCGGCTTATTAAAAAAAACAGGTTCGTTTGAGAAAGAGGTTGTCTAAATTTTAAATTCAGCAGAATTAAATCCAAGTCCAATCATTAAACAGGCCTTTAATTGTTAGAGGTCCGTTTTGTTATTAATAAAGAAAAGAATGTTATTGTCGTTGAAAGCACGTTTATACTAATAATGCTACATATTTGGAGTATTTGAATTGAGTATTCATACAGTAGTATATTCGTCTTTAATATATATATAAAAGTTTAGTACAAGTGTTTGTTTTTTTGTTTCTATGCTTTTGTCTCGTACACTTTTAAGCTATTGGACATACTTTACTAATAGAAATGATTAGGGGGTGAGGATTTGGGTTCTCGATTTAATAATTGTAGAAAAAAATGTACGTGTAAACATGATGATTGTTGGGATGTTTTTGAAGAGTGTAAAAAAGAACAGCATGAGAAATGTGACAGCTCTTGTGTACAAGGAATTAGAGACGAACTTAAAAAATTAATTAATAAAACAGTGCGAATTAACACTGAAGGACGTACTTATATAGGTACTGTTTCTTCTGTAACTTGCGATGTTGTTAAGCTGGCTGCTATTCCTGGTTCAGTTGCAGCAATTATATCTCTTTGTAAAATTGAAGCGATTTTACCACCTGCTACAACTGTTGTTGATGAGTTTGATTTTAACGGTGTTGACGTAGCAAATAAAGAGTAATTATGCTTTATTGATGCTAAGCCATTCTTATGAATGGCTTTTTATTTTGTTTAAAAGGGAATATATTTTTCATATAGAAATAAATTTGAAGGTGTATAAAAGGTTGTGTGAAAGGAGAATGAGAGTGATCAAGCTGAAACAATTTACAAGAACTGATTTCAAACAATTAATAAATTGGATTGATTGCGAAGAATTTTTAATACAGTGGTCAGGAAATGTATTTACATACCCTTTACATGAACAACAATTAGAAAAATATATTGAATGCAAAAATACGCTTGCATTTAAAGTAATAGATGAAGAGACTATAAAAGTAATTGGTCATATTTCACTTGGGCAAATTGACAATATAAATAAATCTGCAAGAATTGGAAAAGTGTTAGTTGGTGATACGAAAATGCGAGGGCGTTCTATAGGGAAACATATGATAAAAGCAGTATTACAAATTGCATTTAAAGAATTAAAACTACATAGAGTAACTCTTGGTGTTTATGATTTTAATACGTCGGCCATCTCATGTTATGAAAAAATAGGATTTGTAAAAGAAGGTTTATTAAGAGAATCCAAAAAAGTAGGAGAAACATATTGGAATTTATGGGAAATGAGTATGTTAGAATATGAATGGAGTGATAAAAAATAATAGTTTTTTATAATTATGTTATGTCAATTAAAAGGGGTATGGTGGGAAGTTATGAATAAAAATACTAAAGTAATTTCAGTTGCAGCTGTTTCAGGAGGAGGTAAAACTACTGTTACAGAAAGTTTAACTCACAAGTTAATGAATTCAAAAGCACTATATTTTGATAGCTATGACTTTGATAATTGTCCTGCTGATATTTGTAAATGGATTGATGATGGAGCAAATTATGATGAATGGGTACTTACACCATTAATTAAGGATATTCAGCATCTGTTACAAAATAGTTATCTAGATTATATTATTGTAGATTATCCTTTTGCATACCTAAATAGTGAAATGCGACAATTCATTGATGTAACCATATTTATCGACACACCTTTAGATATTGCGATGGCTAGAAGAATTTTGCGAGATTTTAAGGAAGATACAATGAGTGAAATACAAAATAATTTAAAACACTATATAACATATGCTAGAAAAGCATATTTAGAGGCACTTCATACCGTAAAGCCAAATTCAGATATTGTTTTGGATGGATCTTTATCTGTCGATGAAATAATTAATCAAATTTTAGAGTCACTTAATCGGAGAGAAGTAATCGTCAATGGTTAAATGTATAGAGGAATATGTACAAGTTGATGATTTTAAAATGTATTCAAAAGTATTCCAAGGAAAGCAGTTGCAACCTGTTATTATAATGGAGGCAGGCTATGGCGATTATTCAAAGACATGGGATCATATCGCTAAAGAGTTGACGGAATATGGGACGGTACTTACATATGATCGAGCGGGCGTAGGAAAAAGTGGGAAGAGTTCCAAGAGACGTATTAGTTCTGAAATGGTAAAAGATTTAAGGTGTTGCTTGGCGCAATTACAATTGAAACCACCTTATATTTTTGTAGGACATTCTTTTGGCGGTATAAATGCACGTTTATTTGCGACTTTTTATCCCGAAGATATGTTGGGAATCGTTTTGGTTGATTCGACACCGGAAAATTATAAAGAAGATTTTCTGCCAATCATGTCTCCAGAATTTCAAGAAGCTTACTATAAACAGTTTGTATATGAAAGTTCTTATGAAGAGTTTACATTTAGTTTAAGTGAAGTAGATAGACATTGTAAATCAATGAATGATATTCCACTTGTCGTGTTAGCTGCTGGTAAAAAAACTTTTTATTCGCAAGCTGCACAACTGAAGTGGTTACAGTTGCAAGAAGAATTATTACGATTATCGTACAATCATAAATTTGTAATTGCAGAACAAAGCGGTCACTATATTCAAAAAGATGAACCATATTATGTAATAGATGCGGTTAAGTGGATTGTTGAGGTAGGGGAGAGATAAATATGTACACGTTATTTCAATACAATTGGCAAGTAAGAGATGATTGGTTTAAGTGGTGTGAACAACTTTCAGAGGAAGAATTACTCCGCAAGCGTGTAGGTGGTGTTGGAAGTGTTTTAGAAACATTATTCCATATTGTCGATGTTGAGTACAGCTGGATTAGTGCGCTTCAAGGAAAAGAAGATAATGAACCGCAGTTTAAAGATTATCAATCCATCCAAAAAGTGAAAGCGTTATCTAATTTATATATACGAGAATTAGAAGATTTTTTACAGTTGTGGTCATTTAGCCTAGAATGTAAGATATTAAAAGCTTCGTGGACAGATAAAACATATACATACGGTGAAGTTTTAAGACATGTAATTGTACATGAAATTCACCATATCGGTCAGCTATCTATATGGGCGAGAGAATTAAATCTTCAGCCTGTTTCAGCGAATTTAATTGGAAGAGGACTATAGATTTAGAAACCGGCTTGCACTGTGAATGCAAGCCGGTTTTTATATATAAGAAGATTTCTTAGTTGAAATCCTCGGATTTTTTCTGACGTATATGTAAAAACATTAAAATTGTAATAATGAAGAAAATCAATAATGTTTGTATAATCAAATTTTTAAACTGAAGTAAAACTGTCCACGATGTAACAGTATCTTTAAAAGCTTGGAGTGCAGAGTACGAGGAAGGATCAAAACCATACTGTAGTAATTTTTTTGTTTCAATAAAAGTACTGTTTTCATCGTCGGCGTCTAATATTACTGAAATAAGTCTAGTATCTCCTCGTTTTGCTGTACTGACAAAACTATAATTACCATTAGTTGAAAAACTAGTTTGTAAGCCATCAACACCTTGGAGTTTAATGTTTTTATTAAGGGAATAAATCATTTTATTTGTGTTGAAAACTTTTGAGTCTTTGAAGGTAAATTGGTAAGAGGTTAGTTTCGTAATGTTCAATACATTAGGAAAGTCTTTTACTAATTGTGTTGCTAGTTTAGCTACGTCTATAGCTGTTGTAGTTGATTGTTTATTTGTATCGTTATTCATTCCAGTAGCATTTAGAAACGGGGATGGTTGTGATAACTTTAGTTGTTTTGCTTTCTCATTCATTACAAGTGTAAAGTTATCTTCGTTTCCAGCAATCTGTTCTGCAAGGGCAAGTGCGGAACGATTATTCCCTGTCAAAAACAATGCATGAAGTAAATCACGAACTGTCGTTTTATCTTTCGAAGTTACTTGTATAGGGCTCGTTTCTGCTCGGAAAACTTCGTTATTTATTTTTACTAATTCATCTAACTGTATTTTCCCTTTATTCAGCTGCTCCATTGCGATATACTCTGTCATTAATTTAGATAAAGTAGCTGATTGTATAGGAATTTCTTCATTTTTTTTATAAACAACTTCACCTGAATTAGCATCTATTAAAATAGCTGATTTAGCTTGAATAATTGGACCATTTACATAAAGGTAAAAATATAAAACGATAAGTGCTGTAATAACAAAAGATAATAATAAAATTGTGAATTTTTTCAAGAATTGCATAAGCGATCCTCCTACTATGACATCAATAATAGTATTGTAAAAAAGAATGCTTAATTAGGAAGAAAGAAAAGGTAAAGAATTTCTAAAGAATTATAAAGGATTATTTAATTTTGGATATTGATGGAAAATAAAAGGTTCAATTTCTTATATGATAAGAAATTGAACCTAAAATTAAATTGTATTAACATTTATATGGTTGTAGTTTTATAGTGAAAGTTGTTCTTTTCTCATCACTATATACTTCAATTGTTCCTTTATGCAATTCGACAATACTTTTTGCAATTGCCAATCCGAGTCCAGATCCACCAGTGTTTGTCGAGCGCGATTTCTCCACGCGATAAAAACGTTCAAAAATATGAGGTAAATCGGTACTCGGAATAGGCTGGCCGTAATTTGTAATATCAATTGCAATCATATTATTACTTTCGTAAGCAGTAATATCAATATACTCACCATCGCTACCATAAGCGATAGCATTAATAATTAGATTTTCAAATACGCGAACTAATTTATCACCATCAGCTAATACCATGAGTTTTTGAGATGGAAAAGAAGGTCGACATTCTATATTAGCTTCTTGAACCTGTATGCGGAATTGAACAGTTAATTGTCCAAGTAGCTCTACAATATCAATAGGAGCAGAAAATAAACTTAACTCTTTATTTTGAACACGTGTATATTCAAACAAATCATTCATTAATGCATTAAGACGGGTTACTTTATCGTAAATGACTTGTATGTAATAGCGTAATTCCACTTCATCTCTATAATTATCATGGTGGATTAAATTCACGTATCCAACTATAGAGGTAAGAGGAGTACGTAAATCATGCGATACATTTGTAATAAGTTCACTTTTAGCTTGTTCCGCCTGTCTTTCTTCATCAATTGAGACTTTCAATTGTTCAACAATTTGATTAACACCGGTCGCTAACTCTTCCAGATAATTATGATGTACGATAGAAATTTTATGATTGAAGTTTCCATCTGCAATATAACGAATCTCTTCTATCATTTTTTTAATACAAGTTTCATAGTAAAGCTTTCTTTCATGACGATAAAAAATGTATAGGTAGGATGAAAAAATAGAAAATAAAAACAAATAAGATACAATCATCATCCAGAGAGATTCTTTTATTCCTTTATATTTTTCATATCCAAAAATTCTAATGAATTCTTTGCCGAGTTCGCTTAATGTAAGTGAACTTTCAATTACACTTGTAACAAGACGATATATTATTAATTCAGTAATAGGAGTAAGTGTGATGGCTAACATAAACCAAAAAATCAACTTCCATTTTGGGATATCTTTTAATATATCAAATGCTTCATTTCTCAATTTTATAGCCTACTCCCCAAACAGTATGAATAAACTTCTCTCCATTCATTCCTGTTTCAAGTTTATCCCGTAAATTACTAATGTGGACCATTACAGTTTTATTTGAGCCATAACCATCTTCATTCCAAACGCGTTCAAAAATTTCTTCGGAACTAAATACTCTTCCGGTATTACTCGCAAGTAAATATAAAATATCAAATTCAATAGATGTAAGTTTAATATATTCTCCATTTACTTTAACAGTATGATTATGTTTGTGTATTTCAGCAGAACGAATACGAATAATACCATCTTCATTTTTGGAGGAAGTGGCATTTTGGAAAGATGATCTTCGTAACAAAGCTTTCACTCTAGCTACTAATTCTAATGGATTGAATGGCTTAATCATATAATCATCTGCACCTGTCATAAGACCTAATATTTTATCCATATCTTCGGCTTTTGCACTCAGCATAAGAATAGGTACAGTATTATTCTCACGAACTTCCTGGCAAACTTCTAATCCGTTTCGTTTTGGCATCATTATATCCAAAACCATAAGGTCAACTTCATATGTAGAAATCATTTGCAATGCCTCATCGCCATCGTATGCTTTATAAATGTTATAGCCTTCATTTCGCAAATAAACAGCAAGTAACTCAACAATTTCTTTATCATCATCAATAATTAATATGTTTTTATTCATTATGTAGTTCCTTTCCTAACAAATCATTAACATTACTATAATATCAAACATTTATGTATTTTGTAGCCATGATTCCACATAAAATTTCATGTAACGTATAAAAAAGGGATTAAAACATTCATAACGAATACAAATAAAAAGGATATTTAAATACAACGTTATATTGAATGTTTGGAAGAAGGGGGACTTATGATGTTATATAAAGATATTTATTCATTTACTCCGACTGGAAAAATTGAAAATAATATAAAAGTTTTTCTATTAAAATACAATAAAGAACTTACATATAAGCATTCAATTCGGGTAGCAAATGAAGCCCAGAAAATTGCGATTAAGTATCATGAAAACGAGGAAAAGGCAGCAATGGCAGCATATTTACATGATATTAGTGCAATCTTTCCGAATGAAGAGCGGGTTGCAGTTGCTGAACAATTTGGAATAGAGATATTACTAGAAGAACGAGAATTCCCGATGATTATTCATCAAAAATTGTCGAAAATAATTGCAAAAGAGATATTTAAAGTGGAAGATGAAGAAATTTTAAATGCAATTAATTGTCATACTACACTACGTAAGCATGCAACGAAGATGGATTTAGTGTTATTTGTTGCTGATAAAATAGAGTGGGATCATAATGGGACACCACCTTATTTAGTAGAAGTAAAAAAAGGATTAGAAAAATCTTTAGAACATGGTGCTTTTTCATATATTTCATATTTGTGGGATAGAAGAGACACGTTGAAAGTTTTACATCCGTGGCTAGATGATGCATATTGGCAGTTAAAAGAAATTGTAGAGTAGAAAGGGTATAAGAATGCAATTAAAAGAATATATGAATCAAACATTTCCTGGAGTTACATTAGTACCACATATATACTTTCAGTGGAAAAATCATTTGCATTTTCATTTTGGGAAAGGGAAATGTCCAAATGTCGAAATGTCGAAAGAACCGACGATGTAAATATGGAATACTTCACTCAACTATATACATATAATAAATACTTATTTGAAGATATATTTTCAAAAGAAGATGAAGTGTTTTTAGTAACAAATGTTTATCGATTTAAAAAGGAAAACGTGAAAAATTCGCAGAAAATAAATGTATATAATCGATTTATTAAAAAGAGGGATTTAAAGTTCCAAATAAGACAAGAAACAGTACCTTTTCTATTTGAAGATGAAGAAGCTAATTTATATTGTACATATCAACTTTCGTTAAAATGTTTTGCTAGCGATATAAAGTATAAACCGCTTATTCAAGCTGCGAATCATGAAGGTTTTCCAGGTCTTAATCCTCGTTTTGGACGTAAGGAAGAGATTTCTTATCCAGATGTATTTCTCATAAATGCAACGAAAGATATTATCATGTTTGTTTATGATGATAGAGGATGTGAAGTAATTGCGAAGAATAAAGAAACAATGCGAAATTTATATGAGAAATATAAAGAGTGGATTCCAGATTATGAACGAGAAAGTATAGATAACTTATTTACATGACAACAATAGGGGAAGTGAAGCGTGTAATGAAACGTATTGCAATCGTAGCCGCATGGGAACCAGAACTTACGTATTTGCATCAATATTATCCAAGTGAACGCATTGAAAAAAGAGCAGCTTGGGAATTTCATTTTCATTATATCAATGATCTGGAAATTATTTCTGTTATAACTGGAGTTGGGAAAGTAAGCTGTGCTAGTTGTGCGCAATTATTAATTAGTGAATTTCAGCCAGATGAGTTGTTTATGACAGGTATATGTGGAAGTCTATCAAATAAGGTGAAAAATGGACATATTGTAGTAGCCCTTAATGCAATACAACACGACGTTACTGCTGCTGGTTCGGGGGAAGATGTTTTTAATTTATATAATGGTAGAACAGCACCTATTGAAACAACAAAGTCACTTGTAAGAAGAATAAAAAAGATACGATCTTATGATCCGATTCATTATGGTACATTTTTATCTGGAGATCAACGTATCCGTAGTTCAGAAATGAGATATTTACTCCATACTGTATATGGAGCATTGGCGGTTGATCAAGAAGTGGCAGCTTTTGCTTATGTGTGTCAAATCAATAAAAAACCTTTTCTCATTTTAAAAGCTGCTTCAGATCAAGCAAATGATAAAACGAAAGAGGAACAAAAAATCTTTAAAATGTTAGCGTGTGAACGAGCGTGCGAGCATTTAATTGCTTTTTTACGTGTGTATGAGATTAATGTAGTAAATAATAGATAGTAAGAGGGATTAATATTGGAAAGTACAAATAAAATAGCTATTCTGGGTGCAAACGGGAAAGCTGGGAAATTCCTTGTAAACGAAGCATTAGAAAAGGGATATCAAGTAAAAATATTAACAAGAAATTCTAATAATATGACGATAACTAATGAAAATTTAGAGACTATTATTGGAGATGCACGTGATTTTTCTTCAATACGTGAATTACTTCAAGGGTGTCAAGCTGTAATTAATGCGGTAGGTCAACCAAAAAATGAATCTTATATTTTTAGCACAGTAACAAAGCATATTTTAGAAGCAATGAAAGAGTTTGAAATAAAACGATATATTCTAATTTCTGGTGGTTCTTTAGATGTTACAGAAGATCAAAAGGGAATTGTAAATAAAATAGGAGCTACCTTGTTTAAAGCATTTTTATCAAAGATGATGCAAGATAAATATAAAGAATTGCAAACTATTCAAGGTAGTGATGTAGATTGGACAATGGTTAGATTACCATTTGTTATGGAAGGGAAGAGCATTGGAAATATAAAGGAGAGTTTAGTAGATATGCCAGGAATCAAAATTCAAAATAGTGATATTGCACCATTTGTGATAAAACAAATTAACAGTGAGAGATATGTAGGGAAGTGCCCGTTTATTTCAAATTAAATGGTTTAATTAAAAGTTAAAGAATGATGGGTAGATTGGCACTAGTACATTTTACGTATTTGAATGCTAAGTTTAACACGAGTAAGTGGGGGAGAATTTTATATGATTCAATACAAAAGATGCAGTGAAGTAAGTATAGATTTAGTGTATGAAGCTTTTAAAGATGGATTTTCAGATTACATTATTAAAATGGAAGTTTCAAAAGAAGATTTTATAAAAAGGTTTTTGGGACCAGAAGGGAATTCACTAAAACATTCCTTTCTTGCTTTAGACGGTAACAAATCTGTTGGTGTAATACTTGGCGGGATAAAGGATTATGAAAACATAAAAACAATGCGTTGTGGAACATTAGCGGTTCATCCTAATTACCGCGGTATTGGTGTGAGTCAAAAATTATTTGAACTGCATAAGGAAGAGGCGCTTCAAAATGAGTGTAAGCAACTTTTTCTTGAAGTCATTGTAGGCAATGACCGAGCGATTCATTTTTATACGAAATTAGGCTATGAAAAAGTGTACGATCTATCTTATTATAATTTAAAAGATATGACTAAAATAATAAATAAAGATTGTAAGGAAATTGAAGTAAAACAATTAGAATTTCCAGCTTTTAAAGTTGAAATTCAGAAATGGTTACACTTCCATATAAATTGGCAAAATGATATGGATTATATCGAAAAAACAAATAATACATTTTACGGTGCATATGTCGATAATGATTTAAAGGGTTCAATATGTATGAATGAACAAGGTAAAATTAGTTTTATATTCGTAGACAAAGACTATAGAAATCGTAGTATTGGATCAAAATTATTACAAGTAGCAAGAGAAAACTTACATGTATCAAGTTTATCAATTGGGTTTCCAAACAACAATTTACTGGAAGGGTTTTTAAAGAAAACTGGATTTGAAAAGAATTCATTAGCACAATATGAAATGTATGTATTGTTATAAAAAGCGGAAGGAGTCATTATTTCGCTTTTTATTTTTGTGCTATATTGATATTTTATTTTGTATAATATTCTTTTTTTATGTAAAATAGATAGGATGGGAGGGGATGAAATGAATAATGGATTAAAGTTTAAGATTTTTGAATTACATTGTTTCGTTCAAAAGACTTATTCTGATATTAAAATAGCATGTGATATTGCCATTTATCAAGAAAACACTTCTAAATATTTAATTTCATTAGGGTTTTTAAATAAATCATATATGACTTATATAGAAGCAAAAAGATTTTATCGTGAAAATGAAGAACTTATAAGTGTAGAATTTGATAATTTCTTTGATACATATGATAAATTAGAACAAGAATTAAAAAAAGTTATTTCAACTGAAGATAAGAATCCTTCATTGCTACATAACAGGCTTGATCAGTTTCAGCAAAAAGTTGAAAATATAAATGACCTAATAAAAGTATTGCAAAATGCTCGTTAAAGAATACTTTTTCTTTTTCATATAGAAAGTATGTATTAAAAATATATTAGGGATATGACATATTGAAGAGGTGACTTTTGTTGATTACAGAAGTCATCTTTTTATAATACAGTTTTGCGTAATGTGATGTACTTTTTATTTTTTCTATTTTTGATAGGAATACATTGAAGCAGTTTCATATTTTAGGAAATTATACGAGGAAAATAAAATGAAGAATAAAAAAGAAATAGCTATAGTTGCATTAACAACAGGGTTAGTTTTAACAAGTGTAACACCATATGGAATAGCTTATGCAGAAGAAACGGGTCAAATGCAAGTTGAAATTCATGAGGATTCGTTCCGTACAGGTGCACTTACACAACCATCACAAAAGATGCCTGAGAACGTAGTGAAAGATGCACTTAAGGAAAAGGCGGAGCATGCTTTGTCTCCAAAACAAGTTAGTGGGGACAAAGGAGTAGATTACAAAGTTGTTCAAAAA
Organism: Bacillus sp. 16GRE42; assembly: GCF_019837435.1. Taxonomy (NCBI): domain Bacteria; kingdom Bacillati; phylum Bacillota; class Bacilli; order Caryophanales; family Bacillaceae; genus Bacillus; species Bacillus sp. 16GRE42. The sequence goes on from NZ_JADAXF010000001.1 coordinate 43,949, forward strand.
CGTGCTTCTTATGATGGGACTACACTTGTGCGTATGCAACAAATATATGAAGGTAAAGAAGTATATGGACACCAATTGACTGCCCATGTAGATAAAAAGGGTATTATTAAAAGTATTTCAGGAGAAAGTGCACAAAATTTAACACAGGTAGATTTAAAGAACACTAGTACTTTCTCAAAAGAAGAAGCAAAACAATATATTTATACGAAATACGGGAACGATATTAAATTTATTTCTGAACCAGAAGTTAAGGAAGTTATTTTTGTTACTGAAAATAATGGGCAGGCTAGCAATGCATATCAAGTTACATTTGCTGCTGCAACACCAAACTATGTAACTGGAACTTATTTAGTGAATGCTCATAATGGTGATATGTTGAAAAATATGGTGCAAGAGTCAGATTTAAAAGTAAGTGAAGAGCATGTTGAAGCTATTAAGGAGAGTAAAAAAAGCAATTTTAAATCATTAACCGGAACTGGAAAAGATGATTTAGGTATAACTCGTACATTCGGTATTTCTGAACAAAGTAACGGGAAATATGCGCTTGCTGATTACACAAGGGGGCAAGGAATTGAGACGTACGATGTAAATTATAGAGATATTACTTTAGAAGGTAAATATTATCCTGGTATATTAGCAACTAGCACTTCAACAACATTTAATGATCCAAAAGCGGTAAGTGCTCATTTCTTAGCAACAAACGTATATGATTTTTATAAAGACAAATATAAGCGTAATAGTTTTGATAATAAGGGGAAAAAAGTAGTTTCAGTTGTACATGCATGGGATTCTGGAGAAATAGATGATCCTAAAAATTGGGGAAATGCATTTAGTGCTAATGTTAACAATGTTAGTATGCTTATATATGGTGATCCAATGGTTAGAGCGTTTGATATAGCGGGCCATGAATTTACACATGCGGTTACATCTAGCGAATCTAATCTTGAATTTTTCGGAGAATCTGGAGCAATTAACGAGGCATTATCTGATATTATGGGAACGGCTATTGAGAAATATATAAATAATGGAGAATTTAATTGGACAATAGGAGAACAAACTGGATCAGCTCTTCGTAATATGAAAAATCCATCTGCAGTCAAATTTTTTAATGGAGTACCGTATCCAGATGATTATAGCAAATACAGTGATTTAAACGGAGAAGATAATGAGGGCGTTCATTTCAACTCAAGTATTATTAATAAAGTCGCGTATTTAATTGCACAAGGTGGCACTCATAACGGTGTAACTGTAAATGGTATTGGTGAAGATAAAATGTTTGATATTTTCTATTATGCAAATACTGATGAATTGAACATGACTTCTAATTTCTCTGAATTAAGATTAGCGTGTCTTAAAGTTGCAACAAACAAATATGGAGCGAACTCAATTGAGATTGAAGCGGTTCAAAAAGCTTTTGATGCAGCAAAAATTAAAGGAACAGTGAAAGAAAACGAAAAAAACGCAGAAAACGAGATCCCAGAGCTAACTGTACCGTTTACAATTACACTGCGTATAGGTGATACGTTTGACCCGATGAGTAACGTAAAAGCTGTTGATAAAGAAGATGGTGATTTAACAAATAAAGTAAAACATAAAGGCGATGTAGATACTTCTAAACCAGGTACATACATTGTGGACTACTCGGTCGTTGACTCTCAAGGGGGACATACAGCGGCTACACAGACTGTAATTGTAGAGGGAAATGGAGAAACATTAGATTTAAACCCTACATTAACAGTGCCTACTGCAGCGACAATTCATGTAGGAGATTCATTCGATCCAATGGCAAAGGTATTAGCTATTGATAAAGAAGACGGCGACCTTACTTCTAAAGTAAAAGTTAATGGTGAAGTAGATAGCACTAAAGCCGGTACTTACGTATTAACGTACATAGTTACAGATTCTAAAGGTCATAAAGTAACTGCGGAACAAACTGTAACGGTCAAAGTTAGAGATGAAGTTAAAAATGAAATCCCAATACTAAAAGTACCTGCTACAACTACAATTACTGAGGGGGATCAATTCGATCCAATGGTAGGAGTATCAGCTACTGATAAGGAAAACGGTGACCTTACTTCTAAAGTAGTTTATGAAGGAGATGTAGATCCCTCTAAAGCTGGTACTTTTAAAATAATATATAGTGTCACAGATTCTGTAGGTAATGAGGTACATGCAATACAAAAAGTATTAGTGAAGGATAAAGATACTAGCAAAGCTAAAGGTCTTACTAATAACAGTAATATCCCGAACAGCATTAATTCTGATAAAAAAGAATCTACATATAAAGAGCTTCCCAACACGGGTGCAAGTGAAACGAACAGTACAGCAATGGGCATATGGATGATTATTGTCGGTACAGTACTCACTTTGGTTCGCAAATTTAGAAAGATATAAAAATAATAGTAGGGATAATTTCTCACACAATAATTATTAGATGAATTTTTTACTTAATAAGATTTTAGTATTTAAGTAGTGTATTTGGCTTCTATAAAACTTTGTGCCTGGACACTGTTTTGCCTACAGACCTACATTACATATAAAACACGTTACTATTCTCATTCAAATAAAAGAATAGTAACGTGTTTTTTTGATTTAAAAATAGCCTAAATTCAAAAGGCCATGAGTGTGGAAGTAATTCTAATCTGCCATTGATAAGTTACTAAAAACACTTTGTTTTAATGAAAGTTTAACTCTATATGACAACATGAGATTTTCGGTATTTACCAGGTGTTTCGTTAGTGAATTTTTTAAAAATTTTAGTAAAATAGCTTTGATCACTAAAGTTGAGCGAAGCACATATGTCTGATAAGGGATAGGTTGTGAAAGTTAATAACTTTTTTGCTTCTTCGATTCGTTCACGTTGAATGTACTCAATTAATGAAATACCGACTTCTTTTTTGAATAATATAGATAAATAATCTGAATTTACGTTTGCAAATTTAGCAAGTTGTTTAACAGATATTTGATTGTAAATATTTTCAAAAATATAGTTTTTGCAAATAGCGATTGTCTTTGAGTGCTTCTGTACTTTTTGTGCTTTTACACGGTCTGCAAAAGTACAGAAAACATTTCTTAATAAATCCCAAACAGATTCTGTGTCTTTTAAATCCTCTGTCTTTTGAATGTGTAGATCGTAAATCTTGTAAGCGATCCCGGAAGGAAGTCCTCCTTTTATAGCATATCTAGTAGCAAGTGTGATGGATGAAATACAAATGTTTTTATGACGTCTTAATTGATGAAATGAAGATAAGGATGAAAGAGTCTCTTGTTGGAATTCGTAATAATATTTGAGTGCGCTTTCTTTATCCCCGTTTTCTATAGCTCCAAGTAGTTGGTTCTCTATATACAAATTATGACAGATAGATTCGTTTTTTTGCATTGAAATATATACATCCTCGTTTAAGATACTGCTATGACTTACATGAAATGAGTCACTGTTATTTGAAAAGGTACTTACATCTGAATTTTTTTTATAGAGAATGTTATAGAACAATATTGCTATATTTACAAAGAAATTTTGATCTTTGACTGACAATGAAAAATAATGGTCTCTTGTTCTTTTATAATTCGAAATAAAATTAAGGTTACTATCCGTTTTACTTGTAGAAAAATTTACATGTGTCAAGGGCCCAATAATAACAGTACCGTTCACTATATAATGGCTCTTTATGTGAATTAAAATGAAGTGCCCTAAATATTGGTGAATTCTGAAGATAGGCGAATTAAATGAATCATTTTTTTGAAAAAGCACATGTAACTGTTCTATTTTTGATTTATAGAACGAATGTGAATCATCTTTTGATGTAAATTCTAAAAGAATATTTTTGTTACAATCTAAAAAACAAACTGGAATTTCAAAAGATTGGAAAAACATATTACAAATGTACTCTATCTCAACTAGACTGAGCTTTTTAGTCATATTATTCCTCCTTACAGTTGTGTGTAATAGTTGAATGTTTATATATTCCCTTTTTTCATAATAAGTAGAAACGGAAAAACTTTATCTATAAAAATTATAAACTTCTAAGAATAATACCATAATTTAACATGGTTAGCACATATTATTTGAATATACAGGTAATAGTTTTAGGGGGGAACGTAAAATATGAATTGTCACACTTATTCGTTGTTCATTGCTTATATGTATCAAAAATGATTAAGATTGGATTTTAAATAGGGATAGGAAGGGAGAGATTAATGAATTGAAGTTAAGTAATTAATGTGAATTTTCGATAGAAGTTAATATGTAACGATTTTCGAAGTAGAGATATAAGTGTAATTCAGGGGGAAAACTACATATATCATACGGAGAGACAACGTAATAATAGAAAATAAGAAGAGTGAATAAGTGATTGTAAACAATGGATTGTTGGACGACTATGTTTTAGGTTACTCGTTTAAATCTGGTACTTGGCACACTATTGCTTTTAAGAGGGTAATAGTAATAAAGAGATTTTTAAAATGATAGAAGTAGTAAAGGGGATAAGAGAAATGAAAAAAATATTTAGTGTGCTTTTAGTATTTTTCTTAACATTTTCTACATGGTCTAGTGTATTAGTAAAGGCAGCTTCACCATCCAAAGGTACTTTAACGATTCATAAATATGAACAAGAAAAAGAAAAAGATGGCGCACCGGGGCTAGAAGGTGATGGCTCTGCAAATCAAGAGGTACCAACAAATGCGAAACCGTTAAAAGGTGTAACGTTTGAAGTGAAAAGGGTTGCATCGTTTGAAAAAATTTCAAACGATGGGAAAATCGTGAAAGAAGATGTGAAGCCTGTAATGGGAGCAACTCCAACTCAAGTAGTAACAGATGATAACGGACAAGCTGTATTAAAAGATCTTCCGCTAGGACGTTATGAAGTGAAAGAAGTGGCAGGACCTCCGCATGTTAACCTAAATCCAAATACGTATACAGTGGATATTCCATTAACGAATAAAGAGGGTAAAGTGCTAAACTATGATGTTCATATGTATCCGAAAAATGAGATTAAACGTGGTGCAGTTGATTTAGTAAAGACTGGTGCAAATGAAAAAGCATTAGCAGGTGCAGTATTCTCTTTATTTAAAAAAGATGGTACAGAAGTGAAAAAAGAGTTAGCAACAGATGGTAATGGGCATATTCGCGTGCAAGGATTAGAGTATGGGGAATACTATTTCCAAGAGACAAAAGCGCCGAAAGGGTATGTACTAGATCCGACTAAACACGAGTTTTTTATAAAGACCTCCGGAACTATTAACGAAGATGGAACAATTACTTCTGGTACAGTAGTTAAAGTAGAAGTGCAAAACTATGAAGAACCAAATATTGATAAAAAGATTAACGGGAATTTGGAAGCGTTACCGATTAATCCGTTAACTAATTACAATTATGATATCAAAACATTAATTCCAGAAGACATTAAAGAATACAAAAAATATGTAGTAATAGATACTTTAGACAATCGTTTAATGATTCAAGGAAAACCAGTCGTGAAAATTGATGGAGCGGAAGTAAATGCAAGCATTGTAGAGGTAGCTGTAGAAGGCCAAAAAGTAACAGCTACAGTAAAAGATTTCACAAAGTTAGATGGTAAAAAAGAATTTCATTTACAAATTAAATCACAAGTAAAAGAAGGAGTACTATCTGGTTCGGAAATTTTAAATACAGCAAAAATTGATTTTATAAATAAAAATGATGTAATTGGAGAAAAGGAATCTAAACCTATAGTTGTTGTTCCGACAACTGGAATTATCGAGTTAACAAAAGTTGATGGTGCTGATAAGAAGAAATTAAAAGGTGCGGAGTTTGTACTTAAAGATAAAAATGGAAAAATAGTTGTTGTGGCAGGTAAAGAAGTCACAGGTGTATCAGATGAAAATGGTGTTATTAAATGGACTAACATTCCGTATGGAGACTATCAAATTTTTGAAACGAAAGCACCAACTTATACAAAAGAAGATGGTACAACAGCTTCATATCAATTATTAAAGGACCCTATTGTTGTAAAGATTAGCGAAAATAATCAAACGGTTAAATTATCGATTGAAAATAATAAAAGTGGATGGGTTCTTCCTGTAACGGGTGGTATCGGAACGACTCTATTTACTGTACTAGGCCTTGCGTTAATGGCTACAGCGGCATTTGTTTTCTTTAGAAAAAAGTTTGCTAATAATTAAGGTTTTAGGAACATGTAACCAAGTGATGTGAAAAGGGGAGAAGCAAAATGCTCCCCTCTTTTCAATATTTTAGTATATGCAGAGGTGGAAATATGAAACGAAATCTTGTTTTAGGAGGTATTTTTTTATTTGGATTAGCTATTTTTTTATATCCTACTATTAGTAATTGGTTGGCGACTCGTGCACATTATTCTGAGATTAGCTCCTACGATAAGAAAATCAAAGCACTACAAAAGAAAGAAGTTGAACGTAGGGAAAAAGAAGCAACCGAATATAATAAACAAGTTCAAACTTCCATGAAAACATTTGCAGATCCATTTTCTGAAGAAAAAAATAATCATCAAGCGTATGTCGATGCGTTAAATTTAGGTGATGTAATGGGGTATATTGAAATATCGAAAATTAATATAAAACTGCCAATCTATCAAGGGACCTCTGAGGAAGTTTTGAGTCGCGGGGTAGGTCATTTAGATTATTCTTCACTTCCGGTAGGTGGAGAAAATACGCACACTATTTTAACAGGGCATCGTGGTTTACCATCAGCAAAATTATTTACAGATCTAGATAAATTGAGTGAAGGAGATCTTTTTTATATTCATTCTTTAGACAAAATTCTTGCTTATAAAGTAGATCAAATTAAAGTAGTGTTACCAAACGAAACGGACGATTTGAAAATTGTGGAAAATAAAGATTATATAACATTAATTACATGTACGCCTTATGGAGTAAATACAAATAGATTACTGGTTCGAGGTGAGCGTGTGGAGTTTAACGAGAAAGTAAAACAAAAAATGCGTAAAGAGATATTTATGTTTAATAAGTGGACCGTAGTAGTCTTAATCCTATTATTCTGTGTGTTACTAGTCGCAATTTATAAGAAAAAATTAACTCGATAGAATGAAGTTATTTATCCTGTATTAATGGGCAGTGGGACCGAAAATCCAGAGATAAGCAAAGAAGGTATATAGGGGATGAAGTAAATCCTCACGGAAAAAAGTTTCACTTTATTCGACTGTAGAAAAAATACGGTAAAGGTGGGAACAAAGGAATTGAGGTTACGATTAAAGTTGGTAAGTATTCATTTTATGGTTTTGTTAATGTTATGTGTAAGTTTTGTCGTATATGCACCAAAAGAAGCATATGGATCCACGACTAACTTAGAAGGTCTAGGGGATATATCGCGTTATAATGCTGTTGTCTTTGGTAACCATATAGCAGTAGGTGGAGACATTGAAGGAGCAATTGCAGTTCAAGGTGATATGGATGCATCTGGTTATACAATTGTAGGTGCAGCAGCGGGAACATCTAATATAGTTGGGGAAAAATGGGATGATGAGGGATATCCATCCTTGTTATTGTCTGGAAAATTTAAAAAATCAAGAGAGGAATCTTTTATCATTCAAAATGGAATAGTCGTAATGACAAAAGAGAGTGATCCAGATCGTATCATACAATCTTCTTATGATCGTATCGTTTATAAAGAAAAACTAGAAATTGACGCGAAATTTAATGAATTTCACAACATAGTGAACCAAGTCAGTAAAAATGCAGGTCAATATAAAACGAATACCCCAATTCCAAATATGAGTTATGGAATTGGAAAAGATATAAACAATCCTAATATTTATGTTTCATCAGAATTGGTAGGGAAAATCAATTTAGATATAAGAGATGTCTTTTTACCTAATGCTAAAGGAAAAGATTTTATCGTTATGTATTCAGATGCAAAAGAGGTTACATTTAAAAATGGTGCTATCTTATATGACACGAACGATATTGGTAGGGCTACAGATATAATTCCTACATCACAACCCTATTCTCCTAATTCACCGTTCACTGAGTTATACGGGAAGGTGATTTGGGTTTTTCCTAATGCAAAAAAGATCACAACAGAGGGATATGGTGTCGTTGGGAGTATGTTTGCTCCAAATGCTGTATTAGAAACAAAAGGCGGTTCGATTAATGGACAAGCATTTGTCGGTGCAGTACAACAAACTGGTGGATTTGAATTTCACAATTTCAAATTTTATTGGCAACATTGGAACAAGCCTAGTACGGGAAAAGTAAAGATAAAAAAAGTAGATAGTAATAATGATAATAAAGAATTGATGGGGGCAAAGTTTCATATTGAAGATTCAAATAAAAAAGTAGTTGGTGAGTTAGTAACAGATGGACAAGGAGAAGCGATATCAAAGGAATTACCAATAGGTAACTATACCCTAGTGGAAGTAGAAGCACCTAAAGGTTATGAATTATTAAAAGATAAAATAGCTGTAAAAATAGAAAAAGATACAGTAGTAGAAATTAAAATAGGGAATAAGAAATTACCAGATCCAATGGGGAAAATGAAGTTAGTAAAAGTAGATACGAGCGATAAAAATAAAAAGCTAGCAGGAGCAAAGTTTCATATTGAAGATTCAAATAAAAAAGTAGTTGGTGAGTTAGTAACAGATGGACAAGGAGAAGCGATATCAAAGGAATTACCAATAGGTAACTATACCCTAGTGGAAGTAGAAGCACCTAAAGGTTATGAATTATTAAAAGATAAAATAGCTGTAAAAATAGAAAAAGATACAGTAGTAGAAATTAAAATAGGGAATAAGAAATTACCAGACCCGACTGGGCAATTTGAAATTGAGAAAGTTGATGATAAGGATATTAATTTAAAACTAAAAGGTGCTGTATTTCAAGTATTAGATAAAGAAGGTAAAGAAGTTACTAGATTAACAACGGATGAAAAAGGAAAGGTGATTTCCAACCAGTTAGTACTTGGAAAGTATACGATTAAAGAAATAAAAGCGCCAAACGGATATATGTTACTTAGAGATCCAATAGAAATAGAAATTACAGAAGCGGTAAGGACACAAAAACTAACAGTGAAAAATGTGAAAAATAATTGGGTAATCCCTAATACTGGTGGCAGCGGAACAACAAGTTTTTACGTGATTGGTTTTGTGCTAATGTTTGGCGTGCTATATTTCTGTAAGAAAAATCGTTACATTAGATAATTTTTAGGGGATGAGTTCGGTATTGTACTAGATTCATGCTACTAAATTTGTTGAAGAAGGGAGGATAATAGTAAACATAGAATATATTAATAAATCGAAATTTTCACGAGGTGAAAGTGATGGGAACAAAACAAGATGAAATTAAAGTAGTAGTCGGAGCCGGGGTGTTTAATAATAATCCAGGTTGGATACAAACGCAAGAAGATGAACTTAATTTACTAGATAAAGTTACGTGGGAAGAAAGATTTGAATACAATTCTATTTCAGCTATTTTAGCTGAGCATGTATGGGAACACCTTACGTTTGAAGAGGGTGTAAGGGCAGCAGAAATTTGTTATGAATTTTTAAAGCCAGCAGGGCACATTCGGTGCGGTGTTCCTGATGCATTTTTCCGAGACGAAGCATACCAAAATATAGTTCAAATAGGCGGACCTGGTCCGAAAGATCATCCAGCAGCAAGTCATAAAATTGTTCATAATTATAAAACATTAACGGAAATGTTTAAAATTGCTGGATTTGAGGTATTTTTACTTGAATATTGTGATGAAAATGGTCAGTTTTATTACAACGAATGGGATGCAAATGACGGTGTTATTTTCCGTTCGAAAAGATATGATTCTAGAAATAAAGGTGATAAACTTGGTTTTCCATCTTTAATTGTTGATGCGATTAAATGATAAGTTTTTCAAGCAATTAATTATAAAAAGCAGAAAGTGTTCTTTCTGCTTTTTATTTTGCAAAGGGGATGAATATACTATGCAACCTATAAAACAAGTGGTATTAACATGCATTACTCATGATCCAACAGGGAGCTTATTATCTACAATAAAAGAACTAAAAGAGGAATTGTTAAATTTAAATTATGATAAAAAATATATAACAATTAGTAACGTAACACCAAAAGAGGTTGTAAAAGAACTAGCAGAATGTAACTTCCATATAAATATAGTAGAAAAATCAGGAGTAGGGAACGCACGTAGGGATTCTTTGAAGTTTGTTAGTAACTATAATCATGATTACTATCACTATTGTGATTTTGATCGTTTGCTAACTTGGATTAAAGAATATCCAGCTGAGCTTAATTCGTTCATTCAGAATATAGTTGATGTAGATTACTTAATCATTGGCAGAACGGAGAAAGCTTTTCAGACACATCCTGAAGAATGGAAAATTACAGAAACAGTATCGAATAAAATTATGTCATTACAATTAGGGAAACAAGTAGATATTACAGCTGGTTCATGTGCGTTATCAAAACAAGCAATTGATTACATAATAAAATATTCTAAATGCAGAATGACTGATGGAGAATGGCCAATGATTATAAATACTTTTACAGATTTTAATATTCGTTACATTGCGGTAGAAGGTTTAAAATACGTGAACAACCTTAACCAAGATAATATTATTGACCCGATAAAAGCATGGTCAATTAGATTAGAGCTCTCATATATAATAAGTCGATCAATTTTGGAGTTAACAAAAACCTCTTAAATTAATGGGATGTAATAGTGATTTCCTTTTTAATTGAAATCATGTAAAATAAAAATAGAACGTACATTCGTTTAGGCGAAAAGGAGGTTAATTTATAATGTTAGCTGTAATAGATAAACAAGGTAATGAATATGTAGTACAATTTGAGCGTTATTTTTCATATTCGATAGAGGAAGTTTGGTCTGTTTTAACAGAAAACAGTAAGCTTAAAAAATGGATGTCTAATTTACAAATTGAAAGTCTTAAAACGGGTGGAATAATAAAGTTCGACATGATGGACGGTTCATTTATAAATATTGATATTTTAGAGTGTCAAGTAAATTCAGTACTTGAATTTACTTGGGATAAAGATCGTGTCCGATTTGAAATACATAAAGAAGAAAGTGGGACTCTTTTACTTCTTAAAGAGTACATTCATGTATTAACTGATCATACACCGAAAGATATAGCTGGTTGGCATATTTGCTTAGATCTTTTTTCTTCCGTACTAGAAGGGAAAGAAAAAGAATTTTCTAAAGATGAATGGCAACAATGGTTTGAAATATATAAGGATAAGGTTCTTGAAGTGAGAGGATAATTACGTAAGATAATATATTTATTATATAATTATTATATTGTAAAAATGGTTTTCATGAAAAATAAGAATAGAGGTTAATATGAAAGTAAATCAATTAATTGCTAATAACATAAATAAATTAGATACAGCTATTCCATTTAATAAGTCGTTTGGAATTGCTGGTTTATCAGGATCAGGTAAAACAACCTTTTGTCAAACGATTGGTGAAGAATCAAAAAAACGATTAGTTTCTTTATTGCCAAAGGCTGAATATCAATATTTATTTCCTAACATTATGGAAACGAATTTTAGTGCTATTAAGATAGAAGATATGCCTTTAGTTCTTTTTCTAGGAAAATCATCGATTTCTTCCAATCCACGTTCAACAATCGGTACACATACTGGTGTTTTCACAGAGGTACGTGAAAAACTTGCTGATGTATTTCATCTTTCACCTGAGGTTTTTTCATTCAATAACCAGTTAGGCTGGTGTACTGGCTGTAAAGGCCGAGGTACTACTAAAAATATTGAGTGTAAAAAATGTAAGGGAAAACGTTATAGCGAAGAAATCGAACAACATACGATAGATTTATTTGCTAAACCACATACAATTTCAAATATTAATGATTTAAGTGTTGAGTCTATTCTTTCGTTAGCGGAAGAGTTAAATATTAGTGAAGCAAAGCAACATATACTGCAAAATATAATTAATATGAACATTGGTTATTTAACATTAAATCGAATTATGGGTACGTTGTCAGGTGGAGAGTTAACAAGACTATATTTGGCTGAATTTATGGCAGTAAGCGAAAATGCTGTAATTATTATTGATGAGATTTCAGTTGGACTTGATCATGAAACATTATTACAAATATTAGAAGAGATTAAGCAGTTAGGGTGTAAAAATCAAATTTGGCTCATTGATCATTCAGATACTGTACTGGATACAACAGATGAGCAATTGTTCTTTGGACCTGGTAGCGGAAAATATGGTGGACAAATTGTGAAAGAATCGCCAAGACCAAAACCAATACTGTCGGATCTAAATAAAGAAGTACCAACAGAATATTATACATTCCATGAATTAAATTGCCGTAATATCCAAATGGCGGAGTTTCAAATCCCTAAAAATAGGCTTGTGACGGTTACTGGAGAATCTGGATGCGGGAAATCTACACTTGTCAATGAATGTTTAGCTACAGATTTCTTGAAACGATATCCAAAAGATAAATTAGTTATGGTAGGACAAGATCGAAATCAATCCATTACAAGTCGATCAACTGTAGCCACTTTCCTAGATATTAAAAAGAAACTCACAAAGTATAGCGAAGAAATTGATGATATTTTTGAGCGTTCGATTGAGGATATTATAGATGAACTCCCAAATGAAGATATTGCGTATAAACGCTTGAGTCTATTAATTAAATTAGGACTAGGTTATTTAACGTTAGAACGAAAAACACAAACATTATCAACAGGTGAGTTCCAATGTGTTCATTTAGTTTCGGAGTTATTTGCAAACACAAGAAATCCACATACATTATTTATTTTTGATGAGCCTTCAAAAGGTTTATCACAAAATATTTTAAACCAATTTATAGATAGTGTTAGAGGGATATTACAAGATGAATCAGTCTCTATCATCATGATTGAACATAATAGTTATATGTTAGAAAGCTCTGATTATATTGTAGATTTCGGGAAAAGACAGCTTGAATCTATAAAGCATCTTGATGTAGTAAGTCATGAAGATTATTATCGTCAAAAAAGCAGTGTGAATAATGCAGAGCAAATACATATTTCTTCAGCACTTAAGCATAAAGAAGGCGTTCACTATTTAGAAGAAAATCATATTCACTATTTTAAAAATGCCGAAAACATTTATAAGGGTGGTATTTTAAAAAGTTTATCATCAATGGCCCGTTTAATTTATAGTGAATATGAATCTGATACAATTGCACCTGTTGTTGCTATTGATCTTGAAAGACATTTATATAGTCAATATAGTTTCTTATATGAAATTGGTGGACTAATTAATCATATTGTAGCTGCTCATCCAACTAATAAAGATACGAGAAGTTTTGATTTCTATTCACAGGACAATCATTGTCCATCTTGTTCTGGACGCCTTCAAATTGAAGTTTTTGATAAAGATATTGCAATTCAAGATAAAAACGTTCCATTTTGGGATGGTTTATTTGATCCGGAAATCATGAAAGTATTAAAATTTTATCAATATGAAAAAATAGAATTTTTATTTGAAGAAATTAAAAATGAGCTTGGTCACGATTTATCAAAGAGCTATAATGATATGTCAGAAGAAGAAAAGCATACGTTTTGGTACGGATATTTTGAAAAATCATTTTATGATAAAAAAGGAAAGACACGCAGAACATGGGTAGGATTTAATACGATTATTGGTGGATATATTGTTATTTCAAAAGCAGCTATTAAAGAGGAAATTAAGACTTCTAAAGAATTGATAACATGTCCAATTTGTGAGGGAACGGTATTAAATCATCAAAAACCGCTTAAATTTGCTAACTTCGATATTCGTGAAATTATCAATCAACCTATTGATGAAGTGTTGAAGATAGTCGGTGATTTACCTGCACTTCAAAAATTGAAATCTATTGTTGGTGGCGATATGAGATTGACAGAAGATGTTTCTTTATTGCCAAAAAAAGCACAAGTTGCACTGAAAATGTTTGAATTAGAACAGGCAAGCTTTTCAAACTACGAAATGGTGTTACAAAATGTCTTACCATTCTGGGACGAAATAAAAGGAAATATCGAATCCATTAGTGTTAATAATCAAGTAACTGTTTGTGATTTCCCTAATGTTTATGAAACGAGAGAAAACATTATAGATAAGTATTTCACAAATGGTAAATATAAAAAACTTACGTATGTATACGAAGCGTTTGGATACAAAAAGTTAGTTACCCAAATTAATAAAATTAAAAAAAGTAATCCATGTCCATTCTGTAAAGGAAAGAAAGTTATAACGGAAGATAATTTACATGATGGTGTATTTAAACTAACAATTCCATGTGTAACTTGTACTGCAACTGGTATTAATGACGAAGGACTAAAAGAAGTTGTTGAGAGCGTGGATGTACAAACATGGTTAACTGGAAAAATTTGTGATGTTGTGGATGAAAGCTTATTAACAGAAGATGTTTCGCAAATACCAATTTTTAATCGCATTCGTGAATTGGATAAACAAGATATGATGGCGGTTTATGAATGTCTGGAGATAAATAATTAAGCGAAACAACTAATATGTTGTATTAGCATAATTGATTATAAAAACGAAAATATGCAATTTTAATTATATAAATATAACGCATTTAATTATTATTTAAATCATTAAAAGTAGTTGACTCTCACACAATGTCATTGTTTAAGATGAAGTTGAGCTTCGAAGTAGATGTAATTCATAGGAGGAAAACATGTTTAAAATAGGGGATTTTTCAAAACTATCTTCCATTAGTATACGTATGTTGAGACACTACGATAAAGTGGAATTATTACAGCCAGTAAAAGTCGATGAACAAAGTGGATATCGATATTATTCAGCAGCCCAATTAAAGAAAGTAAATCAAATTCAAACATTAAAAGATATGGGGTTTAATATTGCTACTATTAAAGAAATAGTAGAGAGCGATAATATGGAAGTAATAAAATTACAATTTGAAAATCGTAGTGCTCAAATAAAGGATGAAATGGATGACCTCCAAAAACAATTACGTCTTCTCGAAGCCTCAATGAAAACGATGAGAGAGGATGTTGTTGAGATGAACTATCATGTTTCAATAAAAGAAATTCCAGAAAGAAATGTAGCTAGTGTTAGAAAGGTTATTCCATCTTATAATCGCGAAGGGGATTTATGGGGTATATTAATGCAAGAAATACAAATGAAAAATATTAGCATTGCCCATCCGAGTTATAGTATTGCAGTTTTCCATGATCGTGAATACAAAGAAAATGATGTAGATGTAGAAATACAGCTAAGTATTTTAGGGAAGCACGAAAAGACAAAAGACGTTACATTTAAAAATATTGAATCAACTAATGTAGCTTCCATAACGGTTAATGGAAGTTATGAACAAATGACAGCTGTAAATGAGGCTGCAGCAAAATGGATTGAGACAGAAGGTTACGAATTAGCAGGTCCAATGTATAATATTTATCATGTGAGCCCAGCGATGGAATCGGATCCTAATAAGTGGGTTACAGAAGTTTGTTATCCAGTTAAATGATGATAAAGAAAAAAGGCATATAATTAATGCCTTTTTTCTTTATGGGTACCGTCAGGGAAATGTTACAATGCTAAACCTTTTTTTCTGACGATTCTCCCGTTTTTAATAATGTTAAGAAAGTTTCAGTGGCCTTAAAGAATCTAATGAGATCACTTTCTCTGAATTAAAATGGTATTCTCCTAGCAAATTAATATGTTCCCAGCAAAAAGGTGACATATGGTGCAAGATTACGGTTATGGCGGGTGTAAACCAACCAGAACGTGATCTTATCCGTATGCGGTAGCGTGAAGGAATTGAACTGGCTAAGAAAGAAGGAAAGTTTAAAGGTCGGTTAAAGAAGTACCATAAACATCATGCAGTAAAGCTTAATAAAGAGGGAGATATGACTGTAAATCAAATTTGTGAAATTACAAATGTGTCTAGGTTCTCATTATATAGAAAGCTATCGGAAAGGAACAGTTGATGAGTTATACTAAAAATAGGAAATATTACAATAGAAAATAAATTTCATATAGAGGTGGAATTATATGCCTAAAATTGACAATATGTTAGCAATTCTATGGATGCTTCGTTCAGGTGAAAAAATTACTGCAAAACAAATTTCAGAAAAGTTAGAGATGAATATAAGGACTGTGTATCGTTATATTGATACAATTTCAACAAGTGGCGTACCTATCATTTCAGAACCAGGACATAACGGTGGATACACTTTATTGAACAATTTTATTGAGGCTCCTCTTTTTTTTGATTTTGAGGAGCAAACTGCACTATTTCACGCTGCTGTTTTTGCAGAAGAAGCGGGATATTATGGAGGTGAAGCACTAAATAGGGCCATTTCAAAACTAAGTAAATACTCAAATCAAGAGCAGGAAACAAAGATAAACCAACATTTAGCTAGTCTTGAAGTAATAAGTCGATTAAGTTCGCTCTCTATGGAACCTTTTTTGAAGGAGTTGGAGCAGGCGGTAGCTGACGGGTACTCAGTAAAAATTATTTACCATAAAAGTGGTGAAAAGCAATTAAATTATAGATTGGTCGATCCGTACAAAATTATCTATTGGAATAATAAGTGGTATGTGATTGGATTTTGTCATCTTAGGAATGATATCCGTAGTTTCAGAGTAGATCGAATTGAAAGTCTAATGCTAACAGAAAATAAGTTTAACCGACCATAAAATTTTTCAGCACGTGACTTTTTTATAAAAGGTCTTCTTCCAACTATAGAAGATAAGGAAGGGACTATTTCTTTGGTTATTAATGGGGATAAAAGTGTATTGGCTGATATTTGCCAACATTGGTTTTTAGGACATTATTTACAAGAACGGACTTCAAATCAAGCAGTTTTTCTTCTTGAAAAAGATATAATACATACATATGTACCTTATTTACTTTTGCCGTACAATAAATCTATTAAAGTTATTGAGCCAATAAGTCTTAAGAAAAGACTTATTGAAGTTCTTTCAGAATTAATAAAATTTCATCAAGTAATATAACTTCCCTGACGTTAACTGTCAGGGAAGTTATATTATAATAGCTATATAAATTGTGATTGGAGTGTTATTGGATGCAAACAAAAAAAGTATTTCTATATGTATTTAACACAATGTCGGACTGGGAATATGGATATTTAATTGCAGAATTAAACTCAGGAAGATATTTTAAAAAAGATTTAGCACCTTTAAAAGTAATTACAGTAGGAGCTAATAAAGAAATGATTACTACTATGGGAGGACTGAGTATAAAACCAGATATTTCCCTTGATGAATGTACTCTTGAGAGTAAAGATCTTTTAATTTTACCAGGAGGGACTACTTGGAGTGAAGAAATTCATCAACCGATCTTGGAAACAATTGGCCAAGCTTTAAAGCTTGGTACTATTGTTGCTGCAATTTGTGGTGCAACTGAGGGCCTCGCGAATATGGGATACTTAGATACTAGAAAGCATACAAGTAATAACTTAGAATATACTAAAATGGTATGTCCTAACTATAAAGGAGAAAAATTCTATGAGTCGGAATCTGCGGTATCTGATACGAATTTAGTTACTGCATCAGGAATAGCTCCTCTGGAATTTGCAATGGAGGTACTGAAAAAAATAGATGTATTTACACCAGATGCATTACATTCATGGTATAACCTAAATAAGACTCATAAACCTGAATACTTCTTCAAGTTAATGAATTCAATAAATAAATGAAGTAACTGAAAAGCTCAATTTCTCTATTTTGATTTGTAGAGAAGTTGGGCTTTTTAATTTGGAATTTTCTTATCGTTGTAAATTCGTATTTTCCTGACGCTACCCTTTTATCAACTTATCCGTAAATATCAAGAGAAATTACTTCTTGATTCGATTCGTCAACTACTGTCAAAATTTTATTTAAAAATGTACAAAATGAGCGGAGTGTAATGGATATTTTCGTTCTTCAATTTCAATTAACCAATCATACATAATTATCTTTCCATCCATAGTAACTTTTTTCGATCGTATTGATCAATCATTACACCAACTAAAGGGCCGAATAAAACAATTGGCAAATTAATAGTAAATAAAGAACTCATAATTACAGCTGAACCGGTTAATTGATAGGCAATCCAAGGCAATGCAAAAGTATATAGTGAATCTCCAATTCGTGAAATGAGTAAACCAAAAATGAAAATCTTGTATTCTTTTGAGAAAGTTGTCTTAATGGTAAGCCTGCGTTCTAGTATAAATTTCACAACTGTTTGAACCACCTTTATTATAGAGGAATTTGAAAATCATCCGTCCAATACTTGTTATATATAGAATTCTGTAATTTTTAGATGAATCCTACTTTTTATAGGTATTTTTAAAATCTAAAGGAGGAAATAAAAATGAGGGCAGTATTATGAAAAAGATTTAATTGCGAACAGGATGGGGAGAAAATTCATTAACAAAGTATAGACATTCGTGGAAAGAAACAGTACCTGAGTATATAGCGCAAAACCTACTTGATGCTGTGTGTTGGATTGAAGATAATTTAAATACATAATAAAATTATAGTAAACTATTTTATTCAAAGGTCGTTAGGAGGGAAAATATTGATACATATAGATAAGAATGTGCGAACAGCTGGTGCGTATGTAATATATAAGAATTTATTTGTTTTTCAAGGTGATACATTAGGTGTAGTAAGGCTCGGAGGACATAAAGAAGGGGATGAAACAGCAGTAGAAACAGCTAAAAGAGAAGTGAAAGAAGAAGCTACTATCGATATTGCTATATTGAGTTCACCAATTACATATTATAAAGAGAATTGGAATGCAAAATCAAAGAAAGTAAAAGTAGAAAATGAAGTCAATCCAATTTTAATTATTGATAGTCCAGATGAAACTTTATCTATTATGTATATGGCACATGCAGAAAATGAACCAACTCCATCCTCTGAAACGAACGGGCTCTTATTACTTTCAGTAAGTGATATTAGGCTAATTTGTAGTAAAAAAATAACACTAAACGATTATATTAAGCAAGATGGAATAGCTGTATTGAAAGAAAAAATGAATAAAGAGTTAATCTTACAACCTTTTCCACAACTTATGTTTTTAGCAGGAATTTTAAAAGAGGATCCTTTATTACTGCAGCAGTTTCTAAATTAGCAACAAAAGCCACCTTAATAAGGGGCTTTTGTTTTAAATAATTTAATGGTATGTGTATCCTCCATCAGGAAACAATACATTGCCTGTAGTAAAACTATTTTGCATTAAATATAGAACAGTATGTGCAATTTCATCATTATGCCCAGGCCTCTTTAGAAGAGAAAGAGATTTATAAGCTTCATAAGCAGCTAGTCTATTTTCGTTTTGTTCATTTTCCCTCCGTATCGTTCCAGGGGAAACAACATTAACTCTTATAGGAGCTATTTCAACAGCTAAAGCTTTCCCTAAACTCTCAATAGCACCATTACAAGCTCCATAAGCAGGTGCCCCTTTAAGCGGTTTTTGACTAAATGCACCGGACATTAATACGATAGATCCGGAGTCTGAAAGAAAAGGAATTGCATATTTTACGGCATAATATTGTGGCCAAAACTTGCCGATAAAGCTGCTTTCAGCAATATCATCAGTAGCGGTTATAGGTCCAAGTGTGTAAGAGGCTCCTGGTGTGAACAAGTGATCAAAATTCCCAACTTTCTTGAAAAAATCTTGTAATTGGTTTTTATTTTGGTTATCCAATACATAAGTTTGAAGATGAAGGTTATTTATTACTTCTTGAGCAATCATTAATTTTTCAGTCGAACGCCCTGCAATAATAACATGTGCTCCTTGTTCAATTGCTTGTTTTGCTGTTGCAAACCCAATACCAGAACTCCCACCAATGATAACGATACGGCTACCTTTTAATGTAGTAATAGACATATTTAAGCCACTCCTTTAATAAAAACGTTAAAATAAAACTATTATTTCTTTATTATTCGCTAAAAGATAGCAAGTGAAAAGTACGCACTTTTTATGTACATAGTCGCATATTTCGTACTAATCACTATTCATGCGGATATGCAATGTGAAAAAAGATTTGTGATGTCAGAGGAGAGGTGTGAAAAATGGATTTACAAGAACCGAAGTTAAAAGGAGTAATAGCGACATTACAAATAATTGGTGGGAAATGGAAACCACTTATTTTGTTTATATTATTAACAGACGGAACAAAACGGTTTGGTGAATTAAAGCGATTAATACCAGATATATCTCAAGGGACGTTAGCGAAGCAATTGCGTGAATTAGAGCAAGATCAACTAATAAAACGAGAAATTTATCAAGAAATACCACCTAAAGTGGAATATAGTTTATCTGAACATGGAAAAACAGTAAGTACTGTGTTAGATAGCATGTGTGGTTGGGGAAGAAGACATTTAGAATATATTAATGAAGATGAACTGTAAATATATTATGTAAACTGAAATGTATAAAGCTGCTATTTCGATAATTTGTATTTTATAATATACTGAATTAAATGATGTTATCGTACATATTTTCTTTTAATTGTAGTGGGATGAATTTATGTATTACTCGAAGTAAGTAGTCGTTTGGGATTGAAAGATGCGTACCAGATATAAAAGGAGATTAATAAGAATATAAACTATGAGTCTATTTCGATGATGATCAGGATTAAACATTTCATGCACATTAACAAAGGGGAAATAATGAAATGAACGAATTAGAGTACAAAAACTTTTATGATAAAGTAGGAAGATTAAATGGATGGGATTTTAGTAAAATAAAATGTGAAACTGTAGGAGATACATGGGACTTTTATGGAGAGGTAAAAGAAAGATGCAAGCAATCACATATATTACTTGATGTTGGTACAGGTGGAGGAGAGAATGTACTTAACATAGCATCTTCGGCTAAATTGTTAATTGGAATAGATAATTCTAACGGAATGATAGAAACAGCACATTCTAACTTGAAAAAATCAGGTGTACAAAATGTTGAGTTTCTTCAAATGGATTCTGAAGCTTTAGTGTTTCCGCATGCGCATTTTGATATAGCTTCAAGTTGTCATGCACCGTTTATAGCATCTGAATTAGCAAAAGTAATGAAAAAAGGTGCTATTTTCTTAACACAACAAGTTAGCGAACATGATAAATTGAACTTGAAAGAAGCATTTGGAAGAGGGCAATGCTTAGGCGAAAAAGATGGAATTTTAAAAGAAAAGTATATGAGGGAACTTATTCATGCAGGATTTGAATTCGTGCAAGTACGTGAATATAATATTACTGATTATTACAGTACGCCTGAAGATCTTATTTTCTTGTTAAAACATACGCCTATTATTCCTAGATTTGGAGAAGAGGAAGAGGATTTTACTATTTTACAAAAGTTCATTGATGCAAATAGTTCTGAAAAAGGGATTCGTACGAATTCAAAAAGGTTTATGATTATTGCTGTTAAATTATAATGTGTTATAGATTAAAAGCTGCTTTTCTTTAAAAAAAGCAGCTTTTTGTGTGGAAAAGAAGGTTATACAAGATGGTCTTCATTACTAGAGATTGGAGTTAAGGACCTGGGTATAGAAATAAATTATAAAGTCTGCTGGCATGCGAGAGGTACAACAACGGTTAATATTGTAAGAGGTATGCATAAGGACGAAACATTGGGATTATCCGAAAGTTATAGTAGAAGAAATAAGAAAACATCGGTAAAGTTAAATCCAAAAGGTTGATTTTTGTAATATATAAAAATCAACCTTTTGGAGCGTATGTAATATAGAAATAACGTATAGAGTAAGTAAGATTTTTACTTACAGTTTTATTTTTTAGCAGGTGTATTTCCCATCGCGATAGAAATTCTATTCCAACTATTAATTTGATTAATAATCAAGACAAGGTCAATATATTGTTTTTCATCATAATGTTCACATACTCGTTTGTATAGGGAATCAGGAACTCTTTTAGTAGGAATTAGTGTAATATGTTCAGCTAGTTCAATAGCGACCTTTTCTTCTTCTGTATAAAAAGTACATTCATCCCAAGTGCTTAAGCAATAAATCCTTTGTTCAGTTTCTCCCATTTTTCGCGCATCAGATGTATGTAAATCTAAGCAGTAAGCACAACCATTGATCTGAGAAACTCTAATTTTAATAAGCTCTCTAGTCATTCGATTAATCGTTGATTGCTTTGTGTACTTTTCCATGTCCATCATAATTTTCATAGCATCAGGTGCAGCATCATAGTAAGAAATTCTTTGGTTCACAAAACATCACTCCTTTAGCTTAAGATATTGTTCATTATATCTTGATATGGTCGTTTATACCAATTATTTGAACTATAGCGCAAAACGCTTGAAGTTAAAATTTTATTGCATTAGCCGGAAATGTTAGCGTAACTGCTCTAATACAAAAGTATTATTTTGTTAATTGAAGTTTCAATCTCCAGATGGATTCTTCCTGTTAGTTTTTGAAATACAATACTAATAGATATTATGAATTTGGAGGTTTATTACAATGATTACACATATATCAGATATAAAACTACAAACGGTTTCCATAGAAGGGGTAAAACAAGTTTATAAGGACATATTATCTTTTCCAATAAAAAAAGAAACAGCATCATTTATTCAATTTGAAGTAACACCTTATACAACAATTAGTTTTCAAGAAGTATATGAACCAATTGCACCTGCTCACTTTGCTTTTGAGATTCCATATTCAAAATTTCTTGAAACAGTAAGATGGCTAAAGGATTCTGGATTACTCATTGTGAAATGGCAAAATGGAAATGTAATTGGTGAAGAGAATGGTTTATACAATGTATACTTTAAAGACGGGGATGGGAATCTACTCGAAATTATCGCACATAGTTATGTTAAAGAAGATGTATTAGTACCGCAGTCCCCTTTAAATATTTTATATGTAAGGGAAATCGGACTTCCTGTTAAAAGTGTACCTGTATTTACAGAATGGTTAAAATCCAATCTAAATATGAAAACGATGAAAGATGGGGATATTTTCAACTTTGTTATAGGTGGCACTGCATACATCGTTGCAACTTGGTGGCAGCGACCTTGGATCCCGATTGCGATGAAAGCTTTACCACCAAAAGTACACGTATCTTTCGGAACAACAGATCAAGCATTTTTACAGCAAATCCAAATTAACTTTAAGAAAAATAGTGTCCCATTTCAATGTAAACATAATGAAGTATCATTTATTGAGCAGGGATATGCATTTTCAATTGTGCATACACCAAATTTCCCTTCCGATATTCCTAGTAAATTAAACTTACCACTTTCTATTTAAGGATAGAAAGTGGTAAGTTTTTTATATTTTCGTGGAGAAGGGTTTCAGCATAATTACACTGAATTTATAGGGGAGTATAATGTGTCAGCTTAATTTACAGTAAGGAGAGAAATGAATTGAATTTAGGAAATCCGATAGCTAAAGGGAATACAGCAGAAATCTATCTCTATGATACTAAGGTTGTAAAATTATTTAATGAATATCTGCCTGATACAGAGTCTATGAATGAAGCAAAAAAACAAAAATATGCTTATTCATGTGGACTATCAGTTCCGAACGTATTTGAAGTGACAAAGATAAAAAATAGACAGGCAATTATTATGGAATACGTAAAAGGTGACAGTATGGGGGATCTCCTGCTTAATAATCTAAATGAGGCAGAGCATTACATAAATATTTGTGTTAATGAACAAAAAAAGATTCATGCCATACGTGTGAATACGGATGAAATGGAAGCGATGGGGGAAAGGTTAGAGCGTCAAATTAAATATGTACATAAATTGGATGAAAAACAAAAGGAAAGTATATTGAATAAGTTATATTCAATCAAATTTGAACCTAGATTATGCCATGGTGATTTCCATCCATCTAATCTAATTTTGAGTGAAAAGAATGTAAATATTATAGACTGGGTAGATGCTAGTTCTGGTGATATTCGCGCAGATGTATTTCGAACATATTTATTGTATGCTCAGACTTCTTTAGAATTAGCTGAAATGTATTTACAAATATATTGCCGTAATACCGATTTAACAAGAGATGAGATCTTTCAATGGGCTCCTATTATGATTGCAGCTAGATTTTCTGAAAAAGTATCACCGCAAAATGAAGTGTATTTGAAAAGATTATTGAATCAGTATTTATAAGTCATAAAAAATGTTGTCAGCTAATTAATAAACGCTGTTGTTTAACTAAAGTTTCCTTGTAGTTAAACAACAGCATTTTTAAACATTGATATAGGTATACTTATTTTCAATCTTCATCCTATAAAGGTTCATTATCCGTACTTGTTCCTCAGTTAATTCTTCCTTATTCCAATACATATGCATTAAGCTATATTCAAAAATCTCCTTTAATTTAATAAATAATGGAAACTTGTCTATCATTTCTTTAGGTAGTTCATTTTCCTCTTGATACCCTTCAAATAGTGCTTTTGTAATAGAATGCTCATAGTCAATGATATTTCCATTTCCAGCAAATGAATATTCAATCGCACTATAAATAGGAACTGCTAAATCGAATATGTAAAAATGTTTTTCGCAGTCTTGAAAATCAATCATTGTTATGTTTGAATTGTTTTCAACTAAAATATTTTCTAACCATAAATCTCCGTGAATTAAGCCGTAATTTGAAATGGATTTTTGTAGCTCTTTTATAGAAGTTAAAACGTCTGATGCAATTTCTCTTATAGTAGTTTCTTCTTTAGGGATATACTTAAGAAAATTATATTCTTCATTTTCATACCAGTCGTTTATATGTTTAACTGGATTAGTCTTTTCAAAGCTTTTAGAAATACGATGTAATTTTCCAATTTGTTTACCAAGCTTTTTAAATATATTAGAATCCCATTCGTACTTTGGTAAATGTATACCAGGCGCAGCTTTATATAATACGGCAAAAATCTCTTTATCTAATGTTAACTTTTCTACAAAATTTCCTTGCAATGAAGGGATGATTGGTGGAACAGCTAAACCGTTTTGGTATAAAAAATTCGTATATGTAACTTCTTCTAATTGTTCTTCATACGTTTTATAGTTTGTAATTCTAATGAAGTATGCACCTTGTTCTGTGAGACATTTATACATTTCATTTGTTATTGGTGTAATGTTAATAAAATTCAAAGGATATAGTTTATTTATTAATTGAAGTATTTCTTTTTCTAGCTCGTTCATTGTAACGTCCTTTCCAAACTTTAATTTTTTACTAGAGAACTAAAAGATTCGTAATTTACAACATTCGTGTTTTATTTTTGATATCCTTTAAAATGAAGCATGAAGTAATGAATGGCTCATGTTATAAAACACAAGAAATATCAAAAGAAAGAAACGAATCTCTTTTATACTTTTATATAAGGAGTGAAGGAAATGAATGCACATATACAGCAGATGATTGATTGGATTGAGAGCAATTTAAAAGAAGAATTTTCATTAAATGAATTATCGCGTTATATGGGTTATTCTCCGTATTACTGTTCTTTTAGATTTCACCAAGTAACAGGCATTAGTGTTAGGCGCTATATTCTTTTAAGAAGACTATATTTATCTACGGAGGATTTGAAGAATAATAGAAAGATAATAGATATTGCATTAGATTATGATTATTCTTCGCAAGAGGCTTATAGTAGAGCTTTCAAGACTGTTTTTGGAATGAATCCAAGAGAATATCAACTTAACAACATGCCTATTCAATCATTTGTTAAACTCAATATAAATAAAGAAGGGGAGTTTAAAATGAATATTTCTAGAAAATTTGAGGTTGAGCAGTTACGTAGCAATAATAATGAGTTGTTTGATAAAGATGTATTAAACATATTGAATGGTCAAATGATGTATGAAGAATTTAAAACGGAGAAGCTAATGGGTGAGTCTGATTATGCCCCATTTAACGAAGCGATGTGTGTAAACACGGCTACTACACAAGTTTTTAATGAAGAATTTATTAAAACAAGAGCAGAAGGACATAATAGTTCAGTAGAAAGTTATACAAAAAAAGTTATAGATCCGTTAGAAAATCTTTTTACGAAAAAGTATAAATGCATTGTTTTATGGTTTGGTGAAGATATGTTCTGCCAAATGAACTTACTTACCATACTTTCATACTTAGAACAATCTTGTTATGAAGGGAAGGTATACTTAAATAGCTTCAGAGAAGATGAATTTAAAGTAAGTCAACTTGAACTGGAATTAGGAAATTATTCTTCTATATACGATGAAGTAGTAGTGAATCATAAAAAAACATCCTATAAAGTACCACCTGTAATCTATCAAGCTATAGACTTATATTTAAATATGTTAAAAGAAGATAATATCGTAGTAAAATTCATCTCTAAAAATAAAGATTTATCAACTCGAGAATTATTAACAAAGTTGTTTAAACTCTTTTCGACAATCGGATATGGTGATTCTCAGTACATAGAACTAATAAATAAAATAAAGAAGAAAGCTGAACCTAAAATATAGGAACAGCTTCTTTCTTACAATTGTTCAAATGACTCTAATTCGCCCTCTACAAATAACATTAGTTCTTTAATTGTTTCACCAGAAAAATCAAAATGAATTCCAGCTGCTTCATATACTTCCGTTAAAGATCTAGAGCTACCTAATGATAAAGCCTTTTTATAATTTTCTATTGCTTGTTTAGGATTTTCTTTATATTGTTTATACATTTGTAACGCACCAAGTTGTGCCATAGCATATTCGATGTAATAGAATGGTATTTCGAATATGTGTAGTACAGGTAACCAACCAGTTGCAATCCAATTTTCATACCCTTCAATATTTACGACGTTCGATTGGTAAGTGTTATGTAATTCTAAATACTTTGCATTTCTTTCTTTAGCAGTATGATTAGGATTCTCATACATCCAATGTTGGAATTGATCAACGATAAGCATTTGTGGTAAGTACTTAACAATATCTATAAAGAAATCTAATTTTGCTTTTATAAATTCTTCAGTATTCTCATAAAATGTATCCCAATACTCCATCGAAAATAATTCCATTGTCATGCTAGCGAGTTCTGCTGATTCAGAAGGGATTTCCAAATATTTTTGAAGTTCTAACTGCTTCATACATTCATTATGAATACTATGACCCATTTCATGGAGGAAAGTAGTAACATCATAATGTGTATGATTGAGATTCATAAAAACGAAAGATAATCGAGAAGCAGGTAAATATTCGCAAAATCCTCCTGGTCCTTTTCCTTTACGACTTTCTAAATCTAAGCAATTATTTTTACACATACGGTCCAGTAACCTAGAAAATTCGGGATCTAGTTTGTGTAAAATATGAGAACTTTTTTCGATTAATTCACTGGCGTCTTCGATAGGTTTTAATGCTTTTTGATTTGGTGCGGTTGCTTTTAGATCCCATGGACGAAGACTATCTACTTGAAGTTCAGATGTTTTCTCATTAAATATTTTATTGATAAGTGGTACTACGTATTTACGAATAGATTCAGCAAGTTCATAGCAATCCTCAGGTGTATAATCAAAACGTTCATGTTTTTTAAACATATAATCACGATAATTATCTAATTGAATGTTTTTTGCTTTTTGGTGACGTATTACGATTAATTCATTTAATATCTGTTGTAATGTATCTTCAACAGATAAGAATGTTTCAGAAATGAGTGTTTTCGCTTTTTTTCGTATATTACGATCCGGATCTTGTAAGTAAGACTGTAGTTCAGTAATTGTTTTTTCTTCACCGTCCCATAGTGCAGTTAAACCACCTGTAATTTCGAAGTACTCGGTTACTAGTTTGTCTTCGTCTACTTCTAAATCAATGTTCTTTTCACAAAATAAAGTCTGCGCATTCTTTATTTTTTTATCTAGTAAGCTATACGTTTTTGGATCAAGTTCCATTCGAAAAGGGGACTCTAAATATTTATTATCAAATGAATTTTGATAACGTTTCAAAAGAGGCCTGACAAATTGTTGGTCATATTCAAAAGTATCTTTTATTTTTTTATTATCTGTACTACATTGAAAGGCGATATAGTGAGATGTTAATTGTTCTTCAATTTCCCAAATGAATGTAGATTGTTTTTTTAACCAATTTTCGAGTTCTAGTTTTGAAGAAATCACTTCATTTTCTAAAGTAGAAAGAGTGTTTTCTAATTCTAGAACGTTACTAATATCAATCGTATTTAAGCGCTGCATGACATATCCCTCAATTTTTATTTATTCATGGAGATATTCTTCTTTTTCACTGTAATTCCTTTTTTACCCAAAAAATTTGTGCCTATTACACCAAAAATAATCATTATTGTACCAATGATATGAAAATAAGAAATTTGCTCGTGTAAAAAAATAACGCCTGCGATAATTGTAATAAGTGTAGATAAGTTACTAAAAACACTTATTTTAGCGGCTTCAATGTATGATAAGGAATAATTTAATAGCAATGCCGTCAGCAAGGAAGATAGTAACCCTAAATATAAGATGGAGATAAGAAATGTTCCATTCGTAAACGGTTTAAAGTATGCCGTTATAGTACCTTTGCTTATATGGCTGGCGATTGCGATTAAATTAAAGCTAATAAAGCCGATTACTGTCATTGTGTAAGTTAAATCCATTAGTTTGAATTTCTTCGTCATTTTTCGAGCTAACACATTATAGAAAGCAGATGATAATGCCGATAGCAAAATAAGAATAACACCTATGAAACTAGTTTCATGAGTCCTTATACCATTCATGATAAATATATAAATGACACCGATAACAGAAATGAGTACAGATATTTTTTGCCATGTATTTGTATACTCTTTTAAAAAATAGGAAGCTAACATCATCGTAAATATAGGAATAGCCGCTTGTATAATTCCAGCTTCGGATGAACTTGTATACACTAAGCCAAATGCTTGGAAAGCAAAAAATAGTGCTGGATAAAATATTGCAAGTGGTAAAAGGGGAAGTATATTTTTGAATGACATATTTAACTTTACGAAACCGAAAACAATGGGAATGCTTGCTGCTATGAAAGCAATTGTAAAACGATGAGCAAGGGTATCAAGTGGGCTTGTAACAGTTAATGCTAATTTCACAAACATAAAGGAGAATCCAATAATAAATGAATAGAGTAAAGCTGATAAATATGCCTTTGTTGTAAGTTTCATAATTTCACCTCATAGTAATTGATTTCTTACTGGCCAGTATACGTACATAGTAATCTTTATGATCTAGTGCTACAATGTGAATAATCACAAACTGTACCGGTACAAATTAAATGTTGAGGTGGTAATGATGTATAAGTATTTACATGTTTTCAACGACTTAGAAAGTATGATTCAAAATGGGGAGATAAAAGAAGGAAAGAAACTACCGTCTATTCGGACACTCGTTACGAAATATGAATGCAATAAGGCGACAGTAATACGAGCGCTACATGAATTAGAAAAGCGTCATATTATTTATTCCGTCCCTCAAAGTGGATACTACGTTGTTCGAAAATCAGGGGAGGTTGTAGAAAATGAAGAGATAATTGATTTTGCTTCCTCAGCACCAGATCCAGATGTTTTTCCATATGTAGATTTTCAACATTGTATAAATAAAGCCATTGATACATATAAAAATGACTTGTTCGTATATGGTACGCCAAAAGGTTTACCGTCTTTAATTCCGGTTATTCAACAACAACTGGTAAACTATCAAGTCTTCACTAAAGAAGAAAATATTTTTATAACGTCAGGTGTACAGCAGGCGCTAGCAATATTAACTTCTATACCATTTCCAAATGAAAATGAAACGATATTAATTGAACAACCAACATATCATCTATATATTGAATATCTAGAAATAAACAAAATTCCTGTAATTGGTATTAAACGTACGAATGAAGGTATTGACTTAAATGAATTGGAACGCATTTTTCGAACAGGTAAAATAAAATTCTTTTATACAATACCAAGATATCATCATCCGCTCGGAACTTCTTATTCTAAAGATGAGAAAGAAAAAATTGTGTTATTGGCTAAGAAATATAATGTATATATAGTTGAAGATGATTATTTAGCAGATTTAGAAATGGATTCAAAAGCAGATCCGTTATATAGCTTGGATAATGGGAATCATGTCATATATTTGAAAAGTTATTCAAAGATTATTTTTCCAGGTTTACGAGTGGGCATAGCAGTAATCCCACCGGTAATAGCGAATGCTTTCCATACATATAAAAAGATTTTAGATATCGATAGCCCGATGATATCCCAAGCTGCTTTAGAAATTTATATAAAGAGTGGCATGTTTGAATGTCATAAAAATAAAATTAAATCTTCCTATCACGATAGATCTAAAAAACTAGCAGAAACATTAGAAATAACTCATAGTGAAAACCCGCTTTTATTCACATATAAAAAGCAAAATACAATTGGAATCCACACTTGTTTAAAATTATACAAAACGAGTATTTCCGAAATGTTTTTCCATAGATTAAATGAAATGCAAATAAGTATTGATGCGATTGATAAAAATTATTTGAGAGGTTTTCCGAAAGATAGACTATTAAAGTTAAACGTATCGAATGTGAAGGAAGATAGGATTGAAGAAGGAATTCGTAAAGTAATTGAGGAAATCAAACAAGTGGAACGTATAACCTTTCAATTTAAAAAAGAAAAAAATGAATAAGGGGGTTTGTTGTGAGACGCAAAATAATTCTCTTGTTTGTGTGTATCGCTATAATAATTGGAGCTATAGTTGTGACTAAATATTATAAAAAAGATGACCAATGCATTGCGGTTGGTAAGTATTCAAGAGGTATTATCGTAAATCAAAATAACGAACCTATATCTAATGTGAAAATTTATGAAGATTCAATCGAAAGTAAGGAACGCAGTATTTCAAATACACAAGGCGAATTTGAAATACTAAATGGAGTTTGTGGTGAGATTGTATTACAATTAGTTACTCCAGATGGTGAAACCTATACGAGGAAATATGATAGTAATCATATACCGGAAGTGATAGAACTGAGTAATAAAAAGTAATAGAAATTATATGAAATCATTACAAGGAAAATGTGTAGAATTAATATTTTTTAGAGCACTCAATAGCTGAGTGCTCTTTTTATTTAGGACATAAGTAATTTAAATGGAAATAAATTACCAATAAATGATAACTTTAAAGTGTAGCATTTATTTTGAATAGGAGGGTGATCGAGTCTATGGCAGTACGTTTAGTCGATGATTTACAGCAACTATCGTTGTTACTAATGTTTTTAAGTACATTTATATTTTACAGATATTTAAAAAAAGTAAGACGAGAGAGAAATTTGACTGGTTTTGAATGGACAATGTATTTTGTCACTCAATTTGCGACAGTAATTTGGACAATTACTTATTTTATTAAACACTTAGCTGAATCGTAATTTCTATTCATTCAATCTAGTTTCCTGTTATCTATTAGGGATATAAATATAGTCCGTATCTAAATCAATGACAACATCGCTCATGACGTCTTCTTGTAGTAATTTTGGGGTTTTTTCATAATGGTACTGTACACAAAATAAGCTTAGAAGATCTTCATTAGATATCTCTTCATTTTTTACATGTAAATACATTCTTCTTAATTCGTTTAGAGAACAGTTACGGCCAATAACATACTCATTTATTCTATATCCATCAAATTCAATTATCATATTATCACTGTTGGTTGCTAGCCAACATTATAGCTTGAATTTTAGATGAATCTATTATACATTGTTTGAAATTTAGTGAGAATATATTTTTATATAATGTGAGGGTTATAAATGGAACAAAATAAATTAGTTTTAGTAGGATCAAAACGTCTTAAGTGGGAAACATGTAAAATTAAGTCTATACAGGATGAGGAAATTATTATTAAAACAATTGCAGGTGCAATAAGTATTGGAGCAGAGTTACCGCAGTATAAAGAATCTGATGTTACAGATACAAATCCTATGTATCCAAGAAAAACTGGATATGAAAGTTATGGTGAAGTTATTCAAGTTGGTAATAAAGTAACAAATTTAAACGTAGATGATAAAGTAGTTTCTTTTTATGGGCATGAAACGGTAGGAATAGTTAAAGGGGATAAAGTAATTCGAGTGCCTAGTTATATAAAATCTAAAGTTGCTTTATTATCTATTCTTTCGTGTGATGTTGCTAAAGGGGTATTGAAGCTAGACCCGCGACGGGATGAAAAAGTACTCATTACTGGAATGGGAGTTATCGGTTTACTCGCTTGTTATTTTTTAAAATACTATGTAGGTGTTGAGCATGTGGATGTTGTTGAGCCTAATAAAAATAGAAGAGAATTTGCAAAGAAGTTTGGTGCGAAAAACCTCTTTGATTCGGAAGAGAAACTTATAGATACGTATAATTACGGTTTGGAATGTTCTGCTACAAATAGAGGGTTTCACACATTGCAAAAGGTTATTAAAAGTAATGGGGCTATATGTATTCTTTCTGATGGTAATATAGAAAACTTAACATTAATCGCCGACTTTTATCGAAAAGAATTGCAAATCATTGGTTCAAGTGACGGATATGATTATCAAAAACATGCAGATTGGTTTTTTAATCAAATAGAACAGACGCCATGGATAGAAGAGATTTTTCAACATGAAATTCATTATACTGCTCTTGAAAAATGTTTTGAGGAATTAAGTGAGCAGATAATTACTCCTTTAAAAGTATTTGTCTCATATGAATAAAATGACCACGTACTGGTCACGTAGCTCACATATATTTCGTCACTAATATGATAACAAAACGAGGAGTAGCATGTACGGGGATTTTTATTGGGTACAACGGGTTGCGTAAACAGAGAAGGATTCTTGCTCTTTCATTATGTACAAATAGTATATTATCTTTCTCAATGTACATATTAAGTAAAGTGTTTAATATCATGTACATAAAAGGCGGGGTAATATGGATGAAAATAAGAAAAATGAAGAATTGAGTAAATTTAAGAAACAATGGTTTAATGAAGATAATCAACCAGTAGCTGGTATAGAGTTAGCATTACCGCCTGATATAGGCAGCATGTTAGACTCCAAATCAGTTGATGATAAAAGTGGAGAGAGTAATAATGAATAAGTTTAATCTATGCATCCATGTGGGTGCTTTTTATTTTTTTGACAATGGAAGATGGATCATCAAACCCTTATTGAAAAAAGATTGATCAAAATAGATTGTTTTTCAGTATATGTAAGTTTGATTTTTACAAAAAAGTTTAATTAAAATGCATTTAGAATGCTATATGAAATGGGAATGCTAGTAACATTCACCATTAAAGGATTGGGCAATTATGAATATAATTTGGGAAAGTATTATTTTAATTCTTACTGGAATGATTGCATTAAAAATGACAGGTAGTAATTCTGTTAGCCAAATGACGAGAGCTGAAATAATTATAGTAGTTTCCATTGGACGTATTATTGTAGAGCCTGTATTAAGTAGGAAAGTAGTCCCATCTATATTTGCAGCTGTAATATTTGCAAGCATACTTCTTATCATTCATTTTTTGGAATTGAAATCAAAGAAGGTGGAGCAATTCCTAAATGGCAGTAGCATTGTAATTGTTGAAAACGGAGAAATTGTAAAAGAGAATTTGATGAAAGCAAAAATGTCGGAACAACAACTGTATATGCAATTAAGAGAAAAAGGAATTCATGATTTAAAGAGTTTGCAGCAAGTTACAGCTGAACCGAATGGGCGTATTGGTTATCAATTAATAGAGAAAGCTCAACCGATAACTTTAGAAATGTTAGAAAAAATATTAGATCAATACAATATAAAAAGATAATTTCTCTTGAGAAAAGCTAATACTACAACGGAAGTATTGGCTTTTTTGTTTTTCTACAAAAACATAAGGGTTAATAAAAAGAGTGGGTTTTACACCAATCTTTAAAATAGATATAGGCCTATTATTATGCTATATTCAATGGAGCTATAGTGACTATGGTAAATGTTTTGAATAGAAGAAAGAACAACTGTATATTAACAATACACATACTATCTTGTATTAGAATCGTAAAAATTAAATTGGCACAGGGAGCCGTATTATATAGGCCTTTTATGTGATACTAAAAATGAGATAAAAATAAGGAGATAGAAACATAATGGAATTTTGGGAATCAAGTTTTATTGAGAAACAAACGATGTGGGGATTTGAACCTACAGAATCTGCAATTTTGACAAAAGATTTTTTTCTGGAAAAGAGCGTTAAAGATATATTAGTTCCAGGTATTGGATACGGTAGAAACGCAAAGGTGTTTATCGAAAATGGTATAAATGTAACAGGTATTGAAATTTCAAAAACAGCCATCGATTTAGCAAAACAAAACGGACTAGAAGATGTTCGTATGTATCACGATTCGGTAAACGAAATGCCTTTTGATAATAAACTTTATGATGGGATATTTAGTCATGCACTTCTTCATTTGTTAAATGAGCAGGAAAGAGAGAAATTTATTAAAGATTGTTATAATCAATTAAAACCAGGTGGATATATGGTTTTCACAACTGTTTCTAAAAAAGCTCCAATGTACGGAAAAGGAAAACAGTTGGATAAAGACTATTATGAAGTAATGGAAGGCGTAAAAATGTTCTTCTATGATTCTGAATCTATAAAACAAGATTTTAATAAATATGGACTAGTACAAGTTTCAGAAATTGATGAGCCAAATAAGATCATGGAAAATAAACCTTCAATCAATTTTTTAATGCTCCAATGTAAGAAAGAACTATAAATAAAAGTTATTAAATATTATTAAAGATGTTTATATATTGATTATGCACAATTAAAAAGGACAAGCATATAATATAAATACCTATTAACTTTAAGTAACCTTAACTTTCGTTAATAGGGCATCTCAAAATCCCCAAAAAGAGCACTTGCGGAAACAAGTGCTCTTTTATTTTTTTGTTTATTGAAGAAGATTATATTTCGTTCAACTAATATGGAATTTAAAACCATAAACTTTTAATAAAATGGTAAAATTAATAGGAGGATGTATAAAGGGGGCGAGGGATTTGAAACTAAAAGAGCTGGCGGATTTGTTTTTGATTAAAGAAACCATTGGAGATATGAATGTAGAAATTACGGGATTAGAAATGGATTCTAGAAAAATAACTAGTGGAAATTTATTTATATGTGTATCAGGTATCGATGGTTTTCTTGAAGATCGACATCAATTTGTTGAAAATGCAGTGAAAAATGGCGCTGTGGCGTTAATTGTAGAAAGAGATATAACTATTGAAATACCTAAAATAATTGTTAAAGATGCTAGGTATGCTATGGCAGTTATTGCGTCACATTTCTATGGTTACCCATCTAATAAAATGAAGCTAATTGGAATTACAGGAACAAATGGTAAAACAACTACTTCCTATTTACTTGAAAAAATTTTAACTGATTATGGATTTCAAACAGGGCTTATGGGGAATAACGGAGTCAAAATTGGTTCGAAATGGTATCCTACTGATATTAATACGCAAGAACGACCGATACTTCAGCGGAATTTGCAAACGATGAAAAATCATAATACAGATTATTGCGTTATGGAAGTTACGTCACAAGGTTTACATATGGAAAGAGTTAAAGGATGTAACTTTAAAACTGCGGTTTTCACAAATTTAACGCAAGATCATTTGGATTATCATGGTACATTTGAGGAATATAAACATGTAAAAGGTCTTCTTTTTTCAAGATTGGGAAATGATTTTTCTACTACAGATAAAAAAATTGCTATTTTGAATGCAGACGATCCATCGGTAGAATACTTTAAAAAAATTACTTCAGCTGAAGGTATCACATATGGAATACATAATGAAGCAGATGTTCAAGCGAAGGATATTACTTTAAGTTCAAAAGGAATACAGTTTTTAGTTTCTGCCTTTAATGGAGAAATAAAAGTTAATCTAAATCTCGTAGGCCGCTTTAATGTTTATAATGCATTAGCAGCAATAACAGCTGCATTGGTTGAAGGTATTCCGCCTACAAATATTAGTGACAGCTTATCTGATTTAAAGAGCATTGAAGGTAGAATGGAAATTATAGACGAAAACCAAGATTTCCTTGTAATAGTGGACTATGCTCATACGCCCGATGCGTTAGAAAATGTCCTTACTACAATTAGCGAGTTTTCAAAAGGTAAAATCATTACTGTTTTCGGCTGCGGTGGGGATAGAGATGAAAAAAAACGACCTATAATGGGTGAAATTGCTGGAAGTTATAGCGATTTTGTTTATATTACTTCTGATAATCCACGTTCGGAAGACCCGCAGTCAATAATGAAAGATATTGAAAAAGGATTTTTACAGAATAATAATTTGAATTATAAAGTAGAAGTAGATCGTGAACTTGCCATAAAACATGCAATAAACATGGCATCTTCTAATGATATTGTTTTGATTGCAGGGAAAGGGCATGAAACATATCAAATTTTAAAGGATTTGACTATTCATTTTGATGATAAAGAAAAAGCTCGACAAGCAATTATAAATAATAAATAGATTATCTTTTAGAAAAGACTAGATTAGATTAAGTTGTGAATGGAGTGTTATTGAATGCAAACTAGAAAAGCTTATTTATATGTATTTCATACGATGTCCGATTGGGAATACGGACATTTAATTGCTGAACTTAATACAGGTAGATATTTTAAAAAGGGTTTAGCACCTTTTAAAGTAGTTACAGTTGGAATAAATAAAGAAATGGTTATTTCAATGGGAGGCTTGAACGTAAAGCCAGATATTTCCCTAGATGAATGTGTACTTGAGAGTAATGATTTATTGATTTTACCTGGAGGAAATACTTGGACTGAAAACATACATAAACCCATATTGCAAAAAGTTGAAGAAGTTTTAAAGATTGGTACTATTGTGGCTGCAATTTGTGGTGCAACAATAGGCCTTGCAAATTACGGATACTTAAATTCTAGAAAGCATACAAGTAATAGTTTAGATTATATGAAAATGGTTTGTCCTACATATAAAGGGGAAAATTTATATGAAATGGGACCTGTAGCGTCTGGTGAAAATCTTATTACTGCATCTGGAGTAGCTCCTTTGGAATTTGCAATGGAAGTTCTAAAAACATTAGATGTATTTGCGCCAGATACACTCCATTCATGGTATGAATTAAATAAGACACATGAACCTGAACATTTCTTCCAGTTAATGAATTCATTAAATAGCTAAGCAATTTAGTATGATCAATAATAAAAACCATGTTTCTAATGATACTGAAGCATGGTTTTTGTGTTTTGATTAATAAATATATAAAGTAACAAATTTTGTACAATAAAAATGAATTTGAGAGAAAGAGTCACTTCTTTATTATACTATTATTTCTGAACGACAAAAGTAATGGCATTTGTTTTTAATTGAACGTGTTTGCCATTTCGGACTATATTATAAGCTAATTCTTTTATTTCAATTTTTATTTCTTTCCATTCCTTATAAATGTTTTTTAATAGATATATCATATGTTCAGTTGGAAGGTTAATTTCAATTAAAGCATCTAATTCTTCTTTCGTATGTAAGTCAATTTCTTGTATGTTCGGGTTTATAATTAAACAATTGATACCACCAGTCTTTGTACCTTTTTTCATAGAATGGAGCAAGTTTGTTAAATCTTCTTCTGATTTAACATGCTCTAAACTTGATACTGCAACGATATAATCATAGGTATCAGGTTGGATGTAGTAATTTTCAATTGCCGCTTGTTCTGTTTTTATAACTTCAAATACATCATGTTCTTTACTATAAGTTTGTAATTTTGTTAACGCAGAATCCAGTAAGTCCACACATGTAACAGTACCATTAGCATTTTTTATTTTTTGTGCAATTGGAATACTATTTCTTCCAACGCCAGAGCCGAGATCAAGTACTTGCAAGTTATTTTGTCCTTCAAAGTAATTCATCAAGTCCATAACTGTTTTAACCGGTTTGTAAAGCCAAGAGCCAGTTTCAAATAGTTTGTATTGTTCATAGCAAAGGTCATGATATTTCTTTTCTTCTTGTCTTATGTAATTAATACGATTCATTGTATTTCAACTCCAATACTTTCATTCTAACGAGGCCCTTTAGGAAAACTTGCTAAAGCATCTAAAACTAATTCTATATTACTGATCAAGATTTTCACCTCAACTTATAAGATATTTATATAATTCGATAAGAATGAAGGTAAACCTTTTAGTAAGAGGATATTAAGGTTTTACTGTAGAAAACTGACTATCTTAAGCAATTAAAAAAATGTATAAACATGGAGAGGAAACTGCATATGATGTTTTATGAAATTGTTTGCTTTTCTTGTAAAAATATATTCCGTGTATACGAAGGAAGCGAAAAATATAAGCGATTTAAAGAGAAACCGAAAGGGACATATTGTTGTGATGAATGTAGTCATAAAATTCAATTAGAAGCAATAAAGCATTTATTTAGATAACTTTTTTGTCCGGAAAAGTTTGACAATAAAAGTATTATAAATTATCATATGAAAAAACTAATATTTAAAATGGCATGGAAGAGAAGAGTAGTTAAGAAAGAATACGTACAGAGAGCTCTGGTAGCTGAGAAAGAGCAGTATACATCTTAATGAAAAAAGACTTGGAGCTGCGCAAGGAACTAATTTGTTTAGGGATGGTGCGACGGGTTCTCCCGTTATAGAGATAGGGTATAAGCATATTTTGCCGTACCTGAAGAGGTTAATATGGCGACGTATTAACAAACTGAGGTGGTACCGCGAAGCTAACAACTCTCGTCCTCAAGATGAATAATCTTGGGGGTGGGAGTTTTTTTATTGCATAAAACTGAAAATGTGAAAACAAAAAATCAATTGAGGTGAGTAATATATGCATTGGGCGTATGAAGTAGCACATGAATTAATTAGAAAACATCCAAACAAAGAAACGTTTGTTTGCGCATCTGGAATAAGTCCATCTGGTTCTGTTCATATCGGGAACTTCCGCGAAATAATAACGACATATTTCGTGGTAAAAGCACTACAAGATTTAGGGAAAAAGACTCGTTTTATATTCTCATGGGATGATTATGACAGATTTAGAAAAGTTCCTAAAAATATTGATCCATCTTTTGCAAAATATATTGGTATACCATACTGTGATATTCCAGATCCATATGGTTGTCATAATTCGTATGCAGAGCATTTTGAAAAAGAGTTTGAGAAATCTCTTCAAGCATTTGGGGTTGAAGTGGAATTCATATATCAACATGCTGAATATAGAAGTAGAAGGTATAACAAAAATATATTAGAGGCTTTATATAAAAGAAAAGAAATATATGATATTTTAATGGGATTTAAAACTGGAGAGTGTAGTGAAGAAGAGCGAGAGAGCTTTTATCCAGTTACATTATATTGTGAGAAATGTGGGAAAGATGCAACAACGATTACACATTTTGATGAAGTATTAAAAACAGTTCAGTATGAATGTGTATGTGGAAATCAAAATGAATTATCAGTATTAAATACAAATAAAATGAAACTGAATTGGAAAATCGATTGGCCGATGAGGTGGATGATAGAGGATGTTATTTTTGAACCGGGCGGAAGAGATCATTCATCAGAAACGGGTAGTTATAATGTATCAAAGGAAATTGTGAGGGAAATATTCAATCGTGAAGCTCCTCATTACGTTGCTTATGATTTCATTGGAATTAAAGGGAATCATGAAAAAATGTCTAGTTCATCAGGGAATAGTATTACACCTAGCGAGTTGTTAAAAGTGTATTTACCAGAAGTGATTCTATTTATGTTTGCTAAATACAGACCAAACGCAGCTTTTCATATCGGTCTTGATGAAGATGTGATTCGCAATTATACAGAATATGAACGATTGAAAGATGGTTATGAGAATAAAACGCTCAAAAATGAAGATTTATTTGATGCAATTAAACTCTCTAAAGTTGATGGCAGGTTTAAAGAATATCCAAAATTTAATCAAGTAGCAGGAACGTTACCATTATTAAATTTTGATTCATCTATTTTACAAGGTATATTAGAAAAAACAGATAGGAGTTATGTATTAGATGATATGATAGCGATATGTAACCGTGCAGAGTATTGGATAAGAAGCTTTCAATCTGAAAAACTAATTTCGGTAAATCAAGAAAGAAATACAGAGTTTTATAACACATTAGATGAAAGACAGAAAGAATGGCTAGTAGAAGTTTGCAACATACTTCGTTCTAACAAAGATTACTCTAACTTAATGGAACAATTGTATTCGATTTGTCATCATGAAAATAAAAAAATAATGAAAGAAAATCAAAAACAATTATTTCTTATTATATATAGGCTCATTATAAATCAGTCTAGCGGCCCACGTATACCGTTATTAATACATGTAGTAGGCATTGAAAAGTTCATCGCATTATTAGATTTCTAAAAATGCTAAAAGAAACGCAAGTACTCAGAAATCTAAGTACTTGCGTTTCAAATTTTGCTACCGTGAATACATTTTCGGACATTCATCACCACGTGGTTCATAAAAGCAATGACTTTTAAATTGTCCCGCAAATGGCTGGTTATACCATTCAGGCGGACAAGATCCAACTGGACGGAAATACCAAAGAGCCCATCGTGCTGGCCAGCGCCATTCACCTTGTAAAACTTTTCTTGCAATTTCTTTTTCAGAATCACGAGCACGCTGATAAAAATATCCGTATTGCACTGCTTCAAATCCACCGGGACTTTGATATACTGCGTCACGTACAGAACGAAGCTGTTTAAAATCTAAGCAATCACAAAATACACGATTTACTACTACGCAGCCAACAAGTTGTTCACCTTGTCGACCTTCTCCTTCAGCTTCTGCACGAATTAAACGAGCTAGTAAATCAACATCACTTTCGTTATATGGAATAAGGGGCATAGTGCTACCACCTTTCTTTATCTGTTATAGTAAAGAGTGTATGTATGAAAATAAGCTAAGTGCTTTTCTATATGTAAATTCATTAATTTTCACAATTAGCTTTTATGAAAAAAGCTAATTAGTAATTGTAGACTAATGTAAAAGGGGAGAGATAACGTGTATCGAATTCATAAAGACCATATTATTTACGCAATGTCACCAGAAAATAAGCCGTGTATGGAAGTAGAAATTGGGAGTCGTCTTGTATTTGAAACATATGATTGCTTTGAAAATCAAATTGAATCTGAAGATGTTGCGTTTCAAGAATTAGATTGGAACCGAATTAATCCGGCGACTGGGCCTGTATATATTAATGGTGCAGAACCTGGTGATATATTAGTTGTAATGATTGAAAAGATTAAAATTGCAGAGCAAGGTGTTTTAACTACAGGAGCGAATCTTGGCGTAATGGGTGAAGATCTAAACGAAAATACAGTGAAAATCGTCCCAATACATAATGAACATGTTTTGTTTTCAAATGAACTACAAATCCCGATTAATCCAATGATCGGTGTTATTGGTACTGCGCCGAAAGAAGAGAGTATTTCATGTGGCACACCGCATGATCACGGCGGGAATATGGACTGTAAAGAAATAAAAGAAGGGACAACATTATTATTACCTGTAAATGTTCCTGGTGCCCTATTAGCATTAGGTGATTTACACGC
This sequence comes from Bacillus sp. 16GRE42, assembly GCF_019837435.1. Taxonomy (NCBI): domain Bacteria; kingdom Bacillati; phylum Bacillota; class Bacilli; order Caryophanales; family Bacillaceae; genus Bacillus; species Bacillus sp. 16GRE42. Next base: position 85,479 of record NZ_JADAXF010000001.1, read on the forward strand.
GGCGATGGGTGATGGTGAAATTGGTGTTAGTGGAGTAGAGGTTGCTGGTGAGGTAACTGTTACAGTTCAAATTATAAAAGGAAAGAAATGGCCACTACCAATGGCGATCCAAAAAGAAAAAATAATGACGATTGCTTCAGAGAAATTGTTAGATGATGCAGCGAATCGCGCTGTACGTAATATGGTGACATTTTTACATAAGGAATTAGAAATGTCTAAAGCTGATGCAACACTTTTATTATCAGCTGCAGGCGATTTAAGAGTTTGCCAAGTTGTAGATCCACTGAAAACAGCACGAATGGAACTAAGTATGAATTATGTGGAGAAGCTAGGTTTTAGTTTGAGTAAATTTCATCTTAAATAAGAATGATAGAAGAAGGATGCTGTTGTATAAAAGTATCCTTTTTTGATTTACGGATGATATAAAAACAGGTAGTATTTATTTTATATCATTGAATATAAGATTGTGGATTAAAAAAGGAGTAAAATGATGGTTAAAATTATGATTGTAGAAGACGATATGAAAATTGCAGAACTATTATCAACACATGTCGCGAAATACGGGTATGAAGGAATTATTGTATCGGATTTTCAAAATGTATTAAACATTTTTTTAGAAGAACAACCAGAGTTAGTTTTATTAGATATTAATTTACCAAGTTTTGATGGGTACTATTGGTGTCGTCAAATTCGCGGAGTTTCTACATGTCCGATATTATTTATTTCGGCTCGTGAAGGCACGATGGATCAAGTTATGGCGCTTGAAAACGGTGGCGATGATTTTATTTCAAAGCCCTTCCATTACGAAGTGGTAATGGCTAAAGTTCGTAGTCATTTAAGACGTGCTTATGGAGATTATGCACCGAAAATAGAAGAACGGATGGTTGAGCAACAAGGTCTTTGTTTATATCCTGAAAGGCTTGTATTGAAATTGCGTAATCAAGAGATTGATATAACGAGAAATGAAGCCATTTTATTAGAAATGTTAATGAAAAATTATCCGCGTGTTGTGGGTAGAGAAGTGTTGTTGAATAAATTGTGGGATAGCGAATCCTATGTTGATGATAATACATTAAGTGTAAATACAACACGTGTGCGAAAAAAGTTAAAAACTTTACAGATTGAAGATGCGATTGAAACGATTCGTAGTGTCGGTTATAGATTACATATTACTTGGGATACTGGTATGGAGAAATGATAAGATTATTTATTCGTGATCATATACCAATTATTTGTTTTACAGCAATCCAATTACTAGCCATATTTCTTGTATATTGGTTTGATGGGCATAACCATATTGCAACGGCATTATATGCAATGTTTTTAGGTGTCTTTTTTATGGTAGGCTATTTAGTATTTCGTTACTTTACTCATCGTACGTTCTATGAAAGATTAGCAAATCCGTTGCATTCTTTGGATGATTCTGTTCAAAAATCAGATTTTGCAGTTTTATCTACTGCGCTTCAAGAGCTACTTGAGGTGCAATATCGACATTATCAATACCAGCTGCAAATACAAGAGAGAAAAAATAATGATCATTTAACTTTTATGAATCAGTGGATTCATCAAATGAAAACACCTTTATCTGTAATAGAATTAATTACACAAGATGAAGTCGATTCACGTTTTGAAAGTATAAATGAGGAAACAGATAGGCTGAAAAAGGGGTTAGATATGGCTCTGTATGTCGCACGTTTAGAAGCATTTACACAAGATTTTTATGTGGAAAAAGTACAACTACATAAAATAGTGAATGATTCTGTACATGAACATAAACGCTTTTTTATCCGGAATTTTGTATATCCAGAGCTTAAAATTGATAAGGACATTAGTGTAGAAAGTGATGCGAAATGGTTACAATTTTTAATTGGACAAATACTATCGAATGCGATTAAATATTCATCAGGTAGTAGAGAAAAGATTAAGGTGAAAGCTTGTAAGGAAGGTAATACAATTATACTTGAAATTGCCGATAATGGCGTAGGGATACCGAAGCAAGATTTACCAAGAGTGTTTAAACCTTTCTTTACAGGAGAAAATGGCAGGGATTTTAAAGAATCAACTGGAATGGGGCTATATCTTGTATATGAAATTACGAAACAATTAGGACATAGTGTAGAAATCCATTCAGAAGTTGGTAAAGGTACCGTTGTACGAATTATATTTTTTAATGTGTAAATAAGTGAACTAGGCTAAAGAACTTTGGAGATAAGTTTTTTATCCTTACTTTATCCCGCTTTAATGGGCAGTAAGACCCCCACCTCAAAATTCAGCGAAAGCAAAGAAGTTAGGGATCAACTGCCCATAAAAGTCCAATTGGTGAGGGCCAATAATCAGTGGGAGATGGAGAAAATCCCCACTGATTAAAGTTTCACTTTATAGCGATTATATGAAATGGTAAAAAGTCATCTTAGTATGTATAATGACACGCTAATAAATACGATCTTTAAATTAGAAGTATTTAATAAAAAGCTGATAAATAGTTTTTGTAAGAAAAAAGCCCCCCTTTTGAAAGAGATAGCTTCATGAATCCATCCTATGGATAGGTGTATCAACATTAATAAGTATAATATTCGAATTCGTGATATGTTTTGTGGATTATAATAGAATTAGTCTTTTGTTTTTTCATGATACAGTATTGTAATTAAGTAAACAAACTTAATAATGTATATCCAATTAATCCTAAAATAGTGATAGGAACCATCATTAAGAAAGAAGAAATTCGATTAGCATTAGAGCGTTCTAACACAAGAACCAAGATAATCCCGACTATCATTTCGGTATATCCAACAGGTAACATGTGACTATATTCTTCAAAATTTAAAAGAATGTGAAGTCCATCCGTTACAAAAACTCCACTAATAAGCGCGCTTCCGAATTTATGAAGTGGATTTGTAGTATCTTTCCATAGAAAACCTGCAATTCCAAAGATAGTTCCTCCTATAAATGCACATACAATCCATACAGATATAAAATAAATAGAGTGAGCTACATTTTTAATAACTATTGCATAACCATAATAGCCTAATACCATACCAAGTAGTGCAAGGATACCAGAAAGTATAGCTGTACGCTTAGAATAACTAAAGCTAGCCACAAAAAAGGATGGAACTAACCAAACGCTTCCTAGATTAGCTAATGAATTCCAATGTCCTGGAAGTATACTTTGCCCTAATTTAGTTAGTATACCAACAATTATCCCTACTATAATCGGGATGAGAAAAATCCTTAAAAACATATTTAACTTTGTGATTTTTAATGTCCTGTCCATTAAATCAATCCTTAGATTAATATTTTCTACAAACATATAATAGCTTATTATAGGGGGGTAATCAATAAAAATTTATCGAAAAACAATAAGTTATTGTTGGATAACGAATAACATTTTGTTTTTATAATTGGGTGAATAAAATATCAAGTACTCGTTACGCAACCAAATAGTAAATCAAATAGTATATGCAAGTAATGAAATTGCCCAAAACATGTAATTCAACTTAGTATAAATCTCTCGTATTTTCATGAAATGATTTATGATAAAAAAGAAACGAAAAGGGATTGATATAGTTTCCTCCTGTTTTTATTTATAATTTATTAGAAGGAGGGATTTTTTACTAGTTGTGAATGTTAGGGGGATTGTAATGGATATTCGTAAAATGAAATATTTCATAACAGTGGCAGAAGAATTAAACTTTAGCCGTGCGGCAGAACGTCTTATGATGGCACAACCGCCTTTAAGTCAAGAAATTCGAAAATTGGAAGAAGAATTAGGTGTTCAACTTCTTCACAGGACAAAAAGGATGGTTGAACTTACCAATGCGGGGAAAATCTTTTTAGAAGGTGCGCGACAAACGCTGCTTCAAGTAGAAAGAACTATTAAAGAAACTCAGCTTGTAGAGGAAGGAAAAATCGGGTATTTAATCATCGGTTTTGTCGATTCTACAGAAACGGTTATAAACATATTAAAAACATTTCGAGAACGCTTTCCTAAAATTCAGCTTATATTACGCGAGATGACAACAGACCAGCAAATAAAAGCACTCTATGAAAAACAAATTCACATTGGATTTATTCGTTCTAAGCAGAATAATGAAATATTGTCTTCCGAAGTCTGTTCTAAAGAACGTTTAAAATTGGTTTTACATGAAAATCACGCATTAGTTTCGTTACCTAATATTTCTATTAAAGAACTAGTAGATGAACCATTTGTTTTATTTCCTCGTCATTTAGGTACTAACTTTTATGATTTAATTATTAGTTACTTTTGGGAGCATGGAGTAAGTTTAAATATTGTTCAAGAAGCAATTCAAATGCAGACGATTGTTAATTTAGTTGCAGCAGGAATGGGGATTTCTGTCGTTCCATCATCGGTGGAAAGTTATAAAAAATCGGGAGTCATATATAAAGAAATTGAGGAACATACACCGGAAATAAACTTATACGCTGGATGGAGGCAGGATGAAAATTCTGTCGTGCTCGAGAACTTCTTAGCAGTTGTTAGAGAGATTTATACGACTTCACAATTTGAATTTGAAAAGTAAAGGCCCATCTTGATTGGATGGGCAGTAGTGATTTGGGAAAGGTACTATATTTATTGTCAAGTCACGACGATTTAACCTGTTTTACTTGGGTCATACTCAATGAAACCTTTTAGTACACTATCAATTTGACCCATAATTTCAGGTGACAATGTAACACTAGAAGCAATTACATTTTCTCTTATTTGCTCCGGATCTGAAGCGCCAATAATTGCAGAGGAAACAGCTGGATTTTGTAGTACCCAAGTAACTGCGAGTTGAGGTAAGGTAAGATTATTTTCAATTGCAATAGGATTAAGTTTCTGTATTGCAGTAAGTACATCATCACTCATCCAACGTTGTACGAGTTTGTTGAAAAATGGTTTTCCTGCATCTGAATTAGCACGTGATTGGGCGGGGAGTGGTTTACCTGGTTGATATTTTCCAGTGAGAATACCTTGTGCGAGTGGAGACCAAACAATTTGGCCAAGTCCTTCACGTTGACATGTTGGAATCACATCAGTTTCTATAACTCGCCACAACATCGAATATTGAGGTTGGCTAGCAATAAGAGGGATTTTCAATTCTCGTGCAAGTGCTGCACCGCGTGTGATTTGCTCCGATGTCCATTCACTTACGCCTAAATAAAGGACTTTCCCTTGTCTTACAAGATCTGAGAAAGCTAACATTGTTTCTTCCAGAGGTGTTGTTGTATCGAATCGATGTGCATAATAGACATCAATGTAGTCTGTATGTAGCCGTTGTAACGATGCATTACAATTTTCTATAATATGTTTTCGTGATAATCCACGATCATTTTTTCCAGGTCCGGTCGGATGACATACTTTTGTACAAAGTTCTATACTTTCTCGGCGTATACCTTTCAAAGAGCGGCCAAGCACTTCCTCAGCAATAGTGTCTGAATAAACATCTGCAGTATCGAACGTTGTAATCCCAACATCTAATGCGGCTTTCACACATTCATTTGCAGTATCTTCATTTACTTTTCCACCATGGTTTATCCAGTTACCATATGCAATCTTACTTACTGTTAATCCACTGTTTCCTAGTTTGCTAAATTCCATTGTAGAATCCCTCCTTGAAAATGATAACTTTATTATAAGAACTGAAATGTAGTCTGTATAATATATAATTAATCATAAATTTATATAAAAATTATATAAGAGGGAGTGCTTAGAAGTTTATTACTAGGGAAATCTAAAGCAAATGTAATTTGTACTTTTTAAATATGAAGTTAAGAAATGATAAATAGACCTAAAAGAAAGCAATCTTTATAGCAGCACATATAATTGCATTTACTCATACAGTACTATCATGGTACAATATGGTTATTAACGACGGAAAGGAATGATGGGTGGACGATGATTAACTAATCTTATTTTTAAATGTTGAAATTCAATAAATTTCAATTTATAAAAAATAGGATTAGTCTGCCCAATTTCCATACAACGGTATTGCTATTTATGTTACGCAATAGCTTATTTGGGTATAAATATTTTAACGACTAATCCTGCCAAATTTATTTGGGAGGATTTTTTTATTCTCCCTTAATGAAAGGGATCGGTATTATGAAAGAACTATTAAAATTAAATGATGTTTATGTTGAAATAAAGGAAAACACTTTGTTAGAGAAAATGAATGTGACAGTAAGACAAGGGGATGTTATCGGGTTAATTGGTAAAAACGGGGCTGGTAAATCAACGTTACTTCAATTAATAGATGGGAAAATTGAACCATCAAAAGGTACTGTTGAATGGATGCAAATGAATATGACAACAGCATATGTTGAACAAGAAAAAGAATTTTTCGTTAGTAAGGATATAATTGCAAAAGAAGCGGAACTCCTTGCAAAATGGGGCGTGCCAACGAATGATTTTCTTACTTTAAGTGGTGGTGAAAAGCTGAAAGTTCGATTGGCAAAAGGGTTTGCCGAAAATCCTAATGTCCTAATTTTAGACGAACCGACAAATCATCTAGATGAGATGAGTACGGAATTTCTCATTAAACAAATAAAAAACATGAAAGGTACAGTTCTCGTCGTATCACATGATCGATATTTTTTAGATGTTATCGCAACAAGAATATGGTCAATTGAGGATAAGAAATTAATTGATTATAGTGGTAATTATACGAGTTATATGAAAGCACGTGAGCAGAAAAGAATGACGCAGCAGCGTGAATATGAAAAACAACAAAAGAAGATAGAACAAGTAGAAACTCATATAAAAGAATTAAGTTCATGGTCACAAAAGGCACATGCGCAGTCTACAAAACAAGAAGGAGTGAAAGAATTTTATCGTGTAAAGGCGAAGCGAATGGACGCGCAAGTTAAATCGAAACGAAAACGCCTTGAAAAAGAGCTGGAAAAAACGAAAGTAGAACGTGTGAAAGAAGAGTATTCAGTTGAATTTTCTATTCAAGCGAGTAAAAAAGTAGGAAAACGTTTCTTAGAAGTAAAACAATTGCGGAAAGAATTTAATAAACGTACATTATTTGAAAACGTTAATTTTACAATCCAGCACGGTGAGAAGGTTGCGATTATTGGACCAAATGGTAGCGGGAAAACAACTTTACTGAAGATGATTATGGGAACAGAAACTGTTGAAGGAGAAGTATGGATTTCACCTTCAGCAAATATCGGCTATTTAACACAAGAAGTATTTGATTTACCACTTGATAAAACACCAGAAGATTTATTTTATAAAGAGACATTTGAAGAAAGAGGAAAAGTCCAAAATTTAATGAAACATTTAGGATTTGAATCTTCCCAATGGAAAGAGCCGATTCGACATATGAGTATGGGTGAACGAGTAAAGTGTAAGCTAATGGCTTATATTTTAGATGAAAAAGATGTACTTATTTTAGATGAACCGACGAATCACCTTGATCTTCCTTCACGTGAACAGCTTGAAAATACATTAGCTGAGTATAACGGAACACTTGTTATCGTTTCTCACGATCGATATTTTCTGGAGAAAATAACTAATACAAAACTCGTGTTTTTAAACAATACGATACAAAAGCAGCTCGATGAACCTACGAAAACAAGAGATGAAATTGAAGAGTTACGTTTAACGTTAGAAACAGAAAGACAAGAAGTATTAGGGAAATTAAGCTTTTTAACTTCTAAAGACAAAGAATATAAAGAACTAGATGAACGGTTTATGGACCTTACGAAGCAGATTAAGGCGCTTTAACGTAAGGAAGGGGGATTAAAATGGGAGAAGAGAGCTTGACTAAGTTATTTAAAATAGATTGTGGTGATATATACCTACAAGAGTTTGCGGTCAAAGATGCAGAGAGTATTTATAAAATATCAAATGAACCAGAAATAGAAAAGTTTTTACCAGACTGGAAATCAACGATAGAACAAAGAGTTAATTGGGTTACAAATGATGATATACCAGAAAACAAAGCGTTTCTTCATGCTGTTAGAACTAGGACTAACATAGATGATCACATATTAAGACTAGGAATATTTAAGAAAACCACAAATGAATTTGTTGGATGTTGCTGCACAGGTATGAAAGATGAGCTTCCTTCACCGAACAGAGAAATTATGTATGCTGTTTCAAGTGAATATCATAATAATGGTTATGCAACGAAAGCGACAAAAGGCTTGATCGGTTATTTGTTTGAAAATACAAATGTGGATGTCCTTAACGCAATTGCTTTAATTAAAAATGTGCCATCAAATAAAGTTATTGAAAAATGCGGGTTTACTTATTTGGGTCAACAGGTGATAGAAAATCAAATTTATAATCATTATGTATTGAGTAAATCCGGATGGATAAAAAATAGTGCTCTTTAAAGGGAGCGATTATGCAATGCAAAAAAGCTTAGAACTAAAACTCTAAGCTTTTTTGCATTTATATAATAAAGATTTGATATACAATTGTATTTTCTACCACTATACAATTATTATAAGATAGTTATGCGTTAATTTTAGTTTGAAAACAGTTTTATTGTCAGTTTTTTTAGAAATCTTACAAGCGTGTAAGATAAATGAAAGATGAATCAATATGAGCATTAAGACAATTCATTTACACTCTATTGTGAGAAGTGCAAATGAAGGGAGAATAGAAATGGAAATTTTACATGCGAAAAATATTAGTAAAGTATATAAAGGGAAAATACCTTTTAAAGCATTAGTAGATATTGATTTATCAATTCAAGAAGGTGAATTTATAGGGATCATGGGGCCATCTGGTAGCGGGAAAACTACATTATTAAATATGGTATCTACTATCGATTCTCCGTCCTCAGGAGAAATATTAATAAACGGTACAAATCCTTTCCAGTTATCATCAGAAGGTTTAGCTTTATTCCGTAGGAAACAATTAGGATTTGTTTTTCAATCATTTAATTTACTTAGCACGCTTACAGTGAAGGAAAATATCGTATTGCCGATGACATTAGATGGCGTTTCTGTGCAAGAAATGAACAAACGCATACAAGAAATCGCAGAGAAATTAAATATTACAGATATATTGAATAAAAGAACGTTTGAAATATCAGGAGGCCAAGCTCAAAGAACAGCAATTGCTCGTGCAATTGTTCATAAGCCGCAATTATTACTTGCAGATGAACCAACAGGGAATTTAGATTCTAAATCTTCAAATGATGTAATGGAGATGTTAGATACTCTAAATAAGGAAGAAAAAGCTACGATGATGTTAGTGACTCATGATCCGTATGCAGCGAGTTTTTGCAGCCGAGTAATCTTTATTAAAGATGGTCAACTATATAACGAAATTTATTGTGGCGAAAGCAGGCAAACATTTTATCAAAAGATTATGGATGTCCTTTCTTTGTTAGGAGGGAAAAGGCATGACTTTTCGTCAGTTCGCATTTAACAATATTTTTCGCAATAAGCGTACATATGCTGCCCATTTTTTAAGTAGTGCATTTTCTATTATGATTTTCTTTACGTATACTCTTTTATTATTCCATCCTGATTTACAGGGGGAGTTGAAATCGACAAGTAAAACAATAAGTACATTTGGTACATTAGGATTTGAAGTTTCTCAAGGTTTGATTTTTGTCTTTTCATTCTTCTTTATTCTATATTCAGTGAGTTCGTTTTTAAAAACGCGTAAGAAAGAATTTGGCATTTTAATGATGCAAGGTATGTCAATGAGACAGCTTAAGAAGTTATTGTTAATTGAAAATATGTTAATTGGACTTGGTTCGATTTGTGTTGGGATTCTTATCGGTCTCGTATTTTCTAAACTAGTTTTATTAATAAGTGCCAGTGTATTAATGATTAGTAACGGCTTACCTTTTTATATGCCAGTGAAGGCGGTATTATTAACTGGCATCACGTTTCTATTCTTATTTTTAATTGTTTCGCTAGTTACTTTTAAAATGATAAAAGTAACAGAACTTGTGGAACTTATTCAAGCAGGGGAAAAGCCAAAGCCTGAACCGAAATCGTCAATTTTATTATCAATTTTTTCTTTATTTAGTATAGGATATGGCTATATTTTAGTATTTCGCTTTATCCCAAGTTATAGTTTTATTACGCTCGGAATGGGTGTGCTCCTAGTAATTATAGGAACGTACTTTTTATATACACAGTGTAGCGTTTATATATTGCATCTTGTGAAAAGGAGTGAATCTTTCTTTTTAAAGAGAACCAATATATTAACATTTTCAGAATTAATATACCGTATGAAAGATAATGCAACAATGTTTTTTATAGTATCTATTATTTCAGCAGTTGCTTTTACAGCAATTGGCACGACAGCAGCTCTTGGAAACAAAGATTTGGTAAGGATGACAAACCCGTATACATTTCTGTATACAGCTCCTGATAAAAATAAAATAACGGATAAACATCTCTCGATTATAAAAAAACATCTTGCTGATTCTAATATTCCATATCGAATGGCTTCCACTTCAGATATTTATACAGAAAGTAATGTAAATGTAATGAAGTTAAGTGAATATAACGAACTTGCGAGAGCACTCGGGTACCAACAAGAAACGATTGAAAAAGAAGATGAAATGTTATTAATCCCTGGAGTTGTATCACAAAAACAAGAGTTTAAAAATGGTGATTATAAAAAGAATATTGAAGTCATTCAAGGCGATTGGACAAAGACATTTCATGTGAAAAAAACTGTAGATAATTTAGTTTTGCCACACGATACGGAAGGGATTAATATTGCGATTCAAGATCATGTGTATGATGAAATTCCGCTTAATAGTAATCTAGATTTTGAAAATATTATTCAATATCGAACTTATGGATTTGTTGTAGATGATTGGATAAAAACAAAAGAGATTTCAAACCAATTAAGTGACATATTCGATCAAGATCCTAGAGACATACATTTTGAATTTAGAGCACTAACTATAGAGTTGTTAAGTGCAAAACAAACGAATGGGTTATTACTTATGGCAAGTGTTTTAGTTGGAATCGTCTTCTTTACTTTCGCTGCTAGTTTTATTTATTTCCGGTTATATACTGATTTGGACCGCGATCAGCAGCAATATAAGATGATTTCGAAAATGGGATTAAGTAAACGAGAGTTGAAAAAAGTTGTAACAAGACAATTAGTATTAATGTTCTTCTTACCGATTGTTATTGCAGTGATTCATACTGTGGTCGCTTATTTGGCATTACAACAATTAGTCGATTTTTCTATTATGAATAGCTCTATCATAATTTTAATTTCATTTATATGTATACAAGTTTTATATTTCTTTATAACTCGTTGGCGTTACTTACAAAAGCTTTATAAAACTATGGAACAGTAGAGAATATCAGCAAGTAAGATTGCAGAAAAGCATGTAAAAAAACATTTTGAGTTATGAAAGGAACTGTGATGAAAAAAACACTCTCTATTTTCATATTAAGTATATTAATTTTAATAAGTTTAAGTGCATGCTCTAAAAATGAAAACAGATTTCCAACTAACGGCGTATTAATCATTGGAGATGAGAATCATACTTCAACAATTATGAATCGTTATAAGGAAAATACGAAAGAACTTGAAGTTTTTTCGGTGAAAACAGGTAAATTTGACCAAAAAAGGGTTTTAATGTTAAATGAATCTACTGCAAAAGCGATGATTAAAGCAAAAATTTTTCGTAAAAGAGATCATTCATCTCATTCTAAACCTTTAGATACGTTACCGAATTTTCCAAAAGAAAGTTCACTATTATTTATAAATGAAGAAGAAAAGAATATAAAAAGTATTGAAATAGAAGGAAAAGTGATACCAGTTACATATGATAGTGATGCTTGGCTTGGTAATAATCGAAATTATGGAACACTATGGTATGTAATTGTGGCGAGCAATAGTGTATATAAAGAAATACAGGCAAATGAAACAAAAATGCAACTTCTTCATCTGAAAAAATCTTTAGGTGACGAAAAACCTAAAATGTCGACAGATAATATATTGACTAATGAATATGTAAAAGTAAGAAAGTTAATTAAAGATTTTGAGGAAGAAGTATCAGTTCAATTTGTCACGATTGGAGAAAAATCATAAAAAAGGGTTCAAGGTTGATAGGGATTTTATCAGTCTTGAACCCTTTTTTATTTTAGACCATTTAGATAACATAATTTACATTACTTCATTTAATCGCGTCTCGCTCGGTTCTTCAATCGCATTTGAATTTTGAACTGAATTATTTTGAGATTCTTTTTCCTTACGAGACCTTTGTAGCATTTCAAGTATGATCCATAAAGGAACACCTTTATCTTTTAACATCTTCCATAAATCTAATTCGTTAAATTTATGCTCAGGTTGTTTCATTTCTTTTTCAGATGAACGAATATCAAACTTGATTGGATCATTTGATTTTTTATCTTCAAGTTTACTAGAAGAGATAATATTACGCTCAAGAGAAGTAGGGGTTAATTTAGTAGGTTGAGATAGTGTATGAGTATTTATTCCGATTTGCATGCTTTTTCCTCCTCCTTAAGTAATGAAATTAGCTTTCTTATAATTTTTAAAGCTATTTAACTTGAGGAAACTAAACCTAATTATAAATTCAAATAATAAGATTTACAAGTTGTATTGTAAAAGGTAAATGCTTACTTGGATTAATATTTATCAACATTTGTGTATGTTTTCTGTATATACAATGTATATAAAATACTTTACATTATGTTTAAGTTAAAAACTTATTTTTAATAGAAATATGTAAACGTTTTATTAAGGGGGAGAAAGAATGGGGAAGTTAATTTTAAAAATATGTTTTTTCGCATTAGTGACTGTTTTTTCGTTCACAGTAAAAACAACATACGCTGAAGAGAAGCAACAAAATAATTACCCTATCATACTAGTGAATGGATTTGCAGGGTGGGGTAGAGAGGAAATGTTAGGGGTTAAATATTGGGGTGGTGTTCATGATATACAAGAAGAATTAAAAAGAAGTGGCTATACAGTACATACTGCTGCTGTTGGACCTGTTTCTAGTAACTGGGATCGCGCATGTGAATTATATGCGCAAATTAACGGTGGTACAGTAGACTACGGTGCCGCACATGCTGAGAAACATGGACATAATCGTTTTGGCAGAACTTATAGTGGTTTTGCATCGAATTGGAGTGAAACAAATAAAGTTCATTTAGTTGGGCATAGCATGGGTGGACAAACGATTAGAACATTAGTACAGCTATTAAAAGAAGGTAGTTTTGAAGAAAAAAATTATGTGAAAAATCATCCGAACACGAATATTTCACCACTATTTGAGGGCAAGAAATCATTTGTTCATAGTGTGACAACATTAGCAACTCCTCACAATGGCACGACACTTGCGGATGGTAGTCTTCTAGTACCGTTCGTTAAAGATTTGCTTATTACAGCTGCAAGTTTTGGAGGGAATAATAATTTATCGTTATATGATTTTAAATTGGATCAATGGGGTATAAAAAAGAATACTGGAGAGTCTTTTTTCCAATACACTGATCGTATTGTAAATAGTTCACTTTGGAAAGATACAAAAGATATAAGTCAATGGGATTTAAGTACAGATGGTGCAAAGGAGCTTAATAATTGGGTAAAGACGCAATCAGATGTGTATTACTTATCCTATAGTGGACATGCATCACAAGCAGCACCTATTACAGGTTTACATCTACCTCATATAACGATGAATAAAGTGTTAATGGGTAATGCATTTTTCTTAGGTTCCTATGCAAGATATGAAGAAAACCGTCCATTCATTGATACTTCTTGGTGGCAAAATGATGGTGTAGTAAATACAAATTCTATGATCGCGCCTTCTTCTAACACTTCGGTAAATAATAATGAGACTTTACAGATTGGAAAATGGAATCATATTGAAACGAAAGCAAATTGGGACCATCTCGATATGGTAGGACTTAGTGTTTCAGACACGTTAGGTTTTTCTAGCATTCAAGAGTTTTATAGAACAATTGCAGAAAAGTTATCAAGATTACCAAAATAGGTAATAATAAAGCGCTCTCGATGGAATTCGAGAGCGCTTTATATTATATTGAAAGAGGGATATGGTAGAAAAATATGGGGGGTATATTATGAAAATAAAAGTTGTATTATCAGGATATGGAACAGTAGGAAGAGAGTTTATAAAATTATTAAATGAAAAAAATTTATATATAAATGAAATATATGGAATAGATTTAGTGGTAAGTGGTGTATTAGGTAGAAATGTTGCAATACATAATGAGGACGGATTATCTATTCATCACTTATTAATGTATGGTGGCGGTAGCGCTGCAATTGAAGAATATATTGAACATCATCCGAAGGAACGAGCAACAACTAGCATAAGTGGAACTGTATTAGTAGAATCAACAGTTACAAACCTTAAAGATGGAAATCCAGGAAAACAATATATAAAACAAGCGATTGAGAAACATATGGATATTGTCGCAATTTCAAAAGGCGCACTCGTTACAAACTGGAGAGAAATAAATGAAGCAGCAAAAATCGCAAATGTACGAATTCGATATAGTGGTGCAACTGCTGCGGCATTACCGACACTAGATATTGGGCAATTTAGTTTAGCTGGATGCCATATTGAAAAAATAGAAGGAATATTAAACGGGACTACAAATTATATTCTTTCAAAAATGAATGAGGAAGATATTACGTTTGAAGAAGCACTGAAAGAAGCGCAAAGTAAAGGAATTGCTGAAACGAACCCAATATTAGATGTAAGTGGTTCTGATAGTGCGTGTAAATTGTTACTTTTGACAAACAGTTTAATGGGAACAGAAAATACGCTTACCGATATACATATAAAAGGAATCGAACATGTTACACAACAACTAATTCGAAATGCTAAAGACCATAATAAATATATTAAATTAATAGCTTCAGCATATACGGATAAGGATGGTAAAGTGGCTCTTCATGTGGAACCACACGAAATAGATAAAGATCATCCGCTAGCAAATGTAAATGGGACAGAAAAAGGAATTACCTTCTTTACTGATACGATGGGGCAAGTTACTACAATTGGTGGTGCATCAAATCCACGCGGAGCCGCAGCAGCAGCTTTAAAAGATATAATTAACTTATACCGTAAAGATTTATCACTTAGTAACAGGCAGTAAAACACCTGGTTCGTGAGGGATAATAATCAGTGGGCGATAAACAGCCCATTGATTAAAGTTCCACTTTATAAGACCGTACCGCCCTTTATAAAAAATACATATGTAGTGGACCTTTTGAGAAAGAAATAAATATGCAAAAATGATTGCAGGGGGTAAGGAATTGTTTAAAGATTTTAAAGTTGTGAAAGATCGTCCTGTTTATATTCAATTGAAAGATTATTTGAAAAAGATGATTATGAAAGGTCATTTGCTCGGGGATCAAAAAATCCCTTCAACTAGGGAACTAAGTGAATTACTAAGTGTGAGCAGAAATACTGTGCTCGCTGCTTATGCAGATTTAGAGCAAGAAGGACTCATTTATGCAGTTAAAGGTAAAGGGAATTTTGTAGCGAAGGTTGATATATCGAACACTTCGTCTGTTGAAATAGATTGGAAAAATAAACTTAATACAGTTACCTTATTAGCGGATGAATTAGATTTAATGAAACATGGTGTTCGCTGGGAAAAAGGAATGATTGTTTTTAATAGCATTGCTCCGGACGAAAAGCTATTTGATGTGGAAAATTTCAAAAGAGCTTTTCTTACTCGTATGTCCATTGAAGGGGATGTCGTATTAAACTACGGATACGCAAAAGGTTATAGACCTTTAATGAATTATCTACTTCATTATATGGAAATGAAAGGTGTAGATATTTCGAACAAAGATATTTTAATTACAAATGGATTTACAGAAGGATTAGACATCGTACTATCCTCGTTATCGAAGAAATCAGGGCGGGTTATTTGTGAGAATCCAACTCACCATGCGGCATTGAAGCTTTTCCGTTTACATGGACTTGAAGTTCACGGAATTAATATGAATGAAGATGGCATCGATACAAACGAAGTAGAAAAAAGTTTGCGTGAAAAAGAGTTTGATTTCGCGTATTTAATTCCTTCCTATCATAATCCAACCGGTATTGTTACGAGTTCGGAGAAAAGAACGGAACTGATGAGATTATTCTCAAAATATAAGGTTCCTATTATAGAAGATGGATTTAATGAGGAGCTACGTTATTCAGGTTCGCATTTAGCACCATTATTAACTTTTGCTGGAGCTGGTAATAATGTAATTTATATTAGTAGCTTTTCAAAGGTACTTTTCCCTGGTTTACGTGTAGGCTGGATTATCGCAGATAAAGAACTGATTCATCATTTAGAAAGTGTAAAAAGAGCAAGAACGATTCACACATCTACGTTAGATCAAGCTGTTCTATTTCAATATTTATATGAAGGATATTTTGAAAAATATTTAAAAAAGGCAAGATCAGTTTATAAGAAAAAATATGAGTTAGCTGTTGGGGCGTGTAACGAGTACATTCCGTTTCAAAGAATGACCGGTGATGGTGGACTTCATTTATTTATAGAGTTAGAAGAAAAAATTCATGCCCGCACACTTTTACAAAAGTGTTATGAGCAAGGGGTTACATTTTCTCCTGGAGATGTTTTTTATTCTGATGGAGGAGGAGCGACTACTTTTCGATTAGGGTTTTCACGTCTGAAAGAAGAAGAAATAGTTCGTGGAATAAAAATAATCGGTGATACAATAAAAAATGAAATTTGGAGTTGAGGAAATGAGAATTGGCGTTATTATGGGTGGAGTATCCTCTGAAAAACAAGTATCAATTATGACTGGAAATGAAATGATTGCAAATTTAGATAAAAATAAATATGAAATCGTACCAATTACATTAAATGAAAAAATGGATTTAATCGAAAAAGCGAAAGACATTGATTTTGCGCTCCTCGCATTACACGGAAAATACGGGGAAGATGGGACGGTTCAAGGCACGCTTGAAAGTTTAGGGATTCCTTATAGCGGGAGCAATATGTTATCTAGCGGTATATGTATGGACAAAAATATTTCGAAAAAGATTTTACGCTATGAAGGTATAGAAACACCCGATTGGATTGAACTTACAAAAATGGCGGATCTAAATCTTGATGAATTAGATAAGTTAGGATTTCCGTTAGTGGTAAAGCCCAACTCTGGCGGATCAAGTGTTGGGGTAAAGATTGTATATGATAAAGATGAATTAATTTCAATGCTCGAAACTGTGTTTGAATGGGATTCTGAAGTAGTAATAGAGAAGTATATAAAAGGTGATGAGATTACATGTTCCATTTTTGATGGAAAACAGTTACCTATTATTTCAATCCGACATGCAGCTGAGTTCTTTGATTACAATGCAAAATATGATGATGTTAGTACAATTGAAGAAGTTATCGAACTTCCAAGAGAATTGAAGGAACGTGTAAACGAAGCGTCACTGGCTTGCTATAAAGCATTAAAATGCAGCGTTTATGCAAGAGTGGATATGATGGTGAAGGATGGTATTCCATATGTAATGGAGATTAACACATTACCAGGGATGACACAAGCAAGTTTACTACCGAAAAGTGCAGATGCAGCTGGTATTCATTATAGTAAACTATTAGATATGATTATTGAAACTTCATTGAGAGTAAGAAAAGAAGAAGGATTTTAAGTAGCGGTATCATGAATACTTTTGACAGTAACATGAAGTATGTTATGATGAATACAATACGAAAACTTAATATTTATCCACTAGGGGGGCCTAATATAGGCTGAGATCAAATGAGAATTTGAGACTCTTAGTACCTGATCTGGTTAATGCCAGCGTAGGGAAGTGGGAAAGACATTACTATTTTATGAATAAATACTGTCAATTTCACTTTCTTTACGTCTGTAAAGAAAGTTTTTTTATTTTAAAGCGTTAATAACTGTGGATAAATACGTATAATAAATAAATTACTTGGAGGGATTTAAATGACTTTTTCACAATCATTACGTAAAGAAGTAGATTCAATTTGGGAAGCTAGTTTTCATCATCCTTTTGTAAAAAAACTTGGCGAGGGAACGTTAGATTTAGCTAGTTTTCGCTATTACGTGCTTCAAGATTCATATTATTTGAGTCATTTCGCTAGAGTACAAACTTTAGGAGCTGCAAAGGCTCTAGAATTAGAAACGACAGCTCGTATGGCACACCATGCTCAAAATACATATGAAGCAGAATTATCTTTACATGAGAATTTTGCGAAGAAACTAGGGATTACACAAGAAGAAAAAGATAATTTTATCCCTGCTCCAACTGCATATGCGTACACGTCACATATGTATCGTGCTGCGTATGAAGGACATTTAGGTGATATCATTGCAGCAATTTTACCTTGCTATTGGTTATATTATGAAATTGGTGAGCGTTTAAAAGAGTGTCAGCCAGAAGAGCCAATTTATAACGAATGGATTTCTGCTTATGGATCTGATTGGTTCCGTACGCTAGTTGAAGAGCAAATTACAAGATTAGATACTATCGCTGAAAACGTAACAGAATCTGACCGTAAGCGAATGAAACAGCATTTCATTATTAGCAGTCAATATGAATATTCATTTTGGGAAATGGCTTATACTTTAGAAAAGTGGCCAGTGAATACAGAAGTAGAAGATGTCATTGGATAATGAGTAGGGGTATTGCTATACATAGGTATGGATAATACCTATGTATATGATTTCATAAAAGAAGTATCGCAAAAAGACGCATCAATCTAAGTGCGTCTTTTTTCAATTTATAAAAATGAGCCTATGGAAAAATAACCTAAAAATAGGTATATGAACAAGGTGCATTATCTAGTGATAGGTCATATTTTGTAGGTGTACGTATTGAACTTAATTTATCCCACGTTAACGGACAGTAAAACTCCCACCTCAAAATTCAGTTGGAGCAAAGAAGTTAAGTGGGAGATCAACTGTCCGTAAACGTCCGATTGGTTCAACTAATAATCAGTGGGGGATGAACAAAACCCCCACTGATTAAAGTTTCACTTTATAGCGCTATTTCTACTTAGATTGAACGAACAGAAATATAGGGAAGCATTGAAAAGGTTGAAGTTTATAAACGGAGGTCATGAAAATGAATAAGTTTCAACAAGAACTACAAGCGTTAAGCCTTAATGATTACCAATCTGGAAATATTGTGTATTGGGACCAGCAAAACCAATATCCATATTACTATATTGAAGATGATGCTCGTCGCTGTGGCGGTTGTGGTGGTTGTGGTGGTTGTGGCGGTCGCTGTGGTGGATTCCGTTGTATTGGTTGCTTCGGTTGTTTTGGTTGTGGTGGCTGTGGCGGCTGTGGTAGTTGTTCTAATTGTTTTAGTGGTTTTAATGGTACTACTGATACAACTGGTACTATTGTAACATATGAATATTGATAAGAGAAAAAAGGAATCCATTAGTGAAGCATTATACAATTTTTGTAAAAATCAATCAAAACACATGTAGCATCCTTTCATTTAAAGAAACAAGTTATCCCACCTTTTTATAAACATTGTGACTTTATTTCAAATCAACAATCAAATGTCTTTTTTATGTTCTATACCCTTTACGCGATCTTGGACTTTCGTAAGTAAATTTATTGCACCAGAACCAAAAAGAAGGGCTGCTATCAGCCCTTCTTTCTTTTTTCATATTTCTCATATAATTAAACTTAATCATAAAAAAAATCTTACCACCTTATAAATTGTTACAACCAAGGCTAAGAATCCATTTCCACTAAGAACAAAACCAATCCAATGAAAATATTTACGTTTCTGAATTAAACATCTCGATCCAAAAAGAATTTTAAATTTTATTTTACTTTATATTACGATTTATAGACCTGAAACCATTTTATTGTGATATAATTTGTTTTTGTCATTATGAATGTATATATGTTAGGAGTTTTTTTATGGAAATCGGTTCTGAATTAAAAAATGGTCGCCACTCATTTTTTGATGGTGGATTATTCAGCTTTATTGGTTGGAGTATCCTTGGTGTACTTATTACAGTTTTTACCCTTGGTATTTGTTACCCTTGGGCTTTATGTATGGTTTATGGTTGGAAAATAAATCATACAGTAGTTAACGGGCACCGTATGAAATTCAATGGTTCTGCTGTAGGCTTGTTTGGTAATTGGATAAAATGGTTGCTCTTATCAATTATCACTCTAGGAATCTACTCATTCTGGGTTTTCATTAAACTTGAAGACTGGAAAGTAAAAAATACTACATTTATAAATTAAAAAACATTAGCTTTATAATACCAGTCTATAACGACTGGTATTTTTATTTATGGTATGAAAAACGAAAATATAGATAAATAGCCCATGCTCATTCAGTTAACAAATATGAATACCTCCAGAACAAAAATTCCATACATTTTGAAAGAAACCTTTTTATTTTTCGCTCTGAAGAATATCCGTTTCTTAAGTTAATGGTTTTGAAGTCATCCTTAAATGAAAATTTTCTGTTTCTACATTTAGTTATTTTGAGACTTTTCTTTTTCTTAAACTGTTGGATATGAGTACCTTCTAGTATAAATTTACCATTTAAAAAAGTGATTCTAACAACATTAGGATTGTATCATATAGCACAATGTAATTTGTGTTACATAGCAAGAAAAATAATCAAAATTTAAAGCCTGAAAAAGAAGCACCAAAGCAAATTACATTGGTGTTTCTTTTTTTGCGCTTTCGGGCACAGTGGTTCCTGCAGTACTATTATAAAAGCAATTTCGGATGTAAGGAATTTGTAAGTAATAGGTAAGGAAAAAGAGATTTTCATTGTATATGATAAAAATATAAAGTGGCGCGAAGGGGGAAAAGGGTACGACTTATATATGAAAAACAAACCAGTAACAAGAGTGTTTTAAAGAAAATAAGTAATTTCTAGAGTTAACATACATGTGGAAAAGAGAGCGAAGGCATTTTAAATTGAAGTTTGTTTATAATAGTTTTTTAACCTGTTAGGGGGATCGTAAAGTAGATTATTAATCGCCTTGAAAATATCTATGACCTTATAGTACTAGGCATGCTGTATTAAAAATTTTAATTTTGAAGGGAGAATTAATATATATGAGTACGAAAAAAAGAATGGGTAGTAAGTTATTACTTGTCAGTGCAATTTGTGCGATAACTATTCCTTCGGTTTCATATGCGGAGGAAGTAATGTCACCTAAAAATTTTGAGGATTATTCAAACTTGTTTGAGGGACGGAATAAGGACGTATTGAAAAGAAGTTTATATCCAAATACATACAATAATCCGTTTAGTCACCAAATTAAATCGACATTAAAGGAAACAAACACAAATATAAAAAAATAGACAATATTGAAGAGGGAAATCCCGTTATATCTACTGCTTTTTCATTTGTCTGTTCTATGCATACTGAAGATTATAAATCTGCATTTGATTTAACTTCTCGATCATTACAGAAAATAATATCTGAAAAATGGTTGAAGAACTATTGGGAAGAACTTCCTACGCAATTACAAAAAGGTTCTTTTATAGAAATTGGAGAGGTTACACAAAAAGAGACAAATTCTGTTCATACAAATGTAGAGATTAACTTAGTTTTTGAACAAATTACTGTACCTTTACTAATAAAACTAGATCCATCTGGAAAAATAGATGATTTTCAACTCAGTATGCCGTTTAGTCCTGTTGCAGATCGGCCATCATATAGTAATCCTAAATCATTTGTTGATAAAGAAGTAGTAGTTGGAAGTGGTGCATTTCCATTACCAGGAACATTATCTGTTCCAAAGGGAAAGGGTCCTTTTCCAGCGGTTATTCTTGTTCATGGAGCTGGAGCAGCCGATCAGGATTCAGCAACGTATGCTTTAAAACCATTTCGTGATTTAGCTGAAGGTCTTGCCTCGAAAGGAATTGCTGTTCTTCGCTATAATAAACGAACCTATGAACATAGATTGAAAACAGAACTTAGTCCTTTTTATACAGTTGATAAAGAGACAACAGATGATGCACTTCTTGTGACTCATTTTCTTCAAAATGAACCTATGATAGATAAGAATCAAATTTATATTCTTGGTCATAGTCAAGGTGGAATGATGATTCCGAGGATAATTGAAAAAAATCAAAATCAAAATATTGCTGGGGCAATTGTGATGGGAGGAGCGGGCAAGGCATTCACAGACAATGTTTTAGATCAACTGGAGTATCGTCTTTCTATTGGAGAAATGAAACCAGAAGAATATAAATTTTACAAATCGCAGTTTGAATTATTAAAGGATCCTAATTTCTCTAGTCAGAATCCGCCAAAGGGTTTTTCTTTAGGACCACCAGTATATTGGGATTCTATCCGTAAAATTAAAGCAGCAGAAATGTCAAAAAAACAAAAAACACCGCTTCTTATTCTTCAAGGAGAAAGAGACTATCAAGTTCTATCAAAAATTGAAATTCCTTATTGGAAAGAACAATTAAAAGAGAGAGATAACATTGATTATCGACTATATCCAAAGTTAAATCACTTCTTTACAGAAGGAGATGGAGAATTAAGTAAACCGGATGAATATTATAGTCCCGCTAATATCCCTGAGTATGTTATAAATGATATTGCTACTTGGGTGCAAGGAAGATCGAACTGAAATTAGCAGCCATATTTTTAAATAGCTATTTTCAGTTCTTAAGGTAGAAATAATAATAATATATTATGATGTGAATAACTATAACGAACGGAGTAAAGTTTCTTATTCAAATACTTTAGATTCTCAAACCTTGGGGCATGATCTATGCCTAGCGTCTTAATATTTTGAAGTATATACAAATACTCTAAACGAAAAAACGGTATTCTTTCTATCTATGATGTAGAAGGACTATCGTTTAATAATCGCTTATATGTCATCTTCAATAATAGCCATTATCATTTAGAACACACTAATACCAAATAATCATAAAAACATTCTTAATATCAAGAGTTTAACCAATCAGATATTTTTTTACTATTGAGTCGAAACCGGGGCATGATATTGATTTCTACTCAATTGATGAATGTTTAAAAGAGCGTCAGCCAGAAGAGCCAATTTATAAAGAATGGATTTCTACATCGGGTTGGTTCCGTACTTTAGTTGAAGAGCAAATTACACGATTAGATGCAATAGCTGAAAAAGTAACAGAGGCAGACCGAAATCGAATGAAACAGCATTTTATTATTAGCAGCCAATATGAATATTCATTTTGGGAAATGGCTTATACTTTAGAAAAGTGGCCAGTGAATACAGATGTAAAAGAAGTAATTGGATAAAAAAGGTATTGTTGAACATAGGAATGAACAATACCTTTTTTATCGTTATTTTTGTAAAGTTATTGTAAATTGCAAATACAATACACTATTTATATTGTATAATTCGAATGTACTATATTTAATATTAGTAGGTGGTGATGTATATGTTGTGTTTTATAAAGTATAGAAGATAAACAATTATTATTTTTTAATTATAATGTATTATTCGAATAAATTAATAATAATTAAATTTTAAAGAACCGGGTTTTAATTGATTAGATTATGTAACGTAACGGTTTCTTCTAGTTTTTAGATGATCAAGGCAAATGAAGAAAGGAAGTATCCATTACATGGAAAAACTACGGTTATTAACATTTGAGAATATTGTAGAGCCGCTTTTAAATGAAAGTGTATCATTTATATACTTTCCTATCGAATGGCTTGATATTGTAGAAATACATTATAAGACATTTTTATTAACAAGTAAGTTAAAAAGATTGAATGAAAGATTATATGATATGTTTTCTGATATATTATTTATTCAGCACAATCCATATGTATTAAATGAAAATACACCATGGATTGTATGCAAAGAACCTATTAGAAAAGAACAACTCGATTATATTTTCCAAAGTTGGTATGAGGTTATACATGATTGGAAACCTAATAAATTAATAGAATCGCCAAAATATGAATGGCATTACGATTTAATTTCTAATTTAACAGTACTACATGATAATGAAGTATATTCTAAGTGGTTGCCCGCTTTAATTTCACATATTTTTTGTGAACAATCTGTACGATTAGAGAATATTAACGAAGAAGATATATATTTTTCTCCGCTTAGATCACAAAATATTTGTGAGGCAATGTCAGAGCCTATTAAAGATGAAAAAACACAAGATTATTTCGCCTACGTATATCGGTTCGAATGTATCACGCGCGGTGGCGAGAATATTCCGTTATTAAATGTTTCAATAGGAATTCGGAGGTTTTATCAAGAATATAAGATGTTAGGTCAAACAAACCTTGATATAACAGTGTTTGTTTGACTTATTTTTATAAAATGCAAACATTTTGCAAACATGAGTTATCCAAAGATACTTTTACCGAAGTTTTTAACAGCTTCTTCTTGCATATTCGGTAAAATATGCGAATACACACTTAATGTCATTGAAATGTCTGTATGACCTAATCGCTCACTGATAATTTTAGGGTTAACTCCTTGCTTCAATAGTATAGTAGCGTGTGTATGTCTTAAATCATGGAATTTAATTTCTTGTATACCCGCTTTATGTGTATCTCTAATGAAGCTTTTTCTGAAATGCGCTTTTTTTATTATTCTTCCAAACTCATTACAATTAATTAAATCTTGATCTTGATAAGCAGAGCCAAACCTTAATTTCTCTTTATTAATTAAATGCTTATGTCTTTTTAAGGATTCTATAGTTTCTTTAGGTACAGGAATAGTACGCTTTGATGAATTTGTTTTTGCTGTTTTTTTGATCTTATTGTCATGGCCCGATGTTTGGTTTATCGTAACGGTGTGTTTTTCAAAATCAACGTCCTGCCATCGTAAGCCTAGAACTTCTCCCATACGCATACCTGTAGTTATTGCAAGTAGATACCCAATGTGATATCGTGATTCTTGTGAATGCAAAAGAAACTTTTTTACTTCTTCCTCTGTCCAAGTCTGGATAGAGGTTCTTTCTTTTTTCGGTATCTCTGCAAAAGCAGCTGGATTTCGAGAAATAATATTTTGTTTTACAGCAAGATTTAAAGCGCTCTTTAATATTCTATGCATAAGCAGAATAGAATTGTTTGCAATACCTTTATCTATAGCAGTTTTATAGCATTTTTGAATGTGCATAACATTCAATTTATGGAGTGCAACCATTCCTATACTAGGTATAACATGTTGGTTGATACATGCCCTATAGACCACAAAGGTACTTCTTTCTATACTCATACTTTTAATTTCTAGCCAATGATTTAGATATTCCTTTAATGTAACTTTAGATGGTTCTATAAAAGTTCCTTCATTTAATTCTGTAATCTTCTTCGCAACATCAGCCTGTGCTTCTTTTTTTGTATTATAACCAGAAAACCACTTTTGTCTTCTTTTTCCTGTCTCTGGATCAGGACCGATATCAATAACAATACAGTACTTATTTCCTCTTTTTCGAATATGTCCTTTCACTTATAACACTCCTTCATTTTGTTTTGAATCATGTTGTATAAGTCTAGTTGTAATTTTGCTGCTATGAAAATTACATAGTTGGACATATCAGCGATGGATACATTTTACCATATATGAACAAATTCGGTTATAGGGTATGATTGTCAGATAATACTAATTTTATCTTTACAATATACAGAAAATTCGGTAATGTAATTAATGAAATTATAAAGCGATTCAAGGGGAGGAAGAAAGATGAAAAAGTTATTAGCAGTATTTTTCGCACTAGCATTAGCATTTACGGCTATTGGTTCTACACCAGCTATGGCAGCGGGGAATTCTGATGCAAGAATTGTATCTTATGTCGGGGTACTTCAAAACTATATTTATGGTAAAAAGCCACTATTCAATAGTCCAAGTGATCCAACAGTAGTAGGATATGTAGCTAATCAATATGTAACAATAAAGCAACCATGGTTTATTGTTAATACATCTTTAGGGGAAAAATGGATGGGATTCAATCAATGGGAATCTTCACTATGGCGTGATTTTGATGCAGGTGCGGGACGTTTATATGTATCAGGAAAAATGGCTATACGCAATGATCCGGGCTCTCAACCAGTAGGTTATGTTGCTAATCAAAACGTTACAGTAAAACAAGCTTGGTATTTAATTAATACATCATTAGGACAAAAATGGATAGGTTATAACGTGTAATAAAGCGCTCATTATGAGTGCTTTTTTTGTTTGTATATATAATGAGGGAGCGAAATATAGATCATCCAGATTTATAGAAAAATAAATTTACAGATATAAAAGAGGTAAGATACAATATTTGTATATTAAATTAAGGAGGGGAGAATATGAGAGAATTCACAAAAGACCCTAGTGGTCACAGAGTAACTGATCCAGGTGGAGGATACATGAAAGACCCAGGTACCGGAATATAAAAAGAGAAAAAAGCACAGTGCTTAATGCTACTGTGCTTTTGATTTACAGAAATTTATTTTTCAATTTTTTTAAGTAACCAATCTTGAACTTCGTCTTTCAAATCAATGCCTACAGTTATAACTCCTAAGACAACACCCTTACCTATAATGTTAAGGTCTACACTTAAAGATTCTTTTACAAATTGTAAACGGCAAATGTTTGACGTTTACTGCCAGAGTATAGGTTACAATTAATATACTTGCTAATAGTTTTGGGGCATAGACTTTTCGAAAAAACTTTCTCAACATGAATTGACTTTAAGTGGAATGAAGATTCTAAATCTTGTGATAAACTTATTTTAAATGAAAAATAAGAACAAAAAAGACCCATAGCGCAGCAAAAGTAGTGTGCAGCCACTCTTTCGCTGTTCCCTAATATGGATAGGGAAAACTTTTGCCATGAGTCAGCCCAAGTATAACATAATATTCCAAAAGAAATCCCCTATGGTACAGTTTTTCTATTGAGAAAATTCGGGTAGGTGTCTCGCGTTCAAGGAGGCTTTAGAATGAATAAAGCAATTGGCTTTGGAGGTATTGTTTTAAGTGATGATTTGAATTCAGCGAAATTATCAAAAACAACAAATTTATCGCAGTCAAATTTATGGAAAACATTGAATGGGAAAGTTCCTATGACTTTCACAAAACTAATGAAAATCTTGGGTGGACTTGATTCTGAAGAGAAGAAAATGGAAGTGGTTCAGGAATTTTTAAAGTGTACTGATAAAGAAGCAGATGTACGGCTTGCTATGTATTACTTATATTTATCAGGTTATACAGAATTACTGCATGATCTTATTGGGAAAGAGTATAAACAATCAGTTACTAATAATTATAAAGAGATTTTTCGCGTTTGTTTAGAAAGACAAACTCGTTTATTAAGGTCAGGAGAATTTCTTAAAGAAATAGAAGAGTTACGCACAAAAGTCAATTTAAATAAACCAGGGGTGAGCATACTTGTGAACACCCTAAGTATATATGGTTATTTTGATCTAGGAGCATACAATGTTTTAACAGTGTTACAAGGCATGATACAAGATAAAATAAATGATATGCCAAAAGGTTTGGAAAGAACCTTAAATGAGGTAGAGTTAAACATAATATGCTCATATGCGTATTTAATGCAGGATGAAGTAGGTATGGCTAGAGATTTATTAAAAAAAGTGCTAGTAGAAGAAGGGGTTCCAAGTTTATTAAAAGCTACAGCATTAAGTATATTTGCGGAAAGTTATATTTTCTGCGACCCTGATAAAGCATTGTATTATTTTGAGCTTTCATTTGTAGAATTGAAAAAAATAAAAAATAACAAGTCATTACTTAAAAGAAAATTAGTGGAAAATACCATCTCTTTTTGTTGTATTATTCATAATTTTCCCGTAAAATCAGAATATATACATCATAACGCTGAAAGGGCGTTACATTATATTCGTCAGAATAAGAATAGTAAAGCTTCTGCAATTTTACATCAAATTGATAATCGCACTGCAATTCAAGACTTTTATTTATCAATAGCAACAAAGGATGAAGTATTGCGCAGAAAAGCATATCATCGATTCTTAAAAGACGGCAATTTATTCTACATAAAAATCTTTGATATCTTAAAGTGAGGGACAATGAGAATGAAAAAAATAGTAGCTAGTTTAGTTATTGCATGTACGCTTACATTATCAGTGTTATCTGTTAGTTCGGTATCAATTAAAGATAATCAAGCCACTGAAAAAGTAAAAGAAGTACAAATGATGAGAATGGACCCAGGCACTTTAGGATAATAAATGATTTAAAAATGCCATTGCATCTAAAGATGCGATGGCATTTCGTACGTTTAGGGGATTATTCATTTTCTTCATTTTGGCATTTTTGAATAATTAAGGGTGATGGGGGAAGGGTTATATGGGGTATCTAACAAAAGGAAAATCAGAAATGATTATTGTTGAAAAGAAAATGGAATCGTTATTAAAAAAGGTTTATCAAGGTGATAAAGAAGCTTTAGAAAAGCTGAATAAAATAAAAAAAGCGATGGTTAGCAATTAAGCTATCTATCGCTTTTTTCTTATAACTCATTTTTGATCATATTAATTATTTCTTCACGTTTCTTCGGATTCAGGTCATTTATCTGTTGCATTATTTCTTTGAGGTCGTCTTTTATTGATTTCGAATCTGTTGAATTTAAATTTTTATATTCAGAAATCCCCATGATGTAGTCTGCTGACACCCCGGATATACGAGACATCTTTTCAACGGTCTCTCTAGATGGGTTTCTATGACCATTTTCATATAAAGAAATCATTGATTTTTTAGCATTTATAGCTTCTGCGAATTCAAGTTGACTCATTTTAAGAAGCTCTACTCGTATCTCTTTAATTCTAATACCAATTATATTTTCGCTCATTAGTAAATCCTCCCCTAAAAATTCATTGAGTTAAGTCAATGAATTCCCTATATAGAATGTAACAAAAAGGTTTGCTACAAGACAACTAAAATTTTTCGAATAAAAAGGTTGCTTGAAGCAAACCCTTAGTATATAATCAAATTAACAAACAAGATGAAGGTGATAAAAAATGATGGTACTTGATACCGAAAAAGTTAAAGCCTTACGAACACAGCTTGGATTTAGTCAGAGTTACGTTGCTGAAAATGTTGGTTATCGAAACAAATCAATCTACTGCAATTTGGAATTGGGTAACAGACAGCCAAGCATTACAAAGTTGGTTAAAATAGCAAAATTGTTAAATGTAAACACTGAAGAAATTTTAAAGGAGTCAGTTTAAGACGACTTTATTTTTTACCTAGGGGTTTGCTTGAAGCAAACTTAATAGGTATACTTTATGAGATATTTTTGCCTTAAATCAAAATTTCATAAGTAAATCACATTTATAAAGGAGCTAAAGAAAATGGGATTAGATCAAATCATTAAAGAGTCAATCCGTGAAGTGATTCGTGAAGAAATCAGATTAGCATTAGCTGATTTACACCAACAATCACAGCCAAACAAGGTATTGCGAGTGAAAGAAGCAGCTGCTTATCTCAACATCGCAGTTTGCAGAGTGTATGAACTTGCAAACCATCCGCAGTTTCCGGTTATTCGAGAAGGACGCAAGTTACTCTTCTTACAAAAAGATTTGGAAGCGTGGCTAGAAGCGCAAAAGGAGTTGTAGCAATGAACATTGAGGAACAAATCAAAAAAGCAGTAAAAGAAGCTGTTTCAGAAGCAATTCAACCATTAGTAGAGCTTCTTCAAAACCAACAGTCACAAGTTGTTAACCAAAAGCCTTTACTTACATTGGAAGAAGCGATGGAGATTCTGGGAGTCGGAAAGAACAGAATGTATGAAATCGTTAAAACTGACGGATTTCCGGCATTTAGAGAAGGAAAACGTTGGATGATCATTACTCATAAATTTTATGAGTGGATGGAAAAGCAAGCGGAAAAAATCGTATAGGAGGGATTTAGTGGAAGCAATATTGGTTGAAAGCACATTCAGCCTTTTAATAACAGCGGTGGTTAGCGTGTCAGTCGTGGGTGGTGCAGCGTTATTTAATTCATTTGAAAAGCTTATCAGCGAGAACGAACAATTAAAGCAAGAAAATAAACAGTTACGGAAGGTGAAAAGAATATGAGCATTACAGCACCAGTTCTACCAAAAGACATGCAAAAGAAACAAGTACTAGATGAGTTCTTACAACATTGCAATCAAAAGCAAATTGAAGCACTAAGAAAACATGATGCACATTCATTATGTGAATGGATTAAGGAAGCACGTCTGGCAAGGAGAGAGCTTGCAGCACTGTATCGAGCGAAAGAAAAATATGATGAAGAACATGAAAGAGATCGTAAAAACATTTTAGGGATCATTCAGCGGTTAAGAAGTCAAGGTGTTGATGCAAGTGCGGTGGTAAGAGCTCATTACATTACGCTTTGCGAGGAGGTGAGCTAAGTGAGAAATAAGTATGAAGGCTACTGTTATCGATGTGGAAAGAAAGTCGGAGTAAGAGAAGGTCACTTCGAACGATTCCAAGGCAGATGGAGAACACAACATGCAACGTGTGCCATTGAACATCGGAAGTTGAGAGAAAACATTAAAAAACGTTCTTCTTTAGAAGGAGGTGAACAAGATGTTAGATAACCCGATGTCGATGCACAACGGCTACGGTAAAGCGGATCCACAAGAACAGATGATAGACCATCCAGTTGAAGATGCATTAGGTAATGAAATTCTACCAGGTGACGAGTTTTTAATCGCACCAGATGGTGAAGTGGTTTTAAAGGATAACATCATGGATTACATGATTACACAGCTTGGATTTGAGAAGAAAACCGCAGGGGAATAAAAAAGAACCCACGGCAATGGGTTCCCTTTAAAAGATAAGTTATAGCTAGTATATCACGGAAAGCGAGTGAATAGAACATGCAAGCAAAAGTATTGGTAAACACACTCAATATGGACCACGATCAGTGGTTGCAAGCACGTACACAAGGTATTGGCGGCTCAGATGTTTCTGCAATTGCAGGTTTAAATAAATGGAAATCAGCGGTTCAAGTGTTCCTTGAAAAAACACAAGCGATTGAAAAAGAAGATATACAAAGTGAAGCGGCATACTTCGGTAATGTTCTGGAAGAAGTAGTTGCAAAGGAATTTTCTAAGCGTACGGATTTGAAAGTACAACGTAGAAATGCAATCCTTCAACATCCTGAATATCCTTGGATGTTAGCAAACGTAGACCGTTTAATTATTGGTGAGAAGATTGGACTCGAATGCAAAACAGCGTCGGAATATTTGAAAAAAGAGTGGGAAGACGAAGAAGTTCCAGCTGCTTATCTCTTACAGTGTCAACATTATATGGCCGTAACTGGCTATGAAGCATGGTGGATTGCGGTACTCATCGGTGGTAACAAATTTGTTCATAAAAAAATTGAACGTGATGAGGAACTGATTCAATACCTTATCGATATTGAAAAAGACTTTTGGCTCAACAACGTTGAGAAGAACGAGCCACCGATGTTTGACGGTTCGGATGCATCAACAGAATTACTTAAACATTTATATCCAGAATCCATTACAGATAGCTTTGTAAGTTTAGGCAAGCAAGAAGAAATTCTCATTGAAGCTCGTGATCAAGTGGATAGAGAGATTAAAGTGCTGCAAGAGCAAAAGGCAGAGTACGAAAACAAAATTAAAGCAAAACTCGGTACCAATGAAGCTGGCGGAACTGAGAACTACAAAGTTTTTTGGAAGTCATACATTACAAATCGTTTTGATAGCAAGCGGTTTAAAGCGGAACACCCTGATTTGTTTGAACAATATGTTAAAGACTCTAAATCAAGAAAATTCACGGTTAAATAAGGGAGGAAATAAATAATGGCAACTAATGAAAAAGTTAAAAATCAATTAGCAGGTCGTAAAGCAAGCGCTCCAGTAACGCCTGAACAAACAGTAGAAGCGTACATGAAAAAGATGGCTCCACGTTTTGCGGAAGTATTACCAAAGCATATGAGTATGGATCGTATGAGCCGAATTGCATTAACAACGATTCGAACAAATCCAAAGTTACTTGAATGCAAAGTACCATCGCTTATGGGAGCTGTTATGCAAGCCGTACAGTTAGGACTTGAACCTGGGTTACTAGGACATTGCTACATCTTACCGTATAAGAGTGAAGCGACTTTCATTATCGGATATAAAGGAATGATTGATTTAGCAAGACGTTCAGGCCATATTCAAAGCATTTACGCTCATGCAGTGTACGAAAATGATGAGTTTGAATACGAGTTAGGTTTGCACCCTCAACTGAAGCACAAACCATCATTTTGTGATCGTGGTGAGTTTATCGGGGCGTATGCAGTCGCACATTTCAAAGATGGTGGGCATCAAATGGAATTTATGCCAAAGAGTGAAATTGAAAAACGTAGAGGGCGTTCAGCTTCAGTGAATTCCAACTATAGCCCTTGGAAAACAGATTATGAGGAAATGGCAAAGAAAACAGTGGTTCGTTACATGTTTAAATACTTACCAATTAGCATTGAAGTTCAGTCACAAGCGCAGCATGATGAAGTTGTTCGTAAAGATATTACAGAAGAACCAGAATTCATCGAAGCTGATTCAATTGAAGCAGATCAATCAGCCGAAGGGAATGGCCAGGCAGAATTCGTGATTGAAGGTGAATAACAAGTCAAAGGTGCTACTCTCTCGCAAATTGTGGGAGAGGGCACAATCAAAAGATGATTTAAAACAGTCTATTGCACGCTATATACAAACTGGATATCCAGGTTATCGAATAGAGAAAGTTATTAAGGAAAATGGGTGTTACATCGCGATTTGCACAAGGGGGTAAGTGAATGAGTAAGCTTCTGTTAGATGATGAACCTTTAGTTATTTTACCGAAGTTAGCTGCAGCTATTGGTTTAAATGAAGCGATCATTCTTCAGCAACTTCATTATTGGCTTGAAAAAAGTAAAAACGTGAGAGATGGGTTTCGGTGGGTCTATAACACTTATGAAGAGTGGCAAAAGCAATTTCCGTTTTGGTCTGAAAGTACGATAAAAAGAACGATAAAAAAGCTAGAAGGTCAGCACTTAATTATAGTTGGGAAATACAACAAGCTTAAAATCGATAACACCAAATGGTATCGCATTGATTATGAAGTGCTTCAAAATATCGAAAATAACACGACAGGTCAAAATGACCAGACGTGTGATCATTTTGACCAGACCACCAGAGCAAAATGGTCTGGTGGACGGGGCAATATGGACAGGCCATTACCAGAGATTACTACAGAGACTACTACAGATAAAAATGATGATGTAGATAAGCATCCTTTGATTGATGAAGAATTTCAAAAAAGTTACAACTACCTTTTACAGAACAACATTCCATTAAGTGAAACGGCAATGCAGGATTTGGGAGAGTTTAGTGATGTATTAGGTAGCCAAATCATTATGGAAGCTGTTGATAGAGCAGTTGATCAGAACGCAAAACGATGGAAATACATTAGCGGTATTTTATTCAACTGGCAAAAAAGTAACGTGAAAACATTGGCAGATGTAATCAAGCTTGATGAGGATTATAAAAACCAAAGAGGTGGTGTAGGAAATGCGACACGTCGGAAACGAACTGGCAGCGGTTATGGTACGAGCAGAAGCTATGAGGAAGAAAATGCAAGCCGAGAGCGCAACATGCCAAGCTTCATTAAACGAGTATAGATGTGTAAAGTGTCAGGATTCAGAAGTAGTTTTTTACGAAGAAGTGAATGAATTCGGTATGCGAGTATCTATGCAAAAAGATTGTGAGTGCAAAGCGCAACGAGTAATGGAACGCAGGTTGAAGAACGCGATGATTCCAGAAGAATTTACAGATGCTCGGTTTGATTCGTACAAAAGAGAAACAGAAGAACAAAAGCTTTTGTATAGCACGATGGGTAAATACCTACAGAACTTCAAAGAGATCAAGGATACAAAACAAAATAGCCTGGGCTTCATCGCAACATTTGGAGAGTTACGAATTAAGCAATTAGAAGCAGCAAAGCGAGCGCAAGCGAAGAGAGAACATAATAGTTTTGGACTCGGTAAAACACATCTTCAAGTAGCGGCAGCAAAGTATCTTATGAAGCGAGGGTATAGCGTACTACTTATATCAGACGGAACTTTCATGGATGATCTGATTGCAGCGAAGATGATGAACGATGACAAAAAGGAATCTAATCGATTGTTAAACCACGCAAAAAAAGTAGAGGTTCTCATCTGGGATGACTTAGGAAAATCGAAATGGTCGGAAGCGAAGGAGAACCTCTACTATCAAATCATTGATTATCGGTATCGTCATAATTTAGCGATTTTATACAGCTCGAATGAAGATGATGAAACATTACCTGAAAAGATTGGTTATGCAGCAAAGAGTCGATTGTTTGGAATGAGTAAACATTATTTAATCGCTGTAGAAGGCGAAGATTATCGTGAGAAGGAGTGAAGAAAATGTGCATGTCATGCAGTAACACTGGCGTAGTTCAAAAAGAAATTTATCCTGGGATGATAACGATTGAAGGTTGTACTTGTGAGGTAGCAGAGCAACAAGCAGCAAAGCAAAAAGAAAATTGGGATGCTTGGATAGAAAAATTTGAAGGATGGAAAAGGGGGTTACTGCATGAGCAGCGTGTCGGTTGAGAAAAAGCGTGAGTTTATTGAATGGTTTAAAGAGCATTACAAAATGAAATGGAGAGAGTGCCTTTGGATTCTGGAGTATTTACTGAAAAATGAAGGGGCATTAAAAAGAGTGCATTTTGTAGAACGGGTTAAATTCGATAAACCGATTTCGTTGTTTATGTCTACACAATGCACAAAAACAGTACCATTTAAATTTTATAAAAACAATTTAGTTTCTGATGATCCAGACAAAGCTTTTGATCAGATCCGTTTTAATCTAAAAGAAGCAATTTTTATTGAATTAAACTTCGCTGATAAATTCAGATATCCGTTATTCATTGAGGTATTAGAAGGTGAAGTATCTGATGAAACAGATCTACCTTTTACTGAAAGATTGGAACTAGCACAGGTAGTTAATGATTTAGAAAAACTCGCTAAAGCACAACTTATTGATCATGCACTGGACACAAGAAACGAAGAACTTTTCCGTAAGTTGATTGCAAATTAAGGGGGAGGTGGAAGAATGGTGGTTCTATACAAATTCAAACTCACAACCATTTTCGAACATTGGCCAAACGAAGAGTTTGTAGTAGCAGAAACCGAGGGAAAGGCAAGATTCCTGTACTGGCAGAAGTTCAGAACAAAGTTTCTAACGATGCCGATGGTTGAATTCATGAAGTTTGTAAAGTGCGAGAACGAAGGTGTTTTTGATATTAGGCGTATGTATAGCGCAGCGAAAGCGTTTAAGAAAATGCAGAATTACCGCAATCTCCATTTCGCTTACATAGGTATGCGAGTAAACGTAGCTGGCATGTGGGGTACGATCGTTGGAAACTGGAAAACTAATTTGTTCGTTTTGTTCGATGGGGAAATTGAGAAGCATAACTGCCACCCCTATTGGGAAATTGCTTACTACGATGATGAGGGAAATGTGGTTCGAAACTACCAGAAGGGAGAGTATGCGGTATAAGTAAAAAAGGACGAGCAGTCGTACCTGCCGTCCTTTATAGGAGAAAAATTATTCTGGATTAGAACTACGAATAACCAGAAAACGCGCTTTAAAACAGTGTTGTCAAAGATGTAATAATCTATGCAACAAAAAAGCTTAGTCGGAATTCAAAACACCAAATGGCTTACATTGGTAACAGGCTCAAAAGTAGTATATGTAAAATAAAAAATTCCATACAAAAAGCAGACAACATTTTCGTTTGTCTGCCAGTTAGTCGAATGAGTTAGCTAATTGTGATATATTGCATTCCCATTACGAGAAGAGTGAAGCTGCTAGTTCAAACAGCTTGTTGGTATTATTTTCGATATTTTTAAAAATATACAGTAAGAATTAGAAAAGTTATGAACCAATCTGCCTCTTACTGTAAAGAGAAGGAAGTACCAGCCGTGGATTAAGCGGCTTGAAAATAGTATGTATTGATTTTTGAAAAATATTCAAGGGGTGAAGAAACATGGAATGTTTGATAAATGTTGTTTATGAAATCACTTTACTGATCAGTGAAGCGAAAGAGAAAAACAATGAGTAAATATAACAACAAGAAAGTTAAACTAGACGGCCATGTATTCGATAGTAAAGCAGAAGCCGATTATTACTCTGGATTAAAAATACGTCAAGCTGCAGGTGAAATTACAAGCTTTGAATTACAACCAAGATTTACATTGCAACCAGCATTTACAAAGAACGGTAAAAAGTTTGTGGCAATTACATATATCGCTGACTTCATGATCTATTTGCCAAATGGTGAAGTGGAAGTTGTAGACATAAAGGGTATGGTTACGGAAACATTCGCGGTGAAAAAGAAGATGTTTGAATATAAATACCCACATTTACAACTCATTCTTTTAAAGCATGTTATCAAATATGGCGGATTCATCACACTAGATGAGTACAACAAATTAAAACGTGAAGAGAAAAAACTTAAAAAAGCGAAATAAAGGGAGCGGATCATATGTCATATATCGAATTCAAACCAACTGTAAAGAAAGTAAACCTAAAAGCTGATGGTAAAAAGGAAATCGTTTTGGAAGTAGTAGGGCAGCCAAAGGCAGAAGAGAAACCGAAGGAAGATAATGCTGAAGAATAAGATGAGCTTAGCACGACTCTGCTAAGCTCATAAAAGAATTAGGATGCTTTGTCATAGGTCCTTTTCTTAGAAGAGGAATCGTCTGCAAATTGTGATAATGCCATTATGCCGAAGAATGATACGCAAAATCCCATGTAATAACTAATTGAAGCTTTAAAGAATAGAAGTTTGTAGAAAAATACTATTAGTGCTGCGAACATTGCAAGAAATGCTATTACAAAGCTAGCAATAATTACTACAAGATGTAGAACTAGTTTAAGCAAAAAATTGGTATTAAGCATGGATACGTATAAGCGTAAGGAATCATATAAATCCCAACCACCTACAAATAGACTCTTAATAGATTTACCCCATAAGGTAGTTCCATTTTGAAGGCCATCGACGAAGCTTAGGTTATCTTTTATTATGACATCCTTGGAATCTTCAAATTTGTATTCTACCCAAAAAATTTTGTAGCTTTCGTCAGTATTAGGGCTCAAATGGTATTCGGAAAAAAACATGCCATAAATAATTATTACGCCTACAAATAAAGAAATGAAATTTTTCATAAAGTTATACCTCCTTAAATTTAAATATAACTATTTTTGGATGTTATTACTAGTTTTTTATTAGGTTGGTAGTATGACAATTGCGTTGTACTACCTGCCTTTCAATCTCATATGGGGTGATGGATTGAGCAAAGCTGAGAAACGTCAAATCCGACTCAAGATTCTAAATTTACAAGATGAACATTGCAAAGGGTGTAAAACCGTTCCGAAATCGATTGGGAACAATTATGCACTAGCACGGTGGTGTTCAGAGAACTGTGAAGTTGGTAAAAATATAAAAAGCTTAGGTGAAAGCCTACTCGAGGGGAGAACGGAACATATGGCTGAACAAAGAAATTGGGATCAAATTTGTACAACGGCAAATAAATTACGTGAATCAGATTCAGTAAAGTGGACTTGGGTAAAAATCGCTAGTTATCTTGGGGTAAGCGAAAAAAACTTGTATTATCATATTTCAAAAAGACGTGAAGCAAACGGAACACCTAGTAAGCGTGTAGGAGAATCAAAGAAACCTCAGAACACAAAACCATCACCACAACCTCAAAACGTTGAGAAAACGAAATCTGAACCGTCAGAATTAAAATCTGTAGCTACTGAACATGTCGAGAAAACAGAATCGTTAGATGCTTTCTGGAAAGGCCGATTAAATGGGATTCTCGATGAAAAAGATGCGATGCAAAAAGAATTACGTGAAGTATCGAAACTGTATGAGGACCTCAAAAAAGCAAATGACATACTAGCAAAAGAACATATCGCAGAAACAAAATTACGCTTGAAAGCGGAAGATGCACTCAAACTCATGCAAGATCAGTTACAATCTCGTGATGAGGATTACAACACATTACTTAACGAATTCAATGCAATTACGGAAAAGAATCATGAAATAGAGCATGACCTACGGAAAATGCATATCCAAGTTGGCGCTGCAAATGAAACGGCTGCGAAAGAACGTGAGCATCGTTTAGAACTACAAGGTAGAGCGCAAGCGCTTGGTTTGGCGCTCAAAGTAGTCTTGTAGGTGGATGGTATGAAACTGACAAAGGAAGAACGAAAAGAGCTCACATACCAAATTGGTGACATTATCGAACAGAAATGCAGACGTTGTTATTACAATCGTACATCAAACGAATGTTTCAGTGTCAATGAATGTAAAGCATGCCCGACTGGTGAAGAATTACGCCAGTTGGGTAGATATTTGGATACACAGCCTAAAAAGAATGGTGGGCCAAGAAGGGAAGCGCCGAGTGGTTTAACACCTGAGGTTGTTAGGAATTTAAATATACAAGGTATACCGGATAAGGATATTGGTATTATGTATGATCTTAGCCCCTCGTATGTCGAAAAAAAGAAAAAACAATGGAAACAACTAGGTCTTTGGAAAGGGCCCACTGATATGAGAGAAATCAAAAAAGGCTAGGATTTCTCCTAGCAAAAGAGTTATGTCGTACAGAAAGGTACTTATGTGCAAACCAGGTGTTTGCAAATTCATTATATAACGTTTCTGGGGTGGATAGGCTGAGTCATAGCAATCTTTACGAAAATTTTACATGTGTTGAAGATTTTGATAAATATCAAATTTGAATTTTATAAAAATAAATATTGAGGATAAACCTTATAAATAAAGGCTCCACTCTCAAAAGGGTGAGAGTGGAGCCTTTGGATGAAATTACTGAGTTCTTGGGATGGTGAACACCAGCACATAAATAATAGCATGAGTATTCAGAAAAAACATTGAGTAAATGTTTCCGATTTTTCAAATTATAGTTAATTGGTTTTTATTAAACAAAAGCGTTATTTTATAGAAATGTGAAAAGAGCACACAGAAAATGTGTACTCATAACAATCTAAATTATTTTAAGCACCATGATATATCATCAAGGGCTTTATAAATATAGCTATACATGCGGTAAAAGAGATACTTTGGATTGTATTTTTGTTTCCAGTTCATAATAATCACCTCTCATACAAATAGTTTAATTATATTATACAGTCATTAATTCGAATGTTAAGAAAACTCAATGTGAATTAAGGTAAATTTAAACAAAATAGTTATTTGAAACTATTCATGAAAAAAGAGCACTAACGAAAGTGCTCTTAGAAAATACATTTTATATTCTGTTTTGAGCGACGATCTTAATATTCTCTGGTGGAATGATATCTTGAATTTTTTCTTTTAAATCTACTTGAACCATTTCTTCAAGGTGTTCAAGTGAAACTTCAAAGTTTATGCATTCCATAGTTTCGATGTTTAATAAAGAATAATTTTCATTCTTCTTAACAACAAGATATTGCGATTGATCTGTTATAACTATACATCCTTGTTGAATTCCTAATTGACGGTTATCTTCAAAAGTCATAAGTAAATCTCCTAACATTTTTCTGATAGGAATTGTACTACATAAAAATGTTAGTGTCTAGTCGGTCTTATGTAAGACCTGAAGTCAAATAAAATCCTTATTTACTAATAAATAAAAGAGCACATATAAAAATGCGCTCTCAATAAGGTAGGTGAATATCTCATGAAAAAGAAAAATCTAAAAAATTGTAATCAGATTTTTTATGTGTAAATTTTTAATATTGTATGCCTTACTTGGAGTTATGGAGCATGTCATTAAAGAAAAGAGGCAAGTGGGGATTTTAATAAAATCGTTATTTGAAAAGAGATCAGCCCCTAACGGTACGCGTCTAGGGGCTGAAAGTTGAGAACTCTTCTTTAAATAGATAAATATGATTATCGATCTCTATCATTATAACACTAAGTTATTCAAATTTAAAACTATTCATTCGAATTTTATGATGAAAAGAAATTGCGAAAATGGGATATCAAACACATCTTTTTGAAGATGATGGAACGGTTAAGATTAAAGAAACAAGTGAAGTTGTTACAGTAGTGGTATGCAATTGGGGAATTTAAAAAAGGAGGAGTACTGTATAATATCGTGGAGCATCCTAGCACATTATATGCGGAATATGAGTTGAAAAATTCAATAAAATAGTTATTTGGGATAGATTAGTAGCTGAAATGCTAGATATCTAGCATTTCAGCGGGATGTTTATCCATTTTTATTACGGAAGTTTTTCAACTTGCTATTAGAAGAAATAACTCCGCAAAATATAGCAATAAAAATTGCAGCCCAAGTTCCCATGGACATAGAGATCCCTCCTAGTAATAAAATGAACTACTTCTATATTTTAACATTATTAAATGTCCTATTGTTAATAAATTGAAATATTACGCAAGTGAGATGTTATAAAACTAAACAAAATCCTTATTTAAAAACAAAAAGACCCTAGAGTTAGGGCTCTAGGGCTTCTTGTTTTGGTATTCTCACATGGTTCTTCAAAAAGAATAGAACATAATGAAGATAACATGTGAATGTTTCATAAATGTATCGAAAAAGTGAACAAAATTGCTGTTGCAGAAGATGCAGATATGAAGTTTCTAATACGTAAGTACGTGAAAGGTATTATTTCCAATGGATAAAATGCGAATGGGACACCTAATCATTATTTTATCGGAGGAAAAGAATATGTTATGAACTCGGTTGAATGAAAAAATGACAATTTACTTCTAGAGTGAAACTGAACAAAATTCTTATTTTGCTGAATAAAAAATAGAATCTCTCAAAGAGAGATTCATGGGAATATTTATATTTTTAACTACTCTAAAAATCTTTTTTTGATATCCGGATTAGGGATAAGACATTGTTTTTGTTTGCCAAACCAGTTGTATCTATTTTCTGCAATTTTTTTGTAATAAAGGTTCCGAATAGGTTTTGGGATTATAAAAAGGATGAAAAATAATTTGCAACTTCCTTTTAAGTGCCTACAAATATTCAGTATGGCATCTGATTCTGTATAAGCTTTATTATTATCAATTAATACCACGCTATCTATTGTTTCGCTAATGTTGTATTGATTTAATAACTGAATACCTATGTTACTTTGGCGTGATGCAAATTTAAAATATCCTTTAGAATCTCTTTTAATAATAAATTGAACACTTTGATTACATAAGTTGCAGTCTCCGTCAAAGAGTATAATTTGTGTCATTTATAATCCTTTCTAAAACGTTTATTTGAATGCTTTTTATTTTAACTGAAAAGAGAATATAAATACACTCATTGTGAATTATTGAACTACGAAGAGTTTTTAATAAAAACGCTATTTGAGTAGAAAACATAAAAAAAGCCCCGATTAGAGGTGCGGGTCCTCTTAATGGAACAATAGAACTTTACGAGATTACCAAAAAGAGCACTAAATAAAGTGCTCTTTAAGGGAAAAGTGAGATGTTAAAAAGAAAATTAGGGTTTTTGCTTCGAGATAATATATGAACATTTCATCATAATGTGACGATGAATCACAAAAGAGCAGCTAGCAAAGGCTAACTGCTCTAATCATGGAATATGGATCGAAATGGGTTGTCTACAGTATTGAAGTAATATTGAGTTTTATTCAGAAGGAGATTTAAAGGTTTTCATTTGAACTTATTCTATATGCCACAAACAAAATAAGTGCTAAAAACAAAGACAATGAAAAATGCTAGTAGGATCATCGCTTTCCAATTATTTATCTTAGAGAATCTTACCAAAATAACAAAAAAAGTTCCTATTGTTAAGGCTAGTAAAGTAAATAAAAGAGGAAAAGATACTGAATTTATAGGTATATTCATTTTAGGTGACCATACTTCAAGATATAAAAAGAATAAGCCGATACAAATGAGTGAAAAAATAAAGTACCGTAGAGTTATATTATGCTTCATAGGTTGCTCCTTTGTTATCGAAATATTTCTATTAAATTTTAATGGTAAATAGAAGAAAAAGCTAGTGTTTATAAATTAGAATGGATTTTTTAACAAAATAATCCTTCTAATAGAAAGCGAGGTTAGGAGAATGGAGAACAACATAAAGCTTTTAGGCGATGATGGGATGTTAGGTATAGAGTTAAAGGAAAGAACGATCCGTATATATAACACAGAAGGAAATGTGATGGAATTACTTTCAACGAGAGCACAGACTCAAGAAGTAATCGATTTTCTTGAAGAATGTAAAAAGGAAATGAAGTAAAAGTTTAGCAGAGTAGATCGAACGGAGGGGAACCGTATCGTATGAATCAATTGTCTTTTTTTGAAGACATCGATGAAAAGGAGATGCGTAGACTTGTGGTGAAGGAGCTGAAAAACTACAAAGCATTGTGCGTCCGGATGAAAAATCAAGAAGAACAGAAGCAAGCTGGATACGTTGTTCTTTTTCCTAAAATGAAAGGTGATGATAAGAATCATGAGATACGCTTTAAACAAATGGAACGGACGTTAAAATATGCTCTTGATAATGATCAACGTCAGATAATTGAATTGAAGTATTTGGGGAATGAGAAAGTGAAAGATTCATATGTTTATAACGAGTTAATGATGAGACGCGATAATTTTTATCAGAATAAAAAAGTAGCTATCCGTTTGATAGCTACTGCTTTAGGGATTATATAAACGCGGTTTTATTCTAGTGAAAATGAAGTTATGGCTTTTTGTGCTGTTGAGATAGATTGTTATATGATACATGTAAACCATCTTACTCGCTCTGCCTAATGGCAGGGCTTATTTGTTAAGGATAAATAATTTTGTTTGTTTTTGCACATTTAAGACAGTATTTATATTTTAGCGAAATAACACCAAAATTTGATTTGGTCCTGTACGTTTCATTACTCTGTATCCATTATTTGCAACTGTTGCAACTCCTTCGTTATTTGGATGACAATATCCATTTACTTGACATGTACCATCATCTCTTACTAGAATCTTTCCAATTAATCCTATTGGCACCCATTCAGGTCGTTTTTTTCTTGGGATGTACTCATGTTTTGAATTCCATTCTGGGTTTATAACCGGTTGTATTTCCGAGTGCTCAGGGGTAATTTCAGTCCCATCCTGATTTTTTTTTGCTGGGATTGTCACTTCATGATAGATTCTACGTCCCCATTCATCAAGTATATAACGACCATGCCAGCTTAAACCCGCACTATTCCCAAGTAAGCTAGGAGTTGCACTGCTTATTCCTAAAATAAAGTCATCTGTTGAAGTAGCTACTCTAATTTTCTCTCCTTCTAATGTGACAAAGTAACCGACATCTATGATATTTCCATCGATTGTTTCAAACATCTCGGCAACATCTGCTCCACCTGTGTTATAAGTAGCACCGTCAATATACATCTCACCATCGCTTGCCAACCATTTGGCTCCTAAACCTCTTAAAATACTCGTTGTGCCGTTTCCGATAAACCATGAATTGGGCTCTGTCGCATCACCAAAGCGTCCCATTATATGGGCATTTTGAAATCCTGCAGTGGTAGTATTTTCTCCTTCTGCATGCGAGCTAGTGCCACTAGCAGTTGTTTGAATTCCTTCTGCATGCGAGAAAAATCCCGTTGCATTTGTACCGCCTCCTTCTGAATGGGAAGCAAAGCCACTGGCAGTTGTTTGACTTCCTTCCGCATGTGAGATATGCCCAATTGCTACGGTATTCTGACCTTCTGCATGAGAAGCGATTCCACTAGCAGTTGTAACATTTCCTTCCGCATGTGAAAGGGCCCCGCTAGCAGTTGTAGCACTTCCTTCTGCATGAGAACCACCTCCACTTGCTATTGTAGAAAATCCTTCTGCATGAGAACCATCTCCACTTGCTATTGTATTCTGACCTTG
Organism: Bacillus sp. 16GRE42; assembly: GCF_019837435.1. Taxonomy (NCBI): domain Bacteria; kingdom Bacillati; phylum Bacillota; class Bacilli; order Caryophanales; family Bacillaceae; genus Bacillus; species Bacillus sp. 16GRE42. The sequence continues at coordinate 129,331 of NZ_JADAXF010000001.1, forward strand.
GGCATGAGAACCATTTCCACTGGCAGCTGTAAAGATACCTTCTGCATGAGAAGCACTTCCACTAGCAGTTGTACCATTTCCTTGGGCATGAGAACCATTTCCATTGGCAGTTGTTTGAATTCCCTCTGCATGTGAGAAAAATCCCGTTGCATTTGTATTAATCCCTTCCGCATGCGAGCTAGTGCCACTAGCAGTTGTAGCATTTCCTTCCGCATGTGAGAAATTTCCACTTGCTATTGTATTTTGACCTTCTGCATGAGAAGTAGTGCCACTAGCAGTTGTAGCATTTCCTTCCGCATGTGAAAAATCTCCACTAGCATTTGTAAGAACACCTTCTGAATGGGAAGCAAATCCACCGGCAATTGTGTTTATCCCTTCCGCATGTGATACAACCCCACTAGCAATTGTATCTTGACCTTGGGCATGAGAACCCTGCCCACTGGCAGTTGTTTGAATTCCTTCTGCATGGGAAGCAAATACACTAGCAGTTGTGTTTACACCTTCCGCATGCGAATCATCTCCACTGGCAGTTGTGTGGAATCCTTCCGCATGGGAAACAAATCCACTGGCTATTGTACTTACACCTTCTGCATGAGAGAAATCTCCTAATGCTTGTGAACCTGGCATGATAGTAATATCAGAGGTTCCACCTTCAGCATGAGAAGCAAATCCACTGGCTATTGTTCCAACTCCTTCAGCATGAGCACTAGAACCACTAGCTAGATTGGGAGCATCGTTACCAGCTGGATCTTGAGCGCCACCCTCTACATGAGAAGCAGTTCCGCTTGCTATATTTCCAAAACCTTCTGCATGAGAAGCCTCTCCGTTTGCTTGAGTGAGTAAACCTTCAGCATGCGCTGCGACAGAACTTGCTAGAGTGCCACGTCCTTCTGCATGCGAGGCAACACCATTTGCTCTAGTTAATTGTCCTTCCGAGTGAGAGGCATCGCCAGTTGCTACAGTTTCACCTCCTTCAGCGTGAGAGCAATCTCCATTAGCAATCGAGCAACAACCTTCCGCATGAGAACAAACTCCGTTTGCTTCAGTACCACATCCTTCCGCGTGAGAGCAATCTCCATTAGCAGTCGTACCACATCCTTCTGCGAATGAACAATCACCATTCTCTACAGGGCTTCCTTCAAAGTTGCATTCTCCAATGCTGCCAGCTACATCACAAATTAGTGGTGGAGCGGTCGGTCCGGTTGGTCCAGTAATACCAGTCGGCCCAGTATCACCAGTCGGCCCAGTATCACCAGTCGGCCCAGTATCACCAGTCGACCCAGTATCACCAGTTGGCCCAGTATCACCAGTCGGTCCGGTATCACCAGTCGACCCAGTATCACCAGTCGGCCCAGTATCACCAGTCGGCCCAGTATCACCAATCGGCCCAGTATCACCAGTCGGCCCAGTATTACCAATCGGCCCAGTATCACCAGTCGGTCCGATATCACCAGTCGGCCCAGTATCACCAGTCGGTCCGATATCACCAGTCGGCCCAGTATCACCAGTCGGTCCGATATCACCAGTCGGCCCGGTATCACCAGTCGGTCCGATATCACCAGTCGGCCCGGTATCACCAGTCGGTCCGATATCACCAGTCGGTCCGATATCACCAGTCGGTCCATCGGGTGGACCAGTGGGTCCGGTCGGCCCAGTGACACCAGTCGGTCCAGTATTTCCGGTCGGCCCAGTTGGAAATGTGAATGGTGGGACAGCTGGTAACGTGGGTCCAATTAAACTTGGGTCTAGTGCAGCTCCTTGTAAGCTTTCATGCGAATTAAATGGACTTTCATTTGACATAATCCACCTCCAATATTTCAACCCTTTACTAATAAATGTGAATTGTGAATGGAATATGAAAATACAAGGTTAATAGAGCTTGTAGTATTTTTGTTAATAAAATTAAATAAAAACGCTATTTTATTAGTAAGCAGTTCGAAAGGAAGGGTATAAGAAGTGGTGATCTCCGATAAAAAAGGGATATTATTGGGGGTTTTTCAAAACAGAATCAATATTACGCTATACCTATACAGTTCTTTGAAAAAAGAATAGTGCGGGGATAACGTATCTATGCGCTCATAATCAATGATCATAGCCCCTTTATCAAAACGTTACCGGAGAACGGGCGAGGGCGGTAAGAATCCGCGAAAAGGACGAAAAGACCAATTATATTATAGATTCAGCCGCGATGCGTTAGTATCGTGGCTTTTGTGTTTCTTATTGAGCATGGTATTTTTATAGTTGGTTCAATAAGAAATATAAACACCTCTCATTTAATAATTATTTAGTACTATATAATGATTTCGTGATGCGTTATAATTATGTGTATCAAAAACAATGAAGGATGAGAGGAAGCATGGATATACAATCAAGTATAGAAGTTATTAGTAAAATTATAGAGATTGTTAGTGAAATTCAAAAGATTTTAAGTGGAATTGATGTTAAATTATGGGTAGGTGTTCTTTCTTTAGTAGGCGTTTTATATACTGTCCATAATACACGTAAAAATGTGAATAATACTAATGATTTAAAAAAAGAAATGGATGAACAAACACGTAAACTTACAAAAGAATTAGGCGAGAAAAATCTTAAAGCTTTAGAGCAAAGAAGGTATATAGATGCCATTAGCACCGAGAGAGTAAAATGGATAAATACAATGAGGGATAAATTTAGCGAGTACGTCAAGATTTCAAACATTCAAATGAACGATATGAACAAATTGAAACATGGTAAAGGTGATGTTGATGATAGCTTAATGAGAGAGAGATATTACGAACTTACATATATAGGTAATAATGTTTATTTTTTATTAAATCCAACAGAACCTGTTAGTAAAGAAATAAGGAAATTGCAGGGAACAATTAATCGTCAATTACGTAGAGGTAATATTTCTGAGTTTAATTCTGTTCAGATGAAAGAATTAGCTCAAGACTTAGGTTATTTATTTCAAGTAGTACTTAAGTCAGAATGGAAAAGAGTAAAAGAAGAGAATAAAAAAGGTGAAGAGATTGATGATGAGAAAATGGAGCAAATTTACAAAAAAGCAGCTCAAAAGATAGATAATAAAAAATATAATAAATACTTTAATAAGTAAGAAAGGTAAAGTGCTCATTTAGAGTGCTTTTTCTTTTGCGCAAAACAAATTCGAACGTGAGGTGGTATTATTGGAGGACGGATGTATGGAAGAATTTCAAACTACAAACTAATAACCTTTGTAAAATAATTTTAATAGGTATTAACAATCTGAACTTGTATATGATATTATATTTATAATCAGATATAAGAGAAGGATGATTAGATGTATGTTAGAAAAGATCCTAAATTCACAAATGTTACTCATTATATGGATGGGAAATTAAAAGAATATTGTGGTGAAAAGAGTACTGTTAAAAACATTACTTTTAAACAATGTGAAGAATTTATTGAAAAAGCAACGCAAGATCATTCGGAAGAAGAGTTATTTCTTTTAGAGGATAGTCTAGAAATAGAGACAGATATGTATAAGCAATCTGGCTTTAAACAAACGACATTGAGTATATGGAGTTCAATTCTTGTGGGTACAACAGTAGCTATTTTTACTTTCTATAATACATATGTTCAGACTTTGTTTAATGTATTTGGGAAATCTGTTATTGATATTAGTGAGAACAAAGAAAATGCAATTAATGAAATGCAAAAGGTATATAATGAATCCTTTGATATTTCATTAAATCAGGTTGCAACATTTATTTTTTACCCATTGTTGTTTGTTATTAGTGCTATGTGTATGTATACCGTTTGGAGCCATAATAGAGCCATGAAAAAAAGATTTTTTTATTACAAAATAATCAAAAGATGTATAGAATTAAAGAAAAAACAGGATATAGGACAGGAAATTAAAGAAGTGAATAATAATGTTGTAAGCGCCTAAAAATAGGTGCTTTTTATTTTGTACAAAACAAACGAACTCAGTGAACGAAAAAACTGTGATGTATGAGATTTGTATTTTATTACATTTAATTTTAAATAAAATATGAAACTTTTCAAAAGTAGCTTTTTTATTCTATATTATAGATAAAAAGTGAATTGAAAAGGGGGATGTTGATGTGAGAAAAATAGAAGAGTCAAAAAGACCTTTTTTTGAAACGCATGGAGAAAGTGGGACAACTTACTTTGTAAATGGCTATGCGGTAGGAATAAATCAAAAAACATACTTTGGAGAATTTAACTCATTAAAAGAAGCTAGACAATTTATTTACCGCTATGTCCACAGAAATAAAGAATGGTTCAATAGTAATGGCGATGTCAATGAATACAATAACAAAACATCAAGACCAGATACGAAAGATGATTGGCATGAAGATGTTATTAGGAAAGAGTATAGTAAATACCCTGATTTTAAAGATTGGAACAAATAAAAGTAGCGAATTCGCTGCTTTTTATTTTATAAAGAAAAAAGCCCGATTCGGGGCTAGATACTTTTCTTCATGCCGCATTTACGGCATTCTCTTAAATAGATGAAATCTTTAATGGGTGAAAGGTGGGGAGAAGATAATGAATAAGATTATTTATAGTGATGAGAATCTAACGGTTTGTGAGTACCCTAGATTAGGGAGTTATGACGCAATTAGCTTCACTAAAGATAAAGAATTGATTCTTGTGTTAGGAGTATCAACTACTGCACAAGTTGCTGCAGATTGTGGTTTGATAGGCGTTGATATTAACCAATGGCTATTGGATATAGGAAATGATTTTATTCATGAAATTAGTGAAGAGCAAAAGTTGATGATTGTTTCCGATGATGTATCTAACGGGAAACTAAATACCCATTGGTTACAGTTAAAGAAAATGGAAGAAAGTTATTTATAGTAGTAGAGAAAACATCCTGAATGGATGTTTTTTTTATTTTATAAAAGAGATTATCGTGAGGTGGGTGAATGGCAAAAGAATACGCAAAGAAATTCTATAAGTCTACAGCATGGGAGAAGTGCAGAGAATCATACATTGCTACAACGTTAGCTGGTTTGTGTGAGCATTGTAAAGAAGGACCTGGATATATCGTTGACCATATTGTTGAGATAACACCTGACAGTATAGACAATCCAAATATCACATTGAACCATGAGAACCTACAATACTTATGCTTACCTTGCCATAACACTAAGACGTTTGGTAAAGCTGTATTAATTAGAGAAGATGTAATGTTTGATCAGCATGGTGATTTGATTAGGAGGGAATAGGATACAGTGTAATGGCAAACCGTTAACTAAAGGATAAATAGTAGAAAAGAATCAAAAACAAAAAGAACCAATCCCCCCTTTTCAAAAATAAACAAAGGGTTCATAGGGGGACCGAATGGGGAGATTCGTGTAACACACAGGTTATTTCACGTGACCCCCCTACCCAAAAACAAAAAAGTGAGGTGTAGTCGATGGCGATAAAGAAGGAGCTAAAAAAAGAAGAACGAGTTAAAAAAGAAGTAAACAGACTTAAAAGGATTTATAAAGAGATGCCAAAAGATACTCTCATGGTTGTAGAAGGGTTAATTGTTGAAGCGGCAGATTTACGTGTTCGACTAGAAGATATCCGTAAAGATCTTGATGAGAATGGGTATGATGAAATGTTCTCGCAATCTGAAAATCAAGAACCTTATGAAAGAGAAAGACCAGTAGCAAGAAGATACATAGCGATGAACAAAAGTTATCAAACTATCATGAAACAATTAGGCGATTATATTCCTAAAAAAATACCTGAACCCAAAGAACAAGATGACGGATTTGATGGGTTTGTAAATAAGTGTGATTGAGTATCCTTTATCGTATAATCCAATTCTAGATTACTGGTACAAAATAAAAACAGGACAGGAAATTGTGTCGGATAAAGTTAGACGAGTTTATAAAAAACTCGTCACAGATATTAGCAGTACAAAAATTGAATGGGAATATAACGCCAAACGTGCAAATCATGCAATTGAATTTGTTGAGAACTTTTGCAAACACAGTAAAGGTAAAATGGGTGGCAAACCATTCTTATTAGAACTGTGGCAAAAAGCTATGACGGCTGCTTTATTTGGGTTTGTTCATAAAATAGATGGTATAAGAAAATACCGTGAGTTTATGTTAATTGTTGCCCGCAAAAACGGAAAATCAGCTTGGGGCTCTGCAATTGCTCTTTATTTAATGGTTGCTGATAATGAACCAGGACCCGAAATTGTATCGGCAGCAACTAAAAAAGACCAGGCTAAAATTATTTGGTCTGAAGCAAAGAGAATGGTGAAAAAATCACCGGTTCTTTCTAAAAGAATTCGTACGTTAGTAGCTGAAATGATTTCAGATTTTAACGATGGTTCTTTCAAACCTCTTTCAAGTGATTCAAATACACTTGATGGACTTAACGTGCATTGTTCATTAATAGATGAACTACATGCTATTGAAGATAAGAATCTTTATGATGTTATTGTTGACGGTATGACGGCTCGTGAACAACCGATATCAATTATTACAACAACTGCTGGTACAGTTCGAGAAGGTATTTTTGATATTAAGTATGAAGAAGCTGAACGCATTATCAACGGTTATGATGATCCTGATGGCTATAAAGATGAACGAGTTCTTCCTATTATTTATGAATTAGATAAACGTGAAGAATGGACAGAAGAGTCATGTTGGAAGAAAGCGAATCCGGGACTTGGTACAATCAAAAACTTAGATCAATTAAGAAGTAAAGTAGAAAAAGCGAAAGCAAATGCTATGCTTGTTAAAAACTTACTCACAAAAGATTTTAATATTAGAGAAACTTCAACAGAAGCATGGTTAACATTCGAACAATTAAATAACACTGCAACGTTTGATATTGCAGAATTAAAACCTTCCTATGGAATTGGTGGTTCCGACTTATCTTCAACTACCGATTTAACAGCAGCGAAGGTTATTTTTATGGTTCCAGATGATCCTCATATTTATGTTAAGCAGATGTACTGGCTCCCTGAAGATTTATTAGAACAAAGAAGTAAAGAAGATAAAATACCTTATGATTTATGGTATGAACAAGGGTTGTTAAGAACTACGCCAGGTAATTCAGTTCATTATAAATATGTGACAGAATGGTTCTTAGAAATCAGGGATGAATACAGAATTTATCTTCCTTGGATTGGCTATGATAGATGGTCAGCAAAATATTGGGTTGAAGAAATGGAAGGATATTTCGGTAAAGAAGCTATGGTTCCAGTTGCACAAGGTAAACAAACTTTATCTAGCCCTATGAAATTATTAGGAGCTGATTTGGAATCGAAATTAGTGAATTACAACAATAATCCAATTGATAAATGGTGTCTTTCTAATACAGCAATTGATATTGATAAGAACTTAAACATACAACCGAATAAAACAAAGAATCAGCGCCGCCGTATTGATGGAACAGCAGCACTTTTAAACGCTTATGTAATCCTTCAAGAAAAGAGAAATGATTATCTCAACATGATTTAAGAAGGAGGTGAGAAATTGGGGTTATTCGATAAGATATTTGGAAAAAAAACAACTTCAGCTACGAAAAGTTATAATCGTTATGAAATGATTAGTGATAATGGCGGTGGTTTCTTTTCTTGGAATGGAGATATTTTTCAGAGTGACATTATTAGAGCTTGTATACGACCTAAGGCAAAAGCTGTTGGGAAGTTAGTTGCCAAGCACATCAGGGATAGTAAAACAGAGTTTAAAGTTAATCCAGATCCATACATTAGATTTTTATTAGAAGAACCTAACCCATTGATGACAGGTCAAATGTTCCAAGAAAAAATGACAAATCAATTAGAACTGAATCATAATGCTTTTGCTTATATTAAACGAGATGACTTAGGTTATGCTTCTGAGATATATCCAATACCTTGCACGACAGTTGAAGTTGTTGAAGGGACATATGGAGATATCTTTTTGAAGTTTTACTTTAAAAATGGAAAACAAATGACTGTTCCATATACTGATGTAATTCATTTGCGTAAAGATTTTAATGAAAATGATTTTTTTGGAGAACATCCTGGTAAAGCTTTGTCACAATTGATGGAGATTGTAACGACTACTGATCAAGGTATTGTTAAAGCGATTAAAAACAGCGCTGTAGTAAAGTGGATTTTAAAATTCAAATCAGTATTGAAGCAAGAAGATATCGACATGCAGGTTAAAAACTTTGTTAATAACTATTTAAATATCGCAAATGATGGCGGTGCGGCTTCTTCTGATCCACGTTATGATTTAGAACAAGTAAAACCGGAAGCGTTTGTCCCAGATTCAAAGCAAATGCAAGAAACTGTACAGCGTATTTATAATTTCTTCAATACAAACGATAAGATTATACAAAGTAAATACAATGAAGACGAGTGGAATGCCTATTATGAATCAGAAATAGAACCATTTGCGATGCAGCTTGCTGGAGAATACACCAGGAAGCTTTTTTCACGTAAAGAAAGAGGATTTGGGAACAAAATCATCTTTGAATCTTCTTCTCTTCAATACGCTTCTATGAGTACAAAAATGAATCTTGTTCAAATGGTAGACAGAGGTTCGTTAACGCCGAACGAATGGAGAGCGATTCTTTCACTTGGCCCAATTGAGGGTGGAGATAAACCAATCAGAAGGTTAGATACAGCCTTAGTTAAGGAAGGTAAGGTCACCGATGAAGGAGGTGATAATAATGAACCAAACGGAAAAGAGGGAACTACTGAGTAGTGAAATGGAAATCAGAGAAATTGAAGGGGGGCTTCGAACAATAATTGGTTATGCAGTTAAATGGGAAATGAAGTCTGTGACAATGGGTTATTGGAGAAGATTTAAAGAACAATTCAAGCGCGGATCTTTTACAGATTCTTTAACACAAGATGACCAATTAGCGTTATGGAGCCATGATTACTCTCAAGTTTTAGGTAGAACTAAGAATGGAACTCTTCGATTGTTTGAAGATGAAATTGGACTTCGATTTGAATTAGATTTGGCAGATACAACACTTGGTGATGATACGTATAAAACGATTAAACGCGGTGATGTTGACGGCGTTTCTTTCGGCTTCCAAATGGTGAAAGAAGAGTGGGATGAGTCTAATCCGGATAATATTGTGCGTAGTGTTACGAAAGCGAAATTAGTTGAAATTAGCCCTGTTGCATTTCCGGCCTATCCAGACTCACAAGTAATAGTTAGAAGTCATGATCCATATAAACAATTTGTAGATGCACGTAATCAAAAAGACTTACGACAAAAACTAATTTTAAAAACTTACTTATAAGGGAGAGATTCATTTGAAAACATTACAAGAAATTTTAACTAGAAAAACAGAAATTCGCACTTTACTACAAAGTGATCAAGAGGTAGATTTAGCAGCATTGGAAACTGAATTACGTGAACTTGACGAAGCGCAAAAACAAATTGAAACTCGTCAGCGCTTATTGAAAGAAGCAGAGGTTATTAATAACAATGCTGATTCAGAAACACGTACAGTAGTTGAAACGTTTAACAATGAGCCACCACAACAAGATTTAGAGTTAGAAACATCAGAAAAACGCGGACAAGCATTGATGGAAAATCGTGCTGTTACTGTAGGGAGTGGAAATGTAGTACTTCCGAAACATACAGCTTCAGATATCCGACCTACTTTCAATGAAGTTTCTACACTGATTGATCGTGTATCTACAAAAACATTAAAAGGCGGAGAAAGCTACCAACAACCGTATCTTGAAAGCTATGGTGAAGGTGATTATACAACTGAAGGAAATGATTACGCTAATGCTGAGACGAAGTTTGGATATGCTGATATTACTAAAGCGAAAATCACTGCTTATTCCGAAGACACTGAAGAACTTCAAAAATTACCTGCAGCTGATTATGATGGTGAAGTAATGAAAGGTATCATAGTTGCGACACGCAAGAAAATCACTCGTGAAATCCTAATCGGAACAGGTGCAACGAATCGACTTATTGGTATTTTCTCGACTGCGGCAAAAGCAATCGACCCAACAACAGACTTAGAAATTTCTAAAATTGATGCTTCTACATTAGACGACATCATCTATAGCTATGGTGGCGATGAAGATGTTGAAGATGCAGCCGTATTAATTTTGAATAAAAAGGATTTAAAATCGTTTGCTAAACTTCGTACATCTGATGGTAAAAAGGTATATAACGTTGTATCAAGCGGTAACTCCGGAACAATTGATGGTGTACCATTTATTATCAATAGTGCATGTAAAGCAGTATCCGATGCAGCAACAACAGCTGGTCAGTTCAACATGGCTTATGGTCCGTTATCAAACTACCAACTTACTATCTTTTCTGATATGGATGTACAACGTTCAACTGACTTCAAATTCAAGCAAGGTATGATTGCTCATAGAGGTTCAGTATTTGCAGGTGGTAACGTAATTTCTAAAAATGGATTCTTACGTGTTAAGAAAGCGGCGACTGTTTAATAGCCGCTTTTTCATTTGAAATAAGGAGGTATTTTTTATGTCTGAAAAGAAAATGCAAGAATTCAAAGTAATTATAGCATTTCGTGATAAGTTCTCCTATGTGCATTATAGTGTTGGAGAATCATATAAAACGGATGATCAAGAAAGAGTAGAGTTCTTACAGAAAGAAGGGTTCTTAGAAACTGAACCAGTTGGTGACTATAAACCAGTTGTTCCTGAAATTGTCCATGTTGGCGGAGGATATTACGAACTCCCTAATGGAGGAAAGGTTAAAGGGAAAGAAGCAGCACTTAAAGCGTTAGAAGAACTTGAACCAGTTGGTGAATAATCATGATGCTTAAAGTAGTAAAAAAGGCATTACGTGTTTCGCATAATGCTTTAGATGATGAAATTGATGATTTGATTGAAGCGGCCCGAACTGATTTAAAGTTATCTGGTGTTTCTGGTTTCAAAACAAATGATGATACAGATCCGTTAATCAAACGAGCAATAATCATGTATGCAAAAGCTAATTTTATTCCAGATGCTAAGGAAGCAGAGCGATTTCGATTATCATATAACATGCTTAAGAATCATCTTACTTTAGCGGGTGATTATAAATGAACGATATTTTATATTTTCCAATTGTAATAACTAACAAAGATGAGTTGAACCAGGTAGAGGTTTCAGAAGATTTTACGAGACAAGTATTTTGCGAGAAAAAAAGTATTTCTCAAGATGAGTTTTTCAAGGCTGGTCAAAATGGGTTTAAGCCAAAATGTCTATTAATTGTTTATACATTGGATTACCGTGAGGAACAAAAAGTGAAGTATTGTGAAAAAGAGTATAGCATTTACCGCACATATGAACGGGATGACGAAAGGATCGAACTATATTGCGAGGTGAGATCTGGTGGCTAGTGTAGATGATTGGGCGAGTGAAATCGCTAGAGAATTACAAAGATATGCCCATATTGTAGAAGAAGATATGGAAGAAGCAAAAGAAAAAGTAGCTAATGATCTAGTAAGTGAACTGAAACAGAAAAGTCCTAAAAGTACACGTAAAGATACACGTAAATATGCCAAAGGATGGAGAAAAAAGAAGGAAGGCAATGCAATTATTGTTCATAATGCATTGAAACCGCAATTAACACACCTATTAGAAAAAGGGCATGCGAAGGTTGGTGGTGGACGGGTACCAGCTAAAGTTCATATCGCTCCAGCAGAAGAAAAAGCGATAAATGAATTTACAGAACTTGTTGAAAGGGCGATCCAACAATGACATTAGGTGAATTAACAAAGATTCTTGAAGCTACAGGTTATCCTGTGGCTTATTCGAATTTCACAGTAACGCCAGGTAATCCTATACCAAGTCCGCCGTATATTTGTTTTCTTGCGGATGGCTCAGCAAACCTAATGGCAGATAACAAGGTATATCACAAAATAAATGATGTAAATATTGAACTTTACACAACTAGAAAAAATTTAGTTGCAGAAGCCAAACTTGAAAAAGTCCTAGACAATCATGAGATTCCTTATGACACACCGATTGAAGGGATTATTGAATCTGAAAATATGTATCAGAAAATATATGAAACGAGGTTGATATAAATGACTAAAGAAAATAAAGTGACGTTTGGTTTGAAGAATGTACATTATGTCCCAATTGATATTCAAGATTTTTTAGTGAAGTTTGGTACGCCAATCCCATTACCTGGTGGGGTGGAACTAACATTTGAGCCGCGCGGTGATTTAATTGAATTCTATGCGGATGACATGCTTTATTACGCAGCAAGTAATAACCAAGGCTACGATGGAACATTGAACATCGCTACTATCCCAGAACAATTCGCTATTGATGCATTAGGAGAGCAATTAGATGAAACTGACGGTGTATTAAATGAATTAGCTGATGCTAAAGGGAAACCATTTGCATTACTATTTGAATTCGATGGCGATGTAAATGCGACTCGACATGTTATGTATAACTGTGCAGCGAGTCGTCCAACAATTGCATCTAAAACAAAGACAAATTCTGCTGAACCAAATACAAATGAATTGAAGTTTGTTTCTAGTCCAATGGTGTTAGCACCTGGTGGAAGACCAATGGTTAAAACAAAAACAACTTCTAAAACAACTCAAGAAATTTATAACAACTGGTACAAAGAAGTGTATGTAAAAAAAGCAGCAGCACCAAAAGGAGCGTAATAGTAAATGGAAAAGACAATTACAATAGACGGGAAACAAGTCAGATTAAAAAGTACAGCGGCAACGGTTAAAAAGTATAAAGCACAATTTAGACGTGATTTATTTGCGGATATGCTCAAATTAGGTGTTATTGCTCCTTCAAATCCTCAAGCTGGCGCCACTATTAATTTAGCGAATGCAGATTTAAGTAAAGTAGATTTTGAGGTTGTTTATGATCTAGTTTGGTTATACGCGAAAGCAGCAAACTCAGAAATTGCTGATCCAATTACGTGGTTAGATGGTTTTGACGAGTTCCCTATTTCTGAGATTCTTCCGGAAATTATGGACATGATTCAAAGTACGATGGGTGCAAAAAAAAAATAAGGAAAAGTAATGGAGAGCAAGGAGCTTTCAGTGATGAAGAATTAACCACTGATACGTTCCTTGCTCTTTGTTATAAAGCGAAACTAACAAGTTGGGATTTAGAAGATATGACAATCGGTGATTGTTTTGATTACATTGCTGAATTTGCTGAAATGGAGAATCCAGACAAAGAAAAAGTTAGAAAAGCAAATCAAAAAGACTTCGATTCATTCTAAGAAAGGGGTGAGAAAATGGCAGGGAAAATTAAAGGAATTACGATTGAAATTGGCGGAGAAACCACAGGAATTCAGAATGCTTTAAAAGATGTAAATAAACGAAGTAATGATTTAACAAAAGAATTGAAAGATGTTGAACGTTTACTAAAGTTTGACCCTGGGAATATTGAGGCACTTTCTCAAAAACAACAGTTACTTACACAACAAATAGAAAATACAACCCAGAAATTAGATAAATTAAAAGCAGCTGAACAACAAGTCCAAGCTCAATTTCAAAACGGTAAAATTTCTGAAGAACAATATCGTGCTTTTAGGCGTGAGATTGAATTTACAGAAGGGTCTCTTAATGGTCTGAAAAATAAGCTCGGAAATATGAAGGCTGAACAAGATAATGTAGCGAGTTCCACAAGACAATTAGAAACATTGTTTAGCGCAACTGGGAAAAGTGTTGATGATTTTGCAGGAGCATTAGGGAATCGTCTTGTGAATGCAATTCGAAATGGAACGGCTACAAGTAAGCAGTTAGAGCAAGCGATTGGGATTATCGGACGAGAAGCATTAGGAACAGAAGCAGATATTGAAAAATTGCAACGTGCGCTTCGATCTGTGGATGCTGGTAATTCAATTCAACAAGTACAAAATGAACTAAGGGAATTACAACAAGAAGCTGGAAGAACTGAGAAGAAATTTGAAGGGTTAAAAATAGGATTAGAAAATGTTATTGGCGGATTAGCAGCAGGTGGGGGAATTGCAACCGCAATTGAAAAAGCGATGGATATGTCAAAGTTACAAACAAAAATTGATATATCTTTTGATGTCCCTGAATCCTCGAAAAAATCAGTAGAAGAAGCTGTAAGAGGAATTTCAGCTTATGGAGTGGATGCCGAAGCATCTTTAGAAGGTGTACGCCGACAATGGGCTTTAAATAAAGGCGTAAGTGATGAAGCAAATGCAGCTATCGTAAAAGGAGCGGCGGCAGTTGCACAATCCTATGAAGGTATAGATTTTACTGAGTTAATTCAAGAAGTGAACGAAATAGGTAATGAATTAGGGATTTCGCAAGAAGGCGCCCTTGGTATGACAGACGCGTTACTTAAAATAGGATTTCCACCTGAACAATTAGATATCATTGCAGAATATGGAGGACAGCTAACGCGAGCGGGATACAGTGCTGAAGAAGTCCAAGCAATAATGGAAGCTGGGGTTGAAACAGGAACCTGGAATTAGATTATAGTTCCCTTGTATGGCGACATACAATGAAAAACTCCTTTAATTCAGTGAAACTCTCAAATGAGACAATACTGAGCGAAGCCTTTTAATTAAGGAACGTGCAACGACTAGTCGAAAGACGTAGGGTGTAAGCAAATGACACTCGAAACGGGGAGCAACTCAAGTAGTTGAAGATATAGTCTAATCTATGCGGTGACGTATAGCAGTTCATGAGAGAACGGGCGTGATGTTGCGAGTCGCGTTGAATATAAATGATCGATAATCTCTTAGATGGTTTAAAAGAAGGACGTATCAAAGCAGCTGAGTTTGGTCAAGGTGTCGATAAAGCTATGAAAGAATCCCTTGAAGGCACAAAAATTTCAGCGGAACAAGTTGAAAAATGGGGTCAGGCAGTAGCTAAAGGTGGTAAAGATGGATCGGCAGCTATGACTGAAATTGCACAGGCTTTATCAGAAGTTGAGGATGAAACAAAGCGTAATGAATTAGGTGTTAAATTTTTCGGTAGATGATAAATTGTGCCGAAGTAAAATTGCGGTATTAAGCAAGAAGGGTGAGATTCCTAACTTGAACCGAAGGCTATGCAAAGTGTAGTCAGGGGCAGAGCATAGAGGGTGAAAAGATATAATCCCTCCACGAGACCGCGACACTTTAATAGTGAAAACCTATGCCGAGCTTACACTAATATGAAGTGTAAGAGGTAAGGGATAAAAAGCCTTTACGATAACAAAATGACAATGTATGAAGATCAAGGGCAAAACATTATTAATACTTTACTAGGTGCGAAAGAAAAGACTATTGATTTTAAAAAGAATCAAGATCAATTAAATGATTCTGTTAAGAAAATGGATGCAAATCCAGCAGTTAAGTTTCAAAAAGCAATGCAAGATTTACAAATGGCTCTCAAACCTGTTCTCAGTGTTATAGCTGATGTTGTTGCTAAAATAGCTGATTGGATTTCTAATAATCCGAAATTAGCAGCTACTTTGGCAGCTATCGCAGTAGCTATTGGAGTAATAGCAGGGGCGTTTTTGGCTTTAGCGCCAATAGTTGTCGTCATATCGGGTATAGGGGCTGTAATGATGGCATGGGTCGCACTAATTGCCGTAGTTTTAGCCGCTGTAGTAGCTTTGGGCGTTCTAATTTATCAAAATTGGGATTCTATAAGGCAATGGACCATTGATGCTTGGAATGCAATTGGAGAGTTCTTAGTAGGAATATGGGACGGGATTGTACAATGGGCAAGTGATACTTGGAATAGTATTAGTGAAACTACATCGGAAGTCTGGAACTCAATTAAGGAGTTCTTATTAGGCTTATGGAATGGAATAGTTGAGTTTGTCGTAACCTGGGGAACCGCTATTTTAGAAGCATACATTGGTATTTGGACTTCTATTTTTAATTTCTGTATGGAAATTTGGAATGGAATTGTGGAATACCTTACTTCTGTCTTACAGGGAATAGCAACCTTCTTCACTGAGGTATGGACTTCAATTTCAACGTTCTTCCAAGAGACATGGAATGGATTAGTTGCCTTTCTAACACCAATTTTACAAGGGATTGCTGATTTCTTCTCTATGATTTGGAATGGTATTTCCACAGTGATTCAAACTGTATGGAATTTCATTACCCAATATTTACAAGCGATTTGGACAGCGATTTTATATTTTGCTACACCAATATTTGAAGGTATAAAGAATTTCATTTCTGAGTGCTGGAATACTATTAGTTCTACTACAAGTTTTGTATGGGAAACAATTAAGAATTTCTTAGTTTCCTGTTGGAATGGGCTTGTAGCATTCGTTATGCCGATTTTTGAGCAAATCAAGTCTTGGATCATTACCGTGTGGGATACAATTAGTTCAGCAACAATGACTGTATGGAATGCTGTTAAGAATTTCTTACAATCATGTTGGAACGGTTTAGTTACTTTTGTAACGCCAATATATAATTCAATAAAAGACTGGATTGTAAACACCTGGAACACAATTAGTTCCACTACAAGTGCGGTATGGAATACGATCAAAAACTATCTTACTAGTTTATGGAACTCAATTGTTTCCACAGCAAGTTCGGTATTTAATAACATCAAGCAAGCTATCTCTACTGTTTGGAATATGATCAGTAGTACAAGTAGTAGTATCTGGAATGGTATTAAATCAACGCTTTCAAACATTTGGGAAGGTATTAAATCGACCGCATCTTCTGTATGGAATGGATTGAAAGACGCTATTATGACTCCTGTTCGTTGGGTCACAAATGCAGTTAGCGGAGCATTTGAAGGTATGCAATCAGCAGTATTAGGCGTTTGGGATGGTATTAAAAGCGGCATTCGTACAGCTATCAATGGAATTATTCATATCATTAATAAATTCATAGATGGATTTAATACACCAGCGGAATTATTAAATAATATACCAGGTGTTAGTGCTCCAACTATTCCACATGTTCCAATGCTCGCTAAAGGCGGGAAACCTGTAGGTGATGGTTCATTCATTACAGGTGAAGCTGGACCAGAGTTATTTACAAAGAAGGGTAATTCAATCATAGTTACACCTTTATCATCAAAAGAAAAATCACTAGGTATCACCGGAACTATGAATCAATTAATGGGTGATATGAGCCGTATGATGGCTAGTTCTATGAATCAATTATCAGGCTTGAAAACTGTTATGAGTGGTGTCTATGGAAATATGTCGAATAGCAGACAAGCCATGACAAACAGTGTATCGAATCAAGTATTTAATCAAACGTCCGGATCATCTGGTGGTGGAGTAATTCCGATGCTTGGTGGCGATTTAGTTGTTGAAGTTCCTGTAATTTTAGAGGGACGAGATGTGGCGCGCGGTACTTATCGATATACGAAAGAGTATCAAGAAAGAGAAGACCAAAGAAACTCAGCCTTTTAGGTTCGGTCTTTTTTATTTTAAAAGAAATGAGGTGTCAGCATGAGTTCTTTTACATTTAATAACGAACGAAAAGACCTTGTTCAAATCGCAAAAGGGTGGAAAAGACCGACTTGGGCACCATTGAAACGTAATTTTCTAAATGTTCCAGGATATCCAGGTGCAAGGCTATTAAACACCCAAACGGAAATGCGTGTTTTATCTATACCTGTAGGAATCATTGTTCCTGATGGTGGGAACTTAGAGTTATTAAAAGAAGAAATTGCAAGTTGGTTAATTACCGATCAACCAGCCGAGCTTATTTTCGATGTAGAGCCAGATAGAACATATTTAGCAGTTGTGGATGATAGCTTTGATCCAGATGAATTTGTAACACTCGGAATCGGTACAATTAAATTTGTCTGCCCAACACCTTATAAACTAGGGAAAGTACAGACTCACACTTTCACACAAAGTTGGTCAACTGAGATTACTTCTTATTTCACTAATAAAGGAAGCGTAGAAGCTCCAGCATTAATTGAAATGACTGTAAAAAAACCAAGCCCTTTTTTAGATGTATGGTTTGGTAAATATCCTTTAGAACGAAACTATTTCCGTATCGGTTATCCCCTAACTGTGGAGGAATCAACGGTACAAGAGCGTGAGCGTGTGTTATGGGATGAAATGGCTTCACCTATAGGTTGGACTCCTGTTACTGGGCAATTTGATGACATGAAAGGGACAGGTACTTTTAAATCAAGGGGCGGTTACGCACTATATTGTGAAGAATATGGAGAAGGAAAAGGGTTTTACGGCGCGATAGCTAAGAAGAGCATTCCAGGCGGTCCATTACAAGATTTTGAAATAGAGGCATGGATGACTTTAAAGTCCAAAAATATTGAGGAAATGGGGCGTTGTGAAGTCCTCTTATTGGATGAGGCAAGTAATTTGGTAGCTCGTATTAACATGAATGATTTATACGTAACGGCAGAAATTACAAAAGCACATATGAAAATCGGGAATAGCGGAACACCTAGTAGCATTCGTAAATTAGTAGATACAAGTGGCTATTACTTATCTACTTTCAATCAATTTCGGGGACGCCTGCGTATTGCTAGAAGAGGGACAAAATGGTCTGTATATGTAGCTAAATTTATAGATGGTAAAGAGATAGACGGAGCTTCCCTAGTTGAACAATGGAACGATGTTGACAACAGTAATCCAATGACAAACCGAAAAATCGCACAAGTTATGATTGCGCTTTGTAAGTGGGATAATCACCAGCCTGTTAACGAAATGCAATTTGATGATTTGAAAATTTGGAAGGTAAACAAAGTCCCTTCTAATACAAAACCTTATATTTTCGATGCAGGAGACAAAGTGATTATTGATACAGAAAAAAGTCTTGTTACGATTAACGGGAAAGATGCTATGAATATTAAAGATATTTTTAGTGAGTTTCCTAAGATCATACGTGGAGAGAATCGGATTGATATTATGCCGCCAGACGTTACAGCGACAATCAGTTACAGGGAGAGATACAGATGAGAACGCCAAGTGGTGAATTGCATGTTGTTGATTTTAAAACAGAACAAATTGTAGCATCTATTCAGCCTGCAGATTATTGGGATGATAAAAGACATTGGGAAATCAAAAATAACATTGATACATTAGAGTTTCATGTATTTGATAATACAAGGCATTCATCCACACTTATGCAGCAAAATTTAGTATTAAAAGAGGTGCGCGATGGTCGTATTGTTCCTTATGTAATTACTGAAATTGAAAAGGATTCTGAGGATAGATCAGTAACCGCTTATGCATCTGGTGAATGGATTCAGCTTGCCAAAGCTGGAATAATTCCACCGCAAAAACTAGAAGGTAAGACAGTAATTGAAATGGTTGATATCGCTCTTGCAGGTACGAAGTGGCAAAAAGGAAATTTAGAATATGCTAGTTTCCGTTCCATAACTATCGATGAATTTATTGATCCACTGTCTTTTCTTAAAAAGATTGCTTCTTTATTTGAGTTAGAAATTCAATATCGCGCTGAAGTTGTAGGTTCTCAAGTCGTTGGGCGTTATGTGGATATGGTAAAGAAGCGTGGTCGAGAAACAGGAAAAGAAATAACCCTTGGTAAAGATTTAATGGGGATTAAACGTATTGAAAACTCCCAAAACATTTGTACAGCCTTATTAGGTTTCGTAAAAAAAGAAGGCGGAGAATTCATAACCATTACAGAAATAAATAAAGGTGTTCCTTATCTTGTGGACAATGATGCTTTCAAAAGATGGAACGAAAAAGGACAACATAAATTTGGTTTTTACAGTCCAGAAACAGAAAACGATGACATGGATGCCAAACGTTTAATGACTCTTATGAATACAGAGTTAAAAAAACGTGTGAATTCTTCTGTTTCTTATGAAGTTGAAGCACAATCAATTGGTCGTGTGTTTGGATTAGCTCACGAATTAATTAATGATGGAGATACAATCCGAATAAAAGATACAGGGTTTACACCTAAATTGTATCTAGAAGCAAGGGCGATTGCTGGTGATGAATCATTTGAAAATCCATTACAAGATAAATATTTATTTGGAGATTACCATGAAATTGTTGATCCAAATGAAGAATTACGAAAGATTTATAATCGTATCCTTAGTTCGCTTGGCAATAAACAAGAAATGATAGATCAACTTGATAAATTAGTAAAAGAAGCTAATGAAACGGCTAGTGATGCAAAGAAAGAATCAGAAGCAGCGAAAACACTTGCTGAAAAGGTACAAGAAAATATTAAAAATAATACCATTGAAATCATAGAATGGAAGAATCCACCGACAACAGGACTTAAACCTTATAAAACGCTTTGGCGTGATATTAGTAACGGAAAGCCCGGTATTTTAAAAATATGGACAGGTACAGCGTTTGAATCGGTTGTACCCGATGTTGAATCTGTAAAAAAAGAAACATTAGATCAGGTTAATAAAGATATTGAAACCACAAAAACAGAGTTAAATCAAAAGGTTCAAGAGGCACAGAATCAAGCTACAGGACAATTTAACAAAGCTCAGGAAGGGTTACAAGGTGTCAGCCGTACAATTTCTGATGTACAAAACGAACAAGGTAATATTAATAAAAAAGTGACTCAAATAGAGCAAACTTCAGATGGATTTAAAACTTCTATTGAATCGTTAACGAAAAAAGATACTGAAATCGGCAGTAAATTAAATACAGTCGAACAAACTGTAGAAGGTACAAAAAAGACTATTTCTGAGGTGCAGCAAACAACGAATGATCTAAAGAAAACAACTACTGATATCACAGAAAAAGCTGGGGGAATTAGTGAGAAGTTAGAGAGCATAGAACAGAAAAATAATGATGCTAAGGTGGCGGAGCGGAATGTAATTACCAACTCAAATTTTTATACAGGTAATACGTCAGGATGGACAGTTTGGGATCAACAGAGTGGCAATGGAATTGTAGAGAAAGCAGTAGATATACCAGAGTTTGAATACATGGCAAAATTAACAAGAAAAAATAACGTAGCTGACCTTTGGTTTTTGCGAGATATTAAAGTTAGTCCTGGTAAGTATATTTTATCAGCATTCTTAAAATCGAGTAATGTAACAATGGCGCTAGGAGTTCGTGATGGTAGCACTTCACCTACTTATAAGATTGTTGATTTACCGAAAAGTTTATCCGATGGGAAATGGCACCATTTTAAACTAGAAGTAGAATTTAAAACTAATGAAGCTCGTATTTATTTTGGAACTGCAAAAAAGAAAGAGAATGAAGGAGAAGTATTCATTACAGGTACGAAATTAGCTGAAGGTACTGTATTTTCTACTTGGTCACCAGCGCCAGAAGACCAAGTTTCCACTGTAGATTTCACTAAGAAAACAACCGATATTGAAAAAAGTGTGGATGGTGTAAAAACCACTGTAACAAATGTCCAAAATAGCCAAGCTGGATTTGAAAAACGCATGAGCAATGCGGAGCAAACAGCAGATGGGTTATCTTCCACAGTTAGTAATTTAAACAATGTAGTATCAGATCAAGGAAAGAAACTAACTGAAGCAAATACAAAACTTGAACAACAAGCAACCGCAATCGGAGCAAAAGTTGAACTTAAACAAGTAGAGGATTATGTTGCTGGGTTTAAGATTCCTGAGTTGAAGCAAACAGTTAATCAGAATAAACAAGATTTATTAGATGAATTAGCTAATAAGCTTGCAACTGAACAATTTAACCAGAAGATGACTCTGATTGATAACCGTTTCACTATTAATGAACAGGGTATCAATGCCGCAGCAAAAAAGACAGAAGTATATACAAAGACACAAGCAGATGGACAATTTGCTACAGATTCTTATGTAAGAGATATGGAGTCACGCCTCCAGTTAACAGAAAAGGGCGTTAGTATATCTGTAAAAGAAAACGATGTAATAGCAGCCATTAACATGAGTAAAGAAACCATTAAATTAAATGCTGCACGAATAGACTTAGTTGGCAAAGTTAATGCTGAGTGGATTAAAGCTGGATTGCTGAGCGGTTGCCAAATTAGAACATCGAATTCGGATAACTACGTTAGCTTAGATGATCAATTTATACGTCTCTATGAAAAGGGTGTTGCTAGAGCGTTTCTGGGGCATTACAGAAGAGCAGATGGTGCAGTGCAACCAACTTTTATTTTAGGGTCAGATGAAAAGACTAGCGCTCCAGCAGGCGCTTTATTTATGTCTCAAGCAGGTGCTGGATGGTCTGGGGCTTACGCGAGCATTGGTATTGGCGATGGCATAGAAAATGGTGAAATCAAAAAATCTGTGTATTGGGAATTGCAAAGAAACGGATTAAGTGTTCTGAACGCTAATGATTACCATGTTTTTTATGCAGGAAATGGGAGTTGGTATTTTAGACGAGGAAAAACTGGATTATATCAAACTTCGTTAGTCGTTGAAGATAATAGTACAGATTCTGATTTAAGATTACCTAATATCACTTTACGTAATAGCCGTGCAGCAGGATATACAGGAATTATCCAACTAAAATCCGCTGTTACTCAAAATGGTTGGGGTGCTATTCAAGGGA
Source organism: Bacillus sp. 16GRE42 (assembly GCF_019837435.1). Lineage (NCBI taxonomy): Bacteria > Bacillati > Bacillota > Bacilli > Caryophanales > Bacillaceae > Bacillus > Bacillus sp. 16GRE42. Next base: position 151,724 of record NZ_JADAXF010000001.1, read on the forward strand.
ATTTTATGACGCCTTCACTACGGGCATATAAATCCAATATTCGTGATGTTTCTTTTTCTGCTTTAGAAAAAATTAGAAACGTTAGAATCAGACAGTTTAATTATAAGAATGCTGTAAACGAACTTTATCGGATGAGAGAAGAGAAAGCTCCTAACGATCCACCCTTAACAACAGAAGATATTAAAACATACTACGGTTTAATTGTAGATGAATCTGATGAAGCGTTTATTGATGAAAGTGGTAAAGGAATTCACTTATATTCATACGCATCCATTGCAATTAAAGCTTTACAGGAAGTTGATACAACAGTACAGGAACAGGAGATAGAAATAGTTAGTCTAAAATCACAAGTAGCTAGTCAAGAAGATCGGATAGCCAGATTGGAAAAATTATTACTACAACAATTAATTGATAAGAAACCAGAGCAGTTATAAACTGGTCTTTTTATTTTGGACAAAATACGGCTTTTATAACAAAGAAAAGCGTCTAAATCTGATGGAGTATATAGACGCTTGTTTGGAATAGAAAGGATTCCACTGCTTATAGTTTTTGGTATATAGCTAAATTAGCGGAATTCTTTTTCAAAAACTTCACCTGTGATTTTAAATCATTTAAATTTTTTTCTATTTTTTGGTAAAATAATCTTCCTGTTGAGATACGACTACCAGGTTTGAAATTATTCCATTCGTTATCGGTAAATAAGCTCGGCAAAGTAAATTCTTCCCCAGGTTTTAAAGAAGTTAATCGATCCAATACCATCTCTACAGTAAGTAAATCATCTAGATAATCTGGAATTGAATTGGATAACAAATAGTCAGTTAATGTTAAATTCTTAGATTTAGCTTCATCGTTTAGTTTTTTATAAATTTTTTCAGATACTCGCATAGTAATTTGCGGCATAATTATACCTCCTAATAGTTATAAATGAATGCGCATAGTATGTAAAGTCATATTATGTACATTTATAATATTATTTTTCTGACCTCGAGTCAAGTGATTACGTATATTTTTGTTTTTCGAGAGGAAAACGTCGCCTCTCTTTTTATTTTGAAAGGAGCTGAACCAATGCAAGAAATTCAAGATTTAAAGCAAGAGATCCAACAAATTAAATCAGACCAAAAAGATATGCAGCGAGACATTCGTAATCTAGAAACACGTACCACTGTCAATGAAAAGGATATTGTAAATATAAATAAACTTCTTGATAAAATTAATGCCAATACCACATGGATCTTGCGTCTTATTGTAGGTGGTCTAATAGGAGCAGCTATTACTTTTTTATTGAAGGGAGGTGGCATGTAATATGCCAAAAGAGAATATCAAAAAACGATTCCGCAACTGGAAAACATGGGTTGCGGTTTTTTCTTTGCTTGGATTTTTGTTTACAAAGTTTGGTGTTCCAGAAGCGAAAAGTTTTTTGGATGAATTAGCACCTTATTTGCTTTCAGTTGGTATCGCATTAGGTATTTGGTCTGATCATGAAGTAAATAGCGAAGGGGACGATAAATAATGGGACATATTATTGATATTTCAAAATGGAACGGAAATATTAACTGGCCAGTAGCAAAACAGTATTTGGATTTCGTAATTGCTCGTGTGCAGGATGGCTCAAATTACGTTGATCCATTATACAAAGGGTATATACAAGAAATGAAGCAGCATAACATCCCTTTTGGCAATTATGCATTTTGCCGCTTTGTTTCCATTGTTGATGCAAAGAAAGAAGCACAAGACTTCTGGAGCCGTGGTGACAAGAGCGCAACTGTATGGGTTGCTGATGTAGAAGTAAAAACAATGAATGATATGAGAGCAGGAACACAGGCGTTTATCGATGAATTATACCGTTTAGGAGCAAAGAAAGTTGGTTTATATGTTGGCCATCATATGTATGCATCTTTCGGTATGGCGAACGTGAAAAGTGATTTTGTATGGATTCCGCGTTATGGCGGCAATAAACCAGCGTATCCTTGTGATATTTGGCAGTACACGGAAACAGGAAATGTACCTGGTATCGGTAAGTGTGACCTGAATTCACTTATTGGAAGCAAGTCATTATCTTGGTTTACCAGATTGGCACAGGAACAAGTACAAGCAATTAAACAAAATATCATTCAATCAGGAGCTTTTGGAAGAGAGCATACAGCTGATGTTATGGGAGCATTAACGTCACTAAATATGACAGCCAAATTTATTTTACAACCAGATGGATTAGCATACTTCATTTCTGAGCCAACATCGGATACACAATTAAATGCAATGAAGGAATGGCTTGATCGTAAAGAATGGTGGTATGAAGAGAAATAAAAAAGAGCCGTCCTGTTGGACGGCTTTTTTAATATCTATCAATTATTTTCTTTTAATACCTATGAATAATGAATCATAGCCTTTTGTTTGAGGACTTGTGCCTAACTGGATTTGGTATTTACCTTTATCTAAGTAAGTGTGATAATCTCGCCCCCTCCCTTTTTGGGAAGGCATTGCTATAATATCATTAATTTCTTTATCTAGATTAAGATCTGAATTTATTAAAGTAATCCAATTTTTTGCTAATTCAACAGTTGCGTTATCAATTATGAACATAATATAGAAATCATGTTCATTTTCACCTTCTACAAAGAACTGTCCTTGTCCTAAATCATAAATCCTTCCCAAATTAGGGTTAGAAGTACGTAACTGTACACTTTCAGGAAGGCCCATATTGCTGACAGATGCGCTTTCATATTTATAATCTTCATTATATTTCTTGTTTATTTTTGTAATTAGATTTTGCGCTTCATTAGATACAGATTTTTTTAGCACCGGTGAAGCATTTTTCCAATTGTTACTGTTGTAATAAAAATCATTTGTAATCATAGAGCTAGGTATACCGAAAGGTGTTAATTCAGGTTTAACTTCTACCTTATTCATTGCATTGTATAGAAATTGTGCATACTGCTCACGAGTTACAATATTCTTAGGTTCAAATAGATTATCCCCTGTGCCAGCAGCAATTTTATTTTCTTGTAATGCACTAATAGCATTTGTCGCCCAGTAATTTTTATCTACATCTTTGAAAGTGGTAGTAGATGTCGCTTTGAAGTTAAAAGCCTTTGTTAATACAACAGCTAATTGTTCACGTGTTAAAACATTATCTGGACCAAATTTTCCATCGCCAAAACCATTCATAATACCTGCTTTACTAAGACTTAAAATTTCTTTTTCAAACATATGTCCTTTGACATCAGTGAAAGGATTTGGTGCATTATGTTCTTCTGCTGGTTTCAAGTAGGCATATATCAGTCTAGCTACTTGACCTCGTGTGATATTATCCCCAAAACCAAACATTCCGTTTCCATAGCCAGCCACAATATTTTTCTCTTTTAAATCCATAATTGCATTATAAGACCAATGATCTGAAGGAACATCGCGAAATCCAGTCTCAGCTTGTGCATTTGTTAAAGAGGTAAACGTTGATGTAGCAAGAACAGCGCCTGCTAAAATAATTTGTTTGAATTTCATTAGTGAGCTCCTTTTAATTATTAAATTTAAATATAATAATTAATAGTATATTAGTGTTTGTAAATTAAATCAATATTTAGTTGTAAATGGATATTGAGATAGATTACAAAAATTTTCGATTACTATCCATAACTACTAGAAAAGGCATACTATGTAAGTTTGATTAAGTGCAGAAACTTGAATGAAATCAGTGTCAGCATTACGGAATAAAGGACCTGATGTTAACGTTCGGTAGCGAGGTTCACAATGACAATCACAGTCGCATTTTTTATGTTTCTTCCGGTAGCATTTATGTGAACGGTCGTAATAATAGTTTGACATAAAAATCACGTACCTCCTTTTTAGTACATGTTATGCGAAGAGTGAGAGGGAGGTTTGGACAAAAGAGTATAGTTGTTTAAGTGTAAGGTAAGACGTAAATAGAAAAAACATCCCATTTAGGGACGGTCTCTTTAATTTATATTCACTAATTCATCAAACTTAAAATTAGCACTCAAATCGAATCTAGTCGTACAAAACACCAAATGAATTAACAATAAACCTTGCAAGCTCTCAACTTGAAATTTTATTAGATGGTTAGATGTGCATAAGTGATACTATAAATATTTGAATTGAAACAAAAAAACAAGGTCTCCAATGAGAACCTTGTTTTTTATCTATTAATTATTTTCTTTTAACATTTATAGATATTGATTCATAACCATTTGATGCAGGCATTGTGCTTAACTCCATTTTGTAGTTACCCTTATCTAAGTTTGTGTGATAATCTCGCTCGCCTGAATTTTTGAAAGGTAATGCAACAATATCGTTAATTTCTTTATCTAGATTTAAATCTGGATTTATTAAAGTAATCCAATTTTTTGCTAACTCTACAGTAGCTTTATCAATTATAAATGTAATCATGAAATCATTTTCATTCTCACCTACTAAATAGAGTTGCCCTTGTCCATAATCATAAATCTTTCCTAAATTAGGATTAGAGGAAAGTATTTCTACCCTTTCACCATCGCCCATCTGGCCGCCGCTGATATATACACTTTCGTATTTGAAATCTTCATTATAATTCTTGTTTATTTTAGTAATTAGATTTTGAGCTTCTTTAGATACAGATTTTAGTAGCAACGGTGAACTGTTTATCCAGCTACTACTGTCGTAATGAAATTCACTTGTAATCATAGAGCTTGGGAGATCAAACGGTGGTAATTCAGGTTTTGCTTCTACAAAATTAATTGCATTATATAGAAACTGTGCATATTGCTCACGAGTTACAATTTTTTTAGGTTCAAACATATTATTTCCTGTTCCAACTACAATTTTATTTTCTTGAAGTGCACTGATTGCGTCAGTAGCCCAATAATTTTTTTCAACATCTTCAAATGTAGTTATAGATGATGTTCTTAATCTGAAAGCCTTTTTTAATACAGCAGCCAACTGTTCACGAGTTAAAGTATCATCTGGGCCAAATTTACCATTACCATATCCATTCATAATTCCAGCTCTAGCAATCGCTAAAATTTCTTTTTCAAACATAGTACCTTTCACATCATTGAATGGATTTTTGAAAGGAGGGGCAGTAGGATCAGTCACTGGTTGTATATAATTATATAACAATCTAGCAACTTGACCTCGTGTGATGGGATCACCAAAACCAAATATACCATTTCCATAACCAGCAAAGATCTGTTTCTCTTTTAAATCCATAATTGCATTATAAGACCAGTGATCTGAAGGAACATCGCGAAATCCAGTCTCAGCTTGTGCATTTGTTAAAGAGGTAAATGTTGATGTAGCAAGAACAGCGCCTGCTAAAATAATTTGTTTGAATTTCATTAGTAAGCTCCTTTTAATTAATTTTTAACAAATTAATTAACTTATTTTATTAATAAATAAAAATATAACAATTAACATTATAGTTAGGTGTGTAAATTAAATCAATATTTAGTTGTAAATGGATATTGAGATAGATTACAAATAAATTTCGATAACTATCCATAACTACTAGGAAAGGCATACTATGTAAGTTTGATTAAATGCAGAAACTTGAATAAAGTCCATGTCCGCATTACGGAGTAAAGGGCCTAACGTTAATGTTTGATAGCGAGGTTCACAATGACAATCGCAGTCGCACTTTTTACGCTTCTTACGATAGCGCTTATACGAACGGTCGTAATAATAGTTTGACATATTTAAGCACGTACCTCCTTTTTAGTACATGCTATGCGCAGAGTAGGAGGAAAGCTTGGACCAAATAGTATGGTTGTTTAAGTTTAAGGTAAGACATAAATAGAAAAAATCATCCCATGTAGAGACGTTCTTTATAATTTATATTCACTAGATCAATAAACTTTAATTCGATATTCAAACAAAATACATCTCTAAAACATAGAATATATCAAAATAACAGAAAATAAATATAATATTATCTTTTAAAATATTGATATAATGTTAATAGAATACAAAATGCATATAGCTATAAATTAGGAGGAGTGTTCAATGTCAACATCAACAAGTGAATCCGTTCAAACATCACTAAGTGAATCTGAGAAGTATACAGTTAATAGTATATTGAATTATATAGAAAGTGATAAAACAGATTATGCCATTTTATTAAATGGCAAATGGGGGAGTGGTAAAACTTATTTTTGGAAGAATGTTTTAAAAAAGGAGATTAAGGATAGGGAGAAAAATATAATTTATGTATCGTTATATGGTGTTAGCAGTATAGAAGAAATTGATAAAAAAATTGTATTAGGAAAGTTGGAATTTGTTGAAAAGATTTCTGATAGCAAAATAGGAGGAGGAATTACTGAGATAGGAAAAGCGGTTTTTGGTGTGGTGAAAAAATTTGATATTACGGGTTTGAGTGATGAACTTAGTAATATTAATTTTAAGGACTTTTTTAATTACTCTGATACAGTTTTATGTTTTGATGATTTAGAAAGAGTAAACATGAGTGTTGACGAGGTATTAGGTTATATAAATAACTTTGTAGAACATGATGGGATAAAAGTTATAATTATTGGGAATGAAGATGAAATAGCCGATAAATTAAATGAGAAAAATCGTGAACTTAAGATGTTGACTACATATTTTTACTTGAAAAATACAGAAGATGGTAATCGTACTACTTCAAAAACACAAGGAGAGAAAATATTAGAAAATGATTTAATTAAAAATAAATTAAATGATTTATTTCATAAACAAAATGAATATAAAAGAATTAAAGAAAAGTTAATAGGTAAAACATTAACAATTCAATTGGATGAAGAGAATCTTATAGGGAATATCATTAACCAAACTTCGAATACAAAACTACATAGTTTTCTCGAACATAATATAGAAATAATTGATACAACGTTTAAAGAAAGTGGTAATAGAAATATTAGGATTTTAAAACAGGCATTAGAGGATTTTGAACTAATATATGAGCAGTGTGAACAAAATGCTTATGAGTTAAACGAAATGCCTCAATCAATATTGAAATTCGTGTTGGCAGCCTCGTTTGAAATCAAAAATGATGAACCAGGTAATGAGGAATTAAAGGAAATCAATTCAAATGACGATTTTAAAGAACAGATTGGTATAACAAGAATAGAAAAAAAGAATGATAAAGCATTTCCCGAAAAATTTATAAGTAAATATTACGGTGCCCAAGGTAGTTCCTACCATAAAAGATACTTTTTTAAATTTGCAGAAATATTAATTCGTGATGGAATACTTGATTTGGAATTATTCAAAGAGGAGCTAAATAATTTTCAATTAGAATTAAAAAATAATAATTATAAGCCTGAAGATTTATTCTTCACTAATTATTGGGATTTAATGGATGAAGAGTTTATTAGATATGAGGAACTTATGTACAATAAACTTATAAATGGTGAAGCAAGGATTGATTTGTATCTTAAGGCATATAAAACATATCGATACTTTGTTGAGAAAAAAATGGTTCAAAAGGATATTGTTAAAATAAAAAAGGATTTAATGAGTGGTTTAAAAAAAGTTGGTGAAAAAGGAAAGTCCATCGAGAATTTTCATACATTTTTTTTAAGTAAGGGAAATGAAGATGATAGCGATCTTCTAGAATTTATAGATATGATTATTAGAGTAAATAACCAATTAAAATTAGACAAAGAAAAAGAGGATATACAGTTATTACTTGTAGAAATGCAAACAAATTTCCATAAATTTTTTACAGTTATAAGTAGACAATACATATCTAAGCCTTTTTTTGTACATTGTAATTTAAATGAATTATATAATAATGTAATAAACCTCTTACCAACGAATATTAACAGTATAGAAGGTTTTGTGAAAAAGAGAATTGTAACGATGGAGGATTCACCTTTAATTCAAGAGGAAATACAAATGATAAGTTTATTAGGGAAAATGTTATTAAATGAAATAGATGTGGAAAGAATGACACCTAGACGTCTTGCAATACAAGAATTAGCAGAATCTATTCAGGAATATGAAAGAAAAGCGTTAGAAATACAAGCTAGTGATACAAGCAATACAGAAGGCTAGGAATACGAAAAGAAAACCGACTTAAAAAAGTCGGTTTTCTTTTAAATTAACAAATTCATCAAATTTTAATTTTATTTGCTCATCAATACTGACAACATTTATGTAACTATCATTAATAAATTTATCTTGATAGTATGTAATCAAAAGTTCTTCCTTTTCATGAAGTAATTATATTTTGTGTTTATTGTACATGAGCCAGAATTCTTTTTGGAGTTAGGAATTGACTACAATTAATTTTGGGTATTGTTTGTGATATGATTTTGTTTGAGTTTACTAATTTGTAAGAAGGAGAATATTTATGGAAATTGTTTTGAATTCAGAACTATTTACAGAAGAGCAAAAAGAATATTTGAAACCACAAATATTACAATTAATTAGCAATTTGTCGGTTGACTTAGATGTGTCTACACTTAAAAAAGTAATCATACCTAAAGAGTTTACTAAAGAGATAATCTTGTTTCAAAAAGAGCACAATAAACAAGAAAAAGGACATACTAAAAATGAACACGAAGAAGCGAAAGCAAAAGTAATGTACTATATGGAAGATGGAAACTATTATCAAACTGTTTTTCTTCATGAGATGTTTATAACTGGAGTTATGTTTGGTGATGATAAGGTAGTAAATAACTGTTATTCATTTATTCGTCATGAATTGGGGCATGTGCATGATGAATTTAACAAAAGGAAAATATATTCAGATGATTTAAGGAAGGGCATTGGGCTAACTCAATCAGATTTTATTCTGACCATACCTTCGGATATTGTATGGTCAGAATACTTTGCTAATCGAACGGCAGGGAAATACCTTACAACAGACTTGTTTTTAGAGCAAGCTTCTTATACTTTTGATTTAATTGATCGTGCGAAAGAACAATGTACGAAGTATGTAAAAGAGTATAGAAAACATGCAGATGTTAATCTGTTATTAGAGCAAATTATGAATTCTACCCACATGCTATTTTATTTTTCTGCCCTATCTCTTGGGAATTTGCATTATTATAAAGAAACATTAGATGAACCAAACTATAAGATTATTAAAGAATCAATGGAAAAAAATATCGCTGGTACTTACTATGAGGAAAGCTGGAATTTAATTGATAAAGCATTAATTAATTTATACTCTAAATACCCCCAGTGGAATGATATATATCAGCTTGAAGAATTAAATCAAGCAATACATAAATGCTGGAATCACTTAGGGATATACTTAGAGGATTATGGTGAGAACATGTTTATTAATGTACCTCTTTAAATCATAAAATAGATATGCATATAAAAAGAATCGGCGTAAAAGTACCGATTCTTTTTAATTTACGTTAATTCGGTTCTAATAGAATAGTGAAAATCAGAAAATTTATTTAGGAAAAAGATCAATCCAATTCTATTACAGAATCAGCTTGCTTTATAATTATGCTTTCATCATGGTAATAAGAGTATCACCATCAATTAACTCGATATTTTTATTTGCTGCATATTGCCGCGCGTTCTTATTGAAAGGACTTAGTGTAACGAAATATCCTCCAACAGCATCAGCATCCACAATGGCGCTATGAAGCTTCTGAATAAACGGTCTGCCGATGGAGCTTTTTGTATAGCGCTTTACCTCAACGAATTTCATTTCATTCCCTTTATAAAGGATAATATCTTTTCCACCATCATTAGAACCAGAAGTCACCTGAACTTTATAACCAAGTGTACGAAATACATCAGCTACAAAATATTCGAATTCTCTTGGATCCATTATTTCTAAACTACTGCGAGTAGCAGCTTGTTGCACTCGGTGTGTCCTAATTTCTTCAGGTGTTACGTGTGGACCTCTCATGACAAAACCGATGAGAAAAACAAGTAAAAGCAATACTATTGCCCAAATCATGCAATTCACCTCAGTATGAGTATGTCCAATTGATGCTTATTCTACTTCTTCCTCAATCCAAATGTCTTCTAATTTCATTTCCAGTGCACGAGCAATGCGATAGGCAACTGGTAAGGTTGGAAGTCCACCTTTTATTAAATTCGTCATTGTGGATGTTGCAATCCCGGCTTTTTTAGCAATAAAACTGTATTTAATTCCACGATCATCCAAAATTTCCTTCAAACGACTTTCCATATCATCACCCTTTTTTATTTGTCCTACGAATTTTTTCTCGAAGGACAAGCAAAATCCTTCTTTCTAGGTCATATACCTATATCAAGACCACGAGGAATACCAAGTGGAATCAAGGACATCAAGAGGGGAGAGGGCGCGTATGCGTTGGCAATATTCACATTTGAATGAAACACCTTACCTGTATCCATCAAAAGAATTGAGAAATATGTATAGAGGTGCTAATGGCAAGAAAGAGACGAATGCAGTTGTGAACCACATGGAAAGGCATGAGGTTTTTGATAATCGTGATTACAAAGGATATTATCGTTTATCAAAAGATATAATAGAGGATTTATATGAAGATGAGGATGAAGTGCTTGAGTGGGGAGATGTCCTTAATGAGTATCAATCGGTTATGACAGCGAAGGGATTACAACTCATTCGAAAAGAGGGATTCAAATGACAATCGTAGGAGAAGCGGTAGTGGTATGGACGGCAACTGGCTTGTCAGTGATTACGATGAAGGTCGCAGAAAAAATGGGGCAGAGTGTTCCACATTGGCTTCCACGTATGACCATGTACACAACGCTCACAGGCTCGTTCTTGTATCTTCTACGTTATGTGCTTTTCGCATTTCTATAAGGGAATACCAATGTGGAATTGTAGGACATTTACTGGGCGTTGATATAGAACATGTACGGGAGTCTTCCAAAAATAAGGGATATATACCCTTATAAAGGGTATATGGGGAGTGGAGAAAATGATTGAATTATTACTCGTTCCAGTTGCAGGTTTAACAGTGGCATTATTCGGTGAAAAGTTCAAAAGTAAAAATGATGATAAGCGAAAGATACAGGTGTTTTTTGAGGTAGCTGGTATTGCGATCAAAAGAAATAATGAAGAGAAATTGCAATATCCAAAGTTCCAAAAACAAATCGATGATGATCGTAGTACGACTTATGTATATACCTTACCGCTTGGCATGCCGAGTAAAATCGTACAGAAGGTTGAGGACGTTGTTTCTGAAGGATTAAATAAACCAGTACGTATTCAGTACGATAATTATAAATTGAACATTCGTGTATTCCATCGGGAGATACCGAATAAGTGGAATTGGTCAACGGGATTAGTGAAGAAAGGGAAATGGCGTGTTCCAATGGGGCAAAGTCTAGAGAGAATAATTTACCATGACTTTGATAAAACTCCACACATGGTGCTAGGTGGCCTTACACGAATGGGGAAAACAGTGTTTTTGAAAGTATTGCTTACCACTTTGATTGAAGCGAACCCTGAAAATGCTCATGTATATTTAATTGATTTAAAGGAAAAAGGACTGGAATTTAGCGAGTTTAGTAATTTGAAACAAGTCGTAGAAGTCGCTGATTCTGTAGAAAAGGCACATCGCGTACTAGGGAGCATTATGGAGAAGATTGAAGAACGAGGAAAACTCATGAAGGAAAACGGCTACAAAAATATAGTTGAGACAAAAGAAAAAGATAGGTATTTCATCATTGTTGATGAGGGTGCCGTACTTGCTCCAGTAAAAGGATTACCACGTCCTGTTAATAAAATACGAGAAGAGTGTCAGTACATGCTCAGTTATATAGCGACGGTATCCGGCGGTTTAGGATTTCGTTTAATATTGGCTACACAGTACCCTACAGTTACTTCAATTCCATCAGTAGTAAAGCAAATGTCTGATGCAAAGTTAGGGTTTCGATTACCGACAAGAGTAGCATCTGAGGTTGTTCTTGATGAATCCGGACTAGAAGTATTACCATCCTTACCTGGTAGAGCGATTTATAAAAGTGATCGGCTTACTGAAATTCAAGTTCCTTATATTAGTGATGAAATGATGTGGAAACATCTAAAAGAATATGAGGTGGAAAAACATGAACATCCAGAGCCACATGAAAATCAACCGTCAGATGGCGATACTTGCGACGATTAGAAAGCTTCAGTTTGCAACGAGAAGACATTTGATGAGTGTGCATGATATGGGTGGTATTCGAAATGCAAACCGTATTATGGGAGATTTAAAATCATACGTGAGTAAAACGATACAAGGTAAGGAGTATGTGTATTATCTCAATAAAGAAGGGCATGCCATGTTTGGTGATGATGGGAAGGTTGTGTCGAGAGGGAAACTAGCTCATGCACTATTACGTAATGAAGCGTGGTTACATTTATTTTGTCCGGACGATTGGCAGATTGAAACGGATATACGTTATATAAAGAATAAAGAGAAAAAGAAGATAATTCCTGATGTGAAGTTTCGCGATGAAGAAGGCATACTTCATGCAGTTGAAATAGATCGCTCGCAGAAAATGAAAGTGAATGAAGAGAAGTTAAAAAAATATGAAGAACTCACACAAATTTATAAACAAAAGTATAACGGGAAAATGCCAATCATTCATTTCTTTACAGTTACAAAATATAGGGGAAAGAAATTGGAGCAGTTAGCAGCAAAATATGATGTATATGTGAAGGTCTATGTGATTGCAAGTATATAAGAGCGAAATAAAAAATAAAAGTCCTTCTAAGGTGACATATAGCGTTACAACTCTTTAGAAAACAATTCTAATTCATCAGAAATCTATAAATCCATATTAAAAACGCCATCCTTTCTGTATGTTTCTACAAAAAGAATAGCGTATCTTTGCATTTTGAAGAAGTTTAGTTTTGTTAGCTTGATAGCGATGGAGCGAGACCTCTAATATTGATGAAAAAAGACCGAACAACCTATAATTATTATGGGTGAAACTAAAATAATTATAAATCCAACTATTCTATATTTTGAAAAGAACTGAACAATATATCCTATTAAAAGTAAAAAAATTAATACCCATATTAAATAGTAATCAAAGTTAGCCGGTTGACCAAAGGCTCTTGCACCGAGATTTATTATAGCAAAAATTAATAGAAATACCGGAAATACTATCAGTAAAATACGGTAAAGTACTTTTAATATTTTCAAACTACCCCTCCATATATATAATTAATTTCGAATGGTATATTCCACTTTCTTTAAATTACCGCCTTTTTCATAACCTAAGATATATTGGTATATTTTAACATATTCCAAGTTGAATGATTACTAAAAACAATCGGATATAAAAACATTATCATTTAACCATTCTGTGAATTGTAGAACGATATCTTTTAAACATATTCAGCAACAAGAAATATTAATACGTATATTACAACCTCTTTAATTGATGACTTTGGTCATAGTAGTAGTATGATTGATGTGTAAAAGAAAAAATACAATAAAGGTTTTTTAGTAGAAGAAAATAAAAAAGTGCTAACAAGTTTGCAAACGAACTTGCTAACACCTATACAAAATAGACATAATTTATCGCTGATATGTCGTCTTTGAAAATAGCTTTAATCAGTTAAATCACACTTATACGAAATGCTCATAAAAATAGCCTTAATATCAAGAATATAATCATCCAGATATTCCTTTGCTATTAAGACGAAAACGGGGCATGATATTGGTTTCTACTCCAGAATTTTCATCAAATAATACAAAATTACGATTTGTAAAACTAAAAGTACAACAAGCTACAAACGGCATAAAATGGATTAAAATATTTAGAAGTTTAAAAGATGATTTTCATATAGGTGGAGAAGTTGAATTAGAGCATATTCTTCAATATCCGAAAGATTATATGCTAGGAGCAAACATTAGGGTGTTGCTTCCATACAATGAGAGAATATATAAAGTTCAAGGTACAAAAATAAAACCTGGTATAAAAGTAAAGGAAAGTGAGTATCTTTTTAAATGGTTTCAGCAAAAATTCTCTCATTTCACATTACTACCAGAATGTAATAAGCTAGCAACAAATAATGAAAATGAATTATTCCCTTTAATTGCACCAAAAGGATTAGAGACTATAACGTTAGAACTATGGTCTGAAAAAATATCGTTGGAAGTTGAACAAGCGTTATTTGAAAATGAAATTGTGTTAGCTCAAATTGGCGAGTCATCATATGTATTAAATGCAGATTCTCCAGTATTATTAAAAATAGTAAGATATAATATTGAAAAAGTATTGCAAAATCCATATAAAATGCAATATTGTCAGAAATACAAAACAAATTTAGTAGAGGATGTTATGAAAGCCGTTTATGCTACTGCAGGTGAGCGCAATGATGCGACGTTGGCGTTAATCGCAATGAAAAATTGTGATGGGCGTGAAAAAATTGATCCAAAGCAAATCGTTAGAGAAGGGTTTGCACGAACTAACCGTATTTCAGCATTTATTAATTTATTTATTGGCCAAAGTGTATCTCGTAAAACAATTATTAATTGTATCCTTAGTTTATTAGAACAAAAAGGATTTTTGAAACGTAGTTGGAATAAAATAAATTTACCTTGTACATATGTTAATTTATCAATTGAGCGAATCTCGAAATTTGATTTCTTACCTATTTTTTCACAAATAAAAGGAAAAGAAATTTCATATAAACTATATGGGAATACAGAGTGGCAAACGATTGATCGTTTATTATTAAATATAAATAAACATAATGCCTTTTTACCGCAGCCTTCAAAAAGAAATGATATGGAGATTCTATTTAAACAATTTGTTTCTGAAACATTATCAGGAATTTTACAACATGTAAAAGAGCAAAATGAACAAGTGTATTTCATTATAGATGCGAATTTAAGAAAACATTGGATAAAAGAGTTACAAAATAAAAAAATTGATATAGATACTTTCCCTGAGATTGTTCCTGATGTGCTAAAGGTTCCAAACTTAAATATTATAAGAATAAATAAAGCTTTTGATACACCAAAATACGGTGTGATAGAACGTGATGATGTTCCGGATGGCACAAGTTTATATACAGATCAAAAGGGGATGTATTATAGCGCTGGTGAATATTCTTTGAATGATAGTGAAACATTGCAGCGATACATACTTGAAATTTTACCTTTAGGTGTAAAATCTGTAGAAAGGAATTATATCGCCAAAATGATACATTACATGTGCTGTAATTCAAGTATGCTGTTAGAAAAGGATGTACACATGCCGTATTCCATGCATATGGCGAAAGTAGTAAAGGGCTATATGACGGATATAGATGCAAGAGAGTTTAAAGAGTTTGATGATGAACTGGATGTAGATATTATGAAAATAGAAAAGAAAGATTCAATATTCTGCTCTAAATAATAGTAGACAAATCCTGCTCATTATATCGGTCAGGATTTGTCATTTTTCCATGTAAATAAGGATATCTTTTGTCATGTATCTTCTCTTTTACGTATTTACTTTATTTACATACAGGATTAAGATGTTTTTTAGAAATAAAAAACTACATCATTTGGGAAAGCAATATGAATTGATTCAAAAGAAATTTGAAAGGAATGAGGAATTGTGAAGAAATTAGATGTGTTATTAATGCTATTGAGCGGCCTCTTTCCGGTTGCAGGAATTATAAAGAAAATCCCACTAGAACAATCTTTATATATCGGGGGCCTTTTATTTTTTACTAGTTTTGGTAGCTATTTTGCGAAAAAAATATATTCACGTATATGTAGTTGGATAGCGTATGCGCCATTTATAACACTACTGTTAGTCATTTGGCATCAAGATATTTCAACAAGTTCAATAATAGGGAATGCGAAAATCGCCGCTTGTATCGCTTTAATTCCATGTTTATTCCGTTTTCGTACATATGGACTTACTTTCGGTTTATTCTCATTATGGGCCGCTTTACTTTGGGATATTAAAGAAGTACAGTCTTTAGTCATACTTGAACGTATGTCGAGTTTAATGACAAGTCATTACTTATATCTTCTACTGTTAGTTGGAGGACTTATATTAGGTGGATTACTTGCGATGTTATTACATCGTAAAGAGCAGGATGATAATAAAGAAAATATAAATCTATTTCAACAAAAAAAGAAGCGCAAAAAATTATCATTTAAGATTCCACTTCCTAGATTACCGAAATTAAAGATCAAATTATTTAAGTTTGGTGGAAAAGCATCAAAACGAAAAACGCCAGAAAAAATACGTGAGCATAATTACGAAGAACCAGCTTCAGCTGCAACATATGAAATGGCAGAGCAAATACAACAAGGTACTGCTCAAGGACAAACGAGGATGGAACGTCGTAGAAATAGGTATAATGTATAAGAAATTTCAGTAAACCCTTTAATGATGTATCATTAAAGGGTTTTTTTATGTAATTAAATATAGATTGCCAATACGGAATTCATAGCATACTCTAAAGATGAGCAATTAAATAAAATAATGGGAGGACAAAATGTTGATTATTACATATATTTCTGTCTGTATATTATTTTTAGTTAGCTTTTTACATGTTTACTGGGCTTTCGGAGGTAAGTGGGCGACAAATAGTGTCATTCCAACAAAATCTGGAGAAAAGGCATTTATACCAGGTGTAGGGATGACATTGTTCATTGCGTTATTATTAAGTATGGCAGCAATGATTTTATTACAACAAACAAATGTTGTTCATTTCGAAGTTCCTAATAGTATTGTTCAATTGGGCTCCTGGATTTGTATGATTGTTTTTTTTATAAGAGTAATTGGTGAGTTTCATTATTTTGGCATCTTTAAGCGAAAAAAAGATACGCGTTTTGCTAAAATGGATACTGTTTTATATATACCACTTTGTGCATTTTTATCTTTATCGTTCTTACTAGCAATTATAACGTGAACATAAAATAGTAGCTGCTTTTTCTAAAATAAATAAACGTGAATTAGCAAGGAGTAAAAGTGAGAAATCTAGTAGTAAATAAAAAGGATGTAAGCGTCTTCTTATCGAAATATAGATTATTATGAAAGGCGGTGACACTATGAAGTATGTAAAAGTCTGTATGAATGGCGGAAGTGAACACAAATTCTCGATGACTTTAGATCGGTTTGAAGAACTTATTACTACAGAGAATGGACTATTAGAAAATAAATTAGTTAGTATTGAAAATGTAATGATTAATCCTACTAATATATCTTCTGTAGTTGAAAAAATTGGTGTACCGGCTAAGTTTATGGAAGCTTAAAAATCGATACATAAAAAAACATCCATAAGGATGTTTTTTTATGTGTAAATATAATAATTACACAATTAATAAATGAGCAGAATTTTTAGCAATACGTATACATTTGATGTTTAATAGATGCACAATAAAATAAGTACAAGCATATATTATATTGTAGGACAAGACCTTCGTGTCCTACTTAATACTCAGAAAAAACCTCTATCACATGAGAGCATCCAATTGCAGGGTGCTCTTTTTTTATCCCGTTCTTTAACTTTCAATTTTAAACATATCTTTGATGTTAATAAATATTAAAAATAATATAATAGCAAAAATTAAGTTTGATAAATAGAAATCTTGATGAAATAGTAGTTCAAAGATGACATCGAAAACATATAATATGGCGATAGTAGGTAATATACAAATAAATATAAATCTCCAATTTTTTAAATAATGTTTATAAGTAGTAATCGCTTTCTCCATGCATATAGCTCCTATATTTTTTATTTTCTATATAATTATACATTTAAATAAAAGGATTTACAAAAGAATATTTAGTAATTAAGAATTGTAGGAGAGATTTTGTTGAAAATGTGGATAGCTGTAGCAATCTGAATAATAAATGCTTTTACTTAAAAAAACTTTAAAAGAATGATACTAAAATGATACACTATAATATACGTTATTTATGAAATGAATAGAGGGATTTGTATGATAGACAAAATCAAAAATGTTGTAGAGGATATGTATGAAGATGAAGCAAAACATTTACTTCAAAATATTCTAATTCAGTTAAATTTGTTAGAAGAAAACTATAGTGAAGATGCAATTAAAAATTTGATGGATATTCCTAAGCAACTAACGAGTAATACATCATATATAAGAAATGTAAAAGAAAGCACACACGTACATATTGCGTTTGATGATTCAACAGCTGGATGTTTAAAATATATGCTTAGTCAAGAAGAACAATTGGAAGAGAGGGTTGTCGCTTTTTCTGAATTTTTTTCAATTGGGCCGATAAACAAGTTACATATGTATGAGGGACAACTTGCAAGACAGAAATGGTTAGTAAACAATTTAACTGCTTATGATAATTATTTTGAAGTAGAGTATTTACCAAGGTTTTTAGAAACTATGGAAGAACTACACACTATTCCTATTGAAACACCTATTACAATTTGGAAAGCTAATAACGCACATGAACATGTAGGCCTATGTTTTGTAATGGCGCAATTAAAAGATAAGAAAAACATTCGCGTTATTAATACGTCTGAAGCAAGTAAAGAAATATTAAAAAAAGAGTATGCTATTCGTGGAACAGGAGAATTATCGCCTGACAGTTTAGCTCTATTGCAAAAAAGTTTTGCAGCATTTCCGTATGTAACGAAAGAAAAGCGAATGGAGTATGAATATGAATGGGATAAATTATCGAATAGTACGGAGTTTTTAAGAGTTTGGAATGAAAATGAAGTGTATTTGGTACAAGAAGATTATTTTGATCAATTTATTATTGAATGCGCGAAAAGTGTAGGTGCTGATTGTGAGTTCCTAAAAGCTCCTAGAGTAATTGGTGAGGCACTTGGTCTTGCTGATCAGTTGGTTGGCGATACATTTTTAGAATATCGTTTAAAGCAATTAATTAAAAAAGAAGTTTTTGAATTTGAAGGTTCGTTAAATGAAATGCGTTTTTATAGTGTGAAGTTGAAATAGCAATTAAACAAAAATCCTCTTCTAATAAAGAATTAGAAGGGGATTTTTTGGGGAATAAAAGAGAAGTTTTTCCTTTATGGAAGTTTTATATAAAAAGAAAATTCATATATCATATAGAATTTATTAATAATTAGGAGGAGTAGCTCATTGAACAATCAGTTTTGTTCATGTCAATTAGATGATGCACCAAAGTTACTACCTCCATCGAACCTCCCCAGTTTACCTTCTGCATTTGCTACTCCTGTACCAACATCTCAAATGAGATCATGGATGTGCAATTGTTTAGGAAGATGGGGCTATTTAAGGTTAAATATACCTGCTACTTTTGGAAGAGATTTATGGTTTTTCCCAACAGAAGTTAGCCGGTTTGATGTATCAGGATATACTTGGCAAGATGGTCATCGTTTTAAGGAAACTTACCAATATAAACAAATTAGTAATTATATGTGCTTTGCATAGTGGCAAATAGGAGAGATTTATTTTTGATCTCTTCTATTTGTAGTTTGCAACATTTTTTATGAATTTAGGCTATACATAAGCTTCCTATAGGGGGCATATCACATATGAATGTTAAAGGTACTAAATGAAAAGTAGGTGATTTGTTAATATGTATAACCAGCAAAATTATCCATATGATCAAGGGATGTATTATAATCCGCAAAACTACGGGTATGAATCTGTAAATGAAATGAGAGAATTGGAACAAGAAGATTATAGACCAGATGATGCGGAAGATGCTCCAACGTCACCACCACCGTCACAAGCGCCGTCGTTACCGTCTACATTTGCTTCTCCAGCTCAAGCAGGGAATATGAAATCATGGATGTGTAACTGTCTAGGAAGATGGGGCTATTTACGTTTGCATCGTCCTGGACCTTTCGGAAGAGACTTATGGTTCTTCCCGACTGAAGTGAGGAGAAATGGGGTTTCAGGTTACACTTGGCAAGGTGGTCGCCGTCGTAAAGTAAGTTATCGCTATCAACAAATTAGTAATTTCATGTGCTTTGCGTAAAGAAAAGTGAGAGAGTAAAAGCATTTTACTCTCTCACTTTTTATTTTTCAATATAAGAAGTAAGATTTCGAATGAAAATTTACAATTTTCTCGTTTTTATTAGAGTATAATGCATATGTTGGTTGGTTTTCAAAAACAAATGAGAGTGAGGGAATACAATGTCAATGAAAAACAAAGTTGGGCTAAGAATAGAAGATGGTATTAATTTAGCTTCAGCTCAGTTTAAAGAAGATGCGTATGAAATTTATAAAGAATCTAGAAAAGTGCAACCTATCTTATTTGTGAATAAAACTGAATTAGGTGCAGAGTGGCTTATTACAAGATATGAAGATGCTTTGCCACTATTAAAAGATAATCGCTTAAAAAAAGATCCGGCCAATGTATTTTCTCAAGATACATTGAATGTCTTTCTTACTGTTGATAATAGTGATTATTTAACGACGCACATGCTAAATTCAGATCCACCTAACCACAATCGTTTACGATCACTCGTACAAAAAGCTTTTACACCGAAGATGATCACGCAATTGGAAGGAAGAATACAGGATATTGCAGATGATTTGTTAAATGAAGTCGAGCGAAAAAGTTCATTAAATCTTGTTGATGATTACTCGTTTCCTTTACCGATTATTGTAATAAGTGAAATGCTAGGCATTCCAAAAGAAGATCAAGCGAAATTTAGAATTTGGTCTCATGCTGTCATTGCTTCCCCAGAAACACCAGAAGAAATAAGAGAAACTGAAAAGCAACTATCTGAGTTTATTACATATCTTCAATATTTAGTTGATAATAAACGAAAAGAGCCAAAAGAAGACTTGGTGAGTGCATTAATACTTGCGGAAAATGAAGGGCATAAACTTAGCGCCCGAGAACTATATTCAATGATCATGTTACTAATTGTGGCGGGACATGAGACAACGGTAAATTTAATAACAAATACGGTATTAGCACTTCTCGAAAATCCGGATCAATTACAGTTATTAAAAGAAAATCCAAAATTAATTGATGCAGCTATTGAGGAAGTATTACGATATTATTCTCCAGTTGAGGTTACAACTTCAAGATGGGCAGATGAACCTTTTCAAATTCACGACCGAACAATCGAAAGAGGAGATATGGTTGTCATTGCATTAGCTTCTGCAAACCGTGATGAAACGGTATTTGAAAATCCGGAAGTATTCGATATTACTCGGGAGAATAATCGTCATATTGCTTTTGGCCATGGTAGCCATTTCTGCTTAGGTGCTCCGCTTGCTAGGTTAGAAGCAAGGATTGCCATTACTACTTTATTTAATCGAATGCCTGAACTACAAATAAAAGGGAAACGTGAAGACATTAAATGGCAGGGTAATTATTTAATGCGTTCTTTAGAGGAATTACCATTAACATTCTAGAATATTTATTGTAGACATGCATACATAGAAAATGATTTACATAGAGTATGTATGTGTTATTTAAATTCGAAACGGAAGGGTGAAAACATCCCAATGATCAACTAATTCTATTTGTAAGAGATCTTCGTTAAAAAACGAAATATTCTTCTGAATAGGATTAGTCTGTGCATTTATAGAAAAGGGATGTATTTCGCTCTGCGAAAATATAGTCTTTTTATATGATTTGTGCTGCCTCCTGTTCAGAACATGAAATAGGGGGCTTTTTTATGTCGACAAATGTAGTAACGAAACAAAACAATGGGGTATCACAAGTATTAAAAAATCGGTTTGTGCAAGGAATTCTTGCATCAGCATTATTTTTACAAATTGGAATATGGGTTCGGAACTTTGCGGTATTACTATATGTAATGGAAATGACGAAAGGTGATGCTTTTGCTATTTCGATGATTTCGGTTGCTGAGTTTGCTCCAATCTTCATCTTTTCCTTTATAGGTGGAACCTTTGCTGATAGGTGGAAACCAAAGAAGACAATGATATGGTGTGAAACGTTAAGTTCCATTTCAGTATTCGCTGTATTAATTACACTTATGTTTGGAACATGGAAAATCGTGTTTTTTGTTACACTTATTTCTGCAATCCTTTCGCAGTTTTCTCAACCATCAGGTATGAAATTGTTTAAACAGCATTTATCAACGGAACAAATCCAATTAGCGATGTCTATATATCAAACAATATTTGCGATTTTTATGGTGTTAGGACCGATTCTTGGAACATTTATCTTTCATAGTTTTGGAATTTATATTTCAATTATCATAACAGGTATCGCTTTTTTACTGGCAGCAGCTGTGTTGTTATTTCTCCCGAAAGATCTTGAGAATAAAAATGAGAAAAAAGAAATCACGTTGTTACAGGAAATGCTAGACGGTATTAAATACGTAAAAAAGAAAAAAGCATTAACTTTGCTAGGGCTTTGTTTTATGGCAGCAGGACTCGGTATTGGTTTAATTCAGCCACTTGGTATATTTATTGTAACTGAGCAGTTAGGACTATCAAAAGAGAGTTTACAATGGTTACTAACAGTAAATGGTGCAGGAATGATTGTTGGCGGCGCTTTAGCGATGGTATTTGCGAAAAATGTTGCTCCGCAAAAGATGTTAATTGTAGGGATGTTCGGTCAGGCGATCGGCATTGGTATTATAGGTTATTCGACGAATTTATGGGTGACACTTACAGCACAACTTTTTAGTGGGTTAGCTCTTCCATGTATCCAAATAGGTATTAATACGCTCATTATTCAAAACAGCGATACAGATTTTATTGGTCGTGTAAATGGCATTTTAAGTCCACTATTCACCGGTTCAATGGTAGTAACAATGAGTATTGCTGGTTCATTAAAAGAGGTGTTCTCATTAAGTACGATGTATGAGGGCACAGCTTTACTATTTATAATTGGATTATTATTTATTTTACCTATATACAATTTAAAACCAGTAATAGCTGTAGAAAGTGAAATAAATGGTAAAGGAAGTGCTGTACAACATGAATCCTAATCCAAATGTTAAATATCCTATTGAAGGAAATCAAAATGTCCATTTTATAAAAAATACAATAACGAAAGCTAATATACTTGTTGGTGACTATTCTTATTATGATGCGAAAGATGGAGAAACATTTGAAGATCGAGTATTACATCATTATGAATTTCTTGGAGATCATCTTACTATTGGAAAGTTTTGTTGTATTGCAAATGGAGTTACCTTTATTATGAACGGAGCGAATCATCGGATGGATGGATTTTCGGCATATCCATTTAATATATTTGGAAATGGGTGGGAGAAGTATACACCTAATTTGTCTGATTTACCTTACAAAGGTGATACAGTTATAGGAAATGACGTTTGGATTGGTATGGATACAACTATTATGCCAGGAATAAAAGTAGGGGATGGTGCAATTATTGCAGCTAAATCTGTTGTGACTAGAGACGTAGCACCATATACAATTGTTGGCGGAAACCCTGCAAATAAAATAAAGGAACGATTTACAAATACAATAATAGAAGAATTATTGCAAATTCAATGGTGGCATTTTGACATTGAAAAAATAACAGAAAATATAGATGCTATTGTACGAGGAGATATTGAACCATTAAGAAAGCTAAAAAGGTAATAAAAAATGCATGACAAAGAGTATCATACCTCCGAATTTTGTTAATGATAATAGAACAAGGAGGTGTGATACTATGGCACAAGACGTTTTATGTGAAGTAAACAACTGTAAATTTTGGGCTAACGGCAATAAATGTAGTGCAGATGCAATTTATGTAGTAAGTAATAAAGGGAAACAAGCATCAACTACGGAAGAAACAGATTGCAAAACTTTCGATCCAGAAATATAAACTTTTAAAGGGTAGCCAAATCGTGGTTGCCCTTTTATTAATTATAGTATTGATAATAAATATCATTTTCATTCATTGTTTTTAACTTTTCTTGTTATTTTTTCATATTTTGTTCATAAGTGATGTAATCCAGAGCAATTCATGTTCAATACGTGATTTACTAAATGCAATGACTTCTGTAATAAAAGATGAGCTAACATCTAAAGATTGAATAGCAGTAAGCTGTTTATGTAGTACGTCTTGGCGTATTGTTAAAATTTCTTTTCTACCTTCGTAATCAAGTTTTTCAAATAGAGCGATACGTACAAGGAACTCAGCGTTATTTGTCGCAATTTTTTCAGGAAACTCTCTTAACATTTCTGAAAAAATTTCTTCACCTGTTTCAGTTATATCGTACATATTTCGGTTTGGCTTTCCGACTTGTTTATGTATTTTTTTCGTTATAGCACCCATATTTTCGAAGCGCCGAAGAGCGGGATAAAGTGTGTTATGATTTAATTCGAAATTCTCACCTAACCGGTTTTGAACATTTTTCTTTATTTCATATCCATGTTTTGGTCCAGTTGTTAATTCTGCTAATAGTAAAATGTCAACGTACATAAAAATCCCCCTTATATATTTCTCAAGTTCCCCAATGAAAAATCTCCTTTTGTATATGTTAAAATAACATATGTTAGATTATACAACTTTGAACTGCCGACCTATCACTTTTATTGTAAAAGAAAAGGGAGGAAAGAACTATGGCTTCGCCGGAAAATGTGATTTTAGTTCATGAAATTTCAAAGCTGAAAACAAAAGAAGAATTGTGGAATCCGTATGAATGGTATCAATTTATGAGGGATAATCATCCGGTTCATTATGATGAGGAGCAGGATGTATGGAATGTTTTTTTATACGATGATGTAAATCGAGTTTTATCGGATTATCGCTTATTTTCAAGTAGAAGGGAGCGAAGGCAATTCTCAATCCCTCCTTTAGAAACTAGGATAAATATAAACTCTACTGATCCACCAGAACATCGCAATGTACGTTCTATCGTTTCTAAAGCATTTACTCCAAGAAGTTTAGAACAATGGAAACCTCGAATACAGGCTATCGCAAATGAACTTGTACAACATATTGGAAAATATAGTGAGGTTAATATCGTTGAAGAGTTTGCTGCATCTTTACCTGTTACTGTCATATCCGATTTATTAGGAGTACCAATAACTGACCGTAAAAAAATTAAAGAATGGTCTGATATTTTATTTATGCCATATAGTAAAGAAAAATTTAACGATTTGGATGTAGAAAAAGGAGTTGCGTTAAATGAATTTAAAGCATATCTTCTTCCAATTGTTCAAAATAAAAGATATCATTTAACCGACGATATTATCTCAGATTTAATACGAGCTGAATATGAAGGTGAAAGATTAACCGATGAAGAAATTGTTACTTTTTCTTTAGGTTTATTAGCGGCTGGTAATGAAACAACTACAAATTTAATTATTAATAGCTTCTATTGTTTTTTAGTGGACTCGCCTGGAACATATAAAGAATTAAGGGAATCACCTAAATTAATTTCAAAAGCGATTGAGGAAGTATTACGCTATCGCTTTCCCGTTACATTAGCTAGGAGGATTACAGAGGACACAAATATATTTGGACCTTTTATGAAAAAGGATCAAATGATTGTTGCATGGGTAAGTGCAGCAAATGTAGATGAGAAAAAATTCTTACAAGCTTCTGAATTTAATTTACACAGAATAGGAAATGAAAAGCATTTAACCTTTGGTAAAGGACCTCACTTTTGCTTAGGGGCACCACTTGCACGTTTAGAAGCTGAAATTGCATTAACTACCTTTATAAATGTCTTTGAAAAAATAGAGTTATCTCCATCGTTCAATTTAGAAAAATGTATATTGGAAAATGAACAAACATTAAAATACTTACCTATTCTTTTGAAAACTAGGTAAGACGTTGAGCAAGGTGCAATGTATTGTACCTTGTTTTTTATTTCTCAATTGTAAAATTTTAGTGTGTTTTATAGTATGGAAGTGTGTGAAAGAAGAGTAGAGGAGGATACTTATGTTAACGTGTAATGGAAGCAAAACGTTTCAAGTATTTATTAAAGCTGTAACCGATTTAATAGATAGTAATTTATCCGAAGAGAAAATGGTTTGTGCAATTGAAAAATTACTAGGAAAACTATTAGAAAAGAAAAGATGGCTTCCGTTAGAGAAACAGAAGGTGAATTCGACTCAATATGCACGACACTTGCTATATGAAGATCCTTTAAAGCGTTTTGAAGTATTAGCTCTTGTATGGAAAGATGGTCAATCTACACCTTTACATGATCACGATGGCACATGGGGAGTAGAAGGCGTTTTTACAGGAAGAATAATGGTGCAGAACTTTATACAAACTAAGCAGCTTGAAAATTCACTTGTTTATTTAAGGCATACAGGAAATCTTTATTTGGGAGAAGGTGAAACAGATAAAGTCATTCCACCAACTGATTGTCATATTCTTGAAATAGAAGAAAATGAAAGCGTCATCACTATACATATTTACGGAAAACGTTTAGAAAAGTTTAAAGTATATGTTCCAACTGAAGAAAAAAATGTGTATATGTGTGAGACAAAATATATTAGTTATAGTTCATAGTTTAAAATCAAAAGCTTTTCTTTAAAAAGAAAAGCTTTTGATTTTATTTTTAATTATTTCTTGACCTGAAACGCTTTTCATAAATTATAAATAAAGGGTACTTCACGAAATCAGTATGAAAACGATACCTTTCGTTCAATATAAATTCGTGTATATATAGAAAGTGGTGAAGAAATAATGAAATTAATCGCAATTGATTTAGATGGAACTCTTCTTTCGGGGAATAAAATGATTAGTAAAGAGAATGCAGAAGCAATTCGAAAATGTCAGGAAGCGGGTCATGTTGTAGCAATTTGTACAGGACGTTCTATCGTTGACATTGAAAGATTGTTGTTAGAAGTTAATTTAGAGTGTCCAATTATTGCGGAAAATGGTGCGCTTATATATAAAGATAATAAAATGATGAAGAGATATCCAATTCAAAATATGCAAGCACTTGAGATTGTGAATTATCTTGAAGAGAATGGCTTATATTATCAGCTTTATACTAATAAAGGTGTGTACGTACCGGATTATGGAGTAGAGAGTGTACGTAATGAAATCGAGTATGTGAAAAATTCAAAAGAAAATTTCGACTTGAAAGAATTAGAAACTATCGCAGCTTTATACCTGGAGCATACAGCGTTTCATAGTGCAGAAAGTTGTAAACCGATTGTAGAAACAGATATACATGTGCATAAACTTTTACCATTTTCTTATGACATAGAAAAATTAAAAAAATTAAAAGAAACGTTTCTGCATAATACTGATTTAGCAATTACATCTTCATATTGGCATAATTTAGAGATTAATCATCGAGATGCTCAAAAAGGAAATGGATTATATACTTTAGCAGAACACCTGAATATTCCAGTCGAAAATACTGTAGCGATTGGTGATGGGCTAAACGATGTTTCCATGATGGAAAAAGCGAACATATCAATTGCAATGGGGAATGCTGTGGAAGAAATAAAAGCGATGTGTCAATACGAAACCTTATCAAATGAAGAACACGGTGTTGCACATGCTTTATATAAATATGTAATGTAATATAAAAAGAAAAAAAGAATCCAAATAGATTCTTTTTTTCTTTTTATTAGGGGTAAGGTATTCTATGAGATTCATAGAAGCCTTATTACATTTTATTATATAGAATATATTGGAATAAATGTTTATATTTTTCATATTAATTGTGAAAATTTTATGAACTTTATATTTTTTGTATTTTTATACTACTACAAGCGATATGAATAATGCTATTGTCATAGTTAAATCTATGCATGAGGGCGCGTTATCGGTTGCTTGTCAAATTAAAATTGGTGTTTGATGGAATACATAATGATTAAAGTTTCATTTTATACGTAAATTCTTCTCTTTTTTAATTGAAAAATAAAATTTGTTCGAATAATTATTCTGCAGCTATATACCTAAAGGCACATTCTTCGTATAATGGAGAAGTATAAATTTTGAATTTGTATTAATTTTACATATTGAGGTGAAAAAGGAATGAATGCGCGGCTAATGGAACTTATTGATGTGAGTACAATAGAAACCATGGCAGAACAGTTTTATAAATTAACCAACATATCACATCAACTTCTTGATGCTGAAAAAGAATGTATATTTTCTTTTGGAATAAATGAGATGAAAATATGTAAACTTCCCAAAATTGAAATCCCCATTTTTTTATACAATCAACATTTAGGATCTTTTGTAGTATGGTCAAACAAAATTGACATTTTCAATTGTCAAAAATACTTTGAAATGCTTTCAAATCTAATTATAGATGGGGCGACAAAAGTATTTCAAAGTAAAAATACAACGTTACTTTCTCGAAAAGAGGAGGAACTGCATACGATTTTACAAAACATGCCTGTTATGGTTGATGCGCTTGATTATAATGGAGATTTTGTTTTGTGGAATCGGGAGTGTGAAATTGTAACAGGTTATACCGCTGAAGAAATAATAGGAAATCCAAATGCCCTTCAATTATTGTACCCAGATCATAATTATCGTCACCAAATACAAACGAAATTTTTAACTTGCGGAAAAAATTTCAGGGATTGGGAAATGCACTTAACATGTAAAAATGGTGAAATCAAAACAATCATGTGGTCCAATATATCAGAACAGTTTCCTGTAACAGGATATAGCTACTGGGCTGTCGGAGTAGATATTACACATTTAAAAGCGATAGAAGAGCAGTTAAAACAACAAACGTCTGAATTGGAATTAATTTTTAAGGCTTTACCAGATTTATGTTTCTTAACAGAAGATGATGGCACAATTATAGATTATAAAGCAGGATCCCCTTCGAAATTTTATGTACCGGCACAAGCTTTTATGGGAAAAAAGTTTTTCGAAGTATTACCATCTCCAGTAGCACAGCAGTTTCAGGAAGCAATTCATCAAGTGAAGGAAAAAGGAACGAATGTAATTGTTGAATATCCACTTACAATTAATAGGAGTATCGATTTCTTTGAAGCTAGATGCTTACCATTATTACAAGATAAATTTATGATCATTGTACGCGATATTACAGAACGGAAAAAGACAGAAGAATTGCTAAATAAATCAGATACACTTGCAGCAATTGGTCAATTAGCAGCTGGTGTGGCTCATGAAGTGAGGAACCCATTAACTGTCATTAAAGGGTTTATACAGTTATTTCAAATTAATAAAGAAGATCAAGAAAAATATTTTGATTTAATGCTTTCTGAAATTGAAAGAATAGAAGCGATTCTTCAAGAGTTTTTATCAATTGCTAAAACAGATGAGATAAATACAGAACAAAAAAATATTTATCAAATTTATAATAATGTCGTATCGTTAATGAATACAAAAGCAATTATGACGAATATTCAAGTGGAACTATATGCAGACACCAAAGACATAAGCATTGAATGCTCAGAAAATCAATTGAAACAAGTGTTTATTAATATTTTGCAAAATTCAATCGAAGCTATGCCAAATGGTGGGAAAATTACAATTCATATTAAAGAGATAAACGATGAAGGTGTTATTATTCATGTAATTGATGAAGGAATAGGGATACCTGAAGATAGAATTAAGAGATTAGGTGAGCCTTTTTATAGTACAAAAGAAAAAGGTACCGGTATCGGATTAATGTTAAGTTATAAAATCATTGAAAGTCATCAAGGGAATATAAGTATTATGAGTGAAGTTGGAGTCGGGACAACAGTAACGATTTACTTGCCGAAAGCTCAGAGTGAAAAATCTCTATCAAATTATGATGATAGATTCGAATCAATACGTCCAATTATTAACTCTTAAATTACTAAATCCCCAATAACCAAAAGTTAAGCTTTCGGTTATTGGGGATTTTTATATTTAATTTAGTAAACTTTACCTTTTCTTAACCTTTGTTTTAATTTTTATTAAGTTTTTATCAGTATATTAATATTTGTGCAAAGTACTGTATAGAAAATGTGCATTACTTTTAATATATAGATTCAATTATTATTAGGAATTCTGTAAGGAGGAGATTATGACAAGGTGACAAAGCATGAGAAAAAAAGTGGTAGAGCAATACCGACGCGGTTAAATATTTTATTTCTTTGTGTATTTTTATTATTTTCTGCAATGATTATACAGTTAGGTAAAGTGCAAATTTTCGATGGAGAGACTTATAAAAATGAAGTAGAAAAGAGAGAAAATGCAACTGTGAGTCTATCTGTCCCACGTGGAAAAATATTTGATCGAGAAGGGAATCCAGTTGTTGATAATACATCTTTACGCACGATCACGTACACAAAGATGAAAGGTGTAAAATCAGAAGATATATTAAAAACCGCAAGACAACTTGTAGACATAATTGAAATGCCGCAAGAAGATATAGATAAGTTAAATGAGACAGATAAGAAAGATTTTTGGATGCAATTAAATCCGAAACTGGCTGAAAATCTAGTATCGAAAAAAGAAATAGATACATTTAGAGAAAAGGATATTAGCGGCAAGAAGCTAGATAAAAAAATAGAAGAGTTAAAAAGAAAACGGGTTACAGATAAAAATCTTCAGGAATTAACAGAGAAAGATATAAAAGTGTTAGCTATTAAAAGTAAGATGACTTCTGGTTATCAAATGGCCCCTCAAATTATTAAAAAAGATGTTAGTGAAAAGGAATTTACTATAATTAGTGAAGGTTTAGCGAATCTCCCAGGTGTAGACGTATCGGTGGATTGGGAGAGAGTGTACGTAAATGATGGATTATTCCGATCTGTTCTTGGAAATGTTTCTAATTCCGATGAAGGATTACCAAGCGAACGATTAGATTACTACTTGGTACGTGATTATAGCCGAAATGATAGGGTTGGAAAAAGTTATATCGAGCAGCAATATGAAGATGTACTTCATGGTACAAAAAAAGAAGTAAGAAGCGTTGCAGATAAACAAGGTAATACAATTAGAACGGAAACCGTTTCTGAGGGAAAAAGCGGTAAGAATTTAACTTTAACAATAGATATGGAATTACAGAAGGAAGTAGAAGAAAGTATTGAAAAAATATTAAAGGCATATAAAGGGTCAGAATCCATGTTGGACCGTGCTTTCGTTGTGATGATGAATCCGAAAAACGGACAAGTATTATCCATGGCCGGGAAAAGACTTGTAGAAAAAGACGGAAAAACAGAAGTTGAAGACTATGCATTAGGCACAATGACTAGTTCTTATGAGCTTGGATCAACAGTTAAAGGTGCGACAGTTTTAACTGGATTTGAAACGAACGCTATAACACCAGGTACTTATTTTTATGATGCACCTATGAAGTTTAAAGGAACTAAGGAAAAAAAGTCTTGGAAAGAGTTTGGAAATATTGATGATTTAAGAGCGTTACAAGTCTCTTCAAACGTTTATATGTTTAATACAGCATTAAAAATTGCAGGTGTAGATTATGTGAAAAATAGTTCATTGAATATTAAACAGAAGTACTTTGATAAAATGAGGTATTATTTCAGGCAATTTGGATTAGGTGTTCCAACGGGTATTGATTTACCGAATGAAACAGCTGGACAAATTGGTAAAAAAGATAATCAACCTGGTTTCTTACTAGACTACTCAATTGGTCAGTATGACACCTATACACCACTTCAGCTTGTACAGTATATTTCAACAATCGCAAACGGTGGATATCGAATGAAGCCACAAATTGTTCAAGAGGTAAGAGAGCAAACGTCGCAAAAAGATGAGATTGGTAAAGTGGTGCATGCAGTAGAACCAATCGTTTTAAATAAGATAGATATGAAAGAGGAATATATAAATCAAGTAAAAGAAGGATTTAGAAGGGTATTCCAGGAAGGTGATGGAACAGGAGTAAGGGCGTTCCAAAAAGCATCTTATAAGCCAGCAGGTAAAACAGGGACAGCACAGACAGTATACGGTGGAGAAAGTGATATTGGAAGAAATGAAAAAGGTGAGCGAAGAGAATGTTATAATTTAACGTTAGCAGGATATGCGCCGTATGATAATCCTGAAGTAGCATTCTCTGTAGTTGTGCCGTGGGTTATTAATGATAAATCTGGTATTAACTCTGATATTGGAAAAGAAGTTTTAGATGCTTATTTTGAATTAAAAAATAAGCGATTGACTGGAGAAACTACAAAAATAGATAGCTCTCAAGAAGGTTAAAACATATGAAATGTTATAGAAACTAGAGTCGTCTTATTTATGAATAGATTCAAAATGGATGATAGAGAAGGATAAAATCATTCTATCAACTATGCACACTTTATAAAATAAAACATATATTGATAGCATAGGACAAGCTGAAAAGCTTATTCTAACCTCACAGAACACTCCTTATCACGGTTAGGCATCTACTTATGTAGATGCCTTTTTTAATTTATTAACTGACAATTATTTATCAATCTAAAGTAGTAAGTATATTAGGACTATTAGGGGAAGATGGACGGTAATAATTACAGTATGATTAATAAGAGTATTGAAATGTAAGGAGTGAGAAATAAGTGCTAAATATTTTAGTGGTTAATTTTCCAGCAGAGGGACATGTAAATCCTACATTACGTTTAGTCAAAGCTTTTACTGAACGGGGTGATCACGTACATTATATTACAACAGAACACTTTAAAAGCAGAATTGAAGATTTGGGAGCAACTGTATATACTCATCCAGATTTATTAAAGGAGATTTCTATTGATACTGAAACCTCACATGGGCGGAATTCTTTCTTTCATGTACATGTTCAAACTTCTTTATATATATTAGAAATTACGAAACAATTATGTGAGAGCATCAATTTTGATTTCGTAATTTACGATATATTTGGTGCTGGAGAGTTAGTAAAGGAGTATTTACAAATTCCAGGCGTACTTTCTTCTCCTATATTTTTAATTCCTCCAGAATTTTTGGAGACTTTACCTTTTCATCCAAATGCAGAAATACAATTCCGACCCGATGAGTTTTCTGGAAATTTACTACGTCAAATGGAACATGAATTTGGAGTAAAGCTTAAAAATAATCTTCAATTTATGCATAACAAGGGAGATATTACTCTTGTGTACACAAGTCGCTATTTTCAACCTAATAGCGATTTATTTGGAAGAAATAACATTTTTATTGGTCCTAGTATTTCAAAGCGTAAAACAAATGTAGAGTTTCCATTTGAATTGCTTAAAGGTAAGAAAGTTATATATATTTCAATGGGAACACTGCTTGAGGGGCTCGAACCATTCTTTAATACGTGCATTGATACTTTCTCTGATTTTGATGGAATAGTTGTAATGGCAATTGGTGATAGAAATGATCGTTCTAAAATTAAGAAAGCGCCAGACAATTTTATAATTGCTTCATACGTACCCCAATCAGAAATATTAAGTGAAGCAGATGTTTTTATTACACATGGTGGCATGAACAGCGTACACGATGCTATTTATTTTAATGTCCCATTTGTTATAATTCCACACGATAAAGACCAGCCAATGATAGCACAAAGATTAACAGAACTTGAAGCAGCACATCGATTATTGAAAGAACATGTTAATGTGCAAACTTTAAATGAAGCGGTAACAGACGTTCTTTCAAATGAAAAGTATAAACATGGTATACGAAAACTGAATGATAGTTTTTTAGAATGTGGTGGTACTAAAGAAGCAATTGCAGTTATAAAATCTCTTTTAAATAAATAGTGTGGACAATATAAAAGCATAGAGGATTAACCTTTATGCTTTTATATTATTATACTGCAAACTGCACAGCAGTATTTGCATGTAAAAGCGCGGTATCAAAAACAGGTACAGTAAGGTCGTTTTGGGAAATGAGCAATGGTATTTCAGTGCATCCTAGCAATATACCTTCTGCGCCGTTTTGAATTAATGAGTTTGTAATTTGTAAAAGTTTTTCTTTTGATGTTTCTGAAATAATTCCTTTACTTAATTCATTTAAAATAACATGATGAATAAAATTTCTTTCCTCTTCATTTGGGATGATTGTCTCAATATTAAAATTTGCTAGACGTGATTTATAGAAGTCTTGTTCCATCGTTTGTTTCGTACCCAATAGTCCGATACGCTTTATATTCTGTTCTACCATTTCTTTAGCACTTACATCACCAATGTGAAGAAGTGGAATAGATATTGCATTTTCTACTTCTTCAGCAAATAAATGGACCGTATTGGAACACATTAATAAACAATCAGCTCCGGATTTTTCAACCTTTTTTGCAACTGTGACTAATTCGTTTTTCACTTCTTCGTATTGATGATTTTGTAATAAAGTAGTTACTTCACCAAAGTCCATGCTATATAAAACAAGCTTTGCATTTTGATCATGTTGAGAGAGTGTAAGTGTATTAATATGTTTATAGTATAACGATGTAGATTCCCAACTTAGTCCACCAATTAAACCGATTACTTTCATCGTACATTCCTCCCGTAACTATTTTGAATTTATTATTTCATAATTCCGATAAGAATACAATGATTTAAATGTACCGTTAAACAAAAAATAAAAATAATTAGAAAAGTGTTGAAATTTATACTTGTTAGTGCCATAATACGAATTACAAATTAATACTTATCCAGAGAGGTGGAGGGAACGGCCCTATGAAACCTCAGCAACCCCTATATAACTTTATAGGAAGGTGCTAATTCCGCAGAG
The DNA here is from genome assembly GCF_019837435.1 of Bacillus sp. 16GRE42. Lineage (NCBI taxonomy): Bacteria > Bacillati > Bacillota > Bacilli > Caryophanales > Bacillaceae > Bacillus > Bacillus sp. 16GRE42. Next base: position 186,125 of record NZ_JADAXF010000001.1, read on the forward strand.
GACACAATGTGTTTTTTGGAAGATAAGAGGATTCTTGAACGTGAAAGAAAATGACCTCTTATGTAAGAGGTCATTTTTTGTTGTATAGAAAGGGAGTGTTGATGCATAATTCATTTTCAAAATAAATATAGAGTAATAAAAGTTGACTAATATAGGAGGGGAATTGTAATGAACAAATTATCAACAAAGTTAGTAGTAGCAATCGGAATTGGAGCAGCATTATACGGGATATTAGGACTTTGGGGATTTTCTATTGCACCAAATACATTTATTAAACCTGCATTAGCTATTTTAACCGTTTTTGGAGCGTTATTTGGTCCAGTGGCAGGACTTTTAATAGGACTTATCGGTCATACCGTAACAGATACAATCGCTGGATGGGGTATTTGGTGGGGGTGGGTTATTAGTTCAGGCATTATCGGCTTTGCAATGGGACTCATTCAAAAAAGAGTTAGCTTTAGTGTGAAAAACGGGACGTATAATAAGCGGGATATTTCTTATTTAGCCATTACTGGGTTAATTGGTATTGTCATCGCTATTATATTTGCTGGGGCATTTGATGTTATTGTGATGGGAGAACCATTTGACAAAATTGTTATACAAGTATTAGGAGCAACAATTGCTGATGTTATTGTATTTCTAGTTCTTGGATTGCCAATTACAATAGGCCTAGCTAAATCTAATAAGAAACACACACATTTAAAAATTGAAAAGTAGGGATGTTAACATGAAACCAATCATTTCTTTTGAACAATTCAGCTTTCAATATGAACATGCTGCGCAGCCTACTGTAAAAAACATTACATTTCATATATACCCTGGAGAAAAAGTACTAATTGCTGGACGAAGTGGTTCAGGGAAGTCAACGTTAGCTCATTGTATAAATGGGCTAATCCCGTTTTCTTATGAAGGGATTAGTACTGGTAATATTTTAATTGCCGGAAAAGACCCGAGGAAAGAGAGTGTTTTTGAACAGAGTAAACAGGTAGGAACAATTTTGCAAGATCAAGATGCTCAATTTATTGGTCTTACAGTAGAAGAGGATGTAGCTTTTTATTTAGAAAATGAATGTGTGGTTCAAGATGATATGAAAAAGATTGTTTCGGACTCATTAAAAAAAGTAAAGATGCATGATTTTCATAAACAAAGTCCACATGAATTATCGGGAGGGCAAAAACAAACTGTTTCTTTAGCAGGTTTGTTAACAACAAATGCTGATATATTATTGTTCGATGAACCGTTAGCAAATTTAGATTCAGCAAGTAGTTTACATACGATAGAACTTATTAAAGGTATACATAAACAATATAATAAAACAATTGTAATTATTGAACATCGAATAGAAGAAATGTTAAACCTGGATTTAGATAAAATCATTTTAATGGATGAAGGAGAAATTGTTGCAATAGGGACACCAGAAGAAATTTTAGCGTCAAATATTTTACCATCTATCGGCTTAAGAGAGCCTATGTACATAGAAGTATTAAAGAAATTACAGTTTGATAGCAATCAGGACGTAATATACTACCCACTTCAAAATCTTCAAAGGGAAAGTGTTCGTAGCATAATAAATGAGTGGATGGAGAAGCAAGTTTCTTGTAAAGGTACTCTTACAAAAAAAGAATTATTGAAAGTAGAGAATTTGTCATTCTCCTATCCTAATAAACAAAAAGTATTGGACAATGTAAATTTCTCCATATATGAAGGCGAAATTGTAGCACTTTTGGGCCATAATGGAGCCGGTAAATCAACATTAGCTCATAGTCTTATAGGCATAAACAAAACAAAAAATGATAGGATTGTATTTGATGAAGTAAATATCAATTCTTGGTCTATTCGTAAACGTGGAGAGATTATATCTTATGTGATGCAAAATCCAAATCATATGATTACACAACCTACTGTTATAGAAGAGGTTTCATTTTCATTAAAATTAAAAAAGGTTTCAAAGGAAGAAATTAAGCTTAGAGCAGAAGAAACATTAAAACTTTGTGGTTTGTATCCACTTCGAAATTGGCCAATTCAGGCATTAAGTTATGGACAAAAGAAGAGAGTAACGATTGCATCTGTACTAATAGCAAATCCGAAACTTATCATATTAGATGAACCGACAGCGGGACAAGATTATTATCATTATAAACAGTTTATGTCGTTTATTAGAAAACTAGCTGTAAAGGGAATATCTTTTATTTTTATTACACATGATATGAATCTCGCTTTAGAATATGCAGACAGAGCGATTGTTCTAGATGAAGGGGAAATTATTGCGAATAATTCCGCGCCCATTGTATTAGGGGATACAGAAACGCTACAAAGGGCGAACCTAAGGGAAAGTTCTTTATTCAAACTAGTTAAATTTAGTGGAATTTCATATTCTGAAAGGTTTATGGAACATTATTTTGAGGATATTAGGAGGGAGGAAGGTGTATAGTACATATTTTCATCGCATGGATGGAGCAGTGAAATTGTTGTTATTTATTTTTTGTATGACACTTACTTTTTTGTTTTTCGATTTTCGTATATTGCTATTTATATTTATAATTGGATGTATCGGACTATTTATTGCTAAAATTCCATTTCGTAAAATTTGCATTGTTTTTACTGTTATATTTACATTTAGTTTATTAAATTCTGTCATGATTTTATTTATTACACCAACTCATGGATCTGAATTAACCGAATCATATACTTCGTTTTTACATATCGGATATGCAACAATTACATATGAAACATTATTTTATGCAGCTACACTTTCATTAAAATATTTTACGTTATTACCATTTACACTTATTTTTATATATACGACTGATCCAAGCAAATTTGTGAGTAGCTTAAGTAAATTTCGAATTCATTATAAGATTACATATGCAATAAATATTGCATTACGTTACATACCTGATATTCAGTCCGAATATAAAGTTATTAAACATGCGCAAGAGGCGAGAGGAGTAGCTTTTGAAAAAGGAGAAGCAAGTTTATGGATTCGTATGAAAAACCGTGTCTTAATTTTTTGGCCTTTAATTATTCATTCACTAGATAGAATCGATACAGTTTCAAATGCAATGGATTTAAGAGGATTTGGAAAGAAGAATACACGAACTTGGTTTTATACAAATAAAGCGAAAAGCGGGGATTTCATTGCTTTATTTGTAGGTGTTTTTATTTTAATTGTTGCAGTGTATTTAAAGTTACATGTATTTCAAAACTTTTGGTATCCATTTTAAAGCGCTCTTAAATGAGTGCTTTTACTTATTTTTATGTGGACATGCTCAAAAAAGGGATATTTACATAATGTATAATACGAACCAGTTAAAATGATCAACTACCTATTAGTTTTCAAACCAAAAGGAGGAGAAAATATGAGTTACGGTGGTTCTTGTGGTTTTGGTGGAGGTTTCGCGTTATTAGTTGTGTTATTTATTTTATTAATTATCGTTGGATGCAGCTGCTGGGGCGGAGGGTACTAATTTCTAATTAGTCTCCACAAATGTAAACTTAAAAAACATAGAAGATACTTATGTATCGAAACAAATAAAAAAGGAGCAATTATGCTCCTTTTTTATTTGTTTTCAGATGAGTTCATATTACATTTCGGCAATGTAATTGTCAAAGTTGTACCTTTATTAATAACGCTTCGGATTTTCAAACTACCTTGCATCGTTTCAATGATCTTAACAGCAACCATTGTACCTAAACCTGTACCTTTTGTTTTTGTACTAAAATATGGTTCACCAAATCGATTTACTTGCTCTTGTGACATACCAATTCCGCTATCCTCAATTAGAATAATAACTTTATTATTACTAATAGATGAGGAGATATGTAAAGTACCACCATTAGGCATTGCTTCAATCCCATTTTTTATTAAGTTTAAAAAACATTGTTGAAAGTGCTGTTTATTGCCTACAATTGTTGCCGTGGAAAAATCTTTTGTAATATGTATTGTATTCATATTACATAATGGTAAGATCATATTAATAACTCGGTTCAATTCTTGTTCTACTGAAATATGATCTGATTTTTCTGAAGCAGGTTTGGCAAACGTTAAATAATCATCAATAATTCCTTGTGCACGATGTAATTCTTCAAGTATATGTTCAATATACTCGTCTCTTGATTCTGGAGTTAAATTAGGTGTTTTTAAAAGTTGAGTAAATCCTTTTACGACAGTTAAGGGATTTCTTACTTCGTGCGATATACTAGCAGCAAGTTGGCTGACAATCTCCATTTTTTCCATTTTAATGATCTTCGATCGCATACATACTGCATCTTTTAAAACTTCATTAAAATAAATGACAAACAACATCAAAATGGTTGGTAATATTATGAAATAAATAATGTATAAATTATTCACTTCAAAATCTGATAAAGTTAATACAATTACAGTTGTAAATATTGCTAGAAAAAATGTTAAAAACATTCCATAAGCTACTTTAATTTTTCTATTATACTTATTAAATTTTGCGGATGCGAATGCTGTAACGATAAACATTGTGCCATAAACTATTATTGTTAACATACTAAATCCATAAAATGAAAATCTTGTAATTAATAAAATAGCAAACAAAATGATACCAACAGGGAAGCCACCATAAAGTGTGCCTATTATAACTGGTATTTGTCTTAAATCATGAATACAATTTTCATCCATATAGATTGGATAGCGCATACATAAAATAAGAGGGATACTCGTACAAAGGATAATAAGTAGTTTTTTATATTTCTTTAAATAGCGTCCGCTATCATATATAAAATAAAAAATAAATATACTACTTAAAATGTAAAGAAGATTATTTAATACGTTTTGATTAATATAAACAAAGTTCATAATATTTTCCTCGTTATTTTGAATTTCCATTTTATATGTATTATACATGATAACATGTATTAAGCTGAACGAACCTTGATAATAAAGGTTTTGTTTGGATTTTTATTGCAAATTGCAAACATTAGCTAACCAAAGATACTTTTACCAAAATTTTTTACTGCTTCTTCTTGCATATTCGGTAAAACATGAGAATAAATTCTAAGCGTTAATGAAATATCTGTATGACCTAATCTCTCACTGATAATTTTAGGATTAACTCCTTGTTTCAATAATAAAGTTGCGTGTGTATGTCTTAAATCATGAATTTTAAATTTTTTCACTGCTGCATTTTTTATTTCTTTATAAAATTTTAACCTGAAAGTATTTCTGTATAAAACCTCACCAGATTTATTACAATTAATTAAATTAAAATCTTGATAAGCAGAACCCATTCGTAATTTCTCTTTATTAATTTGAATTCGATGTTTTTTTGCTGCTTCTATTGTTTCTACAGGAACAGGGATTGTACGGTTTGATGCACTTGTTTTCGCGGTGTTTTTAATTTTATCATCACCACCAACAGTTTGATTGATGGTAACTGTATGATTTTCAAAATCAACATCCTGCCAACGTAAACCTAAAACTTCTCCAAGACGCATCCCTGTAGTAATTACTAATAAGTAAGCAATGTGATATCGTGAGTCTTGTGAATGTAATAGAAATCTTTTTACTTCTTCCTCCGTCCAAGTCTGGATGGGGCTTTTTTCTTTTTTTGGGTAACTCAACAAATTGAGCGGGATTTCTAGAAATAATATTTTGTTTTACTGCTAGATTCAAAGCTGTTTTTAGTACTCGATGCAATTGGATTAAGGAATTATTTGAAATACCAGTATCTAATGCTGATTTATAGCATTTTTGAATGTCCATAACATTTAATTTATGAAGTGCAATCATTCCTATACTCGGTATAACATGATGGGTTACATTGTTATAATAAGAAACGTAGCTATTTCTTTCTAAACTCATCCTTTTAATTTCTAACCACTGAACCAGATAGTCTTTTAAAGTAAGCTTAGACGGCTCCACAAAAATCCCTTCATTTAACTCCGTAATCTTTTTCGCCACATCTTTTTCGGCTTCTTTTTTTGTCTTATAACCAGAAAACCACTTCTGTCTTCTTTTTCCTGCCTCTGGATCAGGATCGATATCAATAATGATACAGTAATTATTTCCTCTTTTTCGAATATGTCCTTTCACTTAATACACTCCTTCATTTTGTTTTGAATCATGTTGTATAAGTCTAGTTGTAATTTTGCTGCTATGAAAATTACATGTTTGGACATATCAGCGATAGATACATTTTACCATATATGAACAAATTCAGTTATAGGGTATGATTGTCAGATAATACTAATTTCATCTTTACAATATACAGAAAATTCGGTAATATAATCGATGGAATTATAAAGCGATTCAAGGGGGAGGAAGAAAGATGAAAAAGTTATTAGCAGTATTTTTCGCACTAGCATTAGCATTTACGGCTATTGGTTCTACACCAGCTATGGCAGCGGGGAATTCTGATGCAAGAATTGTAACTTATGTCGGAGTACTACAGAACTATATTTATGGTAAAAAGCCACTATTCAATAGTCCAAGTGATCCAACAGTAGTAGGGTATGTAGCTAATCAATATGTAACAATAAAGCAACCATGGTTTATTGTTAATACATCTTTAGGGGAAAAATGGATGGGATTCAATCAATGGGAAGTTTCACTATGGCGTGATTTTGATGCAGGTGTGGGACGTTTATATGTAGACGGAAAAGTGGCAATACGTAATGATCCAGGCTCTCAACCAGTAGGTTATGTTGCTAATCAAAACGTTACAGTAAAACAAGCTTGGTATTTAATTAATACATCTTTAGGACAAAAATGGATAGGTTATAATTTGTAAAAAAGCGCTCATTATGAGTGCTTTTTTATTTGTATATATTGAGATTTCAGCAGGATTTTCAGGAGGCAACACGTTCGCATTTTATAAACCGAATCTAACTGGTACGGAAGGAATAGCTGCATATAACCATTTCAATGCGAACGATGTTCCAATTTATATTCAAATCAATTTCAAAGGTAAATACAAGGAGCCTTTATACATGGAAGTACTTGAAGATGGTGACTGTTCACTTGAAACACATATCGACGGGGAAGATCATGATGAAATTGATCAGTTAATTAAATATAACCTCATCGACCATGCATTAGACACAAGAAACGAAGAATTGTTCCATAAGTTAATTGCAAATTAAGGGGAAGGTGGAAGGATGGCGGTCCTTTACAAATTCAAACTCACAACCATTTTCGAACACTGGCCAAATGAAGAATTTGTAGTAGCAGAAACCGAAGGAAAAGCAAGATTCCTATATTGGCAAAAGTTCAGAACAAAGTTTCTAACAATGCCGATGGTTGAATTTATGAAGTTTGTAAAGTGTGAGAACGAGGGTGTATTTGATATCAAGCGCATGTACAGCGCGGAGAAAGCTTTTAAGAAAATGCAGAATTTCCGCAACCTCCATTTTGCTTATATGGGTATGCGAGTAAACGTAGCTGGCATGTGGGGTACGATCGTTGGAAACTGGAAAACTAATTTGTTTGTTTTGTTCGATGGGGAAATTGAGAGGCATAACTGCCATCCTCATTGGGAAATTGCTTACTATGATGATGAGGGCAATGTGGTTCGAAACTACCAGAAGGGAGAGTATGCGGTATAAGTAAAAAAGGACGAGCAGTCGTACCTGCCGTCCTTTATAGGAGAAAAATTATTCTGGATTAGAACTACGAATAACCAGAAAACGCGCTTTAAAACAGTGTTGTCAAAGATGTAATAATCTATGCAACAAAAAAGCTTAGTCGGAATTCAAAACACCAAATGGCTTACATTGGTAACAGGCTCAAAAGTAGTATATGTAAAATAAAAAATTCCATACAAAAAGCAGACAACATTTTCGTTTGTCTGCCAGTTAGTCGAATGAGTTAGCTAATTGTGATATATTGCATTCCCATTACGAGAAGAGTGAAGCTGCTAGTTCAAACAGCTTGTTGGTATTATTTTCGATATTTTTAAAAATATACAGTAAGAATTAGAAAAGTTATGAACCAATCTGCCTCTTACTGTAAAGAGAAGGAAGTACCAGCCGTGGATTAAGCGGCTTGAAAATAGTATGTATTGATTTTTGAAAAATATTCAAGGGGTGAAGAAACATGGAATATTTAATAAATGGTGTTTATGAAATTACATTATTGATCAGTGAAGCGAAAGGGAGAAGAGAATAATGAATATCGTAAAATTACGTGGATTACAAAGGATACTTGATAATCGAATTATTAAACAACACGGTTTAGAAGGTCAAAACTTAGTTAGTAATTTAATTTTGGCGCTACAGGTTGAAATCGCTGAATTAGCGAACGAGACACGTTGTTTTAAACATTGGAGTAATCATATGAGGTTCAAGATGCTATGCAAGCTTTAACAACTGTTAAAATGACAGCGAACTTCAAATTACAATCTGATGGCTTAACGTATTTTGTTTCTGAGCCAACGTCAGATACACAACTTAATGCGATGAAAAGATACCTTGACCGTAAATTAATAATTACGGTTTCATCATGTTAATAAGAGCGTCACCATCTATTAACTCAATATTTTTATTCGCAGCGTATTGCCTTGCGTTCTTATTAAATTTACTAAGTGTAACAAAGTATCCTCCAACTGCATCACCATCAATAATAGCGCTATGTAACTTTTGAATGTACGGTCTTCCAATAGATTCCTTTGTATATCTTTTCACTTCAACAAAATTCACTTCATCGTCTTTCCAAAGGATAATGTCTTTTCCGCCATCATTTGAGCCAGGTGTAACTTGTGCTCGATACCCAAGAGAATTAAATAAGTCAGCGATTAAGTATTCAAATTTTCGTGGATCCATTTGCTCTAGATATTCACGATTAGCCTGCTCTCTCAATTGGTTTATACGAATCTCCTCTTCTGAGACTTGTGGTGCTTTAAGGATTATTCCTAATGCAAAAACGATGACTAATGAAAGGATAGCCCAAATCATAGAATTCACCTCAGTATGAGTATGTCCTAAATGAGATTAATTAAAATTCTTGTAGTCACTAATTTTGTTTTATGCTAAAATCCATTGGGTATTTATTATTAATAATTATTTTGGAGGATTTATGAGCAATCAGAACGACAACAAGACAAGCAGTGTTAAAGCAGTCCCAGTAATAATTTTGGGATTATTCTTACCAATCTTTCTTCCGGCTTTATTAATGTTGGGGCTAGGGAAATGGATGCCGAATGAAATTCAATATTCAGGAATAATGTCATTATTCATTTTATCTATTGAAATGTTTATAATAGCGGCTCTTTTTACGAAGATTTTAAGTTTGGTTGGCTTGTCTGAAAAGAAGTTAGATGAGTTAGGCTTTTTAGGGTTTACAATATCAATGGTTACTTCATTTTTAGCAATATACGTAGGGTATTTTTGGATGACCAAAAGTGGTTTATCATCAGTTGAATTAACGTCGAAAGGTATCTTAGTTATTGCTATTGTTGCAACTATTATTTTAGCAATTTTATTAAAAGTTTTAGAAAGAATGGAAAAAAATGAAGTGAAACAGTGAAAAAGACGGTGTATACCGTCTTTTTTTATTTTATATCTTCTTCGATCCAAATTTCTTCTAATTTCATTTCCAGTGCACGAGCAATACGATATGCAACAGGCAAGGTTGGAAGTCCCCCTTTTATTAAATTCGTCATTGCCGAATTACTTATATTCGCTTTCTTTGCGATATATCCATATTTGATGCCTTTTTCATCAAGAATTTGTTTTAATTGACTTCGCATAATTTCCACATCCATTTTAAATTTTTGCTTGTCCATTTAAATATTTTGAGAATGGACAGGCAAAATCCTTCTTTCTAGGTCATATACCTATATCAAAACCACGAGGAATACCGAGTGAAATCAAGGACATCAAGAGGGGAGAGGGCGCGTATGCGTTGGCAATATTCACATTTGAACGAAACGCCTTACCTGTATCCATCAAAAGAATTAAGAGGTATGTATAGGGATTCAAATGGCAAAAAAGAAACAAATGCAATTGTGGACCACATGGCAAGACAGGAGGTTTTTGATAATCGTGAGTACAAGGCTATTACCGTTTATCAAACGATATTATAGATGATTTATATGAAGATGAGGATGAAGTGCTTGAGTGGGGAGATGTCATTAATGAGTATCAGCCGGTTATGACAGCGAAGGGATTACAACTCATTCAAAAAGAGGGATTTAAATGACAATCGTAGGAGAAGCATAACGGGAAAATGTCAGTTATTCATTTCTTTACAGTAACCAAATACAGAGAAAAGAAACTCGAAGAGTTGGCAGCTAAATATGATGTTTTTGTGAAGGTTTATGTAATAGAAGATATATATAAAGTAATAACATGTTTTAAAACGAACTGGTTAACACTTGAGGTAAGAGTTCTATTGCATTTGTAAAAGCAAATTAAGCCTATGTGTATGTGAAGAAAAAACAAAAACCGCCCTTGATGAGACGGCTTTTTAACTAATAAACCTATTAAAAAAATTTAGGATTTGAATTTTCAATGTTTCTAAAGGGTGCGGTGCATTAGCACCATATTCTTTTGTTTTTGGGGTGAGTAATTTCTTAGATTAGTGAAGAAAAGAACGTTGTTCTTTCTTTTTATGTAAAATATTCTAACTTGGCATTAGGAAAGAACTGTTTCATATAGGAATACAGATAATTTTTTATATCCTCTTCTTCTTCTTTTTGATAAATGTATTTTCCGATGCCATATTTCCCCCATTTATATCTTCTTTTCTCTTCATCTAATTCTAATTTTGTCATCGGGTAGTTTTTTTCAATCACCCTCTTAGCTGGCTTTGTAAAACGATGTTGAATAAATTCAAATGTAATATCATCCCGAGCATCAAGAGGTAATTCAGCATTTAGGCGTTCAAACATATGATAGTATCCACCCTGCCAGCCTTCATGAAGGTAAATAGGGGCTACAATGAAACCAAGAGGATAGCCTGCTCTAGCTACTTTTCCTGCTGCTTCAATTCGTTTGGCTAAGGGAGAAGTTCCTGGTTCAAAGTTTTTAATTACATAATCAGCGTTTACACTAAAGCGAAATCTTGTCTTTCCATTATGTTTAGCATCAAGTAAATGATCTACATGGTGGAATTTCGTAACAAACCTCAATTTACCATATTCCGATTCTCCAAAATGCTCGATGGCCCGTTTAAGAGTATGCGTTAAATAATCGATTCCTACAATATCTGAAGTACACGACGCTTCAAATCTTGTTAATTCAGGTGCACGCTCCTCCATATATTTGTCAGCAGCATCTAAAATTTCTTCAACATTTACATACGTTCGTATATATGGCTTACTTCCCATCGTTGTTTGTAAATAACAATAATGACAATGTCCCATACATCCTGTTGCAAAAGGAATTGCATACTCCGCTGAAGGTTTGGAAGTATCAAATTTCAGCGTTTTTCTAACACCAACAACAAGTGTAGATTTTGCTACTCGATACTTTTGAAAATCGTTATCGCCTGGTAAATCTCTTACTTGATTATGGGAAGTAGTATGTCGAATTTCAACATCCATCTTTGAAAACTTCTCAAACAGCTCTTTCCCCAAAGGATAATCTAAAGCTTTAGGTTCAAAATATACAAGCTTAGGCATAAATGGTTTATTCATTCCAACATCCCCTCTGAAATATCACCATAATAGTAAGTGTACGCTTGGTTTGCCTCATCTTCGGTAGCATATACAGCCATTTCATTTGTTAGTGGATAATACGTTTCATAAAGAAATAATGCTAATTCATTAGGTCTTTCAGGGTTATTTACAACTGCCGCAGCTTGTATATTAGCTACGTCTTGAGTATGGGGATTTCGGTAAAAAATATAGACAATGTCACCAGCATGATATGTTTTACTTTCAGAAGAAAATTCCATTCTATCACCTTTTCATTTTGTATAATTCAATGTACAAATTTTTACTTTCTAATTTTCCTGTAGTGTAACCATTTAATTTCATTAATAAGATTACGTCATACAAACACAATTAATAATTGCACTACCAAAAAGGCAAGCATATATCAATGCTTGCCTTTCGTTCTAACGACGATGTTCAACAAGATCAATTACACCTAAAACCACGTGAGCTAAACCAAAACCAAATACTGTATTTGCAATCATTTTATTAGTTCCACGAGTTTGTTTAAGAGCATAACCTGCTGCTGTCACTGCTGTACCTAGAGCTGTTGGAATTAATCCTTCACGAATGTCCACAGTGATGCCTCCTTGTATCGTAGTTAGTAATAAATTTGTTTCAATCCTTTGAAGTAAAGCGTTGAAACAAGTATTAGTATTTTTCTTTTTAGTAAAATTATGTGGAGTTTTTATGAATAAGTATTTCGGATTCATTACAGCAATAGAGAGTGAAGAAAATATAACCTGTTTTCTATTACCAATTATGAGTAATCAAAACTGTTTAGGCCCATACTAATCTGTGTTTAATACATGATAGATATGAAGTTGAATATAAAATGGAACATAAAGGTAAAAATTCAATAGAAGATGCATTACTTCAGTACAAATATGGTTTGGGAGTATTTGCTGAGAAGATGCCGAAACCTACTGAACAATTTAATTCATTTACGGAAGAGTGCTTTAAAGATGGTGCGCTATCAAAAAAGCAAAAACAATTGATTGCATTAGGTATTAGTCTTTATTCACAGGATGAGTATTGTATTATTTATCATACAAAGGGATGTTTTGATCAAGGAGCTTCTGAACAAGAAATACTAGAAAGCATTGGTGTAACGGCAGCATTTGGCTGTGGCCCTACTATGAGTCAAGCAGTCACACTTGTTCAAAAATGTATAGAAGAACTAAAGAATATGAATTAATTAGAATAGAATTGATTGCATGAAAGTTTAGCTTTTTTATTTCTAAAATGTTTTTTTATTAATTGGCAAACATGAAAAAACTTGAGCATTTTTGGTTATGCTCAAGTTTTTATAAGATATTAATTCATACTAAAAATCGTCCAGGATAAGTATGTAGCAAATGCAGACCATAAAAAATATGGGATGAATAAGTAAGTTGATATCTTAGATAATTTCAAAGAAAAGACAATTAGTAACAATGTGGTAATTGTGATTAAAAAACAATCTATTGTTGCTAAAAATAAATTCTTTTGGCTAAATTGAAAATAACTGAACGCTTGATTGCAGATATAATTTAAAAGAAATAGGAACCAATATAGTTTTTGATGAAGCCCATACCTGTTATAAATAATTGTAATTGATAATGCAATAAGCCCATATAAAAAAAACCAAACAATTCCGATTATCATACCAGAAGGAGTCCAAGGTGGTTTTTGCAGGGCATCATACCAAACACGATCGATAGGGAATAAAATACTGGAAAGATAAAATAAACCATATGTGAGTAAGAATATCATGATACTAGATTTTTTCATAAACATTCTCCTTATTATATAGAAGATTACAGAACTCTATACAATAGTATGTCCTTCCAACAAATACAATTATTATATTCAATATGTACATAGGTATTTTTGTTGAAATTATTTAGCATTAGGATCTACAGAGAAAAGAGGCTGGAGGATATAATTGCAAAGGATGTTGTATTTAAAAGGTTTAGTAATAGAAGAAATAAAAAAGTGCTAACAAGTTTGCAAACGAACTTGCTAACACCTATACAAAATAGACTTAACCAAGTAGACAGTACTAATATGCAATATTCATGAAAGCATCTATGTTATACATGATTATAGTAGAAACTTTATGTTTTTAATAATATTGGTTATATATTTTCAGCATTTGCCACGTTTATCCACTCTTCATAAAATACTTTAACTGATTCATATCGTTCAGCTCGGCTTTCATTTACAGCACGATACGCTATTTCATATAAATCCCTACTTGCTTCCCATTTTGTAAAGGAACGATCTTTTCCACCTCCTAAAATTTCGAAAGCCATCGCCCCCATATTAAATACATTTGTTCTTGCATCAATCATAGCGTTTAGCTCAAATTCTTCAGGAGACATAAAACGCGAGGAACCCCATAATCTTCCCATTTTATTCACGTATGGTTTTTTAGAATATAAATCAATATCACAAATCTTCGTCTTATTTGTATGAAAATTATATAAAATACTACCGTCATAAAAATCTATTGCTACATAGTTTTCCTTTTCGACATATGTATGGAAAGAAAACATAGAATTTAAGGATTGAATTCGCTCCAAAACAGATAAATGCTTATATTTATAATAAGGAGAGTTTGGATTTTTATATTTCTCAGGAGGCGGGAAACTCCAATGTGAATGAAGACATTCGCCATCAAACCAATCAAAAATTAAGACATATCCAGATTGAACGGGAAAATGTTCAATTAATTGTATAAGTGATTCATGCTTTAATTCTTCATATAAGGAAACTGAATTTTTTAATCTATCAATTGCATCGCCGGTCTTTCCGTTATATGCAATTGTATGTGCCCCTGCATATTTAATAAATTTCTTATGCCCATCTTTTACTACACCAAAAGATAGATTTCCTGAATCTTGCTGGTCAAAAACCGCAAATACGGTTCCTAATTTCATAAGCCAATCAAAATTATGATATTTTTTTAATTGGAATGTTACTTGATTTAATTGAATTTCAACTGGAATATCTTTCATAATATACCTCACATTTATTATAATTAAGTTGTATATTTCAGTATTCGACATATTTTGTAAAAATCCTATGTTAATTACATTAAATTTTACAAATATAATAATAAATACTTATAAAAGGGTGAACAATATGGAACAACAAATCGTTATTAAACCATATCAAAAAGATTGGTATGAAGAGTATTTAATAGAAAAGGAGAAATTTATTTCATTATTTGGAGGAGAATGTATTGCTATTGAACACATAGGGAGCACATCTGTACAAGGATTAGGAGCGAAACCTCTAATTGATATGATGATTGGCGTAACGGATTTACAAATTACTGAAAAGAGGATTGAAGATTTATTAAAAATTGGATATGAGTATGTTCCAAAAGAAACACCTAATCGACGTTTTTTTAGAAAAGGAAAATGGAGAGCTGGTACCCATCATTTGCATGTTTATATTTATAATAGTGACGAATGGAAAAACAATCTTTTATTTCGAGACTTTCTAATAAAACATGAATGGGCACGTAAAGAATATAGAGAATTAAAAGAGAAACTTGCAGCTACATATCCTTTTGATCGTGTTTCATATACAAAGGAAAAGGCACCGTTTATTCAAAGAATTTTAGAATTGGCCAAAACTCAAAAAAACTAAAATTACAGATTCTTATCTAAAAAATTTTAAAAACCCCTTCCTACGTTATTTATAGGGAGGAATTTTTTCTTTTGTCATAACGATATACATTATTTCTAATTATTGGAGACGGATTATTTTATTTATTTCGATATTTCTAGTACATTGAAAATATTAAGGGGGAATTAAACAATGAAAGCTATTGTACATCAATATAAAAAAGGGATAGAAGGATTAGAATATAAATTTTCATCTGAAACAAATCCTAATGCTGGTGAAGTAAAAGTAAAGTTAAAAGCTGCAGGATTAAATCATAGGGATTTATTTATTATAAACAATAGAAAAGAAATGGAGCTGCCGTTAGTAATAGGGTCAGATGGTTCAGGAATTGTTATAGAAATCGGAGAAGGTGTTTCAAATAATTTATTAAATAGCGAGGTTATTATAAATCCTAGCATTGGATGGGATAATATTGCTGAAATACCTGAGTTACCAGAGGTGTTAGGTGGACCGAAAGATGGTACGTTTGCTGAATATGTGATTGTACCAGCTGAAAATGTAGTGGCAAAACCGTCATATCTTACTTGGGATGAGGCTGGAGTTTTATCTTTATCGGCATTAACAGCATATAGAGCGCTTTTTACAAAAGGTAGATTGAAGTGTGGAGAACATGTTTTAATTCCGGGAATAGGCGGCGGTGTAGCGACATTTTCCATGTTATTTGCGAAAGCAATTGGTGCAAAAGTGATTGTTACTTCAAGGGTAGCGACTAAAAGACAGCTTGCTGAAAAATATGGCGCAGACATTTCTTTTAATAGTTCTGGAAATTGGGAAGAGAGTTTACGCGGAGAGAAAGTAGATTTAATAATTGATAGTATAGGTCCAGCAACATTTTTACAATATTTTGATGTATTAAAACCAAATGGGAGAATTGTTAATTTTGGTGCTAGCTCAGGAGATAAAATTGAATTACCTTTACGAGCATTATTTTATAATCAAATCGATATTATGGGGACATCTATGGGTAGCCGTGAGGAATTTAATGAAATGATTAAGTTTATAGAGAAATATAAAATTAAACCAATTATTGATAAAGTTTATTCGTTAGAAGAAGCCATTCAAGCGTTAAGCCGTATGGAACAGGGCGAACAGTTCGGTAATATCGCTCTACGTATGGAATAAAAATATGATTTAATAACCTATGTTTTTATATGAATATGTTATGTAATATATACACTTATAGTTTGTGAATCATTTGATTTAAAAGGTTTTTCCACCCTATATATTTTTAATACATGTAAATAGTTACATAATTGTCAAATGAAAAATAGTAAAATGAATAAATTGAAAATCTAAATGTGTGTAAATATTGTATACTGTGTAAATCAAGTAAACTTGTAACTTAATTTCAAGTAAAACAAGAAATTGTAAGGAGAGAGTAATGTGAATTACACAGTATTTCAATGGATAAACAATTTAGCAGGTACATCTGCGCTCTTAGATAAGGCAATGATTGCTATTACAAATAGCGCTGCATATGTGGCTATTCTATTCATGTTTATCTTATGGTTTCATAACGGAAAGAAAGAGAATGCGATAAGAAAACAATATACAGTGTTGTATACGACACTTTCAGTAATAATTGCATTACTAGTAAATGTTTTTATTCATGTAGTATATTATCATCCACGTCCTTTTGTATCATATGAAGTGAATCAATTAGTACCTCATGCAGAAAACTCATCATTTGTTAGTGATCATTCTGTACTTGTATTATCGATTGCATTCACTTTTATGCTTAGAGGAGAAAAGTTAAGATATATTGCATTTTTATGGGCGGTTTTAGTTTGTATATCTCGTTTGTATGTAGGTGTTCATTTTCCTTTAGATGTAATGGGTGCAGCTGTAATAACGATTATAACAAGCAGTTTATTATTGCAGAAAAAACGTATATTTGAACCAATCGCAAAACTTGTTTTCAAAATGTATGCACTCGTAGCGAAACGAATTCCTTTTCTAAAGAAATATAACCATGTAGCTTAAATTTCATAATTAATCTTATAGATTAGGCAAAAAATCCTCCTTTGGAAATCCAGAGGAGGATTTTTTGTTGTATACAAGTGAATAGATTACTTCCAACAAAATTAAAAGAATGAATATTCTTAAATTTCACGTACTGTATTTTAAGTATGTAAATAAAATTACAATAACAACAACTAGTTTTGCATTGTTTTAAAGGAATTAAAAAGAAAACTTCGAAACATATAGTATCGAAAACAAAAATCACATATTTTAAAGCGCATCTTTGTATGTATCAATTAATAGAGAAAGGAGATAAACATGCATAAACTTCAAACGAATAAAGGCGCGCGGTATTTTATGGTTGCTTTTATTGTTTTGTTTCTTATTATGCTTTTGCGTTTTTTCTATATTCAGGCAGTAGGAGTCCTGCATAATGTGGATGTAAAGGATCTAGCAAATGAACAACATAATAAAAATGGTGTATTGGAAGCAAATCGTGGCACGATTTATGATCAAACTGGAAAAGTGCTAGTCCAAGATTCCACAACGTATCGTGTTGTTGTGAATTTAAAAGGAAAAGAAAACGTGAAAAATAAAGATGAAACCGCAGAACAATTAGCTGCCGCGCTTGAAATTGATAAAGAGGACGTACTAAAAAATTTTCACGAGGGACGTACGCAAGTTGAAATTGGAAAAGTTGGTCGGAATTTATCTAGAGAAGTGAAGGAAAAAATAAAACAATTAAAAATCCCTGGTGTATCCTTTATGTCAGAGAAAGCCAGAGTATATCCAAATGAAGATTTTGCATCCTATATACTTGGTTTTGCTAGACCAGATGATAAAGGAAATACAGAAGGAAAATTTGGACTTGAAAAAAGTCTAGATAAATATTTGCGCTCTACAAATGGGAAAATAGAATATGTGGGCACGCAAGGGGGGATTCCGCTTACGAATGATATAGGAAAAGTAGAAGCCGCTAAAAATGGA
Organism: Bacillus sp. 16GRE42; assembly: GCF_019837435.1. Taxonomy (NCBI): domain Bacteria; kingdom Bacillati; phylum Bacillota; class Bacilli; order Caryophanales; family Bacillaceae; genus Bacillus; species Bacillus sp. 16GRE42. Next base: position 204,379 of record NZ_JADAXF010000001.1, read on the forward strand.
AATAACGTATACCTTACGCTTGATAAACAAATTAATGGTTTTTTAGAAGAAGCAATGAACAAGGCACAAGAACACTATGATCCTTCTATGTTAGTAGGAATCATAGCGGATCCAAAGACAGGCAAAGTTTTAGCGATGTCTAGTAAACCTAGTTTTAACCCCAATAAAGGTGATATCGAGTACTTTTTAAATGATCCAATCGCAAATGCATACGAACCCGGTTCAACAATGAAAATATTTACGTTAGCTGCTGCAATAAATGAAGGGGTATATAACGGGAAAGAATATTTCCAATCTGGAAAATATTCAGTTGGTTCATCTGATATAAAAGATCATAACGGTGGGTTTGGATGGGGATCTATTACATTTGATGAAGGCTTCGAAAGATCATCCAACGTAGCTTTTTCTATTTTAGAAGATCAGTTATTGAAACCGGATAAATTTAAGCAATATATGAATAAATTTGGATTCAACCAAAAAACCGGAATAGATTTACCTGGCGAAAGTAAAAACACATTATTATTAAATACACAAATTCAACAAGTCACAACTTCTTTCGGACAAGGTTCTACAGTAACTCCCATCCAATTAATCCAAGCAGCTACTGCTATAGCAAATGACGGAAAAATGATGCAACCATATATCGTTGACAAAGTTGTAAATCCAACAAACAAACAAGTTATTATGGAAAATCAACCGAAAGAAATTGGGAATCCGATAAAAAAAGAGACAGCGGACAAAGTAAGAGACTTAATGGAGCGTGTTATTACGTCTTCAAAAGGTACTGGTACAATGTATAAAGTGGATGATTATCCAATAGGAGGTAAGACCGGAACAGCGCAAATTCCGAATCCTGAAAATGGACGATATATGGAAGGGAAAGAAAATTATATTTTTTCATTTTTAGGTATGGCTCCGATTGATGACCCAGAGTTAATTGTATACTTAGCTATTAAACAACCAAAGTTAAAGGGAGACGAGTATGGAGCTCAGCCGCTTGCTGAAATATTTAAACCAGTTGTGAAAAATAGCCTTGAATATTTAAAGGTGAAACCATATACAGAAAAACAAATGGTAGATGCAACGAAACGATCCCAATTAAAAGTACAAAACTATGTCAATCAATCAATGGATACAGTAGAGAATAGTGTAAAAAAAGAGAAGCTTCAACCGATAATTTTAGGCGAAGGAAAAATAATAAAACAATATCCGCAATCTGGTGAAGTAATGAGTGAAGGGGATCGTATATTTTTATTAGGGAAGAACGCAATAATGCCAAATTTACAAGGTTGGTCAATGCGTGATGTTATGTATTTCTCTAAATTATTAAAATTAGATTTAAAAACTACAGGTACGGGCTATGTAACGAGTCAGAGCATTGAAAAGGGAGAAGATATACAAGAAGGCGATGCATTAATCCTAGAATTGGAACCACCGTTACAACCGTTAGCAGGGGCGAATACAAACTGATTCGGACAAAGTGAAGGGTCTATATACAATAGGCTCTTTTTTTTATAGATTTAAGTAATTTCACGCACCGTAATTTTTTTAAAAAATAATAAATGAGAGAATCAACAGTGACACTTCGTAAATATCTGATTATTTTATATTTACAGTTAACGTAACTTGTGATATTATGGAAAAAATTAAATGTAGTGAAGAGAAGAGTAAATAAAATGAATTTTTCACAGAGAGCTCTATTTAGCTGAAAAGGAGCAAAAATTCTTTATTGAACCAAGCCTCTGAGCAGCACATCGGAACCTTTTATTAGGGGATAGTGTGACGGGAGCTCCCGTTATAGGGCTATGGTATAAGCATGTAATAGAATGCAGTACCTGATAAGGTTAATATGGCGACGTATTAACAAACTAGGGTGGCACCGCGATGATAAATCTCGTCCCTAAGACTAAAAGTCTTGGGGGTGGGATTTTTTTATTGTTTTAAAACAATTTGGAAAGCGGGGGCCTAAAATGAAAAACACACTTAAAGATTGGAAATATCCTTTATTACTACTGTCTGGAGTTGGTATTGCGAATTTAGGGGCATGGATTTACTTAATAGCACTAAATGTACTTGTCTATAATATGGGGGGATCAGCCTTAGCTGTTGCTACTTTATATGTAATTAAACCATTAGCCGCTTTATTTACAAACGCTTGGTCAGGAAGTATGATTGATCGTTTAAATAAACGGAAGTTAATGATTCATCTCGATATATATCGTGCGGTATTTATCGCTATTTTACCTCTACTTCCATCACTTTGGTTTGTTTATGTATTCGTATTCTTTATAAGTATGGCCAGTGCGATTTATGAGCCAACTGCTATGACGTATATGACAAAATTAATTCCCGTGGAGCAAAGACAACGTTTTAACTCATTACGTAGTTTAATAGGGTCTGGTGCATTTTTAATTGGTCCAGCGATAGCGGGAGTATTGTTAATAGCAAGTACACCGGAGTTTGCTATATATATAAATGCTATAGCATTTCTCATATCAGGAGTAATTACATTGCTGTTACCTAATCTTGATAAAAAATCCGATATTCATACGTCAAATGACAAGCTATCTCTAGCTGTACTAAAAAAAGATTGGAACATCGTTTTAAATTTTAGTAAAAAATCTTTATATATCGTTTTTGTCTACTTCTTATTTCAAGGAATGATGGTTTTAGTTGCCGCAAATGATTCACTTGAATTATCATTTGCGAAAGAAGTTTTATTGTTAACAGATAGTGAATATGGCTTTTTAGTTAGTATCGCTGGAGCTGGGTTTATTTTAGGAGCCATAACAAATACAATTTTATCAAAAAAATTAACACCATCATTTTTAATTGGAATAGGATCATTATTCATTGCAATCGGTTATTTAATTTATGCTTTTTCAAATGAATTTTTAATAGCGACTATCGGATTCTTTATTTTATCTTTCTCTATGGCATATGCAAATACGGGATTTTATACTTTTTATCAAAATAATATACCTGTCCATATCATGGGACGGATTGGGAGTATATATGGACTTGTGATTGCGGGCATCACCATTTTAATTACGATATTGTTCGGAGTTGCCACTCAATTTATTTCTATACAACTTGTGGTTATTGTAGGCTCATTAGTAATGTTACTTATAACTATCATATTGTGTGTGTTTACTTTATTGCCATCACAGTCTAAGATGTATTCCTCTGAGTCAATCAATTCGAAATAGTTCTCTTGGTTTTGATTTATGGTATTCAATAGGAGGGTTCACCCTCCTATATATGAAAATATAAGAAAGGTGAACAATATTGATAAACAAGGGTGGTTTTTGTAATGAAAACAAAAGATCAAATTTGCACCTGGAAGTAAGTTTCACTACAACAATGCAGGTTTTATCATACTGGGATTAATAATCGAAGAACAGACAGACAGGACTTGAATTTACGGAATATATAGAAAAAACATATTCAATCCAATTAGTATGAAAAGAACGGATTTGTAAACGTAGATTCATATTTACACGTATACTCGGATCATAAAGACGAGATAAAAGGTGTCATGAAAAGTAATATAGATCAGCTATATCCAGTTCAAACATTTGCTCATTATACAGGTGAAAATAAAGAAGACATAAGAAAACAATTTAAACGAGTTCATGATTGTTTTTGTTTCGAAAAGTATTTTAACTAACAGTTCATACAGGTTAATAGATATGTTTGTTTTGAATAAAGATGCTAACAGATGTACGAGTCAAACGTACGTCTGTTTATTTTTATTAATAATGCTTACGACTATTACATTGTGTACCGTAATAAATAGATGATAGTATAATCGAAAAATATATAATGAATTAACAAAAAAATTGTAAATACATTCATCCTTTGTTTATCAATGCTGTGAACGGTAATACTAAATAACATTGAACTTTTACAACAAGGAATGATAATATGATATTTATTTACACAGATTTCGGCGGAACACATTCAACTTCACTTGCTGCAGCTTATCATTTAAATAAATTACCAACGGATCGTAAGTTAACGAAAGAAGAAATTTTGAATGTAGATTACTTTAATAAATTGAAAACAGAGGATATGGGGAAAATTATTTTTCATGGAATAGACGAGAATGGTAATCCGGTTTATACAATTGGATGCGGCGCATCAAAAGTTGTTGTACCTGCGATGAAGCATTTAGGAGAGATTCTGCAAAAACATTATCAAAGTCATGAAAAGATTATTTTTTCTAATACATCACCAACAGTACCTATACCAATGACTTTCGGTGGTCTGTTTTCTAGAAGGTTCCACATTGACTTTATCGGTGTACCGTTACTTGTATGGGGAGCAAAACTTTGCTGTGATAACATACAAAGACTTGTTAGTTATACGAAAGAAGCTGGCCAATTGACGAACGATTATGTTGTAATTTTAGATAATGAAACTTTTAAATAATGTATGATAAGAAGAAAATCGGGCAAATACTTCGATTTTCTTCTTTTTTTGGTGAAAATGACAAAAAATATTCACATTTAATATCCATCTACTATAGCCAAAACAATAAAGTCCTGTTACTATTACAGGGATATTCTCTTTTCGTAACGTAAATATATAGAAAAGTCAGAAAAGAGGAATTGAATTAAGGGAGGAACAACATGAAGCGTGTTGCTTGGATTACTGATAGTACAACTGCGAGTTTTAAAACAGAAGGAGATAACTTTGTTATCCCAATTGAAGTTATTATTGATGGTGTGTCGTACAAAGATTGTGAAGAAGGTGTGCGTGAGCGCGTTTATAATGCTTTGAACGAAGGTAAAACTGTCACTACATCACAGCCTAACATAGGGGAAATGGTAGATTTATTTTCGAAATGCAAAGAAGAATATGAAGAGGGATTTGCAGTTGCTATTAGCGGAAAAGTAAGTGGAACTTATCAAAACATGAAGTTAGCTGCAGACATGGCAGGTTTCCCATTAACGGTATTGGATAGTGAAACAACAAGTTATCCAATGGATGAACTAATTAGAAAAGCGAAATCGTTATACAATGATGGTATGACGTTACAAGATATACACAAAACATTAGTAAATGAAAAAAGAAGACCTTTCCACGTATTCCCGAAAAGTTTAAAAGGCCTTTACGCAAGTGGACGTGTAAAGGGAGTTCAATTTTTACTTGGAAGTTTATTAAGTGTTAACTTAATATTAGAAGTAAAAGGTGGAGAACTTTTACTTGAAAAGAAAGTTCGCAAAATCCAAAAATGTCGAGAATACATTAAAAATGAGCTTGAAAAAGAATTACCAAAAGTACTTCATATGTTCCATGCTAACGATAAAGATGGAGCTGAAGAATGGATTTCAGATATTAGACAAGCATTCCCTGAAATGGACTTTAAATTATATCCATTACCAATTTCATTTGCGGTTCATGCAGGTGAAGGTACAATAGCAATTAGTTATTAAGATGAAAACCCGTGAATGATTCGCGGGTTTTTTATTTAATTAAATTGAAATTGGAGGCATATTACATCGCTATCAAGCAAAAAAGATCATTTTATCATTTTTGGGAGCAACCAATCCCTCAATTTGATTTGAAATTAAAAATATAAACCTTTGCCTACTGGCTGAACAGTTTCTAGCACAGTATTGACCATTTCTTCATTGATTAGGTTCCTTATAATCCAAGCTGAGAGATCTTGAGCTGCAAAACAGCCTGCAGCAGTCGAAATATTTCCTTCGTTCACGAAACTTTGTTCAATAACGTCCACATCAAATTCTTTAAGCTGTTCTACTGCGGATGGATATGTAGTGGCTTTTTTACCTGTTAGCAATTTTTTAGCTCCTAGTAGTAATGAACCAGAACACATAGATCCTATTAATTGTCTTTGAGGATTTACATGAATACTATTAAGATACTCTTGATTTGTATATAAATTTTGTACACCCTTACCACTTGCAAATATTACAGCGTCAGCAGACGGAATATCAGATATGCTTCCTGTCATGGGAATACGTAAGCCAGACATGGATATATGAGTTTTTCCCGTTCCTAATAGTTGAACGTCCCAATCAGAAATACCGCCAACTAAACGTACACGATTTAATAAATCCCATGGTAGAAAAACATCTATATCAGTAAAGTTATCAAAACAGACTATTGCAATTTTCATTTTTTAATTCCCATTCTATATGTATGTCCCCTTATTTAAAATATAAACTTCTCCTTATTATGTTCTATATTAAGTTGTAAATCCCTGTATATTCCATGCGTTTGAAAGAGATGTTAGCGGTTTTTTAACTTCTCTAAACATAAAAAGCAATAAAAATTTTTCTTGGTTTCTATCAATTTGTTGTGCTCAACTAAGGTTTGTAGCAATAACTCGTAAGGTATTTGGAAATGAGGATCTTTAAAATTATCAAGGAAATAGATGTAATTCATCATACACACAAATAGAAATAAAAACATTATCCTTTCTTATACATTCACAGATATAAACACGTTTTTTCGTTTTTAGGGGATATAATATAAATAGCCAGCAATCAATAAATCCTATAATTTTTGTAAAATAATTTTGACGTTTTTATTTTTTCACTATAAAATACTATTCGTTCATCCAAATTTAACCAATAGTATATAAAAGATATATCTTTTTAAATGCTTAGGTATGTATTTTTTAGTTTTAAGGGGGAAGAGTTAATATGAAAGTAAAAAAACTAGTTACGCTTGCAGTACCATTTATGCTATTAGTAGGTTGTGGATCGGAGAAAACAGATGCAAAACCGAAAGGAAAAGTGGAATCAAAAGCAGAAACAAAAGAGAAGTTATCGAAAGACAAGTATCCTGAGCGTATAACGGCTATATCTACCGAATTCTTGCAGAAAGTCACTGAAATGTCTGAAATAGCAAAAGATAGAACAACCAGTAATAAAGAAGTATCTATGAAAATATTAGCACAATTAAAGGATATACAGAAAACCATTAAGAAGTTTGATACTATTGAACCGCCAGTAGAGTATCAAGAAGCCCATAAATACATATTAAAAGCAGTAGATTGTTATAAAGAATCATATTCGATTCAAGAAGAAATTTTAACATCGGACAAGAAAGCAGACGAGAAAGCACTTATGGATAAAGCAGATAAGTCAAAAGAGTTACTAAAAAAAGGTTCTGAACTTTGGGCATCTGGTTACAAACCGATTCAAGATACGATAGTAGGTAAATCGAATGAAAGTAAGAACAACTTTGAATCTAAAACTGATAGTCCTTCAACCTCTGATACTTCTACTTTTAGTAATAAAGATGTGCAACTATCAATAACTGGAAAAGAGTTAGTAGGAGAATGGGGTAGCTATGAAGGTTCTGAATTTATCAAAGCAGTTGAGTTCCGAAAGGATGGTACATATATCGCTTATGATGACAAAGGTAAAACGCCTTATGAGCAAAACCACATGGAAGGAAGTTGGTACTATACTCAAGAAAAAAAACAAGTTTTTTTAACGGCGAAAGAAGTTGTAAAAGGTGGGAATAAGATTGATACAAGTCAGTTAAAGGTAGCAATAGACTACAATGTTGAGTCATTTAAAGATGGTTCGTTCAAGATGACAGACGTAAAGGGAAACAGTCTACAAGCAGTAAAACGTAAGTAATTTATGCTATTTGATTATAATTAATTCAAAAAAGACATTTACTTTTTCAGTAAGTGTCTTTTTTATATTTAAGATATGAATCCGCTTTCTCTTTAATTCATAAAGCTAAAATAACTATGAACAGTATATTGTCCTATCCCTTTTAATAATTTTAACCTTACTATTTTAACACCTCGCGTACATTTTGTTTAAGACATATTATAAGTAACAAACCGTAAATAATGTTGTTTAGAAAGTTTAAAGGGTTTTTTAATATAAAAATAGAAATCTATATAAAAAAATATATAAATGGTAGTGATACTATGAAAATAGGTAAATTTGGAGAAGTAAATAACATAAGTATTGATACAATTAGACATTATATGGATCTTGGCCTCATTATTCCTGAAAAAAAGGGCGGTCACAATTTTTTTGACGAGTATTGTCAAACAGATTTAGAGCTTATATTACATTACAAAGAGCTAGGTTTTAGCTTGAATGAAATTAAAGAACTATTTTTTTATAAAAATTTAGCGAAATCTATGAATTACAAAAAAGATACTTTTTACCAATCTATATTTAAATTGAAATATGACCAGATGGAACAGGAAATAGAACTTTTGGAGAAGAGACGGGATAAATTAAAGGAAGTGTTACATGATTTATTATTAACAAATGAAACTTCGAATTCAATTATAGGGATAGATTTAAGCGTACTTCATTTGCTTACATGTTCTAAGTGTAGCAAAAAACTAATTCTTCAAGATGGAATTATTACTAACAATCAAATTACTGAGGGGAAGCTAATTTGTAATTGTGGTGAAGAATATATTATTACTTCAGGAATTATAACTGCGGGTAAATCATTTAAAGCAAATGAGCGAACGTCACTTGAAGATACTATTTCGGATTATATTCATGAAACTGATAATGCGTATTTGGAAAATATGCATAGAGAAGGACAATGGGCGAAAAAGAAACTAATACATTTAGATTTAAATAATAAATTAATACTGGATATAGGATCGGGACTTGGGTTCTTTTTGAGAAACATTTATGAAGAACTACCAGAAGATTGCCTATACATTGCAGTGGATCGAGATTTAAATAAACTTTTATTTTTAAAAGATGTATTAGCGAGAAAAAATCCGAAAAGAAACATTCTCTTTATCTGTGCTGATTTTTTGAATATCCCTATTCAGAATCGGTCTGTTGATATTGTAATTGATCATTCTGGTACGAGCAATTATAGTTTTGAGCATGAGGATTTTTTACTTCACGAATTAAATCCACTTTTTAAAACGGATTGTTATTTATTAAGTTTATTTATTTTATTTAAAAATTTCAGCTCAAATAGTCAAATTACAAATAACTTTCGAGCAAATTTTACACTTTCAAAAGTAACGAAAGAAATCCAAGATTTACAGTTTCAATCCATAGATGAAAGTACTTCAAACTATTTGAAACGAGGTGGAAAATACGAGGATTTCTTTGTTCAAGGAGAAGAAATTTATACATATTCATTTTTCGGAAAAAGATGGGGTTAACCCCATCTTTTATTTATTTTCCCTTAAAACTTTTCAAATAGTACATATTGCTATTGGGTTGACCCAAGAACTTACAATGTACGTAACACAAAGTTAGGCAGGGGGAAAAGTGATGGGAAGTTTACGATTACATATAGAAAATAAAAAAAGAAATCAAGAACTAAGAAATATTTGTTTATATTCAATTGCAAAAACAGTATCAATATTCGGTAGCTCTATGTATAGTTTCGCACTAGGATTATATGTTTTACACATAACTGGATCTGCGTTAAATTTCGCAATTACGCTCATATTAGGAACGATTCCAATGATTGTTATGAATCCATTTGCTGGTGTAATCGCTGATAAGGTTGATAAAAAGAAACTAGTTGTTTGTATGGATTTACTAAGTGGGTGCTTATTAGTAACTGTTTATATATTAAGCAGCTATTATGGATTAAACTTATTCATCATTTATACTACTACCTTTCTAATGACGGTCTTTACAACCTTTTTTGGAATAGGATTAGAGGCTGCAAAACCAAATATCGTCTCTAAAGAGAGGCTTATGAGTATTAATTCAATAAGTAAAATTATCGATTCTGTATCTTTAATACTAGGCCCTATGCTAGGGGGGATTGTTTTTGCAGTCTTTGATATTAAAACATTTATCATTATAAACGGTATTTCATTTATTCTTTCGGGTATATCCATATTATTTATTAACTTTAAATTGTTCGAGCAAAACATAAACGAGGAATGTTCTATGGGAGAAATTAATTTTATTAAAGATATAAAAGAGGGATACTCTTACTTAATTGAGAGGAAAAGCTTAAAGAATACGTTTAATATATTAATTTCCCTTAATTTTTTCTTAGGTTTTGCTGTAACTGTTCCATTACCATACATTATTAATACAGTTCTCAATCTGAGTCCTAAACAATTTGGTATAATTCAAGGGACTTTTCCAATAGGTATGATAGTGGGTGCAATATTAGTAAAAAAGATAACTGATCGTTTTTCTTATTCCTATCTATTGAAAAAAATAAGTTTTATGTTGGCGATTTTTATGATAGTTTCAGGTATCCCTGTTTTATTCAAAAGTATTGAAGTAAATAATATTGTATTTGTTACTATGTATTGCGCTATTATGTTCTTTGTAGGGCTAACGATAGCATTAATCGATATCCCTTTAATTTATTTTATGCAAAAAGAGATTCCAGATGAATATAGGGGTAGAGTGCTTAGTATTGGATTAAGTATAGGTAAAATGATGCAGCCGATAGCGCTGGTATTATCAGGTCTATTATTAAATCATATTCCAGCCTACACGATTCCAATTGGAGGGGGCATCGTATTTCTTATTTTGAATAAAGTTTATTCAAATAAGTTGAATTTAGAAATTCATTCAAAAGAGTATAGTGTTGAACGTAATTAAATAATATCGAAAAAGCGCTGGATCATCATCTTGCGCTTTTCTATCGTAATTCCGTTGTTATTCCACTCATACACTTATCAATATTATCTTCTTCAATACCAATAAATAATCCTCATACTTTTAAATCGAGATTGTAGAAATATTGTTAGTTGTAGCATGTCTCTTCACTGAATACTTAGACAAAAAGGATCTTAAACGTTGAAAAATACATTAGGGAGAGTATTGAGAAAGCATACGGTGGGGGGGATTATCTACAACTATAATACATGTTATCATATGTTCATATTATTAAAAACCTAAATTTTCCATTAGAGAACAGGAAAGGAACTATTATTTACTTTATGCTAGTCAAATACAACACCTTTAAATAAGTTATAAATAAGAAAAGATGCCACTCTAATTTATATAACGTCTTAAGGTGCAATAAACAATATTCATAGAGTGAATAAATTAGGAAGACTAAAGAAAGAGTTGGAAGAAACGTAGATATAGTTTAAACAAAGGGGTAAATATTAATGAAACGTAAAATATTAACAGTAGTTTTACCAATTACATTAGCATTAGGAGTAGGTTGCAGTAAGGATGTCTCCGAAACAAAGAAAACTGATAGTATAAAAGTAGCAGAAGAAAAGCAAGATGATGGTAGATTAAAAAACGCACATGATTACAAAGAAAAGGTTAATGATGTAGCAAAAGAGTGGGTAAACCAGTATCAAGTTATATCAGATGTAATAGCAAAAGACCCTTCATTTGCTACTACAGAAAATGAGTTTAAAACAGAAATAGGTAATTTTAAGGTTGTAACACAGAAAATGAAAGAGATAAAACCACCTAAGAAATATGATGATTTACAAAAAGAGTTGTCTGATGCAATGTTAATGTACGAAGACTCTTTAACAGAAATGGTAGAAGGTTTAGATAAAGGTAACCCCGAAACAGTCACACAGTCTTCTAAACATATGGATGATGCTTTAAAGAAGATAAAGAAAACAATACAGACAATAAAAGAACTAAACGATAAATAGTAGTAATTAGGATATAGATTTCTATGAGATACAAAATTCTAACTATATCTACAAGGGATTCTTTTGCATAGTGATCAAGATTTCCGGGATAGTCCAAGCTAATATAATGATTCCCTAAAAAAAATAAGACAGTACACAATATTGATTTAAAGTAAAACTCAAATTATAAAAAGCGCAGGATAATCATCCTGCGCTTATCTATCGTAGTTCAGCTGTTTTTCTAATAACAATCTTATCAATATCATCTTCTTCATCACCGATAAATAAACCGCGTTCTTGTAAATACGCCTCAAAATATAAATCCGCTTCTGCACGTTCATCATATGGTTTTACAGATAGAACGAAACCTAATTTGTTTTGTTCCTCTAAATGAGAAGTGGAGATGTAGGCCGGTACATTGTGGCGTAAAAAAAGTTCTTTAACCGGAATAATCATATCTTTCATTAATTTCGTTAACATACCCATTTCAAACTCGAAATTAAAGCGATCTATGCTATATAAATCAGCGAATACTACACCGATAAAACCTGTATTAAATACTTCTTGATATTCTACTTCTTCGTTACCGTAAAAATTCTTTTCGATTAAATAATTTATAAAGTAAGAAACACCGTCACTTTGTTCAAATGGTTTCGTTGAAAGAACAAAGCCGATTTTCTTTTGTTTATGTAAATACACACATGACATGTATGCTGAAATGTTATGTTCTTTAAATAGAGAACTTGTTGCTCCAGAGAGGCCATCAAGTACGTGATGAACAATTTGAAGTTTTTTACGAGCGAAATAATAGGATTTCTTTTGTAACTCCAATGTATCAATAAAGACAGAGCCGATAAAGCCTGTATTTGAAATAATAGGTGTTTGCTTTTTTCTTCCTCTGCGCTTTGCTTGAGTCATTGTAAAAATCATCCCTTCATGTACAATTAAAATAAAAAAGAACGTTTGTTCGTATATTTATATTTTACTATTAAAACACACTAAAGTAAAGGGTTTTTGATGAAAAAATAACAAAAAAGACACCTGTAAAAGGTGCCTTAAACGCTGTAGGGAAGAGGGTTCATCCCAACTATTTATATTATGATACAGAAACGATCTCTTCTGTATCTTCTACATCTAAATGACAGTCCATAGTACGAACATCTTGATCTTCATGACTTCCGAAATAAATAGTAATTTTCATATGTATCGCTCCTTTATTCTAGGAATACCTAAAATAATTACTAGTAATGTTACTGTTTATTATATACCACTTTTTTCATTCCGACAACGTTATATCATTTTTAATTCTTTTAGAGGAAAAAAGAGTAATGTATAGAGATATTTTTATAGAAATAGATACATTTCTTATGTGTTATATTTAATACTGAAGAATTCGAAAACGAATTTTTATGAAAGGAGAAAAATGAATGAATTATAAACAGTTACTAATAGATAACTTCACATATAAAACCTCATATATTGCGCGGCAGTTACATGGAATGAATGTAAAAGAAACGAAGGACTACATTGCTGTCGAATGTGGTTTACCGGCAGATACATTTAATATCATTACTATACTAAACAATAATTTAACGGAAGGTATTGAGAAACTATATAAAGTGGTAAACAACTATAATCAAAAGAAACTTCCAATGAGTGTTTGGTTTTGGGATGATAGGCATGAGCAGACTATAAAAAGCGTATTAATAAAACTTGGCTTAAAAGAAGCAGAACAAAATATCGCGATGGTAGCAGACTTAAAAACAATTCATCCAACAATAAACATGCCAGAAGGTTTTACGATACAAAAATCATCTTCGTCAGGACAAATTAAAAAGTTTGGGGAAACATTAGCTAATCTATTTGGTACATCAGAGGAAGGTACACATGTTCAAGCGTTCTACAATCAAACTGCTTCTTTCGATTTATGGAATAGTGAACAAATGAAACTGTACTTAGGATTTTATAAAGAAGAAGTCGTATCGGTTGGTTCATTAGTATGTACAAAAGATAGTATTGGTATTTATGATATAGCAACTAAAGAAGAATTGAGAGGGAAAGGGTTCGGCTCTGCTATGTTTAATTACTTGCTGCAAGAAGCAAAGGAATTGAAAGTTGCTCAATGCGTATTACAAGCTTCACCTGATGGCATTAATATTTATAAAAAGACTGGTTTTCAATCTGTAGGACAAATGACTGTTTTTGAAAATCGACATTTAATGGAATAAATCATCCAAGTCAAATTGCTTTCATGTAGGAGTTAAAACATCATTATGAAGAAGATATATATCGTTACAATCATTTGCACCTTTATGGTAATAGGTACTTTTGTTTTTCATAAAGCAAATGAACTTAAGTACACGAAAGCTATTAATCAATTAAATCATATAAAAAACATTGCACATAGAGGCGCTTCTGCGTATGCGCCGGAACATACAATAGCAGCGTATAAATTAGGGCAACAATTGAGAGGAGATTATATAGAAATTGATCTCCAAATGACAAAAGACGGACATTTAGTAGCTATGCATGATGAAACAGTAAACCGCACTACAAACGGTACGGGGCTAGTTAAGGAACATACATTAGAAGAAATAAAGCAACTTAATGCAGGTTCTTTTTTTAATGAAAAGCATCTAAGTTTAGCGAAGAAAGAATTTGAAGATGTTAAAGTTCCAACACTAGAAGAAATTATTGAAACGTTTGGGCATAATGCTAATTATTACATTGAAACAAAATCGCCAGATGAATATCCTGGTATGGAAGAAAAGCTATTAGAAATTATAAAGCACTACGAAATAAGTGATAAAATTATTATTCAATCATTTAGTGAAGAAAGTCTGCAAAAGATTCATAGTTTAGATGTTAATATACCGCTAGTACAATTACTATCTTACAAAAAGGCAGCTCATTTAACTGAATTAGAGATAAAAAAGTATAAAACATACTGTATCGGTCTTGGGATGAACTATAAATATATTGATTCAGCTTATGTAAAGAGTATAAAGAAAAACGGATTAGAAGTTCATCCATTTACTGTAGATAATGAAACAGATATGAAAAAGTTACTTTTATGGGGAGTTGACGGGATGTTTACGAATTACCCGGATCGTTTACATTCGTTAGTTAAACTATAATAGTGTAATTATCACTGAACCAATAAAACAAGTACCCACAAGTATACAAAGATAGTTTATGGTTCAAATGGTAACATCATTGAATACATAGCGCCGATATTGAAATGAAATCCGAAAAAGAATCCAATATTTTTATTGGATTCTTTTTATTTAGCTCTAAGTGACGAACTTAAAGCAATATGAATTTGTTAATAAAATATTACATTGGGTATGATTTTTTGTAATTACCATCAGAAAGTAACGGAATTGTAATGAATTTTAACTACGCTTTTTATATTTTTTTGATACACTGGCTACGAGAGGAATACCGATTAATGTAGGTAAAAACCAAAACCATATAGGTGGCAGTAAATTTATTAAGGGAATATGAATACCGACGTTTACTAAAAGTGCAGTTACCGCACCTATATAAGAACCTAACATACCTCTAATATGGTGATGCAGCCAATTTTTCCAACGTTTTTTTCGTGCCAGGTAGCCATAAATCGCAAATGAATAAGAGAAAATTGCTACATAAAATAAATATGCGATTTGATCCCAGTTTATAATGGATAATATAATTGCAGTAAGGGTGATGACAACGTAGGATGCATGATATATTTCACCCCATTCCGTATGTTTTCCTTTCTTCTTTTGGGCAACCATCGCTACAATACCAGTGATTAAGCATATTGTTCCAAATAATATATGGATGGTTAAAAGAATGTTGAAAATGCTCATAATAATTCCTCCTTTTTTATTTTTATAGTATTGCAGTATAGGAGAAAAGTTGAAACATATTTTTTATCGACCTTAATATATTGAAATAAAGGTACTCCTAGAACAAATTTAAACGGACAAATTTTTCTTGGATATAGTGAGACACGTACTACGTGAAATGAAGGAGAGACTTCCATGTTTACATCTATTACATATTTACAATCAGGGAATGAAAAGCAACAAAAAGTGTATGATGTTTTGAATAAACTTAACATTATGGAGGATTTAACTTTGTATAGTCCGGTTCTTTGCGGGACAATTCCTATTAGAATTGATACTCTTCAATCTGACTTAGATATAGTAATGGAAGTACATAACTTTGATGTTTTTGAACAGGAAATGAGATCTTTATACGGTTCTTATAAAGGATTCAAAATAAAAAAGAAAAAAATTAAAACTACAGAATCGATAAAGGTAAATTTTGAGTTTGAAGGTTTTGAATTTGAATTATTTGCTCAGCCTAAGCCAGTACGTAACCAAAATGCATATAGACATATGATAGTAGAGCACATGTTATTAATGCAGCATCCCCATATAAGTGAAGAAATACTTCACTTAAAAGAGAGCGGTTTAAAAACAGAACCTGCTTTTGCTCAAGTATTAAATATTGACGGAGACCCTTATGACGAACTTATTTTATTGGGACAGGAAATGAGATTGTGGTAAATAAGATACATAAAAACTCCTCTATAGTAAAGAGGAGTTTTTGTTATGACATTAGCTTACGGATTAATTCACTCAACAATTTAATCCCGTTAGTCATTTGCTCTGGTGAAGCATATCCATATGATAAGCGAATGTACCGATCTGATTCTTCTTCATAAATACGTCCTGGGTTTAAAAGAATTCCATTTGATAGTGCCTCTGAAAATAATTTCTTCATCGGAATGCTAGGTACAATCTTTAGCCATATAAATAATCCGCCACTAGGAATATCCCACGATGCAATATCTGCGCAGTACTTATTTAAAGCTCGTATCATGATTTGTCTTCGTTCTTTTAGTTTAATTCTTACGTTTGCAACATGTTCTTCATAAAAACCTTTATTTATCCATTCAGCAGCAACTCTTTGAGATAATGAACTCGATCCATAGTCTGTTTGCATTTTTATATCTGACAATCTATCAATCACTGGTTCGGTTCCAATGATCCATCCAATTCTAAGTCCTGGGCTAAGTGTTTTAGAAAGACTACCAACATATATTACATGTCCATGTTTATCTATCGACTTTAAAGGAGCTGGAGGTGGTTCATCAATCCATAATTCTCGGTAAATATCATCTTCAATTATAGGTAACTGTTCCTTTTCACATATTTTTATTATTTCTTTTCTTCGTTCTTGAGACATTAATGCCCCTGTTGGGTTTTGAAAACTAGGGATAGAATATAAAATGTTTTTCTTTTGACTGTATTTAATGCGTTGTAATAATTCGTTAGGTAAAATACCGTGATGATCCATACATATACCAGATAGATTTATATTTGCTGATTGAAATACATGAAGTGAATATAAGTAAGAAGGTTGTTCAAGTAAAACGGTTGATTCTCTATGCAAAAGACCAATTGATATTAATTGGAGTGCTTGTAATGCACCAGAGACGATTAATATAGAACTGGCTGATGCATATATTCCGAATGATTTTACGTATTTACTAATTGCTTCACGTAACGGCAAAAAACCTTTTTGTTCTTCGTATCCAAAATAATCTATTTCGTCACTTACGCTTTTCATAATGGACTGCATAGTTTCTAACGGGAAAAGTTGAGGCGCAAGTTCACCTTTACTAAGATGGATAAGTTTTTTATTTGCTTCTGCTTCATTTATTTCTCGTACCATTAACTTGCTAGGCTTGTGAATACCAGCTTTTACATATTCACTCCAATCAGGCGGGGGATTCGTCGCTAATAATGACCATGTATTATTCGTTACAATTGTTCCTGCTCCAATTTTCCCTTGAATCAATCCATCTGCCATAAGTTCATCTAGCGCAGTTATTACAGTACTTCGATTTATATGAAATAATTTGGCTAACTGCCGTTGACTAGGAATCTTACTTCCGATAGGCCATTCTCCGTTTTCGATTTTTTCTTTCATATAATTTACTATCATTGTGGATGGTTATCAATTAAACGGATCCAATATTGGTAGTTATCCAACTGCTGTATTTGTTTCACCGTTTATTGCTGCAAGTATAACGGATAGCAATAATCAAAAGTGGGTAAATAGGGGTTGGGATTGGATGAAGAATAAGAGAGAAAGCTATTTTAGTGATAGTTATAATTTATTAACTATGTTATTTATTACAGGAAATTGGTGGAAACCTGTACCTGAAGATAAAAAGACACAAAATCAAATAAATGCTGCAATTTATGAAGGATACGATAATTAATTAAATTTGAGAATGGTTACTTAAGAAAGGAATTAGCATACGCTAGTTCCTTTTTAATATTTTGTAAAACATTATCCGTTCTAAAATTTGCATAGATATACTTACTTTTTTCATATACATAGTTATTAATGACTCAATTTTTTATGAGGGGAGGGTATTTCTTGGAAAAAGTATTATTTTTCGGAGACCCAGGTATTGATGACTCATTTGCTATTATGTATGGTTTATTGCATCCCGAAATTGAAATTGTCGGTATTGTAACCGGATACGGAAATGTTGAGCATATACATGCTGCACATAATGCAGCGTATATTTTACAGTTAGCAAATAGACAAGACATTCCTGTCATTAGTGGTGCAACAAAACCACTTACAGAAGAAATTACTATGTACTACCCTGAAATTCACGGAGCAGAAGGATTAGGGCCCATCCATGTTCCAGAAAGCGTATTATCTATTCCGATATACAATTTTGGCAGTATTGCTGCGATTCTTGTAAAGTACGGGAAAGATTTAACAATTGTCGATGTAGGAAGATCTACCTCGTTAGCGATTGCTTTTAATTTATGGAATGATTTAATGCTGAATGTAAAAGGAATCTATTTCATGGGTGGTGTTTTTTTAGAAGTAGGAAACGTTACGCCATTAGCAGAGGCAAACGTGTATGGAGATCCTATAGCAAGTAAAATTATTTTTCAGCAAGCAAAGAATTTATTTATATTCCCTTTAAATGTAACAAATAAAGCTGTGTTAACTCCAAATGTATTTAACTATATCCAAGCTAATGCAAAAAATCCATTTCATACGATAATGAAACCGATGTATGATTACTATTTATCTGCATACCAAAAACTTAATCCATCTATCGAAGGGCCTTTGCTACATGATGTGGTTGCTATAAGTGGATTAGTTAACCCAAGTTTTTTAAAATTTGCGCTTCGTACAGTGAATGTAGATACATACGGAGATACGAAAGGACAAACATTCGCTGATTTTCGCCCTAGCTCTATATCTAAAGGTTCCCGTATAGCGTTAGAAATTGATGAACAACAATTCATTCAAGATTTTATAAAAATCATGTTATAAGTTGTTGTCGAAAAAGGGATATATTTCACTACGTTGAATATATAAATACATTCTTTTTATAAAGGAGCTTACAATATTGAATGTCCAGTTAAAAGTTGTTACGAGAGAGAATTGGGAAGATGCATTAAAGTTACAAGTTAAAGAAGAGCAAATAAAATTTGTTCCATCTGTAGCAGTTTCACTTGCTAAAGTGTATATAAAACCAGATGGAGACAATGTAGAGTATATACCATTTGCGATATATGACGGCAATCTAATGGTTGGTTTTATTATGCATGCTGTTGTAAGAGAAACAACTGATATGTATTGGATAAATGGATTTATTATTGATCAAATGCAGCAAGGTAATGGGTATGGTAAAGCGGCATTACAAGAAAGTATTTACTTAATAAAAAATACATGTAAGGCGTGTAAAGAAATTAGATTAACAGTACATAAAGATAATGTCTTTGCAAAGAAACTGTATGAACTTTACGGTTTTCAACCATTGGGACATGAATATGATGGTGAGCAAGTATATCGTTTGTTCGTTTAAGTAATACGAAGTAAAGATGTGAAATGAAAGATGAAATTAAATAACTGGGAGGAATAGCAATTGAAAAATAAATTTCACCATATTGTACGCGCTGTTATGATAAAGGATAAAAAATTGTTAATGTCTGAATATATTGGCCATCATTATTTTTTACCAGGTGGTCATGTTGAAGTTGGCGAATCAGCTGAGAATGCATTAATAAGAGAACTACGAGAAGAACTCGGAGTAAACTGTAGTATAAAAAACTTTTTAGGAGTCATAGAAAACCAATGGGAAGACCGAGAAGTTATTCATCATGAAATCAATCACATTTTTGAAGTAGATTCGCAAGAGTTACATATTAGAAAGAAAATTAAGTGATGAACTACTCAACTGTTGGATTAGTAATTTTTAAGCACCTCTATTAATAGTAAATACGTCCACTGAAAGGAGATTAAGAAAATAGGCTATAAAACAAGGTACATCACCTAGTGTAAGTTCATATTTTGTTGATGTACGCATTTAGTCTATAGTCTTATTTCTACTTTGTTTGCAAAAATAGATAAACTGTAACATTTGGACGGAATTTATTTGTATAAATGGAGGGTTTCGTAATGAATCAGTTTCAACAAGAATTACAATCATTAAACCTTAATGATTATCAATCTGGTAATGTTGTGTATTGGGATCAACTACAACAAAATCAATATCCATACTATTACATTCAAGACGAAGCGCGTCGTTGTGGCGGATGTGGAGGTTGTGGTGGACGCTGTGGTGGATGTGGCGGCGGAAGATGCGGAGGTTGTGCAGGACGTTGTGGCGGATGCGTAGGTTGCGCTGGATGTTTCAGCTGCTTTAATTGCTGGAACTGGTGGATCATTTAAGTATAGAACATCAATAATATTTCACATGAAAGAAAGGTGTAAATACTATTTTATACTTTTCTTTCATGTTGTAATTTTTTATTCATGGTAAGGGGGATTTATTTGTATACGTACGATAAATTGATTTCTTGGGTTGAGAATATAAAAGAAGAAAATCATAGTTCTGCAACAGCACTGTGCATTATAAAAGATAATAAAATTGTACTAGAGCATTATAGTGGTCATCATTCAAATATATCTACAAGTAAAAAAATAACAGCATCTTCACAATTTAATGTTGCTTCTGCGAGAAAAAGTTATTTAGGATTAATGGTAGCATATGCGCTTTACGAGGGGAAAATAAATTCTATTGATGACGAGGCGATAAAGTACTTTAATGATTTCGACCCTGTATTACTTGGTAAAACAACGATAAGACATTTAGTAACCCATTCGCACGGTTTAGGAGAAACGAATGACGGGACAATTTTTCGTGAATTTGAACCTGGACAAGCATGGGCGTATAGAGATATTAATGTAAGAATGGTAACACGTCTTATTTATCAGCTATATAACAAAAGTTTTCCTGAATTGTTAAAGGAGCGTGTTTTTGATCTAGCTAACTTCAAAGAAACAGGTTGGAGAATTCAGCAAGATGAAAACTTAGTTAAAGTTGTTGATAATCCAAATGAAGACGCAATTAGTGAAATTGGTACGGTAGATGATGGTACTGAAAAAAATCTGTTTGTCTCAGCTAGAGAATTTGCTTATTGGGGCAATCTTCATTTAAAGCAAGGTGTGATAAATGGTAAGAAAATTATTCCAAAAGAAGTGATAGAAATTGCAACAGGTTTGCAGAGTCCAACATTTACAAACAATGAACTACCACAAAACGGGTTGTTTTGGTATGTTCAAAATGAACCTGCGCTTTCAAGTGAACTTGGTGAACGAGTGCCGAAAGGATCGTATCAAATATTAGGAATTACAGGACCGACTCTTTTAGTAATACCTGAATGTAATGTAGTTGTTGCGAAAATGTACAATAAAAGATATAACTACGGCGGTGATAATTATTTATATTATTTACGTGAATTTAGCAATTTAGTCGCTGATACATTTCGTAACGGTAATAGGGCATAATTACACCTATAATGAAAAGGAGTGAAAGAAAATGAAAGATAAAATGAATAAAAACAAAAAACAAAATATTAAAGATGTGAATACAGAACAAAATGCAATTTATAGCGATCCTAAAGATGCTGCTAATATGCAAACGGTACCGCAGCCGAAGGATTTTGATGAAATTGAATACTAATTTTTCGTTCATCGGACTATATGATGAATGAAAAATACATCTTAAGTCCCATCACATAACAAAAATCTTTTGGTATCCTATATACATAAGCATTCGAAAATGTCTTATCTTAACAAAGCTTTCTTTAAGTAAATCTAATATAACCTGCAAAAAGACACTTCATTATGAAGTGTCTTTTTGTGTATATGAACTTAATTTCCATTTTCCACACAGTATCTTGCATTTTATGATGGTTATACTAACTGTGAAAAATCATGTCAAAATAAAAGAAGGGGACAGTTAGTATGAAACAAACTTCTATAAATCCGTTACTAATTGTTCTAGGTACAATTATTGTTCAAATTGGCCTTGGAACAATTTATACATGGAGTTTATTTAATCAACCCCTTGTTAGTAAGTTTGGATGGAACCTCAATTCCGTAGCGATAACTTTCTCCATAACAAGTTTTTCATTATCATTCTCAACCTTATTTGCAGGAAAGTTGCAGCAAAAATTAGGACTTCGTAAACTCATCGCTACTGCAGGGATTGTTTTGGGGCTCGGTTTAATACTTAGTTCACAAGTTTCTTCCTTACCATTACTATATTTATTAGCTGGTGTCGTTGTTGGTTATGCAGATGGAACTGCTTATATTACATCACTATCTAATTTAATTAAATGGTTTCCAAATCGAAAAGGACTTATTTCTGGTATATCTGTTTCGGCATATGGAATGGGCAGCTTAATCTTTAGATATATAAACGGAAGTCTTATCGATAGTCTTGGTGTATCACAAGCATTTTTATATTGGGGTATCATCGTTTTACTTTTAGTATTAACCGGATCGTTCTTCTTACGTGAAGCAATAGTGAGTAATACTGTAACTGAGACATTACACAATGATTATACGCCTCGTGAAATGATGCGAACGAAACAAGTATATCTTTTGTTTTTTATGCTATTCACATCGTGTATGGGCGGTCTATATTTAATCGGTATGGTGAAAGATATTGGGGTACAGCTCGTTGGACTTAGTGCAGCAACCGCCGCTAACGCCGTTGCAATGATTGCAATTTTTAATACGGTAGGTAGAATCGTTCTTGGAACGTTATCAGATAAAATTGGCCGAATGAAAATTGTCTCTGCAACGTTTATTATTATTGGATTGTCAGTCTTTACTTTAAGTTTCATTCCACTAAATTACGGTATTTATTTCGCTTGTGTAGCAAGTGTTGCCTTTTGCTTTGGTGGTAATATCACAATCTTCCCAGCAATTGTTGGAGATTTCTTCGGATTAAAAAACCATAGTACAAATTACGGGATTGTATATCAAGGTTTCGGGTTTGGTGCACTTGCAGGAGCGTTCATTGGAGCATTACTTGGTGGATTTCAACCGACCTTTATTATAATCGGTGTTTTAAGTGTTATTTCCTTCATTATTTCGATTTTAATTCGTCCACCAAAAGCAGAAAAGAATAAAGAAACACAACATTTGTATCGGAAGATAGCTTAATTATAAAAAGAGTCCTTATATAGGGCTCTTTTTATATTGCAAAATATTTGATTTTCCGTTTTTACTACTCGTGTAGGAAGAAAAGAATTACTTAATTCTAAGTAAAATGATTTGAAAAGTAATAAAATGATTTATTTCTCAACGAACTAAGTAGCAGATTAGTAAAATATTCATATGGTTTTATAAAAGGAACTGAAATGTTATTTTAAACCTACATTAACCAATTTTTTTATTAGACATGAAATTCATTTATATACCAGTATTTTATTATAAAGGTAGTTGGCTTATATTGGTTACAACCATAATTTCTTCTTTTATGGCATTCACTTCAACAAATATTGATGACATTTTTATACTCCTTGTTTTATTTTCACAAGTAAAGACAGGAGTAATTAAGAAAGAAGGTAGAGCTGTCCGGGAAAAAACTAAGATGAAAGAACTTTATATTGTTGTTGGACAATATTTAGGGTTTAGTGTAATTATTTTCCTAAGTATCATTGGTTCTTTAAGCTCTTTTTTCATTCCTATATCGTGGATTGGGTTATTAGGATTCGTGCCAATGTATATGGGGGTAAAAGTACTATTGTCACTTCGTTCTTATAAAAGGAATGAAGTCATTGATAACGCTTCTAGCTCATTATTTAAAGTAGCCTCGATTACATTAGCTAATGGAGCTGATAATATTTCAATTTATATACCCATGTTCGCTAGTCAAAATCTTAAAACTAATATTGTTACATTAGTTATCTTTTTTTGTATGATAGCAATATGGTGTTTTATTAGCTACACATTGTTAAGAGCTCCTATTTTAGCTAAAGTACTTGAGAGAAATTGTCATATTATCGTTCCAATTGTTCTAATTGGCTTAGGAATGTTCATTCTTTTTCGCAGTAATACAATTGAATTATTGTACTAATATGTTAAAACTAACGGAAGTTTTAATTAAAAAGAATCAAACGCCGTATAAAGCCGTACTACAGATAAAATGTAGTACGGCTTTTCTTTATTTTAGTGAAATGAAACAGTGCTCTACGACTATTAAGTTAGACAGGATATTACGATTATTAAATTGAATATATACTTTAAAAGGAGTGTGCTACTTAAAATGAAAATAGTAAAACAATGGGTCCAAGAAGATAGTGATTACATAAGAGAAAAAGTAATTGAATATAACCAAAAACATATTTCGGATGAAGAGAAAAAGCCTTCAGAAAAAATTAGTTTTATAGTGAGAAATGAAAAGGAAGAAATTGTAGGCGGAATAACTGCAATTACATTTTGGCACCACGTACATGTCGATTTCCTTTGGGTTTCTGATGAGTATAGACACGAAGGCTACGGAAGCAAGTTATTAAAACTTATTGAAGAATTTGCAATTGAAAATGAATGTAGGCTAATCAATTTAGATACTTTTAGCTTTCAAGCTCCTGATTTTTATAAAAAGCATGGATATAAGGTGATTGGAGTAAGTGAAGACCACCCTAAAGGGCACAATCGATATTATTTAGAAAAAAGATTAGAAAATATATAGAATCCCAAAATAAAGCATAAAGAGCGTACGTTGAATATTTACTTTCAAAATACGTTCTTTTTTATTTAGTAATGAAGGTTTATCGATTATTACTTTTACTAAGAGCAGATAAATGAACTACTCTATTAACTTTTTTATATTTTAAAACGATTAAATGGTAGAATGTAACAAAGGCAGAAAATTCTCGTTATTAAAGGTGGACTTAGATGAAAAAAGTAAATGTTACATATGCACTTTTATACGATAATACAAACGAAAAGATCTTAATGGTAAAAAACAAAGGAAAGAACGGTTCTTATTACACGCTACCAGGTGGCGCAGTTAAATTGGGAGAAACGTTAGAAGAGGCAGTAACTCGGGAAGTGAAAGAAGAAACAGGGTTACATATAACTGTAAACGGTATTTGTTCTATCAGCGAAGCTTTTTTCGAAGAGAGAGGTCACCATGCAATTTTCTTTAATTTTTTAGGCGAAATAATTGGCGGAGAGACATATATATCAAGGCCAAAAGAAATTGAAGAGATTACTTGGATGGAATTACATAGAGCAGCACCGCATTTACGTATACCAGAACACTTATTAAATACATTACAAAGGAAAGAAACAGTACCTTACTTCTTTAACGGAACAATCATTCATCAATCTTCATAAAATTATCATTTCATGTAAGGCGGGGAAAAAATGGAGTTTATCGTTAATCATAAACATTTCACTCAAGCACTTTCAGAAGTAAGTAAAGCTATATCTACCAAAGCTATAATCCCTATACTATCCGGTATAAAAATAATTGCAGATCAATCTGGAATTACTTTAATCGCAAGTAATTCAAATATTTTCATCGAAAAATTCATCCCTAGTTCTAACGAAGACGACCAAATTACAACTATATTAAAAGTAGGGACTATTGTAGTACCTGCAAAATATTTCATTGAAATTATAAAGAAAATGCCAAGCAATGTAACAATAAAAAGTAAGGATGAGCAAATCATTGCGATACAGTCAGAAGAAATTACATTAAACTTAAATGGACTTCCAACATATGAGTTTCCGAATGTACCACTTATAGACGATCATGCAAAAGTACAAGTAGAAACGGAACAATTGATTGAAGTGTTTAAACAAACAGCCTTTGCAGTAGCTAAAAATGAATCTAGACCTGTTCTTACTGGTGTTCATTTAGAGTTAGATTATACTAAGTTAATTTGCGTAGCAACTGATTCACATAGACTTGCTATACGCGAAACGAAAATATCTACAGATGTGAAAGCAAGTTGTATCGTACCAAGTGCAACTATTAGTGAACTGCTAAAATTAATGAATAGTAATTCAGAATTCGTATACATCTATCTTTCAGAAAGTCACATTATTTTTACATTCGGTACAACTACATTATATTCAAGATTAATTGAAGGAAAATATCCTAATATATCTAGTTTAATTCCAAATGAATTTCAAACAGTCATTAACGTAGATAGAAACAGGATTTTACAAGGTGTAGATCGATCAAACTTATTAGCAAGCGAATGGGCAAATAACAATGTCAACTTAGAAATCATAAACGAATCAACAATTAAAATTTCTTCTAATGCTTCTCAGATTGGAAAAATATCCGAGACACAACAGATAGATAAGATTCAAGGTGAAAAACAATTAAATATATCTTTTGATGGACGATTTATGATGGATGCCTTAAAGGCAATAAAAGAAGAAACGGTTACTTTAAGTTTCAGTGGTTCTATGAGACCGATATTAATTGAAGCAGGGACACAATCTGCAGCAGTACATCTTATATCTCCAGTAAGAGCTTATTAATAACAAAGGAAGGAATCACATTATGTACAAGCACACTTTATGTTTTATAAAGAGAAATGAAGAGATACTTATGTTAAATAGAGAATATGACCCTGTAAAAGGATTATGGAACGGGGTAGGTGGAAAGATAGAAAAGGGAGAAACACCTTTAGAAAATGCGATTCGTGAAATAAAAGAAGAGACTAATATAGAAGTTAAGCATGATCAAATTCAATTTAAAGGCATTATTAAATGGGAGGATTCTTCATATTCTGGCGGTATGTATATTTATCTAGTAGAGCTACTTAGTGAATTTACATATCAAACTCCCAAAAAAGCATCAGAAGGAATTTTAGATTGGAAAGAGATTTCTTGGATTTTAAGTGACTATAATTACGGCGTAGGAGAGATGATACCTAAATTTTTATCTAAAATACTCCACAATGAATTAATATTAGAACACAACTTTGTTTTATCTAATCATAAATTAATAGATTATAGGAATGAAGAATTGGCTAAGTAGGACAGTTCTATAGATAATATAGTTCAATTATAAAAAGCAGGAATTGTAATCTATAATACACAGCACAATCATTATAACCTAAATATAAAAGCCATAGATTATTCGAAGAGTAGCCAAGGAGAAAACTTATATGAGGATGAGTGTAATGAAGAAAATAATTATTTTACTCATAGCTGTAGTTCTAATTACTTTTGCTTTTTATCAATTCAATAAAAAAGATAGTTTAGCTAAAAATGATAAGGTGTATGTAGAAGACTTTAAAGGTAAAAATGATTCAAACAAAATACAATCTGCTATTAATAAAGCAGAGGCTAGTACAATTAAAACAGTATTGCTTGAGGATAAGAAATATAAAATTACGTCACCAATCGTAGTGAAAAAAGGTGTAAAATTATTATTCGGTTATGGAACACAGTTTGTTGTTGAAGGTAATTTTAGAGTTCTAGAATTAGAAAAAAACGCTTCTATCGAAGGAGCTTATATAGCGATAGACGATCCTACATTTAATTCTGAAGTTATATATTTAGACGGAAAAAATAAGTATTATAACACTTGGCACAAAACACAAATAAAAGATATAAATATTATTAATTGGACAGAAACGAATAAAGGTACCGGAATTTCATTGTATGCTGGTGGGAAAGAAAATGAAATTTCATTTATTAACTTTGAAAATATAAAAGTTGTAGGAATGGAAACTGGGCTGAAATTAGTAGCAAAGAAACCGCAATCTGGTTATGCTTGGATAAATGCCAACCGTTTTATGAACTTCTCACTTGAAGATTGTGTAAATATGATTTATATGGATAGTAATGTAACTACACCAAATGAAATTAGTGGGAACCAATTTACAAATCTACAAATACAACCATCAAGTAAAACGAAAAATATAGTAAGAGTAAGTGGACAGTATAACGAGTTCAATGGAATGGTGTGGGATTTACAGAAAATCAATCACGAAAACGAACTCATTGAACTAACTGATAAAAGTATGAATACGGTTATTAATATTACCTCTGTACAAACAAATAGAGTTTTAGATAGCGGGAAAGCAAACATAGTGAAATAAGTTTACATACAGAAAAAGAGCGAATTCCTTATAAAAGGGTTCACTCTTTTTTATTTATAATTAAATTTCTCTCCACCAGGCTGATGACGGATAGTCTGTAGATTTTAACGTAGTCGATTCACCAATTTGCGGCGTTGCGATTTTAACTCCTAAACGTTGTGCTTCTTTCGTAACTCGTTCAATCGGATCACTCCATTCATGTAATGCTAATGTAAAAGCACCCCAATGAATCGGAAGAAGTAATTCTCCTTTTACATCAATATGAGCTTGTACCGTTTCTTCAGGCAACATATGAATCGCAGGCCATCTCGGATCATATTGCCCGCATTCCATCAATGTAAGATCAAATGGACCGTATTTATCACCAATTTCCTTAAAGTGAGGAGCATAGCCGCTATCACCACTAAAAAAAACCTTAGTCTCTTGACCAAGAATAAGCCATGAACACCATAACGAACAATCTCTATCTGTCATACTTCGTCCTGAGAAATGCCTTGCAGGTGCACAAACTAATTTTATATTATCAAACGCAATTTCGTCCCACCAATTATGCTCACTAATTTTACTAGGTGAAACGCCCCATTTCATTAAATATTGCGCAACTCCAGTTGGAACATAAAAATGTTTTGCACGATCTTTTAACTGCATAATACTCTTGTAATTCAAATGGTCATAGTGATTATGTGAAATGATAATCGCATCAATTTCTTGAAGCTCTTCACGTTCTAAAGAAAAAACACCACTATAACGTTTACTATTAAACAGAGGAAATGGGGAAGAGGCATCTCCAAACATCGGGTCTAATAACAATGTTTTACCTTCTATTTTTAAAAGAGAAGCAGAGTGCCCAAACCATGTCAGACTCTCTAAAGATTCATTATTTTTATTCGATAAAACAGTAGGTAAATTCTTTACAGGACGCAGCTTTGTTTTCATTTTAAAGTAATCCGTCATTAAACCTATAATATCTTTCGGTTTAAAACTTACATCAGTATGAATTTGATTTATATATTTCTTTTTCATTCGTTCTCCTTTTTACGTTTAACAATATACGTATGTTGTTATTGTAGCTAATTGTAGTTTAAACGAAATCATTTTACCTTTCATCTTTAATGCAGTACCTTTCATAAATTTGTAAAATTCATTATTCTTATATATAAAATACAAATCATATAGCAGCAGATAAAACCAATATAAAGTAAATGTAAATTGTTTTAATTTAGTAAATACCTTCTTATACGCAACGAAGAACATACGTTTCATTGTATGTTATAGAAGTAAATACGCCTTTAAATAATAAAAGGAAGGAGAATTAATAAATGCAAGTAATTAGAAAAAAGTACTCAAAATGTAAACTATCAAAATCTGAAATAACGCAGCTATATGCAGAAGGGAAGAGCACCTCAGAAATCGCTACACTTGCTAATGTTTCTGCTAGGTATATTCGTATGGTGTTAACAGAGAATAACGTTCCAAGGCGCGCTATAGGGAGTTGGAAGAGAAAGTATGACATAACAGAAGATTATTTTAAAACGTGGTCAAATAACACAGCTTATATTTTAGGGTTTATAGCAGCAGATGGTATCATACAGAAAGAAAATCAATACAACTATTTTCAAATTGGATTTATAAAGACAAAGATATTTATTTGCATAGAAAATATGAAGTGTTTCAGAAAGAAAGTCTAAGTTTAGACCAAGTACAAGATCGAAAACTAAAACAAACTCAAACTGCCGTTAAACAAAGAAAACAAAATTTCCTTAAAGAATATGTGAAAAATAAATGCAATGCTACAACTTGTTCAAATTTAGAAATAAGCGAATCGACTTTTAAACGTTGGTTAAAAAATGATAATCAATTTAAAAGAGAGTATGAAGAGATTAATTTGACAAGTTCCACTAGCGATAACTAAATATAAAACTCTAGAAAACCTTAGTATAGGTATGAAGATAGCTATACTAAGGTTTTTAATTTGAAATCATTAAAGGATTCTTAGTTTTATTTATGGAACATAATAAATACATGGATTTTACAATTAATTTACTAAAAAAGGAGAGAGACACCATGCAAAAGAAATTTATCAATCCAGAAACGATGCCACCAACTTTTGGATACTCGCATGTAGTCGAAATTAGTAACGCAAAACGAACAATTTACATATCTGGGCAAGTAGCAATAAATACTGATGGTCAAATAGTTGGTGTTGGTGATTTAGCTACACAAACGCAACAAGTATTCGAAAATATTAAAAGTGCATTAGAAACTTCGGAATTACAATTTAATGATGTAGTAAAATTAACATTTTTCTTAACAGATATTTCTCAAATGGCCATTGTTAGAGATATACGAGATCAATACATAGATACTAAAAATCCACCAGCAAGTTCAGCTGTAGAAGTTAGAAAGTTAATTACCGATAACTTATTAATTGAAATTGAAGCAATTGCTGTAGCAAACTAATTTTAAAAACTTATTATTAATAATTTATCCATGCAATTCGTTTAATGCGTTCATTTAAAACGAATTGCATTTTTTATTGTCTTAAATATAATTTATACTTGAAGACATTATCATCAAGAACTTATAAAACAAATAACTAAACAATCCATCACACAGAATGATTTAAAAGAAAAAGGGGAGGCTAACCACTAAAACTAACTTATAATAAGTTTATTACTTTTCACTAGTTAACATAATATATATTATAGGTAGTTATAGAAACAAAGCAATCTCAGGTATCAAAAACCAAGTAAACTATACTTAATGAGACGAAACGGAGATTTTTAGTGAAATTTAAATAAAATCGTATCTAAACGAATTTCTACAGTTTTTATCAATCTTTTTGTTATAAATCCATCACATCAAATTCAAATCAATAATCCATTAAGATTTAACGAATTAAAATCATTTTTGATCGGCAAGAAATTCTCATGTAAAAAATTATTTCTATACAAAATATAAATTAGTAATTTTATTTTATGTTTTACTTAATGAATTTATATTGCTATTTACACACGTTTTATAACTTTACTTTATTTGTTGTTATTTCTGTTATTTACGCTTGACTTTCCTTACACTCATTGCTCTTTATTCTAGTTAACATAACGTTTATTTTTAACATAAAAAAATCTCCCTCACCTTTAGGAAGATTTTTTAGCTTGCTAGTATTTCATTTATATATTTTTAATAACAATCCCAATTGTAAATAACATTGGAAAAATCTAGATTTAATAAATCTTCTTTCTTTATAAAGAAATTAGCAACACCAGAATCTCCCCACATAATATTTAATGAATCATCTGTATCAATTTGCAACAATAACATGTCATGTTGCTGGTATTTTTCTTCCCATTCCCTTGGATCTGTCTGTGTGAAAAATGGATAACCACCAACTTTATGCCCTTGATCTTCACATAAATCATCATACAGTTCGCCTAATTCTGTATTATTTTCTTCATCAACAATTTCTTCCCAATCAATTTCCTCGCTAAACATCTTTTCAAATCGATAATCCCTTGGTGTTACGGGTTGATAACCTAATTCAAACTTTAATTTTGCTGCTTCAGGTATGATAAAGTCCTCTAATTCAAAAGTATTTAAATAACTAAAATCAGTAATAACCTTATTCAAATCTTCTATAATTGTAGAATGATAAATAATTCGAAAGTCTTTTTGGGTTGTTGGATGGTCAAAATCTGCTCCGTAAAGTTCATCTTCAGCACTTACGAAAAACTGTAACATTCCCTTTTGAGGCATATATAAAACATGCGGCATTTCTTCAAAGTTTAACTGCGCAAGTAACATCATAGGTTGTCCATTTGAATCTTTAGGATGCTCTTGATCTATAGGTAAATACGGATAACCACCAAACTTACTCTCAAAAAGCGTTGTCTCTGCTTTCGCTCCAGACACTTTAATATACGGCTTCACACTTTCTTCTAAAATACTACGATACTGCTCTAGTTCTTTCGGAATTTGAAGTTGATACGTATTCTTCATTACATTTGCCTCCCTTTAATAATGAATTGAAAATGCCTTACTTAATTATATAGCAAGAGATAGCTGCGTTGAAAATCGTTAAATATCAGTTTTCATCCTCGTTTTTTGCGCACTTGGTGGACAAAGTAAATTATGTTCTAAAACTTTTTTATTAATAGTTCGAATTAAATTAGCTGCTTCTGCAGTATTTGTATTTTCTTTTAGTCTCTCTTTTAAATCATCAATTTCTTTTGAAAGCTCAATCCACCTAGGTAAAACATGATTATTCTTTAGCGTTCTATACAGTTGCTTTTCAGGATTGTAAGAAAGATCATTATCAAGATTAAGAGGCTTCCCTTTACCGGGTAAATTATCAAAAGACCCTTTCTTTTCTGCTTCTTTAACGATAGAACTAATATGATCCTCATACGTAAAGGACCAAACCTTCTCATCTTTTACTAATATCTCTTGCTTTTTTAGTTTTTTATCTAGTTCTTCTTGATTCATAGACTCTCTCTCCTTTTTAATTTAGAGTGTCGTTTTTGTAAGTTTTAATGCTTTCAATCCATCAAACAACTTTTCTCGCCACCAAACACCGTCATGTCCGCATTGAAACTCTTCATAAGTAATTTGGTATCCTTTTCCTTTTAAAGCTTTATACAGGCGTCTATTAGCTGTTAAAAGAGGTTTGTTTTCAAGTTCTCCTGCTGCAATATAAAAATGAGGTTGAATCGCATTTAAATCTATAGATGAAATTTGATTTTCATAACCATCCTTTTTCCAATGCACGGATCCAGACATTGACAACACGTTTCCGAAAACATGTGGATTTTGAAGCGCTGCATAAAACGCTGCTATGCCACCAAGACTGAAACCAGCAATTGTTGTATGATTCTTTTCTTGATATACGTGATACCTAGCTTTAATCCACGGAAGTAGTTCCTCCGTTAAAAATGTATTCATTTTATCGTTATAAGTTAGCTCTTCTAGTCGATCAACAGAATCTATTGCAACAGCAATACAAGATGGGATTTCTTTTTCGTATATTAAATAATTGAGTGTTCTTGCGATTGAAAGGTTATGAATGAATGAATTCCCATCAAACACAATGAGAAGTTCTTGAAGATGTGAAGTGTGAGAATAGTCATGAGGCGTATAAATATAAATTTTACGTGTGTTATTTAAAATCGTACTATGAAAAGAATATGTTTCAATTTTTCCGGATGGATAATGGTTTGAAGGAAAACGACTGCTATACTGTATTTCCATCCCTATGTTTAACACAGACGCTTTATTGGCACCGTCTTCAAATGTATTTCCATTAAATTTGTCTAGTTCGTACTGTTCACTACGCTTTATCCAATCATTTTCAAAAAAATCGTTTACTGAAAAATAATAAGTTGAAATAAAACTCTTATCTGTCCTAAACGTTTTATACCATATATCTGTCTGTAACAATCGTTTTAATTGATTTACAGACAGATCCCAACCAGGAAAACTACCGAATACATAAACATTTTCAGTTTTTTGGTCTCCTAACCATATATACGTTATAAGCTTATACTTATTATCTACAGGACATTGTTCTATTAGTGGTGTATTATTCGACTTTATTTCATGTAAAAAAGTATAAAAAGCTGTCTCATTTCCATTCTTTAATTGATTATTAAGCTCCTCTAACTTAGGACTAATTATTGAAGTCACCCATCTTCCTCCTTTGTATTTCTTTTCACTAGATTGTTTTTATAAAAATTAGGATTAGGATGTTATGTATTTAGATGAGTTATTTATTAGAAAGTTTATCAATTGCCTGAATTGAAAGTTCCAATGCTTTTATCCGTCTTGTTAAAAGCGTTTTTTGAGGACTTCCAGCTTTAAACTTATCATAGGCCCTCTCAATGGATGGAAGCAAACCAGCAAGGACATTACGAGCTTCTGCTAACTCTTCTTGACTATACTGGTGACTTTCTTGATTCCAAACGTTTTCTAGTACTGCTAACCCTACGCAAACTGCTTTAAGTCGTTTTTTTACTAATGTAGTATTTGCACCTTTTTGATTCATTTGTGATAGCGCATTTTCAAGTTTACGAATAGTCGATTGTAAAGATTTTATTGATTCCAATTTATCTATATTTGATACGTTTTCCATTTTACTGTTGTTCCTCCCGTTTTAATTTCACTCGAAATATTTTAACATAAATAACAAACTTTATTCGAGTTGGACAATGCATTAAAGGAAAACAGTCGTTAAACGCCTCTCCCTCCCTTATATCTTTCTATATGTACTTCTTTCTTCGTATTAGAATCCCTATATAAACAATGGATAAATATTGTATTTTTTATGAACAAAAAAACGCACAAGCAGCATAACTTGTACGTTTTTATTTTTATTCAGTAAGATAATACAGTAATAGTTTCCGGGCCTTCTCATAATTCATGAAATCTCTATACAAAATGGGATACTTCACAATTTCTGTTTCTATAAAACGATATTGCGGAAACCATTGAAAAAACGATTTCTTTAGCCACTTTATTTGATCAAACACAATCTCCTTTTCGTTGTTATTAAGTATGTAACTTAAAGTACCTGCTGTATGCATCCAATAATAATTTAAATCAGCGCTTATGCAATCATCTTCTGTAAACATATTATTAAAATCTTTTCGTATTTTTCGAAGGTCACAATTCGGAAACGGTTTAAGCAGCGGACTATGCATTTTCTGCAATTCATTAAAAATAACCTTTTTACCTAATAGCAACTTTCCACCCCTTTATTTCTCAATCCAATTTAATAATTTTTCATAATGATATTGAGCATCTGTATAGCCGAGATTATATAGGTTAACAAGTTTCTCTTTATTTCTTTCTATTCCGCTTATAGGAAGCTGTGCGCTTGGCTGAATTACATAAAAATTATCTTTTTGTTCGTTGTGATTCATATAAGATACAGTTTCATTATAAAAACGATAATGTTCTACTAAATGCTCTGCGATTTTTGGATATCTTCTATATAAAATTTTAGCTAGTCCAGAAAATTTATTACGCTGCTTCTCGTATCCTTCTGGCTTTGTCATTATAACAACGTTTTTTAAATAACCATCATTTTGCGCTTTAAAAACTGGAATAGGATCTATAATCCCTCCATCTAACAATTTTCGATTATCATATTCTACAACAGGTGCTATAAACGGCACAGAGCTTGATGCACGAATAATTTTTAAAATATCATTTCTATGTTCTGTTTTATTATAATAAACTGCCTGTCCTGATTCACAATCAGTCGTTCCGATTACAAACTGTTCATTTGAATTTAGGAATGTTTGAAAATCAAACGGTACAATTTTGTTTGGTACTTCATCAAATAAAAAATCCATTCCAAATAATTCACGTTTTTGAATTAAGTTTCGATAAGATATATACCTGTGATCTGCTACTAGCTCTGTATTCACTTTTTTATTTCTTCCTTTTTGACGTGACAAATATGTTGCTCCCATACACGCTCCGGCGGATACACCGACTACATACGGAAAGAATAAGTCCCTTTCCATAAAATATTCGAGTACTCCTGCAGTATATAATCCTTTCATTCCGCCGCCTTCTAATACTAAACCGATATTTTTCATGCTATATCCCTCTACTTCTGTTTTCTTAATTATATGTTAGCACAAGATTTTAGGATGAGGTTATATAAATTGGTTGCAATAATAACAAAAAACTATTGAAGCAATGTCATAATCTATTAGCCATTCGCATGGTACAATATAAGAAACTCATTCCACATATTATAAAGGAGGAATTTTATATGGGTTTATTTAGTGGTATTTTAGGAAATGCATCAAGTGCGAGTACAGAAAGCGTTGAACGTGATTTAGAAAAGATTATGCTAGACGATGAGAAAGTTGAGCATGCTTATAAATTAATTCGTGATTTAATCGTATTTACAAATCGTCGTCTTATTTTAGTAGATAAACAAGGAATATCAGGTAAAAAAACAGAGTATCATTCTATTCCTTATAAAAGCATTACACAATTCAGCATTGAAACAGCCGGACATTTTGATTTAGATGCTGAGCTTAAAATTTGGGTATCTAGTTTAAGTACGCCAATTACGAAAGAATTTAAAGGTGACGATAGTGTTTTAAGCATTCAAAAAGCGTTAGTAACATATACGACGAAATAACGCCTTTTAGTATGTTTATTCATTTTTCAAATTACTAACCCGAGTATTTTGGAATAATATGCATTAGTTTTGTATATTTAATCTCGAATTACATAAAAAGGTAAAGCTTATTTTAAATGCTTTACCTTTTTATGTAATAAATAAGTGTAGTTTTATCATTTAATTTCTTTATTTCTTCCGTTCTTTTATACCCCATCTTTTCGTATAGAAAACAATTTCTTTCTTCTTCTAAAATCGTAGCAAGTTCAAAGCTCCGTGTTTCTGGAAACATCTCTTCAATTAAAATAAGTACCTTCTGAGCGATTCTTTTCCCTTGATAGTTTGGATGAATAAACATTGGACTGATCCAAAATTTATAAGGTATTTCTTTTTGGGATATACAAATCGCTCCAACAAGTTTCGAATCTATTATTATCTTATAAAAATTACTGCTGGGATTATTTATTCTTAAAATAGTTTTTTCAATAGATTCATTTGCTGGATTTGTTTCATAGTCTTTATATTTATTTAATAAAGGACTAAATGAGTCTATTTGCATTTGAAATAAAACTGCTGCATCATTTTCTGTCGCTTTCTCTAATGTAATCTCCATGTTACCAATTTAGTCGCTTTCTTAATGAAGTTATATGCGCTGTATGATGACGTCCGTGCCATGCATAGAGTCCAATTGCAGCAGCAAGTTTTGTTTCACCAGTTTCCGGATGATTAAATGTCTTTTCTAGATGTTGTAGTTCTAGAGAATATAATAGGTTAACCCATCTTTTATGTAACGAATCTAACATTACTAGTGAAACGTCTACTGGTAATTTAGAATCAGGTAGTTCGGCCCACTTCTCTTCTTTATATGGTTTAATAGTTGGATTCTTTTCTGTTAGTGCTAATTTAAAGCGTATGTAGCTATTCATATGGCTATCAACAACGTGATGGACTACTTGACGAACTGTCCATCCACCAACTCGATACGGTGTGTCTAACTGCTTCTGATCTAAATCTTTAATTGCTTTTGCTAGTTCATTAGGTAAATCTTCAATTTCTTGAATCCATGTATCAATCATTTCTTCAGTTATAGGACGTTTGTATGTAAATTGCCCAATTGGATAACGTAAATCATTCATGTATAAGTCCCCCCTTATTATAAGCGTGAAGTATTTCTCCATATATAATGTACAAACTTCACATGTTCCCCGTTTAATTCTACAGATGTTGTATTTGCTTCGTTATGATAAGAAGAAAATCCGCTTTTTTCTAGTACAATTTGTGATGCGAGATTATTAATAGTTGTTTTAGCATGAATCTCATTAATTTCATTATTTTTCGCTACGTCTAAAACTAATTTTACAGCTGCTGTTGCAACTCCTTTTTTAGTAAACTTTTCTCCGACTCGATAACCTAACGAACTGCTCCGGAATTCCATATCTATATCTACTAAATTTATTCGTCCTACAATTTCTTTTTCTTCATTACGAATTAAATAAAAATAAGAATCTCCATCCGCTTGTTCTATTAATAAATCGTCTAATAGCTTTTGAAAATA
The DNA here is from genome assembly GCF_019837435.1 of Bacillus sp. 16GRE42. NCBI lineage: Bacteria > Bacillati > Bacillota > Bacilli > Caryophanales > Bacillaceae > Bacillus > Bacillus sp. 16GRE42. The sequence continues at coordinate 242,115 of NZ_JADAXF010000001.1, forward strand.
TTCAAAATCAAAATATTGCGAGCCACGATTTGGTACCATTGTTTCAAAAAAAGATTTATTCGTAAGTTCAAACGTAAATAAATCCTTCGCATCGTGTTTCTTTAATTGTTCTATGTATATTTTCATCTCGCTTACTCCTTCTATATATACTAACTGTTATATATTCTTTTTTAATCGATTATTTTCCTGCTATTTTTACGCTTCAGTAACACAGCAAGTAGTACTTTCGGATGAAATAGATGCAATGGACTACGAATTAAATTCATCACTCTTACTAATCGAATATAAACGTCAGAGTCAGTTGCAGATAGTTGATATATTTGTTTCGTATACCATAGCTGAAATTTTTGCTTTATCGTTAATTCTCTTTTTAGCTGAGGATGACGTGATATTTCCGTTGTAGTCATTTCCCAAGGGGTTTGTATGATATGAGCAGTCTCTTTATAAAACTGCTTTGTAAATGCTTTATCAAGCTTTTGTTTCCTTTGTAAAAGTAACTGCAATTGGTGAGCTTCTATAGCTGCAACTGAAACACCTTGCCCAAAAACAGGATCGAAACGACAATGTGCATCCCCAACTACTAACAATCTTTCGGGTAGATGATTCACTAAATCAAATCGCCTACGTACTTGATATGGAATTTTGTACGTTTTGATATTTGAAATTTCCTCAGCTTTATTTAGAAAATCTGTCACATTAGAAATTGATAAGTTTTCAGCAAAATCATAAAATCCATCATCTGTTTGTGGTGCTTTCTCATTTGCATATCCGCTGAAAGTAACAAAATAACGATTATCCTCAATCGTTTGAATAAGTACGCCATACGGATTGTCAGGGAAGCTTGGAGACATTAGCATATTACAGCAGTCTAATTTCTCATTTTCTTTAAGTTTAAACATTCTAGTTGCGTAAAATAAATCAATACGCACTTTCTCTTCTTGCACTTCAATATTGTATTCACGTAACCAAGCTATACTTTTTGAACCGAATCCACTCGCATCAACAACAATATCTGCTTGAATGTTTTCTTGTGTGCCAGTCTCTAAACATTTAGTTTTTACTGCACATACTTTGTTAAGCTTCCTATCTACTAATAACCCTTCAACTAATGTTCCAAATTTAATAGTAATATTTGAAATTTGATGTATTCGTTTTTGAATATGCCATTCAAGCAAATGCCTACTTTGTTGAATCATATGTACTTCTCCTGTGAATGGTTGTTTCCATAAACCAAATTGATGCCATTTTAAGTCACGAGTAAAGTTATTTATGATACTACCCGCTTCAATTAATTCATTAGTGATAGTAGGAAACAATTCCTCAATCGCTTTTTCTCCACCTTTCAATAACACATGAGGATGATTACTTTGTGGAACTCTTTTTCTTGAAGACTTTCCATCCCAGCTTTCACCAGCTTCTATAATGATTACTTCTTTAAAAGTAGATGATAATGCTTTTGCTGCGAGTTTTCCTGCTATACTTCCTCCGATAACGATAGCCTTATTAAACATATTTGCCCCCTTAATGAAAAAAGACCCTGCCTTGTATGAATGAAACAGGATCTGTTACTAAATTAAAACACATGAGTATATTGCAACGTTAAAATTATAATGCCTAACCCCCATACGTAATACGCGAATACTTTTAATGAGTGACGTTTTAAATATTGAATCATCCATGAAACGGCTATGTAACCGAAAAACGCCGCTGATAACGTTCCGACAATTAAAGATGTACTAGAAATAGATTCTGCTTTCCCTTGATAAACATCTGCTAATTGCAAAATAATGGCTCCGACAATGGCTGGCGTTGATAATAAAAAAGAAAAGTAAGCAGCTGTTTCGCGGTCTAACTGCCTCCATAATGCAGCGACGATTGTCATACCAGAACGAGAAATCGCTGGGAAAATAGCAGCAGCTTGAAAGGAACCGATAATTAGTGCATCTTTATATGTAATGTCATCCATTTTTTTACGACCATTTTTTTGTCTATCTGCCATGTAGAGAAAGAACCCTGTCACTAAAAACTCCCAACCAATCGTAATACCTGTTTTTGAAATATCCTCAAAGAAGTCTTTAAATAACAATCCGATTACAACTGCGGGTATCGTCCCAACAATAAGTAGTAACATTAGTTTTGAAAATGGATTTTTAATTAAATATATAAATTCTTTTTTGTAATAAATAAACACTGCAAGTAAAGTCCCAATATGCAGCATCGTATCTAAAAACAATCCTGCTTCATCTAATTGAAACAAATGCCTTCCTAAATAAAGATGACCTGTACTACTTATCGGTAAAAACTCTGTTAAACCTTGTATGATCCCTAATATAAAAGCTTCTAACCAATTCATGATGGTCCCCTTTCTCGTTTGCTTGTACCAATATATGAAGGTTAAATTTTCGATATGAAAAAAACTATATTTCTCTATGAATTTATTTTCATTTTATGGATATATATGTAAAAAAGAGTGAGGAGGGTTACTATGTGGCAACATACGAAATTCAGTAATGTATTACTGTGGGCAGGACCTATCCTTGTGTTTATAGGGTTATGTATGACAAATGTTATTTCTGATATTCCATTCTTTGAGGGAAAACATAAATCAATTGGAATTGTACTTATATGTATAGGTGTATGCTGTTTTATTGTTGCTAATCATTTAAAAAAAGGAGAAAAATATGAGGAATAAATTTAAATAAAAAAACAATCCCAGTATATGCGCTAGGATTGTTTTTTTGTTACTTATTTATAGAACACTTTATCAACGTTATATTTTGCTTTGTATTCATTAATGATATATGTTTCGTAAATTTCTCTTTCTGTTGGATCTTCTACGATACATGCATCGATGCGGTATACTTCATCACGGTGATTTTTAATTGGTGAAACATTGTCTTCAAAATGCTTCTTAATACGTTGTCTAATTTTACGAGCTTTACCTACGAAAAGAAGTTCGTCATTAATATTGTAAAACATAAAAATGCCGCCTTTATCTCTAGGGAACAAGTGGAAATCGATAAAACCATTAATTGGAGTGATTATTGGTTCGTCTCCTTTAATAACTTGTTTACGTTCAGTAATTGAAACATCAGCTTCAGGAATATTAATTTTAATCAAGTTCATTCACGTCCTCTTTTATTATAAAGATAAATAATAGCATACATATGTAAGAAAAGCTACGTTCAGAGGCATATTTCATTTTATAATTCAAATATTAAAGGTGTATCATGTAAACTCTTCTTCCAAATCATATGATCACTTGATTCTCCCCAATAATCCTTCAGTACATAACTAGGTTCTCCAAACTTCTTCGTCCATATACTTTGTGCTTTTTTGTATCCACTATCTAAACAGTATTCAGTTATTCCTCTGCTAAGTAACGTAATATACATAGCATTTAGTAATAAATTACCTATGCCCTTTCGTTGATATTCATGTCGTACAAATACAGTTCCTATTTCATATAAATCTTTAAACACACCACCTGTACAACTATGAATCAATGTACTTGCTGGACCGATTTCAATTGTTCCAATGATTTTATCGTTACTTGTATCAATTGCTAATAAAAAGTAACGACTTTCTCCATTACTCTTCAAATCATTTTTCAAATACTGTTTTTTCGTGTTAATTTCATTTTCTATGTCATCTAATAACTGTGATAACCCTTCATATTTAAATGTATCAGTAATAACAAGACGAAAAAACATATTCAGTTCATCTACATCATCCGAATTTGGTCTTCTAATTTTAACGTTATACACCACGTGAATCTCCAATCTTTAAAAATATATAAGAAATTGTTAAGACCATACTTTATATACTCTATTCAACATTATTCTACAAATGCCTGCATAGATCCAACAGTATAGAAAGCTCAGAATACATATTGATAGAATAATTTTCATATCAAAAGTTGTATGAACAGTAGGACCTAATACAGGAAATCGAAACACATTAAGAACAATCATAATTCCAATAACAAGACATAACGCAGAAAAGGAAACAATCCAAATCCTTCTCTTGAATTGTATAAAGGATACTCCTAACGCTATACCTAATAAACCTGTAGTAAAAGGAAAGACAATTAGTTCGCTTGGCTCAATAATAAATAATAGGAGAATAGTAAGAATGTAAGAAAGTATTCCCGTGCGAGTAGAATAACAAATAGCGAAAAATATAGGCAACGTCGCAAAAGGACTAATAAATAAGCCGATACCAGGGATTAAGTTCCCGGCAGATTGAAAAATAGCAGCAAGTGAACCAAGTAACGCTGTAATGACTAACCTCTTTGCTGGCGTCACCTTTCTTTTATGAACAAAATTCGCATCATGCGCGATCATCAGTTGATACCAATAGTTGCTAAAGTGATTCATCAAAATCCCCCTAAAGATATCTAATTATGCAATGGACGATTATATAATGAATGATTCTGAGAGTATGTATCATATTAAGGAACGATTTCAAAAATAGTACCTTTGTTAAAGTCTGTTACTTTCATAGAACCGTAAACTCCTAAATATAATCTAGTCTGATCTAAATTTGTTCCTAAACTCATATAATAAGCTGCCTGCTCACCGAAATCATAATGGGTTTCAATAACATGAAAGTCAGTATTTTTACCATGCGTACCAGCTCTAGAATAAGCTAACGCACCCTTTACTGGAGACTGAGATTCTGCTTTCTTAGCAAGATCAGTAAACACGATACTACCCGTTAAACTAGGTATTGCAGTTCCCATATATGGCTGGACTCCTGTAAGTGAAGTTCCTCCAAATTTATCTGGTCTGGAATCTTTATGAAAATAACTGATTAGAGGCTGGATACGCTTCGCGGTTGTTTCTATTGTTTCATTATAATAAGCCATTGTTCTCTCTTCTAAAGTAGGATTCTCAGAACAGTGCCTTATAAAAGAAGTAGGTAATTCTCCTTCCCATCCTCTCCAACCGAAATTAATAAATCCATATTGATCAGGAGTATCTCTCATTAAATTGGTTTGAACAAGTTCGGTAACTGGTATTGGTTTGTATTGAACAAATGAAAAAATAGACTCTACTATATCTTGCCCGACGTTTCCGGCATATTTGATATATTGATTATAAAACCTTTGAAATGAAATACCTGTTATATTACGTACGCCTTTTGCAATTAATGTAAGAGTTTCTCGAATAGATAGAGGAAGTTCATTAAAACGTGTAACTACTGGAGGATTATTTATGGACGTATTTTTACTTACATCGATTTCAATTATTTTACCTGCTATTTCTAAATCATCCTGGCTTAATCTAAACGGATCATAGCCAGAACCACCATCTCCATTAGTAAAAACAAGTTTTCCAGTCTCAGGTGAAAAGTTTAAGCTATTTACGCCGTTATGATTAAAAAATGGCCTTTTTATATTAAGTAAAGTTCGTCGCTTTTGAGGTTGACCGTTTGATTGTAATATCCATTCTTCAACTGTATCAATATGATCATATTGAGTATCTCTATTTGTCCACTTTAAGTTTAGAGTTTTTGGGTCACACGGATTCGGTTTAAATTGTTCTGAAAGTGCACCAGGTCCTTGGGTCCCGGCTACTGAATAATGAAGATAAAATAAGCCGTTATCATTAAATTGTGGATGGAACGCTAGTCCGAGCAAGCCGCGTTCATCATAACCGCTACTAGAAACACCTTCTTCAAATGTGCCTAGTTTAATAATTCGGTGACGAATATTTAAAAATGTCTTTATATCTCCGTCTCCTATGTAAAAAACCTCTCCTAATTGGGTTGCGATAAATAGTCTTTCGGTCGAATCACCTGGAAGTATAGTTGTTTTTATTACAGTTGGTAAATTTATGTTATGAACGATGGGCCGTAAACCAACTTTGACTTTTGTCAATTAACTGTACACCCCTTTTTATTCTTTTTAATAGAAGAATATGATTAGAGTAGTTCAATTAGTATCAAAACTATAGACGTGAAAGCGTGATATCCCTGTTTGTACAAGTCTGTTTTCTGATTAGCATCAATTAACTTACATTCCTTTTTATTACATTTTTTGATATGATATAACTATAAAATATAAATCAGGGGGACAATCCATGGCAATCTTACTACAAATCATCGTACCACTTATATGTGCAATATACTTTTTTACCCTCTATCATAATAGAACATATGGATCAGCTGCATTTCTCTTAGCAGTCATAATAGGCATTTTCGGTATAGAAAATATTTTTCAATATGCTAGTTTAACAGATCATGCTGTTTATCCATATTGGGGGAGTTTGAAGGTCGTAATCTTTATTTTATCAGTTGTATTTTTATTCAAAAGAACACCCACTCCATATAATAATTAAAAATTATTCATGTTTATTTAAAGCTTATTTTCGGGAAGAGGTTATGCAATGAGAGCGCCATATCAAGTATTAATATTTCCTTATATAATAACTGATGATTCTATTCAATACGCTATTTTTAACCGAAGTGATTACGGTTATTGGCAAGGAATAGCTGGTGGTGGAGAAGATGGTGAGACTCCTATTGAATCAGCAAAACGAGAATCTTTTGAAGAGGCTGGTATTTTAAGAGAATATCCCTATATAAAATTAGATTCTGTTTCTTCACTACCAGTAGAGGATGTAGTTGGAGGATTTCTTTGGGGAGAAGATGTTTATGTAATAAAAGAATTTACTTTTGGAGTTAAAGTTCCTACAAAAAACATTGCATTATCCAAAGAACACTTCAATTATAAATGGTTATGCTTTGAGGAAGCAGTAATGCTGTTGAAATGGGATAGTAACAAAACAGCATTATGGGAATTAAACAAAAGGTTATTAAAAGAATTAAAGTATTAGCTAACAAAGCCGTTAGTGCAACAAGAATTAAACAACTTCAAAAACCTTGCTGCATTGGGGGTATTTCCGAATTCTTAGGTTAATAGGCATGTGGCGGAACCCCAATTAGAATTTCTGAAAGTAGTTAATTTATCGCAACGAAAGATAAAAGCAATAAAAATGTAGGGGTTTGTGTAGCAATGGAACCAAATCACGCAATAAGCATTAGCGGACATTGTTTATGCATAAAAATCACCTTACCACTATTTTGTGAAAACTATATTCTAAGACATTTTTCAAACCAAAAACCCTTGATTTTCTACTCAACGTAGATAAATCAAGGGTTTCATTTATATTCTTTTAATTTATCTATTTTCATATAGATTATTGTTATCTGATCAGATATATAGAGACTGATATAGTCAGTTGTATAAAATTTAGTTGTTTCACAGTTTCTTTGTATTATGAAACAAACTCACATTTCAAGGTATTTCGATTTACTATAATATATTTACCTGTTGATTTATTCATTACTTGAGACACTTCCTTGGTATGTGTTACCTCAAACCAATCATTTTGTATATCCACCAATAATTTTATTTCCACATCACTTTTTCCATATTTTAAACCACTATAAGATACTTTCGTCATTGTGATCGTCCCTTTCTTAATGATTATAATCATTTCGTCGTTTGTTAACTTCAATCGTAATGAACTCCGGCAAATAGCTGGGAGTACATCCTTTTGCTACTATTACATCTTTGTAAAGACCTGTTTTCTCACCAAGTTTAATACAACGTGCACGATTCTTTTCATCATAAACGCCTATCCAGCCTGCGGTGAAGTTCATAGCCCATTGAACTTCCGGTTCTTCCTGCGTAATATTAGCTTCTAATGCAGATAGCAAGTCTGCGGTGTTATCAGGCGGTGTTTGTCCAGTCCATCTCAATCGCCCTTGATAATACCAAAAAGCTCGCCTTTGAAGAGCAGAAGGACTACTTTCCCATGACTCCATCAATGCAATTTTCTTCTTGTCTTTGGTGAGCTGATTAGCCATTAACCAATCCATTAAGTTATTTCGCTCATCAAAAGTGTGAGTCTGCATATCCTTATCAAGCTTATTTAGCACATCTTGTGAAAGAAGTTTTTTGTCCATAATTAAGATTGCTAATAGCCTGGGCAAAAACTCTTCGGTTGACCAAAGTTCCATAGCTATTACGTGATCTTTTTTAATGTCCTTCGCGATTTTTCGTAAGTCGCCTAGCTTAGTTTTACTATTGATCTGAGATATAATGTTTTCTGCTTTTGAAGAGCGTTTTATTTCTGTATCTTTTTTTTCATTCATTTTATACAACTCCTTTATTTAAGCACTGTTTCATAATATATCCTTGACGGGATATATCAAGAACTTAATTTCATCATAAGTCTTATTGCAAACGTTTTTTCATTTTGATGGAAATTCGTCTCCTTAACTTGATTGCGATGTATGGTGACCCCTAATAATTAAGAAAAAGCTGATTTTATACATGGAAATAAATAAAAGTCTATGACCTATTTTCACACGTATCTCGGCTGTACCCCAATTATACTCATCATATCTCGCCCACTTTGTCAACTAAATATTTCAAACACTCTTCCTTTTTATCTTTTTTATATAAATTTCGCCATTTAAATCAATTGTTTTCAATTAACATAACCATCTTATCTGTAGTCAACGATGCATATTTTTATGGGAGTAATTAAAAATATTAGCTTGATGGGTATGTCGTGCTACCCCAAATAAAAAAGATTAGGAGCGAATCCTAATCTTTTTTATTATTCAATTGCGCCCGCAACGTCATAATCGTTTAAATCTAATTCTATTGTTTGGCCAAGTGCTAGTTTAGCTAATTCTGATCCTAAATATGGGCCGGCAGTTAAACCTGAAGCGCCTAATCCGTTCGCAACGAGAATACCTTCGAAGTTAGGTAGTGGCCCAATAACAGGTAAGAATCCTGGTGTAAATGGTCTAAACCCAACTCTCGTTTCAAGCATAGTACTATCTTCTAAACTAGGTGCAACTGCTAATGCTTTATGGAATACTTCATGTAAACCACCTGCCGTTACACGATGATCGAAGCCCGTTTCGTTTTCATGGGTAGCACCAATTACGACATGACCATTGTCAAACGTTAAAATGTATTGATCGTTTGGCGGCATAACAACTGGCATATTTTCTGTTGCTGTATTTTCCGTTTGCAGGTGAACAATTTGTCCTTTTTGGAATGTAACTAAGAAATTGATACCTAATGGATTCAATATTTCATTCGCCCATGCGCCTGCGGTTACAATCACCTTTTCTGCTACCATTGTTTCATCATGTACTTTAACTCCAGTAATATGATTACCTTCACGGACTAATACTGCATCTCCTTTTATAAAAGTTGCACCATGTTTTTTTGCAGCACTTATTAATGCGTTACGTAATGATCTTCCATTTACTCGTGCAGCGCCACTAATATGAACAGAACTATATTCTTCTGATAATGCTGGGAATAATTTTTTTGTTTCTTCAGCTGATAAGCGAGTGATTTCACCAATCTCTGGTGCATCTTCACGTCGTTTATAAGCGCGCTCTTCCATTTTATCTAACTTTTTCTCATCAGTATGTAAACTAATTGCACCTACACGTTTGTATCCTGTATCCGTTTCACCGTCTGCTTCTAATTGCTGAATTAAAGAAGAATAGTAACGTGCACCGCCTTTAGCAATTTTATACCATGCTTTATTACGACGCTGTGAAAGCCATGGACATACAATACCAGCCGCTGCATCAGTTGCTTGACCTAGTTGTTGACGATCCACGATAGTAACATTCGCACCTGCTTTAGCGAGATGATAAGCAGTAGACGCTCCTAAAATACCAGCTCCAACTACAATATACGATTTCATTTCAAACACCTTTTCTCTTTTGCTAATTATTTAAATATAAGAACATACTTTAGTATACTGAAAGTAATCCTTTTTTCAATGTGCTAAGCATAATTAATTGTTGCATCATTGTGACTTTCCTAACCATTATTTTTTCTTCTTACGGAATAATTCAATTGTTTTATAGCCTTGTGATAGGATTTCAATCATTTTCTCAAGACGTTTATCGCGTGTTTTTTCTTGTTTTACAGAAAATAAATTACGTGCCCAGTCTTTTTGATATCCAGGTGTTAAACTTTGATAAAACTTAAGTTCATTCGGATGATTAGCCAATAATGCTTCAACATCTTGAATACGATCTGCATAATCGGCAACACATTGACTCATAGCAGGCGTTTTCTTCTCTTTTTTCTTTTCACGCTTTAAACCTACAACAGTAAAGACATCGTCCATACTTACCATACGAGCAAATTTAATAGCGCTTTGCTCTACATACCCATCTTCGCCAACGTTTAATGCTGGAAACATTTCATCACGGTGAATAAACGTACTATATCGACAATTACCTTTTTTCGGATACGCGAAGAATATATAGCCTTTTTCAATTAATAATTCTTCATTACTAATAATAAAATTCGTTTGTTTCACCATTTCATCAAGTGTTTCTACAAAAATAAAAATGGCATCATGATCTTTGGAAAATACGGTTTCTTTCCCTGCAAAAATGTCATAATCACTTGGTTCATTAATCACGACCATGTTTGTATACTTATTAAGTTTCAATTTATCAATAATTGACATAAAAATCTTCCTTTACATTCAAAATCATTATTTATAATTTTCCATACTGTTCTAGTGTATTATATCTAATTAGAAAATCAAACTTTAATAGTAGTTTTAAAATAAAGTTAATAAAATAGCCGATTCTGTGTAAGAACCGGCTAGCTATTCGTTTCATGACAACTGAATAGCAAATAAAGTATTTAATAGCCCTCTATATTGTTCTTCTGTAATTTCACGTTTCGTTTTTTCCCCATGAATCATTTCAGTTAAACTAGTATTCGTTAAAGAAACATGGCCAAAGTCCGTCAATTTAACTGCAATTGGTCCTTTATTGAAAATAGATTTCTCATCTTCTATTACTCTTCTTTGAACCTCATTTACTACTGCCTCATCAATGATACAATTATAAAAAGCATGACAAACTTTCCACTCTCTGTTCGTATCTTTTCTTTCTAGAATGTAATTTCCTTTACTCGTATCTTTTTGTCTCACTCGATACGTACCATTTTTAGAGGAAATAGACTCACCGGTAAAAGGTACAGGGACCAGAGGTACTAAAGAAGCAATACCTACATCAATTAAGTATCGTTCGTTAGCATACTTTAGAATAATCGTTATATGTCCATCCTCAAGTGCCCATGCGTTGATTTCATTTTTATATACGGTTCCAAGTGCAAGTTGTACATCATAACCACAATCTTTTAAAAAGTAGTAAAACAGAGTATTTAATTCATAACAAAGCCCGCCGCGGGATGTAGTTAAAATTTTATTCTGTAAATTTTCCATAGTAATTGTATTCGCATTACGTGCTATAACATCTAAATTCTCAAATGGTATAGTGTGTGCAAATGCAAAGAGAATTTTATTTAATTCTTCAAACTTTACTTCCGCACGTTTTTCAAGGTTCAATCTTGTAAAAAGCTGATCTTGTAATCTTGTCATATTCAGCACCCCTAAATAAGTTATAAGTTAAAATAGTATATGCTGATTGTAATTTTGATGGGGTACTGAAACAATGTACATTTCGTTTAACTGTACCGGTACAAAAAAAATCATAAGATAACTGAATATGAGAATTCAAATAAAAGACATCATACTTTGGGATACGGCAACAAATTCACATACAAAACTAAAAGCTACGAATACAAAGTTAATAGTTTGTCTATAGGTAAATTATTAGGATTGCTTAAATCAACAAAATATTGAAGTTGCCACATTTGGCTCTTTTTCGCTTGATTGCTAACAGGAGTATCCCAAAGCGGATAAATCCTCATAGCCATCTTTCCTTTTTGACTTTGCGTTTTCAATATTTTTTCTTTAAGTAGAATTTCTTTAGGGAAAATAAATTGCCCTAGTTTATTATCATTAATACAAGTGATAACTAATAAGTCAGGAGCAGCGTCATAAGAGAACGCTTGATTTTGCATATTTGCATCTTTTTCCCAAAAAGAAACAAATTGACCAATTTTATTAGGCGTAATTTTTGATACTCTAAAACGGATAGTTTTCTTATTTAAGTGAAATAAACATCCTACATATTCTGCGTTTTGCTTTTCTTCTATTAGATCCGTAATCATTAAATTGTTAGGTTTGTAAACTAAATTGTTTAAATTTCGGATTGTGTCATTAAAATTGTTCAAAAAAATTCCCCCTTTATTCACCTCTTAGTTTATCACAAACATCAGTTCTTATATGCTGTAGATAATATGTGACGTGAAAAAGAGGGATATTTTACTGAGGTATTATTGCTTTAATGTACTTAGTTTTTCAATTGCTTGTTGTTCAGTTGCTAAGTAAAAAATATCTTTACCTTTATTACATTCATAAATAAAATCCTTTAAGCTTTTACTAGTATACATAGAGAAATCTCCAATGATAGCAATCTTTACCTTGTAGTTTATAAACTTTTGAAGAATATCACCCGCAAGCCGTGTTTTTAAGTCAAAGAAGCTTTCGCTTATTAATGATTTGTCGATAATAATATGTTTCGCATCGACCTCATATTGAACTGTTGCCATAAAATCCAATGCCGTTTGAACATCGGATATTAGTACTTTTTCATTTCTTATGACCGCAATGTTTATTCCGTCAATTACTACTTTCTTTATTTCCATAGTATCACTCCTCCATAATTTTCATATCATGCTTTGTTAGTTCATTTGAAAATACTAATATTGGTAGCGGAAAGAGATTTAAGTGTCTGTGTCTGTTTATTTTTATTTTTTATATTACGGTGAATGAAATCCTTTTAATGATCACTCCATAGCATTTTCACTTATTATAAAAATATTGTGGAGTAATGTAACTTAATAAACTATCAAAAGTATCAATCTCAGAATACGGTTTTATTTCAGTCCTATTTGTGATTCTATGAGGATTAAACCATATTCCATTTATATTTGCATTTTGACAACCAGCAATATCCTTTTCTAAGTCATCCCCAACAAATAAAGTATTTTTCGGCTGTACATTTAGCTTATTTAACGCTAGTTCGAATATACGTTTATCAGGTTTACTCAATCCTAATTCTTCAGAAATAATAATCGTATCAAAGTAATTGTTTAAATTCGTGTTAATTATTTTAGCTTTTTGTCTATGCGTTGAGCCGTTTGTTATAATTCCAATTTTAAAGTGACTCTTTATATGATTTAAGAAATGAATAGTATTTTGGTCTATTGAAAAACATGTAGGGAAATTTTCATTCCAAAAATCTTGGATATAATTGTGTGGCAATCTATATATCGGCGCGAATTCATCAAATAATGATTCTAAAACTATCGTTTTATTACTAATGCCGTATTCCCTTTTATCGTATTCTTTGAATTTCTGTAACATATTGTTTTTGACTGTATCACTAACATTCTCATAACACTTTTCTAAAACTAATAAAAACAAGTTATCTACTGCCTTATCCCTATCAAGTAACGTATCATCTAAATCAAACAGCATCGCTTTATAACTCCTCAAATAATTTCACAACCTTTCTCACATGATTTAAATAATCCCTTGTTCGCACCTTGGGCCTTTACTAAATTAGCAAAAAAACTACAAAGTTTGTGGCGTACGCTCTAGAATTTCGCTGGCTTCTTTTATATTTAAATTCATCTCCCTTTCTCCTTCTAGTAAAGTATCGAAAGTATATTTTCAAACAGTTAAAAAACTACATACAATTTACATTATTATACATTAGTTTTTTTGTAAATATTATCGTTCAGCTTTTTATATGATAAGTTTTTTCAAGCACGCAAATATTTCTCCATAAAAAAGGAATATGGGTAATAATACTTTTTTATGGAGAATACAGAATCTTGAAAATGGAGTTAATACGTTAAACGTCCTATGAAGTTTCCTACTGTATCTCCACATAAACTACAGATAGTACGGCTATAATGACTACCAGAGGTGATATTATGAAAAACTATCATATCCTCGTGGTTGAGGACGATCAAGAAATTCAGGAATTAATTAAACAATTTTTAATGACACAACAGTATACAGTGGTAGTTGCTTCAGATGGACTAAAGGGTATGACACAATTTAATAAGCAATCCTTTGATTTAGTTCTTCTAGATGTAATGATGCCCAATCTTAATGGATTTGAAGTTGCTAAAATGATTCGAAGTCAGTCAAACATACCAATTATTATGCTAACTGCGTTAGAAGAAGAGGAAGATCAAATGAAAGGGTTCGATCTTGGGATTGATGATTATATAACAAAACCCTTTTCGTTTCATGTTTTGATTAGACGAGTCGAAGCTGTACTTAGAAGAAGTTATGATAAAAATGTAAATAATCATTTGGTATTTAAAGAAGTGCGCATTGATGTTGATGCATATAGAGTATATGTAACTGATGTTGAAATTTTGTTAACGACAAAAGAGTTCGAAATTCTACAACTACTATTTCAAAATGAAAGAAAAGTACTTACAAGAGAAAATATCGTAGAAAAAGTTTGGGGATACGATTATTTTGGAGAAACACGAATAATAGATACGCATATTAAAAATCTACGTAAAAAACTAGCCATCCCCTATATTAAAACAATAAAGGGTATTGGGTATAAAATTGATGAATAGCATTGTAAAAATCATGAAGATGAAGCAAATTACTTATAAACTCTTTATGACTACATCTCTCATTTTGTTATCCTTTGCAGTGTTGATTTATTTAACTTTATATTTCTTTCTCCCTACGTTTTATGAGCAATACAAAACAGATCAACTTCAAACAGGGATAAAAGAAATAATTGATAAGTCCAAAGATCTTACGTTTCAAGATGCGATACCATTTTTTGATGAATACGCAAAAAAAAATAACGCGATGCTTTCGCTTCAAAATAAAGAAGGAATAATTATTTACTCGCCTTCATTTTCTTTTATTCAAAGTGGTACACAAACAACAGTAGTTACTAAAGCAGCACGATTTGAGAATGCAGGTACCATTAGCAATTCATATAATGTTACGGAACCAATTCAATTCCAAGATGGTAGTTTAACGCTTGTAGTGTTCGCAACATTTCAACCGATTGATGAAGCTTCGCAAGTATTAGTGCGTTTTCTCCCCTATATTAGTATCATTGTGATCGTAATTGGTATAGGGAGTGCTTATTTCTATTCCAGGTTTATTACAAAGCCACTTATTTATATTAATGAGGGTGCACAAAAGATGGCAAATTTAGATTTCTCCGAAAAAATTGAGGTTCGTTCTACAGATGAGTTAGGAGAATTATCTAATAGTTTGAATGACATGTCTATTAACTTACAACAAGCTATGTTTGATTTAAAAAAAGCAAATGAACAATTAAAAAATGATATTGAAAAAGAAAGAGAAATAGAAACAAAACGCAGAGAGTTTTTTGCAATTGTAGCACATGAATTAAAGTCCCCTCTTACTGTAATGAAAGGATACTTAGAAGGGATGATATACAATATTGGCCCTTATCAAAATCGTGATCAATATTTAAAGAAAAATCATCAAATTATTGAAAGTATGGAACAACTAGTTCGTGAAATTTTAAGTATGTCAAAGTTAGAACAACACACTTTTAAACTAAAAATAGAAGAAATTAATCTTTCAAAGTTAATAGGTACAATCACAAAAGATCTCGAATTTTTCGCTTCTCAAAAAAGCATCCAAATAATAAAAGAAATTGACTCTGACCTTTCTGTTTATACAGATCGTGTTCTTTTTGAAAAAGCATGTAAAAATATTATCCATAATGCAGTTATGTATTCACCACATAATGAAAAAGTCTATATAAAGTTAAGTAAGGATTCTAAACAAGGTCAAATTAAAATGCAAATTATAAATACAGGTATCAATATTAAAGATGAAGATATACAACAAATTTTCAAACCATTTTATCGAATTGAAAAATCTCGGAATCGAAATACCGGAGGAAGTGGTTTAGGTCTATATATTGTTAAACAAATTCTTGAAAGACTAGATATAAAGTATTCTATAAAAAATATGGAACATAGTGTGCAATTTAGCATGCGTATTCCATTATCTAAACACAAAAACAAACAAACTCGTCCTATTTAAAGGAGAGTTTGTTTGTTTTTGTAGTAAGTATAAACTTATTAACAGGCTTTTCATTTAATGATATATGCTACTTCTTAAATTGCGATTGTCATAAGTAGTGACAAACTGTATCCAACTTAAATATTCACCTTCTACTATAACAGCAAAAAAACAAAATTCCGCTTAGCAGCAAATTAGATTCTCTTATTTGAGATGCATTTCATCTATGCAACTGAAAAGGAAGATGAAAAATGCATATTTGCCTCCATTTTTCAGATTAATTTGGAATTCTTTTATGATAAGCTATATGTAAAGATTAAATATAAAACATAAAGGATGCTTCGTATGCAAATAAGACCAAAGGTAAGTGAATATAACTCCTATTATGCAACGTATACCAACTTGGTATCAGACGGAAATATCATACATATTCTAGAACAACAAATGAAGGAAACGAATCTTTTATTAAAGAGAATTTCTAATAGTGAGGGACTTTTCCGGTATGCTCCTACTAAATGGAGTATAAAAGAAGTAATCGGTCATATAGCGGACACAGAACGTATTATGGCGTATCGATTGCTATCTATTGCTCGAGGCGAGACAGCAGAACTTCCAGGCTATAACGATGATATGTATGTTCTTAGAGCTGCTTTTGATAAGCAATCTATGCAAGATCTTCTTGAGAATTTAATAGTTGTTCGCCAATCTACCGTGTATTTACTTAGAAGCTTAGATAAAGAAGCTTGGTCACAAAGAGGAAATGCGAATAATTCTGAAGTTACAGTTCGTGCATTAGTATACATCATTGCTGGTCATGAGCTTCATCATCTTCAAATTATAAAAGAACGCTATCTTGGTTCTAATGCATATCCAGCAAGTTAATACTTGAAGAAACATAATCTTATTTATGTAGGGCTCTTTTTCAGTATTTATAAAATTCACCACATAATATTAAGTTATCCCCTTGTATTCTGTACATAATTTTCTTCAGGCTGATATACTATAAACACAATAGTTCTGGAAAGGTTATGATGTTATGTATGAACAACAAAATAATAGAGATAGAGATCAAAAAATGATGTTTTCTATGCAGGGAGTTCCCTCAAATAAAATTAACATGAATCAATTACCTAAATGGATTAGAATTTTTGGCTATTGTGCGTTTGGTTGGATAATAGTATTTAGTTTAATTATGATTGTAGGTTTAATTCTGCAATAACTATACAGATACACAGTTAAACGGGACAGCATTTAGATTATATATCTAGGTAATGTCCCGTTTTTTATGTGTGATTATCCCATGATATAGGTAACCAATTATAAGAAAAAGAACTTGTAGAATATCCTACAAGTTCTTTTTCAAATATTATTAAAAAGGGAACAACAAACTATTTTAACATTCAGCACAGGGAGACCATTTTGATTATGGCTTGATTTTATTATAAATCAAATATAAGCTTTTGAACGGGCTAAATTTTGAAAATTATGTGAATTGAACAGCTACGATGTTTATATTAGATTTCATTTACGACCAACTTCTTCTTACTTAAATACACTGCACGATCTGATTTTTTAGCAACTTCCTGTGAGTGCGTCACAACAATAATGCATTTATTCTCTTTATGTGCAAGTTCTTGAAACAGTTCTATTATATCCATTGTGGTTTCCTCGTCGAGGTTTCCTGTCGGCTCATCTGCAATTAGTAAATCAACATTACAAGATAGTGCTCGAGCAATTGCTACACGCTGTTGTTGCCCACCACTTAGTTGCAGGACATTTCGTTTCGCTTCAGCTTCTGTGAGTCCTACTTTCTCTAATAACTCTAATGCCCTTACCGTCTTATTTTTCACTTTAACACCTGTAATTTCCATTGCTGTTAAGACGTTTTGAAGAGCTGTCATATAGGTAATTAAGTTATAAGATTGGAAAATTACAGATACATTTTGATTACGGTATCGATCCAAACCAATTTTTCTAATATCTTTGCCATTATACAGTACATAACCATTTTTAGGGACATCCAGTCCACAACCTAAGCTTAGAGTTGTAGTTTTACCAGATCCAGATGGTCCTAAAATCGTGTAGAAATGCCCTTTTTGAAAAGAAAAGTTGACATTGTCTAGTATTGCTACATTTTTCCCATTACTTTCATAATAATAATCCAAATTTTTAAATTGTAAAATCGTTTCCATATTAAGCCTCCTTATTCATCTTTTAAAAGAATTTGTTTTGGATTTAAACGTAGAATAGATAATGCTGGAAGAAGCGTTGCTATTATAGCAATAGCTAGTCCAATCCCCCCCATTTTCCCTACATCTTCTCCTGTTACACTTACATCAATTTTATCAATTGGATCTTCTTTTTGATTTTGTAGCGTACTACTACCAGATCCAGACATCATTACAGTACTATTTCGCGTAGTGTCCGTTTCTTCGTTTGCTGTAGCAATTTCACTCGAAAGTAAATTATCCCCGATATATTGAGAAACCTTAGCTCCTGTTGTTATGGATAATCCAAATGCTAAAATAGCGACACATACTACTTCTACTACGAACTGTGCCATCAGTTTCCACTTTTTCTCTCCAATAGATAACAGAATCCCCATTTCCTTACGACGTCCTTTAATTGATAGCATAATGATTAACCCTAATATAATCGCACCTGCAATTGATACAATATAAATAATCATTTGAGAAGTAGAAGAAATATTTTCGATAGGACCAATCATTTGTTTGTACAATGAATCATGTGCATCTAATTTATAATAATTAAAATCAATATTAGATTTTTTTGCTTCTTTTTTAAATGCATCAATATATTGTGGATCATTCAAGAAATAAACGACTTGAACACTACTTATCCCTTGATCTACTTCTAATTTTTTCATAGTTGAATGCGGCATATATAGTTTATTAGCTGGATCCATTATAGGAGGGGCCTGTTGACCCATTGCTTGCTCATTTGTTTCGTAAATACCGATAATTTCAATCTCAAGGGTTTCCTTCTTATCCCCTGATTGCACTTTAACTTTGTCTCCTACTTTCAAATTGTTTAATTCCGCTAATCGTTTTTCCATTAAAGCTACATTCTGATCCTTCATTTGCTCTGTAATTGGTTTTCCATCAATGATTTTACTTTTTCCGTTTTTAAAGCTTTCTTGTAATGCAGTCTTGCGGACCCCCTCAATCATAAAAGAAGCATTCATATCTATTTCTGTACCAGAGCTTGAACCGCCTCGCACAGCCGCCATTCCCACTTTACCTTTTCCTTCTTCTCCTTCTGAAGCTCCTACTAGTTTAAGTCCATCAGAAATACCGAAAGTGCTGCCTATGTAATTATAGTCTTTTACATATTTTGACTCCGCTAATTGATCCGCTTCTTTTGTATTAAGCTTCGGTGGATTAGGCATCTCTCCAGTTTCCTGAGCTTGTTGACCTAATTTGTCAAAATCAAGACTTAAAGTAACATCTGCACCTAGTTTTTTTCTTGCTGCATCCGCAGCTTTTTTTGATGCATTTTGGATTGTGAACCCTGAAAGAACCAAATTTGTAACAATCAGAAAAACTGCCATCAAAATTAATGATGTTCCTATCCTTTTTTTCATACTGAGAATTGCACGTTTCATAAAATTCATTTTTTCTTACCTCCTTGATAACTTGTATTCTATATAGGTTATCTAGAGTCTATATGGAGCTAATCGGTAGTTTATCTAGAGATATAAGGAGTTTATGTGTAGTTATTCAATGACCTGGTCAAGAAAAACCGGAACACGAATCCAAAAACGTAATCGTTTTTGAATATTGGCAAGGAGGTTTTGGCCTTAGCTAGCATTGAATGAAAGCATAAAAATCCATGCTTGAATCTACTCCTTTTTTAGCCAAATAAAAGGATTTTTTTTAAACAGTTATTTTAATTTGTACTGTTCTCCTATATTAATGCCTGCCCATGAGTATTTCCCTGAATTATATATTAAGGAATGAAAATGTATTAATTCATTCCGAGTATGAATTCAAATAGGTATCACTTGCAATATGTCATTAAAATAAAAGGATTATCACTTGGTTTAATTAGAAAACTAAGTGTACATAAATACAACGACATGAAAACACTTTGCTCCTAGATCCACTACTTGTATTATTGGTTACTTGAAACTCCTTCTTGAGAAAGGTTTTAATTTCCGAATATTCTGTTGACTGTTATCGCATATCCAATTTACAATTTAATTGTGATGTTCTTTCACAATTAAACTACTTAGAACACACTTCATTTATTTGAAAACAATTACAAATAGAGGTGTTAAAATGAAAACAAGAGTAAATCCAGAGTTATTACAAGGGTTAGAGATGTTTCCAGATCTCGATTTACGCCCAGAAAACTTGCAAGCAATCAGAGAAGGAATAGCTCAAATGAGACCACCTACCGTTGTTGATGACTCCCTTTCGTTAACAGATGAAGTCATTGTTGGACCAGATGCTAATTCGTTACCATTAAGAATTTATCGCCCAAAATCAAATCATGAATCTTTACCTGTCTTATTATGGATACATGGTGGTGGTTATATCTTAGGGTCTATAGATGATAACGATGATACTTGTATGAGGTTTGCAAAAGAAGTTGGCTGTGTGGTCGTATCTGTAGACTACCGCTTAGCTCCTGAACATCCTTACCCAGCACCAATTGAAGATTGTTATTCAGCTTTAAAATGGATTGCTGATAATGCAGAGTCATTAAACATTGATTCGAATCGAATTGGGGTTGCAGGAGTAAGCGCTGGAGGTGGACTAACAGCAGCATTATCATTATTAGCCCGAGATCGAAAATATCCTTCGATTTGTTTACAAATGCCACTCTATCCAATGATTGATGATCGAAATAATACACCTTCAGCCAATGAAATTAAAGAGGGATTTGTTTGGAATCAGAAGGCAAATGAAGCTGGTTGGAAAATGTATTTAGGAGAAATGTATGGAGCGGATCATATCCCTGCCTATGCAGCACCTTCTCGAGCAGAGGATTATAGTGATTTGCCATATACTTATACATTTGTTGGTCAATTAGATCCATTCCGTAGTGAAACATTGACCTATGTAAGCAAACTAGCGCAAGCTGGTGTTGATGTCGAATTTCATTTATATCCAAATTCTTATCACTGGTTTGAAGGATTAAATCCAAATGCCGATGTATCTATTTACGCTGTGAACGAAATGGTACAAGCAGTAAGGACTGGTTTCAAAAGAGTATCTAAGGTTGAGGCCTAATCCCTTTACAAGAAAAACACTCCGTAAATATAATAGCCGATTCTCATTTAGAATCGGCTATTAATATGTAAAATTCACCTAATATATCAAGGTTGAGAAACAGATATAAGATGTTTAGGCGATGTGTTTATTTCCTCTGCCAACGCCTTAATGCTCATCATGATTTGAAGTATTTCTTCTAATGTTGTCCTCGGGTTGATAGAGCAAAGTCGAATTACTACTTTTTCTTTTAATTTAGTCGTACTTAGCATAGCAAATCCTCTTTGATTAATTTCTTCCACCAGTTTTTTGTTTATTTCATGAATTGTTTCTGTAGACGTTCGCTTACAAGGAATATAACGAAAAGTAACAATTCCTAATTGGGCAGGTGTTACTACTTCCCAATCTTTTTCTTTCCTTAAAAACTCTTCAACTTGTTCAGCCAACATAATACCATGATCAATTGCCTCACGAAAAGCTGTGACTCCAAATGCTTTAAAAGAAAGCCATACCTTTAATGCCCTAAATCTACGAGAAAGTTCAATTCCACGCTCCCCAAAATTCACTTTTTCTTCTATATTAGTTTCCGTATCCTTAATATACTCTGGGATCATACGGAACGTTTCACTTAAATATTGGCTATTTCGAATAAGTACACAACCAACATCATAAGGCTGAAAAAGCCATTTATGCGGGTCTAATGTCAAAGAATCAGCACGATGAATTCCTCTTAATAACTCCCTTCCTTTTTCACTGAGAATTGCTGCAGCCCCATAAGCACCATCCGCGTGTAGCCATACATCTTCATCACCACATAGATCAGCCAATTCATCGAGGGAGTCCACCGCTCCGCAATTCGTTGTCCCTGCATTAGCAATAACACAAAATGGTTTTTTCCCTTTTAATCGATCTTCTTTTATTTGCTTTCTTAAAGTACTAACTGAAATTCTTAAATCTTCATCTGTTTCAATTCGGCAAATTTGATGATGTTTAAAACCTAATACTTTAAGTGCTCGATCTACAGAAAAATGAGTTTGGTTAGAAAAATACACAATGGCATTTTCTATGTCATTATTCAGCTTGACCTGTCTCGCTACAGTAAGTGCAGTCAAATTAGCCATGGAACCGCCACTGACAAATAGCCCTTCAGCTGAATCAGGGAATCCTAGCATTGATTTTAACCAGTTGATTGTCGTTAATTCAATTTGTTCAGCACCTGCACCTACTATCCAAGCTGTAGGAAATACATTAAACCCACTTGCTAAAAAATCTGCTACTACACCAACATAATTATTAGGACCTGGCACAAAAGCCATAAAATGAGGATGATCCACATGAGTAATTTGATTAAACACATTGTTATTAAGAAAATGAAGTAACTCTTTTGGATTGGATCCGTTTTCTGGAATCGTTTCAATTAGCTTGTCTCTAAAAATATTACTATCAATCGTTTCCGAAACTGGTTTACTTTTTAAATGATTCATATGATCAACAATCAAGTCCACCGCTTGATATCCTAACTGACGCATCTCTTCGGCTGATAACTGCAAGTTTTTTGTCATTTGGTTTACTCCTATTCTATTTAAAAAGGCGAGTTCTTGCTCGCCTTTTCATTTTTTATAATTTGTAATCACCGATTGCCTGTATTGGATTTTGAAGAATCCTATTGATTAACTGATGGATGTGATTCAATATTTCCTGTATTTTCTCCGCTTCATATACGGATTGATCATATCCAAACTTTATTGTAAGTTTCTCTTCAGGGAAGCACATAATTCCATACTTTACATGAGGCTCATCAACAACTTCGTAATCTGTGATGGCAAAATTTCTGTTTTCATTTGAAGAAAAGATAGCTGAGTTAGTCGGATAGTTTTCAAAAACCCAAAGATGGTCAGTCAACTCAGTTTTTAATTCACTTTGTTTTTGTATATCAACATATGAATAGTATGCATACTCATTACATTTCAATGTTTCTAGTTGTACTTTTTGCAGGAAGTCCACAAAAGATTGCGTTTCTGTCCATGCTAGTCGGATAGGCAAAACATTTGTGAACAGACCGAACATATTTTCAATCCCTTCTACTTCGGGAGGTCTGACTGATACTAGATTAGGTAATACTACTTCTCTCATTCCGTTGTATTTGCCAAGCAATATTCCCCATACAGCTAGTAATGCCGAATTCATAGTTATATTGTTTTTAGTTACAAATGTCTGTAACTGATTAGTCAAATCCTTATCTAATATTAAATCCATAAATGTGAAATTTAACCCTTCACTTTGAGTTGATACTTTCTTTTTAGGAATACTAATTTTTCGATTGTATCCTGATAAATAATCCCGCCAAAAATGACGTGCTTTCTCATGATCTCGTGCTACAGTCCAATCTATGAATGTCTCAAAAGGTTTCACCATAGGTAACTCTGCCGTAGTTCCCGCATTTATTAATTCATAGAGCTGGAATAATTCGTCTATCAAAATGCTGACGCTCCAACCATCACATAATAGATGATGGGAACTCCAAACCACCTTATGCTCGTTATTTCCTAGCTGGAATATACAGAGACGGGTCATGAGTTCATCTTTTTTGAATCCTTGACTTGAATTTTCATTCATCCACTGGTCTAGGAATTCTTGCTGTTCTTGTTTCGTCATCTCAATCAAGTTTTTTATCTCTGAAATCATTTGAACATCGTGTAAAACAGCTTGCCAAGGTTGTGCTTGTTCATCTTGCACAATTATCGTCCTTAAAGAATCATGACGATCAACTAATTGTTGGAAACACTGAATAAAGAGATTAATATCCAGCTCCCCCTCAAGCGCCCAAATTGTTTGTTCGAAATATGCATTTGTATCAGGTTCAGTCGCAGCATGTTCATAAATAACTTCCTGGAAAGGTGCCAATGGGTAAATACGTTCTATTTTTATTTCTGGCATTTTTTCTTGTATTTTGATAAGTGTATGTTGATTAAGTTGTTTGTTTTTACCATTTAGTGATGTAATTTTATTATCATTCATTTTGTTTACATCACTTGTTTGCGAATTTGGAAGATGATCAAGCTTTTTAACAAATTGAACCATGTCTCCTAATATAGGAAATGAAAATAAATTTTTTGGCTCTAGCTCAAATCCTTGTCTATACAGTCTGACGGAAACTTGAATCGCTTTTATCGAATCTCCACCTAAGGAAAAGAAATGATCATTTACTCCAATCCGATCTACTTTGAGTACTTCTTGCCAAACACTAGTTAATATTTTTTCCATTTCAGTTTTTGGAGCGATAAATACTTCATTTGTTTGTTTCTCCGGAGTAGGGAGCGCTTTTCTATCTAATTTCCCGTTTGGAGTCAAGGGCAATTGTTCCAAATAAACAAAATAAGAAGGAATCATGTAATCTGGCAAGTGATCTCGCAAATGCTTTCGTAGTTCTGTTGTGCTAATATTTTGCTCAGTTACCACATATGCGACTAAAAATTTTATACCATACTCATCTGTCTGATCAATCACTGCTGCATGTTCGACTTGTTTGTAAGTGAGAAGACAATGTGCGATTTCTTCTAACTCTACTCGATATCCTTGAATTTTAACTTGATAATCTTGGCGGCCTAAAAATTCAATATATCCCTCAGGATGCATTTTTCCACAGTCTCCTGTCTTATAAATAAGACCAAAATCAGAATGTGATACAAATGCTTCATTTGTTTTCTGTTCATCATTTAAATATCCTTTAGCAAGGCCCACTCCCCCAATATATAAATCTCCAATTACACCAACAGGGCACATTTTCTTTTCATAGTTCAACACATAATACGTTTGGTTTGCCAAAGGTATCCCGTATGGAATACTCTTCCAATTCGATTCCACCTGTTTGACCGGATAATAAATTGACCAAATCGATGCTTCTGTTGCTCCTCCGAGTGAAACTACTTCCGCAATCGGAAAATGTCGTTTTATTTTTTCTGGTAAAGAAAGTGGAATCCAATCTCCACTATGTAAAACTAAACGCAAGGAAGAATGTTCAAAATGAGAACCTACTTGATCTAATGCCAAATCCATAATTGCAGGTACTGTATTCCAAATTGTAATTCCTCTACGTTCGACAGTACGGATTAATTCTTGCATGTCTCTTGGGTCACGAATCATTACCAACATTGCACCTGTGCTTAACGTTCCGAAAATATCGTATACAGATAAGTCAAAACACATAGAAGAAATACCAATAATACGATCATCTTCATTTACCTGATATTTTTGATTAATATCTTGAATGGTATTTGTAACCGCTTGGTGAGTAATAATTACTCCTTTCGGTTTTCCTGTACTTCCTGAAGTGTAGATAATATAGGCAAGATCTTCCGGACCAGCAATAGCAGGCATATCTTCTGTTGTATATAATGACAAGCGGTTTTCTGCATAAAGACTAGATTCTAATAAAAGTTTGCATGAGCTATTTTCTAAAATATATGTTTGGCGATCTGAAGGATGGTCGGGATCAATTGGAACATAAGCGGCACCTGCTTTTAAAATACCTATCATATTAGCAATTGTGTCAACTCGTCTTAGTGCTAAAAGACCAACTTTGTCACCTAGACCAATTCCTTGTTCTTTTAAAAAGTGCGCAACTTGATTGGAGCGCTTATGAAGCTCGGAGTATGTTAAGTAGTCCTGTTCAAAAACTACTGCTACTTCATCCGGTGTACGTTTTACTTGGTCTGTAAATAATTGATATAAAGTAGTCGACGGTATTTTTTCTGTTGTCTCATTGTATTGCTCAATTAAAGCATGGTCTGACTCTTTCATCTGCAAAGATGTTACGTCACTTTGTTTCACTAATTGTTCCAATAAGTCAACAAATTGGTGAAACATCGCTTCTATCACATCAACATCAAACAATTCTTCAACATAGTTCCAGCTAATTAATAACTCTCCATTTTTTTCAATTACCACATTATCCAAATACACTTGTGGAGTCCGAGCATGAATATGGCGAAGTGAACCAAGCTGTTCCCAAGCAAAAGCCCCCGCACCTGCTAACATCGAGGTGAAAACAATTGGCATAACTGCTTTTGGCGTCATTTGATGATATCGAGTAAAATCTCGAATGAAATTAACTCCATCGTAATGGCGATGTTCGAGACCATTTAATAAAGTAGATTGCGTTTCTTTTACTCTAGTAAAGAAAGATTGATCTGGATTCACATCAACATCCAACAAGATGAGTGAAGTGAAATCTCCCACAATTTGCTCTACTTCTTCATGAACAGGATAACGGTTAAATACAGTCAAATTAATTGCCAATCGACGTTGATTACTCCAATATGCCAATACATCACCATATATTGTACAAAGCAGAGCCGAAGGAGTTACTTCTTTCTCTTGTGCTAACTTTCGTAGCTTTTTCCATATTTCATTGTCCAGGATCTTAGTAAGTGATTGGAACTTAGGAGTAGCAATCTCTGCCGGATCCTTTTTTAACAGCAAAGAAGGCGCAAACGGAAAGGCAGGAAGCTTACTTGTCCAATAATCTTTTGCTGTTTTATATTCTGTACTTTGTTCCAGTTCATCATAGATAAACATGTAATCTTGAAAATCAAAAGATAGAGGTTCTAACCTTTGCTCTGGTTTATAATAATAATGAAACAAATCCTGTCCAACAATGTTCATACTAGCTCCATCCATTAATAAAGCATCGTATCGAAAACATAATAAATACGTGTCTTCTTTTACAAGAAAGGCTTTTAATTCAAACAAAGGCCATTGCCCCAAAGGGAATACATGGTTAGTCATTCGAGAACGTTCTTCTCGCAAGCGAGCATTTTGTTTCCCATCATCTAAATCTATGAGGCTCACTATTTCAATCTCGTAATCAGGAATATTTTCTAATATTTGCTGTTTTCCCTCTGGTAAAATTACAGCTCGCAACATTGGATGACGATAAATTACCTTTTGAAGACTTTTTGAAAGACGATTGATATCCAATTCTGTTTCATATTCAAAATATGTTTGAGGTGAAATACCACTTAATTCAAACTGTGAATTCCTTCCTAACATATACGCTGTCTGAACTTCTGTTAAGGGAAATGGCTTAGACAAATTTTTAACATGAGTTGGTCTATTTTCAAACCTTTCCTCTTTATGCTCTACCTCTATACAAGAACTAAGTTGAGCAATCGTAGGGTGCTTAAAAAAATCTGTTGTACTTATTTTCAAACAGTCTTTTCTTAATAAATTTATTACCTGTAATGCTTTAATCGATTCTCCTTTTAGTGCGAAAAAATTATCATGAATACCAATTCCCTCAATCTCCATAACTTTTTCCCATGCATGCACCAATTTTTGTTCAATTTCATTGCGCGGGGCAACGTATGGAATTGATACATAATCTGTTTGTGTTATCTCTAATAACCTTTTCCTATCTACTTTCCCATTTGGATTCAACGGAATCTCTTCCACCTGAATCATTTTTTCAGGAATCATAAACTCAGGTAATTTATCACTTAAATATTTTCTGATTTCATCAAAAGAGACCTTATTATCCGATACATAGTACGCAGCTAATAATTTCCTATTTCCATATACTTGATCAACAACGATAGCTTGGTTTATTTCTGGATATTCCCTTAACTGGCTTTCGATTTCTCTTAATTCAATCCGATATCCCCGAATTTTTACTTGATGATCCATTCGACCTAGATATTCAAGTTCTCCATTAGGCAACCAACGAACGAGATCACCCGTATGATACATCATTTCTCCTGCTGTAAAAGGACTCGGTACAAACTTTTCATCTGTCAGTTTAGATTTCCCAAGATACCCTCGTGCTACCGCCACGCCACCAATGCAGAGTTCACCCGGAATTCCAAATGGTTTTAATTGACCATACTTATTCAATATATAGGAATGATAATTCGGGTTGGGACTTCCAATCGTAACTTCTTTGGCAGAGCTCAAATCCTTTACTGTTGCACAAATGGTTGTTTCTGTAGGACCATAAATATTTAAAATTGTCGCTTCACTGATGCATCGGATTTTTTCAACCAAATCAATGGAAAATGCTTCTCCTGCTAACAAAATAGATTTTAAATCTTTTAGAAAACTTGCCCCTTCTGGATCACTCAAAATCACTTCCATTCGCGATGGCGTTGATTCCCATAAATCCACCTTATGTTCTTTGACCAAATAAGCTAATTCTTTTGTTGCGAACTGATCCTCTGTAGCAATAACTACTTTCGAACCTTGTGTTAAAGGCAGACATATTTCTAACAAGGAGATATCAAAAGATACACTAGCAAGAAACAAGAATGACTGATTATCTTTTACTTTTTCTCTCATTACACTTAAAAAATGGACAAGCGATTTCTGTTCCACCATTACTCCTTTTGGATTTCCTGTCGATCCTGATGTGTAAATAACATAAGCCAAATCATTAGGATGACTTTCTCGAACTAAATTACTTTCTTCACCTTGGAAGAAATGCCCCTCATCAAGATACAGCACTTCACCCGCAAATTGTGGCAATTCTACTTCTGTTCGCTTGCTCAGTAAACATTTTGCTTGACTATCTTGTAACATATATTCAATTCGTTCAGTTGGATAGTTAGGATCGATAGGTAAGTAAGCTGCTCCTGCTTTTAAAATCCCCACCATGCCAATGATCATTTCCAATGAACGATCTACCATAACCCCAATAATACTTTCTTTCGAAACACCTTTACTTTGAAGAATAGAAGCCAATTGATTTGCTTTCTTATTCAATTCTCTATATGTCAAAGATTGATTATTACAAACAACAGCAATTTGATCTGGGGTTTTTAACACTTGCTCCTCAAACAAATCTTGAAATGATTGAGACAATTCTATGTCCGCCTGACCTTGATTCAATTCTTCTAGCAATTCTTTCTCTTCTTCTGAAATGATACAAATATCTTTCACAGCCAAATTCGAATTTGTTGACACTTGCTTTAAAACATAAAGATATGAATTTGCAAACTGTTGCAAAGAAGAAAATGAATGAGACTTGAAAGAAATTTGAATTTCAAATTCATTATGTATTTCATTCCATTTTCTTTGTATCCAGATGGCTAAATTATTCTCTGCATATTCTTCTAGCAAATTTTCGTTATGTAATCCTTCCATCCCAATAACAATTTGAAAAGGAGTTAAATTGTGTTTAATTAATAATTCAGAGAGCGGATACTCCTGATTTTCATACCCGAATAAAGTCTTTTGTTCAATCTGATTTACTACTTGTTTAAAGCTGTGATGCGGATGGATTTCATTTCCTAAAGGAATCAATTTATTAAGATTCTCGCTTTGTTCAATATTCTTTTCAATTACAGGAATACCAATAGTAATCCTTTCTTGATCTGTATAGTGTGCCAAACAAATCCTTAACGCGGCCTGTAACCAGCTAAATAATAATAAATCTTGAGACTTAATTATTTTTTGTATACTTTTACTAAACTCTACATTCATTATGACTTGAACGTGCTCGCAAGGATTTTCTTTATTTAGTTGGTAACCGCTATTAAATACAGAAAAATCGAGAACCTCGGAAGATAACTGCTCCTTCCAAAATGCCTCTACCCCTTTATTTTCATGAATCGAACTTCGATCTTTAATGTGCATTTTTATCTTTATCCCCCTAATATTCATTTCATCTATTCGTTAATCTTCAGACCAATTTCAAGCCCATGGAGAAATACTTGATGATTATCCAAACATAAAAACTGCTGAATCTCTTCAAATTTCATATGACCAACTGAACAAACGCCTAAATTCAATGTCTCAGCCACCATATTTAAGGTAGCAGTGATAATACCAGACTCAATACAAGCAAATAAATATCCATCTGAACCGTATTTCGGGATGGAAGCGTTCGCATTATAGACCAAATAAACTGAAAAGGCAGACTGAGTAAATAAATCTTGGTTAATTAACTCATGATCACTTTTGATTACTTGATCAATATTATTTACAATCACAAGACAGTTTTTTGATGGGTTATAATAATAAAACCCAGCTTTCATACCTTCTATACGTTTGGGTTTTATATAAACAAAGATATCAATAGGGTAGAGTCCGCCTGCACTTGCGTAATGATAGTATATATTTTCTTTCCTAACCTGTTTTAGAGTTGATATGAATTGGGAAAATTCTAAAAAACTAATATGTTTTTTCATATCAAATTGGCGACAAGACCTACGTTCCTTGATTATAGTGGGTAGATCATTTGTTGTTTCAAGTTGAATTTCGGTTGACCGCACAGCATGGTGCGTTCGATTCAATTGTTCACTCATATACTTATCTAAATCTTCTTTAGAAAAGCGAATCTGGTTGCTATATGGATTTGGAAAAATCTTTTCTTGTGTGGAAAATACTTCTCTTGGCGGTAATATGTTACTTACTAACACACGATTTTTTATCATAAGCTCTATTGTTTTTTGTGTCTCTTCTACATTTCCTAAAGAAAAGCGTTCTACTAGTTCACTAATTTTCACACCTTTTTGAGTCAAAAAATAAAACTCAGGAAACCACTCAGACAGAACGCCTGTAAATCTCATTTCCCCTATCAAAACTTCATTATGCAACTTCTCCCAATGTTTAATAGGAGACCAATAATAAATTTTCTCGCTCATATAACCCTCCATAAACTTTTAACTTAATTTTTAAATACACTTTTCTAATCTACAAAAATAATTTTTAGATTCTTCCTCTTGTCTCGAAGTGATTATAAATACATGTACTTCAATAAAGCTTGAGAATAATAAAATAACTTTTTCTTCATTAAAATTTTTTATTTCATCATAAAAAATATTTTTTTATTAGACATTTCACATCCTTTCCCATAGTAATCCTATAAGGTATAAACCATTTAGAACATTGGGAATATTCGTGTATTTCCAATGTGAAATTATTGTAATGGATTGGAAAGCAGATGGATATAGTTATTAAACACAATAATATTGAGAAAGTTTTATTTGTTATAGCGATAAAATTTTCTAATGAGATTTATTACATATAGATTAAGAAAAGAATTTAATATTTTTCTTTTGAAGTTAGTGTGAAAATGCAACTTACTTTTACATACAAGTTAATTACTAACATATCGTATTTAAAATAGAGAAAAGACACCTTAAATGGTGTCTTTTCTCTATTTTAATTCCATATACTTTTTCATCTTTGCTATTTTTTAAACGATTTGTAGGAATTAATACAAAGATATCTTCTCCTCCTACTGTTACAATAGAAATAATTTCTTGTCTATTTCCTTTATTAAATTGTAATATAATTACAGTATGTGAAATTATATTAATTTAATTTTAAAAGCGAAGTGAAAATAACCGTCACTTCGCTTTTTGCATGTACAATCCTTATTACATGTACTCAATTCAGTATATACTTCCACATGACTTGCTTTTATTTAATCGGTTTCGCTGTTTTTAAAACGAATGAACTTAATGCAGGAACTTTAATTTTATTATTATGGACAACATAAAGTGTTTTACTATCTGCCTGCTTACCATCTACTAGTACTTTCCAAGGACCTTTCGATGGCAAAGTTATGTCAACGGATTCTCTATTTGCATTGTGAGCCACCATAAAGTTTTCATTTTTATTCCCATTCCCCTTTCCATCTATTGAATAAGCTATAACATTTTTGGGAGCATCTATAAATGATATATGCTTTTTAATTTGCTCAGTAGATGTCATTCGAAAAGCTGAGTACTTTTTGCGTAAATCTATTAAGCCCTTCATATATTCTACCTCATTATTAAATGCTGCACGGCGTAACCAGTCCATCTGGTTAATTGAATCAGGAGATTTGTAACTATTATGATCACCATACTTTGTGCGCATAAACTCTTGTCCTGCATGTAAGAATGGAATACCTTGTGATGTTAGTAAAATCGAAGAAGACAATTTGTGCATTTGTTTTCGCACTTCTTCGCTGTCAACTGGATTAGTCAACTCAAGTTTGTCCCATAATGTATGATTATCATGTGCTTCCACATAAGTTAGCACCTGCTCCGGATCTTTATAAGTAGACGAATTTGTATCGTAGTAAATGCCTGCCGTAATCCCTTTTTTAATGCGGTCTTCCATGTTGTCCTTTCCATTTACAAACCCATTTTCCTTCTCCTCAAATACACTACCTTTCAATCCATCACGTATATTATCGTTAAAATGAGCAATCCCTTTCATTTTCTCCGCATTTTTTTGACTTGCTTTCAACTCAGCTGCAAGAGGTGTATTTAAATCCCACCCTTCTCCATGCAGTATAATAGAAGGATCAATTTGATTAACAGCTTTACGTATTTCATTGATCGTTTCATAATCATGAATACCCATTAAATCAAAACGGAATCCGTCTAAATTGTATTCTTTTGCCCAGTATGTCACCGAATCCACCATAAATTTTCTCATCATTTTTCGTTCTGAAGCTGTATCATTTCCTACTCCGGTTCCATTTGCAAATGTTCCATCTTCATTGTAACGGTAATAATAACCTGGAACTAACTTATGAAAATTAGATTCAGCAGCATTATACATGTGGTTATATACTACATCCATTACAACACGAAGATTATTATCATGCAGTGTTTGAATCATTTGCTTTAATTCAGTTATTCGAACAGTTGGCTCATATGGATTTGTAGAATAGGATCCTTCTGGAACATTGAAATTTTTCGGATCATATCCCCAGTTATATTGTGGTTCATTTAAACTCTCTTCATTTACTGATGCATAATCAAATATCGGTAAAAGCTGCACGTGCGTAACACCAAGATCTTTCATATGATCAAGGCCTGTTTTCACACCTTCAGGACCTCTTGTTCCTTTTTCTGTTACCCCTAAATATTTTCCTTTCTGTTTAATACCACTTTCGGGCTGAATAGAAAGATCACGTACATGCAATTCATAAATAATAGCATCTTCCGGATTTTTAAATTTTGGTTTTTTGTTTGCTTTCCATTTTTTCGGATTTGTTTCTTCTAAATCAACAACTGCACCTTTATCTCCATTTACTGCAGCAGCACGTGCATACGGATCAACTGCTTCAGTCCACTTATCACCAATTTTCACCTTATACGTATAATAGAGCCCTTTTTGTTTCCCTTTAAGTTCTGCTTTCCAAGTTCCTTTTTCACCTTGTTTCATGTTTATTTCAGTACCTATTTTATCGTTCCATTTTTTATATGTAACTAACTTCGCTTCACTCGCAGTAGGAGCCCATACACGGAACTTAGTGTGTTGCGGCGTATATATATTACCTAAATCGTTACCAGCATAATAAAATGAATGATCAAATTCCTCACTACGAATGACTTTACCGATTTCAGTATTCGTATCAGCTACGTTTTCGATTTTAACTTTGTATGTCTGTTTTAAATCAATTTTCTGCTCCGTAATTATTTTAACCTTATTAGTAACATTTCCACTGTTTATATCATAAGGACTAATATCCTTAATTTTAATGCCTTCAATTTCAATATTCCGTTCCTTAATATGAAACGGCACATTAGTCGTTACAGTAATTTCATTGAAACTATCAATAGTTGCTTTTTGAATGGATAGATCCGAAGAAGGCTTAGAGTTATATACTTTTTCATCACCAGAAAGAATCCATACTTCAGCACGACCGTCCTTTATATTTTCAATCCAACGATCGCCACCATCTTTTTCCCACTCATTCGTACGAATGATAAATCCTACACGTTCATAGTCATCATCTATATTAATCTTAGCGTACTTTCCAAATTCATCTTCACCAGTAAATTCATATGATTTACCATTCGCATTTTCTCCCCATAACCAAAGGTTCCAATCCTTTGTATTTCCAGACTGTTCTTTGTAATGAATGATAACTTCAGTTGTTTTCGAATTTGAAACTGCCTTTACACTTTGAAAAGAGAAAACAGAAGATAACATAACGATTATAGTAAGTAATAAAACTGATTTGTTAATTAATTTTTTTAACATTTGCACCACATACACCCTTTCTTTAAATAGTACGCACAATTTAATATGTTCGTACTAAATTACACTACTTAAATTAATCTAGAAATCTCTTTTATTTCACCCCCCATATTGGCAATTTTCACATATGGATTTCCATGATCTTTTTAATACGAAAACGTTTGCATTAATGTTTAAAAAATAGATTTATTTATGTCTACATATATTTGTAAATACTAAAAGATCAGGGAAATCATTTTAAAGCAATCGTTTGTTATCGCTTTCATTCTATAGCACTTTCTATTAAGAGGTCAATATATTATTAATTTTCTGTTTTTATATACTTTAAACCTTATATATGTGTCGTAAATTCAGAAAGATAGACAACCTAATTATTGCTTATTAAGTGTATTTTCAATCATACATTGCTGTATAAAAAACAGCTACTATCTTTAAAATGACAGTAGCTGTTTTTTCATAATGTAATAATATATGAATGAAAACTATATTTCTAACTTACTTAATTTTCGCTGCATCAAATGCCTTTTGAACTGCTTGAACTTCAGCAGTATTTGCTCCATATTTATTAGTTGCCACTCGAATACATGCTGATCTCAATTCTTTGAAATTAGAAGTCATGTTTAACTCATCTGTATTTGCATAATAGAAGATATCAAACATTTTATCTTCACCAATTCCTTTAACAGTTACACCGTTATGAGTTCCACCTTTTGCAATGAGATACGCCACTTTATTAATAATACTTGAATTAAAATGAACGCCACCTTGATCCCATCCATTAAAATCGTTAAATTCACTGTAATCATCTGGATAAGGTACTCCAAGTGAAGATGGAACAGAAGCCGGGTTTTCCATATCACGGAAAACAGATCCAGTTTGTTCTCCCATCGTCCAGTTAAAGCTTCCATTATTTACGTATTTCTCAATAGATGTTCCCATAATATCAGAAAGCGCCTCATTAATCGCACCAGATTCACCGTAATATTCAAGATTAGATTCGCTAGAAGTAACTGCATGTGTAAATTCATGGCCAGCTACGTCGTATGCCTTGACGATAGGATCTCCGTATACAAGCATACTTCCATTATTCGCACTTAATGCATTCTGCCAATTTTTCGGATCATTCGTATCTCCAGAATCCCAAGCATGTACAACTGAAACTACCTTTTGTCCCTTATTATCAAAGCTATTACGCTTGTATTTATCTTTATAAAAATCAAATACTTTTGTTGCTAAGTAATGAGCACTTACTGCTTTTGGATCGTTAAATGTTGTTGAAGTACTAGTTGCTAATGTACCAGGATAATAGCTTTCTTCTTTAGTAATGTCTCTATAATTCACATCATATGTTTCAATTCCTTGCCCTCTTGTATAATCAGCAAGAGCATATTTTCCATTACCTTGTTGAGAGATTCCAAATGTACGTGATATACCTAAATCATCTTTTCCTGTTCCAGTTAATGATGTAAGATTGCTTTTTTTACTCTTCTTTAATGCTCCAACTAGTTTTTCACTTGCTTTTAAGTTAGATTCTTGTACCATATTTTTTAACATATCACCATTTTGTGCATTTACTAAATAAGTTCCAGAAACATATTTTGGTGTTGCAGCTTCAAATGTAACCTGGTATGCATTGCTAGCTTGTCCATTATTTTCATCAACAAAAATAACTTCTTTAACTTCTGGCTCAGAAATAAAATTGATATCGTTCC
The DNA here is from genome assembly GCF_019837435.1 of Bacillus sp. 16GRE42. Classification (NCBI taxonomy): domain Bacteria; kingdom Bacillati; phylum Bacillota; class Bacilli; order Caryophanales; family Bacillaceae; genus Bacillus; species Bacillus sp. 16GRE42. The sequence continues at coordinate 278,082 of NZ_JADAXF010000001.1, forward strand.
CGTACTTCGTATAAATATATTGTTTTGCTTCATCTTTTGATAGATTAATAGGTTTTTTCAATTCTTCTTGTTTTAAATTTTGCGCACTATCGCCTGAAATACTTTTAATAACACCGTTATTATCTACGTGTGCAGTTAATTGATGGCCATATACTTCTTTTCCTTCGTATGTTTGCTGAATACGTACAAGTGTAGTCCCATCATATGAACCACGTTTTTGAAGAACTTTATAATCTACTCCAGTTTCTCCATTTACTTGCTTTGGAGAAAGAGCTTGTTCTGTTTTCTCCTTAAGAGCATCTTTTACTACATTTTCGGGTGCCTTTTGTGACGGTTGTGTAAGTTCACCCGAACGGAACGATTCTTCCTGAATTTGAACTTGTAGTTGTTCTGTTTCCTCTGCATAACCTACTCCGTATGGTGCTACAGCTGTTAAAGCTAAGCCTGTTGTTAATGCTACCTTAGTTAATGTCTTTTTGTTTTTCATTTTTTTCACCTCGTATAATTTTTGAAATAGAAAGCTTGTACAAAGTATACTGTCTATTTCTGTCGGAAAAAAGAGAAAATACAAAATTCATGTAACATTATGCAAAATTACATATATGTGGTCGATGATATAAATAAAGAACGACACATATATGTATATTAATTTCAATAAAAAAGAGCTCTTTTAGGCGCTCATCCAATTGGTTAGTTGTCAATTATCTATATTCATTCTAATCAAAGTACCCTTACATCTAAATAACAACATAAAAACCCACTCTTTACTATTTTAAGAGTAGGTTTAATGCTATTAAAATAACAATTATTATAGGACATCTTATAATTTATATTACTTATTTAAACTTATATTTCGGACATGAAGTTGATTTAGGATAAAGATGGATCAAATGAATACTAATGACCTTGATAAACAAGAAGAAGAAAGTGCGTGTTTTGTTTTATGATATATATAGTATATAAATACTTTAGTGAGGCAGCGCATCTACAATTTAGATTTTTTAATATAATGTTGTTATGTATGTCTATAGCTGCATGGATTGTAACATTATGAGATAGCTGAAGTCTCATATGAGTTTCAGGCTTTTTTATTTTGTCAAAAATATCTTTAATTTGTCTCCCATTAAAATATAGTAAAAGACACATTTATTGCATGTTATTAGCTCAAGGTATGTTCTTTTAAAGCATATTATAAATATGCATAGTAAGAAATAAAACCAAAATTATTCAAATAAAAAATCCCCCGGATTTGTTTAATAATCCAGGGGATTTTTTATCGTTGATTCTTTATATTTCCATACCAATCACAAACTTTTTTTAGGATAATGGTATGTCCAAGTTTAATAGTTTTTTGCACGAAAGCTATCTATTTTATATTTATTTAATTATCCTACTAAGTTTTTTGTAAAATTCTCCTTTTCTTTTTACATGATTAAACTGATTTGGATTAATATTAGCTTTTTGTGAGAGTGCTACAATCTCTTCTTTTGTAATTGAATCTTTAGTATTTATAGATGCTATATTTGTATATTTTCCATCTTCAGTTTTTGGAATTTCTAAAATCCCTTTATTTACAAGATCCACTACAGCCCTATGCTCTGAAGAATGTGTATTCACGCCAGTAATTTTCCAATTATGCATAACTTTTGGTGTGTATACACCATTCTTTACCTCTTTTAAATATGTAATAGCAAGGTTACGAATGGTTCCACCAGTTTCTCCGAATGCATTCTCTTGTTTAGATGACCAAGTTTGTTCAAATTTCCGTCCCTCTAAAGCTCCCCCTTTTGCCTGAAGAGCCTCCATTCTATACGCATTCATTCCTAGCGTCATAACATCACTCATTTTGATTGGTTTATTTGTACGAATAGAACGTAAATTTGTAATTCTACTTCCATATGGTTTTGTTAAGTCAATTTCATATTTTACGCCTCCAAAGAAATCATTCGTACTGTATTTAGAAGCACGACGGGTTTTATCAAAACTAACTGTTACATCTCCGGCACGAGATGAGTTAAAGTACCCTGCCGCCCATTCCATATAGTCTTTTAAGTCTTTCCCAGTTACCTTATAGACCGTAATTTCTCCCAAAGCATATTGATAATTATACGCAATATCTTTTTTCTTAATAGGACCTACATCCAAACGAGCATTATCGTTATCAATTTGATGGGCTACTACATCTGCTTTGCTGTAGTAGAGCATGACTTCATGAAAGAAATCTGATAAAGGTGTCTCTTGAATCTGCACACTTGGAATACCCTTTATTTCATTTTCAGGAACAAGGTTTCTACCCTTTAATTGAGCGACAACAACATTTGCATCTCCTCTCGCATACTCGTGAAAAGGTGTCAGTGTGTCTTCAAGTGTGGGATCAGATACTATTGTTGTTCCATCAGTATTTTTTACAGGTATAGCGGTAGCATTTTTATTTTTTAGAACCATCTTTCCATCTTGCTTTGTAAAAGTAAGATCAATACGTGAAATATGTGTTCCATATTTATCTGGTTCTGTAATAATAACGCCATTTACAACTTCTTTTTTAACAAGTTTATGCATATGAGCTGCAAAAATAGCACTTAGTTCCGGACAAGCATTCGCAATATCTTGAACACCAGTACCTGGGATTCCATTCTCATTTTCTAGTCCCATATGCATAACCCCTACCATTACATCTACTTTACCTTCTAATTCTTTAATTGCCTTTTTTGTCTCTTCTACTGGATTTTTCACTACCAATCCATCCAAATGATCTGTCCCTTTTTCGAAATCACTAATCATTGGTGTATTCATACCAATTATCCCGACTTTAATTCCACCTTTTTCAACAATCGTATATGCAGGAAGAAAACGCTCTCCATTTTCCTTATAAATATTTCCTGCTAACGTCTTTCCCTTATATTGCTCACTAACTTTTTTCAATGTATCTAATCCAAAGTTGAATTCATGATTTCCAAATGCCCAGGCGTCATATCCCATTGTATTCATCGCTACCATCATTGGCGATTGTGGCTTATCATTGAATAATTCTACTGAGTTTCCTTGAATTGTATCCCCAGCATCTACTAATATGGTATTTGGATTTTCTTGACGTACCTTCTTTATAACCGTATAAAGCTGTGTTAAACTTCCGCTCGTATTTGCTCCATCAAGTGCATAATCCCAAGGCATAAATCTACCATGAATATCTGCAGTACCTAACAATGTAATATTAACATCAGATTCCTCAGCTTTTGAGATAGATGGCTTGACTATTACTGCTGTTCCAAGAAGTATAAAAATAACAAAATAACATAAATAGGTCTTCCATTTCATTTTTTGCATAATAACAATATTTCTCCCCTTTTTGTACTGCTATAAAGTTGCTTGAACTTTAAAAATGTAACTTATTATTCGGAAAAATTCAACTGCAAAAGATAATTTTGGAGGTGGTTCTGCTGTGAAAATATAGAGAATAAAATACATATCCCCCCTAGCAGAATCGTATTTTCTTCTTCCTCTAACGTGTGAAGAGCGCTAAACCAACGGTAGATGTATATGTACTGTCAAAATTATGGACATATAACTCATTTCCGGAAATCATTATAACTTAAAGATATAGTGTGTAATGCTGGTTACATTTTCGGATTTCATTGCTAATTTATTTCCTTCTAAATAAAAATGCTGAGATCACTTCCAAAAATAATAACCCCGTTCTTCATTTAAGACGGGGTTACACTTATACAGCAATTCGGATTCAGTTTTTTTGAATGTTCGTTTCCTATTCAAGAGAAAGATCTGCTAGTTTCGTATTTTCTTCTGCTTATTGGTTGCTTTCAACTAAATTCATCATAATTTTAATCAAGACTTGTATTTTATCACTCAAACCCTTGATGCTATCCTAAATCGCTCAATAAATAAATAGATAATAATTTTTACTTTTCAACTTCACAAAGCAATTTTACCTCTTTGATTTGTTCTATATGACGCTGTTCATGCAAATAGATTAATTCTATCCACTGATCAAGAAATAATTCTCCAAGAGCTGGATGCATCACTGATTTTTTTACCAATTTAGATTCATCTTCTATTGTACTCAGAAAACGCATCAATTCTTTTCTAGAGTCGTTTAACAAATCAACCATTTGCAGCACTTCAAATGGTTCTATACTTGGTTCAATCATTTCTGGTGCTATAAATTTTATCGATCTATCTAATACAATAGTATGAATTTCTTTACGCTCATTTTGGAAACTATCCATCTTTTTTAATCCTGACGAAATAACCGTTATAACTCTCTCATCTAATAAAACTAAGTGATGACAAATTTGTGCTATACTCCATTTATCCTTATCTGATTTTCTATTAAATTGAGCATCACTTAACAAAGTAATTTCCTCAAATAATTGATTTCTCGTTTCATAAAACTTGTCCTTTACAAATGTATTCATGTGAATTCTCCTTTCATTAGAACCTATATACTTAGATTCCTGCGTTAGAAATATTCTCTATAGAAGAAAGATTTTCCTTCACTACTATTTCATTCAAATCTTTTCTTGCTTTAATAGTTTCTCTAATTCACGACTAAATATATGAGTTTTGTCAATATCCTCGAAGATTTCCTTGAGGTTATCATGTGCTACAGCTACACCATAATACTTTCCACGGAATCCTTTCAATACAACTACATAAAACGTTCCTAATTATCAATCTAGCATTACATAAATGTAAAAAATGCCCCTATTCATTCATTTTTCATGCGTATGTATGTACATTTGTTAATTTATTCGATATATTATGTGTATTGAATGATTACGAAAAGCTTATTGGTCGCTAAAAAACACCTTATATTTTTATATCCGAGAAAACTACAAAATGTATAAAATTCCATTTGTCAAATGAATTTAATGCGGAAGGAGGTTTGTGGTTACTTCATCGGGATATAATAATCAGTTTTGAACTGATAAAAATATAGGAGGCGACATAATGTTTCGTACGATTTCAAATTTCATGAGAGTAGCTGAGATAAGAAACAAAATTCTTTTTACACTAGCGATGCTAATTGTTTTTCGAATTGGCACGTTTATTCCAGTTCCTCATACTAACGCAGAGGTATTAAAAGTACAAGATCAAGCTAACGTTTTAGGTATGCTAAACGTATTTGGCGGAGGAGCATTGCAACACTTCTCAATCTTTGCTGTAGGTATTACACCATATATTACAGCTTCCATCATAGTACAATTACTACAAATGGACGTTATACCTAAATTTTCGGAATGGGCAAAGCAAGGAGAAATGGGCCGTAAGAAATCAGCTCAATTCACTCGATACTTTACAATCATTCTCGCATTCATACAAGCCATTGGGATGTCTTATGGTTTTAATAATATAGCAGGTGGACAATTAATTACAGATCAAAGCTGGACTACATACTTATTTATTGCGACAGTTTTAACTGCAGGTACTGCATTTTTACTTTGGTTAGGTGAACAAATTACCGCTAATGGCGTTGGTAATGGTATTTCGATGATTATCTTCGCAGGACTTGTTGCGGCAATTCCAAATGTTGCGAACCAAATTTATTTGCAACAATTTCAAAATGCAGGCGATCAATTATTCATGCACATCATAAAGATGATCTTAATTGGTCTCGTAATTTTAGCGATAGTTGTTGGCGTTATTTACATTCAACAAGCTGTACGTAAAATACCGATTCAATATGCAAAAGCTGTTTCAGGAAACAATCAATACCAAGGAGCAAAAAACACTCATTTACCTCTTAAAGTAAATAGTGCTGGTGTAATTCCAGTTATCTTTGCTTCCGCATTTTTAATGACGCCGCGTACAATCGCGCAGCTCTTCCCTGATTCAAGCGTATCGCAATGGTTAGTTGCAAATCTTGATTTCGCACATCCAATTGGAATGACGCTTTATGTCGGTCTGATCGTTGCTTTCACATACTTCTACGCATTTATTCAAGTAAACCCTGAACAAATGGCTGAGAATTTGAAAAAGCAAAATGGCTATGTGCCTGGTATTCGTCCTGGTAAATCAACAGAACAATATGTAACTAAAATTTTATACCGTTTAACATTTATCGGGGCAATTTTCTTAGGGGCGATTTCAATTTTACCGCTCTTATTCACGAAAATTGCTACATTACCACCTTCTGCACAAATCGGTGGTACAAGCTTACTTATCATCGTCGGTGTAGCGCTTGAAACAATGAAGACTTTAGAAAGTCAGCTTGTAAAACGTCATTATAAAGGGTTTATCAATAAAGCGAATTAAGTAAAAAACACAGTTGGTTATTTTTCCAACTGTGTTTTTAATTCTACTACCTCTAATTTTCCCACTAATGTATCTATTACATTTTCCAACTTCACTATTTTTCCTTCTAAAGCTTGAATACGTTTATCGCTATCTTCTATATCATTACTTTTTAAATTATCAGTAGTGACTTTGAGGTGCTTCTCTAATTTGGAAATAATATTATCAATAGTTGATTTTGATTTTTCACCATTATTGCTTGCAATTGTATTTGATTTTAATTCAAATTGAAGCTCATATGTATTTTCAGTTAACTCTTTTGCTATATGCAAAATTAAATCTTTATAAGACTTTTCAACCCACTCTTGTTGGAATTCGTTTTTAAAATAAATAGTCAATGAATTTTCATTTAAACTGGCTGTAGTTTCTTTGATCCATGTTTCATATGAAGGTCTTGAAATTGTTACTTGTACTTTATCTTTTATTTGATTCCAAATTATTTTTGATTCCTCTTGTCCGTAAGTGAGTTGCTTATTTTGCATATGATGAATTTGTGCTATTGAAGCGGCGTTTGATCCTATTTCGAACCAAATTTGATATTCTTCATTAGTAATTTTCTGTACGGTACTTGAAATTATATTTTTATACTCCCCTTCAAGTAAATCACGATGAAACGCATTTTCACAAAAAATTATTAATTTATTATCTTCTATAGTAGCATTTGTATTTCTAATCCATGTCATAAATGTGTTCTCTGCTAATTTTGGCCTTAACGCTTTCTTTACTTCATCCCAGCTATTACGTTTTTCTTTTTGAACATCTTTCCACTTAGATGGTTCGCCATTACTAGGATGGTTTTGAAATTTGCGGTCGAATTTTTTCCTTTACTTCAGTCCAGTTTATTTTCATAATAACTCCCCCTCTTTTTGTGGTTCTCTTTCATATAGCTTAATAATATTACGACTTTCCAATAAATAAAGTCAATCCGTATCATGAATAAAATTCAAGCATCCCTGTTATATACAGGGCTGCTTCTTTATACAACTACATTTCCTTCTCAAATAATTTCCCTTGTTTGAAATAGCTCCGGAGTGTGGATCGATTAGCTAAAAATACACCAACCAAAATAAAACAAGCACCTATTCCCATTGTAGGGTTTAAAGGTTCTCCTAATATGATATATCCTACAATAATAGCAATTAACGGTGATACATATAACCACGTTGACGGGAATACAGGATTCGTTTTTGATAAGAGCCAGTAATATAATCCGTGCCCACCAATTGATCCGATAAAGATGAGATATAAAATAGGCCACTGTACACTCCATGAAGCTAATACAGTTACATTCGGTTGTTCTACTATGACGGATACGATTAGTAATAAAACTCCTCCGTAAAACATTTGAATACCATTAATGAGAAATGGTGATACACTTTGTAAATCCGAAAGTATTTCTTTTGAGCGGATAGAGCCTATTCCGTAAAATAACTCTCCTATTATTAAAACAAAACAAGCGATACTCCATATGAAACTTACTTCTTGTTGCATTCCTGGTAAAGAAACAAAAACAACACCTATTAGTGCAATAATTAATGCTACGAGTTGCTCTTTTTGTAATTTTGCCTTATTTCTCTTTGCCTGTAATAATAAAATCATCATCGGCCCCGTAGCAGAAAGTACAGCAGCTAACCCTGAAGAAATATATTGTTCCGCCCAGTACAAAGTTGCGAATGTCATAAACGTTAAGCAAAAACCAGCATATATAATACGTTTTGAAAATACATGTGGCATAATTTTTTTTCGCTTTAACTTAAATATAATCATCAGAATTACGCCTGCTAACAAGAAACGAATTCCTGCTGAAAATAATGGGGGCGCTCCTGCTTCAATTCCGATTTTTATCGTTAAAAATGTTGTTCCGAAAATAATACATACTAAAATATAATTGAAAATGACCATTTTTCTTCCTCCTTTTTACTCTTAACATGAGTATAGAAGGTATGGTGTATAACAGTGTATCTATGTATATAACAGTTACTTAAAATTGTAGTTGATTCCCTTTATATTTTTCGCTTTAATAAAATAAAAACGAAAAAGGTGAAACCATGAAAATTGTCCTTCGTAAAGAATCCAACATACCGTATTACCAGCAAATATATATGCAAATCGTTGAAAGAGTACAAAGTGGCATGCTTTCACATGGTGACTCACTTCCATCTTTACGCTCTATGGCCGAAGATTTGCAGATTAGCCTATTAACTGTTCGTAAGGCATATAAGCAATTAGAAAAGAAAGAATATATACGCATTGAGCAAGGAAAAGGTGCTTATATACATAAACATGTAAAGAAAGATTTCAAACCAATTCCGTACAAATGGCAACAAACGAAAACGATTAATGTTATGCGATCTCAATATGCAATGAATCAGCACCGAAAATATTACGATTTTTCACAAGCGATTTTGTATCCACGTTTATTGCCAAATCCATTCTTAGCAGACGAAATGCATAAAATACTCAATAAAGACCAGATGATCCTAGCAACTTATGGGCCAGTACAGGGTGATTATGAACTGCGAGTTGAAATAGCAAATTACTTAAGTGAACACCAGAATTTAGTGACCGATCCATCTCAATTATTAATTACAAGCGGCGCACAACAAGGAATTGATTTAATTGCTCAAACATTATTAAAGCCTGGTGATATTGTATTAGTGGAAAGTCCTTGTTATAGTGCTGCGCTTGATATTTTCATCAATAAAGGTGCTCAAATTATACCTATTTCTCTTGATAATCATGGAGTTCGCTCCGACTTAATCGATGATATTTGTCAAAGTAAAAATCCTGTTTTATTGTATACGAATCCAACTTTCCAGAATCCAACAGGTACAGTAATGAGTAAAGAACGGAGAATGGAACTTATAGAACTAGCAGAGTTATATGAGTTTTTTATAATTGAAGATGATTCTTTCGGAGAAATATATTTTGAGGGTGCGACTGTTCCCCCTCCTATCAAAAATTTTGATATAAACGGCCACGTAATATATATAAAAGGATTTAGTAAAACGTTAGCACCAGGATTGCGTATCGCATCTCTTATTGCCGATGGGCCTATTTTTGAATGGTTATATGCTGTAAAAGGTTCAATGGATATCGGTAGTCCTTTATTAACGCAAAAAGCACTCCTTCCTTTTTTACGTGCAGAACGTATGAAAAACCATTTAGAAAAATTACGTACCGCTTTACAAATTAGACGTGATATAACGATTGACTTGTTATCACCACTTAAAGAATTACGATTTGAAATACCAAATGGTGGCTTTAATTTATGGATTACACTTCCGGATTCGATAGATCCCTTTACCTTATTACAAAAAGCAAATGAAGTAGATGTCTCTTTTTTACCAGGAACAGCTTGTCTATTAAATACCGATATAAATAATAACAAATTACGGATTAGCTATTCAATGTTAAATGAAAAAGATATGTTGATTGGTTTAGAGAAATTACATGATACAATACGAAACTGTATATTATAGAGATAACATTACATGTCCAATAATAAATACTATCCCAAAATGAAAATGTGAATTTTGGGATAGTATTTATTTCTAAGTTTTTTTCTGGTTCAAATTCACTTTCTCTACAAGCCACTATCTTCATTATCATCCGACTTTCATTACAATCTTACCTCTAACATGTTGACCTTCACTCAAAATATGAGCTTCTCTAGCCCCCTCTTCATTAAATGGCACAACTTTACTTATAATTGGTTTTATTTTTCCGTGTACAATTAAACCTGATAATTGTTCTAGTTGTTTTCCGTTTGGTTTTAGCCATAGAAATCCTGATTTTATCCCTTTTACTTTTTGAATTGGCTCATGAACAATCGAAACTAAAACACCACCAGATTTTATAATTTGAAAGCTTTTTTCTTGTACTTCGCCACCTATTGTATCTAATACAATATCGAAATCTGATAGTAATTCTTCAAATTTATCTTTTTTATAATCAATAACGAGATCTGCTCCTAAAGACTTTAAAAACTCTTCATTCTTACTACTTGCAGTTGTCGCAACAAAAGCTCCAAATGATTTTGCGATTTGGATTGCCAAACTTCCAACTCCACCAGCTCCAGCATGAATGAGTACTCGGTCATGTTCTTTTATTTTTGCGTAATCTACAAGACTTTGCCACGCTGTAAGTCCTGCCAGAGGAATAGAAGCTGCCTCTTCATAACTTAGATTAGTAGGCATATAGGATACTAAATCCGATTTTACTGTAATGAATTCAGCATAAGAGCCCTTCCCTATATTTTCAGGTTTCGTAAATACTTTATCTCCTACTTTGAAGCACTCTACCTCTTCCCCAACTTCTTCAATAACACCAGCTACATCTAACCCTAAAATAATTGGAAATGAAAATCGTAACTGTTCTTGTAAGTCTCCTTTTCTTATTTTCCAATCAACAGGATTAATAGATGTTGCGAGAATGCGTATTAATACCTCGTTATCTTTAACAACCGGTTTTAAAACTTGTCTTTCTTTTAATTCTTCAACATTACCATATTGATCTATAACAATTGCTTTCATTTCCATTCCTCCTTGCTATTTATTTTAATAACATACAAATATTTCTCAAAATTTTTTGCCTTGAATGGCTATATACTTATTTTTAGGGGTTATTGCACTATTAATTCCAAAACGAAACTTACATACACCTTAGAATCACTCAACATTGTATTTTTAATGAAATTCAAAAGAAATGGGGAGAACTCTATGACTGAAAAGATATTTAAAATAAACGGGATTGATATATGTACAGAAAGCTTTGGGAACCCTAAAAACCCAGCTATTTTATTAATTATGGGTGCTACGTGTTCAATGGTGTATTGGGATGAAGAGTTTTGTGAACAGTTGGCTAACACAGGGAAATTTGTTATTCGTTTTGATAACCGGGATGTGGGACGCTCTGTTACATATGAACCTGGAACTTCCAATTATACAGTTACAAATATGGCTGAAGATGCAATTGGGGTACTAGATGCTTATCAAATTGATAAAGCACATCTATTTGGTATGTCTTTAGGTGGTATGATAGCTCAAATTGCTGCTGTAAAATATCCTGAAAGAATATCGTCGTTAACATTACTAGCTACAAGTGTAATAGGCTCTGACGATAACACGCGCGATTTACCCCCGATGGATGAAAGGATTTTAACACATCACGCAAATGGCACGCATTTAGATTGGACAAATGATAAAGTTGTAGCAGAATATTTAGTTTCCGGATCTCGCCTATTATGTGGATCCAAACGAACATTTGATAAAAAAAGAGTCTATACTCAAGTAAAACAAGAAATAGAACGCGCAAACAATCTATTAAGTATGTTTAATCACGCTTTACTTCAAGGTGATGATGCTTATGAAGGTGTGCTTCACTCCATACAAGCACCTACATTAGTTATTCACGGAACAGACGATACAGCGCTCCCTTTTGAACATGGTCTCGCACTTATTGATGAAATTCCTAACTCAGTCCTACTAACCCTTGATGGCGCAGGACATGAAAATCATCCTGATGACTGGGCAGACATCATTCATGCAGTTACTGAACATACATCTAAAATATAGATAAATAACGAATAGAAGGGGCACACCACAATTTGTGCCCCTTCTATTCGTTACATGTAAAAAAGCCCATCACTGTATCAGTATGTATAGTGATGGGCAATACTTATTTTTTCTATGTTTAAAAAAACGGACAATCTAATTGATCAACAGATTCCCATGATTTTTTTTTTATATTATCGGTGGATTTATTAGCTTCTAGTGGCACGTTTTTAAAGGGATTTACTTCGACCTTTAATAAAGATGATGGCTCCACGTATAATGAGAAAACATGGCTACTAGGTATAGCTTTTGACACATCAATATCTCCTACTTGTTTAAAGAGTTGCTGCGCTGCAAAGAAAAAGAAATTGGTTGGGTTTGATTGTTTATTCAGCCATGCAATCATTTCAGGTGATACTGATTTATGAATATTGATTTTTACTCGATCACCATGTTTATATCGCCTAGATCGCATACTTCCACCAACTAACTTATCGTTAAGTTTGTAAATCCTAACTCTTTTTGCTTATGCTCTCTATATTTTGGCGAACAAGTGTAGACTAATAATCCACGTGCATTTGTAAATAACGGATTATCTACAAAGATTACATTTGTTAGTCGTCCTTTTTGTTTTAAAATCATTTTTAAACTGTTTTTAATAATTACTGCGCCCCCACCATAAATAAATACGTATGGATCGTCTTTCATATCATCAATTTTGTTTATGATATCCGTTGCGACACGCGCTGCTAAACCTAATAATGCTGGCTGTGATTCTTCAACTAGTAACGCATTTCTTGGGTGCTTTTCATTTAAATAAATTTGGTTAAATTCTGTAATACTATCAATCGTCTTTGTTGGATACTTCCGGTTCCATCTTGTAATAATTTGTAGTAACGTTTCTTTCACACCGTATGATAAGCCCTTACTTAGTTGTGGTCTAAAGTTCACACCTAGTGAAACTACTTCTTCTGTCGTCCCTGCACCAATATCAAAAGACAATAAAGTTTTATCAACAAAATCAATTTCTGAAACTTGATTTTGTTCACATTCTATTTTATGTTTCACAACATTTCCTTCTTCATCATATACAATGCCCCACGTCCCAGAAGCGCCCTCAGGTAGGCATTTACAATATTCGATTGAAATATTAATTGTCACATCACGTCCGTTTGGATAATGGAACACAACTTTATGATTGCCCATATAACGTTTCGCATTTTCCGCAGCTATTTCTTGTGTAATAAGTTGCATAGGAAGAGCCACAGATAAATCATAACGAATATTAATATGACTAGAAGTTGGGCTTTGACGCATAGCACTTACCGCTAAACCAGATAGAATTGTAATAACCATTAACTCATCAGTTGACTTATTTGATTTCTTCTCAACCTCAGTACCTTTTAATTGATCTTGAATGACTTTTTCCCCAACGATATACCGCACGTTATTTAACATTAGCGATGGAGAACTAATGGTCACATCAATGTGATTTTCTAATTCAGATAATGAAATATCACTCTCATCTAACAATCCTGTAGGCTCTCCTATATATAAAGAATATATACTCGGAATAAAAATAGGGTCTTGCCCTTTCACCATTAACTTCAAACCGTTATTTCCTGCATCAGCACCAGCTTTTAATAGAATAGACATAACTACCCCCTAAATTAATCTGACATCCCTTCCAAATATATGCGAGCCCATTCTTTTACATTCAAATGTAATGTAATTTTTTATAAATCGTAAAAACAAAATACCATATTATTGCACCATTTATGTAAAAAGTATTTGACATTAAACTTTTCCAATTTTATACTATGGATGTAAAGAGTTTTTTACATCACTGGAGGTGTCATTTCTAAATTGAATCATAAAAAATTTATTTTCATAATTATCGTTTTATCATTAATTGGAGTCCTCATACATGGCGTATATAAATATGTAACGGAAGGTTCGATTTTTGGAGGGACAATATTCGCTTTTTCGTTAATACTTGGTAATTTAATTAATCAAATTACTTGGGGAGATCCAAACGGAGTATCGGAAGAAAGCAAAGATGAAATGGGACAACAAATTAAATATAAAAGCTTTAAAATTGCTTATTTTGCACTTATATGCCTTATGTTTTTTATTGTAATATTATCAGAAGGATTTTCATTCCTATTACTCGATGAAATAAAGAATCTTCCTCTTTTTATCGCACTTTGTTCTTCGTTCTTTATTTATCCTATCGTCGAACTTATAGTCGCAAAACAATATAAATAAAAAGATGAGATTTTGTAAAGTGATAATAATGTTATTTAATTTTGATTAAAAAATATAAGAGCCTCGCTACAAATCATATTGTAGTAAGGCTCTTTAAAGTTGTTTAATTTCTAACCTTTTAAATGAGTTTGTAGACAAATTATTGGGATTCTTCTTCTAGAAAATTAAAATCACCATTAATAAGATTCTGTAAATACTCATCAAAGCTGTTTGCAATCACTTCATATTCATCAGGGTCGTGCAAAAAACGAATGATTTGACCACATACACCTTCATCAGAAGGGTTAAAATCAATATAGAGTCTTGATGTTCCACCATTGTTCATACAGTCTGAAAAATGAATATAAGTGCCAGGGAGAAGTCCTTTTGGATTTATCTTAGAATCAACAGCATCCTCGTCATCTTGGTATTCTAAAAGATAGAATACGTCTTCTTCTTCTTTTGAACTTTCGAGCATCTGCTGTGTAGAAAGCAAATAATATGGATACTCTTCAACATCTGAGCCTAAAATACATACCGCAACTTTGTTTTCTCCATATTTCCGCCAATATGTACCATCAATATTTTCAAGAAAAGAGATTAGTGATTCTGGACAATTTGGATATTCTAGCCTTAATGTATCAATATCCTCTTTTGTAGCACCGCACGCTTTATTTAGTGTTTCGAGATCATCTGTTGATAATGCTGCTCTCAAGCCGTTTAAAAATTTGTTTACCAAATCCATTACTTCGTCCTCCCAATAATAAAATATAAAAATTTTTTATTAATCTATATACCTAACATAAATAAGATTTGACTTTTAACTGTTTTCACATCTAATTTAATTTGTACCATTACACTCTATTCCTTCTCGATTAAAGTATTGTTCTAGTAATTCTTTACCTGTTTTGATTGTAGTATAGTACTCTCCACCATACAGTTTCCCTTCTGATGGATTGTGAAAATCTTCGTATTTCTTGAAGTCTTCATTTTCTTCAAATGATTTCTTTGCAAGTTCCATGTCTGTTGTTTCAATCGCACCAAAAACTCTACCAATATCAAAAACCCCTTCTTCATCAAAACTCTCTTCTAAAAAATAGTGTTTATCCTCTTCTATAGACGTTATCTTACCTTTTGTAACTGAGTATAGGTGCTTCGTTTCTTCTACTTGTACCATGATAAAAATCCAACCAACTCTTATAACTGTACATGGTGCTACCCCCTCTAATGTAAATGCAACTACCTTTTGGTCTTTCACAAATTTCCCCATCTTACATACCTCTTAATTCGTTTTATTTTATACTATAACCATTGTCTCTTAAACATTTATCTACCCTAAGTAATACGTCTCTAAGAGTTTTCTTTTCTGTAGATGTTAATCTATTGTCAATCGTATTCCAATATACTTTACCGTATTTCTTTACATCCCCTCAACTATCGCTTTTAATTTATTCACAGTCCGCCAATTTCTTACTGTAGCTGGTGTCTGTAACTTTTGAAACTGGTTCATTAATTTAGAATTTCGAATGCTATTTTTGAAAAATAAATACACAAATTTTTCATGAATATAGCAATCTTCAGTCTCATTTTTTTGCATAAGCAGCTGATCTTTTTCTTTTTCAGAAAGTTCATTTGCTAAGAAAGCAACATGTATACTCTCACCTTCTAGCAATGAATCAGCTTTATAGGGGCATCTTTTTATCATATTTATAAATTCATCATGTGTACTTAACATGACAGAAACATCAAAATCAAAAACGTTTTTAATTTCAAATTGTATTCGTTCCTTTAGAAATATTATATCTTCCTCAGATTGGAACACAATATTACCGCTTTGAATATATGTTTTTACTTGTTTTAACCCTATGGATTCAAACATTTCTTTTAAATCTGCCATTTTCATTACCTTATGCCCGCCTACATTGATTCCTCTTAGTAATGCAATATAAATTGTCATATCATTTCTCCTCGTTTAAATGTGTTTCAAAGTTGATGTAAAGATATTTAAATAAAAAGTGCTTTTGTTATAGAGCCGTTGACTTTTTAAACAAAGGTATGTACCCTCCACTAGGCCCATAAGCAACTCCAATTTTTTCCCATCCATATTTTTCATAATAGTCTTTAAGATCTGAAGTAAGATAAAGAAATTGGTACCCTCTCTTTGCAGCTTCTAGCAATCCATGATTCAACAATTTTGCTCCTACAGAATTACCCCTAAATTTTTCGTTTACAAACAAACATGCTAGCCAAGGGCTCAAATCTTGACGACTATTTAAATCATTGCGAATTAATGCATACGTTCCGATGATCTCATCATCTACTTTTGCAATGTAAAAACTCGGTATGCCATTTGGATCAGTTAAAGCATTAATCATACAATCTTCATAGAATGCGCGCCCACCTTCCTCACCCCATTCTTTCCAAAAAACATCTATGGCCTTATTAAATAAGTCATCCTTCTTTAGCAATTGAATGATTTCCATAAAGCTACGCCTCCCAAAAGTATGAATTAATGATTGTATAACTATAAAGAATAAATGTACTTCAAGTATCTATATTTTTTATGTAACTATCTATAATTTTTTTACTCTTAAATTTAGCCTATTAATATGTATTCTTTGATTGTCTACATAAAAAAACTTACTACTTTGTTATGCAAGAGTAAGTTTTTTTCTCGTTATTTCATGATAGGTAAATGCATAATAATTTGTTGACCAATTGGTCCCATTTTTCTAAAGCCTTTATTTTGGAAGCCGACTTTTTCATATAAATTTTGTGCCGGAATATTTTTTTCATTCACTGCAAGTACAACTTCATTTTTTATCGGAAAATAACGTTTTACAAACTCTTGTAATAAAGCCAATGACTTTTTAGCATATCCTTTTTTTTGTCTATCTTGATTTATAGAAAACGAAGTTAAAAGTAAAGCGTTTTCATTATTTGTGAATTCCTGTACTCTATCTCCAGTTTGCAATGCGAAAAGACCAACAGGTACCCCATTGTAATCTAAAATAACAATGACATTTTTTGTTCGATCACTTTTTGCTTTCTCCAGTAATTCACCTGGGTCTGATGTGAATTGAACTTGTTCACTTGGTAAAGTAAATGTTTGTATAATTTCTTTATATTTCTCTTTATACGGAACTAATTGAATTTCCCCTGTATGTATGTTCATGCGAAACTCTCCCATTTTTCAACATATTAACTTAAACCTTGCTGCGCTTTTGAATGCACTTTTCCATCTAAAAAGGTAATTTCAACTAATGAAGTTGGATCGCTTCCCTTCCAAGAAAAAATTTGTTTAATTTGTGTAGAATCTTCTACACCTTCTTCTATAAGTAAATTACCATCAAAACCAATTACATCTTTCACTTCTGTATAAGTCATTCCTTCATTTATGTTCGAGAAATGATTTAAATTGATAGAATCTTTCTTCTCACTTTCCAACACAGTAGAAGAAGTCGCTGTTTGTTTTTTCATTTCCTTCTTCTGTTCACACGCTGTCATACTGAAACCTAAGCATAAACTACATACTATTAATGCGCTTTTTTTCATCATAACAGTTGTCCCTCCCATCATAATTAAACCATATATTCCCTTAAAAATAAACTGAATATTAAATATTATATTGAAAATCCCCGTACATTTTAGTACGGGGTTCGTTTTATTTATTCAAATGATTATTTGATTGGTCATTCTGTTCTTTTCTTAGTTCTTGTTCTTCATCGTTTGGTAATTGTTTATCATTATCTTTAATTGGATTCGTTTCTCGATTTTCAATCATGTCATTTGGAACTTGTGGCATTACTCGGCCAACAATTGCTGCTAACTCATCAAGTATACCTTCACCTGTTTTTCCTTTTTTAATTTGCTTTCCAATTTGTTTGAGTCGTTCATACGTATCAACATCCGCTACAACGACTGCATTTGCACCATCCGGATCGTTTTTTAAACTTTCTGCTACAGAGTATTTAATGGACTCCACGCGAGTTCGATCGAGTTTCGCTTTTACATCAATACCTACAATAGCATATTTGCCGACTACTACGGCTGTTGCATCATTCACACCTGGCACACTTGCGGCTAAAGATGCTAAATGGTCCGCCGCTTTTTCATTTGGCTTATTTGATTTGTTCGTATAATTAACATTTTTCGTCGAAACATTTTTTTGCTCTGGTTTTTCGTTTGGATTGTCCTTTTTTCCAATACTGCATCCAGTTATAAACAAGCAAAGCATTAACATATATATTAGGATTTTCATTATTCTCACCACTTTACTATTAAAGTTTAATCATAAATTTTTTCAACAGCTTGCATTTTCTTCACTTTTTCCTCTGCTCCACTATTTGCATTAATGAAAATTTGGTACGTATCTTTCCCTAAAGTACCTACAAATTCATAGCAAAGTACTTCATTATGCAAATCATTTACTACGACAGCTTTGCGCTCTTCCATAACTTTAACATCTGGATTGATTTTCTTTCTTGCTTCTGCTGCAGTTAGCTTTGCTGATGGAACTGTTCGTTTTTGGTGTGATGCTAAATATTCTTTTGCGGAAAATCCAACGATGGAACCGTCATCTAAAGCGATTTTCATTTGGATTGCCTCTGGGTAAATTCGTACGCCGTTCTCATTTACTACATACGTAAATATTCCAACGTTATCATATTGTGAGCTATCATAAAGCTCCATATTATTAAACTTATGGTCCTTTAAGAATGTCAAACCTTTATTTCCTGCATCGTTTAAACTAATTTTCTGTTCCTTGATTTCTCGATTATTCATAACCCAAATTGGATATCCGCCTTTTCCGGTAATATCCATATAAAACTCATTATTCGTTGCGGAATCTTTAATTTTCACACTATAGAAAGATTCTTTTGCACCTTTTCCGCTTTTCTCAACATCTACTTTTTCATTTCCTTTTAAATTTAAAAATGATTTTGCAATTTTTGCCGCTTCATCTTTAGAAATTGCTTTTCCTTCTGCTTCAAATCCGCCTTTTTTATTTTTTTGCGCACTTGTAAAGGTCGGTCCGAAGTTTGTAGACGAATACGATGTTACGTTTTTCTCCACTGTTTTTAATCCGTCAATAATTGTATTGTCTGCAGGATCACGATTTGATGCAAGTGCCATCTCAACATCCATCCAGCGTAAATTATTTTTCAAAACAAGATGTTGTACTTTTCGTAGTTCATCTTGAATGTTACCTGCGTTTGAATATAACGTTTGCAATGTTTTATATTCTTGATCATTTAGCGGCTCTTTTTCTAAATCACGAATGGCCGCACGGTAACTAAAATCACCGATATTTGCTAAGAATTCTTCCGTTTTATTAAATGGCATCAACGTTAATGGTAATTGCCCTACATCCGATCGCGCTTCTGATGTTAATCGCCATACATCTGCTAATGCTGGTGATAAAGATGCACGTGAATTCATCGCCAGCGTTGTTCCAATTTTATCGTGCAATAAATCAACTTCGTATGCTAAATCATGAAACGCACGTTGATAACTATTTTCCGCTCGAATTAATACAGCATTCTTCTCTTGGTGCTCTTTATAGCCCCAGTATCCAGTTCCAACTACACCGACTGTTAATAATACGATTATAATACCTCGTAACATAGTTCCACCTCCGCTCTATTTACAGAAAATATGTTTCCCAATCTTTTTAATTTGTGGACGAGTCCAAATCCATTTACTCGTTGCAGTATCTGGATTGAAATAATACAATGCATTTCCTGTTGGATCCCATCCATTAATTGCATCTAATACAGCTTTTTTCGCTGTTTCATTTGGCGTTAAATATATTTGTCCGTCTGCTACCGCTGTAAATGCTCTTGGCTCAAAGATGACACCCGAAACGGTATTTGGGAACGATGCACTTGTAACCCGATTTAAAATAACTGCAGCTACTGCAACTTGCCCTAAGTACGGTTCACCACGAGATTCTCCATATACTGCGTTTGCCATAAGCTGAATGTCATTTTGAGAATAACCGTTTGGAACATTTGTCCCTTTATTTTGAGATGGTTTATTTCCTTGTGCAGTACCACCACTATTTCCTTTATTAGCAGTTGACTTGTCATACTTCGTTGCCTTTACGAGCATTTGCTTCGTTTTAGCTCCCGCTAAACCATCAACAGGTAGTCCGAATTTCTCTTGAAAATTTCGAAGTGCCCAGTATGTACCCCATCCGAAAACACCATCCACTTTTCCCGTATAAAATCCGTTATATTTCAAACGAGATTGTAGTTCAATGACATCTTCACCAGATGCTCCTCTTTGAATGACTTGATTAGAAAAAGCTTCTACATTCTTTAGTTGTATACTACTGACCATCAAAGATAGTCCTATGAACACAAGTAAAACTGCTATTTTAAAAATAGCTTTTTGACGCATAATTTTCCCTCCTTAATTACGGAAATGATTTCTTGGTTATGTTTTGTAAAAGCCTCGCTTTTATGTAAAGAAGACAAAAAAATCCAAACTCATATCGTTGAAAAAATATGTAAACAATATGAAAAAAGATAAAAGGAGTTCATCATGAAGAAATTGTTAAAGCGTATCGTACTCGTCATT
The DNA here is from genome assembly GCF_019837435.1 of Bacillus sp. 16GRE42. Lineage (NCBI taxonomy): Bacteria > Bacillati > Bacillota > Bacilli > Caryophanales > Bacillaceae > Bacillus > Bacillus sp. 16GRE42. The sequence goes on from NZ_JADAXF010000001.1 coordinate 298,778, forward strand.
CTGTTCATAACAACATGTTCAAATGTATATACTGGCCCATCAATTGTTCATGCGCAGCCACCGTATGCCAAATGGGGGAAACTTGCTGTAGAAAAGACGAAAGAACAATACCCAAAAGCGGAAATTATTGATTACCTTCATATAGGTAGAAAACCGAAAACCGTTCAAATAACAGTTGAAAAATTTAAATTGTGGCTACGTGAAAATGGAAAAGAATATGGTGTTTTTGTTGATGTAGAATTTGAAACGAAGACAGATAAATTTATAAAAATGTCGTTTCAGAAGACGAGTAGATAAAATGAAAACCCCACTGTTAAAATGTTAACAGTGGGGTTTTCATTTCTAAAATTCTTTCCTAAAATCTCGGTTCCCTAAAAATCTTACCAATATACAAATAGCACCAATTACAACTGCTATCCCTATACTGTATATAAGTACTCTACCATATCCACCTATTCTCGGATCTAAAAACGGATATGGATACCAATTTACGATTGGACCACGAATTAAGCTGTACACAACGTAAAAAAACGGGAATAAGAGCCAACTTGCAGCTTGTTTCCAAGTGATTTTCTTACTAGGTGGATTTAAAATCCAATCTAAAAGCATGGCAATTGGCATGATATAATGTAGCACCGTATTCACCCATGGTATTGCGGTTTGAAGTGATTCTTCTAATCCTCTTAATAGCAAAAAATAAATGAGTCCTGTCGTAAGTATATATACAGTTGCGGCACCACGAAGTATACTAAACTGCTCTGATCGACCGAATGTAGCTGTTCCAATGCTACTTAAAAGGAGAATACATGCAACTAAGATGTTACTTTCAATCGTAAAGAAACTAAAAAAGTTAACTGGATTGAACGGTTTCACTTGTGCCCTTATTATAAATTGCGTAATAATGGCGCTACATGCTAGAAGACTTAAACATAGTCTAAATAAAGCTAATGTTTTTACACCTCTCATACATTCTCTCCTCTTCTTATATCAACTTATCATTCTCTTGTACATGCTCAATAAATAATTTCAATGGAACGAGTCCGCGTTTTGGCATATGGCTACTAATAACTGCTACCAGTTCTAACTGTGGAATGATAACGATGTATTGTCCGCCGTATCCCATAGCAAAATACATACAATACGGTATGTGAAATCTTTCGTTATTCAATACCCACCAGTGATATCCATATGCCCCGACATGTTCATACGTTTCAAATAGAGGTGTACTTGATTCTTCTAACCATTTCGAGGATACAATTTCATTACCCTGCCAATATCCATTCTGCAAACATAATATTCCGATTTTTAATAAATCTTTAGATTTCATTTTCATACCAAATCCACCAACATATATGCTTTGAGGATCTTGCCGCCACTCATATTCGGTAATTTCTAACGGATCAAATAAATATCTTTTTGCAAATTGTTCTGTCGACATTCCAGTAGCTTCTTGAATAATATAACTAAGCAAATGCGAAGACCCTGAGTTATAATTCATTTTTGTAACGGGTTCTTCAATTATTGGTTTTTCTAATATGTATTGCACCCAGTTTTCTGATTCTACAAAATCATTTGGGAACACTACTCCATTTCCGAACTCTTTCCAATCTTCACCTGTAGTCATTGTTAATAGATGATAAATTGTTAATTCGTTTTTTTCTTCTGGTATATTTGGAATCCATTTTGTAATCGGTGTATGTATATCATTTATATAGCCTTTATCGATTGCAATACCAATTAATATAGATACAATGCTTTTTGTAATCGAATTTATTTTAAATAGATTATTTTCACACTCTAACGTTTTATAATACTCACTTGTTAACTCACCTTTTTGATAAACGAGAAATGTATTTACTTTTTTCTTTTCAAATTTATTTTCTAGTGGCTTGAAATCCAAAACTTTACCTCCAATTAATTCATTACCTAATTTATTATATCTTGTAACTTTCATTAAAACATAATTGCGTTCAAATAAAAAACAAACCTGCCAGTAATGAACTGACAGGTTTGTTTTTTATAATTTCGTGCGAACATTCCAAAGCTCTGGGAAGAAACATTGATCAAGTACCCTTTTCAAATAAGATACGCCAGAAGATCCACCTGTTCCCATTTTATGACCAATAATTCGTTCTACCGTTTTCATATGACGGAAACGCCATTGTTGTAGCCAGTCTTCAATATCGATTAATTTCTCTGCAAGCTGATATAAATCCCAATATTTCTGCACGTCCGCATATACTTCTATCCAAGCCGCTTCTACAGTTGCATCCTCTTCGTAAGGCTGCGTAATATCACGATTTAACACATCTTTATGAATTGGGAATCCTTCTTTAACAAGCGCTTGTATCGCCACATCATATAAACTTGGTGTATGAAGTGCTTTATGAAGACGAGCATGTAATTCTGGGTCCTTTTCATAAATCTTTAATGCATGTGGTGTTTTATAACCAAGTGCATATTCAATCATTCGATATTGATACGATTGAAAACCTGAAGCCTGACCAAGTGAATCACGAAACTCAATATATTCTGATGGTGTTAATGTCGCAAGAATATCCCAAGATTGAATAATTTGCGACTGAATTTTTGATACACGTGCTAACATTTTAAAAGCTGGTGGTAATTTATCTTGTTTAATAGATTCAATTGCAGCATTCAATTCATGTAAAATTAGTTTCATCCAAAGCTCACTCGCTTGGTGGATAACGATAAATAACATTTCATCATGATGATCTGATAATCTTTGTTGACTAGATAATAAGCTATCTAGCTGTAAATACTCTCCATACGTCATATTCTCCTTAAAATCCGTATGAATCCCTTTTTCCATAATTACCTTTTCATTTTCTTTCATATTAGCCAAACGCCCCTTTGTGTTCATTTCTACTTATATTGGTCTAATAACAGCTCGAACTGGACTTCCATCTGCATCTGTTAAGGCAAGTGGTAATGCTATTAATTCATAATCACCGTCTGCTACATGATCTAGTACGACATTTTCTAAAATGTGTATGCCATGTTTAAACAATTGATGGTGCGCCGCTAATTCTTTATCATCTAATGGATCAACTGATGGTACATCCACGCCAATTAAACGAATTCCCTTTTCAGAAAGAAAGGCTGCAATATCTGCGCGTAAATGCGGGATTACATCTGGGAATTCATTTGCTTTACCATGTGAAGATGTACGTAATAACAATCGTTCTACACCTTCTAAATGAAAGTTTTCTAATTCCTTTTTCCCGATGCTTTCAAGATTAGAAACGTCAATGATTCGCGCTGGGCCAACATAAACTTGAATATCTAAATCCAACACCTTCTTACCGTCATTATCAAAATGAAAAGGTGCATCAATATGAGTACCTGTATGGATACTCATCGTTAACTTTCCGACATTTACTGAACCACTGTTTTCTTTTGACCATGAAACTTCATACGAGAACGGTGTATCCCCTGGCCATGTCGCGATATCATTATTTAGCGGTTGTGAAATATCAATCCACTGCGATGTTTTCATGCTTACGCCACAACCTCTCGCTTATTTTCAAAGTTTTTATATTCTTCATTTTTCATAATTTTCTTTAAAATTTGTACAGAGTTCCATACTTCCTCATACGTATTGTATAAAGCAACAGGCGCAAGTCTAACTCCATTAGGTGCACGGAAATCAGGGATAACTCCATTTGCTTTTAGCGCTTTACATATGCGTGCTGCTTCTGCATGTTCTAAATAAATGTGCCCGCCTCGTTTTTCATCCTCTAATGGATTTCCAATTATAAATCCGAAATCTTTTAATTCATGATCAATTAAATCCAGCATGTATCTTGTAATATGTAGCGATTTTTCACGTAAACGTTCTATACCAGCATCTTTAAATATTTCAAGAGAACCAATTAAAGGTGCAGTACTTAATACGTGCGGTGTACCAATTTGATAAGCACCTGCATGATCAGCAGCTGTTAATATATGTTCCATATCGAACTGCTTATCTTTTCTAGAACTAAACCAACCTGATAATCCTGGAATTCTATTAAAATGCTTTTTATTTATATAAAGACCCCCAACTCCACCTGGTCCTGCATTTAAATATTTATAATTACACCAAATAGCGAAATCAACATCCCATTCTTTGAAATGATGCGGAATAGAACCGATTGAATGACATGAATCGAATCCGATATGAATACCACGCTTATGTGCTTCGGCTGTTAAACGTTTCATATCAAGAATTTGGCCACTTCTATATAGTACAGAAGGTAATAAAATTAACGCGATATCATCTGTCATTTCCCGAATAATATCATCTTCAAAAAGTGTTCTACCATCTCGGCTCTTCACTCGTACTAAATGCTCATCTGGATCTAATCCTTTTAAACGAATTTGACTTTGAAGTGCATATATATCTGACGGGAATGTTAATTCATCCGCAAGAATTTTTGTACGTATTCCTTTCGGCTCATAAAATGTCGCAATCACTTGGTGTATATTAGTCGTTGTAGAACCGGTTACAATAACTTCTTCCGGTAAAGCTCCAATAAGAGGCGCTGTCAATTCACCTAATTTCTCCGAAAGGAAAAACCACGGATGCTCTCCTTCAGTCCAGCCGTCAATTCCATACTCCTTCCATGAATCGAGCAACGTAAGTAACGATTTCTCTGCTCTTTTTGAAAGTAGTCCTAATGAGTTTCCATCTAAATATATTGTTCCTTCTTTTTTATAGAATTCAGTTTGAAAATCTTTCAGTTCATCATGTTTATCACATTCAAGCGCATATTCATAAGTTGATTGAAATGGTTCTTTATACATGGTGTCACCTTCTTTTAATTTTCTTTTTATTCTAACTAATTGAAATATATCACCATAGTTGATATAACGTCAATGATATTATGTCAGTTGACTTTATATATGAATTTCTTTTACAATACAGTTATATTTTCAGATATTTCAGTATAAAGAGGTGATTCTTTGAAAAACAATACTCTTTCATCAAGAAAACACCGCTCCATAGAGACAAAGAAGAAACTATTACATGCTGGTTACACTATTTTTATACAGAACGGATTTCAAAAAACGACAATTACACAAATTATTAAACATGCAGAAACCGGTTATGGAACGGCATATGTATACTTTAAAAACAAAGATGATCTCCTCATCGTTTTAATGGAAGATGTTATGAATCAATTTTATGATATTGCTGAGCGCTCCTTTTCGCCTCAAACGAAAGAAGAAGCACATAAAATGATTCAAAATCAAGTTAGAGCATTCCTACAACTAGCAGAAAAAGAACGAGCTATATTGCAAGTTGTTCAAGAAGCTATAGGATTATCAAAAGAGATACGTCAAAAATGGGACGAGATACGGGAACGCTTTATAAACAGTATTGCGCAGGATATTACATACTCTCAAGAAGGTGGCTTAGCACAGCCTGAATTAAATAAAGAAATTGTAGCTAGTGCTTGGTTCGCGATGAATGAGATGTTTCTTTGGACAATTGTGAAAAATGATAAAAAATTAGAATTAGAAGTGATAGTACATACATTGACGGAAATGTATACGACTGGGCTATATAAATAGCACACTCATTTATATAAGTGTGCTATTATATGGTCTATATGTGGGTATGGTTATGCTAAAAGTGTTGTTTTAAATAACAGGAATGTTTTAGTAATATTTCCAAGGTAAGAAAAAAGAATGTATTCTCACCTCTTTTGAACTTACTTATTGGATAACAGAAAGATTTTGTATTGTTAAAAAAATGTGCAAAACAGCTACTAGAATTTTAATGAGAAAACTTAAAAAAATAAACTGTTACTCGATATGTTGAGTAACAGTTTATTTTAAATATTTTATTAAAGATACAATGATACAAAATAACGATGTAAGTAAAAGCAACAGTCCCATATTCTTATTCTTTTTTTCATCCTTCTTAACATTTTGTATCCCCATACTAGCAAGCATAAAACCTAATAATAATTGCAAAATAAGCATGCTTTGCTTCGAATCATCATTCCAACTGTAAATAGAATAGCCCATTACAATAAAAGCGAGTATGAATGTGGTAATTCTAATCATAAAAACACCCCTATTTAATTCTATTGTTTTAACCTACTTACGATTCCAACAATAAACTTATATTCAGCTCTACTTTTTCTTGCGTTCTTAAACCCTTCTTTCGTATCAAAGATAAAACACGTTTTCCGAAACCAAATTCGTACATATAAAGACTCAAAATAAATAGGTTTTATAATTCCTTGTTCCTCAAATTCAGTTCCATCTTTATTTTCAGTTTCCGTTCGAACGAACCACCTATTTCCGATGCCAATTTCAATATACTTCACATATTCCACCTTCCGAAAATTATTTTCTAACTATTCTATTATTTCCCCGGCAAGCGCACATTCCGACAGAACATGAGCCCACAAAGAAAAAGTAGATTACAAAAATCTACTTTATAGCTTATATTTTTGCATTCGCTTATAAAATGTACTTCGAGGTACATCTAACAATTTTGCAGCTAATGAAACATTTCCGTTCGTCTTTTCTAGCGCTTCAATCATGCTATCACGCTGTATTTTTTCACGGAAATTTAATGTATGCTCCGTTTTATTTTCTACTTGCAATGCAAGTTGATGTTGATTTCCCATCATGGTTTGTAATAAAAAAGAAATTTGTTTTTCGCATATTTCCTGACCTTGCGACAAAATGTAAATACGTTCTAATACATTTAGTAACTCTCGAATATTTCCGGGCCATGTATGCTGAGAAAATTGATTACAAATACTTTTTGGAAATACAACCTTCCAATCTTTTTGTTCACAAAAATGTTGTATGAAGTATGGAATATCCTCTTTTCTTTCCATTAACGATGGAACATATAGCGGATATACATGTAAACGATAATATAAATCTTGACGGAATTTCCCTTCTTCTACTAATCTCAGTAAATCTTTATGTGTCGCAGTAATAATACGAATATTTACTGGTACCTCTTTTGAACTACCAATTGGGGTTACTGTTCGTTCTTGTAAAACACGCAATAATGCGACTTGCATCTCTGGCGGTACTTCACCAATTTCGTCTAAAAATATTGTCCCTCCGTCTGCTTGTTCGAATTTCCCTTTATATCCTTGGCGCCGTGCACCTGTAAACGCTCCTTCAACATAACCGAACAATTCACTTTCCATTAATTCTTTCGGCAATGAACCACAGTTAACAGCTATAAAAGGACCATTTTTTCTTGGACTATTTTCATGAATCGCTCTCGCTACATATTCTTTCCCTACACCTGTTTCACCACAAACATATACACTAGCGTCAGTTGGAGATACAAGCTTAATTTCTTCTAAAGTATGTTGAAATGCATTGCTTGTCCCAATAACTCCAGGGAAAGTAATTCCGTTTATAAATGGAGAAGTTGAAAATACATTTCCTTGTTTATTTTCCTTTACATAAATACATTTCCCGATCATTCTTTCATTACTATATACCGGTACTTCTAATTTAGATTTCAATCCATATTGCATTAAAACTTCAAGTTTCATTCGTGACCAATTAGAAACACGTTCCCGAATCCTCTTACTAGCAGAAACGATAACATCACGATGATTACATATAACAACCTGTTCATCACTGTCAATTACATCTAAAAAACGATGGATTAAGTGTAGTTCGTTTTGATGCACTCGAATACTACATTCACGTTCAATCGCATGTGCAATCGAAGTTACCATCCCTAGCATATATGGATGTGAAAATTCAATTGGACAGGAGAAATCTAGAACTCCAATTAATTTCCCATCATCATTATGAATGGGAGCGGCCGCACAGCTCCAGCTATGAGATGCGATAGAATAATGCTCTGTACCACTTATCATAATAGCCTCTTCAATCTGTAACGCGGTTCCTATCGCATTTGTACCAACAGCTGCTTCCGTCCATTTCACACCTTCAATGAAATTAATATGTTTCGCTCGTTTTAACGTTTGTTGATTTCCACTTAACGATAGAACGTAACCGTTTGGATCAATTAATAATGCCATCATTTGCAGCTCATCAATGGTTTTCCTCATATTTTGTAATTGAGGTATTGCTATATCAAGGAAGATTTCACTCTTTTTCTTTTGATCTTGAAAAACATTAGAAGACAAAATTTTCTGACCTTTATTCATATGAGGATTCACATTTGCTTGTTTACATCGATGCCATGACTCTGAAATTCTTTCGTTCATACGGTTCGAATCAAGGATTCCTTCATCAACAAACTTTTTCCATGTATGTAAGTAAAACGGTGAAGCTAACATTGTATCATCTCCCTATTCATTATTTTGGAGATTTGTAAAAACATACTTTTATTATAAAACTGAATAAAAGCGTTTTCAATAAAACTAGAAAGACGACACAAATATGTTAATAATTCGAATATCTTAATGCACTTCTTTATTCTTTTTTAGTAAAACTATATTTTGTATAATAGACGCAAAGAAAATACATAACCAAAACCACTTTTGTGGAGTATCATTTATAAAGAAAACTATGACCGTTATTGCAAATAAAATGGTAGAAGCTAAACTAAAATATAATTTTGTTTTAATTCTCATAATCTCTCACTCCTCTATCACTTTACAGTACATACTAACTCTTCATTTTTTAACTCTAATATGTACTTCTGAAAAACATATTCTCTTCCGCCATGTTTTTCATACCAATCATGTATTCTTTTAATATGCATCTCGTCGCTTCTAATTTTCGATTCAATTTCTTTATACTGTTTATAACTATCATATTCCCATATGGCGAATATTTCAGTTGTACCATCATTATTATCTTTCATCCAGCGTCCTATTAGCCTGGAACCATGCTTTAACTGGTTAGGTAAGTTTGTGTTAGTAAAATGCTCATTAAATATTTCTACAAATTCATTTTTTACTATATAGTACTTTCTTCTGTAAAACATCCCACTACACCTCTTTTATGAATCTTCCCATTACAACCGTATTATAATACTTCCCATCCGACAGCTTTTTGTCATTTTTCAAAATACCTTCTACTTCAAAACCTAATTTTTTATAAAGTTGAATAGCTTTTTCATTTGTCTCTAGCACTTGTAATGATATCTTTTTCACTTCATTTTCATCAGCCCACTGAATAGATTGTTGCAAGAGACTTTTACCAATTCTATATCCCCAAAACTCTCTTAAAATACAAACACCAAATTCTACTTTATGAGTTAATCTCTTCAAATTTGATCCTTCACATCTTGAAAATCCCACGATTCGCTTGTCCACTTCTGCAACTAAAAAGAGATTTTTCGTCTCTTCACTATCTGTTTTTATTATTTTTTGAAAACCTATCTTATCTATAAATCCCTCTCCAGCTTCTCTATCCATATTTTCAGTTTCGCCATCGATCTGAGCTCTAATTTCCGATAACTGCTCAGCATCCGTTTCAGCTGTAGAACGAATTGTAAAAGTTAATCCATTTATATGAAACTCTTGTCCTTTTATAATCATTTCAAACTCCTTTTAAATGGGGGTTATTGACGCTATTATAATTTCTTTACCTTGTTTCTCAAATTGTTGAATCGTTTCTTTACTAGCCTCTTCATCTGTTATTATAAGGTCAATTTCTATTAGTGACTCTCCTTTAATAAAGCAGTCTATTCCGAGTTTATTATGAGGAGCTAAACAAATGTTTCTTCTAGCAATTTTACTTACTGTTTTTCCAAAATAAGCAACTTCCGGCGTTGCAGTACTTATACCATTCAATGAAATGCCCCCACCTGTAGAGAAATAAAGATCAATAGATAATCTACTTATCATTTCAGAGGCAATTGTATCTGTCATATTCCCTGATGGTTTCACCTTTCCACCAATTAAGTATGTATCAATGTTCTTATATTCCCGTAAGGTACTAGCAATTTCTAAAGAATTCGTAATCACTGTAAATGACATTTCAGGTAAGTATTTTAACATAGCATAATGAGTAGAAGCCCCGCCAATAAAAACGGAATCGCCTTCTTGTATGTAGGATACAGCAACTTTCGCAATCGCATCTTCCTCTATTGAACTATCACGATAACGTTTCGTTGGTTCGGCAGCTAAGTTTCTCACTCGCGTAAGTTCGATTGCACCTCCATGTGTTCTTTTTAACAAGCCATCCTTCTCCATAATAGACAAATCTCTTCTTATAGAATCAATAGACATATCGAAACTTTCCGCAAGATCTTTAGCAATTACCCTTCCACCTTTCTTAAGTAACTCCAAAATTTTCTCTCTACGCTCTTCAGTAAACATATACCCACCGCCGTTATTGAAGATTCTGAAATCTCATCCTTATTTTAATTATATGCATGTCTCTTCCGTTTTACAATATTTTCAATTCTTATTCACTCCGTTTTATTCAGCTTTTTCCCTCTTTCTATACCATTAACTTTATAACGAAATAAATGTATATTTGTATATTTCACAAACATACTTCCATTTAACTTCCTATTGATGTAAAATTATTCCTATGTTTTACTTTTTAACACAGAAAGGAATTATTATGAAATCTATAATTAAAGTAACTTGTACAGCATTATTATTTACAGGAATAATGGTAGGATGTAATGGTAGTACTACACCAAAACAAGAAAAGAGCGCTCTTGAAAAGGATGCAATGCATTATGGGGAAATATATAAAAATGAATACTATAGAGCAACTGTTGAAAATGCTAAATTCGAAAAAATAGACAAAGAGTGGCGTCTCACAGCTCGTGTTACTATGAATAATGCTCGTGCTGACGGACAAACGATAGATCTTTCAGAAATAAAATATTTCATAAAAGATGAAAAAACAGGTGAAAAACACGAAGGTGAAGTTATACAAAATGAAAATGCTAAAAAGGTTCCTTCTGAGTTTTCTTTAACTACCGACATTGTATTTAATATGAAAGCTTCTCCAAAAGATTTAAATAATATGTATTTATACATAGATAGCAAAGCTGCGCCGTTAACAGATACTTATTGGAAACTTGATAATTTAGCATCTAAATAAAAAACAGTCTTATAAGACTGTTTTTTTGTTTGTAAAGTTATAAAGTTTACTAGTTACCTATCTCAAGCAATACGTCTTTTGCACAAATTGTCACTTCTTCAAATGGGCAATCAAATAAAACACCCAATTCGAACCCTTCATTAGTAAGATCTATTTCATGACATAACCACCAAGCACCTTCAAAATCTTCCGGAATAGAACATTTCGTTACCCCTATAAAAGTTACTTGCAGTTTATCAAATTCACTGAAAGTACCACTGCAATCTAAAGTTATTATTAGCTTATCTTCTGACCTTCTTTCTACTGATTTGACTACACTGTCATGTAGTGAGTATTCATGTAGTTGAACGACATTCTGCGCAAGCTTTTCTTTTATAGTATTATAATTATCTAAATACGCTTGTTCTAAATCACTCATTCTTTTCTCATAATCTACTGTCCACTCAAGCGTAAGTTTCTTTAATTTTTCCGATGGGTATTCTGAATTAATTGTATTTTCATGAATGTATGGATGTAATGACTTAGGTAGACACTTTAATAGATCTTCTTTCTTTTCTTCCACGTCTTCTCTTAAACCTTGCTTGTAATCCATTCCTATCTTTTTGCTCTCTCGCAACAACTCTTCCCATTCTTCTACTGTTTCTGGGAAAATTAAAAATCCAGATACTTGCATTTCTTTATACCAATCTTTATTGAAATACTTCAATCGCTTCCCTCCTAAAACATTTTAACATCCAACAAAAGCAATACATCTATTTATTATATCATTCCAATAACTATTTTTTCTAAAGAAAAAATGCAAAACTGTAAATATTCCGCCTTTTATTTCTAAAACTTCAGAATATTTACAATAGTTAATAATTAGAATACATTTTACTAGTACAAAGTTTCACCTGTACAAAATCTAAACAAAAAGGGATGGTTATATGTTGAAGAAATTAGTAGCAGGTACACTAGTAGCGGGATTTGCATTCACTGGAGGACTAGGAGTAGCAAGTGCTGAAGAAAAAAGTAATGTAATTAAATCATTTGATTATTTAAAAGTTGATGAACAAAATGTTACTTCTTTTGCAAAATTAAGCGAGCAGGAGAAAAAAGACATCCAAATTACTATGGTCCTACCTGAGCAAAATGAAAATGGAGATTGGTTAGCTTACGGGTTTACTAGTAGAGAAACATTGGATGCTTATGTTGAAAAGGATAAAAAAGCGCTTAAAAATAAAATTAATCCTTTAGGTAGCGGTGCTGGTAGTACTGATTTTTATGAACATAAAGATAAAGGTGGCCAATATATTTACTGGAGCAGCGGTTTTAAAAACTTGCCTTCTAGCTGGAATGACAGAATTTCTTCTGTAAGTACAGCATCGCCTTCAGCAAGTTATTCAACGACACTTTGGGAGCATACTTCAACACAAGGATATGGAAAAGGTGTTGTATTCAAACATGCTGATTGGTACGGTAAAACTGCTAATTTAGCTGCTGATTGGAACGATATTACTTCAGCGATTGACGTTAAAAAGTAAAAAGTTATTTAATTTCTTCTATAAAAATCCAAACCACTATTCTCTCATTCATTTAGAGAATAGTGGTTTATTATATTTTCATTTAAGCATGTACAGCATGTCCTATAGCTTGTAATAACGCTTCATGAATCGCTTCAGATAAAGTTGGATGTGCTGCAATATAATCTCTCATAATATCAGCGGTAACTTCTGTATGAATCATTACAGTTCCTTGTCCGATTAGTTCCGTTGCACGAGGACCGATAATAGAAATCCCAACAATTTCTTGATATTTAGGTTCCACAATAACTTTTACTTTACCCGTTTGTTCTCCAATAATAAGCGCTTTTCCGTTCGCTGTAAAAGGAAATTCTCCGATAAGAATATCACCATATTGTTCTCTTGCATCTTTTTCGCTTAAACCAACACTTGCGATTTCTGGGGATGTGTATATACATCGAGGTACTGCATGATAGTTAACTTTTACATCTTCTCCGCTCGCATGTAATGCTGCTGTCATCCCTTCATGGAAGGCAACGTGAGCAAGTTGTATTCCACCAATCACATCACCTGCTGCGTAAATATGTGATCTGTTTGTTTGCATATGTTCATTCACAGAAATTCCTTTATTTAAAAATTGAATACCTGCTTTTTCTAAACCTAATTCTTGTACACGTGGTTTTCGGCCGACAGAAACGATAACATATTCCGGATTGGCTTCTTGGATACTTCCTTCATATTCAAATGAAGCTTGCTTCTTATAATTATTTAATCCTTTTAAAGCAGCTCCTGTAAATATTTCTGCGCCATCATTTTCTAGTTTATCTCTTAAAATATGTGCGATATCTTCATCTTCACCAGGTAATAATTGCGATGCCCTTTCAACAATCGTAACTTTTGTTCCAAGACGACTATAAATACTTGCAAACTCGCAACCTATTACACCACCGCCAACGATTAGTAATGATTTTGGTATACTTTCTAGGGACATTGCATGGCTACTATTTAAAATCCACTTCCCATCAAATGGAGCAAAAGGTAATTCAGTCGGTTCTGATCCTGCCGCTATAATGAACTGTTCTCCATCTACTACATCCTCTTTATTATCGTTTGTAACTCGTACTCGGTGATCCGTTTCAAAATTCGCTTTACCTTGTATAACTTTTATTTTATTTTTCTTCATTAAATATTGAATTCCTTGGACGAGCTGCGTTACGATTTGTGATTTCCTCGCCTGTATTTGCTTCCAATCAATTGATATACTTCCATTGTTAAGTGCAATTCCATAATGATTCGCTTTTCTCACAATGTCATGCACTTCTGCACTTTCTAACAATGATTTCGTAGGCATACAACCAACATTTAAACAAGTCCCGCCAAGATCCGCTTCATCAATAAGAGTGACATCTTTCCCATTTTGAGCCGCGGTAATTGCTGCTACATAGCCAGCAGGTCCGCCTCCAATAACGACTAATTTACTCATTCTCTCACCTTCTCTTTATAAAAGAATTGTTACAGATTCTTCTAAATAACGTTTAATTGTGCGTAAAAATGCAGCTGCTGGTGCACCGTCTAGTACACGATGATCGAATGTTAAACTTAAAGGTAACATACTTCCTTTTCTTAATTTTTTCCCTTTATATACAGGGACATGTTCAATTGCACCAACACCTAAAATACCAGTCTCAGGTGTATTTAATACCGGCGTAAAATATTCAATACCGAAGCTACCTAAATTACTAATTGTAAAGGTTGTTCCTTGCATATCATCACTATTTAAACTGCCTGCTCGTGCCTTTTGTGCCACATTTTTAATTTCTTTAGATAACTCTACTAAAGATAAATGATTAGCAAAGCGAATAGCCGGAACGACTAATCCTTTTTCTAACGCGACTGCCATGCCTAAATGAACATGTTCAAATTGATGAATTGCATCATCTATATAAGCGCTGTTCATTTCTTTATGCTCCGCAAGTGCTAATACAACAGCGCGAGAAACGAAATCCGTAATGGTTAGTTTGTTATCGTATCGTTTTTGTACAACTTCCGCTATGTCTTTATGTAAAGCAACTAAATCTGTCACATCTACTTTCATCGTTAATGTTAATTGCGCACTATTTTGTAAGCTTGTATGCATACGGTTTGCGATTGCTTTCCGCATACCAGTAACAGGAATGACTTTACTTCCCTCTTGTTCAAGTATTTCTGGAATTGTAACTCTTTCCTCAAGTGCCTTTAAAACATCTACCTTTGTAATTCTTCCGCCAGGACCTGTACCAATTAATGATCTAATATCAAGATTTTCAGTTTTTGCAATTTTCTTCGCAACAGGAGATATTTTGACTCTTTGCTTCGTCACATCTATCGCATATTGTTCTGCATGTTGTAAAATTTTAGGTTCTGGATTCGGTGTTTTCTCTTCTTCAACATTTGTACTTTCATAGACATCTACTTTTTCGCTCGGTTTACCGATATAGCAAATTACAGTGCCAGGTGGAACTCCCTCATCTTCACTTACAGCTATGTCAAGAACAGTTCCATCAGCTGGTGCTTCTATTTCCGTTTCGATTTTTTCTGAGTTAATACTAGCAATTAGTTCACCTTTTTCTACATTATCACCTGCTTTAATATTCCAGCTCGTAATAATACCTTCTTTCATCGCCATACCTAACTTTGGCATTACAACTTCTACAGCCATAGTTCTCTCTCCCTTCTAATCGTTTCATTACACATGTAATAAAGATTGGTCTCCGATCATTTCTGATACAGTTTCAATTACTTTCTCCGGCGTTGGTAAATATAACTTTTCAAGTGGTGGTGAGAACGGAACTGGTGTATGTGGTGCTGTAATTCGTTTAATTGGTGCATCTAACAAATCGAATCCTTTATCCGCTACAATTGCTGCAATATCTGTTGCGATACTACATCTTGGATTTGCTTCGTCAATAACAATCAGGCGATTCGTTTTTTCAACAGATGCTAAAATCGTATCTTCATCCAGCGGTGATAAAGAACGTGGATCGATTACTTCTACTTCGAGTCCCTTTTTCGATAATTGCTTTGCAGCTGCAAGTGCTGTATGAACTTGTTTTCCAATTGCGACGATTGTTACATCAGAACCTTCACGTTTAATATCTGCTTTTCCTAAAGGAATTGTATAGTACCCTTCTGGCACTTCACCTTTCATATTGTAAAGTGTTTTATCTTCAAAGAAGATTACTGGATCATCATCTTCAATTGCCGCCAATAATAAGCCTTTTGCGTCATACGGAGTAGAAGGAACGACGACTTTTATACCTGGAATGCTCGTAAATAAAGCATATAAACTTTGTGAATGCTGCGCTGCTGCACTAAAACCAGCACCATGCATCGTACGTACTGTAACTGGTACTTTCGCTTTACCACCGAACATATAACGGAATTTTGCACCTTGGTTTAATATTTGATCAAGACAACTACCGATAAAGTCATTAAACATTAATTCAGCAATCGGACGTAATCCTGTTGCCGCAGCTGCCATCGCTGCTCCCATATAACCAGCTTCAGAAATTGGAGTATCTAAAATACGATTTCGGCCAAATTCTTGTACAAGTCCTTTCGTAACACCAAGAACACCGCCCCATGCTTCATCATCTTGCAAGTGATCAACTTGTGCACCTCCTGCAACGTCTTCTCCTATCAAAATTACATTTTCATCACGACGCATTGAAACTTTCATCGCTTCATTAATTGCAGTTGACATACTTACTGTTCTAGTCATTATTTTTCACCCTCCTCTTATTTGTAAGAAACGTATACATCTTTTAATAATTCTTCATCCTCTGGATATGGACTATTTTCACTAAATTCAATCGATCTTTGCACTGCTTCATCTACTGCCTTTTCCATATCCACAAGTTCGGATTCCGTTAATAAAGCTTCATGAATTAAATGCTTGCGGAAATGCACAATCGCATCTTTTTCATTTAAATGTTCTTCTTTTTCTTCCGCTGTTTTATACGTTTGTGCTTCTCCTTCAAAATGACCGTAATTACGATATGTCATGCATTCAATTAAAGTTGGGCCACCGCCATTACGTGCACGCTCAACAGCCTCTTCCGCCGCTTTATATACTGCTAATAGATCTTTTCCATCTACTTGAACACCCGGAATGTTATATGCTTTTGCACGATCAGCAATAGAGTTACAACTAGAAGCATATTCAAATGTCGTTGCTTCACCGTAACCGTTATTTTCTGCGATAAAAATAACTGGTAACTTCCAAATCGCTGCTAAATTAACCCCTTCATGGAATGTTCCTTCATTATTTGCTCCGTCACCGAAGAAGCAAACACTTACATCTTTCGTTCCTTTATATTTAGCTGTTAATGCTGAGCCGCAAGCAAGTGGAAAACCTCCGCCTACAATCCCATTTGCACCAAGCATTCCTTTATTTAAATCGGCAATATGCATGGAACCGCCTTTACCTTTACATAACCCTGTCACTTTCCCGAAAAGTTCAGCCATCATCCCGTTTAAATCACAGCCTTTTGCGATACAATGTCCATGTCCTCTATGCGTACTTGTAATACTGTCACTATCTGTTAAGTGGGCACATACACCAACTGCTACTGCTTCTTCACCAGCGTATAAATGAACGAAACCTGGCAGAACGCCTTGCGCGAACAATTCATGCACCTTGTCTTCAAACTTACGAATCTCTAACATTTTTTCATACATCCAACGAGCTTGTTCTTTCGTAATTTCATTCCCTTTACTTTCAGTTGTTTTTAACATGTCCAGCCCTCCTATTTTCTTGTTCATCTTTTATATTGCAAGTACTGTGCCAAATTCTAATCCTTGATTTCATGGGTTTTCTCATTTCTTTCATAATAAAAAAGTGGACAAAATGAGACATATGTCTCGTTTTGTCCACTTTTGTTCACCTAATTTGAGAATTATTATCTTATTCATTCTCAAAACTCTTCTGTAACTTCCGGATGTAAATAATTTGACCAATATGATAAGCATTATGAGTTGTTACATTCGCCAATATTTCCCACCACTTTGCGGAAACAGAAAATCCAACTACATCACTTTCCACCTTCTCTTCATTTATAAGCTTTTGCCATTGTAACAGTTTCTCTAGTAGTTTTTCTCTCAACTCATCGAAGGTTTGATTATTTGAAAGCATAAAACTTTTGTTATTATCACCAATAGCGGGCACGGCATCCACATTCGATTCTTTGTACCTAGTTTGCCACGTTGAATTCCAATACAGTAAATGTTGTACAATTTCAGCTATACTATTACTCTCTTCATTCGGTTTCCAGAAAGCTTCTCTCTCAGGTAGATCTTTCACTGCATCTGAAAATGGAATATACCAACTAGGATCGTTTGCATTCGCTAATAATTGATCTGCTAATACATCTTTCACATGTACCACTTTACGTCCTCCCTTTAAAAAGATTCATTTCATGACAATACTCACTTCTCTAAATACGCTGAGTTTGTAAGATTTCCTCTTTTTAAACGCAATCCCATACATATACATATAAAGAAACCGAACGCACCTAATCCATAAGCAGCTGTATAACCACTTGTTTCAATAATCCAGCCTGCAAGTCCTGGTCCAATCATTTGACCAACTGCATAAAAAACAGATATAAAACTAATTGCCATCGATACATACTTTTGGGATACTTGCTTTGATGCTGCAACTTGTATTAATAAAAGGATACCACCGAGGCTAGAACCCCAAATTATTGCCGATACGATAAAACCCATTATGTTTTCAAAAAGGATTGGCACCACATCACCTATTACAGCTAATATAAGTGCAATACATAACGTTTTCTTTATGCCAATCCGATCTGAAATCAATCCCCAGATAGGAGCTCCTACTATTGAAAACATACCGGCAATTGCATAAATAGTTCCTGACATCGCTGCCGAAATACCACTATCAATCATAAAACTAGTTTGATATAAATTCGGAATTAAGTAAACAATGCCCACAATAAAATACATCCATGCAATAACATATAGTTCTTTTGTTTTCCATAAAAACGATTTATAATTCCCTTTTTCCTCATCTTCGGTTACATCAGGATTTTTCAAAATAATTGAAGCGATACATACTACGATACATGTAATAACCCCAAACAAAAACCATACACCACGCCAACTGTACGCAGGAAATGTACGTACTACATAAGGAACAATTATTCCACTAAATAACATACCTATGCCAGCACCGCTTAATAACAGCCCCATTACAGTTCCTCTTTTGTCCGGAAACCATCCTACCGTTATTGACATGAGTGGTGTATATACTAAAGCACTACCAGCTCCAGCACATAGCATACAAATAGCGACTAGCCAAAATGAATAAACAAAGGCTAATCCCAATAAGCTTACAACAACAAGCCAACTCCCTATTAATAAAACGGATTTTGCGCCGAAACGGATAGTAAATATTCCAGATGTTCCTACAGTTAATAAATATCCTAAAAAAAGTATTGTTCCTAACATACCTGATTGAGCTGTAGATAAATGAAGTCCCTCTTGCATAAATGGCAATATAATTCCATATGCCATACGTGCAAAACCGGTTGTTGTTATAATAAGAAACATCCCTGTTAATACAAATAGCCAAAAATGACTTTCATTCCGCTCTTTCATTTAAATTCCTCCATAAAAAATTATTTCCAATTGGATGTTGTTTGTAATTATAATGACCATTACAAAAAGCAACTACCAAATAACGGAGGAATTTACGGTATAGCGGATTATTCCTGTTTTACGTTAATAAATACGTAAAAGTTTTGATGGATTCATTCCATACTTTTTACGAAATAACTCTGAAAAATGACTGACATTATTGTACCCAACTGCAAATGCCGTTTCGGTCACATTACTATTTCCCGAACGTAGTAAATCTATCGCATGTTCCATACGTTTTTCTCGTAAATATGCAAATGTGGACATCCCAAATAATTCTTTAAATCCAATTTTTAATTTATAATCATTTAATCCTACTATTTTAGCCAATTCTAATAATGATGGGGGTGATTCCATTCGTTGAAGTAAAATTTCTTCAGCCTGTTTTATTTTATTCAAATCCTTTTTTGATAATTGACTCCTTTTATTTGCGTCACAATCATTAAGCAACACTCTCCCAAAATGTATAGAAAGCAATTCGAGCGCTTTACTTTCTAATTCTAGTTGACTAATACGATCCTTTTGGGGAGGCTCTATCATTTTCTTAATAAGATTAGATGTTATAGAATCAATTGGATTTTGAAACTTTTTAAAAGATTGATTTCCTAATATAGAATGAAAATCAAGACTTTTTTCAATAGCATTATTCATCATGAAATGATTAAATAATTGTACAGGAATCCCAATTGCTAATGAATATAGAGGCCTTTCTTTTTCATATTCAAATAACACATCAAAATCATTCATAAAATATAAATAACTATTTCCAGTCATTAATTCATACGCGGAATGACCAACTTGCACTTCTCCGAACCCTTGTAAACAAAAATTAAGCTCAACCATTGCTGCATCAGATGCAAACTGGATGCGATAATTTTTATGAAATTGATAATTTGATAACACAATTTCCATTCCTGAAAATGAAGTCCATCTTCGTATTTCACCCTTACCTATTGTTTTGGGCATATTCATATGCCTTTCCTCTACAACTTGTAAACCATGAAAGTATTTATGAAAAATATCATGAAAACCGTTAGTCTCCATGAAATCCACACTCCTTTTATGTGAAAACTAAATTTAATTGATAACCATTTTCAATTATAACAAATATCTTTATACAATAAATAGATTTTATCCCCATAACTCGTTATGATAAAAGAAAAAGAAAGCTGGCGGAAAATGGATAAAAAAATCGCAGTTATAACTGGGGCTTCAAGTGGTTTCGGTCTTTTAACAACACTTGAGCTTGCGAAAAAAGACTATTTAGTCATAGCTACAATGCGAAACCTTAATAAACGAGAAGTTTTAATATCTCAAGCTACTCAACTCAACTTACAACAAAACATAACAGTTCAACAATTAGATGTAACCAATCAAAATTCTATACATAACTTTCAATTATATTTAAAAGAAATAAACAGAGTAGACCTACTGATTAATAATGCAGGATATGCAAATGGGGGCTTTGTAGAAGAAATTCCAGTAGAGGAATACCGTAAACAATTTGAAACGAACCTTTTTGGAGCTGTATCAATTACTCAACTTGTATTACCTTATATGAGAGTACAAAAAAGTGGGAAAATCATTAATATAAGCAGCATTAGTGGTCAAGTTGGATTCCCTGGTCTATCCCCTTACGTTTCTTCAAAATATGCGTTAGAAGGCTGGAGTGAATCACTTCGTTTAGAAGTAAAACCGTTCGGAATAGATGTTGCTTTAATTGAACCTGGTTCTTATAACACAAATATTTGGGAAGTTGGTAAACAACTAGCTACAAACCAATCTGATAGACCTTCTCCTTACAAAGAATATATGGTTAAAATACAAAAACATATTAATAGCGGCAGTGATACATTTGGTAATCCGATAGATGTTGCTAATAAAATTGTAGAGATTGCTGAATCTAAGCGTACGAAATTACGATATCCGATTGGAAAAGGTGTAAAATTTATGATCTTTGCGAAGAAGATTCTTCCTTGGAGATTGTGGGAATACCTTGTTTTGAGAAGCTTTAAGAAAATGTAGTTTACTTTTTTGATAACATTTTGAAAGAGGTGCTAATCAAATGTTAGGTTTACCGTTTGGAAAAGTGTTTTTAGTTCCATGGACTGAAGAATGGCAAATTGAGTTTATGAAAGAAAAACAACTCATTGAAGAACAAATTGGCAAACATATTTTAGCGATACACCATATTGGTAGTACCTCTATTCCACATTTAAGTGCAAAGCCAATTATTGATATTGCAATCGAACTAGAAAATTATACGGACGGTTTAACATGTATAAAAAAGTTAGAACTACTAAACTATAAATACAGAAAAGATGTACTGCCTGAACGATATTATTTTAATAAAGGAGAACCACGAACTCATCAAATTCATATATATGAACAAGGCAATACATATTTAATAGAACAATTACAATTCAGAGATTACTTAATTGACAATAAAACTTCTCGTATACAGTATGAACAGTTAACGGTTCAACTTTCACAAGCTAATCCTAATGAAAAACATCAATATGCAGAGGATAAAACAAATTTCGTTACATCCATTTTAGCTAAAATAAATGATAAATTTAAATAAGAAACCATTTACTACTCAATGGTTTCTTATTAATTAGTTAACTCTTGATTTGTACCATTAATAATCACCTTATTATGCAGCAGGTGGAACGAAATAAACTAGTATTGAGAGCATCAATATAAATGCAACCATTCCCGTTATTGAAAGTATATATTCTTTTGATTCTCTATCATACTTCCATTCCATCCATGCTCTTAAAGTCAATGATATCCCTAAATAAGTGAACATAACATAAGCCATTTTAGAGTTTTCAAATTTAAACATATAATAACAACTACCTATTATATAAATAATCATAAGCCCTATTTCCAATTTTACATGTAAACTATTCACATGCTTATATCCAAATAATCCTCTTTTTTCCGCATTCAACTTTCTTCTTAAAAACTGTTCTAAAAAGTAACCACCTATAGGCAGTCCAATAATAATAATCAAGATTGTAGAGGTACTCATTGTTGTTCCCCTCCTATTACTTTATTTATTTTTAGAAATAAAGTGGACTATATTTCGGTTATTCTCTTCTAAATAACTTACAATCCCTTCAGGATATGTGGGCTTCTCCTTTAATTCATTTATACTTTTCCAAGTTAATATAATATCCTCATATTCTTTATTTCTTATTTCATTTGTTATTCTCTCTTTAACAGATCCCCAATGCATCAATGTGCAATGATGTCCTTTTTCGTTATTCCACTTGAAAATATCCTCATTTACAACGGCTAACTCTTGAACATCAATCTTCAAATCGTATTCTTCTATTAATTCTCGTATTATTGCTTCTTTTGATGTTTCACCAAATTCAATAGAACCGCCTGGAAAACGATAAAATGTTCCCCTTAAATCACATTGAACAAGCACTTTAGAATGGTCTTCATTTAAAATCATTACTTCAGCACGTAATTTAGGATTTTTCATTTGTCTCCCCATTCATTCCGCATATGATTAAATCCAATAGTTATAAAAGAATAGATTAATCATAATTCCTGTTATTATTAATAATGGAACTGTTCCTAAAGAAATGACATATTCCCTCGACTCTTTATCATATTTCCACTCCATATATGATTGAAAGCAGTATAAAGTTATTAAAAATAATATGGGTAAATTACTAATATAAATAGGATTTAAAGTGGCACATATCATCGTTACTATTATATAAGAAATGATAAGAGCCCTAATGCCCCATTTATGAGCGTTGTTTACATATTTACTATTCCAGTCAGTTTGTTTCGGTATATTTAATTTTTTTCTCACTACTTTTTCCAAAATAACTAATAATATGATCCATAATACTAATAAAATCCCTTTAACTAAAAGCAGTGATGTCTCCTCCTTTACCTTTTATCCGGTTGATCACTCGGATAAGTAGCATTCTCTTTGTTTTCAACGTCCCAACTAATAATTGTCGCACTATCTCGTCCGAATTGATGATGAACTTGCTCTAATACATGATGAACACTTTCTTCAAGTTCTATATTATTTCTATTCATATCATTATACAGATTCAATGGTGTTTCATAATGACGTTCCCCGCATTCTAATACCCCATCTGTAACCATTACAATTCGATTCTTTCCAGCACGTAATTCACGAATTCCTGTTGAATAGCAAGGGACTGGTAAATGAAATGTATTTACATTTCCAATCCATTCGTAAAAATGGCGTTGATTTAATGCATATTGTCCTAACTTATGTAACTCTTCATGAAATACATAAACTAAACAATCACCAATAGATAACCACCATATGTAGTTTTCTTTTCTTACACATATTAAGCACGCTGTTTCACCTTTTACTTTTTTGCACTTTTCTTTAAATGAGGGGGATTTAAAGATTGTAAGTAGATGATTTTCAACCGATCGAAATACTGTATCAATCGATTCATTCAACATTGCTTTTATATGTTCATATTCTTTTTGGATTGTATTTACTACTAAATCAACACTTTCCGCACTATTATGTCCATCTAAAATAGCTGCAAATTCCCAATCACCATTCGACCAAACTAACGCACCATCTTCATTCTTTTTTGCTCCAGCACTTATATTCCCGCCATATGCACCGAGTACGATATCACCATATTGTTTTACTGAAACTTCGTCTAAACACATCTTCTTATTTCCAATCCATGAACATTGTCTATTATTTGTTGTATGCATATTCACTCACCATATACTTTCGCATAGTTTTTTGATTTTTTCTGCGTCACCATATGGTGCACCAGTCCATTTCGCTACTTCAGTCGGTGACCAAAACTCTTTGGGTGTATTTGGATAACGCGGTATAATGTGCATATGCGTATGTGGTACACCATTCCCTGAAACAAAAGTGTAAATATGTTCTGCACCTTCACTTTCTTTTAGCGCTTTACTTACTCTACTTGTTATAAGTCCGAACGCTTTCGCTTCTTCATCTGTTAGTTCAGCAAGACCAGGTACATGTCTTTTTATATCTATCATTACATAACCGAGGTATGTTTCTTCACTATCCCAGTGGACATGTCCTACGTAAACGAGTTCATCTTCGTATATAGCTCCACCTGGAACTATTATGTTTCCTCTATGTTTTTCGCAAATAAAGCAGTTTTGTTCTACTTGATTGTTTGTTGACATATCCATCACCATCCTTTTTATTTATAATATCATAAAAAAAGGAAAAACAGGATTTATATTCCGAAAATCCATTTAACGGGGTAATTTTTGAAATGATTTTAATACTCACTTTTTCTTCAAAAATGCAACGCCAATTACGATTCCTATCACAATTCCGATTACCAAATTATTAGTAAAAAACCCTTGAAACACACCGATTACAACCCCTATACCGATACCTATTGCCAAGGCTTCATTTCTTTTATTATTTTTAGCCAAAATTGCATCTCCTCCCATCATTTCTCCCTAAATAACATACATTTACTTGAATGTATTAATATATTCACTACCTCACTTGAATATTTCCAAAAAATGTACCTTAACTTCACATAATAATATTTTCCATTTTCTGTACATACTCCTTTTATCATAATAAAATTTCAAGTAACCATTAATTATACATAGGCATTTACTATAAAAAAGCTTCGTAATTTATTGAAGGAGGAAAGGTTTAAATGCATCCTCACTGGAATCCAAATATAAATCAACAATATGTGTATTCCCCACATCCCGTAAGAAATACACTGCATCATGATTCACAATATATGATGCAGCGTATCGCAAGTCTTGAAAGTCAATTAGCGAAATTAATCTCATTAATCGAAGAGAATAATCATTTAATTAAATCAATGGAACAACAACAAAACCATGTTTGTGCACCAGCTGGTAGTTCTGTTATCGTTCGTATGTAATTTTTCCGAACAAAAAACACACTTTGTATAATAAAGTGTGTTTTCCTTTTATCTTCTTTTTTGATGAAATCCTTGTGTAATACGGTCTAGTATAATTGCAATGACAACAATAGCTAGTCCGGCTTCAAATCCCATTCCGATATTAACTTGTGTTACAGAGCGGTATACATCAACTCCAAGACCTGGCGCTCCTACAAGAGATGCTGTTACTACCATCGATAAAGAAAGCATAATACTTTGGTTCACACCAGCCATGATTGTTCCAGTTGCGAGTGGTAATTGTACTTTAAATAATTTTTGTGATGCAGTAGAGCCAAACGCATTCGCTGCTTCAATTAAATCTTCTGGAACTTGTCTAATTCCTAAGTCAGTAAAACGAATTGTCGGTGGCATTGCAAAGATTACGGATGCGATAATCCCAGGCACTACACCTACTCCGAAAAATGTAATTGCAGGAATAAGATATACGAAAGCCGGCATTGTTTGCATAAAGTCTAATGTCGGTTTTAAAAATTTTGAGAAGCGTTCATTTTGAGAAGCTAAAATTCCGATTGGGATTCCTAAAATAATTGAAATAATAACAGACGTAAGTACAAGTGCTAATGTTTGCATCGTCTGTGCCCAGTAGTTAATATTTAAAATAAATAATAAACCGATGAGTGTAAAAATAATTAAAGATACCTTTCTCGTTGTGTACCAAATGAGGAAACAAAGGATAATAATCATCAATATGGCCGGTATTATTGTTAAAAAATTAGTGAGTAAATCAACGAATCCACCGATAATATAAGAGAATCCTCGGAATAAGCCTTCAAGATGCTCATATAAACTTGCAACAAATGAATCGACCCATTCCCCTAATGGAATACGTGGTATACTACTCATCGTCTTTCACCTCTTCCTCAATATTACCTGCAAGAGCTTGAATGACACTTTCGCGTTTAATAATTCCTCTTAGCCTTTTCTTCTCATCAATTACGGGTAACGGATATTTCATCTCCGCCATTTTTGCATATGTTTCTTCCAGTAAAGTATCTAAATACACGTGCGGAATATCGTTTAGTAATAAATCAGCAATTGGCCATTGTTTTTGAACGGCTTTACTCGCATCATCCGCAGTTAATATACCTAAAAACTCATATTTTTTGTTAACAACATATACAGTTGAAACACCTGCATTTCTCATAATCTGAAGTGCTACACGTGGTCCACGATCAATTAATAAAGTCTCTGGTCGTTTTAATATAGATTCCGCCGTAATTACTTTTCCTAAATTTACGTCCGCAACAAACTTCTCAACAAATTCATTCGCTGGACTCATCATAATTTCTTCCGGCGTTCCAATTTGAACAATCTCTCCATCTTTCATTAACGCAATCCGATCGCCAATTCGAAGCGCTTCATCTAAATCATGCGTAATAAATATAATTGTTTTCTCCATTTTATCTTGTAGCTCTAACAATTCATCTTGCATTTCTTTGCGAATCAGTGGATCTAATGCACTAAATGACTCATCCATTAACAATACATCTGGATTATTTGTTAATGCCCTTGCGATTCCAACACGCTGCTGCATACCGCCACTAAGTTGACTCGGATAATTATCTTTATGATGATCGAGTCCTACTAACTGTAGCGATTCTAATGCTTTATTTTCTCGTTCCTCTACTGGAACTCCTTGAATTTCTAACCCGTACGCAACATTTTGTATCACTGTACGGTGAGGGAATAAAGCGAATTTTTGAAACACCATGCTCATCTTCGTTCTTCTCACTCTTCGCAACTCTTCTTTTCCCATCGTTGCGATATCTTCACCATCTATGTATATATGCCCCGCCGTTGGTCTAATTAATTGGTTTAACATACGGACCAACGTAGATTTTCCGCTACCAGACAAACCCATAATTACAAAAATTTCTCCCGTGTATACTTCAAACGTTGCCTTTTTCACACCAACGTTCATTCCTGTCTCTTTTAAAATTTCCGATTTGCTTTTTCCTTCTTTTAATAAAGACAGCGCTCTTTGCGGGTGTTTCCCAAATACTTTTGTTACGTTTTCAACACGCACCTTTGTATTATCCATGTCACTACTCCTTTTCTACCCATCTATTCATATAGTGTTGCGATTTTACAAAGAAATATTACATAAAAATGACATTCATAAGATTTCTTTAAAATTCGCGTTTCCGTTCATAATAAGAATGCTTACTTATACATTTATTTAAAAAGGCAAACGTTTCTTAGGAGGGTTTCGATGAAAAAGAAAATATGGCTTATATGCCTTGCATTATTTATTACTATGATTTTCTCTTCATGTAATGCAACAAATGCAAATTCGAAAGGAAAAATTAAACTTGGTGTAACAAGTTGGAAAGAAAACATTGCAACTGCAAACATGTGGAAAGTTCTATTAGAACAAAAAGGCTATAAAGTTGAACTCATGTATTTAGAAAAAGCTGCGATTTGGACTGGCGTTGCTCGTGGTGATGTGGATGCGAATTTAGAAGTATGGCTACCCGTTACGGATAAACCGCTAAATGCTCGTTATAAAGATGATATTGTCTTAAAATCCAAATGGTATGAGGGTACTGGGCTAGGCTTAGTCGTCCCTTCTTATGTGAAAAACATAAACAGTATCGAAGATTTAAATGCTCATAAAAATGAGCTAGATAACAAAATTGTCGGTATCGAACCCGGTAGTAGTCTTATGAATTTAACAAATAAAGCAATGAAGGAATATGATATAAAACTAAAGCTTGTCCAATCTTCTGAAGCTGCGATGATGAGTGAACTAAAGAAAGCATATAAGAAAAAGAAACCAATCGCTGTTACGCTTTGGAATCCGCATTGGGGCTTTTCAGAATTTGACTTAAAATATTTAAAAGACCCTAAGAAAGTATATGGTGAAAAAGATGACATTTATTACTCTGTTCGTAAAGGTTTCGAAAAAGATCATCCGGATATCGTGAAATACTTTGACAAATGGAAAATGAATGATGAGCAGCTTGGCACATTAATGGTCACGTTAAATAAAACGAAAGATCCCGAAGAAGCTGCACGAAAATGGATTAAAAAAAATCAAGCACTAGTTGATGAATGGGTAAAAGATTAATAAAACAGGCTAGAGGATTAGCATATCCTCTAGCCTGTTTTTATCTTATTTTTTTGTAACAACATCATCTACAATCCCATACTCCTTTGCCTCTTCAGCAGTCATAAAATAATCTCTTTCTGTATCATGTGCTACTCTTTCAATCGATTGCCCCGTTTTTTCTGCAATCATTTTATTAATATCACGCTTTAACTTTAGTATTCTTTTCGCTGTTATTTCAATTTCTGTTGCCTGTCCTTGCGCACCACCAAGTGGCTGATGAATCATAATTTCACTGTTAGGGAGTGCAAATCGTTTTCCTTTTGCACCTGATAATAATAACAATGCACCAAATGATGCTGCAAATCCCATACAAAGTGTTTGCACATCTGGTTTGATTAGATTCATCGTATCTAATATGGCAAAACCTGCTGTCGTTGAACCACCTGGGCTGTTGATGTATAAATAAATATCTTTCTCTGCATCTTCCGCTTCTAAAAATAATAATTGAGCTACGACACTACTCGCTACTTGATCATTAATTTCTGAACCGATAATAATAATGCGGTCTTTTAATAACCTTGAATATATATCATAGGAACGTTCTCCTAATTTCGTTTGTTCTACCACATATGGAATTGCATTCATTTTAAATCCCTCCAATAATTGTTATGCCGCTAAAAGCATACAACTGTAAGAAGAAGGTTTTTTCGCATTAAATAATAAGACTGGCTGTTTAGATGGTAACTTAGTAAAATCTATTGTCGGAAGAAGCTTAGTTAACAATTCCGGCCTTTCTTCCCGAATAGACGTTACTACAACTTCAATATCATCTGTGAATTCGACTATCTCAATCCCTTCTTCACTTACAGTTTTCAGCCTATTTCTACTCCGAAATAAAGAAGCTTTCACTGCACCTTCTGATACGGAACATACTTTAGCAATATCAGCTATACTATATTGAAACACATCTTTTAATAGTAAAATTGCGGATTGCTGTACATTTAATGACGATAATACTTTCCCTACCATTTCATGCAAATCTGCAATGTTCTCTTGTGGGGCATCAAAAATAATTTGTTTCTTTATTTTTTCATGAACTGATTTTGATTTCATCTGGTCTATCCAGCGATTTCTAGCTATTTTATATACAAGCGTCATACAAATATCTTTCTTACTATATTTTTGAAGAACTTTACAAACCGTTTCTTGGGCAAGATCTTCGCCGTCCCATTTATTTTTCGTTAAAAATGTACAATACCTTTTCAACTCTCCGTATTGCTCAATTAAAAAGTTTATATTTGAATGATTTATATCGATATGATTCTTTAAAATATGAGTTACTTTTGTGCACAAAATAACCACTCCTTTTCAGCGCTTACTTAATTAACGATTCAACAAATAAAAAAGTTACGGGGCATATAAAAAAATTATGTTTATGTTCAATAATTCGCGGTCATAAATATGTTATGTACAATTTTACTTGAGGAGGAATAAATTTGCCAAAATTAACAATTGAAGGTGCGGGAACTTTCGATGTGAAAGAAGGCACAAAGTTAGTATTAGCGATCGAAGATAACGGTGTACACATTCTCCATCGCTGCGGCGGGAAAGCCCGCTGTACAACTTGTAGAGTAGAAATTATAGCAGGTGAGTTTTGTGAAGCCAGTTCTAATGAAAAAAATGCGATTACAGAAAAAGGAATTGAAGATCACTTACGTTTATCATGCCAAATGCACGTACATAAAGATATAGTCGTTCGTCCTATACTTACAGTAGAAAATTCAGGTCTTGATGCAGGCCCACGTCCAGCAGAATGATATGCTAAATTTCAAACAGCTCGCTGGTGAATATGCTGCTAACTTTGTAAAAGATGGGATGAAAGTTGGACTTGGTACAGGTTCTACTGTATATTGGACGATACAAAAATTAGGTGAGCGTGTAAAAGAAGGATTATCATTTCAAGCTGTACCAACGTCAAAAGAAACGGAATTATTAGCTAAACAACTAAATATCTCTCTAATTTCGTTAAACGACGTACAAAGTCTTGATCTTACAATTGATGGAGCGGATGAAATTGATGCTAATTTACAGCTTATAAAAGGTGGTGGTGGCGCATTACTTCGCGAGAAAATTGTTGCCACTTCCTCCAAAGAACTAATTATTATTGCTGATGAATCGAAACTTGTAACACATTTAGGTACTTTCCCATTACCTGTTGAAATTATACCTTTTTCATGGAAACAAACCGAAAGGAAAATTCAATCTTTAGGTTGTCAAACAACGTTACGTTTAAAAAATAATGAAACGTTTTTTACCGATAACAATAACATGATTATTGATTGTATATTCCCTCATAACATAACTAATCCTGCCAATTTACACACTCAATTAAAAATGATTACAGGTGTAGTTGAAACAGGGTTGTTTGTTAATATGACTAGTAAGGCGATTATTGGAACAAAAAATGGGATAAAGGAATTATAATGAAAGCTGACTCTTACAGTCAGCTTTTTATATTTTCTCTTTATTTCGTATCATTATGATATACTATGAAAACAAAAGCACATCACACTAGAAAGGGCTGAACAATTTGCACTCCAAACTCATAACAGAACTTACAGATTTAAAAACTGCCTTTCATATTCGAAAAGAAGTATTTGTAAAGGAACAAAATGTACCTCTTGAAGATGAATTCGATACATTCGATGAAATCGGTGAGGAATGTAAACATATTTTAGTTTATTATAACGAGCTTCCTGTAGGTACAGGTCGTATACGATTTGTTGAGGGCGCAGGAAAATTAGAACGTATTTGTATTTTAAAAGACTATCGTAAATACGGATTAGGTAAAGTCATCATTCAAATGTTAGAAGAAATTGCTCGTAATGAACAAGCTACAAAAGTGAAATTACACGGGCAAACACAAGCTGAAGGATTTTATAGGAAATTAGGCTACGAAACTTCTTCTGATATATTTATGGAAGATGGTATTCCACATATACTTATGATGAAAGTGTTATCATAATAGAAAGATGGCTATATTGTTTATTCATATAGTCACCTTTCTGTATCTTATTCACTTGAAAGCAAAGAACCTAGCATACATAGTCTTAAAAGAACCTTAATGAATTGGCGTTCTCTAGTTTTCTATTCGCACTATATTCTGTTTGCTTTCACTTTAAAAAGATTATTTTATTAAACTCACTATGAATTGTTATCTACTATCTCTTGTCTTTCTTCTCTTATTTGACCGATTAATGAAACTACAGAACCAACTGCTTGAATCCAGCTCCCCGTAATTACTATAATCTGTCCATCCTCCTCATTGCCTTCCGAAATCCCCTCCACTTTATCCCGACTAGCTTTCAATTCATCAATTCCACCTATTGCCTGTAATGAATTTCCGGTCGCTTGTAACACATTCCCGGCAATGTTATACGATTCATCTATATCGGAACTATCCTCTAATTCTCCACCTATTGCTGTAATACCACCTAATGCTTGTATCCAATTCCCTGCAATCACTACTTTTTTTTGTGTATTATCTTCAAATTCTATAATGAGTCCTGTTAAAACCGTTACATTACCAATTGATTGGATTTCATTACCGATTTTTTCAAGAGATATTTCCCCTTGTCCATCAGCTTCCAGACCGTTCCCTGTTGCCTGTAATACATTCCCCCATATGTTTAAATCTCTTCTTAATTCGTCGTTCAATTTTTTAAAAAGTGTACTACCAACCGCAGCAATAATTGTCCCTACTGCAACAAACCAAGCACCAACTATCTCCTTAATCGGATCATCCATTTTCAATCTATCCCGTCATTAATTTACTACTTACAGGATATGAATTTATGCATCTCCATGTTAATAGCCTACTTCTCTCCATTTGAATAAAACTCGATATTTCGTTAATACTATAAATACATCAAGTGTGACATCCTTGTTTGGAGCAGTTAGCTTTTGCTAATCGCTCTTTTATTTCGTTCTTGCTTCTCGAAGAATTCTTTAAATACGTTTCCCAATACGTACACATTCTGTATTCCCCCTCGAATACAATACATAACTCAATATAATATCTATGTATCTAGATTACTACCCCTGTATCGATTAGTTAAAGTTGGCTAACCACTTCATTATTTGCAATGAAATTAAATTTCAGATTTTTTTAAAAATCCAACTCGATATTCATAATTCCAAACATCTAAAATCAAAAAATATAATTGTATTATCACAGGAAAATTTTCCGAATAACTTTTTTGTTAAAAAGTTTTCACCTTAAAATTAGACAAGCATATGTTATTGAATGGAGATTCTCCATTCATAAGATTCTTACCTTTCTTATCTAGAGCACACTTTAATGTGTGCTTATTTTTAGTTAGAAACTACAACATCCTCAAATATATTTCTTTTTTTACAAAAGCGGATATTATTCTTTTGTACAAGCACTCTTTCCTTTTAATTAATAATATATATTGATATTACAAAGAAAGGAGAGCAAAATATTTATGGCTAATTATTTTTATAAAGATGGTAAAAAATATTATAAAAATCAATCGCATTCGAACGATCAAAAAAATAACTGTTTTATTGAAACTCATACGATAACTGGTTCTGCAGAAAATGCAAATGGAAATATACCTTTATCTGTTTTCCTTGAAACCACCGCGCCACAAACTGTATTTGAGGATTTCACAAACAATCATAATAAAACATTAATTCAGTTATTCGTTGTCGGGATGAGTGCACCCGTTCAAGTAACTATTCTAACAAGAAAATCTAGCCGCCCAATTACTGCAACATTACAACCTGTTCAAACAAAAATATTTCAAGTTGAAGATTTTCAAAGTCTTACTTTTACCAAACAGGAGGGTCCTACTAGTATAGTTAGTTTATTTGCGCAAAAAACATTTTGTATTTGCTGTAACGATAATAAGGATTCGTGTGATGAATATTATCAAGATTGTAATTAATAGATTAACGCAGCAAAAGAAACCGTTTTATACAGGGTTCTTTTTATTTCGCTCCATACATTTTCAAAAACATTTTAGAATCATACACTATGATTTTTCTTTAAATCTCTCCTTCCCCGTTATTTTATAAAAATAACACTTTAGTTTAATTACGGGACTTATCATCATTTAATGAAGGAAAGTAAAATTTAGAAAAAAAGACGACGTATTCAACGTCGTCTTTTTTATAAACAGAAAAGTGAATTCTCAAGATTTCCTTTTACGTCAAAGCCCATCATCTCTTAGTTCATACCTAGGTAAAGCTTACACTGTTTTCCATAATGATAAGGCATAAATCCAGTTTGGATCCCCATTTCCTTGATAGCTCTGGACTGCTTCATATACTTTTCCTTCGTGTAGAACTCTATCTCCCTTTTCATATGCTTTCTTTGCATCCCAACCTTCATATGAAGCGCTTTCAGTTTTTGTAGTAATTGTGAATATATCACTCTGTACAGATTCATTTCCAGCTACATCAACAGCTTTCACTACATATTTATAAGTAGTATTAGAGAGTAAATTTTTATCCATATAAGAAGTCGTATTAGATGTTGCAATCTTTTTCATTGATCCTTCTATTTCTCTATAAATATCGTAATGGTCTACACTAATATTATCGTCAGATGGACTCCACATTAAATCAACACTTGATGCTGTCGTTCCCATACTATGTAATCCTTTTGGCTGTGTTGGTGCTTCTGTATCAGGAGCCTCAACTGTTGTTTTTACTGTAAGCGCTGCACTTTCTTTCGAGACATTTCCAGCTACGTCAATTGCTTTTACAGTATAAGAGTATTCTGTACTTGGTTGTAATTTTTTATCAATAAAATGAGTTCCTGGTACTGTATCAATCATCTCTCCGTTACGGAAGATTTGATACCCTTTTACCCCTACATTATCCGTAGAAGCGTTCCATGCTAGTTCTATACTATTCGCTGTTACTTTTTGTGCCTGAATTCCATTTGGAATACTTGGAGCTTCTGTATCTAGTTTTACGTCATTGATAAGATTAACATCGATTACATTATAGAATGCATTTGCTGTATCAGCTACATCCCATACTGCTAAAATCACATGATATCCACTACGATCAGTAGGTACATTGATTTTGTGAGTTAAATGATTTGAGGCTGCAGAACCATCATGTTGTACAGTTCCAATTGGTTCAAAATCTGCTCTTGTGAGCGCTTTATTTGGATTCCATCCTTTTTTTGTAATATAGTAATGCCATTTGCTCGTTAAGTGAGGCGCTGTATACTTCCAAGTAAATGTATTTTCTCCACCAGTGATTGTATTTTTAAACCAACGATTTGCTGTTTGTTGATCTAAAATACCACCAAATTTACCACCTGCAGAAGCGATTTGTCCATCAAGTGGGCCACCTTGCGGGAATCCTTTTGGTGCTTCTAAGCTTTGCGGTTCATACATAACACTTCCGCAGTTTACATTTAGTGCACCATAAGTTGGACTACATAAAGCAGATCGACTGCCAGGCTTTTCAACAAAACCGTGCGCGTATGCGTTTTGAGGAATAAGTGTCGTGCCAATAATTCCGGCTGTTAATGCAACAGCTCCTAGACTTTTTTTGTTCATTTTCATGTTTTGTAGTTGTTTTAAAAATCGATTATTCATGTTTCTGTCCCCTTCTTGTTATACTTCGTAGTGTAATGTGGGCTTTGATGTAAAAGAATAACAAGAGACAATCTTGTATCGATGTATGTGTTAGTAATTCATACACCATAGCGAGAATATATTTCGTTTCTTGTGAAATATTTCACTTAATGAATATATCATGACATAGAAATTACCAAAACATGTGCAAAAGTTGTGCAGAAACTGTGAAATCATTAGTAACACGTAAAACTATCACCTAAATTTATAATGCAGGATATTCAACCTTTCAAAACAATCGATTCTTCGCTCCATATAACAGAAGAGTGCCTATATCCTTTCATATAGACACTCTTCTCATGTTTAATTTTCTATTTATTACTGACCAGCAAATGTAGTAATTTCATCAACAGCTTGCTTATATCCACCAGACTTCCGGAAAGACTCCTTCAAATTCAAAGCAGATTCTTTATATGAAGGATTATTTAATACAAGTTCTACACTTTCACGTAGTTGTTCCTCAGTCAATTCTTTCATGTGCAACTTAACCCCAGCTCCGAGATTCTCCACTTGCTTCGCGATAACTGGCTGATCTGCACTTTGCGGAATTACAATAAGCGGAATCCCGTTATATAATCCTTCATGTGTACTGTTCATTCCGCCATGTGTAATAAATAACATTGTATATGTAAGTAGTTTCGTTTGTGGTACATAGTTTTTTACAATGAAGTTTTTAGGAATTTCACCTAAATCACTTATTCTCGTTTTATTACCAATAGACATCACAATTATATGATTACTATTCTCGAACGCTTTAAAACAAAGTTTATAAAAATCAAGTGCTTCATTAAAAACAGTACCTAGTGAAATGTAAATCGGGCTTTTCCCTTCAATTGTAGTAAAATCAAACTCTTCATTTTTTACTTGTGTAGAGATAGATGGACCTACAAATGTAAATGTTTCATCAAACATGTCTCCAAAAGGTTGGAACTCCTTTATTGTATACACAATAGTAAGTGGCGCTGGATTACAAAAAACTTCATACGGTGAGTTTATTTCAACACCGTATTTTTCCGTGATTCCCTTTGTTAATCTTTCAAAATCATTATGTATCCTATTATGAACTTCCACTGGGATATTTTTAGACAAGTGGTCTAACATTTGTTCAAATGATTTTTCATCCTGTGCAAACGATGTGCAGGAATTTATTGCTGGAAGCTTTAGAATTTGAGCAATTATATGGCCACAGCCAAACATCGAATCATGAATGATGTAATCAAAATGTTCCCCTTCAATTTGTTCAAGAACATTTGGTATAATAACATCTGCCGTATGTAAAAGACCATTTATTCTCTCTGATAAATAATTTCGACCACCAGAAAGAAAAGCTTTTAAAAACTTTTGCTCGTCAATTGTTCGTACAGTAGCACCCGTTCTCTCAATACGATCTCTAAAAGATTCAATTGAAAAACAAACTACCTCTTCCCCGCGTGAAACTAATTCTTCTACAACTTGCAACGTTGGATTTATATGTCCTTCTGATCCAGTATTAATGAATAAAACACGTGCCACTTTAAACACTCCTTAATTTAAATCTTGTCTATGTTGCCATTAGTATTATAGGTATTTTGTCTTATTCTTCTAAATGGACCTAGCAAGCCTAAACCCAAGGTCATCTATATGAAATGTAGGATGACTACGGCGACGACAAGTCGCACCGCAACCTCTAGCTGCTTCAGCCCAGCTACCGCCGCGGAAAATTCGGTATGATCCGTACACTTGTTCATCATATAAATCATAGCACCATTCCCAAACGTTTCCTAACATATCGTAAAGTCCCCATGCATTCGGTTCTTTTTTTCCGACCTCATGAATATATCCACTTGAATTTTCATTGTACCAAGCAATCTCTTTCAGTTCTCCATATATGTATCCCGTAGTTCCTGCCTTACACGCATATTGCCACTCTGCTTCAAAAGGTAATCGGTAGCCATTTGAATCTAAATTACAACTAACAATTAGACCATCTTCACTAATAGAATAATATTCTTTTAATCCCGCTTTTTTGGAAAGTAAATTACAAAATATAATGGCATCATTCCATGAAATATTTACAACTGGTTTATTTTTATCTTTCAATAAACTTGGTTTGTTATTCGCAATCGCATCATATAATTCCATCGTTACAACATATTTTGCAAGAAGAAATGGTTTTATTTGTACTTGCCATTGTTTTTTTATTCGATCATCTCTTAATTCTACTTTTCCTGCTGGAATTTTCACCATATTAGAATCAACGGAGCCAATGAATCTATTCAATGCTATTCCCCCATTTGACTTCTTTTTATAATCTAACAATTTAAGTGATCGTACTTCTCTAAAAATAGTCTTACTTCATTTGAAGATTTTAAAATAATAACATCTTTATCTTTACTCAATTGATTTAACCTCTTTAAAATTGAAGGTCGTTTCGTTTTAGGATATTCCCATATCCATTTAAAAAATTGCAAATCAAACCTTTCTTCACATCCAGCACCCATATCCGGTCTTGTTTTATTCCGATATTGTACAACCCTTTTAAAAGCACGATAAACACATATTGTTCTATGAATATCAAGAAAGATGATTGTATCAGCTGCGTTAATTCTTATGTCCATTGTCCCGCCATAATTCCCATCAATAATCCACTCATCTTCTTTAACTAATTCATTTTGAACCGTTCTTTGCTCCTCTTTGGAAACCCCCTCCCAATTTGGTTTCCAAAATAGTGCATCAAGATGATGCACCTTAATATTTAGTTTGTTTCCTAATTGTCTTGCTAATGTAGATTTTCCTGAACCACCAGAACCTATTAATATTATTTTTTTCATAAATACCCCTTCTTACATCTATTATTTCTTCCGTAACATAAACTCACAAAACATTCCAATCCCAACACCAATTGTATAAGCAACTAAATCACTCCACAAAAATCCGTAACCTAATACGAGTCCGCCTAAAGTCGTTGCACGAATGCTATCTATCCATCCGGCATGATACAATTGGCTCACTTCAATCCCATAACAAAACAGCAAACTTATAAAAGCCAATTTCATCGTGTTTATTTTAGGAAATAAAAATCCGCATCCAGTAAAAATCATACATGCCCATAAAGCATCACCTAAGTACTCGTTTAATAGATGAGGTAACGCAAAAGCTAACTTTCTTGAGCTAAGACCTAAAATAATTATAACGATAGTAAATAGCGCATATAATAATCTACTTCGTTTCTTATTCATCTCAAAATCTCCTAATATGTAATTTAAAACTGTAAATAGCTAGTAAAATATAATTATTTTACTAGCTATTTTTTAATCGCTTTCATAATAAGAAAATGTGGATTTGTATTTAGATAATGATATGATTTTTCGTTTACTTCTCTCATTTTTTCAACTGGCCTCGGTTCCTCTATTTTATCTAACACAAAATAATTTGTTGTTTCATTAATTATATCTTGGAGTGATCTTCTAAAAAAACTAACTTCTATTGTAATATTTGGTTTAACCCAAGTATCTACTAATAATTGTTTTTCGAAATAATTTTCACAAGGAAACTTTGTAAAGTCCATAAAAGGATGATGAATGGAGTATATAAATTCGCCATCTGGCTTCAATACGCGATGAAACTCCTGAAATACTTTATTCCAATTTTCTAAGTAATGAAGCGTTAACGAACTTACAATAACATCAAAAGTATTATCTTCAAATGGTAATACTTCTTGCAAATCATGACAAAGAAACGTTGCTTTATTACCCGTACTTTCCTTTGCAGCTTTTACCATTTCAGAACTTACGTCAATTGCAGTAACATTTGCTCCTCTTTCTAAAAATTGAGAAGTATACCATCCAGCTGCACATCCAGCATCTAGTATACTCTTCCCTTCTAAATTCTTTGGAATCATCTCCATCATCGCTGGTCTTTCATAATAGCTATTATATGGATTTGCCACATCTAGGTTTTCTTTATATGTACTCGCTAATTTATCATATGTACCTTTAATCGTGTCTTTCAATACTGCCACCCCTTATACATATTAATTTAATAACTCTTGCTGCTTTTTCTTTGAAAATGATTGTAGAACTAAATCATATGACCAATCAATCATCTTATTAATTTGCTCTTGCTCTACATCTTTATGTATATACACTGTATTCCAATGCTTTTTATTCATATGATACCCCGGAATGATTGCTTCTGGATACTCTTCTCTTAATCTTAATGCAAGTTCTGGATCACATTTTAAAGTAATCGCAGCTTTTTCTCCTTCTTCATGGTTTACTATCGCAAATATTTTATTATTAAGCCTCATACATGTTGCATTCCAACCATCAGGAGAATCTTCTGTTGCTTTTCTTTTTGATAAACAATATGTTCTTGTTGTATTCATTCTCATTGGCACCTCTTATTCTTTCACTATTTGATTACGATGCATCACAATTTGCTTTGTCGCTTGAAATTTCTGTTCACCATAAAACTTTATTAATTTCTCTCCACAAAATAGACTAACAATATGAACATGAGATATTTCTTGAAGTAATATTGTAAGCATCTTCTCTCCAATACCTTTATTTCTTACATTCTCATGTACGACAACATCTTCTATGTACGCTCGAAAAACGCCATCAGAAACAACTCTAGCAAATCCAATTAATTCATTTTCTTCCCATACCCCAATTGCTATACTATGCTTTAACATTTTTTGAATATCGATTGCTTTTCTTTCTGGCCACCAACCGACAGAGTCATAAAGTTTTTTTATTTTTTCTACGCAAATTGGTTGTTCATTTTGCAATTTATATGTGTACATTTTCCTTCTCCCATCAAATTGCTCATTATATATAATTTGTCTTACTTTACTTCTTTCCATATAAAACTATAGAATCCAACCTGTTACAAAAAACCTTCATAAAATAAATTTATTATATCGATTTTACAATTGCAATCGTTACTCTCATCCTTTCATATTAATTATACCAAATATACAAAATAAGAGAAAATCAATGAATATAACACCAAAAGTATTTCTATTATAATATTTACCTATTAAAACTTGAATTTATTGAAAAAAATGGTAAAGTTAATTAGGTAAAAAATACATAAAGTGAGGCGATCTTTTGAAAAAGTTTAGTTTATTATTAACAGTATTTGTCATAATCTTATCATTATTCATCCCTAA
The DNA here is from genome assembly GCF_019837435.1 of Bacillus sp. 16GRE42. Lineage (NCBI taxonomy): Bacteria > Bacillati > Bacillota > Bacilli > Caryophanales > Bacillaceae > Bacillus > Bacillus sp. 16GRE42. Next base: position 338,881 of record NZ_JADAXF010000001.1, read on the forward strand.
TTTTACAAGTGCTAAATCTTTCTCTGATGTCCAATCTAATCATTGGGCAATTAAAGAAATTAACTATTTATCGGATAAAGGTATCATTAAAGGTACGCCAGAAGGAACTTTTAAACCGAGTGATGATGTAACTCGTGGACAAATGGCCTTAATGCTAGATTTATCATTAAAATTAGAAAAACCATCTAGCTATAATCATATTTTTTCCGATGTAGCCAAAGGTATCTATTACTATGATTCTGTACATAAGTTAGCACATAATAACATTGTACAACGTGAAACAAACTATTTCCCTGACCGCTCATTAACTCGTGCAGAAATGGCAGTAGTTTTAGTTAAAACTTTTAATTTGAAGCCTACAGGTGCAGACGTCAATTTCCCTGATGTTCCATCTAATCACTGGGGTTACAATTATGTCAAAATTTTAGCACAAAATAATATTACTACTGGATTGCCTGATGGTACATTTGGTCCAGGTGTAAAAGTAACTCGTGAGCAATTCGCTGCATTTTTGGCTCGTGTATTAGAACCAAATTTCCGTCCAGCTCTTCCTAAGCCAAAAGGTAACTTAGAGGTACATTATATTGATGTCGGACAAGGTGATGCTACTTTTATTAAATCTCCAAGTGGAGAAACGATCCTTATTGACGCTGGTAACAACGGCAAAGGTAAAGTAGTAGCAAATTATTTAAAAGGATTAGGATTCCAAACTATTGATTATATGATTGCCACTCATCCTGATGCTGATCATGTAGGCGGATTAGATGAAGTGCTTTATGCTATGAATGTAAAAAACGTTTATGCCCCTAAAGTAAGTCATACGACACAAACGTTCAAAGACTTCCTAACTGCAGTAGCTAACAAAGGATTAACAATTAAAGAAGCGAAATCTGGAGTAACTTTACCAATCAACGGTTTAAACTCACAATTTTTAGCTCCCGTGAAAGAATACGGTAACGATCTAAATGAGTGGAGTGCGGTATTAAAAGTAACACACGGTAGCAAATCTTTCTTATTTACTGGTGATGCTGAATCTAAAAGTGAAAAAGATATGGTTCTAGCACATGGTTCTAACCTAAAATCTGATGTATTAAAACCTGGTCATCATGGAAGTAAGACATCTTCTTCTCAGCCATTTTTAGATGCAGTGAAACCAAGTATCGCTGTGATCAGTGCCGGTGCAGGTAACCGCTATGGCCATCCTACACAGGAAACTTTGGCAAAGTTAAATGCAATGTCTGTTAATGTATATAGAACAGATTTAAATGGAACTGTAGTTATTAATAGTGATGGTTCAAAAATTTCTGTAAGAACGGAGAGATAATTATGAAAAGAGGTATTATTGACCGTTTTGAAGGCGAACTAGCAGTTATTGAAGTAAATAACGTAACAATTGATGTACCTAAATCAAAACTCCCTTCTACTGCAAAAGAAGGTGATATTCTTATAATCGAGGATGATACGTATACAATTGATAAGAACGAAACAGATAAAAGAAGACGTGAAATCCAGAATTTAATGGATAAATTATTTGAATAGCAAGATTCAATAATAATTTGAGAAGAGCCGTCCTGTTGGATGGCTCTTCTTTTTTCACATATAGGAGCTATTTAACTTCATACCACCAACCTTTTTGATCAAGCCAGCCTTTCATAGCATTTAATTGCGTATCACTGGTAGGTTCAGTAACAAAATACGTTAAACCATCCGATTGTAAAATGAAGGTAGCAGTCATTTTTAAAGAAGTTAATGCTCCCATAACATCTGGAGTTTCATAAGGTGAAAAGGCTCCAGATTGGATAATATTTTGTTTAGAAACTTGTGCCTGTATATTTTCTTGTTTTGGTACTGATTCAGTAAACCAGAAAAGTGGCTTATTTCCTATTAATTGATTTAAATCACATTTGCCAATACCTGGTACATCACCTGTCTCGGTGTATTGCCAAATATCACAAGGATATGCTGGTTTATTACCTCCATATCTAGGAATCCATACAAAATCACTTTTTACGTTCGCCATACCGAATGGTTCATATACATGATGACCAACATATAAGCCAACTTTCTTAGCTCCTAGTCGGCGTAATTCATCGATAAAAGCTTGTGTACCGGCTCTCATATCATCCATTGTTTTTACTTCTACATCAGCCGCCCAAACTGTAGCGCTCTTATCACCGCGATTCCAAAAATCTTGCGCTTCCTTCTTCGCATCAGAAATTGAAATAAATCGGCAAAATGCATAATTACCGAAAGGAATATTTCTTATTTTCATTGCTTGAGCGTAATTTTTATATAAAGGGTCTACGTAATTCGAACCATCTTGTACCCTAGCGATTACGAAATCTAGTTGTGGAGCTGCTACATCCCAGTTAATGTTACCGTTCCATTTTGAAATATCTACAATATAACCCATTGCTTAACACCTCCTTTATCATTATTATATTCAGAGCTCGTCTTATTGCTCTTCCTCTCCTAAAAATTCAATAGTATTTATTAGTACATATAGTAAATACGACAAGTGTCTTTTACAAAGACAGTAACTCATTTACAGTAAAAAAGAAAATCATAGCTATACGAATCGTACTATTTGTCCCCATAATTACATCAGCTTGAGTAGTTGCTATAAATTAAAAATAGCATCACCTTGTTTGGTGATGCTTTTAAAATCCACTTTCCTTCTAGAACACGAATACTATTACTATAACCGCTTCTCTAAAAAGTGTTGACTATGTCCTTTAGGATGATCTTCAACTACACCATATTCTCGGTATCCGTGCTTTTTATAAAATTCTGGTGCTTGAAAACTAAATGAATCTAATAATATTAATCTACAACGTTTTTCCTTCGCAATGTCTTCAATTTTATGTAACAGTTGACTACCATAACCATCATGACGAACTGATTCATCAACCCACAAAAAATCTATATGAAGGTGATAAAAATACATCGTTCCTGTTACCCCGCCAAAGATTTTTCCACCCTCATCTTTCACTACGAAACTTACTTGTTCCATCGGCTGTTTTGCTTCATCTGTTAAAATAGACATGTTATATTGAATTACTTTATTTTTTATGTATTCTCCTTCAGCGCGAGTCCCATTCTCTAAGTGTTTCATATATTTCTTCCTTTCAATTTAGTTAGCTACCATTAATTTTTCCTTTTCCTTTTTAAAATACTAATAAACACGAATCCACCATAAGTAACAAAACATGAAAAACCAATTATCCCTGGCACAGAGACATAGCCTATTCTTATATAACTTATAACGGCAAAACAAGCGATAGATAATAAAATAGATGGCCAAAATATAAGTGCTGTTTTTCTTCGTCTCTGTTTCGATGTACTTTCTTTCTCTTCAGAAACACGTGTGCCAAAAAGCAATACAATACAAATGAGGATTGCTGCAAAGTAAATTGTATCTAATGACAGATTATGATCGTAAATCGCGATTCCAACTTCCATAGCGATAATCGTTAAAATTAATATGATGATTGTTGAAGTTTTTAAGTTTCTTTTCAATCACTCACCCCTAGTATGCCTTTGCTATACTTTTTGTAAATGCATATCCATACCTCTTTTTATATTGTTTTATCATCTTCTCACAATTCGATATAGAATATAAAAAACCTTTTTGATTACATGTTATTTATCCATACAATAAAAAAGATAGCATGAAATTTCCCCATACTATCTTTCTAAAATACATAATTCGCATAACGCAAACATTTACTCTTCCGTAGGCTTTTTAGGACCATTAAGCTCCAATTGATAAAAAGCTAAATCTAACCACCTGTTAAACTTATAACCAGCCTTCTTAATTGTCCCCGCATGAACAAATCCATAGTTTTCATGTAAGGCAATGCTTTTCTCATTTTCTGCATCAATTCCAGCAATTAAGGTCATATATTCCCTTTCTTTTGCAACTGTAATCAATGCTTTCATTAAAGAAGTTCCTATCCCATTTTTTCTATATTCCTTATGAACGTACACAGAATGCTCAATTGAATATTTATAGGCAGGCCAAGCTCTAAACGGGCCAAATGTCGCAAATCCTACTATTTTATTATCTAATTCACATACTAAAATCGGATAGCCGTTAGCCTTTTTTTGTTCATACCAATCTATTCTATTTTCAAGGGTTACAGGTTTATACGTATAGACGGCTGTTGTATTCAATATAGCATCATTATAAATATCTAACATGTATGTTACATCTTGTTTCCTTGCTTCCCTTATCATTGCTTTCTTCCTTTCATAAAGTATATCTTCTTTCCTTTCACTACTACATACGAATACGAGCTTTTCGGAAACCATCAAATATATTTAATACCGCAGATAAAATATAAATGATAATACCTCCACCAATTAACCACTTTTTAAATTCCTCTGGAGAAGTAGTAAACACATTTGCCACATACGTAATAAATCCTTCGTTAAATAAATGCGGATTTACTACAATTACAATGAATACTATTGTTCCAGCTATTTGAAGTATAGCATTCCCGATTGCTAATCTTCGCGTCCATTGTCCCTGTACTAACTTATAAAGAGATATACCTATTTCAAATACAATCATAATAGCAACGATTGGCCAATACTGAATTAATACATCTTGATTAAACGTCGGCGCAATAAACTTCAATCCATTTTCCGTACCGTGGTATACGCCAACGAGATGATTCGCATAAAAGTAAAGTGTCGCCCATATTGCCGTCCACATTAGACCTCCAAACACTTCGAACTTTGAGATCGACTTTTTCTTTGGAACATACGAAGTATTTTTCAAATCATCAGGCGTCCATTTTTTTAAACTTGTCGTCAACGGTTGAGTACCTTTGTCTTTATCTGTTCTTTCTAAAATTGCAAATACAAGTGTCAACCAGAAAAATACATGGAGGCCTACTTCGACAATTTCCCCAATTCCTTTACCTATCAAATTTAAAATAACATTTAATACCGCTTGCTCACCATTATATCCTACAAAATTTTCTGCAACCATTGCAATAAGTGCGATTACAGCTGCTATTGGTATGATCATTTTTAACAATGTCGTATATACATCAAAATAACGTGGTCCAATTAAATGCATCGGTCTATCCAGATAGCCATTAGCCAATGAAACTGGGCTTCCCAATTTTTCAAGGACACTCTTTACATCTTCCTCATTATACTCATCAGGTAACATATCCTCGATAGTTGACCGTAGTTCAAGAATAATATCTTCACGATTTTTTTCAGGTAATCTCTTCGCTACTTCTTCGACATAAATATCAATCAAATTCATTCTTGTCCTCCTCCTTTAATAAGTTATAAAGTTCTTTCGAATCCTTTATCCATTCCTTTTTTAACTGCAAAAATATCTCTAATCCGTATTCACTTAAAACGTAATACTTACGAGGCCTACTCTCCGTTTTATCCCAACTACTCGTCACTAGCTCTTGCTTTTCTAATCGGCGAAGTAGTGGATATAAAGTACTTTGATCGATTGTGATCCCTGATTGCTCCAATAATTGGACAAGTGAATACCCATACTGCGGTGTTCTTAACTGGCTTAAAACCGCTAATGTTAATGTCCCTCTTCTTAGTTCAGTAATTAACGAATTTAATAAAGCATCCATTCACTCACCTCATTTCCATTACTATATGTCATACAGTATATGTTTTATACTATGTATCGTACAGTATTAGTGTGATAAAAACAATGCGTATTTACAAAAAATAGATAATAAAAAAGCACAAACTATATAATTTGTGCTTTTCTTGTTAATTTAAACGGCTATTACAACCTTAATTTTGTACCTCTTGTAATATAAACTCTCCTTTTTCTTTAGTAAATGGGGTAACACCTACAATTGCCTCAATATTAATTACTCCATATACATGCGGATATTCTTGACCGTTAGAAGCAAGTTCATATTTTATTTCTGCTTTTATTAAGGATGGATCGATTGTCAGTAATAAAACATCTTCTTCATGACTAAAATATTTTTCAACAACTTTTAAAGCTTGCTGTAAAATGAACAATGAATAAATCCCTCTTCTTTAAGTGAAGCTTCATTAACTTCTCCATCTACCTTTGCGATTTCCCAATTTCTTTTTGTTATTACTTTTGTTATCATAGTTATCCTCTCTCCATGTCTTTATATAGAAAAACAAGAGGTTCTTCTTTTTGTTACTAGAAAATCCTCTTGTATGTAATATTTATTTTAATCCATTAATTAAAGGCGATATTTCTCCGCTATGGAAAATCCATAAATCATGAAGTGACCTTGTACATCCGACATATAGTAACTTTGCATCATGTTTCGTATTTTTATAATGTTCTTCATCAACATCGATTAATAGAACAGCATCAAATTCTAGCCCTTTTGCCAAGTATACAGGTACTACTGAAATACCACCTTCATATTTACTTTGATCTGCTTCAATGACGTTTACGGCCAATCCTGCTTTTGTTAATTTTCCATATATATCGCGGCATTCATCGTCTGTTCTTCCTATTACCGCAATGGTTTTCACATCTTCGTTTTGTAGATGTTTTAACGTCTTCATAATCTCATTAAATTGATCTTCTGCATGGATTACCTTAACATCTTCACCACTGCGAAAAACTGGTGTTGCGAGCCCAACTGGAATCTCTGCATTTTTAATTATTTCGTTCGCAAATTCTATAATTTCTTTTGTAGAACGATAACTTCTCGTCAGTTCATAATAACCTGTTTCTTGGAATACTTCTTTAAAAGCACTCCAATCTTCAATCCCTTGATAATCATAAATTGCTTGAGATAAATCACCTAATATAGTAAAAGAATTACCTAGTGTAATTTCTTTTAATACATAAACTTGGAATGGCGAGAAATCTTGCGCTTCATCAATAACGACGTGATGGAATTTCTGTCCGATTTCAATACCTGTTATGCGGTGATGTATGTAAATTAAAGCTGGTAAATCTTCTACATACACTTCTTTTTTACGACAACTCTTTTCAGTTTCTTTCACAAGTTCTTCAGGTAATACTTCGAGTATTTCTTTACTTTTCAATATTGAACTATATAGTGAAAGTGCACTCATTTTCGGCCAAAACTTCATATATGTGTTCAATCTCTTTGTCGCTTCTTTTTTTAGTAATTTCTTCTCGTTTGTTTCTCCATACTTTTTCAGTTCAATTTCAATCCAGCGCTTCATTCTGCCGACTAATCTTTCTCTTCTTTTCTTTAATGGATAATGTTTATATTCAACTTGCATCCATTTTTTTATGTCTTCTACCGGAATAATAGCTTTGTCCCATGCCTCAAAATCACTTGTTGGTACTAATTCATTTTCAAATTGAATCATTCTCTCTTCAATAAAGGACTTAAATTCTAGTGTACCTTTCAATTTACCGAGCATAACCTTTTCTTCATCACGATTAATAGAAAATGCTTCTTTCAATTTTTCTTCTGTCTGCTTCAGTTTCACCGAATCATCTAACGTACGTAATGCCCAATCTGGAAATGTTGTTTGACTAATATTACCTACACCTAATTCAGGAAGCACACTCGAAATATAGTCTAAAAACAGACTATTCGGAGCGAATACAATCATTCTCTCAGCTTCTAATTGTTCACGATATTCATAAATTAAAAAAGCAAGGCGATGTAAAGCGATCGTTGTTTTTCCGCTTCCTGCAACCCCTTGAATTAATAATGGTAAGTTTCTTTCCGCACGAATAATATCGTTTTGCTCCGATTGTATCGTTGAAACAATATCCTTTAGTTTATTATCTTTATTCTCACCTAATCGATATAGAAGAAAATCATCGGCATGAGATACATCTTCATTTCCTTTTACATATGTATCAACAACACGTTCTAGTTCTCTTTTTCGGATTGAGATGTTTCGCTTTAAATAAACATCACCTTCTACTAATCCATCTGGCGATTGATAAAACGCTAATTCATCACCGCCGGTAAATGAATAAAACATACTTGCGACAGGTGCCCGCCAATCAATTACAATTGGTTTCATCGTATCTTTATGTGAAACACCTACTTTACCGATGTAAATCGGCATAACATCTTCCTTACCATCCTCCTGAAAATCTAATCTTCCAAAGTATGGCTCCTGCACACCAATACGTAAGTTTTGTCTATTAGACTCCCTCATACTTTCAAGAATTTGCTCTTTAAAATCTTCTCCATAATAAACTGGAATTTTTTCAAGTTGTTCTAATTGATCCTCCATCGTACATAACGTATCTTTCATTTTTTGTAACTCTTCGTCAAAAATGCTGTTCATTTGATGATTCCCTCCTGTCCGTTCTAATTTTTCAGTCGAGATACAATTGTATTAAAAATCCATTTATAAAGTCAATAGATTTAGCAAGAATTTTCTAAATCAAAAAAGAGTAGAGATTAATCCCTACTCTTCCTTACTTTAATTCGATATGCCAAACATTCATTTAATGTTGCTAATTCTTTATATTTTCGTTTTTCAAAATCATATGCTCCGCCTGGGAAGAACCCTACAATACTTAATCCAGCTTCAGCACATAGATTGCTAATCTCATCTACCGTATAACATCGTAAAGACTGTGTAACTATATCATTGGGATTATTAGGGTGCCACCAATGATCTAACATTCTTTCATTTATACTATCATATTCGTATTTTCGCATAGCTGCACTTAAGGTCATTTCTTGTCCACTTACTTTTTTCCAATACAATGGTTGATACATATCAATAAGTGCACATCCATCATCCTTCATCCAGTTTTTAATGCGTTTTAATAGAATCAATTGCTCATCATCTGTTCCTACACCAAATCCATCAAAATAACTAACAACATCAAACTTTTCTTCAAAATTAATTTTATAAAAATCAGCGCAATGAATATCTATATCATTAGTAGAATGTTCTTTTGCAAACATAACTAACTCTGGAACAAGCTCAACAGTAGTCATCTTTACACGTAACTTAGACATCGCCCTTGCGAATCCACCATTTCCTGCTCCTAGTTCCAACATCGAATGAAATGGATATCCAACTTGTTCTTTAACTTCTTTCGCAACTTGCTCTAACCAGCTTTCTGTATTGATATCGTAATTGGATAGTTTAAATTGTTTTTCGTAAAATTCTCTCACATTTAATTCGTTCATTATTATTCTCCTCCTGCAATAGATTTTTCTTCTACAGGTGAAAAACTAAATCTCTAACACCCATGAAAAAAACCATTCAAATTTCCCTATATTTACAATTTATCAAAATAATAAGAATTTTGAAAGTACCAATATAAAAAGCAGATAATGGATGATACCACTATCCGCTCTATGACTGCTATTATTTTTCTTGTTGATACTCTACCCAATCACCAGAAATGATAACTTTCTTTAACATCCCTATATCTTGAGCAACATACACAAATGCACGTATTTCTCTATCACCTAAATAAACCGTTTCGGTGATTCGGTCATATAAATCACTTTCTGCATTACCTGTATATTCTTCAAGTTCATCTAATTTTTGCAGAACAACCTCATTTACTTCATAAACTTCTCCGTATACTTTGTCCTCATTTGAACAAATCATTGCCGGATACCCTTCGTTTGTATCAAATAATTTACCATACGTCCATGCTCCGTCTGCGATGCATATTGCCCCTTGCATAAAATGAGCATTCGTTTGCTCTTTTCTTAATGTGCCATACACGAAAACGTGATGCATATATCCCTATCCCCTTTTTATATATCTACTTTCTAAATTGTAAATATGCACGAATCATAAAGTAACTCACTTCATTTGGAAGTTGTTCCTTAATTGATTTCAGACCACCCTCTGCATTTTGCACGGCAGTTTCAATCAGTGATTCATATTCTGCAGGAACAAAACTGTTCCAGTCTATTTCCATTCCATCCTCAAAAGAGCGAATTAAATGATTTTCAATTGTTTGTCTTGATAAGCCACGTTCTTTCGCAATTTCATCTAGATCAATGCCTTGTTTATACATTTCATACGTTTCTAAATGAGAATTTGCTGAAGCTTTCCCTGACTTTTTCCGCTCTGTCACCACTTCTGTTTTAACTGTTTCAGCATAGTTTGGATTGTCCTTAATAAAGTGCTGAACTGCTTGTAAGAAATGAGAACCATACTTCACAAGTTTATGTTCGCCGATCCCTTTCACAGTTAAAAGTTCAGAGTCACTATGCGGCATTTTTGCACACATATCTTTCAACGTTTGATCAGAGAAAATAACGAATGGAGGTACACCTTCTCCTTGCGCAATTTCTTTACGTACTTCGCGAAGCACTTCAAATAAAGGATGATCTTGAACAATTTGTCTTGTCTCTACTCGTTCTTTACGTAAAACATTCTCTTTACCTAATAATACTTCTTTCCCTTTTTCTGTTACTTTTAATGTTGGATACGTACCATGTTCAACTGCAATTAACTCATCTGAAATTAGAAACTCAATAAATTCACTGACTTCTTTGACGCTTCGATTTGATAGTAATCCGTATGTTGGTAAAGTATGAAAATTAAATTCAATAACTTTCTTATTTTTAGATCCAGTTAGTACTTGTGCAATCATTTGTTTTCCAAATCGCTGGTTCGTCCTAATCATGCAAGATAGAACCATTTGTGATTCTCTCGTCACATCGATACTTTCGCGGTCGTCCGTACAATTACCGCAGCGGCCGCAATCTTCTTTCGGTTCTTCTCCAAAGTATTGCAAAATAAATGATTGTAAACATTGTTCTGTATGACAGTAATCAGTCATATTTTGCAGTTTTTCAAGTTCATTTGAAAAACGAGATTCTCCTGTCGATTGGTCAATTAAAAAGCGCTGTACTTGCACATCTTGAGAAGAATATAACAATATACATGCACTATCTAATCCATCACGGCCAGCACGTCCTGCTTCTTGATAATAACTTTCCATGTTTTTTGGCAGTTGATAATGGATAACGTAACGAATATTCGATTTATCAATTCCCATCCCAAATGCAGATGTCGCTACCATTACACTCACTTCATCACGTAAAAAGAGTTCTTGCTGCTCATTTCGATCTGTATCACTCATACCAGCATGGTATTTTGATACAGAAACTCCTGCTTTCATTAAATCTTCATACAACTGATCAACTACTTTTCTAGTAGCTGCATATATAATCCCAGATTCTTTTTGATTTTGACGAATATAATCCGCTAAATATGCATTACGATCTTGTCCTTTAATAACAGAAAATGATAAGTTCTCGCGCTCAAACGTTGTCATAATCGTATTTTCTTGATTAATTCCAAGCGTGTTGCAAATATCTTCACGAACTTGTGGTGTTGCCGTCGCAGTTAATGCTAGAACAAGCGGTTTTTCTGGAAGATAATCTAATATGCGATGTATATGTAAATAACTCGGACGGAAATCATGTCCCCACTGCGAAATACAGTGCGCCTCATCAATTGCAATCATCGGGATTTTCATATCGATAAGTTGGTCAACAAATTCCATTGAATCAAGACGCTCCGGCGCCACATAAAGTAACTTATAATGTCCTTGTTTTGCTAATTGAATTCGTTGATTCGCTTCCGCAATCGAAATAGAACTATTAATATAAGTAGCTGAAATACCGTTTTGTACTAATGTATCTACTTGGTCTTTCATAAGTGAAATCAAAGGTGAAATAACTAATGTCGTTCCTTCGAATACTAATGCGGGAATTTGATAACAAATTGACTTACCACCGCCCGTAGGCATGATACAGACTGTATCTTTCCCATCTAATACATTTTTAATTGTTTCATCTTGCCCTCTTCGGAATGACGAATAACCGAAATAAGACGCTAAAAGTTCTTGTGCTTTTGTAAACAAAAAAGAGTCACCTGCTTTTCTTTATCTTTCATCTATTACTATTATATCATCACTTATGTGTCATGAAAGTGATGAATACAAGACTAACAGCTTGCTTTTTCATTATTTTATGCTTCTCTACGTTTTAGAGGTTGTTTAGCAACGGTGTTTTAATGGCTATTTATAAATTTTAAAACATAAATAAAGCACATATAAAATGAATTACAAAATAAATATACATTTTATTAATCTTCCTTGAATACTACTAATCTTATACATATGAATTCAGGAGGTTACTATATGAAACAGCAGAATATTAGTTCCACCAAGCAGAAAACAGTACCGAATCAACTCCAATTCTCGAATCATGATGCGTGGAAATATGAATCATATTATAAATACCAGCCATTATTTTCTTATAAAAAGCTTTTTCATTTTCTTTCTCAACTTTTTAAACGTTAATACGTGTGCGAAATATATCCATTCACAAAACTTTTCTCAATATAAACCTTATAGACTTAATACAATACAGTTGATATCATATGACATATTCTGTTGGATAAAACTCCTTAATTTGACCTGCTTATATAAGCAGGTCTTTTTTGACTATTATATATTTCATTACGCTTTTAGATGCTTGCAAGTCTTTTCTCCATTTTATAACCATACTTCACTTACAACAAATGATTATATTAACCAGAAGTAAAATATAAGTTCTTAACATTTAATGAAGTAATTCTTTTTTTCTCAATACACAAAACGATTTTTACTTGTTACTATAAAAGTACTCTAGATGAGTTTTTGCTCATCTACATTATCTAGTTAAAGGGATCTGCTGCGGGAAGCGGATCCCTTTGACTTTATTAAAGATTCACTTTTATTTGGACACATTTACCAGGTTTTTTTAATAGAATTTTATGATAACATTACTTAGTCGAGTCCGACATCTCGGCAATACCCTTTTGAGGCTCTGCAACTTCCCTTGCAGAGCCTTGTTTATTTTTATATTCATTTTATTTATATATACCACAATAAAATCCTTCATCTTTTTCCACATCAATTTCTGAAATTAATCTAGGACACGTAACTAAAAATAAATTCCCATCATACTTTGAGTTATACATGTTCAAAGGAGTGTTACCGTTTATGTATTCTTATTGGCAATCGTATTACTCCCCCTATCATAACCCTTATGTACACTTTGATACATCTGTACGTAATTACCGAATTAGTAAAAATGAAAACTTTTTAAAAGGTTATATGCGTTCTTTATGGGAACAACATGTCGCTTGGACGAGATTAGCTATTATAAGTATTGTCTTTAATTTACCAGACGTTAACGTTACAGTTGGACGTCTTCTTCAAAATGCAACACATATGGGATTATCACTTGAACCATTCTATGGTGAGGATGCTGTAAAAAAATATAGTGCATTAATTAAAGACCACTTAGTCATTACTGCGGATCTAGTTAAAGCCGCAAAAGCTGGTGATCAAAATGCAGCTGCCGCTATAGAGAAAAAATGGTACGCTAATGGTGATGAAATTGTGGCGTTTCTTGCTAGCATCAACCCTTATATAGAAAAAGAAGAATTCAGAAAAATGTTTTATGAACATTTAGCACTTACGAAAGCAGAAGCGCTTGCCTTCCTAAATAAAGATTTTGAAGCAAGCGTAAAACTATATGATAAAATTGAAAAAGAAGCATTAGAAATGGCTGATATGATAACAAACGCAATCGTAAAACAATTCCCGCAAGTGTTTCAATAATAATAAGCCGATTTGAAAACACAAATCGGCTTATTAAACTTTCTATCAATGAAATTTCACCTCTCCTCTTTACATTTAACGTATATCGATATATTTTATTAATATCCGTTTTTTATAGGAGGAAATAGTTTGATTAACGCCATTGGTCTCGTATTTATCCTCACAAATAAACACGAGAAAAAGAAGAAAGTTTATCTAAATGAAAAATTCGCATTAATAGACATTATTGATTCTAAAGAAGTAATTGATGAAGAAGGGAACTCACTAGTAGAACTAACATGTAAATACAGTATTTATCTAGATGAAAAATATTACTGTAAATCTCTCGATGATTATACTGGACAAGTATTTCCGTTCTTGAGCGCTAAAATAGGAAAAGGTCTTCTTAGAAACTTAAATTACTATTTCTCTTACGTTGATGCCTATGATAAAAAACCACCCGTTAAAGAAATTAGACCACTTATGAAACAAGTAACGAACAGATAGCGAAATATACGCAAAAAAGAAAGCATCTAACTTCGGATGCTTTCTTTTTTTGAATCAAGCACTCGTTAACTTCTATCTTTCTTCTAAAAATATGTATCTAGGCATACTTTAAATTAAAAACATTGGAGGATTAAACTGGATGAAATACTCAGAAACAATTGTTAGTAAACGGCTTCGAACACTTAAAATATTTACTATGTTTATCATGCTAGTTTTAATCGCATGGCTTGGATATACAAAATTAATTTTTGAAAACGGATTTCTTCAAGAAAAGAAACTTTCAGTTGAAGTAATGAATACTAGTATTACAGGTGAAATCGAACAAAGTTTCCATGTGAATTTACAAGGTTACCGTAAAATAGACGTTGATACTATTATAGATGCAAGTAAAACCGATCCGAGCGAACTATCATTAATCGAGCTAATTAATACATCTTGTTCGCGAGATTGCATAAGTGAACCATTGACATATGTGGACGAAAACAATGGATATATCTTTTATAAGGAATCTACCGGAACTAATGTAGCTATCAAGATTAAAAAACAAGACACGTGGGAAATTGTAAAAAAATCTGTTCAAGATGGAATATAACCTTAAAAAATTAAAGAGTACTTAGCGTACTCTTTTTTATTATTAATACCCTTCATGTTTACAATGACATTTCGGTTTCTCTTTACAATTGCATTTTTCACAATCACACTTCGATTTCTCCTTGCAGCGACACTCGTCACAATCACATTTCGGTTTCTCTTTGCAACGACATTCGTGACAATCCCTGCATTTACATCCACATCTTCCGAACATTAAATCATCCCAAAATGAACGCCTGCAATTACAATGATTCCGCATAAATATTCCTCCTCCTAAATAGAATTCATCATATTCTATGATGAAAAGTAGAAAGAGGTTTGTTTACTAGTCTACATTCTAGATTTATAAGTATAGTTATAAATGTTATACTTTTCTATTAGTTGTACCTAATATATTTAAAGAGATTACTACAAAGAAAAAAGCCCAATATTTGGGCTTTAAATTAATATGTATTTTCTATTTTTTTGCTCACAATATATATAACTAAAAAGCTCTTACAACAAGTTGGCTATAGTTCCTTTCCTTCCCCCACAGCCCCTTTCAACCTCTGTAACATATATCCAATTCCTTTACATCCTGCTAACGGATACGTAATGTTTTCTTCTGGATATAATTGTGTCACTACTTTCTTATGCTTCTTGCCTGCAAGTAAAACAATTTCATCAAACTGAAGCAAGTCTTTTTCAATCATCTGTTGTTTTAATTGTTCCACGCTAATAATCTCATCGCTTTTTGAATCAAATGCAAGGTCATAGTTTTCTAGAACAATATCATTTGGTCTTAAAAATCCATGCTTCGCCGATAAGATAACCCAATTCTCGAAAAACAGAGTTGCATACGCCTGACATGCTTTTCCGAACGGGCTAATATATACATCTTTTGCCTCCATCGGTCCGAAATCTGGATACTTATCCCAAATCTTCTTTTTTCCGCATGGAATTATGCATAACCTTTTCATCTTTATTTCTTACCTCACTTCTAACTTTTTAAATATAAAAATATAGAATTCTCTTCTTCTTCATACTCAGCTTCTATATCACCAACACCCACTACGTTCCAACCATTATTTGTTACTATCGGCTTTTCATTCATTATAATATGAACTTGTGTCATATTTTTAAAATTTTCTTCAAAAGATGCTAAAACAGGTTGATTTATCATATATGTTTTATTATGTATACATACACTTAAAAAGGTTTTATGTAACGCTTTATTTTTGTTTAATTTTACATTCATTGGATTAAACGAATTTAATTTTATATTCCCTACAATATACAGATGATACCCTTCTTCTTTATAAAATTGCATAAAATCCTTATCCCTTTCGTTTTGTACAAAATGAAGGATTTGCTTCGTTTCTTTACTTATTGCAAATTCATTATTTAAACTTAAAACAACATTAATGTTTTGTTTTAAAAAAGCATATAATGATTTATCACTATTAAAGAAGCTCGTTCTCCATTCAGAATGCATCTCATCTAATAATAAACATAAAAGCATTCCTGAGCTATAGCAACTCTTCCTAATGTTACAATTAGCATCATATATATCTAAAATAAGTCCGCTATATTTTCGTAATGTTTCACTTTCATCATTTTTACATACTGCAATGTGGGCGTTCATTTCAACATACCAAGCAGGCCCCTCTATACTTTCAACCATACACTCATAAGTGATAAACTCTTCTTTCATAAAACTAGTTCTTTGCTCTCTTAGTTCAATAAATTGCTTAATATAATTATATTTCTCAGCTTGTGACTTACAATGCACAGCATCATATAAACACATTCGTTCTTTATTTCGCAATTCTATATTTCCCTCTATTATAGGATATTGAAATCCTAAAGTTTCATTTGGAAATCTACTTTCTTTATTCAAATATTGATAGCAATGAAAAAGTTCGTGCACCACAACTGCAAGTAAACTTTCATAATCTCTATGCCTATTCATATTCACGATGGCAGTCGGATAATCTTTTAATAGGATAAATGTATCAGCCTTAAATTGTTCATCCCGCTTTAAAATGGCATACTCACCATCATCTTTCAAAAATAATGGATGATGAAATACATACACATGCTCATCATTATATAGTGCAAATGCAGCCCTATTAAAACCAGGCCATAGTGTATTCAATAATTCTATACTTACATCTTTCTTTATTCGATTTAATATATTGTTCATTATATGTAACACCCCTATATCATTCTACATACACCTATTCTATTCCACTTAATAACAACCCTTTTATTTACATAAATGTTAGAAAAACATATATCTTTTCTCAAACTATAATGTATTATACAAATATACATGTGATAATTTTATGAAAAGGAGGTGAACAAATGAAAAATATAATCCCTGCACTAGTACTCTATATTATTGTTTGCATAATCGCTATGATTGCTCCAGCATCTGAAGGTTATAATCATATTGGCTGGAAGTTGTTTGTTGGGCAAGCGTATGCCATACCTATTTTCATCATTGCGGCTATTATTACATTTTATATAAACAAGAAAAAATCTACGAACAAACAGTTATAAGGATAGCAAATGCTATCCTTATTTTAATTCATTAATTAGATCAAAAATTACACTTGCAGTACTTTCTATCCTTTCTTCCGAAAAGTCAAACGTGATACCTGTTTTTTCATATATTTCTTGCATGGATAAATTCCAATCTGCACTCGCACCTTCTTTAAAGAAAGCAATCGCTTTTTCTGGGTCTTCTCGATAAATTTGAAACAATTGCATTGCTCCTATTTGTGCAATTGCATATTCAATTTTATAAAAAGGAAACTGAATAAAATGAAATGATTCTAACCAACTTGAACTAATTTCATCTTCTAATCCAGCAATATCGACTGATGAATATTGATACCTTTCGCATAGTTCCATATATTTCTTATCACGTTCTCCTGGAGTATGGTTTGGATTTGAATACAGCCAGTGCTGAAATACATCTCCTGCAATTGACGACATTAACAGTGAGAAAGCACGATATAATTGTACGCGCTGTACTTCTTTATATTCATCCTCTTGCTTATAAAAGATATGCAGCTTATCCATTACTAGCAACTCAAGACTGAGAGAATAAAGCTCAGCCACTTCTTCGCGAAGATATTTTTCTTGCATACTACTATCATTGTTAAATTGTTTATAAAAATGAAAGGCATGCCCTACTTCATGTATAAGTGCATTAATTGCATAAAATGATGGACTAAAATTAGAATACACAAAAACCTCTTTACTATGAGGCAAGGTAAAACAAGCGGCTCCTGGCGCTTTATTTTCACGTTCTTCTACGTCAATGAATCCAGCTTTCCTTATATGAATAAATTTCTCATAAAAATATAAATCAGTCTTCCGAAACACTTCTTCCACCCCATACAATAAATCAACGGTATTTTGAAATGGGACTTTTAGTAAATTACAAGGCGTTAGATCCCACGGGCGATACGTTTTTACACCGAGATTCTTTTTAGAAAGACTTCCCAACTGTTTCCAAATTGGTACAACATACTTTTCTATAGATTCATGAAGTTTATAACACTCTTCAATACTATAATCTCTATTTTTTTGTTTAAAAGCATATTCACTATAATTATTAAATCCTGCATGTAAAGCTGTCTCATTCCGCAATTGTACGAGTTCATTCATAATACAATCTATTTCTATTTTCACTACACTTCTTGCTTCACATAAAGCGTACCAAGCTTTTTCACGAATAGCTCTATTAGGGTTATCTAGCTTTGCTTTTACATATGCATACGTCTTTTGCTCGCCTTCCCAATTAATAGATATGTTAGACATTATTTCTCTATATTTCGTAATAAGCTCTTGCTCTTTAATGGTAAGAGCAATGTTCTTGTCATTAAACATTTTACTTTTTATCAATCTTGCTTTTGTCATAAAACCGTATTTCTGCTCATCTAATAAGTCGGAAAACGGAGACTCTATAAATTTCTGGTCAAATTTTGCATTGTATCTTTTTAAAAGTGGTTGAATTGTATTTTGATTATACATATGTAAATTACGTTTATTTCTGTCATTTGTATCTCTATACGTGGCGATTAAACTACTTGTTATCTCCTCTTCTATTTCAGCGGTTACACTCTGTTCATCCAAAAGCCAATTCTCTAATTCTGAAACAGAAGTAATATTTCGCTCTAAAAGTGACTGTAATTTACTCTCCAAATCATTAAGCATACACAATCCTCCTGTTTTAAAATTTTAATTTTCTGTTTTTTAGAGATAGAAAAGGACAAATAGCCAATCCGACTACTTGTCCTTGCTGTTTATCTGTACTTAATAAAATTAAGCTTGGAATGCTTCTGTTAATACTGGTACGATTTGTTTTTTACGAGATACAACACCTTTTAATGTAGCAGTGTTGTTTTCTAGAGATACGTTGTATGCTTTCTCAACAACGTTTGCTGCTTTACCGATCGCAAGACCGACAGAATCGTTAGTTAAGATATCAGTTACAACGAATAAGAATAGGTCTAAACCTTTTTCTTCTACTACTGCAGAGATAACTTTTTCAAGTTCCGCTTGGTGTACAAGAACGTCGTTTGTATCAACAGCGTTTACTTGTGCGATTTCAACTTTCGCATTACCCATTTGGAATTCTTTAGCGTCAAGAGAGATTAATTGCTCCATTGTTTTTCCGCTTAAGTCAGCACCAGCTTTTAACATTTCTAAGCCGTAGCTATCAGCATCTACACCAGCGATTTCCGCTAATTCACGAGCTGCTGCTACGTCTTGCTCTGTGCAAGTTGGAGATTTGAATAGTAAAGAATCTGAAATGATTGCAGATAACATTAAGCCTGCAACTTCTTTACGAATTGTAACGCCATTTTCTTTGTACATTTTGTTTAAGATTGTAGCTGTACAACCAACTGGCTCACAACGGTAGTAAATAGGATCGCTTGTTTCAAAGTTAGCAATACGGTGATGGTCAATAACTTCTAACACACGAACAGATTCGATATCGTTAGCACTTTGTTGACGCTCGTTATGATCAACTAAAATAACGTTGTCCACTTCGCTTGCAACTGTCTCAACAAAACGCGGTCCTTCTACTTTAAAATGATCTAACGCAAATTGAGTTTCACCGCTGATTTCACCTAAACGTACAGGCTCAGCATTCATTCCTAATTCTTTTTTCAATTCTGCATAAGCAATTGCAGAACAAATTGCATCTGTATCTGGGTTTTTATGCCCGAAAACTAGTACTTTTTCCATGTTTTCCACCTCTTCATGAAAAGGATATCTTAAAGAAGCAAATATGACAATATTTAAAGCCCATTTTTTTATAAATAATTGCACTTTCTTCTATATTTTTCATCGTTTTTCGGAAAAAAGATCATCTAAAATGAATTAGATGATCGAAATGTATATTTTATTTAAAATAAGGTAGGAGCCTGCACTACATGATTTAGCGCGAAATTTGATGCTAAACCGTTATTTACAAGGTTAACATCTATAACTTGATAAAATGCATTCCCAGTATCTGCAATTTCCCAAACAGCTAAAATAAGGTGATATCCATTTCTATCAGTAGGTACATTTGCTTCATGTGTTACTGAAGTTCCTGGTCTAGTTCCTCCATCATTTTTCACATAGAATGGCACTAAATCTAAATCAGACCTTGTTAACGGCTTATTTGGATTCCAATCTTTTTTCGTAATATAGTATTTCCATTCTTTCGTACTATGAGGTGCCGTTAGTTTCCACTTGAATGTATTCGTCCCGCCGTTTAACGTAACTTTCTTCCACCTATCAACTGTTTGAACGTCTAAAGCAGGAAAATGGCCAGCTCCGGCAATTTGTCCATCAGAAGGTCCTAATTGCGGGAATCCACCT
Source organism: Bacillus sp. 16GRE42 (assembly GCF_019837435.1). NCBI lineage: Bacteria > Bacillati > Bacillota > Bacilli > Caryophanales > Bacillaceae > Bacillus > Bacillus sp. 16GRE42. Next base: position 359,420 of record NZ_JADAXF010000001.1, read on the forward strand.
ATTCCTTCTACACTTTGTGGCTCATATTGAATCGGTCCGCAATTCACATTTACCCCTTGCTTACATAAATAAGAACGGCTTGCTGGTGATTCAACATATCCATGAGCTGAAGCTTTCTCTGAAAAACCGAAAGTTAACAATCCCGTAAGTAATATGCTACCACTTAACATAACTTTCTTCACCTTCTGTAAACCTTTCGTTTTCATCCCGACATCCCCTTTCGCATAATAAAGCGAAAACAACTATAGTTGCCTAGTCATCTCCTCTACATTCATTATAAGATGAGAGACTATACAAACATAACCCTCTAAAAACTTTCTCAAATTCAATTAGTACATTAAATTAATTTTATTGATACATTCAAATAACACCGCTAGAGAAATATAGGCGGTGTTAAAAATCGGAGTTTATTATTTTTAGCATAATAGCTTTTTAATCATAACTTATAAAACTTTATAATAAATAACTGTAGCATCTAAATCACCACTCGGAGAAATTGCGTATTCTGGTATTTTTCCAACTTCTTTATAGTCTAATGATTTATACAATCTATTAGAAGGGTCTCCTTCTCTCGTATCTAGTACAATAAGAGACCTTTTTTCTTGCTTTGCTCGCTCCTCTGCTTTTTGCATAAGTAAACGCCCAATGCCATTACGTCTAAAGTTTGGATGAGTCATTAACTTACAAATTTCAGCTCTATGAATCCCATTAAGTTTTGTAACTAAATGTAATTGAATACTCCCGGCCACTTCATTATTTATTTTAGCGACATATAAGATTACTTCTGGTGCTAATACAGTTTCCCAATACTTCGCTGATTCTTTCCGTTCCAGTGGAGGTAAAAAACCAATTGACGCCCCATCATTTACAACCGTTTTCAAAAGTTTAGAAAGCTCTTCCACATCATCTTTTATTTGCTTAATTTCTTCAATTACTACATTTTGCATTACTAATCCCCCTTTTATGTCATTGTACCAAGTTTTAAGGAAGGAAAAATGAATTACTAAGATGAAATTATTTAAAGTACAATTTTTTAGAGAAAGGATACCTATATGAAGTATATATTAGATAGGACATATGCAAGAGAATTACTCGAGTGGGCATATAAACAAAGCCCAGGTCCGTGGTTCGAACATTCATGTAATGTTGCCCTTGCAACTGAAAAGATAGTTGTAGAACTTATTAATAATGGGTATGACCTAAATGCTGACATAGCATATAATGCTGCTCTGCTACATGATATAGGAAGGTATAAAGGTTTTACTAAATCTGTTATTCATTCCTATGATGGTTATATGTATATGAATGATTTAGGGTATACAGGAAACGCAATTATTTGCGTGACACACTCTTTCCCGTGCAAAAATGAGCATTTAAATATCGCAGCGGAGTGGAGCCTTGTTCCTGATTATATGAAAAGCCAATTAATTGAAATATTAAATGAAAATAGTGACTACGACTTATACAGTAAGGTCATTACCCTTTGTGACGCACTTGCTGATGCGGAAGGCTTTACTACTCTTGAAAAAAGATTGATTTCAGTTGGTTTACGACATGGAACAACCCCTCATTCCTCTTTACATTGGAAAGGTTTCTACACAATTAAAAACGAATTAGAATCTTTAATCAGTAAGAGTATATACAGAGTTCTTCCTGACGTAGAGAAATCGATTTATAAAAATATGGAATATTAAATTACATACAACTTAATAACGATAGAATTTGTATGTAAACAAAAGAACAAAACAAAAGCTATTGATTATATGAAACAATTAAAACTTTTTAGAAAATCTTAAAACTAAATAAATAATTGTGCTTTCACATTCCCACAAATTTAAAAACCTTACTTTATTACATCACATACCAGATAATTTTTATACTCAAATTTAATCTCACGTAAAAGAACGTTTTAAACATAAAGTTTAAAACGTTCTTTTATATTCAATGCTTTTGATTTTTCAGTTCACTTAAACACTCTTGTACTAATGTTACTGCTTGACTCATTGCAGCTCCGCCAGCAAATGCTGCTGAAACACCGCATGCTTCCAGAATTTCTTTATCTGAACACCCTTGATCAAGACAACCTTTTGTATGATAAATGGTACAGTACTCATCTTGCGTTGCTAGACTAATTCCTAATGCAATAAGTTGTTTTTCTCTTTTTGTTAAAGAACCCTCTTGAAAACAAGCTTGCGTGAATGCATTATATGTTTCAGCAATTTCAGGGATTTGGTTAGTAAAACTACCGATACCTTCTTTATAATGATGTAGAACATCATTTACTGAACTATGTTGTTCGTGTTCCATCTTATTATTACCCCCATTCAAATTATGTGTACCTATTGTAGTATGTGATGAAAAGAAGGCAATATACCTCATTTAAAAGAATGAATATTCAGTTTATTCAGGTTACAATTTCAGACTATCATCCACTACAGATTGTTCCTTATAGTTTTTCCTTTCAATCTCTTTACTTCTCTCTTCCCAAAAAACTAATCCTTCAATCCCAACATTTTTAGGATTAAATACTGGATCTTTCCCTTCTTTTTTCTGTGCTTCATAATCTTTTAACACTTTTAATGCGATTTTACTTAATAGTAGAATCGCAATTAAGTTTAACCATGCCATACTACCGATTCCTAAATCTCCAAGATTCCATAAAAGCGACGCTGATTCAACGCTACCGATGTAAACCATAATTAAAAATCCAATTTTTAAAACTGGTTTTAACCAGCTATGTTTAAGATCACGATCTAAATAAGTAAGCGTCGTTTCAGCAATATAGTAGTATGCGAGTAATGTTGTAAATGCGAAGAAGAAAATTGCGATTGAAATAAATAATGGACCAAACCCTGTCATAACAGTTTCAACTGCTTGTTGTGTATAGATCGGACCTGCATCAACATTCCCTATGTTCTTTACAATAGCGCTTTTCCCTTCCGGTATAACATTATACATACCTGTTATTAAAATCATAAGAGCTGTCGCTGTACATACAACAATAGTATCGATATATACAGAAAATGCTTGAACTAATCCTTGTTTTGCAGGATGGGATACTTCAGCAGCAGCGGAGCTATACGTTGCTTCTCCAACACCTGCAACATTTGAAAATACAGCGCGCTTTACGCCCCATGCAATTGCTGCACCGACGATTCCGCCAAACATTTCATTTACACCAAAAGCACTAGAGAAAATTAAAGCGAACATACTTGGAATTTCTGTTACATTCGCAATTAATACGATACATGTAACAATTACATAACCAATTGCCATAAATGGAACAAGCATTTGCGAAACGCCCGCAATTCTCCTTACGCCACCAAAAATGATTGATGCTAATAAAATAACTAATAATATTCCAGTTATATATTTGCTAATGCCATTAGAGTTTTCAAATCCAACTGCGATACTACTAGACTGAATACCTGGTAATAAAACGCCATATGAAAGTGTTACAACAACCGCTACAATGACTGCAAACCATTTCATTTTCAGGCCTTTTTCAATGAAATATGGTGTACCACCGCGGTATTCATTTCCGACTTTACTTTTATATACTTGAGATAATGTTGATTCAACAAATGCACTCGCTGCTCCTAAAAGAGCCATTACCCACATCCAAAACACGGCTCCCGGTCCGCCAAAAGCGATAGCTGTCGCGACCCCTGCGATATTACCTATTCCAACCCTACCTGATAAGGCTAAACAAAATGCTTGAAAGGATGAAATTCCCGTCTCCGAGCTCTTCCCTTCAAATAATAGTTTAATCATCTCTTTAAAATAACGAATTTGCAGAAAACGAGTGGCAATTGTAAAATACACACCTGCCCCTAATGCAAAAACAACTAACCCAATACTCCATACTTGCCCTACTAACCACTCTACTAATTGCTCCATCCAAATCCCCCTTAACATTCTTTTGAAAACTATTTTATATATAAGAAAACGGACAACTATTATTAAACCTTCCAGTTGTCCGCAGCTCTTATTATTGCACCCCTCTATTTATTAACAGTTAGATTCTCTATTACTTTATATTTACCCAAACGCTTTCACTTCTGTATAGTTATCAAGCGCATATGAACCTAACTCACGACCGATACCAGATTGTTTAAAGCCACCAAATGGTGCAGCTGCATTTTCTAAATTATAATCATTAATCCATACTGTTCCTGCTTTTAATTTATTAGCAACTTGATGTCCTGTTTTAATATTTTGTGTCCATACGCCCGCAGCGAGTCCGTATGAAGAGCGATTTGCTCTTTCGATTACCTCTTCTGTTGAATCAAATGGAAGTACAACGACAACTGGTCCAAAAATTTCTTCTTTCACAATTGTCATATCATCAGTAACATTTGTGAATACTGTCGGCTGTACAAAATATCCTTTTTCAAATGCCCGTTCACCACCAGCAGCAACAGTAGCACCTTCTGCCTTTCCTTGTTCAATGTAATGTAGCACACGCTCTTGTTGCTTTTTAGATACAAGTGGACCCATTTCCGTTTCCTTCTCCATACCTGCTCCAAGCTTCACGTTATTCGCCATTTTCACTAGTTCATTTACGACTGTTTCGTAATGTTTTCGGTGAACGAATACGCGAGATCCGGCACTACAATTTTGGCCGTGATTATACATAATGCCGTGGAATGCACCGTTAATCGCTTCTTCTAAATCAGCATCTTCTAAAATGATATTTGGTGATTTACCACCAAGTTCTAACGTTACATGTTTAATTGTTTCTGCAGATTGACGCATAATATATTTTCCTGTAACTGTTGAACCTGTGAAGGCTACTTTATCAATATCATGATGGTTTACGATTGCAGCTCCTGCTTCTGGGCCAAAACCTGGAACAAAGTTTACAACACCGTTTGGAAAACCTGCTTCTTTAAAGAGCTTCGCTGTATATAATAACGATAAAGGCGTTTGCTCTGCTGGTTTTAATACGATTGTACAACCTGTTGCTAGTGCAGCTCCCATTTTCCAAGAAGACATAACGAGTGGAAAATTCCAAGGAATAATTTGACCTACAACGCCAACAGGTTCATGGCGTGTGTAATTTAAGTAATCTTTTGAAATCGGAATCGTTTGCCCGATAATTTTTGTAGCCCATCCTGCATAATAGCGATAATTTTCTACAGTCGCTGCAATATCATCATCCAGTGCTACTTGATATGGTTTCCCATTATCTAAAGCTTCTAACTGCGCTAATTCTTCTCCATGCTCTTCAATTAAGTCTGCTAATTTATAAATAAGGTGTGCTCTTTCAGCGGTAGTCATTTCTGCCCAAGGTCCTGATTCAAATGCAGATCTTGCCGCTTTTACAGCGACATCAATATCATCTTCTTGCGCTTCACATACGACAGCCAGAACATCTTCTGTTGCTGGATTGTATATCTCAAATGTCTTCCGACTAATGGAAGGAACAAATTCACCATTAATAAACATTTTAATTTCTTCATTTAAAAACGCTTTCACTTTTGGTCTCAGCTCAATGTTTGTCGCTAACATATATGATCTCCTCCTTATTTAAACAGCTGCATGAGCTGCAATTTTTGAAATAATCGTTTGAAGTTTTTGATCTTCTTCTTCAGTTAATCCGAGTCTCGGATAACGAGAAGGCCCCCCCGCTTGTCCGTGTAATTCCATTGAGCGTTTAACGATTTGTACATATTTTCCTGATCCTTCAAGAAACTCGCAAAGAGGTAAAATAGCATCGTTTATTTCCCAGGCTTTTTCTAATTCACCATTTTGGAAATGCTCATGCATTTTCGTAACAAGTCCCGGTACAATATTTCCTGCTACTGAAACCCATCCCGTTGCACCTACTAAATAAGATTCCATAACTAAATCTTCAGATCCACAGAATACTTGAAAAGCACCTTCGCCTTGTCTTACTAAATCTCTTGCTTTACGAATATCTCCGCTAGATTCTTTAATATGTGTAACATTTTCACATTCTTTTCCAATACGTAGCATGAGCTCTGTACTCATATTGATACCAGATGTAAACGGATTATTGTATAACATAATTGGTATATTTACAGCGTTTGAGATTTCTTTAAAATGAAAATAAATTTCCTCTTCTTTCGGCTTACAATAGTACGAGTTAATAATTAATGCGCAATCCGCTCCGTGTGCTTCTGCATGTTTCGTATATTCAATCGTTTCTTTCGTCGTTTCTGCTGCAGTTCCTACAATAACTGGAATACGGCCATCAACTTCTTTTAATACTGTTTCTACCATTTTAAATCGTTCTTCTTTTGATAAACTAACAAACTCACCTGTGCTTCCATTAATAATAATGCCAGCTACCTTTTGATCGATAAAATAGTTTACGTTTTGTTTTACACCGTTCCAATTAATTTCTTGAAACTCATCCATCGGTGTGATCAATACTGGAAATGCCCCTTTAATTTTTTTCATATTTATCTCTCCCTTTACTATTTTATTTTAATAAAAATCCTGTCGGAAATGGATCTGTAGGGTCTAATAGAAACGTCTGCATCCCTGTAATAAATCCTCTACTTTCAAAACTGAAAATGTAACCCGTTTCTTCCTTCTTCACTTTTTCAACTGTTATAAAGCTATTAAATATACTTTCATTTATAAAAGGTTTATCCGCCAAATAATCATTTTTAAATAACGCATGAACATAAGATACAATAGTAGAAACAAAACCTGGCGAACGTACGATAAAGTTATCTTCATGAAATGTAATCGATTTTATATAGTTCTTATCTTTCTGCGAAGAATCTACTAAAATAAGCCTTTTTATTAACGACTGTTTTTGTATAGCTTGTAGTGTAGCTTCTCCCCATTTTTTCAATTCAGAAATGTTTTCAATACGAATGTCTGGTGAATACGTATCTTTTTCTACAACTGCATATACTTTATCTGCTTGAATGAGAGAGTAACTTATATTACCCACTTGTAAATTTTTCTCAATCATATAACATAGTTTACTTTCAAACGAAACTGATACAACTTCATCATTCTCTACATACGCATGGATTGAAAATATACCAGATAGCGTTTCGATTTTGTATTGGTTCGTCTCTCTCTTTTTTAAATACCCGCTTTCTAGTAACATCGTTATTACTGCGACAATGCCTCCATAATGAAGCGGAATGGATCCTTCATGATTAAAAAATAATACAGCGGCATCGACTTCCATATGAATAGAAGGAACGACAATACATCCATTTAATCCGATAAAACCACGTGGCTCATTTAATAAAAGCTTCATTCCTTCTGCTAATTCACCTGAAAATTGTTCGTTTAATTGCTCTAAACTGTAGTAGTATTTGCATGGTACATCTTTCATTACACGAAATGCTTCACCATTTACATGTACGTCTACTGCTGTATACATTTTTTGAATGTTCATTTTACATCCTCCGTTTCATGTTCCATCGGCGGAATTAGCAAAAAGCCTTCTTTCAGTGGGTCCTTTTCATTATAAAAAAATCTATGCATCCCCATAAGCCAAGCTGAACCTGTAATTTTCGTTACGACAGCTTCAATATTTTCTACAGATGTTGTATTTATGACGCACCCTTTAAATAAAGAGCCAACGATACTCTCATGAATAAACTCTTCATCCACTTCAATTTTTTGATTTGCGTATAATACAGCTAACTTCGCTGATGTTCCTGTACCACATGGAGAACGATCAATTCCTCCTGGCGGAACGACAACTGTATTTTTCACATGAGCACTTTCATGAGTAGGATCTGTATAAAATTCAATATGGGTTAACCCTCTAATAAACGAGTACTGCGGATGAATGATTTCAAATTCCTCATTAATGATATTTCTAATATGAATTGCCTTATCGATAATTGTAGATGCATTTTCCGGTACTAACTCTAAACCTACTGACTTCGCATCGATAATGGCATAAAAATTCCCTCCATACGCAATATCTGCTTCTACAGTTCCAATTCCTTCAACTTGTACAGTAATATGTTTCAGTAAAAAAGCTGGTATGTTACAGAAAGAGACTTCTTTCGCTTTTCCATCTTGAACAAAGATATCAACTTCAACTAAGCCCGCTGGCGTGTCTAACTTTAACGAAGTAATCGGTTCAACTACCGGAATTAAACCTGATTCAATTAAAGCTGTACATACACCAATTGTATCGTGACCACACATTGGTAAATATCCACCTGTCTCTATGTATATAACACCAATATCTGCTTCAGGATGACATGGATCTGTTAATAATGCTCCTGACATTACATCATGACCACGCGGTTCATTCATTAACAATTTGCGAATCCAGTCATACTCCTTTTTCATATGTAACATCTTCTCTGCCATCGTCTCTCCAATTAACTTTGGAAGTCCGCTTATCAATGTCCTCGTCGGATTCCCGCCCGTATGTGTATCAATCGTCGTAAAGACTCTTTGTGACCTCATCCGTTTAACACCCTTTCTGTAAAACGACTCAAACGAAGTGGTTCAATAGGAATGATTGTTTCTTTTTCATTTAACAACTCTTCAATCACTTTCCCTGTAACTGCTGCCAGGCTAATGCCATCCCCTTCATGCCCCGCGGCGATAAAGTAGTTCGGGATATGTTCCACGCGTGAAATGATTGGCAAATGATCTTCTGTCCACGGGCGTAATCCAGCATATGAACGAATCACCATCATATCCGCCATTTTCGGATAAAAACGAATTGCTCTGTTTGCAATACATTTAATAACCTCGTTGTTTATCTTCGTATGAAAGCCTACAAACTCTCTACTACTACCAATTAAAAAATTTTGGCTTTCTGTCGGCTCAAACACAAGAGCTATCCCATATTTCTCAGTTAAAGCATCCACTTTTCGTTTTCCGCCAAATTTAGAAATTAAATAACCAAATTCCATTACTTTACGGCAACCAACGTGTTGTTGCCTTGAAGCTACAATAATATGTCCTTTTCTCGGTTCAATTGGGATATTTACATCCAACATTTCTCCGATTTTTGGAGCCCACACACCAGCTGCGTTCACCACTTGCTTCGCGGTAAACGTCCCGTTAGTCGTTTCTACAATAAAGGAACCGTCTATATCTCTTTTCATTTCTTTTACTTCCGTATGATTAAAAGCTTTCGCACCCATTTTTTTCGACTCTGCTAAAAGTGAAAATGCAAGGAGATATGGATTTACAGTAGAATCCGTTGCGCATTCTAAACCACCCAATAAATCGTCCGCAAAAAATGGCGATTCCGCTCTTATATCTTGCCTATCAAGCATTCGGAACGGTAACCCAACTTCTTTTTGACGATTCACCCATTGCTGTGCTGCTGCCATTTCTTCATCTGATTCACATACGAGAATACTTCCTGGCGCCCTATATTCAAATGAGTGCTCTAACTCTTCACTTAAATCATTTACTAATTTTTGACTTACTAACGACATTTGACTATCAAATCCTGGGTCTTTATCAATAGCCAAAATATTCCCGTCACACCGTGAAGACGTCCCACTGACAAATTCTCCTTTTTCAATGATTGTTACGTCTCTTCCATATTTTGATGTGTAATAAGCGATAGAACAGCCTATAATTCCACCACCTATTATTAAAACGTCACAGTGCCTCACGTAGCACCCCTCCCTTCTTTTTAATCCCTCACTTTCTTTCATGCAATTGACGTGCCAACTATACATATATACACTTTTTAAAAAAAATATTTTTATTTGTAAAAATATTTTAAATTTATCGTAAATAGGTGTATTATTTTTTTATCACTGTCAAAATTTTTATACATAACAGGAGGACAATATGGCATTCTCATTTCCCACAATAAAAGAATTTCTAAAAATTTTATCCATCGATCATACATACAGCATGCAACCTACCCAGCAAGTTAACGAAAAATTTTATTACCGCCCTTCTACTACAGAAGAATATAACTGCGCAGTTATATATGAAGATGACTCATTCACTGCTTTAATTGACGCGTTTTCTAATGAAATGGCCGTTATCGTAATGAACAAAAATAAAGAGCCTATATGCTGTATAACGTCTCAGCAAATCATTCCGTTTCTTATTAAGTCTTACAATGAACTACAATCTTTTTATAACACCGTAATACAAACAACGGATTCTTCTGTTACAGTTATCGATGATAAAGAATGTGTTCGCACTTGGACAGATGGCGCCGAAAAGATTTTTTCAGTCAACTATACTGAAATTATTGGACAACCTATCACTCGTTTTTTTGACTATAAAGATTTGGAAATCTTGCAATCATTACATGACGGAAAAAGCATAATTGCTCAGTTCCATCAGCCTCGTCCAGATTTGTTCGTATTAATTAATTCAAATCCAGTGTATTGTAACGATGAAATTATCGGAGCTGTCGTTTCAGAAACTGATGTAACAAATCAAGTCGCTTTAAATGAAAAACTATTTAATATGTCACATGAAATGCACCGTTTAGAACAAGAGGTTGCAAAGTACAAAGATGAATCCGACCCTTTCCTTGCGATGAATGGAAAAAGCCCTGTTATACAAAGAACGATACAATTAGCTAGAAAAGTTTGTTCGGTGAAATCAACTGTTTTAATACTCGGCGAAAGTGGTGTTGGAAAAGAAGTATTTGCAAAAGCGATTCATGAAGCAAGTGAATCAGCTAAGGCACCTTTCATTTCAATTAACTGTGGCGCCATTCCAGAAGCGTTATTTGAAAGTGAATTATTTGGGTATGAACGCGGGGCGTTTTCTGGTGCAAGTAGTAAAGGCAAAAAGGGTAAAATAGAGCTCGCGCAAGGCGGTACTTTATTTCTAGATGAAATAGGAGAAATGCCGCTCGATATGCAAGTAAAACTATTGCGTGTACTACAAGAACGAAAATATTACCGAGTTGGTGGAGAAAAAGAGATTCATATTAATTTCCGCATTATCGCGGCTACAAATCGTGATTTACAAGAAGAAATGAGAAAAGGTACGTTCCGAGAAGATTTATACTATCGCCTAAATGTAGTTAGCTTGCATATTCCACCGCTGCGAGAAAGACGCGAGGATATTATTGAATTAACTTATTCTTTCTTAAACGATTTTTCAATCAACTACAACAGACCAATTCGTGACTTACCTTCTAGCATTATGCATGAACTGCTTCATTACAATTGGCCAGGTAATATTCGCGAGCTTCGTAACGTCGTTGAAAGACTTGTCGTATTTGCGACTGACGGGATTATAAAACAAGAATATTTACCATTTCATACAACTGAAACGTTAGACAATCATACGGCTCATTCCGTATTACTCAGCAACAATCATACAATCCTCTCCTTACAAGAAGAGATGGATGAACATGAGAAAAAAGTCATCGAGAGGGCTTTACGCATTTTAAATGGGAATAAATTAGAATGCGCGAAACAGCTCGGTGTTACGAGGGCCACTTTATATAACCGCCTAAAAAAACTCGGGTTACAATAAACCTTCCTTCTCTATTTTGGCATAGTTTTTGCATAATAATTTGTGCAAACCGAACTAGAGGAGGAATACATATGACGAATAAAGATCACTTAATTGTTTGTCGATGTGAAGAAGTTACATACGGACAACTTCAATCGACAATTGCTGCATATAAATGCTCGGCAAGAGAATTAAAACTAAGAACACGTGCTGGCATGGGATTTTGCGGTGGCCGCACATGTAGAATGATGATAGATCGAATGATTGAAAGTGCAAATCCCGACGTAAACACTAATGAAATTCCATTAAAATATCAACCACCAGTTCGCGCAGTTACCTTTGGAGCGGTAGGTGAAAATCAATGAATAGAATTACACATCACCCTATTTTAGGAAGTTTAAATAGTAGGAAGCGCATCACTTTCCAATTTAACGGGCAACAGTATGAAGCCTATGAACATGAAACGATTGGGGCGGCTTTACTTGCAAACGGAATAAGAACTTTAAGAGTGCATGAAGATAGCGGAACACCGCGAGGTATTTACTGTAATATCGGGCATTGTTCTGAATGCCGCGTGACAGTAAACAATCAAACGAACGTACGAGCATGCTTAACTGTTGTTGAAAAAGATATGGTAGTTGATAGCGGCAAACAGCATCCAAATATCGTGAGAGAGATGGTGAAAAAGCGATGAACGATGTCATTATTATCGGAGCTGGACCAGCAGGTTTGTCAGCCTCCATCTCTTGTGCTCATTTTGGACTAAATGTACTTGTTATTGATGAATTTATGAAGCCTGGCGGAAGGTTGCTCGGACAATTACATCAAGAACCTACTGGAGAATGGTGGAACGGAATAGAAGAATCAAAACGCCTTCACGAAGAAGCAAAATCACTTTCAGTTGATATTCGATGCGGCATTTCCGTCTATAATTTAGATAAAGATGAAAGTTCTTGGTTCGTACATACGAATATCGGTACGTTAGAAGCACCGTTCGTTTTACTTGCTACTGGCGCTGCTGAATACTCCATTCCCCTTCCTGGTTGGACACTTCCAGGAGTCATGTCAATCGGGGCAGCCCAAGTAATGACAAATGTACATCGCGTTCAAGTTGGGCGAAAAGGAGTAATCATTGGTGCTAACATTTTGTCCTTCGCTATTTTAAATGAATTACAATTAGCAGGTATTAAAGTGGAACATATCGTACTTCCTGAAAAAAGTGAATTAAGTCAAAAGGCTGGTGAACCAGAAGAAGTTTTAAACTCTCTATTACATGCTGCACACCTTGCCCCTTCGCCTTTATTACGTATAGGTAGTCGATTGATGAAATATAATTGGGCGAAACAAGCTGGATTAAACTTCTATCCAAATAACGGTATGAAAATAAATGGCACACCGCTTCACCTTCGAAAAGCAGCTCTTGAAATTATCGGTACAGATCAAGTTAAAGGTGTACGCGTTGCTACTATTGATACGAAAGGAAACATCATAACTGGATCGGAACAAATATATGAGGCAGACTTCGTTTGTATTGCCGGCGGCTTATACCCTCTTGCTGAGCTAGCCGCTGTAGCTGGTTGTCCTTTCCGTTACATTCCGGAATTAGGCGGGCACGTTCCTCTCCATTCCGAAACGATGGAAACCCCTCTTACCGGTTTATTTGTAGCCGGCAATATAGCTGGCATTGAAAGCGGAAAAATCGCTATGGCACAAGGAACTGTTGCTGGATATTCAATCGTAAAACAAGCAAATACAAAATCCCATTCGGTTGAACTACACTTGCAACAGGCGATCCAACATGTACATACCGTACGACAACAAGCTGCCATTCAATTTAACCCGATGATTGATGTCGGTAGACGGAAAATGAATGAAATTTGGCGTGATTATTCCCTAGCATATGCACATACTAAAAAGAGCTGCTGAGATTACTCTCAACAGCTCTTTTTTCTACTCATTTGAGTTATTAAAACTTTGCTAATGCGTAAATGCCTTCTTCATCGTCTAATTCAAGTTGTAACCTTGCTGCAAATGAATTGACATTATATTCTCTATCAAGCAATAAGCGTAGTGCTTCGATTAAGTTCGCTTGAATTAAAATTTGTTTGCGACCATTTACCTCTACTTCAGCAGAGAAACCATAGTCATCGTCATACATTAATTCAACTAAAACTTCTTCTGGACCGACTTGTCTTTTTTCAGCGATATATACGCAAAGTGCATTTATTAATTCTTGTTCAGAAATTTTTATTGTTTCCATGCTACTTCATCTGCCTTTTTCTTACGTTGATCTTTGAAGTATTTAAATGCACGAACTGCTAACATTACGATACCAGCCATTACTAACATATTTACCATAAACGCTAATACAGAACCAAGAGCTCCCATATTTGCAAATAAGCTACCCATTAGTAAACCACCAAGACCACCTAGTAATAAACCTTTCATAAAGCTTCCTTTATTACTTTTTGGTGCTGTGTTTGTTGCTTTGTTTTTTGAATCTGTTGTTGTTTTTTGTGAATTCACGTTAGTATCTTTTTTGTTCAAATCAACTTTTGACTTTTGACCAGAACTTGGTGTGTATGATTTTTTACCAGATTTGTAACTCTTCGCTGCTGCGTGATCTACAAACATGAAGCTACTAGCTCCAAAGATAACCATGAATGCTGTCATGACTGCTACAAGTTTTTTCAACATATTATATCCATTCTCCTTTTATATAGATATATGTGAAATCTACCTTTCTAGTAAATTCAGAATGATAGATTTGTTTTTAAAAACATTTTAAAGGTTCTTATGAACTTATTATATGAACTTTTGTCGAAATATGCAAGCTTTATTTACTTACAACAGTTTGGTGACAAAGGAAAAATTAAGCAAAACAGAATTGACTTTAAATGAAACAAAACATATTATAGGTTCATAAGAACTTTTTAATATTTTTGGAGGTGAAAAGATGGAAACATTTCATCTCACACGAAACGAAATGGCTACCCTTCTTCTATCTTTAAGAGGATGGAATACGAAAAAGCCTCTCGGTATTTTACAAGAAGCGTGGGCAAAGTCACATAAAAAAGATATTGAAAGCGGACAAAGCGTAACTGCTTTTATTACTACCGCACTTTCACCTATTTTTGAAAAACTGATTAAAATTGATGATACAGACGTCGGTTTTTCATTAAATGAAATAGTTGCGCTTGGAAATCAGATTGAAAATACAAGTTTCTCAGTAACGGCCATGCAAAACTGGGTAAAACGAGATATTAAAGAAATGATTGGCTCCCCTCAAAAAGGGAAAAAATATTCAATTGAACAAGCAGCCTTACTATTCATTGTCGAAGATTTAAAAACAGCACTTGATTTTGAATCCATTCGTAAGCTATTACGCCTTATCGTAAATGACCCAGCCGATCGAAGTGATGACTTAATCAATCCTGTTCATTTATATGGAGCATACTCTTCCCTATTTGAAGAACTCAATCAAGGGAATTGCTTACAACTAAATGCAACAGATACAGTTCATACAATTGAAAACATCGTAAAAGAAAAAGCTGATAAAATCGCAAGCAAGTTCGATCAGGTTAACAACGAACAACGTGAAGCAATTCGTAACGCTATTATTATTGCGACACTTTCTGTACATACCGCTTATGTACAAATGTTAGCGAAACGTTACGTAACAGCAACTTTATTTTTACAAAATTTAGAAGTGAAACCGTAAAAAAAATAGGAGCAGCAATGCTTCTATTTTTTATGAGAAATTTTTAATAATTTTTTCATTATCTCTTCATGAAAACTGGGCTTATATCCTTCACTATAATACTTATGAGAGACATAAAAGAATTGAAATAGCAATCCCCTATATAAATAAGGTATAATCTACATATAGTGAACCTTTTACATTGTTAAATAAAGGGACATTTATTCAAAAATACATAAACTAGAAGGTGCAACAATGGTAAGTAGTTTTATTCATTCAGTATTAACATTTTTTGAAGGATTAGGTTATTGGGGCATTATGCTTGGTCTAATGATTGAGATTATTCCAAGTGAAATCGTCCTTGCTTATGCGGGATTCTTAGTATTCAATGGTAGTATCTCATTTGTAGGCGCCGTTGTATTCGGTACAATTGGCGGCGTTATTGCTCAAATCTTTATTTATTGGCTTGGACGATACGGTGGACGACCTATATTAGAACGATACGGAAAATATATTTTCATTCATAAAAAACATATAGATGCAGCTGAAGATTGGTTTAACCGTTACGGGACTGGTGTGATTTTCACTGCACGCTTTATTCCAGTAGTACGTCATGCGATTTCAATTCCTGCTGGTATTACAAAAATGCCATTATTACGTTTCACTACATTAACAGCACTTGCAATCATCCCTTGGTCTATCATTTTCATTTATTTAGGTGAAAAACTAGGTCAAAATTGGGAGAATATTAATGATATTGCTGGGCCATATGTGAAATCATTCGCAATTGGCGGTGTCATACTCGTTCTTTTATACTTCATCATTAAAAAATGGACAAAAAAACGTAAAAATCTTGCTTAAGATAATAAATAAAAACCGCTATATATTCATTACGAACTATAGCGGTTTTTTATGTTTAAATTGACTAATCTTGAGAAATCACAAGAAAACCCCTCAGTTTAACATTTACATGGATAAGCAACAATTCACTCGTCCATTTCGTATATTATCTCAAAAAGGAGTGATTTCCCTATGCATTGGCAACAAAAAATACAATACTTAATCGGACGCCCTATCGGTATTTCTTTCATAAATGGGCAAGGAACTTCTGGTGTATTATGTTCAGCACATGATGGTCAATTATATGTGAATGAATACCTTTATCAAGCTCAATTCGCAATGAAGCATTATGATTTTAGACAAATTCAAGATATACATGCCTTTCCGAATTGCCCACATCAAAATCCTCTGTACTAAAAAAAGGAACAGCTTATAGCCGTTCCTTTTTCTCCACACTTATTTTTCAGTATAAAAGTTATGCACTGCTTCATCAAAGTAAATCCAGCCTTTCCAACCTAAATGAATTGTATCTTTTAAGAAATACTTATCATATTCATGGCCAGAAAAATCAACTACTGGGTATCCTGCTTTCTCAACTTGTTCCCGAACTTTTTTATAATACACTTCGCGGCGTTCTTTAGGGAAACCAGCGTAATCATACCACGGTCCATTTACAGGTACAGAAATGAATAGTGGCTTAACATTTTTCTCTTTAAATATATTTAAAACAATTTGTAAGTCATCATATTCTGGTGATTCTTCATATGATTCATTTGCTCTAAAGTTTTTTAAACCTTTTAATTTTTTCTTCAAATTATGTTTATAGTAATACGGATTTTCAATTCCGAATGTGTTTGTAGTAGATTCCAATTTCCCTTCTTCCTCCGCATGTTTACGTGCATCTACCCAAGAAATTGAACGTAGTCCTATATTTGTTTTTTCTTTCATCGGTTCAATCTTAAATAAAGAGTTAAATACATCTCTATGATCTAAAATATTTCGATGCATATAAGCAAGCGGTTTGACTAAACCTGCTTTTATGTTATGTTTCGTATCATTATATACAATACCTTCTAATGAATTTTTTAATATATCATCTTTTTGAACAACTTTATAGTCTAATAGTCGTTTCGCAATTTGCTTCTTCATTTCAGTATTTATTTCATCATTAAAAATAAAATGATATGCTTGTTGTTTAGAGAAATTGTTAGTGAAATCCCCCTGTGATACCCCTGTCTTTGTAAACCATTGTGGCGATAAAACAAAGACTACTTTTTTACCTTCTAATCCATCCATCGTAGACGTCATATTCAATATATGAGCTAAACTTTGCGTACCGCCAATTCCCATTAAATATGGTGTAAAACCTGCGGGATTTACTTTAAAGTAATTAGACGGATGATATGCATCCATTCGTAAAAATTCAGATGAACCATACATCGGTAAATACTGCGAATTCTCTAACATTTTTTGCTGCAAGAAAACACTTTGCAATTTTTCTTTTTGTAAGGAAGTTGCCGCATCTTCTACCTTTTTATCACTAATAAGTGATACTAAACTTTTCGATGGAATGAGTATGATAATGAAAAAAAGCACACACGCTAAAATTATGGGACCAAAAGCATGCTTCATTTTCATCGTCTCTTCCTCTTTCTATCGCTATTAAATTGTAACCCTTGTTTTTGACACGCCATCATTTCTCTCCTTTTTCTCTTTACATGTTCCATTCTATTTATCTATTATATACATGTATGTATTTCTTTCCTTGTTCTATTAAGTCCTATATAAATAGTACAAGAAAATGTTTCCATAGAAACACGTTAATTATACAAGATTCTACATGAATTTCACACTGGAATTTTACTAATAATTTTATTTTTAAGACATGAAAAAATATATAAAATGTCTATACATTTGAAACTGTACAAAAAAACAGACAATCACATACGTGAAGTCTGTTTCTCCATAATTTTATTTCTGCACATCTGCCCATTTTAAACTTGTAGCTGGACCGAATTGATGTACATATAAATCTTTCACATGCGGCTTTTGTAAGTATGATAATCCGCGCTGGAATACCGGTGCAATTACTGCATCATCGAGTAATATTTTCTCAGCATCTTGCATTGCTTTCCAACGAGCTTTTTCATCATTACCTAATTCTGTTTTAATCTTCTTAATTAACGCATCGTAATCTGGGTTTGCATATTCTGTATTGTTCACACTGCTTCCAGAAAGGAATACTTCTAAATAAGTCATTGGATCTGGATAATCTGGTAACCAGCGTGATAATGACATTTCATATTCCTTCTTCTTCTCTAACGCCAGTTTTTGCGTATGTGGTTGTAATTTTACATTTACCTTTAAGCCTGGTAAGTTTTTCTCTAGCTCTTCTTTAATGTATTCTCCTACTTTTTTGAAGTTTTCTAAGTCATAGTTTAATAACTCAAGCGTCACTTCATTTGTACCAGTCTCTTGCTTCGCCTTTTCCCAATATTCTTTCGCCTGTTTTACATCAGTTTTATTAAACTCACCTGCTGTACTTCTAAAATCTTTTTTATCTGGACCTTTTAAAAATCCTTTTGGTACGTAATAGTTAGCAGCAACCGAACCATCATTTAAAAATGAATTCGCAAGTCCTTTCTTATCAAACACTGTACTTAGCGCAAGCCTTGCGTTTTTATTTTTAAGAATAGGTACATTTTCATTGAATCGGAAGAAGTACATAACCGGATCTGTATATTGTTTTAGCTCTTTATTATTTTTATATTTATCGACGAATTCTGTAGAAATGACAGCTCTATCCACTTTATCTGTTTCATATAAATTTACCGCAGTTGAAATTTCCTTTACAATTTGATAGTTTATTTCATCTAGCTTCACTTCTTTTTTATCCCAATACTTATCGTTTTTCTTCATTGTAAAACTCGCTTCATGCTTCCACTCCGATAATGTAAATGGCCCGTTATATACCGCTTTATTTGCTTCTAATCCGTATTTATCACCTTGTTCTTTCGCATATTTTTCGTTAATTGGATAGAAGGACGGTAAAATAAGTAGTTTTGTAAAATACGGTACAGGATGTTCTAACTCTACAACGAACGTTTTATCATCCTTTGCTTTTACTCCTAATTCCTCTAACCCTAGTTGTTTTTTATTTATTTTCTCCGCATTTTTCACATCGTACGCAATGTATGCATATTGAGAAGCTGTATCTGGATTAATAAGCTGCTTCCAAGCGTATACGTAATCTTGTGCTGTTACTGGATCTCCGTTAGACCATTTCGCATCAAGTAAGTGGAATGTATATGTTTTCCCATCTTGACTCACTTCATATTTTTGTGCTCCAGCTTCAATCACTTCATCATTTTTCGATAAACGGAATAATCCTTCCATTATGTTATTTAAAACGTTAAACGATACCGCATCTGTTACTTTCCCTGAATGTAAAGACAGAATTTCACCTGTTTCTAATAACTGTAATACTTTTTTCTCATCTTTCGGCTTTGTCGTTGTTTTTTCTTTTGCGCAGCCAACTAAAAATGAAGAGGCTAATAAAGTACTAACTAATGAGTAACGAACAACTTTTTTCATTTGAAAACCCCCTCTACTTTTTATGGTAAGTAACGACGAGCACCAGCGTATTCTTCTATATATCCTGGTGTATTAAGCGGTATAATCTCTACTGATCTTTCAGCTCTCGGCGAGTGAATCATATTTCCGTCATCAATATACATCCCCACATGATGAACACTGCCTTTTCCTTGATCATGTGCAAAGAAGATTAAATCTCCTTTTTGTAAATGTTCTTTATCAACTGCAACTCCATTTCTCGATTGCGGACCTGAATCTCGCGGAATTGTAATACCGTGCGATTTATAAATCGTATGTGTAAATCCAGAGCAATCAAATCCGAAACCACTTGTACCAGCCCATATATACGGTAATCCTAAAAACATTTTCCCTGTGTTTATTAAATCATCGGCCGCCGGAGTTGGAATATCATTTTGAGAACGGTAAACCGTTCCATCATTTTTTCGTAGCCAAGCTTTCTGTCCGTTTGGTAACAACACGCGATATGAAATCGTATCTTCACTAAGTAGCGGCAGTCGCGTATTATAACTCACTTCAAGCGATTTATGTTTTTCAGAAGGATTTATATATAAAATGGCTGTCGGTTTCGTTACTAATACGAAAGGTTCATTTGTTTTATCTGCAAATTCTTGATTATATGTTAACTGTTTTTCAGGCATCCACCCTGGGTAGCCTTCTTCATTTCGCGGTGTTGGCTGACCGTGGACTAGCACTTTCACCCAGTCCCCTTTTTTATCAACAACCGTTACTTCTTGACCTAATAGCGCTTGCGTTTCTAATTTATTTGCATTTGTTAACCAAAGTTTCTCATCAAGCGTCATCGATTTCGTCCACTTCCACAAATCAACTGGATTTGTAGCACTCGGTGCATCAATTGGTCGTAATGAATCAGGTGCAGTCCAAAGTGTTGCGGCAGATACATCGATAAACGCCTTACTATCTTTCTTTTCTTCAGCATGTACTGATGTAAACGATGAAAATATAAATAAAGTTGTTAAAAATGCAGTTCCTACTTTTTTCATACATATCCCCCTTAAAAGATAGTTTACTTGTCTCTTCTCCTAAGATTTACTATTCACTGTTGATTGAAGGTTTACCTTTGATCCCGCATAAGTCATTCCTTCCGGTTCTTCCATTAACCAAAGTGGTGCATCCAAATCGAAGTAATGAATATTAGGATGTGCAGCAGCTAAATGGGCTACAGCACTAACAGAAAGTGAGGATTCCATCATACTTCCGACCATACATTTCACACCAGCTGTTTCAGCAATATCGGCAATACGCCACGCTTCACGTATACCACCACATTTCATTAATTTAATATTGATTAAGTCTGCATATCCTCCTTGAACAATTTTCAATGCATCACTCGCTGAAAATATGCTTTCATCTGCCATAATGGGCGTTTGCACATGATCTTTGACGTACTTTAATCCATCCCAATCTTTCGCATGAACAGGTTGTTCAATAAATTCAATATTTAAATTGCGATTTTCCATCTCTTTAATGATCGTAACCGCTTCTTTTGGATTCCACCCTTGATTTGCATCTAATCGTAACGTCGTATTTTTTGGTACGCTATTTCGAATCGCTTCAATACGTTCTAAGTCTAAAGGAGCAGATTTTCCCACTTTAATTTTTAAAATTTGAAATCCTTTTTCTACATGTTGCTTTGCCTCTTTCGCCATAATAAAAGGCTCATCTACACTCACCGTAATATCTGTATGAATATCTTTCTTCCCGCCTAATAATGCGTAAAGTGGAACGTTTTGGTGTTGACAATACACATCATATAAAGCAATATCTACCGCCGCTTTCGCACTTGGGTTTCCAATACAACTCATCTGAATGTGCTGTAGTAACTGCTGAAATTGAATGATATCTTGACCAATTAAACAGGAACGCATCGGCCCAATTATTGCTTCTTCAATCCCGTTAGCGAAATCACCTGTAATAACGGGTGTTGCGGTTGCAGCCCCCTTGCCAACAATTCCTTCATCAGTATGAATATATACATCTAAACTTTCTATTTCAGTTACGGTACGAAGCGCTGTTTTAAACGGTGTGTGAAGATTAACACGTCTACGATTTACTTTTACATCAGTGATTTTCATATTGTTCATCCTTTCGTTGTCTAACAAAGTGGAACCTTACTATTTAAAAATAAATTATGTTTTTACGTACAATTCATCTCCTCCTTTGCTTGCTTTTCATGTAGGAGGTTAATGTGAAATAAAAAAATCCAGCCATAAGAAGATTCTTACGGCTGGATTTTGTCTAGGAATGTGTAGACAAAGCAGCGATTTGATTATATTTTTTCCGCGCATCTTTTAACGCTACAAGTAGTGCTTTTTGAGACGAACCGAAGTATCTATTTTTTATTTCTGTTACTAATAGTGGGTCATTAATATTTTTATGTAGAAACAAATATTTAACGAATTGAGATGTTAATGCAATTGTCGCTGAGCAATCTGCATCTACAATTTCCCCAGTCTCCTTAACAAGTACAAACGCTACAAAATAGCTTTTAAACTTTTCGGTAATGGGATTATTTTGAGGTGCTTTCGCATCCCCTACGACATAAATTGTATTTGAAGCGTACACAGCTATCTTCCTTTCTAATACGGGATAACGGTTTTCTTAATAGTCGCATGAGTGATAAACTCAACGTTGATTAAAAAATGTATCCGCTTACCTTGTATTATAATATAATTAACAGAATTTTAACAACATTTATTTCGGTATATATTCCATAACTATAAAAACAGCTCAAACTCTTCATGTTTACAATATGTGATTGTTTCTTGTACCATGCCATTCATACATGAAAAAACAGTTAGCTATCGCTAACTGTTCTATTACACTACTTCGGCAACACAAATATAGTTTCATTTGACTTAGAAAACTGATATTCTTTTCTCGCAAACTTCAAAATTTCTTCCTCATCGTCTGTTAAATTTTCTATGTTAGTCTTTAAAGAAGCCTGATTTTTCTTTAAAGAAACCAATTGTTTTTTTTGATTCGTTATTGTATCTTTTTTTTCTACGATTATTTCTTGTTGTTTCGTTAAAATAAATTGAAGGTACAAAGTAGCCGCCACAATAAATATAAACATGAATATAAATCGTCTTAGTTTTTTCTTATTAATTGCTCGCTTCTCATTAGGCTGTGATAGTTGCTCTTCTATATTAGGAACATTTATTCGCTTGAGTTTCCTCATTATGAAATCCCCCTAACACATATATTTTCACTACCCTCGGCATAATCCCTTACTAACTTTAATTCTATTCTTATAAAATAAGCTCCTTCACAAAAATATCTCACAAATTAACCAATTAAAGATAGCATTCGACGACATTTCCATATTTACATTGCATTTTTTTATGTATGCTGCCATAAAATAGTAGTTTCTGTTATTCTTTTTCTACTATTGTAGAAGAGTTTTTTCACACACAAAATTTCTCCTTGTTATAACATGCTTACAAGGAGGGAAAAGATAAATTATCGTATATTCGATAAAACTGGAATTACTGTTTTAGAACTAAGACTTTGAGCATAGATCACCTGTTAAGAAACTTTACTAAATAAAAAAGCCCCAATTGGGCTTTTTTATTTTACAATTCAATTTCATATTCCATGCTTTTTGCCGTATTCTCAGCATTCTCCTCACCTAACAAATTTTTCACGATATGAAATGACATGTTAATACCAGCTGAAATACCTGCAGATGTAATAATGTGTCCTTCATCTACAAATTTCACATTCTCCATTACTTCTACATTCGGAAAATCTTTTTTGAAGGTTTGAATACTAGCCCAATGCGTTGTTGCTTTTAAGCCTTCCAGTAAACCGGCTTTCGCAAGTAATAGCGCACCCGTACAAACTGAAGTCATTAGCTTTACTTCTTTCATTTGCTGACGGACCCAATTTATTATAATATCATTTTTCACTTCATTTTCCCGAACTCCTTTACCACCTGGAATGATTAAAATATCAACTGATGGTAAATCTTCAATACTATAATCCGGCAGTACCTTTAATCCGTTTCTTGCTGTAATCATTTCTCCATTTTGGCTAACTGTATAGACAGTAAATGGTTTTTCTTCATCCGCTTCGGTTACAGAAAAAACTTCAAATGGCCCAGCAAAGTCTAACACTTCTACCTCGTTAAATAAAAATATGCCTACACTCCATTTATTTATCATACGTTCACTTCCTGTTTTTAATAATGTAAAAGGTGATCATGTCCTTTTGCTAATGCAATATGAAATGCTGTTCCCCCATCTTTCAAAATATTTAAGTATCCCTTCTTCTATATGTTCTATTGATTATGATATTTTCCTGTTAAAACTAAAGTTTACATAATAATATTATCTATCTAATTCCCATCTTTTGTTTTAAATGTTAAAATTTCCTGTCAAAATAACTATGATCATGTTTAATACGGAGGATAACATATGATATGTTACAAGTAATGCATTTAAATAATGAAGACTATGATTTAATTACAGCTGCTAAAAAAGTAATTGAAAAAAAATATAAATATGGCCGTCATCATATCGGTTCAGCTGTAAGAACTAAAACAGGTAATATTTATGCAGCAGTGCATGTTGAAGCGAATGTTGGAAGGATAACAGTATGTGGTGAAGCAATGGCGATTGGAAAATCTATTTCAGAAGGCGATTATGAATTTGATACCATTGTAGCAGTTGCTCACCCGCACCCTCATAAAGACATAGAAAAATGTTGGGTTGTTGCTCCATGTGGTATGTGTCGAGAATTAATAAGTGATTACGGAAAAAATACGAACGTTATACTTTCTTATAATGGTGAACTTGTAAAATGTAACGTAATGGAATTATTACCTGAAAAGTATACAAGTGAAGTAGAATAATCATTCATACTTTCAACATATCAAATAATATTATTCCAATAAAAAAACAATTCATTTTAAAAACGGATTGTTTTTTTATTTCTTTTTTATGCAGTTTATTTTATTTTTCTATTTTCGATAATTATGAAATTAACATTAACAAAAATGAAATACAAATATTTAAGTACGTATTGCGGTTCGTTTTTCATTTGAAAGTAAAAATATAATTTCTCCTTACATTTGAAAAAAATCAATATGGACCCTCTAAAATCAGCAGTCTTATCATACCAATCTATAACAATTCTGTCTTCTTCCCTTACCAGTTTCCTTTAACACATATGATTTTAAAACAAGGGCCGTTAATGAATCTGTTAATGTTTTATATGATAAATTAGATAATGCCAATAGATCGTTCGTATATAACATTCTATGCTTCTCTAATAATAATAGTACTAATCGTTCAGACGGTTTTAATGCCTCATCACTTTCTAGTATAAAGTCTATATTTTTCATTTCTCTAATTGTTACTCCTTATATAAAAAAATACTTGCACAACTAATTTAATATAAAAATAATACACAACAAGATTTGAAGTATATTAAAATAACATCATTTCGAAACACTATTATACTATAACATAGAAAAAGCATTTCCCGAAATAGGAAATACTTTTTAAAATTTCTTATATATTTCTTCCAAACTTACATTATATTTCGAATTCTTATCCGTACAATTTCCTCCTAATTTTTGCTGGTCATACAGATGTATTTGTATTAAATTAACCTATTCTAAATTGATTTAAATAAATAAAAAACGGTTAGTCTATTATGCTCTAAACATGAATGACTAACCGTTTTCCAGCTTCTTCTCAATTATCATGTTCTACCTTAAATATTTCTTGCAATATGCGGCTTACTGTAATGACTTGTACCACCGCCACCTACTACTACTTTACCGCCTTTTTCAAAAATCAGTAATTTACTTGAACCATCTGCAAGAAGTACTATTACTTCAGCATTGTTACTTGTTGCTACATAAATTACATAACCACTTTTTGATATACACGTTTCCCAATTCGCATCAAATTCTGATCTTAATACACGATTGGAATACACTTGATTTTCAACTCTATCTTGTGCTTCGTTTCCCAAAATTTATCCCCCTAATTCTCCAAAATATCATTTACAAAAAATAACGATTCTATTTAAAATAGTAACTGTCTTTAATATAAATAGTATATGTAGGTAGTAGAAAAATGCTTGGACAATGAAAACGTAATAACATGTAAGTAATATACAATTGAAATAAGGCAATCGATACAGTATCGATTGCCTTATTTTCATAAATAATTCTTTATTTTTCATTTCGCATAGCTTCAAAAGTAAACATTTGATTTGCATTTGACGGTTCATTTTCATAAACATAGTCAGCCGAGCAAGTAATGTTAGAGAAACCTATACTTTCTAACAGAAGTTTAAACTCGTCTATTCCATACCAGCGCACCGCAAAGCGTTGCAGTTCTGATTGTACTAACTGTCCCTTACTCCATTTTTCATATTTTAAATATGATAGAGTAACTTGGTTCAACCAATCTATTTCAATTGATTTATTTTCTAATGTAATTCCGTCTCCGCTTGGCAAAGAAAAGGTCGATGTATGAATCTCTCC
Organism: Bacillus sp. 16GRE42; assembly: GCF_019837435.1. Taxonomy (NCBI): domain Bacteria; kingdom Bacillati; phylum Bacillota; class Bacilli; order Caryophanales; family Bacillaceae; genus Bacillus; species Bacillus sp. 16GRE42. Next base: position 385,516 of record NZ_JADAXF010000001.1, read on the forward strand.
AGTCTTCCAGTCATGCGGAAGCATAATATCTACGATTAAACGCCCGCCTGGATTAAGGTGTTCATAAAAACATTTCAATGCGTTTATAGAATCCGCACGATTTTCAATTAAACAAAAGGATCCAGTAGGAATGATAATTGCCTCATATTTATGCGGCAGTGAAAATTGTTGTAAACTTCCTTCATACAAATGAGGATGTAAGCCTCTCTCATTACATCGTATACGGCACGATTCTAGCATTTCAGGTGAATAGTCAATCCCATCCACTTTAAAACCAGCTTCAAGAAGTGGGATGATAACACGCCCTGATCCGACTGCCGCTTCGAGAATTCTTCCTCTACCATTTTTTAAACGTTCTTCGTAATACTCAATATCACCATTTAAAGAATACCCGACAGGCTTTGTGTAATCATAAAGTTCCGTGCAAAGTGTACTATAAAAACTAAACATTTATTTTCTCCTCCGTTTTATACGTACGGAAGATTTTAACTCAATTAATCTTCCTGCACCTTTATTTTTAATAAAAATTCGAAAGAGCTGACTGTCATAATATATCACTCGCTTTCCATACAATATAATTATATTGTATAATATTCCATTCAAAATGAACATATGAAAATTCAGAATTATATTGAAAGGAGGATATGATGAATTCATTAATTGGATTTATTTTTCTTCTTATCACTTTTAATACACTGATTTTCTTTATAGCAAAGAAATATCAACGAATATGGAAAATAGCCAGTGGTATTTTCATACTTTCTTCTCCCGTTGTTTTCTTCGCCACTTTGCACGTAATTGGTGAAAAAGTAGGAGATGGATTCGCTGGAGGTTTTGCTGGGCTTACCTTTAGTGGTCTATTGATCATGAATGCAATTTTTTTATTTGTTGTAAGCATTTTTGTATCTACTAATAAAAATTCATAATAAACTCCCCATTTCAAAGTTTAAAGAGCTTACTATGCAGTAAGCTCTTTATTCATAACTATTTATTTCACAATCGGCAATGTTACTTCACTTAATTTTACTGTAAGCTTCGTGCCCGCTTTCGGTCTAATTGTATAATCATAGTCACTAGCGATTAAAATGACCCCTATTTGATGCCCCGCTTTAAATACATAATCATCAGGCTGCATATCCCATGTAAATGTATAATCTTTGCCCGGTTGAATCGCTGTTGAATTTTCTATACTCTTTAAGTTTTGTGGATCCATCCAGCCTCTCGTTACAATTTCCGGCTTTGCTCCACCATAATCAACAAGTAAAGCAGTTAAATTTGATACAGATCGATCAATATTTCCTCTAATTGAAATCTTTGGTGTACCGCTTATACGCGTATCTTTTTGAAGTACAGGCATTGTATACACTAATCGATTGGCTACTTCTAATTCTGGGTTTGCTATTAATTGATTTGATTTCATTTTTGCATCATCTACGAATGAGAAAACTTTATTTGCAGAGCCCATACTTAATGGCAAATTAACTGCTTTGTTACTTAAATACATACGAACTTTTGACGGTACAGCTGCTGGATCCGGCCAATTTTTTATTTTATCCCAAGTTTTATTTTCACGTTGAACATCAACCATTGGTTCATTCATAATTCCATTTTCAATTCCATACAACCAATAATCGAGCCATTTATTTTGTGTTCTTTGCCAGTCATTCGTTGATGTTCCACCATGTCCACCCTGATGTAACCACATTTTACGAGGAACATTATTTTCTCCAAGTGCATCCCACCATTGCGCGAACTGCTTCGTCTTTACATTCCAATCATTTAAACCATGAACAACAAATACGCTTGCTTTTACATTTTTAGCATCTTTTACATAATTACGTTTATCCCAAAAATCATTATAATTACCAGTTTTTCGGTCTTGTCCAGCTGTTAACTCTTTTATTACTTGTCCGCAAACTTCAGGATTTTCTCTTGTTAGAACTGCTTCTGCCATATTATCAGTATCTTCTCCTTGGTATCCACCTGGCGCAATGACTGCACCGTTTGCACGATAATAATCATACCAACTACTAATCGCTGCGATTGGAATAATTGTTTTTAAACCTTCAACACCAGTCGTCGCTACAGCATTCGGTAACGTACCATTATAAGAAACTCCTGTCATACCTACATTTCCTGTAGACCAATCAGCCTTAACTTCCTCACCATTTTCTGTATACGCTTTCGCACGTCCATTCGCCCAATCAATGACCGATTTCGTCCCTAATATTTCTTGCTCATCCCCAGTAGTCGGACATCCATCTGATTTACCAGTTCCAATACTTTCACCTAAAATGACTGCATAGCCTCTTGGCACATAATAATTTCCGTATGAACCAAGATTAACAGCTCCATACGGTTTCCCTTCATACGCATACAATTCTTCATCTACATTATATACAGGAACATCTTTTAAGCCAGATCGATATGGACTCATTTCATAAATAACGGGAACTTTCACATTCGAATCAGTTTTTGGACGCATAACTTTTACTGATACACGATCCTTTTTTCCATCTCGATCACTATCAACTTCTGTTTCTACAAATAAATTTTCAATAATTGCTTCATCAAGCGAATAAATCGGTTTTGTCATTCCATTTTCTAATTCTATCTTCGTGTTTGAACGTACCGCTTCTGAAACATTTCCATTTAACTTCACATCATTCTCATTTATGTAGTTTGTTTCTTTACTGTCTGCATACGCAGTCATACTAGAAACTCCTGACGTAATTGATAAAGATAATATTGCTGATAGTGTTGCTATTTTCTTTTTCCCCATATATTTCTCCTTTTACTATACACTAAAATTACAGAAAATTCAGTTTATATTTTATGCAACAACTTGAAAAATTTGTATAACACTCTTCAAACGAGCTTTCGAGTTTATATTTTATGATTTACTGCTCTCATATAATCAATAAAAAACATCGCCTAATAATAGACGATGCTTCTAATAGTATTGAATTAAACATTCTTCATATCAATATAAAATCGTATTTCTCCATCTATAGTAGATACTCCATATTCAAAACCATGTCTTTCTAAAATACTTTTTACGATCGCTAAACCTAATCCTGTACCTGAATGGTCTTTACTGCGAGAAGATTCTAAGACGTAAAAAGGTTCCCAAATTTTATCGATATCTTTCATTTGCTCAGTGTTCATACCATTTTGAATTTGAAAATATATATTTTCATTTCGATTTTCTAAAGTAATTTTTATATTTTGATTTGCTGTATATTTTATCGCATTAGATATTAAGTTTTGAAACACCATTCTCATTTTATTTACATCAGCATAAACAACTGCATCGCCAACATTATAGTTCACATGCAAATTAATTTCTTTCGATTCCAGTTCAATCTTATGCTTATCTAATATACTTTGTACTAGTGATTTAATATCGAATTCTTCTTTTTCTAAAACATCTCTTTCTAGTTTAGAAAATCGTAATAACTCTTCAATTAGGTTTGAGATGTGATCAGTTTGTTTTATGATTGTATCTATGTATGTACCATCATCTAAACCATCTTTTATTCCCATAGAATATGCTTTCACTAATGCGATTGGAGTTTTTAATTCATGCGTCACATCACCCATAAATCGTTTTAAATGTTCATTTCGATCTGTTAAATCTTCATGCGCTTCATGTAGTTTCTCACTCATAATATTAATACTATTAGCTAAGTCCCCTATTTCATCATTTGTTTTCACTTTCGCTCGTTCAAATTTCAAATTTGAAATATCTTCTGCAACATTACTTAATTCTTTCAATGGTCTGGTAATTGTTGTTGAAAGTATCCATACAAGTACGATAATGAGAAAAATCGTAATGCCAAAAATATAAAAATAAAATGAATTTAACGTTTTTATTACTTCATTAGAATTTGCGATCGAAACTCCTACCAAAATTAACATATCGTCTTTCGCAATGTATTTCACAAAAAAACTAGATTTAATCTTTTCTTGATCATATATTTTATTCGCTTGCCCGAAGTTCTTTACTTTCATTACTTCTTCTTTTGTAATCCAAAGTTTATTAAGGGCAACCCTTTTCCTTGTAAGTTGCATACGTAACTCATCATTAATTTGATCTTCCGAATTGTTAATCAATGTATACGCAATCGTAACATTTCCTTTATTTTCAATACTAGTAATTGCTTCATCCAGTTGTTTGCTCGGTATGGACTGTATTTGTGCTGTAATACCTTCTAAACTTTCTCGCGTTTTGTAAATATTATATTTCGGTAAAAGATAGTTAATTAATAATAAAGAGATTGTAAAAATAAGAATAACAGTTAAAGAAATGCTGAGAAATAGCTTTTTTCCAAGTTTATTCACTCTGCTCCTCCAAACTATATCCTAAACCACGATGCGTCTTTATAATATTTTCTCCTACTTTTTTACGTAATCTTCTTACATGTGTATCAACAGTTCGCTCTTCTCCAAAATAGTCAAATCCCCATACGATATCTAACAATTTTTTACGAGTTAAAATCATGCCTTTATGATTTAAAAAACATTTTATTAATTCTAGCTCTGTTTTTGTAATATCTAACTCTTTGTCATTTTTATAAACTTTATTTTTAGTGAAATCTATTTTCAAATCTTGAACTTGAATGACATCATTATGCTGTATAAGCTTTTTCACCCTAGTTATTAATACGCCTGGATGAAATGGTTTTTTTACGTACTCATCTGCACCACTTTGAAGCGCCGCTAATTCGTCTTCGCTTTCACTTTTCGCCGTAAGCATTAATACTTTAACGCTTGAGTTCTTTTTTATTTCCTGACAAACAGTAATACCACTATGTTTCGGCATCATCCAGTCTAAAACAGCTAAATCAATTTTTTCATCATAAAATATTTGAAGTGCTTCTTCTCCATCTTTCGCTAATAAAACTTCGAAGCCTTCTTTCTCGAAATAAGCTTTTAAAATCCTTAACATATCTTGTTCATCATCTGCTATTAATACTTTCATACATTATCCTCCATTGCTTTTAAACAAAAACCAATTGTATTATATAACTTCTTTGTTACATAAATGTGACAGAAAAATATTTAAACTTTTTAAGGGTATAGTAAAGACGAGGTGTTGTACTATGATTAAAAAAATCGGGTTCATTACTCTTCTTTGTTTCTTATTATCAACAAATGTGTTCGCAAATACAAATCAACAAATTGAAGTGTTTGATTGTCAAAAAGAAATGGTCGTTCAAAAACAATCTTTAGATCCAGCTATCCAAAAAGAAGCTGTTCAATATGCTAAATCCATTACTGGCCCGTTCAAAAACTTAAACGTCGTTCCAAAAGATGGTCACATGATAAAGATCCCTTTATCTAAACCAGTTTCTATTACAAATCAATGGTTACATACAACAATTGATGAAGTACTAATTCTTCTACCGCTTAATCAAAAGCCTTATATTATGCTTTACGATGATGAAAACAACCCGCATTTTTATTATGTGAAAGGTGATCCTGGATTACTATTGAAACAAATGAATGTTAAAACATAATTGATTAGCAAAAAGAGACTTCATAAGCTTATTTTTCGAAGCTGGGGTCTCTTTTTTACTAATATAATACTTTATAGTGACTAAATCCTTTATATACTTCCCCCTTCACAAATCCATTTACAGTATAAAACGCATCGCCTTGCTTTGTATCTGTATGTAAAACAACCACTTTAAAATACTTTTCCGAATGAGATAATAGCCGGTTTAATAACAAGTTCCCTAGCCCTACACGACGATAGTCCTTTGAAATATAAAATCTCCTTACCCTACCAATCTTATTGTTTTCTGTATATGGATCCTCATTTAGCCCTCCTATTCCAATTAACTTTTCCCCTTGAAAAATCCCAAATAAGCATTCACCATTTTTATTAAATGTGTTTATTTTATTTTCATATTCACTTATTAGTTTTATTAGGAAATAAAACCCTTCGTCTTTGCTTTCTTGAACAAGGTAATCGTGTTCGTATATCATTAAATCTTCTATTTGTTGAATATGTATATCTTTCAAGTGATTTCCCCCTTAATTTGAAAATACATAAAAATGCTCAAGAATCATTTATTCTGAGCATTTTTATGGTTGTTACTTTATTCAATTCGTAACATGCGTATTCTTCACTTCAGATGTAAATCGATAATATAGTTGTTTTATTTTATTATGAAAATATAAGAGCCTTGCTACACTCTAGTGTGTGGTAAAGCTCTTTAAAGTTATTTAATTTCTATACATATAAAGATATTTGTACTCAAAAAATCATTAATAAAGTTGTTTAATTCTTATTGAACTAAGGCAATTGTTTGTTTAAGTGAATACTTTTACATTTATAATGTCTCTCAAATATAATATTAGTTTATATATTCACTATTCTTCTCTAACAGGTTCATGATAAATTATAATTTGTTAATCGATATGTTTGTGTAACCACTGTTCAAATATCTTGAACTGTTCTTCAGTATGAAAATAATGTTCACCTGTCTCCATGACTTCTAATTTACAACGATGTTTTTTTGTAAAATAGTTAATAGTTTCAAATTCGCACAGTTCATCCTTGGATCCGTACATAATATATGTATCTGTATTCCATGTATTAATAGGATGTTCTTTTACATAACATAAATAATCCCAATATAACTTTTGACCAATCGGTGTCTCTATAGTCATTTCTTTTTGCAAAAGCTCTGGTGTTACATTAAACCATTTCATCATATTTTCGATAATTCGTTCCATATTAACTACTGGTGATAAAAATAATGCCTTTTCTATCACATCATTTTGATAAGCTAAAAGGCTAAAATAAGCTCCTATACTACATGCAAACACGCTTACTTCTTTCCAATGTTCTTTTGCGTAATTCATAATTATAGATAATTCACTAACACAAAACTGTACTTTGCAAGGAGTATTATCATTTTTTCTGTCTCCATGCTCAGGTAAATCAAAGCTTAATACTTGATAACCTTTTTGATTAGCTTCTTCAGCTAATATTTGAATAACTGCATCTTCCTTATTTGATATATTTCCATGTACTGCAATAAAAACTCTTTCACTTTTATCTCCCCACAAAACCGCGGGAATATTACTAATTTTAAAATTATCTTTCAGCATATTTCCTCCGTGGAATAAGATATATAGGAATTGGCAAAAAACTGCACACACTTAATAATCCTCTACTCAGTTTTTAAAAAAATCAAACTATTACTAATTTATCACAAATGATTCTACTCCGTTCGTGGAAGAAGGATTTTTAAAATATTATATGATTTGTTAAATGACTTTATAATCTCTGCACAGTAGGCAATATCCCCTTTAGCTCCATTAAATCATCTATTACTAAATCCGCCTGCGCAAGTTCATCTTCTTGTGCAAAATCAAAATTACATCCAATCGCAATCAAGCCATTATCTTTAGCTGCGTTTATATCAGATAAACGGTCCCCAACTACCGCTGCTTCTTTTATCTCATATTTGTTCAAAATACTTTTTACTAAGTCACTTTTATTAAGTGAGTTTATTTGTTCAATACTAAACGTTTCAGTAACCCACTGGTCTAAAGAATAATAAGATACGATTGCTCGTAAATATTCAGTTAAACCATTACTAGCAATATATATTGAACAATTATTTTCTTTTATGTATGTAAAAACTTCTTTTACGTTCGGATATAAAGCACCTTTTCCACTCTTAATGTTTTCAATTAGTCTTTCTAAAAAATATGCATCTGTTTGTTCTCTTACTTTAAGAGAATGATGCGGTAATAAAGCTTCCCAAACTTTCGGTAATGGCACACCCATAATTTCACGATATTTTTCAATAGGTGTTACCGTATCCCATAACTGTAATGATCTTAAGTGATCAAATGTATCATCTAACGATAATTCTAAAATTTTATCTGTCTGAAATAACGTTCCGTCCATATCAAAAATTAATGCTTGTAACATGTCATTCTCTCCTTTTGAACTATAAGTATTACTCGATATATTTTTCAGCATCTCCACGATAATTTCTGAACAATAATTTGCGGCAGTTTTCGCGAAGTCATCATAGGAAACTTGCGCTTCATCGTCTGCACTGTCAGAAATACATCTTATAACGAGAAACGGTACTTCATTTATGTAAGCAACATGTCCAATTGCTGCACCTTCCATTTCTGTACAATGCGGCGCATATTCGTCTATTAATTTCGCTTTTAGTTTTGAATCTTCAACAAAACATTCACCGCTGACAATTCTTCCTTCATGAACCTCTATATGTAAACTACTACTATTGCATGCTGTACGTGCTAACTCTATTAATTCCTTACTTGCATTAAATTCTTCTTGGAACGGGAATAAGTTTTTCATTTGAGTTTTACTTACATCATGATGGGTAACATTCGTTGAAATAACTACATCACCAACTTTTACACCCGGGTGTAATCCGCCAGCAATACCCGTATTGATAATAGCATCTACATGAAATTTATGAATTAATGTTTGCGTACATGCGGCTGCATTTACTTTTCCTACACCACATCTTGTAATAATCACTTCAGTTCCCATGAATTCGCCAATGTAAAAAGGCATTCCCGCAATCGTCTGTTCCTCTTGTATAGCTAGTTTTTCTAAAAGTAAGTCTATTTCAATTTGCATTGCTCCGATAATGCCGATTCTGTTCATGTATCTTGTCCCCTTTTTCACTCTAAATAAGCCTCAAATATTCATCAATATCTTTAGAAATTTGTCTAAAAGCTTTATCCCAGAACGCATAACCTGTTATATCTATTTCAAAATGTTTTTTCATAAGCTCTTCCACTGGAGCTTTTCCTGTTTCTCGTAAAAACTCTTTATATTTCGAATGAAAAGTACTTTTACTTTCTTGAGCTATTTCTAATAAACTAAAACTAGCTAAATACCCAAATGTGTATGGATAATTATAAAAAGGAACATCTACAATATAAAATTGAACATATTTCATCCAAACAAACGGCTGATATTCTGATAATGCATTCCCGTATGCTTTTTCTTGCGCTGCTATAGATAATCTCTCGATTTCATCAGCACTTAAAGGACCTTCTTTACATTTTTCATAAAAATTCTTCTCAAATTCAAATGATGCTCGAATTGCCATTACATAATTACAACAGTTTCTTATTTTCCAACTAAGCAATGACTTTTTCATATCTATACTATCTGTTGTTTGAATTAGATAGTTTATAAGCACGGTTTCAAAGAATATAGACGCCGATTCAGCCGTACTCATTGGCAAATAATCATCTAAAAAAGAAGAGGATTGCTCAAAACTCATATTATAAAAGTGCCAAGCATGTCCTAGTTCGTGTGCAAGTACTCTTACACTATCAATACTTCCGTCATAACGCATAGAGATCCGTGATTCTTTTTCACCGAAGAAAGGAGCACAAAAGCCACCTGGTGGTTTATTCTCTCTCGGTTCCGCATCTACCCATCCATTCTCTATTGCATTCCGTGCAAATTCTGCTAATTCTTTATCTATATTTTCAAACGCATCGTATATGCTTTGAAGTGCTACTGAAAAAGGGATATTAACCTCATTATTTTCCTTTACTGTCATAAGTTCATGCCATGTAATTGAAGATTCCCCCTTCTTATACACGTTTAAAGCACTTACTAATGTATCAAGATTTTCTTCTGTCGCATTCCACATTTGTAATAATACAGTTTCAGAAATACCATTCGCATGTAGAGATTGAGTTAAAATCACTCTATCTTCTAATTCATTACTCTTTGTATTGCGTAATCTCCCTATTTGATTTAAGACAGTAGCGAAGATTTCTTTTTCCTTATGTAAGGCACTTGTTAATAACTCGAATACTTCTAATCTTTCCTTTTCATTATCACTATTCATTTCAATATTATTTGCTTGGCCAAATGATAATTGCTTATTATCGTGCTCTATTTCTATTTTATTCCTTAATTGTATGTACATATTTTCCCATGCGTTAAGTTCATCTTTTATTAACCTAGTATTAATATTATCGGAAGTTTCCACTTCACTTTTTTGTATTACTTGCTGCACTTCTCTTTTCAGATTTTTTACTGTAGCAGTCAATATGGTAAGATCAGATGAAACACTTTCTTCAGCTGATCGGCAATACAAAAAGTATTCTGCTTTTTCAATAGCTTGTATAAGTTTTGAAAGAATCGCTACATCTTTTGTCGCATAATATTGTTCTTTCAGCCCCAATATTGGAGTTAGAATATCCTCAATCGGATACAATCGATCTAAATCCCACTTAGCAATTTCATTCACTTTTATAGCCGCCTCCTATTTTTACAAATAGTTACAGATGTTTCTCCCCACACAATTATAAACGAAATGTAAAAATTTTAATATCTTTAAATATTTCGATTTATACAAACACATTCTTATTTATATTCTTTTCTTCTGCTACTGAAACGCACATAACATAAACATATGAATGCTACGGCTACTGGAATCAGTATTACTCCTCCAATAAAAGGATAAACTACTATACAACATGTAAAAGCTACTATAGAAAAAATTTTACCTAACCTATTCTTTATTAATTTCATTCCAGAAGCAGTACCTACTATGTATGTAACAACCCCTAACGAATTCGGTATTAAAACAATTTTATCTATACTAATATGGAAAACGAAACTTATTAACAAACCTATTATTGCAATACAACCTACAACTTTTACTGCATTTGTTGGTGTTTCTCTTTTTTTATTAATATGTGCTAAATAACGCGGTGCAACTTCTTCTTTTCCTAGTGAATAACCTAGGCGCCCCATACTTGCGATAAATGCATTTGTCGTCCCTAAACAAATGATAAAAGCTACAAATCCAATTATCCATGAAAATTAGCCGCCTAATGTTTGCTTGATTACAAGCACGAGAGCTGTCGTATTATCAGTATTTATATGATAAGATTTCGTTCCAATTACTGATAATGCAATACCAATATATAAAACTCCAATAATAACGATCGCAAATCCCGTAGATAAAATAATATTTCTTTTTCTAGGTGTTTTAAATTCTGGAGCCAAACTTGCAATGGCTTCCCAGCCGAAAAAAGACCAAAAAATTAATAAAGATGCATCTAAAATCGAATTTATTTTTTGCATAGAAATATATACATTTATATTTTTCATTTCAATATAAGGTAGTGAGCTAATAATCGTTACAATTAAAATAAAGAAAGTTAATACACCAATACACACTTGAAACCAACCACTCATTTTTAACCCGTATAAATTAAAACCAATTGAAATACTTAAAATAATAAGCGCTATAACGTAAGAGAAATATGGTGATAAAGCAAACACTCTCACTATATACATTCCACCAGTCATTGAGACTACGATTTGACCAACACTACCCGCAATAAAAAAACACCATCCTATAATAGCACCTATATTTTTACCGAAAGCTTTTTCTGCAAACGTGGCAATTCCACCTGCACTTGAGTACTCAATCGATAAAAAAGCGAACGTAAATGCAAGTGGAATACTAAGTAATATCATAACAAGCCAAGAAACAATCGCATTCCCTTCTGCTACACTCGCGGTCATACCAGGTAATATAAGGATTCCCGATCCTAAAACTGCTCCGACATATAAGGCTGTTCCCCTTTTAATAGAAATTGTTTCGTCAAAATGATTAGACATTACAAGCACCTCCATTTATATTTTAATTATAGAAAGTTATCAGTCTATTCAATATACAAAAGTGTATGTAATTTAACTTAAGGTTTTATATTATGTATTTGTTTAAGAAATTTACTTTCAATTTTGCAAAGGAGTATAATTCATGGATAAAATTGACAAGAAAATAACCCTATTGCTACAAGAAGATGCCAGAATGACAATTACAGAAATGACTGAGCACTTACACCTCAGCCGCCCTAGTGTTACCGAAAGACTAAAGAGATTACAAGATGCAGGAATAATTGAGAAATATACCGCACGGATATCATTAGATGCAGTTGGAAAATCAATTCAAGCATTTTTAAGAATTGAAAATCTAAAGATTCCTTGTAAAAAATTTGAGGAGAAAATCTACGAAGAATATAGAATACTCGAATGTCATCGAGTAACAGGTGAAAGTAGCTATTACTTAAAAGTAGCAGTTCACTCTATGAAAGAATTAGAGGAATTAATTGATATCGTTATTCCGTTTGGCACGGTGAAAACTTCGATGATATTATCTTCACCGATACCATATAGACCGATTATTACAGATTAATAAGAAAAAAGGATTGATCAAAAGACCAATCCTTTACTCTACCTCATTTAAGAAGAACAATGTTAACGCACCAGGTCCTGTATGCGCACCGATTGCTGCTCCAATTGTATTTACAATAAATACTTCACAACCAAATCTTTCCGTAATTAATGTTTTTAAAGCCTCAGCTGTTTCTAAGTCATCACCGTGAGTCATAGCGATTGTTTGACCTTTAAGGTCTTTTCCGCGCTCTTCCATAATATCTACAATTCGGCCAAGTACTTTCTTTTTCCCTCGTACTTTTTCAAGTGGTACAAGCTTTCCTTCTTCCACGTTTAAGATTGGCTTAATATTTAGTAAACCACCGATAAAACCAGCTACTTTACTTAAACGTCCACCTTTCACAAGGTACTGTAAATCAGCTACAGTGAAGATGTGCTCCATATGGTTCATTAGAAAATCAACACGTTTTAAAATATCTTCCTTTGATGCGCCGTCTTTTGCCATTTTAGCAGCTTCTAATACGACAAGCCCTTGACCAAGCGAAGCACATTTCGTATCGATAATTTCTAAATCTAAATCAGCATATGTTTCTTTCACTTCTTCTTTAATAACAACTGACGATTGATATGTACCAGACAGTTCAGATGAAAAAGCTAAATATATACAAGGATTACCTTCTTTTGCATAAGAAATAAATTTTTCTTGGAAAGTTTCAAGTGAAGGCAATGACGTTCTATAAACAGCGCCTTCTCTCATGTTTTGCAATAATGTAACTGACTCTAATGTAACTCCATCTAAATACTCTGTTTCTGCTTCATCATAAACACGGAGTGGAATTAAATCAATATCATATGCTTGCAGCAATTCTACCGGTAAATCCGCCGCACTATCCGTAATGATTTTAACACCCATTTTTAAACCTCTATTCTGTTATAAATATAAAAAATATAAAATAAAAATAGTACTTTTAAATTATATACGTAAAACTTAAATGAAGAAAGGAAAAGACTTTATATTGTATGCACTATTCTTCAAAACTTGAACTGTTATTAAAAATCATTCCATTTTAACCATTTTTTTATTGTTATTTTTTCTATAACACAAATAATTTTATGGGAATTTTACATAATTGCATTTAAATTATTTAATTTAGGATAATCTTTTCAAATTTATACTGTTTAAAATTTAAAAGCTAAATCCAATAAAGTAGTGCTTTGTTTTACTGAAAAGAGGTTGCGGAAACAACCGCCTATTTATTTGGAATAAAATAAATCTTTTATATAAAGGGTCCATAATTAAATACACTTAACTTCATATGATATATTGCATCCTTTCTTTTTAGAATGAGTAGTCATTACTGAAGGGCACTTTTCGAAGTGCTCTTATATTTAAATCCCTCTTCCTTTTCCCCTATTTCAAGAGGAGTTTTTGACCAAATCTTAATACGATTTGTATCACTCAGGCTGGCAATTACCACATTTCCTTAATAGTTTCAATTAATACAGTAGCTGCTAATTAAAATAACTCTATGATCTCTATACGCATAAACTAATTTTCATTTTGACTATGTAACACTAAATTCACAAGATTATTATCCTCTGTTTGGTGAAGCCATCATTTCAATACCAGTAAACCCATACCTTCAACTAATAACTTAAATAAATGTGCTATATCAAGGTTCTTTTGATATAGCATCTTATGTTTTATATAATGAAGATAGCGCTAATATTCCGAAGGAGGATGTATATGAGTATTCAATTGGCCACATCTAACGATTTAGAATGGATTAACAATCAATATGATTCAATAGGATTTGTACGAAGTGATTTAAAAAGTGATAAAGTTGCAATTATTACATACAACAACGAGTATGCAGGTATGGGTCGATTAGTCCACATAGATGAAGATACTATAGAAATGGGCGGGATTTTTATTCTTCCTAAATTTAGAGGTCTACAATTAGCTAAGAAGCTCGTGTCATTCTTAATACAAACTGCGAAAACATTAGAAATACAAAACGTATATTGTCTTCCTTTTGAAGAACTCGAGAGTTTTTATAAAACATACGGCTTTACTGATGTTGATACAACGAAAGAAATTGTCCATCCAATTATTCTAAAAAAATATAATTGGTGTTTAGAAAATTATGATAAACATGTATTACTATTTAAATTGTGAGTCCTGTAAAAAAAGAAGTGAATACACTTTATTTTACACATCAGTTTATAACAAGTAATTATCAATGTTTTTTATTAAATTCTTAAATTAAACCACATATAATCCAAATTTTATATCTGTTTTTAATAAGTGTTAGTAAGTTTGTTTTCAAACATGTTAGCACTTATTTTTTTATAGACCTAAATAGATTCATATAATAAAGTAACTATCCCCGTTAGCAAAAATTAGTATTCATAAATATTACACTGAATTTATTGAGGAAAAACCATTTGTAGCATTTAGAGAATATATTCATTTTTATTTCATTCGTACTTGTACTTCCTGTTCTTGTATTACTTGAACGACTAATTCCAGTACAATATTTTGCATTAATTGATACATATTATTATGAAATGTACTTTGTTCTGATATGTATTCAATACATTGATAAATATAGCCTTCTACAAATAAGCTCCCTTTTTCAACTGTAAATGTATTTTGTCCATTTTTTATTACTTTTGGCACTAAGAATTCAGTTTTTGTCAAAACAATCTCCTGTTCCACCTCTTTTATTCCTATGACTTTTTCTTTAAATACAACTTTTTCTCGTAAAATAATTTCACCTTTATATTTTCCTATTTCTATTGGTAGCTTGGCTGTTATAACATTATTTATTTCTCCTTCATTTTCACCCTCTAATACTATGCTATGTATTGGGGTCCATGAAGATGTCTCTACCTTTTTCTCTTCAATATTCCCTATAACTTTTTTATTATATAATTCCATAAGCACTCTCTTTTCATGAAGATTAAAAGAAACTATTTCACAATAAGCCTCCGAATGATACTGTTGTACTGTAGTTAATAACTTAGAATCTAATTCACGCCTACCTACATCTTTTTCATTTTGAAAAACAAACGCTTCTTGATTTTTTATGTTTATTTTTGGAAATATTTTAAAACTTGACACTTCAGAAATAATAGAAAATGGTGTTTTCACTACCATTGAACGCACTGAAGATTCTAATTGTGATTCAGATGTTGCATTTTCTTTCTTTACTTCAGATACTTCTTCTTCTTTCTTTACTTCAGATACTTCCTCCTCTTTCTTTACTTCACATACTTCCTCTTCTTTCTTTACTTCACATACTTCCTCTTCTTTCTTTACTTCACATACTTCCTCTTCTTTCTTTACTTCAGATACTTCCTCTTCTTTCTTTACTATTCTTTCTCGTGAATTATCTTGTTTATTTAGATCTTTATACTTGTGAATTTCATCCCATAGCACCTTACCAATCCATGGCTTATTCATCACCATCCCCCCATCTAATAAAATTCAGGAAAATATGTTATTTTACACGTATTCATTTTCATCATTATATATGTTTTATAATAATAAAAAAGACATTGTCTTTTTATCAAAGACAATGCTTTTTTAGTTTTATACTTGTACTTGTTGTACTTGTAAAACTTTTAAAGTAAGATCTAGTACAATTTTTTCACGAAGAGTATCAAATGGTTCATTTAGGTCTGTTGGACAAGGCGAAAAGTCTAATTCGAAAAATTGAGCGCTAACTAACTCGCAATATGGTTGTTCGTTATAAAAAACTGTATTTTCGAAGAAGTATTTGTCTAAACGTGGTAAATCACCATTTTTAGGATTAATAAAGTGAGAAGTAGTATCTGAGGAAGCAGCTACTATAGCTAATGATAGAAAATCAGCTTCTGTTAAATCTGCAAAACCAGAAAATGGAACATTTGCAATACGGTCATATAGCACTCCATTACACTCATCATTTGCATACTCAATATTTTTTCGAATATATCCTTGTACAAATAATTTTGCTCTTGTAACTCTTCGGTAAGGTGTACCTGGTACTGGTTCGAATGCTACAGGAACTAACTTACATTGTGTTAAAAATGCATTTTTTAAGATACGTTTAATTTCAACTGCTGGAGGATCTAATGAAATATCAGATTCTACAACAATTTGAATCGTTCTTTCTGCTAATACAACTGGTATTTTTACAATTGGTGCTCCTGGAGTAGTAATTGGTGTTGCAGGTGCATCACTTAATGGTGTTTGAGTTTGTCCTGCTACCTGACATGGTACATTAATTGGGCATTGTTCACTCATATTTTATAATCTCCTTTATAAAAAAATTAGAGTTTTTTAACTCTCTTTACTGTATATGTATTTTTTCTATTAATGCGTGGGTTTGTATCATAGTCACTTTTATCATTTGCAAATAAAGATAGTATTCTATCTTTATTAGTCAAATACACACAGTTTAATATAATTAGTTTTTATGAATATTTACCTATTAAAAAAATTCTTAACTATTATCGCGGAAAAACACCATAATATGTTGATTAAGTTCAATAGTAAAAAGGATATCCATATTTTCGAAGAAACTTTCAAAAATCTATTCTTAAATTTATTAAGACAAATAAAATTAATTTTGTTAATTTCTTCATTCCATAATATCTATGCAACAGCAAATTAATATTGGATGCACCTTATTGTTAAAAAATAAAAACCGACTTTTTCAAGTCGATTTTTATACCCAATTTGTAATTTTAAAAAAGAGTAATTAACACGAATTTTATAGGATTTTCTAGACTTTTTCTGTTGTACAATTGTACAAATTCATTCATTTACCTATTATCCACAAAATAAGCATCATACGCCTTATCAAAAACATATCCTAGCTTTTCTGCTAGTTTAGCAGACGTAGTATTCGCTGCATCCCAATTTGGATATATTCTTTTTTCTAGACAGTCCAAGATTAGCGCTGCACTAACTATAGTCGCCAACCCTTTTCTTCTATGATTGTGATCAGTCGCCACTTCAATTTCAATGCCATTATCATAAATACTATAAGATGATGCACCACATACAACTTCATCTTTATATAAAACGCTATAACCTATACCTCGGTTTATATAATCTTCCACCGTTTGAAATTGACTTGTAAAATCTTCAGAGACCTTATGTAATGTGGGAATATTTACGATATGTTCATCTATTTTTCGTAACTCGTATCCTTTTGGAAGCGCTGATATAAAAGATTGTAATTTTGAATGATTAAAAACTTCCGCATTCCGTTTGAACTTATAGCGTAAAAACTTATCTATTTTTCTTTCGTAACATGTTTCTAAACGCTTTTTCCACTCTTCACTATTTGCGATTACTAACATTCTATCAGGAATGTTACGTACTAATTCTTCAGTTTCTTTCGCATTCGAATCACCAGCGTAAAATGTAAAGATCCCTACCGTAACTTGCGCTACTGTTGGATTTTCAAGATTATTTACCCAAGCAGTACCCATATGTCCTTGTAAATAAGAAAGTAAAACAACGTTATTGAAATCCTCGAACATAGTAACTAATTTTTCTCTCGTATGTATACTCGCTTCATATATCATGTACATTCCCGCTTTCTTTGGAATCAGTTTAACTCTACTTTTCATATATAAACAAAAGTTTATTAAACTATATATAATCGTAAAATATTCGTAAATATAAAATTATTATAACATCTAATGAATAGTAAGCGACTGTCCTGTATAAAGGTTAACAGTAAATATACTTAATAATAATTTGCAATCTACATGTAACCGATTATCATCTTTTATTATGTAATACCCCTCAATACTCGTTTGAGGGTTCATTTAAATACGTATGTTATAACTCATTCTTATAAATATATGATTCTGTTCCTCCAATCTTATATACTTTAGTCAATTTAACAACTGACTTGTACGTATTATTGTCATTCGTCACCATCTTTTTCATCTCTTCTATTTCAGCATTACCAGTTCCACTCTCGATTTTCAAACAATTCGAAATATTGAGGTGCCCACTCGATGCGAAAAGAATAATAAACGTAAGATCAGGGAAATTAATGAACAGTATTCCAAACTTTAAAGGATTCGTAGCCGTATCAGATAAAACTAATTGAAAGTTTAATAGTTCTGGCACTTGAACAAAATCTTTAGAAACAATCGCTTCACCTATTATAGTAATTTGCTTTACGACATTCCCCATCTCATCTATAAATTCAGTACAACTAGGTGCATCAATTGTTTTTGCTTGTAGTGATAAATTCAATTCTGGATTGTAAAAGTCAAAAAAGAGTGTACTACCCTCTGTTAAACATTGCGGACAAACATTTCCAAGTAAACTAAAATCCTCTTCAATAAATTTAACTTTCGTTTTACAACTACAAACTTTTCCTATTCGAATTGCATCAATCCTAGAGCAATCTACAAAAATAACCTCATTGTCCTCTTGTACGAAGGATACGATACCATTCCTCTTATTAAATGAAAGAAAATAAGATACAACAATTTCGTTTCCGGCGATTACAATACTCTCAACTTTTGTAAAAGGCTCTAGACTTCGCAAAAATTCACAAATACTATTTTGGCAGCATTGATAATTTCGTTTCGGCTCACAACCCACTTACACTCCATCCCTTTCCTATATGTTTTATCTAATACATATAATATGAACGGAGCATAAAAAAGCTTGGACAATATAACTTTAACTCAGGAATATAGGTACTTACTTATCACATTAATAATGAAATTACGCCAATAATGAGTAATAACACATAAATTTCCCTATAAATACATATAACAATTTCATCTTTCATGAAAAAAACGTTATAATAAGGTGTAGCCTCTACGATTACGTTATAAAGGAGAATAAAACAATGGCTAAAATTAAAGTATACCAAGCAAAAGAAGAAAATATGGATGCAGTAAAGAACATCATTGATGTTGAGGAACAAAACCCAACTGCTGAAAACTTACAAAATCTATATGCATGTGTATTAGAAACAGAAGATATGGCATTGCCTGAATCATACATTGAAGAAGATATCTTAATTGATTCTATGGAAGTTATGGTTAACGCTTCTCAAAACAAACTAAGAGACTTAGGTGCATACGATGTAATCGAAGTTCAAAACAAAGGTAAGAAGACACAAATTTTATTATTAGCAGACGAAGAATACGAAATTATCGAAGGCTAATCTAAATCCGTACATACGAAAAAGCTCCTTTCCAATTGGAAAGGAGCTTTTTCATTACGCTTTTGATGTTTCACTCTTTTTATTCGTTTGTTTTTTCTTAATTACCATACGCTCATTTCCCATAAAGAAAATAAATATGAATGCTAGACCTGCTGGTACCAATGCCCACATAAATGTTTGAACGATGGAGCTAGAAAGAGCATCAATAATTTTATCTAATATTTGCGGCGGGATTTGAGATCTTGCCGATTCTGATAGAATAGCTCTTGAATCTCCTAAAGCGTTTGTATTCATTCCTCCGCTCATACCTTTAAAAGCTTCTTCTAATTGATCTTGGAAACCTGTTCTTTGAATCATTCCGAAGATTGTAATACCAAGTGTCATTCCTAGTGAACGAATGAAATTACTCGTTGAAGTTGCAGAACCACGCTGCTCCATACCGAAGTTGTGAATAGCTGCCATACTTAGTACAGAGAATGAGAAACCTACTCCAAATCCAATAATAATCATATAAACCGTTAATAATATACGACTTGTTTCTGGCGTTAATGTGCTTAATAAGAATAGTCCAATTAGCATAATAACAGCAGAAATAATCATAATGTTTCGGTAGCTAAGCTTCGTCGTTAAAAATCCACCTAATTGAGCTGTTACGACTGATCCTAACATCATCGGTAAAAGTAATAATCCTGAGTTTGTTGCGCTACCACCGTATACACCTTGAATGAATAACGGTATGTATACAGTTGCTGACATGAACGCAGCACCGTAACATAATGCAATAATGGTACTCATTCCGAATAAACGTTGTTTAAACATTTCAAATGAAATGATCGGTTCTTCTACTTTACGTTCAATAAAAATAAATGCAATAATTAAAATAGCGAATCCGCCAAATAAACTTAAAATAAAGTTAGAATCCCAATCATACTTTTGTCCACCTAGTTCTAAAGCAAACATTAGCGAAACTACTGCACCAACTAAAGTAATTGCGCCAAACCAATCAATTTTTTGCTTTCTATGAACTCGTGATTCTTTATAAAAGAATGTAATAAAAATAAGTGCTAAAACGCCAAGCGGTAAGTTAATGTAAAATACCCAGTGCCAGCTTATGTAATCTGTAATATACGCACCAAGCAACGGACCAAAAATACTTGATAAACCAAATACTGCTCCGAATAATCCACCCATTTTCCCGCGCTTTTCAGGAGGGAAAATATCAAAAACGATTGTAAACGCGATCGGCACTAATGCCCCGCCGCCAATACCTTGAATGGCACGATAAATACCTAACTGTGTAATATTTTCAGCAGTACCACAAAGTGCCGAACCAATCATAAAGACGATTAAACCGAAAATAAAGAATCTCTTTCTACCATACATATCTGATAGTTTTCCGAATATCGGCATACCTGCCATTTCTGCGACCATATAGGCAGAAACGACCCATACAAAATTTTCAAGGCCTCCTAAGTCACCAACAATCGTTCCCATCGCTGTTACGACAATGGTATTGTCCATTGATGCCATTAAAATACCTAGCAATAAGCCCGCCACAACAAAGCCGAGCTTATTATTCTTCTCAACCATAACCTTGCTCTCCCTCGTACTACTTATATTTGTTTATGTTCTTTTACGACTGCATTACCTTTTTGGTTAAAACTAGTATAATATTCTACAACACTAATTTCACATCCTGGACCAATGGTAACGTTGTTTCCTCTTACAACTTCAGCAATCGTATGCTCTAAATAAATTTCATCTCCTTCAATGATAGACGTTTGGAGGCTTCCAGCATGACTTGTAAATGGAATAAATCTCGCTTTTTTATGAACGGTAATCTTCTTACCACCAATCTCTCTTACTTTACTTCCTTCATAACGAAGTGAAATATCAATATTTTCAGCATTAAGTAATCCATCACTTTCAAGGCCACCAGTTAGTGATAGTTCTTCAACTTCAATATCTCCTTTCACATTTAAAGCGCCTTTCACATCTACGAAATCACCAGTAAACTTCCCTTTAACTTCTATCATACCTCTTACTTTCGTTTTTTCAATATGGGCATCACTATTCATTTGTGTATTTCCGTATACTTTTACATATTCAGCAGTTACATTTCCTTGTACTTCACTATCTCCATACACGACATAATTTTTCACTTTCATATTACCGCGCACTTCACTCGTTCCGTACGTTTTAAATTCATTACAGCTCATATCATTAGAAATCGTTCCTTCACCGCGAATCTTCACTTTGTTATAATCCCCGCCTGCTGAACTACCAGAACCATTGACAGTAAGACTATGTTGATGTTCCATATTATTTTCTCCCTCCCATTAAACCTGCTTCATTTCTTTTACATTTGCGTTTTTATCAACAGTAAGAACACCAGTATATTCAATCAATTCAATCTCACAGTTCGCTCCTACTGTAACATTGTTTCCTCTTACCGTTTTTATGTGAGCATAATCAATATCGATATTGTCACCTTCTAATAGTTCAGCCTCTAATTGCATACCAAATACCGATTTAAACAGTCTACTAAAAGTACTTAGTCTATGTTTTACTTTAATCGTTTGACCACCAATTTCTTTCGCTCGACATGTACCGTGAATATTAATATTTATTTCATCGGCGCTTAATAATCCACCAATTGTAAATTGTCCTTCTGAAGAAAAAGTATCCACTTCACAATTACCATCAATCGTTGCTTGACCGTTGATTTTAAATTCTTCACCAGTTACATTTCCACCTATCGTACCTTTTCCTGCAATTTTTAAACTGTTCGCCTTCACATCTTGCGTAATTGTTGCTTTTCCATCAATTCGCATCGTTTCCGCAATAACTGTACCATCGACTTTACCCGATCCACTAATTCTTGCATTGCTACTTTTCAAATTTCCAGTAACAGCACCGTAACCGTTACATTCAAATTGATCACATTCAACATTTCCATTAACAGTACCTTTTCCATTTAATTGCACTTTAAGAAACTCGCCGCCATTCGATGAACCGTAACCATTTATAATCAAATTATCTGTACGCATACTTTCTCCTCCACTACAACAGTTTCGTTTTTAATGCTTCGGTATATTTCATAATCGCTTCGCGTAAAACTATTTTGGTACCTTTTTCAAAAATTAAATCGTCCACGTTTGAAACTAAGAAACATGTAGAAATCCCTAACTTTCGGACGATGATTAAGTCACAAGCTTTATGCTTAATCGCCTCATAATTTTCACGTAAAACTTGCAAGACCATTTTTCCTTCTTCTAAACTAATCTCTCCCGATTGTAGTAATTCTTCTAACATATACACATAAAGAATATCTACAAATTGAAACTCTGTTGTTTTATTCGTTTGTTCTATGAAGAATTGTAAAACTGGCTCTGATGCAATTCCTTTACGTAAGACGTCTTCCTTTGTTAAAAGGATTTCTCTTACACTCGGTGAAAACATATTTGCTAGTTCATCAAGTGATAAATCTTCTTTCATCGTTTGGATTTTATCAATACGCTCTAATATCTTTTCTTTCGGAAAAAATGTCTCTTGACCCGTGAATGTTGACTTTCGTACAAACCAATCTTCCGGTATTAAATTTTTTCTTTTCCACCTATATAACTGTCCGTATGAAATACCAGTTAGTTCTAATAAATCTTTTTTTGAAATTAAATCTGTACTCAACTGTATAACACTCCTTCCTGATAACAATGTAACATAACACTGTTACGCTGTAAATAGACTTTTATCATAAGTAGCGTAACAATGTGTAAAACAACCCTCTTTCACACAAAAAAATAAGGTTCTCACGCATCCTATAAAATGCGTAAAAACCCTTATATATCAGCATGTAAACCATATTTCATAAAAATCAATCCACCCTTGTGAATTAATCATTATATTTTGTACTTTTTCGTGAGAAGTTACTTGTTGTTTGTTACGATATAAAGGAATAATATGAATGTGACGCAACAAAGTGTCCTCAATATTGCGTAACAATGTAACTCTATTCTCTAAATGTTCTTCTTTAAAATACGGGGACAACATTTTATGAAAGTTCATGCTGCTTTGCCCATGAATAAAGCTATTTTTTGTAAGAAACATATATAGCAGACTATCTTCAATACGTTCACTAATAGTTGCACTATCATGCATCATATCAGCCTTTTGTATCGTACTGATTTCCAATAACTCTTCAACTTCAAGAAATTTATTTTCTACACGAATCCCATACTTCGCACACTCTTTCTGAATCCATTGTGCATCTTCTACGTGATCTTGTCCTGTAAATGTGTAGAGTTGTAGCACTTCATAATGGTACGTACTCCTTTTAATTAAACTAGCTATATCTTCCTCAATCTCTACTATGCTTTCATTTGCTAATATTAGTTTCTTTGCCACTTCTCCACGTTCGCCGCAGAGCTCTTGAACAATTTTATCGCCATGAATAATTTTATAAAGCGCCTTTCGAAACAACTCATCTTGCATTGGCCCTTCTTTTACAAGATTGCACGTTACATATGTCACGTTCGATTCAAGCCGAGACAACTCTTTATTGGGCTTTTCTTTATCTTTATACTGCGTCTTTACTAATACATCATACGTATTTACATTTTGCTCTACATTCATTAGTTCAATTCGGTCAAGAAAAGGTCTTTCACGATAATATAAATCATGCACTTCTAATACAAATAACTGTGCATTTTTCTCACGTAATATAAAAGGACCTGTACCAATAAAGCTTCCTTTTTCATCTTCATGTACGATAGAACACTGTTCTGCACTTAGCATATGTAAAAACATCCTATTTTCCGTATGTAATTGAATTTCAACAACAAATTCATCCACTGCATGGACATTTTTAACATGTTGCAACATCCATGCGTGTGGGTTGTTTTCCGCTTTCATAAATCGATTTAATGAATGTATAACATCATGTGCGGTAAGTCGTTTTCTATTATGAAGATGAACGCCTTTTCTTAAATAAAATGTCCAAACCTTTTCAGCGTCATTATATTGCCAGTGAAAAGCAAGTCTTGGCTCTATACAATTTGTTTCCTCATTCACATATACGAGTGTATCAAAAATATGTTTAACCATATGACATTCTGAGCGCATCGTAGCGTATACCGGATCTAAAGCGATGTCTAGATTCATTTGTACTTGCAACCGAAGTACATCTTTTCTTCCATCAGGTGTCCTTTCTATTTTATGACCAAATATTGAATCTACCCAAGCTTCATATTCTTTCTTTACTGATGGAAATTGTGAGCTGTAGCGTTCCACAAATGAGATTCCACTTTTCACATCCCCTTTTTTCGTTAGTTCTTTTCCTCTGTCTAAAATCAATGTCATCGGTTGCTTTTGAAATATTAATTTAGAACGATTCCCTCTTCCGCGCCCTGGAAACCAAGCGATCCAATTTAACTCTTCTAATTTTTTTATTATTAATTTACTATTACGCTCCGTACAAAATAATGTTTCTGCTATCATTTGTACGGTTACTTCTAATTGTTCTCCTTCTTGTCTCCCTTTACCATAGGTACACCATAGTGCAATATACTGATCTAAAATAAACATCATAATCCCCCTAAAAGGTGAAAAATAACCCCTTTTGTTTCTACCCTTTTTCCACTTCTCCTTTCATCTTATCATTTCAATATAGAAAGGAGGAATTAATATTGAACAATCTCTTACTACGTTATAATAAACCAATTATTATAAGACTGTGCGGCGAATTATTAACCCGAACAACCGAATCCATGTTAGCTCTTATTATGATTATTTACGTTAATAAAATGTTAAACGGTAATATAATAATAACTATGCTCATCTTTGGACTACAACCACTATCAGACATTGTATTTACACTTATTGCTGGGGGAATTACTGATAAATATGGGCGAAAGAAAATTATGTTACTCGGCTTATTGCTACAAGGCGTTGCAATCGGTAGCTTCATCTTTGCTCAATCTGTTTTTATATTTGCTTTGCTTTACGTCATAAATGGGATTGGCCGTTCCCTATATATTCCCGCTCAACGTGCACAAATTGCTGATTTATCAACACAAAAACAACAAGCAGAAATTTTTGCTCTTTTGCATACGATGGCTGCAATTGGTTCCGTAATCGGTCCAATAATTGGTGCTATCTTTTATCGTACTCACCCTGAATATTTATTTATAATGCAAAGCATTACACTTATGGTATATGCAGTAGTTGTATGGACGCAGCTTCCAGAAACCGCTCCAGTATTTATAGAGCCAAAGCAAAAAGTTGAAGTATCATCTTCAAAACAATTTGTAAGCAAGCATTACGCCGTTTTAGGACTTATGATTACTACACTCCCTATTAGCTTTTTTTATGCTCAAACTGAGACAAATTATCGCATTTTCGCTAAAGATATATTTCCAGATTTCGTATTCATGCTCGCTTTTATTTCAACATGCAAGGCTATAATGGAAATCTTCCTGCAAGTTTTCCTTGTGAAATGGTCTGAACGATTTTCTATGGCGAAAATTATTCTTATTTCTTATACCTGCTATACAATAGCTGCAATTGGCTACGGGATTTCAGCAACAATCACGTCACTATTCTTCACTTTACTTTTTTTAGTCATTGGGGAAAGTATTGCCTTAAACCATTTACTTCGATTCGTTTCAGAAATCGCTCCTACAGATAAGCGTGGATTGTATTTTTCAATTTACGGGTTACATTGGGATATATCTCGTACGTGCGGTCCTGTACTTGGTGCGGTTTTATTAAGTAAACTAAACGGTAGCATGCTATTTTATATTTGCGCTTGTTTCTTAATAATGGGAGGGATTATTCAAGCACTGTTTATTCATAATGTAGAACGTAATAAAATAAATAAAGACGTTTCGGAGCATACCCCTCATATTTTATAGGATGCTTTCTTTATAAAAAGAAGGATGTCACAAAAGTCTCGAGACTTTTGTGACACCCTTTTTTATTACCCTGCCATTTTATTAATACTATCTTCTGGTGAAAATACCGAAATATGATTTACCTTACCAGTCGATTTTGGAATAATGAATTTTAACTCAAACTGATTGTTTACTTTATATACGTATATTTTATCTTCCCCATTTACTTTAACTGAAGCTGGTTTTCCTAATGCTTTCTCTATTTCTTGTAATGTAATTAATTTTAGCTCTGCATGATAGGAGCGTACATCAAAAACTTGTGATCCTTTATTAAAACCGAAGGAAACATTTTTATTTGTAAAGGTAGCATACATTCCGTTGCCTGCTTGTTCCGTTTTATCTGCTTTACCCCAATCTCTTTCTATTTCTTCAATATCACCTGTATGTGCTGCGAACGGAACATTAGGTACTTTTCCTTCTTTCGCTAGTTCAAACAAATCTTTAATGTGGTTAATTGATTTTTGATTTATAACTGTATCTTTCGTGCTTGAATCTGTCTTTGTTTTTTCTGATCCTTCATTATTTGATTTTACTTCAGGCTCTTTCTTTTCTTCAGAAGAATTATTTTGTTCGTTTTTACTATTTTCCGAGGTTGGGTTTGTTTCCTTTTTTTCGTCTGTCCCTTTACATGCTACTAATGCAAATATGCATGTAAAAGCGAGAAATAACATAGCTATCTTTACATACACTTTCATACATTTCAGCCCCCCTATTATAATCTTATTCCTTTCGATAACCAATCCATGACACCGCTTTTCAAATTGTGTTTGTTCCAAAAAGTAAATGCTTCACTCTCTCCCAATACTTGTACAACATATTCTACAAAAGCTGTTCCTAAAAAATAACCGAGTCGGTTGTATCCAAAATACTGTCCTCCAGATAACCGAAACCACTCTTTCTCTTTTTCAAACGTCCATCCTTCTATATAATCTTCCAAAAAACGATTCTTTATTTGTTCTTCATTTTCTATATAGCATTGTAACCAACGTTCGCCATCATTGTTATATGAGTAGTACACTGATTCATTTAAACCTCTCATAATTTGCTTTGATAAATATGTTGCAACACCTTCACGATACAAATTAACTGATCCGTCAGTCCAATCGGCTTTCCCCCAATCCATTCCATCATTGTGTAACATAACATTATGATATATATGTCCTATTTCGTGAGCGACAATAACACGAAGGTGATTTACATCTGGAGATAATTTTTCTGCCGCAAAAAATATGTCTCCAATAATTTCCCTTTCTACAAATGCATTAGAGCCAAAAGCTCCAACAAATAGATGAAAATTCATATTTACATCAAAGTTATATTTATAATGATATTCATTCGTTATTTCTTGAATAATAGTCGGTAATGTTTCTGCAATGATACGAATTTCTTCTATTTTTGCGGGATATTGTTTAATGGCATTAGAAACTCGTTCTCTCGTATGTGGACAATGATACTTAAAGTATTCTTTAAATATCTCTGGATACGAAGTAAAGTATTGGTTGAGGACTGCTAATTCTACATCGTTACTTTCCCATAATTTTAAAAAACTTGGAATTGTATTATTTATCATTTTTTCCATCTCCTTATATATCCCTTCTCGCCATTTACACTGCAATCCTTCCTGAAACGTAGAAAAAGCAACAAAGATGAGTCTTCTTTGTTGCTTTTTCTGTTTAATCAAACCATTTATCACCATCAGAAATCCATTTACCATTATGCAAATCATAACATTTATTATAATAATAAAAAAAGCTGCCCAAAAAGGACAGCTTTACATATGTATTTTTACACTTCGATTGACTTACCATCTTCAACAATATGATAAAGTAAGTGAGCTAAATGATGAATTGGGCCATACTCTTCCTCTTCCTCATCTGTTTCACCGTGGAATTCAAGATCATTTAAGTATAGTGCTAAAAATTGATAGTATAATTTTAAATCAAATCCGTAGCACGCAGTTGGCTCTTCATGATCCCCTTCGTATTGTAACATTAAGTATTGATCATTACCTTCTGCATCTTCTGCATCAAAGAATACGAAGAATCCAACGTTTGTATCTAAATCAAATAGATGACGAGTGCCTTTTTCTGTTGCTTTATTGAAGTCCTCTTCACTTAATTTATGTACTGTTGTCGCTTTAGCATTATCTTCTTGATGGAAATTTACTGTAAATGTTTTCAATGCTGACACCTCCTGATTGTATAATACTAGCATAACATATAAAAAGGACTGCTTACAAATGTAAACAGTCCGTACATTCATTTCCGCATTGCTCGTAATAAAAAGCTTACGATGAAAATTAAAATAATCGCACCGATTAAAGCTGGAATAATTGCAAACCCGCCTATTACAGGGCCAAAACTACCAAGTAATTTCGTACCAACCCAAGAACCGATAATACCAGCAATAATATTACCAATTACACCACCTGGTACGTCTCTTCCAGTAATTAAGCTTGCAAACCATCCTAATAAACCACCAACGATTAAAGACCAAATCATATGATAACCTCCTTTATATTTCACCAATCAAAATATAATTAGAAACAATTGCTTACCATTAGTTATGTTACATTTTCCATAAGTTATTCATACAGCTTAACCACTAAGTTAGTTCAAAACAGTGAACGATCTTTTTTGAACTGACAATTTATACAGTTCCACATATTAAGGACAATCAGGCTTTAATATCGTTCGCATAAATTCTTCTTTAAAAGCCAGATAGTTAAAACCAACTGCAATTTTTTGGATAGGCCTATTATCAAACGTTGTCGGCTCAGCTATTTTTCTAAAGTCTGCCACACTTTGTCCTCTTGTTACGTCATTTGTCGTACTAATCCAAACTGCAGATTTTTTATATTCAAAAATATCATCATTTATAAAAGAAATGAACGGAAGTAAATCGTGAATTGGACTTCCAGCAATACCCGGGTATTCTTTTTTATAAAAGTTCTCATAATAAAAATCGATCATTGGTTTAATGAGTTTTGCCTGCCCTGTTCCTTCTTTATTAATCATATCCAACATTTCAGGAGTAATTAGAGCGTCTTGTGTTACATTTAACGGATAAATAGTCGCATTCTTTGCGTACTTCATAACAATATTTGCGGCGATTGGATCTCCATAAAAATTCGCTTCTGATACAGGAGTAACGTTACCAGGAAATAAAAAAGCACCACCCATAATATAATACGAACATACCTTATCCATGACATTTGGATATAATAAAAATAACGTTGCCAATGTTGTTAATCGTCCTGTCGCTACAATAATGATATCTTCTGGACAAGGCTCAATTAATTTAATTAATTCACAAAAATTTTCCCGTTTACAAATCCTCATATCAGGTGGAATAATTGGACCTAAACCGTGATCTCCATGAATTTCAGGAAAGAATAAAGGTTCTTCTGCTGTCATCGGTCTTGCTGCACCCTCAATGATTTTTACTTCTGTAGCATAGTATCTTTCTAAAAAATACACATTTTCCGTTACAATCTCTCGCGATACATTCCCATATTCAGCAACAATACCTATAATATCTAATTTACATGTTTTATTTGCATAAATTAACGCCACAGCATCGTCAATACCAAAGTCTCCAAAAAAGATGATTTTCTTATTAACTATCCTCACCCCTCTTCAGCATAGTCTACTACTATTATTATGTGAAAAAGACAAGGCTGTGAAACGGTACAAACTAAAAAAGCCACCTATTTATTGGCGACTTCAATCTTTTTATAAGATAAATATGCTAGTACATTTTTACTTGAATCGTATTTTGGATTATTTCCTTTTCTCGGTTCTCTCATATGTGTTTTTTCAAATCCAGGAATATCTGGCATTTTCTCCATAAATTCAAGCATTTCTTCTTCAGTTCCTTCAATACGTACGCGAATCATTATTATATTTCCTCAATTCTCATTTTCTCTGTACTAAGTATAACGTACTTTGAAAAGACTGCAAGAAATTTATCTTTTTAATGTCACGCTTTTTTTGCATACAAACAATGCCATTTCAGTATAAAACGAATTTATTTTATTATTTTCAATTTGAATATTAAAGAATTCTTGCATTTCAACTGGTGTTTTCATCATACATTCTGTTAATTTCATACGTTTCTGCAAAGGTACATTCATCATATCGCACCACCAGTCAAATTCAAATTTCTTGTCAAAAGTAAGGCATGATTGCATTTGCAAACCGTTTTTTTCTAACATGGTAATCCATTCTGTTTTTTTCAGCGCTCGTTCATGACTCGGATCTCGCTTTTTTTCTATAAAATTATAAAATGTATCAAATTCATTATTTTCCGGTGAAACATTATCTATCAAAATAAACAATCCATTATGTTCTAACGTACGATTTACTTCATAAATAAACTGAGCTGGATTCGTAAAATGATGTGCTGCAATTCGGCATGTAATCGTATCAAAAGAACTATCGGCAAACGGTAAACTTTCAGCGTTTCCAGCGACAAAAGATACATTTTCATATCCATTACTTATAATAAAGTTTTTTGCATTCTCTAACATTTTTTCTGTTAAGTCTAAGGCAACTACTTCTTTAAACAATGGAGCTAATACATTCGCAACATGTCCACCGCCAGTAGCAATATCAAGAAGACGATTATTATGACGAGACTCTACTTGTTGAACTACATATTGTAAATCCGGTCCTTTTGCATGAATTTTACTTTTTACATACTTTTCCGCATTATTACCAAACTGTTGTTTTACAAGCTCTTCTTTACTCATTTTATCATCTTCTTTCTATTGTTACTTACATATAAGATTCATGTAATAATTAAAGTTCTCTTTATGTATTTTCAAATCCTCTTTTCAGCTTACTTCTTATCATGCTGTCCTATCATCGATATAATATTAATGTTACGTTTTATTACTAAACAAAAAAGGCTACGGGAACTTGTCCCCTAACCTGACTAAATATTTATTACATTTTTACTTTTTCATATACATCTATATAATATAAATCCTCTTTCAACTTCATAATAACGTCTACTTCGTTATAAGTAGCCTCACGAGCATGTAAACCAAATTGATCCATACCAATCCATATCCATCCAGGTGTATGCTGTAGAACATCTATGTTAAAATAATCTAATTTAATAAGCTCCGATTTAATAAAATTATCTTTATTAGCGATTTGTTTATCTATTAAACCATATTCTTTTCCATTTTCAAGTAGCGATATAATTTTCCCTAAAATCGGATGTTCACGTATAATAAAATGATATTCCCTTTCGTCTACATTCGCCATAATTAAACAAGAATTAGATAAATCAGATCCTAAATTAGACATCTTTATTTATTCACCTCCTTTATGAGTTTCACAAACATAATAACAAATGAATATTCAAATAAAATTAATATAATGTAAAAAATAAAAAAGCTGACTCCCTTTTAGAAATCAACCTTTATATTTGGATCATCTGTATACTTTTACAAACTATTATAATGTTTCTTTTTCCTCATCATTCCCGGAAACTAAATTCCCAATAGCATCTGCCGTTACTTCAACTACAAATTCACAAATACCTGCTACAACTTCTCCAATTACTTCATCCATCTTTTTACCCCCTTATTTTATGTAACTTATTTGTAGTATAGAAGAGATTGGTTATTTTTAACTATCGGAAAACGTGACAAAAACATTACAATTTTGTAATGTTTTGTAATTTGTTTAGTTCCTATCCTTTGAAACTCCAAGTATGATTAACAAGCATATAGGCCATCATAATATCAATTAAGTTCCAATTATGCTAGAGGAGGCGTGTAAAATATACTACGTAAAATTAATTAAAGGTCAATCATTCTATGCTTTTGATCATCGTTTCTTAATGTCTGAAGAAGAAAAGGTTTCCGAGAAAGTTTATAATTACTTACGTCGTAATGAATTTTTCGAAGTACGTAAAGAAGAATATTCAGCCTGATGTATTAAAAGCATCAAGAAAAATATCATTTAATTGTGATATTTTCTTGATGCTTTTATTTTATTTATCCTTAATTTCAATGAATATGTAATCATTGGTTGTATGCATTTTGACTTACTTGTTTCATCTATTAACACATCAAATTTTTGACAAATCAAAAAGATTGAAATCCACTCATGAAACACGTAATATAGACTCTGACTCTAAAAAAGTTCGTTATAAATTATACATAAAATAAGGAGGTTTTATATACGAGTTTTTCATTTTAAAAGACGGAGAGGTTTTACATTATGTGGCGTAATAAAAATGTTTGGATTGTGTTAATTGGAGAGTTTATTGCTGGTCTAGGGCTATGGCTTGGTATTCTTGGCAACCTTGAATTTATGCAAAAATATGTCCCTTCTGATTTCATGAAATCAGTTATATTATTCATCGGACTATTAGCTGGTGTACTAGTTGGTCCTATGGCCGGTCGTATTATCGATCAATATGAAAAGAAAAAAGTTCTTCTTTATGCTGGGTTCGGTCGCGTTATTAGTGTTATTTTTATGTTTTTCGCTATCCAATTTGAAAGTATTGCCTTTATGATTGCATTTATGGTTGCTCTTCAAATTTCTGCAGCATTTTACTTCCCTGCATTACAATCTGTAATTCCACTCATCGTACGTGAGCATGAGTTATTACAGATGAACGGTGTACATATGAATGTAGGTACAATCGCTCGTATTGCAGGTACTTCACTAGGTGGAATTCTTTTAGTTGTAATGAGTTTACAGTATATGTATGCCTTCTCAATGGCAGCATACGCTTTATTATTCCTCTCAACTTTCTTCCTACAATTCGAAGATAAGAAATCAACAACACCAAGTAAACAAGCTGCGAAAGATAATAGCTTTATGGAAGTCTTTCGTATTTTAAAAGGAATTCCTATTGCTTTTACAGCACTTATATTAAGTATTATCCCTCTATTATTTATAGCCGGATTTAATTTAATGGTAATCAACATTAGTGAAATGCAACATGATCCAACGATTAAAGGCTTTATATATACCATTGAAGGTGTAGCATTTATGTTAGGGGCCTTCGTTATTAAACGTTTATCTGACCATTTCAAACCTGAAAAATTATTATATTTCTTCGCTGTTTGTACCGCTTTTGCACATCTTTCCTTGTTCTTTAGCGATATAAAATGGATGTCTCTTACATCATTTGGTTTATTTGGTTTTAGTGTTGGTTGCTTCTTCCCTATTATGTCGACAATTTTCCAAACGAAAGTGGAAAAAAGCTATCATGGTCGTCTCTTCTCATTCCGTAATATGTTTGAGAGAGTTATGTTCCAAATTGTCTTACTCGGCACAGGCTTCTTCTTAGATACGATTGGATTGCAATATATGGTTCTCATTTTCGGTGTGATTTCATTATTAATTATTTTCATTTCATTATCTAAACAGAAACAATATGAAAAACAACCTTCGCAATCTGCGAATTTATAACATAAACAAAGACGCATGGATCATATTTGATTAATCCATGCGTCTTTGTTATATAAAGCCTTATTTATTACGTTTATTGTAATTATTTAAAGGAGTACCCTCTTTCGCTTTCGAATACAGTATACTAACATGATATATACAGGAGGTGCGAAATTGTCTGATGTTATGCAGTTATTTAGTATCTTTATTTTTGTATTAGCTCTGTTTAGCATCATAAACTTTTTAGCTATTTCCTTATCTGGACATAACTTTAAAAGAAGAATTATCGCAGGTTTCATATTTTTACTGATAACTCCTATTGTTTTTTTTGCTACCTTAGCATTCGCTTCTATATTTGATAAAGCTGGATTTGGCGCAGGTGGGCTAGCCTTCATTGTTGCAATTATATATATTTTAAATGGAATAATGATCCTACTTTCCTCATTATTTTTCCTCAAAAGAGACATAACATAGGCTATAGTACTCTGCATGAATCTGACTTTATACTAGATTCATGCTTTTTCAATTCTCCCAAAATTTTTATGTGAAATTAAATAATTCTTTATAAAAATTTAAACTTTATTTATTACAATATTTGTATCGTATTCGCACGTTTATTGAAAATGAAAAGAAAGGAGTACAAAATGAAAAAGATTCTATTAATTATTCCAATATTCATCGTTCTACTTAGCGGATGTAGCAATAATGATATATACGGTTCTTGGGAAGTCGTTGACAACAAAAATGGTCTTTGCCCTGCATCTTATAAATTTGAAACAGTTGTAAAAGAAGAAAAGAAAGAAAAAATTGTTCAATATTTAGTTGAGATGCAAACATCAAAGGAAAAAGAAGATTTATACAAAGGCTCATTTGTAAAGAATTCTAATGTATATCACATTGATTATGGTAACTCATTTACATCGGATCAAACTTTAAAAGTTGTCGATGGCAAATTAAATGTATACTTTTATGCAGTGGAAAAGTTATGTACATATAAAAAGAAATGATTACACTTCATATAAGACGCAGAAAATATTTTCTGCGTTATTTTTAATTTACAAAACCTCCCCAAAAACATTTCCCTCTTTTAAATCTTTAAATTTAAATGTAGTATTATATAATAACAATATTTTAATGCGAGGTGCTTTTTTTGAGAAGTTTAAGTTCATTAATTGTATCAACAATCTGTTCCATTATCCTAATCCTATGGAGTGCACTTTCATTTTATGAAAGATTCTCGACAGGAAATTCATACTATTGGCTTAGTGGTATATTAGGCCTCGTTTTCATGTTCTTTTTCATCCAAAATATGCGGGATATACTTAATAAAAACTATAAAACATCCTAAACCGTATAGAAATATATAATAAACAATTCAGTTAACCAATCCTTATTTACAACGCCCTTTCAAAAAAGACTAATCCTCCCTCTAAATTTGTCAATCGTTTTAATTTTCATAAAAAAATGATAAAATGTAAACATGTGTTTTCAGAATAATTAAAAACGCAGAAAGAAAACACTGTTTTTAGGAGGGGTTTTGATGACTTACACGTTAGCAACTAGAATGAAAGCATTCCAATCTTCTATATTTAGTGAATTAGGGGCTTATAAAAAAGAAAAAATTGCAGCAGGTCACAAAATGATTGATTTAAGTATCGGGAATCCTGATATGCCGCCTGCTGACTTCGTAAGAGAAGAAATGGTACATACAGCAAGTAAAAAAGAAAGCTACGGATACACATTAAGTGGTATTCAAGAATTTCACGAAGCTGTAACTGAATATTACAACAACACTCATAACGTTAAATTAAATGCCAATAAAGAAGTTTTATTATTAATGGGTTCACAGGACGGACTCGTTCACTTACCTATGGTTTATGCAAATCCGGGAGATATTATATTAGTTCCGGATCCAGGATATACAGCTTATGAAACTGGAATTCAAATGGCTGGTGCAACATCTTACTACATGCCATTAAAGAAAGAAAATGAATTCTTACCTAATTTAGCAGCTATCCCCGAAGATATTGCTGATCAAGCAAAGATGATGATTTTAAACTTCCCAGGGAATCCAGTTCCAGCAATGGCTCATACAGATTTCTTTAAAGAGGTAATCGCATTTGCGAAAAAGCATAACATTATTGTTGTCCATGATTTTGCTTATGCTGAATTTTATTTTGATGGCAATAAACCAATTAGCTTCCTCTCTGTACCTGGTGCTAAAGAAGTTGGAGTAGAAATCAACTCTTTATCAAAAAGTTATAGTTTAGCAGGTAGCCGTATTGGATATATGATTGGAAACGAAGAAATTGTTCGTGCACTTACTCAATTTAAATCAAATACAGATTATGGTGTGTTTTTACCAATTCAAAAAGCGGCATCAGCGGCACTAAGAAATGGCGCTGCGTTTTGTGAGAAAAATCGCAGTATTTATCAAGAACGTAGAGATACTTTAGTTGATGGATTCCGAACATTTGGTTGGAATGTTGATAAACCAGCTGGTAGTATGTTCGTCTGGGCCGAAATTCCGAAAGGCTGGACTTCTATAGATTTCGCTTATGCATTAATGGATCGTGCGAATGTCGTTGTTACACCAGGTCATGCATTTGGACCTCATGGAGAAGGCTTTGTACGTATTGCACTTGTTCAAGATAAAGAAGTGTTACAACAAGTTGTTGAAAACATTAGAAATAGCGGTATTTTTTCTCTTGAAAAAATAAATGAATTAGTTAAAAATTAATGATAACTCCCCTGCTTAACTGTAGCAGGGGTATTATTTATTGGAGGTACTTTCATATGCATATTAAAGACACTCTTCCTCATCGTTATCCTTTTTTAATGATTGATAAAGTAACAAATATAATCCATAGTCAATCCGTTACGGGATATAAACTCATTTCAAATAATGAGTGGTTTATAAATGATAATCAAAAACATATGCCTCATATGTTAATTGTAGAAGCACTTGCTCAGCTTAGTCCATTTGTACATACAAGTGACTCTGAAGGGCTAGGCTTCCTCTCCTCATTAGATGGGGTTGAATTCCATGGAAACGCATTTCCCGGTGATAAGCTTGATTTACATTATGAGCTAACTCGTAATCGACGAGGTTTTATTCTCGGTAAAGGTACTGCAACTGTTAACGATCAGCCGATTGTAACTATAGAAAAACTATTAATATATCAAGCAGAATAGAGATGATGTAATTCGTCGGGATATCTCACTCCTACAAATTCGTTTCACTAATATGAACAGAGTAAATAAATTACTTGGTTAGGGGCATGAAAATGGAAAGTACTATCGGTATCGATGCCGGAGGAACATTAACGAAAATTGCTTATTTGAACGAACAAAAGCAATTAGCTTTTGAAAAATTTTATTCAAATGAACAAGATAAAATAATAAATTGGCTTAAGAAAAACACTCGTATAAAACAAATATGTATTACAGGTGGTAAAGCAAAACAATTACAGCAACTACTTTCACACTCATATAAAATAGTAGAACGAAACGAATTTGAAGCTACTCTAATAGGTGTCCAATACATATTAAAAAAAGAAAAATATGATATAAATAACTTTATATTAACAAATATCGGTACAGGTACTTCCATTCATTACGTTTATAATGACCAATATATTCGCGCTGGTGGAACCGGTGTTGGCGGTGGTACTATTATGGGGCTTTCAAAATTGTTAACAAATATAGACTATTTTGAAGATGTGATTCCTTTAACAAAAGTAGGTTCTAGAAAAGAACTAGATATTACGGTTGGAGATATTTATGGTGGCATTCTCTCTCCTATTGATAATAGCTTAACTGCAAGCAATTTCGGAAAAGCTACCAAAACAGATTCAAATTTTAGTAGTGCTGATATACTAGCAACTGTGCAAGGGCTTGTAGGTGAAGTCGTTACTGCATTAAGCCTTCAATTCGCCGAAACAAAAAACATTGACCATATTATTTATATTGGTTCCACTCTATGTAATAACGTACACCTTCAAAATATTATTAGTAACTACACAAAATATCAAAATAAAACACCAATCTTTTTACGAGATGGTGGTAATAGCGGTGCGATTGGTGCTTTACTTCATGTTACGAATAAAAAAAGCTGACTTTTGTCAGCTTTTTTGCAACGGTACTTCAAATTCAATAATCGATTTCCCGTTTTCTCCAATTCGCTCTACACTAATTCTATCAATTACACATTGTAACTTTTCAGGGAAACTCTTAATTTCCTTAGCTACTTCAGCAGCTAACTCAGTACTTTCTTTTCTCCCGACTGTTAAATGCGGTATGTACGAAATATCTTCTTTCAAAAATTGTAATAAAGCGCCTGTATACAGCATATCATGAAGTTCTTCTATTTGTTTTTGCCCCTTTTCAACTCGTAAAAATAAATATTCCCCTTCACTCGTAATTTGATTCGCAAATTCAATTTCTATCTCCTGTATCCCTTTTGATAATTTTAAAATATGTAATTTCAGCTCATCATTTGAAGTCGAGCTTTCAAATGGGAATACAATTGTAATATGCGGTGGGATTAAACCGAATAAAGGATCATGTTGTTTCCTAATGTCCTCTATTTCATTAATAGACATGTCGTTTAGAAAAAGTAAAATTGTACGCATTTTTATATCCCCTACTTTCTCTTTTTTATATTCATCATATTGTATGGTAGCTTGCACTTCAACAAATGATTTCAATTACATATAAAAAGAAAAAACTTCTCAAAAGAAAAGTTTTTTCTTATAAAGCATGATTACTATTTTCCCGCCAAACTTTCCTAAACTTTATATAACTAGCTATTCTCCAAGGGATAATATACGATACTGCAATAACATAAAATAATAAACCAATCGTTTGTTGATCTAAGTCAACAATATATTGTCTTGAACCGTATCTTAAAACGACAAGTGCAATAAAAGTAATTAAAAAGGCTGCACTTTTTTTCGTATAAATATTCCCATCATCTCTTCGCTCATAATTTGTTAAAACTATAAGTGGTACGGCGAAAAGAACCCCAATGAATGCTGCTATTATACCTTGTAAAATAGCTGGATGTACGGGACCAAAAAACCATAAAACACCAGGTGTTAAAAATAGTAATGGCCACAAAATACGTATCCCACTGCCCTTTATTGGCTTATACATAGAACGATAACGACGCCAGAGTATTAGTAGTGCAATGCATAAAAAGACTGTAACGAGTGAAGATGTATCTCTCATTTGTTTTTCCTACTCTCCCAAAATATTTACTTAATTACACTTTAAATTGTTTGCTCAAATGATACTTTTTGAATAAATATACCGCTAGTCACGATATAGACGATAGTTAATATAATTGAAATGACAATAAAGTATGGGATATCTATTAAAGATAGATTAGATGTAGAATTTAAATCCTGTATTCCTACGTCTGCATAAAGCACACTATTCAATGATATAAAAAATGTTCCGCCTATCATAAGACCAATCCACTTAAAACGTTTCTTAATCACTACTGCTACTTGAAAAAAAGTTGCTATTGTAACATACAATAATAGTTGTACAATAAACTGTTTAACTGAGTGTTCTCCTAACCTTTTGCATTTGGTACTAAAATCGCTAGATAAATAACGTTAAAGAGAAAATTCTTCTCCATCGTATCCTTACCATCAAACCAATATGTCTCAACCATATCTTCTGTAAAGGCTCCATTCCCTCTTGCACCATAGTTTACCTTTATACTTTCATTCTCTAAACTTATACTTTGAAATGTTTCACCACCGGGTAAATGATTAAGAATTGCAACCACATCTGAGTTATTATCAAACATATGTCCCAGCATATTTCTTAAAAGCACCAGGTTCAATATCAGATATTTCTTTTATTCTTTCTCCGCTAGAACAAGCAGAAATAAGTAAAAAAATTGTTAGCATAACAACCACATTACGATGCATATATTTCATTTAGCATCCCCCATTATTATCGATATTTCGTTCATTACAATACTTCTTCTCAAAACCCTTTAAAATATACGCATTTTAATCAAAATTAAAAATTTTCGATTTTTATGTTTACAATTATCCATTAATTGTATATACTTACTAACGTAAGAAAAAATTCTAAAAGGAGGTCGAAGGAAATGATGAAATTACAATTACATGCTTTAACTTTAGCGTTAACTGCACCTTTGTTTTTCGGACAATTAAATATGAATTCGACCACCCTAATGGAGAATTGAAAATCGCACTTTATTTCTATTAATTCATAAATTCGCCACAGGAGGTCGTATACTTTCCTGTGGCTTTTTGACGCCCAGCCGTAGGAGAACTATATCTTCCTGTGGCTTTTTTGTGCGATTTTTTAGCCTCTTATATTATTTTTTAAAGAAAGGAGCAACATTCGATGACTATTAGCGTATTGTTTTTAAGTATTACGATTCAAAGAAATACAATTTCCAAAGATGAAATTTTTCATAACGAGCAAATTGAAAAAGCTATGAATGATGTTAAGGAGCGCCAAGCGCTTTATTGTGATCACCTGTAATTCCTTTTCGAGAGGAGGAATTCATTTATGGCTTTTCATATTTTCTTTTTTACAACTGTACTTCAGAAAAAGACTTTATCTGAAGATGAAATCATTCGTAAACAACAATTAAAGCAACTGACTGATAAAATGACTGACATTAAAAGTTCATACTATACGCAAATGTATTAAAAATATATTTTTAAGGAGCAATACCTTCATGAAATTTAAAGCATTCTTTTTAACAATCACCATTCAAAAACGTAAGCTTTCTCAAAGTGAGATTTTGCGTGAGCAACACATTCAAACTATTATGGACGAAGTGAAAGAGCACCAAGCTTCTTATTACAGCCGTCTTTTCTAAATAACTTTTAAAGGAGCAATACCTTCATGAAATTCAAAGCATTCTTTTTAACAATCACCATTCAAAAACGTAAGCTTTCTCAAAGTGAGATTTTGCGTGAGCAACACATTCAAACTATTATGGGTGAAGTGAAAGAGCGTCAAGCTTCTTATTACAGCCGTCTTTTCTAAATAACTTTTAAAGGAGAAATATCCTAATGAAATTTAAAGCATTCTTTTTAACGATTACCATTCAAAAGCGTAAGCTTTCACAGCAAGAAATTTTGCGTGAGCAACACATTCAAACTATTATGGGCGAAGTGAAAGAGCGTCAAGCTTCTTATTACAGTCGCCTTTTCTAAATAACTTTTAAAGGGGAAAAAACATATGAAATTTAAAGTATTCTTTTTAACGATCACCATTCAAAAAACTAAGTTCTCAGACAGTGAGATATTGCATGACCATCAAATTAATAAAGCTATGGAGGATGTAAAAGAACGTCAAAGTCACTACTGTAGCCATCTATAATTCCTTTCGAAAGGAGGAATGTATCATGAAGTTTCACCTTTTCTTTTTAACAATTACAATTCAGAAAAAAAACTATTCTGATGCGGAATTAAAACAAGAACAACAATATAAACAGGTTATAGACGAAATTCGAGATCGTAGAAGCAAATACTACTCTCACCTATAAATCTTTAAAATATAAAAATTGAAAGGAGTCGATTATGATGTTGATAGCACGTTCTAAAGAAATGATTTGGATAGTTCAGAGGGATTCCACATAGTTTTATAGACATACTATCACACAAGTATATCGTTATATTTGATGTGTAATAAATATATAATAAAATTACACCCGTACACTTTTAATGTTGAGTAATAAACAAAAGATACACCACTTAAAAAGCGGTGTATCTTTCTCAATTTATACTATTTCCGATTATTTCGTTTCGTCTTAAACAATCTCACTAAGTTCGAAACAACTGTTTTCGTTACTGCATAAACTGGCACTGCTAAAATCATTCCGATAATTCCCGCAAAGTTACCTACCCCTAAAATTAAAATAATAATTGTTAAAGGGTGGATATTTAATTTTGAACTCATAATACGCGGTGAAATGATGTTACTTTCAAACTGTTGTACAATTGTTACGATAATAATTACGTACAACGCTTGCATCGGAGATACGAACAGACCTACAATAACAGCTGGTGCTGCACCAATAAATGGACCTAAGTTAGGAATGATATTTGTAAATGCTGCTATAATTCCTAAAACGAAAGCGTACGGTAAATCGATAATTAAATAACCGATAAAAGTAAAAGCACCTACAAATATACAAACGAGCGCTTGCCCTTGAATATACGCAGATAATGTTTCGTTCGTTTCCTTAATGATACGAAGTCCTTCTTCACGGTAAGACACAGGTAATAGACTAACTGCTTTCCCTGGAAACGCATGTCCATCTTTAAACATATAAAATAAAATAAACGGTACTGTGAAGATAACTAATGCAACGTTTGTGATAATACCAAATAAAGCCGTTGCACTCGACGTAATCGTGTTTGGTATATCCTTTAAGTATTCAATCGCGTTTTTCTCAATTGTTTCAATGGAAACGTAGTTTTGTGTAGATAACCATTCAAATAATCTGTGATGGGATAAATCTTGTATGTATAGTTTTCCCTCTTTAATATAACCTGGCATATTTTTTACTAAATCCATTAACTGTTGTGAGATCGTTGGAACAA
Source organism: Bacillus sp. 16GRE42 (assembly GCF_019837435.1). Classification (NCBI taxonomy): domain Bacteria; kingdom Bacillati; phylum Bacillota; class Bacilli; order Caryophanales; family Bacillaceae; genus Bacillus; species Bacillus sp. 16GRE42. Next base: position 427,924 of record NZ_JADAXF010000001.1, read on the forward strand.
CTACCCCAACTCCAACTGCAGTTAATGTTATAATAAAAAGATATAACAGTAAAATCGCTAAATTTCTAGGTACTTTTTTATTCTCCAAAAAGACTAACAATGGGTTAAATATGAAGTATAAAAATAACGCGATTAAGATTGGGAAAAACAACGTAGATATGAAGATACCAATCGGTTGAAATAGAAACGATATTTTTGTGCAAATAAATATGATCGCTACAACCATTAGCACTTCTAATGTCCAAAAGTGCACTTTCGATTTCAAAAAAACGTCCTCCTTTAAACTAGCACTTCTCTTCATTGTACCAAAATAAGCAAGAATTTCACATAATATTTTCCTTTACAATATTCCAAAATACCAATAAATACACTACAATGAGATTACATACAAATTTGCAGGTAAAGGTGATAAAAATGACACAATGCATCATATGCAGAAAAGATACGAAAGAACTTAGTGAACAATATGTCATCCCCGAAATATTATGTGGATATTATTTCACAAACTCAATTTGTGATACTTGCCATGAACAAATGACAACAAATATTGATCGTCCCTTAATTCGGCATAAATTAAGTCAATTTAAGATTGAACAAATGAAAAAACAAATTGATTCCCCGCTCTATACGAATGAACATGGTGAGGAACTTGCGGCTGCTGAGACAGATGTTGTTGAAGTAAGTGATGAAATACTTTATTCCAATACATTAATTATGAAACTATGTAAAAAGCACGATATTTCACTACATAATGAAATTTGGAAAGAAGAACGTGTAACGAAAGTAGCTAGCTCTATTCAACGTGAATTACTTTTAGATAACCGTAAATACAAAATGAGTGTATTAAAAATGGCTTATACTTTCGCTGTACAAGCTGTTGATGGCTATTTTGAAGATCCAGATGCGATTGATATTTCTAACATTCTATCAAATGCCGATTTTATGGAATTAAAAGAAAAAAGTATAGTTCGCGATTTAAGTAAAAGTTCTTTATGGAATACATTAAATACAAATAGCGAGAACCATTACTTTATTTTATTAAGTGATAAAGATGGCCTGTTCTGTTTCATTCGTTTATTTGATATATTTGACGTTGTCGTTCACTTATCAGAAAAGAGATATGAACTTTCATCTCCAATTGTCGGCGTAAATGATGTAAATAGACAGGAATTTTATATCCAAACTTTAAAACAGTATATGGATGGGCTATTTAAAGAAAAAAAACCTTCTATTTAATCGAAATCAGAACATACGGTCTCCTTCCTTGACGAAAAGACACTGTGTTATAATAAGTATGAAAAGAACAATACAATCACATAAACCAATTATTAATTGTAAATAAATAAAAAAGACCAGTGTGCGGCTACACACTAGTCCACGTAACTTAGCAGATTGGATTGTTCATTTATCCTATTTGTTTCTTACAAACAAAACAACCCACATTCTATTGGCATAGGTGGGTTGTTATTTTTTGAGCTTGTCTATTAAAACGACGACGAACGTTAACAATGCAACGAGAAACAGTCCACCCTGCAGTAACAACGCTATTTCACTCACGTATTATCACCCCCCTCCTATTCGGAGAAGTGATAATTGAACAACCAACCGTACCTTAAGTTACTATTTAATTTTACCATATTTTCTAATAGTTTACGATGAAAACCCGCAAGTGAAATACTTGCGAGTTTTTTTATCCCGTATTAACAGGCAGTAAACAAAATGAAGCAAAACATAGGTGAAACTGCCTGTAAATGCCCGATTGGTTCAACTTTATTTCTCACTATTTTTTTAAAGCAAATGCATCAGCTATCATTTCACCAACAATTTTATTTTCTTGTTTCTTCTCGTCTTTCAATAAAGGAAATAACAGTTCTGCCACTTCATATGCCTCTTCTAAATGGGGGTATCCTGATAATACAAACGTATCAATTCCTAACGCTTCATATTCTTTTATTCTTTCTGCTACTGTATGCGGATCTCCAACAAGCGCAGTACCCGCACCACCTCTTACAAGCCCAATTCCAGCCCATAAGTTAGGACTTATCTCTAACGACTCTCTCGTACCTTTATTTAAGTGTGTCATTCGTTTTTGTCCGACTGAATCATATCTTGCAAATGTTTTTTGAGCGAGCTCAATTGTTTCATTATCTACATATTGAATTAACCTTTCAGCCTCTTCCCATGCTTCTTCTTCTGTCTCTCTTACAATTACGTGTAGTCTAATACCAAATCGTACGTTACGCCCCTTCTCTTCCGCAAGTTTTCTTACTTCTTCTATTTTCTCTTTCACTTGCTCTGGCGGCTCCCCCCAAGTTAAATATACATCACTATGTTCCGCTGCAACTTCTTTACCTGCAGCAGACGATCCGCCAAAATAAATTGCTGGATACGGCGTTTGAACCGGAGGAAATACAACTTTACTATCCGTAACTTTAATATGCTTTCCTTCTAAAGAGATCGTTTCACCTTGCAAGGTCGATTTCCAAACTTTTAAAAATTCATCGGCTGCTTCATATCTTTCATCATGTTCAAGATATAATCCATCGCCATGCAATTCAACAGGATCTCCTCCAGCTACTACATTAATAAGTAACCTCCCATCTGAAATTCTATCAAATGTAGATGCCATCCTCGCTGCAACTGTCGGTGACATTAGTCCTGGTCTAACTGCTACTAAAAATTTTAATTTCTCTGTCTCAGCTGCAAGTGCCGATGCTAATACCCATGGATCTTCACACCCTTGACCAGTTGGAAGTAATACACCCGAATATCCTAAATAATCAGCTGCAGCTGCAACTTGTTTATAATAACCATACTCAGCTGCTCTTCCTCTTTTTGTCGTTCCTAAATATCGACCATCTCCATAAGCCGGAATAAACCATAATAATTCCATACCTTTACACACCCCTTATTTATTTTGAAACGCATACTAACATACTCTATATAAATTACCCCTAATAATTTACCCCGCTATTTGCGGGCAGTAAGATCCCCACCTTAAAATTCAGCGAAAGCAAAGAAGTTAGGTGGGGGATGACCCTCCCCACTGATTAAAGTTTCACTTTATATGTTAATTCCCTGTCTCTCCTTTAAAATTATCTCGCCATCTTAAAAACTTCACTTCTAGTAAACGTACGAGTGAATCAGAAAACTTTCCAACGAATGCAAAAATAATAATGCCGACAAATACGATATCTGTATTTGAAAATTGCCTTGCATCCATAATCATATAGCCGATACCTTCTGTAGACCCCATAAGTTCTGCTACTACTAAACTCACCCATGCAACTCCTAAAGATAACCTTGCTCCCAGTAATAGATTTGGCAATGCGGCAGGTAAAATTAATTTTGTAATTAATTTTCTTTTACTAAACTCTAACACTCTCGCAACATCGAATAGTTTTGAATCTACACCTCGTATCCCTAAAAACGCGTTTACGTATAAAGGAAAAAATGCACCGTCCGCAATTAATAATACTTTCGATGTTTCTCCAAAACCGAACCATAATACGAAAAGCGGTGCAACAGCTAAATGAGGTACAGTTCTTAACATTTGTACAGATGGATCTAAATATTGCTCACTTCTCGTTGAAAATCCAACAATCGTTCCTAAAATAATTCCTAAACTCCCGCCGATAAAGAAACCAGCCGCAGCCCTGAATACACTGAAACTTAAATGACCGAATAACTCTCCTGTTTTTATAAGTTCTTGAAAAGCTAGTAATATATCTAATGGTGTTGGTAAAACTGTTTTAGAAACTAAATCGAATACGCCGGCTAACTGCCAAATAATTAATACGATAATCGGTATAGTAATCGCTCTTACTAGCACTTTTACATTCGTCTTTCGCACTTTCTTTACATTATTTTTGCCAATCGTTATACCCGTTGGTTTCATAACAGCTTTCGTATTCTCCAATTTACAAAACCTCTTTTCATTTCGCCTTTAATGCTTTTTCTACGAAAGAATTGTCTACTACTTTATCTGTCTTAATTTCTTTCTTTATAGAGCCTAGCTTATATTGAAAATCCGCTGTCTTTTGCTGTTCCGCTATTATTTCTTTCGTTACTGGAACTAAAATTGGTTTGTCGTGATTAAACACTTCTTTTACAATTTCGGCATCTATTTTCTTTGCAGAAGTATATATTTTTATCGCTTCATCTAAGTTTGACTCTTGCCATACACGTGCTTTTTCATAAACTTTAAGGAATTTCTCAACTAATTCTGGGTGCTCCTTCGCAAATTTTGTTCTCGCAATTAAAAATTCTGGAGAAGAAACATTTAATAGTTCACCATCTGCAATAACTTTTGCCCCTTTATTTAACGTATGTAGCGAGATGAATGGATCCCATATCGCCCATACATCTACTGATCCGGATTCAAATGCCGGCTGTGCTTCATCTGGTTGTAACTGAATAACATTTACATCTTTCGCATTGATACCTTCTTTTTCTAAGGCTCGATACAATAAATTAAACGCGCTACTCCCTTTTGCTACCGCAATTTTTTTACCTTTTAAATCTTTTACACTCGTAATCTTACTATCTTTTTGTACAAGAATCCCTGTTCCTTTTCTCGCATAACTTGTATTAGCAATTTCGGTAAATTCAATACCTGCTGCTTGCGCTGAAATAACTGGGGAGTTCCCCACTTCACCAAAGTCTAATCGATTTGATGAAATCGCTTCAAAATAAGGAGGTCCGCTTTGAAACTCTGTCCATTTCACCTTAACCCCTTCTTTTTTAAACTCCTCTTCAAACCATCCTTTTTTCTGTGCTAATAATAGCGGGCTTAATCCTTGCTGTATACCAATTTGTACTGTTACATCTTCCTTCTTACTACTTGCTGTGCTTTTTTCACATCCAAATAAAAATAAAGAAATAGCTACTGCAAAAGAAAGAACTTTAATTTTTTTATACATATACTCACTCTTTCCCTATATACTTGTTTGAATTAATCCCCCGTGTTCAAACTGCTGTAATACTTTCTTTCGAATTTCTTGGAATGAATCCGAAGTTTTACTACGCGGATAAGATAAATTATTTTCAATCACTTTATGTATTTTTCCAGGCTTTGCACTCATGATGACAATTCGGTTCGAAAGATATATTGCTTCGTCTATATCATGTGTAACGAATATCATTGTCGTCTTTTTTTGTTCCCAAATGTTGAGCAGTACTTCTTGCAAATGACTTCGGGTAAATGCATCCAGTGCTCCAAATGGTTCATCAAGCAATAATACATTGGGATCCCTTAACAACGCTCTTGCAATCGCAACACGTTGTGACATCCCGCCTGATATTTCTTTCGGATATGATTTTTCAAAACCGTCTAATCGAACAATTTCAACCCATTCCTTTACCTTATCCTTCACATACTTATCTTTTAATGACAAATCAGCTGCAATATTTTCTTCCACTGTTAGCCATGGAAACAATCGATGCTCTTGAAATATAAATCCTTGCTTCTTACTCGGTTTTGTTATACGCTCCCCGTCAATAATGATTTCTCCTTCAAAATCGCTGTCTAAACCTGCAATAATTTTTAATAGTGTACTTTTTCCGCAACCACTCGGACCAATTACTGTAACAAAATCCCCTTTCTCTAATTGAAAATTAATATTCTCTAATACTTGAACCGTAGCATTTTGTTTCGAAAAATATTTTGATACTCCATCAATTGAAACAGTCACTTCTTCGCCTCCTTGAAATGATTCATCTAAATGAACAGATTCAGTATTTATGCAATAAAAAAACCAAAGGCATTTTATCAATAGATAAAATGCCTTTGGTTTCTCCAATCAGCAATACGTAATAGAATTAAGTACATATTATACAAATATTTCCGATAAGTCAACTGGGTTTTGTTTAAAAATACATATGATTCGTTTGAACATCCTTATTGTTATTTATTTAAAAATTATTTTTTATGGTTCTTAATCCACTGTAACCAATAAGAAAACTCACATGCCAAATGCATTTGATGCGATTTAATAAGGCTATTAGGACAAAGTGCCGGAAACTCTACAACTAGACTTACTTCTATACCAGTATCTGTATCTTTGAATTGATGTCGAACTCCACCAATAGTAGTACCGTCTTTCATACGTGCAACACCTGTTGATTGGTATTGATAAGACTTATCTCGAGGTGTCTTCAATCCCGTTTCGTCACCAAAAACAATAAAAAATTGAACTGGAAATGGAGAATTACCAGTAGTTTCGATAACCTCTAATTCATTTTCCCCAAAGGGTCTTAGTACGTAGTGATCTGGACAGGCTGATAAATTCACTTGATCATTTTCATCTGATTGTTCAAGCATAAAACTATCAATTCCATTTATCGCTTCTTCTGCTGTAATCCCATCTAAATAGATACTTGTTTTTGAAAATTTTCGTCTATCACTAGATAAAACAGTACAAATACGCATACCCATTTCACTTAATTTCAGTTTAATTTTCAACTTATCATACATTTCATTGTATGAATGATTTAACTTTAGTTCCGTTAGTTTTTTTTTCATAACGTCTGTATCATTTAATTCCGGTTCTTTATGTCCTAATGTATTTAAAACTTTTTTAATACGTTCTCTTTTCCACTTTGTAAGTTGTTCATTCGAAATATTGTTTCCATCAATAATAATTTTCATATACATTCTCCTTCGATTTGATCGTATCGTATTGTATTTAATACTAAATTAATCATTTCTTGCTTCGTGTCTAGATTCAAATTCACCTCTGAATGAGCAATACTGCTAAGACCGTATAAAATAAATCCTGATGCTAATAATGAGTTATTAGTATTAAAAATCCCAGTTTTCACCCCTTCTTCGATTACTTGTCGAATTAATGGCTGCATTCGCGTAAATAATTTCTGTTCCAGTTGAAAATGTTGTTCCGTCTGAAACGAACTCACATTTTTATAGGGTGCTAATTTTTCGATAAATGTCCAAAATATATTTAGAGAATCTTTCAGCTTTTGCATGACAGACCGTTCATTAGAAATAAGTATTTCTTCAATTTATATAGTGATAAAGAAGTGTTTGGTCTCCAAATACACAATAAAAACTCCCTCTTATTTTAGAAGGAGTTTTTCACTGTCCATGTTTCATATTTTTTCACTTCTAATGGAAGCTCATTCGTTTTCAACCACTTCACTGCACTACATACAAGTGGAGATGAATTGTCTTCTGTAATGCTTTCTATAGAAACCCATCTCGCTCCTAAAGAATCTTGACCTTCAAATTGTTTTGGTACTATGATTTTCCCTGCACTCTTTTCAACATCATACAAAACTGCAATATGGTGTACATGTGTATAATCTTTAAACTTTGAAGGGTATTGAAAATCAACCGTACCTACTTGCTTTATAACCTTTACTTCTAATCCAGTTTCTTCTTTACATTCCCTATGGAGTGCCGATAACAACGACTCCTCTTCATTAAAGCTCCCACCAGGTAGATCATATCTGTTCTTATATGGACCTTTTGATTTATCAATTACTAATATATTATTATTTTCGATACAAATACCATACACACCAAGCGCACGATAAAAATTAGTAGCATTATTCATGGTTCAATTTCTCCACCATCACATCATAAAATTTTCGTTCCTCATCAACATTTAAGTAAACACGACTTACTGTTTTAGAAAATCCATATAATAATTGTGCTTTCATTGGCTCTTTGAGTATTATTTCAAATATTGGAGGTTCCTTTATAAATTCCATCACCGTTGCGTCAAGAACCTCTTTCTCTTTTTTTAAAAGTTCCCCTTTATAAAACGTAATCTTATCAATTTGTGTAAACGGTATAATGATTTTCTTCCCTAATCCAATTTGAATAATTACCTGTTCTTCCGTAACAATAATTGGATTTTTACGCATTGCTTGAATTTCAGCTAAAAAATAAAACATTGCATATACATTTAAAATAAGTAACACCCATGCTACAACTGGATTCCATTGATGAAACAAATAATGAAAACCGATACTTTCTATTAAGGTCGCATGGATGATCATAATATATACACCTATTGCACCAGTCTTTTTGTGATATGAGTATACGTATTCACCTTCTGGTACTTTTTCACGCCACGATAAAAATGCATAATAAATTAGCTTACACTCTGTTACAATGATATCTATTAATTTATTTCTTTTCATAGTGGCGTCAAACGCAGCATCAATTGCATAAGAAAATGAAGAATACTGACTTTTATATTCTTTATATTTTTTTATTATGTTAGGAAGCTTTCTAACAATTTTATATAGAAGGAATAACTCTAAACATACAAAAGCAATTTCTCCTGCAACTATACTATAAGAAACGTATGAAAAAGCTTGTAAATAGTCGCTTGGAATAATAAATCTTGCAAATATATAACCAGCTATTACAACAGGAAATATATAAGTTAACGAGTATCTTTTTCGAATAATAAAGAAATACGTAATGACTGGAATTACAAACATGCAATCTAATAATGATCCAAGAACAACTTCTTTCGGAGTAGCTGGTACAATCGGAAGAGCATACAATAAATAGTTTGATAACAAGATTAAAGATACGAGTCCAATCCAGATACCTTTTCGCCTTCGCGAAAGTGCGACACTCATACTTTCACTCCTCTATTTAAAAACCTCATTTAAATGGTCTTTATAAAATGAAATAGCACGTTCAAATTCTTTAACTTCTTCTACTTTCACGACTGTTTCAAGTAATAATTTCATAGCGGATTCATGATCGTTTACGTTATATTTCGCTAATGACAAAAATACTTTCATCACATCATTATCTGGAAACTGCTGCAAACCTGTTTCTAAAACAGTAATTGCTTTGTCATACTCACCTATACAACGATATGTACTGCCAAGACCGATAAATGCACCGCAAAGCGACTCCCCATCAAGACCATTTGCAATTGCCTGTTCATAATACGGCACAGCCTCTGTTTCAAGCCCCATTACATCATGTATCCAGGCACATTGAAAAAGCACTTCTGCGTCTCGCGTAAAATTGGTTAACCCCATAAGTATCTCTCTAGATTGCGCATATTTCTTTTCATTTCTTAGTTTAATCGCTTGCTTTAATAAATGTTCCATAGAATCCACTCCTCACCAATTATTTTATGTATCCATCTTGAATGGTTAACATTTGTGTAAAAGTAAAATTCCCATAAATTAAAGTTTCGCTTACCTATATATACTATGCGGATTCACTCTTATCCAAATACTTAAAATTATAAAGCAATAATGTGATTACATAGTACTTCTAACCTTTTGACAATTTCTTTCGCCGTTTCATCTTTCCCATTACATAACTTTCCTTTACCGTCCTGTCCAATTACGTAGTGCACCGCTCCGCGTGAATATAAAGAATGCGGTGAATTTGCAATCATTACATTTGCCTTAGATTCTTTCATTCTATTTTTCGTTCTTTCAAACAATTCTTCTTCATTTACATCACTTTCAAGTTTAAAGCCAACTAGTACGGTTTCTGGATCCCACTCTTTTATTTGCTTTAATATTTTTGGAGCCTTTTGAAAATGAATAATTGGCGCTATATCACTTGAGATTTTCCCATTCATATCAAGAACATTACCATCTTGATCACAAATTTTGTCTACAACCCAATCTGATCCAGCCGCTGCCATAATGACCGCATCGACCTTTTCATGCGTAATGATACTTTTCATTTTATCTTGCAAATCAACAATTCCTTCAAACGGGTGTAATTCTAATTGATTATTTACATCGTTCGGTTTCTCAGCGAAATAACCGTGTAAATATATAACATGTGCTCCTTTACTTATAAGCTCTTCCGCGATTATTCTTCCAATTGTACCTTTTGCCATATTCGTATGCCCACGTACTTGGTCCCATTTCTCTAAACAACCACCACTCGTAATTAATACCTTTTTCCCCTTCATTGTAACCATCCCTTACTGATTTTTCTTACGTAACCATTCTGTTCCAAAGTCAACGATATCTCGTTGCTTCATAAGACGGCACGTTGCATTTCCTATTTTTCCATTTGTTACTGTTCCTTTTCGCTCAAACTCTACACCGATTTCTACAAACTTATCAGAATCGTAATCCATATCAACAAACTCTTTCCATACTCTTTCACCATTTTCTAAAATAGGTGCGCCTACTTTTATTAACTCACATGCACCAGTACGTACTTCAGATAAATGTACAGACGTATTGGAATCATATCCAACACCAATTAATAATATGTATCCATCTAAATCATATATTTTTCTTAATGGAGATTCCTCTCCTAAACTCATTGATAGCGACTGATTCATCGTTATTTCTTCTGCATGTTTTCCCCATGCAGCAAAACTTCCTAATGGATGGTTGCTGCGTACTACATCCGGATATGTACGAAAACATTCAACTACTTTTCCCATTGCCCTTGTTGGTGTTATATGTGGTTCAAACGCCGGGACGTTATCTCGAATGATTTGCCACCATTCTTCAGGTACAGGTGGTCTTGACCAATGTTTCGGATCAGATAAATCCGAAGATTGTGTTGGCATAATAATTGTTCCCTCTTCCGTAATAACTTTCATTAACGCCTCTACTACCGCAACTGCTCCGCCAGATACCCAGCCAATAGAACTTAGCGAAGAATGCACAATAACCGTCATTCCTTTTTCTAACCCTAATTCTCTTAAATCATTTGTAATTGTTTTGATTGTATTTGGCAATTGTGTACTTGCCACTATGTCATTCATTTTCACGATTGTTCCCCCATTTTTTAAAACTAATACATACATATATTATCATATTTTTCTTAATTTTTAACTTAATCATTTTTCATATTTATAAAATAGCGAACTATAAAAACAAATTGTTTTTTAATATATATAGCAAGGACGTTTAACATTTCTTACAAACATGTAGTTTTTATCAATAAACAAAAATATTTTTCAAATCAATTACAAATATAACACCGAAAAAAAGAATCACATATTATGTTAGTGATTCTTTTTTTATAAGAGAACGACGCCCCATTCCAACCGAAAAATGGCATATTTAATTTTAAAATGTGTTTCTTATAAAAAGTTTTCAATTTATGTATTTAAATCTCGAACTTCAGGAACATTTGAACTTATTTTTGCCCTTGTAGTTGCTCTACTATAGTTTTTGCCTGTGTATCAAGTCTCTGGGCCGCTTCACCAATACCATTGAATTCATGAACTGCTTGTTCTATACATGAGTAACTTTCAGTAACTCTCTTTTCTGATTGAAGGGTCCCTGCACTAATCTTTTGTACCTGTTTGGTTATATTCTCTACATTAAAGTGTACATCTTTCGTTACGGCTTTAACTTTATTTGCTAAATTACGAACTTCATTTGCAACAACATTAAAACCACTACCATAGGTACCTGCATGGGCGGCCTGAATTCCAGCATTTAAGGCCAATAAATTAGTTTGTGTGGCAATTTCATTAATCGTTTTCACCATGTCGCGTATCATATTAGTTTGTACGTTAAGCTCTTGTAATAACTTCATATTGTCATTAGTTTGTTCGACTATTTGTTTAATAGCCGCGGAAACAATATGACTACGCTTAATCCCTTCTTGCGCACGTTCCTTTAGATTTTCCGCCATCTCTTGCAATTCAAATGTTACCTTAGCCGTCCCATTCTCACGCGCAGTAATATCTGTAGCGACTTTAATAACCGCTTGAATTTTTCCATTCTTATCTACAACAGGGGTATATGTCGCTTCTAGCCATATAATTTTCCCTTGTTTAGTAATTCTCTGTATTTTCCTTTGAAATGAGACTCCATTCCGAAAATTTCTCCAAAAGATATCATATTCTGGACTTTGAGCAAACTGTGAAGTACAAAACTGACGATGATGACTGTTTAATAGTTCATCCACTTCATAGCCCATTGCATATGCAAAATTATGATTTGCCCATATTACTTTTCCATAGGGATCAAACTCAATCATAGCTAGTGAACGTTCTAATGCAGCAAGTACCTCCCCTTGATTTAATACTTGTGTACTAAGTGAAGTAGTTTTTGAAATATGATCACTCTTCATATGCTTTTCTCCATTTCAAAAAAATTAAATATCATAGCATCTCGCATTAAATATACCACTATCGAATTATACTAATATTTATATAATTTGTCCCACTTTAATTTATATATATCAACGATCTTTAATAATATTTTTTCAAAATAAAAAGAGCACTTTTAATTTCAAAGTGCTCTACCATTAATGCTTTTTTTCATATATTTCTTATCCTTCAATTGTAACCCCAGTAAACATCGATAAGTTTCCCGTAATTTTCTCGCCTACACGTAAAAATAACCCAGCGGCTCTCCCACTAATACAGTGTGAGCCAATTAATAGTTTACCAGTATACGGACCATCCCATGTGTCAATTGTATAGTCAGGCATTTCTATGTATTGCTGATATATTTTTCGTTGTTCAAAGTAATACTCCGTTTTATCTTCAGCTAATAGTTCGTCATTTTCGTATATAGATACCCCTCCGCCTTCACGGCCGTATAAAGGTTTAGAAACATATGATTCATTTCTTTCTATGAACGGTTTATTTGTAAAATATGTTGGTAAGAAGTAGTTCTGAATGTTTTCTCGCTCTTCTTTCTCAAAGAAAACTCCCTCTTCGAACAGTTGCCAAATTAATGCGAGTACACTTTTATTTTGCATAAGGAAAGCAGCAGGTGGATTAATGATTTTCACTCTTCCTTGCGCTATATGATCTAAAAATTGAAGTCCAATTCTTTTCCCATTTTTATCAGTATCTGAAACTAAATATTCAATTGGATATAATCTATATAAATAATGAATTCGTTCACCATTCGGCGTATATATACCATCATCTGCAACGACGATATCTTGTATACCTAAATAGTCCGTTGATTGATCTAAGCAATAGCTTCTTAAAAATTGAACTGTTTGATGATCTTCATCGTGCCAATCATAACTAGTAAAATATATCGTCTCTATAGGACTTATATTATAGTCATGTTTAATTTGTTCCCACGCCTGTACAATATGCTCTTCTATATGATTCGGATGGTTCACATCGTGATAACGGCACAACACTTCATTCGCGACAGACGGCTCTAAATAACCTGTTGGTGTATCACAATTTACTTCTATTAATTTAATATCTTCACCATTTACGATAAAATCAAACCTTGTAAAATATGAAAACAATCCAGTATGTTTCATTCTCGCAATTTCCCACGTTTCAGCTGGAAATCCTAGTTTTTGAAAATCTTCTGTCGTATTTACAATATATTGATACGTTCTATATAACACGTACATAATTTCCTCTGTCGCTTTTGAAATAGCAGTATAAGTTTTTACTGGCATACGATACATACTTGTTGCCATATATTGATTCCATTCTTCCTTCTCTAAAAGACTCGGCCACGTAAATCCATTTCGACCAACCTCTTCCGCAAGTGAAAACCATACTTTCATATACTCTTTCTGCTCTTGTTCTGTATACATGATCCTATTATCCTTTCGTATTATGATCCGGCTGGCGCTTTTGCGTTTCCAATTCCACTTGAACCAGAATTCACTTTCGGCGTTTGAGTAGTAGATGATTTCGGCGTATTTGTATCTGGCGTCACTTTATTTGATGTACTCGGCTGTTGTTTGTTTAAATCTACTTTATTGGAAGAATTATTGTTGTTACTGTTAGTTCCACCGTAGTATCCTCCACCACCGCTGCCACCAGTTCTACTTTGGTCTTTTTCACGATATGGAATAATATTATTTGCATACGGTTTCTTCATTACATTGGGTTTTGCTGTATAATTCATATTTGAAGTTCTGCTTGCTAATAAATATCCTGCTACGAATGGCAGTATCGGTAAATGTGAGTTTTCATTATACGATGAAAACGATGGATTAATTTCCTTGCATAACTCATCATTTTCTACATTTTCATTGGTAGGAGTTTTATCATCACAATGTAAAGCTTCTTGTTCATTGCCTTGCTTTGCACCATCTGTTTTAACAGCGGTACTTTCTTTCTGTGCAGTTTCTTCTTCATAATCACCACACCCAGTTAATAAAAATGATGACACCCCAATTGAAGTAGCAATTTTTATAAATTTACTCTTATCCATTCTCATGTGTTATACACCTAATTTCTTTTATCTATATTTTTCCAGATACCTTTATTATATAATGTATCTGTTAATTTTTTCAAACTAAAGCCTATATGCACATTTGCATATTTTATGCTTTTTATTCCATAAATAAAAACAAACTAACATTAGATTATAATTTTGTTTATAGACTAAAATAAATTGAAAGACGACCTAATACCCAGGTCGTCTTTCAATTATTTTATTTTTATATATTAAACGTCTCAATAAAATCTCTAATGGTCCATTCAGATTGTTTTTTTCCATTATTGTAGCTAATAGGACAGACAATATCCAAATACTTATAGCTATCAATGCAGCAAAAGCGTTACTTACATGCCCTCCTAAATCAAATGCTACAGGTGATAAAAGTATAACAAGCAGTGCCTCATTCAAAACAAAAAATGTTAATGAACGCTTTCCTAGAGCAATTAATGAACGGCTAAAGTACCCTAGATTTTTTAATCTACTCCCTATTATACCGAAACCCGTTGCATATGCTAATCCTCCAACAATTCCAGTTAAAATATGGATTCCATTTATCATTCCAGCTGTAAATACACTTGGATACCATATAGTCCCTATAAAAGATAGAGGCAAAGCACCTATTAAGGAAATTGCTAATCCTATAATTGTTATATAATATAATTTTTTCAAATGTTGCTCTGGTTTTATTAATAACTGATATCTAGCAATCCACAAACCAAGAATTACCGAAGGAAGAATTGGGAACATAAAATGGATGAGAACAGGTATAACAGGAAAGAAAAGTAATCGTAACATTATAGTACTTAGATACGTGTCTTTTGCTGAAACATCTGGTGAAAAACCGTAATCACCTATTGCTTGCATATTAAATCCCCATATTATTGGAATAAAAATGATATACAATATAGTGATAATCGTAAATGTTCGAATTAATGTTTTCATTTTACACTTTAATAGCGGGCTAACAAGAAGCCCCGCTACGCCATAGGCCATAAGAATATCTTGCCCTCCAATTAAGACTGCTAACACAACCCCAAACAGTATTAAATACAAAGAGCGTCTTCTTACAATTTTCACAGCATGATTTTCATTTTTCCCTTTTGATATTTGCCCTTCAAGTGCTAGAACCAAACCGTAGCCTAATAATACGGCAAACATCGCTCTAGCACGGTTATCAATTATGAATATACCAAAAAAGTTTACAATTTGATCAAAGAAACTTCCGCTTTCCACCCTATGCATAATTCCAGGATCTGCAGCATACAAGTAAAGCGGTGCATGGGCAAGTACGATTAATAGTAACATAGTACCTCTTGCTAAATCTAATGAGACTGCACGCTTCTTCTCAATTGCTCCATTATTTATTGATTTACTCATATTTTACTTCCTTCCTTAGCACCAACTAACCTTTTTTACATTTTTATCAAAAACTAACAACTAGTTGCTATTAAAATTAGAAAAAATAAAGTGAAACTTTAATCAGTGGAGCTTTTGTTCATCCACGCACTGATTATTATCCCCGTACCAATTGGCGTTTACTGGCTTCAGGGCTTCCACCTAGCTTCCTTACTCCAGCCGAATTTTGAGGTGGGAGTTTTACTGTCCACAAATAGCAGGATACATATAAAACGAACTATTTCTTCAAATCCTATTCCGGATATTATATTCTAAGATAATTTTAATATGTTTTATTTTTAAAATACAAATGAAATCTTTCAATCCCCGGATATCTTTCTCCTAAACTTTTAACCTGAAAACCAATTTTTTTATAAAATTCTACTGCCTCATTGTCTGTCTCTGCTTCTATATAAGTTAATTGAAGCATTTTTACTACTTCTTTTATCATTTGCAACGCAATTCCTTTATTACGATATTGTGGAGCGACTGCTATGTGACATATTCTCGCTTTATTTGCTCCGATTATTTCAATACCTATACAAGCCTTTTCTTCATATCTATACAAAGTCCCTTTACTACTTTCATAATATAAAACTGCTTTCTTTAAGCTAGTTTCACTTGGCCCGACTGCATACTGTAACACATTTAAAATTGGATTTTTCTCAATTTGTTCCACGCGTTGCAAATTCATTTCTACATCCCTTTCCATGAAAAAAGACTAGCTCTTTCTATAAAGAGCTAGTCTCATTACGCCGTTATTTTTTCTTCTTTTTTCACAACGACCGCTACATAACTATGTAGTATCATTCCGACAATAACAAGACTCATTCCGATCCAAGATAAAGATGACGGAATTGGCGCAGATAGCAAGATGAGCTCTCCTACTAGCGCAAATAAAACTTCACCGGACTGTGTTGCTTCGACTGTTGCTAGTTTTTGTGGATCATCTTTTACAAGATCTGTCGCAAAGAAGAATAGTACTGTCGCGATTAAACCAGAACTAACTGCTACAATAAAACATTGGAAAACTTGGCCACTTGACGGTAATCCGCCTGTTGATACTTCATAACCTGATAGTAAAAACCAAAATGGTAAACTTGCTAATGTCATACCAAGAACTCGCTGGAATACATCTAATTCGCCTTTACAAACTTGCATCATTTTTCGATTTCCAAGAGGATACGCAAACGCTGCAATAAGTACAGAAACTACACATAAAACAGTTTCTCGAATCCCTAATGAAGAAGCGTGTTCTACTTGCATGAGTACAACACCGCATAAAATAACCCCAGACATAACTAATTCCTTCATTGGAAGTTTTTTATGTAATGGATCTGCTGCAAAAAATGGTGTTAACAAAATTCCTGCGACAATCGTAATTTGCCATGTTGATGCAACAAGCCAACCAGGTCCAAAAGCTCCGGCAAAACTAAGTGGTGCATAGAAGAGACCAAATCCAACGATACTCCACACTAACCATTCTTTCGGATTATTTTTCATATATTGAAAGAGTTGCTTTAAGTTCCCTCTATACATGACAATAAGTAAAAGCATTGGAACCATAAAGTAGTACCGTAATGAAGCACTCCAAATCCAGCTTCCACCTTCTAAGTCCATCGCCCGGTTTAAAACAAAGGTAAAGGCAAAGAAAAATGATGCCAATATCCCTACTGCAATAGCTTTCATTATAAAACCCCTTGTTTAGTTTCTTCTTATACTATACAACAAATTAAATATAATTAAAATTCGAAATCTTCATCTCGCATCTATTCTAGCTCTATATAGTTTTCTTAACTGACTAATATGAGCTTGATGGTACCGATTATGATCGGCTATATGCCATATTCCCCACCTTATAGTCGCAGTTTCTCCCTTCTCATAAAAAACTTCCCTTGTTAAATCATTTTCTGTTAGTTCCATACACTCCTCATAAAACATATGTTGCACCGCTTCATAGTCTTGCATTAATTCTTGTAATTTATACTTTCTTAAACTAGGCAATCCTCCCATTTCATTCAACATTGGTCCATATTTATTTTCAAGTGTCGGTGGAACTTCCTCTCCTTTTAAACGGTACACCCAGTGTAAATCGACTATTGCTAAATGCTGAAGTAGTTGCCCAATACTATTTTCATTATTTTCTGACTCTTTGAAGGACAGTTCTTTCACATCAGTACCTTCTACTAACTTTTGCAATCGTTTAAATGTATCAGTAACCGTCGCATACAAAATCGCTACTTGCGGGTTCATATTTTTTTCTAAATGGAGATCTTTCATACTAAACTCCCCCCATTAAAAGAACAACACCATATGTTCATCATCACTATACACACCATTCATTTTTATAGCTCTCTTTTCAATCCCATACGTTTTAAAGCCCATTAATTCATACAATTTTTTTGCTGGTTCGTTTGTGGACACAACACCTAATGTTAATTGTTCCAAGTTCAGTTCTCTTGCTCTTTCAATTGCCTTACGTATTAACTCACGTGCAAAACCACTTCTTCGATTGTCAGCATCTACATACATCGCAACGATATGACCTTTATGTTTATACGCCTCTTTCTCTTCTGTTAGTAAAGTGACAACTCCAACTAATTGATAATCCTCATTAAAAGCACCAAATGTACAGCTAGTAGTAGCTGTTAAATTACTTTCCACTCGTTTAATAGGATTTTCCTGACGAATCGCCTCTTCATAAGTTGTTACAAATGCCTCTGGATTTATTTGTAATGCTTGTAAACGTAAATCCCAATATTTTTTCGCATCTTCTTTCGTAAGTAATCGAATCATATTTCTCCATCCCCTTTTAGTTAACATAATATTTTTATAAGCTACCATTTAAAGATTCGTATTCTTCTCTTAACATACTATAACGATAACGATGAATGAACTTCCCTTGACGTAATCGATCATTTCTCATTAATCCTTCACAAATAAAACCAGCCTTTTCATAACTCTTTCTAGCTTGAAAATTATCTTCATCTACACGTAGCCAAACTTTCTCTAATTCAAATTCAATGAATGCTAGATGTAACATACTATATAAACCTGCTAATCCATATCCTTTACCCCAATACTCTTTATCACCAATCGCGATTCCCAGTTCTGCATTTTTATTTGTTTTATCAAAGTTTTTAAGGTCTACCCATCCAATATGTATGCCGTTCTCTGTTACTATAGCTCTTTGTTCATAACCATTTTTTCGATTTATACATGCTTCAATCCACTTTTTCGTATCATCACGAGTGAACGATGGATATTGATCTGGTACAACTAAATGATTTGTCACTTCTTTATCTAATGACCATTGATATCGCTCTTCTACATCATCTAGTGTCAGTTCTCTTAATTGAACGTATGGTACATTCATTGCGTTATCCCCTTTTTATTTTCCTATAGAAAACCCTTCAAACATTCTTCCTCCGTACTGTTCTAGCGTTTTTTCTACAAAAGTAATTAATTTTCTTTTCTCTCCCGTTGTATAAAAATGATCGAACGCCGCTACAAATTGGTCTGCATATTGTTCATCATATTTTCTAAGTACCCTTATAAACCATTTTGAATTTCCAAGCCATTTACCATTTACTCTTAATACATATTCATGTAATAAATCAGCTAATAAATTCGCGATAAACAATTCTTCTTCTCTTTTTGATGCACCAATAAAATCGTCCAAAGTATCCGTAATAAAATACCGTTTCTGCTTCATCATTTCTTCCGTCCATTTAGCTGGCCCTTTATTTAGTAAATCATTTGCTTCACTTTTTAATTTCTCAACAATTTCATTTTCCCCTTTCAATACAATACCCTCTGAAACTAATTGTGGTAACGAAGGTCTCCCTCGGTCACAATCCATTTTAAAAAAGGTTTTACACGTTTCAAAATTATGTACAAAGACTTCAACAGGCCATCCATTACTATAGAAAGATTCTCTATAACAAGACGTTAAATTTTGATCAACTATAACAATGTCCAGATCAGATGTTTTTGTCGCTTCTCCTCGTACAACGCTTCCTCCCAGTAAAGCTACATCACAATTCGGAAATTGTGATGTAATTATGCTTTGTGCCGCTTCCATTGGTTTCATAACCGTTCCCCTTTTCTTATTTCACTTTCTTTTTTTCAGCTCTTTCTCTCGCTTTTTTTATATACGGCTCTGCGTCTGGTGTTTTGCATGATGTTGCCCCGTGATCAACTTGTACTTTTCCAATTTCACGTGCAATTACAATCGCCTTTCCCTCTAAGTCTTCATTACGAATTCCTATCGCGATTAAAGTACTATTCATCGCTTCTTTTTTTCTATTTTTTTCATTATGTATATTTGTTTTAACCTCTTCTAAATACGGAGAGAAGAAATCATCATGTAACGTTTTATTTTTAATCGCTATATTTGCTAATAAAGACCAGCCAGCTCTTCCAATCCATTCATCATCAGACTTTGTCCATTCTTCCATTCTTTCTATCGCGATTGGCGACGTACAAATAGCCGTCATCAAAACGTCCATTAAACAATAATAATCAACTTCCTGTACCCATTTATTAAGCTGTTCTGTCGTAACTTTCTTTGGATCTAAAATCATTGTTGCTAAAGTCATTGCATCCATATTTTTTGTTTTCCATAATGAAATTGCTAAATCATGATCTTTTTTTATCTTCTTTTTTAACAATTTTAAATTAGCAAAACTAACTCCGAATAGTGGTTCTTTCGCTCCGTGGTTTTTATACGTTTTACGATTTTGTTCTGTTCCATATTCCTCTAGTAGTTGCATTACTTCTTCAAGTAACATATGCCCACCTCTTTATCTTTTATGTTGACTTCATATATATATGTACGATATATTCTACATTACTTTTTGGTTTTCCTATATGTATTTTTTAAATACGGTATGTGAAATTTTATAGTTGCTATATATAACTAAAACAACCACGAAAAACCTGTACATTTTACATATACAGGTTTTCATTTCTTCAATTTCTCATATTGTAAGAAATAGAATATGATAGAACTTTTATTGGTCTGATTTTCTCTATATTTGTTGTAAGCTCTTTACATCTGACCACTCTTCTATAGACCCGGCGTCCGGAAAAACTGTAACTACATTAAAATTCGCACCTTTTTCTTTTCCAATTTGTTTAGCAGCTAATAAATTCGCTGCCGCAGACGTTCCTATTTTCATACCAGTTTCATTATAAAAACGTGCCATTTCATACAAGGTTTCTTCATATGAATATGTCCATTGTTTTTCTATCAAATTGTCTTCCTGTTCTATGAAATGTTGTTTCCTTCCTAGGCCGAATCCACCTGATCCTGCATATTTCTTTAAATCATTTGGTGGTTGTTCGGAACCATAAGACAATTCAGCAGGCATTACTAAATGTAGCTCAGCTTTTTTTGTATAATTCTTTACTACTTTATAGACCCCCATTAGAGTTCCACCAGT
This sequence comes from Bacillus sp. 16GRE42, assembly GCF_019837435.1. Lineage (NCBI taxonomy): Bacteria > Bacillati > Bacillota > Bacilli > Caryophanales > Bacillaceae > Bacillus > Bacillus sp. 16GRE42. The sequence continues at coordinate 448,914 of NZ_JADAXF010000001.1, forward strand.
ACCAGCAGATGCTACCCATGCGTGTATTGGCTTTCCATTCATTTGTGTAATAATTTCTCGTCCTGTTCCTTCTATATGACTTAATAGATTTGCATTATTATAATGTTGGAATAAAAAGTATAACTCTGGTTTTTGTTTGCTAATCTCAATTGTCTTTTCAATTACTGCATAAAAACCCATACATTTATCAACTAAAATCACATTAGCTCCATAATGTTTAAGTTCATTTAGTAGTGATTTACCAGTTCCAGAACTTAAAACTAACGTGCATTGAACTCCTAAACAATAACAAATATAGCCAATTGATCTCGCTAAGCTTCCACCGCTATACTCTAAAATAGGTTGTTTTTTGTCCGCTTCTTGTAAATATTTATTAATCATTCCAAGTGCGGCTCTATCCTTAATCGATCCTGTAGGGTTGTGCCATTCACATTTAGCATAAACAGAAAGATCCTTCGTTTCTTCGCATTCTAATTTAATGAGAGGTGTATTCCCAACATTTTTAGCGAACTCATTAAAATGCTTTAATGTCATACTTCTATTCCTCCTACATAAATCATATTTATTTTTAGCTAAAATACTTTCTACATTTTCATAACTCTCTTGGCTAAATCTTTTTATATAAAAATCCCTACAAATGCTGTAGGGATTTATGACTAAATCATTTTGTTACACTCCATTACATACGAAAAGAGCTTCTTTATTCAAATGCGTTCATAAGCACAATTCTCCAACCATCTGGATCCTCTATTGTGGTCCCTTTCTCTATCCAATACGGATTTTCTGGTTCCACCTCATGATAGCCCATATTACTTAATCGATTCACTATTTTTTCAATTTCATCTTTATTTGGCATATAAAATACTAATAAATTATCTTTTGTCGGTGCCGGACATGGACTTCCATTAACGTGCGTTGTAAACTCTAAATGATACTCGGCATCCGGTACTCCAAACATAACCCCATCATATCCTTCATGATTGTGAAATTCTCCTATACGCTTTAACCCTAATCCTGTCTCATAAAAACCTATAACTTCTTCAAATTTATCTGTTGGTCTTGCAATTCTAAATTGAACCCAATTCTTCATGCAAATCTCCTCCTTTTCATTTTCCAAAGCTTTATAGTAATTATTATAAGTTACATATATTTCCTTTCATATCCCTCATTAGTGTGAGAACTACCTAAGTTGAAAGACCTATTAGTTTATAAATAGTAGGACTTTAGTATTAAATTCATATAAAAGTAGTTATATAAATATTGAGATGAAATAAATAGTTCTTCCTTATATTTTATTACGTATGAAAAAGTTCTCCTTGCAGGGCCTTTATATACCGATCAGCAGATCTTTGTACAGCCTTATTCGCATCTTCCACCACACCATGAAATGCATTATATAGTCGACTAAACTGGATATCTTTTACTTTCTCTGCCATATCTCTAACTTTATTCGCTGGTAATGGGATGAGATTTGGATAACTATACATAAAACTTACCCATTTTTGATCGGAAACTACTTGTATAATATCACCTGATAACAAAATTCCTTTCCCTTCGTTACCTTCTTTCCAATGCATAACAGTCCCGCCCTTAAAATGGCCTCCTAAACGATGCAATGTAAGTTCTTCCGATAATATCAAATGTTCCCCAGACCAAAATTTAATTTGTTTACTCGGGCGAACTACCCACTCTTTATCATCTTCATGAATATAGATAGGTACATTGAATGTTTCCGCCCATTTTACTTGTGTAGAGTAATAATGTGGATGAGAAAGTGCTATTGCTTGAATACCACCTAAATCATATATACTCTTGATCGTTTTATGATCTAAATAGCTAATGCAATCCCACATAACATGTAGAGTTTTACTTTGTATTAAAAATGCTGTTTGTCCAATTGCAAATTTAGGTTTTGTAGTAATGCTATACAAACCATTTTCTTCTTTTATTATTTCATTTTTGTATAAATTGCTATTTTGCATAGTTTCTAATGTTGTCCATGACTGCCCAATTGGATTCACATATTGCCTTTCCTCATTGCAAATATTACAACGGGAAGGTGCTTCTTCATTTTCGGGATACTGTACTCCACATGTAGTGCAAATATAATTAACCATATTCCCACTCCCTTTTTAAATTTAATTGTTCTTATACCAATATTTTAATAGAAAACAAAAATATTCGAATCAATAATTGGAATGAAAATGAAGTAATACGAAAGTATGATTAGCCCCCTTCCTTTTAACACTTTAGTCTAATTTCTTAAATTTTTTATTTGCTGCTTCCAAGAAAATAGAATTTTTAATATATTAAAACTTTCTAATATACTTAACCCTTTAATCGTTAAAAGAAAGAGCACATCTTCATAAAATAAATGAAGCAATTGAAAGATTTTGTTACAACTTTATCACTATAATACTTACTAATACACATCAGGGGGATAGTAGATTTAAATTAAGGAGAGAGTATAATAAAAATTGTAATTATACTGTACGAAGTATGTAATACAGAAAGCAGTAGCAACATAAAGTTTGTTGATAAAACTATCGGGTGAATTTAATTTGATGATTGAAGAGTTTGTAAAGATAAATGAATATTGATTTCAAGCTTCATTTTAGGGGAAATAAACATCACAAACTACATGAATTAAAAAGTAGCCTTAAGACAAAATTTAAATCCATGAAATATTTAAATGCATATGCAATTTTATACAACCACTTTTTTTATAAAGTAAGAAAAGTGGTTGTATGTTTTAAAAAGTATTCTTTGTTACAAAATCACGTTACATATTTCATTAATCTAGACCTACTCATTTTCTTTTTTCTTCTTTTGTTCCTCAGATGGCTCTTCTGTTGGATCTGGTTCGTGTTCATCCTTTTTGTTTAACTCATTATTTTTTTCTTTAGCAGGATCTTGTTTTTCATTTTTTTCCTCCTGTCTTTGTTCAGAAGGTTCCTCCGTTGGATCTGGCTCCTTTTCGTCTTTTGGAGCTGGATTACAGCCAATTAATAATCCTACTGTAAATATGCTTGTCATAAATATTGAAAGCATTTTTTTATAATTCAATTAAAGCACCTCCTAAAATTAATATCCCTTGTATTGTTTCCAACTCATAATTAAAATTATCCAATTATTTGTGACGTTTCTTTCAAAATGACATCCCTTTAAAATCTTGCATATTTTCGAACAAACTTTTTTGCACTTGTAAAAAAGTTTTTTTGCAATTACCTCCCTATAATTGCTAATATAGTAGAGTAGAACTTTTATAGAAAGAAGGAAAATTATGCACAATGGAATTCGAATGACAACTTTAGTAAAAAGGGCTATGTTGATTTGCGCGGGGGTATTATTTACATACGAAGCGGCTTTAGGATCAGCACATATTGCTCTAGCAAGCACAGAGGATGAAGCAAAATCTGTTCAACTTGTAAGTGAAATTCAATCATCTCTTGCACCGAAAGAAGCTCCAAAACAATATAATGGGCAAGTTAGAAAAGTAGCTTACTTAACATTTGATGATGGTCCTGGAAAATACACAGCTGAGCTTTTAGATATGTTAAAGAAAGAAAATGCAAAAGCAACATTTTTCCTAATTGGTTCAAACGTAAAAGCTTTCCCTGACCTTGTAAAACGTGAAGATGCTGAAGGCCACTATGTTGGGATGCATAGTATGACTCATAACTACAAGAAACTTTACACAGAAGGTCGTTATGTAGATGAAATGAAGGAAGATCAAGGCTTAATCGCTGGTGTTCTAGGTAAATCACCAGTATTAACTCGTCCATCTTACGGCTCAATGCCAGGATTAAATGAAGCTCTTCGTAACAAAGTTGTTGAAAATGGGTTGAAAGTTTGGGATTGGACAATTGATTCTTTAGACTGGACATACAGCAAAATGCCTGTTGATGCTGCATCAGCTAAAATTGTACAAAACGTTGTAAATGGAGCTAACAAGCCAACAGAAGTAATTCTAATGCACGATATTCATCCACAATCCGTTAAAGCAGTACCAGGAATTATTAAAGGGCTGAAAGAAAAAGGATATGAATTAGAAAGTTATAGTGAGAACGAACACTTCCCATTAAACTTCTGGCACGATAATCGTATGTAATGAAAAAGACTCTATTTCCTCTAGTAGGTTATTGAGTCTTTTTTTATCGTTTTTGAAATTTCTTCTCGTATATTCGATTTCCCCCTCTTCCTTTATATCAATAGAAAATATAAATCACATTAATTTAGTAACATCACATGTTATTCTAAAAACGACTAGTACGAAATTAAAACATATATCAAAATACAGTAAGAAATTATAGATTGAATATACAAATTCAATCCTATTTTTTATATTATCAACACTTTAGCACATATTACTCTTAAGGAGTGATGTGTATATGGATTTTCTTTCAGCTGAATATTTGTCAGCCTTACTTGCCATCATTGTAATTGATTTAGTGTTAGCCGGTGATAATGCTATTGTAATTGGATTAGCAGCAAGACGATTACCGAAAGATCAACAAAAGAAAGTTATTATATGGGGAACTATCGGGGCAATCGCGATTAGAGCCCTCGCTACTTTAGTTGTCGTTTGGTTGTTAAAAATACCAGGGCTACTTCTAATTGGTGGTGTACTCCTTATATGGATCGCTTACAAATTAATTGCTGAAGGCAAAGATCATGACATTAAGGCAGAAGAAGGATTTTGGTCTGCTATTAAAACCATTATTATAGCTGATGCGTTAATGGGAATTGATAATGTTCTCGCTGTTGCCGGAGCTGCGCATGGCAATTTTTCTTTAGTCATCATCGGGCTATTAGTGTCCATTCCAGTAGTAGTATGGGGTAGTACATTAATTTTAAAATGGGTGGACCGATTCCCTGTCATCATTACAATTGGAGCAGCTGTTTTAGCTTATACTGCCGCGAAAATGATTGTAGATGAAAAATGGTTCGCTGGATTTTTCGAAAGTAATCCTTTCATAAAATGGGCATTTATCATTATTATCATTGCCGGTGTAGTATTCTTTGGAAAGATGAAACAAAAAACGAAAGATAATTCTATATAATGACAACGTTATATGTACAAACAAAAGCGCTACTCATAGGAGTAGCGCTCTTTAATATTTATTTCGTTTCCCCGTCTTCAGTCGTCTTTACCTTCGTTTTATTTTTATCACGATGGTTATAGTTATACTTTGAACGATCGACCGGTGTAAATCCTTCCGGTGTATAGAATCGTAATAAGTCACCGTTAACAACTTGGTCAGAGTATTTCAGTGATTTTTGAACCATTTGTTCATTTTGTTTTATTTCGTCTGTTAATTCTACAGATTCACCAGTAGCTGTATCATAGTATTTTCCATTCAGTGCAGTAACTGTTGGACTTACGAAGTTACCGTTACGGAATGGAACGACTTGTTTATGCTCTGGTGATAATAAATCTGATCCGAACTGGACATAATTTTTCGTATCTGTACCTAGTAAGTGTAATAGTGTCGGAAGAACATCAATTTCTCCGCCGTATTGATGTTGTACGCCACCCTTCATTCCTGGAACACGAATGATTAATGGTACACGTTGCAGTTGTGCATTTTCAAATGAGTTCATTTCTTTACCCATTATTTGAGACATTGCTGCGCCATGATTATCTGAAATACCGTAATGGTCACCGTACATAACGATAATTGAGTTATCGTATAAACCAGATTGTTTCAAGTAATCCATGAATCCTTTTACAGATTCATCTAAATAACGCGCTGTTTGGAAATACGTATCTACTGAAGAGTCACCTGTTTTAGCTGGTTCAATCGTCGCTTCCTCTTTATCAATTGGATAAGGGAAATGGTTCGATAACGTAATGAACTTCGTATAGAACGGTTGTTTCAATGTTTGTAATAACGGAATTGATTCATTAAAGAACGGTTTATCTTTTAATCCATAGTTTACTACATCTTTTTCATTCATATCATAGTATGACGCATCAAAGAATTTATTGAAACCAAATGATTTATAAATATCGTCACGGTTCCAGAACGTTTTGTAATTACCGTGGAATACAGCTGATGTGTATCCTTGTTGACCTAAAATAGCTGGTGCTGATTGATACGTGTTATGAGCTTTATTTGTAAAAACAGATCCTTGTGGTAATCCAAACATTGAGTTTTCTAACATGAACTCCGCATCAGATGTTTTACCTTGTCCTGTTTGATGGAAGAAGTTATCAAAGTATAACGTATTCGCATCTTTTGTAAATGAGTTTAAGAACGGTGTAACTTCTTGCCCATTTAATTTATAATCAATTAAAAAGTTTTGGAATGATTCTAAATGAATATAAATTACGTTCATTCCTTTTCCTTTACCAAAGTACTCAGGATTTGGACTTGCATATGTTGATGCAAGATAATTTCTAACCTCTGTCATATTATCTCCATCAGCTAACGCTCGTTCTGTTGATGCTTTCGCACTTTGAATGCCATCATAAATCGTATAGTTGTATGCCCCTAAATATTTCACAATATAATTACGGTCAAATGTTCTTGTTAATAATTCAGGACGATCGGATTCTGCAAGACCTAAATTAATGCTGAATAATAAAATACCTGCTACAAATACTAGTGATAATTTATGTTTCGCAACACGAATTGGTTTTGGACTTGCAAATTTTGTTGCGACTAAAGCAATTAAAATGATTGTATCTAAGAAATATAGTGGATCATAGACGTGTAGCAATGCAAAAATACTACCACCTAAATCTCCAAAGTTATTCGTTTGTGTTAATGTCGGGAACGTAATAAAGTCACTGAAAAAGCGATAATATACTACGTTTGCGTATAACAGTATAGACATTAACAAATTAATAACAATTAACCAAATGTAAGCACGTTTCCCCTTTGCGAATAATGCGAGCCCTAAAAATAAAACTGCTGAGCTTAACGGGTTGAAAAACAGTAAAAACTTTTGGATTGTGTTGGATATCCCTAAATTAAATTCTGTCACATATGCTGCGTATGTTTTTAACCAGAATAAAATAATGGCAAACACGAAAAATCCAAAGTGATTGCTTAACACTCGCTTACTCTTTAATAGTAATTGTTTCATCTCTCCACCTCTTTTGATCATCCAAGGCTTATTTTTTTATAAGTCTGTCTCTATTCAATTTTTATCTTCAAATAGATTTTGTTTGTTTAACTAAATGAAGAATATTAGTAATTATAATTTGAAGCTAGTATTTATTCAACTATTTCTTTCTAGACATTTTGACCTTGGTTTCTATTTAATAAAATAAATTTGTAACATTTTCTGTTTTCTCCCATGTCCCATCCACTAATTATGACACCACATACTATAAACTTTTATTCACTGCTTCGCAAATAAATATGTCTCCAGTTCTGGAACATTAATGTAATATAATGAATTTAACAATAGATAGCATTAGTTTTTTTGGTGTATATTACATCCCTTCATGAATTTCATAGTTTATTCATGCTGTAGCCATTTCTCTATATGCAACATCAAAATAACTTTCCACCGCTAAAGTTATTTCTGTATAATTATTCACAATTCATAAAAACAATGATTATAAAAAAACCTCGCTCTCATAAAGAGAGCGAGGTTTTTCATCATTTATTATTGACCTTTGTACATTGCATCTACTTGTTTTTGAAGTTCTTCATTTTCTAAGAACTCATCGTAAGTAGCCTCTTTATCAATTACACCGTTTGGCGTTACTTCGATAATGCGGTTTGCAATTGTTTGTACGAACTGATGGTCATGAGATGTGAATAACATTGTACCTTTGAATGCGATTAAACCGTTGTTTAATGCAGTGATAGACTCAAGGTCTAAGTGGTTCGTTGGATCATCAAGTGTGATTACGTTCGCACCACTTAACATCATTTTAGATAGCATACAACGAACTTTTTCGCCTCCAGATAATACAGAAACGTTCTTCTTAACTTCTTCACCTGAGAATAACATACGGCCTAAGAAACCACGTAAGAAGCTTTCTGACTCATCTTGTGGAGAGAATTGGCGTAACCAATCAACTAAGTTGGAGTCACTGTTCTCAAAGTATTTAGAGTTATCTCTTGGGAAGTAAGATTGAGATGTTGTAACGCCCCATTTGAATGAACCGCTATCTGGCTCCATTTCACCCATAAGGATTTTAAATAATGTTGTCATCGCAATATCGTTACGACCGATAAATGCAACTTTATCACCTTTATTTAAAGTGAAGTACACATTATCTAACACTTTTTCACCATCAATTGTTTTAGAAAGACCTTCAACAGTTAATAAGTCATTTCCTATTTCACGCTCAGGTGTAAAGCCAACAAATGGGTAACGACGTGACGATGGTCTAATATCATCTAATGTAATTTTATCTAATAATTTTTTACGAGAAGTTGCTTGTTTCGCTTTAGATGCGTTTGAGCTAAAGCGTGCAATGAAGTTTTGTAACTCTTTTACTTTCTCTTCTTTTTTCTTATTAGCATCTTGTGTTAATTTTAAAGCTAATTGGCTTGACTCATACCAGAAGTCATAGTTACCAACATAAAGTTGAATTTTACCGAAATCAAGATCAGCCATGTGCGTACAAACTTTATTTAAGAAGTGACGGTCATGGGATACAACGATTACTGTATTTTCAAAGTTCATTAAGAAGTTTTCTAACCATTGAATCGCTTTTAAGTCCAAGTGGTTGGTAGGCTCATCTAGTAATAGAATGTCAGGTTTACCAAATAATGCTTGAGCAAGTAATACTTTTACTTTCTCTGCACCAGTTAATTCTGACAATTTCTTATCATGAACATCTTCACCAATACCTAAACCTTTAAGAAGGATTGCAGCTTCTGATTCTGCTTCCCAACCGTTAAGCTCAGCGAACTCACCTTCAAGTTCAGCAGCACGCATACCATCTTCATCACTAAAGTCTTCTTTCATGTAAATGGCATTTTTCTCTTGCATTACTTTGTAAAGTTGCGTGTGACCCATAATTACTGTTTCTAATACTGGGAACTCTTCATATTCGAAGTGATTCTGTTTTAATACTGCTAGACGCTCACCTGGCGTAATATGTATATCACCTGTTGATTGTTCGATTTCACCAGATAAAATCTTTAGAAATGTTGATTTACCCGCACCGTTTGCTCCGATTAAACCGTAGCAGTTACCTGGCGTGAATTTTATGTTAACATCTTCAAATAATTTGCGATCCGCAAAACGCAAACTAACGTTACTTACTGTAATCATTTGTGTCCTCCTACTAATACCGCTTATTTCAGCGTTTTCTCACCGATTGTCTTAAAAAATCGCATATTACGACTCAATTATTGTAGACTATAGCTATTATATAGTAGAAGATGGATGAATAGCAACGGTTGATTGCTATTCATCCCTTTTCTACCTTGAATAAAAAGAAAGAAGACCTAGAAAAAGTTAAGAAATATTATGATGAATTAGGAAATTCTGCTCCTATGTTATTCTCTCATACACACGCAAAAGGCAATTTTCTTTTACAAATGAATGGAGATATGAAAGATGAAGAATTTGCAAAATATATAGACGTGATGGACAAGTTTATTAAATAAGAAAAATCCCCTTTTAAAAGGGGATTCTTTTATTTTCTTTTACTTAATTTCTTCGTATAATGCTTCATTTTACTCGTTAACCCTATTAATGCAGGTAACAATATTGGCATCACAATGATAGCTAATAGTAACAGTGCAACACCAACAACAGATGCTACTTGTATAAGTGTCAATACACCTGAAGGGATTAATGCAGCAAATGTACCACCTAAAATAAGTGCCGCTGATAATACGACTCCTCCTATGTGACGAGATGCATTTACAATTTTCGTTGCGGGGTCCCCTTCTAGCTCATTGTATCGCATCATTACAAAAATGCTATAATCCACACCTAAAGCGACAATCATAATAAAACTAAAGAATGGTACATTCCAGCTTAATGACTCTACATTTAGTAAGTGTGCACTAATTTGTTCACTTATGCCAAGTGATGCAAAATAAGCTAATATTAAAGATCCAATAATGAAGATTGTATTTAAAAATGACCGTGTAATAATGAGTAATACAATCGCAATTCCAATTAACATAATTGTAGCTGTACGTAAGAAATCTTGGCCTGTTACTTCTTTTAAATCAACATTTCTAGCTGTTGTGCCGCCGATTGCTTTTTTCACCGATTTTAATTCTGTACCATTTAACGTACCGTCTATCGTTTTATTAATTTCTTCAATGATTGGCATTGCTTCTTTTGAATACGGATTTACGTCTAAAATGATTGTCATTTTAGCAGTCTTTCTATCTTGTGACATGTACGTATTCAATGCTTTTTGGAAATCTTCCCCCTCTAAAACTTCTTTTGGTATATAAAATTTCGCAGAGCTTTTTGATTCATTTAGTTCTCCTAAATATTTTTGAGCATCTCCTAGTCCGTTACTTACCTTTTCAAGCCCTTCTGTACTTTTAGATAATCCTGATTGTAATTGCCCCATCTGTTCTTGCAAGTCTTTCAGCCCGGTTAATAACTGGCCTTGCCCATCATTTATTTTTGTTAATCCGGTTTGTAACTCAGATGACTTGTTCGCAATTTGTTTTGAGCCTGAAGCACCTTCATTTAATCCATTTTTAAGATCAGCTGCTCCTTTTTGTAACTTAGTAACTCCATCGCTCATTTCTTTTAAGCCGTTATCCACTTTCGATAACGATTGATTTGCTTCTTTAAATGAACCCATCGCCGCTTTATGTTGCGTTGCTAATTGGTTTAATTCATTTGAAAGCCCACCTAATTGCTTTTGAGCCTCTTTAGCGATCCCTATCGTTTGCAGTATGTTCGGATCATTTGCTAATTCTGGTTTCGTTTGAATGAAATTGGTCATTAATATGTCAATTTGTTCATAGCCTTTTTTCGCCCCATCAATCGCTTGAGAAATACTTCCGAAGTATTGATCGTAGGAACTTAAACCTTTTTCTAACTGCGAATAACCAGCATGAAGTTGTGACGTTGCATTAGATAGAACATTTATATTTTCATTTACTGAGGTTAATCCACTCTCAATTCGCTGCGCACCTTGTGCTCCGTTGTTTATACCACTTGAAAGTTGATTTAAAGCTGTTCCTAATGCTGTTACACCATTTTTCGCTTCCGTTGTTCCATCAATTAATTTTTGAACGTTTGCAAGACTATTTGAATCTTTACTACCCATTTTATCTTTTGCAGTAGTTAATCCATCATTAATTTCATTTATACCACCATTCGCATCTCCTAAACCTGTATTCAGTTCTCCCGCTTGTTTATTTATATATAGTTCTTTTATCCTTTCACCGTTTGGACGCGTCGGTGAATATACTTCTGAAACACCTTTCACTTTCAAAATCTTATCAGTTAGTTCGTCTAAAGTTTGCAGCGAACTCGCCTCATCTAACTTGTTATCTGATTGAATGACTAACGTACTTGGTGAAGAGAAACCAGGTGGAAAATGCTCTTCTATTACGTTAATCCCCATTTTCGACTCATATTTATTATCTACTTCAAATAAATCATTGTAATTTAATGTGTTAGAGTATTTCATTACGAAAGGAATCGATATCACAAATACGATGATTAAAGCTGCGAATGGTCTTACTACTGAGTTTTTCGCAAGAAATCCCCATAAACGACTATCCTCATGACCTTTAAATGTTTTAACTGGATAAAACATTCCTTTTCCTAAAAGCACCATAAAAAATGGATTTAACGTAGTTAATACGAGTAATAATACTGCGACACCAATTGCTACCGCTGAAGTAGATTGATATAATTTAAAACTCGCTAAAGCAAGAGATGCAAAACCAATTAGTACTGCTATCCCACTATATAAAACGGTTTTCCCTGCTGATTTAAACGTTTCTTTCGTAGCCAAAAATGAATTCTCTTGTTTACTTAATTCTTCTTTAAATCTTGTATATAATAAAATGTTATAGTCTGTTCCAACCCCAAACAGGACAACGACTACAAACACTTGTGTAAAGTTAGAAAACGGAAAATTAAATTGATCTACTAAATGGGCAATAATCCCCATTGAAACTAAATATGATACACCAACAGTAAGAAGGGAAACAATCGGAACAATTGGCGAACGAAATACAATGATTAATACAACTAGAATGAAAATGATAGAAATAACTTCTGTCTTCTTCACTCCCTCTTGAGAGGAAGTAAGAAAATCACCAGCTATTAAATCACTTCCTGTTAAGTACGTTTTTACCCCTTTCGTTTGCACTTTTTTATGAAGCCCATTTGCAACTTTTGATATTTCACCATTTTTTTTATCTACTGAGATTTGCGTTAAAATGGTCGTATTGTCTTTAGATATCAACTGTTTTTCCAAATCTTTATTATCTAAATGTGAAACAACTTCCTTAATTCCTAATTGCTCTTTTTCATTTTGTAAAGCATGGATTGTTTTTACGATTTCCTCTTTTTGCTCAGTTGTTAAAGCTGTTTTACTTCCACTATTAAAAACAGCTATAATTTCATACTTTTCAGTCCCGTCTTTATCCATCTCTTTTATCATCTTGTCAGCAATACTACTTTGTTCTGTATTAGGAATCGTAATGTGCCCTTTTTCTTTCACTAATTTATCCATATTAGGCATCGTTACGATCATTGCAATAGTAATAACTATCCATAATAGAAAAGATAAACTTCTCCAATTTTTCAGCTTACTCATTTTAATCATCTCCCATTTTGAAAATTAAAAGGGAATGAATATTCATTCCTATCCTTTTAAAAATACTTTATTCGGAATGAACGTTCATTCCTATCATTATATTACATTATTTTTTAAACTTTATTAAACTACCTTTTCCGGAATGAATGTTCATTCCTGTTGTTACACAAATATCCTCTCCTACTCTCATGTTTTAAATCTATTCAGGAATGAATATTCATTCCTATACTTATTAGCTATAGAATCAAATGATTCTAATAGCGTTCCAAGAACTTTCTTCCAATTCTTTTACTAATTCTTTTGAGTATTCTAATTGCCCTGTTGCAATTACCTTCGTTAGTTTTTCTAGCGGTTGATATACAATAATAATTAAAGCAACTGGAGGCAATGGACGAAGAAAACCTTTTGCGATTCCATCTTCAATAATATTCATAAAGAAGCCTATAAAATCTTCAAATATTTTCTTACTTTGTTCATCAAGAAAATAACTATCACAGTGAGAATTTGTAAATAAAAAAGCATCCACATTGTTTCTCGCAAATTCAAATAAACGGTTGTACGTATGACTAAACTGTTCACGAATATTTGCTTCAACAGGAAAATCCGTTTTTATCATTTCAGAAAGCTCTAACATACTTTTTGAAAATAATGAGTTAACAAGTGCCTCTTTATTTTCAAAATAGCGATAAATAGTACCCGCACCGACTTTTGCCTTTTCAGCAATCATTGGAATTGTCGTACCATCGTAACCACGCTCTGCGAAAAGTTTCATCGCAGCATCAAAAATATCCTCTTGTTTGTTTTTAGCCATTTTTTCCACCTCTATTTTCAGGAATGAAAATTCATTCCGTTTTTAATTATAAATTACATGGATTAAAAGTCAAGTGCGTGACCAGTATCGGTTCGGTTTTTAATCCCTTGTTTGTGAAAAAATTATATCAGCGATTTTCAAGATATATCGATTTACCGACAAAAACTGACAGTGTAATTTGAAGCCGTCCCAAAATTTTATTTGGGACAGCTCAATTTCCTATTTATAACTTAAAAGAAATCATAAATAAATGCTTTACGTACTGGAACTATATTCTCAAACGCTCGTATTTCCTCTTCACTTCCGCTAATTAATTCTAGTTCATTAAGTTGTAACGGACGTTTGTATCCAAACATTATTGTAGATAATGCATTTATATCTAGACTAATTCCTTTATCCTTTATTTCTTCTTCCATAATTGTTATTTCATGATTTGCAAGCCTCACTGTAACGTTATTCCACGGTGCAAATGAATCTGTAATATGTAAAATCACTTCTTGCTGTGCATTGTTCCAATTCAACTCATATTGTTTTAAGAACTGCTCCACATCTACAATTCTGCCCATAAAATATGGCTTTATTTCTGCTTTCACGCGTGGCTCTTGCAGTGTATATAATAACGGTTCGTTTTCAATTACTGTCATTTCAAGTTCTTTAATCATAGAATCATGCTGACAAATAAAGTTCCACAGACCATTTCGCGCTTCATTATGCAGTGGAACAAATTCTTCTACTGTCATTTTATAGTTTTCTATTTTATATAGCATGTAGCCAGCTGCCGTTTTATTTTTATCGTAATAAATCGCTAATGTTAAATCATCATAAACAGCTTGTAACCACCATTTTTCATCGCGAACTAGCATACCGGAAAAATGTTCTGCAAATGTTTCATAAATCTTTTCGACCTCTTCTGGGTGATTTTCTTTATTGAAACGTTTCACAGTACCATTTACTTGTTTTTTCATAACTAAATCACTCTTTGTCATATGACATACAAAGAGATTCGCACAAAGTTCCCAGCCGTATTTACGGTAAAATGAAACAGCAAATGGATGTAGCATTGATACTGTATATCCGTCATTTTTCATCGTTTGAAGTGAGTGTTGAAGTAATTCTTTTACATATCCGCTTCTTCTATACTCTGGATACGTCGCTACCCCTGCAACGCCTCCCATTTTAAATTTCTCTTTGCCTATGTATATATGAAACGGAATAAGATGCAGTTTTGCTGCTACATCTTCACCTTCCATAATACCGTATATTTCATGACTTTCTTTCATCTTTGTAAGTTGTTGCTGCAATCGTTCCCCATCAACTTTATATTGAAAAGCGTATTCCGATAAGCGTAATGCTTCTCTAAATCTATCTTCTTTTAATTGTATAACGTTCATCTATTTCTCCTCCATTCCCTGTTTGAATTGTACCATAATTCTCAATATTCTGGTGCGGTGAATGAAATTATATGGACTTAACGACACGAATCCAATATAAAAAGCAGATACATCCCGTATCTGCTTTTTATTACTTTATTTTGCTAACTTTTGAAGTTCTTCGAAGAATGTAGGATATGATACGCCTACTGCTTCTGCGTCTTCAATTGTTGTTTTTCCTTCTGCTAGACAGCCGGCAATTGCAAGCATCATTCCAATGCGGTGATCACCGTAACTATTTACTGTATTGCCTTTTAGTGCTGATTTCCCGTAAATAATCATGCCGTCATCAGTTGCTTCTATGCGAGCTCCTAGTTTCGTTAACTCCGCAACGACTGTATCGATACGGTTTGTTTCTTTTACTTTTAATTCGTGCGCATCTTTAATTACTGTAATTCCTTCTGCTTGCGTTGCCGCTAAGGCGATAACAGGAATTTCATCGATTAATCTTGGGATAATATCTCCGCCAATTTCGATTCCTTTTAATGAAGATGTTTCAATTGTAATATTTGCAGCTGGTTCTGATGCTCCTTCGTTAATTGGCTCTACAGTGAACGTAGCACCCATTTTCTCTAAAACATCAATAATCCCTGTACGAGTTGGATTCATCCCTACATTTTGTAATACTAGTTTACTATTTGGAATGGTTGCGCCCGCTACTAAGAAGAATGCTGCTGACGATACGTCACCTGGCACTTGAACGTCTGTTGCTGTTAACTTTTGTCCACCTGCAAGTTTCACTGTTTTTCCCTCACGAATTACTTTAACTCCAAAGGCTTCAAGCATTCTTTCCGTATGATCGCGTGAAATATGTGGTTCTGTAACAGCTGTTACACCTTCTGCTCGAAGTCCTGCAAGTAAAATAGCTGACTTTACTTGCGCACTTGCTACAGGTGAAGTGTATTCAATTGCTTTTAAATCTCCACCACGTATTGTTAACGGTGTAAACGTCCCTTCTTCGCGGCCATCAATGTTTGCACCCATTTGTTTTAATGGATTTGTAACACGTTTCATCGGTCTTTTTGCGATAGATGCATCACCTTGTACGCAAGAGAAAAATGGTGTATTTGCCAAAATTCCTGACATTAAACGTATTGTTGTACCAGAATTACCAACATCTAATACAGCTTTCGGTTCTTGTAAGCCTTCTAATCCTTTACCAACTACAGTGACTTCATCACCGTTTTGCACGATTTCTACTCCCATTTCTTTAAAGCAAGAAATTGTACTTAAACAGTCTGCACCGGGCAAGAAACCTTTAATCGTTGTTTTTCCTTCTGCAATCGCGCCGAACATGACAGCGCGGTGTGAAATGGATTTATCTCCTGGAATTGTAATAATACCATTTAATCCGTTATTAACAGGTTCTATTGTTCTTTCCTTCATGTTTTCACCTTCTCATTTAAATTGTTTCATAAGTTTGGTATTTTTCTTCTCCAAGCGCTAGCTTTGCTTTCATACGATCTTCTTCTCTTTGGAAGCTAATACGTAATACCCCAAGCAACCCTTCACGCGCTTCTAATATTTGCAAGTTCGTAATACTAATTTCTTCGCGTGCCAAAATACTCGTAATATGAGCCAATGCCCCTACTTTATCTAAAACATCGACGTATAAGTCGTGATAGGCAGGAATTGCCCCTCTCTTTCGTACTGGTAAAGAGTCACGGTATTCTTTCGCGTCTGCAAAATAGGTTTGAATCTCGCCTGCATCTCCAGTAGAAACTGTATCATATAAATCTTCCATTTCAGAGATCCACTCTTTTAATAATACCATTAAATGCTCGCGATTTTGCTTAACAATATCACTCCACATTTTTGGGCTACTAGATGCGATACGTGTAATGTCTTTAAACCCTCCCGCAGCTAGTTGATGAATGAGCGGATTATCTCCTGCATGTTTCTCCACTTGCTTTACTAATCCAGCTGCGATAAGATGCGGAAAATGACTAACGATCCCTGTTACATAATCATGTTCCTCTGTATTTAGAACGAGAAAATGAGATCCTGTTCCTTGTAACCAACGCTTTAGTTCTTCCACATGTTCATTTGGCACATGATTCATCGGCGTTAAAATATAAAATGCATTTTCAAATAGATGTGCTTTTGCACTTTCAACTCCCGTTTTATGAGAACCTGCCATCGGATGTCCACCAATGAAAGAAACTTCCTTTGAAAATAAAGCTTCCGCTTCATTCATGATCGTCCCTTTTGTACTACCAACATCTGTTACAATAACATCTTCCCGTAAATGAAATGACGCTAATTTGTGTAATAACTTCTTCGTTTCTTCAACTGGAGAAGCAAACACAATTAAATGTGCCTCTTCACATGCATGCTGTAAATCTACTGCTACTTCATCTACTACGTGTAATTCTTTTGCACGCTCTACTTGTTCTTGAAATATATCATAACCTGTTATCGTTACATCGTGCTCTTTCTTAATTGCTAATGCGAGAGAGCCTCCTATTAAACCTGTTCCAATTAATACTACCTTTTTACGCATTTGCCTCATCTCGAGACTTTCTTTTTTTATTTTCAAAGTGTTGTTTTAACACTGAAATCACTCCTTCATTTTGCTCCCTTGTTCCGACTGTAATACGGACACCATTCGGGAACGGACGTATAATAAACCCTGCGTGTGCACAAGCTTCATAAATCTCTCCAGCATTCTCAACTGGCAAGAAGATGAAATTGGTTTGCGATGGATAAAATGGAATTTCATTTTCCTTACAAAAGCTCTCGTATTTTTGTAATCCCTCTGTATTCACACGAACTATTTCTTCAATAAACTCATTATCACCAAAAGCAATCGTCGCTGCTTTTTGCGCTAATGAAGATACGTTAAATGGCAAACGTACGACATTTAATTTCTCGATTAACTCTTCTTGTCCAATCGCATATCCAACGCGGAAAGAAGCTAATCCGTACGCTTTAGAAAATGTTCTAAGTACAAGAATATTTTTATGTTTTTCTAAAAGCGGTAATGTCTCCGGGAAATCTTTTGCTGTTACGTATTCATAGTACGCTTCATCAATGACAATTAACGTATTTTCACTAATACCTTCAATAAATTGAGTCAAATTTCGATCATTCACATATGTGCCTGTCGGGTTGTTCGGATTACAAATCCATACGATTTTCGTATTATTATTTATTGCTGACGAAATTTCGTCTAAATCGTATACACCGTTATTTAAAGGGATTTCTTTCACTTCACAACCTTCAATAATTGCATGATGACGGTACTGCGGGAATGTTGCACCAGCCGTTACGATGTTATCTCCTGCTTTAAGTACTGCACGGCTTATTATTTGAATGACTTCGTCTAAACCACTACCGCAAAGTATTTGTTCCATTTGGACATGTAACTTATCTGCAATTGTTTGACGGAGCGTTGTAGCACCTCCGTCAGGATATAAAGCATGTTCCAACCACGATTTTTGCAACTCATCTAAAACACGTGGTGAACAGCCGAACGGATTTTCATTTGATGCTAATTTCACAAATGAATGATCTCCGTATACTTCTTTCATTTGTTCAGGTGATTTACCTGGTTTATATGGTTGTAATGATGATAGCTGATCTTTTACTTGCATGTTAAAACCACCTTTTTATTAAAATTCTTTTGCGTATTTGTTATGTTGCGTAATGTTTTGCTGAATTAAATCCATACGATCTTTTCCGAATTGTTCGACTAGTGCATGTGCAAGTTCCCATGCTACAACAGATTCAGCTACTACACCTGCTGCTGGTACTGCACAACTATCAGATCTTTCAATACTCGCTTGGAATGCTTCTTTCGTATCAATGTCAACACTTGCTAACGGTTTATATAATGTAGGTATTGGCTTCATAACACCTCTTACGACAATTGGCATTCCTGTTGTCATACCGCCTTCTAAACCACCGGCATTATTCGTTTTTCTCGTGTATCCATTTTCTTCATCCCATAATATTTCATCGTGCACTTTACTTCCTGGCTGTCTTGCTGCTTCAAAACCAACGCCAATTTCAGCACCTTTAAATGCATTAATACTCATAATTGCACCAGCAAGTTTTGCATCTAATTTACGATCGTAATGAACGTAACTACCAACGCCAATTGGCATACCTTCTGCAATGACTTCAACAATACCGCCGATTGAATCCCCACTACTTTTAGCGTTATCTATCGCATCCATCATCTCTTGTTCTACTTCTTTATCTAAACATCGAACTGGTGAATTTTCAGTAATCGTTTGAATTTCTTCTATTGGTAAGTTTGAAATTCGTTTCGCTTGTACCCCACCAATTTCAAGAACATGCCCTGCAATTTCTACGCCTAATTCTTTCAAAATTTGTTTCGCAACTGCACCAGCAGCTACACGAACTGTTGTTTCTCTTGCAGATGAGCGCTCTAGTACGTTTCTTATATCACGATGTCCATATTTAATTGCGCCGTTTAAATCCGCATGTCCTGGACGTGGTTTTGTAATTGTACGTTTCATATCTTTACTTTCTTTTTCCGAAATTGGCTCTGCACCCATTACTTTCGTCCAATGTTTGAAATCATCATTTTTAACGATTAACGTTATTGGTGAGCCAAGTGTCATCCCATGACGAACACCACTTACAATTTCAACTGTATCAGTTTCTATTTGCATGCGTCTTCCGCGTCCGTGCCCTTTTTGTCTTCTTAATAATTCTTTATTAATATGTTCCGCTGTTAATGTTAAACCTGCTGGTACACCTTCTAAAATAACTGTTAACTGCGGTCCATGTGATTCTCCAGCTGTAATGTATCTCATTTCTCTTGCCCCTTTACTATTTTTTTGTACAAAAAAGTCCCTACTGAGCGCTCAGTAGGGACGATGTTTATCGCGGTACCACCCTAGTTGTAGACAACTATCGTCTACCTCTCTTCTTCTGTAACGATCGTTTGACCGTCTTTCCCTCCAAAAGTTGGCGGAAAAGATGCTCCAAGGCTGTAATTCATGCTTATCTTTGTACTGATTCACACCGACCATCAGCTCTCTTTAACAGTGAGATAAGCACTACTGTTTCCTCTTCAGCGCATATATGATATGGAATTAAGATAATTTATTTTTGAAACCTTTTAACTCATCCATGAATCTATGGAATTCTGGAATATCCATTTGTTGTGCAGAATCTGATAATGCAACCGCTGGGTCTGGGTGTACTTCAGCCATTACTGCATCTGCGCCAATTGCAAGTGCTGCTTTCGCTGTTGGTAATAATAAATCTCTGCGTCCAGTTGAATGCGTTACGTCAACGATTACTGGTAAATGTGTTTCTTTCTTTAAAATCGGTACTGCTGAAATGTCTAATGTGTTACGTGTCGCTCTTTCGTATGTGCGGATACCACGCTCACATAGAATAATTTGGTCGTTACCTTGTGCAATGATGTACTCAGCTGCGTTAATGAACTCATCAATTGTTGCTGCTAATCCACGTTTTAGTAATACTGGCTTGTTAACTTTACCTACAGCTCGTAATAAATCGAAGTTTTGCATGTTACGTGCGCCAACTTGAATGACATCAACGTAGTCTAGCGCCATTTCAACATCGTTCGGATTTAAGATTTCACTAATGATCGCTAAGTCGAACTCATCTGCTACTTGGCGTAAAATTTGTAATCCTTCTACTCCTAAACCTTGGAAATCGTATGGAGATGTTCTCGGTTTGAAAGCACCACCGCGCATTAATTTTAGACCTTGGTCTTTCATCGCTTGCCCTACTTGGCGAACTTGCTCTAAGCTTTCTACCGCACAAGGTCCCATGATGAACGTTTGTGTTCCATTTCCAATCAATTCACCTTTTACATTAACGATTGTGTTTTCTTGTTTCTTTTTACGTGATACTAGTAATGCTTTACGGTTATCATCTTCTTGTAATTCTAAGCTAGCTTTGAAGATTGTTTTGAAAATGTGTTGAACTGTTGACGTTTCGAATGGTCCTTCGTTATGCTCTGCGATCATGTCAAGTACTTCACGCTCACGTACTGGATCAAAACGTTTCGTACCTTGTACTTGCTTCTGTTCCCCAATTTTTTGAACGATTTCACCACGTTTGTTTAAAAGGTGTAATAGTTGTAAGTTAATTTCATCTACCTGTTTACGTAATTGATCTAATTCATGATTTGCCATTTGGAAATCCTCCTCTAATGTTTTAAAAGTATAGTAAGAGAATGAAAAATTCTCTATTTTCTGAACTGATAAATTATACAAATTTTAAGTGGAATCGATACCTCTTCTTATTTTAAACGAATATTTACTATAAGGACACTATCGACTAGATAAAAACCCACTTTTTTGTACAAAAAATCCCTACTGATCCAATCAGTAGGGACGATATTTATCGCGGTACCACCCTAGTTGTAGACTTCTTTCGTCTACCTCTCTTCATTGTTAACGATCATCTGACCGTCTTTCCCTTCATAAAGACAATACTATCTTTATTACGAAAAAGATGCTCTAGGACTGTAATTCGCTCTTGTTTTTGTACTGGTTCACACCAACCACCAGCTCTCTGTTACAGGGAAACAACAACTACTGCTTTTCCTTTCAACGCATATATATTTAATTTTCAAGTTGGACCACTAAAATACAAAAAGTCCCTACTGAATAAATCAGTAGGGACGATATTTATCGCGGTACCACCCTAGTTGTAGACTAACTTTCCGTCTACCTCTCTTCACTGTTAACGATCAATTGACCGCTTTTTCTTCATAAAGACGAAACTATCTTTACTACGAAAAAGATGCTCCAAGACTGTAATTCATGATTATCCCTGTACTGGTTCACACCAACCACCAGCTCTCTGCTACAGTAAGACTAACCACTACTGTGATCTCTTCATTGCACTTTGTTTATTCAAATGTTTTTGAAATTGAATAAGTATGATTCGTATTATAGAACGCTTTTCAAAACACTGTCAACAACTTTTTATATATTTTTTAAAATTCCACTTCCGCCCTACATTTCTTCTTGTAAATTCTCCATAACAATTCCGATGCGAATTATCTCATTATCTATTGCATTTAATACATATTTTTCTACTCCATACTGGATTAATATTTCTTTTATTTGAATGATTTCAGTTTCAAGTAAATCGGCTTCCTGAAGCGTTTGTAATAAAGTAAAAAATACATTTGCATACAATTTTTTATACATTTTTATACTCTCTGTCTTTTCAAGTATTTCATTAAACAACTGTTTTAACTCCGTTTGATTCCCTTTTCCAACCACATCTGAAAATGTTTTTATTATAGATAATCCTCTTTCTACTATTTCATCCATAAATAAAATAATACGCAAAAGCATTACATATTCTCTAGCTGTGATTTCACCCATTTTCGGTCGCTCACGCAAAAATATACTGAGCCAAGATGCCCAAAATTTTTGTTGTTCTTTTGCACTTAGCGTTTTGACGTAATAGCATAAAAACTGCATAAATTTAATTTTATTTTCTTCATTTTCTTGTATAAGTAACGGGTATAACCAATCTGTTTTTTGCTCCCAATATAGTACACATTTAATAAATACAAAACTGAGCCATTTCAAGAAAGATTCCCTCGTATGCGGATGTAATACTTCCAAATGTTCTACTGCATACTTAATAAATCGTTTCATTTCTGTAAATAAAGGTAAATTGATTTGCGTGTAACATAAGCCTGCCCATGCATATTTCGTAATCTCATTTTCTTTCTTTAAATCTAAGCACGGTAACAAATATTTTCGGCACCATTGCTTCTCAATATGATAAAGAAATGTAATATCTGCTACTAAACGAGCTAACATAAAATTTGTCCGTTCTGTACTAACTCTTACTTGTTCTTCAAATAAAAATAAATATTCATACACGTTACGATCGTATAAATGATCATATGATAACAATTTTAATAATACAGCTGTCATTTTCCCAACAGGATGCTGGATGGATTCATTGTAAAAGTCTTGTTTTCCAAGCTTAAAATCTGTATCACTTTTCATTACTTGAGGGAATACCGAAAAAGCAAAACGTTTCACACTACGTATACTAGTTTCCTCTAACTCTTCTAATCGATTACTAATTTCATATAGAAAGCTACTAATTAACCAATGAAAAGCAGTATTTCTAACAAATTTCTGTAATAGCGGAATTACTTTTTGGATTTGTTCATTTGTCAATCCTCGGTTATTTCGCCACTCTCTAATACAAACAAACCATACTTCATTACTTATTTCGTGCATACCAACTAATTGATAGGCAAATGAAATACTCCATTCTGTATTCAACTTACATGCTTTCGATAACATCTCTAAAAAATGGCGTTGTTCAAAAACACCATCTTGAGAAAATTGACGAACTTGCTTCATAATTTCATCGTCTTTCAACTGCAATAATCCATCAGCAGTTACATTACAAGTAATACTTTGATCTACCGTCTCTTTCTTTTGTACACTATATCGATCAGAATGAAAGTGAGGATGTTTTTGCTGCATTAACTCATAACCTTTTGCTGTAGATGGACTATTCGAATCACAAGTGAATAATAAATCTAAAACTAAACAAGCATTAAATGCTCTCTCCTCTGCAAGGTCCTTCAATACAATTTGAATAACCTCTTCCTTTGTTTTTTCTAAAGAGAGTGCGAAATAATTTTTTATAAGTTGAAAAACTTCGTGTTTATACGTGACATCTAAAAGAAGTCCTTCCTGTAACAACCATTTCATTTTGGCATCGGCACTAACGAATATATTTTTATTCATCGCATCAATTGCAATTCGGTTCTGAAGCATGCTGTTTGCTTCTATCATTTCTGTAATATAATAATTTGCTTTTTTTTCATTATTTTCACACAAATAGGCTAAACACTCTTTTACAATTTGAATTAAAAATGCAAGATCATTTTGCTGAAACTCTTTTTCAACATTTTCCTTATCCTTTTTTTTCAGTGCCGTTTGTCGTAGTGATAACATTCGCATCTTCTCTATTCCCATCGTCATAATTGGTACGGCGTAATAGGAAATATGAGGTTTCATCTTCTCATTCCAAATTTGCTCCACATAAGAAAATGTAGACACTGGTAAACGACTCGATTCCTCAAGTTCTATTGATTCTTGTGTATCATTTCCCCATTTTCTCTCCCGCTTTAACTTAAGCTTTCCATCCAAAATAAATGTTAGTAATAATAAAGCAATCTCTTTATGCTCAGGAAAAGAACATTTTTGGAGTAAGTAAGAAATTTTTTCAATTGATTTACTATCTTTTTCAGCTGTTTCTAGTAAAAGAAGTGTCCATCTTGCAAACAACAACGGGTCCATTTTAATTTTCGTTTCGTTTAAGTAGCTACAAATTGTTCTCCATAATAACGGAGATAGTTTAGAATGATTTTTAAAAATTAATTGAAATAATTCTTTTTGATGACTAAAAAGAAATTGTTCCACCAACCATTCTGCAAGTAATTCATCTACCTCATTATCGTTTGATGTAACTAAAAATAAATTTTGTAATTTCCCTTCTGCTTCAAGCCATTCCACCCATTCATAATCATGAGTAAATTCAACAAAGTAGCGGACTGTTTCAATTTTTTTTATGGATTGTTTTATGTATGATAATTGTTCCTGCTCTACTGACGGTGGAACTGTTACTATGTCACGAATCCGCATTCGTTTTGTAATATAATTATCTCCCATTAATTCCGCCCATCGCTTCACTGCTTTAACAAGAGATTGATGATTATTACCTTTATTCGGGTATACAATCGGCCGTATTCCTAAGTGCTCCCAATGGTACGTATTTTCCCCTTGCGCAACAAATGCATAACGCCTTGTACTTGGTGGTAAACCAGTTGCTAAATATTTCATTACTGGATCATTATGGCTATATCCAACGAATAAAACGGTATAATTCGAGAATAAATCAACTAAAAATCTTCTTGCCCATCCTTCCGTCAAGTAAGCCCTTCCAAAATCACCATCTGTTAATATTAATGCTTCTTTCTCTTGTTCTATATTGCCATGTATGTAGGCGAGTCCTTTAAACGCTCTACCTGTAGGTAACGCAGGTGCGTAATATACGTTTAATTCTCTATTCATTTCTTTCATCGCAGTTGTAAAATGCCGATCAAAATTTGTCGTTACAATGCGGACTTCCGTATCTAAAGGAAACAATCTCGGAATCGCATAATGAAGAGGATTCGGCTTTGATTTTTCAATATGAACTAAATCTCTTGCAACTTGATGTATATCTTTTGTTTTCGCAATTTTACCAAGATAATAATCATGAGGTTCTGTTATTTCACGCGTTTCTACATATAACGTTTTCGCAATCTCATCAACTAGATCATCAAAATTCGGTAAGTTTGATTTCCCTTTCATAGAAACTCCCGCTCCAACAAATAGTACTAACTTTCCTTGTTCAAGATGATCAATTAACTCCTCTGGAATTTCTACTTCTGAAGTAATCCACATCATGGATTCCCCCTTACCTAAAAATGTCATATACTCTCATTTTACTATAACATTTTTTCTTTGTTTTTTTAATATTTAGACAAAAATCGAACATGAAAAAGTTTTATGTAAATATATTTGTTACAATGTATGAACTCCTAAATTTATTGTAAAACTATGTATAAATCGGAGGTGTAAATATTGAATGGTTTTACTGTAGTTCTTATTAAGTTTATATCGTGCATTATCGCATTTAGTATCGGACTCGCTTTATTTTTCCCTGCAACGTTCGTCCAAATTATTTCATTTAGTCTCTTTGTTACAATCGTATCCTATATGTTCGTCGATAAAATCATATTAAACCGAATAGGCAATACCGGTGCCATTATGTCGGATTTCTTACTAACGTATTTAAGCGTATGGATTTTCGGTAATATTTTATTAGACAATTACATGCAAATTGCATGGGGTAGTTTCCTTTCCGCTACTGTCTTTACATTATCTGAAGTAATCGTTCATCGCTTTTCTAACTCACACACAAGGCACCAAAATGATAACATTCATATTAATCGCCGCTTTGCATATGGTACGGAATTTGCTGAAGAGCAGAATATATTGGATAAAGATAAGAATAAGAAGAAATGACATTTTGATGCAGGAGCGCCCTTTTTAATTATGTGGTGCTCCTTTTTTATGTATTCATTATGGTACGTGAAATTATAAGAACGATGTTTTCAAGATATCGTTCTTATAATAAAAAACTGCCTCTTATTTAGAGGCAGTCACTTTCAAATCTTTTAACGCAACAACATTAGCAAACGCTCCAAACACTACATTATGATGCTTTACAATGTCTTCCGCACGTAACACGTCTGTATGAAACGTACTATGTGCATCACTCACTAACGTTACTTTATACCCTTCACTAAACGCTCTTCGCGTTGTCGTATCCACACAGTACTCTGTTTGCATTCCTGAAATAATAACGTGTTCAATGCCTTTTTCTTGTAATACTTCATTTAAGTTCGTCTTATAGAATGAATCTGGCGTCGTCTTTTCAATGATACTGTCCCCTTCTTGCGGGGCAATTACCTCATGCACTTTCCAACCAGCTGTACCTTTTTCTAACGGATGATCTTTTGGCCCGTTATGCTGTACAAAAATAACTGGAATATCATTTGAACGACATTCCCCAATAAGCTCTTGCAATATTTCTAAAAACTTTTCCCCATTATGTACTGGCATTCCTGCTGTATACATACCTGCTTGCACATCAATTACTATTAAAGCTTTTTTCATTTCGCGCAGCTCCCTTTGTTTGTATTCTATCATCCAACAATCTTCTAATTTCCCCTCATGCAGCTCATGTTCCTTTAATATCTTCACTTTTTTAAAGCCGCATTTTTCATAACATTTTATCGCACGTCCATTATTTACTTTCGGATCCATCGCGATTGCTTCTGCTCCCGTGTTCTCCATAATATAAGTAATTGCTGCCTGAACGAGTTTCGTTCCAATTCCTTTTCCCCAATAATTCGGTTCTCCGATAAATTGATCCATTCCCCATACATTTTGTGATTCTTCATAGCCATATAATGTTTTCCACTCAGAATCAACTGGATACATTTGAATATAACCGATTGGCATATCATCAAACTCTATTAAGCATCTTTTTTCATGACTATTTGGATTATGTATAAAATGATCCAGTACCATTTCTACAGATTGCGGATTATCTCGCCCTTCGTAATACTGTAGAACTTTTGGGTCTGTTAACCATTTTGAAATGATTGGTGCATCCTCTTCTATTACGTATCTAATCGATATATTATCTTTTTGAAATAGCATATAGTACCTCTTTTTAATTATTTATATTTTTTCTTTTTTTAAAATCTTTCATTGCACCTATTAGTACGTATGGTAACAATGTAATCATAAAAAGAGCAGTAAACAAATTAAAATGAGGGATTTCATATGGAGTGAACCATTCCGTAAAAAATTTGGAATGTAAAATTCTACTTAAAAATTCCCCACTTGGTTTAAAATTTGGTGCCCATCCAGTAACCTCACAAATAATAAACAACAATTGAACAATAATAAATGCCCCTAGATAGCGAAACCATGTCCGTTTCAAAATCGGCTGCGCCTTATTTAATTTATGTTCCATCTAGCTCCCACCTTTTTACTTCCATCCTATTAATTATACACTTTTCACGGTTTATTTGTTAAAATTTTCTATATAATCATTCGTGCTGGGGGAATACATTATGTCTAATCCTATCCTTAAATCAACATTAATCATTCTTAGAGGAAACTCCGCAAGTGGTAAAACAACAATCGCAAAGCAACTACAAGAACATTTCGGAAAAGGTACACTTTTCGTATCACAAGATGTTGTACGTAGAGATATGCTTAGGGTACATGATACGATGGGTAATTTATCACATGATTTACTATTTGAAATTACAAAATACGGAAAAGGAAAATGTGAATTTGTTATTTTAGAAGGCATTTTAAACAGTCGTAGATACGGTGAAATGTTGAAAGAATTAATACATTTTTTTGAAGGAAACGTCTATACATATTACTTTGATTTATCGTTAAAAGAAACGATTCGACGACATACTACAAGGGACAAACGGCATGAATTTGGTGAGGATTCCCTACAAAAATGGTATAATCCGCACGATACAATTGAAGTTACTAGAGAAACTATTTTTACAGATAACTTCACGCAAAAAGATATATTTGATGCGATTCTTACTGATGTTGCAATCAAAAAACAAGACTAACATAATCTGTTAGTCTTATTTTCTTTATGCACTTTGTATTTTACTTTCACAAAAATAAAAGCCAGTCTCAATAAAGAGAACTGACTTCTATCTAGATAACTATATCGATTAAAGAATTTTAACTTTAACAGTTTGTCTTCCCCAATTCATAGCTTTACTTTTTGAACCCATTAAAACATCAATACGATTTCCTTTAATAGCACTTCCAGTATCACCAGCAATTGCTTCGCCATAACCTTCTACCCATACTTTAGATCCTAATGGGATTACTTTCGGATCTACTGCGATAATTCTCATATTCGGATTAGCCGTTAAATCATGCCCCATCGCAGTTAAAACGCGTCCACCATATGTACCATTTTCACTTGGATCCGCAGTATATGCAGTCGCTACTACCGTTAATTCACGCTTAGCAGCCTGCGTGTTATTTTTAGACTCTTCTCTTGCTTTCGCTTCTTCCTTAGCCTTGGCTATTTCTCTTGCTTTTGCCTCTTCCTTAGCCCTTGCTATCTCTTGGGCTTTTGCTTCTTCCTTAGCCTTCGCTATTTCTTGGGCTTTCTCTTCTTCCTTAGCCTTCGCTATTTCTTGGGCTTTCTCTTCTTCCTTAGCCTTCGCTATTTCTTGGGCTTTCTCTTCTTCCTTAGCCTTCGCTATTTCTTGGGCTTTCTCTTCTTCTTTAGGCTTTACTACTTCTTGTACTTTCACTTCTTCTTTAGGCTTTACTACTTCTTGTACTTTCGCTTCTTCCTTAGGCTTTACTACTTCTTGTACTTTTACTTCTTCCTTAGGCTTTACTACTTCTTGTATTTTCGCTTCTTCCTTAGGCTTTACTACTTCTTGTACTTTCACTTCTTCCTTAGGCTTTACTACTTCTTGTACTTTCACTTCTTCCTTAGGCTTTACTATCTTTTGTGTTTTAACTTCTTCTTTAGCTTTAACCGTTTTTTGTACTTTCGCTACTTTCTTCGTTTTCTCTTCAGCTTTTTTTTCAACTGGGGCTGTACTTGATAGGAAAGAAACATTTGCATAGGCTGTTTTTCCTTTATACTCAAATTGCAGCCATCCGTCTTTTACTTGATGCGTTGATTCAATAACATCATCTTTTTTCAGTCTGCCAAGAATTTCTGATTCTGTATTCGCATCAGAACGAACATTTAACAAATTCGCTGTTACATGATACACATCTTTTGTAAACTCCGAACTAACAAACACTTCTTTACCGTTTAAATCAATTTTGGACCATCCATCTTCGGTATTTATTACTTTTAACTCTTGTCCCTCCTTTACTTTTTCGACAACTTTTGATTCCGTAGTCGGTTTTTCACGTACATTGAGTACATCTGCTGTTACGATCGTTTCTGCGATAGCAGTTGTGGTAAAAGCCCCCAATCCAAAAACAGTTGCTGTTGCTGCGCCAATTACTTTTTTCATATTAGCCTCCATTACGTTTTTTGTATTCTATGAAAAATTTCCATAAAATCAGGAAATTTCACAGTGTATCAAAACATTTGCAATAGTATATTATTACCGCTTAATATACTGTTTTTAAAACTTCCTACTTCAATATTATCAAATTCTCAATTCTAATTCTATACATTATCAATCTCCTCATCTTTTATAAACTTTTCATACTAAATAGTTGTCGCAATTCCCGCCAAAAATAAACTTACAATTGCTAAAAATTTTGTTCCGACTATAGCCCCTCTTAAATGAAACTTATAATCTTTATAACCCTTCATCCCTTCTGTACTAGGAATAACAACAAATCTCGGGGTAATCCAGCAAAAGATTAGCCAATCAATTATAAACAAATCTACTAAATTGAAAATCATTAAAATACCAAAAGTATGTAAATAGGCATCAACATATAATAATTTTTCATGTTTATGTAGTATATATGTAGAAACGACAGGCGTACCGAAAAGAATAGCATTATATGCAATATTAAAGTAGATTGTTTGCTTCTTTTCATAAATCGATTTTGGAAAAACTACCTTTTGAATATCTTTCGGATATTCAGTTAAAGAAAGACGGGGATTATAATATAAAGATCCTAAAATCATTACGGATAGTACAATAGACATAATGACACCAACGTACATCATTTGCTCAAATGGATTCATATGCTTCATTCACCCTTTTCTGCATTCACTCCATAGTGCACGCACTTAATTACACATTGTATGTACGTTACTAACCAAAAATTAATAATTACCTTTAATAATCTTTTATAATTGAAATTATGATTTACGTGTCATTAAACTTTTCTGAAGAACATTAAAAATTAGTTTGGAGGAGTTATTATGAAGAAACTATATTTTAATAAATTTGAACCAACAGATTTCAATTTATATTTCCAGCTCGTTTCAAATGAAGAAGTAATGGCGCAAATTACCGAACGCGCTATTCCGTTAGATGAAGCAAAAAATGACTTTACAAAGCTGTTAAAGTGCAATGAAAACCATCAACTATTCGGCTCTTATAAAGTATATGATTCTATTACAAATGAATATATTGGTCTTGGACATGTTACGGTAAACGAGGATAATGTTAAAGAAGCTGAAATTGGATATATGATTTTGCCAGAGCACTGGGGAAAAAGATATGGTAGTCCAATCGCAAAAGAATTAATGCATATTGCGGAACAGACAGATGTAATCGTTCTAAAAGCAATTATCGATCCAAATAACATCCCCTCTCGAAAAATTTTACTAAATGTCGGTTTTACATCTGAGAAAGTTTGTGAGATTGATGGATTGCCTGGGGAGATTTTTAGTACATATATTTAACAAAATAAGAAATGCTACTCTTAAACTAAAAGTAGCATCTCTTTACATATTACGTCCTATTCAATCATCGAAAGTAAAACTTTCTCAAGCTCTTTTTTAGAGAACATACTACCATTTATACAGCCATTCTCTTAATTGTACTTCATCCAAAATTACATTCTCCTCTCATAATCTTTCACACTATATTCGCCCGTTTTCTGCAAAAAGTTCATTTTACATAAAAATTTATTTATTACAATAAGAATATAATATATATTAAAAAAAGAGGTGAATTTCAAAAATGAATAAAGAGGATAAATTTCACGCTGAAAAAGCGTTAAAAAATCTCTTCATCGGATCACAAGTTGATGGATTACAATTTGGAATTTCTCCAGGCGCTATAAAGATTCATTTCACAAACTTTCACGACCCTGTTGAGTATGACGGACAATTATATATTAATATCGAATCAAAATGGTGTTTATTTAATAAACCTCAAAAAAGATACCCATTAAATGAAGATGAATTTGAGGATTATTCTGAGGAAGAAGAATATAAGAGAATATTTGAGATAAGAAGACAAAAAAAATCACTTTAACAAAACGTTTCCTTCCCAAGCTTCCAACTAAACCATCTCCCATGCCCTTCTGTTTCCCCAACCGTTTCACGATATTCGTTACCGTTAATATAATAATCAATATGAAGGTCACGATCCCACATGTTGTTATAAAGGTGGAATACATCACGTTTTGCGCCGATTTCTTGCACTTGTTTTTCTAATTTATGTTTTACTTGTTCAGGTATTTGATTTGCGACGTGTGTATGGAAAATACAGATTACAGCATCATCACTTATTTGTTCAATAATAGATGGCAATAGCTCCACACCGTCTCCTTCTATCAATTGGACAGATTCATTTTTCACTAAAGATGCTGCTTGGTCAAACATTTCAAGTCTTTCTTTATGTTCTGGCCAAATGAGTGCACGTAGCCATAAATAATCTTCATCACTATGTAAATCATTTACATGTAAGTCTAGTCCGATTCTTTCAACGACAGTTGGACTGTCTTTTAGAAAATGAGGCGCACTTTCCCCTCTTATTTCAGAAGTTACATGTACATTTGAATTTATATTTCCGTATGTTTCATCTGTTCCGTACGAATAGCTATATTGGTCCCAGAACAGTTGTAATCCAGAACTTGTCCCAATTTCAATTAACGCTAATGGCTTTTTCACTTTATTAAATATGTAACAGAAACTTGGGTATAAGTACGCACATCGCCTTACTTCATTCGTTTGAACAAGTTTTGTTTGTAACAAAGTAATGATTTCTTCTCGGTACGTTTTACAGAAATCTTTAAAATGATCAAAAGCTTGATCTAAATCCGTATTAGCATTTTCAACTAAGCTACTATAATACGTTTTTACATGATGTTCTTTCCCTGTTAGTAATAAATAATGTACGGCTCCTAATAGTAAGTTTGGGACTGGTTGACCTGCTTGAGCATAGGAAGATAGTGTTAGTACTTCCTCATCTTCAGCAATTTTTATTGATAA
Organism: Bacillus sp. 16GRE42; assembly: GCF_019837435.1. Classification (NCBI taxonomy): domain Bacteria; kingdom Bacillati; phylum Bacillota; class Bacilli; order Caryophanales; family Bacillaceae; genus Bacillus; species Bacillus sp. 16GRE42. The sequence goes on from NZ_JADAXF010000001.1 coordinate 481,438, forward strand.
GTATTCATATAAGTCACTTGACCCTTTACATTCCTTTATTGAAAAATTTCAAAATAAGTTTGCGATTTGTTCTTGTGTACGCATTGGTATCACTCCTTTTTATTTCACAGAATAATCATACTATTATTAGGGGATAAAATTCCATAATAAGGTATCCTTTCTACCCATTATACGATACGTAAGCTTTTTCGAGATAATTTCGAACTGTGATTTTTTTCTATTTATCACCTTAAAAGAGCTTGTTAAATAAGATTTTTGGCGAATAAAACGTTAAATAGTTTAAAATTATCAGATAACACTAGATATTTTAGTCTATTAATTATTATAATAGAGTATGAGATGGTTATATAATTGAGACAAAAAAGGTATACACCTAGGTGGGGCCTAGGCGGTGTTTTCAATTTACGGCTTAGATAAAAAAACACCTACTCTTTTTTGCCAATATAGGGGATGGAGAGATTATCATGAGCAACATGCAGCAAAAAACAGACGTTATCTTAATTGGTGCAGGAATTATGAGTGCAACGTTAGGCTCATTACTAAAAGAATTAGCACCTGAATGGGAAATTAAAGTTTTTGAAAAACTCGCAAGTGCCGGGGAAGAAAGCTCTAATGAATGGAATAATGCAGGTACAGGGCATTCTGCGCTATGCGAACTGAACTATACTTCCGAAAAATCTGACGGATCTATAGATATTAGTAAGGCTGTAAAAGTGAATGAGCAATTCCAGCTTTCAAGACAATTTTGGGCATATCTTGTAAAAAGCAATTTAATTCGTAATCCACAAGATTTTATTATGCCTCTACCTCATATGAGTTTAGTACAAGGCGAAAAAAATGTTGAGTTTCTAAAAAACCGTTTTGAAGCGCTTTCAAAAAATCCACTGTTTCAAGGAATGGAATTTTCCGATGCTCCTGAAACATTAAAAAAATGGCTTCCACTCATTATGGAAGGACGTACACCTAACGAACCAATGGCTGCAACGAAGATTGACTCTGGAACAGACGTTAACTTCGGTGCATTAACTCGTATGTTGTTTGATTACTTACAAACGAAAAATGTCGAGCTAAACTACAAACATAGTGTCGAAAATATTAAACGTACGAAGAATGGTTTGTGGGAAGTGAAAGTACACGATATGAATAGTGGTAAAATTGAGCATCATACTGCAAAATTCGTCTTTATCGGCGGCGGTGGTGGTAGTCTACCTCTACTTCAAAAGACTGGCATTCCTGAATCAAAACATATCGGTGGATTCCCAGTAAGCGGACTATTTATGGTATGTAAAAACCAAAAAGTTGTAGAGCAACATCATGCAAAAGTATACGGTAAAGCTAAGGTTGGCGCTCCGCCAATGTCTGTTCCTCACCTTGATACGAGATATATAGACAATAAAAAAGCTTTACTATTTGGACCGTTCGCAGGGTTCTCTCCTAAGTTCTTAAAAACTGGCTCAAACCTTGACTTAATTGGCTCTGTAAAACCAAATAACGTCTTAACGATGTTAGCAGCTGGTGTAAAAGAAATGGGACTAACAAAATACTTAATTCAGCAAGTTATGTTATCGCACGAAAAACGTATGGAAGAATTACGCGAATTCATTCCGAACGCGAAAAGTGATGACTGGGATATTGTAGTTGCTGGGCAACGTGTGCAAGTAATTAAAGACACTGATGCTGGCGGTAAAGGCACACTTCAATTCGGTACAGAAGTTGTAAGTGCAGCTGACGGTTCAATCGCTGCATTACTAGGCGCTTCACCAGGTGCTTCTACTGCTGTTCACGTCATGCTTGAAGTATTAGAAAAATGTTTCCCAAGCCGTATGGTAGAATGGGAAGGAAAAATAAAAGAAATGATCCCTTCTTACGGCATTTCACTAACTGAAAATCCAAGATTGTTCCAAGACCTTCACACTTCTACTGGTCGTACGCTTGGATTAAATGAAAAAGAAACGGTTCATAATTAAAGAAGAAATTAAAAAACGTCCGATATATTCGGACGTTTTTTTGTTACTAAAAATTATATTTATCAATATTCTCTTTCGTAAATACAACTCGTTCTGGCAATACAATAATTCCATTTCCTTCTGCTTCATAATCATAACCTTGGATGGAATTTGGCTCTACTTTCACTGTTCCGATTCCTTTTACTTCAAAGCTATCCCCTACTTTTAACTTCTTCCCTTTTACAACGATTTCATTTGCAACATACGTAGCGAGTGCGCCTTGCTGTTTTACATCCCATAATCCAAATTGTTGTACCGTTCCTCGTTTTACGTAATCACGCATAACGTTTGGTGTAGAGAAGCCAGTTACGGCTACTTTTTTATCCATTTTTAAGTTTTCAGCTGCTTGTGCCATTGCCGGAAGTGCTGTTGCATCTGGGCAAATAACCGCATTAATATCAGGATACGTTTTTAATATGTTTTCCCCTACTGATAAAGATTTTTGCGCATTATTTTCACCGTACTGCGTCGTTACAATTTCCCAGTTTGGATATTTCTTTTTAATAATTTCTTTCGCTTTCGTTACCCATTGGTTTTGATCCGTTACAGTCGGGCTAGAATAAAAGAATGCTACTTTTCCTTTATCACCAATTTGTTTGGAAGTCATTTCAATTAATAAATTAGCAAGTTGGTCTGGTGTACCTTGGCTTATATAAAATGAACGGTCTTTCGGATTCACATCTGAGTCCCATGTTAACACCGTCATCCCTTTTTCCTTAGCACGTTGCAGTGATTGTGATAGTCCATCTACTGAAGTAGAAGAGACCATAAGTGCATCATAGTTTTGGTTAATAAAATTGTTTATATATTTCACTTGGCCTGATACGCTTGCTTCAGACGGCCCATCATATTTCACTTGTACGCCTAGCTTATCTCCCATCTCTTTTGCTCCTTCACCGCCCGATGTAAAGAAGCCAACTCCAGTTAGTTTCGGAATGAATGCAAATTTCACATCATCTGCTTTTTTCTTATCTGCCGTTTGGCTAGAACAAGCTATTAAACCGATTAAACAAATGCATACAATGAATACAATCCCTAGTTTTCTCTTCATGACATTTCCCCCTTATGCAAGTTCTTTCTTTTCCACGGTGTGAATTGATGTAATTTGAAATGTCTCATAATTACTGAAAGAATAAGAATAATACCAATTACTACGTTGGATTGTTCATTTGTTAAACCCGTCATTTGCAAGCCATACTGCATTACCCCTATAAAAATACTCGCCAGTACGGTACCGATAATGCTTCCTTTTCCCCCTGTAATAAGTGTCCCGCCTAATAAGACTGCTGTAATAATTGGTAAAATCGTTTCACTCCCCATATCTGCACGTGCGGAACCGAAATATGCAGTTAAGAAGGTGCCACCTAATCCACCTCCTAATCCGGAAAGTATGTAAGCGATGATAACTACTTTTTTCGTTTTGATCCCGGTGTATTTTGCTGCGTTTTCGTTCGCTCCTGTTAATTTTACGTGGCGCCCATATACAGTTCGGTGAAATAATAAAGTACATAAAACTGTTAATACGATTAGTATCCATAATAAATTCGGTATCCCTATAAAACTACCATTTGCCAGTTGTACAAATGCTTCAGGTATACCACTTATCCCTTCATATCCAGAAGTACCTGCCCCTCCTGAAATAACGAGTGCAATTCCGCCGTATAAAAACATCGTTCCGAGTGTAACGACAAGTGGCTCTACATCTGTCCTTTTTATAATGATTCCGTTTAAAGCTCCTGCTAAGCAACTAATTATTAGGGCTATTATGACAGCAAACAAAATAGGTATTCCGTTCATCCAAAGCACACCGATCAAGATTGAAGTAAGCCCCATTATTGAGCCAACCGATACGTCAATTCCTCCTGTTACAATAACGAAAGTCATTGGTATCGCCGCGATTGCTATAAATAGGAAATCATTTGTACTAAAAAGGAGATTACTAATATTTAAGAAATCACTACTTACAAAACTAAAGAGAATGAATTCTATAAGAAGTAATACAATTAGAACACCTTCCCATCTGTATAAATACTTCATAGATTCATCCTCCTTTCTGCCTTCCACTTTTTCATAACACTATCTAATATGACGATTAGTAATAATAAAAAACCTGAAATAGCATTATTCCAAAATGCTGGTATTTTTAAAAAGACGAGTGAACTACTTATCACCTCTAAAAATAAAGCTCCTAATGCAGCTCCAACTATAGAACCCGTTCCTCCTTTTAAATGAATTCCTCCAAGTACCGCAGCTGCGATAACCTGTAATTCTATCCCTGTTCCTGTTTGATTTGGAACGAAACCGATATTCATAACAAATATGCAACCAGCGAGTGCAGCGCTTATACCCGATATAATAAACGCATATATCTTTACTTTATTAACAGGTATACCAATGAGTCTCGCGCCATCTTCATTATCACCTACCGCATAAAAGTATCTTCCGAATGGCACTTTCCTTAAAAAAAAGTATAGTAGTAGTAAAATAATAAGAACAACCCATACAATTATCGGCAAACCAAGTATGACGATAGATGACAGTTGCTTAAAATCGTTTGGTATATCTTCAATCCACTTTCCGCCTGTGAAAATTAACATCGCACCTCTAATGACCCCTAACATACCTAATGTCATGATAATAGCTGGTACCCGAAACTTTGCAACGCCAATCCCGTTTGTGAACCCGATAATAGCTCCAAGTAAAATAGCAGCTGTAATAGACAAGAATGCATTATATCCATCCGATAACAACATCCCGCAAACCGCTGCGCTTAATCCCATAATTGAACCAACTGATACGTCTATATTTTTCGTAAATAAGACGAACGATTGGCCAATTGCTAGCACGACTAAAATAACGCTTGATTTCATCATTAAAGATAACGAGTTAAGCTGAACGAAACTTTGATTTATCATTCCGACAATGGCAATGTAAATTAGTAATAACAGTATGATAGAGGTTTCGTGCATTTTATACATACGTTTCATTCCGTTACACCTCCATATGCTAGACGTGTAACTTCTTCTACATTTATTTGTTCTTTCTCCAGATGAGAAACAAATTGTCCATTTCGCATTACATATACACGGTTTACTAATTGAACAATTTCTTCAATATCTGAAGAGATTAATAATATTGCGAGTCCTTCCCTTTTCATTTTTTCTATCGTTTCATATACTTCAAGCCTTGCTTTCGCATCAATTCCGCGAGTCGGTTCATCAAGAATAATAATTTTCGGATTACACGCAAGATATTTTGCAAGCACGACTTTTTGCTGATTACCTCCTGATAAAGATGCTAGTACTTCATCCATACTTCGTGCAACAATTCGAAACTGTTCTATATACGACTTCACTAAAGCGCTTTCTTTTTCTTGGTTAATGAAAAAACGACTATTTTGATGTAAACTTGCTGCAGTCATATTTTCTTTAACCGATGCAATTGAAAAAATACCATTTCTTGCTCTATCCTCTGGCACATAAACTAGTCCTTCGCTTAGTCTTTTATGCAAAGAGTATGAATCAATTGATTTTCCTTCTAATAAAATAGAACCTGATTTTATAGATTTCAATCCAAAAATCACTTCTGCTAATTCAGTTCTACCTGATCCAACAATGCCAGCAATACCTACAATCTCACCAGTATGTACAGTGAATGAAATGTTTTCGAATGCATGACTCGTTACATCAGTTACTTCTAATATTTTTTTCGTTTCTTTTGACTTTCGCACTATTTCTCTTTTCTCTTCTTGTTTATACCCTTTTGGCAATAATCCCTCCATCAACATGTCATATGTATAGTCACATACATCCCCTTGGCTTACAATCATTCCATCTCGTAATATCGCCACTTTATTAGCAATTTCAAAGATTTCTGGAAAGCGATGCGTAATATATATCATCCCAATTCCTTTTTCTTGCAAACTTTTCATCAGCACAAAAAGATTCTTCATTTCGTGAGTTGTTAATGTCGATGTTGGCTCATCTAAAATCAGAATCTCGGCTTCTCTTATTAATCCCCTAACGATTTCTACTAATTGTTGCTGCGCAACGGATAGTGATCCCCCTAGTTCTTTAAGATCAATCCCCCATCCTAAACTCTTAATCAATTGCTTGATTTTTACTTTTAATTCCTTTTTCTTTCCTTTTAGTCCGATACATATATTTTCTTCAATGGTCATATGCGGGAAAATGAGCGGTTCTTGTGGTATTAAATACATACTATTTCGGTGTGCTTCTGATGGATTTGAAAACTGTTTCCTCATTCCTTTTACATACATTTCTCCACTATCATACGAATATAAACCCGTTAATATTTTCATTAATGTTGATTTTCCAGCACCATTTCCCCCAACTAAAGCGTATATATCTCCACACTCTACTTGTAAATTCACTTCTTTTAGTACAAGTTGATTTGAAAACGACTTACTCATTTTTTTTACTTGTAATAAGGGCACTTTCTCCACATGATGTCACCTGCCTTTATGCAGAACATTTTTTGAGAAAATGATTATTTGTTCTACTTGTTTTGTAGCATTGTATATTCCTTTTTTCATATCTAGAACACTTTTTTCACCAGACTATTCATCGTATCAACTGGAATAAACAAAATATACGGCACATATGTTTAAGCAGTGGTCAATTGTTGAAAGGGATGAAGAGTATGACACAGCTGAACTTTGAAGAGAATTTATTAACGAAAGTAGCTTGGTACTATTATAAAGATCAATTAACACAACAGGAGATCGCTTCACTTCTTCATATTTCAAGAAATAAAGTCGTCCGGTTATTAGATAAGGCGCGCAGTGAAGGTATCGTTACATTTCACGTAAAAGGGACTGGTTTTCACTGTTTAAGTATTGAACGTGACTTAATGAAAAAATTCCATTTAAAAGATGCTTTCATTATCCCTACTCCAATAGACAATTATCACGCTTCTCTCGGAAAAGCTGCTGCACAGTATTTAGAAACTCAGCTCCAACAAGGCGATTTACTCGGCATTGGATGGGGTGAAACAATTAGCAAAATGCTAGAAAACATTCATTTTGAAACTTCCATTAATCTTTCAATCGTAACGCTAACAGGCGGAGTAAATCACTATCTCCCGAGAAAACAAAACTATTTACACTACATGCAAGGCGATCTTCATATTATCCCTACACCGTTTCTAGCATCTACAACCGAAATGGCACAAAGTATTCTATCAGAACCGAGTGTCAAAGATATGCTTCATGTCGCTTCACTTGCTCATACAGCTATTGTTGGTATTGGAGGATTATCTCAAGACGCTACGATTGTAAAAGAAGAAAAATTAACGCTACGTGAAATGACATATATTCGTAGCCAACACGGCGCTGGTGATATTTTAGGACAGTTTTATAATACGAATGGTGATTTATTACATCTTCCGCATCACAACCGCCTAATTGGTACGCCACTCTCTATCCTTCGCAAAATGAAGCATGTCGTTGGTGTTGCTGGTGGTACAGAAAAAATAGACGCCATTTACGGAGCTTTAAAGGGGAGATTTATTCATACATTAATTACCGATGAGGAAACTGCCCTCTCCTTATTACGAAAGGATGGTGAGTGTTAATGTCTCATTTATTAGCTTTCGATGCTGGTACAGGAAGCATTCGAGCTGTTCTTTTTGATTTACTAGGTAATCAAATTGCGGTCAGTCAAAAAGAATGGGTTCATAAAACGGATCCTCGTTATCCAGGCTCTATGAATTTTGATGTAAAAGAAAACTGGCACCTTGTACAACAATGTACGAAAGAAGTTTTACAAAGAAGTAATGTCTCTCCCTCTTCTATTCAAGCTATTAGCGCTACTAGTATGCGAGAAGGTTTTGTTTTATATGATAAAGGTGGGCAAGAAATATGGGCTTGTGCAAATGTTGATGGGCGCGCATCTGCTGAAGTTAGTGAACTAAAAGAAATTCGGTCACATCTGGAAGAAGATTTATATACAAGATCTGGGCAAACTTTTTCATTAGGTGCTTTACCTCGCCTACTTTGGATTAAAAAACATGAACCAGACGTCTATAGCAATATTCATTCTTTTACGATGTTAAACGATTGGATTTTATATAAATTAAGCGGCGTACTGCAAATCGACCCCTCAAACGGTTGTACGTCCGGTATTTTTAACTTACAAAATAGAGTGTGGGATAACGATGTCGCTAAAGAATGCGGTCTAGCTTTACCATTTTCACCAACAGTAAATGAAGCTGGTACAGTAATTGGCACCGTCACAAAAGAGTGTGCAGCATTAACTGGATTACGTGAAGAAATTCCTGTCGTCGCCGGGGGCGGAGATGCACAAATGGCATCACTTGGAACAGGAGTCGTGAAACCTTATCAAACGTTAGTATGCGGAGGCAGTTTTTGGCAGCAAGAAGTGAATGTTACAGAACCAATAACGGATCCATATGCTGCGATTCGGGTAAATTGTCACGTCGCACCTAACCTATGGCAATATGAAACGATTGCCTTTTTCCCAGGCCTTGTTATGCGATGGTTTCGAGACGCTTTTTGCCAAGAGGAAAAGAAACTTGCTGACAAACTTGGTGTAGATGCTTATGAATTATTAGAAGAACAAGCGAAAGACGTACCTGTCGGTTCACATGGCATTATCCCTACTTTTTCAAACGTTATGAACTATATTTCTTGGCGTCATGCCGCACCTTCTTTTTTAAATTTAAGTTTAGACGCTGACAAATGCGGCAAAAAAGAACTGTTCCGTGCTATTGAGGAAAATGCTGCCTTCGTTACACTTGGTAACTTAAAATTAATAGAAAATCTCACAGGGACATTCCCTTCTGAAGTCGTGTTTGCTGGCGGTGCCGCTAAAGGAAAACTATGGCCACAAATTCTATCAGACGTACTCGGTATCCCAGTAAAAGTACCAGTTGTAAAAGAAGCAGCTGCTTTAGGAACTGCGATTGCTGCCGGAGTTGGTGCTGGCATATATTCATCTATGGCAGAAACTGCCGAACAGTTTGTACAGTGGGAGCACACATTCGAACCAATTACTGAAAATCACGAACTTTATAAAGAGTTCTATGAAACATGGAAAACTGTATATGACAGTCAGCTCGCTTTAGCTGATATAGGGCTCACCTCACATATGTGGATTGCGCCTGGTGCACTGTAACAGATTACATTACATAAAGGAGTGAAATGTATGTTAAAAGTGAATGAAAATGATTTCTCCTATCGCTTCGGTGATAACGGGCCGAAATATTTAATACAAGGTCCGAATATTGATCTTGGCCTTGTTGTCATTCAGCCTGGGCAGGAGTTTCAAAATCACTTTCATACGACGTGCGAGGAAGTCTTTTATGCATTAGAAGGTGAAATTGATTTCTATGTGAATAACGAAAGAGTTCCGATTAAACAAGGCGATGTATTGCAAGTTCGCCCTCATGAATCTCACTATCTTATTAACCATTCTGATAAACCTTTTAAAGCAGTTTTTATAAAGTCACCACATTTACCAAATAAAGATACGGTACAAACGGAAAATCCAACATTAACGAAGGAGTGATTTCAAATGACTTGGGGATTTAAAAATCGATTAAACACAATCTTACCTGATGGCAGAGCGGTTATGTTAGCGATAGATCACGGCTACTTTTTAGGACCAATTCACGGCCTAGAACAACCGCTGGAAACGGTTAAAAACTTACTTCCTTATACAGATTCCCTCTTTTTGACGCGTGGTGTACTTAGCTCTTGTATTCCTGAAAACTGCAGCACACCGATGGTTATGCGTGTTTCAGGTGGAGCTACTGTCGTCGGTAAAGATTTAGCGAATGAAACAATTGTTACACCTGTAAAAGAAGCAGTAAAACAAAATGCAATTGGCGTCGGCGTTTCAGTTTTCGTCGGATCCGACTATGAAACACAAACAGTTTCAAATCTCGCAAATGTAGTTTCAGAAGCTCACGATTACGGTCTGCCAGTACTCGGCATTACCGCTGTTGCAAAAGAACTACAAAAACGTGAAGCTCGCTTTCTAGCACTTGCTTCCCGCGTATGCGTTGAAATGGGAGCTGACATTATTAAAACGTATTACTGCGAAGGATTCGAAAAAATTACAAGCACTTGCCCTGCCCCAGTCGTCATCGCTGGCGGACCAAAATTAGACTCAATTGAAGACGCATTAAACATTACGTACAATGCACTGCAAGAAGGTGCAATCGGAGTAGACATGGGCCGAAATATTTGGCAATCTGAACATCCTGCTGCGATGATTCAAGCAATTCATGGTATCGTGAAGAATGGATTGAATGTGAAAGAGGCACTCCAATTATACGAAGATGTAAAAAATTAAAATAAACGACAGACTATTACACTTAAATATATACAAAATCAATACTTACTATAAGAAAAAGCCTCTATGTTAGATTACTAAGTAACCTAACATAGAGGCTTTCTTTTACATTTTTTTGTTCCTGATTTGGTCAGATTTCTACAAATCGCGTACGTTCCAAACAATCTCACCGCGCTCCCCCCACGTACTGTGATGCCGATGAAACCCTATCTTTTCTAATACCCGGAAAGACGCCGTATTCCAAGCGCCTACAGTTGACCAAAGTCTTTGGCGCCCCGTAGCAATCGCAGCCTCTAGCACTGCTGATGCTGCCTCTGTCGCATAACCATTACGATGAGCACTTTGGAACAATTCGTATGCAATTTCCGGCTCTTCAAGCGTGGAACGACCGATGATTAAGCCACAGTATCCGATAAAATCCCCTTCTTCTCGCCTACGTATAGTAAGAAGAGAAATACCATTTTCAGTTGCTTTCTTGCGCATTTCAATAAGGGCGCTACGAACAGATTCAACAGTTGGCATATCCACACCACGTTCACCAATTAATTTTCTAAGCCAGACTGCATCGGATTCCTCCCACATATTCAGATCGAGTCGTTCTGTTTTCAGCTGGAACGCCATATCTTTAAAAACAGCTGTCATAGCCGTAACCTCCTATTCATATCACTGCACTACTTATAATAGTTTCGTACTTTACCATATGGAAAACCTGCTTCATTCTCTAAATTTTCTTGCATCAGCATACAAAATTGTTATTTTATACATAAGCAATTCCGCTGCTAAATAGACCTTGTAATGAAACTTCATTTTAAGTCTACAATATTTGATTTATGAATGATTTTAGATTTACACTTAATATTTACATTTAAAAATGTATCGTCATTTCGCTGACTAAAATCCGTTTATTTTTACTTTTATGTCCCTTAAAATAATCAAGCCCCTTTCCAAACTGGATAAGGGGCTTGATTGACATCTTCAAACAATTACTCTTGTTAATCGCTATTGAACTTTCTTACCGTCTTTATAGTCAAGGCAGGACACTTCAATTAACAATCCATTAAACATTGAAAAATAAAAACCATAACTACTACCTCTCATAGAATACGGTGCCTTTTCTATTTCAATGCCTCCAGCTACTAATCGATTATATGCTTGATCAACTTCACTTGAAGTATCGACTAAAAAACCAATATGAAAAGCTTCGGGATACATCACTTCCTTATTCCCCTTAAATGCTTTTGGATCGCTTAACACAAGTATAAATCCACTCTCATCACTCATTACTACTAGCGCCTTTCCCTTTTGCTCTAAAAATTGAAAATCAAAAAATGTTTCAAAGAAATGTCTCGCTTCTAATAAATCATCAACACATAGATTCAAGTGATTCAACTTCATTCGCTCATCTCCTTTTAAGCAGAGGGTATATAGACTCATTTTCATAACATTTAAATATGTAAGGAAAGATATTCAAGCGTTCCGTCTAAGACTATGCTTTATAGTCTAATACTTTTTTCTATAGTCTAGAACGTTTTTTAAGACTGCAATTCCATAAACCGTTCGACGTGAAATACTATTTTACCTATATAAAATAGCCACATTATTTATTTTTCAAATTGTGTAAAACCCAATCAATCAAGAAAATTGCTGAAGAGATACGCTCTGTCGTATCCCCTAAAAATAATTTATGAAGTAATGTCTCCAATTGAATTGGTTTATTAGGCAACACTTGAATATACCTTAAAACAGATCCCGCTGGCGGTGTAGGTTTGTTATTAATAGCCCATATCCCTTCTAACAATGTCCAAGTTGACGTATGAACAATGTATGAAGCTTTTAACTCATCATGTGCTTTCATAGCAGACTGAATTTTAATGAGCGAACTACGCAACCAATGAGAAATACCTTTCACTTTGTCACTAGAAACACGATAGTTTTCAAATTCATATGCAGCTATTTCCTTTAACTTTTTCAACTCATTGCTTCTATCAAACAAAATTTCCCCTTCTAAAAATGTGTATAGTTCCATCGGGTTGTTTTTTAAGTTTACTAGTATTTGATTAACATCTGCATACTTATATTCAACTAAAATACCTTCTCTCGTTTCAGAATGAAATTTTTTCTTTTGTCCTTCTTCTAAAAGAATATAGAAATCTAAATCCGAATCAGGATATGCATCGCCTCTTGCGACAGATCCGATAAGCATACATCCAGTTACCTTATCTATTGATAAGATTTCAGCTACTATTGTTTGCACTAATTTTTTATGTTGTTCATGTTTAATAGATGTTTGTGTTTCTAACATTTGTAACCTCCAAACATATTATTATGGAGTTATTCCTCCCCTAAATATATTGTACTTTTCTTATAATCTCCTACATACTTATTCAACGATTGTCAGTTCATATACAATTGCGTCTTCACTACTTTTTGTTTGATCTTGAATCGTAACAATATCTCCAGCTTTTATTTTCGAAGCATTCACTACTTTTACCATCTCTGGCGGAACATATCCTCCATTGTTCTCTTTATTTAGTGGTAACCACTTTACTGATTTATCAGTCGCTTCTAAAATTTTATATTTAATTGTACCATCATATTTTATTTCACCAACAAGATCTTTTACTAATGTTGGTGTATATTTACCCTCTTCTTTTTTCAAAGAGATATGATCACCTATATCTAGGATACCGTTTCTTTTAGGCGCCTTCCATTTTGTTGGGTTTAAATCATTTAAACTTACTTTCACACTATCTTCTTTATTTGAACTATCATCTTTTAGAAATATTTCATTATAATTCTTATCAAGAATAATATACTCCTTCTGCTCTACTATTTTTGCACTGCTTTCACGTTTTTCTTCCTCATTCTTAGATACTTCTTCTTTCACATTATTATTACTACACGCTGATAATAACGTTGTCGCTAAAGCTGTCATTAGTAACATATTCTTCACTTCATTTACCTCCATTTATAACGAAACAATAAATCATATATCACATCCATATTTTACTATACATCAAAAAAAGAGGATATTTGTTTATTACTAAACAAATATCCTCTACTTTTATATATATTACGACTGTTGATAAGCCGCTTTCGATGATTTTACATAATAAACTGCGTGATCAACGTTAATGATATGATCTGGTTTTGGTTTGCCACGGCTCGCTCTATGTCCTGCTAAATGTTCTTCACTTGTTTCCCAGTTTTTCCATGCTTCTTCAGATTCCCAGCGAATCATAACGACAACTTCTTCATCGCCGCGTCTTACTTTTTTCACAAGAACACTTAAGTCGATGAACCCTTGAAATTTTTCAATAATACCTTCTCCAGTGAAACGTTCTACAACTATATTTGATGTACCTTCTTTTACTGTAAATGTTTTCGTTTCAATAAACATATAATCCACTCCCTCTTCTTATTACGAATACTAGTATTCTTCTATTATAGTTGATTATGATAATTATTTTCAATTAAAAAGTTTTAATTGTTTGAATTAAGCTGTTTTCTCTTCAACAGCTTCATCTAAAAATTTGAAATAAGGAAGGAATAATCCTATTAAAGAAGTAACACATATAATCGCACCGATAATAAAGTATAGTGCTCTTATTCCCCACATTTCACTTAATATGCCTCCTAATAACACACCTAACGGCATAGAAGATCGTATGAAAAATAAACGCACTGAAAATATTTGTCCTATCATATTGTTTGGTACTGTTTGTTGGCAAATTGTTGTGTTATGAACATTGAAAAATGAAATACAAATACCTGCAACTACTTCAATGAACACCGCAATTACTATACTATGATTGAACCCTAGAGAAATGTATGTAAGTCCTCCTATAAACAATCCACCAAGCATAAGTATACGCCGGCTTTTACACGTTACTTTTCCGACTAGTATAGATCCAACTACATAGCCAAACGGGAAACCAGCCATAAAATAACCAAACTCCGCATATCCCGCTGACAGCTCATCTTTTATATAAGGAAGATTTGTAACCAACGTTACCCCAACCCCAAATTGCACGAAAGTAAGAAAAATACCTAGCCAAACGATAACTGGTTTTGTGAAAAAATATGTAAAACCGTGCAGAAACTGTTCTAACCACGTTTTCCGAATGGGTTGTGTTGTTCTCCTCTCTTTTATATTAAGTAATAATGCACCACTAACAAATAGACAAATACATACGCAAGATAATGTAAGTTCTGTTCCAATCAAATGAATGATTACTCCGCCTAATACCGGCCCAAGAAACATCATCAGACGAGCCATTCCATCAATAGACGCATTTGCGTCTTGAAGCTGTTCTTTACATACAATGCTCGATGTAATTGCTTGACTTGCAGGTGTATACAGCGGCGTAATAAGTCCAATTATTATTTGGACGGCATATACGTGCCAAACTTCTATACTACTAGTAAGTAACATGACTAACGGCAGTAAGAAGATCGAAGCTCGCACCCATTGCGAAAATATCATAATCCACTTCCGGCTCCATTTATCAATAAATGGGCCACTTATTAGTTGTAGTATGAGTGACGGGATAAAGTATAGTAACCACATACTACTTAATGCTGTTTTTGACCCTGTTAATTCATAAACAAGAATCGAATTACATAACGTTCCGAAAGCCCCGCCTAACTCTGAAATTGCACTGCCAATCCACATATAAAAGAACGAACGGTTTTTCAATACATTTTTCAATTTCATACACCAACTTTTCTACTAGATTCCTCCCTCTATGTGCATTCTAGTTGCATATTATCTATTTAAAAACGCGTCTAATTCTTTCGCTAACGACTGTACTGCTTTCTTTCTCAATACATATTTCCCCTCATGTATATCAACTAACTTCGCTGCACGTAACAATTTCAAATGGTGATGTACAGTCGATTTACCGAGTTGCAGTCTTTCTGTAATTTCCTGCAATGTTCGTTCTTTTTCAAACAACATTTTTACAATGCGTAATCTCGCCTCATCTCCAAGAGCTTTATGCTTTTGAACTAAAAAATAATTCGGTTCATATAGATCTTCAGGATGGATGCTTTCGTTTGCGACTGGGTAATGAAATACTTTCGTATCTTCAATATCCGCCTCAATATTCCACGGTCTGTACGTCATTTGCGGGATAAGAAGTACATTATGAACACTTGGTTCTGGCATATAGTTCACACCGCCAGTCGCCCACTCGACAAACTCTTCTGATTTCATCTTTTTATTCATTTCATTTTTCGCTTCATAATCTCGTTTTAATATAGATAGTATTTGCTCTTCCTCTTTCTGAATAACACTCTCATACCAACCTGTCATAACAGCGATTAAATGAGATTTCAGCACTTGTACATGAACATCACATATAAAACGAATATACGTAGAGAAAAATGGATGATCTTGTGTCAGTTCCTCTAGTTCATGTATTGCAGTTACGTCCCCACTTGCTGCTAAATGTCTTTGCCCTTCATACTTCTCACCTAAAAACGGTAAACATATATACTTCAAATCTACTTCTGAAAGCAAATCGATTTTAGCATGAAACTGTGATAAGTCCTGAAACTCTCCCTTATACAACAACTGAAGCAACGCTTTCCACGTATTATTTTCTTCTACAAACTGTAAGTGCTCTCTCATTTCTTCTGTTAATGATTCCTTAATTTCTTCCCATTCATTTTGACTCTTTTCAAGAGTATCGATTAACCTTTTATGAGTAATTGCCGCAATGCCAAGCCCGCATTCGAAAAGTATCGAATATTTTACTTGAACGTTATAAGTTTCCCTCTTTCTACTCGTTATGTGATAGACCTCCATTTTTATCCCCTCCTTGTTTGCTATATATCAAATTCTACTTTTATCGAATTTCACCTTCTATATTTTTAGAATTAACAAAATTTAAGTTAAAATACATTCATTCTAAATTAAGAAGAATAGGAGCTTTTTTATATACAAATAATAACTTTCAAGGAGTTGTTGACATGCATTTCATATTGAATATGTTAGGGATTTTCATTGTAATCTTATTCGTTTTCCTCTGTTCGCCTAATAAAAAACAAATAAAATGGAGACCAATCGTTATTCTAATCATATTGGAGCTCTTTATTACGTGGTTTATGTTAGGCACGAAGCTCGGCAGTATTATCATTAATAAAATCGCGTCATTTTTCAGTTGGCTACTAGCATGCGCGAATGAAGGTATTCGGTTTGCCTTTCCTTCAGCTATGGAAAATCAAACCGTTGATTTCTTCTTTAGTGCATTACTTCCTATCATTTTTGTTATCACGTTCTTTGATATTCTTTCGTACTTCGGAATCTTAACTTGGATTATTGATAAAGTAGGTGCAGTTATTTCAAAGATTTCTCGTTTACCAAAGTTAGAAAGCTTCTTTTCGATTCAAATGATGTTTTTAGGAAACACTGAAGCACTTGCGGTTGTTCGTGATCAATTATCCGTTTTAAAAGAAAATCGTTTATTAACTTTTGGAATTATGAGTATGAGTAGCGTTAGCGGATCCATTCTTGGCGCTTATTTATCAATGGTTCCGGCAACATATATTTTCAGCGCAATCCCTTTAAACTGTATTAACGCATTAATTTTAGCCAATGTATTAAATCCTGTGGAAGTTTCAAAAGAAGAAGATGTCGTATATACACCTGCAAAAGATGAAAAAAAGGATTTCTTTTCTACTATTTCAAACAGTATGTTAGTTGGAATGAATATGGTTATCGTTATTTTAGCTATGGTAATTGGTTATGTAGCATTAACTGCATGTTTAAATGGGATTTTGGGCTTTTTTGTAACAGGTTTAACAATTGAAAAAATCTTCTCCATTATCTTTAGTCCTTTTGCTTTTTTACTCGGTTTATCTGGCAAGGATGCTATGTATGTAGCTGAATTAATGGGGATCAAAATAACGACGAATGAATTTGTTGCAATGATGGATTTAAAATCGGACCTAAAGTCGTTACAGCCACATACGATTGCGGTTGCAACTACATTTCTAGCTTCTTTTGCTAACTTTAGTACAGTAGGTATGATCTACGGAACTTACAATTCATTATTTGGCGGAGAAAAATCATCCATAATCGGTAAAAATGTTTGGAAGCTTCTTGTTAGCGGGATGGCAGTTTCCTTATTAAGCGCTATGCTCGTTGGGCTTTTTGTATGGTAAATAATCTTTAAAATAAAAGACACCCAAGCTAATTGAGTGTCTTTTATTTTTATTTTCGAATCTGACCATTTCCACGAATCACATATTTTGTAGAAGTTAATGCAGGAAGTCCCATTGGTCCCCTTACATGTAGCTTTTGTGTACTTATACCAATCTCTGCTCCAAATCCGAATTCAGATCCATCAGTAAAACGAGTGGATGCATTATGATACAGTGCCGCCGCATCAACAGATGTGAAGAACTTATTGACGTTTTCCTCGTCCTCTGTAATAATCGCTTCGGAATGCATAGATCCATACGTATTTATGTGATGAATCGCTTCTTCTATAGAAGAAACTACTTTCACTGCCAGCGTGAGTGATAAAAATTCTGTACCCCAGTCTTCTTCTGAAGCAAGTACAGTTGAAGAATCAATTGCCAGTGCATTCTGATCTCCACGTAACTCCACGCCTTTTTCCTTCAAAGATGAAAACAACTCGCTACCAAATTGCTGCGCCCACTTCTCATGAAGTACAATCGTTTCAATGGCATTACATACAGATGGACGCTGCGTTTTTGCATTTATAATAATATCAATTGCCATTTGTTTATCCGCTGTTTCATCAATCAAAATATGACAATTTCCTGCACCCGTTTCAAGTACTGGAACAGATGCTTCTCTCACTACCGTATCAATTAATTGTTTGCCGCCTCTTGGAATAAGAACGTCTAGGTAATCATTCATTGTAAACAACTGCTTTGCGCTATCCCGCGTTGTATCTTCTATAAGTTGTACACTTTCTGGAGACAAACTTGTTTGTTTGAGCGCTCGGTGAATAACGGCAACGATGGCTTTGTTAGAATTGATAGCAGAAGAACTACCACGTAATATAACTGCGTTTCCTGTTTTTAAACAAATTGTAGCAGCATCTACCGTTACATTTGGCCTTGCCTCGTAAATCATCCCAACAACACCAAGTGGTACACGCATCTCCTGAATAGATAATCCATTTGGTCGCTCCCATTTACTTACACATTCTCCAACAGGATCACGTAATTCAATTAACTGCTTAATTCCCTCTGCCATATCAATAATACGCTGCTCATTCAGCATAAGACGATCAAGGAGAGAATCGGAAAATCCTTTCGCCTTACCTTCTTCAATATCCCGTTTGTTTTCCTCTAAAATATAAGCTGTTTCTACTATTAACTGATCCGCAATAGCAGCAAGTGCTTCATTTTTTTGACTTGTAGATTTTAGTACAAGTTCTCTAGCAATTTCTTTCGCTTTTTTTCCCTTTTCCAACACTTCATTCATCTTTTTTTCCCCCTTTTTAACATCACTATTCTTAAAGTGAAACCCAATAATCTCTATGAATGACTTCATAATTATGCCTATCGCCTCTTGCTTGAATATCTTGGCTTTGCATACCTTTTACATCTCTTAGTTCCTCAGCACTATATGTGCATTGCCCTTTTCCGATGACGCGCCCTTGTTGCGTCATTACTTCTACGACATCGCCAACTTTGAAAAATCCTGACACATTCGTAACGCCAGCAGGAAGAAGACTCTTACCATGTTGAATGATAGCAGTAGCTGCTCCGGCGTCTATTTCAATTTGTCCGCTAACAAGTGAATGCAAGGCGATCCATTGCTTGTTCATCTTCATTTCTTTTTGAGGAGCATTACCGATATACGTTCCATCACCTTTTCCCTTCAAAACATCTACAAATTTCTCTTGTCCACGTCCAGTTCCGATAAATACACTTACGCCGAGAGAAAGTGCTGTCTTCGCAGCATCAATTTTTGATTTCATACCGCCAGTCCCAAGTTTTGAACCAGCATCTCCTGCAAGAGAAGCGATTTCTTCCGTAACTTCAGGAAGGGAATAATATTTTTTCGCATCCTCATTTTTCTGAGGATTTTTGTCATATAGACCGTTCACATCCGTAAAAATCATAAGCGAATCCGCCGAAACAAGTCCGCTAACTAAAGCTGACAGCATATCATTATCACCGAACGTTAGCTCTTCTAAAGAGATGGAATCATTTTCATTTATGATTGGAAGAGCGGAACGGTTTAGTAACTCTCCTAAAGTAGCGTAAGCATTACTATATTGTTCTTTTCTAGAAAAATCACTTCTCGTCAGCAATAATTGCGCAGTAACGATACCATATTTACGAAATTCCTCCGTGTACGCCTGCATTAACAAACTTTGTCCGACAGCTGCAGCAGCCTGTTTTCCTTTAATTGTCACAGGTCTGCTAGGATATCCTAGAGCCGAAAAACCTGCAGCGACAGCCCCAGATGTAATTAACAAAACTTCATGCCCTTCATCTTTCAATCGAGCCAATGCGGCAACGTGATCTGAAAGTTGTTCTTTAGAAATGCCTCCGTGACTATCTGCCAAGGAACTACTCCCAATCTTTACAACAATTCGTTGTTTTTTCACTTTTTTATCCCCCAAGTCTAAAATCAAAGTTTTTTATAAATTACACTTCTATTTATACAGCTTGCAGCGATTCTATTCTTTTCAATGCTGCGCCTAGCCTATTTAAGAGCAAAATAAAAATGACCGCTTCGCCCTTAATAAAATAAAAAGGACGAAACGGTCATTGTTCCGCGGTACCACCTTAATTGATATACATAGATATCCACTTGGCGCCTATAACGCAGGCGAACGCCTAAACTTTCATTTAAGACTCAGGGATAGGTTCGATATATTCTATACGAGGAATCTTTCAGCCGGTGAATTCCACTCTCTTTCGCAAGAAGACATATGTACTATTTCCCTTCAACGATTTTCGGTTTAATTTTTTATATTATGCGATATAGTTTGATTTGGTGTCAAGAAGTATTTTTAAAAATAAATAGAGCGGCAAGTTACTTGCATGAAATTATTGATCTACTGAATGAAAATATAAATCGATATAAGTTTAACTCATATTCATAAACATAATACCTTAAATTATAGTGTATATATTTACAGAATGTCGAATATAATTGTTTTTTATCTTTTAGTGTTGCAAAAAGGAATATATTCTCTTAGAATGTTTCTTTATATTGCATGGAGATGTCATTGTTATTTTAAGATAACAATTTCAAAAGAATATAATTTATTATAAAAGGAGCAAGATTGAGTTATTATGGATAAACAAATTGGATTCATCGGTTGCGGAAATATGGGAATGGCTATGATTGGTGGGATGCTAAACAAAAAGATAGTGTCTGCAAATAATATTATTTGTTCGGATTTAAACAATACGAATTTAAAAAATGCTAGTGAAAAATATGGGCTAACTACAACTACTGACAACAATGAAGTAGCTAAAAATGCTGATATTTTAATTTTATCAATTAAACCAGACCTATACGCATCAATCATTAACGAAATAAAAGAAGTAATCAAAAATGATGTTATCGTCGTAACGATCGCTGCCGGGAAAAACATTAAAAGTACTGAAGAAGCTTTTGCTAAAAAATTAAAGGTTGTAAGAGTAATGCCTAACACCCCTGCTCTTGTTGGAGAAGGTATGTCTGCGCTATGCCCTAATGAAGTGGTGACAGAAAAAGATTTAGAAGATGTGCTAAACATTTTCAATAGCTTTGGTCAAACAGAGATCGTAAGCGAAAAATTAATGGACGTTGTAACATCTGTAAGTGGTTCGTCGCCAGCATACGTATATATGATTATAGAGGCGATGGCAGATGCTGCTGTACTAGAAGGTATGCCTAGAAATCAAGCATATAAATTCGCAGCTCAATCTGTATTGGGCTCTGCAAAAATGGTACTAGAAACAGGCATACATCCAGGTGAATTGAAAGATATGGTGTGTTCTCCTGGCGGAACAACGATAGAAGCTGTAGCAACATTAGAGGAAAAAGGATTACGAACTGCAATTATTTCAGCAATGCAGCGCTGTACACAAAAGTCTGTTGAACTATCTGGTCAAACGAAAAAGTAAAACGATAAAAGAGATTACGTTAGCTATAAATTCACATGAGTTCAACTAGAAAATAGTGGATTACATACTCTCCGGTTTTCACTAAATAATAAATGGACAAACTCATAGATGCTTGAGTTTGTCCGTTCTTTTGATTATACTACAATAATTTTATTTATATCTTCTTTTGAAATTTTAGTTTTACCCCTTCCTTATTCCCTACTATGATTGTGTAATTTTATTAGAAACTAATAATTTTTCAATGCATTTCGGTAACATATCTAATAGCGTTTCAAATGCGTAATTTACATCTAAACGTTCTGTCCATTGATGTGCATCTTTTCCTACCGGTCCCATATTTAATACTGGAACGTCAAACTCTTCCAATTCCTGAAGCGGAATCGAGTAACCTTTATCCCATAATGGCATATTGTCTACAAGTGAACTCATTGAATCTAGTGGATTCTGTAAGCCCACATAGCTCAAATCTGAAATTCCTCCAAAATAGTTTTGGTTTTTAAATGTAATGTTATGATTGTAGTGAGCATACTTTTCCATTTCTGCAACTACTTCTTTAATTAACAAGTTGTTGCGTGAACTTACAGCTGGATAATATGGCGGAGCAAAGAAAAGTACAATCATCGGAGCCTTTTCTTTACATAAAATAGCTAGTTTATCTACTAAATCAATTGTTACCGCACGATCATCTTGATCTTCTCTATTTTTTATTATACTAGATTGAATATCATCTATTTTCTCTTGCCCATGTTGTTCAATTGCATAAGCGATAAGCTCTTCATACGTTAAAACATTTACTTTCATATTAGGCGGTATAAACGGATTATATTTAGAAAAACGATATGCTTGCTTTTCATATGATTCTTCTATTTTCTCTGCTACTTTCGTTACTTTTTGACGTAACAATGAAACGACATCTGTCATCGTTTTTTCTAGTAAAAACAAATTGAACAATGTGACGGCACGATGCGGAATTTGTACAGAATAATCCTCCTTTAAGTCCCGTTGAAGTAAGTTAGTTGGCGGAGGACTCGCTTCTCCTTCTACAACATCACAAAGGTCCGTATTCAATTCTAATTCAGCCGTTAATAAAGCAGCCATATAACTCCCATTTAAACCTGCAAATGGTTCACCTACATGAGTTTCTTTGCCATAGCAAAGAAATCCAGGTAACACTTTACCAATAGAACCAGTATAAATATACTTATTTTGGTCACCAGGATGTCGTGAAAACATAGGCTCTGAATTTAATACCGTTTTATAATCTAAATCGTGTTCTCTTGCTAACTCTAATAATCTTGGAACAGCAGCCCTCATCCCCACCGAGTTCACTTCTTCATCTGGAACAGCTACTAAAAGAACATTTCCGTCAAATCTTCCTACACAAGCTTGCTCAATCATTGCCATTTGTAATGCGAGGCCGCATTTCATGTCCATTGTTCCTCTACCAAATAGCCAATCCCCTTGTTCTATATCTTCACGTACTTGATCTGGTAGTTCATCTTTATGAGAATAAAACATAGACGTTAACTTTTTAGGATTGAATGCATTTTCTTTCCACACTCCGTAATCTTGTACATCTACAACATCAAAGTGACTAACTAGAATTACTGTATTTTTCGTACTATCGCTTTTCTTTACTAGGGCTGTAACAAAAAATCGTCCGTCCCCCGTCGGATTTTTTTGCAAATGATGTGGGTTTTCTTTGAAGTACTGTAAATCAGATAATTGCTCCACAACAAAGTCTGGCAATATCACTTCGGCTTCTGTACCTGTAATACTAGGAATTTCAACAAGACTGCTTAATAATTGAATCAATTGTTCTTTTGATTGCCACTTTGACATGTAACCCCCTCCTATTTTTCCGCATTATGAAAATGAATTCCAGTATATGAATAAAAAATGACGACAGTTATCAAAATTATAGTTCTGATGTACTGCCGATTTTTATTGATATTTCATGAGCTGCTTGTTTTACCTTACTAATAAGAAAAGATAGTCGATCATCATTTATGCGATGACTAATTAACCCAACACTTAATGCTCCTACTACTTTATGATTAAATCCGATAATAGGTGCAGCTACTGAAGCTGTCCCTTCTGTTTTTTCACCATAACTTACCGCATATCCTTCAGTTTTTATTTGCTTTATTTGATCTAAAAGAATGTGCTTTTGTTCTGGTAATGAAGAAAGTAAATGTTCTACAATATGTTCCATTTCATTCGTTTTCATATTGGCAAGCATCGTTTTATTTGCGGCACCAATTGAAAGTGGAATTTGTTCCCCTAAGTTATCAATAACTCGAATTTTTAAAGGGCTATCCATTCTTTCAATGATAATAGAATGTGTGCCATTTGGAATGTTCAAATAAACACTTTCTTCCACTTCAGAGGCTAACCGCTTCATCACTTCTCTTGCAACCGATCTGTAGTCTACCTTCTCCAGTTGACGTAATCCTATTTCCATCCACATTGGCCCAATTTTGTACTGTTTCGTTTCTGAAATTTGCGTAACTAACCCATGCTCGATTAAAGAGTTAAGTAATCTATGTACTGTACTAACGGGGAGATGTGTTCTGTCCGCAATATCAGAAATAGCCCAATACTCTTTTTCATTTGTAGAATTTAACAACTTTATAATACTTATCGCTCTATCAATGGACTGTACCATAACTCACCTCAACTTGACTTGTAATATATTAGTACGCTCAATTACCTATCAATTTAACAAAAATTTAAAATGAAATCAATCTGTTTATTCAATTTTCTAAAAATAAAAATATACTAACGACAATAATTTGAAAGCTTAATCAAAAAAATATTAACTTTTCTTTTTTAATTACCTGAAAATTAAACTATGGCTGTGATTAAACTCCAATTAGGATTTGAACTCCCCTCATAAAAACTATTATTTAAATAAAAACTCTCCTTAAATAAAAAGAATTAAGGAGAGTCTTTTATAAACGATAAAATTATAGTTCAGATTTCACCCGAACAGAAACATTATTTTTAATTATATTTTTGACTTCTTTAAAGCTAACAAAATTGTTACTTTTCTCATCCCAAAGACGGAAGCGAAGTGAACGTAAGCTTGTAAAATGAAGTGGCTCCTGCCTTTCTAAAGAAATTCTCATCACGAGGAATCCCTTTAAACGCTTTAATTATGACGATCGCTATTTCTGCTTTTTCTCTTTTGACGAGCGTTGTAGCTGCCGAAATAGTTTACTTATGGTTAATTTCCATTTCTGGCGTCATAACTATAATTGTTTGGATGTCAATTTGTGTTTCTCAATTCTTTTTCCGTAAACATTATTTAGCCGAAGGTGGAAAATTACAAGACTTAAAATTCAAAACTCCACTTTATCCTCTCGTACCAATTCTTGGATTTGGATTGTATGGCATTATATTAATCAGTCTTATCTTTATCCCTGAACAACGACTTGGAATCTATTGCACTGTACCATTTATCATCTTTTGCTACACCTACTATCACTTTAAAGTTAAGAAAAGAATTTCTGCTAATACTCATAGTGAAACTAAAATTAGTGAGACTATGTAATACTATACTTATATATAAAAGACCGCACATGGCTTTCAATTCATATGCGGTCTTTTATCTTTTATCATTTTCACTTTTTCTTTCGTTCCTTCATTTCCCTTTACTTTTGGAAGACAAGTCAGTATTTCTATACTCTTTTTCTTTGATTTCAAGTTATGCGAAGAATGATGTCTGTATCATTTCAACAGTCCATACTACTAGCAATTTTGATTTCTTACTGTTTATAAGTTAATAATTTTCCTTACTATCACTGTTTTGATATATTGAATATATAAAGCCAAAAAATTCAAAAATAGACAGGGGTTATCTACGATGATAAAAGGTTTCGGGGGAATATTTTGGAGAACTAAAAATATTGATGTTATAAAAAAATGGTACAGCGAAGTGTTGAAAATTGAAATAGACAATTGGAATGGGACTGTGATTAAACCGCAATTAGGAAATGAAACTATTCTTTCTTTCTTTACCGAAGATGATAATTATTTTCCAACAGAACAGCAAGTGATGTTAAATTTCCAAGTACATAATATGAATGAGACTATTCAGCATCTTGAACATATTGGCGTACCGCTTGAAAAGAAAGAAGAAATTAGTGAATTCGGAAAGTTTATTTGGATTAAAGATCCTGAAGGTCGTCTAATTGAGCTTTGGGAGAAATAATAGCTTTTAATCTTTTACTATTAAATTAACAGCTACTTTAATTCCAGGTAGTAAATAAAAGCTTCTTATCTTTGTGAATTCTTATCTTTGTGAATTCTTATCTTTGTGAATTCTTATGTTTCAGATTCTATCCCATGCTCATCAAACTAAGGACATTTACAAAAAAGCTATTCTTACGAAAGAATAGCTTTTTGCCTTTTTTTCAAATATTATTCTATAAGTATTTTCTACTATCCCCCTTTGCTATTAATTATCGGCGGATGTATGAACAGTCATAATAATATAAAATAATTCATAACTCCCCAAATTGTTAACATAATATATTTACGGTTACCTTATATTTTTGCCTAAGTACGAGCATTTCCTAACCCTCTTCGATTACATTTTAAATTATTTAAGTTTTCTTCTTATCAGACATCTTTTATTTAAACAAAAACTCCCCTTAAATCGAAAATGATTAAGGAGAGTTTTTTATATACGATGAAATTATAGTTCAGATTTCACTCGAACAGAAACATTGTTTTTAATTATTTTTTTGAATTCTTTAAAGGTAACAAAATTGTTACTTTTCTCATCCCAAAGACGAAAACGAAGTGATCGTAAGCTTGTAGCAAGTGTAATCGTTGGTACATTTTTTAACGGAAGCGTATTATTGTGTGCCTCTTCTAGTTTATAGTTAGGTACTCTTGGACTTAAATGGTGAACATGATGGAATCCAATATTACCAGTTAGAAATTGCAAGATTTTTGGAAGTTTATAAAATGAACTTCCTTCCACTGCCGCTTTCACATATTCCCAATCTTTATCCTCTTCAAAATAAGAATCCTCGAATGTGTGCTGTACGTAAAACAGCCAAATTCCTACTGAACCTGCTATTAAGAATATAGTGCCATGCACTAACAGAAACGATTGCCACCCAATTGCCCAGCAAAGTATAGCTATTAAAGCAACGATTATAATATTCGTCAAATAAGTATTCATACGTTCTTTCTGTCTAGCACCTTTTCGGTTAAATCTATTTTTAAGTAAGAAAACATAAATCGGACCTAATCCAAACATAACGAATGGATTGCGATATAAGCGATATGCTAAACGAAGTCTAAATGGCGCAGCTAAATATTCATCCACTGTAAGCGTCCAAATATCTCCTGTACCTCTCTTATCCAAATTACCACTTGTAGCGTGATGAATAGAATGCTCATGCCCCCATTGATCAAACGGGAATAAAGTTAACACACCCATACATGTCCCTACTATTCTATTCGCACGACGACTTTTAAAGAATGAATAATGGGTACAATCATGAAAAATAATGAAAATCCGTGTCATAAAACCGGCGGCTAACAGAGATGGAACTAACGATAACCAATAAGAAACGGACAAACTTTTATAAGCAAGGTACCATAAAATAATGAATGGCACGATTGTGTTAATAAGTTGCCACACACTTTTTTTAATCGTTGATTTTTCATAAGGAGCAACTTGTTTTTTTAAATTTTTAGTATTTTCTAATGTCATTGGTCTAATTCCTTTCCTTTATGTTGCTAATTCACATTATAGCATACTATTAGTATCAGGTGTTAAAAGTAGCTGTAATAAATATTATATAATATAAAAATCTCTTTTTTCTTACTCATTACTTACAAATTACTTACGGTCAAAAAAGCTTATATAATCGGACTGATGGAGCATTTCAATTATAAAAGAAACATCTATTTTTTCCAATAAATATATAAAAAAGCAGAGGACTTTTTCACTTCTGCACATCTTTTCATTTTTTTAAATGGTAATTTTTTCGATTTGTATTTATGTAACAGTTTTTTCTCACAAGAAGAAAAGAGCTGCCATAAGTCAGGTTTCACCGACTTATGGCAGCTCCTTTTCATTTTATTTTAGCGATGGATCCAAACTGCACCTGCAGACTTGTCTTCAGCTTGACCTACTACTTCAAACTTCAATCCAAGCTTCGGCAACTTACGCCCGGCATCTGGAATAACACTGTTGATGTATTGCTTAGAATCATCAAATTTTGCAACGCCTGGCAATCCTTTATAATCAAAGATACCGCGGGTTGGCGAATTTACTTTCCATGCTGGCGTTTGATCAAATGAGAATGCCGCATCGGCAATTTGATAACGCGTACTGCTCTTCACAGTTGGTTGTCCATTTAATGTTCCTACGATTGCCTCTGGATGAGAATCAACTACCCCAAGGAATCCTTCGCCTGGATGAACGCCTACCCAGTTATCTGTAAAGCTTTGATCCGCATACCATACAACCATTCCTGTATTAAATACTGGACCACGTGCATGTTGTAGCGCCGTGTCAGACCCAGCGTAATTTCGCCACTCGATATAGTAGTTATGTTTTTTCTGTTCAAATCCGTTAGACACAGTAAATCCTTTTAGCGTCATTGCTGGCTGGCCTTCTGCGTCATCAGAGAAAACAACTTTTCCATCTACAGTTAATGCTGCATTGTCTAACGCAAATCCTTTATAAGCTACTGCAATATCTGTTACATACTCAAATTGCAGTTTTACTTTCTTCCCTTTAAATTGGCTTAAATCATATGATTTATCAACCCACTTACCATCTGTTGTATCTACGCCGCCTTTTACATCTTTTTCGCCTATTCTATCAATACGTGTCTTCGTTCCATCTTCTGCAATCGCATTTACGTCAAGGAAATCATACTTCGCTTCCAATTCATAAAATGCCTTATAATCAAACTTAGCATCCGTTGCAGTCGTTAAGTCAAATACTGGTGTCTCTAGTGTTGTATGAATGTCATTTCCTTTTGTGCTGTAATAAAACTTCTTACCAAATGCTGATTCGATGTTTTTTATATCTTTGTCTGGCAAGTTAACACGAACGATTCCTGGTCGTTTTGATTTTGTAACACTTTGATCTAAAAATGTTGCAGTACCGATTCCTGTGCGCAGTTTATCATAATCTACCTCAACGATATTCGCCCAGTTACCCTTCATATTCTTTTGGAAAAACTCTTTATTTTGTGGCGAGAAACTTGTTGGCTCTGTTCCCGCAATTTTTCCAGCCCAGCTACCGCCGCTCATAAGGGACCATGATTCAACAGGTTCACCTTGCCCTGAATACTTTGTATCATATTCATCTGGTAAGCCTAAATCATGACCATACTCATGTGCAAACACACCAACTGCTCCGTCTTCAGGCTCGATTGTATAATCATATGCCGCCATCTTTCCGCCCCAATTTGAAACAGAAGATTTCGTACCATCTATCGCATATGGTTTTGATCCTAGTTTTGAACGATGAGACCAAATCGCATCATCTTTCAATTTACCACCGCCAGCTTCTTGACCTACGCCCGCATGTACAACCATTAGGTGGTCAATAATTCCATCTGGCTCGTTTTTATTTCCATCACCATCTTGATCGTATTGATCAAATTGATCATAATCAGCTAAATTAATGCCTTTTGCTACAGCTGCTTTTAATGCTTCTTTCACAAAATCGCGTGGCCCTAAAGGACCTTTATTATCATGACCAGTTCCCGCATCCGCACCATAATCTGAAGCTTTTCCTGGAACAGTAAGCCATTCGGTTACAGTGCCATCAACTGTGTAGCTTCCGCCAGATTGCTCCTCATAATATTGTTTAAAAGTGTTAATCTTCGATCCATCAAATAACGTAAATTGCTCATCACCAAATAACATTTTTTGATAATGTTCACGATTAAAGTCCTTAGAATACATGTAACCCGGTTCTTGATCAATATTATTATGCTTAAAATCGCTAAATTCTACGAGTAAAACAAGCACTTTATCTTTTCGAACAGCTCCATTGTACTCTTCTTGCTTCGCTGGTGTAGTAGGTACTTTTCCATTTAGTTTTCTAGAATTCAAACCTGCATCTTGTCCAGCCACTGGTCCTACTTCAGGTTGCTGCGCCTGTTCATTTTCCTTCATTTTTGTATCTTTTACTTTTTTCATAAAATCAGAAGCTTCTTGCGTAAGACTATCTCCTGTCAAGATTTCTTTCCCAGGGTTTTCCCCTTTCTTTTTCTCAACATAATTTTCGACAGCCTTTGATGTCTCAGCTTGTGATGCAGATTGATCAATTACTCCTCGTTGTTTCAGCGCTTCTGCCAAACGCTCTTCAGGTATTAAATGCTCATCAATTGGTAGAGATGGTGGCGTATCAGCATACGCTGCATGACTTCCAAAAGCAAAACTACTACTTAGTACTGCTGCTGTTGCTAAAACTGATAATGGTTTTAACTTCTTATTCTTTTTCAATGCATTTCCTCCCCAGTGTCTGCGAATTATCGTTTTTTTTGCCGATAGCAACATAATATTCGTTATAATACGAATATTCAATCTTTTTAGAAGACTAAAATGTTGAGAAATATTTTTGGAGGGTGAAAAACATACAATAGGTATATTTACAGGAAGTCTACTCTAGAAGTTATGATTCTCTTTCCTCTTTTTTTCGAGTAAAATCTCATTAAAAAAAAGCCAATTCCTAAGTACTAGCTAAGGAATTGGCTTTTTTTAATGAGAATATTTTATGAATAAATGGATTGCTTCTTCTGGTATATAGAACTTGCCATTGCTTTCTACAATGACACTACTTAATTCATATTCTTTATTCTTAATACGAATTATATTTTTATTTACAAAGAATTGAGCTTTTACATTATTACGTTTTACTATGAGCACCGGGTTTTCTGCATCAGTATTATCTATTGTTACTGTTGCACCTTTTCGTTTAAAGGCAAATTCACTCTCTACAAATAATTTGTTTGTTACTTCTTCTAAGTTAAAGTCCATTGCTTTCGCCATCGTCTTCGCAACGTCTGTGTTTTGAATCAAACCGTATGGCTTTTGAGGACCGTAAGAATATAAAAACACATCCTCACCTGTATGCCCTCCTGTTGTGAAGCCAATGTTCGCACGATTGGCTAATAATGTAGTAAGTATTGGACCCATATCCGATTTCTTTTTTGCTGCTTTTACTCTTTCTTTTTCATCATAAGTTAAATCGTCCAAACCGTATAATTTAGCTACATCTTCTACATTTGATAAATCAGATTTTAGGTTATTTGTAGCACCTTCAAGTGTCATTTTCGACTTTTTTAATGGACCAATGTATGCAGAGACTGGCGTAATATTATAGCCTTTTGTCGTATTCGCATTCCCAATAGAAATACCGCTGTTACCATGATCAGTTACAGCTATTAACATCGTATTACCGTCTTTTTTTGCAAATTCCAATGCTTCTGCAACTGCGTTATCAAATGCTAATACATCACTAATCATCCCTATTGGATCGTTCACATGAGCTGCCCAGTCTGGCTTACTTCCCTCTACAAATAAAAAGAAACCATCTTTTTCTTTTGATAGTGTTTGAATTGCTTTTTCCGTCATTTGAGAAAGTGTTGGTTGCTCCGGATTTGTTGCTTCACGATCCATATCAAACGCAAGAGCATTATGTGAGAAAGAGCCCCAAATTTTCTTAGATTTAGAGTTCAATAATGCATCTTTCGTTTCAACAAAGTCGTATCCTTTGTCTTGAATCACCTTTACTAAATCTTCACCATCTTTTCTTTTTATAGGTAGCAGTGCCTCTTTTCCCCCACCTAATACAACATCTATATTTTGATACACTTGCTGCTCCGCAATTACGTCAAAACGCTTACGGTTAATATGGTGAGCAGAAAATCCAGCGGGAGTAGCATGCTGAATTTCAGCTGTAGCAACTATTCCAGTTGCACGACCAGTGCGTTTAGCACCTTCTAGAACATTGGCAACTGGACGTAACTTGTCCTCTTCTTTTATTGATTTTAAGCCAGGTGAACTTACAATAGAAGGTAATATACCTACATATCCTGAATTCGATTTATTCCCCGTCGCTAAAGCTGTAGCTGCTGGGGCTGAGTCTGTTATAGCCGATTCCGCCGAATAGGTACGAACTCCTCCTGTTACCATTTCATCTAATGCAAGTGGTTTCCCTTTATACAAGCGAGCTAATGTCGTTGCTGAAGAACTCGTTCCGTCCATAACCATTATGATTACATTTTTCGGTTGCCGTTCTACTTGTTTCACCTTAGCTTCCACCGAATAATAATTCATCATGCTTTCAGTACATAACATACTTAGTGTGATTGTTCCTACTAACAGTAACTTCTTCATCAGTAAACCCAAATTCGACATTGTTGTTCCTCCGTATGTTTTACATTCATTTATATATGTTTTATTAGTCCCCAATTTTCATGAAGCTAACAATCATTACCTTCACTTTCTTTTATTAGTAAAGCAACGAACGGTACATATCATAGCTTTTTATGTTCAAATAACTAGAGACCACACCTTTTTTATAAAAACGTCTTATCATTCTCTTCACTAAAATTTGTTTCTCAATAAAAATCCGATTGAAATAAATAAGAATTTATTGTTAAACGATAAAATTTATGTTAAATTAAAATGATAATTTAAAAATGAGGTGCTTTATATGAAACAAGGATCAACACTCTTTTTAAAGACAGCAATTATCCTTATCGGTATTCCTGTTTTTGCTTTGTGTATATTTTTAATTCCTAATATCGGGAATTATGCAGCGGAATTGTACCCGGATATTGCATATATAAAATATCTTATTTTAATTAATCTATATGCAACGGTGATACCTTTTTATTTTGCTCTATATCAAGCCTTTAAACTTGTAAGCTACATTGACAAAGGTAACGCCTTCTCGAAATTATCTGTTAGAGCTTTAAAGAAGATTAAACAATGCGCTGTTACAATTAGTGTATTATATGTAATAGGTATGCCACTCTTCTATCTCATAGCGGAGAAAGATGACGCACCAGGTATTATTATAATAGGCATGCTCCTAATCTTTGCTTCAATGGTAATCGCAGTCTTTGCTGCCGTTCTCCAAAGACTTTTAAAAGATGCGATAGATATAAAATCAGAAAATGATTTAACGGTCTGAGGTGAATAACATGGCAATAATAATTAATGTTGATGTAATGTTAGCGAAACGAAAAATGAGTGTAACTGAACTTTCGGAGAAGGTTGGAATTACAATGGCTAACCTTTCTATATTAAAAAATGGAAAAGCAAAAGCAATTAGAATTACAACTTTAGATGCTATTTGTAAAGCGTTAGAATGCCAACCAGGGGATATTTTAGAATATCAACCAGAAGAAAGTGAATAAAAAGAGTCCTTCTCGTATGAAGGACTCTTTTTATTCGGTATTATGGCGCAAAACTAACTCGACCAGTCAAAACTAAAATAATCGCGATAATCCAAAATATAAAGAAGGATAAGGACAGTATTAATGAAAGAATAGCAATTCCCTTCTTCTCTGTTTTTTTCGTCATCGTAATGACAGAAAGTATGATACCTGCAACAGTGAGGGCAACTGTAATATAATCTCCCACTATATTACCTGCATTCGCTATCCTTGTCGGAGTTACAAAAACGAACAGAAAACATAAAATACCGATGAGTAAAGATATATAGCTTATTATGCTGTACTTCTTTAGGAACTATTTCAGTTTTCATACTAACCCACCCCTTCTCTATAGCTATGTGTTTATATTAGCATGAATAACCATAATTTGGTTAAAACAAAAAACAGATAAAGTGGACACAACCACCTTATCTGCCATTACATTTCTACCTAATTACTAACCCAGCTATTTCTTCTTTATCGTTATAAGTTACGATAAAGGTACGTTGTTCTTTACTATACTTTGCTACAAGAATAACAGTATATAAACCATCTTTTTCTTCAATCGATTTTTTCTCAATTTTTTCGAATGTACCAGCTTTTTCAATTATAGGAGTAAGTTCTTTCATTTGCTCTTCTGATAAAGCTGATTTCATTTTACTATCAAATTTTTCATGTACTTCTTTATACTTTGCTTCATTTAATAATGATACAATTTCTTCCGCCTTCGGAATAAAGTTTTTTGATGTACTTTGATCTACTTTATTACCGGTACATGCTGCAAGTGCGAACGCCGCGATAGCACTTATAATAATAAGTAACATTCTTCTCATTTTCATACACCCTTTCTTTTTAAAATAAAACTATAGCTAAAAACGACTAAAGTACAAATTGCTATTGAAACTTCTGACATAATGATCCCGTTTTTCCCTGGTACATATAGCGATATAATGCCAGCTAATGCATTTGCGGTCCCATGGATGAGAATTGCATATACAACATAACGGAATTTCTTTTGGACGACAGCTTGTAATACAATGAAGGAAAGTCCAATATGCAATATCATCGCGAAGATGCGCTCAATACCGCCGAAATAGTAACTGTCACCATTTTGAATGACTGTTTGTGACAATAATAGAGATATTACCGGGATACCAACTATCAACACTGCCTCAATACCACCATGCCCTGCTCCAAATAAAAAACCAGACTGCCAATCTCGTTGCTTCATAAAATAACGCATTGCAATAAAACGAGCTATCTCTTCAAAAATTCCAGCTGATAAACTAAGCAAAATTACAAATAATACAGGCTGCATTACTGAAAACATTTGAAAATCTGTGCTAGTTCCATTTACATAATTCAGTATTGGTATGCGGATCAATATTTGTGATACAACAAAAGCCAATACACCTAACATATAAGGAATAGAGCGTTTCTTCCAAACAGCATATAATAGTGCTACAAGCGGTAAACCAAAACTAATCATTGTTGTAAAAATAAGACCATTCATCTCGCTTCACCTCTTACTTGAAGTGTATAAAAATAAGTGAAGGAAGTATGTAGTTATTTCCTATTCGGTTTCATTTTCATCATAGATGGTCATTTCATCTCTTTTAGTATGAATGTTTGCGTGAAATAAGGACTTACATAAGTTGTTTCTAACGTCGCGTTATTTGTTTTATTTATAATCCGTTTTAACGAGAATAGCCCGTATCCTCGAGCTCCTTCTTTACTTGAATGGTTTTTCTCATAAATTTTTTGCAAATTAATCGCTTCACTCTTTGAACTATTACGCACGATAAAATATTGTCGTGAATCCATTTCAAAAAATGCGATTTACAAAATCTTTTCCTCACTATGTACTGCTTCTTCAATTGCATTGTCTACTAAAACTGAAATGATGCGAATAAATGAAATGATCGTCATTGAAACACTTTCAATGTTCTCTGGTATATCGAGCAGTACTTTTATTTGTTGTTGCTGGGCAGTGCCAACTTTCGCCCTTAATACACTTCTCACTTCAGGAATATGTATACGAGATAATTTCGCAATATCAAGTTCATGATCATTTATTGTTTTTAACGTAGGAGCTACAACGTCATAATACACTTGCTCAATTTCTTTCACATTTTTTGTACGTATTCCCTCTTCTAACGATAGTAATACATTCATATAATCATGACGGAAACTAGCAAGCTCATCATGCATATCCTCTAATTTCTCCACATAATCTAATAACTCTTTATCTAAACGTTTTTCATGCTCTTCTCGTAACTTTTCTTTCGATAAGTGTGAGCTTATTAGTACAATGATTAGTAATAATAAAAATACAATAATAGCTGAAATATAACTTACTTCACTGTATTGTTGATTTAATTGTGCTAAAAACGCAGTAGAAGGCTGAGTTAAAATTAGTTCAATAATAAATCCGGCAATTAATAATATATAAGTTACATAGTATAGCGGACTACCTACTATATATTGAGCAATGTTTTGGATTCTTTTACGAGCTACTAAAATACCGATAAAAGTAAGTGTCGATACGATAAGATGAATAACGCTACCTGTCCATAAATATAAATTAAAAGCTGTTAACATAAAGATTTTCATTCCTAAATCAAGTAGCAACATTTTCACTAACGTAATAATTACCATACTCACTAGTGCAAAATATACATTATGCTTAAATTTCAATTCATTTTGCATTAATCCTAAACTTATTAAAAACAACACAATCGTACTATTCAATTCTGGATATCTCGTTACTGTTACGACAATAGCCAGTAAAATAATGAATACTGCACTTAAAGCTATTAACATTCTATATGACAATCTATTGTACCGGATTAATTGAATGTATAAAAACGTATGGCTTATACTAGTAAGCAGTATTGCAAATATATCATAAATATACATTACATCTCACCCTTTAACATGTTACGTACTTTACTCACTAAACGCCGTGATACTGGAATACGTTTCCCGCTTTTTAAAACTATCATTTTTTGCTTCGCATCATAAGAAGACATTTGCTTCGTATTTACGATATATGATTGATGACAACGAAATAAACGTTCATCTATTATTTCAATCTCCTTTAAAGTTCCGTAAAAATAAACGATCCGATCTAACGTCACTAATGCTAAACGGTGTGGTTCATCGGTCATAACATATTCAACTACAAGGAACGGAACTCGCACAGTCGCATTACTATTTTCAACGATAAAGTCATCGGACGGAATAATTCGCTTATTACGCGCTTCATACTGTAGTAAACATTGTTCAAAAACGTTACGCCTCTCCTCGTATGGCAACCCTTTATCAATAAATGTTAAAGCTGATACCATATATTGATATGAAATAGGTGCAAATTCAGAATGCGTCGTTACAAACACAATAATTCCTTGCGTATCATACTTTCGTATCTCTTGTGCCACTTGTAACCCTTTACGCTCTTCTCTTTTTATCTCTATATCTAAAAAATAGATTGGGATATACTTCGCCTTAGGAATGTTCGTAATAATGTTTTCACTTTTACTAGTTACCTCTATAAAATCAAAAGGCAACATATACTCCTCACAAATCTCTTCAACTAGCCGCTTCATTTGCTGTGCTTGTATGACATCATCTTCTAAAATGAAAATACTCATGTGATCACTCGCTTTATTGAAATCTTTTCATCTATAGATTTATCTATAACTATATAATTCAAATCGTTATACCAATCTCCTCCTAATTACTAGAAAGTATTAATTTTCTATAGTTTTTATAAAGCATAGAAAATAACCTCTACTTTCAAGCAAAAAGTAAAGGTTTTATTTGAATTATTTATAAAATAACCTCTCTATCAATCACTACGTTAAAAAATTCCGAGTAATGCGATAAAGAATAATTCGCTACATCACAGTTCCCTTGAAACATACATGTTGAAATACCTAATTCTTTTGCAGGTAATAAATCTAATTCTCTATCACCAATAGCTAAATCAATATTGTGCTTTTTATGCAAATGATCATAAGATAAAGCGTTCGGTTTTCGGGGGAAACCATCGTCAATTGTAACCATGTCTACGAAGTATTTGTTCCAGCCGTAATGATTTAATATAGATAATACCCCCGCTCTATCTTTATGAGTCATAATGACATTTTTATCGGCAAACTTTAATACCTCTTCCACTTTTTCAAATGGTTTTATATCTTCTATCATAATACGACTCTCTAATACATCAATTTCATTTAATTGTTTTTTAGATATTTTATAATAATCAATTACGTGAGAAAATGAAACCTTTAACTTTGTATAGATTTCCTCTTCACTTATTTCCTTCCCTAAAACTTGAGAAAGAATTTTTGTATAAACTGGATACGTATCAAATAACGTCCCATCAAAATCCCATAAAATATTCATTCTGTTCTCCTTCTATTTTCCAATCATTGTATGACTAAATCCGCCCGATCCTTCGGCAATTCCGTTTCTAAGTAAAAACCCTCTGCTTTCCAATACCTATTCTCAAACTTTGAAAGGTTCTTCTGCGTTTCCGGACTCTCCCGAAGAAAACGTGTCTCTCTTGGACAATCTAAATACACCATATAATGAAAGAAATCTCTCCACTCTTTTCGCTGTAGAAAAACACCTTCAATTACAATTACACCTACTATGGGTATCTGTACTTTTTTCATCTCACTTGAATCTGTCTCATTATTATAGAACGGTAATTTCAGTTTTGTTTCATTTTGTAACTTCTGAAAAAACTTCTGCCGAAGCGACTCAATATCCCATTGCAAATAATAATACTCATACCATTCTTCATAGCCAGTATGATATCGTTTATTACGCTCTACTATATGATCATCAATATGAAAAATATGAAACGGGATGCTTTCTTGTTTCATATTTTCCTTTAAGTTTGTTACAAATGTTGTCTTTCCCGATCGACTTAAACCATCTATACCTAAAATGAATCTATTTTCTTTATGCTTCTTCATAATATTTATAAGCTCGTTTGTATTCATTACTTCTTCCACTCTTCTTTTAATAACGAGTATAAAATTGTATCATGAGCAACTCCATTTTGAATCATATGTTTTCGAAGTAATCCTTCTTCTTGAAACCCTGCTTTACTTAATAATTTTTGAGAAGCTTTATTTTCTACATATACAACAGCTGCAATTCTTATAAGTTGTAACGTTTCAAATCCGTAACCTAAAATCGCCTGTAACGCTTCCGTTGCATACCCTTGTCCCCAATATGTATCGTCTAATTCATAACCAATTTCAGCTCGCTTATGATGCTTGTTTATTAAATGAAATCCGCACGTTCCGATTAATTGGCCCGTACCCTTCTTCTCAATTCCCCAGCGAAATACTGTTCCCTCTTCATAACGATTTTTAAACGTTTGAATAGTCGTTTTTGCTTGCTCAATATTTTCGAAAGAATCCATCCCGAAATAACGTATAACAGATTCTTTTGAAAAATAACGGAACATAGTTTCTGCATCGAGTAGTGTAAGTTCTCTTAATTGTAAACGTTCTGTTTCTAGTTTCGGAAACCCCATCTCTTTTTCTCCTTCTATTCTAATGAACTGCAAATTTCAATATAATTCCCATCTGGATCGGCAATGTATGCAATTGTTTGTCCCCACGATTTCACAATTGGTTCAACTAAGATCTTAATTCCTTGCTCTCTAAATTGTTCGATTGTTTCTTGTACATGATCAACAACGAATCCCAATTCAAAATGAGAAGATTGTAACTCGCCTTCTGTAAGTGGTAGTCCTGTTAATTCTTTCACATCTTGCCTCGTGTTCATCGCTAAAATTGTAGAACCAGTATTAAACTCAATATATGTACCATGCTCTGCTTTTATAGGTAACTGTAAAATATCTTTATAAAATCTTAAACATTCTTCAAACTTTTCTACATATAAAATGATGTACTTCATTTTTAAATTCATTTTACATCCTCCTTTATATCCATCCCTAAAATTTCGACAAATGTCTCATAAAAACCTTGTTCCTTATAGCAACGAGCAAAAAAAAATGAGGCCGATTTCTCGGCCCCCCAGCTTATTGGCATAAAACAGGAGATTTGGTTTGGACATAACCAGTTCGTACTTTTATTATATTTTATTTTTTCTGAATTTTGAATACTTTAAATACCCATTTATATTGAGAAAGTTTTTTTGCTTGCATAAAATTAATGAGTTTAAGAAATGCTACAAATGGAGGTGTATACATATGGAACCAATGCTATGTCCAAGCTGTAAAACGAACCGTACTCGCTTTAATATTCTTGAGCAACAAGTAAAACCAGTCAAGTTAAATCCACAAACTGGTCAAGTAGAAGAGGAATACACAAATGAAAATATGAATGCTTTTCATATGGCTTATCAAGGACCAACATACAGAGTCCAATGCGCTGTATGCGGACTCGTTGAAAATCCAGAACAATTTATTAAACCTGCTCAAAATCAGTCTTTTTCTTAAACATTTTTATTACCCCCTACCAATTTTCTGTAGGGGGTTTTTCGATTTAATATGTTAATCAAAAAATGTTTTTCTTCCTTATTATAAGTTACACCCCACACCTCTTTAGTCATCTTTTATTTTTTTGATCTTCGATATGAATCATTTTTTCTTCATTTATTATTTTTGGGTTATTTGTGGTTCTTCGTAACTGTTAATTCTGTGCCTTTATATAGATTTTTATTATATAAAAAAGAGTGAACAAAAATACAATTATATAGAAACAAAAGAAGTTAATCCCGGTATTTCCCTACAACATCAACTTCTTTTTAACTCTACTTTTTATTATAATATTTCACTTTTTAATTTCTTAATTTTCCAAGTGAGTCTTATAAAGAAGTATATCCACATACAACCTGTAAGACCCGTCATAGCTTTCGCCCACATTGGCACTCTTGATTCCATCGGGCTTATAAATAGATTGTACATTGATGGTAATATAGCTGCTAACATAATAACAAAGAATACTAATAACTCATTTAGTTTTTGTATCCTCGTCTCCTTTTCTGAGTAAATATCAGGCAATTCATTTACTTCTTCTACTTCTTTACAAAAATAATTCCATCTTGTGAAACTTGTTACACGTTCCCAACCTGACATTTCATATATTTCAAAATACTCTTGTTGTTGTTCTTTCGAATCTCTATAAACTAATCTAAAATCAGCTTTGTATATTACATCTTTTGGCTCAGTTTTCTTAAACGTATACATTAAATTATATTTTTGTAATGCCCAACCTTGCTGATGCATCTTTCGTAAAAAAGCTTCTTCTTTTTCTAAATTCCATGCCGTAAAAAACTTAAATACCCTTTTAGTCTCCATCTTCCATTCACTCCCCTAAAATACTATTCCCATTCCTTACAGATCTCTGCAACCTGTTATACTCTAGCTCTAATACTTCTTTACCAAGTAGCGTTAACTCATAGCACTTCTTTCTATCTGTAGAGGCCACTTCAACTATTAACTTCTCTTTTAGTAACTTTGTCGTATTCCCATATAAAGTACCTGGACCGAGCTTTACTTCTCCATTTGTCATCTCTTCTACCATTTGCATAATCCCGTAACCATGCATTGGTTTCACTAGTGATAACAATATGTAATATGTCGCCTCTGTTAACGGAATATATTTTTTCGCTTTCGCATTCATTATAACCACCTCCGATACATCGTTACCTGATATATCGACTAACGATACATCGTATATCGATATTATATAATCATATTCCAAAATATGCAAGGTAATTTAATAACTTAATATCTATTTCTTTAAATTAAAAAATCATATAAATTTTCTGAATAATTTGTTAAAATATAGAAATATCCGCTTATATTTTGAAAGGAATGATACATATGATAAATAAATTGAAAGAAAACATAGGATCCGTTTTTGTCGGTAAAGAAAATGTTATTGATCTATTACTCGTTTCATTGCTTGCTGATGGACATGTACTGCTTGAGGATGTGCCTGGTACGGGGAAAACGTTACTTGCGAAAACACTTTCTAAAAGTATAGGTGGTAATTTTTCTCGCGTCCAATTTACACCGGATGTACTTCCGAGTGATGTAACAGGTATTGAATATTTCAATCCGAAAACGAGCGAATTCGAGTTAAGACTTGGACCAGTCATGACCAACATTTTGCTTGCGGATGAAATTAACCGCGCTATGCCTAGAACACAGTCTAGTTTATTAGAATCGATGGAAGAACGACAAGTAACGCTTGAAAAGCAATCTACTCCTCTTCCGAAACCGTTCTTTGTTATTGCAACGCAAAATCCAATTGAATCACAAGGAACGTTCCCTCTACCAGATGCACAGCTTGATCGTTTTTTAATGACGATTTCAATTGGTTATCCGTCTCCAGAGGATGAACTACAAATGATGCGACGTTTTCGTAGCGATGTACCACTAGAAAGTATCACATCTGTTATTTCTTTAGATGATATTTTAGAAGCACAGAAACGAGTAAAAGAAATTTTCGTATCAGAACCGTTAGAACATTACATTATTAAACTTGCTCACGCTACAAGAAATCATGATTACATCGCCAATGGTGTAAGCCCGCGTGCCACATTAGCTTTAGTACGCGCAGTTCAAGCACTAGCCTTTTTACGCGACAGAGAATATTGCACGCCTGAAGATATACAATTTTTAGTTCCTTCTGTTTGGAATCACCGTATCGTCTTATCAATGGAAGGTGCATTACGTACGATAAAAAATGAAATTATGCAAAGGATTTTAAAAGAAGTTGACGTACCGGTGGAGATTGAACAAACATGAATGGACAGCGTGTTGTAACTGTACCTTTATTTTTCCAACTTCATATTATTCAACTAACTGTCCCAGGCGCTATACTATTTACATTTTTTATGCCACAACGAATCATTATGTTTCTCTTTTTCTTCTATTATTTATTTGCGATTTTCATTTATAAATATGTCGCTTACATAGAGAAAACATTTGAAGTCGTAAATGGGAAACAAACTACTCGGCTTTTTCCTAATGAATCTGGGCAGTTTTTTATTCATTTAAAAAATGGAGCAAATATACCACTCGTTAACGGTGTTTGTTATTTTCATTTAAATCCGTCACTACTACCACAAAATGATCAAGGAATTGAACAAATATCAAAAACACTATTCACTTTCCCGTTTTCACAACCTGCTCATTCGGCGCAAAAGTGGGATTTAACATTAACTGCAACGAAACGTGGTGTGTTTCAAATTGAACAGTTCGAATGTGTCTTGAAAGATCCTTTTCATCTTTTAACTGTGCATTTGCCCATTTTTGATAAATTAAGGACTGAAATTATTGTGTACCCTTCTCCTAAAGAAGTAGCAGGCCTACAAGAACTACAGCAACTTTTAAACGGATCTTATCGAACGAATTTTTCTTTTTACAATGATGAAACATCTATTATTGGAGTTAAACGATATGAACGTGAGTCTTTCCGTTCTATTCATTGGAAAGCATCTGCTAAAATGCAATCATTACAGGCGAAGCAATATGAGCCTGTAAAAAATTATAGTTGGACGATTTGTCTTTCATTAGCTGCTGATCGCGGATTTGGTTGGAAAGATAATATAGAAGACCTTATTTCATTTGCAACATACATTTGTCAATACGCAACGAAGCATCAAATACCGTTTGAACTATTTATTAGTGTATTAGTTGAAGGTGGACCTCTACACTTACCATTAAACGAAGGGCAAACCCATTACGGGATATCTTTAGAGGAATTAGCGCGTATTTCAGATGATAGTACGTTACTTCCGAAACAAGGATTTCTTCATTATGTAACGAGAAAAAGAGAACGATCGTCTACAATGATATACATTGGTTTACAGAGAAATGAACTCCCTCTTCTCTCTCAGCCTACGTTTCTCATTAATAACGAAGGGATGGTGGAAAAGCTTGAAAACTTGGCTTTATCACATTAATGACTTTATTCTGCTGCTCCTCCTTTCGTTATTAACGGAAAGAGATGAACTCATCGGTATTGCTATATTTTTAGCAACAGGCTATATGGGAGTATTTCTTATCCATAAACTAATGAAGAAAAAAACAACAGGTTTTGTCATACTGTTAATTACTCAAATAATCGGTTGTTCTCTCTTTCTCTCTTTCTCTCTATTTGGCACAATAATGTTACCACTTTTCTTCTTTATCGTATATGTAGTCGGACCAGGATATCCAGTTCAAAAATCATTAAGCGGTATTGTTTGGTTTGGTGTTTCAGCTATATTTTATGCGC
Organism: Bacillus sp. 16GRE42; assembly: GCF_019837435.1. Classification (NCBI taxonomy): domain Bacteria; kingdom Bacillati; phylum Bacillota; class Bacilli; order Caryophanales; family Bacillaceae; genus Bacillus; species Bacillus sp. 16GRE42. Next base: position 524,613 of record NZ_JADAXF010000001.1, read on the forward strand.
CCTTTCCACCTTTGTGGAAACTGTTACTGTTAGTCTTACACATAATGATTACATTTTGGTTAACTGGGGCTAATCGTAATCAGCAGTTATTACGTTTCGCTTCTCTTATTACGATTGGAATAATTAGTGCTTTCCTCATTCCTATTTTCCCATACATTCGGCTTCTTTTTTCTTATGCCGTACAAGTAGTTGCTTTAGGATTTGGATACGCCATTAATCCGTTATTTTCGGCAGCTGAATCAAAAGAAACTGACGATTTTTGGTCGAATAAAGGGAATTTAAAGGATCCTCAAATTAAGGATGACTTTGGACAGCGTTCTTTTGATCCAACTCTCATAAATAGCATTACAATAATAGTATGTACAACCATTGCTATTTACGTCGTTTGGAAAATAATAAAAAAACGAAAATATTTAAGTTTGCCAAATATGCCTGCCTTCGAATCTACTATCATCACTGACAAAGAAGGAATGAGTTTAAAACAATTTAAACGAAACAAACCACCACATAACGAAATTCGAAAAGAAATTTTTAAGCTGGAGAGTAAATTAACTCCTCCTTTAAATAGAAAACGAGGAGAAACTGTTGAAGCATGGTTAGAAAGAATAAATAGTGAAGAAGATGTAAATATTGAGAGTCATATTATTGTAAATGCTTATAATACAGTACGTTATTCAAATAGTGAGGATATGATGCTACTTCAGGAATTTAAGGAAGAGATTCATAAACTTTACTTGTATCAGAAGAGTTTGAAGAAAAGGAAGAAATAACATAACAAAAAAGACTCCTATTTTCATAGGAGTCTTTTTATACTTCTACATTACTTTTTAAATTGAAGCGTTTTTCCCTGCTTCAATTTCTAACGACTCTTCATGCCACCAAAGTGTTTCTTCAGGGTCTTCTTTAGCGATTAGATGTGCTTCCTTTTTCGTTTCAACTGTAGGATATGAACCTTTAAGTGCACGTCCTGAAGTTGTAACGAATAATACACTAAATACGACTAATCCAATAATACTTACACCTGCTAAATAAAATGCCGGTGCAAGCGGGTTACCGGTTGCATGAACTAAGTATGAACATACGAGCGGTGTTGTTCCACCGAATATCGATACAGAAATATTAAATGAGATCGAAAGTGCTCGATAACGTACATCGGTGAAAAAGAGTGATGGTAATAATGAAGGTAGCGTTCCTTCATATACACTTAGGAAGAATCCTAAAATGAAAATACCTGCAAATATAGCTGCAATATGTCCATTACCTATTAGTAAAAATGCTGGAATTGCAAATACTGCTAAACCAAGTAAACCAATTTGCACGACACGTTTATTACCAATTTTATCACTTAATTTACCGAAATAAAGTGCCAGTGGAATCATAAGTGCCATCGTAATAGAAATAATTAATAAGCCAGTTGTTTCTTTGACTTTAAGTACTTGAGTTAGATAAGAAGGAATATACGAAAGAATCATATAATTTGTAATGTTAAAGAAGGCGACAATAACTGTGCTTAATAAGAAGTCTTTTTTGTGATATTTTAATATATCCATAAACGAAAATTGTTCGTTGTCTTCAGATTCCTCTTGTGCTTTTTCCATCTCTTCAAAGATGGGAGATTCATCTAAATGACGGCGTAAATATAAACCGACCAAACCAATTGGTGCAGCTATTAAGAAAGGAATACGCCAGCCCCAGCTGAGCATTTGTTCATCTGTTAACAATAACGTCAAAATGGTAACAATTACCGATGCAGCAATGTAACCTGAGAGTGTGCCAATTTCAAGACCACTACCGAGTATACCACGCTTTTTATCTGGAGAAGATTCTGCGATATAAACCATTGCTCCTGAATATTCGCCGCCTGTAGAGAAGCCTTGAATCATTCGGGCAACTAAAAGTAGTATTGGTGCCCATACACCAATTTGTTCATAGGTTGGTAGTAATGCGATGAATAATGTAGAAAGTGCCATTAAAATAATAGTAGTACTTAACACGATTTTTCGGCCGTACTTATCTCCTATTCTACCAAAGAATACACCTCCGATTGGTCGAACGAGAAAGGCTGCTGCAAATGTACCGAATGTAAGTACAAGTTGCAATCCACTATTATCAACACCTGAGAAGAATAATTGACTTAAAATAACCGCTAAATACGCGTATAATCCGAAGTCAAACCACTCCATTGCATTCCCTATACCAGTAGCAATTACTGCTTTCCTGGCTTGTTTAGAGTTGACAATATTAACGTCTTGAGGTTCAAAATTTAAATCATTATTTTGTTGCATATAATAAAACAGCTCCTTGTTTAATTTAACTTCTTTAAGCACACCTTCTCTTATTGAATAAATTAATTCGAAGCACTTAAGGAAAATTAATGTCTCCTTATCTGTTATTATTGTTTCACATAATTAATTATTTGTCCAATGAGATGCTCTTTAAGTTAAGTAATTTTAGTATTATAAAAAGCTGAAGAAGGCGCTATATGAGTACCTTTTTCAGCTTTTTATTTTTTTACGTAAATTTATTTTTTTACCACTATTTTCTTCCTATTTGCATTAAAAATAAGGTGATTTTTCATTAAAGTTTTTAAACACTTGTAGCTGCTAAACTATGCATACAAGAGATAAACTCATTAACAAATGTATCGATTTCTTCTTTTGTAATTATATATGGCGGAAGTAAACGGATGATGTTCCCTTGTGTAACGTCAACTAACATCCCTTTCTCCATTAGCTTTACCTGTAATTTCTTCACATTTTCATTCGTATCATTCAAACTAATTCCAAACATCATACCAGCATGACGTACTTCACCAATATAATAAGAATTTTCTTTCTGAATTTCTTGCAATTTATCATTTAGATAGTGTGACATTTCATACGCTTCTTGCATTAAACCATCGTCAATCAATGTATTTAAAACCGTTAATCCTAAAGCCGTTCCCATTGAAGAATGAGCAAACGTTGTGCCGTGATCTCCTGGTGCAAATACATCACATAACTTTTCACCTACAATAATTCCGCCAAGCGGTATCCCGCCTCCTGCCCCCTTACCAATTTGAATAATATCCGGAGTAATATTGAAATTTTGATAAGCGAATAGTTTACCAGTTCTCCCCATACCACTTTGAACTTCATCAACGATAAGAATGACATTATATTTATCACATAAGTTTTGAACACCATGTAAATATTCACTTGATAAAGGGTATATCCCCCCGCTTCCTAATACAGGCTCTAGCATAATCGCAATTGGATTTTCTTTAACGATTGTTTCTTCTAATTGCTCTATATTCTCACGCTCTACTTCATATGCTGGTATAGATGTTTTAGGGAAATTTTGATATACACTTTCTTGTCTCGTAAAATGAAGTGCTCCTAACGTACGTCCGTGGAAACTATTTTTCAACACTACGATTCCTTCACGTTCTACACCCGTATTAGCTCTATATTTATCAATTAATTTCAACGTCGTTTCTGTCGCTTCCGTACCAGAGTTTGTAAAAAAGACTTTTCCATTTTTTAAAGAGCAATCTACTAATTTCTTTGCATACTCAATCGCAACTGGGTTTAAAAAATGAAATGGAAGATGCAATGATTTTGTAACTTGTTCCATTGTCGTTTGCACAATTTTCGGGTGATTATATCCTAATACGTTCACTCCGACACCAGAAAATAAGTCTACATACTCTTTACCATCCACATCATAAAGCTTGCACCCTTCTCCTCTTTCTATCGCAACCTTCGTACGACAGTATGTAGGCATCATATATTCTTTATCTAATTGAAACCAATCCGACATTTTAAATTCCTCCTAGTTATTTTCCTTGTTTATTTATGTTCATTCTCTATAAATTCATGTATAAATTCATTTTTAAGATTAATATTTTAATAGTAATTTTCTTCCCGATATTCATTTTTCCATAATTTCTTCTATTTCAACAGGTCCACTACATGTGCATTTTTTTCATCTAGCGGTCTGTTACCATTTTGGACTTTGCGTGTCATACATAATCAAGGCTATGAAATCATATTTAGTAACAATGGACAAAAAAGATTTGGAGGCTATATCGATGGATGAAAACTATGATAAACAGGGGCAATCTATACTAGGGAAAGGCTTTAATGAAAATGGAGAACGTAATGAACAAGCTACACTTCACTCACAAACAGTTGGTTCACGTGGACCAGTTCTAGAGCAAGATAGTGTACTTCACGAGACGTTACAAGAATTTATTCACGAAAAAATTTTAGAAAGACCTGTTCATGTAAAAGGATTTGGTGCGTTCGGTTATTTTCAAACAATCTATCCAATGTCTGAACATACAAAGTTAAGTTTTCTACAACATTCTAATGAGAAAGTTCCTGTTATGGTTCGATTTTCATTAGCTGTTAGTACGAAAGGAACACCTGACACTTCTAGAAATGTGCGCGGTTTTTCTACAAAGTTTTATACAAAGGAAGGCATTTTCGATCTTTTATGTAATCACATTCCTGTCTTTTCTGTTCGTGATCCGATGCGTTTCCCTGAAACGATTCAAGCGTTGTTACCTTCACCTATAAATAACTTAATAGACCCTAATAAATTCTGGAGCTTTGTCGCTAGCGCACCTGAATCCATTCATTTCGTTGTCCATTTATACTCTGATGCTGGTACAGCCAAAAGTCTGCGCCACATCCCAGGACATAGTGTTAATACATATGTTTGGAGAAATGAAGAAGGTTACCGCAAGTATGTAAAGTATCATTGGTACCCATTTGAAGGTGTACAATTCATTACTAATGAGGAAGCGAATAAACTGGCTGCTGAAAACCCTGATTATAGCGGGAAAGATTTATATGATGCAATTGCAAATGGTAAACCAGTGGAATACGGGTTATATGTCCAGCTCATGGATCCGAAAGATGAATCACATCTTTCTTATGACCCTTTAGATGATACAAAAGTATGGGATGAAAAGTCATACCCTCTTATACCAGTAGGCAAAATGGTATTAAACAAAAACCCTGGAAATTATATGGAAGAAGTAGAAAAAGTCGCCTTCTCTCCTTCTAATTTACTAGACGGTGCAGAACTATCAGATGATAAAATGCTGCAAGGACGCGCTAACATTTATAGTGATTCTCAAAGAAGAAGAATTGGTTCCGAATTTCGCAAATTGACCATTAACCAACAACAAAATTGGACACCTGCTAATCAAATAACGAGCGGTGACGGAAGATACGTTGAAGGTAAACTTGAAAGAACTTCTATTACGAAACAGGATGACTTTACGCAGCCTAGTGAATTTTATGCGAAGTTAAAACCGATTGAAAAAGAACATCTTGCTAAAAACTTAGCTAGTGATTTGAAAGTTATATCCGATGATATTAGTAAGGTCGTTTTAGGGTATTTCCATAAAGTGTCTGCTGATTTAGTGAAGAGAATTGAGAGTGCGATGCAAAAGATTTAATGATATAAAAAAACGTCATTTTAAACATTAAAATGACGTTTTTTTATGGCGAAATTACTAGTAATTTCTACCGCCTCATTTACAATTCTTAACGGAATTTTACCCCTTCAAAATTTCCGTTATTTCATTTTAGATTATGTTACTCATTTCTCTTTTTCAAATAATCTTTTTCACATTGTAACGGCTTGAATTTCACTTTTTTCCCTTTCTTCTTTTTCGTTTCTATAACGATCCATTCCCCTTTTTCAATATCTAGATTTAAGTGTTTCATTACATTGATATTATCTTTTTCTTTATAAAGTAAAAATGCTTCTTGCACTGCCACAAATAAACTAGGCTGCTCTCTAAATCCACCACTATTATAAATTTTAGTTAGCGAATTATAATAAGAATCATTTTCTCTTCCGCCATACATTAAATGTGCAGCATCCAGGTCTCTTTGGCTCACTTCCCAAAAACTGTGTTCATCAATATTTAAATCAAACATAGATTGAATGTCCCTCATAATATTTTTCACATACTTCTCATCTCGAATTTTCCTTTTTTCAAGACAATCAGAAGATAGCTCTGGTGCATCTGTTTGAGAATGTACAACTTGTTGAATAGATACACATAATATAAATACACTTAAAATATACAATATTTTTTTCATACTTACGTTTCACCTCAAGTAATTTAGATACTATATTATTTGAGGCTCACAATATTCTTATGCTAATAATGTGAAAGGCCCTATAAATGGGACTTTTATAGGGCCTTTCATATTAACATTGCTTTATTAAATTCACCGGTGAAGCCACTACCTTACTATTTTTCACATCATATATTCCTATAGGCGTTACTCTTATAAAAGGCAAGTGCGTCGCGGAAAAGAATAAAATGGTAAATGCCGGATCATCATACGCGTAGCCACGCTCTTGCAATAATTTCACCAACCGTTTCTCTTCCTGTATTAATTCATTCATTTTTAACTTAGACATAATCCCGAGCAATGGTAATGCGATTTCGTGTAATACTTCATTCTTTTCAGCTATTACCATTCCCCCACCAATCTCTTTCACTCTATGAAAAGCTGTAAGCATATCTTCTTTATTCTTCCCAATAAGAATGATGTCACCGGTACCAGAATAAGAGCTAGCAAGGCCTCCTAATTTATTTGCAAAGCCTTTTACAACTGTATTCACTCGCCACGTACCATCACGAGCAATCATCATAAGGAAACACTCATCATGATTTAGAGAAAGTTCATCACGGTTTAAATCCATTTCACTCGTGTATGGTTTAGTTATAACGTTATTCAATAAATGTATACCCATTTTATGAGAAAAAATCATATCCTCTTTTTCTATGGACCAGTTTAATAATAATGAAGTTACTTTAAATTTACTCCAGTCTATTTGTACTGATTCACTTTTGTTTATTCCGTCACGCTTCACCCATTTTCCTTTTGCAATTACACTTATTGGAACCGGGTTTTCTTTACTTTCCAAAATATTAATATTAGCTATTCTACCTGTCGCAATTGAACCATGTAGATGTTCCATATTATAATAACGAGCGATATTATAGCTTGCCATATGATAAGCATCTATTATTGGCACTCCTTGTTTTATCGCGGTAGCTATCATTACGTTCGTCATTCCATTTTCATAAAACGAAGGATGTGAGCCGTCTGTAGTAAGAATGAATCTATCAAACTGCTTTACTCCTAGTTCTAGCAATTCTTTTAGTAACACTTCTAAATCTGGACGGATTGAAGAATTTCTTAGTGAAACCGTGTAACCTTGCATAAGACGAATGAAAGCTTCCTGCCCTGTCATCGCTTCATGATCACAATCTGTACCTAACAATTTTAATTTCGCTAAAGTCGTTTCAGATGCTCCTGGAAAATGTCCTTCCACTTTTTTATGTAATCGTTTCGTTTCCTGCACCCAATATAACATTTCATCATCGCCATGTAATAACTTTGGCCACGCTGTTAGCTCGCCACCTTGAAGAACTGCTTTATGCTTAAGCCACTCTATTATTTCTTCACGATTAAATAAAGATTCCCCTTTTTGCAATTCAGTTTGCCCATCAAAACGACACCACCAATACATACTTGCTGGAATCTTTTCAAATTCATCTAATAAACGAAATGCTTCTTCACGTTGTAATGTGAAAAATAAAGTTAAATTATCATTAATAAAAGTCGTTGTCCCAAACTGCATCGCATAATTCGCTAACGTTTCAGGATTATATAATTGATATGGATGTGCATGCGGTTCTATGTAACTTGGAACTACGTACTTTCCATTACAATCAATGACTTCACATTCATGCAGTTGCGCTGGCAGCTTTTCTCCTACATAAACAATCCGGTCATCATAGATCCAAATATTTGCTTGCACCCACTCGCGCATATAGGAATTTAAATAAGTTGCGTTCTTACATAAAATGTGCGGATTTCTTTTGCCATCTATTACTTCAACATGTTCTCTTAATTGCTTGTTACTCCATCTAAACTGATTTTCTCCCAATGAATTTCACTCCAAATCAATTTACTTTTATTTATTAAAATAAAAACAATTAACAAACTAAAGTATTCTCCATTCATAACTCTCTTGTACAACCCCTATACCCTTTATTATATGTAATAATTGCAAAAATAACAATTTTCAAAATTTAAAGTATACCTCTTTGGTCCTCAATAAAAAAGGATGTCGTGTAACTGACATCCTATTTTATACTAAACTATACGATTGAATTACACTTGATGTCATACTATGAATGCTAATACTGTCCTTTAAAGCAGGATCCCATTCACATTCTTTTCATTTATTTCTTAAATTCAATTTGCATCATTTTATTAAACTGTGTAAGAATATCAACCGGACCTAAAGAGTTAACATTGACAGCAAATGTATGCTTGCCTCCAATTACTCCACCAGCAAAAGTCATAAACCCAGGAATTGATCCTCCGTGACCCCAAACGGAAATACCATTTGGAAGTTTAGTCTCATAGATCCCAAGGCCATATCCATCACCAACACCTTTTCCTTCTATAGGAACTGTAGTAAGCATTTCTTTTAGCTCACGTTCTTTCAGTAACTTACCACCAAGTAAAAATGAAAAGAATTTATTTAGATCGTCCGCATTAGAAATCATATCTCCAGCTGAATTAGCTAAACTCGGATTATAATACGTCATATCTTTCAGCTCACTTTTTTCATCAATTTTCATATATCCACGAGCATGATTCTTACCTGGAATAACGGGTGAATTCCCTGGTAAAAACGTATTTGACAGATCCAAAGGTTCAATAATTCGCTTTTCAATTTCTTCCGCATAACTATTTCCAGTTATTTTTTCAATAAGCATTCCCAATATTACGTATCCTGTGTTTGAATACAGCCATCCCTTACCTGGTGAAAAATCTGGAGGTAGAGAAAGTCCTATTTTCACTATTTCTTCTGCTGTATACGTTTTTTTCGAATTCATAATATCAGCGTCTTTTGACTTTAAGTATTCAGCTATACCACTCGTATGATTCAAAAGTTGACGTATCGTAATTTGATTGCCATCATACCCATTTCCTTGAATGAGACCCGGTAGCCACTTTTCAATTGGATCGTCAAGTTGCACGCGATTTTCTCCTACTAATTGAAGAACAGTCGTAGCGGTAAAAGTCTTCGTCACACTCCCAATCCGAAAGCGATATTCCGATTTCATTGGTTTCTTACTATTTAAATCCGCGACACCAGCAGTATAACTACTAATTTTTCCGTTATTAGATGTCTTAGCTAATACCCCTGGCGCTCCAACTTGGATTGTTTCCTGCATGACTCGTTTCCAACCATTCCGATTCTTTTGGTCATGTGCTTCTGACGAATTAGAAATATTTTGAGTAGACTCTGCTTTTACAGTAAAACCTGGTGTGAATAAAGTAGTACCCGCTAATAAAACTGCTAAACTCGCTAACTTAATTGAATAACATTTTTTCATAAGGCTTTCTCTCCTCTATTTATATCGTATTGATTTAAGCTATACTTTCATCCTAAATGATAAAACTCTCTTTTTTCTTATCCATTCCTTACGAAATACTTACTTTCAAAATTTGGCGACCAGATGAGAAAAAGTTCTGTAAGAAAATAAAAAAGAACGTGTCTTCATTTTATGAAAACACGTTCTCTTACATACTTTAAACCCTATATTAACTTATTATTCCATTCACTTCTTTAAACTACTAATCTTCATTCACTTTTACCATCCTGCACTAGCGTTCATACCATTTCCTATAATAGTAAGAAGTAGTGGCCACAGTACTGGTCCTAGCGTAAGAAATAGATTAATCAATATAAGTATTCTATATCTACCAGGAATATTATAATTTTTACGATTAACAAATACTACAAAAACTAATAATATTATAGTCGTTGAAAATAAAAGTAACACTAACAACCAATACCAAACCATTAAACTGAGACTCCATGGCTGTAATAGCTCGTGTACAATACCAAAGATGATTCCCAATACCGCAAAACTAAAGGTAGTAACTGTTGCTTTAATAAACAATTTACTTAATTTTTTATCGTATGTATACTTACAATATAAATCTATTATCGTGTATAAAGATAAAAATGCCATTAATACACCTAACCAAGACAATAACCAATCTCCGCCTCCTCTAACTAACAGAAACAGAAACCAACACATCCCTACTGCAGAAAAAACATAGGAAAGAAGTATGTTTTTCAATACCGGTTTCATTCTATTTTCACACCCTTACAAAAATTTAAAAATAAATTATAATTTTTTATTTACATGCTACTCGTTATTGGTTAAACCCTATTACATCTCTTATTCATTCTATATTAATGAAACAAATATAATCTCATGAAGAATTTAACGAGAAATACTCTACTAAGGCAACCTTTTTTCCATTGGTTAAGATATAAAAAAAGTAAGTATACATTACCACGTAATTAAATATAAGTAAATAAAATTAATTTACAGTTAATTTCATTCACTTATATTAATGTCACCTTTTCCCGTCCCAGGTACATCTTCTAATAACATATGCCTCCTTGCTATGAGAGCTATGGCTGCAAGTTCAATCGATTCATCTTTTCCTATAATAACCTTCGAAATATTGTTAATAATTTTCTTTAATGTACTCATATATTTATCTCCCACCTATAATAATTCAGAAAATCAAGAAATATTATTCCCGAATTATAACACATTACGTTAGAAGTAAATATATTCCTATCAAAATAAAAAAGATGACCTCAGCCATACGCTAAAGTCATTTTTTTCTACTAATTATTTTACTAGTTCACCACTATAAACTTTTATATCAAGTGGCGCAGTTAAAAATTGTCGTGCTTTGCTAACGAAAGATGTGAAGTGTTCACTCGTATTATGACTCGCAACTGCCTCTTCATCTTTCCATACTTCTACCATCGTATATACATTTTCTTTTTCTGTATCTTTATATAAGTCATAAGATACATTTCCACTTTCTTCTCTTGAGCCATGAAGTAGTGGCTGAATTTCTTCTAAAAATGATTGTTGTTTTGCTGGATCTACTTGAAATATTGCGTGAATAATAATCATGGTGTTTCCCCTCTCATATCTCACTTATTTCTGTATTTATAAAATTACTTCCACTCAGCAACTTTTTCAATTGGAAGGCGTACTGATTGGTAACCACTGTCAGCAGCTTTTCCGATAGAAATTAACATTACTGGTACGTGACGTTCTTTATCTAATCCGAAAGCTTCTGCGATTTGGTCTTTTTCAAATCCGCCAATTGGACAAGTGTCATAACCATGAGCACGAGCTGCTAACATAAATTGCATCGCTACAAGACCACCGTCAATTAGTACAGTATCTTTCATTACTTCTGGTGTAACCATTGAGAAGTAACCTGAAAGTTTTTTCATTTGATCTTCTTTTACTTCTGCTGGCATTAAACCGCGCTCTACTGCTGTACCGTAAATTTCTTCTGCGTTATCAAAGTTGTTTAAGTCACCAAACACAGCGATCATTGCTGAAGATGTTTCTACTTGAGATTGATTGAATTTCGCAAGTGGCGCAAGTGTTGCTTTCGCTTCGTCACTTTCAATCACTAAAAATCTCCATGGTTGCATGTTCACAGATGATGGTGCAAGTGTTGCTGTTGTAAGAATTTCTGTCATTTCTTCTTTACTAATTTTCACTGAAGGATCGTACTTACGAATTGAACGGCGTCCTGTTAAAATTTCGTTAAAATCATTTGTTTGTACTGAGTTAGTCATAGTTGAATTCTCCCTTTTTTAAAGTTCTTTTATATTTTCTTGAATGCGGTCTAACATTGCTAAAAGATTATCGCGCTGTTCTTCACTTAATCCTTTAAATGCAGATGCTGCAAAACGTTCTTTTTCCTCCTGATACACTTGAATTTTATTTCGTCCCTCTTCAGTTAGAGAAACTAACGTAATTCTGTTATCATCTGGATTTTTACGTCTTGTAATCATTCCATTTGCTTCTAGCTGTTTTAAATGCCTTGTAATTGCGGCATTATCAATATTCACTTCTTGCTGAAGTGCTTTTTGACTAATTTCACCTACTTCATATAACTGAAGTATAAGCTCTAATCGAGACTGGCTCATACCCGTACACCCTTCGAATTTTGAACTTACTTCTTTATTTAGAAAGTGTAATTTATATAAAATAATCGCTTCTTTCGAGCATGAACTTGTCAAAATACCCCTCCTTTACATGCAAAAAAAAAATGTTTGATGTATCAATAGTTGATATGTCAATTAATATAATCTATATCGATTTAGAATGCAAGCATTTTGTTTTCATTTATATTTTTCCAAATTAAGACGCTTTGTCGCGTTACAAAAAATGTTAATTGCACTATAATAGTACTAATTTAAATGACTGGAGAGTGATTGTAATGCGGCAATACACAAATAGAAATGAGGAGATAAAAATGGAAAATGAAATGAGGATATTCACATATGACAACAATAAATATAGGGATTGTCGCGCACGTAGACGCTGGCAAGACGAGTTTGACTGAGCGTATTCTTTATGAAACGAATGTAATTAAAGAAATTGGCAGAGTTGATAGTGGAAGTACGCAAACTGACTCAATGGAATTAGAGAGACAACGCGGAATTACGATTAAAGCATCTGTTGTATCTTTCTTTATTGATGATGTAAAAGTAAATGTCATTGATACACCTGGACACGCTGATTTTATCGCTGAAGTAGAGCGATCATTCCGCGTTTTAGACGGTGCAATTTTAGTTATTTCTGCTGTTGAAGGTGTGCAAGCACAAACAAAAATTTTAATGCGGACATTGCAGAAACTAAACATACCAACAATATTATTCGTAAATAAAATTGATCGTAATGGCGCAAATACTGAAAAAGTTATGAAACAAATAAAAGAGGTTCTTTCAAATGAAGCATTCCCTTTCTACTCTGTAGAAAACGAAGGAACAAAGGAAGCACGAATTATTAAATACAAATCATATGACGACTGTATGGAACTGTTAGCACCATATAATGAATCATTACTTGAGTCATATGTAAATAATGAAATCGTACCGGGCACACTATTAAGAGAGGAACTCATTAAACAAATAGCGCAAGCAAATGTGTACCCGATCTTTTTCGGTTCAGCCATGACAGGTATGGGTGTAACTGAACTGCTCGAAAATATTTCAGCCTTATTTCCAGCTAAAAAGTCGGCAGAAAATGAAACATTATCCGGTGTTGTGTTTAAAATTGAACGTGAACCTTCTGGGGAAAAGATTGCATATGTAAGAGTTTTTTCTGGTCGTTTACACGTTAGAAAATATGTTGATATACAGCGCGGGGAAGCTCTGGCACATAAAGAAAAGATTAAGAAAATATGCATGTTTCATAACGGAAATGCTGTTCAAGTTTCTACCGTTTCTAGCGGAGAATTTTGCAAAGTGTGGGGACTGAGTGATATTAAAATTGGTGATATTATCGGTGAACGAACGGATTATATAAAAGACATTCACTTTGCCGAACCACAAATGGAAGCTGCTATTGAAGCAGTACCAAAAGAACGAATTCATGATCTATACGCTGCACTTATGGATCTATGTGAAGAAGATCCGCTCATTAAAGTGTGGAAAGACGATATTCATAATGAACTATATATTCGCCTTTTCGGTGAAGTACAAAAAGAAGTAATTGAAACAACACTTTATGAGAAATATAATTTGCAGGTTACTTTCTCAAATACGCGAGTTGTATGTATTGAGAAACCACTTGGCGTAGGGAATAGTGTTGAAGTAATGGGTGAAAAAGCGAATCCATTTTACGCAACAATTGGTTTTAAAATCGAACGTGGTGAGCTTAACTCTGGCATAACATATAAGTTAGGTGTTGAACTTGGATCATTGCCTTTAGCATTTCATAAAGCAATTGAAGATACTGTATTTCAAACGTTAAAACAAGGTTTATACGGATGGGAGGTTACGGACGTTATCGTCACATTAACCCATACTGGTTATGCTAGTCCTGTTACAATAGCAAGTGACTTTAGAAATTTAACACCACTCGTTTTAATGGATGCTTTAAAGCAAGCTGACACATTTGTATATGAACCAGTTAACGAATTTGAATTGACTGTACCAGAACATGCAATTAGTACCGCGATGTATAAGCTTGCTGCTATTCCAGCCACTTTTGCAGAGCCTATATTCATTAATGATTCTTACCAGTTAACTGGGTCATTACCTGTCACGAAGACAGAGAATTTTAAGCGAATGCTTCATTCATTTACAGAAGGAGAAGGTATATTTACAACGAAGCCATCTGGTTATACAAAACTAAAGGCTCCCTTTCCTACTCGAAAACGTGTTGATTATAATCCTCTGAATCGTAAGGATTATTTGCTTCATGTGTTGAGGGCTTATTAAGTAAAAAAAGAGGTGCAATTTGCACCTCTTTTTGCATGTATTGATAGGTTAGTTTGTCCTAACAACTTCTTTAAGTTTTCCTATTATTTTTGCTATCGCTTCAATTGAATTCTCTGTTTCCAATCCCCCAACATTTACAGAATGATTTGCGTTTTTGACAACTTCAATTTGTAAATTCGTTTTATGTAACTGATCGATTTGATCTGCATTATATTGGTGATCTTTATCTCCAATTACTAATAGCCCTTCATGATGACTATGTAGGATCGAATCAAAAATGGAATCAAAAGTTAGTAAAGGTGTAAGTAGTATCATTTTTGACTGTAAAAACTCTTCCCTCTTCATTAAATCATTTGCAATCGGAATCGTTCCGAGTGACTTCCCTAAAAACATTGTATGATTGTATTGCTCACCTTTTAATACTTTTTTCATTACAGGATTAATATCATCCATCATTATTTTCGTTACTTCTTCGATTGGTTTATTCATTACTTGTTCGTCATAAGAATAATGAATATGTACTACATCTATTTTATTTTCGAGCATAAGCATCGTCGCATAATAAAATAACGGTTTATCGTAATTGTATCCTGAACCTGAGAACATAAAGCAAACCGTACTAGAACCTTTTTCGATATGTGTGTAACGAATTACCTTGTCATTTATATGTACCTCTTTTTTAGTCCCCTTCACCGTTTTCTCCTCCGAATACGTTTACTTTTGTAAAACGATATGTTCTGTATGAACTGCGATATCCTTTATTTTCTCTTTTATAAATGCTGGCTGTAAGTTATATGCATGTAACTCTTCTACCGGCACCCACTTAAATAGATATGTTCCACCCTCTTCTTCCAAAATATATTGATCCGCTCCATTTGCAGGTAACTCCTGTAGCTCTACTTCATAATAAAAACTAATCTCATGAAACTTCCTCTCAGAAAGTGTAAAGAAATTTTCTACTGACCATATTAATCTCTTCCCTTTAATAGGAACAGCTAGTTCTTCTGCAAATTCTCGTTGTAACGCATCTTCACTATTTTCTAGCATTTTCACTCTTCCGCCTGGTACGTACCAAAAATCTTCACCGTCACCTTGCAGAATGAGTATTTTATTATCATGTTTACAAATTGCTCCGACCCGATAATTAAAACATGTTTCTTCAACTTTAAATGTTAGATCCATACCGATTGCCCCCTATACTTTATTTGAAAATCGCTATAAAACTATTATGTATGTGCTGTACAAATAAGATTACTAAATTTTTCTATTTCATTCAATAGTTTTTGAATCTTCTGATTTTTTATCATTACAGGGATATAGTTACTTTACACTTTATCCTGTCTTATCTAATGAAAAATTCGACGATATAGATATCGAGTTTGACTGGAATGAAGATGACGAAAAAGGTTTGAAAAAGATGTTTCCTAGGTTATGGGAAATGTATGAGGAAGAACCGAGATAAATATTAGGACTCTGTTTAACCAATAGACAGAGTCCTGTTTTCATAGAATCCTTATTTACACTCTCTTTGTTTCATTCCACTTATCTAACAGCTCCTTTTCTCTTTCAATTGAAATACCTGCTTTTAATTCCCATTCGTCCACACTCTTCATCCACTCATACACATCTGTAACTGTATGTTCTAATTTCCTAAAAGTAAGTCCTTCTTTAACAGCTCTCTCAATACTAATATAAAAACCACCTTTCCAAGGCTTTGTCTCACCTTCTAATAAAAAAGTTTCAGGAAGCCATAGTGGCATCTCTGTCCAAGGCTGCACTTTATGTTCATTCATAAACGATTCATCTATCCAAACGAATGCGGCATCACTATTCGTAACCTTTTTGCACGTATTTAATAGCTCTTCCATCGTCAATTCATAATTTGGACCTGTAACATTGAATGTACCTGCTTTATTATTTTCTGCCATGTTGAGTCCAAAGCTCGCGACATCTTTTATATCAACGAATTGCACTGGACGATTTTTTCTGCCTGGTACTAACACTTTACCTCCTTTTGCTACACGCTGAATCCAGTATGTTAGTCGATCTGTATAATCAAACATTCCTGAAAGAAGTCCTGCTCTTACGTGTAAAACACGCCCTGGCCAATATTTATCTGCTTCTTTTTCGCATAATACTTTCAGTGCACCATAATGCTCATAAGGAGATATTTCACCATTCTCTACAGCCTTTATTTGCTCTTCCATTGGTTCAGGTTGTAATATATAGTCTTCTTTTATGTCATGCGGAATCCAATCTTTATATACGGAAAGGCTAGAGATGAATATATAGTGTTCAATATTATCTTTCAGTACTTCTCCAACATTTCTAATGTGATGCGGAGAAAACCCACACGTATCCACGACAACATCCCATTTTCGATTTTCTAAACTTGATACATCATCACTTCTGTCACCGATAAGCTGCTCCACTTCAGGAAAAACTTCTTTGTTTGTTCCGCGGTTAAATAATGTAACTTCATGCCTTCTGTTCAAAGCCTCTTTTACAACAGCTCTTCCCAAAAATCGTGTACCACCTAGTATTAAAATCTTCATGGTTCTCCCCCATTCGTGATTAAAAATCCTTTCTTTTGTTAAACGATTTTTTGTGCTGGAAAGTTACGGGGAATTTGTTATTTTACTTTAATTCTACAAATAAACAAGAATCCATTTTGAAAAATTAATCAATACGGATTCTTAAATTAGATATAATTATTTTACTGTATATTTGTTGAATTACTAACTCTGCACAATTTCCCCATCAACTAACTCAATAATTCTATTACACTTATTCGCTACTTCCATATCATGCGTTACAATAATAATTGTTCGTCCTTCTTCATTCAGTTGTAATAGCAAGCTCATAATTTCTTCTCCTGTTTTTCTATCTAAATTTCCAGTCGGTTCATCAGCCAATATTAATTCTGGTTCGCCTACTAACGCTCTAGCAATTGCGACGCGCTGCTGTTGTCCACCTGATAACTCGTCCGGTGTTTTATGCATATGTTCTTTTAAACCTACTTTTTCTAAATAGAACTTCGCCTTATTTTCTCTTTCTCGTTTCCTTAGCTTTCTATACGTGAGTGGTAGTGCTACATTATCCAGTACAGTATGTTCTTTTAACAATGCAAAATATTGAAAAATAAATCCAATCATTTCATTTCTTGTTTTATGAACTTTATTCGCTCTAATTTCATTTAATGGTTTTCCATTTAACGTATATTCACCCTCATTTGGCATATCAATTAACCCTATAACATTTAATAGTGTACTTTTCCCTGAGCCTGATCGCCCCATTATTGCTATAATTTCGCCCTTATTTATTGTTAAGTTTATACCGTTTAAGGCGAACGTATTGTGATTCTTGTTACTATACACCTTTTTAATATCTATTAGTTCAATTAAACCCATTATTCCATCCCACCTATTAATGTTTTCGGTTCGAGTTTTCTAATAAATAAGAAGACAATTACATTCGAGACAATGATGATCAATAATAAGAAAAGAAATACTAAAAATAATATAGGCATGTCCAATTTAAAGTCTAATGCCGATACTGCTTTAAAATCCTTTGACATTTGCAGCAGCTTCCCATACCTCCATGAAAAGTAAGCTATTGACATTCCTAAGCCCGCTATTGCTACAATAATGTTTTCTAAAACAATTTGAATAAACATTCCAAATTTACTTTCGCCAAAAACTATTTTTATACCAAATTCCCTCTTTCTCATTAAGATAGAAACGATGGTTGTTACCGCCATTCCGACGATCGAGAATAGAATGAATAAGATTCCTACTATAAGTTGAGGTAATTCAGAATAGCTGTTAAGAGTAACATCTATATTTATTTCATCACCTAAATTTTTCAAATGAAACGTTCCACCGTTTCCTTTAAGTTGAATTGATTCTTCTAGTTTCTTTACATCTGCATCTTTTCGTAAATGTAAAACTGTACTTTGATGCAGTCTTAAAAACATTCCTTCATAATTTTCATATCTATTAGATGACATAGGCATTATCATTGCATAATCCAACTTCAAATAAACGTTCGTTGTATTATTATCTACGATAAATTTATTCTCTGGTAAAAAGCCTATAATTGTATATTGATTATTAATTGTATCCCCAACTTGAAAATATTTCTTAAAGTAAGAACCCATTAATACTTTTGTTTTTTCTTCACTATTTTTTGGAAAATCTTCATGCAAGAAACCCTCTTTAGGTTTTAAATGTAAACCTAATAATTTATAGTAATTTTCATCTACAACAATTGTTTGAACAGTAGGTCTTTCATCGTGAAACGTTTTATGTTTCAAATCAGCAATCATATTGTTTTGAAGTGGTCTATTACTTGATTCTATTTCAATTAAACTCTCCTCGTATGTACCATACGAAATCACGTCTTTATTTTGATGAATTGTATTATAAACCGCTTGAATTTGCTCTTTATTAAATTGATTGCTTTGTAACCTATCTGTCGTCCTTTCAAAAGTAACTAAATATGTTTTATCCACATTTAATGCTGAGCTGGATTTATCGTTTAGATGGTGTAAATTATAAAATACATTAATTGAACTCGTTATAGTTGCTAATCCAAATGTAATCTGTATTAGAAGAAGTACCGAAAATAGAAATCTCTTTTTTAATGCTATGAACGCACTTTTTATTCTCATCATTTTTACTCCTTTAATGCTTTAGCAGGTTCACTTTTAAGCACATATACAAATGGTATAACAGAGAGGATAAAAGCTATATTAAGTGAAAGAAATACACACATTACAATATGAGTAGGCTGTAAACTAATGCTATAGCTTGTAGACTCTATAATACTTTCACTCAAAGTGCTAAAAATCCATTGTATGCATATCGCACAGGCTGATGCGATGATTGCACATAAAAATAATTGACTAAATATAAAAATAAAAAGATTTACATTACTTGCTCCCAAAGATTTCCTTAGCGAAAGACTTTTTTTCTTCGTATAAATCCAATAATAACTTACTATTATACTGGTAATTAAAGCTATACAAAAAAGCCTAAATGGAAAACTTAATAACTCTTTCACAGCTTTACTTGAGTTTTTTTCTTTCTCAAAATTCTCTTTTTCACTTATCACTTTGGCATTTATATCTTTATTGTTCTGGTTTATATGCTGTATGAAAGTGTTTATTTCCTTTATAGGGTTTTCGTTAGAACGAACGATCATTTGGAATGTATTTTCATTTTGGATCATTTTTTTCACTTCATCTGGCATATCATATAAAGCGACGTAAATTTTAATATTATACTCATATCCAGTATTTGCTCCAGCTACACCTTTAACTGTATATTCCTTATTAAATAGTTTTATTGTTTCCGTATCCTTATAAATCTTCTTCCCGACTATTACACTATTTTCTTCATTTTGTTCCATCTGAGAACCTTTTAGCAAAGGTGGAGACCAATTTTTATTAAGGAGACCATTCATTGTTGCTCGGCCGATACCCGGAATAGTAATACGAATATCATTTGTAATAACACTAGCATTTTTAAAATCAGTCTCTACTAACGTCTGGAATTGTTTGAAATTTAATTCCCCTATATTAGTAAGTTGAACGGAATAGTAATAATTAAAATAACCATTTTTTCTATCATAAAATTTCTCATCATAATAATCTTTCGTCGACATTGCTATAAGTATCGGCCATATTGTCAATACAAACGCAATAAATAACATAATGAATATTGCTTTGTTTACCACTATTTCTTTTAATACTAAATTCATATATCCTCCTCATTTTAAAAACCGCGAAAAAGGTATTTATCCTTTTTCACGGTTTTTGTTGATTGTTATCTAATTACCATTTCCTTAGAGGTGTAGGCACTATCCCCTTTCATTACCCATTCATGACCCGAATAACCAGTGGTAATTGGCCCTCTGGATGAAACTTTAACGTTCACACGATCTGTAATTTTAGCATTATTCTTTTCTACCTCTTTAGAAGACCCATCATCAAAGCTAGCCCTTACAGTCATCTTGTAAAAATGAGGTTCATTTGTTTGCGCAGTGTAGGCGTGTCCGGTAGCCTTTCCTCCGCTCCCTTCCCATTTCCCATAAGAATCCCAACTAATCGAAGCAAATGAAACGGAAGAAACCATACCTAATAAACAAGCAGTTAACCCTGTAGTAGCTAGAGTTTTTTGAAGTAAGTTTTTCATATAAACTCAATCTCCCTTGTTTAAAATATTCACTTAAATATTTAAGTATTTTCAGGCCTTGTCCTCATTATACATAAAAAAAATAATCTCATATTAAAAAATCCTAATTTTTACATTTTCCACACAACCCTTACATTGCTCTGAACTTTCCGTCATAAAAGAAAAAGATGGTATGAAACTCCCATTCACACCATCTTTTTGCTTCCGTTATTTATTTGATCCTGTATAAGGAAGAATATATTTCACAATCAATTCCCATCTATCCCGTACATTCGGCATAACTTCAGAAGCAATTACTACAACCAAATCCTTCTTCGGAATACAACAAATCAAATTCCCACCATCGCCCATTGCACAGTATGAAAAGATTCCAGCCTCTTCTCGTAACCACCATAAGTAACCATATTGATTTTGGTTCATTTCTGTCGATTCTTTTATCCATGATTTTGATAGTATTTGTTTTCCATTATGAATACCTTCATTCAAAAACATCTGTCCAAACTTAGCCATATCTTTAACTGTTAACGTTAGTCCCCAGCCGCCTGTCGAAATACCATTTGGATCATGAACCCATCCTTTTACATCTTTTCCGAATAAGTCATCGAATCCAAATGCTTTCATATTGTAGTTTGGGATTTTTCTCATGCCGAGTGGTTGAAATAAGTACTCATTCGCAAATTCACGCGCACTTTTTCCTGTTACGTTCGTTATAATCGCTGATAGTATATGAGCTCCTGCAGATGAGTATTTAAAAGATCCGATTTCTCCGCCATTCCCCATTCTATTAAGTGTATACTGTATCCAATCCTCTTGTGTACATAGTTCTTCTAACGGTTCCTGCCAGTCTACGAAAGGATGTGGAGCTTTCATCATAAGAAGATGTCGTACTGTTATTTCAGATGAATTAACGTTATATTCCGGGAAAAATTCTATTACTCTTTGATCAACGCTTTTTATATAGCCTTTATCTACACATAGTCCAATTAACGCAGAAATAATCGTTTTTGTGACTGACGCTATATGAAATGCATCATCTGGACCGTGACCGTTATAATATTTTTCAAAAATAACATCACCTTTTTGTACTACTAACATACCATTCATATTTTCATATTCTTCTTTTATAATCTGATCTAACTTTTCAGCAGTTTGCATTGTTCTTCCCCCTTAATCAATGATTAAAAAGGTTCGATAGGTACATATATATCAACTATATGTTTATTTTCCGGGTGCTGCTTTGGGTCATTTTTATACATTTCAAAAGGATACGAATTTCTCGGTTTATATCCGCTATTTGGTAGCCACTCGCCGTATAAGAAATCCCATGCTCCTTTATATTCGTTTTGGAATATTTCAAAATGGCCTATCGCATACTTGCCTGAAGGTATTACCATTATTCCAATGTCACTCGTTTCTACTGCGGATTCATTCGGAATTGTTATACAAAGACTCGTTCTTAAATGATTGTCTTCTGTAAATTCATGATGATCATGATAAATGGTTAATACTTTCGTATCCTCGAATACATGGTAGTTTTGCTTCGATGCGTAATAAAATAGTTTCTCTATCATTTTTGGAAAAGCAATCGTTAACTCTTCATATGTACCGATATGCCTTATGTATGCGACGTTTATATCGTCTGCTGATACAATTTCAACATTTCCTCGAACCTTCTTACACTCATTGTATTGAGAAGTTCCGCTTACGTCTTTGCAATTCTTGCTATTGTGGTTTCGATATTGAGACGGACTTACTCCGTAATAATTTTTAAATGTGCGGGAGAAAACTGCTGAATCTGTAAAACCAAAATGGTAAGCGATATCCGTAATCGTCATATCTGCGCGATATGTAAGTAGATTCGTTGCCCTTTCTAACTTCAATCGGTTTACATACCGTGATAATGGCTCGTCTACGATCCCCTTAAAAATCCGATGAAAATGAAACTTTGAAAATCCTGCTACATCCGCTAGCTCTTCAATTGAAATTGAATCATTTATGTTTGATTCTATATAATCTTGTACCTTATAAATGCGTCTTAAGTACTCATTTCTACTTTGTTTACTCTCCATACTTTTATCTCCTCACAACAAAAAGGCTAACGTTAAGCTAGCCTACTTTTATACATTTTTCAAAAACAAAACTCTACTACCGCCATTCCCATCATAATTTGTATGTACCGATACACCCTCTATCTCATCATCCCCGGCATCAATTCGAAAACCGATTTCTTGATGAAACTGTATCGACTTTTTGTTAATTGGTGACGTAATTGCTTTTACAACTTTACGATTATTTGCACGAGCGATATCAAAGAAATAAGAATACAATGTCGATGCGATTCCTCTTCTTCTATACTTCGGATTGACACCGATAAAATGAACATATGCTTCATCTTTATATGTTTGTGAAAAGAATCCACATAAGAAACCTAACGTTTCGCCATCTTCTTCAATGATAAAACTCGTTTCTTGAAAATGAACGAAGAACAGTTTTGGCAACATAGCAGCCATATCTCTACCGCCCCACCAATCATTTAAAACAGAATGAATCTTTACATAATCTTCCCCTTGGATGTTTCTTACTTGCATATGTTTCTCCCTTTCACTCACTTCATTTTTTCATAAATTTTAATAACCGTTTCTACTAAAAGGATGAATACCCATATTCCACAAAATACAAGAACAGACTGAAATATCGATCCAATTATCATAACACCAACTGCACCTGTTATTGAAAAAGATATTCCACCAAGCCCTGGATCCTGTATAAATGCTCCAGCAGAAAAAGCGGTTATAATTGATACTATTAAATAAATAACACTCATTATTTTTAATATTTTTATAGAAAGATACGAAGTTTGTTCTTTCTCCACTTGTGATAATTCGATTTCCCCGCTCGCAATTCCTTTTTGCAAACAGTCCTCACATAAAAATTCTTCCTTAATTTTTTTACCCCCATGTATTGTACCCGTTATCTCTTTACACCTTGAACATTTTCGATTTATCATGTTGTTACCACTCCAATCTATTAAGATTATACTTATATCATTCTGCATTTACCTTAATATCCCTTTTATGTATTTTATAGAGAAAGGTCGTGTTTTATGATTTCAAAACTTACGTTTAGCTCGAAAAAGCGTACCGTTCATTATGTATTAAGACCTAGTTGTTATGCAGTTATTTTCCATTCATCTTCTTCAATGATTGCTGTTATCCAAAAAGCAGACCGTTACTTTTTACCTGGTGGTGGTATGGAAGGTAATGAAACAAAAGAAGAGTGTTTGCACCGTGAACTACTAGAGGAATTAGGATGGGCAATTGAAATTGATCAATATATCGGTAATGCGGCTCGATATTTTTATGCAGAAAAGGAAGATATATATTATTTAAATGACGGGTTCTTTTATATTGCGAACATGGTGCAGAAACAAACTGAAAACTGTGAGGATGATCATGTTCTAAGGTGGATGTCTCCTTTACTTGCTGTAGAGCTTCTCATTCATGATCATCAAAAATGGGCCGTTGAGCAAGCTCTTTTATTACGAAAACAAAAGGGATCTCCTTCTATATGAAAGAGATCCTTTTTACTACTAACTTACTTTTTTCAAATTAAGTGCAGGCTTTTTGATTCCGCCTTTTTTTACAACATATAAACCGATAAAGATAATAAGACCGCCAACGAGCTGCATCATATTAATTTGCTCTCCAATTGTAACTGCCGCAAAGATAACTGCGAACAATGGTACGAGATACATATAAACCATTACTTTCGTTGAGCCTATTTGACTAATACCGACATACCACATTGCTAGTCCGAAGATGGTCGCAAAGATGATTGAATATGCTAGTGAACCCCAGCTTGGCGTATCTACTGGCCATGTTAAAGAGTTTACATTGAATAAACAGTATATAACTAGTGGTACAATTCCAATTAAAGTAGACCATGATGTAACTCTCATTGCGGAGTACTTTGTAATAAGAGGTTGCGCTAATATTGGATACCATCCCCACGCAATTGCTGCGACTAATCCAATTACATTTCCGAGCCACGCATATTCGTAAGTAGCTCCTCCTATATGTCCTGTTAATAAAACGAATGCTGCACCAATAAACGCTATTATTGAACCTATTTGTACTTTCATCGAAAAACGTTCTTGTTTGTGCAATACTGCTAATATCCCTGTAAAAATAGGTGACATCGCAATTAATAATGAGGCGTTCGTTGCTGAAGTATATTTCACAGATAGCATAAACATCGTTTGATACATTGCCGTACCAACGATACCGACTGCTACTAGTCGTAACCAATCTTTTCTTTCAATACGTAATGAGCGTTCCATTAAAAATGTAATAAGTAATAATACCGGAGATGCTACTAAAAATCGTAAACTATTAAATTGAATGGATGACATATATGCCATGCCATACTTTCCAATTGTATAATTTGCTCCCCATACTAATGCTACTGATACTAGGAGCCACTCCATTTGCCATCGTTTCATCCGAATCTCCCCTTCCATATTTAGCATAGTAAAATTGGCTGGATATAGCACCGTCCAATTGGCTGTTTTTTTCCCCAGCCAATTTGTTATACTTAATGTATATAAGAGATGCGGAGGCGTTTATATGGAATGGAAGCTAGATAACGACAGTAAAATCCCAATTTATCAGCAAGTAGTTGACTTTATTGAGAAACGTATTACATACGGAGAACTTCCTCCTGGAAGCTTCCTCCCTTCCGAACGGAAATTAGCTACGCAGTTAAATGTAAACCGAAGTACGGTAACGACTGCTTATAATGAACTACGTGCTATGGGGATTGTGGAAAGTACGACTGGTAAAGGGACACGTGTAAGTACACATATGTGGGGCGTTTCTCCAACATTAACTCCGAATTGGAGAAATTTCGTAGAAGGTGGTACTTTTTTACCAAACTTACCGTTACTTCGCCATATTCGGGCAGAAGTACAACAAAATGAAAATATCATTGATTTCGCAAACGGCGAGCTCGGTTGTAACCTTTATCCTCACGATCAACTACAGACAATTTTACGAGAACAACCGTTAACGCATTCATTAAGTTATGATCATCCGCAAGGCTATCTCCCGCTAAGACAAGCGGTCGTAAAATATATGAAAGAATATTTAAAAGTTGAAGCGACTGAACAATCCATAATGATTACATCTGGCGCACAGCAAGCACTTCACCTTATCGTACAATGTTTATTAAATCCAGGTGATGCAGTTGCTTTCGAAAGTCCTTCACACTGTTATTCCTTACCGTTATTCCAATCAGCAGGTATTCGTATTTTCCCATTACCTGTCGATGAACACGGTATTAACCCAGACGATGTGCAAGAGTTATATAGAAAGCACCGTATTAAAATGATATTTTTAAATCCAAACTTCCAAAATCCTACGGGCACAATGCTTCATCCAAACCGTAGAAAAAAACTGTTATCACTTTGCGCAGACTTACGAATTGCGATTGTGGAAGATGATCCGTCCAGCTTACTTACGTTAGAAAAGAAACAACCTTGCCCTACTTTAAAATCGATTGATGAAAACGGAACTGTCATTTATGTACATTCCTTATCTAAAATGATTGCACCAGGTTTACGAGTTGGCTGGCTTGTCGCTCCGCAGTCTGTAGTAGAAAGGTTATCTGACGCAAGGCACCAAATGGAATTAGGTATGAGCATTTTCCCGCAGTGGCTTATGCAACAATTTTTCGAAACTGTACCATTTCAGTCTCATATCGTACCGTTACGAAAACAATTAGCAGAAAAAAGAGACGTTATCGTTCGCGCCCTAAATGAGCAACTTCACGATAAAATCTCTTTTTCAAACCCGACTGGCGGTATATACATATGGGGAAAATTAAAAGAACCGATAAACGAAAAACAACTCATTATGCAAAGTTTAAAACAAGAAATCGCCTTTATGCCCGGTAGTATTTTCGGTGCGAAAGATGGTTATATTCGTTTATCTTATGGAAAAGTGAATATTAATCAAATTGAGGAAGGTATTTCTCGTTTGCGAGAAGCTATTTTAGTTTGTGGAAAATGACTTTACATAAAGCTTTATCGTTTGACAAAAGAAAAATCTACCATTATTATCAACACGAACCTAGTTATAGGAGTGATAAAAATGAAAATTTACGTTGATGCAGATGCTTGTCCTGTAAAAGATGTAATTATTTTAGAGGCTACGAATGCAGAAATCCCTGTAACCCTCGTTACTAGTTTTTCTCATTATTCTAATGCAGAACAACCAAAAGGTGTGGAAACAATTTATGTTGATTCCGGAGCAGATGCTGCGGATTACCGCATAATGCAGTTAGCAAAAAAAGAAGATTTAATCGTAACGCAAGATTACGGTCTTGCTTCGCTTGCTTTAGCAAAAGGCTGTATCGTGCTACATCATAAAGGCTATAAGTATACGAATGATAACATTGAACAATTGTTACAAACACGATATTTAAGTGCAATGGTTCGAAAAAGTGGTAAACGTACAAAGGGACCGAAACCATTTACAGCAGAAGATAAAGAGAAATTTAGAGAGCTCTTTAAAAGTATGATCGCACTTTAAAAATGAATCGTCTATTTGCTAGGAAAACTTCGCAAAACAAAGAAGAGAATATCCAAATGAACATTCTCTTCTTGAAGTTTACCCTTTTAAAATGAAGGTAAATTATCTAAGTTATTTTCTTTTATTCCATCCGGTTCACTACGTATAATATCTCTACCATACTTATGAAATACGTCCACATGAGCTAACTTCCCTGATTTTGCTTCACTAAGAGCAGCTACATAATCTAACTCTCTCCCGCTACTTGTTTTAAACGCTATTAAATCACCATCATCATTTTTACGAACGGCAACAATTTGTTCTGCTCCTGAGTTGACTTCATGGTCTACTTCAAATTGCGCTTGCTCTTCTCCTTGATGTAAGTAATCATTGTAAACTTTTTCAAAGTCTTTTTTATCCATAACATTCACCTCCAACACATTTTATTAGTATGGTTGGGAGGTGTTGGTTTTATGTACTTTTTTATCAACTTACAAGACTTTACTTCTTAATTTAAGCTAAATTTAAGTGTTACTATTTTCCTGTCAACTTTATAATTGATTATATCGAAACGAAATTTGAAATGGAGAATGGCTAAGATGAATATAGATATTAATCGTTTAACTGATATTTGTTTAGAGTATCAGCAATCTAGATTTTATGTTACTAGAATCCCTAAAGATTTCTTATCAATTGCCAAAAAACGTTTTTCTATACCAACGGATGATCAAATTATTGCTTTTTTAAGTTGTAATTTATTTGGATTAGGCAAGTATGGTGTTTACTTTACGAGTTCGGGTTTATACTGGAAAAATTGGTTATTAAGTAAAGGAAGTTTAAAATGGGGTCAATTAATTGAAGTGCAACAAATTGAAATTGATAAAGATGGTTTCTTATCTTTTGATGCACAAAAAAGCTTCAATATTAACGGGAGTGATTATCCCCCACTGTTATTTAAAGAATTACTTATAGCTCTTACGAATTCATTCCGAAATTCAAAACAACATGATATACATCCAGTTATAAAAATGGATGAGATAAAATCCATTTGCTCATTATTTGAAACGTACAATGAATTATTAGAACCTGATAACGGATTATTTGTAGACACTCATATTTCAGACAAAAAGTTAAAAGCAATTGAGGCACGATTTATCGTTCCAAAAGAAGAACAAATCATTGCTTTTTTAGATACGTCTGTCCTTGGGAATATGGGGAAAGGATCTGATGGAGTATTAATTTGTCAATCAGGTATATATTTTAGAGAAACCTTTGTACACTTATATTTCCCATGGCATGTCTTTAAAAATATCCCTATTACTTTAACTTCAGATGAATTTGAAATTGGGAAAGGAAACATGTTTCATCTTCAACATGCTAGAATGCCTAGTCAAGATATTTTATTGTTCATCAAGAATTTAAAACAGTATGTGAATAGTTTATATGAAGAAAATCCACAATTACATATTTAATAAACTCGTTATGACATATACGCTCGTGTATAGTTAAGTCTAAAATTTCAATTCAACTAAAAAACCGATTATTTTTGTAGAGAGCCTACATGTATAATCGGTTTTTTAATCTTATTCTTTTCTTACATACTCATTTATAATGGCATCTAGTGATTTTTTAATACCTACGCAAACCCTTCAAAGTCTCCAATATATCATCTGTAAAGGCTGTACTACCTTCTGCCTCTAAAACTCTAAAATAAAAACTTCTTAAGAAAGTTCTAATATTTTGTACTAAAATAGCATGCTGCGGATGTCGGATGTCTTCAACAGTTGCTATACTATGTAGCCAATTGCTCCACTCTTCTCCAATTAAAATATTTTGGTTACGTAACGACATAATTGGCGCTACTAATCTTTCATCCTCAAAGTGTACATATACGTAATCACTCAATCGAACCTTCTGACGAACAGCAGCTAGTATTGCATATGAAAACTCACGATTTTGTATTGTACGTGCTAACGCATCTAGTGCATCAGCCGCATGCGCCGTAGAGTGTGCCCAGCCTTTTCCTTCTACGTATCCTCTTACATCTTCTTCTAAATATACATATTCCAGCACTTGTTCTGCCACACTGTATAGTTGTTCTTCAGATAACAGTGGTTCTCTTTCATGAACAGATAAAATAAGTGGCGGAATTAATACGGAGAATGCACGTTTAAATACAGAGTCTGTGCCCTTTTCACCAATTTTATAAAATAAATAATCAGGACTAATCGCTTGTAGCATTAACCCTCTTAATTCTTTTTGTCTAAACACATCATTTGTAATCCATGTGTGAAGCGTACTATAAATTAAATCATCACGTAATTCAGCATCAGGTGAACCGATATAATCTAGCATCCACTGCGCATATGGATATGCATCTACGTCTTCTGGTACAGCATAATTATTATTTTTAATTTGTAGTAGTTCTTCTTTTAATTCTAGTACTTCATTCATTATATTTCCTGTCCCCTTTTTACTTTATTAACTTATTTCCGCCTTATCCCCTTTAATTGCCTATCCTTATATGAACTTGATTCAATTATATATAATTTATCCTGATAAATAAAAGGAAATACATTAGAACTTCGCGGTCTCTCACTTTGTTTACATGCATTTCATGTAAGTTTAGGCTATAAAATAAAGTATTTTTTTCATTTATATTCAAACGTAGTTACAATCAAAAATTAAATCATTTTAGAACTTGTTTAATAAATTCTGTTTTAGCTTTTGTGTATGCTTCTCTATCTTGGTTAAACTTTTTTGCTAACTCTTGCTTTAGATTTGAATAATCATAAACTAATTGTGGATTTTCTCGTAAGCGGTTACGAAATAAAAGTTGTTGCTCCCATCGTTCAGTTCCTTTAACCATCAAATGCAGATGAGCTACACGCCTATTATTCTTCACTTTCACAAAGAACCTTCTCCAAGGTCTTTCATCTAATTCCGGGCCTACATAATGCCAATCATATATAGCCAATTTTGCTGAAATATCGAGCACTCTATCAAATGAGTCTGTTTCAGCCATTAGATCAATGATAGGTTTTGCAGGTAAACCAGGTATGGATGTACTTCCTATATGTATTACTTTGCTAATACCGAGAGGAGTAAGCAGTTCATAAAGTTGCCGTTCTTCATATCGGCCTTTATCTTGCCAATCAGGATTTGCATTAACTATCTCTACTGACTCATTCGCCCATACAGGCCAATCGTTCGGATTATCTTTTTTATCCACCCGACGCATCCCCTTTCACGAACTTTTTGTTATATAAAAGATTTTAAATTCCTTTAAATACAACTACCGGATCATCAAAATTACTATTCTGAAATATAACATTTGCACATTCTTTCGCATTATGCTCATCTATATACATCTTACAAGCCGCATGATATCTGTTTATAAACATTTTCTCTGCTTCTTCATAACTTCCAAAAGCCTCAGTCTCGCGCTCTGCACCACGTTTTCTCGCAATCTCAAAATCTGTATCTATGAAAATTTTATAGTCAAATAGATACTCAATTTCTTTTTTCAATAAAAATGTTCCATCTACTATTAGCACCATATTTGGCGAGGCCACTAGCGGCGTATTATGTACAGGGGTGTCCGTTATTAAGTTATGAGAAATCGTTTCATACTGTAAATTCCCGTTAGGTCCTAAAGGTTTTAATAGCCTTTCTTTGAAAGCTGTATAATCGTGTGCATCTTCATAATACCCTCTTGCTGATTCTTTGCCTTGTGTATAGCGAATCACTCTAGGGTTATGAAAATCGTCAATGCTGGCGCGTGTTACTGGTAATCCTCGTTTTTTTATTTCTTCAGCTAGTTCGTTTGCAAGTGTTGTTTTTCCTGAAGCTGTAATACCACTTACTCCAACTCTTGTTGGATGGGTTAAGTTTAATTTTAAAATATGATCTACAATTTCTTTCATGCGTTGTATTCGGTTCAAGATATTTCCTCCTACAATCAGTTTACATAATATAATTATAGGTAACAATTCGTTTCATTATTTGTCGGTAAGTCGATATCCTATTTCGAATCGTTGATATATTATGATTGGCTTACTTTCCCTTAAACCCTCGATACAATGCAGTCCGTAATTCTTGTTTGTATTCTTCAATTTCTGGCATATCGAGTTCTTCTGCTAGTCTGATAGCTAATTCAATATCATACGGTACACGTACGAGTTGAATGGAAAAGCTCGCTGCTTCTTTTTCATTGTAAGTTCCTTCGAATATTAAATAAGAAGCTTGTGTAATTTCCAGAGGATTACCTACGCTACCAGCATTACATAACGTTTTCCCTCTGAAATTTTGAACGAATGCTTGGTGAACGTCACCGTAACAAACGACATCTGGTTTTCTTTCCCCTTCTATATTCTCTGTGAGCTCACTATTTTCGAACATACTAATACGCTCTTCTCTTGTTGCATGTGGTTGAATTCTTTCATACAAACTTCTCGGTGAAGCGTGGAACATACGAATCAGTTTCCCACTCATATAAAACTCGATTGAAAATGGTAAGCTTCTTAAATACTCATTTTGTTCTTCTGACAATTGTTTTTGATGCCATTTTAACGCTTCAAATTCAGTCGGTTTTGTAATGAAATCATCCCAGTTCCCCATTACGGTTCCTTCACATTCTTTACGAACGATTTCAATTACTTCGCTAGAATGCGGACCTTTTCCTACTAAATCTCCAAGACAAATAATACGTTCAATTCCTCTTAATTTAATATCTTTCAGTACTGATTCTAATGCCGGAATATTACCATGTATATCTGAAATTACCGCAATTTTATCCAAATGAATCCCTCCGTTATTTATTGTTTATTATATCCTCATGTTGTGATTGATACCATTTTGGAATATAAGATGAAAAATGATTATGATCTTCTATAATTCGGTTCAATCTTTCTTTCATATCCTCTACTAAATGTGGTGTAGTTCGGTTTGTCCATACGATATCCGCTGGGAATGTCATCGCTGCATATAATGAATACAGTTTCCAAAAGTGGATTGACGGATCGCCTCCGCAATAACCGTGAACTTGTCCAACCGCAAATGGTTTACTTATTCTTGTAGTAAAAATCGCTACGTTATAAAAATCGTGTATTGGGTCACCAAAATCATATCCTCCAAAATCGATAACGATAAATTTCTTATTATGAATCATACTATTTGCTGGATGGAAGTCATCGTGTAAAAAGGTAATAGGGCGATTTTTCAATAATTGTTTATGCTCCCCTACAAAACTTAATACTGGCTTCAAATTAAGGAAGTCTATTTCATAGTTTGCTAACGCTTCTACGTATCTTTCGTATTTATTCCATCGAACCGTTTCCCATTTATTACTTGCACTTTCTCTTCCAATTGAGTGGATCCTCTTTAGTACTTCTCCTGCTTTTCTTCCTGCATTATACTGTTCTTCCACCGATAGCTTCCCTAAACCTTCTTCACCATTTACACCTTGGGCCCATTCAAATACTTGTACACATTTATTTAATTCCTCAAGTTTTATGAAATGAATTAACTTGGGCGTTGGAATATGTAATAACTCTAATTGTTTCATATACGTATATTCTTCTTGTTTACGTTCAAAATGAACAGCATCACATACTTTCACAAAATAAGTTTCTTCGTTCTTTAATTCAACTTTATATTTTTCTTCATGTGAAAAACCTTTTGAAATAGCTGTACACTTTACAATACGAGGCCATTCTAGTTGTCTCTCTATCTCTCTAAGCATTTCCTTCACAACGTTCACCTCTATCAATATATGTACAAACTACCTAACACTTCATGCTCTCGTTTATTTTCACCTTTAAACTCCACTGCAAATGGATATTCGCCATGACGCTTCAAACGTTCTAGTACTAACCCTTCTCCTATTGGTTCACAAAACTGCACATGAACATCACCAAATGATACGCTTTGACACTCCGCATTCCATTCTTCATTCTTTGTGATTGAGCTTGCAGTTAGCCCCATTACTTCTTTCCATTTCCGTACTGTTTCTCGAACATTTTTCACTGCGTAATGAATCGTTTCAATTTGTTGTACTTTATTTTTATGTTCAGTGATCGTCCCTATGTTACGTAAATCGTTTCTTCTTTCTTCGTCCGTTTCATTCCATTCTATAAAGAAAGGTAATTTCGGTCCGTTTTCCTCTTGCTTTACAAATAACATTTTCCACTCTAAAAGACGGCCATCTTTTCTTATACGTTTTCCTTCAAATGGTCCTATCGTATGTAAACCGTGCTTACTAAAATTATTTGCTAGGTCTTCAATGGCATCTGTTCGAATTGCGATTTGTAGCATTCCTTCTCCGTCTTCTAATTTCACTACTGTTTCTTGTACTAATGGATTGTCTGCTTTCTTCGCTTTTTCTTCATGCTGCACTGCTAAAAATTCTATATAGGATAAATCAAAATAACATAAACTATTCCAAGTACCCCAAGTAATATGCTCTCCGCCTACTGCAGTATGAAATCCATGCTCCTGCATTTGTTTTGCCGCTTCCTCCGGTGTACCATGTACCGCGTGTACGAGATGATCGAATCGTAACATGTCTTTCTCCCCTTTCTCTCCATCCTTTTATTGTATATTTTATTTTTCTTTCATTCAATTCAAAAAACTTTAAAACCTAGTTGATTTATACGATTAATATGTATTATAATGAAACAAATTTAATTATTGCTGATTGGAAAAACCAAAGGCACTTTTCTCATACGGGAAAAGTGCCTTTTTCATTTATTATTACAGGGGGATTATTTATGCAGAAATTAATTGTCTTTGCTATTATTGGATTTTTCGCTCAATTGATTGATGGGGCACTTGGAATGGCGTACGGGGTAACATCTACCTCACTATTATTAATGTTTGGTATCGCACCGGCTGTAGCTTCCGCATCTGTTCACTTAGCTGAAGTCGTTACAACCGCCGCTTCTGGTGCATCTCACATCAAATTTGGAAACGTTGATAAATATACCGTTTCCAGGCTTACATTACCAGGAGCAATTGGCGCATTTATTGGAGCATGTTTTTTAAGCAATTTACCTGGGGATGTAATTAAGCCGTACATTTCCGTATTTTTATTTACTTTAGGGGTTTATATTTTATTACGATTCCTCATTCAAAAACAAATTGTCACTTCAAAAAAACGTATGTCTGCAAAACAACTTGTTCCGCTTGGTTTATTTGCTGGATTCGTTGATTCAACTGGTGGTGGTGGCTGGGGCCCGATTACGACACCTGTGCTTCTAGCAAGAGGAAATGAAGCTAGAAAAGTTATCGGATCTGTAGATACGAGCGAGTTTCCGGTTTCACTCGCTGCAACAATCGGATTCTTCATTTCACTTGGCTGGGAACAAGTAAGTTGGGTTTGGGTATTTTCTCTCATGCTCGGTGGTATCGTTGCGGCACCAATCGCTGCATGGCTAGTACGCATCGTTCCTTCTCATTTACTTGGCGTATTAGTTGGTGGCCTTATTATCTTTACAAACATTCGTACACTGCTTACTACATTTAAAGTGGACCCTACTATTATTTCACTTTCTTACGTGGCAGTTGGTCTTGTCGTTATTATTTCTATTTTCATTGCTGTTCGCAATCATTCCAAGCGTTCTAACGCATCGACAACCGGATATCCGAATGATCAAAAACAAATGCTACCATAACGATAAAAATACCGCCCGATATACTTCGAGCGGTATTTTTTATTTTTCTATTTTCCAATTAATCATCGTTTCTGTAGTGCTAATTCTCTTCATATGTAATTTCTCTAATACACGAATCGAGCTTTCATTTTCAAGAAGTGTCTCCGCAATAATCGTTTCTACTTCTCCTGTTTGAAAAGCCCAATTTATTAATTCTCTTACAGCTTCTGTCGCATACCCTTTATTCCAATATTTCTCAATAAATCCGTAACCAATTTCTACTGTATGTTCCTCATTTGGTTTCCCTTTAAATCCTATATCACCTAGAACGATGTCATCTTCTTTGCGAATGACATACCACGCGCCCCAAGGTAATAAAACCTTATTTTGTTTTACATTTTCTACATGCCCTACAATATGCGGACCACTGTTATATCCTTGCTCGTTAGCAACTTGCATACTCTCTTCTGTACACGGTACTATATAGAGTCTTTCTGTTTCTAATTTCATGTTAATTTCCCCTTTTTTGCTTAAACGTTATTTTAATTATAACAAAAAATATGACCTTATTATGAATGTCGAATTATATTTTCAGAATTTTCTTTTAGTTTTAAAGGGTTTTTCAATATTTTTTGCGAAACATTTGTATAACAATTTCTTTATTTGTTTTTTGTTACATAACAGTAGGTTCGGGTGGAGTTTTGCAAGCGTTTCCTATACAATAACCGATATTTTTTGACTTTTTCTAACAAAATATCTTGCAATATATTCAGAAAGTCATTACAATTGCCATATATTAAAAATCTTAGCAATATATCAAATCCTCATCAATCCGATGAGGTAGAGGTTGCGACTTTTATGAGTAAAACGGACGAGACACAGAGAATGTCACCAACTCCGTTTGAAAGGAAAAGTTGCCGAAGTTTATATTTCTTCTCTGGAAATATGAGCTGGGGCTGTCTCCGAAAGGAACAGAACTGTCACGTTTACAAAATTACCGTGTAAACGTGGGGTGCTATCTTAACGGAAGGGTATGATGGGGTGGTTATTTGTGAAACGTTCCGCCTAATTCCTTTGGCGGTTTTTTGTATTTTTCTCCCCCGCTCCTTCCTAACCTACAAGAAAAGGAGTGTTGAACATGAATAGCGCAGCAAATCAATCTACCTCTAAAACGCAAACTACACAAGGACAAGGTGAATTAAAACGCGGATTAAAATCTCGTCACCTTACGATGATTTCTCTCGGTGGTACAATCGGTACCGGACTATTTCTTGCCAGCGGTGGTGTCATCCATACAGCTGGTCCTGGCGGTGCACTAGTCGCATACGCCGCAATTGGAATTATGGTTTACTTTTTAATGACAAGCTTAGCTGAACTCGCGGCTTACATGCCTGTTACCGGATCTTTTAGCACGTATGCAACAAAATTTGTTGATCCATCACTTGGCTTTGCACTTGGATGGAACTATTGGTATAACTGGGCCATTACAATTGCCGCTGAACTCGCGGCTGTAACATTAATTATGAAATTTTGGTTCCCAGATACCCCTTCTCTTATTTGGAGTGGATTATGTTTAGCTATTATTTTCCTTTTAAACTATTTATCTGTTAAAGGGTTTGGTGAATCTGAATATTGGTTCGCACTTATTAAAGTAGTTACTATTATTATCTTTTTAATTGTCGGCTTTATGATGATTTTCGGAATTATGGGCGGCGAATCTGTTGGCTTTAAAAACTTCACTGTTGCAGATGCACCATTTAATGGCGGCATTATGGCAATTATCGGTGTATTTATGGCTGCTGGGTTCTCATTCCAAGGAACTGAATTATTAGGTGTAGCTGCTGGTGAAACTGCTGATCCAGAGCGTAACATTCCAAAAGCAATTCGTTCTATCTTTTGGCGTATTCTTTTATTCTATATCCTTGCGATTCTCGTTATCGGTTTATTAATTCCTTATACGACTGAAAGCCTTGCTGCAAGCGATGTAACAGTAAGTCCATTTACACTTATTTTTGAAAAAGCGGGCGTTGCCTTTGCTGCTTCTGTTATGAACGCTGTTATTTTAACGGCAGTATTGTCTGCTGGTAACTCTGGTATGTATGCATCAACTCGTATGCTTTGGGACTTAGCTCGCCAAGGAAAAGCACCAAAGTTTCTTGGTAAATTAGATAGCCGCGGTGTACCTGTTAACGCATTAATCGTAACGTCAATTGTCGGTAGTATCGCTTTCATTGCCTCTTTATTCGGTGACGGTGTTGTATACATTTGGTTATTAAACGCATCTGGAATGTCTGGCTTTATCGCATGGGTCGGAATTGCAATTAGTCATTACCGTTTCCGTAAAGCATATATCGCACAAGGAAAAGATTTGAAAGACTTACCATATAGAGCAAAATGGTTCCCGTTCGGTCCAATTTTCGCATTTGCACTTTGTGTCATCGTAATTTTAGGTCAAAACTACGGCGCATTTATGGGCGAATCAATCGATTGGAACGGTGTACTCGTTTCTTACATCGGTTTACCACTCTTCTTAGTACTATGGTTAGGATATAAATTTACGAAGAAAACGAAAGTGATTCCGCTCGATAAATGTGAATTGAAATAAAGTGAAACGAGCAAACAAATATGTTTGCTCGTTTTTTATTCCAATGCTTCTCCCTTCCCTATTGCTCCTGTTTTTGCAATAATAAAGGAAATATAAATAAAGGTTGGGATACGATGAACATTCGCATTACTGATGAAGCAAAAGCAGCTATACATAGATTAGAACGTGAAGACAAAAAGATTATTCGCATTAGAGGGACAATGACAAACTCTTGTAGTATTTTCGTTGATGTGGATTTAATTTGGGATACATATAATGCAGATGACGTTGTATATGAAGATGCTGATTTTACCGTACAAATGGATTCATTTACGAAAGACTATACTGGTGATACGGTGAAACTTGATTATAAGACGACTGGTTTTAGTATTACGACTCCGAGTGAGACTTTAGTTTATGGGCTGTCGATTAAAAAATAAAAATTGTTTTTAACTGATCAATGAGGTGAAAACATGGGTAAATATGTTCCGTTAAAATTTTTATTTAATGAAGAATTAGCAGAAAGTATGGCTGATTCTATTTATAAACACGATCCTACTTTCTCTAAAAGCATCTTTGTAGATTCTGTAACATGTAAAGTTGAAAATTTAGAGTTAAAGCAACGTATTGAAGTAATAGCAGATGAATTACACAATGTATTACAAAAAGATTTTAATGAAGCAATACATATTTTACTGAAAACATTGGGACCAGAAAATACAACAGAAGTAGGTACTTTTACAAACGGATATATGTACATGCCTATTGCAAAATACGTTGAAAAATATGGACTTAACCATTTTGAAGCCTCATGTAACGCCATGTATGAAATAACAAAAAGAAATACTGCTGAATATGCCATTCGGCCTTTTCTCGAAACATACCATGAAGACACACTACACATATTACAACAGTGGATTCATGACGAAAACAGCCATATTAGAAGATTAGTTTCCGAAGGTACAAGACCAAGACTTCCTTGGGCTAAAAAAATGGGAGCTCTAAAGGGTGACTTTAAGAACAATTTACAACTTCTTGAACCATTAATGAATGATCCTTCTAAATATGTCCAAAAATCTGTAGCCAATCATATTAACGATATTACGAAAGAAGATAAAGAACTCGTTTTTCAATGGTTACAGCAATTACGTGATAAACAACATCCTGTTAACCCTTGGATTATAAAACATGGGTTACGAACGATTATTAAAAATGGTACTTTGCCAAAAGATTTTTGTTTTTGAGTATTTTAAACAAAACCGCTTATGCTTCAAGAATGAAGTATAAGCGGTTTTCACTTTCAAATATTATCCTTGTCTTAAAATATTTCGAAAAATTTCCGGCTTATTTCGTTCAAAGCTTTCTATAAGCTCTTTTCCAAATTTGATCGTCCTCTTTGTCTGTAAACTCCATCCAGTTTTCCATTAAACAACTGCCTTCCCTTATAACTTCAAAGGATTTCCACTCGATTATCCCGAATATACAAATAACCACTCTAACAAGGAGCGAATTTATATGAATCTATTCGAACATGAAACGTAAAACCGTTCCACTTTAATAAGAGGTCCTCCTTTTTTCTTTTCTCATCATATCATTTACTTACAAAATAGGAGGATATAATTATGAAACGTGATTTATTATTTTTAACTTTATTAGAAAGTGCTAATACAAATTTTAGCGGTTGGGATTTTTCTTTTATTTCAGAAACTGGTCGAATGAAGAGCGAGCCTTTATCATGGCCATACGGCAGCACTGCTTTTCAACTTATGCAGCGTGCAGAATCAATGCTCGATATGGGTACTGGCGGCGGAGAGTTTTTATCTATGTTACAACCGTTCCCATCAACTATTTTTGCGACTGAGGGCTATGCTCCAAACGTGCCAATTGCTCGGAAGAAATTAGAACCTTTAGGGGTTACAGTTATAGAGGTAACAGATGATACTGCTTTACCATTTCAAGATGGTCAGTTTGATTTAATCATAAATCAACATGAATCATATGCTGCCTCTGAGGTAAACAGAATCCTTTCTCCTAATGGAATATTTCTTACACAACAAGTTGGTGGTCTCGATTGTGCGGAACTAAATGAACAGTTTAGCACACCGCTAAATAGCGAATTTGCAAGTTGGTCGCTTGAAACGGCATGTAGTGAGTTAAAGGAAAATGGATTTACTATTTTAGAAGCAAAAGAAGAGTTCCCTTTTCAACGCTTTTACGACATTGGCGCTATCGTCTATTATTTAAAAGCGATTCCGTGGCAAATTCCTGATTTTACTGTCGAAGGTTATTATGAGGAATTATATCGTATACATGAAATCATCTTACAAAAAGGTTATTTTGATGTGAAGCAACATCGTTTTATGATTAAGGCGATTCGCAGTTAATCATGGAGCATTTGAAAAAGAGATGGATCTACCATCTCTTTTTTTATTTTCACTCAATATTTTCTATATTTAAACACTTCGTTTCACAGTAATAGCCTTTGCCACCAACATAAACTTTTTCTATTTTATTCTCGCTATTGGTTGCTAATTTAACTAATATTTCGGAAGGCGAGTGTAAAGAATAACCTTGTTCAAATACATAGACTTCTTTTTGTAAGTAGCGCTGTTCATAAAGATAGCAAGCTAATGCACCGTTTGAAGTTCCAGTCGCTGCTTCTTCATTAATGTCGTATAGTGGAGCAAAATTTCTGCATATAATTCGATTGTCATTAAAAGTATATAGATGCATCCCGACAACATTATAATACTTGCTGATTTCTTTAATTTTTTCAAAATTAGGTTGCATTGTATGTAATTGTGTTTCGCTTTTTATAGGAACTAAAATATCTTTTAAGCCCGTGGAGACAATTTGAATTGGGTATGTATTGTCTATATCTTTAATGTCAAAGCAGTCGATAAACTCATTTGGAGATATAACATCATAGAATATCGGTTCGTTTTGTTCCATGAATATGATGTCATCTTTTATGGTAATAGCAAGAACACCGCTGTTCGTTTCAATCGCATAGCGATTCTTGAAAAGTTTATTTACATGCATCAGTATCGTGAAAGAGGCAATTGTCGCATGACCACATAAATCAACTTCCTCTTTTGGTGTAAAATACTCAATTTTATAATCAGCAATTTCAGATTCTGATATAAATGCGGTTTCCGCATAGCCCAGTTGTTTGGCTATTGCCATTTTTTGAGTAGTGGTCAATGTATTCTCTATAAATACCACTCCTGCTTTATTTCCGCCTTTATGATCCTTGCTAAATGCACTTGCAACATAAACAGATATTTTCATAAGATACCTTCCTCCCCTATAATAAATTGTAGCATAGAACGTACTACATATATATATTGTTGGATAAATTAGCCATAAAGCAAGAGACAAACTATTTTTTAGTATCTGAACTCTCCAAAAAATAGTTTGTCTAGAGCCTGAGAGTTGGATCTATCATCTCTTTTTTCCCGTTTATTTTTAAAAATTTTGTGGTGGCTTCTAGATTGTTAAGTACGTTCACGTCTCGCAATCGCATCAGCTAATGTAATAAGTTGCTTGCGCGTTATCTTTCCAGCTAACTTTTCTTTTATAACTTTTTCCATTTCTTTTGTAATAATCATACCTTCTATTGCTAGAGTCGCTTTAGCTGCCTCGAAAGCTTTATTCAGTTCTTCTTCACTTTTGAATGCCGTAATTTAAGTTATCTCCTTCACATCATTTTCATTTCCTTTTCTAATGAAGCAAATTGTGT
Organism: Bacillus sp. 16GRE42; assembly: GCF_019837435.1. Classification (NCBI taxonomy): domain Bacteria; kingdom Bacillati; phylum Bacillota; class Bacilli; order Caryophanales; family Bacillaceae; genus Bacillus; species Bacillus sp. 16GRE42. The sequence continues at coordinate 565,745 of NZ_JADAXF010000001.1, forward strand.
ACTTATACATACGTTCCTTTTCCCCTCATCTACATATTTAAATTGCATTTTGATTAGACCTTGCTGAATTAAGTTTTTTATTATACAAAAAATTGGTTTTTAATGAGGTATTTTGCTCATTTTTATTAAAAAACATTCTCCTTATAATTATATTTCACATAATATATTGTACAACTTTCGTTTCAGAAAGGAGTGTTCAAAATCGATAACATAAGTAGCGAATTTTTAAAACAATATTACGATAGTCGAGTCTGGTTATATGATACACATTGGCTTGGGGTCCCCATTCTCAAACTTCCCACTGATCTTTTTTTGTATCAAGAAATTATTTACGAATTAAAACCCGATTTAATTATTGAATGTGGTACTTGTTATGGTGGTAGTGCGTTGTATTTAGCTTCTATATTAGATCTAATTGGAAAAGGTCACGTTCTTACTATTGATATATTCCCACAACCAAATCGTCCATCTCATGACCGCATTACGTATGTAACATCTTCTTCTGTTTCTGTACAGGCCGTCCAAACCATTTTAAGTATGCGCAAACCTGATGATGTAATTTTAGTTATTTTAGATTCTGATCATAGTAAAGAGCATGTCTCAAAAGAACTTTTACTTTATAAGTCTATCGTTACTACTGGCAGTTATATTATTGTAGAGGATACATCTATTAATGGAAATCCTGTTTCGCCCGATTGGGGGGCAGGTCCAATGGAAGCTGTAGAAGAGTTTTTAACTAAAAATAACAATTTCATAATCGATGAATCTAAGCATAAGTTTTTCATCTCATTTAATCCAAAAGGTTTTTTAAAGAAGATAAAGTGAAACTTTAATAAGTGGGGTTGTGTATAACCCCACTTATTCTATAATCTTCATTTTTGAAAAAGGATAATATACAAATTCCACTTTGCCTATTATATTATCTTCTTCAATATATCCTAAGCCGTTTCGACTATCTCTACTAAGTTCACGATTATCTCCCATTACAAATAACTTATTTGGCGGGATTTTTGTCTTTTGAAAGTTGTAAAACACTTGCGTATTATTGAATAAATCTTTATTTGTATACGGTTCTTCTTGCTTTTTATCATTCACATATACTGATCCATTCGTTATGTTAATTACGTCACCAGGAAGTCCTATTACTCGTTTTACATAATATTTCGACTCATCCTCTTCCTTTATAATGACAATTTCTCCGTGCTCTATATTAGAAAAATGTACTGCTGCTTTATTTACAAATACGTAGTCTTCTTCATATAAAGTCGGTTGCATCGATTTCCCTTCCACTTTACATAAAGTAAAAGAATGATAGGCTACTACCAAAACAAACGCGAAGAGTATGTATTTCCCCCAGCCTCTTTTAATCTCCTGTTTCATATCCATTCCCACCTTATTTAAACGCTTTTTAACTCAAAAAATATATCACTGCACAATATGTCTCCATGCAGTGATACTATTTTTACTGGGCCTTGTTCGGCTGTTCTACTGGGACTGGATTTCCACTCGCTCTTTTCGTTTTCAATTCAAAATACGCATCCAAAATCTCTTTACCAATCGCGGAATTAACTCCTGATTTGTCATCATTCACCCAAGGTACAACAACTGAAAAAGCTACTTCCGGATCAGCATCATATGGTGCATAACCGGCAAGAGTTAAATTATAACATTTTTTTCGGTTATTGTTTTCATCTCTTCCAATATCACTTTCTCCACCGTATACAGTTTCAGCTGTTCCTGTTTTTCCAGCTGGTTTATACGGTAATCCTTTAAACGTTGCCGTACCTGTTCCGTCAGTTTCTTGAAAAACTCTTCTAAATCCTTCTTTTACATGATTAATGTATGAAGTGTCCATATCCACTCGATTTAAAATAACTGGTTCAATAGACCGAACAACTTTTCCAACATCCTCTGGTCTATGTGGTTGCTCTCTCACTTCTTGTACAATTTGTGGTTTCATTCGGTAACCACCGTTTGCAATTGTTGACATATATTGAGCAAGTTGAAGCGGCGTATATGTATCATACTGTCCAATCGCGTAATCAAGTAAAAAGCCAGGTATGTTATCTGTTCTACCCATTTGACCAATCGATTCATTCGGTAAGTCAATTCCAGTCGGTACGCCTAAGCCAAACTGTCTAAAGTAGTAGCGTATTTTATTAAATGTTTCTTTTTTAATATCTAGCGGATTGTTTGGTACATAATTTACACCTGCCATTTTTAATGCTGTATTAAACATATAAACGTTTGATGAAACTTGTAAAGCTCTTAAATCATCAATATCACCAAAATCTTTCCACGATTTCTTTGGCTTGACACTTCCTTTAAAATACATTGGTGCATCGAAGAAATGCGTATACGGCTTTATTGTTTCAGTTTGATATCCGGCTAATAATGTAGCCCCTTTCACAGTTGACCCTAATTCATAAGAACTTGTCATCGTCCCTAAAGCGAAGTCTTCTATTTGCATGCCGCCATCTTTATTTACAATTTTCTTTCCTGCCATTGATAAAATTTGGCCATTTTTCGGGTTCATCATTACTACAAACGCACGATCCATCATCGGCTCTGCAGAATGAAATGCTCGTAAATTCTTTTCAAGACTTTCCTCTACTTTTTTCTGTAACTCCATATCAACAGTTAACATTAAATTATTTCCGCTTTTTCCTTCAGTCACTTTTTCCGTCCGAATAATATTTCCTGCTTTATCCGTAATGTTTTTAGACTGTTCTTTCGTTCCATGTAATGCATCTTCGTACTGTTTCTCGATGTAGCTCTTACCAATACGGTCATTTCGGTTATAATCACGCACTAAATAATAATCTAACTGTTCTCTCGGTAAGCCCTCATTTTCAGTAGAAACGCTACCAAGTATGGAACGAAGTATTTTATCATTTGGGTATTCACGTTCCCAATCCACTGTCGTATCCACTCCTGGCAAAATTGCCAATCTTTCACTTACGATTGCATATTCATTTTGGCTTACATCTTTTTTAACGATTTGCGGCGTCATTTTATATCCCGCATTCATCCTACTTTTAATTGCTAGTACTTCTAGATCCTCTTTTGATAGTTCGCTTAATTCTTCTTGCGTAATTCTTTCACGGCGCAACTCTTCAACTTTTTTATCTAATTCTTTCCCCTCTATCTCTTGCTTCCTAAATGTACTCTCATCTTCTTTCGTTACTTTTTCTGCTGCTCGTTTTTCATTTAACTGCATCCAAAAATCTTTTTTATCTGTTTCTGTTAACTTAGCTATATCTTCTGGCGACATTTCTATTAGCTGAGCTAACTGTCTCGCTATTTGTAAAACTTCTTTCGAATCTACTCCTTTCATTTTCGTATATGTAACGGTTCGTAGTGGTTTATTATTTACAATCACTTGACCTTGCCGATCAAACATTTTCCCTCTAGGAACAGGAGTGCTTACCGTTACATCTTCCTTTTTGTTCACTTCATTTCTATACGTTTCTCCATCAATGATTTGTACTTTACCTAATTGAATTATAATAGCTGAAAATAAAAGAAAGACGATAAAAAATAGTACATTTAATCGAAATGGAATGTGGGTCTTTTTCTTTTTCGATTGTTTCTTCTGCTCCTTTTTCTGTCTCATTTCGCTCCCTCGCTTCATTCTATTAACATTTCTACACAGAACCATTATGTATCAAATTTATTTATATGATATATATAGAATTTTATATTAATTACTAAAGAAATAAAAGATTTAATTTTCAGTATTTTAATTTTATACCCTATTTATTACCATTCCCTTATTAAGAAATAACATGAATGTTATTCTAAAAGAAAGAGTGTATACAATTGTTTTTTCATACCATTCATTTACATTTCTTTGTATACTAACAATAAAAGACACCACTAAGGAGAAAATGAAATGACAGATTCATTTACAATACATACTAATACGTCATATTGTTTAAACTTTATGATTTATATTCAAAATATTTATCTCAACCAAAAAGAGAATAAAGAAAATTTGCGGTTTCCTTACATAGCAAAACAAGTAAATTTTTCTACTGACTTTGAAGATAATTTCAAAGAATTATGGCATACACTCCGTAAACAAATTGCTAATGAGAGATATGATTTACAGATTTTTTATGAGGAAAACCATATCTTTTATGAGAAGCTCTTTGACACTCAATTATGTAATGAGGACTCCTTTCAAGAGTTAGTATGTAGTTTTAAAGTATGGTGGACTAGCATAGCAGGTCAGCTTTCATTAGAACATTCTGTAAGTGAGTATAGTGAGCAACTTTATAATGATTTGGTTTTATACGTAAAGCAACACCAAATAGAGCCTTTACAACATCTACATATTAGCTTACTTTATGACGACTGTGTATTCGTTAAAGGTAATACTACTTCTTACTCTGCTATTTTACCTACGAAACGCTTTTTTATTAATTATAGAGATGTGGTTACTACATTATCGAAGTGCTTTAAACTGTGATTATCCAAATAAAAAACTGAGGTGGATACCTCAGTTTTTTCGATAACTTATTTCATTGAGGCTAACCCTTCAACAAACTCACCAATCTTATTTTGAAAAACAAAATCAAAGTTATATTCTCGTCCTGTTAACTCTTCATTTACTAAAATTGTCGTTGCCCCTATCTCCCTCTTTGCGATTTCCGGGAATGAAGCGACAGGTTGTACTTTTAATGACGTTCCCATAACGATAAGCACATCTGTTTCATATAAACGTTGTATCGCATTTTGATATTGCGGCAATGTATCTCCGTATAAAACAACGTCTGGATTTAAAATGAAATTACACTTCTCGCAGCGAGGCACTTCATGATCAATCATATACTGCAAATCATATCCCGCTTTACACTTCGGACAGTGTGCTGTTTGAAGTGTTCCATGTAAATCAATGACATGTTTACTACCACCTAGTTGATGTAAACCATCAATATTTTGCGTTAAAATCGTAATATCTTTCCCTTGTTCTTCTAATTCAGCTAAAAAGCGATGCCCGCGATTTGGTTTATATTGATGAAACGTATTAATTTGAAAGATTTCTTTATAATGCTTCCAAAATTCTTTCGGACTTCTATTATAATATCCCCTTGATAAATACATCTCCACATTCGCATCAGCATACAATCCATTTGCTGAACGAAAATCTGGGATACCACTTTCCGTACTTGCTCCTGCACCTGTTAACACTGTAATTTTCTTCGCTTGCTCTAAAATTGAACGTACTTCTTCAAATTGTTGCACAAAAATCACCTCTATGTATATTGCTATACTTATTATACCAGTTGTTTACAGGAGGTGTTGTATGATTCGTTTTATTTAATGCGTCGTACCCCCAATTTCTACAATATCGACCTCAACTGTCGTCGTTACCTCTACTGCTGATTCTATCCCTTTACGAATAGTAGAAAGTGACATACTCGGTTGGCCTGGATAATTGCTCGCTTGTTCTGGTAAGAATGGAATATGAACAAATCCACCTTTTATTTTCTTACCATGTTTCTCTAATTCATGCATGAGACCGTAGAATAAATGATTACAAACGAATGTACCTGCTGTTTGTGAAACGGAAGCCGGTATGCCTTCTTCTTGAAGTCTTTTTACAATTGCTTTCATCGGAAGCGTAGACCAATAGGCAGCCGGTCCTTCTTCCACAACCGGTACATCTACCGGCTGGTTCCCTTCATTGTCGGCAATTCTTGCATCATCAATATTAATTGCGACACGCTCTATCGTAATATCTGGTCTGCCTCCAGCTTGTCCAATACATATAATCATTTCAGGGTTTAGTTCTTCTATATACTCTTTTAATACGCTGATTGATTTATGAAATACCGTTGGGACTTGTTTGCTAATAATCTTGTACTCTCCAATTGTTTTTTCATGTAAACTTTTTGCGACTTCCCAAGCTGGGTTGATGCTTTCTCCGCCGAACGGATCAAATCCTGTTAGTAATACTGTTTTCATAGTTTTCCCTCCTAATTAGAAACGATATACAAGGCCGTACATAATAAACATATTTATGATAAAGATTGAAAGAGCAATTGGTACTTGTGCTTTAATAACTGCATTTTTATCTTTTAGCTCTAAAAGCATCGCCGGAACGATATTAAAGTTTGCTGCCATTGGCGTAAGTAGCGTTCCGCAATATCCAGCAAACATACCGAGTGCTGCCATAATTGCTGGATTCCCACCATGCATTTGAACAATTAAAGGTAAACCAATTCCGCCAGTAATAACGGCAAACGCTGCGAATGCATTTCCCATTACGACTGTAAAAAGCATCATTCCTAAACAATACGCCATAACAGCTACGAACGGATACTCTGTCGGTAATACTTGACCGACTAAATCAGAAACGACTTGTCCAACGCCAGACTTTGCGAAAATACCGCCAAGTGCCGCTAACATCTGTGGTAAAATAACAGCCCAGCCGACAGCTTGTAATAGTCTGCTTCCTTCTTGTACAGGCGTTGTTATTTTCGATTTTGTAATACGCATCGCTGCAACGAATGCAAGTAATGCCCCTAGTGCTAATGCTACTAGCGTTACTTTATCTGGATCAACAAGGGAAACATTTCCCCATTTGATTTTCCCTAACGTTAACGTACCGATAATTGTAAAAATAGGAATTAATAGTGCAGGCATAAAAATTTTATTTTTTAATTTCTCAGCATGTTTCACACGTTCTTGTACAGGTACTTCTTTCTCTTCTGATTTTGTTACTTTATTTAGTGAAGCTAACACGACCATAGCGAGCACAATACAACCAACGTAAAACGAAGGGATTATATTTCCGAATAAAAACGTAACTGCAAATAATGCCCAAAATAAGCTAGAACCCCATCGATTTGGATGTTCACGATCAAATGCAATACGAACAGCGATAAAGGCAACGATTATACCTAATACGTAATAAATTGTATCCATTGTGATGATGTTCATTTTATATTGCCTCCTTCTCTTCTTTTTCTTTTGATGTCATCGTTTTCGCTATATATTTATCAAATCTTCTAAATCTGATCCAGCTGACAATAAGCGCAGATATTGCAGTTGGAATACCCCAAAGCGCCATATCCCACACACCGACATGCATACCTACTGAATCGAAGAATCCTTTCATTAATAAAATCGCACCAGTCGCGATAAATATATCCTCTCCGAAAAACCAAGCTGTATTTTCCGCAGCTGCTGCGTTTGCTTTAATCTTTTCTCTTAACTTTTCAGGTAACTTACCATATTTACCTTGCGCAGCCCCTTCTGCCATCGGTGCAACGAGTGGCCTTACTGTTTGTGCATGACCACCAATATTCAGTCCAAGTGCTGCTGATGATTCTCTTATCGTAAAATATGACATTAACACTCTTCCAGTTGTTGCGCCTTTTGATTTCGTTATAAGTGCTTCTGCTCTTTCTTTTAAACCGTAACGCTCTAAAATTCCGATTACCGGTAAAGTTAGTATAATCGGCATAGACATATATCTATTTTCTATGAAAAATTTACCGAACATGCTAATCACATCATAAAAGCTTAATCCTGAAACCATACCAGTAACAATACCTGCAACCATAACTACTAATAATGTATTTAATCTAAATAAAAACCCCACTGCAACAAGTAGTATCCCGATTAATTTAATCATTCCAGCACTTCCCCCTATTTTTTATTTCGGTGCACAAATAGAAATACCATTAAATTCGAATGTTCTGTATATTTTTCTCGCAAATTGGACTGCTTTCTCTCCATCACCATGTAAACAAATTGTTTGTGCTTGAACTGCTACTTTCTCTCCGTTCACCGCGTTTACGTAGCCTTCTTTCACCATTTGAAGCACTTGCTTTATCGCTTCTTCTTCATTTTTTATAAGTGCATTTTCTTCTGTCCGGCTCGTTAACGTTCCATCTTGCTTATACGTACGATCAGCAAAAGCTTCTTGTACGAGAGTTATATTGTATTTTTCCGCAGCCTGTATAAACGCCTCGCTATTTGCTAATCCGTAAAGTAATAGCTTGGGATTACTATGATAAATTGCTTTTGCGATTGCATCTGCAATTTCCGGATTTGTCGCCGCCATATTATATAGGGCACCGTGCGGTTTTACATGATGCATGTTCCCGCCTGCCGCTTTCACAAAAGCATCTAATGCACCGATTTGATATAAAACGTAATCGTATACTTCACTCGCTGAAACATTCATGTTTCTTCTTCCAAATCCAATTAAATCAGGAAAACCAGGATGCGCGCCAATTGCTACGTTATGCTGCAGTGCCTTTTCGACCGTTTTCCTCATTACAGTCGGATCACCCGCATGAAAACCGCAAGCAACGTTTATAGAGGAAACGAACGGAAGAATTTCATCATCATTCCCCATTTTATAAGCTCCAAAACTTTCTCCTAAATCACAATTTAAATCGATTGTCGTCACGATATTCCCCTCCTAATGTCAGCTTCGTAAAGTGATGAATTTCTTTAATAGATTCATATTTACTTCTTGTTCTATGTACAATTGTTCCGCTTCTTCCAGCGTAATTTTCTCAAAAGAAACATAATCCCCCGGTTTTAACTGAGCAAGAAGTGGTAAATCTACTGAAATAATATTTCCCATTCTCGGATAGCCACCTGTCGTTTGCCTATCTGCCATTAATATAATCGGCTGTCCTCCATTAGGAACTTGAATGGTCCCAAATGTAACCGGACTCGATAAAATCTCTTTTTCTTCAATCCTATTTAAAACTTCTCCTTCAACTCTATAGCCCATACGATCAGCGTAATTAGATACTTTATACTCTTTCGTGAAAAATGCCCTTATACTTTCTTCTGTAAATTGATCATATTCAAAATCAGTTATAACGCGAAGCTTAGGATATTTCTTATACTTTGGCAGTACGCCGCTGCTAATTGCCCATTTCGTTTTGACTCGCTCATCCTTTTGTAAGTCTTGAATGAAACGCCTTGCCATTTCTGTGTGTGTACCAATTTGAAAATAATCTCCTTTTTTCAGCATTCTTCCTTCAATACCACCAATCGCAGCACGTATGTAAGTACTTTTGCTTCCCATTGTACGATCAATCTGTATACCACCTGCAAAAGTCACATACGCTCTGCAACCACTTTTCACTTTCCCAAAACAAAGCATGCTACCTTCTTCCGCTAAAATGGGACGCCATAATGGAATACGCTCTCCATTCAATAACGGCTCCATATTTGCTCCGCCAATCGCAAGTAAAGTCGTTTTCTTTATTAACAATTTAGGTCCCATAATTGTCATTTCAAGTCCCGCTTCATTCTCTTCATTACCGACTAACATATTAATCATCCGAAGTGCACTTTGATCCATGGCCCCGCCAACTGGTACACCGTATTGTTGATAATGAGATCGCCCTAAATCTTGGACTGTTGTAAACATTCCCGCATGCAAAACCTCTACATCCATTCTTTAGCCCCCTCAAGTGATACATACTCTTCCTTCGTTATTGGGATAAATCGTAAATACATACCACTTTGAATATATGTCGGTGTTTCTTCTTCTGGATTAAATAATGAAATAGGAGTTCGGCCAATAATATTCCATCCTCCTGGTGTTTCAAGTGGATATATACCTGTTTGATTTCCACCAATACCTACCGAACCAGCAGGTATTTGTAACCGTGGTGTTTCTTTTCTAGGTGTTTCTAGTTCTTTTGATAGTCCTCCTAAATACGGGAATCCTGGTGTAAAACCTAACATATACACAAAATATGTTGTCTCGCTATGTATGCGAATCACATCCTCCGCTCGTAATCCTCTACAATGCGCGACCTCTTCTAAATCAGGTCCATATTCTCCCCCGTAGCAAACAGGTATAGAAATATATTTCACATCTTGGTTCACTTCTTCTTTATACGAATTACACAGCTCTTTTATATATTGGCAAACGTAATGATATGATCCTTCACTTCTCTCATTTCGCTTCCATACTTCGTATACATTGTAGTAGACCGCTAATGAAGTGAAAGATGGTACACACTCAACCATTCCTGTAAACGGGTGCCGTCTCAACGCTTGAAATAATCGCTGCACTTTTTCGTATGTCTCCATCCCAATTTCTTCACCAAATGTAACAATCATTGCTTGATCTCCTAATGCAGAAAATTTCATCCCACTCCCTCTTTCTATGCCAAAAAGCCAAGTTCTTTCGAAATGCGATGTGCTGTTTCTTTCACCTTCGCAATAAAATATGAAATGTTACTTTCGCTATACTCAATTGCTAAACCTGAAATACTAATACCCGCTATAACTGTTCCATCGCTTGCAAAAATGGGCGCTGCTATAGCCGCTGTATGATTTTCTAACTCCGAGTAGCTAATTGTGTGACCTTCCTTTTTCGCCATTTGTAACACTTCTAACAATTGCTCCTTATCCACGATTGTTCCATCTGCAAACTGTTTTAAATCCGTTTCCTCTATGTACTTCCATGTCTCTTTCTCAGAGAAATACGATAGTAAAATTCTCGGACATGCACCAGCATAAAGCGGTGCTCTTCTTCCAACCGCGGTATACACGCGTACAGGCTGAACGCCTTCCATCTTTTCCACATAAATCGCGTCATTACCATCTTGAATAATTAAATTAACTGCCTGCCCTAAACTATTTCTAAGCTCTTTCATATATGGAATCGCAATATTTCTTACGGATAATCTTTGTGACACAAGTTGACCGAACCGTAAAAAAACGACTCCGAGACGATACTTCCCCTTCTCATTTTTTTGTAATAACTCCATTTCTTCTAACGAGCCAATTAAACGATAAACAGATGTTTTCGGCATACTCGTAAGCTGAACCATCTCTGTTAAACTTAACTCTTCATGCTCATAAAACAACTCTAAAATATCCATTGTCTTAACTGCCGTTTTATTTATACTCATTCTATCTCCCTCTTGTTCCGAATTACGGAACTTAAATTCCGTTTTTCGAAACAAACATATAATTTAAAATTATAAAATATTCTTTCAATTCTATCAATATTTTTTTAAGTATGTGACCTGATATATTTTGTCAGTAATTTTAAAAACGTAAACAATTAAATGAATTTGTAAATTTTTACATCAAACTATTACATCTCCACTATATTTCGATTATTATAATATACGCAAAACAAAATGTAAGGAGTGTTTCTTTTGAAAAAGCTGCTAGTGATTCCTTCTATTATGTTGTCTTTTTGTATAGGTTATAAGGTAACATTTGCGACAAATGAAGATACTCATTCAACCGCTAAAATTGCCCAACATCATAAAATAGCGAACGAAGAAATTCATTTTTTCGGATCAAGTATTTCTGGCTTTAACTATTCTCATGGAGATGAATTAAGTGTTCTTGTAAAAAATATAGGTGATTCTCCTTTTAGTTACACTTTATATAATGCTAAAGATTCTTGGATGATTGACGGAACTTTAAAACCTGGGGAACAAGCGATCAATGAATTTAGTATAAATTGGAGTGATTGGCTTCCTGAAGGTGAATACAAGATAAAATTTAGAAATAATGATGGTTCTCTTTCAAAAGTTCAAGTTATAGCAAAACCTAACATATAAATAAGGCACAAAAAAAGTATGGAAGAATATTTCTTCCATACTTTTTGTTTTATAACGCTCTTACTTGTTTCAACGGCCAGAAAACAGCTTGTCCTTTTCCGACAATCTCATCTTCTGAAATGAATCCGAACATACGACCATCTTTCGAAACTTCACGATTATCTCCTAAAACAAACACTTGGCCTTCTGGCACTTTCGTTTTTCCTGTGATTTGTTCTAACGTAAAGTCTGGAGTTAATACACGGCCTGCTGCTTTTTCTTTAAACTCTTTTAAATATGGTTCTTCCATCGCTTTTCCGTTTACATATAAAACATCGTTTTTATACTCAACTGTATCGCCTGGTAAACCAATTACTCGTTTTACTAAATCGTACCCTTCTTTTCCGTGGAAGACGATAATATCAAAGCGATCTAATCCACTTATACTATAACCGATCTTATTCACAAGAACTCGTTCGTTATTTTCTAAAGTGGGCATCATCGATTCACCTTGTACTAATGAGGGTGTAAATAAAACACCGCGAATAATAGCAATTAGGACAAGGGTAAATCCTATCGTTTTAGCCCATGAGAATAATTCTTTCTTCGTATTTTCCTTCATCGTTTCTCCTCTTTCTTATGTGCTTATTTTATTATTTGAACTAATTCTTGTACTAAATTCGGATCAATTTCAGAAAAACATGATTTCCCTTCTCTTACCGCTGTACCGACATGAGCTTGCGTGATTCCAGTTTCATCTAGCAATTGCTTTATATTTTCTTTCGTCACGCCAGCTCCAACTACAAGCTGAATTTGACCATCGCTTACCTTTTGCATTTCTGTAAGCACCGGTATATTCTCTACTATATTTCCTTGTCCACCTGAAGTTAAAACGTGAGTCACTTTATGAAACTTCTTTAAAGTTTCCATCGCTTCTACTGGATTTTCTATATCATCTATTGCACGGTGGTACGTTACATTTATTCCATCTACAACAGATAGTAAATCCGCTAATTTCTCGTCATCCACTTCATTTCGTTCGTTTAATACGCCTAATACAACACCAGCTGCACCTAACTTCTGCGCAATGATAATATCTTCCTTCATCATTTCAATTTCTTCTTCCGTATATGTAAAAGACTTCGCATGCGGACGAATCATAACGTGAATCGGTATATGTACCGCTTCTACCGCTTTTTTAATAAATGCATAACTCGGCGTTAAACCGCCTTCTGTATAAGATGTAATTAATTCAATTCGCTTCCCACCAGCTCGTTCAATTCGTTTCACATCTTCTAAACATGTTGCAATAACCTCTAGCATGAGATGACCTCTTTTCGTGCTTTTTTCTTATTATAACATTAGTAAAAATAAGAAACCTAGCTTTCTCCTATAAAACTGTAAAAAGAAGAATGAAAAGAAAGATTTTTTTATTGATTGCGTTTATTGGTAATTTTATATTCTACAAAAAAAAGGAGCGATACCTAGCACTTCGGACTAGGTATCGCTCCTTTTTTTTAGTTATTTTTCTTAGTTACTTCATTATAATAGTGGCTAAATGCTTCTACTAATGCGTCAACTGACGCATACAATTCTTCTGGTGTATTATCTACCCCTCCCATTTCAATAAGTAATGCATTCGGAGAAAGGTCTTGATTATATACTCCGTTCCCGCTTTTACGATCTTTAATAAAAATCCCTCGGCTTAAACCGTAATACTTCTCATCTAAATATGAATTTATTGTCGTTACTATTTTTTTATTTTTTTCATAGTTAGGATTTTCTCGTCCTAAAATAAAATAGAGCCTAGCATAATTCTTTCCGTTAATATTTTTTGTTGTAATATTTTTTCGGGCATCATCTCTATGAAGGTCCATTGGGAACATAATATTTTTATCTTGTGCTAATTTATCTTGTAATATTTGACGGGATCCTTTGTAAGATTGGGCCCAATTTAATTTTTTATTTCGCAGAAAATCCCTCATATTTGTCGTATCATGTGAAACACCTATTCCTTTTTCTTCTAACTTTTGTTTTAAATAGTTTCCAACAAACGTAATATTCACTTCATTATTTGTACTGGAAGCATCATCAGGTATCGTAGCACCTGGAATAAGAGGAATAAACGCTTCCCAACTATGTGTATGATAAATAAAAACTTTATTTTGTGTATTTGAATTTTCACCAGTAGAATTGTTTTCTTTCCCACTCTTTGGGTGTTCAATAGCAGTACCTTTATCTTTAATGTTATCTAAAGGAATACTGGATTCTTCAGGAATGTTCGTATAATCTGTTCCTTCCCCAGCAATTAATATTTCCGAATAAAATTGATTCATATTAGGAAGTTCCCGGGTTAATAAACTTCGGAGATCATTTACATTAATGTTTGTAGAAAGTGATAGTAAAAAAGATTCTAAAGACGCTCGTCCTTTTTCTTTATGAAATTCTTCTGCAAAATAACGATTTTCACTTCCTATCATATACATAAGTCCTTTAGTAGAATTCGTTCCTAATAACTGATTTATATAAAATGATTTAAATACGCTTGAATTACTAGAAATGAAGAATGAAGTGAGGATACATATAATAGTGAATAAAATACATATCACTATATACCTTACATTTAATAATTTCAGTTTCACTTTATTCATTTTATATCTCCCTTCATTTACTATATTCTTACGCATAATTTTTAAGTAATATGATTAATAATTTAATAGAACTGCCTCAACTACTATGTTTTCATTTAACCTCTTTCTGTAAAGTGAATGAGCTTAAAGTTGCTGTACGCAAATATCATCAAAGGTTTTAAAAGAAATTAAATAACCTGAGTCTATATAAATATAGAACTCAGGTTATTTAATACTATCTATTTGACCGGAGGCATTGCATTTTGATTGACTTTTTTATTTTCCATGTCAATGTCTAATTGATCTTTCAATAGCTTCACACCTTTTTTTGTAAGATGGACAGCCCGACTCTTATCCGTTTTTGTAATCCATTCCTGTTCAAAAAATAGTTTTGCTATTGCAGATCCTAACCAACCAGAAATATGGTAGCGTCGTTCACTCCAATCAAGACAAGGTTTTGCAAATACTCTCCTTTTTATCTCTGCCGTTTCAATATTTATTCCAAAATTCAGAAACCACCCCTTACCTTGTTCCGTTACAATGTATTCTCCTTCCTTTAAAATTATAAATTCCCTATGTAGTAATTTTTCAGTTATCTCTACACCGAGTCTGCCTGCAAGATGATCATAGCAAGTTCGCGCATAACGAATTTGTTTTAGCTGATCCGATTGTTTTAAAGACCGAACTTGGACTGTTGGTGCAATTGTTCCTAACTTTTCAAGAACTTCTGCTACCTCTTGATTAGCAAGTCGATAGTAACGATGTCTACCATGTTGTTCAACTGTAAGTAGATTTCCCTCTACTAATTTAGAAAGATGAGAACTAATCGTTGGATGTGACACCTTTGCCATATAAGCCAATTCGCTAGCAGGTAGTGCCTGATTATTCATTAGACAATCTAAGATAATTGCTCTTGTAGGTTCAGCAATTAGTTTAGCTATATATGAGATATTCGGATATACATTCATATTTCGATGATACCCTAACTATTAAACTGATACAATTATTTTAAGTTTAATAGTAAAGGAGAATGTATTATGAATGCAATTGATCTTAGTATATTAAATTTGAAAGAAACGAGAAGGCGCTCAGAAAAATTATGGAATTCTCTTCCCGATAATTTTCTTAATTGGAAGCCTGATCATGAAGCTATGTCCTTTGGTGAGATGATTCGTCATGTATGGAGCTCAACTTTTTATTATCATATGATTTTAAAAAACAACGGCTCAATAAATGACATACGTATCCCGTATGATGACGAGCCAATTACTTGTGTAAAAAAAGAAATTGAATTGGCACAAGTATACTTTACTGACTTTATAGAATATGTACAATCCATAAACAAAGCTGAGCTAGATTCCACTCTTATTGATCGAAGCGATGTTGGCTATCAACGATATTTAGGGGACATGCTATTACGAATTGCCTATCATGATGCGGTCCATGCAGGTCAATTTTTACAATATTTACGAATGGTAAACTTGGAAAGACCTTTAATTTGGGATTAAAAGTTGTCAAACTAACATTGCAATACATATTCATTCAGCCAATAACAATCCAAAATCATGATAACCATTTATACTAAAAATCTACATCTCAATTTGGTACTTTGTACACATAAAAAGCACATGTTCGATTAGTAACCAAACATGTGCTTTCAAAACAACTATATTGTCCATAAACAATAAAATGTAAATTTTTAAAAACTACAACCGAAACGCCGCATCCGCCAGCATAGACAGTGTTGCATCATCCATCGGCGGATTGTGCAATCCTGCTCTGACGTTTAAATAGTAGCGATGAAGTGGATTTTTTTCTGATAAACTTTTTGCTCCTACGATGCGCATTGCTTTATCTACAATTGATATTGCCGCATTCGTTACAGCATATTTCACTGCTGCTAATTCGGCTTGCAATGATAGTTTATCCTCTGCTTCATCGTACTTTTTCGCAATTTGATATAAAAAGACGCGAGCTTGCATAAGCTCAAGTTCTAATTCTCCAACTAATCTTCTAACATTCGGCAATAAACTAATAGAATGATTTAAACTATTTGGCTTGTATGATCCCGCAAACTGAACTGCATAATTTCTTGCTGATTGTGCAATTCCTAAATAACATGCTGGTATATGTAGCAACCAGCCAATACCCTTTTGTTTCACTTTCCCGCCCTTTACATCTGTAAAAAAGCGACTTTCTATCTCTACATTTTGTAAGACAAGGTCATGACTAGCAGTCCCTCGCATCGCAACGCTATCCCACGTTTCTTCAATGGATACACCGAGCGTATTTCTCGGAATGACAAACTCACCAACTTCTTCTCGGCCTTCAATACTCGCTGAAATAATAAAATAATCAAGTATTGGCGCCATCGTTGTAAAAGTTTTTCTTCCATTTATAATCCACTTCTCGCCTTGTTGAACCGCTATTGTTTCTGGTTTACCGCCACGCGTCGGACTCCCTGTTTTTGGTTCTGTTGCTGCCCGGTTAAAGAGTGCACCGTTACGCACTTCTTCGCAAAACCATTTGAACATCTCATCATTCCAAGAGTGATTTTCCGCTAGCTCTTTCACAATGCCAATATGCCAGCCAATTGATAATGCAGTAGCTCCGCAGCCTTCCGCGATTTTCTCTTGAAATAAAACGAAGTCATATAAAGAAATCGCACTACCACCAAATTCCTTTGGTAACGTTAATTTCGTATATCCGATATCTTTCAAATCACTCATATTTTCATACGGAAATGACCCTAATTCACTTAGTTGATGCTCCCTTTCCATGAACTTTGGAAGCAATTTATTTATTTGTGCAATAATGAAATATTGTTCTTCTGTTTCAACAAATGAGAGTGCCATACTATAATCTCCTTTATGCTCGATTCATCAACCGCTCACTTTTTCATTATGATTATATGAAGCTACCTCTCTATTGTTTCACTATTCCGATAAAAATACAATGTTTTTGACTAATAAGAAAAGTTCCTATTTAAAGATAGGTTCTTTTCTTATATTAGTCTCCCTTCAATGCCTTTAATGGCAAAGAGGTTACATATCCAATGTACGAGAATAATTCTTTAAAGAAGAATGGAATTTCTGTATCTAACGTTTTATATGCTGATGTCGGCGTTGGTGAAGCATACGCTTCAATATTAATATGTTTTGCGATTCTCATTGCGCGTTTCATATGAAGTGGATCACTTACAATCGTGTATGTGCGTATTCCGTTCTCTATTCCAACTTCCTTCGCATTCTTTAAGTTTTCTTCTGTGAAAAGGGATTTTGTTTCAATTAAAATATCTTCCTCTTTTACACCTTGTTTCATTGCATATACTCTTGCAGTACGCGCTTCCTCAAGTTCTGCCTCGAACTTTGTACCACCTGTAAAAATAATCTTTTTAATATCTCCGTTCTTATATAAAGAAATCGCATGATTAATTCTTTCTTTAAATACAGGAGATGGTTTTCCGTTCCAAGAAGCTGCTCCTAGTACGATACCAGCATCCGTTTTCACGCCATCATTTGTTTTAAAACGATAACTCCAAATATCGTAAGCTGCATAACTTACATATAAAATAGCAGAACAAATCATTAGTAAAAATACTTGAAAGATTCGTCTTTTCTTACTCTTCTTATTTTCTTTCATTTGTAATTGCCTCCGTACATCATCCATACTTCTATAAAAAAACATTTATATCAAATCGTTTCGTTTGAGTTTATTTAAAAGAAGGAACTTTACTTGTTATTTATGTATAAAAGGGTTTTCATTTAAAATTGAGGATTATCAATTCATTTTTATTTGCGGTTTTCATTACATGTTTTAAATTCATAAGTTTATTACCATACAACTACATTGTAACGAATTTTTTCTCAGAAGGGAACGATGAAACAAAAGGAATTAAAATAAAGTAGCATTTTGTAAGAAAAAAGGTATATTTTTCATACATCACGAACAATATACCTTTCAAAACACGAATTATAACTTTTCTTTATACAACTCTAAATTTTCTAATAAACGTGCTTTCACAACTGGCCATTCGCTTACGATAATACTATACACAACCGCATCTCTCACATGTCCACTTGGCAATTTCCTTTCATTTCTAAGCACACCTTCTTTAACTGCACCTAACCTTTCAATTGCTCGTTGTGCATTTTCGTTTCTTGCATCTGTCTTAATTTGTACCCTCAGCATACGCAGTTTTTCAAAAGCATACTGGAGAAGCATATACTTACACTCTGTATTGATACTCGTACGTTGCACACTTGGATGATACCACGTTTGTCCTAACTCGACTGTTTTATCTTCTACTGAAATATTATATAGACGTGTACTTCCTACAATCGTATTCGTCTGTTGATCCACTACAACGAAAGGTATTTGAGTACCCTTCCCATAACCCTGTATCGCTTTTTGAACGTATTGTTGCATATCTTGCACATTATCCATTTTAGAAATTAAATACGCCCAAATATCCCGATTTCCTTCTACAATCGAAAACAAAGTTTCGACATCATCACTATCTATTATCCGTAACTTTGCTCTTTCGTGAATGATTTCCATTTGTAAGCCCCCTTTGTTGTTACTATATCATACGAAACGAAAACGCTTTATAATAATAATAGAATATTTTTAAAAGAATTCCTTTTCAGATATAATCTTCTCGTATAAGGTAGGAAGGCTCATCAATAACCTTTAAAAAGGAAAATTTTGATAATTCCCAATAAATTCTATATAATGATAAACGGGAGGGGATAAAAATGCTAGATCAAATTACTTGGGGAACGCCAGGCAGCTTATTATGCTTAGGTTTCTTTTTTGCAGGACTAGGAATCTTCTTAAGAAGCATGACGTCATATTCAAAAAATAAATAAAAACATCACAAAAACAGAAAATAGTATATTTTCACGTTTTAGGATATTTGATTTTCTTAGCTTGATAGTAATGTGGGAGTAGCCCGCTTTTAAACAAAAGAAGCCTTCTGTAAAAAGGCTTCTTTATTTATAGCTTTATCTGTTAAAAACTTTAAAGCAACAAATAAGCAATCGGTGTAATAATAAGTAACGTTAAAATCGTTCTTTGTACGTAGAGAATAATAAGTTCTGATACTTTTAACGGAATGTCTGTCGATAAAATACAAGGAATGGAAGCTGAGAAGAACAATATAGATGATACCGAAACAACCGCAATGACAAACTTTGTCACAAGTGGTGCACTTACAACTAAAAGAGAAGGTAAAAACATTTCTGCGATACCAACGGATGCGGCTTTAGCAGCTAGTTCTGCTTCTGGTAATTGTAATAGCCATGTAAATGGATAGAAAATATAACTGATCCAATCAAATATTGGCGTGAATTTCGCTAAGACGATACCAATTAATCCTACTGACATAATGGATGGTAAAATTCCCATCGTCATAATAAATCCATCTTTTAAATTCACTGCGATATTTTTCATAATACTCGGTGCAGACTTTGATACTTCTAACGCATCTTCCCAAGCACGTTCTAGCATTTTCTCTTTATAAACAGGTTCTGGAAACCCTTCTTCCGTTACATATGTATCTGGTTTTCTACTAAGAGGCGGGATTCTTACGGTGATAGCAGTTACGATGAATGTTACAACGAGAGTAGTCCAAAAATAAACATTCCATAAATGCATAATGTCTAATGTTTTTGCGATGATGATCATAAATGTTGCGGATACTGTAGAAAAACCTGTAGCGATGATCGCTGCTTCTTTTGTCGTATACTTTCCTTCTTTATACACGCGATTTGTAATTAATAAAGCGAGTGAATAACTCCCTACAAAGGATGCAACCGCATCGATTGCTGATCGTCCTGGTGTATTCCATAACGGTCTCATAATGGGACGGCAAAACGTACCGATAAATTCAAGTAATCCGTACCCGACTAATAACGCTAAAAAAGCCGAGCCAATTGGCACGAGTAAACTTACCGATATGACTAGTTTTTCATACAAAAACGGCCCTACATCTGGCGCAAAGAACCAAGCTGGCCCTACTTTCAAGCAATACAATACGCCAAAGACAACACCAACTACTTTTAAAATCGAAAAACAAATGTCTACGATAGATGCATTCCACTTTTTCGTATAAAACGGATAAATCGCACCTATTATCATAACGAGTAGTGCATAATAAGGTACGACGCTCGGAACCGAAGTCCTGATCCATGATACGATATGATCAATCATAATGGACGAAGCACCGTTTATCGTAACTGGTACGAAAAACATAAACACCCCAACTAGACTAGCGAGTATAAACCGGAGAATCCCCCCCTTCTCACTCCCAGTCTTAATTACATTCCTTTTTAATTCAATTTCACTCAAAATTCGACACCTCCTATTATCTAAATATTCTGTATAATAATGTTGGATTCCTTCTTTCCATTTCTAATATTTCATCATATGAAAAAGCCTATTTTAAAATAGGCTTTTTCTACTATCTCTCATAATCATCCACAATCACTTGAATAACACGATACGATTCCTCTGCTACTATTTTATTACTAGTCTTATTTGCATCATATGTAATTAACGCTTTCCAAAGTGCCCATCCTCTTGCTCTATTCCACGTTTCTTCATCTATGCGCAATACGTCTTTAAATATGTTTCTGCTATTCTTATCAAAAAATGTCCATGCCATCGCTGCATCACAAGCCGGATCTCCTACTCCTAAAATACCAAAATCAATTACGGCACAAAGCTTTCCATCTTTAACGAGTAAGTTTCCTGGTGTAACATCTCCATGAACCCAAACTGGTTTACGCTCCCACGTTGACTGAAGTGCTACATCCCAAAGATGCTTTAATATTGTTTCATCAAAAACGTCCTTATTATTTTTGATAGCACCTCTCGCCTCTTCATCATATACAGCTATAAGCCCACCTCGGTAAAAATTATGTGCTCCAGCTATTGGGCCTTTACTCGCATCAATGGATTGTAATTCTACTAAAAATGATCCTAAGTTCTCCGCAAATTCATTTAAGTCACGGACATTTTGTTTCGTAACAGTTTCTCCTTCTATCCACTTATTTATAGACCAAGGCCACGGATACTCTTCAGATGGATTTCCTTTCGCAACTGGTGCAGAAATCGGTAAAGAAAGCTCCTTACTTAATATAGGTAGCCACTTATTTTCTTTCTCTACTTGTGGTGCATATGCCACGTCACTTGGCAATCTTACACTCATCTCATCCCCTAGGTGAAACGTTCTATTATCATGCCCACTAAACTTTACAGGCTTCACGTCTAAATGTGCCCATTTAGGAAATTGTTCCCCTATCAACCTTTTTACTAAATCAGTATGAATTTGATTCATTCACTTGCCCCTTCTCTTTTGAAATTTACTAAGTCCATCTGTACTCCCAATATAATCAAAACCACTACTCTTATAAAAGTCATTCAACGTACGATTATGTCCAACACAATCTAGTTTCAAAAACTCTTTGTCATGTTGTACATTCTCTTCTACCCACTGTAAAATCCATTCTCCGATTCCATTCCCCTTATACTTCCGTTTCACCGCAAATCTATGAATATATAAAGAATCGGAAACTTCCTCCTTACCAAAAATATGCTCATCCCATTCACTTTGTTTAGGAGATACTGTAACTGTACCGATTATTTCATCTTCATTCGTAACCACATATGTATATTTCTCTCTTATAGCTTCTATTATTTCAGCCGTAGCTTCTCCGCCTAACAGATACTGCCATTGATCGACTTCTTTATGTTGAAGCCACTCTGCTACTTCTTTTAATAGAGTTATAATGCTGTCGCTTTCCTCTTCAGTAGCAGTTCGAATTGTATATTCTTTAACTGTATTCCTCTTCATATTGCTGTTCTCCTGTCAAAACTTACTTCTCTCTTTATTAATTTACGTTTTATACATTATATACCAAAAATAATCATTACACCTTCAAGGTACCTATTTTACAACTTGTATTCCATCAAAAAAACCGCCCACTACTAGTGAAACGGTTTTAATTCCTTAAACATTCACTTCGACTTCACAAAATAATATAAAAACCACACCGCATGATTTTGTTCATCGGCAGCTATTCTGCGCAACAACTCTTTCAGATGTGCATCCGATGTCTCATCTGAAATTTCCAAATAGAAATCAACTGTCTTCTGTTCATCTTCTATTGCGAATTCTAATCCTTGTAAGTACGTATTCGGACATTCTTCCGTAATTTGTGGTTTCGGCTGCTGGCCAGTTACATTTGTATAGATTTGTACAAACTGATGAAAATGCTTTATTTCATCGTTTCGAATTTCAAGAATTTGATTTCGTTCCGCCACATTTGGAGCCATCTTAGCTAATTTCGCATAGCAATTTATAGCACTAAACTCTCCATTAATCGCTTTCTCAATATCACGAATCAGCTTATCATTTTGCCTATACGAATCATAATAATTCGAATTATACATCGTATCCCCTCCATTATTTCGCATAACATTTTATGCAATTTGAAATAGCAGGAGCATGTATATAAAATGATACCGCATCTTCTATTCCCTATAAAATATAGAAAAACCTGTTCTACTTGATTTCCCTATAAGTTTATAAAAATCAAACAACGCTTCACTCCTAGTGAAACGTTGTTTGATTTTACGCATTTACTTCCGTTTTATGTTCCTTCACTACACTACGTTTGAAAGCAGTCGCTAAAATAATCATCATACTTACCACACCAATCCAAACGAGCACAGTAAGGGGTGTACTCCAGCTTAGCCCTTTTCCGAAGAAGAATATTTCTCTAAGTCCTTCGATCATAAATCGCATTGGCAACCATGCGTACACCCAGTCTTGATAAAATGGCGACAACATTTCCGGTGCTAACGATAATAACGGTGCACCGAAGAATAGTAAGAGAGCGAATACACCGATTCCCTTTAGTCCAACTAATGAAAGTACCGCCGATATCATTAAGAAGAAACTAAAGGATGTAATAGATAAAAACAGTGCCGTATCAGTGAAATTCGAAATGTTTAATCCTACCATTCCATCCGCAATCCATGTAAGGCCAAACCCAATTACAAGTGCCGCGACAGCTCCTGTTATTATTTGTTTTAGTTTTAATACGAAGTTTTCTTTTCTTGTACCTACTAGCATTTTACTTATCGCAATAAAGATAATTGCTGCGCTCGCTAAACTTGCAATCCATAACGGCTGGAATAAAGACATTGGCGAGTTACCGTTCGCACTATTTTTTCCGATTTCATTTACGTTTGTCACTTTCTTTGCAATTGGTGTGACTACATTTGAAACTTGGTCTGCTGTTAATGTAGCTCCTTTTGCTTTCAATCCTTCTAATAGTTGTGTGCGAACAGTATTGTTCATATTATCAACGATCGTATTTAACATTTGTCCTGCCATAGTTGATGCCGCTGTATTCATTCCTTGGTTTATGAATATTTCTATCTCTGGCGAAGATGGCTGTGGTGTTCGTAATGATGCTTGTTTTGTGCTAAAGTCTTTCGGAATAACTAATACTGCGTAATATTCTTGATTATTTAAGCCATTTTGAACTGCTTCTTTATTTTTTACTTCTACCCACTTCACCGCAGGTTCTTCCTCTGATTTTGATGTCTTTTTCATATTATCAACAATCGTTTGCCCCATATTCATCTTCGATTGATTCGGAATTTCTACTCCTTGATCCTCATTTACAATTGCGATTGGCAAATTTTTCGGCTGAGGTTGAACGGTTGGAAATAACGTTAATGAAAAAATAAAAACTACAAGTAGTGCAATAACCGGTGATAATAATAAAAGTTTATTTTTAAACATTTTCTTTTCTCCTCCTATAATTTGATTTATAATAACCAACAACGTGTTGTTTATTTATATTTGAATTATATGTTCGAGTTGAACCTTATACAATAATCAAAAATCGTGAATGTGTCGGTTATAAGACACATCTTCGAAATGTGTTGGCTAAAAAGAAGGAGGGACATACTTTGCGTGATAGTAATTTAGATTTACGCGTTATTCGTACGAAAACTGCGATGCGAAATGCATTGGTCGAATTAATTGAAGAAAAAGGTTTTGACGCCATTACAGTGAAAGATATTACAACGAAAGCAAACATGAATCGCGGTACTTTCTATGCGCATTATCAAGATAAATTTGATTTAATGACGAAATGCCAAGAAGAAATTATGTATGAGTTTTCTAGCATTGCCAAACAGAGATTACCTGAAGTTATTGCTGATCTTGGGTCAAATCCTTCCCCAACAATGCCGTTTATACTTATCACTTCTATTCTTGAATTTCTAAATGAAAATAGTGATTTTATGAAAGCTGTATTAAGTCCAAAAGGTGATTTATCTTTCCAAACAAAACTGAAAGACTTTATGTGGAAAACACTATTTGAAGATACAAATGGTGCTCTCATTAATAAGGAGAATTTACTTGTCCCAAGCCAATATTTAGCTTCTTATATGGCATCTGCTCATATAGGTGTCATTCAGCAATGGTTAAATACCGGGCAAAAAGAAACACCTGAGGAAATTGCTCGTATTTTATCAACAATCGCAGTTCATGGACCTTTTTATGCAGCTGGTTTAAAGAAATAAGTCAGCTATATAATAAAAGATCATCCACTATAATAGCGGATGATCTTTTGTTTCATTACAACACTTCAATATACCCTTCTGTTCCATGTACACGAATTCGTTGACCGTCTTTTATTAATTTCGTAGCATTCTCTACTCCAACGACTGCTGGTAATCCGTATTCACGTGCAATCACTGCCCCGTGCGTCATGAGCCCGCCAACTTCGGTAACTAATCCTTTTATAGACACAAATAACGGTGTCCAGCCCGGGTCAGTAAAAGCAGTAACTAATATATCTCCATCTTCTAAATTCGCATCTTCCATGTTTAAAATAACGCGAGCTCTTCCCTCTATAACTCCTGAAGAAACAGGCAAACCTACAATCGCGTCAGCTGGGAGGTTTTCTCGTTTATATTTACCTGTAATGATTTCTCCATCAGACGTCATCACACGCGGAGGCGTTAGTTTTTCATATAATTTGTAATCATTTTTTTGCTTATGAATAAGCTCATAATCTAGTTTATTCGTGCGAACGACTTCGTGAAGTTCTTCAAAAGTTAGATAATATATATCTTCTATTTCATTAATAACGTTATTTTGCACAAGTTGCTCCGCTTCTTTCAGTAATGCCTGCTTATATATGAAATAACGATTAATCATGCCGTATTTTGGATATTCACGATAACCGATACAATTACGGATGTTACGAATCATACGCTTTGTCTCTTCTACTTTTTGTTTTCCATCCGGCAAGTGCTGTAATCGATCTAATAACTCTTCTTCTTTTTCCAAAGCTTCCTGCAGTCCCTCTTCAAACTTCCGCTTACTCGCACCAACTTCAAAGTCTCTTATATTATTTAAAATTATTGGGATCATGGTTGTTGGCTTTTCACTCCAGCGCGTTTTCGTAATATCGATTTCTCCGCTACATCTCATTCCGTATTTATTTAGAAAAGTTAGAATGGCATCTCGAGCTTTTTCTCCGCCTTTAAATTGAACTAATTCATCTAAAAAGTTATCATTTTCTACATGTTGTAAATACGCAATAACTTCTGGATATGGCCGAATCACATCAGCAACATCGAGTAATGCTAGCCCCATTTCAGACGTAATATTATTTTGTACGGATTGAGAAAGTGTGTCTGCTGCATTCTTTTCGCCTAGCCATTGCTCCATTTTTTCATTGATCCATGTTGAAGCATCCATACCTGCCATAATGACAGCCATACTTTGTGGATGAAATAATATTTTCTTTAATTGCTGAATATCTTCCAAAATAAAATCAAGTACATCCACTCCTGATTTCGTTTGCATGTTTCGTTTTAACTCTTCGATTGATGCTTGATTCCTCTTTATTAAATCCGTAACGATTGCTGGATTGTTTTCGACTTGTGGTTGCGAACTTGCAGGTGGTCCACTTTTACCAACACTCTTTTCTTTTTCATCATCTCGTAACAATGTAATAAAATCATCTCGCTCGACTACAGTCGTTAATGCATCTTTAATAAGTGGTTCCGAATTCCCTATCATATTTAATAAAAGTTCTCTACTAGTAGGCGAAGCCAATCTTTGTGCAACATCTACAAACAACCTTCCTCCAGCTTGAAACCTCTGTCCAAAAGATGTTAACTGGAATAAAGACATTCCTAATGGCTTCAAAGGATCGGTCATCATTTGCTGGTGACCAACCGATACATACACATGATTTTCCCCATCATTTACTTCTGGTATTGGATATAAAGTCGTGATTGGGCGACTTTGAACAATATAAAATGTATCATCCACTAAACACCATTCAATATCTTGTGGACAACCAAAATAGGCTTCAATCTGTCTTCCGATCTGTGCTAGTTGTAAAATTTGTTGTTCAGACAATGTTTGAATTTTTTGCTGAGCCGGATCAATCTGTTTCGTCTCCGTTCCGCCCTCTTTTAAAGCATAAATAGCTAATTTTTTAGTCGCTATCATCTTTCCGGTAATTTCGCCTTCTTTTACTTTATAATTATCGGCAGAAACCAGTCCTGATACTAACGCCTCACCAAGTCCAAAACTGGCATCAATGGATAACACCTTTCGGTTAGAGGTAACCGGATCAGCCGTAAATAAAATACCCGAAGCCTTAGGGAAAACCATTTTTTGAACGACAACACATATAGAAACTTGATTATGTTCAAAACCATTTTGCATGCGGTACATAACTGCTCGCTCTGTAAATAAAGAAGCCCAGCACTTTCTTACATGCTGCAAAATCGCTTCTTCTCCGATAATATTTAAATACGTATCTTGTTGACCAGCAAACGAGGCATACGGTAAATCTTCAGCCGTAGCACTAGAACGCACCGCATACGCATGTTCATTTCCAAAACGTGAGAGATAATGAGCTACTGATTCCACTACATCAACTGGAATTTCCACTGCCATAATGCTTTCTCTAATTTCCTTACTGATTTCACCAATTTGAGCTCGCTCTTCACGTTTCAACTTTGTTAGCTGCTGCAACAAAGTTTGAAGCTCTTCATTTTGCTCGATGGCCTTTTCATATCCTACCGTTGTAACACAAAATCCTTCTGGCACTTGTATCCCTTGAATTTTGGATAACTCCCCTAATTTTAATCCTTTTCCACCAACGAGTGAAAGCTGCGCGTTTTTTATTTCCTGAAAATCGTGAACGAAAGAACTCATTTACCATCTCTCCTTACTATGCATGTGTTCTTGATTGTAGCAGTAGTAAATACGAATAAACAGTCTATTTCGAACTTGATTTACATGATATAATTAAGTTAGGAAGAGATTAATAAGAAGCCCCAGTTGAACAACAGCAACTGGGGCTTCTTATTTCCGCTCAATTTTAAATTATAATTTATTCACAACTAACTTCAATGTATTTCTGCTTTTTCCCCTTTATATATAGAAACGCCATTCATTATCACACACAATTCTTACCTCAACAAATGGTATCTAACCCGAAATATGCTTTATTTTATCCTCCTGTGAGCCTTTTCACAGGAGTTTTTATACATACATATATTATTTATAATGAATCAGTTCTCCTATTTTTCAAAAGCATGTTCGGTGTCATAATAATGCTTTTTAGAATTTATATATACCTACTAATTTTTCTGAAAAAGGATGATTGTATTGGAAATGAAAAAGCTTCAAGGAATTTATGATGATGTTATTAGTTTAGGAGAAAATTGTTATACTGCTATTCATCTAAAAAAATATAGGTTGCGGAAATATTCAGGTCCTCTAGATTGGTTTGTATCACCGAATCTTTCTTCTATCAACGAATTATTGAAAAATAATTTTATAGACTTTATGGAGTTAAAAAACATGCACGCAATGCCGGATCAAAATGTTGTGTTTAATGATGGCGTGATACAACCTGTTTTTTCTCATATTATAAAAGATACAAAATATAACGTGACATCTTATCATGATTTCCCTGTTATTCCAAATGAAGATTGGTTCATCACATACCATGATTTTAAACAAAAATTAGATCGAAGAATTGATAATCTTTACAAAAAAATGCATAATTCACAATCCATTTTATTTGTTAGATGGGGCGGAAACTTGACTGAAGCACTAGAATTACAAACAGTTTTATCAAATATTGTTAAAAATAATTTTAAGATCCTTTTCCTCTATCCAACAGGACTTGAAAATGAAATAAACGAATTAGAATGGGGGCTTGATCATGTTTTTCCCATTCAAGTTTCAAGTAATTATCTAAATAAAAGAACTTGGTATATCCTCTTAAAAGATATACACCTAAACTCAAAATAATAAGTAGCTAATAATATAGCTTAAATAATGAACAGTGGGGCTATCGCTTTTCACACGCTTAAGGAAAAAATTTATTTCGGTACATTCATTAAAAATAAGATTATTAACCTTTCTCTAAGAACATACAAATGCATAACATTCCATATTTCCCCACCAGAACGATTGGTAGATGAACGAATCGTTCTAGGCATAAGCTTAAAGATGAGCCTGTTACCTAAAAACATACTTTAATCAATCTCAATTATATCACCAAACTTTAATATCCTTTGATTACGAAAAGCATCGGTACAAGTAATCGACTCATTTAATGGATTTATATCAACTACAGTTATGTAATTTTTATATAAGTAGCCACCACTATACTATGTATTGTAAAACCTCCTCCTCACCTAAATACAAAATTAACAGCTTATTTTCAATCATTTCTTTTGCATCTTGCGTTCAGATTGGACGCGGGACTTTCGTTTGCTCATGTATCATTTCTTTAATACAGGCGAACTGCTCTGGCATACTAGCAACGATAAAAAAGTAGGCATGCTAAATAAGCCTATTAAGTTTGTTTAAAAAATCGCTTTACTGCATTTATACAACGATATTATACAAAAGTTATGGCACCCTTCTGAATTACCATTAATTAGGGATAATATATGTTATTATATATTTGTAATTAATGAAATAATAAGAAAGAAGGGGTTGTTGTGGAAACAAAGATTATAGAAACAAAAAAGAAAATTGATTCAAAATCTCTTTTGGCTTTAGGATTATTAATTATTTCAGGAATTGTATATCAATGTATTGCACTTATAGTAGGTAATATACCTGAATTATTAGAAATGATTCTTGAAGCTTCATGGAATCTTGTATTATGTGGAATTATAGGATACTATTTTTTAGGAAAAATATCTTTAGAGCAATTCAAACATTTTAAATTTAAAACATTACTCTGGGGTGTACCTTTAACAATCATAGTGGGCATGGGTTCAGGCACACTATATAGCTATATTTTTGAACCTCCAACTACAAATTCTGTTGCTCAAGTAATAAGCGTTTCGATGATTTTGACCCGTGTACCATTCATGTTAATGGGTGAAGAATTGCTATGTACTAACATAATCATCGCATTACAGAAATTAGGATTAAAATTTGGTACAGCATCAATAATATGTAGCGTTCTGTTTGCCTTGTGGCATATTCCTGCTTATGGTTTCGTGCCAATGCAATTATTGATAACTATAGTCCCTGTTAGGTTATTACTGAATTATATATGGAAAAATTCAAAGAGTGTTTGGGTAAGTTGGATTTGCCACCTTGCTTTCGACATTATTGGATTTTTACCAATGCTTTTTAAATAAAAAATTACATTGTATTTATAAGTAACAAACAATAACATAAAAACAAAAAGAACCTTAGGGTTCTTTTTTACTTAACAGAAAATATTACTTAGAATATAGATAAAATACCCATTCATTTCAGGGACAGGTACATGAGAAATATATATATTTTTACACCTATAAAAGGACTCTTCAATGTTTGACACAAACTATATTGACTTCGAAAATTTTCAAATAGGCATTCAAAATATGAATTCGTATTTTGAATGTCTATTTAGTAGTGATCATTCTTATTTTTTAGGTTCTTTAAGTTTTAATATATTAGTCGGAAGTACGTGTTTTATAACTTGAAAACCCATGGTACTTACACTTTATATTATGAACTTCTTTTGTAACTTTGGGTTTTGCATAAAAATAGAAATAACACTTGAAGTAAATGAGCATTTCTTTGTAAATAGTACAAAAATACATCAGCTAAAAAGTTCTAATCAATTTCAATTACATCACCAAACTTAAAAATCTTCTTATTACAAAAAGCATCCGTGCAAGTAATCAACCCATTCAAGGGATTTATATCAACTACAGTTATGTAATTTTTATATAAGTATCCACCTCTATAATATGTAAGTAAAATCTCTTCCTCACCTAAATATGAGATTAACAGCTTGTTTTCAATCATTTCTTTTGCATCTTGCGTTAAGATGGGACGCGGGACTTTTGTTTGCCCCTGTATCATTTCTTTAATACAGGCGAACTGCTCTGGCATACTAGCAAACGGTTGCCACTTTACCATTCCTCTTCCTTTTGGCATATTAGCATTCTTCACGATTTGTGCCCTCCTAATAATGTGTTTCTATATCTTGCTGTTGCGACGCTTGTGTAGGAAATTCCACGTAAAATACTGTTCTTACCAAATCGTGTTCGAATTTCGTCCATAACCTTCGTTAATCTCATTTCTTTTTCTCTTTGTATAATGTTATCGAAAAGCGAAATTTGCTCTTCTCCTTCATGTATTAAATTTGTTAAGGAAAGACTTATCGAGCGAATCGGCTCTCCTGTATGCCGTTCGTATAAAAAATATGTACAAACGTTGTAAATGTCCATCGTTAAATTTGTTGCTCTGTTTAACGTATGTGCTTTTTTTATTCCTCCTCCGTATTCCCTACTATACCCAACTGAAAAATGAATCGTTTGCGCGTATTTCTTTTCTCGTCTCAATCTGTAACAAACTTCTTCTACATGCTCTAATAAAATAACGATGAACTCTTCTATTGAATAATCACGAAATAATATTTGGCTTTTCGCTATAGATGTTGTCGCTGGAACATATTTCTCTGCTATTCTGCTCAAATCAATCCCGTTACTATGCAAGTGTAATTCTTCTCCTATTACACCAAATGATTGTTTTAAATACTTCAATGGGTACTGCGCTAAATCCCCAATCATATGTATACCTTTTTGATTTAATTTCATTTCCGTTTTATACGATATACCCCAAAATTTACTGAGCGGTCTAATACTCCATAACTTCTCGGGTATATCGTCATACGTCCACTGCGCTATTCCATCTTTATTCTTTTTTGCTTCCACATCCATCGCTACTTTACTCAATAATAAATTTGGCCCAATACCAATCGTACTTTCGATCCGTGTACGTTCATATATTTCTCGCTTGAACTTTAATGCAAACTCACACGGATTACTCGCAAACAAATGAATACTTGCGGTCATGTCCATAAAAAACTCATCGATACTATATTGATGAAAATCTTCCGGTGCAACATACTGTAAAGCTAAACCTGTTATATAAGTTGAACACTTCATATACGTATGCATAATTGGATTCACAATAATAATATCTGGTCGCTTCGGTATTTCATACAATCTTGCCATCTTCTTTATTCCTAACGCTTTTAATGGTGGTGTTGCTGCCAATACGATCGATCCACTCCGGTGTACGTCTCCTACAACAGCCAATTTTGTATATCGTGGATCCAGTCCTTTTTTAATACATGATACGCTTGCATAAAAGCTACGAAGATCTACACAAAGAATAATACGATTCGGTAAAAGAGAATAATCATACAAGGTTATCACTCCTAACAAAAGAACGTTTGTTCTTATTATATACGAACTAACGTTCTTTTTAAAGGTATTTTCATGAAAATTTTGGTTAAAATAACCGTCATATCTATGCGCTATCAATTAAGGCAAGAAAAACTATGTATACAAAACCGCTATAATTTCCAATTAACTCATAAGTATAAAACTACTAAAACAAACCAATTAAACCTTTATTCTCAAAACATACTTTATATAAATTCCTTTGTTTCTTATATGTGTGAAGATGATAAAATAAAAAGCAAAGATTTTTATTTTACTTCAGCTTTCTTGCCTCTCATGCATATATTCTTCTAATTTTAATTTTTTCTTGTATATTTTTTCAGCAAAATCTCCTATATAGCGCATGTACCAAGATTCATCCGCATAGCTAGTTACATCCTCCTTTTTTCTATTGTTAATAGCTTCACAATAAAAACTGTTAAACGGAAAAAGTGCGAAGTCTTAAATTAGACTTCGCACCTTATATAAATTTACAATTAGTTACAATACCTATACAAATACAATAGTATATAAAATAATCACTCATTATATGTGTTGCTCTTTTAATCGACCAATGTATAAACCAATCCTTTTACTTAGCCATCTCTTATAGTTGGTTTGATTGTTTCTATATACTTAATTCCCTCTATACTCATTTCAAGCGGTAATCCATTCCGATTGGAATTATAAATGACAAAATTTATCCGTTTTTCCTTTTTTCCTACTTGCTAAATTCAGCAAGTAAAATATCTTTAAAAAATTCCGGATTATGAATGTTTAAACTGTTCGCATTGATAGCAAATGTATGTTTCCCTCCAAGTGTTCCACCAACAAAAGTGGAAAACCCTGGAACAGCACCCCTGTGTCCCCATACCGAAACACCGTTCGGAAGCTTAATTTCAAGGATTCCAAGGCCATATCTAGTTCCCTCTCTTTCTGTAGGAACTGTAGTAAGCATTTGTTTTAGTTGCTGTTCCTTCAGTAGTTTGCCACTGAGTAAATAAGAGAAGAATTTGTTTAAGTCGTCAGCATTAGAAATCATATCTCCATCCGAGCTACCTGGGTTAATATAAGTAACGTCTTTTAGCTCACTTGCTCCGTCTAGTTGCAAATAGCCACGTGCATGCTTGGTGCCTGGAATCACGTTTGAATTGCCAGGTAGGAATGTATTTGACAAATCAAGCGGTTCAATAATCCGATTTTCAACCTCTTCCGCATAGCTGTTTCCTGTTACTTTTTCAATAAGGATCCCCAGTATTACGTATCCTGTGTTTGAATAAGACCACCCCTTCCCTGGAGCAAAGTTTGGAGGAAGGGAAATCCCCATCTTTACAAATTCTTCAGCCGTATACGATTTTTTTATATCCGTAATATCAAAGTCTTTTGAATTTATATAGTCAGCAATACCACTTGTATGATTCAATAGTTGCCGGATCGTAATCTGGTTACCATCATATCCGTTTCCTTGAATGACACCAGGCAACCATTTTTCAATGGAGTCGTCTAGATTCAAACGGTTCTCTCCAGATAATTGAAGTAGAACTGTTGCAATGAACGTTTTCGTCACACTGCCAATGCGAAAGCGAAAATCTTCTTTCATTGGTTTCTTAGTTCTCAGATCCGCTACCCCAGCAGTATAACTCCAAGTTTTCCCCCCCTTAGAAATTTGAGCGAGTATTCCCGGGTATCCAAGTTGCAGTGTATCCCGCATTGCTTTCTTAACGGAAGTACGATCGCTTTGTGTATTTGTATGTAACGAACTAGATACATTTTGCACGGGTTCTGCTTTTACAATTGAGGCTGGTGGTATGTATAACAGGGAACTTCCAGCTATTAAAAGTGCTAGACTTGCACATGTAATTTTACTGCGTGTTTTCATAAAGTATTCCTCTCTTCTATTAAAATTGTATAGATAGTTGATAGCAGTGTCATATACGAACCACACAGCTATCCATTCTCCCAATGATGAAAAGCAACAATACATTTGCAATCATTGTACTCATTATTTTCACAAAACACTCTTGTTACTAATTGTTTTATATGTAGGCCGTACTTATCCCCCCTTCACGCCTCCTTATATTTTTATCCTACACAATGAAAATCTCTTTTTCCTTACCTATCCCTTACGAATTCCTTACATTCGAAATCGTTTCTATAATGATAGGATTGAAGTAGTATCTGTGCCCGAAAGCGCAAAAAAATAGATTACCTGCACACGAAAAATTATAGCGTACAGGTAATCTATTTGTTTTTGAGATTAATAAAAAACTAATTTATCTTTTGAATTCTTCCATCAATAATAGACTGAATTGGTTCTTTTGATTTCTTTATATAATCTACTAATGCTTCAAAATCAGTCGGTCCTGTTTCAGCATCTTTACCGTTTTTAAAGGATACAAATCCATCTCCACCTGAAGCTAAAAATGCGTTAGCAACGACGCTGTAAGTTTTAGAAGGAATGATTTCTTCTCCATTTGTTAAGCGAATACTTGTTACTTTTTCTCCATTAGGCTTGTTCGCATCCCAAGTGTATTGGATCCCTGAAATTTGAAGCATTCTTGTTATGTCTTTTTGCCATTGTTGATTTAAAATATCACGAATGTCTTGGCCTGTTAAATTTACTTTTATTAATTGATTTCCGAATGGTTGAATACCATATATCTCTCCCCATGTAATATCACCAGCATCTAAGTCATTACGAATACCACCAGGATTCATAAGTGCAATTTGAGATTGCATTGTTGTACGCTGGGCATCAGCAACTAAATTTCCGAGAGTAGATTCACCAGCCGTATTGAGTTTGCGATCTAGTGGAGCAATAGACTTACCTACAACTTCATTGACAAGAGGTGCGATTTTCGCTTGATATTTCTCCATCTTCTTCTTTATTTTTTTATCAGGCTCCATGCCTTCATGGTAAGTTGTAACAATTTCTGCTTTTTTCTCAACAATATCTTGTGTTTTACGATCAATCTTTACATCAACATCAGCAAAAGCCATACCATAAGAATTTGCTTGTACGACAAGTTTATTATTAACAGTTCCATTTACATAAGTGTGGCTATGCCCACCAAAAATAACATCAACTTCTGGATCAGTCTCATTTGCTAATCGGACGATATCACCATTTGTTACGCCGTTCCCATCTGTTGTACCTCCGTTATGCGCAAGAACAACGATAGATTTAACGCCTAGTTTTTTTAATTGCTTTACGGATTTGTTAATAGCTTCAACTTCATCTGTAATTTCTACATTCTTTAGCATAGTAGGCATAACAAGGTTAGGAACATCCGTTGTTACGACTCCTATAAATCCAACAGGAACTCCTTGTACCTTTTTTATAGTGAATGGTGGTAAAAATAAGCGACCGGTGGATTTATTATAGAAATTTGCAGCAACATATGGGAATTTTGCTCCTTTAAAATTCCCTGTTTTCTCATGGTACCCACCATAAATAAGGCGGTTCATTTCTGCAACACCTTCATCAAATTCATGATTTCCTATAGTTCCAACATCGAATTTCAAATCATTTAGAAATTCAATCGTAGGTTCGTCTTGTAATAATGCTGAAACAGGAGTACTTGCTCCAACAACATCGCCAGCATGTACCTTTAATGTATTCGGATTTTGTTTTTCACGATCACGTAAATAAGCTCCTAAGTACTCAATTCCCCCTGCATCTTTATTGTTAATTTTTTTTACAGTGTCTAGTTGCCCATGAAAATCGTTAATACCGAGCATTTGCACATCTATGTAGCGGTTTGGTCCTGTACTTGCTTGGGCTGAAGGCGCAGCAAATACACTAGTAAAAGTAACTGTACTTAGTGCTAAAGCAACTGGAATAATTTTTTTCAACATAAAATTTCTCTCCCCTAATTAAAATCTGACATAATACAATGTTATTTTAATATATTAAGAGGATTATTTCTATAAAAATTCTACCAATTATAAAAATTAATAAGATTTTATTGTTTTCCGACAAAGTACTTCTTCCTCAAAACGTGAAGGTGTAAAACGACAATTTTAAATGGAACTTTGTTAACGTACCGAAAAAACAGTTTTTAACTTAGTAATTCTTTAGCGTACGAAATTCGCGTTATGTTGGCGAGACCCCATGCCCATCAAGCTAAGGTTGGGTTTTCTATGAACTTCCGTTCTTGTCGCCTACATGCTTGATATTTTGTTTATTTGTTTTTAAAATACGCATACCAAATAAACCTTGATTAGATAATAGCCCACTCCAATTTATGTATCACCTGTTGCAAATTATATGCAGTTTGTTAGGAGAAGAATGTTTAATTTTAGTTCCATCTATCCTGGGGATATACTTTTTGAAAAAACAAGGGGTATGCGAAAAATGGTCGATGATTCTTATAACACTTGTTGGTGTATTTTTGTTTGGTATGGCGCATTACTCTACCTATGAGGGGAATTTAATTCAAATTCTTTTTGTAACTTGGTCTAGGAAGATTGCCCTTCAACTGGATTGTATTTAAAGCCAATTCTATATGGGCAAGCGTAATTGCTCATGTTTTTTATGATCTACCACTGCTCCTGGTTGCATTGTTAGTTGTCCCTGCATAACGTTAATAAAGCTGTTTATTAACTAGATATATTTAAATGTAGACAAAGTATACAGATTGATGCGATTAAAACGCATTTAGATGCTTTAATGAAAGTTAAAGGAGGTATCTACTCACCTAAAATTGCAGACTACGCCACCTATATCCGAGATCAAAAAATGGCACAAAATTTTGCATGGCTCACCGAAATGCAGTATAAAAACAAAAAAATTATTGTGTGAGGGCATAATTATCATATTCGAAAACAAAATTCAAAAATGATATTAGACTTTACGAAGGTGCAGCAATACAATTATGTTGGCCCAAATATGATGGATTATCTTCCGCAACGCATCAAAGACCAAATGTACACGATTGGTGTATTTGCGTATAGTGGAAGCAGTTGGGATGATGGTAATGAAGATATTATTCCTGTACATAATGAACATGAAGAACAAAGCGTTGAAAAAATTATCAGCACGGTGGGAAGTCCCCATGTTTTTATTAACCTAAAGGGAGAAAGTAACCTACCAGAAACTTCATGGATGTTTACTCCTACTGCAGCAAGTTATTGGGGAATAAAAGATAAAGAAGAAATCATGATTCCCACAGAAAAATATGATGGCATTCTTTGGTTAGAAAAGACGACGCCTTCTGTACTGAAGTAAATACAAAAGCATCCTTACAATATAAGGATGCTTTTACTTATATTTTTATACACTCTTTTTCTATGAATACATTTTTGTATATATGCGTTTTAAATAGTGATTTCTAATAATAAGGAAGTAAATAATTTGAATACAAATAAAGCTTATTAATACAACAATTGAACTTTGAATAACGGACATTTCTTTACTTACTGTTTGTCCTAATTGATGAAACGTTAGAAATGCAAAACTACTATGAACCATAGCCACTATAATCGGTAAGAAAAATAGTAGCATCATTTGTCTTGTCACGATTTGCTTTAACTCACTTTGGCTTAATCCTAATTTTGAAATCATTTGATATTGCTCTTGATCACGTTCTAAATCAGTAAATAGACGGAAATATAAAAAGCTTAGCGTAAATACGAAAAATACAATCCCCACCATTATACTTGAGATAGAAAGTAATCCGTTTTGTTGTTTCAATTCAAGCCATCTTAAATATAAAGATGAAAACATATAATAATCCTCTTGATTCTTACCAATAATCTTCATAAGTTTAGTAGAAACTTCATTCGTTTCAGACCAATTTTTAACGATAAAACCGTATATGGTGTAATCTCGGAGTACGTTTTCTTGTTGAGCATTTTTGACCTTATTATAAACATCATCAGAGACAATAATAGGCTTTTCGATTAACGATAATTCTGGGATATAAATTGTTTTTTGCACAGAGAGTGGGACCTCTATTTCACCATGTATTATTTCAAAAGTTTTTATATCCTCCGCGCTTTTCTCGTTCTTATTTTGTCGTATAGCAATACTATCATTTTCATTTGTTAATTTCTCTATTTCATACCCTAATTGTTTTGCATATTCATTATACGTAGATACATTAATTAACGCCAATCCGTTTAGTGTCCTTTTAAATTCTGTTGCAACAAGTTTATAAGAAAATCCATATTCTTTTAATTGCTTCTTTATCTCTTCAATATGGGCTTTTTCTTGTATATTCCCCTTATCCGATCGATACGTAAATGCATATGGGGTCTCATGTTTTGCTAGTTCTGGATTTCCAATAGCTGTACAAACTCCAATTGCTGTAAAAGAAACAGCAGATATAATTGTAACGATAAAGAATGTTCTCGCATTATCTTTCATTCGATACATCAATTCTGAAATAACAAGAAGATTGGTTCTTTTAAAGAATGTAGTTTCTCTATTTTTTAAAGTATATAACACATATACACACAATTGATTAAAGAAAAAATAGGTTCCAAAAACAATTAATAAGACACCTACCCCTACAAGTAGTAATAATTGATCTAAATCCATGTAATTCACTGCAACGATACTGTGGTGAACACAGGAGTAACCTGCCCCAAATAAAATTAGGACCAACATGGATATCCAGACGGAAACTTTCGGCTCAGCTTTTGGTTTTTCCTCTGATTTTATGAGTTCTACAAGCTCATTTATTTTCATCATTTTCGATGTAAATAATGAAATAAGTAGAAATAGAACAAAAAAGGAGATAGCTGTTATTCCCATAGCCTTTAATGGAAAGTAAAATGCTAACCTATGCCCTACTCCCAATAAGGACCCAGTAACTAGTAAGAACAATTTAGAAAAAACTACCCCAAGCCCAATTCCTACTAGTATAGAAGGAATTCCAATCAACATATTTTCGAAAAAAATTAATTGATGAAGCTGCCGATGAGACATTCCATGTAACATTAATAATCCAAACTCTTTTTTTCTATTTTTTAAAAAGGCACTAACTGAATAGAAAATAAATAAGAATGAAAAGACAAAGATTAAGTAATACGATAGTTGAAATCCTATCTTCCCAAACGTACTCAATATGGTGCTTACATGAGTCAGCTCGCCTTGTAGGTTTGGATGAAAGACAAGTAAGCCATAAGTGAAGAAAATCATTACCGCAAATGTGCTACTAAAAAAATGCCCAAGATATATTCGTTTATTCCGTATAACATTATTAAATGCGAGCTGTCGAAATGTCATTTTTATTACCTCCTAACCTAGAAAGACTGTCCACAATATTTTTATAAAATAGTGGGCGATCACCGTTGCAGCAAACTTCATTGTATAACTGTCCATCTTTAATAAATATAATGCGATCACAGTAACTAGCAGCAACTGGATCGTGCGTTACTAACATCATTGTTGCCTTTTCTTCTTTATTTAATAGTGTTAATATCTCCATTACATCTTGAGAGGATTTAGAGTCTAAGTTCCCTGTCGGTTCATCGGCAAGAACTAATTTAGGAGAGTGAATGAGTGCACGGGCTATCGCTGTTCGCTGCGCTTGTCCTCCTGATATTTCATATGTTCGTTTATTTAAAATTTCGTTAATACCTAATTTTTCCGAAATAGATTCTACTCGTTTATTTATTCTTTTCACATTCATGCCATCTAATACAAGCGGAAGAACCATATTCTCTTTTACTGTTAATGTATGCAGCAGGTTAAAGGATTGAAAGACGAACCCTAATTCCTGTCTGCGAAATAAGGCCAAATCATTGACCGAAAGCTGATATGGATTTTTACTATTAATAAATACATTACCTGATGTTGGCGAGTCAATAGTAGATATCATATTCAATAACGTTGTTTTTCCACTACCCGAAGGACCCATGACCCCAACAAATTCTCCCTCTGTTATTGTTAAATTAATATTTGAAAGTGCCGTGTGTGAAACATTTCCTGTGTATTCTTTACTAAGTTCTTTTACTTCTACTATTTTCATATGAGAAATTCCCTCCATTTTTATTTACTAAGAATGAGATTTGATAACTATTGCCTTCCTACATTTTGATTTATTTAAAATACGATTAATGTACTACTCATTAATAATTTGTTTCAGCTTTTATTATTTAAGGCTGTCATACTTGGTCGAATGTATTAAGCGCTAAAATAACTTGCTATCGTACTTCAGGATTTTTAAACATGTTTCTGTTTTTCATTGTAGTAGTATGGTTGTTTTTCTCATATTGAATTATCTTTCATTTTTCTTACACGCTTGAAATGTTTCTGAAAATACAGTCTATTAGGCCGAGAAACATAATTTTTTTGAGAGATAGCATTGAGGAATTTTTCATATGCACTGGACTATTTGCTACTAGATTTCCGTATAGATTTTATTTGCAATTCATCGTATTTTCTTTACCGTTCACCAAGTTCTTCCTATTCTTAAAATGGAACAAATTTATTATTTAGAGTGTCTATTACGTGTATTCCTAAAAATATGAAAGGACATATTATTACCAAAAGTAAAGTGATGTAAAAAAGTGTGTATTGAAATACTGTATTTAAATGTTACGAGTTTAATACTTTCACAGGTGAACGATTACAAGTGTAATTAAAAAAAGAAACAATCCAAACAACGTCTGTTCATTCGTCTGAATGTTTAAATTCTGCTTAACCTATTAAAATTCAACTTCAAAAGTATTGTTATCCTATACACACTTTAAATAACATCGGTATTTAAAATACCAAAACAAAAACCATATATTCTTGAAAGAGGTTGAAAATTTATGTTCGTTTTAAACAAGTTCTTTACCATTTCACATTACAAAAAGATTGCACCTGTGGTATTACTTTCATGCGTTACATTAATAGGCTGTTCTAATAGTAATACTCCATCTGAATCACCTAAACAAACAAATCAAATTAAACAAGAAAATACTGGTAATGATTCTTTTGCTAAACTTGAAAAAGAATATAACGCTAAGCTTGGTATTTATGCACTGGACACAGGTACGAATCAAACCGTTGCTTACCATGCAAATGATCGCTTTGCATTTGCCTCTACATCTAAATCATTAGCAGCGGGAGCTCTTTTACGTCAGAACTCAATAGAAGCTCTTGATGAAAGGATTACGTATAAGCGAGAAGACCTTTCTAATTATAATCCAATTACTGAAAAGCATTTGGATACAGGAATGACGTTAAAAGAACTTGCAGATGCTTCTGTTCGATATAGTGATAGTACGGCACATAATTTAATTCTTAAAAAGTTAGGTGGTCCATCCGCATTTGAAAAAATATTGAGGGAAATTGGTGATACTGTTACTAATTCCGAGAGATTTGAACCTGAATTAAATGAAGTAAATCCAGGAGAAACACATGATACGAGTACACCAGAAGCAATCGCTAAGACGCTTCAATCTTTTACATTAGGAACTGTACTACCATCTGAGAAACGTGAACTATTAGTAGATTGGATGAAGAGAAACACAACTGGAGATAAGTTAATTCGTGCAGGCGTACCAAAAGGATGGGATGTAGCTGATAAAACTGGTGCAGGGTCTTATGGGACAAGGAATGATATTGCAATTATTTGGCCACCAAATAAAAAGCCAATTGTTCTTGCCATCCTTTCTAATCATGATAAAGAAGATGCAGAATACGATGATAAACTTATTGCAGACACAACCAAAGTCGTGTTAGATACTTTAAAAGCTACGAATAAATAATCATCGATTATTGGAGAGTGTAATATAAACCGTGTAAATAACCTACTATCCTAGATAGAGGGGCGCTTCACGGTTTTTCTTTTTCTAAAATTACTATGAGGAAATGGTTACACTTATTGTTAGATAGAAAAGAGATCCAAAATCCGTAAATTTAGCTCAATCAATTTTTAAAGCTTACCAATCGGAAACTGTTGAAGATATGTAAGAGGCTTTGAAAGACGTTGTTGGACCTATGTTTGAGGCAATGGTTCAAGGCGAAATGAATCACCTTCTTGGTTTAGATTTAAACTCAAAAAGTGAAAAGAACAGGAAAATCGTCGTAATGGATATCCACACTTTGGATACCTAAAGTACCACAAACCTTGCGGTTATTTAGTAGCACTCCGTATCCAACCTCACTTTCATCCCATGCCTAAAGGCGATGGGCTTTTTCGTTGGAGAAGGACTGTAAAAGAACCCCAAAACAAATGGAATGGCAGTCATATTCCCCAATTGGCCAATGGTATTGAATCAACTTATGGTTAACATTAAAATTGCCAAACTTATTAAAAAATACAGTATTTATCTACCGTGATTTAAATCCGTCCTTTGTTCGATAAAAAACTTTGATATATCTGTGTTGGTGCCATTCCGCAAGAGGAATTCCACTAAATCTTGTTTTTGAAGAACAGGATTAATAACTGCTACATCTAACTGACTCAGAATCTGAACGATGCCATGATGTGAAACACTCTTGATTGTTTTAAAAAGTTCTGCATCACGTTTCTTTCGTTCGGCGGATTCTTGAGGATACCCAGTATTGAACGGTTCTTCAAAAAGTTTCTCAAGCGTGAAGCGAAGATTTAGTTCGCCCGCCCAACCGAAATTCAATCCAAGTGGCAGTGATGCACAGTTTCCGTTATTTATCCTACCAAACAGAAACGCATCTGTTGGAGTTGGCAGATAACCACTAATGACATTCGGAAGTATATTACAGGCAATCGACATACCAACACCGCTACTACATCCAGTGACGAAAAAATCAACTGCACCTGAGTTTAAAAGTAGACCAACAGCTAAGGACACTTGGATATAGCTTAACTCCGATTCCTCAATAGTAACGCCGAAATTCAACACTTCATATCCATGCTTCGCCACAGCCCTTTTTGTTTCTTCAAATATCAGTTCATTTTTGCTAGTTTGGGTACTTGCTTGTATCACAGCTATCTTCATTCTTTCACGACCTTTCGATTTAATTATTACACAAGCCGAAAGTCAAAAGTCAAAAGAAGATAAATAAGATAAAACTAATCTTAATATTTGCTATTCTATTTGTTCATTTCAAAAACTTACACATATTTTTTGACAATTCCGGTTATTATTTTCTATT
Organism: Bacillus sp. 16GRE42; assembly: GCF_019837435.1. Lineage (NCBI taxonomy): Bacteria > Bacillati > Bacillota > Bacilli > Caryophanales > Bacillaceae > Bacillus > Bacillus sp. 16GRE42. Next base: position 608,818 of record NZ_JADAXF010000001.1, read on the forward strand.
TTTCCATCACAGTATTGTGATGCTTTTTATGTATTTTGAGAAGTATTGGCCATTTGATGTTACAGAAACTGTTATTCTTCCATTTCTATAGAAAAAGTTGGGGATTCCCCCAACTTTTTTATACATCTATTTTCTTATTAATCCTGTGGATGTGACCTGATATGTTCTTTTCTTACCTATATATTCCTGTTTTCCATTCTCAAGGTTAGTTAAAGTCGCTCGCGTTTTTTCCTTTGCTGCTTCCCCTTCTATATGAGTAAATTCTATATAATCTCCCACTTTTATAGGTACTGTTTGGGTTTCAGCATTTTGTTGTCTATTTCCCATGATTTCCTTATTGTACATAACGCTACCGGATGAGCCTTGGACTTTAATACTTGCATATGTACTATTAAAGTAAGAATGCGGTACGCCAGCTTCTAATTTGATTTTCAGCTCTTCTGCTGTTTTATTATAATCTACTTTTGCAATTTCTCGATCACTATATCCTTTTAATGACCATGCAAATTGTTTTCCATCTAGAATTGTTGTCTCTGGCATTTTTTCAACTTTCTTTAATCCCTCTTTAGTAACCAGATACCTTGCTGTCTTTCCAATAGTCTCATTTTTGTTATTTTCAAGATTCGTTAATGTTGCGCGTGTCTTTTCCTTTACTGCGTCTCCTTCTATATGAGTTAATTCAATGTAATCCCCCACTTTTACAGACACAGTTTGGCTTTCGGTATTTTGTTGTCTATTCCCCACGATTTCCTTATTGTATAATACGCTACCAGATGAGTTTTGGACCTTAATACTTGCATATGTGCTATTGAAGTAAGAATGCGGTACACCAGCTTCTAATTTGATTTTCAACTCTTCTGCCGCCTTATTATAATCTACTTTTGCAATTTCTCGATCACTATATCCTTTTAGGGACCATGCAAATTGGTTCCCTACTAAAATATCAGAATTTCCATTTGTAATTCCTACTTTTTTCTCTACAGTTCGATCAAATATGTCTGTTAATGTAATTTTGGCAAAAGCCGTTTGAGGTAATTGCATAGTTTGACTTATCTCAGTTTCGTAGGACTTAATATTATCAATTACTTTCAAAGGTTGTCCCATTAACTTTTCATTGTCATAGATTTCAATTTTCCCTTTAAATTGTGGAGTACTTTGTTCTTTCAATTTCCAAGAAACATTTAATTTCTCATCTTCAAAGCGAATATTTTGAATATCAAAATCTAAAATTCCCATTTCTGGTTGACTAGGCTGATTTAGATTGAAACTTTTTCCAGTACCAATAGTTGATTGAGTATTTCCTCCTGCCTTAACCCAGAGATATTCTGAAGTTGCACCTCCATCGTATTGATAGGACGTATCATGTTGCCCAGAGATACGCTGATTATTCCAAGAATTCCATTGTTGATCTGAAACTTTTCTGCTGTATCCATTTTTAAGGCGTGCTTCTCTTACATCTTGTCCATTACCAGCCCAGTCCTCTTGAAACATCGATAGACCATAGTTAAATGCAACATTTGCAACTGGATGATCCATAATAGCAACTAACTTCCATTGATTTAATTTATTATCTTTTATCCATTGGCCAAACTTTGTATGGCCATCTTCTTGCCAAGAACGTAGAGTCATTCGATACCATTCACTATCTTTCCAATTATAAGTTGTTTGTACCTTCAGACCTGTTCCTTCTCCACCAAATCTACCGGCTTCTGAAGTCGGCGATAAATATTCAGCTTTTATTGCTTGGTTTGATGCTATTGGATCCCAAAGCGCAAAATGAAGAGTACGTTTACCGGTTTGATCAAAGCCACTTTGTTGTTGGAAGCCAGCATAACCACCACCCTCTCCCCCCTGATTCCAGTTATGCACAGCCCAATACGTATAAGGTGCTGTTTGGACTGGTGACCAGTCTATGCTAATGATATCTGAAGCAGCAGTATTTTGTGGTGTTACATAAACCGATGGAGCATGAGATCGGATTGCTGCCTCTGTACTAGAAATTGGTGCTCCATACATTGACATCATGGTGCAAGCCGCAGTAATTATAACAATCTTTTTTAGTCTTCTATTTGTTTTTTCTTTAAACATAACTTCCTATCTCCTTTTAAATTATTTTAGTTACATTGAATAATAACGATGTACATACTATTAAACAAATTATGTAAAAAAATAACATTAGCTATATTACCTAGTTATGTTTAATGTTTTTTTCACTACTATTACTAATTAAATTATAGTATTTAGTAAGAAAATCGTATGATTTGTGACTAAATGTTGGCTAAAAATATTATAAAAATTCATAAATATATAGTTTTAGATTTTTATGCTGAAAGACTCCTTTGATATTTCATGATTTTTCAATAGATTTATTTCCTTAATTACTCGCGCTATTGACTATAAATTTGTTTACGGAAATAACATTATGTAAACATACATCGTGATAATTAGATAAAATAGCTTATCAATTTGCACGTGTCTTTTCAATAGATTAAAAGAGCCCACAAAAAACGTAGACTCCTTTAATTACCTAAACATTAAATATTGCAACCGACCAAAAATTAACATTAAATTCTTCTGTTAGCTTATTTAATATTTAATGAAGTAGATAATGTATTCCAAGGTGTATTTGTAGATGTGTTTTGATATTTGAATTGTCCATTTTGTTGTCCCGAAGCATCCCATTTATATTCCCATCCATCAACTGTTCTATCACCATTAATATCAATCATCTTAGAATCTACTTTTTTTAGTTTTTGACCACTCATTTGAGCAATCGGATTTCTACCATATCCCATTTCATTTGTATAAATGTATAAATAGCTTCCTCCATGATCTTTAACTGTACTAAAATTGTTTGGACCGATAAATTCAACTCCGCCTAATTGAGATTCAACTTTTACTACATTTAATGATGTTAATGGTGGTGCAGGTGCCGCAGATACATCTGTCGCTATGCCAACTGTTGCCCCCACTACTAATGACGAAACCCCTAGGATCATCCTTTTTAGCATACAATCATCCCCTTTATATTTAATACAAATTGATTCTATCATACTAATTTCATATACTTTCTTCCCTGTGAAAGAGTTAACAAAAAGTACCTATTTATATATGAAATTGTGCATATTCATTGCATTTTTACTATTTGCACTTATCATTAATCCTACTACAGCATAATTGGTTCTCTACCTTTATGGACTTTCAACACTTGGACTCGTTTCAAGGTGGCTTTTGTAAGAGCTAATAAATGGTGCGTAGTTCGGTTATTTAGCAAATAAAAAATAAAGTTGCAAATCCAACTCTATTTAAGCCGGCTTTTCTTCTAGCATTATAAGCAAGATCCACCACTTGCATCGATTAACTCACCAGTTATCCAACGGCTGTCTGATGAAGAAAGAAAACCTACAATATCAGCTATATCATTAGGTTCTCCCCACCTATTAAAAGTCGATAAACCTACAGCATATTTTTGGCCATCTTTATTCCTCAATGTCTCAGCGTTCATTTCTGTATTAATTATACCCGGGAGAATTGCATTTACTGTAATACCACGAGCACCAAGTTGTTGTGCTAAAGTATGAGTGAGTGTATTAATTGCCCCCTTAGATATACTGTAGGCAAAAACACTTGGGGTGGCTACTCGTGTAACAAATGATGAAATATTGATAATCCTTCCTCCATCTTTTAAACGTGGCAAAGCCTTTTGAATAATGAAAAATGGAGCCTTCACATTAATATTCATAACCTCATCAAAAGACTCCTCTGTAGATTCCTCTAACGTTAAAATCTGCCCAATTCCAGCATTGTTTACAAGAATATCAAATGTAGTATTACCTATATGTTTTTGAAGAGATTGATCCATCATTAAATACAAGTTATTAATGCCGTTAAAAGTACTTAAATCTGCACTGATTGCAAATGCGGCACCGCCATCTTGTTTAATTTTATCCACTATACTTTCTGCTTCTTCTTTTCTTTTACTATAGTGAACTACAACTAACGCACCAGCCTGTGCCAAATGTAAGGCAATACTTCGTCCTATTCCCCTACTAGCCCCTGTTACTAATGCAACTTTCCCCTTCAATTTATTCATCTCATCATCCCCTTGTTTAAAATTCTACTTAGTTATATCACAGGATACTCTTTGAAATGTTGCTCTCTAATTTGGTTTCCTTAAAGGACCAAGATTGTATTGATACTAATTTTATTTAATACTAAACAGCTAATTTTCTTTTTATGCTATAGTGCACCCATATCCGTTAAGCTAGGAAAAGTGAATACCACCAACAAAGAAAAGTATTATTTTTAGATTGTAGTACCTGAAAAATATCTAGTTTCTAAACCTTTGTTAAGTAGCCTCGATGAGCAATTATACAAAACCAATAATGAAAAAAGGATCTGATATGAATATCAAATCCTTTTTTACTATGTATAATTATTTCACCGCTTCTCTTAATTTTTTTCAGCTTTAAATGCCGGTACTTTAGAATCAACAATTCACATTTCTGCAACATTATTATATAGGGTTTTAACGAATTATATGTTAGACTTATTATATTCCAAGAAGTCCTTTACTTTTAGAATCGACAATTCTTGAATACCCTTAGACTTGCCCTACGTCCTCTGTAGGGCTTTTTCGATTAACAAACGTATTTACTTCTTGTACGCTCCCTGAATTTTATCTCCACTATTATGTATCCACTCAATCTAAAATTTTTTTAAAAATAAAAGTTTAAAAAAAGGGTATGAAATAATATATATTAAATCAAACGGATAATATGCTATATTTGCAAAAAGCTGATACATAATTTCTTTAGATTTGAAAAAACAAATCCCTATCTGTCCATTTTTGGATCGTCTTATAATGTCTTTTTTTCAAAAGAACGTACACAATTCATACATAAAAAACAAAAAGAATATGGGCTCTATTTTCAAATCCATTATACTTATTCCTTTCTTAATTAACCCTTTTTAGTGTTAATTTCGGATCTTGCTTTTGAGTTCTAAACCCTAATGCAATAGCAGCTCCAATACAGCTAGAAAAACAACCAACAAACAAATACGGGGATGGATCTGACTCACCGATTAAAACGGAAGCTATTCCTCCAATTACAGGGAATAGCGCCACCATATACCCACTTCGAGCTCCTCCGATTTTTTCTACAAGCTTCAAATAGAATAACCATGCTACAAAAGAAGCAAACAGAGTTAAATATAGCAACATACATACATATGAAAACGATGTGGGAAACGTAAATTTTTCCCCTTGAAATAATACAATTCCCCCCATCAATATACTACCTACTGTAAATCCAATTGTATTTGCATAGATAGGATTCACCTTGTGTTTTGCATTTCGTGCCGAGCTCGCATCACCTATTGCTGTAAGAAGCGTACCTAAGATTGCGACCATAATTCCTTTTATATCATTAAAACCTTGAAAATTATTTAAATTCGGATAGATGAGAATGCATACTCCTAATACACCTAAAATTCCTCCAACCAAAACGCGTGAATGTAACTTTTCTTTTAAAAAAATTCGAAGAGCGATTGGGGTCAAAATCACCTTTAATGAAAAAATTAACGTTACAATTGCCGCAGAACTTAAAATTGTAGCGTAATAAAGGCATAAATAGCTTAATGCAAAGTTACATACACCAAAAATCATTATAAATGGAATATCTTTTTTTGTTGGCATCCCTCTTGGGCGAAGGAACCAAATAAGAATCAAAAATAAAAAAGCTGTCATAACCAAACGATAAGTTAAGGATAGTTCTAAGCTGACAGGAGTTCCTTGAATTTTTACCGCAATAAAGTTGATTCCCCATACAATCAAACAAAATATGTACATAAATATTGTCATAAACTTTCTCCTAGATTAAATTTTGTATGAATTCATTATTTATTTATACTGTCATTTCTAAAAGGGACAGTTTACAATAAATACAAATGACAGATGAGGTGTTCCAATAATGAAGGAACTAATATTTAATATAAATCGAAAAAGTGAAAATCCTATGTATCAACAAGTTTATCAATATATACGAACTCAGATTTTATCTGGAAAATTAGAAAAAGGTAAAAAGTTGCCATCAATTAGACAACTTGCTATCCAATTAGAGGTCAGCAGAAACACAACTCAGGTTGCCTATGAACAATTACAATCAGAAGGATATATTCGAAGTGAGAACAAAAAAGGATTTTTTGTAGAGGCTATTATATCGGATGAAACACTAAATTTTCAACCTATCAGAGAACCGCATCATGAAACAAAGCATACTGCCATGAAAACTATTGATTTTAAGATTGGGACAGTGGATCAAGAAAACTTCCCTTTGAAAAAATGGAGAATGATTACTAACAAAATTATTAAAGACTCTAGCATGTTTTCATACGGAGAAAAGCAAGGCGACATTAAATTAAGGAAAGCACTAGCAGATTACTTATTTCAATCAAGAGGAGTTAATACTTCTACAGAACAAATTATTATTGGTAGTAGCACACAACATTTGTTATTACTTTTGTCACTGATGTTAAAGCAAGACTATAATTATCTGGCCGTAGAAGACCCTGGATATAACATGGCAAGGGAACTTTTTTTTCTTCAATCATTTATTATTGATCCAATTCCTGTAAAAGAACGAGGTATCCAAGTCGATCTACTTTTAAAATCGCCTTCTAGACTTTTATATGTGACTCCTACTCATCACTTTCCGTATGGGGTGACTATCCCTGTCAATGAAAGACTAAAGTTAATTGAATGGGCCAAAAAGATGGAAGGCTATATTATCGAGGATGATTATGATAGTGAATTTCGATATATCCATCAACCTATACCGTCTCTTCAAAGTTTGGATTCTAATGATAGGGTGGTTTATTTAGGAACTTTTTCAAAGGCACTCCTCCCCTCTGTCCGTGTCAGTTATATGGTTTTGCCTAAGCGGCTAATTAATGAATATAAAAAGATACTCCCTTTACTTGAACAAACATCCTCATCTATTCATCAGCAAACATTGGCAACTTTTATGGATGAAGGATATTGGTACTCGCACTTAAGAAAGATGAAAGCTTTGTATAAACGTAAAATGAATCTATTAAATAAGGAATTATCAAAGCACTTTAAGGAATATGTCAAGATTAAAGGTGGTAGCTCCGGCATTTTCGTTATTATTGAAGTGAAAACAAAAATGAGTGAAAAAATGCTAATTGAAAGAGCACATAATCACGGCATTATAGTATATCCTTGTTCAAAATATTTCTCAGAATATTCACCAGAATATCCGCATATTCAACTTGGATTTGGTAATTTATCTGAGGAAGAGATAATAAAAGGAGTATCTGAATTAGCAAAAATTTGGTTCTAATAGGAAAAGAGATAGAACAATTAATGAATGATTTTATTTAATTACGAATAGAAATCCCTCTAGTATTTTGAAATTTTTACACAAAGTGATATTTTACTTTTATATATATAAAAAAGACACCTTTAAGGTGTCTTCCTCCAAATTAATAACCGAATGTTATATCATAAACTTTCTCAATTATTATGAATTTAAACATTACTTTTAAATATATCCTTTTAACATATTTTTTGAGAAACGATTAGGATATAGAGCAATAAGCATTTCATATGGACTTCCTTTCCAATAGCGTTTTAACGGTGTCCATAATTTTTGTTTTATTAGCCATTTTTGATTAAATACTTTTAATAGCTGTTTTTCATCCAATTTTTCTTTTTCTTCAATAGTCCACCTTAACGCCTCTAATGCTTTACGTTTAGACCAATATCCAACAGGAGTAACTTTAAATTCCCATTCTTTAAAACGGTCTCTATACAAATCATTAATCATTCTGAACGGACTATTCCCCCAAAACATTTGACATACTGATGCTAATCCATGGGTTTTTAACCACTTTATATTGTATATATCAAGCAATTGTTTAGGAGTTACTCTCTCTTTTTCTTCAATGGTCCATTTCAATGCTTCTAATGCTTTTTCTTTAGTCCAGAAGTTATTAGGAGTCATACCAAATTCCCATTCTTTAAAACGCCTTGGATAAAGATCATTAATCATTGCATACGGGCTACTATTCCAATACATAGCCAGAGGTGCACTAAGCTTATTTTGTTTCAACCATTTTTTCCCGTATACTCCTAAAATCTTTTCTTGTGAAAGGCCCTCTTTTTCCTCAATAATCCATTTCAAAATTGTTAATGCTTTTTCTTTAGTCCAAAAATTTAAAGGAGTCATACCAAATTCCCATTCTTTGAACTGATTTGGATACAAATCATTAATTGCTTTAAACGGGCTATTTTCATACCTATGTTTGAGTAATCCTCGTAGCCTATACTTTACAAGTAATTTAGTGTTCCATTTTATTCTTATGTCTTCCTTATTCCATTTTAAAATACTGTAAAGCAAATATGTTATTACCCTCCGCGCCATTTTATTATCTTTATCTTCTTTCCATGTATTTGGAGGGAATTTATTTCTTTTTCCATCTAATATTTCCTGATAAATATCTTCTATAGCAACTTCTTTCATTAACAATATATAAATCCTCCTACATTTTGTATTAATATTTATACACTATCATCATTTTCAATCAATATATCTATATTAAATAATATAATTAAAACCCAAATTAAAATCAACACAAAATTTGTTTTTTATAAAAATTCTAATAATTAAATAAGTAAATTTTTATTTTAATTTTCTAATTATTAGTTTATACTAATTTAGTATTGTTATATTTAAATATAAGGAGTGCATTCGTATGGAGAAGCTTAGTAAAAGTGATATTATTCGTACTGTTCCGCAAAGCGGTTTTTTCGGACACCCTAAGGGGCTGTTTACCCTATTCTTTACAGAGTTTTGGGAGCGATTCTCTTACTATGGGATGAGAGCAATATTACTTTACTATATGTATTATTCAATCTCACAAGGTGGTTTAGGGATGGATCATGCGACCGCAGCGTCAATTATGGCCATCTATGGATCTCTCGTTTACATGTCTGGCATTATTGGTGGCTGGATTGCAGATCGTCTATTAGGTTCAAGTAGAACGATTTTTTGGGGTGGAGTTTTAATTATGATAGGTCACCTGATTTTAGCACTACCAGGGACTATAAGTACTTTATTCATATCTATGGTGTTTTTAGTACTTGGTACAGGTTTATTAAAACCTAATGTATCTAGCATTGTTGGTGATTTATATAGTGAAACAGATACTCGACGTGACTCAGGTTTCAGTATTTTCTATATGGGTATTAATTTAGGAGCTCTTTTATCTCCTTTTATTATAGGGACACTTGGTCAAAAGTATAACTTCCACCTAGGTTTTGGTGTTGCTGCAATTGGTATGCTATTAGGCTTAATTATTTTCGTTCTTACAAAAAAGAAAAATCTTGGTTTAGCAGGAACACAAGTACCAAATCCTTTAACAGACATCGAAAGAAAAAAAGTTATTATACAGTTTAGTATTGGTACAATAGCTATAGTACTATTTTGTATTTTAACGATACCAACAGGTATTTTAACTATTAATAGATTCACTTTATTAGTAAGTATCTTAGGTATTCTCATTCCAACTGGTTACTTTATTTTTATGTATCGTAGCCCGAAAACTACAAAAATTGAAAAGTCTCGTTTAATTGCTTACATACCATTATTTATAGCTGCTACAATGTTTTGGGCCATTCAAGAACAAGGAGCTATCATTTTAGCTTCTTATGCTGATCAGCGTACTCAATTAAAATTGGCCGGGATTGAACTTCAATCTTCATGGTTTCAATCATTAAACCCAATTTATATTGTTTTGTTAGCACCAGTATTTGCTTGGTTATGGATAAAGCTTAATTCACGTCAACCAAGTACGGCTAATAAATTTGCTATTGGTTTACTATTTGCTGGTTTATCCTTCTTAGTTATGATTATCCCTGCATATATCCATGGTACAGAATCCCTTGTAAGCCCTATGTGGTTAGCGATTAGCTTCCTATTAGTAGTAATCGGGGAACTTTGTTTATCACCTGTAGGTCTATCAATTACAACCAAATTAGCACCAGCTGCCTTCTCTGCTCAAACAATGAGTCTGTGGTTCTTAACTAGTGCAGCTGCACAAGCTATAAATGCTCAAATAGTTCGATTATATAATCCTGAAACAGAAATTATTTATTTCGGTGCAATTGGTGGCCTTTCAATCATTTTAAGTGTAATTTTATATTTTATGGCCCCAAAGATTCAAGTTTTAATGAAAGGCATAAAATAAAAAAAACTGTGCTAAAAACTTGTTATAATGCGGGTTTTTATGCACAGTTTTTTTGAATGACTATTTAGATTTTTCTATATGTAACATTCCAAAATATTTATCGTTTAAATTAACCCCCGCATAATGTAAAATTAATTCCACTTTTCAGTGCTCCGTCCTATCGAAATGTGTGCTTTTCATGCTTTATATTCTACTAGCAATGTATTTTTGTATTTAATCGTCGATTATAGTTTGTAAAATGCGGACATTTTTTACTGAGCCGATTTTTACGCCTTCCTTGTAAATAGTGTTGAATATATAAATGCTTACTTCTTTTGGTGTTTTGATTTTTCTTCAACAGGAATCTGCATATTCATAATTATCTGTCCTTCTGAATAAAACAGATTCAATTCATGTAAATCTGATTCAATTACATTACATGATCTAAACTGTAAACCATTTCTCTCTATATAGTCTGTAATATTTGTATATATTTGATGTCGTACTTCATCGATATGCTCTTCTGTACATACGTAATCAACACAAAGATAATTACCTGCAGGTATACTAAGAATATCAACATGCTCTATCTCTGTATCATTCAAAACAGGATAATAAACTGATAGTCCCAGATCATCATTGAATAAATTCTTAATAGGACACATTGTTATAAATTGTTCTTGAAAAAATTCACCTTGCTTAAAAATAGAACGGAATTTATCAAAAAAGGATTTTACACTATTAAAATCTTCTCCTTTGATGTGATAATATTTTCTTTCCTCAAAATAGACACTCTGAATTTCATTGAAGTTTTTACTTCTATTTTGTAGGAGATCGAGGATCCTAGTAATTTTCTTTTGCATTTCCATATATCGATAAATTTCAGTTTCAATTTCATCTTTTTTGTTCTGTAAGATATTTATATTGTTTATTATTTTCCTCTTATTTATTACTAAATCAATTTCTTCAATTGAAAAACCTATATCTTTACAAAAGAAGATTTGGCTAATTCTCTGTAGTTCTTCATTTCCATAAAGCCTATACTTATTTTTACCTACCTTTGGCTGAACTAATCCTTTTTCTTCATAGAATCGAAGTGTTTCTTTCGTTGTATTAAAAATCTTAATTACATCACTTTTAGTTAACTTATAGCTATCCATCTAATTATATTGCCTCCTATTAAGGAATAATATTTATACTATAAACTATGTGGTTACTTCATAGTCAATAAATAAAAAGAAATTCTTTTCACACCAAAAATGGTCGTTTAAGGAACCCTCCTAACTCGCGGTAAACTTAAGTTTTTCAACTTAGAAAATCCTTAGCGTACGAAATTCGCGTTATGTTGGTGGGACCCTATGCCCATCAACATAAGGTTATATACGTTTAATTTCAGGTGAGATTGTTTCTATTTTTAAATTTATAGTAAGAATTTTCAAATAATTCATATTAAATTTTTAGAAAACAGAAAGAAGGTCTAGTTTAATTGATTTTTATTTAATCTTAGCTTGATAGTGATGGGGTCCTGCCACATCGCTATCAAGCTAGTGAAAAAACACCTCAAAAACAGTAAAATTGATATTTCTGGGTAAAAATGTACAAAAATCTTATTTGGGGTCGTAAAAAACTTTTTAAGTTGATGGATGTGGGGTTCTACATTTTATGCCGCACTAAAACGATCTTCAATAATCAAAATTAGGTTACATAGTTTTTTCTTTTATCATCTCAACAAATCTCTGTAAAGCAGCAGAAAAAAGTACATCTTTTCTCATAATATAATAAGTTGGTACTTTAGAATATTTCTCAGGTAAATCAGTCATGGTTAAAGATTGCTCATGGTCTTTCAAAATTGATTTGACCATGACAGCAATGCCCATTCTAGCCTTCACACAACCATTAATCGCTTCAATTGTTCCGAATTCTATCACTCGCTTTGGATAAATGCCTGCTTCTTTTAACCACTTATCTACTCTATTTCGAAAGAAACAGCCTCTACTATAATTAACATTGAATGAGCTTAGCTTAATAGTGATGTGGCGGTACCCCTGGTACTATCCTAGGACGTTAAAACTTTTTTTAAAAAAGGTTTTAACGTCCTACGTTTTTGACCATTCTGTACAACGATAACTTTGGTTTATTAATTTCACTTGTAATCTGGTAGCCTAACCTCTGATACAATTTAATAGCAAGTTGGTTCTCTTTCTTTACCGTCAGAGAGCATTTGGCAAAGCCTTGCAGGGAAGCCTGTTCCTCGGCAAACTCAAGTAGTCTGGTACCTATCCCCAGTCCACGACTTTCGGGCAATAAAGCGATTGTTCCGATGTGAAACTCGTCATCTTCTCCCTCCTTCAAGGTAATCATGGAATAAAGCATTTTGATATTCCGAATGTTATAAACAACAAAATCCAACTTTCGGAATGAAAGCAGCTGTTTAAAAGTGGGCCAGGCAAGACGATTTAAAACGGGTACGGGATAGCAAGTAATCATCCCTAAAGTTTTCCCGTCCATTTGAGCTTCATAAGCGTATTGATGACTAAAACGGTTGTTCCCCTGCCGCCATAGCTTACAAAAAGTCCCTTCGACTGTGTTCTTCTCCTCAGATCCTGCAAGTGCAAATGCCATGTATTCCAATGCCATTACATTTAGCTGGGCACCGACCATAGATTGATAAACAGCCTTTACAATAGAGATTTTATTCATTTCCCAGTACTCCTTTTCGCTTTCTATATTATTGATGTTAATTATCATGGATTTGTATCATTTCACTTCCCTCTCGACTCATCCTTAGCTTTGAAACCATAATAAAATGTATTTAAAACAAGCTCTGCAGCAGATTTTTTAGCCACATTTCCTTCATGTACCTGTTCCCAAGTATGGAAAAGCAGAGCATAAAGCGTATTCAAAATCCATTCGCTGCTAACTGTTTGCTGAAAGTAACCTTTTTGTTGTAACAGCTCAATAACGCGTCGTAAGGGTTCCCTCAGCTTCTCTTCGGCTTCACCTAATTCTTTATTGTTAAATACAGATGCATCATGACCTAGAAAATAGATTTTGTCACCTAAAGGGATTAACGATTCAATGAGTTCTGGAATATAGTTCTCGCTTCTATCCTCATCCAGTGGAATCTGGTTTACGGTATCACTTACCAATTGTATAGCTCGATGGCCCAAGAATAGCATCAATCTCTCTCTGCTTTCGACGTAGCGATGGAGTGTAGCAATGCCAATTCCCGCATATTCCGCAATTTCATTCATCGAAGCAGTAGGATTTTCAACAAGCAATATAGTAGCCGAATCAAGAATTGCGTTAAATCTCGCTTCCTTTAACGTTGATAAGTCTTTCTTCATCGTCAATCTCTCCCTTTTTATATATAAAGCCGTCATTTTTTGATAGATAAATATATCATTTGATATTATGATAAACAATCTCAAACAAAGTGTCCAGCTGCTGAATGTAGCTTTCCAAAAGAATTATATTACTGAAACTGATAGTACTTTGAATGTTTCATTTTTAGCATTTCATTATTTAGATGCCGATGAAGAAATTAATTTTTTGATGTAATAAATACAAAAGCCAAAGGAAATGGTACGAGTCGCTTTCTTAGTAGAGAAAATGATCACATTAGCTGGGTTTCTTAAGCTATTTATCACGATGTTCCCTTGTGATATTTTATTTTTTCACTAATACAGTTATCCTTCTCGCTAATTTTTCCAGCATTTTTTCATGAAGAATTAATAATTACAGTAATTTTTCTACTTATATTAAATCTATTTGCACTTCATTTAATTACTGAATATTTTATAATGAAGGTACTTTCTGCATAAAGTTATCGGTTTACTTTAAAATTCACTTCCGGGTATTTGGTCATCAGCCTTTTAAGGGTTGAGCCATCATCCTTCTGTTTTACATACTGGTCAAAAAATGCCAGGCTGAATTCGTTGATAATGCGATGAACTTCCTTTGGATTTTCACCTGGGCTCTGCAACAGTGGGGAGAACAAATGTAAATCAGTGAAGCTTGTATGATCTGTATGAGGAATGACCATTGACATACCACCGCCAGCTAACCCACGCCCATATCGCTCCGTCACTTTATCGGGATCTGCCTCATCAGGCTCTACGGCACTCATGAGCAGAAATGGTTTTCCAATCCCACTTTCAGGTAAAATTTCCCCATACAAAGCGCCATCCATATTGATAGCTGCTTTGACACGAGAATCTTTTGCAAGTATTTGTGCTGCGGTAGCTCCACCGTAAGAGTGCCCAAACATTCCAATTCGCGAGGTATCAAGCCTTCCTGTAAAGAAGCCGGTCTCATCGTTTTGGTTAAGTTTCTCTATCTGATTAAGCACAAAGGTGACATCTTCCTCCCATAATTTTATGTGGCTATCCCCTGCGTCATCAGTTAAATTGAAGGGCTGTACGTAAGCAACTCGACCATCTGGAAAGACGGTAGCTGCAGTATCAAAGGTATGATCAATACTTAGAACAATATAGCCTTGACTAGCCAACTCCTCAACTTCAAACGTGTTTTGATTACGAAAACCATTAAAACCATGAGAGAAAAGTAATATAGGATATTGATTCTCTGAGTCTGAGAGTTGTAAATCCATAAACGAATGAGATTTTACCAATTCTAAGTGGCTGAATGCAAATGCAGGAATGGACAATGTTTTTTCCAATCCCTTAGAGAGTTCATTTATGTTACGAATATAAGGTTCTTGATCCCCCTTGCTTTTTTCAGCTGCAGGATACCAAATTTGCACCATCAATTCGCGTCGATCTGTTGGATTTTTCGAATATGGTTCATGTCTTTGATGATCAACCCAATGATATAGCTTCGTACCGACCCTATGTGGGCCAGTAGGTTCTTGAAATGAAAATACTGGCATAAGTAAAGGTAGTGCAACTGCTACAGACAAATAGATGCACAACAACAAAGTTTTAACTATGAATATACCCCGGCTTCTAAAGCCCTTTTTCCGCCCAGCTAATAAATAGCATAAAATCAAGATAACTGGGGATGCATATGCCGGAATCATCTGCCATCTAAAACCTTCTACCAATAGCTGAACTGTAACCATTACAACAGCAAGCAAAGTAGCTAATTTAGACCACTTTTTCGTTTCTCTACCTACTAACAGTATCCAACTTAAAAGACTAAAATTCACAACTATCAAAACGATTTCCCAGAAATTCATTGGCCTATCTCCTTTGAATGCATTTTACATCTAATTAAAGAGGTAATTTTCAATCTGAGCAAAAACAGATGAAACGCCTATATAGTTGCACCAATTATCCTTAATAATTGTTTCATATACTCCTTTCTTCAAATTAAAAACTTAAAATGCCCAGCTACCTTTACGGAAAATTGGCTCTACAGTTCCATCTGGTAAAATACCATCGATGTCCATCTCACTGCTGCCAATCATAAAGTCATCATGTGTTACTGAAATATTTGCACCTAACGTTTCGAGTTGATCGTTTTCTAAATCCCTTCCATCCTCTAAGCAAGTTGGATAAGCTTTACCAATCGCTAAATGGTTCGATGCATTTTCATCAAACAATGTATTAAAATATAAAATCCCCGATGCTGAAATTGGCGATTCATGTGGTACAAGTGCTATCTCACCTAAATAGCAAGAGCCTTCATCCACATTAATAAGCTCCTGTAATAAATCATGTCCTATCTGTGCTTCAGCTTTAATAATTTTTCCTTCTTCAAATGTCAGTTTAAAGCCGTCGATAATATTCCCTTGATAAACTAATGGTTTTGTATTGCTTACATAGCCATTTACACCTTGTTTCATCGGTAACGTATAAACCTCTTCCGTCGGCATATTAGCTATAAAGATAGTATCATCTGGCGTTTTACCACCTCCAGTAATCCATTTATGCTGTGGTGCTAATGCAATTGTTAAATCAGTACCTGACGCTGTATAGTGAAGCATCGCATATTTTTTATTGTTTAATATGACCGCACGAGACTCTAAATTTGTTACATGTTCACGCCATTTTTCAACCGCATTTCCTTCACCGATACGAACAGCTTTAAAAATAGCATCCCATAATGCTGGTACTTGATCCTCAGCTGCTAAATTTGGGAACACCTTCGATGCCCACTTTGATGAAGGAACTGCTACCATCGACCAAGCTATTAAATCCTTCATTACGGCGTTGCGATTGTTTCCTAGAGCAGCTCCTGATACCTTTTGATAGGTAGCTAGACGACCAGCTGAAATACCTGTAAATTTATCAGGGTCTGTAGCATCTATTATTAATAGTGCGCCTTTACGTTCAATCAGCTCATCATTCATTTTGACTATCCATTCTGGGAAACGATTAAATTCCTCATCTGAGGCATAATCAAAGTAAGCACGATCCATTTCCTCATCAGAAAAATTAACATGAACACGCCCTGCCCCAGCCTTATAGGCCTCTTTCACAACTAAACGAACGAAATCCAATGCATCCACTGATGTATTGACTAATAAGTATTGTCCTGGTTGAATATTGACACCAATTTTCACCGTAAGTTCTGCATATGCTTGTAATTTTTCTTCAAAAGTCATATTATTTACCTCGCTTTTATCCAATAATTTTTGAATTCCCCTTACTAGCTTGCCTTCATACCATACTTTGTGAATAGGTTTTTCAGGATTTTCTCTTGTCTATTTTTACGTTTTTCATCAAGACTCGATAACAACTAATGGATTTTTTCAATTCATTAGTTATCTCTTAAAATTAATTTAGTTACTAGACGAGAAAATATTTCAATGAGTTTCGATGTTTTTACCAAATAATCCAATTCAAGGGTATCAAGCACTACTTAAATTTATAGCGTTCTTTATTGTATAAGCTCACTCATTTCTTCCCAATCTTTTCAATGCTGCTGCACCTAAAGGCTTTCCACCAATGAGGCGTTTAACAATTTCAATCACACCTTTCTCTGTATAAAGTCATTTTTGATAGATAATACTATCATTTAATACAAATATAAATCATTTAACTTTAATTATCAAGCCGTTAAACTTTTTTTAAAAATTATTGGTAGAAAACTAAGTGAAACTTAATTCTATCTAAGTGAGCGATAACGGAAAGATCTTTATGCACACAGTACGAAATTACTGCTAAATATTCACGAGCCGATGTACTCTTAACTGAGTAAAAATCGGCTTTTTTGTTTCAAAATTTGCTTAGCATATATTTTGGTTAAAATGTGGGCGGTACCCCATGCCCATCAAGCTAAAATTTTCTTTCTCTACAGTTAGTTACTTTATGTAAGAAGTCAGCTGTTTTTTCATTTATTATATAAAGGTATTTTTGAATCATAAGAATAATCAGATGTTTATTTATCAAATTCTGAATATGTAATTATTTAACATAATATATTAATGTTTAAACGTATGTAAAATACCAATATTAGGAGGATTTGTAATGTTCAAAAAATAATTTTATCTAGTACTATTCTTTTGGGAACTTTAGGTATAACAACTTTGTCTTTTCCAGAATTAAGTTTAACAAAAGCAGAAGCTGCAATTAATGATGCGAAGATTCAAAAGGTTACGGTTGCGTATAACGATTCTTTCTAACATAAAAATACATCACTATTTAATAGTGATGTATTTTTATGTTAGATATTAGAATAGGAATACGGGCGAATTAATAAGGAAAAGGTTACTGCATAATATTTCTATAATAGGGTATCAATTAAAGATGCATGCTTTATTCCATAATAGAGCATTTAAATCCTAACTTCTCAATTTTATCTACACTTTCTTATCTGCCAACGAAACATTAGATACAATTATCAATCCATTTCCCTTTTAGGCTCTACCAACATGATGTGGGATTCCTTTTCAGTGAAAGGTTTATGCTCAACGCCTCTCGGGACAATGAACATCTCGCCCTTAGAAATTTTCACCTGTCCATCACGAAAATCGATGAACATCTCCCCTTCAAGCACGATAAATAGCTTATCCGTATTAGGATGCTCATGCCATATAAAATCTCCATTGGCCTTAAAAAGCTGAATTTGATCATCATTCATTTCACCAATCACTCGTGGATACCAATAATCGTTAATTTTAGATAACTCGTCATTTAGTTTAATAGGTTGGTAATGGATAATAATCCCTCCTCACTTTTAACTTCCACTATATTACAGTAATCTAAGTAAAAAAGTCGTCATTACGCTTAAAAAGAAAATGCTCAGGCCAGAACTTTTCATTCAGATAGTTCAAAAGAGTGATTTCAATGAAAGTTCTTTCAATCCAATGTTTCCTTTAACTCTCCATAAGTATAGAACAGTGATTTTCAAATAAGAATGGACCCCTGTTGACATTAGTATGGATTATTGATGAACTTCTCGCGATATTTAGTAGGCGAAATGCCAACTCGCTTCTTGAAAACTCTACTAAAATAAAAAGGGTCTGCGATTCCAACAGCCTGCGCAATTTGTTGTACAGGCACACCACTTGTACATAACATTTTTTGAGCCATCTTTATACGATAGTTCAATAAATATTCTGCTGGCCCCATACCTGCATGCTTTCTAAACACGTAAGAAAGACGATTTCGATTAATATTATTTTGTTCTGTAAGCTCGAGTATTGTAATATCTTTATAATAGCATTCATGAACGTAACTAGATATTCGTTCGAATAAAGTATGCGACTCATGGTTGTTTTCTCTATTGACAACACTTAATAAAGCTTCATTCAACGCTTCGCGAAACAGCATTTCTGTCTGAAACATCGAAATGCCTCCACGCTGATTAGACACATCCCAAAGACGCATAAGTAATTCGACAAGACGAGGAGATTGTCCTGTTAATAATTCAAAATGCTGATGAGTAAAGCCAGAGTCTTCTCGTTCTGAATTGCTTATCCGATATAAAACAAGAATATATTCCCAGTTTATTTCACCAAGCATTTTATGGGCTAATGTCATTTTTGCACCCCCATGTATAACTTTTCCTGGGGAAAGGGTATACGGCGTACCATTAAATTGAAATTGCGTCTTCCCTGTAAGCGGAAATACAAATCCGGGGAAATAATCTGTAGACTCAGCATAAGGCACACCTGGATTTTTAGCATAACGATATACTCCTTCTACTCGGAAAGGAGTATTGGCAAGATACTCTGCTAACTCATTCACGTCCAACTTCACAATGCACGCCTCATTTCAATAATAGTTTTCTTGTAATTCGCGAGATTAATTGGTGTACATTCTGGGCAACGCTAAACTAAAAATAGGACATACGACTTAACAAGATCTGGTTACTAACCTATAAATATATTGTTTTTCATTTATTTAGTCTACAGTTAAGCAGCTTTATTGAAAGTTAGAAATTCAACCTTCTTCTCCTAATTATACCATTCGTAAGAATAATTTGTTATGATCTGTGAGTGTATATTCTATTCATATCGAGTCGACATAATGTCCTATTATCAGTAGTAAGGACAAGGAGGAATCTTCCCCTTACAAGGGAACCTCCTTTCTTTTTCTATCGATCTATGCATTTTTTATACATTCCTATCCTGGCACGGTTTTATGGTTCTTTTTTGTTGTTGGATCAATAAAAAAACTGTATTAAATCTTGCATACTCCTAGAGGTCACTATATATGAACGCTACGTATTTGACTTTCTCAATGACCAACATTACTTAACGTGGTAAAATAGTATTCGGATGGGAATACTATTTTATTAAAATTAAAGTGGTTATCAAGTCGGAGGAAGGCATCTTAGGGTGTCTTTTCTTTTTAAAATATATAAGCGTACCATCCCTTTCCTAATAGAGGCCTCCCCTCATGCCTCCTTACAGGGAGAATGATAAGGCTTTTTTTATTTACCCAATTACCGAGCTCTCAAATATTTTAAATAGTTACAATACATGTATTGTTTCAATAACATATGATTATTCTTAAGAATGTCATTGAAATGTACCAATAGATGTTAGTACAGCAAAATAAATTGTGTTATGATGTGAGCAAATATAAAGCTATCTAACGGAGGGATTTACATGCCGCATGTTGTGTTTCGTGGAATTACTACTGAACAATTAAAACGCATAAGCAAGCCATTAGTAGAAGAGCTCGCAGAGATCTGTGAGTGTGGTACGGATAATTTTACGTTGGAACTACCAAGTTCTACGTTTGTATTCAATGGAGAAGAAATAGAAGCGTTTCCTCTTATTGAAGTGAAATGGTTCGAGCGTGGACAGGAAATTCGTGATCGATTTGCCAAGGCCATTACTACATATGTAATGGATTTTGGACTTCCAGAAGTAGAGGTTGTATTTACGGTTTTCACAGAATCAGCGTATTATATTAACGGGAAGCATTGTGCAAGTTAGAGCTATTTGAAGGATTTTTGTAACATTTATAAGAGGTAGAACCACATTGCCATCAAGCTAAGAAAAGCAAATATCCAAAAACAAAATAATGACCTCAATTCTCATAGACAACTATCTGTGAAGAGATAAAATTTTTGTTTTGGTGGACATCAAAATATTAGCTTGGTGGATATATGGCACTACCCCAATTAATAAATATTACTAACCATATATCTAGGTTAATATCTATCATATTTTTTAAAAACAGGACTAATTAGATTTAAAAAAAGATTTCTTTTTCTTTACTCGTAATAAATCACCTGTCCATCCTTTGACTTGCATATATAAATACATACCCCCTGTTGTGAAAATAATAAATAAGAGAGCGATTAAATAGCTATATTTCCATTCTAGTTCAGGCATGTATTTAAAATTCATACCCCACAATGCTCCTAAGGCTGTCAAAGGCGTACTCACAGCAGTTAATACAGTAAGAGCTTTCATAATTTCATTCCCACGATGAGAAGAAACCACTTCTTGTAAATGAATCATCGTGTCTAATTCTTCTTGATACTCTTTAACAAGTTGTAATCCACGCTCTAATTTCAAGTGTGTTTGTTTATAACAAAGAGTTTTTGTTATATTTTCTAACCAAGCTTCCTCCAAGCCTTGTAATACCTCTTGTATTAAACGAAACACATGTGTGTTCATAAATAATTCATGACGAATATGATAAATTTTTTCTAAAACTGCTATGTTATTATGATGATAAAAATCCCATAATACATTTCTAAAATGGTTTTCAAAATAGTCAACCTCTCGCAAATAGTGAGATATAAACATTGATAAGATGGCACATAATCCTTCAGCGGAACTATTACAATTTTTTGTACCCATAGGGAAATTATGTATTAACTTTTGGAAATCCTCTTCCTCTTTTTCCTGGACTGTTATCAATATTCCATGAGCTACGAAATAATGAAGAAAGTTTTGAATTTTGGCGTCCTTTTTATCTTGATCATATAAAAACGAACCATATACACAAGTTTGACTTGGTGATAACGTATAAACATATAATCCATTTTCACAAGGAGAACTTATTTTCTTTACAAATTGAGAGAAATAAGATGTTACATCACGAGGGATTATAGAAGAAAGTTTTTCAAGCTCACTAGTTTTCACATGATACCAATTCCATTTCGGCATTTTTATGCATTCCATATTATTCTTCCTTTCTGAATAGTTTTATGTTTGATCGAATAATATCCGTAATATGAAATTTGTATGTAGGTATTCATGTCTTCGAGGAAAATTTTTTAGATCATCTAAATTACAAACTAATATATAGGAGGTCTTATTCTGTTACAAGGAAGACCCCCTATATATTAGTTATTTGTATTCTAAATTTTAAACATTTCCTCTATACAAGCACTTTTTATCTTTTCTTATTTATATGTGGAAAAGAAGCCACATAATTTGGCACGTCTATTCAACGAACTCCATTTTGGTCGTTATTACAATTTGGATTCATATGCAGATTGATTGGTGATGTCGTCAAATACTTGACTTCCAATCATATAGTATCCATGAAGTGCAGCCTCTTTCGAAGCGTCTACCATACGGAAAGAAGAAATTTCACCTTGCATTTTTTCAATTCGTTTTTTGTGGATATCTACTATTCCTCCTGTCCAAATAATAGTTTCATACTGGTCTAACTTAAATTGTTCTTGTAATACACGCATAACGTCTTGGAAGTGTGTATCCAACTCTTTTTGAATCAAAGTATCAACCTGACTTGTCTGAGGATTTTCTTCTCGACCTCCATATCCTTTTTCTAATATTTTTGGCATGTCGTTAATATGCAAGTGATTACTTTCCCCCGCATGATTCTGCAGGATATTCTTAATATTTTTCAAAGGCTTGCTACATCCTAGTTCCGTCTCATAATGATTTAAAATGACATTCTGTTTCATATCTGTCATTTCTAATGTACGAAATCCACCATCAATAATTAAGATACGATCTTGTTCCTGAATGATTCCCTCTTTTAAGAAATAGGCATGTAAAGCGACCGGTTGCTGAAGAATCAAAGCATTTTCCACCGTAATATTAATAAATTTCCCATCAATTTGCACGGAAGTTTCTTTTTTTAATACATTTTGTAATTGCTCATGCTGACTACCAAAACAAGTAACGGGAAGCCCGGTAACAACTAAAGGTAACACGACATTTTCTTTATAATCCTTTGCAATGCAACCAAATATTTGTTGTTTAAACTGTTCGCTTTCATAATAATTTTCTATTTCTTCGTCAAATGGAGGAAGAAATGAAGCGTCAGATTGATGTGCTTCATTTCCCATGTAGTATGCAAAGTCTAAGTCTATAAAACTTACCTTTGTTAAATCTTCACTTTCAGTATGATTAGGTACACGGGCTAGTGTGGAAGCTTCACTCTTAATCGTCACCTCAGAATCTACATCCTTTCGATATGCCCGTTTGGTAAAGCCAATTCCTACATCAATTGCATACAGAGATTTCATACTTTTTTCCTCACTTTCTCTTTTTAGAATTAAATCTAAGCACTCTCTTCTTTCCCTTCTTTCATATATTTCTTTTCATTTTTCTTTTTTTCACCGTCTATGTCCTTACTATTTTGATTGATTTCGTAATTCTTTTCATCTTTTTTCTTTTTGTCATTTTCGTTTTCTGTTAAATCTTTAATAGTAGAAATGACAACTGGTGTGGCTGTAAGCAGTTGTGGTAATGTTTGTTTTGCAACATTAGCTGCAATTACAGAGAATTGTTTACTTGTCTCAGTTACCTTCCCCAATGTTTCCTTTATGCTTCCTTCTTGTAGTTTGTCTTTTACGCTTTTTCCTTTTGTTTGTATAGCTTTCCGATTTTCTTTTTTTAATAGAGAGACCATAACTCCGGTCGTAATCCCAATCACAGCATATTTAAATATTGTATGTTTCATTTTTCTCACCCTTCTCTACTTTTATTTTCTTCCATGCTACAACCTAAAATAATTAACTTATCTATTTATCAGATGTTGCAATCTATTAGAGAGAATGATAATTTTGTGGCTGCCTATCACTCGCCGTTGGTGTTTCAGCTGTTACTAGGAGTAAAATTCTCCCTTGATCTAATTTTTCTTCATATAAGTTAGCTTCCTCCTTCGACAACCCCATTTCCTCCATTTGATTTCGAAGTTCGTCCCCTTTTTTGGAGAAAAAGTTGATAATACTTGTGCCCATTCCTTGTTCTTTTACTCCAATCGTATTTATGTTTGTATCATCTGCAATCTTTTTTGTTAGATGTTTTTCATGTGCCAAGACATAAATGTCATCTTGGCGAATCCCTTGCAATTCTAGCTCTTTTACTTTCATAACTACTTCCTGTTCATTTTGATATTCATGAACCACCGGTTTTCTTTCATTCTTATGCATTGTATTTTTCCTCCTTTAGATTTTTTATTTAGTTGTTATGTAATATGTAATACACCTATTTTAAAGATGTTAAACCTAAATTTTCAAAAAACTTCATGCAATAGGTTATTAATATTTTTGAATATCAAAGAGATGTCATGAGAACTTTGCTTTGATAACAGTGTTACAAATAACAATTTGTTTGGAAGGCAAGCCTCTTTTTTATCATTGGGTTTTCCAATGACATAGAAGCACAGCGCTGCATTACATGTAACTGCCCCATTGGATTCTCTATTCCAAAAGAAAAAGCACCCCACTAGATGCTTTCTTTAATTGTTCTCACTATAATTTATTTAGATAATTCTCTTATTACTGTAAGATACATTTATTCTAGTTCCTAAATCTCACTTATTTCTCAATTCACTCATACCAATATAAAACCAAATAACCTACCATCAAAAAATAAAGAAAACAGGTTATTTGGCTATTCATTCCGTAAGCTTAATACTCAAGTTAATCTTTTTTCACACGGTTAAACTTTATTAAGAAAACCTTAAGAAATTCCCCTCTATATTTATAAGAATTTTTTTCTATACTCAAAAATGTAAATACAATAAGAGGAGAAACAATCATGAAGAAATTTGTACTTTGCATAATAGGATTAGGCCTACCGATATATTTATTACCTTTCATATTACGCGGGGATTTGGATAGATTTAATCCGATTGCTGAAGAAAAAAATGTATATGCCATTGCGAAAGGATATGGTGTTCCAGATTATCATCATAAAGGACGAGCTATGTACGCCCTAAAAGGTGTAGATGAAGCAAGGAATGAGAAAGAATATACAGTAGGCACTAGCACCCCTAATGATTTTATAAAAAAAACTTACTTAAAAATTCATGTAAAAGGAAAGTATGTGTATTCTTACGACGTTATTTCAGAAAAAGATATACCAGGGAAAGTAAAGGGACAATTGGAGATAGCAGATAAATAAAAAGAGCCTACTCGTATGAGCTGGCTCTTGATCACCTCTCCCACCTACCATTGGGCTATCTTAAGGAAGAAGAATTCTTTCAGTAAATTTATTAAATTCCTTATCATTGTTTCACTAACCATTGTTCAATTACTTTCACTGTTTCATCTCGTTGTGCTTTTGATGTAATTAAGCTCGCATTATCACCTTTTTGCTCACCATACATGCCAAAATGAGCATGGTTTCCCCCTTTTATCATGTGCATAGTTGTATTCTTTGACATTAACTTTTTATTGTTCTCTATTTTTTCTACTGTTGCTAAAGCATCTACTTCTCCATAAATTGATAACATCGGAATCGATTTCGTAGAGAAGTCATCTGCAGGATACGAACCTAAGAAAATGATCCCGTCTACCTTGTCTTCATTGTGAAAGGCATATTTAGAAATCATAGCTCCCCCCATTGAATGTCCAGCAACGTACCATTTTTGAACTTCCGGATACTGTTCAATTACAATGTCTACCTCATTGATTCCGAGTATCGCTAAGTTTAGTGGTAACTTAGGCATTACTACAAAATGACCATCTTTTGCAAGAGCTTCCCCTAAGTAACTATAAGCCTCTACTTCTACTTTAGCTCCTTGATAAAAAATAATCCCTACCTTAGCATCCTTCTGTCCAAATACTATATTATCTTCATCTTTTTTATCATCTACTAACGACAAAGCCTCTTTCGTTGGTTTGTAAGTAAATTGGGACCAAGTAAAAAAAGTAATGCTCCCCATAAGTAAAATACCTAATAAAGAGTACAAAATAATTTTCATCCATTTCTTCATATGTATGACCTCCCTAAGGTGTGTATATTTTATACTTTAAATGATTATTTATATAATTGTCGAATAATCTGTTAGTTTTATTGAAAAATGAAGGTTAGGACAAATAATAAAATCTCTACATGCATAAGCAACCTTTTCATTCTCCTTTAATATCTCTACAAAATAAAGTTAAGTTCATAAACAAGTAAAAAGAAAAGCAAGTGACCCTAATTATCAGATCACTTGCTTTTTCTTTCAATATAGACTTTCTAAACAACTCTATGAACTATTCTAATTATGCGCTTCACTTTCAAGTTTTTGAGTTTCCACTTTTTTAGGCATGAAACATGCAAAGATTAATGCTACGAAAGATAAGAATAACATAAATAGGTACGCATCACTTGAGCCGAAAATAGAAGATAATTTCGCTAGTTGCATAGCTGTAATGTTTCCTTTTTCCGAAGATAACTCAGAAGCATGTAAAGTTGCTTGAGTCGTATATACAGTAATAACAACTGCTGTTCCAATAGCACCTGCTAATTGACGAATCGTATTATTTACCGCTGAACCATGTGAACCTAATTCTTTAGGTAAAGCATTTAGTCCTGCTGTATTTAAAGGCATCGAAATGAAACTTAACCCAATTCGTAAAATAATAGTGCGCATCATTACATACATATACGTTGTGGATTCAGTTAAATCAATTACACCCCACATCGAAATAATGATAAATACTAAGCCAGTGATAAAGAGTGGTTTTGCTCCGTATTTATCATACATTCTACCTGTAATTGGTGATAAGAATGCATTAATGACAGCACCAGGTAATAGAAGTAAACCTGATTCAAATGCGGTAAAGCCTCTTCCGTTTTGTAAGTAAATCGGTAAAAGAATTAAATCAGCATACATAATCATCGTGATGAGTACGTTAATCACTGATGTAAGAGTAAAAATTTTATACTTGAATACGGATAAATTTAATAGTGGATCGTTACACTTTATTTGACGTAAGCAAAATAGCGTTGTGACAAGTATCCCGGTAATAATTATCGTAATAACAATCGGATGATCCCATCCCTTACTTCCTGCACTACTGAACCCAAATAAAACACAACCAAAACCAATCGTTGATAAAATGACACTTACAATATCCAATCTTGCTTTTGTCGTATCTGCAACGTTCATTAAATATTTCAGTGCAAGAATAGTGACGATGAATACAAATGGAGCTAATCCAATAAATAGCCATCTCCATGATACATATTCAATGATAAAACCAGATAACGTTGGAGCGATGGCTGGCGCAAAAATCACAGCGAATCCGATAGTTCCCATAACACTCCCGCGCTTTTCGCTAGGGTATAAATATAAAATAACTGTCATCATGAGCGGCATAATAATTCCTGCCCCAATTGCTTGAATCATTCTTCCTGTTAATAACATGCTAAAATTTATGGCACCGGCACATAGTAATGTTCCGATGAATAAAAAGAACATTGAGCTAGTAAATAATTGTCTCGTTGTAAAACGTTTCATTAAAAACGCCGTGATTGGCACTAATACACCGTTTACGAGCATAAAACCTGTTGATAACCATTGTACAGTTGCAGCTGTAACATCAAATACCTCCATTAAGTTACTCATCGCTACATTTAGTAGCGTCTGGTTTAATGTCGATAAAAAACAGCCAGCAATTAGTACAAGTAATAAAACTTTTTTATTTCTTTCTGTTATTCCCTTCTCCATTTGTAAACTCCCTTTTTCTATAGTTGCATTATCGACACAGTGTCGATAAAATTCATAGTAACAAAGATACATATTCCTGACCATGAACAATTTTGTTGAAAATGTTCATTAATCGACATTGAAAATATGCTATGTCGAGAAAGTCAAAGAAAAATCTATAAAGGAGTTTCAAAATGTCTACATCTAAAAAAGAGGATCCTCGTACACTTCGTTCAAGAGAAATGTTTAAAAATGCCGTCTATTCCCTTTTACAAGAGGAATCCACCATTTCAAATTTAACAGTCCAAAAAATCGCAAACAAAGCTGGGTTAAATCGGACAACATTTTACTTACACTATCAAGACATTCAGGATTTACTCATGCAACTCACTGATGAAATTTTAAACGAACTTTCTAATAAAATTACTGCTTTAATACACGTAAGCGATTTATCAGAAAAACAACAGCTAACACAATTGCTCGATTATTTATATATTCATCGAAATTATTTATCCATTTTATTTAATATGAATCATTTTGAAGAACAATTATTTCTATTAATAAAGCGATTAGTAGAAACGCGAAGGAATAATAGTGAGACAGAGCTACCGGCAGATTATGTCGCTATTGAAATTAAAACTGCCTCATTGGTAGGAATCATCATGTGGTGGATAAGAAATGGACTTCATTTTAGTTCAGATTATATTACAAACCAAATTTATTTCATGTACAGAGGACAATAAGGTTAGAGCATATAAATCCTATTTCGCTATGTAGAAAAATGCGAATTTCATACGATAAGAGAATTTGAATATAAAAAATACCCCGATTGTTAGAATGTGCTTAACAATCGGGGTACACTTCATGGAAATCGACTTTGTCTTAGTTATTGTTTTAGTAATAAAAACACTTTTTTAAGATAACTATGTTTATACTATAAACGTTGATCTTTCTGGAAGTTTAGACGAAAATGATCTTCATCATTATATACTCCAAATTCATACCCTTGCTCTTTATAAAATTTAATAATTTCAGGAAGAGCTTGTAATGTTTGCGCCTTTTCATGCATTAAAACAACTTCTACTTCTTCTGTTGTCTGTTTTTTTACATTTTCGATAATCTGAGCTGGATTATCTTTTAGTTTCCAATCATTTGAGTCTATTGTCCAATCCCAAACTTTTATTGCTGCTTCTACAATTTGATTCCGAATTTCCTCACTCTTTAATCCTGGTGCAGATCCATATGGTGGACGGACTAGTTTAGGAGTTGTACCCGTAATATTATGGATAAGAGCTAACGTTTCTTTCATCTCCGGTACAAATTGTCCCTTTTTGTATAACTTATCACTATTATGTGTCATACTATGTGCACCAATATAATGTCCTTCTTTTACCGCTCGTTTTACGTTTTCCTGAAAACCTGTATTTTGTAAATTGCTACCTTGCATAAAAAATGTCGAGGCAACATTTTGTTCTTTTAGTACATCTAAAAATTTCCCAGTTAATTCGCTAGGACCGTCATCGAATGTTAAATACACAACCTTTCCTACCGGTTTTCCATCAGGTCTTTTTTGTTTTGGCAGTGGTGTTTCCTGTTTCTTTTTTTGTTGTTGCGTATTAACTTGTTTACTACTTTCATTAGCTACTCCTTTCGCTGGGATAGAGTTCCACTTTCCAATTAAAAAGAATGTGAAAAAGGTCGTTGCTAAAACAACTCCTAGAGATATTATCACCTTAGTTAATCGACTTGTTTTTTTCTTACTTTGCGATTCTTTCATTATTTTTTGATCCTTTCCCTATTAATTTTCATATTCATTATTTATAAGGCTGAGCCTTTATTCGACTGAATCATTCGTTTCAACCGGTGTTTACAATAAATAGATTAATAGAGATGGATAAAGATAAAATGCAGATAATGTCGAAATTAGTTAAAGAATAGCGTATTGCATCCACTCTTCAGAAAAATATTTGTTTCTAATTTGAAAACTAGATATACACCCAAAATAAAAAATACTACTCTTCCTAATTAAAATTTAGAAAGAATGGTATTTTTCTATTTGCTTATTTTTAATGAATGTTTATAAAGATAAAATACAGAGATAGCCTTACTATTGAAATTCCATTATAATTTTGTAATTGGAATTCACATAAAGAACCAGAAGAAATAATATGATTTGGAGGTATCACGATGAGCCTTTTAATTAGAAAGTTAGAAACAAATGATTTAGACACTCACCCTGAGATTGATGACAGTTTTATAGTGAATGCGCGGTTAATTCTTTCACTTTCAAAAGCCAATAGACGCATAGAATATACAGTAGAAGACGTTCCGAGTTATGAAAAAAGTTATTTACAAAATGATAATGAAGAACTGGCGTACAATGAATATATAAATAAGCCCAATCAAGTAATCTACATAGCACTGTTACATAACCAAATCATCGGATTAATAGTATTAAAAAAGAATTGGAATCACTATGCTTACATAGAAGATATAACGGTGGATAAAAAACATCGTACACTCGGGGTTGGTAAAAGATTAGTTGATCAAGCAAAGCAATGGGCAAAAGAAGGCAACATGCCCGGGATCATGTTTGAAACGCAAAATAATAATGTCGCAGCATGTAAATTTTATGAAAAATGTGGATTTGTAATAGGTGGATTTGATTTTCTTATTTATAAAGGTATGGATATGACAAGTGATGAAGTTGCAATTTATTGGTATTTTCACTTCGAATGAAAATGTTCTTAACGTTAAACAAACTCAAAATAAACCCCAATCTCTCTACATTAAAATTGAGAAATTGGGGTTAAGTTATTTAACAATAGTTTTCATTTAAAACAAGTAGCTAATTAATAATCCTGCTGATAATAAGAAGCCGAAAATCGTATTTGTCATCGCTGTTGATTTCATTGCGATGCGCATATACCCGGGATTTTTTGCTCCTTTTTGGAAACTTTGAATAGCAGAGATTGGCTTTCTCAAACCTAGGAACATAACTAATGCCCAAGGGCTTATATAACCCATCAATACAATTACGGCGATCCATAAATAAGCAATGAAAAAGGCTACAGCTAGTGTTACTATTGCTTTTTCTCTCCCGAGGAGGATTACTAATGTCTTTCTTCCACCTTTAATATCTTCTTCGATATCTCGGATGTTATTAGACATGTTAATTGCACCGACTAAAATTCCAATTGGAATGGAAATCAATACACTTTCAATCGTTATCGTATTCGTTTGAATAAAGAAAGCAATGAGTACAAAACATGTCCCCATTAACAATCCCGAAACTAATTCTCCAAACGGAGTGTACGCAATTGGTAATGGACCACCTGTATATAAATAGCCAACCGCCATTCCAATTAAACCAATGACGACTAACCACCAGCTGCTATTCATACAAATATAAACTCCAATAATTGCTGCTACTACATACAATAAAAGCGCAACTGTTAACACATTTTTCGGTTTCAATCCGTGACGGACAATTCCACCACCGATACCAACAGAATCAGCGGTATCTAATCCACGTTTGAAATCATAGTACTCATTAAATAAGTTCGTTGCTATTTGCAACGCTAAACATGCAGCCATCATCGCAATAAATAAAAGCCAATGAATTTTTGCAACATAAAGTGATGCTACTGTTCCTAAAATCACAGGAGAAAACGTCGCCGTTAATGTATGCGGGCGCGTCATCTTCCATATTAATTTAGCGGAACTAATTTCTTTTTCATTCCCCATAACTCTGTTCAATCTCCCTACATTTTAAATATAAATGACTAGCAGTATCTTTCTATCTATTTTCTGCCACGCATCTATTATATCAAAAAAAGAATTGGCGATAGAACTTTAATGCTCTTGCTTACACTATAATTTTGCATCAAAATATCGTTTTTTCTAATATGGGGTGGTACCCCACATCCATCAACTTAAGAAAACAGATTCACCCCAAAACGAAAAAATGAGCTTAATTCTCAAATATAACTGTCGAGAGGTAAAATTTTTGTTTTGGTGGTGCTTCAAAATATTAGCTTGATAGCGATGGGACTGACCCACTAATACTATATTTTAATAATGACTCTTTTCATGAAACAAAACTCAGTTATTAGTCTAAACTATTTTTTAGATTTAACAATAACAAGTGTGCTTCTTTACCTTTCAGATAGTCTCTATTATTCTAATTTCTTCATTTCTTTCAGCCGTTCTATATCCTTTTCTGAAGCGTTTTCTATTTTATACAGTTCATAGCTACCCTTTATCTCATCTATCACTACAAATTCAACTTCATTCCGAACATAGCTTTTGGTTTTCCACTTTTTATAACCAATAACATTATCTAATATAGTTTTTCCACTATCTTTTTTATATAAATTATAGCTAACAGGTGGACGTCCAATTACATACTTATTATCAGAAAATCCGACTATATCATCCCTTCCTAATCCTGTCGAAACACTCCAGACAAAAATAATCCGAAATATAGAAAAAACAACAATACCACATATGAAAAAAAATAGGATTGATTTAAAAAATAGCTTTAAAGATATCCTGTTCAAAAACATCCCCTCCCATTTCACCTCGGGATAGCAAGAACAAAACGTGAATTTTGTACGCTAAGAAACCGAATTTTTTAGATTTTTGAAATCAGTCCCCCGTCAGTGGCATAAGAAAAAGAGTTACCGCAGTAACCCTATTGCTTATAATACACGTCACTAGGAAAAGCTATGGATGAATAAAGTCAATCTATGAAATTTCCCACAATCTTTTAACCTCCACCAATTCCTGTCCATTAAATTCCATTCTATATATATCTGGCTTTGATGTCTGTAGTAAAAAATTCAAATCATACTTACTGTCATAATACCCCATCATCAACGTCATAATAGCTCCATGAGTGCCTACTACTACTTTCTGTCCTCGATAGGTGTTTAATAATTCTTTTAAGACTTTTATAGCACGTTTCTGACAGTCGACATTAGACTCTCCTCCCGTTAAAGCAAAGTCGGGGTCTAAAAATGACTTTTCTATCAAAGGAAATAATTCTTTATCCGACATTCGTTCCTCTTCAGCAATAAAAATTCTCTCTTTTAAGTCTTCAAATACTAAAACTTCTTGTCCTATTTGCTTCGCTAACTGCTGAACAGTTAGAATTGAACGATTGTATGGACTCGAGATAACAACGTCGATCCCCTCACCTTGTAATATATCTGTTATTCGTTGAACATCTAATTTTCCTTTTTCGGTTAATCCTCTTGTTGCTTCTTTTCCAAACTTTGGTGAATCTCCGTGCCTAACCATATATATGAAAGTTTTCATAATTACCTCCAATTTTTTTATGTTTCTTTATTCCGTATATAGCTTATATTAATTAAAAAGGACTTTCCCAATGAGCATAACTAATAATTACTATAAATCCTTCTGCATGCGATATCTTAAACACATTTCTTTACAATTCCACAAACGTAAATGTATAAAAACAAAAGAACACGTAAAATGGAGAGCTAAAAAAGACGAGTTCTGTTCTAGCTCTTATTTCATTTTCTAATTAATAATTCGTTTGCATATTCACGAGCCCAACGATCGGCGTCTAATACTGTTTCCAAATCTGGATTTGCAGTGCTATGATGAGCTTCAAGAGTAGAATAAATTGTTTTTTCCATATCAAAAAACGAAATTTTATTTTGTAAATATAGCGCATTTGCAATTTCATTTGCTGCATTTAAGACAGCTGGTGTTGTACCACCAATTTTCCCTGATTCATACGCATAATGTAAGCAAGGGAATTTTTTGAAATTTGGTTTTTCAAAGTGTAGGCTAGCTATCTCTAGTAGGTTTAATTTTTTATAGTTTGATTGTAATCTAGTTGGATAATGGAATGCATATTGAATTGGCATTCTCATGTCAGGAGCACCGAGCTGTGCCATGATGGATCCGTCTATAAATTCAACTAAAGAATGAATAACACTTTCTTTATGAATTAAAACATCAATTTTCTCATACGGGATATCAAATAACCAACGTGCTTCCATAACTTCAAAGCCTTTGTTCATTAATGTAGCTGAATCAATGGTTAGTTTTGCTCCCATTAACCAGTTGGGATGCTTTAAGGCATCTTTAGCTTGTAAGATTTCCATTTCCTCACGTGTTTTATCTCGAAATGCACCTCCTGAAGCAGTAACAATAAGCCTCTCAATTTCTTGAGTATTTTCCCCATTTAAACATTGAAAAATGGCAGAGTGCTCACTATCTACTGGAATTAAGCGGCAGCCGTTTCGTTTCGCTAAATCTGTCACAATATGCCCTGCTGCAACTAATGTTTCTTTGTTCGCAATTGCTATATCTTTTTTCGCTTTTAATGCTTCAATTGTTGGAAGGAGACCAGAGACACCGACAACTGAAGATAATACAAGATTAGAATCAGGGTAAGTTGCAACTTCAATTAATCCATCTGTTCCATATGTGACTTTTGTGTCCGTAGAAATTCGCTTCCGAAGTGCATCTGCTAAATCTTTTGTGCTTACGCTTACAATTCGAGGGTGAAATGTATGTATTTGTTGTTCGAGAAGGTCAATATTGTGATTTGCTGTTAAACCAATAATTTTAAAATGTTCCGGATGAGAAGTGACTACATCTAATGCAGACGTACCAATTGAGCCAGTTGAACCAAGAATCGAAATATATTTTACCATGATAATTCCTCCAAATTTGTATACTCCCTCTTTACACACCTATCCTACGATTCTATAGAAAGAATAGTGTATATTTCATTTTAGGTACTATATTATATTGAAATTTTATTCAATCTTTCCTGTGATTGACTACTAGTTCTAACAAACAGACCGTCATATAGGAAGAATGCCCCTATTATTACAATCATACCAATATAAACAGACATCATCGTAGGAATTAAGAATGCACCGACGATAATAGTCATTCTTGCAATTAGGTCCGCCCCAATATCTGATAGACCCGCAAAGGCTGAATATGATCCTCTCTTGTCAGCTGGAATCATATTAGCTTGTTCTGCATTTCTGATTGGTGAGTAAACAAGTTCACCAACAGTAGCAATAAAGTTAAAAATAAT
Organism: Bacillus sp. 16GRE42; assembly: GCF_019837435.1. Lineage (NCBI taxonomy): Bacteria > Bacillati > Bacillota > Bacilli > Caryophanales > Bacillaceae > Bacillus > Bacillus sp. 16GRE42. Next base: position 643,438 of record NZ_JADAXF010000001.1, read on the forward strand.
TAGTACGTACCAAGTGTTTGAAGATGTTACTGCCACATAGCCTATCCCATAGAGCACAAGACCTAAAAGTAACGCCTTTTTCCCACTTATATGATCTGTAAATTTATTTATAATAAATGTTAAACATACTACTAAAAGCATATTTTGTATATTAAGAATACTTAGCATCCTCACTCCTACTATTTCAAAGTCCCCCATGCTTATTGGATTGAATGTTTCTGAAAGTCGTACACCAATATAACTGTTTAAAGAAAACTCTGCCGCAAATATGCAAGTAGACCCTATTACAACTCTTAAAAATGCTCTATCTTGAATAGCAATTTTATAATTTTGAATTAGATCAAGTACTATATTTTCCTGCCTTTTTTCTAAGCACTCTTTAACTTCTGTAACTAGCCAAATTTTATAAGCAATCGGTACTGTAGCAGAAACACAAGTCAGTAGTATAAACAACTCTTGTTGATGATTAATGTATAAAAAACCACCTAATGCTGCACCAATTGCCATAGAAAGATTCATAAGCCAATAGTCAATTGTATAGACAGCCTTTCGATTTTTCGGTGTAGTTGAGTCTATGATGATAGCTTGCATGGATGGACGCCCAAGACTGCTAGTTATTATAAAACCTACATAAGCGATTGCAAATAACCAAATCATCTTATCTGTCGGATATAAGCTTAAAGTCATGAATAAAAACATCAAAGTACTAGAAAAAGAAGTTAACAATAAGATTTTCTTTCGTTGAAATCGATCTGAAATGTAACCTCCAATTAAATTTGAAAAAAAACTTAACATAACCGTTAAGATTAAAAATAAACCAGCCCATACTTTATTTATTTCTTGAGCAAAAAACAATGCCATAAAAGGCATTACTGCTGATGTAACAGCACGATTAAAAAATGATGTAATTAAGCGTACTTTTATATTTTGTTCAAATTCTTTCCAATTCATCGTATCTCCTCCCCTTGTCTAATGTTATATTAAACTAGACTTATCAAATTAAAAATGGACACCTTCAGAAAAACATGTCCACTTATAAAAGGAGATAGGAAAATGGATAAAACTTTACTGAATCTATGGCAATCATTTTCTTCTGGAAATATAAAAATACAAGACCTAGCAGATTTTTTAAATTTAAGTACAAAGCAAACCGTACGTTACTTACATAAATGGATGGATGAAGGTTGGCTAACTTTCATTCCTGGAAAAGGTAGAGGAAACCCCTCATCTCTCCAATGGTTGAAAAATGTAGAACAAATCTATGAGTCACAAGTAATGGAAATTATGGACCAACAGCCTGTTGAAAAAAGTAGTAAATATTTACTATATAATTGGTCTCCAAACAGTAAACTACGCTTAATGACTAAGTTTCATTCAAAATTTGGCTATATACATAATTCAGATGACAAATTAATTATTCCTAGAAGGAAGCCCCTTTTAACAACACATCCGCTCGAGGCTGCCGATGTACATAGTGCACATATTGTTGCGAATGTTTTTAATCGACTTGTTTATATGGATGAAAAGGGGAACATATTCCCTGAAATAGCTCACAGTTGGGATTTAACTCCATCTACGCTTAGACTATATTTAAAAAAGTCTATAAAATTTCATGATGGCTCCATCTTAACAGCGTCTGATGTGAAATTATGTCTCTCAAAATTACGCAGTCATACATACTATAAAGACTTATGGGCACCCATAGAAAAAATAGAAGTTGTATCACCACTAATTCTTGATATACATTACCCAAAGGGGTGTAGTTATTGTTTACAAATGTTATGTATGATAAATACAAGTATTTATAAAGAAAATAACGGTCAAATCATAGGAAGCGGTGGTTTTTATATAGGAGAGAATAGCCTGGAGAAAACATCATTGATAGCATTTCATGATTATTTTCAAGAAAGACCTTTGCTAGATACAGTAGAATTCATTCAAGTCCCTCTGGAATTTGATACTATTTATCAATCTTCCAAACACCATAAATGTAATTCTACTTTTCAAGTAGAAAGGAATTCCGGTTTTGGCGTTATAATTATGAATGCTTGGCGCGATTCTTCCATTCAGCACATAGATGTTCGTAATTACTTACATTCTATTATCGCTAACAATATAAATCATATTCATGAATATGATTCTCAAAAAATCCCAAATATTAAAAGCTGTTTAAAAGACATAGATCATCAAATCAATATCCCAAAAAGAAAACGTCCTGAATTTAAAGAACCACTTATTATAAAAGCTACTCAGTATACAGAAGCAACCACAAAATGGTTAATGAATATCTTAGAAAAAGAAAATATACCTTTTCAAGTTAAATGGGTTCCATTTGAAAACTATCTTAGGGATGAAAAACTTAATGAACAAGTCGACCTTTTTATTCATGGTGAAGTATTCGAGATGAATCAAGAGATATCATTTTATTATTTTTTAACAGCTAGATATTCACCATTGGCTAAAGTTTTAAAAACAAATAAATCACTAAGAAACCAACTATCTAAATACAAACATACACATTTTGAAGAGTGGCCTTTATTAAATAAGAATCTTGAAAAAGAACTGATAGAATCCTCTATTATGATTCCCTTATACTATGAAACACGTCAAATTCCTTTTTCATCAGACTTAACGAATATTAAGATGAAATATTTTGGGTATGTGGATTTTTCTCAACTTTGGATAAGACCTTTAATATAAAATTCGCAAGAAACCTAATCCACTTATAATAATTATCACCCTATTTAATTTCCCTGATGCCAAAGGTGAATTTTTTAGGAGTACGGATACATCGCTATCAGGTCAATTAAACTGGTATCTTAGAGTCATCAACTTAAACAACAAATAACACCATCTCCATTTTTTCAATATTTTGAAGGACTCACAAAACAAAATTATTATCTCTCCACAGTTAACTATGAGAAGTTAGCTCGTTTTTTCGTTTTGGGGAACCATCGGTTTCAAAGCTTGATTACGATGTAGCGAGACTTCTTAATATAACATCAATTTATCAGTAGTCGTATCTAGAAACCTAAAAAAAGTCCATTTAGAAGATCTAAAGGGACTTTTCACTCATATAATCCTATCTATGGTTAAACAAATAAAATTGAATAAATTTAATTTTTCTTGTTTTATCTAATAAATTGTTTAGGCATTTCTTTAACGTGCTTATCATCATCACGCCAATCATAGGTTTCTTTCTGTGAAATATCTAAAGTTTGATCTCCAATTCTAACAATATTCTTATTTACCCATTGGATATATGGATCCGTATCTGGATAGTTCCAATATATATTTTTCTCTGAATCTGTATCAAGGTTAACTAATTCACCCCTAACAGCATCCGCACTTAATGATCCTGCATTATGAAAATAAGTCTTAATGAGATATTTTCCATCTGGAGATTTCACTGTTCGAATTAATTCACCTTTTGGAACACCTTGCAAACTAAAAAATTTCCAATATCCAAATCCAATTATAATTACTAACATAGTAAGTATAGTTATTAATACTTTTCTTTTTGTTTTTTTAATTTTACCTTTTGTATTTATAATACTCACTCATTCAACCCCAGTCCATAGAATATAAACCATATTATACCTTTAAAAAAATGGTTTATATATCCAAAAATGAAAATCCTAACTTAATAGTTTTTATAAAAGGGCATATTTCACATAATTCTCGATATCGGAAGTCAATCTCTATCCTAAGATATGATCTCTCTCTTTCCTAACTAAAATAAGATAATGACCATTATATTTATTTACGTTTGTAAAACCTAATTTTTCATAAAATGAGGTTTTATCTTCTGTTCCTAAAGCAATGGTACGAACCCTTTCTACTTTTGGGTGATTAATTAATTTTAGTATTAATTGTTTGCCAATGCCCTTACCTTGATACGAATCATCTACTACTACATCATAAATTTCTCCCCAGCGTACACAGTCTGTAAGCATACGGGCGAAACCAACAATTTTATCATTATCAAATGCTGCTACTAATAACGGAGTATTTCCTAGCATTTCTTCCCATTCCTTTATATCTGTTGGCATTTTCCAAGTAGCTACTCTGCGGAAAATTTCTTTAAGTTCTTTTAGTTCAATGTCATCCTTATTATGGCTATACGTGATATTCATGGATGTTCCCCCTTCAGCTAAATATATAAAGTATTAAATTCTAGGTAAGAAGAATCAATTCCTTTATGCATAGCTTATACATGATCGATTAACATAACGTATCATTATCGGTAGCAAGGAAAAAGGAGGAACCCTAATCTCACAAGGGAACCTCCTTTTTTTGTTCTATGGATCTATGCATTTTTTATACATTCCTATCCTAGCGCGGTTTTAGGGTTCTTGTTTGTTACTGGATTATCCGAAAATTCGTATAAAATCTTGCATACTCTTAGCGTGGTTTTTTTCCGAAATGCTGGCGGTCCCCCTTTTGCATCTTCAAAAAACTTCATAACACTCGCTAATATTTCTTGCTTATCTACTACTAACGATAACGACAATATCCCCTTTATATTCCAGCATAGTAAACTCTTGAAATATGGATTTTACGAATTTTTAAACGGTCGACTATTGGTTCGATATTTTCATTATTCAATCCCATAATTCTTACCAAGAATCCCAAGCTGTATCTCCCCCTACAAATATTTTGTGAACATACGATTTAAAAGTACCACCTGAAGTAGTGTTTCCTTCAAACGATAGATAACCATATGCACTACTACCGCTATCTTCTTTACCTTTCACTATTGTAGGTAATCCAATATTTTTACTAACTAAACCAGTAACACTCGGTCCATATACTTTACTAAGACTATCATAACCACCTTTTACAAGTGAATAATCAGCTTTAAAAGTAGAGCGTACCGATCCGCTTAAACGAGAAACTGACCGACCATAATAATTAACATAACCTGAACCAGTAGTAGAAGTACCACCTGAAATGACTTCTTGTTTATCTGTGGCTTTAACTTTTTCAACAGTACCACCTGTAATAGTTTCTAACGTAACAGACCCATCTAAATATGTTGTTTTCTTTTCTGTACAAAATACACCATTTTCATCTAAATATTCTTTAGATTGTGTAAGTCCAGTTCCTACTTTTTCAGGATTCTCAGCGTCTAATATTTCTCCTCTTTTAATCTTTTCAATCAACCTTATTTGAGTTTCTTCTGAAATCCCACCTATAGTGAAATTGTCTTTTATTTCTTTAATTAATTCTTCGCTAAGCATTTCTTTTTGTGGTGCTACAACAGGGTTTGCTTGCACTTCTGCACTACTAATAGTTGGCGATCCAGCTATTGTTAATCCTAATACTAAAGCCAGTCCTAATTGTTTTTTCATAAACAATCTCTCCTTGTAATGTTTTTGAATGTCTGGAAAAATAATACATTCAACACTATAAAGATAACACAACTTATTACAAATGATTTCAGAATCCAGTTTTTTCAATTAAAGTCATAATATTCTGAATATTTTTTCTCAAGTTTTAACGATTCCACTAAGTAATGTAAAAGTTGTATAATACTGGTAGTATTTGTTTTTTAAAAATTATGGGATAGGGAGGAAAAAATATGAAACTAGGGAGTAAGATTGCAGCAGGGATATTTACGTTGTCATTAGCTATTGGTTCATTTGCACCTTCATCTTTTGCAAGTACAACAGAGGTTAAAAAAGAAGAACAAATCAAATCTATTAAAGAAAGTTATGGCGATACCAAGGTTCAAAAATCTTTAATAGAAAAAGTAAACAATGGGGAAACTTTAGATAATGTTAATCCTGAAAAGAAATCGCTTGGAAAAAAAGAAAGAATAAGTGAAACAGCTACCTTAACAACTTTTCCAGATGGTTCAAAAGAAGAGACGGGAATTGATTATAGTGAAGCGAAGTTTTTTGATGAAAAAGGAAATGAAGTGCAACCTAGTAAAGTTCAACCGATAAAAGGCATAAAGGGACCTCAAGGTAGTATTACTGGCGGGACTTGGACAAGCGGTTCAGGTTATTCTTGTGTAAAAGGTGCAAAGGTATGGCGTCAATCATACGGAAACTTTAATGTTCAATATTATGTGGATTATTGTAATCACAATGGTGCATATGATAAATTAGATCGAGTTTGGGGACGTACTCTAAGTAATGTTCATGGTTCGTACTCTATAGAAAAAGAAGGTGTTTTTAGAACTTGGGAACAAAGTGGTGGTTATGCAGCCTATGGAGGCGTAAAATTTGCCTATACAGACGAAAACGGTAGATCAAGTACTCAATATTTATATGTTCATGTTGGAAATGATCGTGCTTGGGAAGATGCGAATTTTTAAATATATTTAATATGAATAACAGATAAAGGAACAGGGATATATTCCTGTTCCTTTATCTGTTATTCATATGTTTTTGAAAAATTATTTTTCTTTATGATTAATTGTATTTTTAATTTCATTAAGGAGCTTAATAACTTGTTTTTGATAGTCTGTTTGATTTTTTAAATATGTTATTAAGTTAAGAGTTAAAAATATCCCTAAAAAATATAAAGAAAATTTTATTAACGTGTCTATAATAACCAGGAATATCGAAGTATTTGGAAGAAACCAATAAAATGGCGCAACAATTAATAAACTTAAAATTAACGCAATCCATAAGTTGTTTTTATTCAAATTTATCACTTACCCTTCCTTTAAAATTAAAGTATTATTCTATAATCTTAACATATTCAATACATATATATGTTGAGAAAAGTATAAGTTAGAATCAAGAAATTTAGAGAAGATTTTAGGATACAATTCTGCAGATCTTAATCAAAGTATTATGTCGCAAATAGCGAATATCCCTATTATTACAAATCTAAGGACTCATTTTAATCCAGAGTCCTTAGATTTTTTTCAACACTTAATGGGGTACAGCCCATCGCCATCAAGTTAAGAAATACATTCTTCCCCAAAACGAAAAAATGAGTTGTTTTTGTTACGTTACCAGTTCTAACAAAGATTTGCTACGTTATTCCATTTTCCAATGTGTTTTTGATTTTTCAACTATATCTTCTTCAAATGATGAATGAAACAAATGTCAAGTAACCCTAAAATATAATACACTTACGATGTACTATATTTTAGGGCTACTTGACGTTTACTTTATATAATGGAATCTTCGACTATATACATTCTAAGTGATTCGTATCGTTGATAAAATGAATTACTTTTTCTTTATCCGTAAGTTCAATCATACTAATCCCTTACGGACAATTAATAAGTATCCTTCTTTGTTCCTCCACCATGTTTCAAATGCGCCAACTACTCCTCATCAAGAAGAAACGAGAATTAAGCGAATATAAAGCAACTTATATCATAAAAGATTATTTCTTACTTATTTATCAATCTTTGCAAAAAGACACCCAAGAATTAACAAAGATATTGTTTCGGCTGTTCAATCTTTTGCAGAAAAACGGACAAAAATCCCATAGGTATGAGAAGAAAACAGTCTTTGATATCTTAGACGTCGTCTACAACTTTTCCATGTCTCATAATCATGTAGCGTAATTCAAAAAATCGAAACCTAATAGGGTTTATTTGATATGCAATTCTATAAAAAACTTACACGGGATCTTTAGAAAAAAGAAGAAATCTCGCGTGAAATTAAACTAATATAAGCTTAGCTTGATGGGCATGGGGTGGTACCCCTAATACCCCATATTAGAAAAAGAAGAGTTTGAATCCTTTAACGTACAGGGCGTTCCATATATCATTGTAAAGGATCATGAAAATAACATTCAAAAATTAATTCTTAGATTCAGCACTCAATCATTAGAAAAGGCTATTTTATAATAATCATCAAAAAAAGAAACGAACAAAAATGTTCGTTTCTTTTTTTGGCGTTTAATGCTCAAGAAAACTTATAACCGCATAAGTATATAGAACGACTAGAGCAAAGGCACATATTCCCATAATTATAATCGCTAGTGCGCTTTTCTCTTGTCTAAACCCTATAATCCCAAGAATAAATGCACTCAACATTGTTACCTTAAGCATTGTAGAAAGGTTGGGAATAGAATATCCACTCAACCAGGTAGAGAAACTTACAATTACAGAAAAAGAGAACAACGTTAGAACAATAGATAATATATTAATGTGCTTTCCATACTTCAGTTGCATTTCGCTAGCCTCTTTTCATTAGTGAATAATAGGTAGGTGACTATTTTTATTCTATTCTAAATTTTCTTGAAAATCTACAACAAAAAGAAGAGGTTGTCCCAAAAAGTCGCTGAATAGTTACTTTTTTGCAACCTCTTTTCTTTATTTTTTACTTTCCTCTAGTTTAGAGATACTTGTTTCTTGTACAGGTAACGTATCAAGAAAATCCGTTGCTAAAATTCGAACAACGGACCTCCTTTATATGAACCAATGTAAAACATCCTCAGCAATCTCTTCTGGTCTATCCCAATGCATTAAATGCCCTGTATCTGTATAAAGCTTAGTTGTAATATCAATATGCTTCCTAAATTCCGCAATTTGCAATTCTCTTATTTCTAAATAATTATGTGGAAGATCACAATACAATAATAAAATATCATTTTTAATTTTATGAGATTTCAACGTTTTATACACCGAATATTGAAACTTAATTACACTTCTAGCAGTATCGCCAGTAGCATGCCATTTCACTTTATTATCTTCTTCTCGCATTAAATCATAAACCGCACGCTCTATTAATGGCGACCATCTAGTGTAAACCATTTTTTCTGATTGGATGAACGCTTCTTTACTGTCAAAAATATATTCATCAAAATCTTTCTCATAATGGGTAATTTCTTCTTCTAATGACCGCGGTGGACACTCTCCTTCTTTCGCATCTTTATATAGATTCGCAAAATAATCCGCGTTCATTTTACCATGATGATAACCACCATCTAACAATACCATTTTATTCACTTTTTCTGGACGTTCTGCTGCATAGTGAAGCGCAACGCTTGCTCCCCATGAATGTGCTACTATATGAAAGGTTTCTTTTCCTATTTGCTCAAGTAATGCTACTACCCAATTTGTTAAATGAGATGCATCGTAATCTTCATCCTTCCCAAAACTCGGTGTTTTCCCATGTCCAGGTAGATCAAACGATACAATATGATAGTTATCTTTTAAAAGCTGCGCTATTTCGATAAAACTTAATTTTGTACTTCCTAAACCATGAAAACAAATGATTTGAGGATTACTTTTATCTCCCCATTCACAAACACTTGCTTCATATTCGCCAAATTCTACAAAAAAGTGATTCATTTTAATCTCCTCTAATTATCAGATATAAATTAGTTTGAATGCGAAATTGTTTTTTCAGAATAAATGAATTCGACAAAATTATCCAAATCTCTTTTTCGTAAATGATTTTATAGAATACGAGAGTTAACTCTCGTTGAAAGCACGAAACGCTTTTCATTTCAGTTAATGGTTAGACTACATCTTCACGCCTATGAAATTAATATAGTTTAATAGTTGTAATATGCGTTTATCATATGTGTGATTTTTTAAAGTTCTATCCAGTCCATTTTTTGCAATTTGTTTTCTTTCTTGTACATGTTCCAAATAATACTCTGCTTTTTGTATAAAATCTGGTGCACTGTAAAAGGTTTCTATTTCAACACCTGGTATGTAATGCTTTGCTACATCTGGGCGTATATCAGTTAATTGAAAAGAACCTACAGCATTAATTTCAAACGTCCTATTGTTTACTGAATATGCTTGGATGTTTGCAGCATTACAATTCAATTCCTGATCATTTGGTGAACGGTGTAAATTTATATTGATTTTAGTTGATACGTAAAATTGTAATGCATCTTCATACTTTGCAAGTGGCAAGATTTGTATTTTATTCTTTAACCTTTCATAATTCTTTAACTTCTCCCAACCGAATCCCACAATTTTTATGTTTTTTTCTACTAAATACTCTGAAATAGAATCAACAAAGTTAATTCTATTTTCAAATGCTGTACCTATAAAACTAAGATCATACTTATATGTATCTTCTTTCTGAGAAGGCTTAAACACATCTTGATTTGCTGCTAACGGGAGATGAAACACATTATTACATCCTAACCCCCTATAAAACTTGATACAATTTAAATCTTGCGTAAATATGTAATCATAATACGGAACAAGATTTTGTGTTACATCCGTATAATACGGATCATCTGTCAACCAAAGTCCAGTAGTAAAACCTGCACTCTTTAGGACTGGCATGACACTAATACATCCCTCGTTTAAACCACTAAGTACCAAAATAAAATCCGGTTTCATTTTTAATGCAGTTTCTACCGCTCGTTCTGGGTTCACCATAATTGTATTACTGTTTACCTTTTGTAAACTATTCAAAATTGCTTCTTCGATCATTGGGTAATAAAAAGGAATTCCTGATTGGATAAATAAAATTTTTTTAGGCGTATTATCTTTCATGTCATCCCCCCTATTTCTACATAATCAAAGTGCGCAAAAATTAGCAGTCTTTATTCATTTTATGACATCTTACTTTACATGTATAAGCAACGTTTATGTCCATTATGTTGAACTCCTCTCATTTTGGAAGCTGGCACGAAGGGAATAAAACTAGGTCATATTCAGTCCAATTATTAATAAAACATGGTACATAAAAAAAGAGCCAATTCACATGAGTTGGCTCTTTCTTATCGTATAAAACTTCAATAGTTACACTAGCTAAGTTTTACTTTTGTAACCCTTTAATAATGGTATCTGTATTCCATTTCATCATTTTCAAGTAAGTATCTCCATCCTCACCTGATTTACCTAGTGAATCTGTAAAAATTGTACCTGCAATTGGTACGTTTGTTTCTTTTGAAACAGTTTCCATGCTACGTCGATCTACACTTGTTTCAACAAATAAAGCTGGCACTTTGTTTGTTTGAATTACACTTACAACATCTCTAATTTGATCTGGTGTACCTTGATTTTCTGAGTTGATTTCCCAAATGTATCCCGTCTTAATGCCATATGCTTTTCCAAAATATTTAAATGCACCTTCACTAGAAATTAAGAAACGTTTTTCTTCAGGGATTTGATGAATTCTGTTGACTGTCTCATCATGTAATTTTTGAAGTTCCGCTACATACTTGTCGGCATTTTTAGTATAGAACTCTTTATTTTTAGGATCTTCTTTAATTAATGCCTTCTTCACATTTTCAGCGTATACAATACCATTTTTAATATTCATCCAAGCATGTGGATCTGGTTCTTTTTCTAATCCTTTTGTTTCTAAATAAATAGCTTCTACACCTTCACTTACTTTATAAACAGGTGCATCTTTCTCTGATTTATTTGCCGTTTTTAATAGTTTTTTAAACCATGCTCCGCCCTCTTCTAGGTTTAACCCATTGTAAAACACCATATCTGCATCTGTCATTTTCATAACATCTTTTGGTAGTGGATCATATTCATGTGGGTTAGCTCCAATTGGAACAAGACTATGAATCTCAACTTTATCTCCACCAATTTGCTTCACCATATCATATATAATGGAGTATGTAGTTACAACTTTTAATTTCCCACTTTTCTCTTCTTTCCCATTTGTGTTACTAGAACACGCTGTTAATGCAAATACGAAAATACAAAGTATTGATAATAAAACATTTTTGAATTTCATCTTTATCCTCCAATCAATTATGACAACTCTGCTCTATTTTTTCTAATTTTGATAACTCTCCAAAACAAACCTTGTGACGGTGAGAAAAAGAATGCCAATGCGAATAAGAATGTTGCAACAAGAACAATCGTTGCACCTGAAGCAAGATTATAAGAGAAACTAAAATATAGCCCTACTACAGATGAAAGTGCACCAATACCTGCCGCTAAATAAATCATGACCCATAAACGGTTTGTTAATAAATACGCTGTAGCCGCCGGTGTAATAAGCATAGCGACAACTAGAATAATTCCTACAGTTTGAAGTGAAGCAACTGTAACCATTGTAAGAAGAATCATTAAGCCGTAATGAATCCACTTATTTGGCAACCCATAACTTTGCGCCATCGTTGGATCAAAAGTAGATACGAGTAGTTCTTTATAAAACAAAATCACAAGACCAATAATGACAACTCCAATAATAAGTGTCATCCACATATCAGAAGAACGAACTGATAGAACATTCCCAAATAAAATATGATACAAATCCGAACTACTCTTCATAAAGGTAATTAAAATAATCCCTACAGCGAAAACAGATGTAAACATAATCCCTATCGCCATATCATGTTTAATTCGACTATTTTGACTTACAAACCCAATTCCGACTGCAGTAATAACTCCTGTTAAAACGGCTCCTATAAAATAGTTCATACCAATCATATAAGAAAGTGCTACCCCTGGAAGAACAGCATGTGAAATGGCATCCCCCATTAAAGCCATACCTCGTAAAATAATAAAACAGCCAATTACGCCGCAAATCACTCCTACCATCACGGAAGTTAATAACGCCTTCTGCAGAAAACCGTACTGCATTAATGCATCTATAAATTCTATAATCTTCATGATGAATGTACCTCCGCTGCATTATTAAACAATATGCCGTGATTTACATACGCTTTTGACATAACAGTTGGTTCTAGTACTTGCCTTACTTCTCCGTAATGAATTAAGCTCTTATTCAATAATAGCAATTTATCAAAATACGATTCTGCTTTACTTAAATCGTGATGTACTACGACAATTGTTTTCCCTTCTTTGCGTAATTCTCTAAGGATTTTAATAATTGTCTCTTCACTTGTTACATCAATTCCTACAAATGGTTCATCTAGGAAAAATATTTCTGCCTTTTGTGCTAATGCTCTCGCTAAAAAGACCCGTTGTTGTTGTCCACCTGAAAGCTCACCAATTTGACGATTTTTAAATTCCTCCATACCGACTTTTTTTAGACATTCAAAAGCCCAATCTCGATGCTCTTGCTTCGGTCTTTTCATCATCCCTAAAGATGGATACGTTCCGATTAGTACCACATCTAAAACTGTAATCGGGAAATCCCAATCTATATCACTTCTTTGTGGTACATAAGCAACATGCTTTCTAGCACTTCGAATATCCTCTCCAAGGACTTGAACATATCCCTTATCACTTGGAATTAGATCTAAAACAGCTTTCATTAAAGTAGATTTCCCCGCACCGTTTGGACCAATAATTCCAACGAGCTTCCCTTTTTCAATATCGAAGGAAACATTTTGAACTACTTGATTCCCTTGATAAGATACAAACAAATCTTTGACAATTATAGCCTCATCCATTTTTTGTGCATTCCCCTTTCTTTTTTTCATCTATATAATTATTTTGCACTAAGGCAACTTTCAAACAAAAAAATATAATGCGAATGTAAATTCACACCAAAGTTTCCTTAAGGAAAGTTTTTTATATGAGTCAAATTATATAATCTAGATGCAAATTTGTAAACTTCTTTTTATTACTTTATGAATATATTGTGAAAACTTGCCTCTAAAAAACAAAAATATCAAACTTTTCTCAATTCATTTTGACACACATATTAGTCAATGCTAATATGAATAAAGAATAACATATTAGTAATTACTAATACGAATGGAGAGGATACAATTGTGCAACACAAATGATTCAGATGTAAAAGCCAAGTTCATCCGTGGCTTTGCTGATAAAACAAGATTACAAATTCTTCAATGTATGATGGATGGTGAAAAAACAGTATCTGAAATTGTGGAAATCACGCAAGGAAATCAGTCAAATATATCTCAGCACTTAAACTGTTTAAAAGGATGCGGAATCATCCTAGGTAGACAGGAAGGAAAATACGTCCACTATTCCTTACGCAATAAGCAAATTGAACAGTTACTCACTATGTTTGATGTCGTTTTTCATGAAGTACAAAATGAAGTAGCATCATGTGATAAAAACGATGCTTGTTTATCTCAAAAAGGAGAAAACTGTCATGACAAATAAGAACGAGAAGGAAAAACAAACTTCGTCATGTTGTTCTTCAAAAAAAGAGATTCCAGTTGTTTCTATTGCTAAGAAAACTTCTTGTTGTAGTACTGAAAACAAAACTATAAAAGAAGAGATTCCAAAAGAACCTTCATCATGTTGCTCCTCTAATAAAGAGATTCCAGTTGTTCCTATCACGAAGGAAACCTCTTGTTGCAGTAGTAACAATGATTCTATAAAAACAGAAAATAGTTCTTCCTGCTGTTCATCTGAATTAGCTCTAGAAAAAGAACAAACGACATCAAAGTCTTCTTGCTGTAGTGACAACTCATGCGAAGATGCATCTCCTCCTCGTGCTACTCAGAAAATAGTAGGAGACAGTGTACAAACATACGTAGTGGACGGAATGGATTGCGGGGCATGTGCCTTAACAATCGAAAAACATCTACAAAATGTTTCAGGCGTAGAAGAAGTTCGAGTAAACTTTGCTACTGGAAAAATGCATATTCGTCATGACCGCGATGTGGATGACATTATAAAAGAAGTGTCTAATGCAGGGTTTGGGGCTTCCTTAGCAGGAGCCCGCAGAGGGTCCGCTCCTGTTCAAAAAGCTAAAAATACAACTTTAATTCTTTCAGGATTATTTTTAGCTTTAGGGTTTGGAGGAAGTTTTACAAACATATCACCTCTTCTTATTACACTTCTCTATGCGGCGAGTATCGGTATCGGTGGTTATAAACCTGCTAAAAGCGCCTTTTATGCAATTAGAAGTAAATCACTTGATATGAATGTTCTTATGATATCAGCTGCAATTGGTGCTGCATTAATTGGTCAATGGCTAGAAGGTGCAACCGTTGTTTGGCTATTTGCATTAGGTGCAACTTTGCAAAATAAATCAATTGAACGTACACGAGAATCTATTCGCGGATTAATTGATTTAGCACCGTCAGAAGCTTGGATAAAAGTTGGAACTGAACTTATAAAAAAATCTGTAGATGATATTGCAGTGCATACAACAATTGTTGTAAAACCTGGTGAAAAGATCCCATTAGACGGCACAGTTACAGGCGGCACTTCTACTGTAAACCAAGCTCCGATAACTGGTGAATCTATCCCAATTGATAAACAAATTGGTGATTCCGTATATGCGGGGACGATTAATGAGGAAGGTTCACTTGAGATTACAGTAACTAAACTCGTTGAGGATACTACGTTATCTCGAATTATCCACCTTGTAGAGGAAGCCCAGGAAAAGAAAGCACCGACAGAAGCATTTGTGGATCGTTTCGCAAAAATCTATACACCTATCGTTTTTGTATTAGCAATCGGTGTCATGATCATCCCTCCCCTTCTTGGTATGGGTGAATGGATTTATAAAGGGTTAGAACTTCTTGTTGTTGCGTGTCCTTGTGCTTTAGTTATCTCAACTCCTGTTGCAATCGTATCTGCAATAGGAAATGCCGCAAGAAACGGTGTACTCATTAAAGGTGGTACTGCACTAGAAATTGCAGGTGCATTAAATGCTATTGCATTTGATAAAACAGGTACATTGACTGAAGGAAAACCAAAAGTAATGCATGTGCGAAGCTTAGATTGTACGGAAGATGAATTACTATCCATTGCCGCAACAATTGAAGAATATTCTAATCATCCCATTGCAAAAGCCATTACAACATATGTGAAAGAACATCAAACTTCTCTTCAAAGCGGAACAGATTTCCGCGCCATTGTAGGAAAAGGTGCACAGGTCACGATAGATGGCAAGACCTATTACGCTGGAAATAAAGCATTATATGAAGATTTTGGTGTTTCACTTCAAATGTGGAACGAACCAATCGAAGAAATGCAAAGAATTGGTCAAACCGTAATACTTGTTGGAACGAACAAAGTGATTTTAGGAATGATTTCAGTAGCAGATTCCATTCGCTCTACGACTTATGAAACGATTCAAGAATTAAAACGAGCAGGTATTCAGGAAACTGTTATGTTAACAGGAGACAATGAAGGAACAGCTGAACATATTGCACAGAAAGCAAAAGTAGATCGTTATTTTGCTAACTTACTTCCAGAAGATAAAGTGCATGCTGTAAAACAACTTCAATCTGAAGGAAAAACAGTAGCTATGATTGGAGATGGTATTAATGATGCCCCCGCCCTCGCTACTGCAAATCTAGGAATTGCTATGGGCGGTGCTGGAACTGATACAGCAATGGAAACCGCAGATATTGTATTAATGGCAGATAATCTTGAAAAACTTCCGTTTACGATGAAACTTAGCCGGAAAGCATTGTACATTATTAAACAAAATATATGGTTCTCATTGATTATTAAATTTATTGCCCTTGCCTTTATCTTCCCAGGCTGGCTTACTCTTTGGACGGCTGTCCTAAGTGATACAGGTGCTGCGCTTATTGTAATCCTAAACAGTATGCGTTTATTACGAAACAAATAATAAGATGCGGGGCTACCTAGTAGCTCCGTACCTTAAATAAATTTTGAAAGGATGTACATATGAAAAAAATGCGTGTCATTACATTACTCATACTTATTTCTATCATTACGATTTTAGGAGCATGTAGTGATAGTAAATTAAGAGATTCACTCAATTGGGATGTAGAAAAGTTTACTTTTACAGATCAAAATGGAAAAAAGTTTGGTTCATCTGAATTGAAGGATAAAGTTTGGGTAGCCGATTTTATTTTTACAAGTTGTGAAACCGTTTGCCCTCCTATGACAGCTAATATGGAAAAACTTCAAAACATGTTGCAAAAAGAAGGTATTAAAGATGTAGAGTTTGTATCGTTTAGTGTAGATCCTGAAGTGGACACACCTGAAAAAATAACAGAGTTTATGAAAGTATATGAAATGGATGCGAAGCGAACTCATTTTTTAACAGGGTATACACGACCAGAAATTGAAAAGTTTGCAAAAAATAACTTCCAAACACTTGTAACGAAACCAGAAAACAATACACAAGTTATACATGGTACAAGCTTTTATCTTGTAGATAAAGACGGGAAAGTTGTGAAGAAGTATTCAGGTATTCAAAACACGCCATATGAAGATATGATCCGTGATATTAAAAAAATACGTTAACTAAAAACTACTTATTATGTTTCTATTAACTAAAAAATCCGAGGTGTTTATATGAAAAAAAAGCAAAACTCTCACATCAAATTATTATTCATTGCCACATTAATCATTTTCGTTGCTGTTACAGCTTTCGTCGTTTTAAATAAAGAAGATAAAGTTGCGACAAATAAAGTAATAAAAGATTTACCCCCTATCGGCAAACAACCTACTTTAGGAAAAGAAGATGCACCAGTCTCTATTATTGAGTTTGGCGACTTTAAGTGTCCTGCTTGTAAAGCATGGGGTGAGCGTATCTTCCCTCAGCTTCAAAAAGACTATATCGATACAGGAAAAGTTAAATTTTCATATGTAAATGTTTTATTCCACGGAACAGAATCTAAATTGTCTGCTTTAGCTGCTGAATCTGTTTATAAACAAGACCCACAAGCATATTGGAGCTTCCATAAAGAATTATTTAACGCACAGCCAGCAAATCACGATGATCCATGGATTACTCCTGAAAAACTATTAGAAATTGCGAAAACATATACACCAAGTATTAATACTGTTCAACTTGAAGAAGATTTGAAAAAACAAACAGCGCAAGAAGAAGTAAATAAAGATGAAAAACTAACGCAAGATTACGGTGTAGAACAAACACCGAGCATTGTCATAAATGGAACGATGTTGTCTGACCCTTATGATTATGAACAAATCAAAAATTTAATTGAAAAAGCATTAAAGGACAAGAAATGATGAGTACAACAAATACGCATTTTGAATGGCGTAATTACACTTTATATTTTGCATGGATTGTATCAATGATAGCGACACTAGGTAGTCTATTTTTCAGTGAGATTCTTGGGTTCATACCGTGTGAATTGTGTTGGTACCAACGAATTATGATGTATCCGCTCTGTATTATTTTAGGCATTGCAACGTTCTGTAATGAAAAAAACATAAAAAAATATGTATTAACAATTTCTATTATCGGCGGGAGTATTTCACTTTATCACTATGCAATACAAAAAATCCCTGGCGTTTCAGAGATTAACCCGTGCGTGCAAGGTGTCCCTTGTAATGTCGATTATATTAATTGGTTAGGTTTTATAACGATCCCCTTCTTAGCGTTAATTGCTTTTTCTTTCATTACTTTGTTTATGTTGTTAACGAGATCGAATTAATATGGTAATGGTAGAAAAAGAAATCGAGCTTTTAAATCGCATTCCTTGTTACTGTGAGTATAATGAAAACCCCGACTGTAAGAACAATAGTTTTATAGACGAAAAAAGCAGGAAATCACTCGTGATCTCCTGCTTTTTTTATATTTTAGGTCCTTGATAAGTGAATCCACATATGGCTACCATTTACTCATACACGATAACTGGATTAGGACTTGCCATTTCCATAAATATTTTAGATTTACATGACGTATTATTTTTATTATGACTCCCTACTAACAACCCCTCGCCTCTCGTATTCCATTCTATATTCAACAGCAGCCGCAATTTTAGGACTTGCAAATCTCTCCGTGATCCAAAGTCCTAAATCAAGCCCTGAAGTAACTCCTCTTGCGGTAATACTATCGCCTTGATCCACAATTCTGTAAGGAAGAAATTCTGCCCCATATGTAGGAATTTCACTCTGCGCCAAATGATGCATTGTTGCCTTTTTATCATTCAATATACCGGATGCAGCTAGTAACATACCTCCAGTACAAACTCCAGCAACAATCGTTCCTTCATTGTGCATCTCTCTAATTATTTTAGTCAAAGTACCAAGCTCAGCTTGCTTTCGCGCCCCGTGTTTAGCTTTATGATTCCAGCCACCACCAGGTACAATTAACAAATCTGGACGATTATCCATTCGTAAAAAATCATGTAGTTTAATCGTAACTCCAAACGAAGTAGTAATTTCTTGTTTTCGTTCACTTGATACGAGTTCAACCGTAAATGGAGCCCCTTCTTCTATCGCTCTTTTCAGTACTTCAAAAGGTGCAAAGGAGACAAGTTCTCCGAAACCGTCAAACAATACAATTTGTATTTTCATTTTTCGAACACCTCATCGTTAAAAATCACTTTATCGGTTATTTACGAGCTATAGGCAGAAAATATAACTTTATATAATATTTTAGATAAGAAGTTTTAAATTCCTATAACAAATAAGTAAAATGCATCAAATATAAAAGTAGACATACAAAAACGCTATTCTACAGAAAGAATAGCGTTTTTTTTTAGATTTGTTAGCCTATCTTTATTTATAACTCAACCAAGCATCTCCCCAGTCCGCATGATCATTTCCATTACCGTTACCTGCATCGTCAACTACTAGTTTTAATTCTTTCTTACCTGTAAGATCAACATCAACAAAT
The DNA here is from genome assembly GCF_019837435.1 of Bacillus sp. 16GRE42. Taxonomy (NCBI): domain Bacteria; kingdom Bacillati; phylum Bacillota; class Bacilli; order Caryophanales; family Bacillaceae; genus Bacillus; species Bacillus sp. 16GRE42. Next base: position 662,817 of record NZ_JADAXF010000001.1, read on the forward strand.
TTGGCCGGGGTATTATAATACATTGTGCCGCTATTAAATACTTCCACTCCATCAAGTAGTACTTTAAATACGACCGAACCGCCTTTACCGCCAGGTTCTTGATCAATTCCTACATAGGAATTAAATTGTTTGTACGTTGCATTTGATATATCATAGGTAACTTCTGATTTTGCATGCGTTCCGATCCCTTTTTTATACGTAACCGGGCCTGTCGTTCCGAGTAATGAAATTGGGTTTCCGTCAGTACTTTTATCTTTTTGAACTGTTGCCCATCCAGCAGTTGCTTTTACCCATGGAATATCACTAAGATAAATACCACCAGAAGCAACTTGCACTTTCGTTGAAGTCACGACCGAATTCCCCAATTTTACGGAGACACCAATTTCTTTCACTCCTTTAAACTGAGTTGGTGGAGTGATAACAAACGAATATGTTTCCTCTCCTCCTGCCGGTAATTGAAAGTCCGTTGTTGATGGCTGTGCATTCCAGCCGTCTGGTAATTGCAACTCAATTTTTCCAGGCGTCACTTTTTCCTTTATTTCATTTTGAACCTTTACTTTTAATGTAGTAGAACCACCTTCAGCGCTAATTGGATTTGGTTCTACTTTTGCCGAAATGAGCTTTACTGCTGGAGTTACTTCTATTTGATTCGATTTACTAACCGTCCCACTATCTGTGTTTACTTCCGCTTCAATGGCGTAATTGTTAGCGACTATATCGATAGGAACAGGTAAATCCGCCTCAATTGTTTTAGATCCTCCTGGTTCAATACCTTCAAAAGCTACTTGAATCGGTTTCACATTCCAGCTCTCAGGAGCCTTTACAACCACTTCTCCAGAAGAAGATTTCAATGTACCAAAGTTTGATAAATGAGCTTTTACCTTCACTGTATTTCCTGCAGTTACACTGTTCGTAGATTCTAAATCGAAACTAAGCATAGACTCAATTTTATAAGATTTACCTTGTTCCGTTTTAAAGGAAATCGTATCGCCATCCTTCGTAAATGGCACTGATGTATTCGTGCCAACTCTTGTTAAAGTAAATGGTGTATTGAACATTGGACTTTTTAAATTTACATCGTTTCCATGATCAGAAGTCACCTGAATAACTGTAGGAACACCATTTTTCCAGTCCGCATTAATTGTAAATGCACCGCGTGCTCTTAGTCCTTTATAAGAACCGTCCTTCCAAGCTTTCGGAAGTGCAGGCAATAGTTGAATGGAGTCGGTATGGCTTTGAATTAACATTTCAGCAATTCCCGATGTCGCACCAAAGTTTCCATCAATTTGAAACGGTGGATGCGTATCAAATAAGTTGCTGAGCGTACTGCCTGTAAGCTGCCCTTGCAAAATTTTATAAGCATGGTCACCATCTAACAAACGTGCCCATAAGTTAATTTTATTCGCTTTACTCCAGCCTGTTCCCTCATCACCACGATGGTTTAGAGTAACTATTTTCGGTATTCCTTTTAGCATTTCTATCCCCCTTCCGATTTTTATCTGAACGAAAATCATTATTTCTAATCGTTTTAAATACTTACACTTTGTGCATCTATTAGTAATTTCGGTGTAAATATTTCATTAAAAGGACCTTCTTCATTGTTTAAACGCTTTAGTAAAATATCACCTACTCTTTCTCCCATTTCATATGGTTTGTGAGCTACTGATATAATCCCAGGTGCTCGTAATAATTGTGCTGCTTCCACATCACCAAATGAAGCGATCACTATGTCCTCTGGTACTGAGTATCCTCTCCTCGTTAATTCAAGAAGAACACCGAATGCCATTTCATTGTTCAAGGTTAGAATAGCTGACGGTTTCTCAGTAAAATTAAGAAAATAATCAACTGCTTTCATTCCACCCTCTCTAGTGAAAGTGCTATTAAACGTATAGTTTTCATCTTCCTGAATACCAAACTCCTCCAAAGCTTTTTGAAATCCTTCATAACGCTCTTTACCTGTACTTACGTTCAACAATCCATTCACAAGACCAATTGATTTATGCCCCTGTTTTAAAAGATAGCTCGTTAATGTATAAGCACTTTCAAAATTACTTTCTATAACCGAATCTAATTTTGAATCTCCAATCTCAACAGTCCGATCAACTAAAACAATTGGTACACCGGCTTGATGAATACTTCTTACTCTTTCTTCACAACCTCCAGCAGTCGCCAACACAATCGCATCTACCTGTTGCTCCACTAGTAGTTGCAACAATTTATCCTCTTTTTTAGGATTTTCATGACTACTACAAAAAATAAGGTTATACCCCTTTTGCTGTACAATATCTTCAATCGCCTTTGAAATCGTCATGTAATATTGGTTTGTGATATCAGGAATCACAACACCAATCGTGTATGTTTTATCTTGCTTTAAACTTCTAGCAATCGCATTCGGTTGATAATTAAGTTTTTTCACAGCTAAATAAACACGATCTTTAATGTCGTCACTTACAAATCCACTTGCATTTAACACCCGAGATACTGTAGCTGTAGACACATTCGCTTCCATTGCAACATCTTTAATTGTAGACTTAGCCATTTCATCACTCTTTCTAAGTTTTCAAGAAATCGTTTACTTCAGTTTCGTTTAAAGCTTTATTCCATCCATGTAAACGATTACTTAGTAGTTTACATGGATGGAATAATTTAATTTTCGAAATATTTCAACACTTTTTAAAAACATTTTTTATAAAAAAATACAACTATACATCAGATAACCCGTAAAGTGTGAATGGGTCATTTTTTTATGATTACATGGGCGTTTTTTAGGCTTATATTTTATGGGAGGAATGCCGCAGCATCGTACTATTACGAAGATTCGTAGTACATAAAAAGAAAGAGCCTACTCGTGTGAGTTGGCTCTTTCTCTACTTACTAATACAGATAGATTTTCTCCTCTTATTTTATAAACTCTCAAATGTTCTACTAATTCACTCTCGTCACCTAAATGGCAATAACATCACTATTTGTTAGAATTATGCATGTTTGTATTTGAAATCATTCGAAATACTTTTACATAGAAAACCGCACTAACAAGGGCACAAAGTAATATAATGCCAAACACAACAATTGGAGATAACCATGTAGAAAATACAATCATAATGGGTGCAATAAAGCGCCCAATGGTAAATTGTAAATTGGATGCTGCCATATATTGTCCTCTAGCATTTTCAGGTGCATATTTACTGACAAAACTATGTACAACTGGTGAACGGATCAATTCACCAATTGTTAATATTGCCATAAACCCGAACAATAATCATATATTCGTTGTGAGTCCTATTAAAAACATACCCGTTCCAAATAAAACATTAGAGATAATTAAAACGTTTCGGTCGCTCCAACTCTCAAAGTATTTTGCAACAGGTAGAGAACATAAAACAAATAGAATCCCATTCAACCCCATCATCCATCCGAAAATTTCAGTATTACTTAGAGAGAACGAACCAGTACTCCATGAGAAAAGAGATTGTGTTGGTACAAATTCTTTTACATATAACGCAAGGTAAAGATCGAGTTGCATGAAAGCTATCATAATGAATATTCCAGCAACTATATAAAGAGCGAAAATTTTATCACTAAAGATTTTCGTATAATTATTCCATTGTTCTTTAAAGATTTTCGATATTTTGTTTTTGTCCCCATTATTTTTAGAAGCTTCTGGAAACGTTTCTCTAATTATGAAATAGATTGCTATAAAATAAATAAATGTAACAATTGTACAAGTCCATAACAATTCACTTCGATAATGAAAGAAGAAAAATGAACCTAACACCGGTCCAAATACAGCACCGATATTATTGGCTGTAACAAAAGTGGCAAAGACGACCCTTCTATCCTTTTCTGGTACTATATCAGCTATCATTGCAGAACTTGCTGGACTGTAGATTGCCCCACTAATCCCAATACCAATATAGGCTAAATAATTAATCCAATGTGAATGAGATAAAGCAAAAACTCCAAACATTGCTACCTGTATGATTGTGCCTAATAGCATGACAGGGCGGCGTCCTAATCGATCAGCTAAATATCCACCTAATAAATTACCTATTATACCTACAAGAGGTATAATTGCCATTAAAATCCCGCCAATAGTTTTACCAAAAGCATCGCTATAGTATATTGCCATAAACGGAAAATACATCCAAAACAATGTATTGAACATAGTCTCGCCAATCAATCTAGTTTTTAAATTTCGGTCCCATAATAACCATTTCAATATAATACATCCCCTATTTTAACTTATAAAATATTTACTATACATTTTATAAACTTTTAATCCAAGGAAAACATAATAACATAAAGGGAATTTATTTTACAAATTAATATAGGAATCTAAACTTTGCGCGCGAGAAAACCTGTTTCATGTCCCGCTATATTGTGCTGCAGTTGGAAATTAGCACTCCTACCAATAAACTCAACGTTCTTAATGCGTAAAACTCTTGGTTATCAAACCCGGATAGATAAAAACAGGCATATGATAATGGGCCAATGGAGTCTTTTAAGGAACTATTAAGTGCGAGAAATATTACTTACATAAATACGATACGTTTGAGGAACTAAATCAAGCAATAGACGAGTACATTCAGTTTTATAATTACGACATTCCAAAAACAACTAAACGGCCTCATCCCCATGGAATATAGAACTAAAGCCGCTTAGGGGGTTTTATTAGTTCCCTTGTCTACTTGACAGGGGGCTGTTCAGAATTGACTCTTCCTCTACTTACTAATACAGATAGATTTTCTCCCCTTATTTTATAAACTCTCAAATGTTCTACTAATTCACTCTCGTCATCTAATAGACTCATCGTCTTTTTAACAAAGTTCCAATTTAAACTGCCGGATAACCATAGCAATGAAGAAAGTCTTTTATAATCATTTGAAGTTAAAATGTTATTAGCTCCATACCCTTCTAAAAATGCTCTAGCAACTTCCGAACATACTTTATGCGACTGTATTCCTTCTATCCGGGAGTACCATTTTATTAAAAAGGCTAATCCTTCCATACGATCAACATATCCAATCGATTCAAAATCTACAATTCCTTTTACACATTGATTTGCATCCCATATGACATTTAAAGGATTTAAATCTGTTTGTACTATATACTCTAAATCATTCGTATATGCGCTTCCTATATGATACTTAGCGAGATCTATATACCCTCTTAATTCCTTACATGTACCACTCTTATTTTCTAACAACTTTATAAACTCACCATATCCATCTAAATGAGATTTCTTTTGAAAAGTCGAGCTTTGAAACGTACTAGAAATATCATGTATCTTTCTTGCTTCCTTTCCAAAGACTTCTGCCATCGTTTCTGTACAATGAGTAACATGTTCTCCTTCAATCCAAGTAGACAATACAAACCGGTACTGTTCATCATTCCAAGTGACAAACGTAAAGGAATCTCCTGCCCTATTCTCCTTAATCTGCATAAATGGAATCCCATGCTCTCGTAAATAATATGTAAACCGTACTTGCTCTTTCAATTCTTCATTTGATAACGTCCCAAAAGCTGGATTGATTGTTCGGTCGCTATTTATAAACCGTGCGGAATACCGATTCCCATTCACCATGATTTTATAGTGTAGATCTGTATGCCAACTATTCTTATGTAATTCTTCTTCCACTATTAGTGAATGAATTTCTTTAAAATAATTTATTAATATGTCTTTTATTATTTGTTTCATCCTTTTTTCCTTTCATATGAAAAAATTATTATTACATACTATTTTTTATGATTACTATCTCAATTACTCTAAAAACCAAAATTCTATTCATCATTAATTATCAATAGTATTATATGTGTAAATTTAATAGAGTCGGACTACTATTCTAACTATATCATTCTTACATAACATTCTACATTCGTTGAGATAGTTGTTGTAAACCAATGCAGTAGTGACCATGTATAGAAAAAGAACCAATCCCCTATACGATAGAAGATTGGCTCTTTCCTTTATTTACTCCCCTGTTTCAGAAAATCTCTTTATACGTTTTCCAATTTCATCGCGAACACGTTGAAATTCAGACCACTCTTTTCCTGCCGGGTCATCAAATCCCCAGTGAACACGATTTACGTGCGGAGGTGTCGAAGGACAAACCGAATCCGCATGACTACAAAGGGTAACAACTAAATCAGCACTATTTAAAATGTTTGTATCAATTATATCCGATGTTTGATTCGTTATGTCGATATTTACTTCTTTCATCGCTTTAATAGCATTTGGATTTACTCCGTGTGCTTCGATTCCTGCAGAATATACATTCCACTTATCTCCTACATATTGTTTGCCCCATGCTTCTGCTATTTGGCTTCGGCATGAATTTCCTGTGCATAAAAAATAAATTGTCTTTTTGTTTTCCATGTTGTTTTCCGCCTTTGTTTTTAAATTATACTGGTTGATCATTAAAATATTTACGCTTAAACCAAAAAGCGACATTTACAAGTGCAATCATTACAGGTACTTCCACTAACGGCCCGATAACAGCTGCAAATGCTGCGCCTGAATGAATACCAAACACACCAACTGCTACAGCAATTGCTAACTCAAAGTTATTACTACCTGCTGTAAATGCTAACGTTGTAGTCACCGGATAGTTTGCACCAATTTTTCTTCCCATAAAGAAAGAAACAAAAAACATCACAATAAAATAGATTAATAATGGAATCGCTATTCTTACTACATCTAGTGGTACGCTAACAATCATCTCCCCTTTTAAAGAGAACATAACGATGATTGTAAATAGTAATGCAAGTAATGTAAGTGGACTAATCTTCGGTATAAACACCTTTTCATACCACTGTCTTCCTTTTAACTTAACGAGTACAAAACGTGTCAACATACCTGCTATAACAGGAATTCCTAAATAGATAAATACTGATTTCGCTACTTCTACCATTGTAATATCGACAATAGCCCCTTCAATCCCTAACCATTCTGGAATGACTGTTACAAACACGTATGCATAAACGGAGAAAAATAACATTTGGAATACGGAGTTAAAAGCCACTAAACCTGCTGCATACTCTTTATCCCCATCTGCAAGGTCGTTCCAAACAATCACCATTGCAATGCAGCGTGCTAAACCAATCATAATGAGTCCGACCATGTATTCTGGCTTATCAGGAAGAAAAATAATTGCTAAAACAAACATAAGTACAGGCCCAATAATCCAGTTTTGTACTAAAGATAAAACCAATACTTTTACGTCTTTAAATACTCGGCCCATTTCCTCGTAACGAACTTTCGCTAATGGTGGATACATCATGACAATTAAACCGACAGCGAGCGGGATAGACGTTGTTCCAACTTGTAATGTATTTAGCCCGTCTACCACACTAGGAAACACAAATCCTAAACCAATCCCTACAGCCATAGCTAGAAAAATCCATAGTGTTAAATATCGATCTAGAAAAGATAACCGTTTCATTTTATTTTCCATCTCCTATTAACAACAAGAATTTTTTTCTACTACGTTAGAAGTCGTGCAACAAGATGAATCTTCAATTTTATGAACATCACTATGTGCTTTTGTATAAAAGAATTCCCACTCGTTCCCATCAGGATCTGTTACCCAAAACTTATCTTGAACTGCATAGCAACAAGTCGTATACATCTCATCACGCGCAAAGAAACCTTCTTTTTCTAATCTTTCTTTATGTAATGTAATTTCTTCAGCAGTATCCACTTGGAAACCGAAATGATTTACCTGATTTCCCTTCACTTCATCTCTTACGTTCAGCGTGAAGTTAAGTCCTGGCGTCTCTAATAAAAATTTTGCATAATCTACTTTCACCTTAACTGGTGACACACCAAATACCTTTTCGTAAAATTCGATAGACTTCTCTAAATTCGTAACATTTATACCAACGTGAACATATCTCATAGCTTATTCCTCCTCTTTATATGTTATTAATCAATTTTTTTTGATTAATAACATATAATTTTAACAACAGCTACCTTTGCCTGTTTTTCTAAATATACAGCACAATTCTTCTGATAATAAATTATTTACTTCCGCATCATTTAAATCATAATAACTCCACGTACCTTTTGTTTCTTTTACAATTAAACCTGCATCTAATAAAATCTTTAAATGATATGACAACTTAGATTGCGTCATTTCAAAAATCTCTGTTAGATCACACACACAAGTCTGGCCTCGCTGACAAAGTTCATACATAATCTCTAACCGCTTCTGATCAGCCAACGCTTTAAATTTTTTCTCATAGAGCTGAAAATCTTGTGCCACTGTAGTTCACTTCCCTTCATCAACTTTTTTTGATATTTATAGTATATACGCTGATTAATTTATTATGCAACTAATTCATCAAGTTTTTTTGATTTATAAAAAAACTTCCTCGCATCATATCTTTGTTACAATTAAAAAAGACCATAGCTTTTTCAAAAATGAAAAACTATGGTTCTTTTTACAACTTAATAGTTACAATGTTTCCGAGGAATGGAGTCTCTATAACTGTTTTAAATTTTAATTTAATCATTATAGAGTAGTGCCCCATCACCATCAAGCTAAGAAAAACAAATACCCCCAAATGAAAAAAATCGATATAACTCTTCGGCAAATAAAGATAACTCTTGTTTTTGGTGCATATTCATAAAAAGCACGTCACCCTTTCTCATTAACATAAGAGAATAGTAATGTGCTTTTAATTTCAAAAATAGTCTAAATCCTTAAGTTGATGGTTGTGGAGCGGGACCCCAATAAGAACGGTATCTAAGGTTGTATGAGAGGTGTTAGTTCCATTCCAAAGGCCTCAGCCGACGATTAACTCAAGTATCGATTTCGGATGACCCCCATGTGATGAAGTTCGTGTCCTGCTATGCCGTACGCGAGGGCGCGCGCCGTAATGCTTAGGTTGTTGGCTGTACCCTTACGGGTCCACGCCTTCGCCGGTAGCCCGCGCAGCAATGTGATCGTTGATTGCCGTACGGCCCGGTAGTCTTCGGCCAATTGCGCGGTTGTCCAGCATCCGAAAGGAGGTATGAACAATTCCTGATCGAAACCGGTCAGAGGCGTCTGGTCCCCTCTTGCGAACCGGAGCAGGCGGTAGGTCATGACGCGTTCCGCGTCTGCAATGTGGCCCACGACTTCTTTCAGCGTCCATTTTCCTTCCGCATACCGATATGCGGCCTGGCTTTCGGTCAACGATGCCAGGAGCTCAGTCATTTGCTTTTCCTGGGCGAACAGAATATCGATGATGTTACCGTCCGGCACCAAACGGATATATTCGCCGGAGTTCCCGGCGTATTCTTCTTCTGACGGTCTTTGATTCATGCATAGTCACCTCTTTATGTACATATAGAAAATTATAGCACTCGTCTATGTCTAATAAATTCTCGAAATGATAGAACTTTCCTTCTAATAATTGAGGATAAGCAACTATTTAGTTTGTCGGTCGCCACACTATCCTGATTCGTTAGCACAATAAGCAATGCTAATCAATAATGCATAAAGTGAAACTTTAATCAGTGGGGGTTTTCTTCATCCCCCACTGATTATTAGTTGAACCAATCGGACTTTTATGGGCAGTTGATCCCCCACCTAACTTCTTTGCTTTCGCTGAATTTTGAGGTGGGGGTCTTACTGCCCATTAAAGCGGGATAAAAATTATCTGTCATACAATATTTCGAAGTTATTAATATATATAGGTAACCCCTTCTTTTTTTAATTTAAAGATGAATTTCCAATTATATTTTGAAATGAAACGGAGTAAAACACACTAGTCTAACTACTTTTTTATACAAGATTTTATGCAAAAAAGAATAGCGAAGATCCCTAGAATCTCCGCTATATCAATGATGTATAAAATCTTGTATAAGTGATAGATAGACATAGAGACAAAAAATTTAGTAAAAACAAAGATTCTATGAAAAACTTGCTACCGATAACGAGAATTATGTAAATAAGCTGTCCATGTGGACAGCTTATTGTTTTTTTGCTTAGCGTACAAAATTCGCGTCTTGTTGGCGGTACCCCATTGCCATCAACCTAAGCTTTTGAGATACCCCCATACCGAAATTTTCACTTTTTTACAGTTATTTATGAGAATTCAGCTCATTTTATCGTTTTGGGGAACAATCAATTTCTTAAGTTGATGGGTATGTGATAATGCTTCCATTTGAACAAATTTTCCTTTTCCATACCGATCACACACCTTTTGTAAAGTAATAGTATCAGCATATCCCAGTTTAAGAGGTTACTTACAAAATATTTAGAATTTTTTCGCGAGAATCCTCCGAAATGTAATACGGACTTTAAATATTTTCATTTATAATTCTCTATTTGTCTATACTTTTCATACCGCTGTTGTATAAGCTCTTCCGAGGATAATAGTATCAATTTTTTTAGAGATGATTCGATTACAGATTCAATCATTTTTGCCTGTGATTTTATATCATTTTGTGCTCCACCTTTAATTTCAGGAATGATTTCATCAATAATTCCTAAATGTTTTAAATCTTTTGCTGAAATTTTCATATGTTCAGCAGCTTCTGGAGCATACTTAGCGTCCTTCCATAGGATAGATGCTGCTCCTTCTGGCGAAATTACCGAGTACCATGAATACTCTAACATATGGATATGGTTACCGACACTAATGCCAAGAGCTCCACCACTTGATGCCTCTCCAATTACAATACAAACAATTGGCACTTTAAGTGTAGCCATTTCAAATAGATTTCGAGCTATCGCTTCAGAAATTCCACGTTCTTCAGACCCTATCCCTGGATAGGCGCCTATTGTATCAATAAATGTAATAATAGGGCGATTAAATTTATCAGCTTGTTTCATAAGTCTTAGCGCTTTTCTATAACCTTCTGGATGTGCCATTCCAAAATTTCTTTCTATACTTTCCTTTGTATTTCTACCTCTTTGATGACCAATAACCGTAACGGGCATTCCTTTAAATTTTGCAATACCACCTATCATTGCTTTATCATCACCATATAATCGATCACCATGAAGTTCGAGAAAGTTTGTAAACAATAAAGGTATATAGTCCAATGTCGTGGGTCGGTTACGTAGCCTTGCAATTTGAACTCGTTGAAAAGGTGTAATATTAGAATAAATTTTATCTTGCATTTTATTTAAACGTTTTTCTAATTCATGAATTTCTGACGATAAATCTACATTATTTTCTTTCATAATTTTCTTTAATTCATCAAATTTCTCTTTTAATTCAATAATAGGACGTTCAAAATGCAAACTCATTTTATCCTCCAAATATTATGACTTACCTCACTCTAATCAAAAGGCTTAGAAATAGAATCAATAAATAATTCAAAACCATCCACAACTATTTTTTGTTCTGATTCTGATAAATTATTGAGAATACTTTGATAAAATGTAATGGATTGCTCTCTTAAGCAATTAACAGTTATGTGACCTTTTTCTGTGAGGTGCAGAAAAAGTTCTCTTCTATTTTTTTCATTTACTTCACGATAAATAAGCCCCTTTTTTACTAACTTATCTACCAATCTACTTACAGTTGAAGTCTCTAATCTAAGTTTATTGGATAGTTGCCAAACAGTTAGTTTTTCCACCTCTAGTTCCTCTAACGCCATCATTTGAGAAGTTGGTAAAGGTTTTTCAAATGGTCCATTGGGCAAATTTTGAGATTCAAAAACCCCAGTTATTATAATCATTTTCTTAATATCTGTTCTTAGTTTTAAGGCATCTTCTCTTTTCAAAAAGGTCACCCTCCTACAACTAATGTATCATACATCAATTGTATTATACATGAATATGATTTTTTCACAAGCTTAACGTAAGCCAATATTACAACATGGACGAGATATTTCTTCTTGTTAAAATGGTATAAGTGGATTGTTTTCTACAAATGGCAAAACATCAATTATGTATCAGGGGCCTTTATGGGGTACCGCTCATCGCAATCAATCTAAGAAAATAAAACTACCCCAAAAACGAAATTTTGTGATAACTTGTAACAAAAAACTCATAATTTTGGAGGGGGGGGAATTCTAAATTCTTAAGTTGATGCGCATGTGGCGGTACCCCATACCCATCAACTTAAGAAAAAGAAATGCCCCCAAAACGAAAAAATGAGCGGCTTCTCAGAATAGCTATCTGTAGAGAAAGAAAATTTTAATTTAGGGGGATATGAAAATATTAGCTTGATGTGTATGAAGTAGTGCCCCTATAAACAAAATCCTCCAGAAACATCTAAAATTTGCCCTGTTACCCAGCGACTATCAGAAGAAGCAAGGAATGCGACTGCACCTGCGATATCTTCAACTTGCCCTATTCGTCCGAACACAGATGAATTCGTAGCAAAATTTCGTATTTCCGGATTATCTAGCAATTTCGCATTTATATCTGTCTTCGTATATCCAGGCATAATTGTATTCACTGTTATCCCTCTTTCTCCAAGATGTTTAGCTAGAGGAAGTGTCATCGTATTTAGTGCACCTTTACTTAAACCGTATGCAATGGACCCTGCAAAACCAAGTCTTACTTCAGCTGATGAAATGTTAATAACTCGCCCCTCCGCTCGTAATAACGGTAATGTTTGCTGAATTAAGAAGAACGGTGCTTTAATATTTACAGACATAATTTCATCAAAAACTTCTTCTGTCGTATTTTCAATTGTTCCTTGTGTACCTATCCCTGCATTGTTTACTAAAATATCAATCTCTGATGTACCAACTCTTATTTGTAATTCATTCTTCAATTGTTCTACTATCTTTTTAACACCATCAATTGAATTGAAATCTGCTTCAATTAAGAATGCCTTTCCTCCATTAGATTCAATCTCACTAATTGTTTCATCTGCAGCTGTTTTATTTCGGCCGTAGTGAACTGCAACTAATGCACCGTCGTTTGCCAATCTCATCGCAATCGCACGACCAATACCGCGACTCGCCCCTGTTACTAACGCTACTTTCCCATCAAGATTCTTCATTTTTTCCACCCTTCCTACATTTTCGTTTACTAAATCCTATACTTATATTTTTAAGCAAATACTAATAATTTTAAATATAGATTTATAGGTAATTTAGTTCCTTCACTTATGATATTATAGTAATAATTTACGATTCACTTTATAAAATAAAGAAAGGAGGCTACACAATGCAAAACACAGTAAAACTAGATGAAATCGATCATAAAATTATGAACTTGTTGCATGAAAATGCGAGAATTTCTGTTTCAGAAATAGGACGTATTATATCCATGACGCAGCCTGCTGTAAAAGAACGCATTAACAAACTTGAAGATCAAGGCGTTATAGCTGCATACCGAACGAAATTTGAGCCTTCTAAAATTAATAAGAACATTCAAGCATTCATCATGTTTAAAACGAGTCAATGCTCTGATTTCATCCAATTTTGTAATGCCGCTCCCGAAGTAACTGATTTATATCGAATTAGCGGGGAGTTTAATTATATGATGAAGGTCATGAGCGATTCGATGGATTCTCTCGCTACATTTTTAGACTCCTTAATGCAATTTGGATTATCGTCTCCTTTAATTGTTTTAAAGAGTGAGTTTGAGGAGAAATTGTCGTTCTGATAAGAGGGTACTAAGATAAAGATACCGAGTGTATGTGGAAAAATTCTTATATAATATAAAAAGAACCACCCATAGGCTGGTTCTTTTTTCATTCAATTTCCTACTAGAAAATCCAGAGATACGTCTCCTTCTCACCTATCCCTGATTTCTCTGCGCCTCTCTAAACTCCTCCTTCACCTTCTCTAACAACCCTTCTTCTGTAATTAATCGATACGCTGTATTTGCTAGTGCTTTTGCGGATGTAATTAATGCTTTATCTCCTAATTCTGAACGTGCTGCTTCTCTAAATTCATTCGTATGCGCAATTAAATCGTCTGGACCGATTTTAATGTACGGATGAATGGTCGGTACGACTTGGCTTACGTTTCCTGCGTCTGTTGAGCCGATGCCAAATCTTTCTTTCCGATTTACGTCTTCACCTTGTAATTCTAATTCTTCGGCTACGACGTCATTAAATGTTTTTGTTACGAGTAGTTCATCGATTTCATTTTGGAATTGATGAATTTTCACTTTCGTACCTGTTGCTAATGCTGCTCCTTGTGCGATATTTTTTACTTTTTCTGTTACTTCTGCACATCTTTTTCGCGTTGCTGCGCGGATGAAGAACCTTGCTGCGGCGTAGTCAGGAATAATGTTAGGTGCTTTTCCGCCTTCAGTAATAACACCATGAATTTTCACATCTGACGGAAGTTGTTGGCGAAGTGCGTTGATGCTGTTATACAGCTGGATAATTGCATCTAATGCGTTAATACCTTCTTCCGGTGAAGCTGCGGCATGCGCTGTTTTTCCGTAAAAATGAAAATCAAGTGGATCGACTGCTAGTGAAGGGCTCGTTGGCGCTGTCTTTCCGCTCGGATGAATCATAAGTGCCGCATCAATATCTTTAAATAACCCCGCTTTTACATAACTCGCTTTCGCACTACCGTTTGGCCCTCCTTCTTCAGCCGGAGTACCAAACACGACAACTTCTCCGCCGATTTCCTCAAGCGTTTCTGATAACGCGATCGCTGCTGCAACGCTAATTGTGCCAATTAAATTGTGACCACATGCATGACCGAGTCCTGGTAAAGCGTCATACTCAGCTAAAAATGCGATGACTGGTCCTTGTTTCCCTGAACTTTTTCGCGCGATAAATCCTGTTTCATGCCCAGCTATATTGTGCTGCAACTGAAATCCTGCGCTTCCTAACAACAAACTTAACGTTCTTGATGCGTAAAATTCTTGGTTACCAATCTCCGGATTCGCATGAATATTATGACTTGTTTCTATGTACTTTTCCTTATTTCTTTCTATACTCTCTTCAATTGTTTTTCTTTGTGACGTTACTCCTGTCGCTCCCATTTTTCTTCCTCCTTTTATTTTCACGTAAAAAAGCCTCTTTCTAAAAGATAGAAAGAGGCTTCTGTATATACAGTCAAAATGAGCTTCTTTCTTATCTTTCAAGTTACCTTGCTGGAATTGGCACAGTATTCATAAAGAATCCGCTGCCGAGGTGTCATAGGGCCAGTCCCTCAACCTCTCGTGATAAGAATTTTCATAAAATTGTATTAAATTATTTTCATTCTAAGTTCATTCCAGGCAAAAGTCAAGGAATTCCTATCCGAATTTACCGAATATCTAAAAACCCTTTTAACACACCAATTGTTTCTGGTGCTTGCAGTCTTGCACATACGTACGGAAATTCCGTACTACCTTCAAACATCATTTGAGATGTGAGCGGTGCCCCTGCCCAAAAGATTTCATCATCGATTACGATAAACGGGAATGCTTTGTTTTGCCTTTGTAACTTTACATTTTTCAATGGAACTGGTCCATCACTATACACCGTTATTTGCGCATTTGTACGCATTAACGCTTGCCATACTCGCTTATCCACTTGTTTTGTGCTTGGAAGTGAAATAATAATTTTTCGTTTTGCAGCTAAAATATCTTTCAATAGCCCTTTTGGTTCTTCAAGATTCATTTCCATAAACCAGCGTAAACGTTTCGAAATTTTTCGTTCCCACAATTGTCTTGATGTCGTACGATCATACACATCTCCGTGACGTTCTATATGAGCCGTTAATTGTGATAACGCTTGTTTTCTCGAAAGGTTTTTACGCATATAATGGCAATCTGATAATTGAATGAACTTCCCTCTCGCTCTCGTTACGGCTACATTGACGAGGCGATGGTTTTTATGGTCAAAGAATAACACACCAGGTCGTTCTTGCGGATAACTATCCACCGTATCAAATATCATCATATCTCTTTCAGAACCTTGAAACTTATGAACCGTTGCTGCTAAAACTGGTATGTTTTGATATTTCGTTCTCTGCAACATTTCTCTAATACACGTTGATAAAAAGCGGGATTGTGCCCTGTAAGGTGTAACAACACCGATCGATTGAACACCATCTAACAGTCCAATTAACATCATTTGCATCGCTACTAAACCAGACATAATGTTAAAACGAGAACCTGAAGCAGCGTCTTTTAACGAAAAGGCTCCCATTAAGCTCGTATCAAATAAAACACTTGCCTCATTTGCGAACGGTTGTAGCTGTGCAAGTTCTTTACGCTCTGAAACAGACGGATGATCATATACTCTATTTTTATAAATAAATGAATTTGTAAACTTCGATATATCCGCATGCATACGTCTTTGTTCCTGCAGCATAAAGAGGTTCGGATGTGCTTCTGATTTATTGACAGACTCAACAATCCCGGCATGGTAAAACATATCTTCCCCGAGCCATTTTCGAACGAGTTCATGGTTCGCCATCGCGATTGGAGGTAACTGTAAAAAGTCACCACAAACGACAATACGTTTTCCAAGTGAAGCAGCTAATGCAATTTGCGGAACATATGCCATACTCACTTCATCTACGACAACTAAATCAAATGTACGCTCATAAATAAGTGAATCAATGGCACATTTCGATAAAGTTGCGCCGATTACTTTCGCGTTTTCAATGTATTCTTTTTCTACTTCTTTAATTTTCGCTTTTTGCTTTCGAAGATCATTTTCAATCTCTTGTATACGCTTCTTATCAGCAGAAGTCGCTTTATATGATAAAATCCTTTCACGAAGATCTTGTCGTGTCTCTTCTAAATAGAGTCTTTCTTCTCCCCAAGATCCGTTCGTCGTTTCAACTAGCTTCGACGTAAGTAATGTTTCATGATTTCGTATATGTTCATGTTGACTATAACCGTATCGAACAATTTCGCCAGGTGTCCATTTCTTTTTTTTCTCAATTTGCTTCGTTACTTCGCTCATTAATACGTCTACTGCCGCATTACTATGAGCTAATACAAGTACCGATTTTCCTTTTTGATAATGAGCCGAAATAATACGTGATAAATTGTAAGACTTCCCTGTTCCAGGCGGTCCCCACACGTACGTTGTCGGATTGTAAAACGAACGATACGCCAATTCATTTTTCGGATTTTTCATCTTCTCAATATGTTTCGGACTGCTCGTCCCATCAACAAGACGCTTTATACGATTACGTTTTAACTTATCTTTATGTGCCTCTTTCAATCGCTCTTGTAGTTGCTCTAACAATTGCCACGGTTCACTGTATAAAACAGCTTCTCGTATTTCACCTTGTATATAATCATTTAATTTCAGTTCTATTTCTAATCCATGTACAGATAATACTTCTCCTGTCGCTTCCTCACCATCAAACTCAATTCGAATTGGTGAACCTTCAGGTAAGCTTACTTCCGAAATAAGCTGAAATACGTATACTGTACTTTCATAATCTGTATATAAAAAACGACCGTTCATAATAGAAATTTTACTACCACCTATCGTTTTCCAATGTTTAATTTCATACGCTAATGCATAATGCCACTCTTTCATCGTTGCCGATAATGAAGGAGTTTGAGTAGGTGTATTCATCGTATAATCTCCTTCCTTCTCCCCAAACATACTTTCTCACTATACCATATAACAAGCTAAAATTTGTAAGGTTTTTATCTTGCTTATTTTCTTAATTTTCAATAACATATTGTATATAATTTTCAGAAAGAAGGGATCTACATGCCAGTTAGAAGAATTGAACACGTCGGTCTTATGGTCGCAAACTTAGAAACATCTATTTCATTTTATGAAGAAGTAGTTGGCTTACAACTCATTAAACGTATGGGTCACCCGAATCCAGACTTAAAACTCGCTTTTTTAGGTGTGGAAGAATCGAAGGAAACGATACTCGAACTTATTGAAGGTTATAACTCTTCTCTTCCGGCAGAAGGAAAAGTACATCATATTTGTTTTAAAGTAGATTCATTAGAAGATGAAATTGAAAGAATACAGAAACACGGTGTAACCTTTCTATTAGGAGAAGAAATTGAAACATTACCAGATGGAACACGTTACATATTCTTCGCTGGTCCTGATGGAGAATGGATTGAGTTTTTTGAAACGGAGAGATAAAGTGAGACTTTAGTCAGCCTACAATTAGCGGGATAATAAATTTATTATCAACATAAGGAGTAGAAACTGATGAATACAGTTTTTATTATCGTTTTTTGGATACTTATGCTCTTTCCAATCCTTTACGTAATCAAGATAAAGCATTGGAATTTAAAAGTAGCTGCCTTATTTGTTGGAAGAATTCTATTAAGTATTATCTTTTTCATAAATGGAATTGTGTTAGGACTGCAACGAAATTGGGCAGAGCCTCCCTATGGAACAGAATGGGATGTCTTTATAAATTCTTTATTACACGGTAAAACTGATGCACTTATACACTTATTACTTCTAATTATTATTGTCACATTCGACTTAATAATCTTATTTTATTATAGAAATAAAAAAATTAGGGTGTTTCCCTATTTCTTTCATCTTGGCTCATATTAATGCGTGGGAAACAACATAATTGATTATATGCCAAAACAAAGACAAAAACGGACCTGTTATCAGGTCTTTTCTTGCTTTTTCTGTTACACTCCTTTAAAAACAACATAAGTCAAACAAAATTCGCTATACATGTTACAAAATTATATTTTCTTTCATATTTTGCAACATGTATAGACAGATATAATAGAACTTTATCAATTTTATTGGATAAACATGGGCAGATAAATAAGCCACACTATTAAATTCGAATACGAATAATTATATTAAGTTTCAAAAAAGGAGATGAATTATTTTGAGGTCATATTTCCCAAAATCATTTTCAACCTCAAAGCAGAAAAGAGACTGCCGTAGAATTTCCCCTGCTTTTCCAGCTTAATTCCCTCCTGTTCTCCATATAATATATCTACCTTGATTCAATTTATGTTTTAAATTGTTATTTTTCATATAATCTTTCTCCACCTCGATCAAGCTAACAAAAGTACATTTCATCTTACTTTCTCATTATATAGACTATACCAATTTCTCTTCTCACTTAATGGTTTCGTTTATGTTAAAAAAATAGAGCCTCAGGGACGAAATCCTGAGACTCTATTTTTATTTTAAAAAGGACAGCATAATTTTCTCTGTTTCTTCTTTACTTAAATCACCTGCAAGAATTAAGACTTGATAAGCGCTATTCTTTCCTTTTGCAGGAACAATCATTTGCATTACTTTATAGGTTTCCTCTGTATCAAGACTTTCAACTAAGGTTATTTTTGTACCTTCTAATTCATAATTTGTTACCTTTTCATTATACTCCGCTCTTTTATTCGAGAATTCTTTTCCCTCATCAGTAACTGCAGATTGGTGCACAATATATACATTATCTTTACTTTGATTTTGATATTCATAAATAAAATCGGGATTCATTTTTCCAGTAGTCTTCGGTGTTGTAACACCTTCTCCAGTTAATTTAAACCCTTTTACCACATAACTTGGGGCATTAATTGGAAAATCAACATATTTCTGTGCTTCCTTTTTAGTTAATCTAAATTCCGAAGTAATTTTCTGTCTAAATGGTCCAATTTCTTCACTGTTTTTCTGATATTTTTTTTGTTCTTCTGAATCTAACTTTTCAGGACTTCCTACTAACTTTACTTTTTTACCCAAAGTATATGCTTCTGTTTCTAAATCAATAAATCGTTCAAATTCTTCTTTTGTAAACAGATTTCGTGCCAAACCAACTTCTTTAAGTAAAGTATTATACTCTCCCTCTGAAACAAAAAATTCTGCATCTGCCCGTTCTTTTGTACCAATCATTTTTTCTACAATTTTCTGTATAGGAATATCGGTTTGCGTTTTTAATTCTTTCATATTATTTTTCACTTCTATTTGTTGTTTCTCAGGGTTAGTCGGCTTATCAGCACGGGCGTTTAATAAGGATACAGATGAAACTGCAATAACTGCCACAGCCCCTATCGCAGACCAACGATATGATTTTTTTTGGAATTTTTTAATCATTAGAATTCTCCTTTTTAACGCTCTCTTGTTTTTACTAAAATTTGCTATACTTGGTACTTGATAATAACTTGAGTAGTGTTCCAATAGACTAATAATAGTATGTCCATACGCAATTCGCTCCTCTGCATCTATACATGTAAGAGCTAATGCATCGCATGCTAGTTCTTGATCTTCCCGCATACATGAGTAGGCATACCATAGAATGGGATTAAACCAATTTAAAATTAGTAAGCCATGCATAAGCCAGTTCACACCAACATCTCTTCGCTTGATGTGAGCTAATTCATGATGAAAAATATATCGTAACTGTTGCTCATCTAATATTTTCATATGTACAGTTGACAATAGCAACTTGGGACGAATAAATCCAAACACTGTTGGACTGGAAACCTTTCCAGATACAAATAGAGGGATATTCCGTTGAATAGATATAGATTGCTTACACTTTTCAAAAAGCTGGACAATCTTCTCGTCTGTAATAACAGGTTGTTTTTTTATGTAAAGTAATAAACGCCTGTTCATTATAAAAGTAGCAACACTTAAAAGGATAACACCAGTAAGCCAAATGTATATACAAATTGTATAGAACGGAATTGGCTCACCATCCTGCTTTTCATTCATGCCTGTTTGTGTCTTATTTGTCTGAACAGTTTTTGTTGAACTTGAGGTATAAGTATCTTCTTTTGTGAAAACCTTTGTATCGTCTATACCTTTTAATTCTTGCGTACTCTCTTTTGTAAGAAACTTAGCTACAGGATTTCCCCTAGAAATGAATGCATCATCATTCTTGTAAGTAAGAACAGAATAGATACTATAGGAACTATCTGGCGACCAAGGTAATACAAGTCTTATAATTAATATGATCCATAGCATATATTGCCAACGTGGCGTTAACTTATTGCTAAACAAGACCTTGATACACAAGATTAGGCCCACTAATATACTAGCCATAATGGAAGTCTCAATCATCCAATCAAAAAAAGCAGGTAGATAGATATTTACAAATTTTTCTATCACTATAATCTATCCTTCCTCTGATTTTCCTCAGTTTTCTCATCCAGAATACGTTTAAGTTCGTTAATATCTTCTGAAGACAGCTTTTCTTCTTTTAAGAAATTTACAAGTAAAGGTTTAAATGCTGCACCATAGAAACGTTTAAGCAAAGATTTTGTTTCTACTTGTAAATAACTATCTTGCGATACCAAAGGATAATAAGCGTACATACGCCCTTTATCTTGATGGTAAGCAACTGCTTCTTTGTGAACTAATCGATTAATTAGTGTTCGAATCGTTTTGGGTCTCCAATCCATTTTCTTCTCTAACTCTTCAATCACTTCATTTGCGGTTTGTGGAGATTTTGACCACAGTACTTTCATTACTTCTAACTCAGCTTCTGAAATTTTAGGTAATTCTTTCATTAGTTTAAATTACACCTCCATTGGATTACATTTGTAATCCGTAACTGAATATTACACTTGTAATCTTGCATTGTCAATCTTATTTTATATTTTGAAATCCTTTCCTATGCCCATCAACATAAGGACGAAAAAAATTAACATAAGTATAGAACTTCATGTCCTCCTAATGAGACAAAAAAGTAGATGCTTCATAAATATTTTTTGTTACTAATATAAAATTGAATTTTAATTTCACACTTAATTAGTATATTCCGTTTTTAAAAAAAGTTCCCATTTTCTTGTCCATATATCGAGACAAGAAAATGGGTACTAAATGCAATGTATCTGTAGATAATTCAGCATTTTACACTATAAAATAAGTTCCTACTTTCATGTCTTTTTACTCCCCTTTTTTGTTGTACAAGGACATGAAACTCCAAACTATTTAGACTAGAAATTCTAAAATAAAATCAGCGTTTTTAAATATAAAAGACCCAAAACAATAACAATTAGTTTTAGGTCTTTTTAAGTATTTCTGATCCAATTCTTAAATTATTAAGTCGAAAATATTGAACGATCTATAGTTAAAAATTATATACTTATTACTTCTCTTTCGGAAGTACAATTCTTTTATATAATTGAACTGTAATCAAGTAGTAAATCGAGTAAATCACTACAAAAATAACAAGTGGTAACCAAATGCGAGAGTACGGATCGATTAAAAGAGGGCTAAACATGTTCATACCAACTAATATATGAGTAATCCCCACAATTGCTGGGAATAAGAATATGAAGAATAACTCTTTATAAATTGATTTTGTTAATAATTCTCGGCGGACACCAATTTTATGAAGCATTTGATAACGTGTTACATCTTTTGATGCTCCCGACAGAACTTTAAACATTAAACAACTTGCCATCATTGCTAAGAATGCAATTCCAACGAAGAAACCCATAAACATTATTCCGCTGGCAAAACCATGACTCATATTATATGTTTGATACTTACTATGCAATTCTTCTGCGTTCACATTTTTATATTTCGCTATCTGTAATTCATCAAGTTTTTTCCATTCTTTTATGTATGCTCCAAAATCATCTGTTTTCCCAATGAACACAGTACTTTCTTTACCCTTCATACCATCGTATATTTTTTGGTCTACAATTTTTATTTCATAATCAGGATTCACATATTCTGGCTGAATCGTTCTGAAAGCCTGGATCCATTGTTTTGTGTCCGTCTCTCCTTTAACCCATTTTATTGAAAAGGCACCAATTGGTAATCCCTCTGAAACTTTCTCTTTTTTCAAACCTTGTATAAAAGGGCGGTTTTTCTCTAAATCTTCTTTTAGATAATAAACATACTTATCATCCACTTTGTAATGATATTCAAGTTTTTCTTGAAATAAGATACCACCCAAAATTGTCTTTTCTTCCGCTGTTGGATTATGAATGACTGAATCGTAAATTCTTATTTGATCTGTCATTTTTAGGATGTTGTTTTTAAATGCCATACCACAAGCAATTCCACCAGCACCAAGAGCCACTAAGATTGCTACTGTTGCAAGCACATTTGTTAGACCATTAATGCGGAAATTTAATTGTGCAAAAGTAAAAGCATTGAGGCCTTTTTCACTACGTTTTTTATTACTCTTTAGCTTGTTAATCATAACTGGGAGAAGTGATCCAAATATTAGGTAAGTACCAACGGTTGCTGAGATTAATCCAACGGCCATTAATCCCAAAACAATTAGCGAATTTGCATATGACATATAAATCAGTGATGCATAACCAATACCTAATAAAAGAATACCAAGGAATGCAATTACAACGGTCATTTTTCCTTTTATGGCAACACGTTCTGTTTGTTCATCTGCATGTACAAGTTGCAGTACAGAAATACGAGATAATTTAATACTATTCATAATTGCCGATAATACAAATAGTGCAAAGAAGAAGACGCAAGTAATAGCTATAGATGGCAGATAAAGTGCTTTATAACCTTCGCCAGCAAACTCGAGTTGTTTCATTAATAGCTGACCGATACCTTCTGCAAGTCCAACACCAATTGTAATTCCAATCAAAAGAGATGTGGCACCTAATATAATTGTTTCGATAAACATAAGTAAGGTAACTTTATGCTTTTTTGCTCCTAACATCATATACATACCAAATTCTTTTTGACGAAGAGCTGATAAGAAAGAGTTTGCATATAAAATATAGAAAAATGTGATAACCGCTAACAAAAAGGAACCAATTTTAAATACAGACACAATATCCCTAATAGAAGAGTTAGATTCAAGGAACGTTTTATTGGATGCTAGCGTTTGAAACATATAAAAAGTTGAAATAGAGACAATAAGACCAACAAGTAAAACAATGTAATCTTGCAACTTACTTTTTAGGCCTGACATAGAAAGCTTAAATAACATGATTGAACTTCCTTCCTTACGCTTTTTGTGTGCCCAAGTTTGCAAGCACGTCTAAAATTTCTTTATAGAATTCTTCACGGGTACCACCGCGATGAAGTTCTTTATATAACTCACCATCTTGAATGAATAAAATACGCTGGCAGTAACTTGCGCTGTAAGGATCATGCGTAACCATCATTATGGATACACCTTGCTCTTTATTTAGGCTTGTCATGGCATCAAGTAAACTCGTTGCATTTTTGGAATCTAGAGCTCCAGTTGGCTCGTCCCCTAAAATAATAGCAGGTTCATGCACTAATGCACGTGCTGCTGCAGAACGCTGCTTTTGTCCACCAGATACTTCAGAAGGATACTTTTGAAGTATTGCTGTAATGCCTAACATATCAGCTACTTTTTCTACTTTCTTTCCAATTTTACGAGAAGAAACACCTTGAAGGGAAAGTGGTAGTGCGATATTTTCATATATAGATAAATTCTCTAATAAGTTAAAGTCCTGGAAAATGAATCCTAATTTTTGCGAACGGAAATCAGAAAGCTCACCTTGCTTCATTTTCGTAATATCCGTACCTGCAATTTCAACAATACCGCCCGTTGCTGTATCTAACGTTGAAATTACATTTAATAATGTTGTTTTACCAGAACCAGAAGGCCCCATAATACCAACAAACTCTCCCTCTTGAATCGAGAATGATACACCTTTTAACGCGTGTGATTGATTCTCACCTTTTTTACCGTACAATTTTTGAATGTTTTTTACATCTACAACTGGTTTTATCATATATATCCTCCTACGTTTGTTTTTTCTATTTCATTACAATAAGCTACTATTTTTATTTGCTACTAACAAAATAGTCATGTTGTATCCACCCTTATGCTACTATGAAAACTTTCATCTTATCTTCTTCACTCACCCCATCACTTTGAATACACCCATGATAAACTATGAAAATTAGGAAACACCCCATAAAATCCTTAAGATTTCTTAAGTTTTTATAAAAAAAGCTTATGGAATCTATAATTCCATAAGCCATTCTATTTTATTGGATGTTCAACAATAAAGGACATCCAGCCGTCTTTAAATTCTGCATGTATATTACCATGATGAAGTTCAACAATTCTTTTTGAGATAGCAAGCCCCAGACCATTTCCCTGGTCATCTTTTCTTGCCTTGTCCCCCCTGAAAAACCTTTCAAACAATTTATTTGGATCACTAACTGGCGGTTTCTCGACTTTATTTGACACTTTCAAAATTGCTTTGTTATCCATTAATTCAAGACATACGGATAATTCGGATGGTTTCATGCTGTACTTTATCGCATTCATAAACAGATTTTCATATACACGTACCATTTTTTCTACATCTATGAAGATAGGTATTGTTTCTTGTGTAATTGATTTTTGAACGATTAAGCTTTCCTTTTCAAATATAGGAATGTATTCTCCAACTATTTGCTCCAACAAACCTGATAAATCAACTTCATTAAGATTTAACTTAGCATCTCCGCCTGATAAACGAGTATATTCAAACAGCTCATCAATTAAATATTTCAGTCTCTGTGACTTTGAATAAGTGGTTTCAAGGTATTCCTGTAATTGTGTTTTACTGTTGTATTGCCCTCTTTTTAATAAATCTATATAGCCAATAATAGATGTTAACGGTGTGCGTAAGTCATGAGATACATTGGTGATAAGTTCATTTTTTGTACGTTCCAATCGTCTTTCTTGTTCAAATGTATTTTCCAATTCCTTGGACATATAGTTGATATTTTGAGCAAGTTGGGTCAATTCGTCCTTCCCCTTAATCCCAATTGTCAAACCCAGTTTTCCATTTGCAATATCATTTACATTATCCGAAATGAGCTTCAAATATGCTATTTTCTTTCGAACCAATATCAAAAAAATTATTATAAAGTTAAAGATTGCGAACGCGAATAAGAACAACAATACCAAATTGAATTCAAACATACCAAATTCTTCGTGTTTTATAAATAATGGATCTATAACGTATGCCAAAATGAGGATTGTTAAACCAAATGAAATAAAAAAACTAACTGCAACAGCACCAAGAAGTTTTATAATGATCTTATTTCTAAAACTAACATTCTTCATATTTTATATCCAACTCCCCAAACAGTTTTAATATAAATAGGATGTTTAGAGTCCTCTTCAATTTTGTCTCTTATTTTTGTAATATGCACCATGACGGTATTATCTGATTTATAAAAAACCTCTTTCCAAACTGCTTCATATATTTTTGCAACACTCAGGACAATCCCTTTGTTGCGGGCAAGTAATTCGAGAATAGCAAACTCTTTTGGAGTTAACCTTGTTTCTTTTCCTCTTACCCATACTTGACATGTATCTGTATTTACGGTTAAGTCACCAATTTCTAGAATGCTTTTATTATGCTCTATTGGCGTATTGTATTTTTTAAATCTTCTTAATTGGGATTTCACTCTAGCGATTAATTCTAATGGGTTAAACGGCTTTGATAAATAATCGTCTGCGCCAGAGGCTAGACCTTGAATTTTGTCTATATCCTCAGATTTTGCAGATAGCATAATGATAGGCATATTACGATCTTCCCTAATTTTCATACATGCTTCAATGCCATCCATATTCGGCATCATAATATCTAAAATAATCAAATCAAATTCCTTTTCTTCTAACAGTTGTAAAGCTTGTATAGCATCTTCTGCCTTTTGAGTTTTTAGGCCTTCATTTTCCAGGTATACAGAGATAAGATTTCTAATTTCTTTATCATCATCAACAATAAGAATTTTTGACTCCATTTTATTCCTCCACATTAAATGCAATAAGTATCCAATAAAGCATATATTTGTTGTTAATTAATTAATAAACTTAATAGAGATTGTTTCTATCTTTTTTCTTTACTTAAGACGATTCTTTGTAAAATACACAAAAAGACCGTCACAGTATTGTGACGGAAAAACAGGAAAATTTCAATAACTAATTACTATTATTATTTATTTTTAGCTTTTAAGGCATCTAACGCTATTTTGGTTGCTTCTGCAATAAGCTTATCATCGTATTTAGCATCCTCTTTATCATGATTAGAAAGTATCGCAAGAACAATTGGCTTTTTATTTGGTGGCCAAATAATTGCGATATCATTTCTGGTTCCATAAGATCCCGAGCCAGTCTTATCAGCTACTTCCCATCCTCCTGGAACTCCAGCACGAATTAAGTTGTCTCCCGTAGTATTCCTTTTCATCCAATCTATTAATAAATCCCGTTTCTCAGTTGAAAGTACATCTCCTAGCGTAAAAGCCTGAAGACTAGTAGCTAATGCCTTTGGGGTACTAGTATCATGGGCGTCTCCTGGATACACTTCGTTTAACTCTGGTTCAAAACGTTCAGGATTTGTAACGGTATCCCCTATTTCTCTCAGTGATTTTTTGAATTCACTAGGTCCACCTAATTGTTTAAGAATAAGATTTTGTGCAGTATTATCACTATATCGAAGGGAAGCATCTGCAAGCTCTTTCAGAGTCATACCTGTATCAACATACTTTTCTGTAATTGGATTGTAATTAACAAGATCTTCACGAGTATACAAAACTCTTTGATTTAGATCTTCTATTGATTTCTTTTGTAAAAGTACTCCCACAGCTAAAGCTTTGTGGGTAGATGCGTATGCAAACCGTTCATCTGATTGATAAGTAACGGTTTGATTCGTATCAGTGTCCAATGCATAAATACCGAGTTTAGCATCAAATTCTTTTTCAAGTTTAGCAAAAGAATCATTACCAGTAGTTTCTTGTTTGATTTGATTTGTTTGTTTCGTTTGTTTAGGTGATTCAGATGGAGTATTACTATCAGAACAGCCTATAAGCGTTGCACATGAAAGAAATACTACAGGTACTATCTTTTTGTAATGTAACATGTTAAAAAACTTGTTTAAGACTATCATACATTTTCAACCTCTTTCAAGAATATATGGTTTTTCTAGGTGTTTACATACCGATACAATTAAAGCGTGTATCGGATATCACTCTTCTTGCGTCTCACTTTTCATAAAATGAGCGAACTATCATGAACACCTGTTTTATACGTATACTTAATAGACAACCTAAGTAACAATTTTGTTCCATAAATAAGAATCTTGAAAAAGAACTGATAGAATCCTCTATTACGATTCCCTTATACTATGATACACGTCAAATTCCTTTTTCATCAGATTTAACGAATATTAAGATGAAATATTTTGGGTATGTGGATTTTTCTCAACTTTGGATAAGACCTTTAATTTAAAATTCACAAGAAACCTAATCCACTTGTAATAATTATCACCCTATTTAATTTCATAGAAGGTATACCTAATTTGATACATTCCTCCAGCGATTTGACACTATGCTAAAAACTGTTCAGCCAGTGTGCAAAAGTTTATTTTAAATTTCAAATTTCGTCAAGAAATTGGTTAACACCTTGCCCATCAAGCTAAGATTATATAGCTTTGATTTCATATGAGATTTTTTCTTTTTCTACGGTAGCAGTCCCGCTTATTAAAAATAAGAAAATCCCGTATTCAATAAAAATACGGGATTTTTTTATTTTTAATTAACACTTATTCGAAAGAAGTTCATTCGTTACATATTACTTATCTAATTAAGAAAAATTCATATACCAGCCCAAACATCTTTTCCATATCGCCCTTCTTCTTGCACACGATCCAACCAATTCCTTGCTTCTTGTTCACTGACTTCATGAATTTCTTGATATGCTTGACAAAGGGTGTCTTCTACGTCAGGAGCCATTTTACTTCCATCACCACATATATAAAGATGAGCCCCATTATCTAATAACGAAATTAAATTGATTCTATCTTGTTTTATTAAATGCTGTACATATGTTTTAGGATATCCTTCTAAGCGAGAAAAAGCTGTGTGTAAAGAGATTAATCCATCTCTTTCATCATTTTCTAGTTCTGTACGATAGAGATAATCCTTTTCAGGATGACGACAACCAAAATATAGATGTGCTTGTCCTAAGTTAATACCTTTTTGCTTTTGAACACGACGCGCTTGCAAGAATCCACGGAATGGTGCAATTCCAGTACCTGGTCCAACCATGATAATTGGTGTTTCTGGATTTTCAGGTAATTGAAAGTTTGATTGTGGCGTTCGAATGAAACAGATAATCTCGTCTTTATTATGACGCTGAGCTAAATAATTAGAAGCGACTCCTTCATATGTCCCTACCCCACTCCATGCAGGTGCATTAACAACACCAACCGTAATGCTCAGACGATCCTGTGCAACGAGTGGAGAGCTTGAAATAGAATAGTAACGCGGTTTGAGCGCAGGAAGAAGTTCTAAAAAGCGTTCAAATCGGATTTCACAAGCCTCATACTTTTCAAGAAGATCCAACATTGACATACGTTTCTTTAATATTTGTTCATGATAAACTCCCTCTTCCAATAATGATTCCAATTCCTTTTTATGAGGAGGGCATGCTGTAAATGTCACCATTTCTCGTATTTGTGCTCGAGTAGCTGCTTCTTGAATTTCTACACTATAACTAAGAAGGTCAAATAAACTAACAGGACTGTCTAAAGGTATGTGATTTACACTTCGTCCACTTGCACTCAATATGACTTGATCCTTCCCATTTAATCCAAAGCGTTTTAAAATTCGGTTGACATTTTTCTCACTATTAATTGGCAGCACCCCAAGGTGGTCACCTTCTTGATACGTAGCACCTACTGGCAAGGATATCTCAATATGTCGCGTGCTTCTTTCACTGCTAGATGATTGAAGTTCACGATTTTCTAGTATAGATGCATAAACTGCTTCATATGTTCGTGCAAGAGGAGATCCTCCAAGACGACTAACAAATTGTAAACTTAATGTACTACGTTCTTTCTCAATGTTTTTGTTAAGTTCCAATCCAAATGCCTTCATCGCATCAGACCATATACTTTGTTTCCATTGCTCAAGTTGTTCCTCGAAATCACCACTTGCATCCGCTTCTCCACGTGTAGAAAATCTTGTTGCTCCTTTTTGAGCCATTTGCTCATCAATGTATCTTGGAATCCGCTGATAAGTACTAGCCCAATTATGATCTCCACAACCAAAAACTGCGTATTGAACACCTTTTAGCTCATCCGGTTTTAATTCCTCCAACCATTGCACAAACTGCCCTGCATTACTTGGTGGTTTTCCATTATAAGAAGAAGTTACAATAAGAACCGCCCCTTCTTTTGGCAGACTTCCAATTCGATCGTTAAGAGCTACCACTTCCGTTTGAACACCTTCTAAACTAGCTGTATCTGCTAGTTCTCTTGCAATACCTTCCGCTACCCCTGTATCCGATCCATACAGAACAAGAAGCGAAAGATTATCGGCTCCAATAATAGAAGGAGTTTTCTGAACTTGCTGTTCGATTTCATGGTTTTTCAGTTTCTCCTCGATAGGCGCAAGAACAGTAGTATGGCTAATAGTTTGTTTTCGTGGTAGAATCCTAATTTTAAAATCACCAGGCTTTAGCGTTAATGTTTGTTTTACGTCCAGCTGATAGTCTTGATAATCGATGAATTCAAAATGTTGAAGAAGCATTCCCATTACGAGTGTGGCTTCATGAAGTGCAAACTGCATACCGATACATGCTCGTTGACCATTTCCAAATGGCTTATAAGCATGATGGGGAATCTTATCCAGCTCTTCAAATCGTTCAGGTTGGAATTCTTCCACATTGTCTCCCCACGCGTCTTTATCCCTATGTAGCTGTGGAATAAGAACAGAAATACGATCTTCTCCTTTCTTAATAGGATATTTCCCACCAATCACTGTATCCTCTTTTGCATAGAGACTGAATGCTGGAGCAGTAGGCCATAGACGTAGCGATTCATTTAAAATCATCCGGATATACTTTAATTTCATAACTTGTTGGTATGTTGGAGTGGGATCTGTTAAAACCCGATCTACTTCTTCATAAGCTTTTTTCAATTTATCTGGATTCTTTAATAAAAAATAGATTGCAAAAGATAATAATCCACTTGTTGTTTCATGCCCAGCTATTAAAAAAGTGATAATTTGGAAACGAATATTTTCATCATCTAATTTTTCACCAGTTTCCGGATCCTGCACATTTAACATACGGGAAAGTAAATCATTTTCTTCCTGATTTCCATTACTTTTACGTTCAGCAATAATATTATCTACTAAAGAAAACATAGATTGAATATCATGCTGAAATTGACGTTTCGTTCTCCACATGAGTTTATCTTCTATATCCAGCCGCTGTAATTGGTGCATTGCCTCATCTAGAGCACGGCTCATGCTAGTAATAAAAGGATGAGGGGTCTCACGATAATAGCTATTAAATCGATAATTAAAACCACATAGACCAATTGTATCCAATGTAAGGCGAGTCATATCCTCCGGAACATCTACGTTTTCATTCGGATTAAGCCGTGCCCATTTTTGAACGAGTTGTACGGCAATATCGACCATCATAGCATGATAATCTTTCATTGCTCGTTGGCTGAATGTAGGCATCAAAATATTATGAGCTTTTTTCCAGTTAGGCTCTTGAGTCTCGCTTGTAAATAATCCATCTCCAGCAAAGGCACGAACTTTTGCTAAAGCACCCTCTATACTTTTATCGAACCGTGTTTCGTCACAGACTTCTGCTACCAGTTCATGTCCAGAAACGACAATGATGGTATCACTTAAAGTTTGAATTTGAAAAATGGGACCATACTCTTCCGCTATCTTGATAAAGGATAGGGTCGGTTTATCTTTATCGATTAGTGGGAGATTCCCCAGCAATCCATATGTTTTCGGTTGAGGAATGGCAGATACTTTTTTTTCCATTAAAAACACCCTTTCAAAAAAAACATGAAATAAAATATCCCATTCAATAAAAAGAAGATAGCAATGAATCGCCTGGGATAAAGATATGTAATTGATTACCTTATTTTATCTTTTCCCTAACTATTCACGATTATGATATTGCTTATAAAGTTGGTAATCTAAATTGTTTGTTGCTATTACATTTATAACTTGCAGAGAAAATACTAAATTAAAATGAAGCGTATTATTATAATGTTTATCAGAAATTGAGAGCTAAAGATTGTAGTATTGGGAAAACCAGTAGTTTCTAATGTCAATTCAAACAAATACGATAAGTAAGTATACTGTGTTGCTAATGAAAAAGGATCTGATATGAATATCAGATCCCTTTTACTATATATAATTATTTCACTGATTCTTTTCCAGATTTAAATACCAGCGCCTTAGCGGCAGAAATTTGCATTTCTTCATAGTCTAACTAAACAGTAAAAACTTAGAGGAATCATGATCTAAAGTTTTATTTTACTCTACCGATTTAACCTCTCGACAGCTTCCGCGCTTGTATCTACACGTTTAACGAAAAAAACTAATAGTAGTGCAACAATATTCATGCCAAGCGCTACATAAAATGAATATTGAATTCCAGATAATAAAGCCTTCTGAGTTAACATTGCCTTCGTAGCTTCTGTGAAGGTTGTTGGATCTACATCAGCCATTAGACTTTCAGCTTTTGTTTTTGTTACCGAATTCATAATCGTAACAAGGATAGCAGTACCAATCGAACCGGACACTTGTTGAGCTGTATTATTAACAGCTGTACCGTGCGGATTTAAGCGAGTTGGCAATTGATTAAGGCCATTTGTCATAAGTGGCATCATCACCATCGCCATCCCAAACATCCGCAGTGTGTAAATCAGAATAATATGTGTGTGACTAGAGTCGAGTTGCAGGTTTGCTAGCATATAAGTTGAAACAGCTGTAATGGAAAGTCCTACTATACCAAGAATCCGAGGGCCGTATTTATCAAATAGTTTACCTGTAATTGGTGACATAACCCCCATTATTACCGCACCTGGAAGCATCATCAGCCCAGAGCTCAGCGGCGAAATACCGCGGACGTTTTGTACATAAGCTGGTGTTAAAATCATACCCGAAAACATGGCCACTGCGTTAACAATCGCAATTACAGACGCAAGTGCAAACATTGGGTACTTGTAAACACGTAAATCCAATAACGGTTCATTCATTTTTAATTGACGGATAATGAAAGCGATTAGGGAAATAGCGCCTATGATTAAGGTTGTTAAAACAACTTTATTCGTCCAACCATCGGAACTTGCAGAACTGAATCCATATAACAAACCGCCAAAACCGATAGAAGATAATAGTAATGAGAGATAATCAAGTTTTGCATTTTTGTTTTGTCTCATGACATTCTCTGATTTCCAAATCCCTAACAGTAAGCTAATGATTGCTAACGGTAAAATCATTTCAAAAAGCAAACGCCAGTCATAATACTCTACAATATAACCCGATAGTGTCGGTCCAATTGCTGGTGCCGTAATCATAACTAATCCAAAAATCCCCATCGCTGTTCCCCTTTTTTCTCTTGGAAAGCTTACTAGCATAATATTCATTAACAAAGGCCCCATGACTGAAGAACCTGCTGCTTGAACCATCCGACCAGTAAGTAATAAACTAAAGTTCGGTGCTAAAGCCGCTAAGGCCGTACCAAGAATAAAAATTAACATAGATGTAATAAATAAGCTCCTATTGGAGAAGCGGGTTATTAAAAATGCTGAGGCCGGAATTAATACACCACTTACAAGCATATACCCTGTAGAAAGCCACTGAATCGTTGAATAATCTTTAATATCTAAATCCTTCATTATTGATGGCAAAGCAACATTTAAAAGCGAGTTATTTAGAAATGAAACAAATGCTCCAATAAAAAGGATTACAAGCATTAAATATGGTGGCTTTCTTTTATGTAATGTCTCACTCATATATTCATTTGCCCCTTCATTATAAATTCCATCGATTCGTTTAAATCGTTTGTATATCTACACAAGAATACATTATCCTTTCAGTATTTTGCCAAACTCTTCGAATGGATATTCTCTTTTTAGTAATTCTACTTGCTCGACATAACATGTTAAAATTTTTTTGTTGATTAAACCTTTATAAACGCGTTTGTTAACCAAAATTAAATTAGGCTAAATTAAACAAAAGGAGCGACTGAAAATACCCTTCTAAAATAAAGTGACACTTGAATCAGTGGTTCTTTTACAGGCAGCCGCTTTCACTTAATTTTGAGGTGGTGTCTTATGCCCACAAATAGCGGGATAAATATGACCACACACCCATTCCTTTCAATACAGGCTTGTAAATCTAGATATGTAACCATCCATAAAAAGGAATATTACATAGGCTAAGTCTAACATTACATTTTTAAAGTGAGGGGAATAAGCTTATGCACCAATATTGGTATTTGAATTCAAATGGAAACGGGGAGCAATATAATAACCAAATTTCAATGTCATCATTATATTCACAACCTCAAATAATTAAAGCTCAGGGAATGGATGGTCTGAAGGTTCCTGAGAATTGGAGTTGTCGAGTCTATCCATTTGGTTGGGATTCACCAGCCAATTATACGGGTTTCAATCCCGAGCCCCCTCCCTTCTCTTTAGGTCAGCCAATCCATTATGCAGGGATGATGCCCCATGGATATCCTGCTAATTGGGCTCCATTACAAGGTCATGCAGGTTTTAATTTTCAAAAACCTCCCCTCCCCTGGGCTCAACCATTCAATCATACAGGGATGTTCGCACAAGGTCATCTTGCCGCTTTACTATCGCCGCCAGCCAAGCCTTTTCATTTTAATACCAATAATAACTGGGGTATTTTGGGGAATTCTCCAGGATGGGGAGGACAGATAAGTCCCATGGGATGGGGGAATAACGGAGGTAACGGTCAGCCAGGAATGCTTGGAAACTTATTGACAGTAGGAAAAGGCACCATGAATGGAATCGGGATGCTTAGTAGTCTAATCGGTATGGGAAAGTTCTTCTTTTAGTTAATTAGAACGGGAGGATAGGTCCATAGCTCAAACATGCCCCCTCAATGTATTTATTGTACGCTTCCCATACTCCCTCCAAGTTCGTTCCCTCTCCTTTCAAATTATAAAAACATCTATTACCTTGTATGTGATAACTTGATAGAGGTGTGGTGACATCAACAAAACGCAAATTTCATCCGATAAGCAAAACGCTACAAAAAAAACCGGTTCCTTTACGAAAGAACCGGTTTTTTGTAGCGTTTATTTATTTGAAAAGTATTCAAATCTTTTTTCACTAGTTAACACTTTGAACACGGCCAATTTGTCCATCTTGTAATCGAACTTTAATTCCGTACGGATGTGTTTCACTATGCGTCAAAATGTCTTTCACAACACCACTTACAGTTTTACTATAGTCATTATCCAATTGAATAACTACATGTGAACCAACTGAAATTTGTGATCTTGTTGGTTTCCCACCTGTTGCTTGTGTTGTTTTTTCTTGTTTTTGTGTTCTCTCTTGTTGTATAGACTGTTGTTGCTGAGTCTTCTGCTTTTCTTGTTTACGTTTTTCTTCTTCTACTCTTTGTTGCTCTTCTTGCTTACGTTTTTCTTCTTCTACTCTTTGCTGCTCTTCTTGTTTACGTTTTTCTTCCTCTGCTCTTTGTTGCTCTTCTTGCTTACGTTTTTCTTCCTCTGCTCTTTGTTGCTCTTCTTGCTTACGCTTCTCTTCTTCTACTCTTTGTTGTTCTTCTTGTTTACGCTTTTCTTCCTCTGCTCTTTGTTGCTCTTCTTGCTTACGTTTTTCTTCCTCCGCTACTTTTTTATCTTCATCTATTTTTTGCTCATCCTCTGCTACTTTTAATTTTTCTTCATCACCTTTACAAGCACTTAAAGCCATTACACACAAGCTCATAAGTACACATAATAACAATTTCTTTAACATTAAAAAAATCCTCCTATATATACA
The DNA here is from genome assembly GCF_019837435.1 of Bacillus sp. 16GRE42. Lineage (NCBI taxonomy): Bacteria > Bacillati > Bacillota > Bacilli > Caryophanales > Bacillaceae > Bacillus > Bacillus sp. 16GRE42. Next base: position 698,402 of record NZ_JADAXF010000001.1, read on the forward strand.
TTACAAATTAATAACTTTCATAGCATAACAAAAATATATGTATTTATTTGTCAAAATTTGTCGTAAATATTTAATTTCTACTAAAAGACTGACACTACAATAAAAGCGGAAATTATTATATCGATTCGTGCACAGGAATTACGTTCGTTTGCTAGTCAATTAAACTTAATTAATGAAATACAAAGAAAAACCTTCATCTTATGTATAAAAGGATCTTTCAATTAAAGATCCTTTTATATCGCTCATTCAACTAAATAAATTGGTTAATTGCATAACGCTTTTCTAACTTTCCTTGCGAAGCTTAGCGGATCATCAACGTCTTCGATATTAACGTAAATTAAATTCGGCTCATCACATAACCACTCATTGTGTATAGACGAAACGATTATTCCTTGTTTAATAATTGTAGCAACAAACCCATTGACTTCTCTTTGCAAGAGCGCTATCCTGCCTAAACATAATGCTCGTCCAGTTTTATTATCTCGTGATTCGAATGAGAAGGAAGTTGTTACTCTAAAACGTTTTCCTAAGATAGTTGCTTGTATTTCATCCCGATTTATTGTAGCCACGCATTTTCCACCGGCGAACCCTTCTTGGCCACCTATAATTCTCGCAAACTGTTGACAGATTAATTCATCATAAAACGCCATACCTTGAATCATCCCCCCTTTTACTGTTAGGTTATGAATGAATACTTAGGTCTGAAACGGTAATGAATCTATTCTATTACAAAAAATATTATCGAAATCTAACGAAGTCTATTATATGGTAAGGCATTTTTAGAGAGCACAAAAAAACACCCTAAGGTGCCATCCTCCGACTTGAGAATCATATCTATGTATGGAGAAATTTAGAAAAGAGAAGGTTCTAACTATAATTTATAGAGCTCTTATACCATGAATTACTTACATACATATTTCCTTATTTACTCGAAGAAGAATCCCGTTATATTACTTTCTGATCAGTCTCGTTAAAGCCATCCCAATAAATCCAGCACCCATCCCTATTAGCCATCCAGCATGAGTATCACCTAATATAGATCCCACTCCTCCGCCAAGAAACATGCAGCCAACAAATACTAATCCTCCAATTCCCCAATTCGGCCTTTCCATAATTCAATCACATCCTTTCAATAAAACATATGCTTTTAGCTATCTAAACTTTCTTGCATAGGATGGTTAATTTTTTGCTTAAGTTTAGTACTTTCAGGGAATTCATAAGATGCGAAGATTGAACCCTTTGAATGAATTACAGAAGGAGAATTTCATTTTTTCATATTAAATAACTTAAGAATGTGTTCCACAATTTATGACTCACCCCACCGCTATCCAGCTCAGAAAAGAAAGCAAAAACGAAAATTATATGCATCATTGACTACTGTTAATGAGACGTTATGTTAACCTCACATGAAGATCCTATTCATCCAAATTTACACAAAGTTGTCCTTGCTGATGGTACAATTAAAATTATGGAGGGATATTATGGGAATTTTTTTGTAATAACACTACTTCTTATAAACGGCACTGCAATATTCTTATTTTTCTTGTCTGTTTCACCAAAAATTAAGGCTAAAAACCTATCTTCAATAATGATCTGTTTAGGGATAAATCTAATCATAAGTCCAGCGGCTTTTCTTATAGGTGGGATAGCTGATTATGCAGGTGTAGCGGCTAATTATGGGGCTTATTTTGCGGGTGAGTCGGCAACAGCCCCTCCTCTAGTTAGTCGTGCACTTTATTTTTTGGGAGGATTTCTCTTTATTCAGGGAATTCCACTGCTCATACTACTTGCAGCTTTTTGGAAGTTTGCTAGAGCAAAGAAAATAAAACAAGTATAGAAGGATGAGTGGATGCTTTTTAGAGTAGGGATCCGCTTTTTTCTCGCTACCAATAATAGGATTTCATGTCATACAATGGAGTTAATATTAGAAAACTGTGAGGATGATTAACGTTGATGAAATTTGTAATTAGTTATGCTGCAAGTCTGTTTGCTTTTATTTTTGGATGGTTCTTGATTTCATATATTTCTCATCCTAGCTTTATTCACCCGAACGTTGTATTAGGATTCATTAAAACGATCGTCACTTATGGTAGTATACCGGCTCTTGTAGCCTGTCTAATTGGGGAAGTGTTATACAGGAAAATCAAACGATGTAGAGAATTTCAATTTGGAATTCCTGTATTTATAGGACAAGCAGTTATCTATACACTTATACCATTTCTTTTTCTTTTTCCTTTTAATTTTTCCCATTTCTTTGATTTCGTTGCACCTGTTATTATGGGGGCCTTATCTTTTTATTTAGTACGTAGAAAAATATAATTAACTTCAAGAGTGTGACAGAAAGAAGCCGGAGTGAGTAAAACCACACTGTATAACCATACAGAACTCAAAGAACGCATCAATTCTTGCGAAATCAACAAGAAAAATTATTTGTGGACTCTAGGTTTAAATAAAACGAGAACAATCAAAATGCCTTCATTGCTTCTCTTAAAAGAAGAATTGAAAAGAGAGAGAAAAAAGAATAAAGGGCTTGAAGAAAAAAATAAGTAATTGCGTGAAAAAGAAAATGTAAAACTTACTGATTACTTCATGAAGTTATAAAATTAGGACCGTACATATTAGACATATCTAAAATGTACGGTCCTTTTGTTTACTAGTCGTTCACTTATCTAACCTAAAGATAAGTATGTGGTCCTTTTACAAATTGAATTTCTTTTTAAGCTTCTTATATTTTCTATACGAACGTCTAACAATGTTTAACATAAAATACGGTATTTTAATAGGGAAAGGAAAATTATAAATGAAAGGCAAATAAAATATAAAATATGCCTTTTCTAGGTCTCTCCACTTACTATCTTCTTTTGTTTTTAAGAAATCAGATACATCGACTACATATCCCCTTCCGTTTTCCATCATCACATTTTTCCCGTGAACGTCACAAGGAGTTAATCCTTGTTCCCTTGCATACTCTAAAGCTTCATTGATATCAAAGATCACCTGCTTAGGAATTTTAATCCCCTTATGAAGGGCATCGTATAAAGTAATTTCTTTTAAACGTTTCAATACTATGAAATTTTCTCCTTTATATATAAGCTTCGAATAAGAAGGATGGTTTCCAATTCTTCGGTATACTTCTGATTCTTTTTCAATTCCTTCTCCTTCTCGTGCGTAAACTTTCACTACCCAATCTTTGTATTCTTTGTGCATAAATACTGCGGCATAATTACCTATCCCTAAACACTTCCAAAGTCTAGGAATATCTTTAACTACTACAGGCTCAAATTCATCCTCACTTCTTATCCTTACCTCTTTTAATAATTCATCCTTTATCAATCTCACAAAACTGTTTATACTCATCATTTCCACTCCGGTTTTGCTAAAAGGGGGCCCACCCACATTTTAACGAAAATATACACTAAGTGAATTTTAGCATAAAATGAGTCATCTTTTTTCTTAAAATAAAAAGATGACTCGTTTTATTTGAACTGTTGAATACTTAATATTTATTCCACTATTCATAGCCAAAAACCGTACAACATAAAAATATCCCCAACTATTTTTACGTATTTTCATTTTTTCAGAGGCAGCCGTATAAGAGCTTTTCTTAGTGCAAGTTCTCTTCGTTCATTGGTCATGCAAATCCATGTTTCCCCATAAGCATAACCTAACTTTTCATCTGGATCGGCAAAACAAAATGATCCTCCTGCGCCTGGGTGACAAAAAGAATTTTCACTTCCATAAAAATTATGATTCAGGGATGTCTGCTTTCAAATCGGATGCTTAGTACTCTATTTTATAATCTAAAACATTGTTTATGTTGTTAACACCACATGTCTATAAACCTAACAAAAAAGGTTTCCTCAAAACGTTAAAAATGAACCTCGGTGCTGTACAAAACACAAAATTATCGTTCTGGGGTATTTACTTTTCTTAGCTTGATAGCGATATGGTAGGGCCCTATATTTGACTCTTTTTCTACACCTAGATATTCTAGAGTTCGTTCTAACATAAGTGCAGCCTGTTGACGTGTGAGTGTGCCATATGGCGTAAACTTAGTAGCTGAAACACCTCCGATAATTCCTGTATCGTATAGGGCTTGTACATCATAATACCGGCTGCGAACGTATTTACATCAAGAAGATTAATGGAGCAAATGATGATTGCCCTGAATTAGTATGATAGCTGTTTTTGCAGAGTTTGAGCGTGATATTATTCGTTGAAATTCTCTTCTTAAAGATAATACGTAAATACAAACAAAACCAGCAAAACACCGTTCCTATGTCGTACTGGTTTTGTTGAAGTCCATCTTGAATTGTAGCTAGTTCAACGTAATTGCAAATTCTGAGTTCGGTGCCCCAGCAATTACAACCGTTCCATTCTTCGGCAGTTTTACTTTGTTATTGCCGCTCACGATGGTAAAGTTGACGCATACTCCATTCTCATCATACACCGCGAACGCACCCTTCGATGGCAATGTCACGGTCATCATTTTTCCTACTGCCGCTTGCGGGATCGTAAACCATTTAGCATGCCCATTTGCTTGCAGCGTAACTTTGGATGATTGGCCAGCATCGAGTGGTTTTACGTTGGCTCCACTTACGTATAACAACCCGGCCATTTCCATATATTCATTACCGCCTTCTGTATAGAAATGCGTTTCCATCGTATCACGGCCATTCATCACGGGGATCTGGAGCTGATGCGTCGCGGTGTTCGGACCTGTAATTTTTCTGCCCTCCCAATAGCCCGCCAGGCCTTCCTTACGAGTAATTTGTGTGGTAATAAGTTTCGGTTGTACGAGATATTCAATAGAACTAAATTTCTCATTCACCAGATAGAACTTGACACCTTCCCGCTTCGCCCATGCGGCAGCGGTTTTCTTCGATAGCACATTGTCTTCTAGTTTCTCGGCTAAATAGTGAGTCATCGCACCTTGCCCTAAGTCTGGTGTCGATTTATATGTGCTCTCCCTCAAATAAGTTCTTCCATTCTTCTCGGTGACAAAGTTGAGCTTAGAAGTACCCTTCTCATTAATAAAGCTTCCATCCGCAGTATATACATATTTTTCTTCTCGATTAGATGGTAAGAACAGTTCTCCATTCTTCGTAATTTCAATTTTGAAATGAGTTTCGCTATTGCCATAAAAGCCCGCTTTCTTTGCCACGTCTTGAGGCATCTTGACCTTGACCGGCTTGCCAAAAGATTTGTTCGGCTTGATGTTCTTAATTGTACCCTTCTCTTTAAGCACGGCGAGCAGCAATTCTGTTGCCAGCAGTTGATTTGTAGAGCTTCGTCCACCGGATGACAACACAGCCGCTGCCATTTTCTGTTCTGGAAGCACAACCAGTATAGCATGTTGCAGTGCCGTGTCGCCGCCTTTAGCCAAGCCTCTTATCCCATATTCACTGAATGGGTATAGTTTCACACTATCCCAGCCAAGACCATAGTTAAAAATATTATCTCCATCCCCCGGCCACATTCCTTTTTTATATTCCTCTTGCTCCATCGCCTTGACTACCTTATCAGAGAGGATCCCTTTTCCCTGTCCCATAAATAATTGTGAGAATCGTACCATATCTTCTGCTGTGGAAGAGACCCCTCCCGTACCAATCACATTCACCGATTCAATTGGAAGCTGCCCTTGGTACGCCGGAAAATAAAGTCCAGCCCGCTTTTCGTCTCTCCATTTGTCCTGTGGCGTTTTTGTATGATTCATCTTTAAGGGCTCTGTAAACCGTTGATGTAGAAATTCGGTAAAGCTCATACCGCTGACTCTTTCCACCAAAATTTCGGCCAGCGTAAAGCCATCGTTGCAGTATACCGAGAACGCACCAGGGTCTGCTTTCAGGCTCTGGTTGGACAATTGCTGCAACAAGAAATCATGGGAATAGGTATCATTATCGTTAAATAAAAATGCATTACTTAACGTGGAACCTTGCAAGCCGGAGGAGTGATTCAACAACATACGCGGAGTAATGCGTTTGTACCGCCCATCTTTCATCTTAAAATCAGGAACATAGTTGACCACAGGAGCATCCAAATCGACTTTTCCTTCGTCGACCAATTTCATTACAGCCGCTGTTGCATACATTTTACTGACTGAACCAATCCCGTATAGAGTATCTTTGGTTAGTGGCTGTTCCCCTTCCATATCGTTCTTTCCAGCCTGCCCCGACAAAGTAAGCTTGCCATTATCAATTAGCGCATACTGCACGCTAGTCGTCCCATGGGACTTCGTGAGTAGCGCAGCCTTCTCTGCTGCAAATTTCTTCAGCTCTTGGCTAGCTACTTCTGCGTTAGATACAACTGTAGTCTTACTGTCAGAAAATGCTTTCGCCCCTGTTGGTAGAATCATAGTTAGCGCTAATGTAGCGGCTAATACACCAGTTAGTTTATTTTTCATGAGGGAATTGCCTCCTTAGATAAGTAATCAATTTCATCATTTATTTGTTTAACTATGAAAATATGATAAAAATTATCCGTTCTTTCTTTTGGCCTACTTGCTAAATTCAGCAAGTAAAATATTTTTAAAAGGATCAGGACTATCAGCTTTAAGGCTGTTCAAATTCACGGCCAATGTATGCTTGCCTCCAAGTGTGCCCCCAGCAAAAGTTAAAAATCCAGGAATGGTTCCTCCATGCCCCCATATCGATACACCATTTGAAAGCTTCATTTTGAAAATTCCAAGCCCGGAATCGCCAAGTTCATCTATTCCTGTAGGGACTGTTGTAAGCATTTGCTTTAGTTCCTGTTCTTTCAGTAATTTACCCCCAAGTAAATAAGAGAAGAATTTGTTTAAATCATCAGCTGTAGAAATCATATCTCCGGCCGAGCTCCCCATACTTGGGTTATAATCAGTAACATCTTTTGGCTCACTTGCTCTGTCTAATTGGATATATCCACGGGCATGTTTGGTTCCTGGAATAACGCTTGAATTTCCGGGTAAGAATGTATTCGATAATTCAAGTGGTTCAATAATTCGATTTTCAATTTCTTCCGCATAGCTGTTACCAGTTACTTTTTCAATAAGAATCCCTAGTAATACGTATCCTGTATTTGAATACGACCAGCTCTTTCCTGGAGCAAAATCTAGAGGCATGGATATTCCCATCTTTACTAATTCTTCAGCAGTATAAGATTTTTTTGTATCCATGATATTAAAATCCTTTGACCCTGTGTAATTAGCGATACCACTTGTGTGGTTCAATAATTGCCGGATAGTAATCTGTTTATCATCATATCCATTTCCTTGAATGACACTAGGCAACCATTTTTCAATAGAATCGTCTAGATTCAAGCGGTTTTCTCCTGCTAATTGAAGTATAACTGTTGCAGTGAACGTCTTTGTCAAGCTGCCAATTCGGAATCGAAAATCTGTTTTCATTGGTTTCTTGGTACTTAAATCCGCTACCCCAGCTGCATAATTCCATGTTTTTCCACCCTTAGAAACTTTAGCAAGTATCCCTGGATATCCAAGTTTCAATGTATCCCACATTGCCTCTTTGACGGAATTTTGATCTCTTTGGTTGCTTGTTTGTAACGAACTAGATACATTTTGAATGGACTCTGCTTTTACACTTGAGGTTGGAGTTGTATAAAACAGGGAACCTCCAGCTACTAAAAGGGCAAGACTTGCAAATGTAATTTGACTACGTGTTTTCATTGGGCATTCCTCTCCTCTATTCATATTGTATAGGTGGTTTCTTGCTATTTCGTATTAACCACACAGCTATCATCTCCACCAAAGAAAAAAAGTCAACATTGAATTCGTAATCATCTTCATAATTATTATTTTTACAAACGCCATTCTGTCCTGGATAAATCCCTCTTTTTCTACATATATGTTAACCACATAAATTACTTCTTTTCCTTGAAACAGTCTTGTTACTGGTCTGTTTTTCATATATAAGTCATATCTGTTCCGCCTTTCACGCCTCTTTATATTTTTATCATACACAATGAAAATTTCTTTTTTCTTACCCATTTCTTACAAATTACTTACGTTCAAAATCGCTTTTATAATAGGATAGAAGGAGCATCTGTGCCGGAAAGTTCAGTAAATATATTAATCAAAAAGAAACACAGAAGTTTTTACTTCTGTGTTTCTTTTTTCCATCCTTTTAAATATTAAGATTCGATTTACCCTTAACAGGATGTATTCTGGCTCTTTTCTAATGTAATTTTTCTTCTTGCAATACAAAACAAATGACATTGTGCTGCATGAAACACTCCTAACGTTGTTAAAATCACTTGTTTTTAAGTCAAAATTTATTTAACTTAGGGGCGGATACTCCATATCCATCAGCTTAAGAAAAATAAACTACCTTCTCAAAGTAACTACCTGTAGAAAAAGAAAATGTTCATTTAGGAGATATATTAATACCTTAGCTTGATAGTAATGTGGTGCTACCCCACATCCATCAACTTAAGGAGAATAAACGCCACGAAAACAAAAAAGCCCCAAATTTGTCTTGAAAATAAGTTGGGGCTTTTGAACCAGAAAAGTATATTTTTAACTATGAAAACTACGATAAATTTCTTCCTTTTTTCCTACTTGCTAAATTCAGCAAGTAAAATATTTTTAAAAGGATTAGGACTATCAGTTCTACCCAAACTATTCCAATTGACGACCAACGTATGCTTGCCTCCAAGTTTACCTCCAACAAGAGTAGTAAATCCTAGAATGCCACCTGTGTGTCCCCATATCGAGACACCGCTTGGAAGCTTAGTTTCATAGATTCCAAGACCATATCCATCGATTCCTTCTTTTCCTGTAGGAACTGTAGTAAGCATTTGTTTTAGTTGCTGTTCTTTCAGTAATTTGCCACCGAGCAAGTAAGAGAAGAATTTGTTTAAGTCGTCAGCAGTAGAAATCATATCTCCAGCAGAGCTACCTGCACTTGGGTTATAATAAGTAACGTCTTTTAGCTCACTTGCTCTGTCTGGTTGGTCATATCCACGGGCATGGTTGGTGCCTGGAATAACACTTGAATTCCCAGGTAGGAATGTATTCGACAATTCAAGTGGCTCAATAATCCGATTTTCAATCTCTTCCGCATAGCTGTTTTTGGTTACTTTTTCAATAAGCATACCCAGTAATACGTATCCTGTGTTTGAATAAGACCAGCCCTTTCCTGGTTCAAAGTCTGGGGGGAGAGAAATCCCCATCTTCACTAACTCTTCAGCCGTATACGATTTTTTTGTATCCGTAAAATCAGCGTCTTTTGACCTTGAGTATTCAGCGATACCACTTGTATGGTTCAATATATGCCGGATAGTAATCTTGTTACCATCATATCCATTTCCTTGAATGACACCAGGCAACCAGTCTTCGATGTAGTCGTTTAGATTCAGGCGATTCTCTCCAGCTAATTGAAGTACAACTGTTGCAGTGAACGTCTTCGTCACACTCCCAATGCGAAAGCGAAAATCTGTTTTCATCGGTTTCTTGGTTCTCAGATCCGCTATTCCAGCGGCATACCCCCACGTTTTTCCACCCTCAGAAGTTTTAGCAAGTATCCCCGGGTATCCAAGTTGCAATGTATCCCGCATTGCTTGCTTGACGGAAGTACGATCTCGTTGAGTATTTGTTTGTAACGAACTAGATACATTTTGCGTGGGCTCTGCTTTTACAATTGAGGTTGGTGTTGTATATAACAGGGAACTTCCAGCTATTAAAAGGGCCAGACTTGCACATGTAATTTGACTACGTATTTTCATAAGGCATTCCTCTCCTCTATTCATATTGTATAAGTGTTTGCCTACGGTTCCTTACTTCCTGACAAGACTTAGGGAAAGGCCCTCACGCATATAGATAAAGCCCCAGTACAAAGGTATCTATCAATACCAACAATTTGAGCCATTTAAATCTCCATCCCTCCTATAACAAAATTATTCAAAGGTATGAAAGCATATTATGTACCCTTAGTTATTGTTAGGATTAACACAACATGAGACATAACCCCAAACCATATTTTACTTTATTTATCCATAATATGTATTGAGAAAGAATGTAATTTCGAATCCTTTCCGTAACCCAACTATTGATCGTTTTTTCACCTATTATAATTAGTTATTTAGAATTTCATAATAAAAAACTGTAAAAAAATAACGAGTCCCTTAACGTACAGGAAGCGGTTGAAAAATATGTCTATACGCACAATTTTCTTTTTTTGATATGGTGACCCCATCGCAATCAAGCTAAGGTTTTGAAGTACCTACTAAATGAAATTTTTCTTTCTCTACAGTTAGTTATTCTGAGAAGTCAGTTCATTTTTTTGTTTTAGGGGTGTTTACTTTTCTTAAGTTGATGGGTATGGGTGGGACCCCAAACAGTGCAATTTTATTTCAAAGACACAACGATCTTACTACACACTTTTTATTTATCCCACACTCTCATCTGCTAGTATTACTATTTTTTATTACTAATGTTGCCGTTTCACTCGGATGGCTAAGAGGAAAATGATGGCCATATGGAACAAAATCAACCTTACCAAGATGCGATGGAGCAGAATAGCCTCTGTCATAATCCCCCCAAATAATGTGAAGATTATACTTTGTTACTTCATTGAAATCACCTTGATCGTTTTTAAGTAGTAAACTGTTAAGCTGAACCGTAGTATTTAAAATTCTAGGAGAAGTAAAACTGTTAATTATTTTTTCAATATAATGTCCAGGGATGCTCTCCGTACTTTCAAACAAACCATTACTTAATAAATAACGCTCTATCAAATTAGCAGTTGCCAATTTTAATGTCCATTTGTTCATAAATCGAGGAACATTTAGCGATTTAGCATTTTTTTTAGCAACAGGTGGCTGAAGTAAAGTGATTGAATACTTCTTATCTATGTACTCTTGTACCAATGCTTCCAGAAGAATAAACGCACCGAATGAATGGCCAATTAGATGTGCACCATTAGTAGCTTTCTCCAATAACTTTTTCACTACATTCAAATAGATATCTAGAAGATTTTTCTCTCGTTTAAAAGGAGAACGTCCCAAACCTGGAAGATCCAAGATCCATACAGGTTGACCAGTTTTTTCATGAAGCTCTTGTGCTAAAGGAAATAAATCCTCTCCATCACTCAATAAACCATGTAATAAAATAAACGGTTTACCCTCTCCTTGTAATTCGTAAAGGGTAGTGTTATCGCATAATGTTCGTTTAAATAAATGATTATGCTGGCCATTTTGATACATCATTCGATAATCCAGATCAGCTACTACGGCAGGGAAAAATTTCATTACACTCGTCTTCTTAAACCAATCTCCTCCCATAATTTTTTTCGCTGAAACATTTGAAAATTTTCGTTTTGTAATAAAATTTAGTCCATCAGAAGGAATTTTTGTTATTTTACTTACTCCACTATTCATAATTGCTTTCATAAGTGGCATTGGGACAGAGATTTTTGGTGCCCTCATATTCATACTTTCCGACATAATACTTAATAATTCAGCAATGTTCTGATCGTGCTGTTTGTCTTCAACAAGTGTAAATGTTTGAATAGTCGGTTGCTCCAATCTGAAAACCTGCACAATAAACTTCGCAAGCTCATCGTTTGAAATAAGTGGTAACCTATATCCCTTACCTCCAGGAATCACTGGCATGAGCCCTCTTCGCATACTCATCACAAGCAAACCTAATCCTGCTATCTGCTCTGTACTCCCTGTTTTACTACTACCTACTACAGTTGGCGGATTAATTACAGAAAGCGGATAACCTACTACTGATGCCTGGTGACGGATATAAAGATCTGCTAAAAATTTTGTTCTCTCATATGGATTTTTTATTTTCAAATAATTGTTTCCTTCTTTAAACACATCAATTGCAATCTTGCTATTTTTATCATCAAAGGGACTCATATAACCTACAACATGAATAAATTGTTGCAAGCCCTTCAATTGATGAATACTTTTAGCTAATTCACTAATATGTTTGGCACCATTTAAAAATACAGACGCTGCATCTTTACTTGTCACTTGAATATCCATGGGGCCTCCTGCGTGAATAATCACATCCGTTTTCAATATCCTCTCCTTATCTTCAGCACTTAGGCCTAAATCTATTTTCGTCAAATCACCTTCAATAAAGTGCATAACTGCCTTTTTTAAGATGCCTCTTTCTTGAAAAATGCGTGTTGCTTTACTTTTCGACCTCACTAAAAGAAGAATTTTAACATCCTCTTTGGCTAATTCTTTCACTAATTGCTTTCCAATAAAGCCTGTTCCACCAATTAAAAATACTGTTCTCATATAAAATCTCCTTTTTAGTACTATTTAGTACTAATTTGATGTAAAAAAAAAGCTTCTTTTATCGAAGCAAGTTTAAAAAATTATCTGCTGTTTTCGTGATTACAGTTGCATCCTTCAATGTTTCTGAAATAAATAACGCTCCTTCAAGATTTGTAATAAAAAGTGATGCAACCTCATCAATATTAATCGTATTTCTGAATTCCCCATTCTCTACCCCTTGTTTAAGTAATAGAGAAACTTTCTTTTGTAATTCTGTAAAAAAAAGACCTATTTTTTCTTTTATTTGCGTGGCCTGTGTAGGACTTTGAATATAAAGAGTAATAAATGGACAGCTCCCCTTATACTCTCTCGACTGAACTCCTTGTGATAATTGCTTTAAAAACAGTTGGATACGATCTTCAACTAAAAATTGGTTCTGAGAAAGTACGTCATCAATTGCAGATTGATACATTTCAATCCAATAATCAACGACCCCTTCTAATAATACTTCCTTATTAGAAAAGTGATAATACACATTAGACTTTGAAACTTTGCTTACACGTACTAATTCATCCATACTTGTATAAGCAAACCCTTTTTCTAAAAATAATGTTGCAGCTACTTCAATCACACGTTTTTGATTCATTAATTTTACCTTTGTCATAACTAGAACTATATAGTACTAATTTAAATGTTGCAAGTATTTATGTTAATTTAGAAAAAAGTTTGATTAAAAAAGTTCCACTAACATTGATTTTACTGCAAAAAATTCTTATTTTGAATAAAGTTGAACTGAACCCCGAAATTGTTAATTCACTATCGTCTAATAGGGGGCACCATACATGCCCATCAACTTAAGAAAAAGAAATTCCCCCAAAACGAAAAAATGAGCTGCTTCTCAGAATAACTATCTGTAGAGAAAGAAAATTTTAATTTAGGAGGATATGAAAATATTAGCTTGATGGTGATGGGGTACCGCCAGAATTTCGGAAAAAACAACACTAAGAGTATACAAGATTTTATACAGTTTTTTGGTTAATCCAATAACAGACAAGAAACCTAAAACCGCGGCAGGATAGAAATGTATAAGAAAATGCATAGATCCATAGAACAAAAAAAGACGATTCCCTTGTGAAATTAGGGATTCGTCTTTTTCTTCGCTACCGATAACAAGTATTGTGTAAATAAGCTGTCCATATGGGCAGCTTATTTTATTTTTGCTTAGCCTGAATTTTTTCAAATATACGATATTTTATTTGTCGATATTTTTTTAATCTTCTTTATCGATTTCTATTGTACCTGTTCTAGCACTAACCTTTAAAATATTTAACAAATTATCAGGTGTCTTAATTTCCATTTCATATTCAAATGTAGATTGTGCTAAGTTGTCATCTTCTAATTCGAATTCTTTTTTCACATTAATAATTTCTCCCTTTGTATGAGCTAAAGAAATTTCACGAACTTGTTTCTCTGTGTAGTTTTCATTCTTTTTCGCATAATTGTAACCCATACCATAATATCCACCAACAATAGCAATACCACTTACTAAAATAGCAATTACACTTATCATTATTTTCTTTTTATGTTTTAACATTTTCATCCACTCCTTCATGATTAATCATCTATTCCAAATCTTGTTTCAAGTGCATTTTCTGCTTGCTCTAATTGATCTTCCAATATATCGTGTTCTCTTTCTTGCGTTTCATATTGTTCAACAGTTATCGTTCCAGCGTGATAATCTGCTTCTAGCTGATTATCAGATAGATCTATCTTGTCATCTAATTGATCAATTTCTTTTTTTGCTGCTAAGTACGTATTTAAGTTTTCTTCTTTTGCTCCAACTGGTTTCGTGTTATTTGCCTTTTCAACGATAGATGTGACTTCGTTTTTGAAATCTTGTATTTGCTTCGTGTCATTCGTAGCAGGCCCTGTTTTGTTTGGTTCTTGTTGTAGTTGAGCACTTTCTTTTTGCAATGTATCATTTTCCACTTTCAGTTGTTGTACTTCTGTATTGTTATCAGCTTGAGTAGAACAAGCTGTTAAGAATAAACAAGACATTGCTCCAATCAACATCCACTTTCTCATTCTGTTTTCCTCCCTTTACATGTGCACCTTATCCTTGCCTTTATATTACTGAACAAACATTAAAGGAAGATTAATGTACAAAAAAATAAAATGATATAATTAAATAGTTTCTAATCTTTCTTTAATGTTTTGGAATTATACTGATACATATTAATAAGAAGAAAAGGAGAATGTTAATGCGAGTTCTTATTGTCGAAGATGAACAAGACTTACAAAATATATTAGTAAAACGATTAAATGCAGAACATTATAGTGTCGATGCATGCGGGAATGGCGAAGATGCCTTGAATTATATAAATATGGCTACGTACGATTTGATTGTGCTTGACATTATGATTCCTGGAATAGATGGTTTACAAGTATTACAAAGATTACGCACGGATAATCATACAACTCCTGTCTTGCTTCTTACAGCTAAAGATACAATTGATGATCGCGTAACAGGACTCGACTTAGGTGCGGATGATTATTTAGTAAAGCCGTTTGCTTTTGATGAACTGTTAGCAAGAATTCGAGTGTTAATGCGAAGAAATACAGGAAACACATCTAATGTGTTTGAAATCGCTGACCTAGTGGTAGATTGCAATATGCATAAAGTAACAAGAGGAGATCAGATTATCACTCTTTCCAGTAAAGAATTTGCTATTTTAGAATATATGATTCGTAATAAAGAAGTTGTGCTCACACGAGATAAAATTGAGCAACATGTGTGGAATTACGACTATGAAGGTGGCTCGAATATTATTGATGTTTACGTCCGCTATCTTCGTAAAAAAATTGATAGCCAGTTTGAAACGAAGTTAATTCATACAGTCCGAGGAACTGGTTACGTATTGCGAGTAGAATCATGAAAAGACTATCAATCAAAATGAGAGTAACCCTGTGGTATACAGGGCTAATTGTAATTATTATGGCACTCGTGTTAGCTTTTATTTTAACTTCTTCAGATAAAGTTTTGCTTTTTAATATGAAAGATCAATTGAAGAGTACAGTAAAAGAAAGTATTGAAGATATCGAATATAAGCATGGACAATTAAAGATGGACGATGATTTTGAACCCATAGAAGATGGAGTAAATATCATCATTTATAATAAACAAGGTGAGCTGCTGGCAGGAAATAGTCCAACAAGCTTTAATAAAAAGATATCGCTTAAATCCGATGAAATACAAACCATTAAAGACGGTAATAAAGAATGGATAGTCTATGATTTTCTCCATAATGCAGGCGGCGATGAGCAAGTCTGGGTTCGTGGAATAATGACTATGAACCAATTATCATCAACGATGAATACGCTTATTGTGGTAACACTCATCTCATTTCCATTACTTATTCTCATTGCCGCAGTGGGAGGATATTTTATTACGCAAAGAGCGTTTCGACCTGTACAACAAATGAGTGATTCAGCTAGTAAAATTGGTGATGGTAAAGACCTTTCGAAGAGAATTCATTTACAAGGTTCACCGAAAGACGAAATGTATCATTTAGCACAAACCTTTGACAAAATGTTTGAGCGATTAGAGACATCATTTGAAAGTGAAAAACAATTTACATCTGACGCATCTCATGAATTAAGAACACCAACATCTGTTATTATTTCGCAATGCGAATACGCTTTATCACAGAGGAATAATCCGAAAGAAATGGAAGAATCGTTAGAAGTAATTTTAAAGCAATCACGTAAAATGTCCACGCTTCTATCCCAACTCTTATTATTAGCAAGAGCTGACCAAGGAAACCATAATACTTTCCAATTTGAATGTATCAATATGAGTGAATTAACGGAAATCGTTGTAGAAGAGCTTTCATTAATGGTTCAAGAAGCTTCGATTGATATCACAACTCATATAGAGGAAGACTTGTTTATGAAAGCAGATCAAACATTGATGATGCGTTTATTAATGAATTTACTAACGAATGCGATTGCTTATAGCAAAGCGAACGGCACTGTGCATATGCAACTGTTCCGTGATGAAACCAACATAATAGGTAAAGTCTCCGATAATGGCATAGGCATCAGCGAGCAACATATTACGAAAATATGGGACCGCTTCTATCGAGTTGACGGGGCACGAACATCTTCAAACATCGGAAATACAGGTTTAGGATTGTCGATGGTAAAATGGATTGTCGAACTACACGGAGGAGAAATTACAGTTGAAAGTAAATTAGGAGAAGGCAGTACTTTTACCTTTAAACTACCAATTGAAAAACGAGCATAATGTATGAATGTTTATAGCTCCAGAATAAAGATTCTTCAATCCTTATATAAAAGTAACCGACGCATTTTAAACAGCATTGATTTTATCATTTTTGACAACCCTTTCTGTTAAGTTGATATGCATATGGAAAAGATATCGAAATAAAACCCCAGAAATCCAAAGGTCTCTGGGGTTTTATTATATATTTAGCTCTTTTTGCTTTTTGTTTTGTTTATGTTTATGCAGCAATTTTCGGCTTATGAGAGAAATCAGTAATAAGATCAGTATTAGTACGAAAAGTTGCATAAATGATAAATCAAAATATTTAGCACCTGTAACAATTAAAAGTGTAGAAATCGTACCTTTTACAATGAAAAAAATAATAATCCATAATCCGCCTTTTTTCCAGTTCATTTTTATATTACCCTTTCCTACGTTTAAATTCTTAAATGGGACACCTTATTAAAAATCTATTATATTAATAAAAAAGTCATGTCTAATTAAATGCAATGATTACATAATAAGTGAAAATGATATTCAATGTCAATTTTATTGACTGTTTGAATATCTGTTTCTTCACTTCAACCTCTTCCTACTTTGTTTCTTACAGGCAATGAACTCTTGTTTCCAAACAAAAAACACCTCCATTGAATTTACATACTTCGCATGCGAATTCAAGAGGTGTTTTTTCATATACCATCAAGTAAAATTTCCTGCCTTATTTCTTGATACGTACCTATTTTCTAGTACACAATAACTGGATCATACGTGTTCAAACTATCATATACAGTTTTTGCAACGTTAGGCAGAAGGTTTACACACCCACCTGATCCCCCTGTTAAATAAGCATTATTTCCCCAGTCTTTTCGCCAGCCTGCATCATGGAATCCTTGACCACTATTTGTGAATGGAACCCAGTAATCTACTTTAACTGCATAATCAGCTTTCCCTACTGCGCTTCCTTTCAGCGTGTATGGTGTTCGTTTATATAGAACGTACCACACACCTGGTGATGTATCTTCACTCGTGCTATGTTTACCCGTTACTACATTTGTTGTGACGACTAATTTCCCATCTTTATAAATCCAAATTTGCTGATCTGCAATGGAAACTTCTGCATATGTATCTCCGATGCCATTATTCGATGTTGTTTTATAGCCGATTCCTTCCTTCTCCCAACCATTCCCGTGAATATTAGAAGCAGAAAGCGATTTTTCGCCTTTCTCAAAGGCTTGTTGAACTTGTTTTGTTTCTTTTTCCACATCTAGTGCCCAGCCGTATCCTTGTCCTTTTACTGATATAACCGAACCCGAATGTGTTTTAAAAGCGAAGTCTTTATGTAATGTAGATTTAGCCTTATTAATTTCAGCAACCTTATTTTTAATGTCGCTCGCATCGATTGTCACTTTCATATCCTTTGACATAGAGGCATTTTGAATTAAATCTTTCGCTTTTAATGAGTACACTTCATCCTGCACTTTATAATCAACAGACTGCTGAAGAAGATTTTGTAATGCTTTCTCTTCTTTTTTGATAATCGGATCGTCTTCTTTAATAGGCTGTATGTATGTAGACTTTAGATGAATTTCGCTTTTATGCTTCTGCTTGTCGTAATCTTTTAGTAGATTCTTAACGTCATACTGTTTTCCATCAACGCTCTTCGAAATAACAACTTTTCCTTGTTCGAGCTTCGCCATAGCATCTTGAGGCGCTTTTAATTTTTCATTCATAGAAACAAGCTTTTCTTCTACAAGTTTTTTCATCGTTTCACTACGATACTGATCCGCTTCTTTCGGTAGCAATGAATAATCTTTGTCCTTTGCGGAAGGGAAAAATGTCCACTGGCTTTTTAATAGTTTCTTAACCTGTGGCAAATCGTTTTCTGTCAGTTCCGTTTTTGTATCTTGTTCATCTAAAATTTGTTGTTGATCAATATAGACTTTATTTGCTAGTCCCGATGTTTTTAACTTCTGTATTGCCTGATCAGCGCTCAAACCACCGACTTTTGTATCGTTAATCGTAACATTCGAATTGAAGTGAGTTGCCTGATAATAACTCATTCCTCCAATAAGAAGTGCAATTACACCGCCACCCGCAGCGATTAGCTTCCAATTTGTAAAACGTTTTCTCGATCTTACCCGTTTTTTCTCAACTTCTTCCACAGATTCATTTACTGTATTGTTGTTCATCAATCTTTCCCCCGTATACATAAACGTCAATTGATTTTAAACCAAAACCATTGATTAGTGTACCTTATTTTCCCTGAAATTTCATTGTTTTTTACCAGTTTCATCTAACTTTAATCGATTAAAGTTAGATTTTTTAATAGAAAGATATATAAAGATGGTAGATAAAGTGAAAAAAGGACCATATCAATCGAGTTATTACGCCCCCCCTCGCATTTCCCTAATGTTAAAGGGTAATCCTCTCTATAAATATTTTAACCTAGTGAAATAATTTTGAGAAGTTTCAAGTTAGAGGAAGGCAACATAGAATGCCTTTTATTTGTGAATAATTTAATGTCGCATATTTTATAAATTTAAATGTAAACTATGCTTCCCACATTTCACCAGGTTTCACAACCTCTACTATCGGCCTAACGAATTTCACCTTATGACCTTATCATCAACAATTTCAAGTTTCTTTAAAACTATTATATATGTTTGTACCACGCTTTATTAATACGATTAATCTTTTCAAGTGTTGAATTTTCAGACTCATTCTTTGGTGTAATCCTAGTATTAGAACATCCTGCAATAGCGAGACAGTATGTAACCAATAAAACTAATAATATTAATTTCTTCAAATAGCCACTCCTATATAAGGAAAATATTATATTGAGAAAATTAAACATAACATCGAATCTTTGTAAAAACAATATATTTCCTAGTATTATTATGTAATGGCGGATTAATGCACACCTTAAGGTTCATTAATCCGCTTATAAGCGTAGAACCTCATGCTCATCAAGTAAATGTTCAATTTACATTTTATCCGATTCTCAATGTTTATTCCAATATAAAAAAATAGCTATTTTTGTTGAAAACTAAGTGTCTCCCAAAATGATAAATACGAATTGAATTCCTATAACCATATATATTTATTCAGCTAACTTCTCCCCTGTAACAATCCGAAATAAAGTAGCTGCATGTTTTCCTTCTAATTGAGCGTACAGATGATTCCCCGACTTAATTTCCAATTTCTCCTTATTAGTACTTACCCAAATTTGATACAACACAGCTTTCGCCTCTATTTTCGGATTTTTAAATTGAAAAATAAAGTGATAAGCCGCTGGATGAGACATTTCCACTTTTTTATTTTCAAAATTAATATCATTTAATATTTTCTTTACTTGCAACACTTCATTATTATCTGTCACTACCTTAAAATCTTTATATTCATTATCACCAATATGTTTTTGCACTTGAATTCTTTGATCTTCATTTCCTACTATATTTGAACAGCCGGTTACTATGAATATACATATGGTAATAAAAACTAGAGAAAAATTTCTAACTCTCATATTCATCAACCTCTTTTCAATACAAAATATCTCAAATTGTAAAATAAAGGTAATTATTTTACACTTAGAAATATAAATAATAAAGAGAAAGGAGTGTCGTTCTATGCAGTTACAAACATACACTTGGAAAAGTTATATGTTTCTCATTGTAAGTATATTCGTTACTATTAATCTCTTTCTCTTCGCACCTATTTTAGACAGAGTTGGAATAGAATATGTCGTGCCTTTCGCCTACTTCATATTAGCTTCCGCTGTTATAGCGATCATTTTATTTTTCCTTTGGTTTGGTTACCACTTCACTTAAGTGAAATATAAATACACTCCATAAGTCACAAATAAAATTAGTAAAATAGCAATGCCGAGTACCGTGTATATAATCCATTGTAAGTTCGAACTCATATACTCCCTCCTCTTGCCTCCTAACAATTCCAGTATATAACAAAAAGCATTGGATACCCAATGCTTTTTCATACTTACGCAAATAAAGACGTATTCGCATATAAAGCTGGTGAACCACCTGAATGTACGAATAAAATGTTGTCTTCTTTATTAAATGTACCTTTTTTAATTAAGTCGATTAATCCCGCTATCGCTTTCCCTGTATACACTGGATCCAGTAAAATACCTTCTGTTTTCGCAAGTAATTGAACTGCTTCCACCATTTCTGGCGTTGGTAACGCGTAACCTGGTCCTACATATTCATCAAAGCATGTAACAGCTTCGCGCGGGATAAAGTTCGGAATACCAACGTGAGCTGAAGTTTCCTCTACAAGTTTTGCTACTTTCTCTTCTTGTTCTGCTTTTCCTCTACTTACGTTGATTCCAATTACAGGAATGTGACTTTGTGTTCCAGCAAAACCAGTAATTAAACCAGCGTGCATACCAGCGCTACCGCTTACGCAAACGACTGTACTAAAATCAATTCCTTGGTCAAATGATTGTGCCATAATTTCTTGCGCACAAGCAACGTATCCCATTGCACCAGTAGGATTTGATCCACCAACTGGTATGACATATGGTGGATTACCTTTTTCACTAACTTCTTTCGCTACTTTATGCATCTCTTCCATAAGATCTGCCCCGTTTGGTACAACAATTACATTTTCAGCACCTAGTAAATGATATAAGAAATAGTTTCCGTTAAAGTCTGGCTTCTCTTCTGGCTCAAGCCCTTCTTCTAATACAAGGATACATTTCATTTTTTCTTTTACCGCAGCTGCCAGTGTTAGACGGCAATGGTTTGACTGAATACCACCAGCTGTAATTAACGTATCTGCACCTTTTGCCTGTGCATCCGCAACTAGAAACTCTAACTTTCTCGTCTTATTACCACCAGCTGTTAAACCAAGTAAATCATCTCGTTTAAAATAAATAGTCGGCCCACCAAGTGCTTCAGAAAAATTGTTTAATTTTTCAATTGGTGTATATGACTCTGTATATTTTTTTCTCGGGAATTTAGCTAAATTCATAAATAACGCTCCTTTTGTACTTCTTTCACAATGTATGTAACGATACTATTATTACATGTAAAAATGATGAAGTCATCTTTCCGGGTGAAAAATGTGTTGGAATTCGGTGTTAGTGAATGAAATTGTATTAACACTTCGGCTCTTAATACGATACATGAAATTTATATCGGCGCAACTCGAATTATATCAGCGATTTTTCAAATATATCGACTTACCGAAAAGAACAAACAACACCAAAAGGCACACTCGATGAAAAGTGGGCCCTCTTCCAATCACTTATTTGCCGAAAATCGAAGAAGCTGCGTTAATCCTGGTTCTACATTCATTTCGCCTTTATGGCGTACGTATACAATCTTGTTCCCATCAAATTTTGGAGGATTTGCTGGATTATACGTCAGCCACTCGTTCGTTCCTTCTACAGAGTACTCCATATACTCCGTTGCACCGACGATTATATTTTTACTATCATCAGCGGCTACATTTGGTGCCATTTGTGCAATTTTCGAATCACTAATTAATAATTTTTTTATCTCCTTATCACGTTTGTAATCATAAGCTGTCACCATTACATCGCTACCATATGCTTTTACTTGCAACCCTTGTTTAAATGAATAGCCATCAGGAGCAGTCTTCTCTCCGCCATTTGGCCCAGCCGACATCCAGCCCGTTTCAATCCCGCCTGTATTTACAACAGTAAATCCTTTATTATCTCCGCCTGTAATTTTCTTTTTACCGGCCCAGTCTGGTAGGTTTAAATCCCAATGCGTGTGGCTTGTGAAGAAAACAACTTGCGGATAGTCTTTTAATATATCGTACAACTTATCAACGTTTAAATAATCTTGTAAATACGGATTTTGTCTTGATCCAGATACTGTATCAGGTAAAACGTGATGAGAGAAAATGAAAATCGGCTTATTTTTATCTTTTTGGCTATATTCTTCTAAATTTTGTTTTAACCAACCTAATTGCTCATCACTCATAAATACTTCATCCCACATTTTTGAATCGTGGTATTTCATATATTTTTCAGTTCCTAAAAATAAAAGCGGATGACCGTCTAATTCTTTTTTATGATATACCTTTTCTTGCCCGCTAAATTGTAAGTAGCGGTTGAATAGCGTTTCTTCCGTTACACCATTTGGCCATGTACTTTGAGAGAGCTTCCCATCAGCTGTCCATTTACCAGCATAAAACTCATGATTCCCAACAGTTGACCATACATTCTCTGGATGCTTATTTTTGTTTAACACACGCTTCACATCATCATATTGTGACTGTTGTCCCGTTGGCGTTATATCCCCATTCATAATAAGCGCTCTAGAAAGTGGTGTCACTTTGTTCATATCTTTTAATACGTGATCAAAATCCCCCAAATCCCCTTGAATATCACTAATAACGTTAAAAGTGGTAGCTGATTTTCGAACTTGTTCTTTCCCTTCCGCATGTGCTGAAAACGTCGGTAATAATGCCGTCATAACTGCTAACGAAGCAACTGTCTTTTTCATACAAATTCTCCCCCTAATCATAGAATGTATAAACTGACATGTTCTGCTTTCTCTAAGGTGCTTGTCCAATTCACATTATAAGGAGGGATTGTAAAGATAGATGACGTTAAAAGTTAAGTGTTTCTTAAGAGATTTTGTCGTTTTTTGCAAACCACAATTAGCGATTCACGCCAATCTAGCTTTCTAGCCTTTAACATTACATACATGTAAATTTTGATGTTAAATCTTTTAGTCTCATACGTTGTTTTTTATTACTTCTAATTTTCGGGAAAAATCCACTAATTAATAATGTTATAATCCATACCATTATTAGAATAAAGTTTATTGTATTACCGGAATTCAAGCTGAAAACTCTCCACAAATAGGCAGCAGAAAAAACGAGAATAGCAGTAATAATAAGTAAAAATGTCCTAACTACTAATCCGATGTAGGGTTTCTTCTCTTGCTTAAAAATGAAAGTTCTTCTACCTTTGTACAATCTAATTACAAATAGCAGCAAATATACACTAAGTGTGGCTCCAATAACAATTGATGTAATGGAATTGCTTTTTCTCTGCTCAGCTAGAGAGAAGTAACTTTCAGGTAATTTTCCAGTTTCATATTCCATCCATGCGTGGTAAATATCCTGTCGTAAATCTATACCACCTTCACCATTTGTAAGGATTACCAATCCATCTTTTGTATTAGGAATGAAACCATAAAAAGAGTGCCAGCCTCGATTGTCACCAGAATGATAAATTAATTCCCATTGATTAGATATTTTTTTTTCAAATATACCTAAACCATTCTCCCCTAATACTGGCTTTTGCATTTCCTCAACACGTTCACTTTTGATGACACCATTCCCTTTATTATTTGCATCCATGCTTGCAAGTATTAATGTCATCATATCCGTAACATTTGTCTTGAGACCTGCAGCAGCTTGTTCAGTAAATTGGTAACTAGGAAGTTCCTCTCCAAAATATCCATAAGCTTTCGAAAGGTTATAGTTTTCAGGACGTTGTAAGAATGAACTAGATTTCATTCCTAAAGGTTTCATAATTTGTTCTTCCATATAACGATTAAACGGTATTCCGGTAACCTCTTCAATTACAAGTTGTAAAATTGTATATCCGCCACCAGAGTAAATTGTTTCTGAACCTGGTTTATTGGTAACCTCCACTGGTTCATTAAGCCATCCTTTTCCAGACAGAGACTCCTCGATAGAATTAAGATTTTTCCCTGGTACAACCCCAAGGTATCCTTTATGTGCAGACAGTCCTGCTGTATGACTTAATAATCTTCTTATCGTAACTTCATTATTATTAAACTCTGAATTAGGTAATTTCCATTTGGTCAGATATTTTCCAACGGGATCATCTAGTGATAAACGACCTTCATCTACAAGATGTAGGATTCCCCACGCTGTAAGGCTTTTAGATATGGAACCAGCTTGAAACAAAGTATCATCACTCACCGCTTTTTTTGTCTTTTTATCTACATAACCGTAGTTTAGTGTATAAGCAATACGCCCCTCATGTACAATCCCTATTGCAATCCCTGGTACCTCATAATTCCCCTGCCATTTTGGTACCTGTTCATCCAACTTTTTTTTGAAATCCTCTATACTCCTATCAGTCAACATACCCGATTCTGCCCTCACCACATTTGTAAAACACGCTTCATTCGTAATAAATATGCAAATAATTAAACATAAAATACTTTTGCATATTATCGATGCTTTTTGCCTATTCTTCATTTGTTCTACCCCTTTTTTCAGAATATTCTACCCATCAATCAGAGTATCCCATTCTAATATCCCGTTCTATCGATTTTTATTACTTAACCTTACATAATTGTAATAAAAATCAAAAATTTACATGCTTAGGGGTTTTACTGTTCTTTATTCAAGGGCAGGAAATTTAATAAAAAAAGACACAGAGATTTCTCCCCATGCCTACTAATCCTCTACCTCTTCACCGCATGCACATAATGCACCGTCTCAAAAGCTTCTAAATAATCATTTCGTCCTTCAAAGTATAACTTATCAATATCCTCTGGTGATAAGTGCTCATAAATGAGTAAGCCCGCCTTCTCTAATAGTGCTTCCATTTCTGTATAAGAAAAACACGATTTCATCGGTTCTCCGCCTACTGCAGCTATTTTCACCATATTTTCAACTCGATTGGACAGTCCTTTTTCCGTAAATAAATTTTCATCCGGATAATCAACAACGATAGAACTTCCATCTGGAACCATCGCAAATAAACGTTCTATTAAACTAGATAGTTCCTCTTTCGTTAAATAGTACGTAACACCTAATAGGCTAAAAAACGTCTTTTTATTTTCAAATCCTTCATTTACTAATGTTTGCTTCGAGAAATCTTTAGTGAAATCCATCGAAACAAAATGAAGATTGTTTGGAATTTCATACTTTGCTTCTTTCACTCTTTGTATTTTAAACGCTTGCGTAGAAGGATGATCCACTTCAAATATTTCTATTTTATTCTCTAACTCTCGGTGTCTAAAACTAAATGTGTCTAAGCCAGCACCGAGTATGACGTATTGTTTTGCGCCTAATGTAATTTCATGTAGTAATACTCTTTCACAATATGCCGCGCGTGCCAAAGGTGTTGGTGATAATTGAACTTGTGTAATCCATTTTAATATTTCTTGTGGATTGTCTTGAAACTGCTGTGCAATGTCTGTATTGAAAAAATGTATCCCTTGAACCATATTCGTTTCAATATCGTTACGTTCTTTTGGTGAAATGAAATCTTTAGCTACATAATCATCAAAGATTTTAGGACGATCAAATTCACTATGATACGCTCTTCCGAAAGCTGATACTAGCGACGTTACACTCGCTTCACCTTTTTTCACGCACATACACTCCTTCATTTTTACAACAAAAATAGGGTTCCCCTGGCCAGGAGAACCCTATTATACACTTTATTTATATATCGGTAAATTATAGAATAAATAAGTTTTTTTGTCAAGTTTCTAGCCTGCTATCAAACCAACAATTTGTATATTCTCTGGCAGGAAAATTGTCGATTCACACAGAATGTTCCAAATTATAACAATACATATGGAGGCCAATATGAAACGATTAGTCATTATTACCGTAGGAAAAACACACAGCGGAAAAACTACATTTGCTAAAGAACTAGAAAAAGAGTTACCCAACTCTTTCGTTATGGATCAAGATAACCAAGCTGAATTTATCAACACACATTACGAAAAATTACAGCCGGATGAAGGCACTAATACATTTAAGCACGGTTTTTCGAAATTCATTGTTGATTATGCAAAAGAACATACGAGTTTACACCTTATTATTTGCAACTCAAATAGAAGTCGAAACGGCAGGATGTATTTACTCAATGAATTGTTTCAGAAAGATGACTATGTACGCATACTCGTTCATTTTGATATTCCAGATGATGTCCTTTACGAAAGAGTAGCTCGAAGCACGCGAAGTACAAATATTTTTAGAGGTGATTATTCTAGTTTCAAAGAAGTACTCGATCGACAACATTCTGAATCACTTCACGAAGATGTGGTAGATCCTATAGAAAACGAGGCTGATTATTTGTTTGTTATTCGCAATAGCAAGGATATAAACTCTACTATAGAAGAAATTGTGCATCTTGCTAAAGATTTGTCCCCTACCCAAAAATAAGAGACTATAAAAATTACATAATCATAGATTATTATGCAAATACTTCCTCTAGACATCGTACATGGTATATAATGATAAGATAATCTACTTCTATATGCTCAATTTTACACAAAACAGCTCATGCATATGAAAGAAAAGAGGTACAATAATATGAAAACAAAACAAACAATTGCTGCGTCTACACTAGCTTTAGCAATGATTGCTGGCGCAAACTCTGCTCATGCGGAAGTAACTGATGCTACTCCTCAGCAAAGTACGGGAGATCGATTAGCTGAAATTAAACAACATAGACAAGAGTTAGATGCGAAATTGCAGCAGCACAAAGAAAACGTGGATCAAACATTGAATGAACTTAACCAAGTTAAGGAAAATGTTGATACGAAGGTTAATGAACTACATGAGCGTAAACAAGTTGCTGATGAAAAAATTAACGAAATGAAACAACGTAAACAAGAGTTAGATGCAAAACTTCAGCAAGACAAGCAAATCGCCGAAGATAAAATCGCTAAAATTAAAGAGCATAAAAAACAAGTAGAAGACAAAGTTGCTGAAGTTAAAGAACATAAGCAAAATATCGATAATAAGGTTAATGAGATTAAAGAACATAAACAAACTGTCGATGAAAAAGTGAATGAAATTAAGCAACATAAAGAAAATATCGATCAAAAGGTTAATGAACTTAAGGAAGTTAAAAAACAGGTAGATGAAAAATTAGCTGAGTTAAAGAAAGCAAAACAAACTGCTGAGGACAAACTTGCTGAGCTAAAAGAAAATAAGCCGAATACTGGGAACACGTTAGAGGAACTTAAGAAAATTAAAGGCAATTTAGATAGTCTTTCCGCTAACTTAGAACTAGCTAAACAAGATGTAAAAAACAAACTTGCTGAATTACAAAAAGCTAGAGAAGATTTACTAAATAAAATTAACGAAATAAAACAAGCGAAACAAACTGTTTCAGACGATTTAACAAAGAAAAAACAAGACTTAGATATTAAAATCAACGACTTTAAACATACTGAGAAAAAAATTGATGACAAATTAGCTGAGGTACATACAACGAAGCAAAATGTCGATAACAAAATTAATGAAGTATCTCAATCGAAACAAACAGAAACAAAGACTGGTACTACAAATGTAGACAATAATACTAGAGAACTTCCTAACGCCGGTAGTGAGCAATCAAATAATATGGCTTTAGGTATGTTATCTGTATTAGGCGGCGTTTTATTAGTAACACGAAATAAAATTAAAGCGTTATTCTCAAAGTAAAGCAATTATACCTATTTTAAAATAATTATACGAAAGACAACCGCACATTTATGTGTGATTGTCTTTTTTCTTTATATTAACTTCCCATCTCTAAGCGTCAATATACGATCACATACATCAAGCATTCTTTCATCATGCGTAATCATAATTGCTGCTTTTTGGCTCTCTTTCACTTCACTTTTCATCATTTCAACGACTTCACGTGCGCGTTTTGAGTCTAAACTTGCTGTTGGTTCATCCGCTAATATTAAGTCGGGGTTGTTCATAAACGCACGAGCGATTGCTACCCTTTGTTTTTCCCCGCCAGATAGTTGATTTGGATAATGATTTTTTCTTTCTCCTAATCCAAATGCCGCTAATAAATGATCCGCACGCTTTTCTGAGTCTTGTTTGTTTTCTTTTTTAAGCTTTGCAATATAAAGCAATTGTTCTTTAACATTTAAATATGGAACAAGATTTGCAAACTGGAAAATGAAGCCGATTTTTTTCAAACGAATGTCTGTCATTTCCTTTTCTGATAACTGTGTAATATTTTGCTCACGAATGTAAATATCCCCTTTTGAAGGTGATAATAATGCACCCGCGATTGATAATAACGTACTTTTCCCTGATCCAGAAGGACCAACGATTCCGATAAATTCTCCAGCTTTCACATCAAGGGACATCGGATGAAGGGCTGTTACTTCCGTATTCCCTTCTCCGTACACTTTACTTACTTTGTCTAATTTCAATAATGAAGTCATTACATCCCGCCTCCAATTGCTTCTAATGCATCAACTTTTAATACTTGGTATAACGAAATAAGTGTTCCTAAAATACTAATTACGATAAAGATTGCTGCATATTGTGCAATCATCGGTGTTGTTAATAAGAACGGCATACCTGCTGGTAAAATTTGTTCTAATCCTTGTACAAGGACAATACTAATTACCATCGCAACGACTGATAAGAATAACGCCTGCACGACTAAGCTATTTGCTAAATAAGAATTCTTTGTACCGATTGCTTTTAATACACCTAATTGTTGTGTTTTTTGCAGTGTAATGACGTAGAAGAATACACCGATTAGTAACGCAGCGATAACAAGTAAGAACGCAATGATCATCGTTAATGTTCCTTGCTCTTCTTTAAATCCTGGAATACTTTGTAATACTTCTTTTTTGTCGATAACATGTGCATTTTTAATTTCTTTATCTGTATGCAGCGCAATTGCACTATAATCTTTTTGGTTTGGTTGTGAAATAGAGCCCCATACGTCTTCATTTACATAAACGACTGGTGTATGGCTAAACATTTGGTCTTTCGTAAATCCAACGATTGTAAATTCTTTCTTTGAAACAGGATCAATAATTGTATCTCCAATATCGATTCCTTTTTCTTTAATAGATTCATCAGCAACCATTTCGTTATTTGCTGTGCCTAATTTCTCACCTTTTACAATGTTCGGTTCTAAAAATGAATCACGTTCACTGGAGAAAATAGCAACATCCACTTTTTTCGAACTATCTTTCTTTTCATACGTTGAAACTTTCACACGAAACGGAACGGCCTCTTTCTCGCCTACTTGATTTACTACGTTATCTACATCATCTTTCTTAATTTGTGAACGAAGTAATTTATTTTCCGCATCATCTGCTAAAACAAACTTGTTTGCCTCCATATTTTGAATCGATGAAGCATTATCATATGATAGTCCATTTGCTAATCCTGAAATAACAAGAACTAAAAATGATAATAACACCATAATCAGTCCGATTAATCCGTATCTTAATTTTGATTGTTTCAATTCACGCAGAGCTAAAAACATTTCGCTCGCTCCTTCCTCTTTTTTTCTATGCACTAATCATAAAAAAGAAATATGAACGGAATATGAACAGAAGATTACAGAGGGGAAGATTTAATTTTCAGAAAGTATTGAAAATAACTAGAATCCTTGATACAATTCAGTCAAATAATCTTGACCGAGTAATTTTATTTAAGGAGTTGATCATTTTGAAGCCCATGTTAACACTCACTACTTATAGCCAACTAAAAGCAATAAGCGATCCACTACGTGTCGAAATGATGATGCGTCTATGCGAACGTCCTTATACAGGACAACTACTATCTGAGAAATTCGGCATTCCAAGGGCGAAAATTCATTATCATTTAAAAGAATTAGAAAAGAATGGTTTTATAGAAATTGTTTATACAGAAGAAAAGAATGGCATCATTCAAAAGTTTTATCAATCTGTCGCTAAAGGCTTCACCCCTGCCGCGAACCTATTACCTCATTTAGAAATATTAAGCGAATCCGGTCGCCAAATCTTTTTACAAATGACGGAAATGACGAAAAGCCATATTCTCGCTGCACCTGAAGAAGCTTTTACATTACGGAAAATCAGCGAAGATCCAGCTGAGTGGAATTACGTTTCATCTTGCTGGGAGTTTGATGCTACGCCAGAACAATTTCAAGTGTGGGTGAAAAAGTTTTATGAAGTGATGTCTGAATTAAACGAGATTACAAAAGATGCAGATAAAGATCCAAATAGTAAATCTTATTACATTTCTACTACTGCACTACAAATCGACGAACGAGCGATGCAGCGCTTTGTGAAAAAAGAAGAAAAATCGTAATACGATTTTTTTACATAAACGGTCAAATTTATTTTACCGAATAAATATATTATAAAGGAGTAGATTAAATGGACATATTGAAAAACCGGAATTTCCTCTTATTGTTTTTAGGGAGAATTTTTACAAACATAGGAGATAGTTTGTATTATGTAGCGGCGATGTGGCTCGTATATAAACTGAGTGGTAATCCTTTTTATTCTGGATTGGCTGGTTTCCTTACATTATTACCTTCTGCACTTCAATTTCTTACCGGTCCATTCGTTGATAGATGGTCAATCAAAAACACCCTCGTCATTACACAAGTTTTGCAATGTATTCTTATATTAATCATTCCTATTACACACTACTTCGACCTATTAACTGTTCAACTACTACTCATCATTATGCCTATCGTAGCCTTTATCGAACAATTCACCTATCCCGCACAATCAAAAGCTTTACCACTTCTATTGAATAAAACACAATTATTAAAAGGAAATTCACTCTTTTCATTTGCATATCAAGGCATTGATTTAATTTGCACGACGCTTTCTGGCATATTAGTAGCACTACTTGGCGCAATCACTTTATATGTAATCGACTCTTTCACATTCGCGATTACTGCCCTTTTGTTCTTTTCATTGAAAATGCCAAAGCAAGCGGAAAACAATACATCACTTTCAACTAAACAATATTTCTCTGATTTAAAAGAAGGCTTTTCGATCGTCTTCCGTTCATTAATGGGCGCCTTCTTAATCGGTTCAGTTGTCGCTAATTTTTCAATCGGTATGACAATGGCGATACTCCCTTCTTACGCTGATTCTGTTGGAGGCGTGAAAACATATGGCTTCTTCTTAGCTGCTATATCAGCAGGTAGTCTCATCGGTGCATTATTCAGTTCATGGGTTGGCAAACGTAATGTTGGCCGTGTCTCCATTATTAGCTTTGCGACTGGCGCTATCTTTTGGTTTCTCTCTACGATTGTACCGTTTCAATGGCTATCTATTCTCTTTTTCGGCCTAGCTTGGATACCAATCGGTGCCACCAACATATTATTTGCGACAATTAGTCAAATTGCAATTCCAAATCAATATCTTGGACGCATTAACTCAGTCATGCAAAGTATGGGCACAATTGCTATGCCGTTCGGTTCTTTAATTGGCGGATACACCGCAAATGTATTTAGTAGCCAACTCATTTTTGCGCTCGCTAGCATCGGTATTTTATTTATTTCTCTCATATGGCTGCTTCATCCGAAATTACGAGCATTGCCGAAAGCTGATGAAATTACAGCGGATACTTTTGGAGTTCATTTTAGGGAAGAGCGCGGGAAAGGTACAGCTTTATAGCAGGAACAAACATAACCCCGTTCTAGATTTGGGACGGGGTTAAAATGTAGTTATTTAATTTTGGATGTAAAATACTTCACTAAAAATATAACAATAGCACCAACTAAAACGTTCAATT
Organism: Bacillus sp. 16GRE42; assembly: GCF_019837435.1. NCBI lineage: Bacteria > Bacillati > Bacillota > Bacilli > Caryophanales > Bacillaceae > Bacillus > Bacillus sp. 16GRE42. Next base: position 730,410 of record NZ_JADAXF010000001.1, read on the forward strand.
AACGATTTGATGGCCAAGACCCCTGCATTTTCCTTAATTGAATAATTTGGCCTGTATGATAAGCATCATGAAGCATGATGTCCAGTAATTTCTTCTCGAGTGAATTTTGTTCAAGCTCTTTTTCGGAAATCGCGCTCAATACCTGTCTTAAATTACGCTGAGCATTTTCAGAACGTTCAACGACTTCCTTCCATTCCGTGTCATCATTAGATTGCTTAGTAAGATAAAAAGTGTCATTACCGTCAAGATTATGTGTCCATTCACGGCCTTCCAAGTTTGCAGCAAGCCTCTCTTTGTAATAAATGAGATGATTAACGCTCTCCCAAATGGTATTCGTTGCCTCACCATATGGTTTCCACATAGCCTGTTCGGCTGTAAGTCCTTCTATAGCATGTTTAAACGGTGCATACCAACTCTCTTTATCGAATGTTGAATCTAGTACGTTTAATAACAAGTCAATTCGTTTCAAAGTAATTTCCTCCCTATACGGTTCAAGTTTTAATACAATCCTTATAACTCTGTAGAGATTCTACATGTTTAAATAAACTTCCTCCTGAGCTCACTCCACAAACTCGTCCGATTATGTAATGAAAATGACTCACATTTTTTCACTTTACACGTATACTAGAAACCAAAAAAGAAGAGGCCCTTCCGTAGCAGCCTCTTTCATCTATTTCGGAAGCTCCACCTGAACAGTAGTCCCTTCCCCTTTCGTACTATACACTGAAACGTTTCCGTTATGCAGTTCTACAATCTTCTGTACAATCGATAATCCTAAACCGCTACCTTCTACGTTTCTTGCTCTTGCTGTATCTACTTTGTAAAAACGATCAAATATACGATCCATTTCTTCTGTTTCCATACCAATTCCGTTGTCTGATATATAGATCATCACACTTGATTCTAATTCTTCTACAACAAATTCAATCGTTCCGCCGTCGTTTGAAAACTTAATACTATTCGTAAAGATGTTACTCCATACTTGATGAAGTAAGTTTTCATCGCCTTGTATTGTAATGTCTGGCACATCAAATTCAACAGCGATATCTTTTTCACGCCATTTCCATTCGAGCATAAAAATGACGTCTTTAATTTGCTTCTGCAGATTAAATTCTTTTATTTGCAATACTTTCTCTTCTTTGTCTAAAGAAGCGAGCGTAAGTAACTGTTTACATAAACTAGACATTCGCTTACTTTCGCCCTCAATAATTTGTAAGTAATGGTTTCTTTCTTCTTCACTCATCTTTTCTGTTTGCAATGTTTTCGAAAAACCTTGTATGGATGAAAGTGGCGATTGAAATTCATGTGAAACGTTCGAAACGAATTCTTGTCTCATTTCATCTAACTCTTTTATACTTTTCGTCATCTTTTGGAAGCTTGTAGATAACGTACCAATTTCATCTTTTCGTTTTACATCTAATTCAATTTCATATTTACCACTCGCAATTTTTTGCGTAGCCCTCGTGAACTTACGAATTGGGCGAATGATATACCCTGCTGCAATCGCAATAAAAATAATACTTAATAAAACGATAAACCCTAGTAATACCGCTAGAAAAATTCGCATCTCACCAAATTGTTGCTGAATGTCAGGACGAATGAATAAAGCGTACTGTTTATCACCGTGTTTTACCGGCACACCGACACTATTAATTAATTCATTATCGAAAAACCCCGTAATAAAGAGGCGTGTTGGATATGTAGAAACGCCGTTAAACGTTTCCCCTTGCAATACTTTACGAACGGTGTCATCACTAATTGTCGTCTTACGAAACGCATTGCCAATACGCTTTCCGTTCTTTTGATCATCGACAATATAAATTTCATATCCTAATTTCGCGATAGACTGTAAGTACGCCTCTTGATTTTCTTCACTTTGCTTTTCATATAACGATTTTACTTCTTCCGCATACATTAAAATCTTTTCACTATTGTACGGTTTTAACTTCACTTGATAGTATACATTTGTTAATAAAAAACCGATAATACTGCTAAGTAGCATGATTCCAACCGTCATAAAAACAAATCTAGAGTATAATGATTTCATCTTATTTCAACTCCAACTTATAACCGAGTCCGCGTACTGTCGTAATTTGAAAATCATCCGTTCGTTTTGAGAAACGATCTCTCAGTCGCTTCACATGAACATCAACTGTTCGTTCGTCCCCTTCAAAATCCATTCCCCATACTAATTCAATTAATTCTTCTCTTGAAAATGTCCTTCCCGGATAACTAGCAAGTTGTGATAATAACTCAAATTCCTTTAATGGAAGCAGAATCGTTTGACCATTACACTTTACTTCGATACCTTTACGATCAATTGTTGTTCCATGAAGTGTAATAATATCAGCACTCAGCATTTGATAACGACGCAGTAATGCCTTCATACGGAAAATGACTTCAGCTGGTTCAAATGGCTTTACAATATAATCGTCCGTACCAGAAATGAATCCTTTTTCTTTATCAACTAACTGATCTTTCGCAGTTAATAAAATAACCGGTATATCATGATACTTCCGGATTTCTTCACATAACGTATAGCCATCAACAAACGGCATCATAATGTCTACTATCGCAAGGTGAATATTCTCTTTCTCTAATACGTCTTGTGCTACCTTTCCATCTTCTGCTTCAAAAACTTTAAACCCCTCTTTTTGCAAATGGTAATGTAACAATTCTCTAATATGCTTATCATCATCAGCTAATAAAATATGTATCATCTTCATTAAACCCTCTCTTGTTCATCCTTCTACATCCTTACCTTAAGAAACAATTGGATTTTTTGCAAGAAAAAGAAAAACAAACCAACATTTTAAGATAAATAAAAAGAATCTATTTTGAAAAAAGATTATTCAAAATAGATTCTTACGTTTTAGTATTAAGATTATTTTAATGAAAAGTAATTTCTATGCTTTAGAAATATCTACGAATCCTTCTCCAAATACGTCACGAACATCGTGTATAGCAATGAACGCAGCCGGATCTGTAGTTTGAACAATCCGTTTTAGCTTGACTACTTCTTGCTTATTAATAACAACATAAAGAATTTCCTTCGGAGTTTTCGTGTAATAGCCATGACCTGAGTACACAGTAACCCCTCTGCCCATTAAGGTAGTTACCTTCCCGGCAATTTCATTCGGGTTATCAGAAATAATCGTAATGGCTTTCTTCGGATTTAAACCTTCAATTACAAACTCCATCACTTTCGTTGCTACATATAGCATAATAATTGTTATCATCAGTTTTTCTGCACCAATGATGAAATAAGATGAAAACGCAACAATTAAATCGAAGAACAGTAGACCGTAGCTAATGCTCCATCCTAAATATTTATGCGTCATCCTTGCTAAAATGGTAGTACCTGCTGTTGTTCCGCCAACGCGAATAATAAGACCAATCCCGCACCCAATAAATATTCCTCCGAAAATGGCATTTACAAGCATTTCATCCGAAGCAATCGTCCAACCTTCTGTCAAATGAAGGAATAGCGAATTCGTAACTACAGCGATAATCGTATAAATTGTTGTAATCTTATTCAAAAATTTATAACCAGCTATTAACAAAATCGCATTTAAAATTAAGTTAACTAAGCCTGGTGACCATTCAAATAAATAATACGTAATAATCGTGATACCAGTTACTCCACCCTCACCAAACTCGTTCGGGATAACAAACAAATTGACACCTAACGCAAATAGAAATGCACCAATAATAATAAAAATAATGTCTGTCGTTCTTTTTTTCATACAGTACCTCACTTCTTATGTAAATATTTATTCTGTCATAAACTCTCACCATTATATCGTGGAATATTCAAATCGAACAGTGGTTTATTTTTATTTTAATATAGGATGATAAAACAACTTTATCCTATATCCACATGTAATTTAAAAAATAAAACAACTGTATTTATTATGTACTACAAGTAAAGTTTTGATTTCACATGCAGTTGATGCTAAAAAATGAATATGAACACTCACTCGCACAAACTTCGAATACAAAACAAATAGGCGAAGCTATAGAATAGACTTCGCATCAAACATTTGATCCCAGAGATTTATATTCATACATTCCAGAAATAAATTTACTTATCTTTCTCCATATATTCTTTAATCTTTCGTTCTTCCCACTCTTTTCCGAATATCCCAACTGGAAAAGTTGTCAAACCGTGTATAACGATACCGATCCCCCAACCTGCAAGTGGATATACAAACCATAATTTACTTGAATCAGAGCTTATATTTATAATAAAAAGCATTAAGTTCACTAGTATATAGACCGTTAAATGAATATAAAACGCTTGTAAATTCTCTACCCTTTTTTTAGCTCGTAAATAAACCTCATCTCGCTCCACCCTTAAACACCTCTTTTCATATTATTTTTTTCACCTTCGCTCCAGTATTAACATCATATTCTAATCAGAAATCCGTTATTCTCAAAAAAACATAAAACAAAAAAGTACCCATCGAATTATCATACATATGATGATTCGATGGATACTGCATGATACATTTGTTATTTACAGAATTCTAATTAAGACCAAATCCAAACATCATCATTATTTTCAACGTCGCTCTTTACCTCATGAACTTTTTCAATGTTGTCCGTTGTGTTCCAGTTAATAGAACTTCCGCCCCATCCTACAAACTTCATATCAATTTTTACTTTCTCACCCGTATGAAATACTTGTCCCTTCGTTAAGAAAACATCAATAATAACTTTCTTCCCGTTTAGTGATGGATACTCAACTACGACATATTTAGTAGAACCTTCTCCTTCCTCTTCCCTCGTTCCTACTTTTGATACTTCCCCAATCACATAATCAGGAGAACCATCTTCTTTCATGTGCATACCTAATTTATGTGACGTATTTTCAACTGAATTTGCAATCATATATTCCGTGAAATTACGCATCATAGATCCAGTAACTTTTACTTCATCTCCTACTTTCACATTTGAAAGGGAATCCATATACACACTAACAGGTTCCTCATATTGCTTAGATTTTACGACAATTACACCGTTATCTACTTCTATTACTCGTCCTTCTAACGTCGAGAAATTGGATTCCATAGAAGCGGCACTCGCTTTTGACAGTTCTAATCCTGGTAAATTCGTTCCTGATAATGCTGCGATTCCTAAAGCACCTGCTAAAATTATTTTTTTCATACCCATATGTAACCTCTCCATTCATGATGATTATATTTTTTGATTGGATACGACCAACCTGTAACCATTATAGTTACAGGTTGTACAAAATAGCAACTATCTTTCTTATGCAATGTTGCATACTGTAACTTTTAAATATACTCAACACTAAGACTGAATTCTTAAATACTGGCAGGTAAACGGATTAATGATGAAGAAAATAATGTGATGCATCATATTTTTTCAATGCTACAGTTTGTATAATCGTAGTCCATTACATTATGTAGGAGCGGAGTTAATATGTTAAAGAAACCAAAGAGATTACAGGCAGGAGATATTGTGGCAACAGTAAGTCCTTCATGGGGAGGCGCAGGCGATTCTGAGATAAGATGGCGTTATGAACAAGGAGTAAAAAGATTAGAAGAAGTTTTCGGTCTTACGGTTATCCCAATGCCAAATAGTTTAAAAGGTAGCGAATTCATTTATAACAATCCACAGGCTCGTGCGGAAGATTTAATGACAGCTTTTAAGGATACGCGCGTGAAAGCAATTATTGCGAATATTGGCGGTGAAGATAGCATCCGCTTACTTCCTTATATAGATTTTAATGTAATACGTGAAAATCCGAAAATTTTTATGGGGTACTCTGACGTTACCGTTTCACACTTGTTTTGTCATAAAGCAGGAGTTTCCTCTTTTTACGGTCCAGCCATTTTAACTGATTTTGCCGAAAATGTAGAGATGGATCCATATACAGTTGAAATGGTAAATCGGACTCTCTTTTCAAATGAGACAATTGGCGAGATTCAACCAGCTCCTGAATGGACAAGTGAGCGTTTAGAATGGATAGAGGTAAATAAAGATACAAGGCGTACGATGCAACAAAACAATGGCTATGAACTACTTCAAGGCTCTACTACCGTACAAGGACGCTTAATTGGTGGTTGTATAGAAGTATTGGAATTTGCAAAAGGTACGGAGCTTTGGCCTGAGAAAAAATATTGGGAGAATCGTATCCTTTTCTTTGAAACTTCTGAAGACCATCCAGAACCAAGCTATATAAAGTATTGGTTACGAAATTATGCAGCACAAGGCATTCTGCAAAAAGCAAGGGGCATCATTTTTGGTAAACCAAAAGACGAAATGTATTATGAAGAATATAAACATGAAATACTGCAAGTAATGAAGGAACATAATTTAGAAGATTTGCCGATTCTTTATAATTTAAATTTTGGCCATACCGAGCCGAAGTTTATTTTACCTTACGGTGCGATGGCAGAAATTGATTGTGAAAATGGGTCTTTCTCTATTTTAGAGAGTGGCATAGAATAAAGGAAAACTTTAAATAAGTATAGCCATTTTCCTGATCCTACAGAAAAAATAGCGTGTTTTTTCATTTTAGAGAGTATTTTATTTTGGTTAGCTTGATAGCGCCATGAAAGGACCCCAATAAATAAAATCACTCCTATGAGATATGACTGTGAATTAATACTTTTTAAAAGTATATAATTGGAGGGAGATTACGTGTATGGAAGTAACATTTACAGTAAGTAAATGGGATGAAAAACTAATCGATGATACTAGAAAAGATTTCCCTATCAATATTGCCCATGTTGAATATGATATTGATGGTGAATTAAAAGGAAAAGCTTTTGTTGAATACTTGTTATATTATTTAGACTCAAATATAAATGATGGTCACTTGGCTACTGCTAAAATTTCTGGATTTTTACACTTTGAAGGAATTTATAAGGGGCAACAAGGGACATTTACAGCTATAGAGCAAGGAATATTTGATAAAGGAAATCTAGATTCCCCAGGAACAATTATTAAAGCTACTGGTAACTTAGAAGATCTGAGAGGGTCCTACCATTATCAGTTTACAGGTCAAACTAGTAAACTGATTTTAGAGTTTGAATTTTAGCAAAATATCCTATAATTTAGTGGAAAGGACATTTCTTGTAATACTAGGAATGTCCTTTTTTTGTTGACGAGCTTATTCAACTATTCTTCTATTAGTTAAGAAAAGAACAAAGTATATTACATAACGTCTTATTATCAGTATTCAACGATGCATAAAATTTTCGTTATGGTGGAATTAAAAATCTAAGCTCGAGAGGCATGTGGCCCCCACCTATTCATTACTTTTCCTACTAACTAAAGAATAATCCCAGAAAAACTCCCCTTCATAACTTCTTTTTCAAGTTGATTCCTACATACAAACATCGCAATAATCTTTGTACGATTTTTTTCATCAGGCTCAAATTGTTCAATGGTTACGTCACAACGAATCGTATCACCGCTAAACACAGGACGTAAAAATTCAAAATCCATCTTGCGAGCTAATACGTTATAATCACCGCCAATTTTTGTAGGCAATGTTGATGTTAACAGTCCTTGTACAACGAATCTCCCCTGCTCATCTGGTGTAACATGATGAACACCTTCATCTTTCGATACTTCCGTAAATAACGCAACATCTTCTTTTGTAAAAGTTCGTTCAAAGGTGATTTTTTCTCCTACTTTCAATTCCATCCATACCCCTCCTCAAAAACACTTTTAACATAAGAAAAACCGAAACTATAATCATTTCGGTTTTTCAATCTAACGAAGTCTATATTTACTTTAAAGAATGTACAAACAACCCACTACGCAGTTTCGGTTCAAACCACGTTGATTTCGGCGGCATAACTTCTCCAGCGTCTGCGATTGCTAATAAAGATTCCATTGATGTCGGATATAATGAGAACGCTGCTTTATATTCACCGCTATTTACAAGTCGTTCTAGTTCTTCTAATCCGCGGATTCCTCCTACAAAATCGATACGTGAATCAGATCGCGGATCATGTATTTCAAGTACTTGGCTTAATAAATGATCTTGCAGAATAGATACATCTAAACCTTTTACAAGGTCGTTCGCATCAAATGTTTCCTCTTTCACATTGAGCTTATACCATTTCTCGTTTACATACATTCCAAATGTTTTTGGCTCATTTGGTTTATACGGAGAAACAGCTGCTTCTTCTACATAAAAGTATTGTGCAATTTGCTTTAAAAACTGTTCTTCTGATAAGCCGTTTAAATCTTTCACAACTCGGTTATAGTCCCAAATGGATAATTCATCGTGAGGGAATAATACAGATAGGAAGAAATTAAACTCTTCTTCTCCTGTGTAATTCGGATATTGTTCTCTTCGCATGATCCCTACTTTTGCAGCTGATGCAGAGCGGTGATGTCCATCTGCAATGTACAGGTTAGGAATATCTTCAAATAAGTTTACTAAACTTGCAATTACTTCTTCATCAGCTATTTTCCAAGCAACGTGCCTAACGCCGTCTTCTGCTGTAAATGTATAGATTGGCGCATGTTCTTCTTTCCAGCTGGCAATGAAACGCTTTATCTCTTCTTTTGTACGATACGTTAAAAAGATAGGACCCGTATTTGCGTCACATACATCTACGTGGCGAATGCGATCTAGTTCTTTTTCATGACGTGTTCTTTCATGTTTTTTAATTGTATCATCTTCATACTCATCAATCGATGTACAAACGACAAGGCCTGACTGCGTTCTTCCTTGCATCGTCAGTTCATAAATGTATAACGCTGGCTCTTCGTCTTGAGTGAACACTTCTTCTCGTATAAATCGATTTAAATTTTCACCCGCTTTTTCATATACACGATCATCGTACGGTGAAAGTGCCGGGTCTAAATCAATTTCCGCTTTATCAACGTGTAAGAAAGAATACGGATTCCCTTTTACAACCTCTCTTGCTTCTTCACTATTTAATACGTCATACGGTAAAGCTGCAACTTCCGCTGCTTTTTCTTCTACTGGACGAATGGCCCGAAACGGTCGGATTTTTGCCAAGTTCCTCTCTCCTTTACACAATCATTCGAACGGCTACAACACCTGTAATTTTGCTTATATTTTCCACTATATTCTCTTTTATTATATCATCAATTCCGTTATCAATATCAATCATTGTGTACGCCCAAGAATGTTTACTACGATTAATCATATCGGCAATATTAATATGATGTTCTGCTAAACATCCTGTAATTTGTCCTACCATGTTCGGAACGTTTTGATGCATAATCGTAATTCGTTTTTTTCCGATATACGGCAGTTCGACGTTTGGATAGTTTACTGAATTACGAATATTTCCTGTCTCTAAATATTCACGTAATTGGCGCGCTGCCATGATCGCACAATTTTCTTCCGATTCAGACGTAGATGCACCAAGATGGGGCGTCGCTGTTACATTTTTCATCTTTATCACATTTTCATTCGGGAAGTCTGTTACGTAATGCGTAATAACATCTTCTTCTAACGCTTTTTGAAGAACATTTTCATCTACAAGTTCTCCTCTAGAGAAATTGAATAAACGCATACCTTTTTTCATCTTCTCTACAGCGTGTTCACCAATAATTCCCTTCGTTTGATTCGTAAGAGGAATATGAAGTGTAATATAATCACATGTTGCAAAAATTTCATCTAAACTAAATGCTCTTTGCACATGTGTTGAAAGGCGCCATGCAGTTTCAACTGAAATGTAAGGATCATATCCGACAACGTCCATTCCTAAAGCTAACGCATCATTCGCAACTAAAGCACCGATTGCACCAAGGCCGATTACACCTAGACGTTTCCCTGCAATTTCTGATCCAACGAATTGTTTTTTCCCTGATTCAACAAGCTGCGGTACTTCTTCACCCTCTAAATTTTTCGTCCAGCTTACACCGTTAATAATGTTACGTGAAGACATAATAAGACTAGCGATAATAAGCTCCTTTACTGCATTGGCATTCGCTCCTGGTGTATTAAATACTACAATCCCTTTTTCTGTACATCTCTCGACAGGAATATTATTTACACCAGCACCAGCTCTTGCAATCGCCTTTAATTCTTTTGAAAATTCTTCTTGGTGTAAAGAATAGCTGCGAAGTAAAATACCGTCTGGGTGGTCCATTCTATCCCCTACTTCATAACGCTCTCCGTCAAGAACTTGCAAACCCTTTTCCGCAATTTGATTTAACGTTTGAACACGAAACATATCCCCATCTCCCTATCTATTCTCAAGCTCAAATTCCTTCATATAATTTACTAATTGCTGTACACCGTGTACTGGCATCGCATTGTAAATACTTGCACGCATACCACCGACTGAGCGATGTCCTTTTAACGTAACAAGGCCGTGTTCTTTCGCTTTTTGTAAAAACTCATTGTTCAGCTCTTCTGACTGTGTTGTAAACGGAATATTCATAAGTGATCGATACGTAGGATCAACTGGTGAAGTAAACAATTTTGATTCATCTAAGAAATTGTAAAGAAGTGAAGATTTCATTCTATTCTGTTCTTCAATCGCAGATACCCCGCCTTGCTCTTTCAACCACTCTAGTACAAGTTTCGTTACGTAAATACTAAAGGACGGCGGTGTATTATATAAGGAGTTATTTTTGCTGTAAGTTTCATAGTTTAACATTGTAGGACAAGAGCGTTCTGCTCCCCCAATTAAATCTCTTTTTATAATAGCAATCGTTAAGCCCGCTGGCCCTAAATTCTTTTGCGCTCCCGCATATATAAGACCAAACTTCGTAACATCATATTGTTCTGATAAAATATTTGAGGACATATCCGCAACGAGCGGTACTGTATCTAAACGTGGAATGTCCACATATTTCGTACCCTCAATTGTATTGTTTGTTGTAATATGTACATAATCTAGTTTTTCATCGCCTAGTAAACCATCCAGTTTAGGAATTGTAGTAAACTTCTCTTTTTCAGAAGAAGCAAGCACTTGTACTTCTCCTACTTTTTCAGCTTCTTGCAGTGCCTTTTTAGACCATGAACCAGTCAATACGTACCCTGCTTTTTTGTACGTATTCATTACATTTAACGGTATCATAGAGAATTGTAATGACGCACCGCCTTGTAAAAACAGTACTTCATACTCATCAGGAATGTTCATTAATTCACGAAGTAGTTTACTCGCTTCATCTATAATACTTTGAAAATAAGAAGATCGATGACTCATTTCCATAATAGACATGCCTGTCCCGTTATAATTTACAAGCTCCTTTTGCACTTTCTCTAAAACTGGCAAAGGGAGTATTGATGGTCCAGCTGAAAAATTATATACTCTCTCCATCACCTTAATAACCTCCCTATTTCTCATTTTTATTAATTTTTAAACTTTCTGAATTATAACCCGAAATATAATACGTGGTCAATTTGTTTTCCACTATTACGGCGCAAGACGCAATGGAATCGCTTGCAATTGCAAACTATTTTTTATAAACATACAAAAAAGTGTTAAGTACATAATCGTACTTAACACTCTAGTAATAAAGTATAATTGCTAATTGTCCGTGAAGAACCTATCAAAAATTTGATAAATAGCAGAAAGACCAAAGAGCCAATAAATAGTGTCCACAAGCGCCGGCATAGAACCAAACCATTTCTCAACTACATTGTAATCTAACGCTACAAATAACCAATTCAAACCGCCAAGAATCACCAAAATTACTGTAAGGTAAGACAAAAATTTCATTATGATTGCCCCCTAGGTGATAAGATGGTGAAAGGCCTTTCTCTAGAAATATATGTGGTAAAATTCAAAACTTACCTATTTAATAAAAATTATTTTTGATACCAGCCATTAATAACCGTTTCGGCTTCTTTACTATGTATTTGATACGCATGTGTACTATCATTAGAGCCAATAAACCAAATAGAAAAACCTTTAAAATACGGTTTCGTTTCTAATACTTCTCGGTAAGCGCGCCATCCGTTTAATTGTACGTCCTTTGAAAACATATTAGAAACATCTGGATTCCACGGATTTTGTAATCCAAGCTCACGCGCCGGAACGTTAAATCCACCAAAATAAACGGGCTTTCCTGTTGCTTTATGTAATTGTTCCAATTGCTGCACAACATTTTGCCCACGATTATACACTGTCGTCGCAAATAAACTTTGCTTTACTTCTTCGTATGTTGGATTTCTTTTTCCCGAAACTTCAAACCAACTATCGATACTTACAATATCAACCTTTTTTAAATACGGACGATTGATTTTCTCCTTAAACTTTGCTTCATACGAAAGATCAAAGCTTGCTGTTAACCACCAATTCATTTGATACAAAACATTTCCTTTGTACTGCTTACGAACAAAATCAATCGTATCGTTCCAGTATCCTTCTGCATATTCCATGTTCACGAAATTAGAGGCAATCTTAAGTCCGTACACATTGTATTTACTCGTAATCGAATGAAAGATGTCTTGCAGAATAACCGTTTTCCAATTCCAGAAGAAATCATTAATATTACTCGGATTCCATTCCGTTTCCCCAACATTTCCTTGCTGAATATATGGGAACGGTTCCACAATAACTTGAATATTACGCTTTGATAATTCTTGAATTAAAATAATAGCCTGTTGCTTTTGCGCTTGATTAATTACCATGTTCGTAGAAGTCACGTTCGGAATATCTACCTGAATCGGTACATTTACTGTATTTAAATTTAAGCGCTCTACATCCGCTAACACTTTCGATACATTTCCAACTTCCCACACCGTTACGTTTCCTGACTTTATCTTTCCTGATTGAACAGTATTCACATCTGCCTGTACATTTCCTTGGAAACAAAAAGAAAACAACATCATACACACTCCTAAAAAACTTACTAAACTCTTATTTTTCTTCACAACTTTCCTCCTATAATTTTTGGCATTCTTGCTTATTCTATACAACGTTTCACATATATTCCATTAAAAAAAGAGTGGAATTTTCATCCATAAAAATGCTATTCATCCTTTATTCATATCTTATTCATACTAACCTCCTAAAAATAGTAAGGTAAATAAAAAGGAGCTTATTTCCGCTCCTTTTTTGTCCTTATACAATTGAAATTGTCGCCTTCCTTCTAACGGCCTAATTAAATTATATTTTTCATATAAATAAATTTTTATAATCATAAATGTATCAAAAAAATTTTATCTATATTCGCTTTTTATTTGTATTACTTTTATATTTACTTCATTATTTACTTTTGCAGTTAAGAATTCCTTTGTTCTTCTTTCAAAAATCACACCATCATACAAATAAATGCTTAACTGTGTACAAAGTAATAATTACTTCTTTAAGAAGTACCCATTTTCTTGTCTCAATATATGGACAAGAAAATGGGTACCAAATGAAAGGTGTCTATAGTTAATTCAGCATTCTACACTGTATAATTAGTTCCTACTTTCATGTCTTTCTACATCACAGTTATTGACTTTCTTGAATCCATATTGTTTCCGTATCTCCAGTAATCTTGTTTAAAGCTCGTTCAGCTACAATAACTGTTGATGCTGTAATATAAAGGTAATCCAAAAAAGTAATCGTAATTAAACTTGAGAAAGCGGATGATGGTTAGAAAATTAGTAAATCATAAAAAAACGTCCTAGAATTCTAGGACGTTTTTTTAGTTCCCTCAATCTTCTTCTTCGAAATCACGTAGACTAGCAAGTAATTCTGTAAATGTTGAGCAAACAGGATATATTGCTTCCTCTATGTCTTCTTCCTCATGATCCCAGAATACGATTATTGGTGAATCAGTGTTGTTTCGATAATCAAAGCATAGAAGATTGCCGAATGGATCTCTAGCAAAAGGATATATTTTGTCAGGTAATCTATCTTTCGTACTATTATATGTTTCTAGAATTGAATATTTTCTATCAGAATCTAAGGTTAAAAGATTATTAAGTGAATTTTCATCTTGATTTGGAATGTTAAATGTATCTGGCGTTGGATATCCACCATCATATTTTTGTACACAATCAATAAAATCATTAGGAAATTTAATATTTAAGTATTGTTCTAATTGTTTAATTTGGTCATCTGTTACTCTTTTTTCATTTACATTAATCCATGTAATGTGACTCATGGCTAAATACCTCCCTATTTATCGCTATCTTTTCCCCAAATTTTATATCCACCTGTATGACCAGTATCATGATGAGTCTGATAATCTACAAGTTGCATCCTTCCAGTGTCTTGATGATGATGCCATGTATAATGCTCTGGAGTTTTTCCCATTTTAAATAATTGAATTTCTTCATCCGTAAATTTTAAAGCTAATTCAGGACTTTCCATTATTTGTTCATATAATGCCTTACTACACTTTCTAGACTGTGTTGTTCTAGACTTTTTGAAATCTGCCTCTTTTAACATTACCTCGCCTTTTGATTCAAAAATAGGAAATCCTTCAGCATCATACGGAATACCTGTAACAGGGTGCTTATCTCCTGCTAAGTCTCCTTTACGCAAACGAATCGTTTTTGGTCCATTTGCACCTTCATAAGTATACGTAGCTGCTTTCTGTAAATATGGTTGTGTACTACCGACACCTGCATATGAAAGATGATTACCAGCTTTAAATTCATAGTTATTTAATATGTGTAATGCATTTCTGTATGCCGGAGAATTAGTCACAAGTGATTTTCCCTTTAGTAAACCCTGTAATAGCAGCCACCTTACCTGCTTGTCCTACTTTATCTAGCCTTTGCTACCAACAAAGCCTGTGAGTAGCGTAGTGACTGCGTAAGCTGCATAATGTTCTCTGCTTTCCAGATCTCCATTCCAAAAATTATTCATAAATGTATCTGATACAGTGTTCCATACAGCAGGAATAGTCTCTCTATAGTTTACAATCGCATCTCGCATATTTAACTAAGTTTCTTTATCTCCTAAAGCTACGAATCCTTTCCATGCATCTACAACACCATCTACAAAACCAGTAGAAATACCCGTCCACGCAGCATTTAAATCCTTTTTATTGAAAAATGACTCTTCTGATTTTGGAGGGAGTTTTCCACACATGGCTCCTTCTTGAATATCAGAGTCAACTAAATTTCCGTCATACGATTCATCCGCTTCTCGGAATTTAACAGCTGCACGTTCTAATTCTACTGCGATTTTATCTAATTCTTGCAAAATGTTAAACATCATTGGTTTTGCTTCATTAAACATCTGATAGAAACGATCACTGCTTGCTCCGCTCCACTGAGAAGCTATATATTCAATTTGAGAGTATAAATCTTTATGTATATATTCTAATGATGATCTCGTATTGCTTACGGTTTTAGCAGCTTGTTCTAATTGTTCCGGTGTTACCTTTATTTGTGTGCTCATTCCATCCTTTCTTTGCATATATATTATGAAAATTATAACATATCATTATTTCATTAAGGGTTAGCATTTGAAAATATCCGTTCCTAAAAGTGAAAGTATATTCCATCATAAAAACAGCTCCAATTCCTCATTAGAAAAATGAACTGCCCCCTTAAATAACCCTCGTTGTTATAAAAGACATCACGTTTTTATACTGATAGTATTATAAAATAAGCGGTTTATTAATTTTGCAATGAAATTCATTTTATAGACCCCTCTCTTTGTCAATAATTTATCTATTCAACAAAATTATATATTCAGATATATAATTAATAAAAAAACAAATTTCCGAAAAATATATTTCGGTCATTACATAATTTTTGATATTCGATTGATAGTCATAAGAAAAACATAATAGGGTAACGCCACATGCTCATCAAGCGAAGTTAAAATTATATCCTCAAAATAAAAAAACGCTATACTTATTGTAAAAACTTTCAACTGGAGTACTGATGAAATCAAAAGAATTGAATCAATGCTTTCAGTATCCGTTGTATTTCTTCCAGAAGTCCTTACTCCTCTTTTTACACAAAAACAGACTGTGGAGAAGATTTTCTCCACAGTCTGAAAAGAATCCATATATGTTTTTTTATTTATCACCTTAACTTACTGTAACCTATATTGTCCTGTTAATTGTTCTTCTGTCATTCGAACTAAGCATTTTGTAATTTCTCCACCGACAGAACCATTTGCACGTGCTGATGTATCCGGTCCTAATGTGACTCCTAATTCACGAGCAATCACGTACTTCATCTGCTCAATAGCTCTCAGCAGAAATAAGAATCTCATTTGTATTACTTTCATGTCTTTGAACATCCATAATTGCGCCTCGTCATATTTCACTAATTGAATTTAAAACACATCCGTATGCTATTTAGTAAGATTTACTATTCGAGACGTAATTATTGCAGTAATTAAGATAATACTAGCGGTTATCAAGCCAGATTCTCCAATCCAAATCTCAGTTTGATATCCTGTACTTGCACGTGCGAAAGGTCCTTGTATAATGGCATTCCAAGTGGTATGGATGATAACCGAAGGCCAAACGCTACCTGTGATAAGTCGTAAATAAGCTGTAATATAACTGAAGGGCACAATACAAAAATAGATGCCAAGTACTGAAAGTAGGATAGATGATCCCTCTACATATAGACCAGCAATAACAATTGGAACATGCCACGTTGCCCAAATCAATCCACTAATAAGGATAGGCCGTGAAAACTCTGCATCGACTAGCCTTGTGAGCATATAACCTCGCCAACCCATTTCTTCTCCTAAAACTGGGATTAAGTTAAGCAAACTTCCTAAAATGCCGCTCAATATTACTAGATAAATGAAACTGAATGGTTCCGGTAGATACTGAAGTCCAAGTATATTGTAGATCGGTTCTAACATACCACCTTCGGGATGCTGAAACTCCGCAATTCCGCTCAACCAGGCGATAGAATAAGTAATTCCACAAATAATCATAGGTATTAGCAGAGCAAACCCAATCCCCTTCCATATCTTTAAGTTACCGAGACTAAAAGATACATCTTTAAACCCTTCTTTCAGTATTATGCGAGTCAAAATAGAAGAAAATGCTGGGGTAAACATATATACCACAATAAGCGGCATACTTTTAGTAATTATTACTACTACATTTAAGATAATAGAAGTAATGATTAAGATACTCAGAAAGAGTTGAAGTCCTATTTTAGCACGTTGGATTTTATCTTTATTGTGAAACGATTTTGCGTGTAATATCATTGTAATCCGCCCTTCCCCTTTAATTCACTTGTTTATCGAATTTACTTCTTCTCATTTCCACAGACACAACTTAGCATAAAAATATTTTGGCATACAGATTCATTCATCTTTAAAATCCCTCCCAAATTTATAATCTAGTCTTACTTGCGACTCATCAATGTAATTATTATTTATAAGTTGTCATAGCCGATAGTACAAAAGTGTAATGATTAGTCTATGACCTGTGTCAATTAACCTTATGACAATATGTAACTAGAAAATATGATATGGGATAGATAACAATTGAATGAAGGCAATTGATACGTGCAAGTACATGAATCAATCTTGCTTTTAAAAATAATTCAATTGGGGTGGAAAAAAATGAATAAGAAAAGAATAATTGCAATGGTTAGTACAGCTTTATTAGTCACAGGATGTGGGGAAGTAGGAAACGCTCAAACGGTAGCAGTCGAAAATTCAGGTCAATCAATCCAAAAAAATATAGTTAAATCAATACAATCACAGGCTTATCCATTAAAAACGATAGAGCCGTCAAAATCATTTGAGGATTTAAAACCACTTAAGAAAATGATTGGGAGTGCACAATATGTAGGATTAGGAGAGAATACTCATGGAAGCTCTGAAATTTTCACTATGAAGTTTCGACTTGTGAAATATTTGGTTACTGAGATGGGTTTTACAAATTTTACAATGGAAGAAGATTGGGGAAACGGCTTAAAGCTAAATGAATATATCCAAACAGGAAAAGGAAACCCTAGGGAGTTTTTAAACTTGTTATATCCTACTGATGAAATTATAGCCATGATTGAGTGGATGAAAGATTATAATGCTGATTCATCCAATAAAAAAAAGATCCAATTTATTGGGCTCGACTTAAAAACGTTGGACCAAGGTAGCTTTAATAAAGTAATTGATTATGTAAGGGTACATCGACCAGATTTGCTGGCAGAAGTAGAAGAAAATTATAAAGAATTATCGTCTTTTACTGGAAGTGTACAGGAATATATGAAACTTACTCCTGAATTGAAAGAGCAGTTCAAAGCAAACGCTGAGAGAGTAGCCCGATTACTAAAAGATGAGAATGTGCAAGCCAACACAGAAATAGTTTCACCTGAGTACATCTGGGTTAAAGCAACGGCAAGTGCAATAGAGAAATTTACCACAATGCTACTGCCTAACGACTATCCAAGTATGATAAAGCTACATGAGCAATACTTGGCCGATCATGCAATGTGGGCACAAGAGACATTTGGTGGTAAAACGATGGTTTGGGCACACAATATTCATATTGCTAAAGGCATTATCGATGAGGAATTATACCCTGATGTTGCGGGGCAGTTTTTAAAGGAACGTTTAGACAATAATTACGTCACAATTGGTAGTACAACTACGGAGGGGAATTTCACCTTATACAGCGAATATAATCCTTCCACCGGGGGTAAGATTACAACGGATACGATTCCACAAAATGTAAATAGTTTTAACTATACCCTCGGAAAAGTACCATATAACATGTTTTTATTGGATAACCGTCACCTTAAAGGACAAGCAGAGAAATGGGTTAAAGCAAAAAGACCATTACTAAGTTTAGGGGGACAAATCCTCCCGAACAGTTCGTTATACTTTGATACTTCATTGCTTGAGCAATTTGATATTATTTTTCACATTCGAAAAACAAGTCCATCTCATATTAAATAAAAGTACAAAACAATCCCTTCTTGCATCTGCCAGAAGGGATTGTTTTATGGAGATTAATATAAGCATCTTTTTTAACCAGAAGTAGGTTACTCTCCCCTTTTTAGCATCATTTAGAACTGTCATATGACACTTTTACACTAGTGAGAATGACAAAAAAAGCAGTACAATTCGGTTATTACATAGATAGGAGCGATGAACTTTATGAAATCAAGATTCATCCAGAATGGTTATTTTTTATTGCTAACTTTCGTTACAGGCTTGTTTTATTTTTGTTTTTATCTAATAGCTCTGCTATTCAGCTTCACCCTTTCATTCACGGTAATTGGGATTCCACTAGTTATACGCGTACTACAGACTACTACACCTTTTATCCAATTCGAGCGCATACAGACGAAAATTTATACAGACATTTCAACAGACTCTTACGATAGAAGGATAACAATGGATACATCGAACTGGGCTCAGATGAAATTAGTGCTTACAGATCGTCGCACTTGGTCTGCTGTCTATTGGTTAATGCAGAAATTTGCGATTGGCATTATTAGTCTCATTAGTGCAACCATTTTTTATGTAATGCCACTTATGTTGCTGTTGGCACCACTACTGTATCGATACATCGAAATGAACATTATATTCATACAGATAGATACTTTTACCAAGTCACTCTTTGTAATGTTTATGGGTATAGTATGTATCGCCATAAGTATTAGAATAGTAGATGGTTTGACAAAGAAAATTGGAGGCTATACACGTAGTATGATTCGGCAACTAAATCAATAGAAATTTGCAGTCTGTGAGTAGTATCGCCGTTTTAAAATAAAAAGTATAATAAGGCAGGAAGGATTAAATTATAATATAGGAAGTAAAAAGGTAGGCTATTTAGGGGGTAAATGACTTGTTTGATATGGTTAAATATTGGTTTTGGTATGATTGGATTATGTTAGGAATCCGTCTACTTGCTAGTGTGTCTATCATTCTAGCTACATTAAATTTTCAGGATGGTTTAACATTACCACTTTGGATTATTATTCTTTGGGAAATTATTGCCTTCTCTGTTCCATGGGTAGCCTTACTATTCAATTATAAATATTATTTATTCACAGAAATATTGCTTTATGGTGGACTATGTATATATTTAACCTCTTTATTTCCAGAGGCTTACAATATTTTTCTTATATCAGTGTTTCTTATCGCAGCAAATAGTAAGCATTTGTCCTATTATTGGACAGCTCCAACAACAGTTTTTATAACAACTGGAATTTTCTATGCGGTTGCGCCAAGTAATAGCTATTGGGTTATGGTCATCTATTATGGATTCGCTTATGTAATGGGATTCGCCTTTCATTTATTAATTGTCAATCATAAGCAAAATGAAGCAATTCGTAAACAAAACGCGGTACTTGAGCAGTATATGTCTCAGATTGAACGCATTACACTGGCAGAGGAACGAAACAGACTGTCGAATGAGCTTCATGATACAGTTGGTCACGCTTATACTTCTATTATTATGGGAATGGAAACGTTGCGTACCGAAATTTCTACTGAAATGGGTATACAGAGGCTAGACTCTCTGCTTGAAATGGGACGGAAAAGCATCGAGGACGTGAGAGGTTACCTACATCAAATGGATTCTCCGTGTCAATCGCCTTCCTTGATTCAATCTCTACAAAATCTTGGAGCCGAATTTCAGGAGCACGCCCAGGTAAATGTAAGTTTTCGGACATTCGGAGAGGAATATCAATTGTCTCGGCAAGCGAAGATCGCATTCATTCGTTGCTTACAAGAGTCTCTTACGAATGCAGTACGTCATGGTCAGGGAACTGAAATTATAGTTTCATTGCAGTTTGAACAACAATATACGAGGTTAGAAGTTCAAGATAATGGAAAAGGAAATGTAGAATGGCAGGAAGGCTTCGGGATGAATGCGATGAAAGAGCGGGCAATGAACTTGCAAGGTCAATTGTCTGTATATACAAAGCCAGAGGAAGGAATGCTTGTTACATGTACCATACCACGACAAACTGAAATAAAAGATGGACTTATTCGTTTGTTAATTGTAGACGATCAGCCATTTGTTCGAGAAAGTTTGAGGACATTACTCGATAGATATGAAGATTTAAATGTAGTCGGTTTGGCTGAGGATGGCAATCAAGCCATCGATTTGTGTGGGCGCCTTCAACCCCATGTTATACTTATGGATTTAGATATGCAGCACATGGATGGAATCAAAGCAACCAAAAAGATTAAGCAACAATGGCCACATATCCGCGTATTGATTTTTACAACGTTTCAAGATACCGAACAGGCGTTGGAATCGCTTCGCAACGGTGCGGATGGTTTTTTACTCAAATCTATTGAAACGTTGGAGCTAGCTAATACGATCCGACTTATTCACAAAGGTGGGACACTAATTGATCAGGAAATGTCTCACAAAATATTTGAGAAGTTTGATGAGCAAAAAGAGACACCACAATCAAAAGCAACCGCTTATGAGCTAACAGCTAGGGAGATAGAAATATTGCAGCTAGTAGCAAAAGGACTTCGTTACACTACCATAGCATCAAGGTTATATTTATCGAATGGTACGGTCAGAAATTATGCTTCCACAGCTTATACAAAGCTAGGAGTTCGTAACAAAGAAGAAGCTGTTCAAAAGGCTCTAGAAATTGGAATTATTGAATAACAAAATGTTTTGCGGTGTATAAAAATGAGTAACAAAAAAAGAACGCTTTCTGTGGTTTCTTTTGTAACAGAGTAAATAAGGCCCGTTATCGTATAAGTAAATGTTAAAACACTTACTGTTTTGTCATAATAAAATCATTGAATCTTATCCTCTAAAATACAATAGCCTACTATCAATTTATCTGATAGTAGGCTTTTAAAATTATTTAAGAACTTGGTTATGTTCTAATTTAACAGTTTTCATCAGTGGAAATATTATCACTTCGGCTCTAAAGTTAACACCTTCCCCTCTATCCCCTCCGTATTCAATGAAGTCGTATGATACGTTCCGTTTACCCAATCATCTATTTGATCATGGTACCAATCGCTTCTAAAATGTCCCGATTGTCCTGGTCCTACGATATGATAACCGTTTGACATATCTTTCGTATCAATCACGAATCGCCAAGAAGCTCCGTGATTGACAATACCGTTTTCTCCGTAACTCGCTGCTTGAACGGTAACTTGGCTGCCGCCGATTGGAATTGGTTTTTCACGATTAAATGCAAGTAGTGCTAGCATACTAGATGATTTTGAAATTGGATGTGTGAACGCCAGTTGATGGTAATCGCCCCACTTCCACTCCGCAACATCAGGGCCATATTCCTTCTGTAATTTCTTCATTACATTTTCGTACGATGTATGCACAACTTTCGTGAAACCTCCGTACTTCGTAAACCAAGCGCTATTTTCTCCTGCCACTTCTTTTCGAATCAATTCATCAACTACTTGTGACTTCCCTTCAAATAACTCCATCACATCTTTCGGTATTTCTTTTGAAAATAACGTATTCGAAATCTCTTTCATTAATAAATGGAATAGTAATGGTGCTGCTTCATCTTTACTATCGTTAAAATTCCACTTTGTTAATTGTTTTACGCCTTCTTTCTCTACTTCATTTAAAGATGCTTTATTTAACTCTTTTAACAATATAGGAGCAAATTCTTTCCCGTATAAATTTTTTTGATCCATCTGTAGCTCTTCTAAATCTTTCACCGTATACTTTTCTTTCTCTTGTAAAAATTCTTGAATACGCATTTGTCTATATGGCTGCGCCCACGTATTACTAATATGGTACGGATAATTATCATCCACAATTTTATTATTTGCAGTTGAAATAAACCCTTGTTTTGGATTTATTACTTTTGGAAGTTGATCATATGGGATATACCCTTCCCATTCATATTCATCTGTCCACCCTGGCACTGGCAAACTCCCGTCACCTTTTTTACGCACTGGTATATTTCCATTCGCTTTATAAGCAATTGTGCCGTCATTTGATGCAAATACAAAGTTTTGAGTTGGTGTATGAAAGTCTTGAAGTGCCGTTTCAAACTCATTCCAATCTTTCGCTTTGTTCATATTTAATACGGCCTTTAATTCAGCAGAAGGCTCCAAAGCAGTCCATTTCAAAGCGAATACCGTTTTCGTTTTCTCTTTTCCTTTATCCGCAAACTCTGAAATAACTGGTCCATGCCTCGTAACCGTCACATTATACGGAACTGTTTTCCCGCCTTTTACTTTAATAGATTCATCAACAACAGTAGCTTTTTCCCACTTATCGTTATACAAAAATTCATTTTCATTATTAGGATTTCGCTTCTCAATATATAAATCTTGCACATCAGGACCAGTATTCGTAACACCCCATGCTATTTTGTCATTGTGACCTAAAATAACACCTGGTACTCCTGCCAAAATAACGCCACTCACATTCAAACCTTTCATTTCAAGTTTCGATTGATACCAAATAGAAGGCGTCGCAAGAGATAAATGAGGATCATCCGCTAAAATTGGCTTACCAGACGCACTCTTCTCACCGCTTATGCCCCAGTTATTACTACCATTAAACTCTGGCGGAATGACCGCTTTTGCAAAACTTTGTGCTACGTCCACATTTGTATTTTTCAGTTCAGCTAACAATCTAGGTGCATCTTTCGGATATGTAGGAAATAGCTCATTTGCTTGCTCTTTCGGTAAATTTTTTAGCGCCCAATATCGAAACGCCTGTCCGTGCCAATGTCCACCTAAGTCAAATGCCATATACTTTCCAATCGTTAACGTATCAACAATGGACCATTCAGTAGGCTCATAACCTAATATAGTAAACTCAACTGGCAATTTCTTTTCCTCTTTTGCCTCGCGTATAAAAGCGTTCACCCCATCAGCAAATGACTGCAGGGCATATTTCGCTTCCCCGTCATATTGACTAACAGACGCTTCGGCTGCTCGTCGTAAACCGAGTGTTCGAAACAACTTATCTCGATCGACAGCTGCTTCCCCTACAACTTCACTTAACATCCCAGAAGCTTGCCTTCTACTTAAATCCATTTGAAACAAACGATCTTGTGCTTGTACATACCCTTGCGAAAAATATAAATCGTGTGCATTTTCCGCTTTAATATGCGGTACCCCTTTACTATCCCGCTTTACCTGAACAGCATATTGTAAATCCTCTAGCTTTATCGTTCCATCTATCTTTGGCACAGAACTAAGCGTATATATGTTCAAAAAAATCACTGTACAAATAACTAACAAAAGAACGATACTACTAGACCAAATGAAAATTTTCTTACCTCTAGTTCGTTTCTTCTTTATGACGACTTCCATATAACCCCTCCTTTCCCAAACTATTCGCTACTATTTAATGAAGAACCTTTTAGAAAAGTTGAAAAACCCATACTTTCTCATACTACGGATCATACAAACTACATACCTCTCTCTTATGTACACCTTCCTTTCTTTCAATGAAATCTACTCGCCCTTTCTTACACCAATTCCTCAAAATCCCCTTCACATAAGCAAGCGTTCGCTTATTATGTTCAAACGCAATTTTAAGTGCCTTTCGTACTGTCTCTCCTGAAACCTTTTGTATCCACTCTTTCAATTCTTTCACGATATATGGAGATAGATTACTTATATGTCGTTCGTAAAACTTATAAACTTCACTATGCAACGTATCCTCTTCTATCTCTTCTTCCTTCTCCTCAACAACTTCTTGTAAACTACTATTATCCTCTTCTTTTGGCATACCAAAATGCTGCAATAACAATGGAATCTTCCATTCTTCTTCAAGACATTTACATAAAAACATATGTATGAACTCTTTATTTTTTACAGTCTTTAACTCACGTAACACACACTTCTCTACATTTGTATTTAAAATAGGGTTATAGTGTAGCCAATTTAGTATGTATAACTCTTTCGTTTCCGCATAGTATAAAATCTTTCCGTATTCAACAAATCTATTTAACAGCTTCTCAACAGTTTCCATACTGTAGCCTGTTTCCAGTTCTGCCACACGCTTCGGTAATACGTAAATTCCACATTGCTTCGTTTTCGTACCAGTTAACAAATATATGTAAAAATAACGCTCCTCTGGCGTTAAATCTAATATGAATTCATCTTGCCAAAAGCTCACCTGCACATTACGGTACACCGCCATATATTTACCTCCTCCTTTTATTCATAAAAAGGCAGAATTCAATCTTTCAATATACATATAGGAATAAGGGCTTTGTTTTTGCATTTGAATTCCAAACTTTTTTAACTACTACAACGCCGGTTTTATTTTTTCGCGCTTTGTTGTTCTTGTAGTTGTTTTTGTTTTTGTTTTTGTTTTGTTTTTTTAGTGATTTATTACTTGGTAGGTGCTTATGAGGGGCTTGGAAGGGGCTTCATAGGGGCTAAAATAAAAAGGAGCTGTTCCAAATTTTCATTTTGGATAGCTCCTTTACCATTCTTTCTATTTTTGACTTGCATCTAACATCTTCACTAAAAAGGCAGCTGCCTCACCACGAGTTGTTGTACCTTTAGGATTAAACTCATTATTTCCAACGCCAGTAACTACCTGCAAGCTGTATAATCGTTGAACAGGCTGTTTGTATGTGATCAAATGTGTATCCCTAAATGGTAATGCGACTAATTCACCTGTAACACCTTTATACTGTAATGCGTTATCAATCATAATCGATGCTTCTTCACGAGTGATTGGTGCATTCGGGTCAAAAACCCCTCCGCCACGACCGCTAATAATCCCTGCACTTGCACTACGTTTAATACCGCTATGAAGTGATGAATGCGCTTTGTTAATATCTATAAATGACTTATTTCCTTCTGGTAGTTTAAGAGCATTTGCGATTAATGTCGCAAACTCAGCTCTCGTTACATTACGGTAAGGCGCAAATACACCATTTCCTTCCCCATGCATAATACCTAGACTGTGAAGTTTACGAATATGTCCCTCAAACCATCCACCTGTAATATCATCTTTTGGCTTTTGTACTTCTTCTTTTGGTACATTGTAGTTAATTTTAATCCAATTTGGATTATAAAAAATCCATTCTCCATTTCCTACTTTGTACCAACCGTCTTTAACTGCTAACACTTTGTAACGGTCTCCGTTTGAAGCTTTACGAACAGTTTGATGTTCAATTCCTGCACCGCTACGTACGTTTATACCGTCACCATTAACGACTAGCTCCATGCTAGGTTCCGCTGGATTAAATTCATTTGAATCAAATAACTCGTTTCTTTCTTGTAAAGGCGAGTCAATTTGCGCATTAACATTTGCATACCATTGAATACCTTGTACGAAGCCAGTCCAATTCCCACGAGAAATTAAAATATCAGGACATTTTTTTCCGCTCCATTGTTGATGCCTGTAAATGTGATCCGCGCTAATTCCTTCTTTATTCATTAAGTAACCTGCAAGTCGCTTCGCATTCTCTAACGCTTTATTGTAATCTCCGTCTTGGTTAACTGAAATTTCAATACCGATAGATTCTCTGTTTCCTGAGCCATCACCATCTCCTGCATGCCAACCATTTTCATTTGTTGGTAGGTGCTGATAGATTTGTTTATCGTCTACTGTAAAATGCCATGAAGCTGTTCGGAACGTACCTTCCGTTGCTTGTTTATACAAATATTTCGCATGATTTTCAGCATTCGCACCGCGAGCTGTGTTTGCAGTCTCATGAATTGTAATGTAACGTGCTTTCATCGGATTGGCCGGGCGAATATCAGGATTTCCTGCTGGAACAATCCACTCTACAAACGGGGCACCTGCAAGTGTTCCATATTTCTTTGTAGTCATCGATGCACTATACTGAATAGCTCTTGGCTTTTCAACCGGCTTCATTTCGCGAGGAGAACCATCATTTCGACCATCTACATGTTCAAATGCCTTTTCAATGTTTGAAATAGCTTCATCTTCTGCTACTTGACCTGTTTTAGCTTCTTTCATTTTATTTAGTTCTTCTGTTTCAGAATGTTTATGCTTATATTCTTCTAGAAGTATTTTCTCGTTTTCTGATACTTCTGCTTCGTTAATTTGCATGTGATCTGGAGTTTCTAGATTGAAATTAGAATAACTTAATCCGCTCGTGCCACTCTCCCCTTGCGCGATAAGAAGTTGATCAGTTTGAAGATTTTTACTCTCTTCTGCTGATATCACTAAAGGTGCGCTCCCTAACATTACTAAACTTGTTGATAGTGCAATTACTCTTTTTTTTATAATTGTATTCATTGCTATATGTAATATTTACACAGCTCGTGTAAATATCTTAACCTCCCTTTATCTTCTCATTAGTGAAAGACTATGAATCTACTATGTACTTCTAATATAACTTTTTCATCACTTATGTATGTATAAAAATATGTTTATTATATCCTTTTATAAATACTTTCTATCCTCAGCAGGCAAATCATAGTTTCTAAGTCAAATTTCTATAAAACCCCTTAACGAACATTATTTTACAACTAATTATAAGTACCGTCAAAAACACTCACAAAAGGGATAATTAATAAAGTAAACTTACATTTTTTCATTTTAACTTTTATTACAAATTCCCTTTAACGTTTTCGACAATCTCATTTATCGTATTTCGATCAAACTTATCACTAATTTCATATGGATCACGATCTCCTACTAGTTGTACGCCTACGATATCGTTGCGGTCCTTACCAAATTGCACTTCAATAATAGCTCCCCGCTCTACTTGTTTCCAAATGTAACTTGCTTCATCTTTATTATCTAAAATAATACAGTCCTCGATATTTTCATCAATCCCTATTAACTTGTTATCATCTATAAACCCAACCTCGTATTGTTGACGCTCTTTCGCTTTGCCACTTACTAATATACCTTTGCTACCATATGAATAATCCATATAGTCCTTTTTCTCAGATTGTACCACTTTCGGCTCTTTTGCTTTAGTTTTTTCATCGTTCTCACAACCCATAATGAAACTGATTGGCATCACCGTAGTTAGTACCACTCTAGTAAATTTCTTTATCATTTAGAATCGACCTCACATATTTAATATAAAACCCCATTTATTACCTTATTAAAGGATAACATGATACTACAGCAAACGCGTCAAAGAGAAAGCATTATTTACATCCCCTCACTATGCGGAGAGCCATACATCCATATTGTTTCTCCCCCTTTTATCTTCATGTTGTATCTTCACAACAATAAACAACTAACTAAATTATCGATAAATTACACAAAGTGGACATCCTACTCACATAAGACTTAAAATTGAGATGTATGGAAGACATGATAAAAAATATAGGCTAGTTGTTCGCAGTTAAAATGGTCTTTATATTAAGGAAGGAAGTGCACAGCAATGGATTTTAATACAGTTATGCAAGAGCTTGAGGCCCTTGGTAAAGAAAGAACAAAAAAAATATACATATCTAACGGCGCACACGAGCCAGTTTTCGGCGTAGCCATAGGTGCTATGAAACCAATCGCTAAAAAAATAAAATTAAATCAAGAATTAGCTGAAGAACTTTATGCCACAGGCAACTACGATGCTATGTACTTTGCAGGCATTATTGCCGATCCAAAAGCTATGAGTGAATCGGATTTTAATCGGTGGATGGATGGGGCGTATTTTTATATGCTATCTGATTATGTTGTAGCAGTAACTTTATCAGAGTCAAATATGGCACAAGACGTTGCTGATACATGGATTGCAAGTGGAGACGAGCTACGAATGTCTGCAGGCTGGAGTTGCTACTGCTGGCTTTTAGGCAATCGTAAAGACAATGAATTTTCCGAAAGCAAAATTTCCAATATGCTTGAAATGGTGAACAATACGATTCATGATTCGCCAGAACGAACAAAATCCGCTATGAATACTTTTCTAAACACAGTAGCGATTTCATATGTGCCACTACACGAAAAGGCAGTCGAAATCGCAAAAGAAGTTGGTATAGTCGAAGTAAAACGTGAAAATAAAAAGAGCAGTTTGCTAAATGCTACAGAAAGTATTCAGAAAGAACTTGATAGAGGAAGACTTGGTTTCAAACGTAAGTATGTTAGATGTTAAATGATCAAAAAGGTGTCAATCTAAGCAAGATTGACACCTTTTTGATGAGAAAAACGAATGAACTTCCCCTGGAAATTATTCATCCCCTCTTGTACACCTTATGCGTTAAACATTTCTTCATTCAATTTATAAACCCTATCTCTTTTCTCATCACTTTTGACAAAAATAAGCTTTCCTTCTTTAACAAAACCTTCTAATAGTAAGCATACTTCTCCATATGCTTTAGGCTTATTCGTTGTGAATCTTTCATCTGATATTTTTCCAGCTCGTATTAATTGTTCACATAGCTCAAGTGCACTTATTTCTTCAGAATCCATTAATTCCAATATATCTTTTTGCAGTGGTGATAAAGGTACTGGTATTTCAGTCACCTCCACCTTTCCTTTCTCGTTTTCTTCTTCAAATAAATCTTCAAATGAAATTTGATTCATTACTTCTTTTCCTTTCTAACGATCGATTTGTATAACATGAACTGAATCCTATAGCGTAGTTATTGTTATGTATTCCTTACCTTATTACATAAATATCAAACTCATGTACATCGTTTCATATAGTATGTTTTGATTATACCAAATATATGTTCTATCTTCTATCGTAGATTGAAAAAAGGAACGTTTTACTGTTCACAAATAGCGAAAAGGGATTTAAATAATTTCGTTGAATGGATTTATAGAAATAACTTCAAAATCAACTTTTATTGTATATTTTTGAGTTACTTTACATTTCACTCTATATACCATTTTTAAATAGAGATGAATATTTATAGATACTATGATTAAGTTTCATGCAGATTAGCAAAATAGATATTTATTCCATAGAAATTTATGGTAAACATTTATCATTTATATGTTATAATCTCGATGTAAACATTTAAGTATATTAAATGTTTACTAAGGTTATTCAATATGTTTACTTTAACAAGGGGGCACACAAATGAGCAGAAAAACAAGTAAAGTTAAAAAGTTTTTTGGATTCGTACTAACCGCAGCACTAGCAACTACAACGATGGTAGGCACAGTAAATGCAGAAACAACTACGAAAACAAATGGTAATGCAAATAGCTATAAGGTAGTTAGCAATAATGACACTGTATTTACAGATGTACCAAAGGACCACTGGTCAAAAATTGCTATCGATTACTTAGCATCAGCAGGGATTTATAAGGGATACGGAAATGGGAAATTTGGTTTTGGGGACAATGTTACTAGAGGACAGGTAGCTTCTTTAGTCAATCGACATTTAGGTTTAATAGCAGACGATAAACAGGCGAATATGTTTAGTGACATTACAAATCATATGTTTGAAAAGGATATTAAAGCCATTGCGCAAGCTGGAATTATGACAGGTGATGGATCAGGTACATTTCGTCCAGATGATGTTTTAACTCGGTATGAGATGGCAGTAGTGTTACAAAAAGCATTTCATCTAGAATCAAAAGGACAAGGGAGCTTTAAAGATGTACCAAAAGGTCATTGGGCCTATGAATCTGTAAATGCAGTGCGTAGTAACCGTATAGCACAAGGTGACGAATCAGGTAATTTTAATGGCAACATGATTGTGAAGCGTGAGCAATACGCACAATTTTTCTATAATGCAATAGCCAAGAACAGATCTTATAATTTCAACATCAACTCAAAAGAAGAACTGAAACAAATGTTAACAACAGCTTTACAGAATGGGACGTTTGGTCCATTTAAATTAGATGCACTAGGTAAAGATATATCTGAGGTAAAAAAAGAATTTGGAGCGCCTGATGTTTGGAAGCAAGCACCATGTACAGAATGTGATGCCCCTAATACAGCGGTATACGGAGATTATAATATTGATATGTACCCTTCAGACGCTAGATATATATGGGTGAAAATGGATATCTCTATCAACGAATTAAAAGAGTGGTTTGGTGAACCAGATGGAATCGGTGAGGATATGACTAGTGAAGGCTTTATATATAATCGAGGAAGCTATTCTCTTTATTTCAGCTTCTCTGATGGTTATATTCAACGCGCTGAAATATCTAAAGCTGAAGATCGTTATTAAGTTACAAACAATATAAATATATAAAGTATAAAAAGATCCTTCAAGAACACGCTTTTTCTTGAGGGATCTTTTTGTATTCCTATCTATTTTACATAGTACAAATCTATAAAGCTCCCACTGATTAAACTTTATTTTTCTTGATGCTCAGCATCCCATTCACTTAAATACGTTGCATATTCTAATTCATCTGGATCATCATATAACATGGAAATAAACTCTAATTTATTTCCATCACAATCTAGAAAATATACGCTTGCAGCTGGCATCCATCTTTGGACAATCGGTTCTCGATTTCCTTTTCCCTGACTCCCTACTACCTTTATTCCACGTTTCTCTAACCATAATTTTGAAGCATTTAAAAACTCTAAATCTACACGAAAGGCGAAGTGTTTCGTCTCAAACTCTTCATTCGTATGCATTTCCCATAACCCGAGCATTTGCTCTTTATTTTCTCCTATCCAAAAGAACGCAACTCGTCTTTTCAATAGTTTTTTTGCTACCGTTAAGCCTAACTTATTTTGATAGAAATCTATCGCCTTTTCTAAATTCCTTACATGTAAATGAGTTTCATATATGCTTTGTATCATTATATATTTCCCCCTCCCCTACATTCTGATTTTTAAAAATATGTTTTGTTTTTATCATACAAATTAATATATTTTTAAGCATCCTACTTTTGTATAATTGTTCTTTCCTACAAAGGTATAGGTATCCAGCTTTCACTAATATCCCAACGCTGGAATTCAATACAATGAAACTAGTAAGGTTTTATTCACACACACTAATCATGCTTTTATGGATAATTGGCTCTCACCTACTTTCCTCTCATTAGAAGCTTTGCTGCCCACAAATAGCAGGATAAAAATTCTATTTACATTCATAAATTTTTATAATGTAATAAGATTAACATCTTAATAATAGAGGAGGAACCATTCTGGATAAGACCAAAGTTATGGCTTATTTTAGTGCAACGGGTGATATATTCCCTGTTGAAGCAATTACTGACGCCCTAAGTATCGAGCCTACAAGAATTTATAAAAAAGGTGATGTTGTTGCAAGACGTGATAATCCGAATCTTGTATCCACCAAAATCATATATAGAAAAGAGACGGATTGGACTTTAAGCACTGGATACGAAGAATCATACGATATAAATAATCAGTTGCATGTTATTCTAAAATTCCTTGAAGGGAAAACAGAACAATTAAAACATCTCAAGAAGAAATATAGTTTAGAGTACCTTTTTATAGTAGTGATTCAAGTGAAGAATAACGAATCACCCGCGATGTATTTACAAAAAGATATAATTGATTTTGCTAGTTCCATTCAAGCAGAAATTCATTTTGACCTATATATTTTGTAACAATAAAAAACGCTATTGATATTGGAATCAACAGCGTTTTTTATGTGACTATATGTTTTATCTTGCTTGTACCCAAAAGCACATTCTTTTTATATAACTTATTACTTCAATTTTCCCTCAAAAACAATTTTCCTACCACACGGTTCAACTTCTGTTTTGCCGTTTTTCTTCACTTCATGAAAGATTGGCTCTTCCATGCGACGTGATGGCGCATAGCCTTCTCGTTCCATACGTGCTAAGCAGTCTGTAATTGTTTCGTTTTCGAGTACTTCAAATTTCTTTTTATTAGGTTGTTTTGTCATGCCCTAACCTACTTTCTATTTTTCTTGATGCGAATTGATTCTTCATGTAGACCATATATACCATTGCGAGAATTCCCATTATAATCATAACCGCAATAAAAAAGCTTGTATACTGTATTTTTTCTATAAATACGCCTCCTAATACAGGTCCCATAATACTACCTAAACTAAAGGCGATTCCAGATAATATATTACCTGCTGGTAGTAAGTGCCTCGGTAATAAATCTGTCATAAATCCAAGACCTAATGAGAAACACGATCCAATGACCATACCAGCTAACAGCATACAGGCAAAAACGATCCAGTAATATTGATCAAATACTGCTGTAAGTAGGAAAATACCCGTACTTACGCTGAACGTCCACGTTAAAATACGATCTCTTCCGTATTTATCACTTAATATACCGAGCGGAATTTGTGTAATAATGCCCCCAACTGCGAACGCTGGTAATAAGAAGGATACATCTGAAACAGACCATCCTTTACGAAGCGCGTATACTGGTAAGTTACTATTTAACATTGCTTCCAGTACACCATATGCAAGCGGTCCTAGTAATGCAATCCATCCTAATCCAACAACTTGTTTATAACGAGAAAATGATGATTCACCCTTCACTTCTCTTTCATCTTGCGCCGGGAATGCATTTTTCGTTGGGAGTAATAAAAGCCAACCTATTAAGCAAAGTATCGTAGATATAATAAATGGCGTTGCAAGACCGTACTGCACAGTGCTTGCTAAATACGGACCAACCGCAAAACCAATTCCGAAGAATACACCGTATATCGATACTTGTC
This sequence comes from Bacillus sp. 16GRE42, assembly GCF_019837435.1. Lineage (NCBI taxonomy): Bacteria > Bacillati > Bacillota > Bacilli > Caryophanales > Bacillaceae > Bacillus > Bacillus sp. 16GRE42. Next base: position 763,780 of record NZ_JADAXF010000001.1, read on the forward strand.
TACCAATTTTACTCGGGTCTGATGTTGTCGTAATCCATGTTTGTGTTCCGACATGAAGCATATGATCTCCGACTCCAACTAGAAATCTAAGAATAAACCATACCCAAAATGAAAAAGTTTGTGTAAAAAAGAATAATGAAATAATAACGAGAAACCCACCAATAACGATAATTGGCTTCATTCCAAACTTTTGCATCGGTTTTTCAAGAAACGGTGAAATAACTAATATCCCAATGTATAATGCCGTCGCATGAATACCGTTAATACTTGAACTAACCCCTTCTTGTTCAAAAATCATTGCAATGGCAGGTAAGAGCATCCCTTGTGACAAACCCGAGATTGCTACAATTCCAACCATAATCCAAAATGTAAAACGCATTGACATCCCTTTCCCTCTCCTTCTCACGCTGTCCACCTTTTATTATAAACTGTTTCTTCAAATGCGTGTACGAATATTCGCAATAAAAAAGAAGCTAAAAGAATGAATCTTTTAGCTTCTTATCCTTCCCATACTTGCGCTTTCACATTGTGGTGAAAGTGCTTGAAATATGGATTTCCATAAAATGATGAGCCATATAAGTATTGCTGTGCACTAGCAATTGGTGGCTGCGGGTATTGCATTTGTAATGGAACTACAGATGGTGAAACTTGCATATACATCGGATCAATAATAAATTTTATATGTTGGTGATGGTTATATGGAGAATGATATATTAAAAGCGGATTATGCATTGACTCTCTCCCCTTATACATACAAATGTTATAGTATATGCAACACTTCTCATTTCGGGGATTATTTCTATTCTAACCAATCTTCTACATGTTTTATAAATACATCTAAACAATCAATAAAAGGCGAATGACCGCAATCCTCTAACACTTTTAACTCTGCATTTGGCAAATGTTTTGCTAATTCCTCACCGACTACTTGCGGTACGACGTAATCTCTGTCACCTTGTATGACGAGTGTCGGAGCTTTAATATGATGAATTTCTTTATTTCCCTCTACAACTCCGTTATGTTCATCCGAAATATTAAATGTAATGAGCGCATAATTCACATCTACGAAATTACGCTGCGTTAACATATCGTCTAAATACTTGTCATAACGGTCCGGTTCAGGTTGATTATGTGTATATATTAATAGATTCCATACTGTACGGTAATATAATTTATTCATATTTTTTATCGCATCTAGCACTGGAGCAATTTGTACGGGATCTTGTGCAACCTCTTCTTTCGTCTTTACTAAACTTGATACGATTGGCTGCCCGTTTATATCTTTTTTAAAAATTGGATATCCCTTCATGCCTACTGATTCTACTAAAATTAACTTTTCAACAAATGTTGGATGATTCGCTGTAAATTGCATCGCAACACCACCGCCCATTGACCAGCCCATTAATGAAAATTTCTCTAGTTTTAATTGATCGATAAATAGTTTTACATCTCTTGCAAAGTCTTGTAATGAATCTATCGATTGATTATATGTTGATTGGCCAAATCCTCTTAAATCAAGAGCGTAAATATGGTATCGATCTTGCAGCTTTTCAATTACTAAATCCCAATGTTGTGACGATGTCATGTTTCCGTGAATGAGTACAAGAATTTCTGTATTTTGCCTTCCAACTTCCTGATACGCAATCGTTTCTCCGTTCGATAGTGAAACAAACTCCATTGTTGCAGGCTTAATCATCACAAGTTCCCCCATTCTAATTAATAGAAAGAAAATTCTTTACTTACTTAAAGAATAACATACAGAATGTACGTTCTCAACATAAAGCCTATACGAAATTTTTACATAACTCAACATGTCTATTACTAGACAATTATAATAAAAAAGTATATAGTTAGCTAGGTAACTAATTTGAAAGGATCAAAATACATGGACGAAAAACAACATTTTTTTCACATTGTCAGCCAGACTTCTCGAAAATTCACAAAGAAATTTAATGAACGCGTATCTCCAACTGGGCTATTCAGTGCGCAATGGGCTGTTATTTTCCGCATTAATCAAACCGGTTCTTGTACGCAAACAGAATTGTGCCAATACTTAAATGTTGAATCACCAACGATGACTCGTACGTTAACACGTATGGAAACGATGGGTTGGATTATTCGTACAGAAGGAAAAGATCGTCGTGAGAAGCTCATTTCTTTATCAGAAACAGCGATAAAAATGATTCCGGTATGGCAAGAAGAAGTTGATACTTTCGAAGAAAAAACACTAGAAGATATTAACGAAGATGATTTACATCAAGCATTTGAAGTGTTACAAAAAATCATTAAAAATTTAGATTAAATTGGAGGGATGACGATGCAAAGTGAGAAACTTTGGACAAAGGATTTCCTCGGAACTTGTTTTAGTAGTCTATTTCTCTTCTTAACATTCTATATGCTTATGACTACTCTGCCTGTCTATGTAATAGACGGCCTAAAAGGAAAACCTGAGGAAATTGGTTTAGTTGCAACTGTTTTTCTTATTTCATCTGTTTTATGTAGACCATTTACAGGAAAATGGCTCGATGAATTAGGGAGAAAGAAAATTTTATTTATTTCACTTTCATTATTTTTAGCTGCTACCGTTATGTATTTCGGTGCACAAAGTTTATTTTTATTACTTGCCCTTCGCTTCTTACATGGTATTGGGTTCGGTATGGCAACAACAGCCACAGGAACAATTGTAACTGATGTTGCGCCAGCTCATAGACGAGGCGAAGCACTTGCATATTTCGGCGTATTCATGAGTCTGCCTATGGTAATTGGTCCTTTTTTAGGTTTAACAATTATTTCTCATTTTTCATTTACTGTACTATTTATCGTTTGTTCCGTATTTTCATTACTTGCATTTTTATTAGGACTACTTGTAAATATTCCGCATGAAGTACCAGTGAGCAAACAAAAACGAGAAAAAATGAAATGGAAGGACTTAATTGAACCATCCTCTATTCCGATTGCTCTGACAGGATTTGTTTTAGCCTTTTCTTATAGTGGTATTTTATCCTTTATTCCTATTTATGCGAAAGAAATCGGTTTAGGAGAAGTTGCTAGTTACTTCTTTATTGTATACGCACTCGTTGTTGTAATTTCTCGTCCATTTACAGGAAAGATTTTTGATCGCTTCGGTGAAAATGTACTTGTTTACCCAGCTATTATTATTTTCACAATTGGGATGTTCATTTTAAGTCAAGCACAAACTCCGTTTTGGTTCCTTGGCGCAGGTATGTTAATCGGTTTAGGTTACGGAACATTAATTCCAAGTTTCCAAACGATTGCGATCTCTGCCGCTGCAAACCATCGACGTGGTTCTGCGACAGCTACGTACTTCTCATTCTTTGATAGTGGTCTCGGTTTTGGTTCTTTCATTTTAGGTATCGTCGCAGCGAAATCAAGTTACCATAATATGTATTTTATCGCAGCTATTATCGTTGCTTTCACTTTACTTCTCTATTATGGATTACACGGACGAAAACAAAAATTCAAGAAACAACATACAGACGGAAAAGTTTCCGCTTAACACGAATAAGGAAAGTAAACGGGGAAGTTTACTTTCCTTATTTTGTATTTCTTTCACTAGAAGCGTATACTTATAATAATAGAAATAAAAAGGAGGGACCGATATGAAACTTAAAAAATCTCCCCTACACTTACTCATAATTACATTTATATTTGTAATTACAGGGCTCGGTTTTACATACTTCAAACATAATAAAACAATCCCATCGAAAAATAACGTGACGAAGAAAAATTGGTTAGATGATCCGTACTTACGTTGGTCGTACACACATATGAAAGAATTCACTTTAATTAACGAGGTAAAACATAACCCGGATCACGTTTCTAATTTCTCTACCACATCGCAAAACTTAGACGATTTTGCTGTGGAGCGTAGATTTGGAAATACAACTCCTCTAAAAAAACTTTTAGACGATAACAAAACGGATGCTTTTGTCGTGGTACACAATGGACAACTTGTTTATGAACGATATTTCAATGGATATAACGAGAGTGAACCTCATGGCATGGCATCATTAGCGAAGGTCTTTACTGGTGCAATTATACAATCTCTCGCTGAAGAAAATCGTATTGACTTAGAAAAAACAGCTGACGCATATATAAAAGAATTAAAAAATACACCGTTCGGTAATGCCACACTTCAGCAATTAATGGACATGCAAGTTTCTGTAGAATATCCTACTCACGGATACGAACATCCAGCGTTAGAAAATCAAGATGCACAACTATATTTAGCGAGCAATATTTTACCTAGAGGTAAAAACTACGACGGTCCGATGAAAATTTATGATATGTTACGAGAAGCAGAAGAAACTGCATCGCCTGGTTCCGATTTTTCTTACGATAACGGATCAGCGGAAACACTCGCTTGGGTTATTCGAACGATCACTGGTAAATCATTAGCGGATAATGTTAACGAGCGCATATGGTCTCAAATTGGTATGGAAGAAAATGCTTATTACGTCACCGATGAAACAAAAGTTGAACAAGCTAGTGCTGGTTTAAATGCAACTGCTAGAGATATGGCTAGATTCGGGCAATTACTATTAAACAACGGGGAATATAACGGAAAACAAATTCTCCCTTCTTCTATTACTGAAGATATAAAAAATGTCCAAGAAGGTGAACTTGCAGTTGGCCCTGGAGCTTCCATTTCTTATCATAATCAATGGTGGATTCCGCACAATGAACAAGGTGCTTTCGAAGTGTTAGGCAGTTACGGACAAACACTTTACATCGATCCGAAAGCAAATATGGTCATTGTCCACTTCTCTTCTAACGCTACGCCAAGTAATGAAATACATTCAGTTTACTCAAATATGTATATTGATATTGCACATCATTTAGAGAAGCTTCCACAGTAGTGGAAGCTTTTTCTTATTGGGGTGTTTATTTTAATAAATCTCCTCATCACGATTATTCTTTTCTTATTCATACGTGAATTTTTTATTAACAATCCAATAATTTGTTAAGAAGAGTGTCAATAAGATCCAAATAATCGTTAGTAGTACATTGACCACTGCGGTTGCATTCACTCCCCCCGTGACTAACATTTCCATTGCATGTTTACTCATACTGGCTGGATTAACCTGATCTATTATTGGATTCAAACCGACAATTATTCTACAAGCTAAAAGAAAAACAATTGAAATTAGCGCAATAATACCTTGAGTTTGAAAAATAGCACTTATCATTATTGTGAAAGATACGATAAAAAGAACCCAAATTAAATAAAATAGTAATCCAGTAATCATGTGCAAAAACGGAACAGCAGTAAAAAGGTAGTTTATATATAGATAAGAAGTAAAGTACCCAATCATTACACTGAACGCTACTATTACATAATTTGATACTATTTTCCCCGCTATATATGAAGTAACCGTAACAGGTCTTGTTAAAATAAAGGCCAACATACCGTTGGCTTTATCTGTTTGAATGGCACCCATCATAGAAATTACTAGAATCATAAGTCCGAGCTGATCAAACTGAGACCCCAAAGTACTTGCTAGTACTTCGCCTCCTTGTTGTGCTGTCATACTCGGATCGATGGTAATCCCCTGCCCTCCACCTAATGATCCTAAAATGGATGGCAAGTAATGCGTTACTATTGGCTGTGTTGCCCCTAAAAATATAAAAACAATTGGTAGCCAAATCATCTTAAAATCACGTATCATTTGAACACATTCTTTTTTTATCAACACCATTAGATTATTCATTTTTGCACCACCAATTTCAAGAAAATTTCTTCTAAAGTATCGTTGTTTATTTCAAATTTAACGATGTCCACTTTATGCTCGAGTGCATTTTGCAGTAACATATTTTTATTCATTTCGATACTTTCAACCTTCACTTTGACTTTAAGCCCAATCACTTCTACGTCCTTCACATAGGGCAACTTTTTTACAACGTCAATCCACTTTCGATCTTTAGCTGTGATTTCAATGATTAACTTATTTTCGCTATTACGGTGTAAAAGCTGAGTAATTGTTGTATCTTCTATTTTTGTACCATCTTTAATCATGACAAATCGTTCACAGATTTCTTCTGCATCACTTAATATATGGGTTGATAATAAAATGGTTGTATCTTTTTTTATTTCTTCAATGAGATTTAATACTTCCCTTCTGCCAATTGGATCTAATGCAGATACTGGTTCATCCATGACAATAAGCGAAGGCTTATGTAATAATGCTTGTGCAATACCAAGTCTCTGTTTCATTCCCCCAGAAAAGGTACTCACCTTTGAACCATCTGCCCCACTTAATCCAACTTTCTCCAAAATTTTTGGTATCGACTTTGACAATGCTTCTTTTTTCATCCCTGAAAGTTGCCCCATAAACATTAGGGTTTCTCGCGCCGTCATCCAATGAAAGAAATTAGGGTACTGCGGTAAGTAGCCAATTTCCCTTTTCATTTTTGATATTTTTATCCCATTCAATAACACTTCACCAACATCTGGATTAATAATATCTGAAATCACTTTTATTAATGTAGATTTCCCTGCCCCATTTGGTCCGATTAACCCTACACATTCCCCTGATTGCAGTTCCATCGAGAAAGTATTGACAGCAATTTTTCCTTTAAATGATTTTGTTACATTTCTAATCTCTAATTTCATAATTTCTCACCGTCCTTTCTCCCTATAACAAAGTACAAAATAGGTCCCAATACGTTAACAAAAAGAATAATTAGCGTCCATACAAATACATTTTTTCTTGTTTTTCTATTTCGATATAAATCAATTAATGCAATGAAAACTAAAAGTGCCCCAACTGCAATAACCGGCAATATTATCGGGAGAAACGCCATAATATCCATGTCTTTAAGATCATTCCATCCATAATGTAGTTGCATTTTTATCATTCCTTCCTAAACTCATTATCATTATTGATAATAATAATGATAAATCAAGAGCAGATGCATTGCAAACATTATTCTCATTATTTATAATGAGAATAAATAATGAATAAGGTGATATATAGTGAGTAATAAAGTTGAAATCTTAATGCATCCAGTAAGAATGAAGATTTGCCAAGTATTAATGAGAAATAAAAAAGATGGACTAACGCCATTAGAAATGGTAAAAATCATTAAAAATGTACCACAAGCAACACTATATAGACAGCTACAAACTATGGTTGATTCTGGTATTGTCCATGTAATTAACGAAAAAAAGGTAAAATCTGTTTCTGAAAAATATTACGCAATCAATGAAGAAGATGCAAAAATTGAAGGAAGTGAGTGGAAAGGATTATCTGATGATGACAAGTTAAACTACATTTCTTATTACCAGTTATCACTTATGACACAATATCAAAGTTACCTTAAGAAATTAGAGGAACAAAACAGTCAAGAAGATAAGGCTACTTTTTCTGTTGTGGAATTAAAGCTCGATGAAGAACACTTTGGAAAATTTCAAAACGAACTTAACGAATTAATGATTAAGTACTATAATAACCAAAGTAAAGACAACGAAATAGAGGCTCCGGTTCGGACTGTCGCTATTACAATTATTCCAGAAACGTAAACTAACTCAATATAAATAATACAAGCCGATGTTTCCTATGTTAAGGAAACATCGGCTATCTTCATTTCAAAAATTGTTTAGCTTCTGTTTTAACTTCTGCTGTAAGGCTAGCGAAAAAACTGATTTAGAATTCGAATGTGCTTAAAGCCCTTGTCTTTCTTTTATTAAATGAACTCTTTTCTTTCTTTTTTCATGTTACTCTCATACCATCCACACTCTCTCCAAACACTTTTAAAAAAGAAGCATGGGTAAACTAATAAATATAAATTAGGAATCCACCAAGAAATATCGGAATCTAAACGGATTGTCCAAAATGCTAGAGCTTGTAATCCTGAACAAAAAGTTAAAATTAATGATAAGAATGCAAAGTGGCTCCAAATATGTTTTTGTTTAGAATGTAAATACATGAGCATACCCCTGTTGTTCCCTCTTATTAAAGGAGGAACTATTATGGGATTTGGTGGTAGTTGCGATTTTACTGAAGGTTTTACTTTATTAGTTGTATTGTTTATTTTATTAATCATCGTCGGAGCTGCTTGCTTCTGCTAAAAAACTATAAGAAAAGACACTCTTATCATAGTGTCTTTTCTATTCTCTTTAAAGAATGTATATCGACCTCATAATTATTCCCATATGGTCTAAGCGCCGAAAGTTCTTCCTTTGGCCCATAAAATAATACTTTCAAATCATCATCTTTATACTGAACTACAAAGAAGTCATCAAATTGGTCAAATGTATTTTGATTGATCGTGATAAACCCTTTTTCTTGGGCAGTTGTTTTAACACTTATTCTTCTCCCATCTTTAATGACATCATATCCATGCTGATTAGTCACGTTGGATAGCTCACCATTTGTGTAAAGAACACAAAAAAATTCACCTAGACGACCTATAAGATGCCTTAATTCAGTCGCCTTACAACCAAGAACATTCATCTCAAATCGTAACATTTCAAAGTATGCCTCATATAACTTTTTGATTTGTGAGATTCCTATTTTATCCTTATCCTTATAAAAAAGAAGTTTACCATTATCCCACTCACCTACAACAGATTCACAATCTGCCCCTTTAGGTTTGTGAAAAACTAATCCTGTATAAGGATAATTTTCACCTACATATCTATAAGTTTTTTTATTTATATATATAAACAGATTTTTATTAAACACTCTCCCTTTGTTATAACGGTTATAACAATAATCAGCAGGATTAATACTCCCCGGTTTCGTATTAAATTTTGTTATTAATCTGTCCTTTATCTCTGCAAATGTTACAGTATCGCCTATTTTTTCTTTAAGAGCCTCTATAAATTGCTCATAAATAGTCAATGTAATCCTCTCCTCATGCTTATCAATATTTTTAGCCATAGTACAACCTTTACTCTATAATTTGACCCGATTGTAGAATAACGTAACCGATGTTTTTAACTTTTTTATATAACCATCTATATAAATTTTACATTTAATTACTTAAATTTCATAGCCTAATAGAGTAAAATATAAATTGGAGAATTTTATTAAAAATAAAGATAATACTCCATTAAGAGCTCTTTTTATTTAGGAAACGCGTCTTTTTTGTATTGGCTTTTTAAATAAGGTAAACGTGAAGAAGCATTATAAAAAACAGGACAATAATATTAAATTGACTTCCATTCGAAGGAGTTTAAGCTTTGCATGTATGACTATTTGGTTGAGCAATCGATATGTTGTGCTGAAACGTCAATATATAAAAAAGGATCTCTCTTGATAAAGAGAGATCCTTTTTTTACTTCTTCTTCTTTTCTGTCGGTTGGCTTTGTTTAGCGAAATTAGATGAATCATCGAAATTCGGTTGCTTTTTACCAGCATTATTACTTCTACCTTTTCCCATATGTAATGCACCTCCTCTCATCCTTACTATTCCCTATAAAAAAATCCTCTTGCATCCAGGAGGATTTTTTTATTGTCTCTTATTAATCATACCCAACTGTTCTCGTAGTACTTCCAACACTCCCGGTTCTGCCATACCATTTTGGATAGTTTTAACCATAGCGTTGATGGTAATTATCATATTCAGCTTGATAAAGAACAGCTTACGAATGAATTTGATATTGGCCATGAATTAGCATGTATCATCCTTTCTAAAAAACAAAAAAAAACACTATCCCTCCTCATGTTTTTACAGAAAGAATAGCGTTCTTTTCCTTTTAATGGTATTATTTGATATTAATGTATATACCTATGAAAACTAATATAGAAATAACATCAATAAACTTGTTACAATCCCGACCCAAATGCAGAGAATGAAACAATAACCCATGATATCTTTAATTTTCAATCCCAGCACCCCTAAAAGAGGTAGTGCCCAGAACGGCTGAATTAAATTTGTCCAGGCGTCCCCCCAGCCTACCGCCATAGCGATAGTAGCCGGATCTACACCTAACTTCAATCCTGCAGGGACCTGCAGTGGCCCTTGCAAAGCCCATTGCCCCCCGCCAGATGGTGCCAATAAGTTCACCAATCCCGCTGACCAATATGTAAATATATCAAATGTATCCTTTGACGCAATAGATGCCATCCATTGAATGATTGAGCTCCCCAATCCTGAACTACCTAAAACAGCGATAATCCCCGCATAAAATGGAAACTGTAAGATAATTGGAGAAATGGATTGCGCAGATTCTTTGAATCCTTGCGCAAAGTTGCCAAGAGAACCATGCAAGAGTAAACCAAGTGATAAGAAAAACAAATTAATGATATTTAAATCTAAACTATGGCTGTTCATGAATTCATAAACACAATACAACGTGCCAATTCCGCCTAATACTATTCCTAGAACCGGTGTCCATTCCAGTTTTTCCGCAGCAGTTAAATTCTTTTGAGGAGGTTTTACAAAAGAATTTGTATCTGTTTCGATTGCTTTATAGCTGATAATCCCACTTTTTGGAGCCATAAGGACAATAATAATTGGCATCGTGATGAATAAAATGAAAAAAATAATTAAAGTAGAGTAACTAAAAATTGTTTGTGAGGTAGGAATAATTCCAATCATATCTACAAGAAAATGATCCTTTGTGGCAATTGTCAGGCCAATAGAACTGGAGAGACCTGCGCTATATAAGGCTGTCGGAGCGTAAGCAGCAGCTACAAGTAATGGAAAATGTGCATTCGGATTCTTTTTCGCTACTTCCTTCGCAATGATCGCTCCCACAACTACGGCTAGTCCCCAATTAATATAGTATGCAATTGCACTGATCAAAAATGTCATCGTATAAGCCTTTTGGGGTGTATCGGCTAACTTTGCAACGGACTGCAAGCCTCTATTAATAAAAGGGACAGAAGCTAGCGTCATCCCTGTAACCATTAATAATACCATTTGCATTGTAAATGTTAAATAAGTCCAAAACCCATCCCCCCAAGATTTTACGATTTTGTACGGATTTGAGGGATTCATCAATAAAGCTATAATGAAAGTAAATAAAGTTAGCAATACAGCAATAACAAAGGCATCTGGGACATATTTCTGAGACCATCTCGAAAATACATTTGCACATCGTGTAAGCAATGATTCTTTCTTTCCTGGTTCTGGATTTGTCTCCAATAAAGAATGTTTCATAAATATTCTCCTTTCTAAACTTTAATAAGGTAAATATAAATAACATTCCACAAAAGAAAATAAAATCCTTTTGCACTTGCTGCATACTAATCAACTAGAGTTACACTTAGATGCCGTTACTTTCACCCTCTCATTGATGATTCATTCCCACGGACGTGTTACCCTCGTATTAATAAATATCATTTTATGTTCATTTCCAATTAACTTTATAAATGAAACAAGTTGCCCAGTAGTAAAGGCTCCATTTGTATCTAATCCAACAATGAAATAGTTTCCTAAATTCGCTTCATTTTTTAACTCTTTAACTACAGGCATTATTATTTTAAATCCACAGGAATAACCAATTTCAAAACAAAATTAACAATACTAATTGGCGGACAACCATTTACAATTCTTCAGGGATGGTTGTCTATCGAAGTTAGCGCAAACGGACGTAACTTTCAGATAATCAATACGCATTTAGAGCCGTTTTCTCCCCCTGTTCAAGTTGCTCAAGGGAACGAATTACCAACAGAACCAGCCAATACAAATCTACCGCTAATCCTTCTAGGAAATTCAAATTCAAGTGCTAACGGAACCAGTTCACCAACATATAGAAATTTCATCACGATATTGTATTAATTCAGCTTCTTATCTTAATAAAAAAATGTATTTCAATTTATAATTTTAATAGAAGGAATAGATTAAGTAGGAGGAGGTACTTTGAGGATAGCGCCTTTTCTTTATAAAAACTCAAAGTGCTGGCATCGTTAATATTTTCGTTCCATCTGGTGGCGGTCAATGGGCTGTGCAAGCACCCATTATGATTCCAGCTGGCGCTGAACTTGGTGTACCTGCCGCAAAAACAGCAATGGCAATTGCGTGGGGCGATGCTTGGACGAATTTGATTCAACCATTCTGGGCTTTACCGGCATTAGCGATAGCTGGTTTAGGTGCTCGTGATATTATGGGATTTTGCGTTGTTAACTTACTATATGCAGAATTTATCCATTAGTCTATGTTTCTTATTTATTCAAACAAAAAGCTAGTTTTATACTAGCTTTTTTACACAATAAATCATTTATTTCCCATGCAATTTATAACCCTCTTCCACTCTATCTCCGTAAGATGTAACGCCTCAAATGCAAAAAAGTCTTCACATACTTTTTCAATTAAATGTGGATTTTTCTTAAGGAAATTCCATTGTAACGCTTTAGGAAGAAAATACGCTTCATACTCTTTACTTCCTCTTACTACCTCATCCACTTCTCTTTCACAAATTCCTCTTATTAAGTAATCATTTCTTAATTGTATTTGAATTTGTTGAAACGTTTCACTACATTTCTTCAATTGGACTAAGCAATTAATATATGTACGAAAAAATTCATTATCATAATTGCAACACTTTATAATACGTTCCATTTCATTCATAATGAACGAGCTTTTTCTTCTATTTGTAATAGCCACTTTTCCCGCTTCTCTACTTTACTCGTTTTCACAGATTGAAAAACAGATCGTTTTATATCGCGAATGCCGCAAAAACGTAAAACGCCTCTCTTCATCATAATCCAATCTACTGATCGATATAATAGTGCAACGTACCATAACGGTGAATCTAACGTATTAATTACCCATGCCTTCTTCCCTTTCAATAAGCCTTTCGGCAGGGCTCCTTCATATTTATAAGCAAAACCAGCTACGAAAATGCGATCAATAAACCCTTTTAAAATAGCAGGCATCCCCCACCACCATATCGGATATATAAAGAGAAGCGTATCCGCTTCTTCTACTAACGTTCTGTACCGAGCTGTTTCTTCTTCATTTACTAAATCACGTCTTTTCTTCTCTTCATTAAATACAAGGACTGGATCAAATTGTTCCTTATATAAATCAAGTACCGTAACCGAATGATTTGTTTCTTGTAATCCTTTTTGCACATACTTTAATATCGCTGCGTTAAAACTGGAAGGACTAGGATGAGCGTATACAATTAGTACATTCACTTCATAACAACTCCCTCTATAAGTTAAAGTTTCCCCTTCTTTAACATCTTCTCTACAATTTGCACGTTTTTCGAACTTTGTAATAAACAATTTAATAATGTAAGTAACTCTTCCTTTTCTAAACCTTTCAGCTTCTCTTTAACCGTACTTTCACCAGCACCTTGAATATCATAAACGACCGCCGCCATATGCTTACAATAATTTTCATATGGACACTCGCAACTACTTTCTGTAAAACTTTCAAGATCAATCATTACTTCATAGTTTCCTGCATTTCCAGTAACGAAAGCAAATATTTTCTTTTCTTGTATTTCAACATCTTCTACATGTCCTTCTTCATAATATTCATAACCTTTATCCATAATGTACTTAGGAATCCATTTCGTTATATCATTTAGTAAGTAAGCGTACATAACAACACCTCTTCCTTTAATTCCCTTTTGACTTCCAAAACCCTGCATGTTATTCTAATAACTGTCAAATAGCAAGTCTATATGACAAAACGACTGACACCTATTCGGCGGAGGTGTCTCTTTTCATTTGCAGCCGATATGAAGTGCCTCTTTCAGGCACATTCAATCTTTGACACTACACACTCAACACCATTCCCTTGTATCAGGCTGCTTAAGCAGTCTTTTACTCTACATACTTCAAAAAAAAGAGAGCTTAGCTCCCTTTTCCCGCCTTATAAAATACCCCTTTTTCAGTATAGAGATATTCATCAGCTAATGTAATTTTCCCATCCAGTTTCAGTTCATCTAATAGTCTTGATAAATAAAATTGATGTAACATCTTTTTCGTGAATTTTCCTTCATGATGCGAAACGATATGTTCTTGAATATCTAACAATGATATTGGCTTATCTTGCTCTATCATATATTCATAAACTGTACTACGCAGTTTTACGTATTTTTCGAGTGTCACAGTACTTCGCAACCCCTTTCTTCTTAATATAAATTTTCGTAATCGGTTTTTTTGCAACAAAAAAACCTCTCCGATAAGAAGAAGTTACGTATATATCTTCGTCTTATCTCCCAGAACAAATATGTTCTGCTGGAATTAGCACCTGCATCGCGGTTGCTGGGTTTCATCGGGCCAGTCCCTCCACCTCTCTGGATAAGAAAATATTCACTTAATTCCTACTATACGTAATTTCGTTTTAATTGTCAAATAAATATAACAAATTATATTTTGTTCCTTACTGTTCATACTATACATATATGAATATGCAAGGAGGATTATGAAATGCACGAGAATGCTCGCGGATATGTCCAAAATTCTTTTCAATCATTACAAGAAGCAAAACATTGTTTAGAAGAAGCGCTACAAACTGTTGAAAAAGATTTTAATCGCGCTCGTATTGAACAATCACTTTATGCGATCGAACAAGCTATTCAACGCTGTGATTACACGGTTCATATTTTAGAACAAGATTGAAAAAGCTTCCCATCATAAGGTGGGAAGCTTTTTCAAATGGCATACTTCATAATTATTGCCGTTATAATTAAAAAATATACAGAATTAGCAATTTCTAAAACCCCTACTTTTATAATAGAAATTTTTTTGCCATACAACATAATTGCTCGAATGACACTCGGTATAAAAATAAGAGAACACCACGGATTCATTGAAAATACAATGATTGTTAATACAATATGATACCCCCATGATATACGGCGATACTTCGGGTTATTTTTCTCGCGAATCATCGTTTTTACATAAAATGTACTTCCTAAAAAATATAAAAATGAAATAAGCGCAATAAATAATGCTGTTTTATCTATAAGTTTCATTGAAAAATAATAACTAACTAAACCACCAATACAAAAAACAATAATCGCACTAATGTCATTTAGTAACGCTCTTTCATTCTTTTGACGGGCGTAATACATATTTACTATAAATAATGGAATCATTACTGCTACGAATAAAAGAATGCGCCATTCATATAATAGAGAAATCATCCCAAATACGAAAGCGATGATAAAATATACAATTGCTGCATGTAAAAACTCTTTTTTTCGTTTTTGCTTTATGTACGTAAGAAATGGATACGTAGCTAAATAGATAAAGAACCAAGCTAAAAACAATGGAATATGATAAATAGTAGGTTTCCCAAGTATGACACTTAATAGAAATGGTATAACGAGCATGGCCCATGCACCATGTTGCTTCGGAATAACTAACTTCATTAACTATACACCTCCCTTTTGAAAATAGTTCTCACCTACTATTATACAAATAATTTTATATAGTAACGGATATATATTGGACTATTTTTTGACAATAAAAAATGCTCCTTACAATATGTAAGAAGCATGAAAGAGGCAAACGAATATGTAAGTCGCGACCCTACCTTATATGAGTATGCTTTTCTATGCCATGTTATGCTTATCTAATATGCCAAATTTCTTTTTGAATCTCGTAAGAATCGTAATCCAAGACGTACTAAATAATAGTAAGAAAACAACATTCGAAATCGCATGGCTCAAATCGAAATAAAAACTTGCGATATAATACGAAATGACAGCTTCCCACGTTGCCTCACGTATGAAACCGAGAAGCCCCCAGAAGTTCATAATCCAGCCAAATAAAAATCCAACAAACAATCCGTATAGAAGTCTTCCCCATAGCTTTCTCATTAAAAATGTATTACGTAATAATCCAGCTATAAAACCAATCATACCCCAGGAAAACATTTGCCACGGCGTCCACGGACCTTGCCCTAAAAAGATGTTAGATACGATAGCCGCTGTTGCACCGATCATAAAACCAGTTTCACTCCCAAACACAATTGCAGAAACGATAATGACAAATGAAGTCGGTTGTACACTTGGCAATATCGAAAATGGCACGCGGCTAACTGCTGCAATTGCCGCTAACACAGCAACGAGCACAATTTCACGTGAAACAAAAGCCTTTCTTTCAAAGCGGATATAGAAAGGTAACATAATAATAACTAATAAAAACAAACTACTTAACATGTAATAACCGTCCATGATAAGTGTAGTAAAGAGTAATGTGCCTATTATTACTGCAAAAATACATATTATGAATGCAACATATCGTTTGGACACGCTTCGTACACATCCTCCCACGTTAATGCATATGGCAATTCTTTTCGAATGAATCGATTGATAGATGTTGTATAAAAGAAGTTTCCACTAAAAAATTCCTTCGGTGCATCATTCATAATAACTGCTCCGTCAAATAACATCATGCATTGATCAACGTATTTCGCTGCAAACTCAATATCATGCGTTGCCATTACAATTGTTGTACCTTCTTTTTGTAGCTTTCTAAATAGCTCTCCTACTCTTTCTTTTTTCCACGGATCTAATCCCTTTGTCGGTTCATCAAGTAACAATAAAGTCGGCTTTGATAATAACGTTGTACATAACGCAAGTAGTTGTTGCTCTCCCCCGCTACAATCATGCGGATGGCGTTCTTTAAGCGAATGTAACCAAAACTGTTTTAGCATATCTTCTGCTATTTCTTTTCCTTGTTCTCCATATAACTCACGTGCACGTTCATACACTTCTTCCCACACTGTATCAAATGTAAAATGATAATACGGATGTTGTGATACATACCCAATCCTTTTAAATCGTTCTTTCGAATCAATTTTATGTATCACTTTCCCATTCCACTTTACTTTCCCTCTTCTCGCTTTTTGCAATCCCGCTAAAATCGTTAACAGTGTAGATTTACCTGTACCATTTTTCCCAACGAGAGCTACCCATTTTCCTTTTTCAATCGATACGGTTAAATCTCGTAAAATAAGCGGACTATTTTTTTCATATTGGAACAAAATATGCTCTGCGCTTAAAATGACTTCTCGCTTTTCACTTTGTGCTATTGGCTCATTCACATATGATATATCTGAAAAGTTATTCAGTTTCATTTGTGCTTCTCGCACTGTAAACGGAATATCTTCCACGTCCCATTCTAAAAACAATCTTGGAATTTGCGGAATAAATGGACGGAACTTTTCAACTTCCCACATGTTCGCTATAACCGTTTTAGGACTGCCATCATAAACGATGCGGCCGTTATCCATACAAATAACGCGTGTTGCAAGTGGTATCACTTCATCTAAACGATGTTCACTTAAAACGATCGTAATTCCAAGTTCTTCGTTAATACGTTTTAACAATCCTAAAAACTCTTTCGCAGCAATTGGATCTAACTGCGCCGTCGGTTCATCTAATAATAATAATTTCGGCTGCATAACTAATACTGCAGCTAAATTGACGAGCTGCTTTTGCCCGCCAGATAACGTATGAACAGATTGATGCAATAAATCTTGAAATCCTAAGAAGCTAATAAGCTCTGCTATTCGTTTTTGAATAATCTGTGATGGTAACCCGATATTTTCTAAAGAAAATGCTAATTCTTGAATGACCGTATCCATTACGAGCTGATTTTCTGGATTTTGAAATACCATACCAATTTCTTGTGCAGATAATAAATCAGGTACTTCCTCTATTAAAACGTCATCATAAAAAATTTCTCCTGAACGTGTCCCAATTGGAAGTAATTCCTTTTTAAAATGTTTTAATAAAGTCGTCTTCCCAGAGCCTGATCCACCGGCAAGTGCAATAAACTCTCCTTTTTGAATAGAAAGAGAAATATGCTGTAACGCATATTCGTTTTCATCAGCATATACAAATGATAAATTGTTTATTTCTGCATGCGCCACCATATCCATTCCCTTCCTTCCATTATAATTGGTAAACTAATAAACATCGTAAGTACGACAAACATCATTCCATCGTATTGCTGAAATAGAATAGACTCGACTTTTGGATAAATGATTAACTTTCCTCCGCCATACGTACTACATATAATAGCAATGATAAGTAGAATACTTAAATAACTGAGCATATACCAATCGCGTCTTTCCATTCTATACCGAATATATGTCGTACGCCTCGTTACACCAAACCCACGAGCTTGCATAGAATCTGCTGTTTGCAGCGCATCTTCTAATGAACAAATTAATAATACTTGCAGCAATTGCATACCGTTTTTCACCCGTTCAACAATTGAGCCTGCATCTACTTGTACACCTTTTGTCTTTTGGACGAGTGTTATTTTCTGTAACCGCCTCATAAACAAAGGAACAAACCTCACTGTAATCATCGTTAACAATGCTACTTTCGGTGAAATTCTAGAAAACAAATATAAAAATTTATGACTTGAAATAATATCATTATACGAAGCAAACGTAAACATAATCGCAACTAATAATAACCCCATTACTACTCCAAACATAATCGCCTCAAGCTTAATACGGCTATCACCTAACCAAAATAATGTAGTTCGACCTCTATGCGTTAATAACGAATTAAATAAAATCACCATAAAAAAGAAAATAATTGTACTCGGTAACATCTTTCTTATCTTTTCGCTATTCCCTTGCATTATATTGATTATAACGATTAAGAGTATCGCTCCAATTAAAAAAAGAGGATGAAGACACATCATACATAGTATCATCACCCCGATATAATAGAAAAAATTCACAAAAGGATGTAAAGAAGAAAAACTTATTTTCATAGCCCTTTACCGAATGCCTTTCTTATTTTAATACAAACACCCACTCAATTGTATCTCCTGGTTTAACTGTTACTACACCAGCACTATAGTTTGGAAAAGCACCATTCACACGATATTTCCACCCACTAGTAGTAGTAATATCTTTTTCATATAAATCATTAATACCTTTTACATAAATATCACCTTTAGAACCCATCACATCAAGCTCTAATTCTGTGTTCTTTAGCACATTATAGACCGTGTCACCTTCTTGTACATCAACCTTTTTCGCGCCTAATATGTATCCTTCATGTCCTTTTACGGAAATAGTAACTTGTTTTGCTTTAGGTTCTGGTGGTACTGGGTTTGGTGGTGGTACCGGTGTTGGCGGAGTTGGTACACTATTGTTCTCTTCTGGATTTTTCTTTTGCTCCTGCTTCGGTGTTTCTTTCGGCTGATTCACAACCTTCGCTTCTTCTTTTACTTCTGGTGCTTTCGGCTGTTGCTGTTGTTTCTCTTCTTGTGCTTTTTGTTGTTCTGGTTGCTTAGTAGCAGGCTGTTCCTTAGGTTTTTCTTCCTTTTTTATTTCTGGTTGTGCCTGCGTCTTTTCTTCTTTCGGCTTCTCTTCTACTTTTTGTTCTTGCTTATTTTGCTCTTGTTCAGCTTGTTTTTCCTCCGGTTTTTCTTCATCTTTTTTCTCTTCTTGTTTTGCAACCTCTTCTTGCTTTGGCTCTACTTTCTTCTCAGGCTTAACAGCTGCCTCTTCACATCCGGCAAGTAGCCCAAGTGAAAGCATTAAAGAAATAAACCACTTCATCTTACTCATGTTGTCTCTCACCTTTCATAATAAAATTAGGAGCAAATGATTGCTCCTAATTTTTGTTAAGCTGCTTTACGTCTCCATAATACATATGCAGCAGCAATACATATTACACCCATACCTACTTCTGTAGCTGCACTATGAGAAGATGCTCCTGTTTTTGGTAACGTGCTACCATTTCCGGATTTTTTATTTTTAACCGGCTCATTATCGACAACAACTTTTAGCGTGTCATCTTTCGTTTCTTCTTGTACTTGCTTTTGTTCTTCTGGTTGTTCAGTAACTTCTTTTTCTACTACAACATTTTCTGAATCCACATTCGGTTTCTTATCGATTTCAGGAACAGATACATTTGACCAATCATAAATCGATTTTCCAAGATCCTCAAACTGAAGTAAAGCTAAAAATGCTTGCTCTGTAGCCATTCCGCTACCGTTTTGATCACTTGGTAACCATTTGAATTCACCATTTGGAAGTTGGTATGATAGTAGATTTTGCATTGCCTTATGTAGACGATTTTGATCTACATCTTTCACAAGTGATAGTCCAATAATTGCTTGCGCAGCACTATTAGAATTTTCTTGTCCATCAGCAGAAAAACCACCATTTTCTAACTGTTCATTATATAAGTAAGCAACAGCTTTTTCTACAGCTGGCTTCACATCTGGTCGATCTTGATAAGGAGCTAATGCTGATAAAACCATACCTGTTACATCAACGCTACTAGCACTGTCTTTACTGCTTACACTATCGTAAGTCCAGCCGCCATCTGTATGTTGCGCGTTTAAAAGCGCATCTACTAAAGCAACTCGATTCCATTTTGAATTCACTGGAACTTCATATTTCTTCGTATCAAATGCAAGTAAAGCAAATGTATAACCTGTAACAGAATTCACTTTATCTGATTCGTACAATTTTTGAACTAAATTATGTTCGCCAACCTTTGTAGGGTCTGCTTGCATTGCATTCATCATAATAATCGTTCTAGCTAAATCTGTCGCTGAAAAACGGTTAATGCGCTTTTCTACTTTTTCAGTTACTGACTTAACATAATTTAATTTCGCCTCAATTGGAACATTCTTTCCAGAACGAGAAAGGCCTAAAGCTACCCAATCACTTTCAATTCCATCTTGTAACATCTTTTCAGATGTCTTAGAGATCGCGTCATTTACTTGCGCTGCTGGAACTTGAATGTTCTCTTGCTTTGGTTGCTCTGGTTTTTCTTGTTTTGGATTATCTGTTTTTGGTTCTTCTGGTTTTTCTTGTTTTGGATCATCCGTTTTTGGTTCTTCTGGTTTTTCTTGTTTTGGATCATCTGTTTTTGGTTCTTCTGGTTTTTCTTGTTTTGGATCATCCGTTTTTGGTTCTTCTGGTTTTTCTTGTTTTGGATCATCTGTCTTTGGTTCTTCTGGTTTTTCTTGTTTTGGATCATCTGTCTTTGGTTCTTCTACAGTTTTACAAGTACCAAATTTATCTAATGTTTGCTGTAATGTTTCCTGGCTCATATTACTCCAGTCTGCAACAAAACGAAAGACAACAACATCTCCAGCATTTAATTTATAACTATCTGCTCCAACTTCTGCAGATTTATCATTTACATCATATAACCAGCCACTTGTGTCCCCAGCCATTAAACCGTCAATGCCTTTAACATACGTTCCAAAAGACATTGTCTCTGCTGTTACTTTGTCCCCCATGACTTTTTGCAGCAAACTTAAAGCTGTTTCCCCATCTTTAATTTGCTCTTCTTTCGGACATAACATAATACCCTTTTGTGATTCACCAATAATTGCAAGTTTTGCTGTATTTCCTTCAGCAAACGTAATATGTACTGTATTCGCAAAAGAAACAAATACAAGTGTAACTGCCATTAACGACGTAAGCAGCCATTTTTTTAACATTGCCATCCCAAAATTTCCTCCCTTACTACTATTTACACAAAAAAAGGCCCTTCAAGGGCGTGCAATTGACACTCTTTTTTTGTAAGTGTCGAACAAACTGTACAACACCTCCGACCCGCATCATTCGCGGCTATATTTGTATAGGAAAAATAATTTTGTTTATGAACGTATCATTGTGATAACATTCACTTTTCTAGGCACAACTGACTTCCATTCAAGTTATCGTAAAACGATAAACCTATACATTCTGTTAATTTTAAATTTCTGTATTATTTTACTATTGACAAAGAATTTTGTCCATGCTTTATCGGATTTATTTTCTAAGAATAGTAACTTACTAACCTTTAACGATGCAAACTCTTTTCACTAATAATGACGCCATCTTCATCCGCATACACATATTCATTCGGCTTCCATTCTACTTGTCCAAATCGCAATGAAATATTCCGCTCTCCTTTTCCTTCTTTTACACTTCTATTTGGCATCGTCCCTAACGCTAAAATACCAATATTAATATTCTTTAGTTCACTAGAATCACGAACATATCCATTTACAATAATTCCTGCCAGCTTCCTTTCCTCTGCAATAGCTGCCAAATTATCACCAAGTAACGCACAATTCGTAGATGCTCCGCCATCCACAACTAATATCGTTCCTTCTGGTAGTGTTTGCAATCCTTCCTTCACTAGTACATTATCATCCTTCACCTTTACCGTTGCAATTTTCCCGTGAAATTGTTCTTTCTTCCCAAAAGACCGAAATGACTGGCGACATATTTGTAATTCTTTTTCAAACTCATCACATAGATCCGTAGTTTTCCACATCTTTTTCCCCTCTTTTCCTTATTCCTTCTATATAACATATTCTTGGGTTATTTTCGTTTCCCTGTCTAACGTTTCAATAATTTGTATGTGCAGGAAAAGCATAGAAAAACTATTGCCTTAAGAAGCCACCTTTATTATAATCTATTTCACAGATAAATTTCAGAATATTAAAAATTAACCAAGTGAAAAAGGAGGGGTTTTATGCAATTACATACCGAGGCAAAAAAACAGCCGAGTAAACGAAAGTTTAAAATGCCTGACGCGTACGTACTACTATTTTTTATTGCTTTACTTTGTGCAATAGCTACATATTTCGTTCCTGCTGGAGAATTTAAAAGAGTTACAAACGGTACTGTTACAACGACAATACCAGGAAGTTATCATTCCGTTCCACAATCGCCAGTAGGGTTTGTTTCTTTTTTTACCGCTATTGAAAAAGGAATGACACTTGCTGCTCCGATCATCTTTTTAATTTTATTTACAGGTGGAGCCATCGCCATTCTTGAAAAGACAGGTGCCCTTGACGGTTTAATCTATCATGTTATTAATAAATTTCGCAATCAGCAATTACTTTTCATTTGTATTGTCGCTGCACTCTTTTCTATTCTCGGAACGACTGGTATTATCGTTAACTCAGTTATTGGCTTTATCCCCATCGGCATCATCGTTGCACGCACATTAAAATGGGACGCTATCGTCGGCGTAGCAATTATTTATTTAGGCACTTATGCTGGTTTTAATGCTACTATATTATCTCCCTCACCTTTAGGCATTTCACAAAAGATCGCAGAACTTCCGATGTTTTCAGGGATTGGTTTACGTACAGCAATCTATATCTCTTTTTTAATTGCTACCATTTTATATATTAATTGGTACGTAAAACGTTTGAAGAAATCGAATAAAGGAAGCATTCTCGGTGACAACTGGTTTCCAAGTAACGCTCTTTCAAACGAAAAAGAAATAAAGAAAACAGAAGTTCCTTGGACAATACGCCACAAATTAATTTTACTCGTTTCAGCTTTATCGTTAATTGCATTTTTAATAGGCGCTTTTCGTCTACATTGGACGGACGCAGAAATGACCGCTACTTTTATTTTCATAGCAATTACAGCGGGAATAATAGGTGGTATGAAAGCAAACGATATCGCTTCTACTTTTCTAGCAGGCTGCCAAAATCTCATATACGGTGCTTTGATCGTCGGAATGGCTCGTTGTATTTCAGTCATTTTAGAACAAGGGAAATTACTTGATACAATCGTTAACCAACTCGCACAGTCTCTCGAAGGGCATAGCCCTGTATTTGGCGTTATCGGTATGTATGTAAGTAGTGCAGCATTACATTTCCTCATTTCATCCGGGACAGGAGAATCTGTTATTTTCATTCCGATATTAGCTCCATTAGCCGATTTCATGCACATTACACGCCAAGTTACAGTACAAGCTGTTATGCTTGGAGAAGGTGTAGTGAACTGTCTCAACCCAACTTCCGGTGTTTTAATGGGCGTTCTCGCAGCGAGCGGCATTTCTTACGGAAAATGGATTCGATTTATGGCTCCACTTGCATTCATTTGGTTTATCATTGGACTTATTTTTCTTATTATTGGCGTGAATATTGAATGGGGACCGTATTAAAAGACTCATATTATACTTAACTTAATAAAATATCTATTCTATTCTCCAATCCTATAAAAATCACTTATTCTAGTATAGATATAAATAGGGATTGATCACTATGATCAATCCCTTCTCTCAAAGTAAAAATACCTTTAAATATTTTAATTCCAAATTTTATTTACCCATTCCGGATGATCAATAAAAGGATTACGATTATGTTGATATTTCGTAAAAATCACTTCATTACGCTTTCGCTCTAAATCATCTACCGGGTCTTGTTCATTCCATTTTAGTAAAACGGATAGTTTGCCCATGTATGGATCTTTATTGTTATTCACCTTTTCATTTAATTCTAAGTCTATTTCCCCATTGTCTCCTTCATAACGAACAGCCATGTAAAATAGCATTCTAGCGATATCTCCTTTTACACTATCACGAGGTTCCCAAGAATCACTATCGTATTTACATTCTGTCGCTTCCGAATGATTTACACCACCATTATCAAAATCCAGATTTCCACGTGAGCTATTTACAGATACATCCGTCGCTCTTAAATGATGCAAATCAGTTCCAGCTCCTGCAGTCGTTCCAAAATCACCGTGAGATTTTGCCCAAACATGCTCTCGGTTCCAATTATCAACTCCTGAACCATTCGTAAGTTTCCCTTGCGAACGCCCAGTATATAAGAGTATCACATTGTTTTTATTATTTGGATCTTCATCAGTATCTCTTAGTGCTTCCCAAACCGCACTGTATGATAACTTTGTATGATCATCAATAATATTATGAAGTTCCTTCTTTAATTCTAAACCCGTTTTTCCTATTGCATTATTATAATATGTATCATCATAGCTTTTTACAGTAATCTCTTGTGGTGATGCAGAAGCTACTTCACCGTGTATGATATCTGTGAATGATAGAGATGCAGTACCTAAAATAAAAAATGAAGATAGTGTAACCATAGCAAGCTTTGTATTTCGAAACTTCATATACCCATTTCCCCTTTAACATATAATTTGAAGCTATTAACTAAAAAGTGCTTTCTAACCCCCAAAAACTTTTAGAAAGCCATACCCACCCTTTTCTTTTTATTTAAAACTCTATTGAGTCTGTATCATTTCCACACTTTTGGTTTATCTACTTTTCAAGGAATATCCTTCTCTAGTAAAGATTATTAAAATATTCCTTACAATTAAAAAGTAGTTTAATGTTAACTCATAAATTTCAATTTTTTTATGCAATTATGCATATTTGATAAATCGACTTTTCCTTTTTCTATAACTGTCTTTATTTTTTGTGTAAAACCCTTCTTCCTCTGAAGAATAAGTACAAAAATAGATTGGATACCATGTAAGGCACCAATCTATTTTAATTAAAGAAACTGTGTCAATTCTGAGTTCACAACACGTTGTGCAGTAATGATAACACTTTCAGCTGTTAGTCCATAAACACTATATAGTCCACCAGGTTGATTAGGAACAATTTGAACTTCATATTCAAATGCTTGTCCAAAAGCAGGATGAACTAAACTTAGAGTTGCAAAAGTAGAAGCATTAGAATTCACATTGAAGTTTATCTGTTCAATTAATGCTAATGAACCGTCAAGTCTAAAAACTCTAGCTACTCCAGTAAGTGGGCCCGCAGTACGGTTAAGGATCTTCACCCTAACTCTATTTGCATTAGCAGGTTGATTTCCTACATTTTCAATTGGTCCTGTAGTAAGAGCCATATAACATCACCTCCATTATAATATTATGATATTCAACGATAAACATTGACGTTATAGTTTAATTACCCAATTTATTTTAAATAAAAAAGCTTGTTTCTTATATTTTTTATAAGAAACAAGCTTTTCTTTTTCAACTACCATTCCTAAGACAAGTTTATCCATCTCGAAAACATTTACAGTTACTTGACGTTTATACTGGGACAGAACTACTACTATTTACTTTGCATTGAATCTATATATTTTTTAACTACTTCATAAACATATTCTTGATTTGCCGCTGCTGTGTTTGGATTATATTTTCCGCCGTTTGTTTTATTGTTAGATAACACTCGAATTCCTAAAAATGGTACGTCATACGCTTTTGCGATTTGCGCTGCTGCAGCGCCTTCCATTTCCTCAACAGATGTACCGTATTTTGTATGGAACCATTTAATTCTATCAACTTCATTATTCCAAACATCTGCTGAACCAATCGTACCTTCCACTACTTTACCTTTTGTATATTTATCTTTTACCGCATTAGCTGCTGCAAGTAAATCCTTATCTCCCTCGTAGTATCGGATTTTCTCAGCATTTGGATCTTCTCCTGCACTTCCTTCCGAAGCCATTAAGTCCATAGAAATCCATTTTGTCGGCTCAATTCCTTGATTCTCATCCATATTTGTTGTTTTTAATGAACCTATGTTTGCTACTTGTTTTCCTAAAACAATATCAAATACGTTTAAATTTGGATCGTGTCCACCTGATGTTCCTTGGTTAATAATCGCCTTAGGCTTATATTTTTCAATAGCCACTGCTGTAGCGGCTGCTGTATTTTCCATTCCTTTACCTGTTTTCGCTACGATTACAGGATAATTGTCGACAGTGCCTTTATAAAATACGAAAGTTCCAGACTTTTCTTCTTTCACATTTTTTAATCTTTTTGCAAACTTCTCAGCCTCTATCGGCATTGGCCCTTGAATTAAAAGAGGTTGTTGATTACTTTTTGCCTCAACTTGTTTTGGACCCGCATTACATCCCGCAAGTATTGAGAATGACAATGCAACAGTAGTTACTAGGGCAGCACATTTTTTCAACGTATTCTTCTTCATAAATAATCTCCTCTTTCTCTTGTTGTTTTCTATACTCGATGCTTTTGGTCCAAACAAAAAAGTTCTAGAAATTGTAGAAGAATCTCTACTTTCTAGAACTACGGTAGTCAAAGTTAATTGAGCAAAAGATAAAACAAATGCCAAATTATAGACGGTAGCGCTCATAAAATAGCACGGCCGAATACTTTAACCCGTAGTCCAGTTCTTTCATTGGGAACTAGGTAGAAACGCTCGGACCATATTACCGAGTATATACGAGTGATGATGTGTAAAATTATTATATTGGTAATATATCAAACTTTTAGTGTGCACGCAATATATATATGAACATTTTTATCAGAATCATTCCTAACGTTCGTTTTTAAAGGTTAAAATAATAGTATTTTTCATTCATCAATGAATAACAACCAGAAAAAACTTACAATCCAAACTCTAAACTACATTCACCTACAACAACCGATCTTTTACCAACAATTAATCTTCCTCACTTTGAGCTATAAGTCTTATTCCCCTCATATAGTGAAATAAAATATGGATTTAAAGTCCACTTTCGTTAACAAAATCAACCGTTAGGAAGCATTCATCTAAAATAAAAAAAAGCTCCAAATTATATTATATTTAAGTCATAGATATTAAACTTAATAAAATTAAAGGCAGGAACATATTTGAAATGTTCCTGCCTTTTTATTGTAGGATACCGATACATAGCCATCTAGCTAAGATTTTGAAGTGCTGTAAAATCAAAAATTTCATCTCACCACAGTTTTCTATGAGAATCCAGTGATTAGCTTATTTACATCATTTTCGAAAGTGGAAGTTAAAAGTTTTTAGTTTCTTGCGCAATTAAAGCACTACATTAATCTAGAAATTTAAGTGATTCCAATTTCCCAATTATCATTGACTTATATTTGATAGCTTCATACTGTGAATTATCAATTTTTGTCTTTTTTATATTTAACATATCAAATATTTCTCTTTCAATATCTCTTCTTGCTTCTAAAACTTTAATTGTTCCGTCTAAACCGTGATAGCCTTTCATCTTCCCATACCCTTGATTTGTATAATACTCAATAAATCCAGCAGACCATTCTTTATCTCTTTCATTAAATACCTTTCTGAATGAGAATTCCAAATCATCTTGTTCTATATAAAACAATACTGGATTTAATTTCTCTATAATTTTCTCTAATGCATTAATATAACTTATAACTTTCTCTTTTTTTGCACCATATTTAACCATCCCGATTGTTAATGGATTTTGTATGAAGCAACATTCAAAAATATAAATTTTATTTTCGTTGTTGGCTATTTCAACAAAATCCCTCCATTTTTCAGTTATTAATTCAATATTCCTCTCTAGCGGTAATTCATATATATCATTTTTGAAAATGGTATTTAATAAATTTTCAGGAAAATTAGAGCTGTATTCATTTTTAATTTTTTTATATGGCAATAAATAATTGTTTTCTCGCTTCGTGACTCTATCACTAATTACTTCCTTAAAATTACCACTATTCACTAACAAACTTTCGAATTCACTTTTATCAAAACAAGATACCCCATCATAATCAGCAGGGTGGTCTGGATTCCCTTCAAGAAATAACTCAGCGTCAATATTTTTTTCAATTAGAATATCGTAAAGCAAGCTTGCAGTGGTGGATTTCCCAAAGCCAGGAAGCCCTTCTACTATGATTAATTTCGTATTCAAAAAATCTACACCTTTCAAAGACAAAACGGACTAATTATCCTATAAATCTTTATCTAAATTTAATAAAACTAGAACTTCTTTTCCTATGTATCATTATTTCGTTATTTCACCAAACTGCGCTCTCGTTACTTTCGCTAAGTCATCCACTTTCAGCTCGATTTGTATACCAATCTTCCCGCCGCTTACAATGATTGTTTCAAGCGATTGAGCAGTCGCATCAATGCATGTAGAAAATAACTTCTTCATTCCTACTGGTGAACAACCACCGCGAATGTATCCTGATACTTTCGTAATATCTTTTACAGGAATCATTTCAATCTTCTTTTCGCTGACCGCTTTTGCGGCAGCTTTTAAATTTAGTTCCTCATCTACCGGGATGATAAACACATGATAATTTTTACTATTCCCTTGAGCGATTAACGTTTTATATACTTCTCTCACTTCTCGTCCAATTTTCTCAGCTACTGATACGCCATCAATTTTTCCATCGTCCGGATCATATGACATCATCGAATATTCGATCTTTTCTTTATCTAATATTCGCATCGCATTTGTTTTATCTTTTTTCATGGGTTTCTCCTTAAAAGGTTATTTCATATTATTAAGTTTTATTATACACCTTTTTCCATTTATCCTACATAACTTCACGTATATTTCAAAACTAAAAATATTGATAATTCAAAAATCATCTGATATAATTTGGAAAAACTTATGTTAAGGAGAGATTTGTCATGCGAAATATTAATGCTTCTTTCCAACTTCATCATCATACGTAATGCCGTGTATCCGAAGAAAAATTTTTCTTCGTGGGTACAGGGCTTTTCCTGTTGACCCACGAAGCGTTCATAAAGCTATGTGGGTATTTTTATACCTGCATAGCTTTTTTAAATTTAAAAAGGAGAGATTACAATGGAAATGAAAAATGTAAAAGGAACGAAAGACTATTTACCAGAGGAACAAGTGTTGCGAAATAAAATTAAAAGAGCTTGTGAAGATACGTTTGAACGATACGGATGTAAACCGTTAGAAACACCTACGTTAAATATGTATGAGCTTATGTCTTACAAGTACGGCGGTGGCGATGAAATTTTAAAAGAAATTTATACGCTTCAAGATCAAGGAAAACGTGACCTTGCCTTACGCTACGATTTAACCATTCCATTCGCAAAAGTCGTAGCGATGAATCCGAACATCCGCCTCCCTTTTAAACGGTATGAAATTGGGAAAGTATTTCGAGATGGTCCAATTAAACAAGGGCGATTTCGTGAGTTCATTCAATGTGATGTTGATATAGTCGGTGTAGAATCAGTCATGGCAGAAGCTGAACTTATGAGTATGGCGTTTGAGCTGTTCCGAACGTTAAACTTAGAAGTAACGATCCAATATAATAACCGAAAATTGTTAAACGGCATTCTCGAGTCCATTAACATCCCTACTGAACGAACGAGTGACGTCATTTTATCATTAGACAAAATCGAAAAGATTGGGATTGATGGTGTACGAAAAGATGTATTAGAGCGCGGAATTTCTGAAGAAATGGCTGATACGATATGTAATACCGTTTTATCTTGTCTAAAGCTTTCAATTGCTGACTTTAAAGACACTTTTAATAATCCACTCGTTGCCGATGGAGTAAACGAATTACAACAATTACAACAATATTTAATCGCTCTTGGAATAAATGAAAATGCTATATTCAATCCGTTTTTAGCGCGAGGACTTACAATGTATACAGGCACCGTGTATGAAATCTTTTTAAAAGATGACTCGATTACATCTAGCATCGGTAGCGGCGGTCGATACGATAATATTATCGGAGCATTCCGTGGTGATAACATGAACTATCCAACAGTCGGTATTTCATTCGGTTTAGACGTTATTTATACAGCACTCTCACAGAAAGAAACGATATCATCTACAGCGGATGTATTTATCATCCCACTCGGGACAGAATTACAATGCTTACAAATTGCTCAGCAATTACGTTCTACAACTTCCTTAAAAGTCGAACTCGAACTAGCAGGCCGCAAATTAAAACGTGCCCTTAATTACGCAAATAAAGAGAATATCCCTTATGTGCTTATTATTGGTGAAGAAGAACTTAGTACAGAAACCGTTATGCTGCGGAATATGAAGGAAGGTAGTGAGGTGAAGGTTCCCCTTTCTTCTTTAAGTAGTTATTTATAATACGAATCACCCTCGTTTGGGTGGTTTTTCTATTTTATAGATAACGAAACAATTAGTTAACATAAAATAATTATATTCTACTAAAAACCACAAGTATTTAATATCCAATTACCTATTATTTTTGGTAATATATAGATATCGATTGTTTTAGGAGGATTTACTTTGAAAACTTACATACAAGCAATAAAGTGGACTACAGGAATCTATCATCTTTTATTACTTCCTTGCTATTATATATTTCCAAGTCTTGTTAACCTAGATGGGATACCTTTACTACTATTGATTGCTTTACATATCACTACTATTTTATTAGCTAAAAAAGCAGGCATGAATACGTACGCTCATTATATAGGTATTATCGTTACTCTAGTTGCCTTCTTTCCTTATATAGACATCGTTCTACATATTATAGCAGCCATTTTCCTTTTATTAGATGCTGCTTCCACAAATAAAAAAGAAGTGTATGATTCATAGCTGGATAATATAAAACTTTAATCAGTAAAGTTTTGAATTAGGTTAGCAAATCACAAAATCATCTCACAAACTAAGCTTATTACTAACACCCAAAAAGGATTTACTTTTTAAGTAAATCCTTTTTTATTTAAACTTGCATTTCTTACTCCAGACAAATAAAAGAATATTCTGTTTCATTTTTATAAAATTCTAAATATTTACAATAAACTCCGATTAACATACATTTTAGTTATGCAAAAAATCTAAGTTTAAAGGAGATGAATTCATTTTTAAAAAATTAATAGTAGGTGCAGCAGTAGCCATTACAGCATTAACTGGCGGAATGGGTTCAGTATCAGCTAGTACCGAAAAGGATTATTCGATTAGCTCTTTTGAATATGTAACTGTAGATGAAAAGACTGTAGATTCGTTTAACAAATTGGATGCTCCATCTAAGGAAGACGTAAAAATAACTGTAGTTCTACCGAAACAAAATCAAAATGGAGACTGGTTATCTTATGGATTTTCGAACAAAGAAAGTTTAGATTCTTTTATTGAAAAAGACAAACAAAGGTTGAATAATACAATCAATCCCCTTGGTGTTGGAGGGAGCGGACCTAATAGTACAGATTTCTATGAACATGCAAATAAAGGTGGCGAGTATTTTTCTCTTAGTAGCGGTTTTAAAAATTTGCCTCCTAATTGGCAAAATAGAATTTCTTCTGTAAGTACAGCATCCCCTACTGCTAGCTATTCGACAACGCTATGGGATCGTACTTCAACTGAAGAATATGGTAAAGGTATCGTCTTCAAACACTCTGATTGGTATGGTAAAACTGTAAACTTGAATGACTTTGCAATTTCAGCAGTTGAAGTTAAAAAGTAAAAAATATAGAAATAAAAGGTGTCTTCACCTATGGAAAACACCTTTTATTTCTACAACTCTTAACTATTATTTTTCGTATTCCTACTCTCCAAAACTTTCTCCATATTATGAGTTGCCCATTCCATCATTAATAGAATCATTGGACGTAGTGATTCACCAAGCTCAGTTAACGAATATTCTACTTTCGGAGGAACTTCACGGTATACTTCACGATGGATGATGCCATCTGCTTCAAGTTCTCTCAGCTGCAGTGTTAACATTCTTTGTGTGATATTAGGTTTTAATCTTTTTAATTCATTAAACCTCTTTGTACCATCTAATAAATGATACAAAATAACCCCTTTCCATTTTCCACCAATAACCTCAACCATAGCTTCAACTGGACAAGAATATTTATTTAGAAATGGGTAATTTATATTATTTTCATTCGAACAATCCATCATAACTCCCTTCCCTTACCAATAGTATCTTTTTTGATACTATAACACAAAAATGTGCGTACTTGTTTCTACGTTACTTTAAAAATATAATTTACTTACAAAAACAAATTAATGAAAAGAGGTACTTTTATGACAAATACAAAACAAATTACAAAAGAAAAAATTATGGAGGCTTTCCATTTCAGACATGCATGTAAAGAGTTTGATCCTATGCACAAAATTTCAGAAGAGGATTTTAAATTCATTTTAGAAACAGGCAGATTATCTCCTTCTTCTTTTGGTTATGAACCATGGAAATTTATTGTCGTACAAAATAAAGAAGTAAGAGAAAAACTACAACCGTATTCATGGGGCGCTGGTGGGCAACTTGCAACAGCAAGTCACTTTGTCATTGTTCTTTCAAGAAACATTAAAGATATGCATTATGATGCAGAGTATATTAAATATATGATGAACGATATTATTGGATTACCTGAAGACACTCAAAAAATTAGATATGAATTCTTCAAAAAGTTCCAGGAATCCGATTTTAACTTGTTACAATCGGATCGTGCTGTATTTGATTGGGCGTCTAAGCAATCTTATATTGCTTTAGGTAATATGATGACGAGTGCAGCTCAAATCGGCATTGATTCTTGTCCAATAGAAGGATTTGATAAAGAGAAAGTAGATTCTTTACTTCGTCAAGAAGGTATTATAAAAGATGATAATCTTGAAGTATCTGTTATGGTTGCCTTTGGTTACCGTAAAGAAGAGCCAAAGCGTGATAAAACAAGACAGACTATGGATACAATTGTTGAATGGATTTAGTAATATAGCACTCACAAATAAAACTCCTTCTAGCTAAATACTTATTCTATTGAAGAATCAGTTGTTTTTCCAATGTATGAAATTGATTTTTCATGGAAAGATATGTTAGTATGTATACAGTTTGAGCGCTCTATTTTTTAGAGTCGAACAGGAGGAGAATGGATATGTCTGATATTGAAGTTGGCGAAGTGTTTACTCTCAGTGATGAGAATAATGAGGATCAGGAAGTAGAAGTACTCGGAGCGATGGATGTCGAAGGCGCAGAATATATTGCGGTTGCCTTCGTAGAAGACATTCAAACAGAATCTGAGGAAGACATTGATATTTTCTTTTTAAAAGTAGAAGAAGATAATGAGTTTTCATACATTGAAAATGATGAAGAGTTTGATAAAGTATCTGCTGCTTTTGATAAAATTTTGGATGAGCAAGAGCAAGAATAATATGAATGAAAAACACGAGGGTGGATGCATATCCGCCCTCTTTTTATTTATCCTGCTATTCGCCGGGCAGTAAGAGCCCGATTGATGAGGGCTGATAATCAGTGGGGGTGGACAAAACCCCCACTGATTAAAGCTTCACTTTATCACTCATCCAAAGACTTATGCAGCAATTCCAATACATCTTTCATCACAAAAGGACCGTCTTTTTTCACATGCTCAGCGAATTCAGAAACGAGACGTAATGTTTTTACACTTTCAATCGGATGCTCGCCTGATGCACTTTCAGCGGAAAGCATAACTGCATTCGTTCCGTCCAGTACAGCTTGAAACACATCAGTTACCTCAGCCCTTGTTGGAATAGAATGATCTACCATTGATTGAAGCATTTGTGTCGCTGTAATAACATATGTATTCGTTCGATTACATTCCTGAATCATCATTTTCTGCAAGAGCGGAATAAATTGATACGGCAACTCTACTCCTAAATCGCCCCTTGCAATCATAATTCCGTCTGCTTCTTTACATATATCTTGAAAATTCTCGATCGCTTCCATCTTTTCTATTTTGGCAATTACATTCGGTGAAGTTTCTTTGTACTGTTGTATAAAATCTCGTATTTCTTTTATATGACTAGGTTTTCTTACGAAAGAACATGCGATAAAATCAACATCCTCTTCTAGAAGAAACTGAATGTCTTTTTTATCTTTTTCTGTAATAGCTGGTAAACTAACGATTGCCCCTGGTAAGTTCACCCCTTTATGAGATGAGATATTACCACCTGTTTTCACCTTTGTTTCTATTTTATCCGTACTTATCTTTTCAACGATTAATTCAACTTCGCCATCATTAATTAAAATTCTACTGCCAACTTTCACGGCATTCGCGATTCCTGCATAATCAACACTTGCTTCTCTATTGCTCCCTGTAACTGGTTGCGTATGTAAAATAAAAGAATCTCCCGCCTGAAGTGTAATTTGCTCTCCTTTTATTTCACCTAACCTTATTTTAGGACCTTGTACATCCCCTAAAATTTTAATAGAATCGTCTAACGATTTGACTAAACGAATGATGTCTTTATGACTTTCATGCGTGCCATGTGATAAATTCAACCGCACTATTTTCATACCATTATTTATTAACTGCGCTAACGTTGCTTTATTATTACTTGCTGGGCCAATTGTACAAACTCTATCGATTGTCATTTTTATCACCATCCTTTTTTAGATAAGGTTCCCACATAACCTTAAAAATAACAGAGATCATGAAATGATTAGATTTAAATTTACACGAATTTCATAAAGTTAAACCTGTTTCCCTTGCTGGCTAAGCATTAGAAGAGATATTCGATTTTTTACAAATGAAGAAATGTTGAATCAAAAGTAAAAGGTAAGTTAAGTATGGGACAAGTTATTGAGAGTTTCAAAATTTTCATATATTGTATGAAATGAGTTCGAACTCAAAAATTTAAAAAAGGTGGGAAAATTAGTGAATATGAAAAAATCTTTAGCGGTGGCAACTTTAGGGTTAGCGGTTTTAGGTTTTGGTTTTACTAATTACGCAAGTGCTTCAGAGGTGGGTGCTGCAGACAAGCAGCCCGTTTTGGTTAACTACGATACAGTTCAATCAGCAAAAACATCTAATGTTCCTAGTTTGGTTGTTGCAGCTGCACCTAAAAATGACCCTAACATTAGCGTGTATACTCCCTTTTTCGGTACCCCATATGCAGTTGCTAAATCGAAACCAACTACGACCGAAGACTATATTTATGCAAAAGCAAGAACTTTCAATGGCGATGGCTCATTAGTGAATACGAAAAGTAATAGTACCAAAAAATCAACTTATGTAAGTGCTACAGCGACCCACACAAGTGTTTATTATGGAGATGATTACGCTATTGGTAATCATACCTATAAATTAAATGGTTATAATGATGTAAATCACGAAACAAAAGCTTCCTGGTAAGAAAGAGAAAAAAGATATGCATCTTGCATATCTTTTTTCTCTTATATTTTAAATATATTGAGGTGCTATTTATGAAACAAATGTATATTATTATCAGTGTTATACTTATTTCGTTAATTATCATTTATGTTTTGTTCCCTACTTCAATCATACAACCACATACATCTCCTACAGAAAATAAGCGAGAGCAACAAACCAATACTATTTCTTACGGATTGAAGAATACTAAAGGTCAACATATTAATAATGGTAGTGAAATTACTATGGAGAATAATAAAATAAATGTATCGTTATCATTCATACATAATGTTGATGAAGACCGAAAATATGGATTAATTGTCCTAGAAGATTACGAACAAAAGCCTTTTAAAATAGAAGAAGCTGCTAATGAAGTATTACACTATTCTTTTGATATGAAACCAAATAGTTCAATTACTACGAGAATCACTTTACACACTTCTCCTAATGCAAGTGAATTAACCTTTTTATAATTAAAAAACCTGAATATAAATTAAAAGATAATGACTTAAATAAAGCGGTTATATTAGAAGAGATTTTAAGTATGCGATACTCCATAAATTCCTCTCAGGAGAGAAGCAAAAAAATAAAACTCACCTTTATACAACCAAATGCTATTTTAAAAGATGGTCTTTATGAACCATTATTTGTTACGAAAACTGAAGGAAAATTACAAACTGTCTTCTCTGAAAAAGAAGGCAGACAATTAACCTTATCAAACGGTAATGAAACAAAAGATGAAATGACTTACGCAATCGTGGCCTTTAAAGATTGGGAACAAGTTGAAATATTTAATGATAAAAAAATCGTTTATACTGCGGTCGCACCTGAAACGAGACAAATTTTCAATTTCACATTGCCTTCAGTGGATCAGGAAAGTAGTTTTCAGTTCGTCGCTTTTCCATTTCCTTATAAAACTAGTGAAGAAGATTATGTCAGTCAACAAGCATTCGGTTCATTTCGTATCGTAATTGAAAATAATTAGGCTTTTACAAAAAAATAAAAAAGCCTACTTCCACAGTAGGCTTTTGAAACTACGAAAGTTTCGTTATTAGCTGATTTAAATCTTTTTTCGTTTTCGTCGTTAAAGACTTCATTTTAGTAATATCTATCTTTTCTTTCTCCGCTCCTACAATTAACGGATACATACTTTGCCCAATTGTTTTATATTCAGCTGGATGTGATGCTTCTAACTCTTTCTCAATCACATCCCACTTTTCATTAATTTGTTTTCCAAGTTTATTTACTGTTTCTAATTTCGGATTCGCTGCTAATTGCTTGTCTAAGCTTTCAATTAATGCAGCAACTTCTTTTACATTTGTTTTCACGGCTACGCTTTTCTTCGGATCTTTCGTTGTTTTTCCGTTTGAATTTGTACTTGTACTTTGATCTGTCGTTTTTCCGCTAGTCGTTTCGTCATTCGTTTTTCCTGTCGTCTCTTTTTCTTTTGTTTTTACATTCTCATTTTGAGATGACGTTTTACCGTTACTTTCTGTTCCTGATGATTCTTTCGTATTTTTTGCATCTTTATCGTTTTTTTCATTTGAAGAAGTATTTGTATCTTTTTCAGTATCTTTCGTTGTTTTTGACGTCTCATCTACACTTGTCGTTTTTGCTTCTCCTTCATTTTGCGCTGTTACTTGTTCTTTCTTTTCTGTCTCTTTCTCTGCTGAAGGACTACAAGCTGCCATAGTAAGCATTGTACCAATTGTTATCGATGCGATAGCGACCTTTTTCATTTTCATATAAATCCCCCTATGTTTACTTTATTTATCCTCCCCTTTACGATTCGATTTCCCCTTAAAAAATCCCTTTTCATACGAATCACCATCTTTCCGACAGTAATCTTCATAATAATACGTACAAAAACTGATAAACCAATTTGAATATTCGAGTTTCTTCTACTTCATTTTTCTTCTCTGTAGTAAAAGAAAAAGAGTATATTGTCACATGAAGAATTACTATCTTCATATGACAATGTACTCTCCTATCAAATTTTTATCTTTCTTGACATTTTATTTATACAAAAAAATAAAATTTTCTTTCATTTTTTGTTTCTCAATAATTGTTAACATAATATATTTATGAGTAACCACCGTTCGAATGAATGACTTGCCCCGTAATCCATTTTGCTTCTTCACTTACTAAAAAAGAAATTAAGCGCGCTGCATCTGACGGTTCTCCTACTTTACCTTGCGGGAACTTCCATGCTAAATGATGCTTCAGGTCCTCTGTAATCCATCCTGTATTCGTCGGCCCTGGATCAACTGCATTCACTGTAATCCCCTTCTCCATCGCAACTGGTGCTACTGATTTTGTAAATGCTTCAATTGCTCCTTTCGTTGCTGCGTATACTAATTCATCTGGCATCGGACCTAATGACTGTCCTGAAGTAAGATTAATAATACTGCCACTCGTTTTCAGTGCATAATGTTTTATAAATAATGAACTTAATAACATAGTAGCGCGAACATTCACTGTATAATGTTTATCTAACTGTTCTACATTTAATTCTTCAATTCTCGTATGAGTAGCATACGCTGCATTATTAATTAAAATAGATGGATCACCTAAACGTTCTGAGGCCATATAAAACAAACGATTTGGTGAATACGAATGCGATAAATTGATTTCTGCCATTTCACAGCGAACACCTAAACTTTCAATCTCCTCTTTCAACAAAAAGGGCTCTTTGTCATGCATTCCCCACGGCATCGCTTTATCATACTGAGACCAGTACGTGAAAAAAATGTCTATCCCTTCTTGAGCAAGCACCTTGCATACAGCTGCACCGATTCCATTCAGACGAGTTGCCCCTGTTACAATTGCTATTTTCTTCACCTTTTCTCCTCCATCTATGGATAAATCCCCTGCACGAATACAGAGGATCTATCTTTTTATTCAATATTTGACAATATGCGTTCTGCACCTAATTTTAAAATTTTAATGAAGATATAATTTACAATCGTAAACATTACAAATAAAACGATAAACATAACCCATAGTCCTACTTGAAGGAAGAAGTATAATAAACTTACTCCCGCTACAATAACTAAAGCTATAAAAATATTAGCTAAAAAATTCCACAAAGTTGTATATCGGCTCTTAAATAATTTCTGCTCTGTATCCCAATGTATATCTGCAGTTTGTGCATCCCAACGTGTACCGATTAAATTAATTAACAATAACCCGTTCGCACTTAGTAAAAACCACAGTAACATGAACACAGGAGAAATCCCTGCTACAACTGCCATCGTAATACCGAATACTGCTAAAATAATTACATTAATTAACCAAGCAGTGATTGCTTTCGCAAAAAAGATATCCGAAGCTTTTACTGGTAAATATCGATTCACAAACCATGAACTTCCATCTCGTGAAAATGACGTTGTTGCGATGACGTTACTTCCCATTAAAAATAACGATGCACAAAGACCAACGCCAATTGCAAGTCCTGCTGATTTTGGATTATCAATATACCCTGTGATCCACTTTAAATTCCCATCTTGCACGAATAAAACAAAGAATAACATAATTGGCATAACAAAAGTTTGTACGATACAATTTAAGAAAAATTGTGGTGTACGGAATAACGTTTTAAATTCTTTTTTCACATACGCTTTCAAATGTGAACTTTGTACCGTTGATTTCTGTAAACCTTCTGCTGAAATGACCTCTTTTTTTGCTGTACTCGTTGAAAGTCCAATAACCCCTTTTAAATATGTACGCTCTGCAATGTAATAAAACAACACAAAAAATACAAATGAAATAAGTGCAAAGATGATTACGTATAAAGGACCCTTCCAATTTGCATTTTCTACTAATGCCACTGCCCCAAAATATGTAGTTGGAAAATAATTTGTCATTTGTACTAGAAGAGAAGATTCGTTGTTCGCAAGATAATTCGTAAGTGCATCTTCAGAAAACGAACTTTTATTTTTCCACTGTAAAAACACATTAATTCCTACAATAAATAGTATACTTACGATTCCAATAAATATATTGCCTCGATCTTTATTTTTCGCTATATTTGTATACCTCATAATAACTGTCATTAGTAATGAAGCTAATACTAACGGCACAATCGGGAAGAGTAAGTAAATGAAAATCATGTATATGTAATATGTAATAAATGCACTACTTTTTAACCCGTACGTAATAAAGATTGGTAATAAAATAAATGAACTCATTACGTATTGTGTAATTAATACCGTTAAAAACTTTGCCGAAATAATCTGCGCTGGCTTCAATGGTAACGGCAATAACATTTCAATGTCATTACTATAGTAAAATACAGTTAAAATGTTCGTTATACTCATTAAAAATACCCATATACTCGCAATCGCAAGTCCCATTGCGATAATCATTCCTGGGTCTTGCCCTAAATGTTTCATCCCTTCATACAATCCGTGCGTCATCGAACCAAATATTAAAAAGCCAACAAATAAAATGGCTGCAAATGAAAATATATACGCCCATCGCTTCTTCTTATCTGTTATAAAATCTGCATAATTTAATTTTAATAATACTTTCGTTAATGTCCAAATTTTACTCATTGTCCGTCATCTCCAAGAACATTTTTTCAAGTGATTCATTGGATTTAAAATGATCTCTCATTTCACCTAAATTCCCTTTAAACTGAAGATTTCCCTTATTAATAATCGCGACGCGGTCACATATTTTTTCTGCCACCTCTAATACGTGTGTAGAGAAAAATACAATCTTTCCTTTATCCGCATGTTCTCTCATCATTTCTTTTAAAATATATGCGGATTTCGGATCAAGCCCCGTTAACGGTTCATCTAAAATCCATACATCTGGCTCATGCACGAGCACACCAATAATAACGATTTTTTGTCTCATACCGTGCGAGTAACTTTGAATTTGATCCGATAACGCATTGTAAAGATCAAATTTCTTCGCTAAAGACTCGATTCGCTCTTGTCGTACTTCTTTCGGCACTTCATACATATCTGCCATAAAGTTTAAATATTCAATTCCCTTTAATCGCAAAAACATATCTGGGCTATCTGGAACATAACCAAACGTCTTTTTCGCTTCCATCGGATTTTTCATAATATCTTTACCGTTAATCGTAATCGTCCCTTTGTCCACTCCATGAATACCAGTAATCATCTTAATTGTCGTTGATTTTCCCGCACCATTTGGCCCTAAAAATCCAAAAATTTCTCCGCTAGGCACAGATAAACTTAAATCTTTTACTGCATAGGTAGACCCATTATAACTTTTTGACACATTCGTAATTTCAATCATTCCATCCAATCCTTCCCTTAATTACCAAATAACTACATCAATATTATAGCATACTTCTATTTTTAGATTTTTATATTTTTTCAGTTTTTTTAGCCTTTAAAATATATATACACACCTAATCCAACGATTAAAACGACAGCTAGTATAATATAAATCATTGTCAGCCGTTTAATATTCCCTTTTGTCGCTTTACTATAATTCGCATCACCATTCCGCCCAATTAACACCGTTGCCACTACAGTAATCACTACAAGTAATACAACGATCATGATCCAAGTTAGCATTCCTTCCTCCCCCTCCTTACAACCATTTTACAATATTATCCTCTTTATTTCGCATTATATTTCCTCTTTTTACTATTATTATGAAAAGAATTGGAAAACTATTATTACTATACATTTCCACATGTGATGTATTTATAACATAACGTGAATTATTTCTAACATTGTAAGGAGGACCTATTATGAAAACAACTTGGATAAAATATTTAGGATTTCTCGGTTTCTTCGGTTTCCTCGTTTTTTTTTATGAAAAAGGGTTGTTTACTATGTTCTGTTTCTTCTCCTTTTTCACAACGTATAGAACGGTTCAACACGATGAACTATTTGAACAAATCGTCAATAAATCATGCCGCAATGCCTTTATCGTTACATTACTAAC
Source organism: Bacillus sp. 16GRE42 (assembly GCF_019837435.1). Classification (NCBI taxonomy): domain Bacteria; kingdom Bacillati; phylum Bacillota; class Bacilli; order Caryophanales; family Bacillaceae; genus Bacillus; species Bacillus sp. 16GRE42. Next base: position 805,253 of record NZ_JADAXF010000001.1, read on the forward strand.
TACCGCTGTCATTATGTTTATTGAAATGTTATTTCCAAACCCTACACTACAAGAGATTGATATCGCTCTTATTTTCAGCACACTCATTCTTACGTTCGGCTTCTCTATGTTCTTTTACGATAAACCAGTTGATGAATTGGAAGATGCACCATGGCGTTCGTAACGAAAATAAAAGAATACCGCGCCAAATCAAACATGACACAAGAAGATTTAGCGAAAACTGTTGGTGTACGCCGTGAAACAATTAGTCATCTCGAAAAAGGAAAATATAACCCTTCCTTACAGCTTGCTCACGATATTGCGAAGGCTCTTCATAGTACCATTGATGAAATTTTTATTTTTGAGGATTAATTGAGGACACAAAATCATATAAAAATACCGGCATTCTTTTCACAAAGAATACCGGTATTTTTCATTTATCACCCATACAAAACAGCATGAAATACGCCTAATAGTAAGTATTGATCCTCTATATACCCCTCATCATATACATTCATCTCAATGTAATACATATCTTCCTCAAGACGAATATTCCAATCTGCAATTACATAGCCGTTTCGTAATAACTTTCCAAGCCCAATTGAAGTTTTGTGAACAACATATTCTTCTCTCTTATATGTAAAGGTAAATAAGAAATTGGCATCTAATAACTTTCCATCACATACAAGTATTTCATGCTCTGTATCATTATGATCGATGTACGTTACTAAAATCCTTCTTTGACGCTGCCTACTTACATCCTTTGCAATGACGCGAATGTTGTCCTTACTATCCTTTATTTCATAAATGATATTACTACCGACTTTCGGAATAAAGTCTAGCACTTTCATCAACATATTTTTATAATAGCCCCGTACTGCGCCTACTCTTTCGCTTTCATTGTAAACCTCTATCGACGTCGTATCCGCTTTACTATCACACAGTCGTTTGTAAGAAAGCTGCATCATTCGCTCTCCTCTTAAGTACTGATCAAACGTAACGGGATATTTTATCGCGCGCAGTTCCTTATTTAGCTCATATAAATAGTGTTGAACGCTCTCTACTAATGTTGTAGTTGATATACGCTCTTGAAGTTCAAATTGTTGCCAACTTGAAAAAACTCTCCACTGATCTTCCTCTTCATATACGAATCCGAGAATTACTTCCTCACGGTCACTCGTTTCATAATTCAATTGTTCTTTCTGCCCATGTTGCACTTGTTCCATCCACTGTCCTAAATAAATGCCAAGCTCTGCAACCTTCATGCATGGCTTCTGAAAAAATACGCTGTCACTCGCGCGAATTGTTAAATCCCCTTCAATAAAGCCATTTGCATAAGCGGCATACCGTGGCTCATCCTTCTGCGGAATACTCTTGTCTAACTCAAATAAAAACGTTAACATCTTTCACTCACCTCTAGTTATTACACCGATCGTACCTATAAATTGAACGCAACTCAAATTATATCGACGATTTTTCCAATATATCTACCGTAACTCAAAATATATCAACACGATTAAAATGAAACTACCTTTTCTTCCGCCACTTCCACAATTCCTAAAATTTGTAGCAGACTCTCCACCTCATAAGTCGGCTTAACATCTGTCATATTTTCTTTCAAACTCGGATTATACCAACACGTATCAATGCCGTAATCTTCTCCGCCTTTCATATCAGAAGTTAGCGAATCTCCAACGATTAATACACTTGATTTATCAGTAATCCCAAACTTCTCAAATGCATAATCAAAAATCTCACGTGCTGGTTTTTGATGACCAACCTCTTCTGAAATAATAATATGATCAAAGAAATTACATAAAGGCGAATTTCCGATTCTAGATTGTTGCACCGTCGTATATCCATTCGTAATAATACCTAACTTGCAATCTTGTAAATTTTCACATAATTGCACTGCACCTTCTATAAGATGTACTTCTTTTCCTAAGTTTTCAAGGTATACATCACTAAATTGCTGCGCATCTACTTCTATATTATGAACGGCAAATAATTGTCTAAATCGATCTACTGCTAATTCACTTAGCGTAATCATTTTATTTTCTAAATCTCTCCATAATCCATTACTAATCTTTTTATAACTTGCAAGATAATCATTATACCCTGTAGGCATACCAAACTGTAGAAACGCGTTATGCAAAGCATTTCTTTCCGTTTCAGGAAAATCTAATAATGTATCATCTACGTCGAATAATATAACTTTATATTTCATTATGCTCTCCTCAACTAGTACGTTATTTACAACTTGTATTTTCTCATTAATTCTCTCTTAAGTCGAACTTTTTCCCTTTACGAATCCTAGATGTACAGCAATCTTAAAGTTGTTTAAGGTACACGGGTCATGTTATTCAAAAATAATTAATTGTGAAAATACTATAAATTTGAGATAATTCGGATAATGAATCCGATTTTTCAAAAAGGTAATACAGGAATAGAAAGGAGCGGAAAGACATAGTAAATTCATGGGGAAGACCGAAAATACAAATCCAAAAAACAAAAAGTGAATGGGTTGGAGATATCATTGGATATTCATTGTTCTTTGGATCAATCATTTTTTTGATTATTATTTGGGGAAGATTACCCGAGGAAGTACCCGCACATTATAACGCATATGGGGATGTAGATCGCTGGGGATCAAAGTGGCAACTTTTGCTTCTGCCATTAATAGGAGCTTTCATACTCCTATTAATGCAAACTTTAGAAAAGTTTCCAGAAGTTCATAACTACCCACAAAGATTGAATGAATCAAATGCTAAGCAGTTTTATTTGAATAGTAGAAAAATGCTAAATCAATTAAAAAATGTCTGTTTACTTATCTTTGCTTTCATCCAATTTGAAACAATTTCAATCGCTTTAAATTGGAGCGGCGGTTTTGGAAAATTATTTTTACCGATATTGTTAATTGGTACAGTTATTCCAATTGTAATAGGAATAATAAGGCAACGAAAAATTTCATAATAGAAACAGGAGGCTAATCCAATTAGCCTCCCTCCTCATTATTTATCTTCTAGCAATAATGCTTTCATTTCCTCTAACGACTCTTTCGTAAAGCCAAGTGCTTTTTCAGCATACGCTTCAACTGAATCGTATTGCTTTTTCACTTCATCAATCGCAGCTTGTAAATATTCAGCGCGCGCTTCAAACATCGCACCTAATATCGCTCTACTTTCATCGTTTTGAAGTTTTGCACCTAAAAAGGCCATCATTTTTTCATTTAACTTTTCACGGAAACCGTTACTTAGTAAATAGTCTTCCATTACTGTTTTTTCCGGTACACCTAGTAAAAGTAATAATAGTGCTGATCCGAATCCAGTACGGTCTTTTCCAGCTGTACAGTGGTTTACTAACGGTAAGTTTTCTGGGTTTTGCGCTAAGTTTAAGAAGCTCACGAATGCTTCATTACCACTTACGAAATCTTGATTCATTTTCACAAGGTACTCGCCTGGTTTCCCTAACATAGAAAGGTCACCAACTTGGAAAAATTCATTTATGTTCAAGTCTTTCGCCAAGTCTTGCATAACTGGTAAGCATACTTGACGAGCACCTGTAATTTTTGGATTCGGCTTATGCTTCACTTCAAAGTCTGTACGGTAGTCACAAATTAACTTTAAGCCAGACTTTTGTAAATAGTCTATATCCCACTCTGTTAGTCCTGCTAATTCTTCAGAACGGTACAACTTGCCCCATTTTACTTTACGACCTTCAGTCGTTTCATATCCTCCCATATCACGGAAGTTAAACGCGCCTTTTAATGGTAATCTACGCTCAGCTACTGTCACTGCTTGTCCATTACTTCCAACTAGTCTAAAATATGGACGCTCATTTTCACTCGGGTTTACAAGTGTACATGATGATTCTCCATTTACCGTTGCAAGTAATTCTCCCGTTTCTTCAATATGATCTGGTGAAGTACTCCAATAAATGCGAACTTCTTCTATATTATTTTCCCATTTTATATGTAACGTATTGTCTTCATTTCTTTCTACAGTTGCTTGTAACCAATTTCTTTGCTGCTCCATTCTTTCACCAACGCTTTCTCATATAATCGAATCTTTCTCTATTGTATTATAGGAATATCTATTTTGTCGTTCTCATTTTTCTTTTTATCTTACAAATAGGCAAGAAGTTCTTTTACTTGTTCATAAGTTGTACACGGATTCCCGCTAAATAAGTTCAAGATAGTACTCCTAAAACTTCCTCACATATCGCTCAGTGGAACTAAGCAGCTGACATCCATTCTTCCCAAAAACATCCTTCATCCACTCATTTTGTACATTTGTCTCGCCAATATAATAAGATGCACCTATTTCTTTTAAGACAAACATTGCCCCTGTAAAGAATGCTGCTTCATACCCTTTATTTCGCATATTTGGAGCCACTGCGAAATACATTAGTTTTCCTTCTTCTAACGTCCCCTTTTCAATATGCGGGATTACAATCCCTATCGGCTCTTCATCGATACTCGCTGTTAAACAATGTTCTTTCCATTGCTCACCAATTTCTTGTAGCATCATATTTACAAATTGATCATAAGTGACTTGTTCTTCTGTCATCTCGTTCCAAAGAGAATAAAAAGCTTCTTCTCCTACTTCTTCAATAAGCTTAAAATTAATATCACTTTCTACATCTTCTACTTCATATATATCCTTAAACACAATCATGTTTTCAGTAGCATATTCAAATGAATACGTTTCGAAACATTTCTTATACACATCATAATTTGGGCTTTTTGAAGAAATTTCAAAATGCAAGTTTTCTATTCCCTCTTTTTCAGCCTCAGCAACGCAATATTGCATGATTTCCTTTAATTTCTCTTCTGTAAAAGGCTCTGCATTATTTTCTTTTATTATTATAGAAGAAGCATTTCTTCTTATTTTAAAATGTTTTTCTAACTGTTCTATAGTCATCATATACTTCCCTCATCTATATCATACTAGAATTTCTACTTGTTCTCCTTGCATGAGCAGGATTGTCCTTGAATATATAGAATACTAGAAAACATTGCATCTTTAAAGTGCGGAGGAGGTTCTCCATTGGATATTACAACATTGCAACAACAGTTAGAGCTTATACAACAAAATGACTATACGCAACTGCAACATATAGATTTGAATGAGTTAACGCTCAATATGCTTCAGTATATCGGAACAACTGATAGTTACGTTCGTTACCAACTTATATATAAATGTTTTGCACATTTCATTCATCATGAATTCCTTATGGATGATCAACTGAAATTACTTCTACAAACTTGTTTAAGTGATGAGTATTTATATTATGACATTTACTCCCCACATACAGATGGGGTTTTCACACGTTCTTACACTGTTTCATTAATTGCGCTAATACTCCAATTCGCTAACTCGCACTACTTTTTCACAGAGGAGGACATTGAAGAAATAAAAAACAAACTCATTTCATATACAAACTTAGAAACGGATTTTCGAGGCTATATTGAAAATAAAGGATGGGCTCATTGTATTGCCCACGTATCAGATGCCTTTACTGAAATTGTTCACAATTCCTATACGACCTTTGAGTGGTATGAAGAATTAATTCATTGTTTATTAAATAAAATTTTTATCCCATCGGATCTATTTCATAATAATGAAGATGAACGAATTGTTACACCGTTACTATCGATGCTATATCATGATTTTCCGCAAGATGAGTTAATTTCAATTATTTATAAAAAAATAAAAAGGCTTCCTCAAATTAGAAAACGCCTTTCACTTAATGAGTATTGTATATTATGTGCCAACATTAAAACCTTTTTACGCACATTATTTTTCAGAACGAAAGATGATCATAACTTAGCCTATACAGCACGTAAAACAGAAAGAATGTTAAAAGAACTTCCTAACTATTATTAAAAGCAAGGAGAAATAACATGGGTTATATTGAAGACATGAGAAATTTAGTAGGAAATCATCCACTTATTTTAATAGGTTCACACGCCATTATATTAAATGAGAACAATGAAATATTACTGCAGCTCCGTACAGATTTTAACCGCTGGGGTATTATTGGCGGAGCCTTAGAATATAACGAAACGTTAGAAGACGCTTTAAAGCGAGAAGTATATGAGGAAACTGGACTTTTCATCAAAAATCCAGAACTATTCCGTACATACTCAGGACCAGATTTCTTTCAAATCTATCCAAACGGCGATCAAGTACACGGTGTACTCGTTGTTTATATTTGCCGCGAATTCAATGGTGAACTTGTATGCGACCAAACAGAATCGAAAGAACTACGCTTCTTTCCGCTAGATGCGTTACCTAGTAATCTTCCTCCTGTTATTGATAGAATTATTAAGGAGTTTCAGCACTCCAATTAAAAAACATTACATAGTGTATATAGAAATAAAACAACCTCATTTCCCGTCATAATAACGCGAAATGAGGTTGTTATCGTTCACCGTAAATCCCTATTCCCCCAAAAATAATCAAATGATATTAACGTTCACTTTCTACAGCTGTATATCCCCTTACAAATAAGAGTGTTATATAAGAAATAATGAATGAAAAAATAGTATACATGCCCACCCAAAAGAAAAATGATGGATCATACAATGTAACATTTAACATAAGAAAAATAAGAAATATTACCATTGGCATCACATAAAATGCACCTAATTTATATGTCCCAGCTATTGAAAAAATACAAATAAGCAATGGATATATACAGAAAATAAAAATGAATTCACTCACTGTTATGTCCCCCTTTCTGAAGAAATAATAGGTTTCTCGTAAACATTTGGGGGAACAACAAAGTTTTATTTTTTATCAGTTATTAATAAATATAATGTTAGATTGTTATCTCAATCTGGTTTCCTTCAAGGTCACTTACTACACTTTCATAGTAACCATCCCCTGTAGTACGCGGGCCATTTAACACAGCGTACCCTGCTTCACTTAATGTATTGGTTAATTCATTCACTTTTTCTTTACTACCTACAGAAAAAGCAATATGCGCATATCCTATTGTTTGTGTTTGTGTAGTATCGTCTATCCCTACTTGCCTCATAAGTTCTAGACGCGCTCCACCTTCAAAAGTTATAAAATAAGATTCAAACTGCTTTTTCGGATTGTGATATAAGCTATTTTCTTCACCACCGAAGTACTGTTTATAGAAATCACGCATACCTTCTAAATCATTTACCCAAATTGCTACATGTTCAATTTTCATAATCGACACCTTTTCTTTCACAGGATTCAACCAACAATTTGATATTTAATTTTCTTTGCTTGCTCTTATAATCATCAGATCAAGTCCAAGGCTTTTTAATCCATATAAATAATCTTCTTTCCAATCGCTCACTGTTATTTTCGGAATATGTTCCGCTGGAATGTACTTCGGACAAGTTTTTACAATTTGATCTATTACAAATTGGTTCACTTCATCATCACAAAAGATAAAGGCATGCGGGTTAATAATAGCTATACATGTAGCTATTAAACGAGTAATAGCATCTATATTATATTGCTCTGGATTATTTGAATCTCTTACTGCATCTTCACTTCTCAAAGATTGTAAGAAGTTTTTATTATCATACTGTGGAACGAAAGATATCTCCCCTGAGAAAAAGGTACTCCCTCGTACCACATCTCCATTTATCATAATCCCCGCCCCTGGGCCGTTTTGACCTGAATACAAATATACAAGAGATGATTTATCATTATTTCCAGTATTTTTATAATAGCCAAGGACTGCGGCATTCATATCATTTTCTATTACTACAGGTATAGAAAACAGATTCTCCAAATGACTTTTCAAATTAAAATTTTGGAACTTTTCATAACCAGGTATATAAAAAATACGACCATTATCAACCGAACCAGGCACACCAATTGATATAGAGCTTATTTTCGGGAATGTAGCTATAAGACTTTCAATATGTTTAGATAATAGATTTATGCCAGTATCAATTAATACACTTGAAGTACTTCCTTGTTCTTTTACTTCCCCTAAACAGTTAAAAATGGTATAGTTTGTTTCATTTTTCTCTAAAAATATCGCTAATCCTAACATATATTCCGGATTATACGCATATCGTTTCGCTCTTCTTCCGCCACTTGAATCATCTAAACCGACTAAAGTGACTTCACCATCTTGTTTCATATTTTCTATAAATTTACTTATCGTTGGAAAACTAATTTCTAATGTATTACTAAGTTCAACTTTCGTCGCACTTCCTTGCTCTAGAAGAGCCGTACGAATGCCTCGAAGGATCGTCTCTTTAATCGATTTTTGAGTAACAAATTGTTCACTCAAATCGCTCACCACCTTAATCAACATACTTATTAAACACTTTTAATAAGTTGCGTTGACAATATATCATACATCATTTTCTAAAGCAATAGAGATGATATATTTCCGCTGCATGCAATCCTTATTTAGCTCGGTGTATTCTCTCTTGTAATAGACGATACAATTCCAGACAAAAGAACAAATAATAAAACAGCTAGCAAGGCATTACGTATTCCGAATGCTTCCCCAAGTATCCCTAAAAATGGTGGTCCGACTAAAAAGGCTGTATAACCAATGATAGAAACTGCAGCAACATTAGAAGTCGCATTTTCACGGTCATCTCCAGCAGCTGACAGACCAATTGGGAACCCTAGCGCTGCACCAATCCCCCACAGTACTACGCCAAATGCTAGAAAATACGAATTACTCCCAAATATTACGATTGAAATTCCTAGAATCGCCATCATAATAGTGGCACGTACGACAGCGACACGACCGAATCGATCAAGGAAATAGCTGCTACACATACGAGTTAACGTCATTGCTAATACAAAAATTGCGTACATAATAGAACCTGCCACTATACTTTGCTCATGTCCATCTACCATCACGATAGGTAGCCAATCATTTGCACTACCTTCTGCAAATGCCATTCCAAGCACAAAAAGACTAATTAAAAGCACCTTTTTTTCCATACGTAAGGAAGTACGCTTCTCTCTCCTTTTGTTCCGCGATTTCTCCTTCTTTCCTGTTCCGTGCGGAAGAAAACGATACACCATACATACAAGTAATAGAAACACGACCGAAATCACAAGAAACTGATACAGAATCGGGATGTGAAGCGACGCTGCGACAGAACCACTGAGCGCGCCTACTAAAGTTCCTACACTAAAAAAGCCATGGAATTTCGGAAGAAGAGTTGTTCCTAATTTCTGCTCAATGGAAGAACCTTCTACATTCAATGCGACTTCCGCCAATCCGTAGCCTACTCCAAATACTAGTAAGCTACTAAAAGCCCCCATACTAGAAACAAAATAAATATTTATACCTAAACAAATCAATCCAACAATCATAAAAAACATACTGCCTATAATAACGTCTCTAGCTCCCTTACAGTCAATGAAGCGGCTTGCACTCAGTAAACCAATTATTGAACCGACAGATAGTCCGAACAAAATCCAGCCCATTTCTGCATTTGACACTGCTAACATATCTCGAGTAGCTGCTGTTCTTGAAATCCATGTAGCAAACGCGACACCTGGCAAAGCAAATAAGAGAAAAAGAGCGTTTCGAGAGGCAAGTAATGTCTTTGTATGATTATCCGCACTATATTTCTCCATATGAAACACCTTTCACATTGTCTATACGATAAGACACCAGTTTATTCATATACCCGTAAAAAACGATTTCTATAAGTCTATCGTTTTAATAACTTTAGCTGGATTGCCACCAACAACTACATTATGAGGTACATCTTTTGTCACAACTGCCCCTGAGGCAATTACAGCGTTGTCTCCAATTGAAATACCAGGGTTAATTATAGCTCCCCCGCCAACCCAAACGTTGTTACCAATCTTTACAGGCTTTCCATATTCTTTACCAGAATTCCGTTCCACCGGATGTAAAGGATGAGTGGCCGTATAAATATGGACACCTGGTGCAAACATACAATTATCACCGATTCGTACTTCACAAACGTCCAAAATCACACAATTAAAATTTGCGAAAAAGCTCTTTCCAACATGGATATTGTAGCCGTAATCACAACGAAAATCAGGATTAATTTGGGCTTTCCCATCAGCTGAAGAACCTAAAAGCTGATTTAATAATGTAAAACGTTTTTCATCTCCTGTCTCCATCGCCTCGTTATAAAGGCGTGTTAAACGTTTTGCCTCCACCCTATCAGCCACTAATTCTTCATCCTCCGCAACATACATTTCTCCCGCTAACATCTTTTCTTTCTCTGTTTTCATACAATCCTCTCCCTCGTTATAGAATGAATCACACTTATTAAACTTGTTTAATAAGTGACTTTAATTATACTTATTAAACAAGTTTAATAAGTAACCCTATATTAGCATACTTTTTAATATGTGCAACTAATAAGTTTTGAAAGGAAATGTGAATTCTTACTTCACCTAACGAAATAGGGAACGCTCAGCGTCCCCTCTCAAATCCAATCCGTTTTTTTATTTCTGCTAAATTTACCCTCGCGATTTTTCTTGCCCGCTCAGCACCTTTTTCTAACGCTTCATATAATAAATTTGGCTCCTTCATATACATAGCGTATTTCTCCCGAGGTCCAGCTAATTCGCGGTCTACAACGCGAAACAACTCTTTTTTTACATCGCCCCATCCGATTCCAGTTTCATACTTTTCGCGCATCGACTGTATTTCATCTTCCGTCGCAAATTCTTTATATATCATAAATAACGTTTCTAGTTCTTTCGGTTCATTCGGAAGTGAGGAGTCTGTTTTGATTTTAAATATTAACTTTCGTAGTTTTTCTTGTTCTGCAAATAATGGGATCACATTTCCGTAACTTTTACTCATCTTCCTTCCATCAAGACCAGGTAAAATGGCACCTTCTTCTTGTATGACATAATCCGGAAGCGTAAATGTTATGCCGAATGTATGATTAAAATACGACGCAATATCACGGGCAATTTCAATATGTTGAATTTGGTCTTTCCCGACTGGTACATGAGTAGCTTGAAATAATAATATGTCAGCTGCCATTAAAATCGGGTACGTATATAATCCCATATTCACTCCAGCATCTACCTCTAACCCAGCTTCTTTATTTTGCTCTACTTTCGCTTTATACGCATGAGCACGGTTCATAAGACCTTTCGGAGTTAGACAAGCTAATATCCAAGCTACTTCTAAAATCTCTGGCACTTCTGTTTGTCGGTAAAAAATAACATCTTCTCCAAGTCCGAGTGATAACCAAGTAGCTGCTACCTCTTTCGTATAACTACTGAACTTTTCTGAATCATGCACAGCATTTAACGCATGATAATCCGCTATAAAATACAATGCGTTTCCTTCATTATTCTTTGACATTTGCAGCGCAGGTTTAATCGCACCAATATAATTTCCTAAATGCGGATAACCAGTTGGCTTAATTCCTGTTAACATTATTTTTTCACTCACACTAACCCCTCCTTTCTCAAAATAAAAAAGCCCCTCATCCTAAAAAAGGACGAGAGACTCCCGCGGTACCACCTTCATTAGCTATCATTAATAGCTCACTTCAACTTCTTAACGTGAAGTAACCGTCTTTACCTACTCATTTCAGTTAGAAGCTCTAGAGCCCATTCCATATTCATCCCTTACTGATTTCCACCACATATCAGCTCTCTGAAAAGTTTTGAATATGTACTCTTCTCTTTCATTGCTTTTTCGTTATTTTTTACAGTTTATCACATTCCCTTTCCAATTAAACCCTAATTTTCTGTTTTATATAGCAGGAATTTTCACCTTGATTGTCTAATAATATATAGGTTTGCAGAAATACTCGAAACAACTTTGGAGGTTTTTTCATGGGAAAATATATATCCATTTTAGGTTCAACGGGATCCATTGGCACATCTGCATTAGATGTCGTTTCCGCTCATCCTGAACATTTTAAAATCGTCGGTTTAACCGCAAATTATAATATCGATCTTCTCGAAAAGCAAATCGAATCGTTTCAGCCTCGTATTGTAAGCGTAGCGACAAGAGAATTAGCGGACACATTGCGTTCTCGTATTTCAACAAATACAAAAATTACATATGGAACTGATGGTTTAATTGAAGTATCTACCCATCCTGATACAAATCTTGTATTAAGTTCAGTTGTCGGTGTTTCAGGTTTACTCCCAACAATTGAAGCATTAAAGGCGAAGAAAGATATCGCCATCGCTAACAAAGAAACTTTAGTTGCAGCTGGACATATCGTAACCGAACTAGCGAAACAAAACGGATGCCGCCTAATTCCAGTCGATAGTGAACATTCAGCTATTTTCCAGTGTTTAAATGGGGAAAATAATAAGGAAATCGAAAAATTAATTGTTACAGCTTCTGGCGGCGCTTTTCGTGATAAAACACGTGAAGAAATGAAAACATTACAAGCGAAGGATGCTTTAAAACACCCAAACTGGTTAATGGGGGCAAAACTAACGATAGATTCTGCCACGTTAATGAATAAAGGGTTTGAAGTGATGGAAGCTAAGTGGCTATTCGATATTCCTTATGAAAAAATTAATGTTATGATTCATAAAGAAAGTATCATTCACTCTTTAGTAGAGTTTATTGATGGATCAGTCATGGCACAGCTCGGTGCCCCTGATATGAGAATGCCGATTCAATATGCATTTCACTACCCTACTCGACTACCTTCATCCTATGAAAAATTAAATTTATTAGAAATTGGTAGTTTGCATTTTGAAAAACCAAATTTAGAGAAGTTCCCCTGTCTACAATACGCATTTGAATGTGGCAAAATTGGCGGTACAACTCCAGCTGTATTAAATGCAGCGAACGAAATTGCAAATGCACTATTTCTTAAAAATGAAATTGCATTTTTCGATATCGAAAAAACAATTTACAATACAATTGAAGCTCATCATAATGTAAAAGATCCTTCACTCGATGCTATATTAGAAGCTGATCAATGGGCACGCCAATACGCAAATCAATTATTAATAAAAAAGAGCTAAAACAGTTTTATCTGTTTTAGCTTTTTTTTACGTATTCAACTTAACAAATCTATAACTATGCGTTACTAACACTTTTAATATCGCATATCCTGGAATTGCTAAAATAATCCCCATAATTCCAAATAAATTTCCGGCAGTTAAAATAATAAAAATGATAGTAATCGGGTGAATGTCTAGCTTTTTCCCCATAACTTGCGGAGAAATAAATTTACCTTCTGCTAATTGTACGACCATCATTACAATAATTACTTTTAACACCATTGATGGCGAGTCAATAAATGCGATAATTAATGCTGGTGTAATTGCAATGATTGGTCCTACGTACGGAACGATATTTACAATCATCGCTAAAATTGCAAGTAATACCGCATATTTAATACCAATAATAAGGTAACCGATTAATAGCATAATACCGATAAACAAGCTAACGATAATTTGCCCTCTAATATACGAGCTAATCGCATAATGCATATCATCTAGTATTCTCATCGCTGCTGGGTGTCTTTGTTCTGAAATAAACTTTAAAAAGTGATTCGGTAATTGTTCACCATCTTTTAAAAGATAGAACAATATAAATGGAACCATTACAAACGTTAAAACGACCTCTGTAACAGTACTTAAAAATCCAGTTACATTTCCAGTTACTGATGATAACGACTTCGTAAAATCAACTGTGTAGTCTTTTACCATACTCGCTACATCAATATTTAAATTCTCTTGAATTTTGCCTAGTAAATTACTTTCCCCGAATCTACGTGCCGCTCGCTCAATTTCATGACCGAAATACGGTAAGTTATCTATTAATGCATCAATTTGATCTTTAATAATCGGGATTACTGTTACAACTAAAAATACAAATAATCCTAGTACTATTATATATATAGAAGCTATTGATACGATTCTTGAAACACCTTTCTTTTCTAAAAGCGAAACGAATGGATGCAATATATAAAATAGCACACCCGCTAATAGTACGGGGAAGAAAATTGTTTTTAAAAAGACGATAAACGGAGTAAACACAAAAGAAATTTTCGTTAGCAATAATATGTTGATAAACAATAATGCAAATCCAAGTAGCACCGCTAAATAATTTTGTTCTCTAAAAAACTTTTTCAGCTTATCTCTTTTTCTTATATTTACTTTCTCCAACGAAACCACCTCTTCGAATGATGAAAAGCCCTTATTCAGGGCTTTTCGTCATGATCTATATCTTTATTTTTTTGCAGCTTTCACTACAAATGATACAATAAGAATTAATACGATTGCACCTAATAATGCTGGCACGACATGAATCCCACCAAAAGATGGCCCAAAAGATCCAAATAATCTACCACCTAACGAAGCACCTAATAAACCTGCGATAATATTTCCAAACATACCACCCGGAAAATTTTTACCCGTTATAGAACCTGCAATTGCACCTATAATAGCACCAACTATTAATGTGATAATCCATCCCATTTTTAGTCCTCCATTTCTATTATAGTGTATTTCTTTTTGATACTAAATTATTATGTAACTATTATAATTATTATATCCAATAAAGAAAAATCTTGTCAAATCTATGAAAATAAAGCTTACAAGGAGGTTTTACCGAGTGATTCAAAAATTAATAACAACTTCTCACAAAACCGCTACTTCTATTTTAAGCATTCAAATACCAGCTTATGAAATCGAGGCACAATATATAAATAGTACAGCTATCCCTCGCCTTTATGATACTGTAGCCGATATTCAATCATGTGATGAAATTTTCTACGGCTATTTTTATGAAGATACACTTGCCGGGTTTATTTCTTTTAAAATGGATGAAGAGGAAGTTGATATTCATCGTTTAGTAGTATCCCCCGATCATTTTCATAAAGGAATCGCTACAAAACTACTACTTTATGTATTTGACATGTTCTCCCCTTCACAAACATATATTGTACAAACAGGGAAAGAAAATACACCTGCTCTGTCTTTATATAAAAAATATGGATTTATTAAAATAAATGATATTATATTATCCGATGGAGTGGTTTTAACCTCACTAAAAAAATCAGAAAACAACAAATAGTTTGACTCATCAATTTATTTATGTTATCTTTTACTTTATAAAACCTTTTGCTGAGTCCAAAATTTGGAGCGGGGGAACCATTTTTGTAGCCATGCTACTTGGGGCGAATCTTTTTTAAGTAGGGAAACTCTCACTTCCCGAGTCCGACAGCTAACCTCGTAAGCGTAATGGGAGAGGAAGGTGCTTTTTGCCTATGTTACACAGTGTACCTCCTTAATTATAAATATGGGATCGATACCAATAGACACCTATATTTATAGAAAAGGAGACATGTATAATGTTACGTTTATCTGATCACGCAATAAAAATGATGGAGCAAAGACTTCGACTCGAACAACA
This sequence comes from Bacillus sp. 16GRE42, assembly GCF_019837435.1. NCBI lineage: Bacteria > Bacillati > Bacillota > Bacilli > Caryophanales > Bacillaceae > Bacillus > Bacillus sp. 16GRE42. The sequence goes on from NZ_JADAXF010000001.1 coordinate 820,601, forward strand.
TCGCACATATCAAGCAAATAAAGTTGTAGATAACTTACATCACAAATACTTCTTTCAGCATATTTTTCAACCGAAAAGATAAAGAGAAAAACACAAGGAATGTCTATACAGACATTCCTTGTGTTTTTTATATTCCTTATAATATTCTCACTACATTTAAACTTGCCGTAATCGCACCTGCTATAGTGGTCACATGCCCTACACCTAATGGACCGTTTTGTAATATTAATGTTGAATTGGCACTCGTTACATTCACAAGAAGCGTATTTGAAATGGCAGGTTCGATTACTACAGTTACTGTCGTTACGTTTTGTATAAAACTCCCTGCTAGTTGCGTCCCATTTAATAGTAGTCTGACAGATACCGTCTCATTCCCACCAGTCGCGTCCCCTTGGAAATAATAGCTTACTAAATATATTCCTGGGGTGGATACTGTGACAGTTGTAGCACTAGTTAAAGATACTCCTGTTCCATATACTGTAGATCCTGAATTAATTGGAATGTTGGCATTGGCTGCAATTGTACTTGTTGAAGTAGAAAAGAAATAGCCGCCACCTGTTGATATTGCAGATGATCCAGTTGCTCCTGTTAAACCGGTTGGGCCCGTGACACCTGTTGGGCCTGTTACTCCCGTTCCCCCTGTTGCTCCTGTTATTCCTTGTATGCCTTGGATTCCTGTCGGTCCTGTTGCACCAGTCGCTCCAGTCGCTCCGGTTGCTCCGGTTGCTCCCGTCACACCTTGTGGACCTTGAATTCCTTGTATTCCTTGAGGACCTGTTATTCCCGTCACTCCAGTTGCTCCCGCCGGACCTACTATCCCTTGTGGACCTTGGATTCCTTGCACGCCTTGTGGACCGGTTGCTCCTGTCGGGCCAGTTGCTCCGGTTACTCCGGTTACCCCTTGTGGACCTTGGATTCCTTGAGGACCTTGAGGGCCCGTTACTCCCGTCGGTCCGGTTGCACCCGCCTGACCCGTTGGACCCGTCGAGCCAGTTATCCCTTGTATCCCTTGAGGTCCAGTTGGGCCCGTTGGACCAATCGGACCTTGGATTCCTTGGATTCCTTGTATTCCAGTTGGACCTGTTGGACCTTGTAAACCTTGTATCCCCTGAATTCCTTGTGGGCCTGTTGCCCCTGTTGGACCAGTCGGGCCCTGTGGACCTTGGATTCCTTGTATTCCTGTTGGACCTGTTGGACCTATAGCCCCTTGCGGCCCCTGTATGCCTTGTATTCCTTGAGGACCAGTTGGACCCGTTATACCACTTGGGCCTTGCACTCCTTGCAATCCTTGTGGACCGGTTGGACCGATTGGACCTTGAATTCCTTGAAGACCTTGTAAACCGGTTGGGCCGGTTGCTCCCATTACTCCTTGCTCACCTTGCATTCCTTGTATTCCTTGCGGGCCTGTTGGGCCGATTGGACCTTGTACTCCTTGCACTCCTTGAAGACCGGTTGGACCTGTTGCTCCTACCGGTCCCTGTACGCCTTGTAAACCTTGTAAACCCGTTGGACCTGTTACTCCCATTACTCCTTGTGGACCTTGAATTCCTTGGTCACCTGTTGGACCTGTTACCCCCATTGGACCCTGTACGCCTTGCAAACCTGTTAAACCAGTTACCCCTGTCGGTCCCTGTATTCCTTGCACTCCTTGGATTCCAGTCGCTCCTGTTGCTCCGGTCGATCCAGTTGCCCCAGTTGCTCCAGTCGGACCTGTTGGACCTCCCGGTGATCCTGCCGGACCCGTTGGACCCGTTGGGCCTCCTGGCGGACCTGTTGGACCCGTTGCTCCTGTTGGACCTGTTGCAGATCCAGTTGGACCAGTTACTCCCGCCTGACCTGTCGAGCCGGTTGGACCGGGATCCCCTTGCAAGCCAGTTGCCCCTGTTGGGCCTATTACACCTTGCACCCCTTGTATCCCCTGAGAGCCGGTTGGACCGGTTAGCCCCATCTCACCTTGTGGACCTTGTAAACCTTGAACACCAGTTGCCCCTGTTGATCCTATTGGCCCTTGTTCTCCTTGTATTCCTTGAGAACCAGTTGGACCCGTCGGTCCCACCGGACCTTGAATTCCTTGTATACCTGTTACACCTTGTAAACCACTACTCCCTAAATTACCTTGAACACCTTGTATTCCCGTATTTCCTGCTGGGCCCGTCGGACCAATTTCACCTTGCACTCCTTGTATACCCTGTATTCCTGTTGGACCCGTCGGGCCGATTTCACCTTGTATTCCTTGTATACCTTGTATTCCTGTTGGACCTGTTTCTCCCATTGGCCCAGGTATACCTTGTATCCCTTGAATTCCAGTTGGGCCAATCGGACCCCTTTCGCCTTGAATTCCTTGAACACCTTGAATTCCTTGTGGACCTTGTTCCCCCATCGGCCCTTGACTACCTTGAGCACCCCGTGGTCCTGTTAAACCAGTTGGACCTGTTGGGCCAATCTCTCCCTGTACTCCTTGTACTCCTTGAATTCCTGTTGGACCTGTTGGGCCAATTGGTCCTTGTACGCCTTGTATTCCTTGCGGGCCAGTCGGTCCACCTAAAGACCCCGTCGGACCAGTTGGACCAGTTGGGCCCGTAATACCTGACGCCGGAAAAGGAATAGGTGATTGAAACTTACTACACTTATCTTGCTCCCTCACAAGCATCTCCCCCCGTTATAACTAACGTGTCAAACTATTTTTAATACATTTAAACTAGCAGTTATCACACCAGATAATGTCGTTACATGCCCAATAGATAATGGACCATTTTGCAAAGATAAAGTAGCATTTGAAGAAGCAACATTAATGACCATCGTATTAGAAATCGCTGGTTCTAATACAAAGGTACCTCCTGTAACATAAAAAATAAAACTCCCTGCGACTTGCGTTCCATTTAAAGTAAGCCTCACGGAAATCGTTTCATTCCCCCCATTTGGATCACCTTGAAAATAATAGCTGACTAAATATATTCCCGGTGTACTTAACGTTACAGTTGTTGCATTTGTTAAACTAACACCAGAACCAAAAGTTGTAGATCCTGAATTGATTGGTATTAACGCATTCGCTGCAATTACACTCGTTGAAGTAGAAAAGAAATAACCGCCTCCGCTAGGTAAGCCAGTCGCCCCTGTTGCACCTATTATTCCTATGGAACCTATAACCCCTATACTACCAGTTGCGCCTGTTGGTCCCACAGCTCCAATCGATCCTTGACTACCTTGCGCTCCGGCTGGCCCGACACTACCGCTAACCCCTGTCATTCCACTTACTCCAGTTGGGCCTTGCAGACCTTGAATACCTTGAGAACCTTGTATCCCGGTTACTCCCGTTGCTCCTGTTGGTCCGGTCATTCCTGTACTTCCTTGTATCCCTATAATCCCTTGAACGCCTTGTATTCCTTGTGCACCTGTCGCCCCTGCTTCTCCTGTCGCTCCTGTTTCTCCAGTTACACCTGTTATTCCAACATTTCCTTGTGGTCCCTCAGCTCCTTGACTACCTTGTGCACCTTGCACTCCTTGGGGACCTGTTATCCCGTTTTCTCCTAAAACCCCTTGGGGACCTCTAATTCCTTGCGCTCCTGTCGGACCTGTTATTCCTTGTATTCCTTGCATACCTTGAGAGCCTTGCGCTCCTGTTGTGCCTACTATACCTTGTATTCCTGGAGACCCTTGCAAACCAATTGCTCCTGCCTGACCTGTTATTCCTTGAACTCCTTGCATACCTTGAGCACCTTGTGGACCAGTCAATCCATTTTCCCCTTGTATTCCTTGAGGTCCTTGTATCCCTTGAACGCCAGCTGCTCCTGTTTCTCCTCGTATTCCTTGAGGTCCTTGTATACCTTGTGCTCCAGCTGCTCCTGTTTCCCCTCGTATTCCTTGGGGACCTTGGGCTCCAGCCGCTCCTGTTGTGCCTGTGGGACCGATTATTCCTTGTAAGCCTTGTATACCTTGCGCTCCTGTTGGACCTGTTATCCCTTGTATTCCTTGCACACCTTTAGGGCCTTCTGCACCAGTTGGACCGATTTCTCCCTGTGGACCTTGAGTTCCTTGGGGACCTTCTGCGCCAGTTGCTCCTATTATTCCTTGATTACCTTGAGAACCTTGTGCACCTTGTACGCCAGCTACACCAATTACCCCTTGAGAACCTTGTGCTCCCCTTACACCTTGAGGGCCAGTGGGACCAGTTATACCTTGTAATCCTTGCACTCCTATTAGACCAGTTCCCCCTGTTACACCCCGCGTACCAGTTACACCAGTTGGACCTGTTGGCCCCCCAGGTGGACCGGGTGGACCAGATGGACCAGTCACTCCACTAGAGGGACCAATTGGACCGGTTGTTCCCGTCGGGGCACCCGGAGGTCCTTCTGGTCCTTGTATACCAATACTTCCAGTTGCTCCTGTTATCCCTCGTACTCCTTTTGCTCCTTGAAAACCTGTGGATCCGTTTATTCCTTGTATTCCTTGAACACCTTGTGGACCTTGGGGGCCTATTACACCTGTTACTCCCCTTATTCCGCTTATACCTTGAGGTCCTTGTATTCCAGTAGAACCAGTTGGACCTATTACACCTTGTATCCCTTGATCACCTTGGTGTCCTTGCTCTCCAGTAATTCCTTGTATTCCTTGGGGACCTTCTTCTCCTTGTATACCTGTAGTTCCATCCTCCCCTTGTATTCCTTGCGCTCCTTGGGGGCCTTGAGGACCTGTTACACCTGTAATACCAGCTTCACCTATAACTCCTTGCATTCCTTGGGCTCCCGTTTTTCCTCTTCCTCCAATTTCCCCTTGTATCCCCGGGGAACCTTGTAGACCTTGACTACCAGCAGGGCCTGTAATCCCTTGTATCCCTTCCAGTCCTTGTAATCCAATATCACCAACAGGACCTTGCTCTCCAATTAATCCTTGAGGACCTTGTAAACCAACCGGACCTGTAATTCCTTGCTCTCCAGTATCACCAACGGCACCTTGTATTCCTTGAGCTCCTGTTGTCCCTCGCGGACCTTGTATTTCCTCGATACCTTGGGGGCCTTGTGGACCCGTTGCTCCTCTAGGTCCAGTAATTCCCGGAGGGCCGACCGGACCTTCATGCCCTCCAGTTGGACCAGTTGAACCACTATTACCAGTAGGACCCGTTGCTCCTATAAGTGGAAGAGGCAGTGCCACTCCAAATTTTTTGCACTTTTTATGATGACGCACAACAATCCCCCTTCCCCAAAATAATTACACTTTTTATATGAAATGCATTTTCATATGAAAAGTACACCTCTAACTTCATTTTTTTAAAAATAAAGAAGCCCATCATTTCATGTATTTGAAATGACGGGCTTCTTTTTATAAAACACTTTACTTCCTCGCCTTAATAATAAAAGTAGTTGGCACCACTCTAGCTTTATATAATGAATAATATTTCGTAGACGGCTCAGCTAATTCTTCATCAAACGCGCTAGATGGTTCAGGTTCTTCTATTCTCTCAATTGTAAATCCCGCTCTATTTAACTCATTTATGTATGTACTTATTTTTCTCTTATATAATGTAGCTTGTACATTTTCTCCTTTAAATGTTTCAAACGTAATAGGAGTTTCCTCATGATAAGAAGACTTAAAAGCAATTTCTTCTGTACCATACTGTAAATTTGAATATACTGGGTGCTCCCAACTAAAAATAAAACTTCCTCCTGGCTTTACATACGAATAAATTAGTTCCAACGTTTTTCGTAAATTTGAAGTCCAACCTAATGCATAAATGGAATATACAATATCGAAATACCCTTTCGGAATATCACCTTCCTCTTCCATTGCTCCGCATACTAACTTTGAATTCCAACTCTTCAACGTTTCATTCGCTGTTTTAATTTGTTCACTTGAAAGATCAAGACCCCATACTTCCTCTGCCCCATGTTCTGCCATATATTGCAGCGAATGCCCACTTCCACATCCAATATCAAGAACCTTTTTATTTCTAATTGAATCGAACAAATGAATCTCATCTTCAGACGCCGTATACGGACCATATTTCGGTAAACAATCCACTTGAAAGAAATATGGTGCAACTGTATCCCAACACTTTTTGTTTAAAGCTAACATTTGTGTACCTTTCATATTCTACATTCCCCCATCCTATTTTCTTTCCCTAATATAAATTACACATTATAACCTGATCTCCCTTTTCTCTTCTCCCGATAATTTTTCACTTTCGCAATCGTACCGCACGCTCTTCCTCCTTCTTCTCCAGCATACATACCGCACCATCTTTTACTTCCATTTCGCGAATGATCATAAAATACCCAGCGACAATCTGGGCATGCTTTTAACCTCCCCCACAAATTTTCTTGAATTGACATTAACACAATGCTTAATACTTTTGTATATACATTCTCTTCGTGCACAGGCTCATATGTAATACCTTTCATATCTTCCTTTACATGTACATGAAATGGGTATTTCTCTAACCACTTTTGCAATGATCCTTCGCCTTCAACCGTTAACCGAATATCTTCTCGAAAACTTTTTAATTCCTCTATCGTATGAAATGGAACCTCTTTATGAAAATATTTTTTCATAAAGAGGTTTATATCCTCTTCTGTTTGTAGCATATCAATTGGCTCTCTCGTATCGTTTGGTATTTTCCATGTATTTAAAAATTCCCGAATATATTCTAATTCATTTGGTGCATTTTGATTCAATTCCATCCACCTTCTTCTTAAAATTTACTTTTTTCTGACTTTATGTATAATTATAATATAAATTAGTTAACCATTAAATATTTTTACTGGTTACAATATCAGGAGGAGTTCTATGAAAAGTTTCTCAATACCGATACGTTTCATGCTTATTTCTTCATTTTTTATGTCTTTTGGGTATTTCGCAGTATACGCATTTTTAACTATTTATCTATTAAGCTTTCTTCATTTTACTGCTGTTCAAGTAGGAACAGTGTTGACGGTTATGACAATCACATCACGAGTTATCCCATTATTCTCAGGATTAATTGCTGACAAAATAGGCTATATCATTATGATAATAGCCGGATTATTTTTAAGAGGAATCGGATTTATCGCTTTAGGAATATGCTCTGATTTTTATACAATTTCTATTTCTTCTGCACTTATTGGCTTCGGAACTGCATTTTACGAACCTGCTGCGCGCGCCATATTCGGCTCACAACCAGCTCATATGAGAAAAAATTTATTTACATATTTAAACCTTAGTTTTAATTGCGGTGCAATAATCGGACCAATTGCAGGAGGGCTCTTACTCTTACTCGATCCAATCTATGCTTTTTCTCTAACAGGATCTCTTATGCTGTTATTCGCTTTTATCTTTTACTTACTTAAAAATCACTTCCAAGTCACTACTGAAAACACGTCTATTACATTAGGGATACAAGCTATCTCACAAAACAAATCTTTCCTTTTGTTTTCATTTATTATGATTTCCTTCTATATTATGTTTACTCAACTTACTGTCGCACTTCCACTTCATATGAAAAATATTAGTAATAGCAATCAGCTTGCTACACTAGTTATTACGATAAATGCAATAACAGGCGTCATATTTATGGTGTTATTCCGAAAACTATTTCATAAATACAACACACTTTCGATTATTAAATACGGTGTTTTATTAATGAGTATTTCCTTTTTACTTATCCCTTTATTTCAACACCCATATTGGCTATTTATTTGTGTAATTTTATTTACAATCGGTGAAACACTCGTATTACCTAACGCTGATATCGCTATTGCAAATTACAGTAACGAATCATATACAGCTACTTACTTCGGATTTTATCAACTATCACTCGCATTTGGTTTTATCATCGGTAATTATACCGGTACATCTTTTACATCCAATTTAAGCGGAATGTATACACCATGGCTTATTTTCGGCGGAATAGGAGTTATTGGTTTTATTTCACTCCATATTTTAAATATTAAAAAAGAGAGCTCTAAAGAGGATATATACCTATGTAATGAGACGAAACCTCTTTAACACATTACAATTGAGATGGTACCTTTAGACAAGCAACCTATAATAAAAAAATTCGACCATCACATGTGACAGTCGAATTTTTTTATTCTTCATATTCCAGATGATTATGTCTTTTACAACCAAATAAATAGCAACCCCCTAAATGATAAGTTTCAAATTCTAACTCTGGAACATATCCAGATTTGATACGTTCTATCATTTTTTTATAACAAATATTCTCTTCCGTATATTCCTCAATTAACTCTTTCTTATCTTTTTCTGTCCAGTTTTCTTCTACTTCTTCATTCTGAACATCTTCTATTTCTGCTGTTTTCGCTTCGATAGATTCCCGTATCACTTCATTTATACGCGTGAAATTATTAGCTTTATATAGAGCATAAACAAATCTACCAATCCAATTGGGACTTTTCCAGTATTCTTTGTATCCCTTTTCAAACCATTCAATTGCTTCGTTATAGCAATTCAACTCAACATATAAATCTGCTACATTAACTTCTCCTAAAAAATCATCAGATTTCCTGTTAAAAGCATCTAACTTCTCTTTCGCTTCTGTCGTTCTCCCTAAATCAATTAAACATTTTACATAGCTATACTTTATATAGTCCGAATCCCCTGCAACTCGCAAGAAAAATTCCGCAGCTTTTTCCAGCTCTCCAAGGTTATAATGCGCTACAGCTACATTGTGAAATGCTTCATTGGATGGCTGAATCGAAATAGAATTTTGTAATACTTCTTTCGCTTCTTCCCATCTTTCTTGTTTCGTGTAAATTTCCCCTAAGATGTTATAAGGAAAGTATGAGGAAGGATTCAACTTAATAACTTCTCTTATTAATTCAAGAGCTTTATCATCATCCTCTTCCTCATAAAAGTACATCCAAGCAAGATTATTGAGAGATTGTACACCTCTAGATTCATGTACCGCTCGTTGAAACAGTTCCATTGCTTCCTCATATTTATTTTGTTCAAACATTTCAATTGCCTTCTCATTAATATTCAAGTAACTACCTCCGAAGTGAATGAATTCATCTATTCCATATCTTTATTTTAATATGTAAAAATTGTAATTTCCATAAAAATAAGTTCTTTCGCCTGTCTACATGTCATCATATAGTTGGATATCCAATTCATAATGATTTTAGCAACACCATTTTCTAAAGCAACTATATACCTACTGTAAAAGTACTAATTCTCAACAATAAGTAAACCTTTCAATTCTCCATAAATTGGATATATATCCTATTCCATTTTACATATTATGGTATAATTAAAAAGAGTGCTAGCTAAACATTTACATAAAATACTACCAGCCTAGCAATGCCAACATCAAAAATCACTTGAAATTGAGGGACGTTATGAAACAGAAATTAGCTATTCTTCTATTCACCGGAATCATATTATCCGGATGTTCAACTATAGCAGAAAATTCTTTAGAAACCGGAAAAGGCAGTATTGAATTATTAACACCGACGATTACAACAAAAGATAACGAATTAGAAATTAAGACTGAAGGTATTGATGAAAATAAAGTGACGTTTATTTATGTTGCCAATAAAAAAGTATTGGAACAAAAAATTAATAATGGCGAATCCTACAAAGTTAACATTAAAGATATCGAGCACGCTCATAGGACAGATTACAAACCAAAAGTTCAACTTTTGCAAACGCAAGATGACCATAAAGATGGAGAGATGGTAACGTTTAAACAAGTTAGATATACAGTTAAAAAAAATTAATTTTATAGACATTTCATGATAAATGTAACGAACGAAAATTTACTTTTAACAGTGGGTAAATATAAGGGGTACTAGCATGAAAAGACGGTGGATTTCTTGGTGGATTGGTAACATATTTTAGATTATCATTTTTGGAATATGGGCCGCTATTATTCGGCTACGCGACGTTGATGATGCTGGGGTTACTCAAACACCCAAACTTAAACCCATTTCACTTATAGCTTTATTAATCGCGTTTATCATACCTGTATTTATTCAAGTTATATGGCTAATCATGAATTTGAGAATGAGTAGAAAAAATAATTATACGATTTAGTTTTTCAATTAACAGATAAATTTTTTTCAAAAAAAGAGAGGAATCTACATCAAATAGATTCCTCCCTTTTACATATGGACTTATACTGCACTTTTAATGCAACACTACTCCCTTTTCTTTACGATACATGTTCATCTTTCTTCTTCATTAACGCTCTTTTCTTCATCGCCTTCGTTAAATATCCGCCTTTAAATGAACGGATTTCATAAGAAGACATAAACGCTTTCGGTGCAATTTCATTAATAATTTCTAACAGTTCTTTTTCTCTAGAACGCTTTGCAACGATATCTAAACGATAACGTATAGAATTAATACCTTCGCCTTCAAATACTGTAACGCCAAATCCTGAGTGACGTAATTCATCTACTAATTCATTACAACGGTCTAGTAAACTAACTTGATACGTAATATAACCAATTGCTAATTTGTTCTCTATATAACCGCCTAATAATAGTCCCGTACTAAAGCCAATGACATAGGCAATAATGTTCATCCAATTTGATAAATCTTGAAACACAATACCTAAACTGACAATGTAAATAGCTCCTTCTAACAATCCAACACCAGCAGCGGATCTTGTTTGATTCTTTACAAGCAAAATCGTACGGATTGTTAAAATTGGAACGTAAATAATTTGAAGCACAAAAATAAGTAACGCTTGTAACATTGGTATCCACCTCTTTCAAAAAGTCTTTTGTCATAATAACATACATAACCTTTAGAAATCGATGGGTTTTTAAATTTTTTTACATTATTTTTCATACTATTGAAAAACGTAAAAAAGAAGCGTATTATATTTGTCGTAAATTTGATTCCTTTCATTAGCTCGCTTAAACACAAAAAAGGAACCCCATTAGGCCCCTTTCATCATAGCTCTATGTTTTTCGAAGCATGTTCCCTTTGCTTCTCTTCCTCTTTCACTAACTGCATATTTGCATAAGCTAAATTTGCAATCATTAAAAAGTGACCACCTAAAATGCCTGTACCAAATGCCCACATTTCCATTTCATGCTCAATTTCATACATGATGATTGCTCCTAAAATGGCAGCTGCAAATCGGTTTAGAACTCCTAATCCAGGAGCCTTTTCCTTCATTACGATACTTTTCCCAAGTTTCTCCACTCTGCGAGCTAATAACCAAAGACAATAGGCACTTACAGCTAATCCGATACCAAACCCTGTTACTTGTTTTCCAAACGGAGTAATCGTCCACATAAGTAGTAAACCACTAAAGATCGCATACAATTGTAATCGATATACACGTAAGGCTGCTTGAATCAAAATATCCGCTCCTAATTTCGCATTTTTTATACGTTAGAAGAAAAGCAGCAACTTACACAGTTGCTGCTTTCTCTTCTTCTTGCTCTTGTTCCATTTTACGAATTTCAACACGTTTAATTTGGTAAGCGTCTTTTTCTAACACTTTAAATTCATAACCTTCCGCCTCAACATGTTGTCCTTCTTCAATTTCATGATTTTGCATCATAATCCAGCCACCGATTGTATCCACATCGTCTTCTTCAATGTGTAATCCAAACAAATCTTTTACTTCTGAAATAAGCACTTTTCCATCAACGATTTTATGGTGCTCATTCACATGCTGAATTGGTGGTGCTTCATCTTCATCATATTCGTCACGAATTTCGCCGACGATTTCCTCCAAGATATCTTCAAGCGTTACAATTCCTGCTGTTCCTCCGTACTCATCATATAAAACAGCCATCGGAATTCGCTTCTTCTGCATTTGAAGTAATAAATCGTGAATTGGAGTTGTTTCCATCACTTCAATAATCGGACGCATATACGTGCGAATCGATGATAAATCTTCTTTATCGTTGTTCATATATCGAATAAAGAAATCTTTTACATTGACCATGCCAATAATATCATCTTTATCTTCTCCAAAAATCGGATAACGTGTGTATCGTTCATTTTGGATTACTTTCATGTGTTCTTCTACTGAATCTTCCAGGTAGAAACCAATGATTTCTGTTCGCGGTACCATAATCTCTTTTGCAATACGATTATCAAATTCAAAAATGTTATTTACATACTTGTATTCAGCCTGATTAATTTCGCCACTTTCATAGCTATCTGAAAGGATAAGGCGTAATTCTTCCTCTGTATGAGCTACTTCATGTTCTGAAGCTGGTTTTAAACCGAATAAGCCAGTTACAACACGAGCTGAACCGTTTAATACCCAAATAAATGGATACATGACTTTATAGAACATCATTAACGGACCTGCCAATAACAATGTTACTTGTTCAGCCTTTTGAATTGCCATCGTTTTCGGAGCTAATTCCCCTACTACAACGTGTAAATACGTCATTAGCATAAAGGCAAGACCAAATGTTAATACTGATGAGATAGAAGGATTTATGTTCCATTTCTCAAATAACGGGTGTAATAACTTTTCAATTGTCGGTTCACCTAACCAACCTAATCCCATAGCTGTAACTGTAATACCTAATTGACAAGCAGATAAATATTCATCTAAATTTGTTGTTACCTTTTTCGCTGCTAAAGCACCGCGTTTCCCTTCCGCAACAAGCTGATCAATACGACTTGAACGTACCTTTACAATCGCAAACTCTGCTGCTACGAAAAATCCAGTAAATGCGATTAAAATCGCAACCATGACTAAATTAAATATTTCCAATGAATCCCCCTAGTTTAAAAAACTAAGGTGTCCACCTCCTGTATACTATAATGTTTTCTTATTTGTTCATTAGAAAACATAGCCCGATACAAAAATTAAAGAGGTCGGATTTCACTTTTTTCTATAATAATAGAGCAAGTGTCTGTATTAAAGCTGTCGTTTGACCAGATAAAGATTTCGATATTTTTTCACGTTGTGAATCAGTCAATCCATCTAAAAGCGGCTTTAACTCCGTTAACTCTGCTTCTAACCGATGAATATGGTCTGTCACTTCATTCACTTGTTTCGAAACGTGTTCATTGATACCGAGCAGCTTCTTCTTCTCCTCGATTTTCTCTTTAATCTCACAAAGCGGCATATGCATTTCTTTGCACTTCTCAATAAATTGTAATGTCTCAAATGCTGTTTCATCGTAATAGCGATAATTAGATTGAGATCGCTCCGCTTTTAAGATACCTAGATTCGTATAATAATCAATCGTGCGTTTCGACACGTGAGCCATGAGAGCCAACTGTCCGATTCGATACACCTTCCCAACGATCTTCCCCCCTTGTTTATATTACTAACATCATACAATACATAAACTGTACAGTCAAACGTGATGGTTTATTATTCATAATTTATACAATTTTTATCGTTTCATCTTATATAATCCAATCTATTAATTTAATTGTATAACAAAATACTTAAATATAAAAACCAAAACGAACGAAATATAACCATGAAATTGCCGGTTCCATTCTCATTTAAGTACATATCATAATAACATCGATATCAAATTCTTTTTATAAGTAGGAGGAAAAAATGAAAGCTGTTATTCTTGCAGGTGGATACGGAACAAGGATTGGGGAAGAAACTCATTTAAAACCAAAACCTATGATTGAAATTGGAACAAAGCCTATTTTATGGCACATTATGAGTTTATATAGCCATTACGGGATTACTGAATTTATTATTTGCTTAGGCTATAAAGGATATGCAATTAAAGAATTCTTTCTAAATTACAACTTACACATGTCCGATTTCACGATACATTTAAACGACAATACGATTACTAACCATTCTCATCGTATAGAACCATGGACAGTTACACTGATCGATACCGGTCTAAATACCGAAACAGGTGGACGAGTTAAAAAAATACAAAATTACATCGGGGACGAACCTTTCTGCCTCACTTATGGCGATGGATTAAGTAATGTAAATATAAAAGAACTCATTGCATTTCATAAAAAACACGGCAAAACGGCTACTGTTACAGCCGTACAACCTCCTGGTAGATTCGGTTCTCTCGTCTTAGATAAACAATCTGTCACATCCTTTCAAGAGAAGCCACTCGGGGATGGCGGATGGGTTAACGGTGGATTTTTCGTTTTAAATCCTGATGTTCTCAATTATATTAGAGGCGATAAGTCTGTTTTTGAAACAGACACATTAGTTCAGTTAGTAAACAAAAATGAACTAGCCGCATATCAACATACTGGCTTTTGGCATCCGATGGATACATTGCGCGATAAAAATAAATTAGTCGAGCTATGGGAAAGTAATAACGCTCCGTGGAAGGTTTGGTAATATGGCTTCATCATCTTTTTGGAATAAGAAAAAAGTATTTATCACGGGACATACTGGCTTTAAAGGCTCATGGCTCACCCTTTTTTTAACTTCTTTAGGCGCAGAAGTAGTTGGCTATTCTTCTCATCCCCCATCCATCCCTAACCTTTTTGAACAAGGTAACGTAGCAAATGAGTGCACATCAATGAATGGCGACATTACAGATTACGATTCTTTATTCCATGCCCTAAAGCAACACAACCCTGACATACTATTTCATTTAGCAGCTCAACCAATCGTCACTACTTCATATAAAAATCCTATCGAAACATTTAAAACGAATGTTTTAGGTACTGTTCACGTATTAGAAGCAGCAAAACATATAGAAAATATACGTAGTATCATTAATGTTACAAGTGATAAATGTTATGAAAATGACGGGAGCGGTAACCGAGCATTCTTGGAAAGTGACCGATTAGGAGGTTTCGATCCTTATAGCGCTAGTAAAGCTTGCGCTGAACTAGTTGCAACGTCATATCAAAAATCATTCTTCCACACTAACACTCTGAGACTCGCCTCAGTCAGAGCAGGTAACGTCATCGGTGGTGGTGATTGGGCAAATGACCGACTATTCCCAGATGTCATTCGTGCATATTTACAAGATACTACGTTAAATATTAGAAACAAACACGCTATTCGCCCGTGGCAACACGTATTAGATCCTTTACACGGCTATATTCTTTTAGCTGAAAATCTTTGGCAAGACGCAGAATATGCAACAGCGTGGAATTTCGGCCCGATAAATGAACCTAACAGAACAGTTTATGATGTCATTCAATCTATAATGAAATTATGGAATCAACCATTAACAGTCCTTTCTCCTCATACAAATAACCCTTATGAATCGCCAATTTTAACACTTGATAGTACAAAAGCAGTAAATAAACTCGGTTGGACTCCTAAGTTATCAACAGATCATTCTATCACTTGGACTGTTGATTGGTACAAAAAATATGCATCTGGTGAAAATATGGAATCTTTCACGCGCCAACAAATCGATGCATTCAAAAATTTATAAGGGGGCTATAAAATGGAACAGAAAAAATGCCGTTTTTGCCACTCATTACTCACAAATACTTTTTTAGATTTAGGTGTTTCCCCTCTCGCTAACTCATTTGTAGCTCCTGAACACTCATATAAAATGGAACCATTTTATCCGCTCCACACATTTGTTTGTCACTCTTGTTTACTTGTACAATTAGATGAATTTGAATCTCCGCACAACATTTTTCATGACTATTTATACTTCAGCTCTTACTCCTCCAGTTGGCTACTACACGCTAAACAATATGTAGAAATGGCGGTTAAGCGTTTCAACTTAACAAATCATTCGAAAGTAATTGAAATCGCGAGTAACGACGGGTACTTATTACAATACTTTCAAAAAGAACATATCGAAACGTTAGGAATTGAACCAGCAAAAAATGTAGCAGAAATCGCTATTCAAAAAGGAATTCCTACTGAAGTGAATTTTTTCAGCAATGACTTAGCAAAAAAATTACCGCAAGCAGATTTAATCGTCGCAAATAACGTATTAGCACACGTACCGAACTTGCATGATTTTGTTGCCGGTTTAAAAACATTATTAAAACAAGACGGTACAATAACAATTGAATTTCCGCACTTATTAAACCTTATATCCTTTAAACAGTTTGATACTATATACCATGAGCACTTCTCCTACTTCTCACTTATAAGTCTTCAAAAAGTTTTAGCTCATCATCATTTACAAATTGTCGATGTAGAAGAACTTTCAACGCACGGTGGTTCCTTGCGTGTTTTTATAAACCATCACAGTGATTCATCCACTACCCACTCCAGTGTTACAAATATAATCCAAAAAGAAGTAAATCACGGGCTAGATACATTAGATTGCTATCTCCTTTTTTCTAAACGCATTGAACAATTGAAAATAAATATTTTAAAGTTTTTTATCGAAGCAAAAGCTTCAAACAAACAAATTATCGGTTACGGTGCTCCAGCTAAAGGAAACACCCTTTTAAACTATTGCGGGATAGGAAAAGAATTTCTAGCTTATACCGTAGATAAAAACCCTCACAAACAAAATTTCCTTCTACCAGGAACCCGTATTCCAATAAAATCTCCAGAAGAAATACACCGTACAAAACCTGATTACATTCTCATACTTCCTTGGAATTTAAAAGACGAAATTATGAAAGAATGCTCTTTCATTCGTGAATGGGGCGGCAAATTTTTAGTAACGATACCAGAAATTGAGGTAATTGAGCCATGAAAAAAATTCTTGTAACAGGCGGTAGTGGATGGATTGGTAAATATGTTGTAAATTCTCTTATACAAAAGAGCTATGAAGTGCACGCCACTTATCATACAAATAAACCTTCTCACATCTCTTGCCACTGGCATAAAGTAAACTTACTTTGCGATGAAGAAGTAAAAAAACTCATTTACGACATGAAGCCTAGTCATCTCATTCATTTAGCTTGGGAAGCCGTACCGCCAGCGTGTTATGTATCTATTAATAATTACTATTGGCTTACATCCAGCATCTCATTGATTCAACACTTCACAACATGCGGCGGAAAGCGCGTCGTTGTTGCAGGTACTGGCGCAGAATATGAATGGTTTAACGGTGTACTATTTGAAGACTCACCACTTCTTTCCTATAAAACCCCGTATGCAGTATGTAAAAATACGCTACACTCCTGGCTACAAACGTACGCTGAACAAAACGACCTCAGCATGTGTTGGGGCCGCATTTTTCATATGTATGGCCCTCACGAACAAGGGAATCGGCTCGTTTCTAACATTATCACTTCCTTATTACAAAATGAGGAAGCACTATGTACACATGGAAAACAATCAAGAGATTTCCTCCATGTGAGCGACGTCGCTCATGCTCTCGTAACAGTATTAGAACACGACGTTACAGGCACAATCAATATCGCTTCTGGTCAATCTGTACAAATTAAAGAATTAGCTTCTATCATTGCTAAAAAGATTGGAAAAGAACATTTAATGAAACTAGGTGCGATCCCATTCTCTACAGATGAGCCTTTATTCGTCGGCGTTAATGTGGAACGTTTAAAAACTGAAGTAAACTGGAAACCAACATACGATCTAAATACTGGAATCGAAGAAACAATTTTATGGTGGGAATCATTTATAAAAAAGCATAACGATACGCATTACTAAAACGTAAATCCTTCGCCCCACTTGCTAAATCCTTATACCATTCTTCTAATTTTTCAGGTGTAATAATATGATGCGTGCCCATTCCACCTTGCTTACTAGCTTCAGAAAGAGTAGAACCAATTTGTAATTTCCTCTTTCTCATCGCATCGTTCCAAGGGCTGAAACCAAACCATGCAATACACGCAAGTGGCGGATAAACCATAGATTCATGTGCAGATAAATGTCTTCCAACCGTATAACTTCCGTGTTCATGATTATGAATAAATCTACCTCTTCTCCATAACGGCCAATCTTCTGGTAAATAACCGTGAAATCGCTGTTTCATTAAAGGTATTCCAAAGTTAAGGTCTGGATAATTATAGTTAAGATCATCGACCATAATAAGCCCTTCCAACCAATACATCCTCCCTCCCAATTCATTTAGTGATTTCCAAAATTGATTTTTATCTTGCACACAAAGGAACTCAGTCGTATTTAAAATCATTTTCCATCCCTTTACTTCTCGTTCTACCATCATCACTTCATCATCTGTCGCTAGTGCATCAAATTCTGGATTTAAAGAATCTCGCACTTCCCAATGCGGCGCGAATTTTTTACAAATTTTCACTGAACGATCTGTAGAACCTTTATTAATTAAAATGCCATGATCAAAAAGTTTCGTATGATGCATAAGCCACCACGGCAATAAATATTCTTCATTATAAAAATGAGAAATAACGGTTGTAGTTATAACAATCTCCTCCTCTTACTCTATTAATCTACTTTTTCATCCTACTCTTACTATACTTATCAGTAATGTAATTGGTTTCTTTTATTTCAAAAATATGTTTTTCTACCATATACTATGCTTTCTTAGACAACCACCATTTCCATTTTCTAAAGAAACATCCCAATAAACTGAAAATTAAGTTATAATATCATTATAAAATTATGAAGGAGGAATGCATTCATGTACTACAACACTTCATTCGAAAACGATCAACCTGTAGGCCGTCTATAAACTAAGGCGGGCATTCATATAACACAAAACACTATGCCTCGTCTTAGGGAACTCATAATACCCTAAAAATAGACGGAGGTACTTTACATGAAACAAACAATTTTAGGAGCTATATGTTTATCACTAGCAGCTAGTATATGGGGCGGTATGTATGTTGTTAGCAAATACGTACTCGACTTTATCCCACCACTGACACTCGTTTGGCTACGCTTTATCATTGCTTTTGTTGTTTTATATGCAATTTTGAAAATAGCTGAGAAAAAGAAAAAGAAAAAAATAACCATACGCAAAAAAGATTGGCTATTATTCGCTTGGATTGGATTTATCGGATACTTCATTTCGATCACATGTCAATTTATCGGAACAAAATTATCTGACGCTCATACAGGCTCGTTAGTAACATCAGCCACCCCTGCATTTATGGTTATATTTGCAGCAATCATTTTAAAAGAAAAGCTAACCGCTCGTAGACTGCTATCTACTATCATAGCGACAATCGGTGTCATTATCGTCATTGGATGGGATATTGAAATTGGTTCCTATTTTATCGGTACAATCATATTAGTCGGGGCCGCTATTACGTGGGCTTTACTATCCATTTACGTAAAAATCGCTTCAGCTCGATTTTCATCTTTAGTGATTACAACATATGCCATATTCTTTTCACTCTTTTTTATTACACCTTTTATGATATGGGAACTACAATCAAGTTCTATTGAACATACGAACATGTATGTATTATTAGGCGTACTTTATTTAGGAATCGTCTCAACAGCAGGTGCCTTTTTCCTTTGGAATAAAGGATTAGAATTAATGGACGCGAGCATCGGATCATTATTTTTCTTCTTCCAACCTATCGTTGGATCGTTGCTTGGTTGGTTACTATTAAATGAAACATTGAGTAGCAACTTTTTTATTGGTGGTATTCTTATTATATGTAGTGTTTTCATTACTACTTTTGAAAAGAAATGAAAAAACAGGCAGAGATTCTTAATCTCTGCCTGTTCCATACTCTTTACGCACTCCAATGCGATGGACGGGACAATATTTTCGGCAATTTCGTATGTTTGTCCCCTTTCGCTGCATTAATTTGAACTTGCGTCAGAAAAATACTATTTGTAAAATCAGCCCCACGAATATCTGCATCTCGTAAATCTGCTCCGATAAGATCTGCTCCTCTTAAGTTTGCTCCATTTAAGTTAGCCGCAATTAAATAAGCTCCTCTTAAATTCGCTCCTTGCAAATCTTTCTTCTTCAAATTTGCTCCCATAAGATCTGCTCCGCGGTGACTCATTCGTTTCTTACGCGCGGCATTCATTTCCTTCCAAACTAGCTCACTCGTTTCTAAAAGTAATACATTTACTTCTGCACGATGTAATGGAATATTTACTTTCATTAACTCGTCCGCATTTAAATTTGAAAGGCGGTCCGTCTCTTCAATTGCTTTACTTAGTTCTTTATGAATCGGTTGTGTCGCCGTCAAAAGAATAGCCTCATTCAAATACCACAGTATTTCATGAAGCTGATGCATAATCGGAAAAGCATCATACATTTTTCTCGCATGCTTTGCATCTTTCCGCCAATCAATCCCGTTAAATGTAACTTGCGAAATCTTCTGCCCAGCACCGAAACACTCAAATACTGTACAACCTTTATAACCTTTTCCTCTAAGATTTTTATGTATGCTACATTTAAAATCTGATTGTAAGTTAGAACATGGCTTCCCGCCATCTTTATTCACCGCAAAATCTACCGATGCTGCGAACGGTAACGCTACACAACATAGACCGAAGCATTTTTCACAGTTTGCTTTTAAATGATCGTTATGATTAGTCAAAATATATACCCCCTGTTGTCTTTTGACTATTTCATAATATTCCAACTGCACTAAATAATCAATTTTAAAATAAAATAGACTCTTTCATTTCAAATCATAACTTTATCATTTGATTTCCTTTCAATTGAAAAAGACAGTTTCTATCTAATGAATTATAATTAAATTATAAATATTCAAACTAAAAGGAGACTTACTATGGCACTCGAAATGAAAACAAACTGTCAAATTTGCGACCAATCTCTCGAATCAAATTCCGAAGCATACATTTGCGTGTATGAATGTACATTTTGTGCACCATGTACAGAAGAAAGACAAAATGTTTGCCCAAACTGTGGCGGCGAATTAGTACGTAGACCGAAGAAGAAATAGAAAAAAGCAAAGCGATATCGCTTTGCTTTTTTATTGTTTTTGGGATATATAGAAATTCTACCAATCACAAATTAAACGTTTAAAAACTTCACACAAACAGGCTCTGGTACAACAACATCAGATTGTAGCAGTGTTAACTTCCCTGTCGTTTCATTTCTTGAAAATAGCACAAGGTTATGTGACTTTTCATTTGTCGCAATAAGAAACTTTTCAGTCGGATCTAATACAAAGTCCCTCGGCCAATTTCCTTCTGTAGATGTATGTGCAACAAATGTAAGCTGACCTGAATTTTGATCCACACTGAAAACAGCGATACTATTATGACCGCGATTACCTGCATATACAAAGTGGCCGTCAGAAGAAATATGAATCGCACTTCCTTGACTATTGTCATCAAATTCTTTTGGAACGGTAGAAATATACTGCAACTCTGTAAAGGACCCATCTTCCGGATTATATGATAATGCAATAACTTCCGAACTCAGTTCAGTCATCACATAAGCGTATTTTCCGTTCGGGTGAAAAGCAATATGTCTAGGACCACTTCCTGGGTTCACAGACAAGCTATTCGCTTCTTTTAACTTACTATCTTTTATTTCATACGTAATGATTTTATCAATTCCTAAATCAACACCTATCACATATTTTTCATCAGGAGTATATCCGGCGTAATGTGCATGTGGTTTTTCTTGTCTTTCTTTATTCGGACCTGAACCTTCATGTGTAATAATAGATGTGGCAGCATTTACAGTTCCAGCTTCTTCATTTACTACGAAAGACTCTATCGTTCCTTTATGGTAATTTGCTGTAACTACCGTATGGTTTCCACTATCAACACTAATATGACAAGGAGAAGCCCCTTCTACTACTTGTCTGTTTTCTTCCTTTAGCTCTCCAGTATGACTATGAATCGAATAAGCAGCTACACCACCAGATTCGCCTTCCTTAACAACAGAATAGAGATATTGATTATTTTTGCTAATCGTTACATATGTAGGGTTATCCAGCTTGGCCGCAAGTGTTACATTACTAATTTTTTTTGCTTCCGTGTCTAAAGTAAACTTATATATTCCTTCACTATTTTCTTTCGTGTACGTTCCAACATATCCAATAAACTCTTTGTTATCCTTCATTTTCATAACCCTCTCCCTATAGTTTTTGTCCCTCATATTTTTTACAGAACAACCTTAAACTATTTTTTGAAAGAACATCTAAAAAAACTTGAGTACCTCTTTATAAGTTACCATATTTCCCTGCCAAATAGCCCCTAAACCCACTTTTTCTGAAAAGCCGCTATACTCTCATATTCTTCTTCCAGATGACGGGCCAGACGAATATAGATCGGTATTAATTCTTTATATTTCTCCACACTTTCCATGTTTGGCTCATGATAAAAATTGGCACCTACCATATGAGAAACTACATGTAATGTATCTATTTCACCTAAGCTATATAACCCGAGGATTGCCGCTCCTAAGCAAGAGCTTTCGAAACTTTCAGGAACATATACGTCTTGATGAAAAATATCCGCCATCATCTGTCTCCAAAGTTCCGATCTGGCAAAGCCACCTGTCGCTTGAATTTTTTTCGGTTCACCAATTAGCTCTTTTAAAGCAAGAAGAACTGTATACAAGTTATAAATGATTCCCTCTAAAACAGCACGGATAAGATGCTCTTTCTTATGATGTAGCCCAAGCCCAAAGAAAGATCCACGCGCATTCGCATTCCATAAAGGAGCTCTTTCTCCTGCTAAATACGGATGAAATAATAAACCATCCGATCCAGGATTCACTTTCGCTGCTATTTCAGTAAGCAATTCATAAGGATCTTTTCCTAAGCGCTTCCCATGTTCAACTTCTAACGCACATAATT
Source organism: Bacillus sp. 16GRE42 (assembly GCF_019837435.1). NCBI lineage: Bacteria > Bacillati > Bacillota > Bacilli > Caryophanales > Bacillaceae > Bacillus > Bacillus sp. 16GRE42. The sequence continues at coordinate 843,152 of NZ_JADAXF010000001.1, forward strand.
GGTCACGAACCCACCTAAAAATCATACCACCGTTATTAACCGGTCCACCAATTACCCAAAGGTCCTCAGTTAACGCATAACAAAAAGTCCTACCTTTCGGATCCGTTACAGGCTGATTTGTTACAACTCGCACCGCACCGCTCGTACCAATTGTAATAGCAACTACTCCAGGTTCTATTGCATTTACACCTAAATTCGATAGTACCCCATCACTCGCACCGACTATAAAAGGAGTAGTAACAAGTATATTCATCTCTCTTGCAAATTCTTCATCTAATCCTATTAAGCTGTGCGTCGTTGGAACGAGTTTAGAAAGCTTTCCCTCCGAAATTCCTGCAACACGAAGAGCTTCTTCATCCCATTTTAAAGATTTCAAATTGAACATCCCTGTTGCTGATGCTATAGAATAATCAATTACATATTCATTAAATAACTTATAGAAAACATACTCTTTAATTGAGATGAATTTATAGCTTTTTGCAAATAACTCAGCATGTTCATTTTTAAACCAAACTAATTTTGAAAGTGGTGACATAGGATGGATTGGTGTTCCAGTACGAAGGTAAATTTCATGACCATTCATATCATTTTTTATTTTTTCTGCCCAGCTTGCACTTCTATTATCTGCCCAAGTAATACATCTCGTTAACGGCTTCCCTGCTTCGTCTACAGCAATGACACTATGCATTGCCGAACTAAAAGAAACACAAAGAATATCAACTGGCTGCACATTACTCGATTGTATAGTTTCTTTAATCGTATGTATGACCGCTTGAAAAATCTCTTCTGGATCTTGTTCTGCTGTTTCTGGTGCGGGAGAATATAAAGGGTATTCAATTCCATGACTTGTAATAACTGATCCCTCCACCGAAAACAAAACTGATTTTGTACTAGTTGTCCCAATATCTACACCAATCATATATTTCGAGCTCACTATGTAACCCCTTTCAAATTTTTCCTATAACAAAAGAGCACCATGATGTATACAAAAAGACGCTCCCTTATGAGAGCTACGTTTTCATAAACTTCACTCTCCATAAGGGGATCCTTTTTATAACCATTGTGCTGTTTTGAAAATGCATGGTGTCTTTTTATATCGCTGCTTTCACGTAATAAGGTACCAAACTCAGGATTTATTTTACAGGATGAAGTTACATAAAGATTGGTCCTCTCGTGAAAAAGCAATTTGTGAAAACTTTACTCCATTATAACTTAGGCGCTTTCGCCCAATCCGCAGCAAACTTTTCAATACCTTGATCTGTTAGCGGATGCATAGCAAGTTGTTCAATGACTTTATAAGGAATTGTTGCAATGTGAGCACCTGCCATCGCTACACGAGTTACATGGTCTGGGTGTCTAACAGAAGCCGCAATAATTTGGGTATCTAATAGATGAATATCGAATAATTCAGCGATTTTAGCAACTAATAGTACGCCATCTTCAGAAATATCATCTAAGCGACCTAAAAATGGAGAAACGTACGTTGCACCTGCTCGAGCAGCTAAAAGAGCTTGGTTCACAGTGAAAATAAGTGTAACGTTCGTTTTCACACCTTTTTCAGTAAGGTAACGACAAGCTTCTAATCCTGCTAGTGTCATCGGCAGTTTTATTGTAACTTTTTCATCGCCACCGTTAATTTTAATCAGTTCTTCTGCTTGAGCAATCATCTCTTCGGCTGTAACAGCATCTGGCGTTACTTCTGCCGAAACAGATTCAACGTTAGGCACTGCCTGACAAATTTCTGCAATACGGTCTTCAAACTTAATGCCCTCTTTCGCTACTAAAGAAGGATTCGTTGTAACGCCAGCTAAAACACCTAGTTTATATGCCTTTTTTATGTCCTCAAGATTTGCAGTATCAATAAAAAACTTCATAATTTATTCCCTCCATTTTTTAAACGTTAACGAGTTATACTTTTAAAATGTTTATTTCTTTTCTACTGCATGTCCGCCAAATTCATTGCGCAGTGCTGCTACAACTTTCCCTGTAAATGTATCATTATCTAATGAGCGGTAGCGCATTAATAGAGACATTGCGATAACAGGAGTTGCTGTTTGAAGGTCTAATGCTGTTTCTACTGTCCATTTCCCTTCACCAGAAGAATGCATAACGCCCTTAATTTCATCCAGTTTTGCATCTTTAGAAAATGCATTTTCAGTCAATTCCATTAACCATGAACGAATAACTGAACCGTTGTTCCATACTCTTGATACTTTTTCATAATCGTAATCAAATTCACTCTTCTCTAAAACCTCAAATCCTTCACCAATAGCTGCCATCATTCCGTATTCAATTCCGTTGTGAATCATTTTTAAGAAGTGACCGCTACCAGCTTTTCCAGCATATAAATATCCATTTTCTACAGCTGTATCACGGAAAATAGGTTCAACGATGTCCCAAGCTTCTTGATCTCCTCCGATCATGTAACAAGCACCATTACGAGCACCTTCCATTCCGCCAGAAGTTCCTGCATCCATAAAGTGAATACCATCTTTCTTTAATTGCTCATATCGGCGAATAGATTCTTTATAATGTGAATTCCCTGCTTCAATTAAAATATCTCCTTTTGATAACAGCGGTGTAACCTCATTAATAACAGAATCAACAACAGCGTGCGGAACCATTACCCAAAGAATTCTTGGCGATTCCAACGATTGAACTAGTTCGTTTAAACTAGATACACCTGTAGCACCATACTCTTTCATTTCTTCCACTGCACTCGTATTTAAATCAAATGCAGCTACTTCATGTTTATGATCCATTAAATTCTTCCCTAAATTTAATCCCATTTTACCTAAACCAATTAATCCTACTCTCATAATATAATTCCTCCTTGAATTACCTTTCATCATAAATACATGTTAATAAAATGATGAATATCTTTTTTTCATATTGCTTTACTTATAAGAATGTACTTATTTTTTCAATCCCTCATCTAACCACCATTTAAATTCACTTTCTTGTAATAGAGCATGGTCAGCATCTGGACCGTACGAACCTGATTTATATTCATGAAGGGGTAACAAGTTTTCTTCGAACGCTTCAAGTATTGGCTGCACCCATTCCCATGACAATTCAACTTCTCTCCAGTGTGCAAAGAATGTAGAATCTCCACATATAGCATCATAAATGAGTCTTTCATAAGCTTCCGGTATTCCCACTCCTGTTTGCTCACAAGTAAAATGAATACGAATCGGTTCAAGCTCTCCATTGTTCAATGGATTTTTACTATTTAATTGGAGCGAAACATTTTCATTTGGGCTAATTTCAATGATTAACAAATTAGGCTCCGCATTTGGATTACTTTCTTGATATTGCTGTTTTAACGTATTTTTAAATTCAATTACAATACGAGTAGACTTTTCTTTCATTCTTTTTCCTGTTCGTATATAAAAAGGAACATCAGTCCAAAATGGGTTATCAATCCATAAGCGAGCCGCAACATATGTATCTGTTTGAGAAGAAGGATTTACTCCTGGCTCCTCTCTATACGCTACAACTTCTTGTCCTTTTATCTCCCCTGAAGCATATTGTCCGCGAATGATATGGTTCTGAACGTCTTCTTTTTTCACTTTACGAAGAGTTTCCATTACCTTTCGTTTTTCCTCACGAATTTCACATGCATTTATCTTTTCCGGCAGATTCATAGCAGTCATCATTAATATTTGCAACATATGATTTTGAACCATATCGCGAATGGCTCCTGCATGATCATAATATGCTGCCCTTTCTTCTACCCCAACCGTTTCACTAGCTGTTATTTGTACATTCGCAATATGTTCTTTATTCCAAATCGATTGAAGAACAGGATTTGCAAATTCAAGTGCTTCAATGTTTTGAATCATCGGTTTACCTAAATAATGATCAATACGGTATATTTCGTCTTCTTCAAACGTTCGACTAAGCCTATCATTCAGCTCTCGGGCAGATGTAAGATCATGACCAAACGGTTTCTCAATCATCAGGCGCTTCCATCCATCCGTTTTATCCAGTCCACTTTCTTTAATATTTAAAGCAATTGTCTCAAAGAAGTCAGGAGTAACTGAAAGGTAGAACATTCTATTCCCTTGTATATTTTGTTCTTCTTCCCTTTCACGAACTACTTGTAATAACCTTTTATAATCTTCTGGCTTATTCACATCTAACGGACAATAACGAAAATACTCTAAAAAATCTTCTATTTTCGGAGTACCTTCATCTTTGCGACGAGAAAAAGTTTCTATGGATTCTTTTACTCTTTTTTGAAAATCTACATGAGATACTTCACGTCTTCCAAGCCCAATAACGGATATTGGCTTCGGAAGCTTTTGATCTCTATATAAGTTATATAGCGCAGGGTAAATTTTCCTTTTCGCTAAATCCCCTGTTGCTCCAAATAAAACAAAGGTCATTGATTCCAATTTCAGTCCCCCTCGTGATGTATAGTCATTGTCACCTTAGTAAAAATGCATTGTACAGAAGCTACTATTATTGTTGATCCAACCTTACTTCTTAACTTCTAATTTTTTATATTTGTCGCTTTCTAATTGTCCCCAATATTAATAGTGGCAATTCAAAGCATTTTCCCCACATCCTACTTACTCATTATAACTTACATAAAATAATTTAATTATCAAAAGTAATTAAGTTATTTTATGTCTATCATATTAACTACATAGATTATTACCGTCAAGAAAAGTGTCTCGAATTAAAGATTTTTTATTCCTCAACATCTTATTAGAAACATGTTCATTACATAAAATGAATAATAAAAAGAAAAAACCGAACATATTCTTGTTCGGTTTTTTCCTTTTTACTATTGCTTCAAATGGTTTTTAACTGCCCTTATAACTAATTCATGATCTTCTTCTGGTGGTAATCCTGAAACTGTTATCATTCCAATAACTCCTACGTCTTTTATTTGGACAGGAACGCAGCCACCGAACGCAGCATAATCCGACCTATCTAAAAGATAGTTTTCATTATATGGAACGCCCTTTAGTTCACTTTGTATTTGCATATAATACGAGCTATGATTATGCAAAGAAACAACCCGTTTTTTACGCTCAATCCATTGCGTATTTTCCGCAGTCGTCCCTGTCATCTTGAAATGAAATAGTTGCACACCATTTTTCGCTATATCAACAGCAATCAATTTCCCCTCTTTCTTTGCTGTTTCAACGATAAATAAACCTATTTGCAGTGCATCTTCATTTGTAAAAGAGGAAAATTGAAGTGTTTCCTCTTCTATTAATATTTGCTTACTTATTTCATTCAAATTTGAAGTACTCATATCTTTATCCCCCTTACTCACTTTATGCCACCTTGATATTTTTCAATTTCTGTGACTCTATCGTACGACCTTTCCATATAACTAATACCGTAAAGCGCACTCTTTTCTTCTTAGTGCTATTATGAATTATATTTAACTCATTAAAAATGTATGTCCTCTAGTGCTAAACATTTCGTATAGAAGTTTTCTTCCTGCTACTACTTACAAGCTAAAAAAACCAGTTGCTTAAGCAACTGGTTCACTAACAATTTCATATAGGATATTCATTCAAACAAAGGAATGCTTGTTCATAGTCATCGGAAAATTTTACAGTTTCTTTTGTATTGGACTGTTGTAAATAATTCAGTATCTCCCCTTCTTCAAGGAGAAAAGTAATTGCCTTACTGTGATTCAAAATCGTTTCATTGAAAAACTTCTCTTTCCATGCTTTTTGAACAGAAAAATGATCTGGCGTATATCCTTTTCTATCTACCAGCAATTTGTATTTCCGTCCCTCGGAAATGAATTGCTGACAAACCTGCTCGAAGCCATTAAACCATTCATAAACATCATCTGTTTTAATCTTGCCGATAAGACGGGTAACAATTATATCTCCTGAAACTGTTGTGCTAATATTCAGCTTACTCAACCTAGAATCATCTCCCTTAGCTACAATTATGCGGAAATATCACATAAAATCAATCAGATAAAATTGTTTCGCATTAAAAAAGGACAGACCCTCCAAACGGAGAAGCCTGTCCCAAAATTGTTCTATTTTATATTAGAACTAACAATCGTGAATTAGAATAATGATTTAATACTTGCTAAAACAGTAAGTACACCTACAATAATAACAAATACGTTACTCATTTTCCCTTTGTATTTAGCTAGTACTGGTACTTTATTGATTGCATACATCGGTAATAGACATAAGATAGCAGCAACTAATGGACCACTTAGAGAATCAATAAGTCCAAGAATACTTGGATTTGTATAAGCAACAAACCAGCATGATAATACAACAAAAGTAAGGACGATTGTCTTAATCGTTTTTTCTTCAATTACTTTTCCACGTGATTTACCGAACTTAATAATCATGTCACGCATTACTTCAAATGCTCCAATATAATGGCCAAGGAAAGATTTTGTAATAGCCACAAAAGCAATGATTGGAGCTGCAATCGTGATTACAGGTGAATTAAGCTCATTCGCAAGATATGAAAGGATTGATAAGTTTTGCTCTTTTGCCATTTTTAAATCTTCTGGAGTCAAGCTTAATGTACTACTCCAAACGAAGAACATAACTACAGCGAATGTCATAATATAACAAACTTTTTGTATTTGCGCACATTTAGCATCAGTAGCTTCTATTCCATACGTAGCTCTCTGCTTCACAACAAATGATGAAATCATAGGTGAATGATTAAATGAGAATACGATAATTGGTAGAATCAACAATATCGTTCCAAAATATCCTGTTCCTGTTGAAGCAGTAGAAACAGCTGAAAAGCTAAGCATTGACGTATTCCACTGTGGAATTAAAGATATTGCGATAAACAGTAGAGAAGCTATGAAAGGATACACTAGCATACTCATGATTTTTACAGTAATATCTTGACCAAAATTCAGTATAGCGATAAGACCAAGAACTAATACAAGTGATAAAATAGCTCTTGGAGGTTCTGGCATGTGCAATTGATGCACGATAAAACTACTTGCAGTATTTGTAAGCGCAACCGAATACATTAGTACGATTGTATAAATTGAACCGAAATATACGATGTTAAAAATGATACTTGCTTTATTTCCGAAATACTCTCTAATTGTACCTGTGATCCCCTCATCAGCAGAATTAGAAGCGTATATCATTTTAGCAAGTGCCCTATGTGAGTAATACATAACTGGATATGCAAGCAATGTAATTAGTAGTAATGATAATAAACCACCTGAACCTGCATTAATCGGTAAAAAGAGCACCCCTGCTCCAATTGCAGTTCCAAATAGACTCAATGCCCATGTAGTATCCTGCTTATGCCACTTTTTCGGATCTGCATATTGCTCATTTTTTAGTGCGGTATTTTCAGCTTGAACTTCTATTTTCTTTGCAGTATTCCCGTTCATATAATAACTCCCCCTTGTATCTATTCCTGCGTCTCTCTTTATAGCTAACAAATATTTACCTTTTTGGATAATGAATTCCTTACAAGTTGCCCCACATTGTATGTCCTTCATCATAATGAATCCAAATTGAAGCATTCGTTAGTTAGCGTCCTAACATAAATGTTAGCGTTCACAAAAAAGTTTACTCGTAATATCCGCTCTTTATATAAAGACCGCTTAAGAGAACAATATTGAATAGACTTCATAAATACGTTGCAACATTTCTAATAACAATGTATTACTTTAATGGTTTCTCTGAATTACTTGTAACAGTAATTTTAGTTAAACCGGCCTCTCTTCATTTATGAGGCATTTCTTTCTCAATTCTATACATCACTTTAATAGCTTCGGCAGCATTTATGGTATTGATTACACAAGCCACTGAAGCACTTTACATACATTTCGCCTCTAACCACACACCTTTCTTACTAGTAATCGCATTTTTTATATTTTCTCCAGAGATAATAAAATTTCTCTCGACGCCCTCATTATAACGTGTATATTTATAAAATTAATATTTTTATATTTTCTGAAATATTAATTGGATATAATTTTACATGGATAATACTTTACAGTTAGCATGCAACCCTTGTTCCTATCACTTATAACGGAATTAATCAGCATAAAATACAGTAAAATATTGTTTATTTAAGCTACTCATTTTAAAAATATTTATATTCTTCTTTATCGAAAAATTTTATTTCAAACTAAAAAAGATATTCTAATAAATAATTAACGTGGTGAAAAAGAAATATCTTTTTAAATGTATAAACCAATTTTCAGGATATATATTATAGGCATTGCATTCATATACATTTTTAGGAAAATACATATTTTAACTTGATGGCAATGAGAGAACCGCTAATATTTCGCAAAACCTAAGCTAAACGAAAAAATAAGCTGCCCATATGGACAGCTTATTTACATCATTATTAGGATCGGGTAAACAAATCACTTCAATGTCATCTTAATTGTAGTTTTTTCAACTCTTCTTCAGGGATATTCCTATGTTTGTAATGAATTGGTTTTATTTCATTTCCTTTTAGATAATATTATTGATTATTGCACGATTCAACCGAATAATATAATACGTTAAAATCCCTCATTAACTAGCTCTTTTATCGAGTTTAATTTTGCAGAAAGCTCAATAAACCATTCTTCATCCCCTGTTAATAATGCAAGGTCTATAAGATAAAGGATTTGCTCCTTATTTATTATCTTTAATTCAGGGAGTTTGTTAACGTGTTTACTAAAGAGTAAAATCGCTTCGTTCATTGTGTACTTATCGTCACGTTTCACAATGCTAACTGTAACTACATCTTCCACTTCATCAAGTGATACAATGTAACCAACTATGAATTCACCCTCATTTGATATTCCACGAACCCAATCTCCCACTTTTAAAACATGATTATTATTTGACATCATACTTTTTCACCTTCTTATAAATATTTTTTGTAACGATAAACAATATATAAAAACTAACTTAAACTGTAAAATTTTTCATTACAGTTATTTTTTAAGAACTCACGGCTACATAATAATTAAGCCGCTTAACGTTCTTGATTAATAAGGTCAACAACTTCTTTCATTGTATAATTCTTTAAATATTCACCTAGATGTTCTTCCGCACCTAAGAAAATAGCAAAAAGAACTTTCCGCATGTTCGAACCTACAATACACTGATCATTTGATTCTGGACACTTCGGTTGCAATGCACCTTCAGAGGTTATTTGATACATATTCCAAAGATTAATTTCACTTAAATCACGGGCAAAAATAAATCCTCCACCCGTTCCCTCTTTTGATTGTATAAACTTATGTTTTTTTAACAAACTTAGCACTTTGCGAATGCGTACTGGATGAACACCTGCACTTTCTGAAATAGCATTACTTGTTGACATCCGATCTGGCTGTAAAGCTAAATAAGTTAAACTGTGAATGGCCAAAGTAAAGTCGCTGTTCATTGTTGTCCTCCTACGATAAAAAATATGATGTCTCGTTTAGTAACATACTGTAGCCATAAATATTACAGATAGGTTAGTCAAACGTTAAAATATATAAGAAGCATGCTTAGCATGAAAAATTAAATCCCTTTATATTCTATCAGAACTCCCCTATATCTCCTAACTTCATTTAGCTTTTTAAGTTGCAACTAAATTTAAACAGTCCACTGTTTCTTAACTTGTTCTTCTGCCAATTGTTTAATTTTTGTCCAAATCGTATCTTTACTCACAATAACATTTGTATGATAGTTTCTATCTTTATAATTAACTGTAACACATACTTCAATCACTTCTGTTTCCTCCTTTCAAAATATTACTTATTAATTAGCCATTTTTTGCAATTCAATATTCAAAAATGTTCGAACGCTACGCGGTAAAAATTTGCGAATTTCTTCCTCGTTAAAACCAACCTGTAATCTTTTTTCGTCCAGCATAATTGGACGACGTAACATTTGAGGATACTCAATTATTAATTTATAAAACTCATTAAGCGAAAGCGCCTCAATATTTATATTTAATTCCTGAAAAGTTTTAGATCTAGTTGAAATAATTTCAGTAGCACCATCTTCAGTTAAACGAAGAATGGATTTAAGTTCATCAACTGTAAGCGAATTTGATACGATATTTTTTTCGGTATAATCAATTTGATGTTCTTCAAGCCATGCTTTTGCTTTTCGGCATGAACTACAGCTTGCTGTCGTATATAAAATCACCATATTTTACACACTCCTTTACTTTTTAAAATTATTATATAGATTATTGAAATGTATTAAAAAAAATTACAGTTTAGAATGAAATACACGTTATATTATTTATTCGACAATATTTAATTTATCTGTTTTTTACAAACGATGGTAACTCACTTCTAAAAACTATACTGTAATTTTAAACTTTACAGTTTGATTAATCAACTGTTAAGTCTTGGATGCATTCCATTAGCGGACCAAATCATTTTCTTTTGTACGAATGTCTCATAGTTTTACGGCTAACCACCTCTTTAAAGTACATTTTATCCCGCTATTTGAGTGCACCGCCTCAAAATTTGGCAAGAACAAAAAAGTTAGGTCGAAGTCAGGCTCCCCATAATAACTCGATTGGTGCGATCTACTTATATTTCACTTTATTCATTTCATTTTTACATGTGCTACTATGAAATATATTTAGCATATTAAACGCTACTGCATTGAACACAGCAGCATTGTAGGAGGAAATACGCGAGCAAAAAAGCAAAGCGCGCACACTTTGCTTCTTACAAAATCCCTTTTAACTTTTTACCAATTAACTCCGCTAAATATTCATAACCTTGTCGTCCAAAATGTAAACCGTCTTTTTCATCATCTTCTACAAATCTTTTATAATGAGGCTCTTGAATCATTTCAGCATATAAATTTAGAAAATAACTTCCTGTTTCCTTTGCCACTTCCTCTACTACGTCTGCATACTGACCAAGTACTTTATTGGTTCTATTATGCTGGCGTTCTTCATCAACTGGCGCAGGACTAATAAGTAATACTTTTTCTGGTGAAATCATACTTATAATCTTCTCTAGATTGTCTTTGTATACTTGTAATGGTACTGGATCAAATAATACCGAATCATTCGTACCAAGAAAAACTGTGACAAAATCTGGTTTATGTGATAGTACATCATCTTCAACCCTATGTAACGCATCGAACGTATTATCACCCGGAACCCCCGCATTTACCACCTTCCAATTTGGAAACATCTCTTGCAAACGCGGTGTTAATCTCGGCGTTCCATCAAAAAACGTTTCATCAGCTGTAATACTATCACCGAAGCATACTAACGTTTTCATAGAGCTAATTCTCCTTTTACGTACGAAATAACTTTCCTTCTACCGCCTTAATATATCTTTCAGCAGAACGTTCCACTGCCTCATTTGCATTTTCTTTCACTACTCCGTGAAAAGCATTATATAAACGATTAAATTGTAATGGCTTCACTCGATTCGCCATTTCTTCCACTTTTCTCGCCGGTAATGGAATTAAGTTCGGATAGCTGTACATGAAACTCACCCACTGCTGATCCGCTACAACTTGAATAATATCACCTGTTAATAAAATACCTTTCCCATCATTTCCTTCTTCCCAATGTAATACAGAACCGCCGCTAAAATGTCCTCCGAGACGATGAATAGTAATTCCGTCCGCTAATTGTAAAGACTCACCAGACCAGTAAATAATACGACTACTCGGGCGTACTACCCACTCTTTATCGTCTTCATGTATATAAATTGGTACATTAAACGTTTCTGCCCATTCTACTTGCGTTGAATAATAATGAGGATGAGATAGTGCGATCGCATCTAACCCGCCCCACTCTTTTATCTTCTCAATTGTCGTTTCATCTAAATAAGTAATGCAATCCCATAATCAACGATAGGAATCCGTTTTTACGACAAATGCTGTTTGACCGATCGCAAATTTCGGTTTTGTCGTAATGCTATAAAGTCTATGCTCTTCTTCTATCATTTCATTTTTATATGTATCAATCGTTCGCAAGTTTTCTAAAGTCGTCCAACACTGCCCTTTCAGATTCACATATTGTCGCTCCTCATCACAAATAACACAACTTACCGGTTCTTCCACACCCGCTGCATACTGTACGCCGCACGTTGTACAAACGAAATTTTTCATAATAATTCCCCCTATCCCTATATTTTTATTAAGCTGATTTTTGTTGATAATGATCTATTTTTTTATTTTCAATTACTAAACCTATTAGAGTTAGTAAGTAGACAACTGTAACTGACACTGGAATTACAGTAAATCCATTGTCAGCAAAAAGAATCCCGCAAACTGACGTTACGAATACGGTCCCTACTGACAGTAAACCATAACTTTTACTTTCATAAATCCATACGTACGGTACAAAATGAACACCTATTAACATCGCTACTACAAAAGGTAACCACTCTGGAAATTGAAAATAGGCAAGTAACACAAACGGAATATTTAATACATTTATCCCGCCAATTAATCCAGCTAAAGTCCCTAGCGGATTCCCCTTCGCAAACATGTCAATTTTTAATACGGCAGCTATCATTAAGCCACAAGGAAACACACAACCCATACCAATTAAATACACCCACACAACTTGCTTTTCTGAAAGAAAAACACCCGTTATACTCGCTATAACCCAAAATAAAATACCAGCTATTATAACTGGAAATCCTTTTTTCGTTCTTTGTGCTAAATCTCGTTTTGCTTCTGCTATGTTCATTTCACTATCTCCCCCAAACTATTTGTACTATAATGCCGGCTCAATTTCGCCCATCCAATAACGCCAAGCTACTAAATAATCTTCTAAATCTTTCGGGTGGTGTCTTACACATGTATCTATACGCAAATATAATCCTATGACTATTTCTTCGTATAAATCTCGTTCTGTTTTATGAAATACACATTGTTTCATCACATAATCAATCGTTTCTTTTGTTATATCTTCTGGAGTTGAACAGAACGCGTAAATTAAATCATATAAAGGATCTCCTAAAACAGGTAACGGATCAATTACCCCATGTAACCTATTCTCTCGAAATATAAAATTATGAAATCCGAAATCACCATGTAATAAAAAGGGCTGATTTACTCCGGCACCCCTATTTGCTAGTTTTAGAACAATTCTATAATCTTCCTCACTTATGTAACGTCTTACATTTTCATAAGCTTCCATCACATTTGTCGTTAAAAATTCATTCCAAGTTTGAACCGGACTCTCTTTCCATCCCCAGCCTTCTGCCTCTGGAACCATTTTATACTTATTGATAACTTCTTTTACAAGTGTACGAAGCGTACTTCGTTTATATCCTTGTTCGCACGAAGTATTACCTTCAAGGAAAGAATACACGAAATATGTATGTAAAGGTTCCTTATACAAAAGCTTTGAAAATAAAGTATTCCCCTCATAAAAAGAAAGAAAATTAGCTTCTTCACGTATTACTTCCGCTTCATTCAGCTTTACTACATATTTTTCGTCCAACAAATATACAGTACTTGTCGTTCCTCCGTTCAACACTTTTACGCTATTTGGATCATGTGAAATAACTTTCTCCTTAACTAGTTGTGCAGCAATTATTGAAATGTCCATTCCCTCACCATTTAATTCCGAAGATTCCCTCAATTCAAAAGACAACTTTACTATTATTTGACAAACGGATAGGAAACCCCTTCCAAAATCTTAATATAACAAAAAATCATTTACTTTTATATTTCAAAAATAAGGAAATACTAACAACAACGTTACATACCTATTAGGAGGACAATATGAAACCTGAATTTTTAAAAGCAGTACATGATGCCATTGGAAATGTCGAACACATTCATATAGAAGAAAGCGGTGCTGACAGCTTACTTATCCATCATGATGATGCACAGCAGTTACAACAAGTCGCTAAAACATTAGAAAACAACAATTTCCGCTCTGCTTTAAGAACGACTGGAGATGCTTCGTATATTGAAGTGTTGAACAGATAACGTAAAGCCCTGGCTATATGCCGGGCTTTCTTCTTTTATATTGAAACTTCAAACTCATTCACATACACCGCGGTTCCAGCAATATCTATTTGTAATCTCTTATTTTCTCCATCTTTCGTTACATATACGGTTACACGACCATCTTTATTCATTTCCTGTCCTTGTTCAACGATTAACTCCATTTCATGGTCAAAATCTTTCTCCACATACATCGCATAGTACGCTCCCATCACACCTGAAGCCGTTCCTGTCACTGGATCTTCAATCGTTCCCGCATAAGCCAATGAGAAATGGCGCCCATGCATTTGTGCCTGCTCATCATAAGTTTCTAAACAAACTGGATGAATAGAAGCGTTAGGTATTTCTTTTAATACCGATGGAAACACTTCATTGTTAGGCTTCATCTTCTCACATACATCTAGATTTTTCACCGGTACAATTACAGTCCAGTTCCCCGTACTTCCATATACAATCGGTAAACTTACATCTAAATCCTTTACGTCCAAACCAATGCTATGAGCTAATTCACCTTTTGAACCTGCAAAATCTTTAAACTGAGGTGCTGCCTGCCTCATTTTAATAAAGGCTTCTCCCTTATCATTTACATCTATTTGTATTGGTAAAATTCCTGCCTTCGTTTCAATCGTAAAATTTGTTTTCTCTTCTAATAAACCTCTTTCACGCAAGGCAAATATTGTCCCAACTGTCCCATGACCACATACATCCATTTCAAAACGAGGTGTAAAATAGCGCATTCTTATATCTGCTACTTCTGAAGAAAGAACGAAAGACGTTTCGTTAAATCCAACTTTTTCAGCAATATGCTGCATCTCCTCTTCCATTAATCCATCTGCCTCTAATACAACACCTGCTGGATTACCCATATTTGGTCTATTCGTAAATGCGTCGTAATGAAATACGTTTATGTTCTTCATTTTCTTTTCTCCTAACCTTCTTTAAAAATTTTATAATAAAGCTCTATCTCCGTTTTCACCGAACAATTATTTCTCCAAAATATCTTCTGCATCTTTTCATTTGAAGTATGTGTGCTTCCGATGTAATAAGTAGCACCCATTTCCTTTAACATATGTAACGATTGAAGATGCAGTTGGGAAGAGATTCCTTTCCCACGATAATGAGGCATTACCCCAAAGTAAAATAATCGTCCTTCATTTTCCGTTCCAGACTCTATATGCGGTATGGACAAACCAATTGGATCATTTTCATTATAAAAAACAATGCATGACTTTTCCCAACCTTTACCTATCTCCGTTTGCACTGAATAAAAATGCTCATCAATATTTAAAATTGAAGTTTGATTTCCTGAATCCGCCATACATTGCTCCCAAATGCATTTAAATTCTTTTTCCGATAACGTCTCTTCTATTGAACCGTATGTAAATCGTTTGTTAAGCGCCTCTACATTGTCTAACCCTCTACACACTTCTATCTTTGCTGCATGTAAAGAAAAATCCGCATCAAGTAACACCCTCGCACTTGAGTTATAACTACTAAACCTTTTGTTTAATACAATACTCGCTCTTTTTAACTCCCAGTTAAAACAAATTTCTTCAAATCTACTTATCTTCTCTTTATAAGTTTGTACGTTATAAAAAATATCTTCTTCTATCTCTTCAATCGTTACTGCATTTGGTAAACCATTTAATACTTTTTTTGAAGGACCAAATAAACTTTGAACAACTGTAAGATCGTACTTCACCACTTCAATTCCCCTACACCCGGCTCAATAAACTTCCCTGAAACATCCTCATTTGAATCGATTACCCAATCAAATATATTTTGCGCTCCTTCAGCCGGAGTCATATTCGCATCAAAGGCACCAATGTCAGTCTTTAATTTCCCAGGATGAATTGCCGTTACACGAATTCCTTTATTCTCAAACTCTTGTTGTAAGCAGAGTGTTAACATATTTTGTGCAGCTTTAGCAATTCGATAGGAATATGAGAACTGACCTTGCGGAAATTCTTTGTTCGCCATTTTATGTAATGATCCTAATCGAGAGGACACATTTATTATTCTCGGATGATCCGATTTAGCTAAAGCCACATAGGTACCTTTTACAGCTCGAATTACACCTAAGCAATGAATATTAAATAAGTCTGTTAACTCTTCTGAATTCGTATGTAAAATCTCAGTCTCCTTTCCAGTAATTCCAGCGTTATTTATAACTAGATCAATATGCTCCGTATATTCCTTAAGCTGGTTCTTAATTCGCTCCGTACTCTCATCAATCGATAAGTCTGCCATTATAGGAAAACATCTACAACTAAACATTTGCTTCAATTGCGTAACCGCAACCTCAGTTCTAACTAACGGATAAACGATATGCCCATGTTCATGAAATACTTTTACTAACTGTAACCCTAATCCACGATTTCCACCTGTAATTAGAACTCTCATTTTTCCATCTCCTTATTTTTAAAATAAATAAGAAAATCCATCCACTTACCATTCTCTAAAGAAAACGCCTCTCTCTTGCATTCAAAAGAAAAACCTGCTCGTTCCGCAAGACGAATGGATGGCTCATTATCAACATGTATATGTAATTCAATTCTATGAAAATGATGACTATTAAAAAATAACGATAACGCAGCTTTCACACTTTCCATGCCATATCCATTTTTCCAGTATTGATTATGTATGGAATAGCCCATCATCGCCCATTGATAGTCCATACGTAAAATTTTTATTAGCTCTAGCTTTCCAATATTAGCCCCATCTTCTTTACGAAAAATACCTAATACATACATCTCATCTCGATGCGCTGCTTCATCAAAACCTCTTATCCATTCCGTGAACCATTCTTTTGTTGAAGACGACATATCATGATAGCCATCATCGTATTTATACTGAGCTGGTAACCGCATTCGAAATCCATCTAACCAACTTTCATAATCATTTTTTTGGAACTGACGAATCATAAGTCTCTCTGTCTCTACTTGTAATAGCGGCAGCTTCATTTATATCTCTTCCTTTAATTAATGATTGAATATTCTTTATTATCTTACAAGAAATACAAAATCTAGTAAATTATTATGTTCTTTACAAGTAAAAATCCAGTCATGCTCACTGCATAACTGGATTTCTCATCATCTAATAACTTTTTATTTTACAAGTACATCTTCCCTTAATTCCCTCTTCAACACTTTCCCTAAAGCATTTTTCGGTAATTTTTCCATAAATACAACTTCGGGTATTTTATAACTTGCTAATTTCCCTTTACAATGCTGTATAATTTCTTCTTCCGTTAAAGACGTTTGCATGTCTTTTACAATGTACGCTGTCGGAATCTCTCCCCAAAAGTCATCTGAAACCCCAACTACTGCAACTTCTAAAACACCATGTATTT
This sequence comes from Bacillus sp. 16GRE42, assembly GCF_019837435.1. Taxonomy (NCBI): domain Bacteria; kingdom Bacillati; phylum Bacillota; class Bacilli; order Caryophanales; family Bacillaceae; genus Bacillus; species Bacillus sp. 16GRE42. The sequence continues at coordinate 860,435 of NZ_JADAXF010000001.1, forward strand.
CATGAATAACATCTTCTACTTGATCTGGATATACGTTGTCACCACCGCGTATGATAACGTCTTTATATCTTCCCATAATATGCAGGAATCCGTCATCATCTATCATGCCAGCATCGCCCATGTTAAACCAACTATCTTTTACTACCTTCTTTGTCGCCTTTTCATTATTCCAATACCCTTTAAACATGTATGGACTTCTTACATGAATCTCTCCAATTTCATTTGTTGTTAGTTCATCACCTGTTTCTGGATGAACAATTTTCAGCTCTACATGTTTCAGTGTTTTCCCTACAGAAGACATCTTTTCTTTTCCCATCATTGGATGCCATGAAGTTACAACCCAACCTTCTGTACTCCCATATCCTTGCACCATATATATTCCTTTTTCCATATATTTTTGAATGAGGGTTTCTGGCACTTTTGTACCACCACTTTGCGCTACTTTAAAAGTTGAAATGTTTCGTTCCTTTTTATTTAGCTCATCCAGCATGTAGCTATAAACAGCTGGGAACGCAAGCATCGTCGTAATTTTCTCTTCTTCAATCTTATCCCAAATTAGAGTAGGATTCGAATCAGCTAAGAAAATCATCGTAACACCATGATAAATACAATTTAAAATAGAAAGCACGCCACTCATATGAAATAATGGATGCACGGATAAAAAGCGTTCACCTGCAGGAAATTCTCTTTGCCCCGCAATTTCAGTAAAATAATGATGTAAGTTTTTATGTCCAATTACACATGCTTTTGCCTGTCCAGTCGTTCCTGAAGTAAATAAGTAAATCGCATCATCATCTTCATGAACTTCTACGTTCGGCTCTGTACTTGGCTGTTCTTGTAATGTTAATTCAAACGAACCAAAACCTTCTTCTGTCGTTTTCATTACATAAGGAATTTCTTTAACAGCATCAATCTTTAATAAAACTTCACTAAATTCTTCATCAATAACTAACACTTTTAATTTCGCTTCTTTTACAATCGTTTCTAGTTCATAAACAGTAAGCTGATGATTTAGCGGAATACATACCGCTCCAATTTTTAAACTTGCCATCATAACGCTTGGAAACAGGTGATTATTTTTGCATAGTATTCCTATACGATCGCCTCTTTGCACACCATTATGTAACAAATAATGTGCAAGCTGATTTACTCGTTCATTATACTGCTGAAACGAATACCGTTTCTCTCCGCCTACAAGCGCTTCCAAATTTGGTGATTGCATTGCTCTTTTTTGTAATAATTTTTGCATCGTTCTCAAGTAAAACTCCCCTTTATATATGTTAGGTTTTTTATTTTACCAGATTAACTATTAATTTACTAAAGATTACACTTAGTGAATATAAATTCACTAAAAATAGCCATCTACTTAACAAGTAAATGGCTATTGCCTCTTATATATTAGAATACTCCTTATTCATCACATAGCGCACATACTCCGGTGCACTTTTATCAATCTCTTCATCACTTAATTTATATTCGGCACCATATAAATAAAATGAAGGTATAAATTTCATATCTGTATATAAGCAAGTAGCTTGAAATGGTTTCGTTAACTCATCCATTGTAATTCCGCTATTTTCATAGTCTTTTTCTAATCCACCTATAGAAATAGCTACACCAAACTCTTTTTCCTTCACTTTATCCCCTTTTGATCCGTACGCAAATCCATATGTTAATACATCGTCAAACCATTTTTTCAATAATGGTGGTGAGCTGTACCAGTAGAGTGGAAATTGAAATATATATCGGTCGTGTTCTACTAACAACTTTTGTTCCTCTTCCACATTAAACTCCCAATTCGGTGCCACTTTATACAATTCATGCACCGTAATTTCATCCGAATATTTCTCAATTTCTTCAATCCATCTTTTATTAATTTTTGATTTTTCAATATCAGGATGTGCTACAATTACAAGTGTTTTCATCATCTTCCATCCCCTTTATAAATTAATCAACCCTTTACGTATTAGTATGAATGAGTCACATATAATTGAAAAGTACGTACTTTAAAGTGCTATAGGAACCTTAAAGTACCTGTGGAGGTGTTATATGAATCAAAATGAAGACTGCCCAATTGCAACGACACTCGATGTAATCGGCGGAAAATGGAAAGTTCATATTTTATGTGTTTTGATGGATGGAAAAATGCGAACAAATGAAATCCGAAGAGAAATCTCAAACATTACGCAAAAAGTTCTGACTCAACAACTTCGGCAACTTGAAGCTGATGGGATTATCCATCGTACTGTATATCAAGAAGTACCACCAAAGGTTGAGTACACAATAAGCGAATACGGGAAATCTTTAATGCAAATTATGGATGAACTATGTGAATGGGGAAAAGATCATCAAATGAAAAGATTACATGACTAACAGAACATTACCATCTTTATTAAATCTGATACATTCATATTAGTAGTTCAATATTTCTATTGAAATTTTATATTAGAGGTACTCCAACAACTCGTAATTTAGAACCTCAAATCTTTCAAAAGTAAAAAACAATAACATTCATCTATAAATACTCTTTATAACAAAAGTATCCTATACTTTTTACCTTATATTTAACTCGGACACTTTTTATTAATTGAACCGCATCCTAGTTGTTAGACATACAGTCGACAATTTGAGATGTGGTTTTATTATGACTAGAAAAATACGGGTTATCTCATAGTCATAGTAAAACATCATCACTGCATTTAACACTATATATATATTGATCACCGCTAATCCTTTAAAATATCCCCTTATGAATGTATCCTTTTGCGAATTATAGCAATAACAGATATAAATTACCGGTATAATAATCTGAAGTGGAATATGCACAAATATCAGGACTTTCTACAATCCTATTTCTACATGCTCCATATAATTAACAGCAATCATAAGTGATAGATGGACTACAATTGTGTCCTGTTTTCGGAATTCACTTCATATAAAGGAACATCTTGAATAATGATTATTTTAATACCACTCTTTTCTTAACTGTCGCTCTAGTAACTGGTCGATGGGGTTTCTTTTTTGGGAGCTTAATGGCTAGTTTTATTAGTCGGATAACAGCTCTCATCAACTTTAAAAATTATGACTGCAGACAAAATACTTTGCAAAGAGTGCCTGTACAAGACGTTTTTTTACATAGACTTACCAAATAGCGTTTTTATTAAAAAACTTCTCACATTTAAATTGGACAAGCATATTTTATTGTATGGGGACTCCCTACTCATAGAAAACTACCTTTCTATTCTAAGAGCACGCATATTTGTGTGCTCTTACATTATTTACAATAAAATAAAGAGTTTATTAATTTTCTTAATTCACTATCGGAAAAGTACCCATAATAATATCTTTATATTTATCTATTGTTTTTTGATTTTTATAAAACTATATTATTTTGGAGTTGGTTAATACGTTACAAAAAACTGGCCGTGTAATCATTATGGTCCCTCCATTTTCACAAGTGTTTGTTACATTTTACTCATCATCAGGAGAACTTCTTTCATCACAAGTCTTATCTAATACCTCTCCACATCCTGTATCAATGTATGCACTTAATGAAATTGAAAGCGAATTATTTGAAGTCGAGTTAAAACCACTACTACTTCATTAAAACTACGAATAGCGGAAAGACCTTTACAACTCCCACATGGAACTACAACAGTAGCATTTTTAGCAAAAATAGCACAAGCAGAAGAAGCTGCAGCTTTTAATGCAAACGCCATTACATATCAATGCTACCCAATGGCTACTGCTGTAGACACGCTATATAGCTTTAACTACACACTTACTATGTAGACTTCTCCTAGGAACTTCATTTTAGTTTCTAAGGAAACTAAAATGAAGTATACTTATATATGTACAATAGATAGCATTTATAAATCTATTTACAATTTTTCACATTAGCTCTTAAACAATTAAATAAATGGAGGGCATGATATGGACAATTATTATGATGTAGCGGTAGTTGGTGGTGGTCCAGTTGGACTTATGGCAGCATGTGAATTAGCTATCCAAGGCGTAAAAGTTGTTGTTTTAGAGAGAAGATTAGACAGGGTACGAAATTCTAGAGCACTCACACTACACCCCCGCTCCTTAGAATTGATGGCTATGAGAGGTATTGCAGATAGATTTTTAGCTAGAGGAAAGAAATTAAATACAAGTCATTTTGCTGCCTTAGATACAAGATTAAACTTTAAAAATTTAAATACTGATTTTCCATATACACTTTTTATTCCCCAATCTATTACAGAAGAAATATTAGAAGAACATGCATTAGAATTAGGTGTAGTCATTAAACGCGGGCATACTCTGAAAGACTTAAAACAATATGAAACATTCGTACAACTAAAAATAGAACAAAGAGAAACAATATATAAAATAGAAGTTCCATATGTAATAGGAGCTGATGGAGCAAGAAGTATAGTTCGTGAATTATCAAATATACCGTTTAATGGAACAAACACAACAACTACTGCTATATTAGGTGATGTTATTTTAGAAGATATACCAGATACTCCATTTTTATCTACTTCTAATATAAATGGGATATTAATGATGGTACCTATTAAACCTGATGTATTTCGTTTTGCAATTGTTGATCCTAAAAATCAGACAATACCTGTTCATGTTGCTGTTACAAAAAAAGAGTTTATAGATAGTATTTATAGTATTACAGGTGAACATCTTCAAATTAAGAGCACAATATGGCTTTCTCGTTTTGGTAATGCAACCAAACTAGCAAATACTTATCAACATAAGCGTGTATTCTTAGCAGGGGATGCAGCACATATTCATTTCCCTGCTGGAGGACAAGGTTTAAATGTAGGTCTACAAGATGCTTTTAATATAGGCTGGAAATTAGGACTCGCAATAAAACAAAAAAAATATGAAAGCCTATTAGAAAGTTATCATATTGAAAGACATGCTGTGGGAAAACAATTTTTCAAGGAAGTACAAGCGCAAGAACAATTAATGATAAACTTTTCAAACGCAGGAATGGAATTAAGGGATTTATTTTCGCACCTACTTACATACCCCGAGATAAATCACGATTTATCTGAAAGAGTAAGTGGCTTAGGGATAATGTATTCGTCGATGCACGATACAGAAAGGCATCCATTGATAGGAAAAAGATGTACAAATCTCACTATTTCTTCTCTAAATAAGAAAAGTTATAGACTCTTTGAATTAATGCAGGATGGTAAATTTATCTTATTAATACACCCTTCTTATATAGATAAGATAAATAAAATAAATATTGATTCACACATAAAGGTGATAGTAGGAGAAATACAAGATCCCAAGTTAAAAAATATAGATACCGTTTTGATTCGACCGGATGGTCACATAGCCGACATTGAGTATAACAAGGTAGATAATTGCGAATAGTCCAGAAAAATGATTATCAATTGTATTAGTGATATAAGATAAATTCACTTTTATAAAACGAAGAGAATCCTATTTATTTAGGACTCTCTTCGTTTTGCCCATCTCACTATTTATAAAAACATATCTACAGGGGAAGAAACACTACATTTACAGTTAACTATAAAATCCCGTTCCAAAGGACTACCCAAAACTCCCCACCTATATACTCTCATGATCATAAATATTTGTCTCTATTTCATATAAAGTATTATAAGCATCCATAAAGATAAAGCACCAAGGATAGCAAGCACTATACGAGTAGATAGTACCCTTACTTCGAAATCGGTTTTCTTGGATGGTTCAGGATATGCAATTACATAAATCCCTTTTAATAGTGCGAGCCATGCAATCAGTGTAATGAGTCCCTGCCAATTAAGTGTCCAAACATTATGCAGGATAACAGTACCTAATCCTAGGAAAATTGATAGAAAGCCATACATAATTCCAAATCCTCTGTCTTCTACCACTAATTTTTTCAGTTCACGTAGTACAGATGGTCGCACAAAAAGTATTCCTGTGATGATAACCGTTACCCATCCCCAAAAAAACCTAAAAAAAGGCTTACCTCCATTGTTATTCCACTCCTTTCAATTACATTTATATTTCAGTTATTTTCCCTTTAGTATTAGATCTATAGATGAAAAAACTAAAAATGTAACTTTGGAGTAAAGTCGTACTCTTTATAAAATATTTCATGTGTACATAAATAATCCTTCACCTTACTAATTTTTAATAAAATAATATTAAATTTAACAAGGTGAAGATCATACAATATTATTAAATAAATAAAATAAGCTAATTAAGAAGTATAACAAATTAATAACCAGTCTACATACAACTTATGTTAGTAAGAAAATCACATACACTTATACATATTACTTTTGTATAAAATCTTAAAAATTGTAGTCATAAACTTACTTTAGCATCCTCTTCTTAATGTCTAGACAATCAGTATTTAAACTAAACATGCTAGTATTGATTTTGTGCGATTGTCAGTTACCTCATAATAAATTTCTAACCCTTTCCGAGTACCTGTAACGACTTTCGTAGCTTTTAGTTTAGATAAATGTTGACTAATTGTACTTTGAGGCATTTGTAACATTTCATACATTGTCGTTACGTTAATAGGACCTTTTGCAAGCATTATTTTTACTAATGATAAACGGACAGGATGTGCTAATACCTTCAATATTTCAGTGATTTCTTCATACATTTCTTTCATGTTTTTTCTCCCCTTTTATATACATATTTATGTTATCCATATATATAATTCGAAGGCATATACGATTTTATGTCCGTCATTTTAAAAAAAAATAAAAAACTTTAGTCCGAAACTAAAGGTGTATCTTAGCAGAGTGTCTCACTATCAGTAATCATTAGAAATTTCGTTATAGAAGCGAAAGCTTTATATTACATATAACTTACTAAAAACAATGAAAAAAGAGAGCAGGTAAACTGCCCTCTTATGATGCCTCCTTATGTTCGGTAGAATGCTTAACACTCCCCATTCTCTTTAATTTATTCCATCCTACCGCTACTCCTCGAATAGATGAGAATATAGATTTAATTACAACATAAGTCATAAATTGACGATAAATAAAGCGTTGTAAAATTAACCACATTAACGGTTTAGGGTCCTCTTTCTCTAATTTAAATGCAAACAGAGATGCGAGAAGGTCTAATAAAAAGAATACAAGATAAAATCCTAAAACTTTTAGCGGATCGCTACCAAATAGCCCCATGATCATTAATATATCCGCTAAAGGAGCAATGAATTGCAGAACATATTGGAATAACCACATGTTAGGCAATGCAATAAATCCTAACGTTTTATGTTTTGTATTAAACAATGCCTTTCGATGTTTCCAAAGACATTGGAGTGTACCATATGACCAACGATATCGCTGTTTAATGAGACTTTTCACATCTTCAGGTGATTCCGTATAAGCATACGCCTTTTCTTCATATACAATTCTATATCCTTGACGTACAAATGTAATAGTAAGATCCGTATCTTCTGCCAATGTATCTTCACTTAAATAACCAGATTCCACTACATTTTTTTTACGCCATGCCCCAATAGCTCCTGGAACTACTGTAATACAATTTAACTCATCAAAAGCTCTACGTTCTAAATTAAACCCTGTAATATACTCAACATGTTGCCAAGTAGTTAACAAGTTTCGTCTATTCCCCACTTTGACATTACCTGAAACTGCCGCTACATTCTGATCTTCAAAGTGTCTAATCATGAGAGAAATAGCGTCTTGCGCAATAATAGTATCCGCATCTAAAGTGACAATGATCTCTCCTCGCGATTGTTGAAACGCTAGGTTCATTGCCGATGATTTCCCGCCGTTTTCTTTCTGAATGAAACGAACTTTAGGGTGTTTATAAAATGTTTCTTGCATTACTTTTAATGTACCATCTGTCGATCCGTCATCCACAACAATAACTTCAAACTCCCTATAATTACTATCCAAAATTGAGCGAATCGTCTTGGCTATCACCTTTTCTTCATTATATGCTGCTATGACAACACTTACAAAAGGTTGATAGGACGAATTAATGCAACGAGATAGCGTTTTTCTTTTCTGCTTCCATGCAAAATAAATTAAGAATAAGAATCGAAAAATACCTAATCCAATGGCAATATAAAAAATAGTTGTTACTATATGTTTAAAGTATCCCACTCCTGAAAAGACAGCTTTATTGTAAAGTAAATATTGCTTTCCTTCAGAAGAAACAGGAGGCATAATTTCATCTCGTTCTTTATTCATTAAATCTGAAATTGTTACAAAACTATATCCATGTTTTTTAAGTTCTTTAATAATAATCGGAAGCGCTTCTACCGTATGGGTACGATTCCCTCCCGCATCATGTAGTAGAACAATATTTCCCTCTCCCTTATAAACGGGAGTAAGAGCACGATTTACTAATTCATTTGTTGATGGCGTTGCCCAGTCTTCAGGATCAACTTTTTCCGCTACCATTGTATAGTTCATATTTTGTGCACGCAAAATAGGCAATATTTCATTTGATGAATCTGGGTTAGCATCCGCTTCATATGGTGGCCTAAATAAAACCGTAGAATGTCCAGTTATTTCCTGAATTAAACGTTGCGTCGTATTAAGCTCTAATTTTGTTCGTAGTAAAGACGTATCAGCGACGTTAGGATGCTTGAAAGTATGATTGCCAATTTCATGCCCTTCATCGTATATTCTTTTCACAATACTAGGATTTAGTTGCGCGTTTTCACCAAGTACAAAAAACGCTGCATTTATTTTATTCTCTTTTAATATATTTAAAATTTCCGGCGTATATTTCGGATCTGGTCCATCATCAAATGTTAATACTACTTGTTTCCCATTTGGTTTGCCATATCGTTGCACTTCGTATGCAGATGGTAAGGATTCATATACTTCATCTGTAAGATAACCATCTTTTCCCACTTTAAAATCTCTCATACCATTTTTTCTTTCATTCTCAATCTGTAAAATTTCACCTTGTCCAGAATAATTCACTTCATCTAAACTAGTAATTTTATGTAATGCATCAAGATTTTTTTGTGCCTCAATCGGATTTTTTAAAACCTTCCATATTGTAGGGTCTTCTGCTCCTAATCTCCATAGTGCAAACCCCTTTGCATTGTTGTCCAGTGCGATTTTCACTTGATTATAGAGAGTAACACTGTCTAAGAACCAAGCAGTATGTTCTTTCTCTCCTTTTTTATATCTAAAATAAGGATTTCCACTAATCTTATCCCATTGAATTTTCATATTTGAATTATGAGCCATTGCCATAACTTCTGAAAAAGTTAAAGACTTCGCAGGTTCTTTACTATTCACTTTCCAATCATATCCATAGTTACCGAAAGCAACTACAAGTTTATTAGACGGAATATTCAGTTCTTTCAATGTATGTTGGAACCATTTATTCGAAGCAATTGGCCCTGGTTCCCCCGCTCCATAGTGCTCATCGTACATCATTACAATCATTCGATCTATTACCTTCGCTAACGCACTATAATCAAAAGCCTTATCGTTAGCTGGAACATCTTGTGTAACGAGCAAACCATGTTTATGAAAGACCGTAGTAAGTTCTTTCATAAAATTTGTTAAGTTTTCTCTATCACTTTCAGGTATCGCCTCAAAGTCAATATTAATACCCGCAAATCGATTCTTTTCAACTTGCTTTACTAAATCATTTATAAACTTTGTCTTTACATCATTTGGGGAGTTCAGTAACTTATGAATTAGCCCACTATCAGGACCAGAAGCTTCCTCTGTATAGTTAGTAAGTAACGGCATAATTTTCACTTGATTTTTTTCTGCTAGTTTTACAATCTCAGGTTTTATCTCACTTCTAATCGTTAAATCTTCTTTTAAATGATACCATTCTGGTACTAACGTGGTTAATGAATTGATATTTTCTTTTAAAGACGCTGTACTATTTTCATCCCAATTTACATAAAAACCATACACTTCTTTAGGTTGTTTACTATCGCTCGTCGAACTCACCAAATTTTTATTATCCCTCATTTCGGTATTCGGTTTGAATTCTTCCTTTTTTAACTGCTCGTCACTAAGTTTTTGATTAATTGGTACAAGTTTCGTATCTTGTTTTACAGTAGGATTCATATTTGGAATTTCTGGTGTTGAAAAAATACTTTGAAAGAAAAAATATAATACAATACTTACGCTAACTATTGAGATACATAGAAACGAGATAAAAGCTATATTTCTCCTTCCTTTAGGATCATAAAAAATAGGTTTTGATTTATCTTTCTCTTGTTGAATGTTTTTCTCCATTATATTTTTCACATACTCCTTCTTAATAAAACTATAGAATAATAAAATGCAACTTTAACCAGCCCTCACCAATTGGGCATTTACAAGCAGCCCAACTCCCATCTAACTTCTTTGCCCCAGCCAAAATTAGAGATGGGAGTTTTACTGTCCACAATAGCGAGATAAATCCTTTTAGCTTTGAATTGAATCTCTTACTTCCATATTCTATTGATTCTTCTTTTCATTTCCTTGTTGGTGGCCTCTATTTTCTTGTTGAGACCCCCTCCCATTGTTCCCTTGTTGATTTCCATTATTTCCTTGTTGCGATTCTCTACCGTTGTTCCCTTCCTGTTTTCCATTATTTCCTTGTTGCGATTCTCTACCGTTGTTCCCTTCCTGTTTTCCATTATTTCCTTGTTGCGATTCTCTACCGTTGTTCCCTTCCTGATTCCCATTATTTCCTTGTTGCGATTCTCTACCGTTGTTCCCTTCCTGTTTTCCATTATTCCCTTGTTGGGATCCCTTACCGTTGTTCCCTTGCTGATTCCCATTATTTCCTTGTTGGGATCCTCTACCGTTATTCTCCTGCTGATTCCCTCTATTTTCTTGTTGGGATCCTCTACCGTTATTCTCCTGCTGATTCCCTCTATTTTCTTGCTGAGATCCTCTACCATTGTTTTCTTTTATTTGCCTCGATGGCTGTTCCTCTGTTTTCTTTTGTTCTTCATGCTCTGGCTTCTCATATTTTTTTTCTTTTACAGGAGACAAATCTGGTGATGCATCAGAAGCTGACTCCTGCTGCGATTGCACCTCTTCTTCGTTTTCCACCGGATTAGACGGCGTGGCAGGTGGAGTAAGCGAATTGTTCTTCTCATTCTCTTGCTTTATATAGACTCCTGTGCCAATTCCAGCTTTTCTAGCATCCTCTCGTACTTGCATCGTGCTACTTTGATATTCGACTGTAATATGTTTTAGCTCATATTCTTTCGTTAATTCTTTCATTTCCTTTATCAACTGTGGTGCTAGTGACTTATCCTTTGCAACAGCCGTTAGCATAACTTGCTTATCATTCGTTAAATACTTATCCTCTTGACTTTGCTTTATAATCGTACGTATTACGTCTTGCAGATGTTTATTTTCCCATCTTTTCATTTCTTGTAAAATACGCCTTCCATCATCATTACGAGCCCGCAAATCTATAACACGAAGATCCTCCGTTACGCTCGCCTCTAAACTTGGATTTATATCAACTGAGACATAAGCAAACACTTTTTCTTCTGGTTGATTGTAAAAAAACAGCAATACGCATAGAAAACCAGCAACAATTACTGTTGTAGGCTTTAAGAAAGGTAGTATGGAAAAACGCGACGCTCTTTGTTCTTGTTTGTTAAACGAGATTTCCTCTCCTATCATGTATGGGTGCGCTTTTCTTTTAAATGTAATAAACTCTCCATTTGGAGTCAAAACAACTACGTTATGCTTTTTTATATCCATCACAATTCCTTTATTCATCATGCTTTTCCCCTCTTATATAATCAAGAATGTATGTATAGTTGTTTGCAAAAATAATACTCATCGCAATAATGTATTTTCTATGTCGTTCCAACGTTTTACGACTTACCCTAACAAGTGGTTCAATATGTTTTAGGGGTAATCTTTTCTTACGGAACAGCTCTTCCATCATTTCCTCTTCTTTTATAATAATCTTCACAATTTCTATTAGGTGCTCACGCGTATCACGATGCTTAGGAGATTCTTTAGCAAGCTCTGAAAATGTAATTTTAAACTCAGCTAACACACTTTGAAAATGAAGAATTTCCTCCTTACGGTTACTATTTTCGATTTCTTTCATATACTCCGTAAGCGATACTTGCCTTTCTAACATTTCCTCTTGCTCATCTTCTTTTAAAAAGACAAAGTTATGCTTAGACTCCTTGCGTATATAGTCAATTACATCTCTTTTTATAAGAAGATCAGCAAACGCTAGAAAAGATTTCCCTCTTTTATATGAATACTGTTCAATTGCTTCGTTAAACGCAAACAGTCCAATACTATATTCATCATCCTGTTCTGTAATATATCGGCGACAGACAGACGATATGGATTTTCTAATAAAAGGCTGATACTGTACGATAAATGCTTCCTTATCTCCTCCGTTGTTTTGTATGTTATATACGATATCTTCTATTTTCGGTTTTCTTAGGATCTTCATTACTAAACTCAACACTAGTAATCTTCCAGCCTCCTTCTGCTTCAAATAGCAAAATGACCACTAAACAAGTGACCATTTAACCACATTTTCTTAGTACTTTTCTTTGGGCTTGTCTACTTGCTATTACTCATATTTTTCGAGGCCGATTTTTTATATGACTATTTTTTCCACTTGTACTAAAGTGAAGTCTGTATTTTGTACTGCTTTCTTGTTTTCTTTTGCAATACCACTTGCTCTTTTCTATTTTAGCCGCAATCTTTGAATAACTCTTCGCTATATTTTTGGTAATTTTAGCTTTTTCTTTCATTTATTTTCTTCTACTTTACATATATTCGAAGGAACAAATAATTTTATGGGGGTCAAAAAAAATTTTTTTATAAAATAGTTATTTTTTCAAAAATAAAAACCATCAATTGGAAGAAAATCGTTATAACTCCTCCTTATGGTAATTCCTTTGTAAACCTTTTTATTTAAATGTATAATTGTATCAAAAGTCTAAATTTTCAGAATCAGAGGACGGCGTCATGAAAAGTTTTGGTACGTTAGTAATCTCTACCGTCATTTCAGCAGGCTTAGTGTATTATAATATCGATTCCTTTTATAATACATTTACATCCGGGAATACATATTACTGGGTAAACGGTATCCTAGCTGCTGGATTCCTTATATCCTTAATTATCAACATAAAAGATATCATCAAGAAAAACTACACAACTTCTGAATCAAATTAAGGGGCCTATTATGGTTCCTTTTTCTATGCAAAATAAAAAAGCAGCTGTTAAGCTACTTTGAATTCTTCTTATCCCCAAATGAAATGATATATATATTCTCCCGTTACACGTTCATTAATTCTAGCGAATCTCATTAAGTCCGCCCCTTGAAGAAAATACACCGAGATCGTAACTGGTACTTGTGACCACATGAATTGATAAAGCTCATTCATTCTCTGATTCGTCGAAACGATTAAATCATTTACAGGTCCATGATTCCATGCAGAGGTTTGAACTGAAGTGAACGGAAGGTCTTTCCCATTAACCACTATTCTTACCACACTTTGAGTTATGTCCATAACAATCCCCTCCACCATTACAGAATTTAGACCTGTTTCTATACTCATATTCTTGATTAATAATAAATGTTTAAGGCAACCCCCTATTTTCATTTCTACTCAAGAACAATGTATTTGATAAAATAAAAAAGCAGCGCATTCGCTACTTTAAAATGTCCATTTTGTTCAAATTCACGTTTAATGTGTACTAATTTATGTTTTTTCTTCTAAATAGACCAACGATATATTATAATCCTCTATATACCCAAAGAGGTTTACCATGCTTAATTTTCATAAAACATTCCCCATCTTAGGATTCTTTTGGTTTTTATACGGTTTCATTGGCCTCATCTTTTTATTACTATTCCTTAGCCTGTCGTAACAGCGCTTATAAATATATGTTTAATGTATAATTTCTATATAACAAAGAAAAAAGCATTCATGTCCCATTGTTATTCCTCGCTTTTTATTAAAAGGATTATTTTGTTAAAAAATTGATTCTAATTTATAACCTCTATCTTTTTCTTTTATTTCCCATTAATATTGAGTAAAACTATTTTGAAAACATAGGAGAAAGCTATGAAGCATAACCTCAATCTATGGTCCTTTATATGCTCTTTGATTTGCGTTGGACTATTCCGTTTATATTTTGAAATTCCACTTGAATTATTCAAATTTTTCACGGATTCATTACACATTCACCCTTTATTTATATTACTAGTTTTAACAATAGGAACTTTTTTTGCTGGCATTATAGGATTTTCTAAGATGAATAATTGGATTGCGATGCTTAGGAGTGTAGCAACAGTCTTACTAACATTGTTATTATCAGTGTTTTTAACACTAACTTTGATTGTGGGTTATGCATTAAGTTAAACGTAGTTTTTTATGAGTAAAACTCAATATTCCGTCAATAATATAGATGACATTAGATTTTTCTCCTTGTTCCCCCTTGGAGATGAGCAGTTAGTTTTTGCTAACTGCTCTTATATTTATAACAAAGATAAGATTCTTTAGAATGATTCTTCTTTATTTCTCAATATAAGGAGCCTTGGATTTTCATTAAAACTCCTGTAGTATATGAACAAAGAGTAAGGTAAGAGTTACTCTTTGCCATTTTAGGAAAGGTTCTGTTGGAAACAACAGGGCCTTTTTTTTGTAAAGAGATGGTTTTGTTAAATTTCTCACCACTAACCACAAAAAAATATCTTATAATCGTTATATAATAAATTAAAATAATTGATTAGGAGTAGATCAAATGCCAGTTACACTAGAACTTATTCTTTTCATTCTTCTAGCAATTAGCGCTATTGGCTATTTAGTAAAAGAATTTCAAAAAACTAGGAAAAGAACACTTGGAATTTCACTAGAATTCTTGGTTCTTTTCTGGTCAATATGGAGAATATCGACTATCATAATCTGATTTGTAAAACATGAATTCCTTCGAATAAAAATCAATATTATGTCCATAATGTTGATAGGCTGTATGCCAAAATCCATTTAGTTTTCTCTGTATCTCCTTGTATTGAGCAGTTAGTTTTTGCTAGCTGCTCTTTTATTTATGAAAAAAGATAAAATTTTTTATAATGATTCTTCTTTATTTTTCAATATAAGGAGCCTTGGATTTTCATTAACACTCCTGTAGTATATGAACAAAGAGTAAGGTAAGAGTTACTCTTTGCCACTTTAGGAAAGGTTCTGTTGGAAACAGCGGAACCTTTTTTCGTGATTTAAAGGCACTAAGGCAAAATGAAATATTTACCACGAAGGTAATTGTTAAATATTTTACGCTTATACAGTATAATGGGATAGTTATTGTGTATTGGCATTAAGAGGAGCGTCCTGATTAAGCGCTTCTCTTTTTTTATAAAATAGCTCCAAATTACTTGGACACATTTACCAGTTTATTCAACACAAATATCATGTTAAAATCCCTTTTGAATACGACATAACTCAACTTGGTGAAGCCCTGTAATATTTCCTGTAGGGCTTCTTTTTTTACAAGCAGTTATTTCATTAAGCTGGCTACCTTGTTGTGCAAAATAACGATTTTGTTCACTTTTTTGATACATTTATAAAACATTCATATGTTATCTTCAGTAAGTTCTATTTCCTTTATAATATTGTGTGAAGTATACCAACGAACGAAGCCTAAAAAACTCTAATAAAGTGATGAAAAAAACTAATTTCTCTACAAAACATTGAGAAATTAGGCTTTTTAATAGAAAAAGTAGCATTCATAAACAATGAATACAGTTTAACTCTTCAATTCTATTTTCACAGATTCATATATTCTTCTAAAGTTAGTTTTTCTTTATATATATTTTTAGCAATATCTCCTACGTAGCGTACATGCCAAGGCTCATAAGCATATCCAGTAATATTCTCTTTACCTTTTGGATAACGGATGATAAATCCTGCACGATGTGCGTTATCTTTTAGCCATTTTCCTTCCTTCGTATTTGCAAAGGCTAGCTCTAGTTCATTGTTTGCACTTTTAGAAGAAACATCCATCGTTAATCCTGTTTGATGTTCACTATGCCCTGGCTTTGCAGAGAAGCGATCCGTATGCTCTTGCCCTTTCTTTTTAACATTGTTGGCATACAGGCCTTTTTGATACTCATAGGAACGAAATCCTGAAACAGCATTCAACTGGATCTCATCTTGCTTAGCTAAAAGGAATAGTTTTTCTAACGCTTCTGCTGCTTCTTTACGAAGATGACTCTTTTCTACCGTTCCACTAAATGAGAACGGTACATTTGGTACAACTAAATCCTCTGGCATATAGTCTTCGGGTAAACCATATTCCTTATTTACTACAGCCTGTACACTAGCAAAAGAACTTGCTATCTTATTTGAAGTCCTATTTTGCTTACTATTTTTTTCTTTATTTATGGAGTTTTCACTAGTTTCATAGTTTGTCTTATATGGTTCTTTACCAATAGATATATTGGTATAAATGATAAAGATACCTAACATTACTACTATACAAGTTAAGGTTCCTACTAATTTAAGTCTCATCATTCATTTCCTTCCTGCAACTCCTACTGTTACTGTTACTGTTACTGTTACTGTTACTGTTACTGTTACTCATTCATCATACTTCAACCATATCAAATCCATATTAATTCCCTGTGAACTTTTCTTCATAACGTATTCCTTAATAGATTGATAGTATATCTTCCCGTTCTTTTGGCACCCTTAAAATATCCGCTCTATTCATACATGTAGAAATATAATCTAAAAATTTGTATAATAAGATAAGAAGTGTAGCATTCTATTATAGAAAGGTCTTGGTATAATGCTAGGTATTGATGTCAAAAAAACAAAAGAAGAGTTAATTATTTCATGGCAGTTTGCGGAGGTCACGATTCCATTACGTGATGTAATCGAGGTTACCGAAGATGATACCTATGCGGGTGTTGAAGAACCAAGTGCAATCCGTATCGGAACAGCATATGGGACAACTGATCGTATATTAATTAGAACTGTAAAACAAAATTATGTATTATTTACTACAAACAAAGTGTCAATTTTAAAAGCTATTCTTGCTTAAATATGGTCATATAAATAGACTCAAACAAAGTTCGAATAAAGCAAAAGAGAGAAGTCATAGAATAGACTCCTCTCTTTTGCTTTATTCGAAATAAATTTTATAATCCATACTCACTTCAGTATAGATTTTACAACATAAGTACGTCTTACTGTTTCGATTCTAATATTACTAATCTTATTAAGACCAAATCCACACATCATCATTATTTTGAGTGCTATTGTTTATCTCATGCACTTTTTCGATATGATCAACTGTGTTGTAATTAATAGAAATGCCGCCCCAACCTACATACTTCATATCAATTTTCACTTTCTCACCTGTTTTAAATACTTGCCCCTTTGTTAAGAACACGTCAATAACATCTTTCTCCCCATTTTGTGATGGATACTCAACTACGACATATGTAGTCGCACTGTCTTCCATCGTACCTACTTCTGATACTTCACCAATCACATAATCAGGTGAGCCATTTTCTTTTAAATGCATACCTAATTTGTTTGTCGTATTCTCAACTTCTGTTGCAACCATATATTCCGTGAAGTTACGCATCATAGATCCAGTTGCTTTTACTTCGTCTCCTACTTTCACATTTGAAAGATTTTCTATATACACACTAACTGGTTCTTCGTATTGTTTAGATTTCACAACAATCACACCATGGTCCACTTCTACTACGCGTCCTTCTAACGTCGAGAAATTCGTTTCAATAGAAGCTGCACTCGCTTTTGTTGCTTCTAATCCTGGTAGATTTGTTCCTGATAATGCTGCGAATCCTAAAGCACCTGCTAAAATTAATTTTTTCATACCCATTCTATAACATCTCCATTCATGATAATTGTATTTGTTTGATTGGTATCGTCCAACCCGTAACTATTATAGTTACAGGTTGGCCAGAATTGCAACCATTTTATTGATGCAATCTTACATACTACATTTTCGCAATATATCTATGTAATTTTCTTATGCCTGCTTCTAACTAACAAAAAATAACTTGATAAGGTAATTAAAAGACCTTCTATTTACAATATAATCCTCGTTAGAACACAATAATGCAAACAAAAATATGCCCCCCAGATTTGTCCTCAGGTTTTGTTGAGTTTAAATTAAAGCCTACTTCTCCCTGATGTTTCCCCTTTTTATTAAGTACTTCAAATCTACCATGTTGTGTATCTAAAGCATAAAGATATTACATTGTCTAAAAAGGGCGTAGTACTGGTGTATTCAAAGGAAAGTTAATTAAAAACAGATGGATTCTAATGAATTGTGTACAGTTTAGCAGTATATTCTGAACATTATCTTAAGGATAATGGTATCACTTTATTCAGTATGTTGTTTCTTGTTTTTTCGTTGGTAGGTTTACAATAAAGAGACGATAGACATGTCTCACCTGCATATGAACATAATCGGACCCTGTTTTACTGTAGAAGTTTAAACAGGCGAAGTAACACCCTCGAACAATCGCGGGTGTTTTTTTATATTGTATGAAATGGATAAAGAGCATAGCCTTTAATTAAATATACCAATACATTAATTGGCTAAATAATACAAACGGTATGAAAAGAATAGAATTTCTACTCTTTTCATACCGTTTTACATTTGTTCATAAGTATCATATGAAATTCGTGGGAAGATGGCAGCATTTCTTTATAAATAAGACTCAAAAGTTACCATACCTGATAAAGGAAATATTAATGTAACTCTAGTTCCTTTATTCATTTCAGATTCAATGCCAATTTTCAATCCTAATTTTGAACACAGTTTTTCGCATAGATACAAGCCCATTCCTGTACTTTTGCTAAATCTCCTTCCATTCTCTCCAGTAAATCCTTTTTCGAAAACTCTATTTATATCTTTAGGTATTATCCCTACTCCATTGTCCTCTATGGTTACTATTACTGAGTTAGCTTTCTTAATTGAATATATACGTATCATTGATTTTTTGTTATTTGAGTACTTTATGGAATTTCCTATTATTTGATTAATAATAAATTCAATCCATTTCCCATCACTATATACAATCTCATCAATATCCTGTATATCTAATTTTATTCTCTTATGAATAAAATCTCTATAATTTCTTTTAATTACAGTTCTTACTACATCATCAAGGTTGATTGGTTTTATAATATAGTCCTTACCGACATTATTGCTTCGAGAATAATACAGCACCTGTTCTACAAACCCTTCGATTCGATCCAATTGGGAGTCTATTTTATTAGTTACTTCATTTTGATTATTTTCAATTATTAGCTTTGTAGAAGCTATCGGCGTCTTAATTTCATGTACCCATGTTTCTATATATTCCCTATAATCCGATTGCATATCTCTATAATATTTTACATTTTCATGCATATCTCTACTTACTTCTTTCAGTATAGCGTTAAGCTTTTCCCCATGTATAAAGTTTGATTCCTTTACTACCTCTGGAAGTAGGTATTTTTTCTCCAACTTTTCTAATATGCCATTAATCTCATTATAATAATTTTTACATTTTATAAATTCTATAGCCATATATATAATCAATGGAAAAAACCAAATACAAAAGACAAAGAATATTATAATGAACTGAACATTCACAGTCAGCAATATACCTGCTAGTATAATAAATAACAGTACATTAAATAGTATTACTACCATTTTATCTTTAATAAATTCACCTATATTCATGGCATTATATACCCTAAGCTTCTTCTTGTTGCAATTGGATTTTCTATACCTATCTCTTCAAGCTTTTTTCTTAATCTATTTATATTAACAGTTAAGGTGCTATCATCCACAAAATAATCAGATTTCCATAAGGTTTCTATGAGTGAATCTCTTTTTACAATATATCCGCGATTATTTATTAAGCATGAGAGTATTTTAACTTCATTTTTAGTTAACTCTACAGACTTGTCTTGATAAGTAACTGTTGCATTTGAGAGATTTAAATTAAAATCTCTATAAATTAAGATATGATTCGTCTTTAAATCTCCAGATGTTCTTCTTAAAATGTTTGTTACTCTTGCTAATAGTATTTCTGTATTATAAGGCTTTGTTATAAAATCATCTGCTCCTAAATTCATACTTATTAGTTCATCTACATCACTATCTCTGCTTGTAACCATGATGATTGGAACATCTGAAGTTTTACGTATTTCTCTGCATATATAATAGCCATCGAACACAGGAAGATTTATGTCTAGTAATATAAGGTCTACATTCTCACTTTCTATATGTTTGATAATATGATTAAAATCTGTGGGAGCCTTTACTTCATATCCATACTTTATAAAAAAATGTTGTAATTCTTCTCTGATGATTTCGTCATCTTCAATCAGAATGATTTTTTTCATGACTTTTCCCTCCCTATACAGAATATAAGGCTATTACATCTTGAGAAACAAAGTGTAATAGCCCTAATAAGCATTATAAAATCAAGTATTACTTTTTACAATATTTTTATAACCGACATATGTCGTGTAGAAATATACTACATAAACTACAAGAAATACTAAGCCCGTCATCAATGCTGGTAAAATAATGTCTGTTTGTTGAAATCTGTTAATATAATAATTGACTACATAAATTCCAACTATAGAATGAATTATGGCAAGAAAAACTGGAAGACTAAAGTATACGAACGTTTGAATGAAAATCGCTTTGTCGATCATTGTTCCGTTTGAACCAATTCTCTTCAAAGATTTATATCGATCTATGCTATCACTGGCTTCTGATAATTGTTGAAGAGCTAATACAGCCATACTCGTTATTAAAAATACAATACCTATATATATCCCAATAAACAGTACGATAGTTTTCAATCCCTTACTTCCTGCACAAACTTCATCCTTTGATTTGCCTGCTATACGATTAATATTTAATTTCGGGCCATTTTCGTCATAAAAGCCCCGTGCAACGTTATCATATTTTTTATTATATTCTTCTCTATTTCCATCTAAATAATTTACATTAAGTACGGATTCAGTAATTTTGTAGCCTGATAAAAACTCATCATTTATAACGATTGTGAAGTAATTAGTTCGCACATCATAAGTGTAAAGATTCTCTTGTATAACTTTAGCGTTTTTTACCAAATATTCTTTTTCTTTAATATTCACCTTATTGCTATTTTTTAATCTTTCATTTGTCGAATTAGCCAACCGGCTTTCATTTGATAAAAGTAAAATTTCATTGTTATTTAAAGTGATTTCCTTTTCACCTTTAAGATTTAAAATTTTATTATAATCAGATACTTTAATGAAATCTATATCGTTATTATAATCTTTACCTTCTGGTACAAAGTCCACCACTTCCATCCCTGTTCGATATACATTATAAGATACATATTTTTCGTTATTACTTATTTTAAAATTAGCTTTATTTAATACTTCTTCTATAGTGTAACTTTCATCCTTATTCTCCAACGTAATACTGGCATCAAATGGTGTTATTTCTTTCGTTGTGGCGTCCATCATTCTGTTAAAGCTGATTCCTGTAGATAAAGCCACCATTGTAAGGAATAACATTAAACAAATTACAGACATGGATATAAAATTTGTATTAACCTTACTATTTATTTGTTTGATGATAAATATATTTAAACCTTTAAAATAGACTTTTTTATTCTTCTTTACAACATATAATATAAATCCAGATAAACTAAAGAAAAACAGCAATGTACCTAATATGCCAAGAATGATTGATACCACGAGCATAGGATTAGTAAAATTCAATCCGATTTTTAGTACAGTCACATATGCATATCCAAGTGATGCTACACACATAATAAATGTGATTACATAGATAAGAGGATTTCTAAATTTTACATCTTCGTTTTTTCTACCTGCTGTTAACAAATCAATTATTTTGTATTTAGAAACAACATATACATTAAATAACATAACAAGTAAAAACATGATTCCAAAGTATAATACGCTTTTACCTATAGCACCTGTTGAAATTGCAAATTTATATTTATTGATGGGCAAGTCAAATAGCTTTAATGCAAATGTAGATAACCCCTGCGATACTCCAATACCTATTATAAGTCCACTCACTAAAGATATAACGCCAACTAGAAATGTCTCTGTTACTAATATTCTGGATATGTTTCTTCTTCCCATACCTAAAGTCATGTATATTCCTAATTCTTTTTTACGTTTTTTAATTAAGAAATTATTTGCATACAATATTAAACCACCTAATATTACGGATACAAATACTGACACATTTGAGATAGCGTTCATTACTGTAGGCACATACTTTCTATCTGAAGCGTTAATTTCCATAAGTGCCTTTTGTGATTCTATTGAGTTAAAGCTATAAAATATACAAACAGCCAGTGTTAGTGTTAAGAAATATATTGCATAATCTTTAAAACTTTTCTTTACATTCCCAATAGCAATCTTAGAGTACATTATTATCGTCACCTCCAAGAAGGGTTATAACTTCGATAATTTTAGTAAAGAATTCTTTTCTAGAATCATTCCCTCTTACCAACTCAATAAATATTTTTCCATCTTTAATAAAAAGAATTCTACGAGCATAGCTTGCTGTAAATGCATCATGAGTAACCATAAGTATTGTAGCTTTTAAATCCCTATTAAGACTTTCAAATCTTTCGAGTAATAATCTAGCTGATTTAGAATCTAGCGATCCTGTTGGTTCATCTGCAAGTACTAAAGATGGATCTGTTACGATAGCTCTTGCCGAAGCAACCCTTTGTTTTTGTCCGCCTGATATTTGATAAGGGTATTTGCTTAATACTTGTTCAATGTCTAAATATTTTGCAACAGCTTGTATTTTGCCATCAATTTTTGAACTTTCCTCACCTTTTATAGTTAACGCTAGGGCAATATTTTCATAAGCAGTAAGGGTATCTAATAAATTAAAGTCCTGAAATACAAACCCTAATTCATTTTGTCTAAACTTATCTAGTGACTTTGATTTTAACCGAGTAATGTCACTATTATTGATTATTATTTTTCCCGTAGTAACATTATCAATAGTTGATATACAGTTAAGTAATGTAGTTTTTCCGCTTCCTGAGGGGCCCATTATCCCAACAAATTCTCCCTCATCTACCTTAAAACTAATATTATCTATAGCCTTTGTAACATTATCTTTATTACCATAATATTTTTCGATTTTTTCTACATTTAATATATTTCGCATTAATACTTCTCCTTTTTCATTATAAAAATTCTTTAACTCTCCTTCATTTTATATAATTTCATTAATAGTATCGGTGGAATTACATTTCATTAACATTACATTTTTGTTATATTGAGTGATACCTCTATATGTAAGTTATCAGGAATCGCAGTGGTATACATAAGGTTTATTCGATGCCTTACCAAATGGACAGATAAATATAGGGATATCGGTTCTGGTGCAAAAACGATAATCTTTATGTATGTCGAACAATTAAGATGGCTTCCTGCCATCCCTTGTTCGAAGCCAATTCATCTCCCACCTACTCACTGGGCTGTAACCCTTCACGCTCATTGAGAAAGGAGTTTTCTTGGCTAAAATGATAAAAAATAGTTACTAAAACATCTTTTTAAAATGTGTTTGCTCAATATAACATATAAGCTTTATGTATCCTTAAGTTCAATCATATCGAGAATTCAACTAGTCCTTTATAGAATAGAATGTTATGGAAGTTTTCCAAGTAATTTTGAAATCCCTGTCATTGCCATGTATTTCTGTAGCTTTGAAATAAAGTCTTATCAAAAATATTGAACAAGATCATATTTTACAGCATGAAAAAGGAATCTATTTTGACAAAAGATTAATCAAAACTCAATTGTTTTTTTGAAGTAATGCAATATCGCCACTTTTTTCAAAACCTCGCGTCTTTCTTAAAAACATCGTGACTTTATTTCAAACCCACAAATACTGTAAATAAGACTAAATTACTAACATAAAAAAGCACATCTTGTAAAAAACAGATGTGCTTTTTTTAAAATTTTTATGCGTTTTTACGTTTTAAGAAAATAACTCCACCAACAATTAACAGTAATGCGCCTGCAGCCATAGAGATCCAACTTGTAAGGTCTGCACCTGTTTGCGGTAACCATCCAATTTTAGATTGAACTTCTTTCTTAGGTTGTGGTTGTTCTTTTGGTTGTTCTGTAGTTGGAGTATTTTTATCTTGATGCGGCTGTTCTGGTTTTGGTTGCTCCGGTTTTACTTCTTTAAATTTCACTGTCTGACCCTTATCTTCGATGTCAACGTGAATAGCTACCAAGACATTATCTTGATACAATTCTTCAAACACTACCACTTCTTTACCTTGTAATGTAGAAGCATTGAATGTGAAATCGAGTGTGATAGAACTATTCTTCTCTTTAGCAGTAAACTTAGATTCTACTGTTACTTCTTTACCACTTACTAATAATGGTTTTTTTGTTGCTTTATCCATTAGTTTACCTTTTACTACGTACTCTTTACCCACGATTAAGTCTTTGTATTCAACTTTATCTTGGATAGTTACTGTTTTAGAAGCGTCTAACTCTTTAGAACCATCAGCTTTATTTGTAGCTGTCGTTTTAATTGAAGGCTCTACAAATCGAACTGTTTGACCTACATCGTTAATGTCAGCGTGAGTTGCAATTACTTGCCCTTCATGCAATAAATCTTCGAACACAACTACTTCTCTTCCTTGCTGTTCAGCACCAACGAAAGTAAAATCTAATATTACAAAACCATTCTTTTCTTTTGCAATAAATTTAGTCTCAGCTGTTACTTCTTTACCATCAATTAATAATGGTTCGTTAATAGCTTTGTTCATTAATTTTCCTTTTACAGTGTACTCTTTACCAACAA
Source organism: Bacillus sp. 16GRE42 (assembly GCF_019837435.1). Lineage (NCBI taxonomy): Bacteria > Bacillati > Bacillota > Bacilli > Caryophanales > Bacillaceae > Bacillus > Bacillus sp. 16GRE42. Next base: position 885,277 of record NZ_JADAXF010000001.1, read on the forward strand.
CTAAGTTAGTGTACTCCACTTTATCCTGGATTGTGATAGAATCCTTTGAATGTATCTCTTTTCCACTATCAGCTTTGTTTGTAGCTGTTGTTTTTACTGATGGCTTAACGAACTTAACTGTTTGACCTTTATCATTGATATCAGCATGTGTAGTAACAACTTTTCCGTCTTTCAGTAACTCTTCGAATACTACTACTTCTTTTTCTTCTAAACCAGTTGCATCAAAAGTGAAATCTAGTGTAATAGAACCGTTTGCTTCTTTTGGTGTAAACTTAGTTTCAGCAGTTACTTCTATACCATTTACAACTAATGGTTTATTAGTCTCTTTATCCATTAATTTACCTTTTAAAGTGTACTCTTTACCTACTTGTAGGTCTTTGTATTCCACTTTATCTTGGATTGTTACAGACTTAGAAGTGTGCATTTCTTTTGTACCATCGGTTTTATCAGTAGCTGTTGTTTTTACTGATGGAATCTTTTCATCTTTGACAATATGTTTAATGATTTGACCATTCTCTTTGATCTCAAAAGAGAATATTTCTTCATTCAATACATAACCTTTTGGTGCAACAGTTTCTTTATATGTGTATTTTCCAAATGGTAACTTTTCAAACTTCGCGATACCTTTATCGTCTGTTTTCCCTTTAACTACTTCTTTTCCTGCTTCATTATAAATAGTAAACTCTGCATTCGGAAGCTTATTGTTTCCATCAGCTACATCAACTTTTGTAATTTCTAGATCACCTTTGATAAGATGATTAACTGCTAATAGCTCAATAATTTTTCCGTGTTCCTTTATTTCGAATACAATTGGTTCTGTAATAAGAACGTAACCATTTGGAGAAGCCTTTTCTACAAATGAATATTTACCATACGCTAAATCTTTGACGTTAACTTCACCATTTTTATCTGTCTTATATTCCCCAATTACTTTCCCGCTTGCATCTTTTAGCTCGAATACTGCACCTTCTAATTTTTTACTGATATCTTCATTATCTACTTTTAGTAATTTCACACTACCTTTCACTTCTGTATTTTCCACTGTAAAAGTAAGTGTTTTATTGTGCTCTTTAATTTCAAAAGGATACTTTGTTTTATTTCCAATATATCCATTAGGTGTTTTTGTCTCTAAGAAATAATATTTACCATACGTAAGACCATCAACATTTGCAATTCCATTTTCTTTTGTTACTACTTTTTTCACTTCTGTTCCATCTTCAGTAAAGACCGTGAATTCAACATTAGGTAACATCTTACCTGAATCACTAAGTTTTTTTATTTCGATGTTACCTTTTACTTTGTTGTTTACTACTTGAACAGCTCCTATTTCCCCTGTCTTAACTTCAATAGTTTGTGGTTTATCACCTGAAACATAACCTGTTGGTGCTTTAATTTCTTTTACTGTGTAGGTACCAATTGGTAGGTTATTTAATTCTGCAGTACCATCAGCACCCGTCGTGATTTTTCCAACTGATTCATTATTTGCATTAAAGACTTCAAATATTGCACCAGCTAATATTTCTCCATTTTCCCCAACCTTTTTAATTTTTAAAGAACCAGCAGCTTCCCAATTTACTGCAAGGTCACTACTAAGCTTTTCCTCATTTCTTTCTAGTAGCACTGTAGCATTCTGAACAGTATCAGTACCGCGATAAGCAATTGCTTGAACTTTAGTTAAATTTGCAGCAACACTTAGATTAAATTCACCTGTTTTTGTATCTTTAGGAATTTGGATACGGAATTTTTCCCCAAGTGAAAGCTGATCTTTCACTTCTCCATTTTCACTAACAATTTTAACTCCATTAGGTGCATTTTTCGCTACTACTTTATAAGAACCACTCTTAGCATTTGTTTGTACTGTGTATAGGTTTGTTTCAAAAAACTCACCCTTTAATTCTGCCTTTTGCTTTTCAGCAGGAATCACATTCATAAAAATATCCTGAGTATCTTCACTTGTATTTGCAGCATTAATAATTGTCTTAGCCGCTTTTTCAACATTTTTATTTTCATGCTTTAATTCATTTACATCAAGTTGACCTAATGCATTCCAAACCGCAAGCTGAGTTGCATAATGTGCTTCATTCTTATTAGCTACTCCCAGTTGTTCTATACTTTTTTGTGGGAAACCATTTAATAGAACCCTATATACTACATTATCTGTTTTCCCCATTTCAGGAAGATCTTCACCATTTGGTGATTTTAAGCCAAGAGTTAAACAATAAGCAATTTGACCGCTTGAATTTTTAATAATTTCAGTTCGGATATCCTTTCCTAAACTGTTGCTATAACTCCAGTTCATTGAATACTTTTCATGCGTCATAACCTCCGCATTTGCCTTCGGTAGAAACACATTAAAGAATAATGCTAGTACTGATAATAATGCAAAAACTCTTTTAACAACTCTTCTCCCCAATTTTAAAACCTCCCTAGATAAAATGAATCTGATGTATTATTCAAATATTTAAAATAATCACAACGAAGATATTTCATATTATAAGACATAAAGTTACAAATATTATATTATTTTTACAAATTATTTATTTTCTCAACACCCACTATAAATTATAATATTTAAATATTATAATTTCACAAAAGTAACGATATTAGGATACCTTAACAAAATAAGAAACTTGGTAAAATACTAGAATAACGGTAGTGGGAGTACGGAAACGATTCTTGGCATGAAGGACCACTACAAAGATATTTTAATATGTAAACAGATATTTTCAGATTGAATATATGTATTAATAATGAAATTTTATTGCATTTACACCTGCAATGTTTATATAAAAGATTGTAAATTATGTTTTTATAGGATTTTTTCTATTAGTTTACTGGAAATTTGCATTATTATGTGACAATAAATATCATTGTATTTAATATAAAATGATATAAAAAAAAGGGTATGTAAATAATTATCAGAACTTTCGATTAATTAATTATACTAAAATTAGTATTAAGAATATTAGCAAAAAAAGTAACAACGTTATTACAAAGTTCGAATATTGGTCTAAGTACCCTAGCATCTCAATGGTAACCTCTTGAATACTTTTACGTCTTTAAATAAATTAAAATAACAAAAAAATAATAATTTTTAATTTTTTCTTTGTAATTTAATAAGTTGCATGTTAATATGACGAAGGTTATAAAATGGATTTCGCCATATACAATGTTTTTTCGGAATATTCACTCCAGAGAAATGTAGCTATTTCAGTAATTTGCTTCATCTTTTACCTATACACGGGCTACTTTCAATTTTTTTGTTCATAAGTAAAAGTAACTTTTTATTCTATCTTCCTCATCAATTTTAATATAAATGGTAAAAAAGCACTTTTTCAAGTGCCCTTCCTTTTCTTTTTTTAAAGATAGAAAATCTAATAAAATCAAACACCTAGATTAAACACAGACATAATCCTACTTACAAACTCTCAGAGAGGTATAAACTATGGGAATTCCTACACTATTATTAAATACATTTATTATTATTATTTGTATCCTTAGTTACCAAGTATTTTGGCTAGAACATAAAGAAAAAATGGCATGTAATAATATATTAATTTCTGTACTTTCCTCCATTGCAATTATTTTTTGTATGACTTTTCCTTTTCATTTACACGCTGGGTTCATTTATGATTTACGTTTTATTCCCATTATATTAGTTTTTCTATATGGAAATACAAAGAGCATTATTTGTATTGGAGTTTTATATCTTTCTTATAGATTTTACTTAGGTGGAAGCGGAGTCTTCCCATCATTTATTATCTTTACTATTATTTCTGTTATTACAATCATGTTTCGTTACTTGTCACCTACTTATTTCAAGGAAAAGAAGATATTATTAAGTATTCTACTTATTTTGATATGTACAACTTCCCTTTCTATCTGCGGTATTGTAACGCAAATAGATACAGGTGGTAAAATTGACTCTACTCTCATTGAATTTTTATTCAATTATATAATCATAAATATTTTCACAGTATTATTATCAGTTTATTTAATAGAAGGAATGATCAAGAAATATAAAATAAAAGAAAGAATGCAAAGAGCAGAAAAATTTTATATAGCTAGCGAACTAGCTGCATCGATCGCGCATGAAATTCATAATCCACTGACCACGGTACGTGGATTCACTCAATTACTAAATGAAGATGAGAGTGCTAAGATGTCTCAAGATAAGTACTTAGAAATTATGTTACTTGAAATGCAGCAAATACAATCTACTATTAATAACTATTTATCTTTAACCAAACCACAAAATATTATAAAAGAGGAACTAGATATTAATTACATATTAAATCAAGTGAAAGATAATATTTCACCACTCGCTCTTTCATATAATGTTGAAATAAAACAGCATATTACAACAGATTCCCTTTACATAAATGCTAATCCTGAAAAATTAAAAATATGTCTAACCAACATCATACAAAATGGAATTGAGGCTATGAAAAATGGTGGCGTATTACAAATAAATATACAAAAAATAAAAGATAATATTGTAATTGATATCATTGATACAGGAATAGGAATGTCTTCCCAACAAATAAAACGTATTGCCTTGCCATTTTATTCAACAACAGAAAAAGGTACTGGGCTTGGTACTATGATTGCGTACAGTATTATTAAAGAATTAAACGGAGATATAGAGATAGAAAGTGAACTAGGAAAAGGAACACACTTTTCTATCACTATCCCCTGCTAATATAATAGAAGATTTATTTAAATGATATTATTTTGTGGCTAATATACCCATATAAAAAGAGGACGTAACTATTCGTCCTCTTTTTGTATGGTTCTGGTGCAAAAATGTTAGTTAGAAACATAGAGTAGCAATTTCACAATTTATTCACAAGTACCGTTAAGCGCAAGTTTACGTTAAGTATGCTATTTGCATAATAATGTTTTCAAGAAAAAAGTAGCTGTACTTTTGTACAGCTACTTTTTTATGCAATAAATGCCCCTTTTATACTTTGAAATGTAATTTACAAACTACAATTTGACATAATTCTAATAGTATGGGATGTATATTTCTCCATAAAGCAACTTATTTTTATCTCTTTTAAATAATTTATTATATTATTTTCATCTACTTAGGCACAGAAACGTTTTGCAAAATCTTACTACTTTTTAGGAAAAACGTTTTTAGGGTACATTTTAAAATAGCTCTTTTTCTTTGAAATGTTTCTGTGCTTAATATTTAAATTATCTTATGACAAAATTTTCCGCAACTAATATGTTAAATGATTCATAATTATATATAATATGGAATATTTAAGTTAAATATTTCGTATTATACTCTATTAAATATAGCTTATTTAATTTATTAGTAATTAATTTATTAGTCTAAGTATGAATTATAAAGTATGTTCGTTTAAAATTGTCACAATATAATTTTATATTCGACGTTTTTAATTACTCGTGAAACATTTGCAAATGTTTTAACCGTTATGTATAAGGTAAATATCCCCTCTAAATATAAGATTTACTTAATTTAGATTCTTTCTCTCATAGTCGTAATGTCGAAAAAAGTCGAATTTTTATATTTTTTCTTTATTTTCTAGTTGTAAACGTTTTATTTTCATGTTACCATCTTAATCAAACATTAGATGGTAATAAAACTTAAAGTATTTCTTTCCCTTAGAGACATATAAACGTTCGGTAATACCATGAAAATAAGGCCAAAGAAATATGAGTTACCTGATAAAAGATTTAATAGGATTTTTACCACATTAATTTTCTGTTAATTCAGAATGTAACATTTTGTCCCTAAACAAAATTTAAATTTTAGTGTGGTAAACTCAAAAAGCTAAATCACCCACCCAAATTAACAAATGATATATCCTGTTATATCTAGCGATCAGTCATGAGAAATAGATTTCTTCCTAAGAAAACTTAGCCCATTAATAAAAAGTGTCTAAATTTCTATCTTTATTACCATCTATTGTTGATAACGTATTTACCAACTATAAAAAAGAACCTATTGAAGGTTCTTTTTTATTATAATCATTAGCACTTCAATTATTGATAATCATTGGTGTTGAACCTTTATTCTCTCACCTTATATAGTTTTCTTTTATTAACACTTGAAGACTTATTGAGGTACGGTTCTGATTTTAATTTTTTTTTTATTTTTAAGCGACTAATTTCCGAATGATGGGCCATCCACAGTTTTATATCTAATAAAGAAAGAATTATGTCTGTTTCAAGTGACATTTTGCTTACCTCCTTCTCTCTTATGGGTTATGTAGATAATATATCACTTGAATCTGAAGCCTTTAGAACACATAATGGATACCCTAAAAAATAGACTTTATTTTATCTTTATCTTATCTTTACCTTATCTTTAAATTTTTCTATTAAACTTAGCATTTAGAAAAAAATTTTCGAGTCTAAAAAAGCTGGGAAATAGAGAATTATTGAATTTTTTTAATAACCAGCCACCATTGAAAATAGGGTTTCTTGTAAAAGGAGGAGTAATATTTGAAGAATAAGAGAAAAGTACAAACTATTATATTATTCTTTATTAGTATTTTAGGGTTAGGAACAATAATCGGGATACTATATTTTAATGACAAAACCAATACTCAAAAAAATAAAGCGTTTGCTACCGAGGAACGTTTATTGCAATATGAGCCCATCATGAAAAAAGAATTAGAAAAATATAATTTGGGAGAAAAAACAGCAATTTTACTAGGAATTATGTACCACGAGAGTAGGGGTGAGGGCAACGACCCTATGCAATCTTCCGAATCACTTGGATTAAAGCCAAATGAAATCCAAGAGATAAACTTGAGCATTAAACAAGGGGTAAAGCACTTTGTTCAAATGTATAGATATGGAGAAGAAAAAGGTGTTAGTATGGAGACAATTATTCAAAGCTATAATATGGGGCCAGGCTATATTGATTTTATTGCCAATCAAGAAGCTAAACAACACTCGGAAGATACAGCTAAACAGTTTTCTAAGTTGAAAGTTGATCAGAATCCAGCTACATACACTTGTGGTGGAAATAAACAAAATTTTAGATATCCATATTGTTACGGTGATTTCACATATACAACAAAAGTGAATGAAAAAGCAAAACTTATTGAAAAACGCCTCCAAAAAAATTAAAATTGTATATATTTGTTTGAAGGAGTTTTCCATTTACTTTTATATGGTTTTTCATCAACTTTTATCCCCTCTTACCATCTAAATGTATATATACAACTATCGTATCATATTTCAATTTAAATACGGCTCTAGTTACATATTTCGCAAAAAATCTATCCAAAATATAAATAAAATCACCATTTTACATGAAATAGTATCCACTTAGCGAATTCATTAGGCATAAAAATAAATGTAGATTCAATAAAAAGAGAGCACCCTCTCTATTGGTGCTCTCAATGTGAATTGGGGTTGATCCTGAGCATTGAATAGGACACGAAGAACTCGTCCTGTTACATAATATTATGCTTGTCCATATTATAAATGTGCAATAAAAAAAGCACCCTCGCCCAGGCGCCAAGAGATACATATACGTTGAGGTAACTAACACGTTAGAAAAGGCCCTTCCATATCATTGTATGATTATCAATTATCTTTATACCTAGCAGACTCATTAAATACGTTTAATGTATCATTTCTATTAGTTTAACCATGCCTAATGCCATCCAATTCATGGTTAGTATTTTAAATAGACCAACGATGTATTATAATCCTTTATATACCCAAGGAGGTTTACTATGCTTAATTTTCATAAAACATTCCCCATCTTAGGATTCTTTTGGTTTTTATATAGTTTTATCGGCATCATCTTTTTATTACTATTCCTTAGCGTGTAGTAACAAAGCGTATAAATATATGTTTAATGTGTGATTTCTATTATCGGCTTTGTTAACTAACACTTAAATTATTTTAACAGCCTTTTGTTTAATTCCCACAAAGCTGTTTTGTTACTATCCTATTTTAAAAGCGTTACAGCTTCCTCAAAGCACAACCATTTATACTTGAAGTGTTCTTTAGATAATTTAATATTTTTTGTAGGAACTTTAACTCCAAAAGAAAATTCTTTTATTACATAAACATCTTCTCCCCAAAGAAATTCACCGACTACATACTCTACTGTTAGTGAAGACACAGAATCTAGTTTTATATAGGGACATTCTCTTATAATACCAGCCTCTTCAAACGTTTCCCGTTTTGCTGATTCAATAGGAGTCTCACCATCTTCTCCACCACCAGCTATTCCTTGCCAATAACCATAATCACTTCGATTAAAAATGCCATATTGAATGGAATCATCAGTTTTTATATAAGGAAATATCAATACTTGATACGGCGCTCTCATTGTTTAACCTCCTCTCGAAAAAATATGAACAATTTATTCACTAACTTGCTATTTTAGTAAATAAAGAGCCAACATCGAAATTCTACATTAATAATGCAGGTTTATGGTATCGGCTCTCCATTTTTTAAGAATTTTATTTTTCATAAATCGGTTTACTCTTAACGTGATAAAAACCTGCTTATTTCTTATTTAATTTGCTTAGCATGTTTTTTTCGAAATGCTGGCGGTATCACATGTTGACTAACCAGTCCAAATAGTCCCTAAAACGGTCATTTAAGGAACTTTATTTATATCTATCAAAACTGACTGAAATATGTTTAAAATTCAGTTCAAAAACTCATGAACAAAAACAAAGTTTTATATCAAACATCAAATATCGTTTATGGAACAATCTTAATGTACGGAAAACCAAGTTTTTCAAATAAAAAGTTCCTTAGCATACGAAATTCGCGTTATGTTGGCGGGACCCCATTGCCATCAAGTTAAGGTTTTGAAGTACCCCCTAAACGAAAAAATTCTTTCTCTATAGGGGAACCATATCAAAAAAGAAAATTGTAAGTTTAGACACATTTCAGATACAAAATAACCGATTCCTTATACGTTAAGGGACCGGTTATTTTTTTTCCTACTTTTTAGGAAGGTTTTTCTTGTAATGGTCTTAAATGATTGATTTAAGGTTATAAACTTAAATCATAAATAAAAGATACAGTAAAAACTATATAAGAAATAAATGTAACGAAAACAAGAAAACATATAAACTGAGCATTAGATACATATTGTTCTATTCTTTTTTTCATTTTAATTAGTATTATTTTTCAGATGTGAAGTATCAATTTGAATTTCACCTTTCCAAGATCCAATTACTTTTCCAATTCTATTTATATTTACATCTAAAGTAAGGGGCTGTTTAAAATCGTCTTTTCCTCCAGTAACTATAACAAATGTAGCAACACCTTCGGGTTTATCATTATCACGAATGCCTACATCATTTAATTTTTTACCTGCTGCCATAAGTTCAAAAGGAAGACGGTCATCTGAATCATGGATAAATGATAGTCTCCCTTCATGTTTAATCTCAGGGTTTTCCTCTTGTTGCCCATTAATTTTACCATCACTTTCGAGCTCTAATCCTGATGTATCAAATTCAAATGGTACTAAACTTCCGTCAGCTTTTTCCATTCTATAATGAACTGATATACGTGAATCTGCGATATATAATTCTTTGAAATGTACAGTAATACCTTGATCTGTAATTTTTTCATCAATAGGAATATATTTACCATTCTTCATCATATCTTGTGTGACACCATTTTCATCTTGTATTCCTTCATTTACAACTTTATCATTTGTAATTGCATCAGAAAAATATGAGGCAACATTTGTAGCCGCTACTTGTACTTGTGGAATCATTGCAGTTGTGAAAAGTGCTGCTGCAGCTACTGCTGTATACATGAAACGTTTTGATTTTTTACTCATGTTTGTAAAGAGTCCCTTCTTCTGTTGTTTTTTGTGATTTATATTAGAAACATTGTCTAGCTTGGAACGACTTTCAAATGTTTTCCATGCTTGTTCTATATCAATTTTGATTTCTTGTGGTGAATTTGCAGATTCTTCATCTAGCATTACGCTTTCCCATTGATTTAATTTGCTGATTTCTACTAATAAATCTTGGCATGCTTCACATGTATCTAGATGCTTTGTGAATTCCTTTCTTATATCATGAGGAAGTTCTCCATCAATATATGTTTGAATAAATCCGATATCATAACATTTCATTTGTTATGCCTCCTCCATTTGTTTATAAATCTTGCGAAATTTCATTTTGGCTCGGACCAATAATGTTCCAATAGAAGATATTTCAATTTGAAGTATTTCTGCAATTTCTTTATATTGAAAACCAGAGAATTTCATTAGTAAAAGGGTTCGTTCTCGATCATTCATTTTATTTAGTATCGTTTGTACCTTTGTAATTTCCTCTTTTCTTATCCAATCATCGTCTAATGATGAAACATTTTGTACTTCATGGTATTGTATTTCTTTATCAATCTTCGCTTGTTGCCTTTTTTCAGATCGCAAATGGTTATAAGCTACATAAGTAGAAGATTTAATCAACCATCCAGGTATGTTTTCAATTACTTTCCAGTCATTACGATATAATTGTAAAAATACTTCTTGTGCTAACTCTTCAGCGATAGATTGATCTTTAACAATCCATATAATCTGTTTCACAGCATAAGCATAGTACTGCTTAAATAAACCTTCAAAAGGCATATCAGAAGCATGACTTTCTTCATTTTTTATGGTTAACATGTTAGTTTAAACCTCACTTTCAATTTGATGCCTGTATTATAGAGAAACCAGAAAAACGGATTTTGTGACAGTTTTTCTGGTTATTTTTTTATTATGTACTAAAAAAACATTCATCTGATTAAAAGATAAATGCCAAAAGGGAAATAAAAACATAAAACTATAACTCTTGCAGTAGTTTTCTATTAATGGGGTACCGCCACATCGCTATCAAGCTAATAAAAAGAAATGCCCCCTAGAATGAAAAAAACGCCATCCTTTCCTATGATTCTACAGAAAGAATAACGTATTTTTTCATTTTAGTGGAACAATTAACCTCTTAAGTTGATGAGCATGCAGCAAGCCCCTTTAAAGGTAATATTGCGGTACCAGGCTGCCCTCTATACTGAAAAGGTAATATCACAACTCAAACTGCTATATTTATTTCCTGCCAAATACACTCTTTTTTATTAGCACGTTTCCATAAATATATGGTGTAGAAGAATAAAATTGCAATAATAACATATGCAAAAAGCGACGAGGCTTGAACATTCCCCATAAAATTAAAGAAATTATTAAAAGTGTGGAAAGTAATGTTCATAATAATTGATTGCTTATTTACGATAAGTAAGGACAGAACAAGTCCAATAAATTGTAATACCGGACTGGATGGCTTAGTAATAGTTTGATAGGCCCCGTTAAGCGTGTAAAAAATCATTAATAAAAATTCTAACCCAATAATTTTTAAAACAATATTCTGATTTACCTTCATCTAGAATTCTCTCCTATTTATCGATTTGAGCATTTTTCTTTTGGATTACTGCACTGTTACTATTTATGGATTAATAGTAACTTATTAATTCATCGAATAACTTACTGATATTTCAAAAAATATAGTATAAAACACTTTATTGTCCTCATGATAAGGTAAACAAATACCTCAAACGAGAAAATTGATCTCTTCAAATTGAAAATATATAAAATTCCTTTTTAGGGGTTATATATATTTTTTTAGTTGATGGCGATGTGATGAGACCCCATAAAGAAAAGACACCCTAAGGTGCCTTCCTCCGACTTGAACCACTTTAATTTAATACTATGTATTGGACATTAAGTAAACACGTCCTATAAAACAGAATCATTTATTTTCAACAGATTGTTAGTGTACAAATACAAGAGAATCAAGATCGTTTGTTTGGCTAGATTAAAGCAACTCCACACCTATATGGTTGAGATGTGTTACGCCTTCTAATCGGAGAATCAGCTTTATAGAACGTGTCCACAATTTATATTTTACTACATGTAATATTTATTTTATGTAGTTTTTACAAATATGTATAATTACATAAAATTCACGAGAAAAAGAGAGTATACTTTGATATTGTGTAATAAAGATAAGGCCCACCTACGGAAATAGGTGGGTTTTTTATTGGGCATTACTATCTCATTGCACAAAAGGGAATTTGCATTAAAATAATATCATATTCTTAGGGTTCTTATATTGAGAAAAAAGACACTCTTATGAGTGCCCCTTTTTTTAGTAACCGAATCCGCCGCTACCGCCGCCCCAACAACTACATCCTATAATGATTAACAGGATGAATAGAACGATCAGTAAAGCAAATCCGCCACCTAACTGTTTACGCTTAAAGACTAAAGTTACCTTTAGCCCTCCAAGACTCGCTACGAGCGAATGGCTAGTTCTTACTCGACGGGAATCCCACCCGTTATATGATACGACCTAGGCTCGGCCGCACACCTGCCTCGTTAGTTAATATGAAAATGCAACCCAATATCTTTCAGGCGAAAGTATAATCTTGGTTTGGAAATATACAACTGTTTGGACATAAAAAAGACCATCGAAATGATGGTCTTGCAGACTGTAGACAAATGCATAAAATAACGAATGAACCTTTCTCTGAACACTTACTTTACTTCTTTTATAAATAGTCTAACGTTTTCAGCGATTTCTTTGAATTTGGTATGGTGTAAATAATGTGATCCATCCATGGTTACTACTTTTCCATGTACCGAGTCTTTGATCTGCCCTTCATGCAGAGGTATCCATCCTGCTACATCTTCATTATTCGCTTGTACAAAGAGAAGAAGTGGAAGATTTTTAGGGAAGATTAAACCTTGAGCCCCTTTAAAATTAGACGAAATATGGTCCATCTCATTCAAGGTTGTGTCATTATACATGTTTTTATTCGAAATCATTTTCATTTGCTCTACGGTTTTTTCATCAAATGCCAGTCCAGCATAGGGGTCAGCACTAATTTTCATAGCCAATCTTAAGAGACCTGATTTTTTGAGATATGCAAACGTTTTTAATGGGAAATTGATATCCATACCCGGTTGTGTTGCAACACTGCTATCGATTCCGACAAATGCAGTCACCTCGTTTGGATATTTGTTCACATAATCAATTCCATAAATACCTGTAATGGAGTGGCCCATGAGCATGTATCTGTTAATATTAAGCTGCTGTAGAGCTTCATGAACTTCACTTACCATATTCTCCGTGGTTCGCTCTTTTACAGTTTCATCACTTAATCCATAACCGAAAGGCTCTACCGCAACAACTTTGTAAAATGGAGATAATTCATCGATAAGAAGCTTAAAATCAAGCCCTGGAGTAGCTGTTCCATAACCAGGCAGGAGCACGATTGTTTCCTCGCCCTCGCCTTGAATTAATACATTCATGTTTTTCCCGTCTACAGATACGTGCTGCCCGTAGGGCACTATTCGTTTTTGCTCCGAATGACTACTCATCACATTTACGATATAAACAATACCTAAAAAAAGTACAATGGCTAGAACGATTGCTCCTATGGTTTTAAGTAAGATGCTTCGCACTTTCTTTATTTTCATTCCACTCAGCGTTTTCTTTTCCTCTTGTTGTGTCACTGTCATCTTCTCCTGTCCTGATCTGTTTGCCTTCCTTTATGTGCCTGTAATGAAAACTTAATCAATGAAGATGTACTCACCATGACGACAATATGAACTGAATATGAACTGCAAAAAAAAAATGCTACGACTCATATGCAAGTAAGCTTGCATATGAGTCGTAGCATAGAGAATGAATCTAACTAATCTGTTGGTGTAGTGATTGGCAAAGTGACAATGAAGGTCGTTCCTTGACCAAGTTCACTTTTCACTCGGATGTCACCTTGATGAAGCGACACGATCTGTTTAACGATAGCAAGTCCCATACCACTTCCGTCATACTTGCGACTGTGGGAACGATCAGCCTTAAAAAAACGCTCGAATATACGCTTCTGGTCGTCAAGGTGAATACCAATACCAGTGTCGGATATTAGGATTGTCACGTTTTTGGTATCTTGTTTGATGCTTACGTTAATCACGCCGGCATCCTCGGAAAATTTGATGCTATTTCTGAGGATATTCGTCCAAACCTGATTTAACAGGTCATGATCAGCCGTTACTTTAACTGTCTGTAAATCAAGCTCGAAATGTATATCGCGAGCAGACCATTGTGGCTGGAGCGCCACAATTATCCGTCGGATTTGTTCATCGAGGCTGAGCGTGACGAGCCGCAGTTGCTTTGACTGCGATTCAAGAAAACTCAGCTTTAGCAGGTTATCGCTCATTTTGGACATCCTTTTCGCTTCAGCGATGATAATATCAAGATAACGGCTTCGTTCGTATTCTGAGAGGTCAACTTGCTTAAGCACTAGAGCATAACCGGATATCGAAGTGAGCGGAGACTGAACCTCGTGCGACACGTTCGTTACGAATTCCCTGCGCATCTGCTCAAGTTGCTGCAGATCGTGCATCATTTCTTCGAAGCTGCGAGCCAAAGTACCCAGCTCACTCGTTTGCTTAATATTCAACTTGACGTTGAAATCTCCAGATGCTATCCGCCTGGTCGCTTTTGTCAGCTTTTTTATCGGTCTTACCAGGAATACAGAGGCAACTAGAATCAATAAGCTTCCTGCAATCAACGAACATGTTGCAAAGACCACTGCCCACTTTGTGACAAAAGAGGCTGAAGGAGGGGCGAGCGCTTCCAAAAATATCGCTTTCGTTCCCATTTCCGTTTTCAACGGTAGCCCTAAGAGGACCGTGGCAATACCATTAGGAGTGTCCTGAACAACACCTCCATCTAATACTTTCTTTAGTTGCTCCATCGTCACAGGCGCAGGTTTGTGTCCGTGAAGTTTACCGTAAGACTTGAACTGACCCGTTGCTTCGTAAATTCGAATATAATAAGAATCGAGCTGCTTCATTTCACTTACGAACAAGTCCGCTTCACGTAACGGAAAGGTCTTGTAAATCCGGACGATGTCTTGGCCAAAGTTACGTAAGTTGATTTGAGCGTTTTCGTTCAATTTATCCTCGAATATCCAAGTTGACACCAAAAAAGAAATGATCGTGCCCCCGATGATGGAGACTAAAAATGTCAGGACAACACGTATATATAAGGATCTGATCATTCATAAACCTCAAGCCGATACCCAAGCCCGCGCACCGTTTCGATCCGAAAATCGGGTGTTGTCGCGAACCGTTCACGCAGCCGTTTAATATGTACGTCTACCGTTCGATCATCTCCGGCGTAATCGATACCCCAAATCTGATCGATCAACTGCACGCGCGTATAGACTTGTCCGGGTGTTCCAGCGAGCTTATACAGCAATTCGAACTCCTTTAGCGGCAACGTAAGCGACTCCGTCCCTTTCATCACCTTATAGGTCTGTCGATCAAGGATGACGTTCCCTAAATGGATCGTCTGCGTGGAGCCAATCTTGTATCGTTTGAGTAGTGCCCTAACACGAACCGTCAACTCTAACGGATCGAATGGTTTGGTTAAATAATCGTCCGTCCCAAGTTCGAAACCTTTCACTTTCTCCCATGTTTCTCCTCTCGCAGTCAGCATAAGTAAAGGTAGATCAGGATTGGCTCTTCGGAGCTCCTTGCTTAACGTCCAACCATCCATAATCGGCATCATAATGTCAAGTACGACAAGATCGACATTCGTTGAGATGTAGACAGCCAGTGCTTCCTTGCCATCCGCTGCTTCAGCTGTTGCGAATCCGTCGTTGCGTAGAAATAAACAGACGAGTTCGCGAATGTTCGCATCGTCGTCAGCAACTAGTATAGTAGGCATCGTTTCCCTCTTTTCCCTGTTTTCCACCGCATTATTTCAAGCAATCATTATACTATAAATTAACACGTATGTTGATTAACCAAAGTAATACAGTTTCTTGATTTATCGACCTGTAGAATTCAAGTGTTTCTTTCAAACTAATTTTCCACTCAATTGACAAGGCTTCACAAAAAAACAGGCGTGTGAAACCTGCAAATGACAAGCGTTTATTTTGTCTTTTGGCCTTATGCACGAAGAAATTTCAGCAAAGCATAGGCAATTATAGCTGTGAATAACTGATTGAACAACGCATTGGATGTTGTGCCAAACAATACGAAAACGTTCAAATTCAGCTAAATCCAGCGGAAAAATGATTCAATTTCCCAGCGCTATTTGTACATGGCGGCGATTCCTTCGGACAGATAGATTGGTAGAACACATATTCCCCAAACTACTCCAGTAATTACACCATCTGAAATAACACGTCCCATACCCACTAATTATTTTTCATCAAATGCGTAAATGCCGTGTCAACTTTGATTGCACATTCGTTCCAAATCATTATTTGTTAATTTAAGTGAACTATGGTCCTCCTCATGAATTTTATTCATGCCTCCATTATATTTCTTCGTTTTATTTAATGCCATTACCAACATACAATAAGTGCATGCTCTATTATATGACCCTTGACAAGGGATATATTTTTTATGGAAGGATAAAGTGAAATGCAAAAAATTTTAGTTACAGGTGCTGCAGGTAAGATTGGCCAAGATGTTACAAGATTCCTAGATAAGCAAGGGAATTACTAGTTACGGCTAGCAGATATTAACTTATCTGCTTTAGAAACTTTTAAAGATATAAATCATGAAATCATATATTTAGATATTTCTGATTTAGCTGCTTGTCAAGAATTTACGAAAGGGATAGATATAGTTATACACTTGGCAGGTAATCCTTCGCCAAATGCTGATTTTTATGGCTCCTTATTAGAAAATCATATAAAGGGAACCTATAATATTTTTAGAGCTGCTAGTGATAATAATGTATCCAAAGTGATAGTTGCTCCCAGTGCTCAAACAATTGAAGGCTATCCTTTGGATTATCAACCACATGCTTATTCACCCACGAGACCCAAAAATATGTACGGGATAAGTAAGTGTTTCGCATAGGCTGTTGCTTCTTACTTTGCTTATGAAGAAGGGTTACAAAGTCTTGCTATTCGTATAATAATCCATACGGTAAACCACTAACAGCTAGAGATATGAGTACATACTTAAACCCAGAAGATTTTATGGACCTTCTCTTAAAGTCGATGACGGCAAAGAACTTACCTCCATTTTCAATTTTACATGGTGTATCTAACAACAGGTTTAAACGAATTGATATTGAAGGAACAAGAAAGTTAGTTGGTTATAGCCCTAGTTCTGATGCTTTTGTACTAAGTGGTATTAAGTTCTTTGATTCTTGATAAATGCATATCTAGAAAAGAGATTATATTATTGTTATTTAGCTTTTATTTGTTCTATTTTCAATAGATACAGTTTATACAATCGTAATATCACAATTCCTTTATATAGGGCACACTATTCTTCTGTCTCATTTGTGGAACAACTCTATTGTCACCACTAGTTCCACAGATGTTCTTTTCCGTTTCAGCATAATGGGGTAGCACCATCAAAACGCGAATTTCGTACGCTAAGCAAAATTTCATAAGAAAAAGCCGATTTCCGGTACTCTAAGAGAATAATTGGCTTTTTACTGTTAAGTCGTTTGTAGTGATTGTAGGGAGTCTAATGATGCAATTTCTTTTATACTAAATCGGTATTTTCCTAGAATATTAATGTGTTCCCATTCTAATGGAGAAATATATTTCAATAATTCTTCATTAAGATGGGAATTAAATAACTCAACTTTCGCACCTATAAAATAAGCTGGGAGATTTAGCAATATTGAATTTAGAGTCTATCAATTGTGTACTGTACAACTTGAGTAAAATGAAAAGCACCTCGATTCTTGTTATAGTGAGATTACCTAGAAATCACTACCACCGAAGAGGTGCCTTAACTACAATAGCTCAAAATAACCAATATCATCAACTACCAAAAGAACTTAATTCTATTTTTTCCGAGCTTGAAATGAAGATCCAGCTAAGGATGCAGTCTATCGCTTCTTATAAACGGTGCCAATGTTCAATTGGCGCCCTTTCCTGCTGCTGTTTAGTATGAATGCGATTAAAAAAGTAACTCGACTTACGAAAAAAAACGCTCCAAAGTGTTGATTGTGCTTATCATCGTAACTGCAGTAAAAAAGTTGAATTGCTAGCACACTATTTTGACACCTTGGTTAACTATTCCACCTTTGCAGTATTTCCTGTTTTTAATCAATGAGTAAGGGGCAAAATTTAAAGTATATGGTGGCACTATTTGTACTTCTTTCTGTAATCTCTACTCATCGAATAAATTTAGAGCTATCACTCATGCCTTCAGTTGAACACCCCGATGACTGAACTAAGATAAGTTATGGATGAAGCGCCCGTGCCATCGCATCAAAATAATTCTGACTGGCACGCTGACTCACTTCGGCTTCAGGCACAAGTACTTCAAAGCAATGGAAGCAGCCGGGGTAGAGATGAAATTCAACATCTACTCCTGCTTGTGCAAGTCGTGTTACATATTCAATAATTTCATCTCGGAATAAATCGAGTTGACCTACACATGTATAAGTTGGCGGTAGTCCTGCTAAGTTGTCTGCTCTCGAAGGTACGGCATAGGGAGATTGTTCGTTAGTATCGTTCTTCTTTCCTAAGTACATATTCCAAGCCGTTAAATTGTTTGATCTATTCCATGTTGCATTTTCTTCTATAATCTCATAGCTTGATGGTGTTATGTTGTGGCTATCAAGCATCGGATACAGCGGCATCTGAAAAATAATAGATGGACCTCCTTTATCACGAGCCATTAATGCAAGCGCTGCTGTTAGCCCACCGCCTCCACTTGCGCCGGCGATCGCAACTCGATTTACATCAATTCCAAGCGAGTCTGCCTCATTTGTCATCCAAACCAAGCCTGCATAACAATCTTCAATAGCCGCTGGATAAGGGTTTTCGGGCGCAAGTCGATAATTGACAGACACAACAACGCATTCAGCAGTCTGAACAAAGCGTTCACACAAAACATCGTCCATATCAGGGTGGCCCATTACGTATCCACCACCGTGAATCCACAGCATAGCTGGAAGTTTATCAAGATTTTTCTCAACGGGTTCATAAATTTTAACTAACATCTCGCCGGCTGCGCCAGGAATCATTCGCTTGGTCATGTGTACAAGCTCTGATTTTTCCAAATGTGGATTCGACAAGAGACTTCGACTCACCTCTAAATCCCCCTCTAATTGAAAGCCTGGAAATTGTGAGAAAGCCTGTTTTAATTCTGGTAATACTCGACTGTCAATTTTCATATAAATTCCTCCAGTTAAATAATGAGACTTGATGCAATCCTTATCGAATAATTAGCGGAATAGATGTGTCTCCTGTTCTCCTTCAGCTTCCCATTTGGCAATTTCCTCTCTCACACGAGGGGCAACTTCTGTTCCAAGCAATTCTATGGCACGCATGACTTGATCATGTGGCATGGTACTTAATGGTACATACATCATAAAGCGTGTAATCCCTACATGCTTACGAAGATGGATGATTTTTTCGGC
Source organism: Bacillus sp. 16GRE42 (assembly GCF_019837435.1). Classification (NCBI taxonomy): domain Bacteria; kingdom Bacillati; phylum Bacillota; class Bacilli; order Caryophanales; family Bacillaceae; genus Bacillus; species Bacillus sp. 16GRE42. The sequence goes on from NZ_JADAXF010000001.1 coordinate 904,704, forward strand.
GACCGTATCTGGATCACCAACATACAACGCTCCTTCAAAACTTCGTGCAGTATCAAAGCTGGAACGATCATAATAAGGCCACCCCCGCTCTTTACCAAGTTTATTCATGCCTGCCTGAGTGGAAGGGAAAAATGTATCTGCTGCCAATTCCGTATTCTCTCCAACAAATCCAATCGAATGAGACCCCACCTGAAGTTTTGATACATCATGACCAGCGTGAGCCGCCGCTTTCTTATATAGTTGTACAATTCGTGCAAAGTGCATTGGGCTACCACCAATAATCGCCAGCATAAGTGGTAATCCCAGAAAACCGGCACGGATAGCAGATTCCTGATTCCCACCGCTACCAACCCATATCGGTAAAGGATTTTGAACAGGTCTTGGATACACACCTAAATTATTGATTGCCGGTCGATGTCTGCCTTCCCAAGTCACTTTTTCGGACTGACGTATTTTGAGCAGTAGGTCCAAATGTTCTTCAAACAGTTCATCATAGTCCTTCAATTCATAACCAAACAGTGGAAAAGATTCGATAAAGGAACCACGACCCGCCATAATCTCTGCACGTCCATTTGAAATGCCATCCAGTGTAGAGAAATCCTGAAAAACACGCACAGGATCAGCTGAAGAAAGCACGGTTACTGCACTCGCAAGCCTTATCTTTTTCGTTTGTGGTGCCGCCGCTGATAGAACCATCGCTGGAGAGGATGCTGCATAATCCTCCCTATGGTGCTCACCAACACCAAACACATCAAGTCCTACTTGATCAGCAAGAACGATTTCTTCAACAACTTCACGCAATCGCTGTGCGTGACTTATCACTTCACCACTATGAACATCTGGTTTCGTTTCTACAAAAGACGTAATACCTATTTCCATTTGTTATCTCTCCTAGTCTAATTAGATTTTAAGTCAAAAAAATTAATCATTTCCTTTATGGAAGTAACATGTTTCTCATATTGGCTAACACACGTTTATTTCATAAAATCTTAACTCGTCTGGTCATAGCCCAAAAAAGAAGAGCGAAAGCACTGACAGAGGCTCCGAGTAAGGAAACCCCTCCCCAGCCAAAGTGTGCGTATATTTGAGTCGAAGCAATTGAACCACCAGCACTGCCGATAGAATAAAAAACCATATATCCAGCAGTAAGTCGACTCCGTGCTTCTGTATGCAATGGAAGAATCATGGTTTGATTCGTGACATGTATTGCTTGTACGGCCAAATCAAGTAGAATTATCCCTATCACTAATGCGATTAATGACTGCTCCATATAGCTGATGAACAACCATGAAATCAATAATAGAGCTAAAGCAATGCCTGTCGTTCGTTGTCCGTAACCTTGATCGGCCAATTTCCCTGCCCGTGCCGCAGCTAAGGCTCCAGCCACACCTACAAGACCGAATGCACCAATTGCACTATGAGATAGAGCAATTGGCGGTGTACTAAGTGGCAGTACTAGTGAAGTCCACAAAATGCTGAAATCAGCAAAAATCAGCATGGCTAGAACGGAGCGAACGCGTAACGTTCGTTCTTGAATAAATAAAGTAAGCACCGATCTAATCAACTGAGGGTAGGATAGCGATTTTACCTCGCGCTCAACATTGGGCAACATCTTTATAAACATAAAAACCATCAAAAGCATGAGCGCAGCAGAAAATAGATATACAGAACGCCATCCCACAACATCTGTTAATATACCAGCAAAAGTACGTGCAAGAAGTATACCAATAACAATTCCACTTGTTACAATGCCAACGACACGTCCTCTTTCTCTAGGGGAAGCGATGGTCGCTGCAAACGCCACGAGAGTCTGTGTCACAACTGCAAGCAGACCCACCAAAGCCATACCTGCGAAAAGTACCATGCTGGAGGAAGCAGTACCAACTATAACCAGAGCTGTTGTAGATAATAGCATCTGACCGACAATTAGATGTCGCTGGTTTAGCAAATCTCCAAGTGGTACGAGTAGCAGTAAGCCCACTCCATAAAAAATTTGTGTAACGGTAATAACAACACCAATAATGGAATGGTTAATACCAAACTCATTAGATAGTTGATCAAGCAACGGCTGTGCAAAGTAAATATTGGCAACAGACATTCCACAGGCAGCCGCAAACAATAATGCCAAAGCGTGAGACATGGATGGCTGTTGATTCAAATTAGGTTTTGTTATGGAAGATTTATGACTTATCTTAGTGTAGAGTGGATCATCTTCTATATTTGTCTCTGTTTTGAACATACCTTGACCTCCAATCACATTAGATTTTTAATCATAACATACCGTTCGGTATAATATGATTACTGGTAAATATAACTTAGCCTTATTCATTCTGTCAACGATTTTTACACTAAAGTTAATGTTACATTAACTTAATGGAGCTTAATTTGACATGAAGAATGGCTAATTATATAATAATTACATACTGTCTGGTAATTAAAAAAATAATTGTAATTACCTACACACCTATCCTAAAACAATTAATAAAATCAAAGTTTGAAGAGGAGAATTCTTAATGGCAAGAACCCGTGAATTTGATGAGGATCAAGTTTTAGATGCAGCAATGCAGTTATTTTGGGAGAAAGGATATGAGGCTACCTCATTAAGTGATCTTACTTCCAGAATGGGCATTCAACGTCCTAGTATTTATTCGACTTTTGGAGATAAGAAAGAATTATTTGAAGCCGCACTTCGCAGGTATACAATGTCTCGGGCCTCTGATATACGAAATAGGCTTCAAAGTCACTCCTCTGTAAAAGAGGCATTTTCTATTTTCTTTGCCGATGTCGTCAATGAAGAATACGCAGGGGATCTTAGTAAAGGTTGTTTTTGTATCAATACAATGGTTGAACTAGCACCTCATGATGAGAGATTTGAAATTTTGACCAGAGAACATCAAATGTACCTCGCCGTCATTTTTCAGGAGACGATCGAACGAGGAATCCAATCAGGTGAGCTGGAATTCAACACAGATGCAAAGTCTTTGGCACAGGCACTGATTGTAGCGTTAATCGGTCTAACGGTTATGATGAAATCTCGCCCCCAACGTTCATTTGTGGACAATGTAATAGCAGCGACGCTCACATTACTTAAGTGACATAATTGTATTTAAAAGTACGAAAACCATACCTTTATAGGGGGAACATCAAATCTCCATCAAGCTACAATTTTATAGTACCCCCAGAACGAAATTTTGTGCTAACTTGTAACAAAAATGCTCATTTTTTCATTTCGGGGTAATTCTGAATTCTTAAGTTGATGGGTATGAGGGAGCACCACATGCCCATCAACTCAAAATCTCATACCACCTCCAGAACGAAAATTTTATTCATGTTGCTCGTATTTATTGTTTGGGGATAAATCGTTCTTTAAGCTTGATGGCGATTTGGTGCTATCCCTAAAACATCTGGACTTTAATAGCCAACTAAAAAAACGCAAACAAAAAGACCTTTAATCAGTCGTTTTGTTTGCATTTCCTTTTTCTAAAACCACAGAAAAGATAAGTACTATAGTTAACACCATAATAAACCCAACTTCACTTCCATCACTTACAAAAAATGAATACAAAGTATAAATTAAAATTAATATTCCATAAATAACTTTGTGCAATGAACTCCCCCCTTTTTACCATATATTTTAGTGTAAAAATTTAATTCAAGCCCTATATTAAAATGAAAATAAAAAGCACCTGTGATATACACGTGCTTTTCTCTTGTCAATTTATCTATTTTCTTTTTATAACTCAAATTTCTTCGAATCGTACTTTTCTAGAGTTTGTTACAATTCATTTTGTTCATACGGAATATGTTTTTCTGTCTGTACATCTTCAACATTTTCTCCACCTGTTAATAATCTCCTGTACTTAAAAGAGTGCCCTGTTAATACTGCTGTAATCATTTTGTATTGCCCTCCTTTTGTTTGATTACTTGTATCATAAAACAAGTATCTGAAGTTGATATGTAGTTTATCTAGAGTGTATGTAAATTTAAAAAATCTCTAATAAAATGTTTATGTTGTAACGTTACCATCAAAACTAGTGCTTCAAACACCCTGATTTGAAGAGACAGTAACCCATATTCTAGCTTAAATTTCCACTACAGTTCTATATTGAGTAAAACCAGTTGATCCCTATAATATAAAAAGAGCACCACTTTTTGGATGCTCTTCGTTATAACTATATAGTATTTAATTTCCTTCTTTTGTTGGTACCATTTTTCCTTCTTGAGAACCTGTACCTTCTGTTCTTTCAACAGTTTTTGCATCTCCATTAGGAGTTGCTGGCACTGCATCTTTAGGTACATCAAAGTTTTGTGAGAAAGACGTTGTTCCATCTGCACTCCATGTAATTACTTGATTTGAACTATCTTCATTTGATCTTAAATTGTTCATTTTCGCATCATCTGCACCTACTGCACCCCCAGCTACCAATCCTGTACTTAAAAGTGCTCCTGCTAATAATGTTTTAATCATTTTTCATTACCTCCTTGTTTTGTTTGGAACTACATTTAGCATAAGACAAGAATCTATAGTTGATATGGACTGTATCTGGAGATTATGTAAAGAAAAATAGATGATCAGTTGTATATCCTAATGGGTGCTTAGGCAAGATTGAAACTTAATATGAGTTTGATAATTGAGTTACCCTTCGTTTTTGGGTGTAAGGTTTTTGGCTGGGGTGAAGTGAGGAGCTAACCTTTTCTAATTTGAAACATTTACAAATAAAGCGTGATAAAAATATGATGATTATCCCTTATGTTACTCCTTGTACTAAAGATAAGATTGAATTCTCCGATCTTATCTTTTTTGTTTGTAGAAATTTAATGCAAAAAAACAGAATCCTTGTAATAAGGATTCTGTAACAAGAAATGACAGATATATATCAATAAAAAGAGTTACTTATATTATAATTTAAAATGCAACAAACACATGCAATTTTTGTTCAAAACGCCAATGTTTTTTAAGACTTTCTCCACATCTTTAAACTGCAATTCTTCCGTAGAACCTTTCAACGCTGTCGTAGATGAAGTTCCACCCGTAATCACTTGTGCCACTTCATCAAAGTAACCTGTTCCGACTTCGCGTTGATGACGCATAGCAAAATAACCATGCTCTTCTGCTGCAAATTCGGCCTGTTGTAATTCAGAATACGCTGCCATACCACGTTCTTTATAGCCGCGTGCTAATTTCTTGGTCCATAACATCTACTATTTAGTTGTAGGTAAAAAATTTCATTTTAATATGTGGTCTTCCATTATTATATTTAGTATCGTATTTATTCCGGGTTTCTCGTATATGTTGAAAAAGGGTCCAGATATACTTATTAATGATTAAACCAATAGTACTTATCGTAGGCGCTACCATGATCTGGTTGGCGTCTTGTTTGTTGTTAAGGAAAGATAACAAAACAAAATTTCCTTAATCACAAGGCTTTAAAAGTAACCTATCCATAGTGATACTACAGCAACTACTAACAAAGCAAAACAAATTGTGATATTTCGAACCCACTTTTGTATATCATCAAAATACCGTTCTATAAATATAGCGTAAATATAAACCATAAGAAATAGAACAACGAAAGTAAAGGAACCCAATTTATCGTTAAATTTTTCATTAGTAAATGTGCTTACATGAAGGAATAGAAAAACAAACACTACTATGAATAACTCAAATATCCTTTTTTTATTCACCCCGCCACTACCTTACATTAATTTCCTTTTATTCCATTTTATCAGAACATAATGTGTAGCAGCATATGAATAATTTATTTATGTCAAAAAGACCAACAATTTAATATTGTTAGCCTCTACTTTCCATATTCGTACCTTTTATCACTTTACTTCCTAACAACTGGAATCCACATTTCACCAAATACTAAACCGTCTCTCTGCCCCATCTCAACCGTTGTATTCGGTCCACCAACATAGGCAAAATCTTTTGCATCTGGTAAAGCTTGACCGAAGGCGATGCCAGTCAACTTATTACTTAGCTCTTCAGCCGTTTTGTCTTCCCCTTTCACTACTAAGTATTCTCCCTTCGGAAACTGGATCACTCTAGATTCTTCTTCTATTTGTGCTTCTGTCATGACACCAGCATAATACATCATCTTATTATTCACCGCTTCGCTCACAGAAAAAATATATTCGTTTGTAGCTAAAGCTTTTAATCTGTCCAACCTTCCATCTTCTTTAACAGCTGACCAAAAGTCTTCTTTTTCTTTATTTATTCCAGCAAAGTTTGTATAGTCACTCTTAATTTCAGTTCCAATACCTAACACAATAAAGCTATCTTTTTCTTCAATCGTATAATTTTTCATATTCAAAACCTTCCTTTTTTAAAATGAATCAAACGATTTATCTTTTCATCTGATACGTTTATAATATCCTTAAATCATGTCAAAAAATGATACTGTTTAGGAGACTCCAATGAAAAAAGTTGAACGGATTAATACAATTATGCGGTATATCAACAATCGCTCCCACTTTACGATTACTGAAATCATGCGAGAATTTAACATATCACGATCGACAGCTATTAGAGACATTAGAGACATTGAAGCTATGGGCATGCCACTTGTCGCTGAAGTTGGAAGAACTGGTGGATATTTTGTCATGCATAATTCTATCCTGCCCGTTGTTCGCTTTACTGACAATGAAGTCAAAGCTCTTTTTATTGCCTTTATGGCTACAAGAAATCAACAACTTCCCTATTTAAAAAGTCGTCAATCTTTAGCCGAAAAACTACTAGGACTCATCTCAGAAATCCAGCAAGATGACCTCGTTCTTTTAAATCAACTCTTGCTTTTTGAAGGGACTAACCCTCATAATCCCGATCTACTTGAGCTTTCTGACCTACCCCACCCTATGTTAGAAAAACTCATCCAAATCCTTCTTTTGGATAGACATTTATTGATTACCGTCAAAGAAGAAGAAGAAATCAAGTCTTACCCAATTTATCTATTACACCTTTATCAAGAAAAAAGCCATTGGATCATTGAAGGGTTCGACTTAAAAGAGGAAAAGAAGATGATGTTTCCTGTCGATGACCTCATCAATATCGAACCGTACACGACGAAAAAGAGGTTAAATAAGAAACAGATTTTAGAAAAACTCAATAAGAAGGACGAAGCAATTAACCTTGTACTTGAACTTGGTCCAAAAGCGATTGCCCAGTACAAAAAATACCATCCTTTAAAAATTTCAATTTCTTATACAAACCCTTACCAATCCACAGCCATTTTAAAAACATTTATCGATGTTAACAATTCCGATGAAGTGACAGAGATAACACATTGGCTACTTTTCCTAGGGAAAGATATTACAACCAGGGAAATGCCTGAAGAAATATTAAACGATTTACAAGAGCGGTTAGGTTTATATTCTCCATAAGCAGTGATCGGTTAAACCTCAAAATATTGAGTTTAATTCGTTACCTGTTGCCCATATTTTTTTACCATGAGAGCACAATACATAATAAAAGCACGGAAAATCTTCCCGTGCTTTTTCAAATATATATAATTTCGGATGACTTAATTCACTTACCCTAACTGACGTTTAAATGCTTTACTAGCGAAAAAGTAAGAGATGATCATGATACCTACGCACCAAGCGAGTGCAGTCCAAATATCGTTGCCAACAGTCCCTTCATATAATAGGGCACGAACCGCATTCACGATTGAAGTTACAGGCTGATTCTCAGCAAACACACGGACAATTTTAGGCATCGTTTCGGTAGGTACGAAGGCCGAACTAATAAATGGAAGAAAAACGAGTGGGTACGAGTACGCTGTCGCCCCTTCCATAGACTTCGCTTTCAGCCCTGGAATGATAGCTAGCCATGTTAGCGCTAACGTAAACATCCCCAGTATTCCCGCTACCGCAAGCCAATCTAGCATATTTGCACTAGAACGAAAGCCCATTAAGAGCGCAACAAGAATAACCACCACGATAGTAAGTACATTAGCAACAAGAGAAGTTAAAACGTGAGCCCACAATATTGATGAGCGCTTAATAGGCATCGTAATGAAACGTGCCATCAGCCCACTCTTTACATCCGTAAACAATCGTACTGAAGTGTAAGCCACGCCGGATGCGATAGCCATTAACAAAATTCCCGGCAATAAATAATTAACGTAGTTATCCGTTCCAGTCTTTATAGCCCCGCCAAACACGTAGACAAACAATAACATCATCATAATCGGTGTAATTGCTACTGTAATAATTGTATCCGGACTACGCATAATATTACGCATTAAGCGCCCTAGTAATACCCCTGTTTTGCTTTTCATTTACATCTCCTCCTTTTTACCGATAATCGCAAGAAAAATTTCTTCCAACGTCGGCTGCTTCTCGATATACTCTACTTTTGCTGGCGGGAACATCTCTTTCAGTTCTGTAAGAGTACCTGTCGTTATGATTTTTCCGCCATGCAAAATAGCGATACGGTCCGCCAGTTGTTCTGCTTCCTCCAAGTACTGAGTCGTAAGTAAGATCGTTGTGCCACTGCCGGCAAGTTCCTTGACTGTATCCCACACTTCGATCCGCGCTTCCGGATCAAGTCCAGTCGTTGGTTCGTCTAGAAAAATAACTGCTGGCGCCCCAATCAAACTCATCGCGATATCAAGTCGGCGCTTCATCCCGCCTGAATACTGGTCTGCCCTCTGGTTGGCCGCATCAGTCAGGCTAAATCTTACAAGTAGATTATCAGCAACTTGCGCGGGATTGGAAACACCACGTAACTTAGCAATCATTATCAAGTTTTCCCTTCCAGTAAGCATGCCGTCTAAAGCTGCGAACTGTCCTGTCAAACTGATGCTTTGACGAACATGATCTGATTGACGTTGGACGTCAAAACCGCAAATACTTACTTCACCATCATCTTGTTTCATTAGCGTTGAAAGGATGTTGACCGTTGTCGTCTTTCCCGCTCCATTTGAGCCTAGCAGCGCGAAAATTTCGCCACGCTGCACCTCAAAATCCACTCCCTTTAAGACTTCTTTATCTTTAAAAGATTTTTTTAACCCTTTTACAGAAATTGCTGCATTGCTCATACTTTTTCCCCCTTATTAAAATAGGTTACCTATAACCTCTATTTAGTATCACTGATAATCTGTATTACTTAGTAGCGGTTTAAAAATATAACTGAATAGCGATGGTGGCAATTTACATTTGTAACCAGCTAATCAGTCGGTATTACTAATTGCATTTATTTTTTTCTCAATTTCTTCATAATACTTTCATTCAAATCTTCACGATACTTAGAGACATACGTTTTAGCGTTTGCCACTAGTTCATCAGCAAAGGATGCTACGTCCTCCCCAGTAATGTCAAGCACTTGTCTACCTTCCGCTGCACCAGCTTCAAACAAATCGATTAATTCATACTGTATGTGCAGCATATCCATTCCATTACCCGCTGAGAAATTCCACATGTAGTTTTGAATTTTCTTAAACACAAACTGATAATCTTCCGGTAGTGCTCCAACACGTGCCATCATCATTTTGTACTCTTTTTTATCACCGATTAATTTTTTAAACATTTCCAACATCTTATTTTCCTCCTTTTTTATAAAGCAGAACAAGAAATTCTCCAAATATGAGCCGGAACATTTTATTTTATGAGGCTAGTTTGACTTCAAGACGTTAATTTTTGAAGAAACGAAATCCCATTTTTCCCAAAATAATTCAAGCTCCTGACGGCCATCATCATTTAATGAATAAAACTTACGAGGCGGTCCCATATCTGATGGTTTCTTTTCAATATTCACAAGCTTTTTCTTTTCTAATCGTACGAGGATAGTATAAACCGTCCCTTCCACAACCTCTGTAAACCCAAGATCATTCAGGTGGCGGGTAATCTCATAGCCATACGTTTCACGGCGACTAATGATTTCCAGCACACACCCTTCCAGTGAACCTTTTAGCATTTCAGTTAAATTTTCCATGTCCTGATCCTCCTTTACCCCCTATTCTGTCTGACTTATATTCAGTATCACAGAGTACTAAGGCGAATTTTTACTGAATAGCTTCTGAGTAAAACCATACTATTCAGTATTACTTATTACAACTACATTGTATGACTAAGTAGCTATAGATGTCAACTGATTTTCAAATTTTTTCTAAAATCCGCTATTACCTATTGTTTACTGAAAACATTTTGAGAAACAACACTACTCAGTATCACCTATTACTTCTACATTGTATGACTGAGTAGTTGTAAATGTCAACACGATTTTTATATTTTTCTAAAATCAACTATTGCCTATCAGATACAGCCGATTTTCTTTTTAAAGAAATTTCACCATATACCTATCCGGCCAAGAAAAGAAAATACCCCGAAACAAATATTCTACATTTTTGTTTTGGGGCGCTATAGGTTAGCTCTTCTTAATAAGACAGATCATCCTTTTGTTACGATAACATCATATCCATATCTTCCGCTGCAGTTGTAATTAGTTTTAAACCGAATGTTTCTTGTAATACATCAAGCACGCCAGGTGAAATAAATTCGGGTGCCTTTGGACCGATACGAATATCTTGAATTCCAAGACTAAATAGCCCAAATAAAATAGCAACCGCTTTTTGTTCAAACCATGATAAGACAATACTTACTGGCAATTCATTCACTTCACATTGGAAAGCATCTGCTAAAGCGGCCGCTATTTTCACTGTAGAAATTGAATTATTGCATTGTCCTAAATCAATGTAACGCGGAATCTCCGTACCAGGTACAACACCATAACTCACATCATTAAAACGGAATTTCCCGCAAGAAGTTGTTAAAATAACCGTTTCTGGCGGAAGCGACGTTGCTAATTCACGATAATATTCTCCGCCTTTTCCCGGAGCATCACAACCTGCGATGACAAAGAAACGCTTAATCTTTCCTTCTTTTACTGCATTAATAATTTCCGGAGCTAATGATAATACTGTATTATGATGAAACCCTGTTACTAACTGCTCATCCGACTCCATATGTACTTCTGGAAGTTCAAGCGCTTTTTGAATCAATGGTGCAAAATCATCATTTTCAATTTTTTGTACACCCTCTAAACCGGCAATATCATATGAAAAGAATCGATCAGAGTATGACCCTTTAATTGGCATAACACAGTTCGTTGTCGCTAATATAGCACCTGTAAATTTTTCGAAAAGACGTCGTTGATCATACCATGCCTTACCGATGTTTCCTTTTAAATGTTTATATTTTTTTAGCTGCGGATAACCGTGTGCTGGTAACATTTCAGAATGCGTATAAATATTAATTTCTTTTCCTTCTGTTTGCTTTAATAACTCTTCTAACGCAAATAAATTATGACCAGTAACTACAATTGCTTTACCTTCTACATGGTTTTGTGTAATTTGAACGGGCTCTGGAACACCAAAGTGATTCGTATGCGCCCCATCTAACAACTCCATTACTCGTAAAGCCGATTTCCCTACTTTCATAGCCATATCAATATGTTCTTGTTCATTAAAGTTGGAATTTGTTAATGTCATATACAGTGCTTCTTGCGTCGTAGCATCTACAAATGCATCAGTATACCCTAGCTGAGCAGCATGCGTACGATAAGCTGCAATTCCTTTTAGCCCAAACACAATCGTATCTTGTAAACTTGCTATTGTTTCATTTTTACCGCAAACACCTATTACTTTACATCCGCCTGTTGGCGTTTGTTCACATTGATAACAAAACATGATCATCCCACCCTCTCCCAATCATTCCTTACAAACTAAGCATAATATCCGGTGAGATAAAAGGATGTGATATCAATCACAATACTAAGTATAAATTTGTGACAGTTCATATTGTTGACATAATATTTTTATTGACACCAAAAAAATATTACATAATCATATTGTTCAGGTTTTCAAATATCTAAACTATTGCTGAATCACATATAAACTAGAAAGTTAACAGAAATAGACATACAAAAACGCTATTCTTTCTTTTTATTATTCAACTGAAAGAATAGCTTTTTTTCATTTTGAAGAACTATCAATTTTTTTATTAAAGATTTTATGAAAAATCACTTTATTTACAATACATTTACACTATCTTTACAATGTTTACATTATTTATATGATATATTTATATAGAATCTACTTAAGAAATTTCATGTACATTGTAATCTTTATAATCTCTTATCTAATTAATAAGAGATTATGTTTATATTTTTATACCAGGGGTGAATGAGGATGACTGAAACTTTAAAAACACTTATAATGCTTGATGCTACTTACGTTGTTATAGCAATTATGACGGTACTGGTATTTGTATACTTGGAATTAAAATCTCAGTAACGTATGCAGACTTCGCATTTAAATATAGTTAGAAAAAAGCGAGGAGAAAATTGTTTCTCCTCGCTTTTATATTCCCACAGTTTCTTATTTCAACAAATCCAATGTATGTAAAAGTAATCCTCTGTCCCCTACTTCTCCATGACCAGGCACTACTGCATTTATATTTCCATATCGCTTCAGCACATTTTCAATCGATGTAGACCATTCATTTACATAGGCATCAGCGACATTCCCTAAATTTTTAGCTTCCGCAGATTTCACTAAACAACCTCCAGCTAAAATGTTATATTGCGGTAACCATACGACAATATTATCTTCTATATGTCCTTTCCCTGGATAGAACATTTCTACTTTCATATTTCCAAACTTTAATTTCGTAATGGTTTGTAAGTCTCCAAGTGGTTCTTCATATCCATATCTCTTTGCTAGTTCTGCTGTCAATGCCGTACTATGCGCTTTAATGCCTCTTTCTTTCAACGTTTTTATTCCGCCTATTCGATCAGCGTGCGCATGTGTAATAATAACATCCGTTACGCGCTTCTTAAATTTTTTTTCTACCATCTCTATTAATTCCTTCGTTAACTTATCATCCCAAGAAGAATCGACTAGTACTAACCCTTTAGAAGTAGTAAGAACTAGACCGTTCGAAGGAACTGCTTCTCCGTTAAAGTAACCTAACTCCGTATGAACCCATACATTTTTGTTTAACTGAGAAATTGAAATAGTTCCTGTCTCATTTTTTATTACTTTTTGCTCTAGCTTTTGTTCCGCTTTCACAGAAGAAATTGTACTAACAAATTGAGTTATTCCTAGTAAACTAACACATACCCCTAATTTTAATAATGTATTTTTCATTTTCTCCACCCTTTCTTTCAAACGAAATAGTTATTACCTATATTAGACAATTCATTTCAAATGTTTGTTCCATCTTTTCTTACATATTTTTCATACCATTAATAAAAAGCGCACAAAATTTTGTGCGCTTTAATTATATTTTGTTAAATTATAACATTCATACTATAATTTATTTATAACCCTTTAACGGAGGTGTTTTCAATGACTCTCTTCGCTTCCCCATCATTATTCATACTAGCAATCATTTCATTCGCACTAGCCTATTTCATCGGAGTTAAACAATACACTTGGCTCTTATCAGGATTCAATGAACGCCGTGTGTCAGATAAAATAAAGTTATCAAAAATAGTTGGTCTTTATAATTTAATTGCTGGTGTTATCGCTACAATTGGTAGCATCTTCCTTACTCCTAATGTAAAAATCGTATTTCCTATCATTATAATTGGACACTTTATAATCGCTGCCTATGTAAATACACGCATGGTGCAGTAAAAAAAGATCACCCAAATGGATGATCTTTTTTATAATTTATCAACATATTGCTTCGCTTCTAATAAGGAAAATCCAAAAGCTTCTCTTACTCTCTTAACTGCTGTAACTGTTTTTCCTTCTTCTAAGAGCTGACGCAACTCTTTATTAATTTCAGGTTCCCTATCTACAATTCCCATTTCTTTCGTAATTAGCTGTAATCTATCTTCCATCCTCTTTAAACGTGCATCCGTTTTCTTTTCGATTCTATTTAATTTTTCAACGATATAAATAAACCCAAAGACCGCTATCGGTATGATCATCCAAAATTCCATGACTATTCCTCCTCATTAGCTTTCATTTGTTTTATTTCACTAATTTATGTAAATTTTACCACAAAACACATTTAATGTATAATAGTAATATACAACACTGTTGATAAAACCTTTTATTTTAGGAGGCACTTCATGAAACGATTTTTTAAGACGTTACTACTATTTGTAGTTCTTTCAATTGCACTACATTTATTATTTGATATCGTTGGCTGGCTTGTTTTCAATGCGCCAATTCAAAACAAACAAAGTATTATTTCCTTACTAACAGCCTCATGGTTAATGTACATGTACCGAGATAAATTTTTTAAAGCATTCACTTCGAATTAACTAAAAGAACTTCATCGATAAAAGATGAAGTTTTTTCTTTTTCTCTCATTCTCTCTATTAACTACCGTATAATAGAACTAACATTCTGTCTTTTATAAGAAAGGAGTCACTATGAACTTAAAAAATCACATTATATACGAGAAAATGAACCAATATTCCGTTGCAGGTTTAAGCCTTGCCGTTATACGTGATGGCAAACTAGACGAAACGATTGCTTTCGGAACACTTGAATCTGGAACAACTAGAACTGTCACTACGAATTCCATATTCAATTCTTGTTCTATCAGCAAGTTCATCACTGCAATGCTCGTACTAACGCTATCAGATCAGGAAATCGTGCCTTTAGATGAAGACGTAAATGATAGACTCACATCTTGGAACATACCTACCAATCTATTTACCTCACAGAACAAAGTCACGTTGCGAAATTTATTAAGCCACCAATCTGGAATTATTGACCCTCCTAATAGTTTTGAACATTATACACTTGCACAAGGACGACCAAACTTGTCTGAACTCCTTGCCGGCAAAACATCATATTGTCCAGTACCGATTGAAGTGACTTATAAACCAAAAAGCGAATTTCACTACTCAGATGCAAACTTTTGTATTATTGAACTACTACTTGAAGATATAACTGGAAAACCATTCAATCTTTTACTTGAAGAATATATCTTTCAGCCACTACAACTGAAAAATAGCATACTATTCTCTACTAAAGATATAAATAAAATGGAGGCCTTTGCTTGTGGGCATAATAAAGATGGCACCATTACAAATGAGAAGTATCCATTTTATCCATTCGCAGCTTCTTCAGGTATTTGGACAACACCAACTGACTTATCAACTTTAGTTATTGAAATCATTCATTCCTTGCAAGGAATGAGCAAACTAAAACTTTCTCAAAAATTAGTACAAGACATGATTTCTCCTCAAGGTTGCTCAAAATGGACTGGGTTAGGTGTGTTTCTAGATGATTCGAATAAAGACTTACAAATGTATTCACTTGGATGGGGCGTTGGGTTTCAATGTATGATGGTATGCTATCCATACCGAGGTAATGGTGCTGTTATTATGACGAATGCTGACTTAGGTGTTCATCAAATGAAAGGGATTATTGGTGACGTTTTAAAAACGTTATCCTTATAATGAAAAGAAAGAAGCTGTTCCTTCCAGCTTCTTTCTTTATATTACATTTTTCGCAACAATTTTTATATGTTCTGGTGCGATAATCTCCGTTATACTTTCTTGGAAATCTTCCTGCAACATTTCTTCAATATGTTCTAGCTGCACTTCAACATGTGTGCATTCTAAATTATGTATATTTAATAATGCATAATGATCTTTTTTCTTTACTACTAAATATTGATTTTCCTCTGTTACAAGTATAGAACCTAATCGTACTCCTAGTAGGCGTTGATCATCAAACTTCACAACAATTTCCCCCTTCATCACTATGTAATAAAATAACATTTTATGTAATCTATTCTTCATAAACTATATCACAATTTATTAAAATATAAATATCATATCTCTTTTACTAAAAACCCTATTCTTTTATATATTTCGATACAAAAAACTTTCTCAACATAAAATTAGAATTTTCAGTTTTTATTCTTATGAAAATCTATTATAATAAAGTTAATAAATGTTTGACCTCTCCTAATTCATGTACATATGGATGATCAGTAGTCGTTGCTACTGATCTATTTTTTTGATTTCAGAAAGTATATACGCTGCATCCTTTCCTACACCACAAATAAGTGCAGATCCCCTTTGAGATTGCCACGGCAAACCGATATAATATAATCCTTTTACTGGACTTATTCCTCTTACATGATTAGGAAATCCATTCTCATTCACTGCCTTTTCTAGTTCAATCCATTTATAGTTCTGAATAAAACCAGTTGACCATATAATGCTTTCTGCACTATACGTGCCACCATTTTGAAACATAATATTATTTTCTGATGCACTAACCACTTTTTCCTCTAGTTTAATTGCTCTATTACGAATAAGTTCTTTGCCTTCAAAACCAAAAATAGGATCCTTTCTCTTCTGAAACCATTTTCCCCTCTTAGTATTTACTTCGGCGTACAATAAACCCAATTTTTCTAACCAACTAAAAATGCTTTTTCTAAAAAGATGTAACGGTAAAAATGTTAAAGGATGACTGATAGACATTGTAACTTCATGAGTTTTTGCAAGTTCTACTGCAATTTGCATTCCGGAATTCCCGCCACCTACTACTAGTACTTTTCCCTTAGGAATTTGTGATGGTGATTTATATTGTGATGAATGTATTTGAAAAACATGCGATGAAAGATGTTGTGAAAATGAGGGAATGTATGGTTGCTGAAAACCACCTGTTGCGATAACAACCTTTTTTGCTTGTAAAACTTCTGTAGGAGTATGTAATTCGAATATCTCTTTTTCTTTCTTTATTTTTAAAACTTTGGTTTGCAATTGGATTGGTAATGTAAAGTACCTTGCATATTCTTCTAAATATGTTGCCATTTCATCTTTACACGGAAATCCCTTTCCTTCTCCTTTTACTATCATACCTGGTAAACTACTATATTCCCTCGGTGTGAAGAGCTGTAAAGAATCATATCGATTTCTCCATGAATCCCCAATTCGGTTTCCTGCCTCAAGTAATAAAAAATTATAACCTTCTTGCTTCAAGTAATATCCCATTGTTAATCCAGCTTGACCAGCTCCAACGATAATTGCATCTAACATCCTTTTCCTCCTTCCTATTTCACATGAATATATGCTCATTTGTTCATATGTTTTATCATACGATTTATTTTTCAATAATTCAATCTGTTTAACAAAATGAAAAAGAGCAGTTCACTGCTTTATGAACTACTCTTCATTACATTTATTTAATACGCAATTACACTGCACTCTCTCTAAAAAATTTATATATTAATCCCTTCCTGCTCTATCATCTCTCCTCATAAAATACGATTCTATTTGAAAACGGATCAATTACAGTTAATTCGATTGTATCCCAAGGTGTTTTTTCTATATTTGGCTTCGAATAAGCATATTCTTTACTTAATAATATAGAATGATAATCCTTTACATTATCTATTTTGACCCGAATCGCACCGCCTGGCGAAGCATCCCCATGATGTTCTGATAAATGTATTACAGCATCATGTAACGAAATTTGTATATATAATGGCATATGTTCCTCATACCGATGTTCCCAATCCATTTTAAACCCTAAAAAATCTATGTAAAATAGCTTTGCTTTTTCAACATCAAAAATTCTAAATATAGGTGTAATCATTTATTATCTCCTCCTATTTATAAACATCTGCCGCCAATTCCCTCAAAACTTCAACATTCACTACTTCAAAGCAACCATTGTTCTTTTTTATAATCTCTTTATCACAAAAAACATTTAATGTACGTAATAGGTGTCGATAACTCGTTCCTAACAATTCAGCTGTCTCTGTTAAATTCCCACTAAATACAATTCGATTTCCGTGCTGCACCGCTCGTTCCCCTGCTGCTAACATGTAACTCGCAAGTCTATTTTCAAGTGGATATAGTAAATTAATTGTACTATTTTTTGAAAGTCGATTTAACTTATGTGCTAACGATCCACAAATACATCGTAAAAATTTCGCATCATGAAATAGTTGATTTCTCACTTTTCCTAAAGGTAAACCAACACAATATGAATCTGCCATTACTTGTACGTTTGAAGCAGTCTTTTGAGAATGAATTAACTCCACATCTCCTAACAGCTGCAAACTATCATAAAAGCATAATAATACAGATTTCCCGTTACTTAATGTATTAAACGCTTTTGCTTTTCCTTCAACGAAGAAAAATAAATAATCTATCTCTTCATTTTCTCTACAAATAAACTCATTCTTTTTAAAAAATATGAGTTCCATATACGGTTTCATATCATTACTAAAAAATGAATCAATATTATTTTGTTTCATATAATGTGCTAATTTAATTGAATTACATACTTTCTTCATAGTTCCCCCGCCTTTACAACTACTCCCCATTGTAATCAAAATTTTCTCCTTCCACTATGACATATGTCATAGTAATACACAATTTCAGCATGATACAGTCATTACAAATATGAAATACAAAGGGGATATTACATTGTATAACTTTCTTTCTGTCTTTATTGGTGTGCTCATCGCCGTTATGCTTCCATTGAATGGGATTTTATCTGAGTTAATTGGCAAGTACACAGCGAGCGTTGTCATCCACCTTGTCGGTTTAATTGCAGTTATCTTCATTTTAATCATTAACAAAAATAAAATTTATTTTGATAAAAGCATTCCACTTTTTTTATATAGCGCTGGTGCGATTGGAGTATTCACTGTTCTTTTTAATAATATAAGTTTCTCCGTCCTTGGTGCCTCTATTACGATCGCATTAAGTTTACTCGGTCAATCTATCGCTTCCATCGTTATTGACCATTTCGGCTTATTAGGAATGAAAGTTGCAAAGTTTGAAAAGAAAAAACTAATTGGATTATGTTTCATCTCTTCCGGAATTATAATCATGACAATTTATTAATGGAGGCAAGAAAATGTTATATATTACTATCGCTATTTTAGCTGGTGTTTCTATCGTTGTTGCTAGAATTATTAACGCGAATTTAGCAGCGAAGATTGGAAATTGGGAAGGCACGTTTTTTAATTATATTACTGGATTATTTTTCTCTATGTTATTTTTAATTTTCAGTTCAGATTCATTTTATATTCCTAGCCATACGTTGCAATCTATTCCTATCGCTGTTTACTTAGGCGGATTAGTAGGCGTTATCGTCATCTCGTTATCGAACTATATTACGCCTAAAATATCAGCATTTTATTTAACGTTACTCATCTTTATCGGACAATTATTTGCGGGGACTATCATTGATTTCATCTTGTCACACGAACTATCAATGGGAAAAGTTGTCGGTGGCATTTTCGTACTAATTGGGCTAACTTACAATTTACTCGTAGATCGCCCTGTTAAAACTGTGCAGAATAACCAAGTTCAACTATAATACTTTACGCTTACCTATCATATATTAATAGAAAAGCTCTTTATACGAAGTAATAGAGAGGAGAATATTCTATTAAGAAAATCATTTTACTGCTCGGTAGCGCATTGATTATTTTTGGTATCGTATGGTTTTTAAACTCAGGGAAATCTATTCAAGATTTCTATACAGCAAATAAACCAAAGAAGAAAGCTACTATCATTTCAACTCAAAGAGACCCAAATGAGCCCCCTGTCTTTTTAGGAAAACAGGAAATAAAAGATATACATGTCGAGTCAATTAAAACAAAAAAAGATATCTTTCTCACAAAAACAGATGAATTAAAAACATTCATTAACAGTATGGATACCGCCAAAAAAGGAAAATTAACATTAGATGAAGAAGGATCAGATTTAATAGATTGTGATATGTGGATTACTTTCGAGGATGGAACTTATAAAAAATATTTCATATGGGTAGTTGATCATCACAGTAGTGAAGTAATGATCGCTCAGCAAGATACTCTTGATGATGTAAACCTTACGTACTATCAATTAAATGAAGATAATTCAAAAAAAGTTTATAACTTATTTAAAAAAATTATTTAAACGAAAAAGTCATGAGCAAATGAGCTCATGACTTTTGGCACTATATATATTCAGGGAACACTTTACATCCCTTTTCCTGCTCTATATCATGCCCAAAGAAAACAATTGGCTTCTCTTTTATCACAACTTCTTTTAAATGTTTAATTGAAGATAAAGCTAATTCTGGATCAAATCCAGCAAATGGCACTTCATTTTCAAAATTCTCTTTCGTATACGATGCATCAATCGTTAATAATACAGGACCGGATTTTTCTGTCTCAATTAATAGCGATTGATGCCCTGGAGTATGGCCTGGTGTATGCAATACTTGAACTCCTGGTACGACTTCATAATCCCCTTCAATGATTTTGTAGTTTAAATTCGGCAATATACATTCTTTCAAATATTCTTCGCTATGCTGCGCCGCCTCATATTCAGCACGCTGTACAATGATTGGTGTATTTATAAAAGCGCCATTTCCTCCTGCATGATCAAAATGCAAGTGAGAACTAATAATATAAAGAAGGTCATCCGGCTCATAACCAACCCGTTTTAAAATATTCACGATTCTATCTTCTTCAGTCATTTTCGGTAAAACCTGTCCTTCGACAAATGTACCGTTAAAAAGACCTTCATTATTAACTGCACTTTCTGGCATACCTGTATCTACTAAAATAGGCCCCTCTTCTGTCTCCAAAAGATAACACCATACAGGTAAGTTCAATAAATCTCCCGGTGTGAGCGTACTATTAACAGAAGAATGATCTAACATACAACGACCTGCTGGGATGAAATAAAGCTTTTTTACTGACATTATGTATCCACCTTTACATTTAATTTAAGATAAAGTAACACAGTAAATAATTCTGCTTTTTAGAAATAAACTCCTTCCACACTTTCATACCAGCATAAATAAAAAAGAGTGTACTTTTTTACATAATGGCATTTCACCATCTATAATAAAAGAGTAAATGACTCTTACTTTAATGGAGGGAATATAAATGAAAGCAATTGGTTTACATGAATACTTACCTATTGAAGAAGAAAACAGTTTAATTGATATTGAAGTTGAAAGACCTGTTGCTACAGGAAGAGATATACTCGTTAAAATTAACGCTATTTCCGTTAACCCAGTTGATACAAAAGTTCGCTCTCCGAAAGATAAAAAAGAAGATGTAGCGAAAATACTTGGCTGGGATGCAAGTGGTATTGTCGTACAAACGGGCGAAGGTTGTACGTTATTTAAAGAAGGCGACGAAGTGTTTTACGCTGGAAGCATTACGAGACAAGGTACATATAGTGAATACCATTTAGTT
Source organism: Bacillus sp. 16GRE42 (assembly GCF_019837435.1). Taxonomy (NCBI): domain Bacteria; kingdom Bacillati; phylum Bacillota; class Bacilli; order Caryophanales; family Bacillaceae; genus Bacillus; species Bacillus sp. 16GRE42. The sequence goes on from NZ_JADAXF010000001.1 coordinate 925,905, forward strand.
GATGAAAGAATCGTTGGTAAAAAACCAAAAACGTTAAGTGATGCTGAATCTGCAGCACTTCCTTTAACAGCTATTACGGCTTGGGAAGGTTTATTCGAACGTTTGGGAATTGATTATAATAAGAAAGATACAAATACATTTAAAAACATTTTAATTATCGGTGGAGCTGGTGGTGTAGGTTCAATTGCAATTCAACTTGCGAAATGGGCTGGACTGAATGTAATCACAACTGCATCTCGTAATGAAACAATACACTGGGTTGAAAAATTCGGTGCCGATTATATCGTTAACCATCACCAACCTTTACAAGATCAAATATTAGAGTTTGGGCTAAAAGATGTAGATTATATTTTCTGCTTAAACAATACAGATCAACATTGGCAAGCAATATGTGAGCTCATTAAGCCACAAGGAAAAATTTGCTCTATCGTAGAAAATGAACACCCTCTTGAAATGGGTATTTTAAAAAGTAAAAGTGCTACATTCGTTTGGGAGTTTATGTTTACAAAAGCGATGTATGAAACTGGCGACATGATTACGCAGCACGAACTATTAAATAAAGTAAGCGAACTTTTAGATGAAGGTATTTTAAAGACTACTTTAAATGAAACATTCACACCAATTAACGCTGAAAACGTAAAGAAAGCACATACACTGCTTGAAAGCGGAAGTACGATTGGGAAAATCGTTTTAGAGAAATTTTAATAACAAAAAGTCCGATTTTCATATGAGAAATCGGACTTTTTACTATCTTTATTTACTTGAAATCTCTTGATCATTTTGAACGTCTAACGGAGGTCGTTTCCCTATTCCGAAAGCATAGAAACTAATTGTTACGATAGCTAAGAAAACAATACCTACAACTAGTGAAATGCGTGTATCATCGTTAAACCACATTCCGATTAATACCATAATTAAAAAGGCAATTGTCAAATAGTTTGTAACAGGAGCAAATGGCATTTTGAACGGATGATCTTTCATCTCTGCCCCTTTTGCTTTTCTAAAGTTAATTTGACTAATTAAAATGACGAACCATGGTACCATACCAGGAAGTACACTCGCACTATATACATACACGAATAAATTTTTCGGTGCAATATAACTTAATACAACACCAACTGCTAAACCGATAATTACGCCAACTGTACCGAATAAAGGTACGCCATTTCCAGAAAGTTTCGTGAAATATTTCGGCGCTTGTCCATTTACACCTAACGTATAAAGCATACGACCCGCACTATAAATACCACTATTACAACCAGACATTGCCGCTGTAATAACAACGAAGTTAATCAGTCCAGCTGCTGCCGTAATACCAACCTTCGCAAAAGTTGCTACGAACGGACTACCAATTGTACTTAATTGATCCCATGGATACACAGTTACAATAACGAAAATAGCACCGATATAGAATATTAAAATACGCCAAATTGTACTTTGAATCGCTCTTGTAAGTGTCTTCTTCGGATCCTTCGCTTCACCAGCAGTAATACCAATTAATTCTACACCTTGGTATGCGCCAACTACAAGTGATAATGCAAAGAAGAATCCTGAAAAACCACCTGTAAAGAAACCGCCATTTGACCAAAGATTAGATATGCCAATCGCTTCTCCGCCGTTACCAATTCCAAAGAAAATAAGTCCAAATCCCGCAATAATCATTAATAGAATCGTAACGATTTTAATCATCGCAAACCAAAATTCAAATTCACCAAATGACTTAACAGAAATTAAGTTAGCTGCGCCAAGAATAACCATTGCGATTACGCCTGGTATCCAAGCTGGTAATTCCGGGAACCAATATTTCATATATGCTCCAACCGCAATAATTTCTGACATCCCAACGATAACCCACTGGAACCAGTTACTCCACGCTGTCATATAGCCAGCTAGCGGATGAATATACTTATGACCGAACGTCGCAAATGAACCTGTACTCGGCTCCATATACAACATTTCACCCATCGCACGCATAATGAAGAAGATAAAAATACCTGCAATTGCATACGCAAGCATTACTGACGGACCTGTCCATTTAATCGTGCTGGCTGACCCCATAAACAAGCCAACACCAATCGTTCCGCCTAAAGCGATCATTTGAATATGACGTGCTTCTAAACCTCTTTTCAATTCTTTGTTTGCCACTTCACTTCCCCCTCTTAGATGATTCATAGCCGCATTTTAAAACAAGATACTTTCCCCTAATTCCTTTCGGCCCTGAAAATGATGAAGCAAACGTCATTTCAGACTAACTTTAAAGCTATCCTAAAATCGTTTTTTGCCTCTTACAAAATTCTCAAAACCTTTCATCTTCCAATATTCTATAAATCTTAAAATTACTTACCTTATATTAATTCATTTGTCTGAAAAGTTCAATTATTTTTTCGGTAAATCATTATACATAGTCTGATTAATTTTCAACTAAATTAACAATAAAATACATCTATTCAATATGATTCCGGTATGAATATTATTACAGTATAAATAACCGAGGAAGATAGGGTCTCCTCGGTTTCATACCGCATATACTTCACTAATTATAGTTTGCACTATAATTACTTACACATGCAATTAACACATCACGCAAAAATTTAATATATTAGTAGAACTACATAGTAACTAGCTTCTCTATCCCATCTCCTACTTTAAGAAATACATCACTACACTTAAAACAATCAACAATACACCGGAAAGCGGAAAACTTTTCTCTTCAGCTTTTATCTTCCCCTCAACAATACCTTTAATTTTTGTTCGTATATCCACTAATCATCTTCATAAAATATAAAAGAGTCTCATTAAAAAATGAGACTCTTTTACCATTTCATATTTAAATCATTTTTGAAGTTTGTTTACCTAAAATAAACACTTTAGTAAACAACATCATGATAACTACTATAACCAGAAAATAAAGTGGCATCACCAGTAACGAGCCCGTATGCAGCTGGCTCATTCCCCAAATTGTCATTGTTACAATTACATAGTATCCTAAGCTAAACAATGCTCCGGCTGTACCAATGACATCTTGAAAATCTACTAATGCTAAACTTAAACAGTTAGGTAACGCTATCCCAATTCCTAATAGCAATATAAACATCGCTACTAAAAATCCAATCATATATATTATGTTTGGATTTGATCCCAGTGAAGTAATAACAGATAAAAGGATAGCTCCCCCAGTCATTACAAGACAACCGATATATATAATCTTCTCTGGTTTATATGTGGCAAGCAATCGTTTTGAAACTTTCGCTCCAATAATAGAAGCAGAAGCAACAACAATTCCTAGAAGTCCATACATACTAGGCGATAACTGAAAGTATTCAATAAAGATAAACGGCGCTTCTGCATAATAGCTAAATAAAACACCATTCGCTCCTCCAATTAATAACCCGTATGTTACTACTTTCGGATTTGTAATCAATCGTTTTAAAACAGAAAACACATTGATTTTATTCGTTATTGCGTTCGTCTTTGTTTCGGGAAGAGAAACAAACGTATACAGCAAAATTCCAATGCTCATAACTACTAAACTCAAAAATACGATTTTAAATCCAAACATTTGATCAAGAAAGCCACCAATTAATGGTCCTATCGCTGGAGTAAAAGCAATGACTGCCGAGATTTGAGCAAACATAACATGCCTCTTATGCCCTTCTACACTTTCACGAAGAATCGTTTGTGTAACAACAGAGCCAGCACTTGCTCCAAACGCTTGAATAAAACGACTTAGCAATAAAACTTCAATGGAATTTGCAATAAAGCATAAGAAACTACCTACACCATATATTACAATTCCAAATAACATTGCCGGGCGACGGCCAATTATATCCGATAACCATCCAATAAAAAATACACCTAAAGCAAATCCAGCGAAATACACACTAAGAGTTAACTGTACCTCATTATTACTTACATGTAGCGCCTTTGAAATGTCAGGTAAAGACGGTGTGTAAATCGTTTCACTAATTTGCGGAAATGCCACAAGAATAATCATTAACAAAATTGATGGTACTGAGACTTTTTTCATTTTTCATACCCTCCTATAACTTTGAAAATCTCAGAAATAAAAAGACTTTCCTAAGCTACGGAACAGGAGGGGCCATTATAGAAATTCGATCATAAAACAACAAAAAAAACACCTCAATTACGTATGTTAATACTTATAGGAGGGTAATATTAACATTAATTTTTAAATATACTTTTTCAATTATATTACATATTGCGGTTCTTTTTCTAGTGTTGAGTCTTGGAGGTTTTGTAAAAAAGACAACTTGATACCACTACCTTTTTATGGAATAATTATAAATAGTTTGAATTTACAGATCTGTTTATGAAACGATAAACTAGCATATTTTAATGTCGCAAAGCTTACAAACAGGAGGCCTTTCGTAATGATTGAAATTTTAAGGACAGTAATAAATTTCCTGATTGCTCTATTCTCAGGAGAATTACCAATTGTATATTATGTGTGGATTATTACCCTATTCCTAATTCAAATAAGCCAATCTACTCTGAATTATAAACTCTTTAATAAGAAAGATAATTTCAGCACTTATACATCGGAAGGATTACTTGCTTTTATTATTTTATTATTTGGAGGTATGTTAGTATCTAAGTTACTTGCTTACATAATAGACGATCCTACTATTAGTATGACAAATGTAACACATTATTTTATTTCTCTTATTATATTAACTATATTTGTCGTCATAAGCTGTCTTAAAGATTTTATAGAAACATCTATCAAAAATAAAAATTTGTCTCTTTTTAGCTTTTTAGTAGTTTCCTTAATAACAAGTATACTTTCATTCAAATTTTTATCACTTTTAATCGAAGGTTCTTTTTCTCTTTCTAAATCTTTTATAAACACTTTAATCATTCTTGTAACTATATCAATTCCTCTATTAATTGCCTTAGAGGAAAAGTATGCAGATGAAAAATAATTCTTGAATTTATAGTTTGAAATTGAGTGTCTATTCTTTTTTAACGGTATTACTATAAAAATAACAGTCATTGAATCGAAAATTAAGCAGAAATGAGGACTACAATTGAGCATTGAACAACAATTATATGAAGCAGTGAAAAATTTAATTGAACAAAGGTATCCGCATAATTGGGGCGGAGCTGCAGCAATCCGTGTAGAAGATGGATCCATTTATACAAGTGTGGCCCCTGACGTAATAAACGCTTCAACAGAACTTTGTATGGAAACAGGTGCAATTTTAGAAGCTCATAAATTTCATAAGAAAGTTACACATTCTATTTGTCTTGCAAGGGAAAATGAGCATTCTGAATTAAAAGTATTATCACCTTGTGGTGTATGCCAAGAACGTTTATTTTATTGGGGACCAGAAGTACTATGCACCATTACAAATTCTAAACAAGATATTATTTTCAAACCGTTAAAAGAGTTGCAGCCATACCATTGGAGCGAAGCATATCATGATGAATTTACAAAAGAATGGAGTACACGATAAAGTGAAGGTTACTCTCAAATAGCGGAGAATAAAGATTATTCACTAAAAAAGCACCGTCACAAATGACGGTGCTTTTTCTATGTAAGAGCTACTAGAAGTTTCCTTCTAGCCTACTCCCATTTATAAGTCCAAAATTGTTCAAGTTGCAGCCATTTTAACGTTGCTGCATCTTTATTTTTGATTTTTGCATGTGTTTCTTCTAACATCGCTTCTGTTTGTGAACGATGCGCACCTAGTGCAGCTAATTTATGCTCGAATACTTCACTAATATTATTTACAACATCCGGCTCACCTAATACAGCTTCGCGATTTCTCGTAATCGCAACTGCATGAATGACTGGACGTTCTTCTTTTTGCATACGTGATACAGCACGAACGACTGCGCGGCCAAATGCATCATGATCTGGATGTACGCCGTGCTCTGGATAAAATGTAATAATTCGAGATGGATTTACTTCTTGAATGATTGCTTCAATTTTATCTGCAACGAAATCAACATCTTCAAATTCTAACGTTTTATCATGAAAACCAAGCATTCTTAAATCTTGAATTCCCATCGCTTCACATGCATCTTTTAATTCTTTTTCACGGATATTTGGAATCGTTTCACGGTTAGCGAATACATTTTTCCCCATGTTACGTCCCATTTGTCCTAAAGTACCACATGCATACGTTACAGGTACTCCTTGATCTGTTAATAAGCGAATTGTTCCTCCCGCCGCAAATGCTTCATCATCTGGATGCGGAAATACAACAAGTACATGTCTCTCCATAAGTTTCCCTCCTTCTTACTTAAATGGTGTTAAGCTTAACTCAAGTGCAACTGCTAAGCGGCCTTGGTTATCATGCCCTGCTAGTAATAAACGCTCTTTATCGTCTACTTCCCAGTGCGTAATACCTTCTGCATATACCCAGCCATGATCCATTTTCAAACCAACTCGGTATGGATTCGTTCCAGTAATCTTCCCGCGCTCAAAGCGAATAATTGCATTTCGAATGAATGCTCCAACTGTCATCATCTTTTCGTTAAAGTGTGACGCATACGCTCCGTTCGTTGTTTCTAAATGAATATATACATCTTTATTTACAAAACGTTCAATTTCATTTTGAATAAGAGAACTATCTTTTACTATTTCCATCGGAATTCACCTCTTTAAACCATTTTACGCAAAAATAATGTAAATTGCTATCTCTATATTAGAGGACAACGCTCACTTTTCCTAATAATTTGCACTGTGTTTTTTATATTTTTTATATGATATGTAAAAATCATATTTTTTCCTTCACTTTGTTAAATAGTTTTCTTTCTTTTTTGAATTTGCTACAATATATTTTATCCCGTATTAATATAGCGAGATACATTTCGACAATTGAATACATACTTTAAAGAAGGTGACATGATTGGAACAATCAGCACATGAAGTAGCAAATTGGCAATATTATTTTGCAATTGCCGTATTTTTAATCACGTACGGATTTATTATTTCTGAGAAATTGAATCGTGCTGTAATCGCACTATTCGGCGCTGCTATTATGATTATTTTTGGAGTTGTAGATTTACATACCGCTTTCACATCACATATTCAATGGGAAACAATCACCCTTTTAATTGGGATGATGATTCTCGTACATATTACGAGTCAATCAGGCGTATTTGAATTTGTGGCTATTAAAGCAGCTAAGGCAGCTGGTGGAAAACCAATCCGCATTTTATTATTACTATCTTTATTAACCGCAGTTGGTTCTGCATTTTTGGACAACGTAACAACCGTCTTATTAATCGTACCTGTTACACTATCCATTACACGTATTTTAAAAGTAAACCCTGTTCCTTATTTGATTTCAGAAGTGCTATTTTCAAATATAGGCGGAACAGCAACATTAATCGGTGACCCACCGAACATTATGATTGGGTCAGCAAATAAGCATTTAGACTTTAATGCCTTTTTACTAAACTTAGCTCCAATCGTAATTATTATTTCTATTGTTACACTTGGCATTATTTACTTTATGTATCGTAACAAACTAAAAACAACACCTGAGCAAAATAAAATATTAATGGCATTGAACGAAAAAGATTATATTAAAGATCAAAGCCTCCTTTTAAAATCCATTTCAATTTTAGGACTAACTATTTTAGGCTTTGTACTTCATTCGATTATTCATGTAGACGCTGCGGTTATCGCGATGACAGGCGCTACAATTCTTATGCTAATTGGCGTAAAAGAACATGATATTGAAGATGTATTTGCCCACGTTGAATGGGTAACCATTTTCTTCTTCGCTGGATTATTCGTTCTCGTTGGCGGGTTAATTGATATCGGGCTCATTTCTTCACTCGCAAAAGAAGTGCTCGACGTAACGAACGGTGATATCGGTTTCGCTGCGATACTTATCTTATGGGTATCAGGCATTGCATCTGCAACAATTGACAATATCCCATTTGTCGCAACGATGATACCACTTATTCAAGATTTAGCTACAGGACTCGGATTATCTGTCGACTCTCCGCAAATTGAAGTACTATGGTGGGCGTTATCACTTGGGGCTTGCTTAGGAGGAAACGGAACATTAATCGGAGCATCCGCAAACGTAGTCGTTGCTGGTATTGCAAAACGTGAAGGACATGCTTTCTCGTATATGGACTTCTTAAAAATTGGTTTACCGTTAACTATTATTGCATTATTACTATCACATGTTTATATATATTTACGTTATTTAATGTAATAGTTGTAGTGGGTGAAATTATATCGATGATTCTACAGAGAATATCGACTTACCGACAAATAACGAAAATGAAAAAGGTATGCAGCTAAATTGCATACCTTTTTTTCGTTCACCAAAATATACCGATAATTGCTAATCCACCTAAAATCATACCGCCAATTTGTCCAACGATTGCTGGCGATAATTGAACACCTTTTCTCACTTCAACAACCGGTCTTTCGTGCCTTAGTTGCTGCACTTCACTTTGAAGTTGATGTACACTTCCGTGTAATTCTTTAATTAGTTCCTTCAATTCAGCGACCTCTTCATTTACTGGTTTTGCTTTTTCTAAATTCATTTTGCATAACTCCTTATAAAATCAATCAGTGCACTGTAAAATTTCGCCAATTACTGGTATATCTCCTGCATACTACATATATAATATGGAATATATTTTTAATCTTGCAGCTCTATCCATTCCTCCCGCAATATCCCCATAATGATACGATCAAAACATTTCCCATCTCTTTGCACCGCTTCTCTCATACAGCCTTCCATCTGAAAACCCATCTTTTTATATAACTTAATAGCAGCTTTGTTATAAGAAATAACATCAAGACCGACGCGGTGTAAATTCAATTCATAAAATGCATAATTTAATATAAGATTGATTGCTTCTCTTCCATACCCCTTCCCTCTATCATTTCCCTCTCCTATACCAATGGCTAATAAACCCATTCTGTTATTCCACTCTATGCCATGAATCGCCACAAAACCAATTAAGCGATCATCTTGAACTGTCCTTACCATGAAAGAAACACTATTCGATCTTCGTCCTTTTAATAGCCCATTACTTGCTATTTCTTGTATCGATTGCGGGAATGCTACATCTGTATCTACATTTCTTAAATACTCACTATCTTCTTGCCACATAGCCATTACTTCAGCATCCGCTTCTCTAATAGCTGATAATTTAATCGTTTTATTTTGAAAAAGATTCATTGTCATTTCAAACTCCCCCTTTATTAAATAACGGGGATACTTATTTCAGCCTATTTATCCCCTCGTTCTATAAACTGCTTTATACACGAGATACTTACAATAAGCGCTGACATTGGCACATCTCCTCTACATTAAATTACATTCATTGTATAATTTTTCATTTATTCTAACAATAAAAAAGACCCCCAAATTTAGAGGATCTTCCTAACAACGAATCGATATTATTTCGTAAACATTTTCTCCGCTTCATCCATTGCCATTTTGTTACCTAAAGCAGAATAGTCAAGCCATGGTTGGTCATTGATAATGTATACACGCTTGCCTTTAACAGCTTTTAAGTCTTTCCAAATTGGTGTTTCTTGAAGTTGCTTAAATGCAGCTTTTGCCTTATCATCTCCGTTTACAACAACGAAAATAGCATCTGCATCAAAGTCAGGTAATACTTCTTGTGAAATGACTTCGAAAGGACGGTTTCCATCAATTTTCTCTACACCGTTTGCAGGTTGCAATCCTAAGTCTTGGAATAAAATTGGCCCCATCGGTCTTTTCGTACTAAATACACGTAATTCTTTTGCAGTAACACGAATTGCCATTACTTTTTCGTTATTACCTAGCTCTTTATCTATTAAATTTTTTACTCGTTTTGATTGCTCTTCGTAATCTTGAATATATGTATCCGCTTCTTTCTCACGGTTTACAAGTTTACCAACTTGTTTTAAATGATCTCTCCACGTACCTTCATCTAAATTGAAAGTATGCGTTTTTGCAATTTTTTCGTATTTCGCTACATCTTTGCCAGCGTATTTTTCATCAACATAAATTTCAGATGGCTTTAATTGAAGTAATGCTTCCATATTTGGATCAGTTACAACACCAAGTTTCTTCGTATCTTTCAGTTGTTCTTTTGCATGCGGTAAGAAATCTTTTAAATCTCCACCAATTACAGAACCTACTGGTGTAATTCCTAATGCAAGTAAATCATTTGTTAAGTGAATAGACATTGAAGCAATTTTTGGGTCATTACTTTTTTCCGTTTTTTTCGTTGCCTCTTCATTAGCTTTCGTTTGACCACATGCTGCTAATACTAAAATACACATCATGCTAAATAAAATAGTAAGTTTCTTTTTCATATGTTCTCCTCTTTGAAGTATTTATTTTGTTTTTGTAAGTAAATAAAGAAAATACGGTGCTCCTAAAGCGGCCACTACTACACCAGCTGGAATAGAGTTTGGCTCAAATATAGAACGACCTATCGTATCTGCTAGCACTAAAATAATCATTCCGATAATACCAGCTAAAAGAAGAAAGTGTTGATATGTAGTACCTACTAACTTTCTGGCAATATGCGGAGCAACTAAACCGATAAAACCAATCCCTCCAGCCATCGATACACTCGCACAAGACAATCCAACCGCTGTAGCTAAAAGTAGTAACCGTTCTTTTTGAACAGAAACTCCAAGTCCTGCTGCCACACTATCACCTAGTGACAATGCATTTAACGTTTTAGATTTTAGCCATGCATATGGAGTTAGTATGAAAATCCAAGGTAATAATGCAAGGACATGAATCCAATCCCTTCCCCACACATTACCAACTAACCATCTAGAAGCGAATGTATACGTTTCATCATTTAACTTAAGAGAGAAAAATAACGAAATCGCACTAAATCCAGCTGAAACTGCAATACCAACAAGAATAAGTCGAATAGGAAGTAAACCTTTTGACCGATCACTCGCAAGTATAATAATTAAAAATGCAGCTAGCACTCCCCCGCCAAATGTAAATAACGGTATTAAAATCGATGCATTCTCATTAATAGAATGAAAGAAAGTAACAAATATAATTAGCCCGAAAGATGCACCTGAATGTAATCCGAGGATACCAGGATCGGCCAGCGCATTGCGAGATAACCCTTGCAAAATCGCACCAGAAATCCCAAGACCAATACCTGCTAACATTGTGATTATAATTCTTGGCATACGATAATCGTATAGCACTGTTGCGCTCTCAAAATCACCATAACCGAAAAGCGTTTGAATTACTTTGAGCGGCGCTATGCTCAATGTCCCTGTATTTAAACTAATTAAAATTACAGCGATACTAATACAACCGAAAATTGTAGTTACAGTAATAGCTCTCTTTTTATCCGTGTTTAAAATCTTCTTCACTTACAACTCCCTCCCAACTTTACGTGCTATATAGAGGAAGAACGGAACTCCAACAAGAGCTACCATAATTCCTATCGCAAGTTCTTTAGGAGGATTTACTGTTCTTGCTCCTAAGTCAGCTAAAACTAATAACATAGCTCCTAATAATGCTGACATAGGAATAATGAGTCGATAATTCACACCAACTAATTTTCTAGCAATATGCGGGATAACTAGTCCTACAAACCCAATAGAGCCAACAGCTGAAACAGATACACCAGCAAGAATGACTACTATAATCATCCCTAGTATTCTCGTTCGGTTCGTTTTTACTCCTAAATTCGTAGCAACATCATCCCCCATTGATATGAGTGAAATAGATCGCCCTAACACTGTCGCAAAAACAATCGTTATGAGAATAATAGGAACTAAAAATTTCAAGTGTTCCCACTTAACTCCTGCAACACCACCAGCGTACCAAAACGCTAAATCTTGGCTTAAATCATAATAAATTGCAACACCTGAACTTAACGAATGTAAAAGTGCGGCCATAACTGCTCCAGCAATCGTTAACCTCATCGGTGTTAACCCACCTGAAGTAGCCGATCCGATAATAAAAATGAGTACTGTACTTAAGACTGCTCCAATAAAGGAAACAATCATCAAATAGGAATACGGCATATGCGGGAAAAAGGCAAAACTAAGTGCTACTACAAACATCGCACCTGCATTTATTCCGAGTACACCCGCATCCGCTAAAGGATTTCGTGTTACCCCTTGCATTACAGCCCCAGCGACTGCAAAAGCAGCTCCTACAACCGCTGCGCCAATTACCCTTGGGAGCCTTAATTCATAAATAATTTGGTGCTGCGTTAATTTCGGATTATAATCAAAAACCGCTGCCCATACTGTTTGCAAATGAATATCCTTTGCACCAAATGCAACGGCCAAAAATATAGACCCAATTAAACATAAAATTGTTAAGCTCATGAAACATATGAACTTAATATGTATCCAGCGATTATTGCTAGCATATACAGCAGGCTTATGTAACATGTTTCATTTCATCCTTTATATTCAGTTGTTTTTTATAATTATTTTTTATTTATAATTATCATTGATAATAATTATCATTTTCATTTAGATATTATATCCTCACTTTTTTTAAATAGCAAACTATTTTTTCACTTTGTTAAATATTAAAATACTTATTACAATTCCTTTCTAAAACTTACAAATACATGAAAAATAGACTACTGGCTTATTTTTAAAATTGTAGTATACTTAGTCATTATTTCGAGTTTTCTAACAAAAATATCGAAGGTGACACAATGTTCTATATAAAACAACTATTACACTTCACTTACGAGCAAGCATTATCTTGCTTATTCCCAGTCGTTATTTTCTTAACACTAGCCCTTTCAAAAATAGTTTCTATCCCAGGGTTATACCGCTACGATTTCATACTCATCGTATGTCTTCTTATGCAGTGGATTATGTACAAGACTGGGCTTGAGACGAAAGACGAATTAAAAGTAATTACTGTCTTCCACCTCATCGGCCTTCTACTAGAAATATATAAAGTACATTTCGGTTCATGGAGTTATCCGGAAGAGGCATATTCAAAAGTTTTTGGAGTTCCACTTTACAGCGGTTTTATGTACGCAAGTGTTGCAAGTTACATATGCCAAGCGTGGAGAAGATTGCATTTACAAATGCATCATTGGCCGAAAGCTATTTTTGCCGTGCCGTTAGGAGCAATGATTTACTTTAATTTTTTTACACATCATTTTTCAAATGACTTTAGATGGGTGTTAACTGTTCTTTTATTCATCGTTTTCTTTCGAACATTTGTAGAATTTTCATTACGAGGTGTTACATATAAAATGCCACTCGTTCTCTCCTTTTTCCTTATTGGTTTCTTTATTTGGATTGCAGAGAACATCGCAACTTTTTTCGGAGCATGGCAATATCCAAATCAACGGGAAGCGTGGAATCTCGTTCACTTAAGCAAAATTAGCTCATGGTTTTTACTCGTTGTTATTAGCATTATGATTGTTACACAACTCAAACGTTTGAAGGAGTCCAAAAAATAACGCTGATTATGTAAAAACAGGTAGCCCATCACTCATTAGAGAGTGATGGGCTTTTTTAATAATATTTTTTAAACCGTCCTTATCAAAGGAGTTATAAATTACAAGAGCATACGCAATTGCACATTATGAACTAGTACTAGCAGAAGATGTTGCAGCAGATGAAGCAGCAATCGTTGCCATCATAGCTGCCTGTTGTGCTTGTATGAGGACTTCTATCATAGTTTGTAAACCTGTGTTGGTAGCTTTACTTTCCTCACCTTTCTGACTTACGAACAGTTGAATAGCAATAAGAATATTCGCATCTGTATGCCAACGGAATAATTTCTCTCCCTGCAATTTTTCAATCAACGCTTTAATAGCATGAACCTCTTTTTCTCCATCCTCAAGTAACGCTAGTAGCCCGATAGCTGGGTAATGCATCTGTTTCACTTTAACTTTTTCTTGTTTTAACAACTTCCATATGTTTGTACATGTTGCAACTAACATTTCTTCACGGACATCCTTCTTTAGTGAGAGGATATGACTTAAAAACTGAAGATCATTCCCTTTACGCAAACCAGCTCTCGCTAGTTTCTGATACAGACGTTCTACTCGGTCCATAAGTGTTTCTACATTCTCTGATTGTCCTGCTAGTAAAACTGCGAGCGGATAATCATTTGTACCTGTAAGAAAAAGATGATCCTCTTTCATGCGTTTATATACTTGCATCGAACGCTGAATGTGCGTGCCATGCTGTTCATTTTCTTCTGTTAAAAGCACAGCAGCTGCGAGATAAGTAAATATACTTCGGCTAAAACCACCAGCAACCAATTGTTCATATAAATCTAAAAACTTCCGAAAAGCTTTCTTGTAATCTGTAAAGTGAATATCTAATGTTGCGGCCACAACAAAGCGATGATAAGACTTTAAGTATGAAAACATCCCTACCTGATTCTTAATATAACTACTAATTTCTAAAAAACGTCCGAGATCAAACAATTTATCACTACCTGCATACATAGCAGCAATCATCATTCCTGTTCGAGAATCACTCGTTTTCCATTTTAGTTCTCCCTTTATCTGTGCATATGTATGTGTGTATTGCTCCAACTTTTGTTCTAATGTAATCATAGTATTCACCCCTATTTCTAGTTCTTCTCTATTATACTTATATTTCATACAGATTTTGCAACCTTATTTTTGTATTATCTTCAATATTTTTCTATTATGTAAAACAAAAAATAATAACTATTCCTACTTCATCAGTATCACGATGATAATCGTTCATAATCCTTCAAAAAGTTCAACAACAAAAAAAGATAGATAATAAATTATCTATCTTTTTTTGTCTTTATATTATTTAACATTACACCTGTATTGTGAAAAATAAGATTGTAACTACTTACACCTCAATTTTCACAAAACATCTGTGATTTCGTTTTTCATATGCAATTAAAACTAAAGAGCCTTAATAATACGTTCCATCGCCTTCATTTGCCCAATATGATCAGCTTCATGATATAGCATCATACCGTATAGCTCTCCTACTGTTTCCAATCCTAGGAATGGCTCTGGCAGTTTATTTTCAAATGCTTCTGCTGGAATTTCGTTAATACGTTTAGCTTGTTCTTTTAATTGAGCCGTTAACACTTCTAACGATGGTCCTTCTGTTTTCCATTTAGACGGTCTTGATCCATACCCAAACATACCTGGATATTCAGTTGGTAATTGTTTAAATTCTTTTCCAAACATGAAAACTTCTGCTGCCGTTAACACGTGACCAATATGCCAACGAATTGTATTGTTAAAACCCTCTGGCTGTGTATCTACAGTTTTATCATCTAACGTTTCCATAAATTTAAGCAGTTCCCCGCGCGTTATTTCAAATTGTTTTAAGCCAACTAGTCTATTCATTTTATCGTTCCCCTTCTTCATGTACCATTTATTATGAACTAAGAATGTTCAACTTATTAAAGTTTCACCTTGTTTAATCTATCAGAAACGATTAAGAAATACATCTAATATGCCTAGTAAAAATAATAAAAAGGTTCACCTCTCGTACATATAGAATTACTTACTACACAAATAGTTTAGTAAATAAAAGAGGAGTGTTAATTTCATGTTACATATTTTAAAACAACAATATAATCTTATTAGCTCTACAAGAGAAACTCTATTTACATTTTTGGAAGAAATTCCACTAGAAAAATTACATAGCACTGTTCCTAATTTCGGGAGCGGTAGTATTATAAAGACGCATATTCATGTAGCCGATTGCTATCGATACTGGCTTGGATCATTTGCATTCAAGCAAAAACGAGCAGATTTTTCATTCGCTAGTGATTATGAAATTGAGCATGCAGATGTGGAGAAAGTCCGTGCTAGATTTAAGTTAGTAGATGAGACTGTACAAAACTTTTTAGATGAATACAATGACCGTTGGCTCGAAAATATAGCAAATGAAGTGAAATGGCAAAAAGAACCTTGGAGTACAACACCGATATGGCTTTTAACTCATACAGAGACACATGAGTTTCATCATAAAGGACAAATTGTATCTATGGCTCGTCACCTTGGGTACACTCCTCCTGATACAGACCTTAGTTAATTCGATTATAAAAAAACTTGTTGATACATTTTGTTGTGTATAAAACTTTTATCATTTGTTTTAGGTATACCATATCATTATAAAATTCATGTAACATCAAAGTAAGACACATACTTTTCAAACAATACACAAAATAAAACTCTTCTTCCATGTAGAGCAAAAATATTTATATACTCTATCACCAAACTTAAGGAGAAATTTATAATGAGATTAGAGAGTGAAAGAATTTATTTAAGACCTCTTTGCGAACTAGATGCCCCAATTATATTAGAAAGTACGATGGATACAGAGATACGTTATATGACTGGAACCAAACCTACTTTTTCATTGGAACAAATAAAGACACATATAGCTCATATAAATAATGATTCGAGTCGCTATGATTTCGCTATTTGTTTACAAAGCAATGACGAAATGATTGGAGAGTTGTCGATTTTAGATATCGATGAGGAGAACAAAAGAGCAGGATTCAGAATATCAATGCTTTCAATAGCACTAACAGGACAAGGATATGGAACTGAAGCTATTACAATTGTTTTAAAATTTGTTTTTGAACAACTATATTTAAATCGGTTACAGTTAGAAGTATTTAGCCATAATTTACGCGGAATTAGAGCTTATGAAAAGATTGGGTTTGTAAAAGAAGGAACCTTACGTCAATCTTTATTTTATAACGATACATTCTCAGATGAAATTATTATGGCGATACTTAAAAGTGATTATAAAGAGATGTCATTGTAAATAACTGTTCTTAAACTATTAACAACTTGAAAGAACCTTACCACACTAAAATGCAATAAGGCTCTTTCATTTTTATATCAAATAACAACTCTTAACTCATGTATTATATTAATACCAAATTGTCTCCGCATAATTATATGCATCACTATTCGGAATGGCATGTTTCCCTTGTGCTTGTGCCTTTCTTGGATCTAAATCATATACCATTGGCGTATAACATGATGTTTGCCCTTTATTCACAACACCATTTCCTCCAGCACTTCCGCAAGTATATGCCTTTCCATCGGTTTTTCTGACTATCCTTGCATCAGCTTCGTTATTATAAACCGCTGCACGAGTTACAGTAACCTTTGCCCACGCTGTTTTACACGTCGTGCTAAATTTTAATTCCACATATGAATTAGAATCAATCCACTTCTTTTCTTTCGTTACTGCTGATTGATCACAGCTATTGTAGTAAGGGCTTTTCCCATCATATGAATGGTCTTCTGCAAATGCTTTATCATTATTCGTCGTACTAAAAACACTAGTTATGACGAGCAATGCCAGACAAAGACATGCGCTTACCTTTTTAAAAAGCTTCATAGAATTCCACTCCTTTATTAATAACGTCCAGTTTTCCCGTAACCATTATTAATCGTCACCGCTTCGGCATCAGCCGTATAACCAAAATCAGCAGTTAAATCAAATACCATTCCTGTATACGTGCTCGTTTGACCTGTTTTTATTGCTCCATTACCACTATTAGAGTCTACTGATTTTTGAAATACACCGTTTTTATATTTATTAATAACAGCGTAAGCATATATCCCTCCAGAAACGGAAGGTGCTGGTTGATCTAAAACAAGCTTAGACCATGCTGCGTGACATTTATTACTGTAACGTAAATACACTGTCCCTACTTTTTTACTCCCCTCATACACCGCTGTAGACTTTGCATTAAATCCATCTGCATCACACGTTGTACTGCCTCCGTATACTTTCGTTGTAGCCGGATTTTTCCCGTCATAGTAACTACTTAAATCAGTAGCTGCAAATGTACTTCCTTGAAAACTAAATAATACACCTACACTCGCTACACTTAACACACATACTTTCATTAACTTTTTAAACATTGCAAATCTCCTCCCCAAAAATAAGTACGTATCATAAAAACAAGCTATACCGCTATGTAAGCCCTCCTTTCATGCTTCCTAGAGGCATCTTACAGAAACGGATAAACGTTGTAAATTTCCTTATGATTATTGGAATATACGAAGAATTTTACTTATCTGTCTAAGAAAAAAAGTTGAGAAATACACATTTTATAGCATTCTTTATTTAAAACATAAAAGAACCGATACTTGTTACATGCAAGCATCGGTTCTTTATACAAAATTGCCATTTTTTCTTTTATATAAAATAAATATTTCTCCACTTAATCTGTTGTAAAAAACTCCCTCGTCACATCAATAAATTGCTGCAGTGGCGCTGTCATCCATTTATCTTTATGCCAAGCAATTTGTGTATAAATCGGTGAAATTGCATTTTCTAAATGTAACTCTTTTATCGTTCCCTCTCGTATATCTTTTTCTACTACTATCGCGGGTAAAACTGCTATACCTAAATCTGCAATAACACATTGTTTAATTGCCTCGACACTAACGAACTCAATTTTATTTGCTGGATACACATCTTCTGTACGAAATAGCTCTTCAAATAAAGTTCTATACGAGCAACCGAGTTCTGTTAACAAAAGTGTTTCCTTCTCTAAATCTTTTGTAGAAACGGAAGTTTGCTCGAGTAAATAATGCCCTGAAGCAGCTACTACTTTTAATTCTTCTTTCATAAGCGGCTCCACATGTAAAGCATCTTCTGTTTTACATTCGTCCAAAATAAAGGCAAGATCGACTTTTCCCTCCATCAATTGTTCCCTCGCATCTTTATTGGAATGTGCTGGTTTAAATATAAGCTTTATTTGAGGAAATTGTGCTTTAAACCTCTTTAATATAGAAGGAAGTCTATATGTACATTGGCTTTCTTGCGCACCGATTATTAACGTACCTGCTATTTCCTCATCATCTTTCACAGCCATTTTTGCTTCGTTACTGAGTGCAATCATCTTGTCGGCATATAGTTGAAACTTTCTGCCTGCTTCAGTTAAAAAAAGACGTTTTCCTAATCTTTCAAATAACGGCGTACCTAACTCTGCTTCTAACGTTTTAATTTGCGCCGTTACACTCGATTGAGCAAAGTTTAATTTCTTCGCAGTTTGCGTAAAATTCAAAGTGTCCGCTGCTACTTTAAATGTAATTAATTGTTTTATCTCCATTTATCGTCCCTCTTTTCAATCGATATTCCCGATTGATTTCATCGAAATAATCCTCTTTGTCTATTGATATTTGTATTGTATGATAAAGAGCATCGACAAACAATAAAAATGGAGGGATTCCATATGAAAGCACTTTGTTTCGAACAGTTCGGAAATCCGGATGTACTACAATATAAAGAAATACATGATCCAATCATAAATCCAAATGAAATTCTTGTCCGCACGAAAGCAATCGGTTTAAATTTCGCTGATATTTATAGACGCCGCGGTGATTATCATCTCGCTGGCAACCCACCATATGTATTAGGTTATGAAGGAGCTGGCGTTGTTGAAAAAGTAGGAGCTGACGTTACGAATATTAATCCTGGAGACCGTATTGCATTTGCTGATGTCCCATTTGCAAATGCAGACCTAGTTGCTGTTCCATCGGAGAAAGCAATTAAGCTTCCAGATTCTATCTCTTTTGAAACAGCCGCTTCTGTCTTATTGCAAGGTCTAACAGCACATTACTTAACGAAAGATAGCTATGAAATAAAACAAGGTGATATAGCTTTAGTACATGCCGCAGCTGGTGGTGTTGGGCAACTTCTTATTCAAATAATTAAACTACTAGGCGGAAAAGTAATCGGCCTAACTTCATCAAAAGAAAAAGCACAGATAGCTACGTTAGCTGGTGCTGATCACGTATTTTTATATACTGAAGCATGGCCTGCGAAAGTACTTGAAACAACAAACGGTGATGGAGTAAATGTTGTATATGAATCAGTAGGTTCTACATTAGAGGAAAGTTTTAGCGCAACTAAAACTGGTGGTACTGTCGTATTTTACGGAATGGCTGGTGGTAATCCTGCGCCCGTTGATCCGCGTATGCTTATGGATACTTCGAAAACTTTAACTGGCGGAGACCTTTGGAACGTGCTTACATCTTATGAAGAGAGAAAAGAACGCTCCTCTCAATTATTCGAATGGATTGCGACCGAAAAAGTAAAAATCACAAGTCCTACTACATTCTCTTTACGAGACGGTGCCCGTGCTCATGAATTATTAGAGAGCCGAAAAAGTACAGGGAAGATTTTATTAATTCCATAATCGTACTAATAAAAAAAGGAAGCTAGAATATATTTCTTCACTTCCTTTTTTAACGTTATTTATGTTCGATTTCGCTTCTTTTCAATTACCCAGTTATTTATATTTTTTCTGTCTATGCTTCTCTTTCTAGGCCCCTCATTTTTAAGTTTATATAATAAACAAATCTAAATATTAAAGGAAAAAACAAACCTCCAAATATCAACGATCCAATAAATACAGTATCAATAAAAGAAAAAACCAAAAATAATAGCATTCCAAAAAAATAAAATACAACTGCACTCCAATAAATAAAACGTGGAAACTTAGTTTGGAACGAATCACCTTTTTCACACGGTTTTCCAAATAACAAATGAACGAATTCAATCAACATAATCACTTCTCCATATAATTGTTAATATTCTTTTCTTCTTAGAACTGAACATAAATCACATACTATGTATCATTTTCTTTTAATTTTCCGACACCAAAGTTATTAACTATGTCGAATACGGTAGCCTTTTACTCATACATTTCATAAATGCAATAATATATTTTTATTTCAATACAAATCGTCTATCCCCTTTATCATGTTGCAATTCAAACAATACTGGATTACTAACAAATCTTTTTAGCAAAACATACGCCTCATAATCAGATATTTCATTAGGAATATTAATTCCACTAAATGATGTTGAGGTAATTAGTGTATGAAAATCATATTTAAATTCATAATCACCAATATACGCTAGTGCCAATTTCCCTTTCCATTCAATTTGATATGTCTGCCCTTCTAATCTAGTAAACTTAATATTATGAAAGGCTGACGCATCATGTCCAAGTAAATAAACGTCAAATGCAGTTAACTCTAAATCTAAGTCCTGCTGCTCATCTTCCGATAAACAATCAATTGCAAATCTCTTCCCATTTAGCGTATCCAAATTAAAAGGCGCCTCATCACTGCCTACACGAAACCCTTTAAAATCCCATTCTTCTGATGACAAAGTGCATCTATGGAAGTTGTTCCATACAATCTTAGCCTGCCAATCATCTTCTTCCTCATTCTCTTCATCTTCTTCATCCAAATCTTCCTCATCATAATCCGCGGTCTCTAAATGCAAATCAAAATACAAACCAGCCATACCATTTAACTCTTCTTCCTCAGCATATTTAAAATGTGCACTCCACTTAAAATTAACAATTCGATGACCATTAGGCCACGGGTTGTCCACAAAATATATTCGATCCATATTCACACATTCCTTACTTTGTTTTATTTCTCGTATACTTATTTTAGATTCCGAGATGAGATGAAATATAAAGCTAGACTAATGTCCCTCCAATACACTACAAACTAATTTGTTGTTCCTACTCCCTAATTATACCATTACAATAATTTTCACAGTTCTTTTTTAACAGAATATTACGATTATAGCTAATAAATGATATATTTAAAAATAAAAAGGAAGCTAGATTTCTCTACCTTCCTTTTCTTATTTTTATATTTCCACACTTTCTTTCCCTTTTGCAACGTAACTCATATCTCCAACAGACTCGACTGTGTATGTTCCGTCTTTATATACAACCTGGGTCACACTAGCATTTTCTACTCCAAGTTTTGTTTTGCTACTGTCTAACATTTCGATTAAGGTAGTAATCAAGAGCCCATGAACGACAACTAAAACATTACCGCCACCATTTGCAGCAGCTTCTTCACTAATTTTATCAATCTCTTCTTTTATACGAGTAGAAAATAATTCCCAATCTTCCGCCTGTTTCGTAGGGTCTGCTGCTCTAATAAGATTAATCACTTCTTGAATAGAAAACTTCATAAGTTCTTCTGGTGATGCAACGCCTGCAGCTTTTCCAACCACATCCCACATATTTTCAAGTTTTTCACCTTCAAAAATACCAAAATTTAATTCTCGTAATTTTTTTCTTTTCTCAAGTTTTAACTTTGATTGCTCACTATATTTTAATACTAAATTAGCAGTTTCAATCGCTCGGCCGCTATCACTACTATACGCATTCGTAAAATGAACATCTTTTAATCCTGTTCCTAAATTAGAGGCAACTTCAACACCTTTTTCTACTAACGGGGAGTCTGCCCAACCTTGCGCGCGATGATTCGTATTTAATATTGTTTTTCCGTGTCTTGTAACATATAACGTAACTACATTCTCATTGCTATCTGTTTCTCGATTCTTCATTCTATTCTCTCCCTTTACATTTCTATATCAATTTTACCACCTTAATTATTCATTGAGCAAAATATACGTAAGTGAATTTGCTAAATAAAAAAAGCTATCTTTCTGTATATCTCTACAAAAAGATAGCATCTTTTATGATTACATTTTTCAACTGATATTCCTACTCAGCAAAAGCACTCGAATACTGAACAACTCCTTCTACACCTTGCAGAGCGTTCTCACTTAGCTCAATCACCATAAACACTTCATCTGGCACTTCAAATGGTGCTTTTATATTCCACTCTCTTGCTTTCTTAAAACCAAATTTCGGATAGTATTCTGGATGCCCTAACACTACAACTGATCCATATCCAAGTTCTTTCGCTTTTTCTAACGCAGCTACAATAAGCTTCCCGCCGATTCCTTTTTTCTGATGGTCCCTAGCAACTGATACAGGTGCAAGCGCTAATGATTCTACAGAAGTTCCATCCTGTTCTATCGTAATTTTGGATAACAGAATGTGACCGACTATTTCCTCATCTACTGCAACGATTGATAACTCTGGAATAAATGCGTCACATTCTCTAATACGTTTTACAAGTTCATGCTCTTTTTTATCACTAAATTCTTCATGTAAAAATGCTTGTTGTACACCTTCTTCTGTTTTTCTATAATCGTTTTTTTGTTCTTGTCTAATCGTTACCATTCTATATTATCCTCTATTCTTTCTTATTTCTTTTTGAATTTTACGAAGCGCTTTTTTCGATCCGCGCTCTATATCATGCTGCATTTTTCTTTCTTTATAATCGACAAATACTGTATTTAAATCATATCCCTCTGGGTATAATTCCTTCGCCGCTACCTCTAACGTAATACGTTTTACATTCACTTCAACAAATTCACCGTTATAATATACAACGACGTTATAGAAATTATCTATTTCCTTATAGATAATACCAAAATCATCATAATCTAATACTTTTACACGATCGCCGATTTTATACTCGTAATGATTTTCTCTTTTTTCTTGCACAAATTTCGGTTTTCTAATTTTACTTTCATTCACTTGTTCTAGAGCGTACTCTTTATTCCCCATATACTCTTTCGCTCTTTGCAGTACACGCTCTCTTACGTTCATTTTATTTGCAATCCAAAGTGCATTACTTTCACCTGATTTTCCGATTACTAATTTATAAAGTGGTTCTAGCGTCTCACTATTAAATTGCATCGCTGCATTCATAAAATCATCATGCATTTCGGAGAATCGTTTGATTTCACCGTAATGCGTACTCGCAACTATAATACATCCTGCAAGATAAAACTCCTCTAAAATAGAAATTGCAAGTGCTGCCCCTTCATTCGGTTCAGTCCCGCTTCCTATTTCATCAAATAACAATAATGTATTATTATTTGATTCCCTCATAATCTCAGATAGATTTTTCATATGAGATGAAAATGTACTTAATGCATTTTCAATACTTTGATTATCACCAATATCTACAAATACATTTTCGAAAATAGCAATTTCTGTTTCTTTATCTCCAGCAATATGCAAGCCTGACATTGTCGCTAAAGTTAACAATCCGATTGTTTTTAGCACAATTGTTTTCCCGCCCGCATTTGGTCCTGTAATAATTAAACTACGATAGTTTTGACCGATTTCAAAGTGTAACGGTACTGCTTTCCCACTTAAAAGCGGATGCTTACAATTTACTAAATGAATGTAGCCATGATCATTTAATTTCGGCTCTATTCCATCGATTGATTTACTAAACTTCGCTTTCGCAAATACCATATCATATTGGCTAATTAATTCCATATTAATTTTTATATGATAAATACTTTCTACTACCATTCCTGATAAAGTCGCTAAAATTTGATACTCTTCCATCGCTTCTTCTGCTTTCAAACTTGCGAGTTCCGCATTTAACTTTGTAACCGTATGCGGTTCTATAAATACAGTAGAACCTTTAGCGGACGCTTCAACTATACTTCCCGCAACTTGATTTTTATAAGAAGATTTAATTGGAATCGTATACCTATCATCCTTCTTACTAATAAAGAATTCTTGAATGTACTTCTTATTTGCACTACTATTTAAAAACTTTGTTAAACGTTCTTTTATTTTCCCATCTACTGAATCAATGTTATTACGAATTCGTTTTAACTCTTTACTAGCAGCTGCATCAATACTATTGCCTTTAATGGAAAAGTTGATTTCCTCTTCAATACTTTTAAATTCAGTCATTGAATTTGCATAAGAAGCTAATACTGGCGCAAAAAATTCTTTATCTAACATAAACTTTTTAATCTTTCTACAGCCGCGTAAAAAGTCTGAAACACTTACTAACTCTTCAGGATCTAAAATCATCCCTTTTTCTAATTTTTGAATTGTACTAGCAATATTTGAAATACCGAAGAAAGGAACATGCCCTTCTGCATCTACTATAGCTCGTGCTTCTGTCGTTTCATTCAAGCGATTCCTCACTACTTTTATACTCGTACTCGGCTCTAATTTATCTAATAATTCTTTACCTAATCCACTTACACAATAAGATTTCACTATATCCTTTAATTCGTTATATTGTAACTTTTCAAAAGTCATCGTATTCATTTTGTTTCTCCTCACTTTGATTGATTTCTATCATAAATGAAGATACCTACTCATTAGATTCCAATGAGCCCTACATTATTCAATTACCATTTTTATACATTTAAAATATATACAAAAAAGCTGCGGGGATACCGCAGCTTTTACATTTACAAGGCATGAGTAATAACATATGAGGAAATAAGCCATAAAAACGGATAGCAATCCCCTTATTACACGCTTTATAAAGTATTGTAGGTATCTTCATAGGTATCGAAATAAATCCATGACAAAATTAGGGGTATGGTATACATAAAAATCCCCTGGTCTTATCCGATTTATTTCATTAAATTTTTCCTATTTAGTACCTACCGCACTCACAAAAAGCACCTCTCATTAATTTATATTATAGTCATTGAAATCTAATTTACTGAAATCATCATACTATATGTTTCGTGAGAAGTAAAGGTGTCAAACTATTCCCTTGCAGATTGTAAAGCTTTCATATAATCAACCTTTTTCTCAAGGGTCTTTTTCGCATCTTCAGCCGTTACTATATAATCTATCGCAATATGTAGTAATACATCCTTATTATCATTTGGCAACTGAATTGTTATATCCTCCACACTACTCTTACTATTTTCAATTGTTTTATTGAATTCTTTTATACTTCTTGCAACCTCCGCTAATGTTTCCATATGTACAGGATTGTTTACATCTGAAATAGTATTACTTCTAAAAACTGCCGTAACATAATGCTTCGGATGTTTCTTCGCTATTCTTTTCTCTGCATCCTTATCGAAAACAATATCTCCCGTCTGCATTTGTTCGAAAGTAAGTATAGTATTATTTCCTTTTTCTTCATAATATGTATTGAATCTTTCTCGTAAATCAATCGCTTCTTTTTTTATTTTATAGTTATCATTATTTACCTTTGGAGAGCTTCGTCCATCGAAGGATATTTGAAATTGCAAATGCGGTTCATCTACTTGCTGTACATAAGCGGTTCGTGTGTCCGGACCTAAAAAACCCTTACCTTGTTCGGGTATTTCAATTCGATCTAGTTTCACAGAAATACCATGCTCCGATTTTGTATAACTTTGTGCTTTTTGTTCAATTTCTTCATCCGATATATCACATGATGTTAATAGTAACAAACTAAACATTATGCTATATTTCATTATTGTTCTTTTCATATTGCCTCTCCTTTTGCTATTACTGCCTATACAAAAATGTCCTTATAGATTTTAAATTACGATTTATATAAAGAACTTCTTCTCATAACCACAAGTGTAAAAACACCCTTTTATTATCACTTTACACTTATAGTGTAATTTCACACTATATTTATTTTATCGTAAAGCAAATATAATATCTATGAAAATCACGTTAAAAACATACTAATATTTAGTTCTATAGCAATCACAATACAGTTTTTTATTGTATCGAACTTTAAAGTACTAACTTTAATTTCGCTGCGAAAAAATTAAATAAGCACCTCCGCTATTGCGAATGTCATTTACTTTCTCTAATACATTTAATAATTATGACAAGCAATCATAGGAGGTTACTATATGAGCGAACAATACATCATTTTACACGGACCTACTCTTGAACCCAATTTAATTGGCCCCACACTACCACCAATTCCACCATTTACATTCCCAACCGGACCTACTGGAATGACAGGACCTACCGGTGCGACAGGTTTTACTGGAATTGGAATAACTGGTCCTACTGGGGTTACAGGATCTACCGGAATTGGAATAACTGGTCCTACTGGGGTTACAGGATCTACCGGAATTGGAATAACTGGTCCTACTGGAGCAACCGGTTTCGGGATACTCCCCGTATTTGGAACAATAACTTCTGAAATAGGTATCGGTTTTTCAGCCGTAGTTAATACAAATGTTAATTTTACCGTTCCAGGACCTGTTAGTGAAACTACTCTAAATCCAGTAGACAACTCCATTACAATTAATACCACTGGTGTATACTCTGTATCCTTTTCAATCGTATTTGCGATACAAGCTATTTCGTCTAGTATATTAAATCTTACAATAAACGATTCTATTCAATTCGCAATTGAAACACGAGTTGGTGGTGGTTCTGGGGTAAGAGCTACATCCGCCAGAACTGATTTATTACCTTTAAACCAAGGAGATGTTCTTCGGGTACGAATAAGAGAAGCTACTGGTGATATTATTTATTCCAATGCATCTCTTGTTGTTTTAAAAGTCGATTAATTCATTTATTAAAATAAAAATCTAGGTATGATAACAATATAAAAAGAAGAGGAAGACTTATATTTCAGTCTACCTCTTCTTTTCTATCACCAATTCACTGCTGAACATATATGGAAACTGATCCTCCACTTACATGGAATTGTCCCCATCCGTCCTTATTAATTGTTACAGTATTTGTTTGATTACCCGTCATATCGTACCATACTTCCCCCGCGTTATTCTTTCCAACTTCCATCCACTTTGATCCTCCTGGTCCATCTGAGATTAATGTCGCTAAACCGGAATCCGCATGTACATCATCCCCTTCTCTTGTCCAGCCAATTACATCTGGATGGTCTAAATAATCACGCTGCGTACCATATGCAAAGTTTTTTCGTGCCGTCAAAATCGGATCAATTTTATTTTTTAATGCTGGAATTTCATAACTACTATTTCCGTTTGTCCCATAGTAATCACCATAGAAAACTGAAGGATACCCCTCTGCACGAGTTAAAATAAATGCATATGCCAACGGTTTAAACCACGGACTTACTACAGATTCCAATGACTGTCCAGGCTGAGAATCATGATTCTCAACGAGAGTAACTGCAAGTGCAGGGTGATTTTGCATTACTGTTCCATTTAAAATATTTCTCATATCATAATTCCCATTTCCTTTTGAAGCATAATGAAAATTGTAATGCAGTGGTGCATCAAATACAGATTGATTATAATTGACTTTCGCTAAATAATTATTTAAAGTTTGGATATCATTTTGCCAATATTCAGCCACTGTAAACATTTCTTTTCCTGTTTGCTGTCTGACATGATTTACCCAATCGCGTAAATATTCATGATCAATATGTTTAACAGCATCTAAACGAAAGCCATCTAAATTTAATTCATTCGCATACCACGTCCCCCAATTTTTCATCTCATTCGCAACATCTGGATGATCAAAATCAAGATCTGCATACATTAAATAATCATAATTTCCATTCTCGCTAGACACCTCCCAGTCCCACGCTTTACCTATACCCCTAAATTTATAAATTCGATTTAATTTCCTCCCTTCATCCCAATCCGTTCCGTCAAAATGATACCATTTCCATTTGAAATTAGAATAAGCTTCTCCGCGCCCAGGAAAGTTAAACCCCGTCCATGCATTAATTTCATAATCACCTGATACCTCAACATTTCGATTGTTACGGTCTACCTCAACAGCCGTTACATTTTCAGTATAATCTGCTCCACCTTTATGATTCATAACTACATCGCCGTATACATCGATGTTTTGCTTATGTAAAGCTTCAATTGCAGATTTCAACTGTGCTTTTGTCCCATATTTCGTCCGCACCGTTCCTTTTTGATTGAATTCCCCTAAATCATATAGATCATACGCTCCATATCCTACATCATTTTGCGTAGTTCCTTTATATGCAGGTGGTATCCAAACAGATGTAATTCCTTTTTGAGCTAAATTTTCAGCATTTGAATGCAAGCGATTCCAATGATTACCATCATTCGGAGCATACCACTCAAAATACTGCATTAACGTTCCATTGTTAACCGTATCTGCATACACTTTACTCCCCACATGTATACTAGGTAAAAACAAAACAACCGACAAGCCGACTACTGTTATTTTTTTCAACATATTTACACCATCTCCTTCAAAGAAAACGTTTGCATAGTTTATCGAAATTATTATAATATTCGTTCTACAATTAGTAAAGTAGTAATCTCTCACTCTCCCACATTATTTTTTAATCTAACTTCAAATATTCAACAAATACTTCAACGTAGTTTTTATTTCACATCTTATTCAAGATTGTTTACAATTTATCTATAAAAGCATAACGGAGGGATTTCTATGACGGACTTTCAAAAACATTTTTTTGCAAGATTACATATAGAAGAAATACACAAAATTTCATTCGAAGATTTACCTAACATTATGTACGCGATGGCACAAACTGTCCCTTTTGAAAACTTAAATATTCTCGAAAACAACTTTACAGAAATATCAAAAGAAAATCTAAAAGAAAAAATTTTAGTAAACAACCGTGGCGGTCTTTGTTATGAACTCAATCCTACTATGTATTACTTCCTTAAAGACGCTGGATTTGATGTTCATCTCGTTTCAGGAACAGTGTACAATGCTGCAAATTCTATATGGGCTGTTGATTCTGGCCATATCGCAACCGTTTTAACACATCATAATGAACTTTATTTAATTGAAGTAGGATTCGGATCATACTTACCTCTTGCACCTGTCCCTTTCTCAGGTGAAGTCATTCACTCCGTTACAGGAGATTATCGTATTCGTAAAGAAATGACCGAAAAGGGAAACTACATGTTAGAGATGCGTAAAAATAATGAGTTTTTGGATCAATCTTCTACTGATGATTGGACGTTAGGCTACGCATTTTATATAGAAGAAGTGGATGAAGAAAAAGCAAATGCAGCACAAGAAATTATCGTTGAACATGAGGGCTCACCATTTAACAAAGTACCTCTTATTGTAAAACTAACTGAAGATGGGCATGCATCTTTAACAAAGGATAGTCTGACAATAGCGAAAAACGGTAAAAAAACGAAAGAAAACGTTACAGATGTACAATATAAAAATCTTTTACATTCAAAATTCGGAATTACATTATAATTTTTTAAGCCTTGCCATTTTAGCAAGGCTTTTCATTTTCCAGCAGGGATTTTTTGCAATTTGTTGTATTTCATAGTTATATAGGAATATAACTACATATTTAGAAAGGAAATGATTATGACTGAACTTAAAGATCGACTACAAGTAGATGATAAAGAGAAATGGGATTTAACGGATATTTACCATACAATTGAAGATTGGGAAAGCGATTTTCATAAAATTGAAGTATTAACGAAAGAATTACATGAGTTTAATGGAAATATTCACGATGGCAATAGTTTATTAGCTTATTTAACAAAGAGTGAAGAAGTTTCTAGCATAATATCTTTAATGTTCGCTTATGCACGATTACAATCTGACCTTGATACACGCGATACTGACGCCCAATCTCTTGTCGATAAAGTATCACAATTACACGTGAAAGTAAGTGCGGCTAAATCTTTCTTTTCCCCATTCTTACTTAGCATAGATGAAAACACATTACATTCTTACATAGAAGAAGCAGAAGGCTTACAATACTATAAAGAAGATTTATTTGAATTATACCGTTATAAAAAACACGTATTGAATAAGGACCAAGAAGAGATTTTATCACAAATGGGTGAAGCACTCTCCTCCCCGCAGCATACATATGGCATGTTAAATAATGCAGATATACTATTTGGTGAAGTGACTACTAATGATGGAGAAAAAGTTACTTTAACGCGCGGAATGTATGCAAAGTTAATAGAAGATGAAAATCGTGAGAAACGTAAAGAAGCCTATAAAGCTTATTACAAACCATACGTTCAATTAAAAAATTCTATCGCTTCTACTTTATCTGCTGCTATTAAAAATAATGTTACTGTTTCAAAGCTAAGAAACTATCCATCAGCTTTAGAAAAGTCATTATTTGGCGACATGGTTCCGAAAGAAGTATATGAAAATTTAATTGAGACGACGAAAAAAAACATTCAATCACTACATACTTATAATGAACTTCGAAAAACAAAATTAAATGTAGATGAACTACGTCAATACGACTTGGGCGTTGACTTAGTAGCGGGTGTAAAACAAGACATTCCATATGACAAAGCGTTTGACATCATGATCGAATCACTAGCTCCATTAGGTGAAGAATATATTGAAACATTAAAAAGCTTTAAAGATAAACGTTATATCGACGTGAGAGAAACGCCAGGAAAACGTTCCGGTGCTTATAACTTTGGTGTACACGGTGTTCATCCTTTCATCCTTTTAAATCATCACGATGATTTAAATAGCCTTTTCACTCTTACTCATGAATGTGGTCACGGCATGCATACACATTACTCACACGGATACCAACCAAGAATTTCTGCACACTATACTATTTTTGTCGCAGAAGTCGCTTCTACAGTAAATGAAGTGCTATTAATTCATCATTTATTAAAAGAAGCAAAAGATGCTGATGTACGTAATCATTTAGTAAACCATTTCATCGATAAATTTAAAGGCACTTTCTTTACACAAATCATGTTCGCTGAGTTTGAAAAAATCACACATGAAATGGCACAGCAAGGTAAACCATTAAATGCCCAAGTCTTTAGCGAAGTTTATGAAAACTTGTTTAGAGGGTATAATGGCGACTCCCTCGTATTTGACGAAGAAGTAAAATACGGCTGGGCTAGAATACCGCATTTCTATCGTCCATTTTACGTGTACAAATATGCAACTGGATTCGCTTCTGCAATCCAAATTGCTGATAAGTTATTGAGCGGCGATCCAAATGCTCAAAAACATTATATTGAATTCCTTAAAGGCGGAAGTTCTGACTATCCATTAAACTTACTGAAAAAAGCTGGAGTTGATTTAACTACGCCAGAACCGATTGAAAGTGCACTAAATCGTTTTAGCTCACTTGTTGAAGAGTTTTCAGCATTATAAAAAGCATGCAGAGTATATACTCTGCATGCTTTTTTCATTTCGGTTACTTTATGCTAAATGTTGCTGCGTCACACAGTGAATCATGCCACCATACGCAAACAGCTCATTTACATAAATGCCGACAATTCTTCTTCCCGGAAACTGCCCTTCAATAATTTGAAGCGCTAACTTGTCATGCTCATCGCCATATATAGGAACCAATACAACCTCATTTCCAATATAAAAGTTTAAATATGAGCCCTTACAATCTGCTTCTTTTACAGCTTTTCTTGTCACCGTTACTGGTATAAGCTGAAATGGTTTTCCATCTATATTTCTTGCTTTTCGCAATTCTTGATAATGCTTTTCGTACGCCTCCAAAAGGTAGGATTCACTCTCCCCGAAAGGATCATATTCATAAAGAATTGTATTTTCATTTACAAAACGTGCTGCGCCATCAATATGGTAATCCGTATCTTCATCATAATTATCCTCACCGCGAATACCAGTTATCCATATAAAATTCGTTACCCCCAAATACTTCGTTAACTCCATTTCAATCTCTTCCTGACTTAGTGTAGGGTTTCGATTTTCATTTATAATAGAAGTTTTTGCCGCCATTAAGGTTCCATTTCCGTTTATCTCTATTCCTCCACCTTCTAGGCAGACACTAGATTTAACTTTTGGAATACTATACATCTTACTTATTTTTGCCGGAATAACAGCATCATTTTCATACGGATATTTATCTCCCCAACCATTAAAAACCCAGTGTGTTAAGCAGAGATTGCCTTCCTTATCTTTTACAAAGATCGGTCCATTATCTCTTATCCACACATCATCCGTCTCTTGAACTAAGAAATCAATTTTATCCATATCCACTTTCGCTTCCATTAACTTCGATTGGACATGTACTTTTTCTTCCTCATCATATACAACAATATGCACAATTTCTCCGTAATGAAGCTCCTTTGCCATCGTTACCCAAATATCATCTAGCTTAGCTCTGTAACCTTCACCTCTATGAGCTTTATCATGAGGCCATTGGAGCCATGTCCCCTCATGTTTCTCCCACTCAGCAGGCATATAAAATAAATTTTTTATCATACGTGTTCACCCCTTCTTTGAATGTAAGTTCAGTCTAAACTTTGACATCGTGTTAAGGTCAACAGATATATATTCATTTACTTGTAACTACTTTATAAGGTGTCTCTTTATTTCTCTTTGTGATACACTACTTCTCCTTGTAAAACCGTCACTAAAACTTTCGCATTCGGAATCTTATCGGCACTCATTTTAGTAATATCTTCATTTAGTAATACCATATCGGCTGATTTACCTACTTCAATTGAACCAGTAATAGTATCAAGACCTAATGCTTTGGCGGGCTTAATTGTATATGCATCAATAGCTGCGTATACATCAGATAAGCCTTTCTCTTCAATACTTAGTGCATTCGAAATCGTCACAAGTGGATTTAGTTCATTTACATCCCAATCACTACTAAGCGATACGTTCGCTCCTGTTTTCCAAATGCGTCCTAACGGCATAATTCGTTTCATCTGTTGATCTGAAAAATACGCACTTGCCCAGCTTTGTTTAGGATCTTCTGCAAAATCATGGCCTACTTGGAAATCAGCACTAATACCTAACTTAGCAAAACGATTTATATCACTATCTTCTACCATTTCAACATGCGTAAGCGTATAAGGCTGATTCGCCCCTTCTTTTTTCGCTGCTTCAATTGCATTTAAACTCTCTCTTACCCCGCCATCTCCAATCGCGTGAATGAGTGCACCGTAACCAATTTTATTAAGTTCCGTCAACCACCACTTCATCTTTTCTTCTGGAATATAGTTCAAACCGTACGGGGTTCCTTTAAACCATTCAAATTTATATTTTTCTAGTATTTTAGCTGTGCTGTTAATGCTAATTCCATCACTATACATTTTCACTTGATTAATAAGCATTCTAGATGATACATCATCACGCTTAATTTTTTTGAAATACTCCATTTGTTCTGCTTCATTTAAATTTGGATATACCCACGGACGAAGTACTACTCGCGACGTTAACTTTTTCTCATCATTAACTTTATTCCAAACGTCTAACCAGCCTCGTTTCCAATAAAGACGTCCATCACCGACTGTAGTAATACCATTCTTCGCCACCTCATCTAAACCGTCTAGCAAACCGTCATAATTTTTTTTAAAGAGATTGGACTGGGCATTCCATGCTTTTTCCATTACGATATCCCCTGCTGTATCATACAGAAGCCCGAAAGGTTCTCCTGTTTCTGGATCCCGGATGATTCTTCCGCCTTGCGGATCTTTCGTCTCTTTATTTATTCCCGCTACTTCCAATGCTTTTGAGTTAACCCATACAGAATGAGAAGTTCTTTCCATAATTAATACAGGGTTATTAGGAAATAACTCATCAAGAACTTGTAATGGCGTTTGTTGTTCTGATTTTTCGTCCATATCTTTTAACAACTCTTCCAAACTAAATCCTGTTCCACTTATCCATTCACTATCTTTCACATCTTTTTTACAAGCTTTTAAATACGATCGTTGTTCTTGCAGCGCAGCATCCGGTGAAACACTACAATTCCCTGCTGCTGGTGATTTTGCTTCAAAAATATGATTATGGTTATCCACAAAACCAGGAAGAATAAAACGCCCTTGTAAATCCACCACTTTCGTATCTTCATTTATAAATCCTTCTACATCCTTGTTTGAACCAACAAAAGTAATTTTCCCTTCTTTAACGGCTACAGCCTCTACAATGTCTTGCTTTCCATTTGAAGTATAGATTGTACCATTTTTAAACACTACATTTTTAGGCAACTGATTAGGTAGAACGAAGCTACCATTCTCACCTTCTCCTACTCCAGGAGTACACGCTGAAACCCATGTCACACTTAGAATCAGACAAATAATCATGATTGTTCTTTTCATATTCTTTCTCCTTTTTATTATGATGAATTACTTACATAAATAGAATAAGGATTGACATAATGTTAATGTCAATCCTTATTCTCAGTCTATTTTCATCACTATAAAACAAATTTGTGTCACATATTCCTCTACTAAACAATCACATTCAGGTCCGATACGATAAACTTAACTAAATCTATACAATTCAATCAAATTTACACAAGTTAGTGCTTCATCGTGTTCTCGCAACCCCGAAGGGACGAGGGGTATAACACTCCACACGAGGCAGTATCGTTACCTCCTATTATCAAGCATTTATTTTACCCATCTTGATAAATTTATCGACGCATTTACATCCCTATCGTGATGGCTATTGCACCCAACACAACACCACTCACGTATTTTTAAACTCCACTGTCCTTCTGGTTGAACTGAATGGTCGTATTTTACTCCGCAACATGAACAAATCTTGCTTGAGGCGAACCATTTATCAGCTTTTACATACTCAATGCCATACTTCTCGCACTTGTATGACAAACATTGAAAGAAGAAGTTTAATTTTTGAAATGAAAATGCTTTCGATAGTTTTTTGTTTTTTAACAGGTTTGAGATAGGTAAGTCTTCCACAACAATCCTCATTGGCTTGGTTTTCACCAATTTAGCTGTTGCTTGATGGATATGGTTATTTCGGATATTCGTAATTTTCCTAGATAACCGCAGGTGCTCAGTTTTAGCTTTTTCATATCCGGCAGATTGAATTTTTACACCTTTTTTAAATCTCCTAGACATATCTCTTTGTGCTGACTTTTTCCTTTTCAAAAGTTTTTTAACCTTGGCATCTTTGTTTATATTTCGTTCTTTCATGCCATTAGAAGCTACAAACAGCTCTTTTAAACCAACATCCACACCAATCGACTCATTGGTTAGTTCTTGTAATTCAAAGTCTTCTTGGAATCCTACACTAATCCACCAGTGACGACCATCAAAGGTAACTCTTGGATTGGATGGTTTTTTGTTTCTTGGTAGTTGTTGGCTTGTTTTCACTTTTCCAATAGACTGAATATGAACTACTTTCTTTCCTATAACCAGTCTTTCATAATTGGCATAAAATCCTTGGATTAAATCTTTTTTAGATTTATAAGAAGTGTGAGAACCATTTTTGTACTTTTTGAACGAATTTTTTCTCGCCGTATCAAAATCTTTTGAAGCCTGTTTAGGAACTTGTGCATTGATGTCTTTTAACCACTCATATCTCTTTCGCTTCTTGATCCTTGTAAATCGTTTCTGTAAAGCTAACTGTGAAACAGATTTTCCAAATAGCTTGTAGTATCTATCACTCATTCTTTTACAATAGTTATAAGCGAATCTTGCAGCACCAGCATGGTTTCTAAGCACTTTTTCTTGTTCAGGCGTTGGAATCAGTCTGACTTTCTTCGCCAATATCATCAGAATTTAACTCCTTTAATGAAAGATTTGTTCTTCTGAATAGTAGCGTGTTCCACCAGCATTTTCCTGAGACTACTCGGATGTAAACCTGTTAATTCCGATACTTGACTAACTCGTAAAATTTCATTATTATTCTTACCTCATTAAATCTATCGTAGCACATACGTTCGATAGGTTCAATGAGGTTTGATAGATTTAATTAAATGTATCTCGTTCAACTAAGGGCGCAATTCCTTAGCCAGTTCTCTTATGAACTTCTCATGTTTTCACATGAGCGCAGACTATATGTTTATCTCTTTAGAGATAGAGGATTTTTCCACCACCATAGGCTTGTGGTGTACTCTCGTCAGTTATACGAGATAGTCGTTGAACGTTCATCTTATCCATTTTGACTTAGATGATTCGAGGCGGAAGACCCATTGTTCTAATGTTTAGGATTTAACCTTGCACCATCTGATTGATTTTTTCTGCTTTCGCGACATTCACGCTCGCCATTTCTAGCCACGTTGTAGTTCAATCAGCTTTAGGGATTGCCCGCAGTTAACCCTCACTACTAGCCAATCACTTGACTAGCAGGGCTTACTGATATATTTAATTAACTTTAGTTATAATTGGTTAAATAAATCGTAACAGTTAGTTACCCTTTACGTAGACCTCATATGGTGAATCATCTATTACATAACCATTTCTTTCAATCCATTTTTCTAACGAAATATAAGCGTAACCTATATAGTCATAACTTCCATAATGCATAGTAGTAACGATTTGATGCGGATTTAATTTTTTTATTTCATATTCTTGTACTACATCTTTATTGTTCCCATGCATGACCGGAATCCTTAATTCAACATCACTTTCATTTGGAATATACTCTTCATCATAAAAGACCGTAGAGGGCGAACCAACTATTTGTAAGTTATGCTTTTGTACTTTTTCATATAAGTCATAAAAATAATCATCCATATCATCTATATTTATTTGCAGTCTTTGAGCAATTACTGTTATTTCATTTCTCATTCCAATAAATATATCGTAATTTCTATGACAAGCAGTATTTAAAGCATGATTCATATTTACCATTTCATTCATTTCTGAAATAACCTGTAAATTTTGTTTTACTTCATGAGATAACTCTATAATTTGTGCTTGCATATGTTTAATAAATGAATCTTGATCTGACGACTGCAGAATGATTTTAATTTTCGGTAGAGGGAACTTATACTCCCTTAACTTTTTTATTTTCAACGCTATTTCTAACTGCCCTTGCTCATAATATCTATACCCATTTTCCGGGTTCACATATGCTGGTTTTAATATATCCTCTTTGTCATAATGCCTTAGCATCCGTGTACTCATTTTACAAATCCGCGAAAATTCAGTAATTGTATACATATACTTACCCCTTGAATACATTTTCTTATACGCTTATTTTAAAACCAATCAAAAATCTTCCTAACTGAAAAATCTTCATTCTGATTGTTCAATCTTTTCATTTTTGAAGGTAACAAATGATGAGGACAATACCACGTTAAACAATTTATTGCGCCTCCCATTGTCGATATTTCTCCTACATGAATTTGAATAGCTTGTTTCTCCGTATGCTTTTGAATATATCGTAACACTTCCCGATCTTTAGCTAATCCAAACTTAGGAACGTAAATCGTATCACATGTTTCTAACATATTTATATACAACCCTTTTGCCGATGCTATTTCTTGATCATATTGTCCCTTTTCTGTATATGATGATGGAACAACTATAAATTCAGCTTCTGGCATTTGCTCTTGAATAACCTCTTGAACATTATATCTAAATTCATGATCTCCTAAAAAATCACTAATAAACATCGTATGTTCATCAATAAATTTAACCATTCCGTCTGCATGCGCAAGTACGTCCCCTTCTTCAGCAGGAATAATAATAACGCGGCTCACATCCAAATCCCATTCCAGTTGCTCTATAATTTCTTCTTCCGTCCAATCATCATTATCATCAAATATGCGTTCCGTTAATATAACAGTATCTTTTTTATTCCAAATAAGATTTCCACCGTCTAATATCAATGGAGACTTCACATATTCAAAGTCGTTCTTTTTCAACCATTTATTAAATTGTTGATCTAAATATCGCCATTGATCTTTCGGTAAGTAATTTGGTTGATATTTAAATTTAACTAAATGATTTATTACAACTGGCGCAACATCCCTTAACCAAATATCATCATACTCAAAAAAGCTTGTATGAAAGCCTTGCTCTTCAACGGATAAAGAAACAAGTTGATCAGTAAATGATTTATTTTCATTTAAATATTCATTAAAATAAATCAGGTCTTCATAAAATGGTCGATAATATTCATTTGATTTATCTGGTATTGCAGTAAAAATAATTCCATTATGTTTTTGTTCCATAATATTTACCTCGCTTTTTAATAATGGTTGAATAACTAATTTCACTATGCCAGCTATTTCCCTTTTCATAACAATTTTCGAAACGTGCACATTTCATGAATGGATTATAGCACGGAGAAATATTATATATTTATATAAAAAATATATAGCCGTGGTTGAGCGAAAAATTGACTCTTGACAGGGTTTTAAAATACAATAATAAAAATTCATATGAAAGTATGAATTTTAATAATAGAATCATAAGCCCTATCATTATGAAACTAGTTAATATTATTCCTTTCAATGCCCTTGCTCCTTTTTGCGAAAAATAAAACATGACAAAATAGATAAAGGTAACAATGTACCTATTTTGTCGGAAGGTTGCTGAATTTCAATCGATTATTTCAATTGAATTGGCTGCTGCTGTGTAACACAATGAATCATGCCACCATTTTTATACAGCTCTCTCACATCAATACCAACTACTTTACGATCTGGGTATAACTTCTGAATCGTATCGTTTGCGATTTTATCATTCGGATCATTATAATTAGGCACCAACACCACAGTATTACCAATATAATAATTGATATACGATCCTTTATAATCGAGAACTTTTCCATTTTCTAAAGCAACTTTATCTTTACTAAGCGGTAAGTATTCATACTTATATTTCTTTCCTGACGCATTTTTTGCATCTAACAACGTATCCATATCTTTGTTTGACAAACCCCATTCGGCTAGGTCATCTTCTTTCATCGTTACAATCGTAGATTTACCATGGAATTTAGCAAAACCATCAATATGAAAGTCAGTAATATCTAAATTAGGCACCCCGTCTAACCAAATAAAGTTTGTTACCCCAAGGTCACTTATATATTTTTCAATTTCCTTTTCTGATAAATCTGGATTTCTATTTTTATTCGTTACAGCACTCCGGGTTAATAATGCTGTACCGTTACTGTCTAATTCAATTGCACCGCCTTCAAGGAAAAAGTTCCCCCAATCAATCCTTTCGATCCCTAATTGTTTACTAACATTCTCACGAATACGAGCATCATTTTTATAAGGAGTTTTCTTCCCCCAACCATTAAATGCTGGATCTAATATTTTAAGATTTTTATTATTGTCATAAACAAAAATTGGTCCACTATCTCTTGCCCATACATCATCAGTAGGGGCGATAAAGAAATCAACTTTATCCATATTCAGTCCTTTATCTATTAAAAGCTTATTAATTCGCTCTTTCTCCTCCTCATCGTATGCAACAATGTGGACTTTTTCACCTTCAGTTAAAGAGCTTGCCATCTTAACCCAA
The DNA here is from genome assembly GCF_019837435.1 of Bacillus sp. 16GRE42. NCBI lineage: Bacteria > Bacillati > Bacillota > Bacilli > Caryophanales > Bacillaceae > Bacillus > Bacillus sp. 16GRE42. The sequence continues at coordinate 965,677 of NZ_JADAXF010000001.1, forward strand.
ATCGGTTCAACTTCCTGCTTATACTCTTCACCATATGTGTATTCATGAGGCCATTGCAGCCATGTACCTTCATGTTTATCTTTTTCATCTGGCATCGTATATTTCCCAACTTTTTTCTGTACCTCTACTTTTCCATTCTCTTTGCCTTTTACATTTTCTTTACCACCTTCAAAAGAACAACCACTAATAATCGTTGTAGATAATGTAGCTATTAAACAAAACTTTACTACTTTTTTCACCTTTTCATCCTCCTGTTCTTACCTCCAATAATGTAAAGCTTCACATAGTGTGAAGCTCAAGCTTTTTCTTCAATGTAAAAATTCCCAATTATTCTTTACAGTCATATCATTTAACTACCTATATGTATTTATTCAACTACCTTCCTTACCTACTTATTTAGCACGCTGAACTTTACGAAATAAAAAAATCGGTATTGATCATTACATATCAATACCGACTTTTAAAATTATTATTTTCCTTCTATTAAATCATTCGCCATTTTCCTAAACTCCTGATTAAACGTATCATTCATACCATTTTGTACGTTAGAGAATAATATGACAAACGTTCGTTTATCCCGGTTAAAGTTATTAAATGTATTCCAACCAGCTAATACACCATGGTTATGATAATAATCTGGATTAGTATAGAAACTAAATCCATATTTTCTTACAGGTGATGCAGTAAACATATCTGATACACTTTGTTTAGAAATCAACTTTCCATCCATAATAGCCTCATCTAATCTTTTCATATCTTCAACAGTCGTATACATTTCACCACACCCATACAACCAGTTCATTTTTAAGCGGGGTGCAGCTATTAACTCATTATCTTTTTTCATATAACCTTCTGCTAAGAAAATATCTTCAGGGAGAGTTGCACCCATTCCAGATTCATGCATTTCAACAGGCGTAAAAATATTTTCTTTCACATATTCAGCGAGCGGTTTATTCGATATCTTTTCTACAATATACGCAAGCACCATATAATTATAATCTGTATATTTCCACCCAGTCCCTGCAGAAAATTGCAATTTTTGTGCACCAATCCACGTTACTAACTTTAATCGTGACGCCGCATCAACCCTACCTTGTCCCTGATCTGGCAACCCAGACGTATGTGTTAACAAATTTCGTAACGTAATGTTTTTATCTGCCGGAAATGATGGAATATATTTATTTACATTGTCTTCAATATTTAATTTCCCTTTTTCTTTTAGCTGCATAATAGATATTGCAACGACTGTTTTCGTAATAGAACCAATACGATATTTCGTTCTCGGCGTTGTTACTACTTTATCTTTCACATTCGCATATCCATAACCTTTTCGTAAAACCACATGATCTTTACTAGCTACCAGAACACTCCCATTAAACCCTTTATCTTTTAAGTATTGATCTAGTTTTCCAGCTACAACTTCATAGCGTTTTTTCTCATTTGCATCAACTTCTTGCATATCGTCCTTTTGCTTACTATTTACATTAGAAAATGCCTTTATATCATATTTCTTACCTTTATGTGCATGTATTAGTGCAACGACACTCCCACAAAAAATAGCAAAAATAAAGAAAACGATTAACCATTTCTTTAACATACTAGGAACCCTCTTTTATCTAGTTTCAATTAACGTACATCCATTCTGTTCTATATCTTTTAATTTTCAAATATTTTATAATACTACCTATCTATTATTCACCTATTTAAACTAGATTCCTTTTTCTCATATTCAGTTTTTGGCTACTCTCTATTGTATTTCTTTCTTGCAAAATTTCCACCTTACAATCGGATACACCCTACTATAATTTCAACAGCTTATGTAACATTTGTTACACATAATAAAAAATGGAGTTGTTACGATGAAAAATACTGATAAACGCAATCGTTTAAATGATATGATGTTCCATTACAAAGTAACAAAAAATAACATAGTTTTAATTGAATATTACGGAAAACGAATTAAAGTATTAAAAGGAAATGATGCTGAAAAATTTTTAAACAAAATAAATCATGCACATAACGATACAGAAAAACAACTCATTATGGCTAAAGTAACAGGTAATTTCAAAAGAGGCAATGAACGTCATTGAAAACGAATCTCATTTATCTTTTGATTATACAACATATAAAAAAGAAATGTCGCACATTCGGCATTTCTTTAGATTTTCTTCATATAAAATTTACATTACTAACTTTCTTTTATTTTTTGTTTTTACTATATAAACTCACTGCCGAGATACATAGTAATAACACTATACATAACCACGCAGACGTATAGCCTTTTTCATCTACAATATAACCAAATAAAACAGGTGCAACAACAATCGCAATTTGATTGAATGTAAGTGCCAAACTAACTGTTATTCCAACACATTCTTCACTTGCCAATTCAGCAACTTCGACGATAAAAAGACTAAACCATCCAATTGAAAAGAAGCCTAACAATGCACTTACACCATACAATACTCCACTCGTTACTGTATGTATGCACATTACTAACAATAGAATCAAACCGATAGAAGCGCAGACAGCTATAAATAAAGGTATGCGCCGATTCCCCTTATAAAACAAATCACTACTAGCTGCTAATGCAACACGACCAATCATTCCAGAAAAGAACATCACTGAAAATACGGTTCCAGCTACAATAGATGTGATAGATTGTTCCTTTACTAAAAATTTCATAAAGTGCCCAACTAACACCATTTGCAATGAAATCATGCAAATACCCGTTATATAAATTAGATACAACTCTTTTTTGCATATCACTACTTTTAGCTGCGTCCAAAAAGAAATTTTAATATGTTCTTTCCTTACTTCCTCCTGAACATATGGCTCTTTATAAAACATAAAAAATAATAAACCTCCAATTATACAAATGCATGCCATACTATTTATCCCGTAGGTCACATTATATTGTATTGTAAGAAAAGGGATTAATACTCCTGCTAAAGCACCACCAATCGGTATACCCGCTTGCCTTATTCCCATCGCTAACCCACGATTTTCTTTTGAGAACCATTTTAAAATCACTTTACTTCCTCCTGGCTGGGAAACACTATAAAACATCCCTACTAATAAAAGTACAAATAACAGTCCATTAAATCCATTTACTATATTAGTTAGTAAAAGCGAACCTCCTAGCAAAAATGAACTTATAGAAATTAATAATTTTTCATTATATTGATCAAGTAGCCGACCGACAAACAGCATACAAAATAGCGGTCCAATATTTACAACACTTACTAACAATCCACTCTCCGTATTCGTAAGTCCATATTCTCCTTTCCAAAATAACGCCAAAACTCCAACACCATACGTTATAAGTGTCGCTGTTGTTTGAGCAATCGTCGCAACAATTAACATCATCCACTTATAATTTCTATTCATCCTTTCTTCGATTAACAAAATAATCCCTCCATCCACTTTCATTGTATGAAAGTTCTGATATCATATAAAATAAAGATTCATTATATAATCCATCAAAAAAAATGATACCTTTTCGGAGGGATACTACGTGGACATAAAAGATTTAACTGTATTTTACGAAGTTGCGAAGGAAAGTAATATTTCTCACGCAGCTAAAAATTTGAACTATGTACAATCAGGCGTAACAATGCGTATGAAACAACTAGAAAATGAATTAGGTGTGCCTTTATTTTACCGTAACGGAAAAGGTGTAACTTTAACTTCTAACGGTGAAATTTTATTAACATACGCTAAACAAATTATCCACTTAATGAATCAATCTATAAAAGCGGTTCAAAGTAATGGAACTGAGCCAAAGGGCACGTTGAAAATTGGATGTACAGAATCTACAACTGCGGTAAGGCTTCCCTCTATATTAACGGCCTACTATGAGAAACACCCAAAAGTCGAATTGATTTTAGAAACAAATACGACCGAACAACTAATTAGGCTAGTGTTAGAAAGAAAACTAGACGGAGCGTTTATAGCTGGCTCTACTCAGCACGCTGAACTTCATACAAGTGTATTTCGTGAAGAAGAATTAGTTCTCATTAGTAAAAAACCTTTACCCTCTCTTAAAGACATAGAAGATATGAATTTACTCGCTTTTAGTCACGGTTGCTATTATAGAAGTTTATTAGAAGACTGGCTTCAAGAAGTAGGAATCTCACCTAAACGAGTATTAGAGTATGGAACAATTGAAGCGATACTCGCATGTGTAAAATCAAATATGGGCGTAGCAATTATGATGAAATCTATTTTAAATGATCATGCACATAACTTATCATTCAATCCTTTACCAAATAGATTCAAAAAAGTTCCTACTACTTTTATTATTAGAAAAGATCTATATTACTCAGCTGCATTACAAAAATTTATGGAGATGATTCACAATGCGTGAAAAGAAAATACGTGGGATGAAGCGTAAAACAAATACGATGATAAAACGAATTGAAGAACATACAAAAACGTTCCCTTCTGCTTTCTATGACGATGAATATTGGTATATGCTATTACCAGTTTCTCAAGCTTTTATCAATTCATGTAAAACACCTAGCAAAGTAAAACGATTGTGTATACAAACCTTATTAAATCAAGCACAGCATTTAATAAAAATAAAACCGAGCGATACACATACATATCGAGTTGTTGTTTTAATTTCTATAGAAAATTTATGGAGATCGCAAATTATCGTATTTAAAAACGATGACTACTTTCAAAATTTTTTCAATAGAAATAATGAATTTCAAAAATGGATTTCTCTTTCAAATGAGTCTGATTTTTGGAAGACATGGGGAATTTCAATTTGTCCTACTGTCCAAACATTGCACTTTGAAGAAGTCATTTATAATGAGGATGCAATCGATGAAAAAGAGATTTGGTTTGTTGGAGAATTATCTTAAAAGGGGTACTTTCAAATGAAAAACTTCCCTTTTTCCACTTAATAAAATCGCTATATAATGAATTTATCATTTTACTATATAGGAGGTTTTCACATGGTAATCCCTAAATATCCTGATGTCCCTACTCTTACGAAAAAACAAATCTACCAAATTACAGAAATCACTTTTCTAAAAGAAATAACACCACAAAAATGTGATGCCATTTTCGTTTTCGGCGGTTCTCATTCTGGCAATTGGCAAACTCCACTAAAAGCTTATCAACAAGGTTTAGGAAAGCAAATTATCGTTACAGCTGGTACTAGTTTGCATGGCATGAAGCATCCGAGCTGGAATTACGGGGAATTGTCAGAAGCAGAAGTAATTGTAAATAAATTAATTGAACATGGCGTACCAAAAGACGCTATCCTATTCGAGACAAACTCCCTCCATTCTATTGCTAATGTAATTGAAGCGAAAAAGATTTTTGATTTCACAAAGATTAATCGGCTACTATTTGTATGCAAAAGTTTAGGAGCTGGTCGGCAATATAGAGTATTAAAAAAACATCTACCTAAAACTATTACTTGTATCCCATATACATTTGATACAAGTTTCGATGGTGAGTTTATAATGAATAGATATAATTGAATGGAAGATGAAAAGAGTCGCTCTATGATTTTTGGAGAATACTTGAGAAATGTTTGCTACGGTAGAAAAGGCGGTATTGAGCTACCTGAAAAAGAGGTTCAAGGTTTAGAGGAATATGTATCCTACTACTATAATCTAGCATAATAGAAAAAGGTATACCCAAAACGTCGGTATACCTTTTATGCTATCTTACTTATTTTTCTTTTAACACACTATGTAATCGATCAGGGTAATTTGTAAACATTCCTGTAGCACCCCATTTAATTAACAATCTCATATCTGGTTTCTCATTAATTGTATACGGGTGAATTAACAGTCCATTTTTCCTAGCCATTTTCATATATGACTCATCAATAATTAGTTCTCCGTTATCATTACGTAAGTTTGGTCCAATACCAACTGCATACTTTTTAATTTCTTGAAAATCATCATTCGTTACACTTTTCGGTTCATGTGTAATACTAGACCATTCAACAATCTCATTGTTTTCATTTGGATAATACCAAAGCAGTTGAACTAACGGAATATTTTTATTCATACTATGAATCTTTGTTAAACTATCTTTACTAAATGATTGAATCATAACACGGCTAGAAGACATGTTTTGACCTACTAAATTATATTTTTTTAATAAAGCTAATAATTTCTCTTCCATTCCTGGATACACATCTGGCGATTTTGTTTCAATGTAATACTTCATGCTTCTTCCGTACTTTTGGAAGATTTCTTCAAGAGTCGGAACTTTTTGACCAACATACTCTTGCTTAGCCTTTTCTGGATAAGCTTTATTGAACCAAGATCCTGCATCTAAGTTCTTTATTTCACTTAATGTTTTATCTCGTACTTCACCTGTTCCATTTGTAGTACGATCAACTGCTGTATCATGCATTGCAATCAACTGGCCGTCCTTAGTTAACTGAATATCTAATTCCAAATAATCCGCTTTCATTTTTTTCACTAGATCATAAGAAGCAAAAGTATGCTCAGGTGCATGTCCACTTGCTCCGCGATGTGCAATGTTTAAAAATTTATTCGTATTCCATTCATGCTTCCCTTCTGATTTCGCATGAACAGCTCCCCCAGCAAAAATACTTCCCATCGTAAAGAAAATAACTAACACGCTAATAATTTTTCTCATCCTTCTAACCCTTCCTACGTTGTAAATTTCAACAAGTTAATGAGATTTACACGAAATAGAAGATATACTTTCATTATTTTTATAAGCTTATATTAAAATTCCAATCTTACAAATACAATTCCCCTATGTTATTACTATACTATTTATTTTCCATATCCCTCCTATTCACATGTAACTCCTTATTGATTACAGTTCATCAATAAAAAAAGCCATAATTTATTTAGAGAACACTTCTGTATCCCTAAATAAATTTATGGCTTATCTCAAATATCTCCGGCCTCGATTAACTTGTCGAAATTAATCATACCAAACCTATTAATATTTGTGAATATTATTTTTCCAGTAAAATGAAGCATATAAAACAATACTTCCGTAGTTACTTAAAAATCACATAATAAATTACTCATTACCTCCTCCAGCATTACAGCTGGATTTACCACTGCTTTTTCCGAACGCCAACCTATAAAGCCATCTGGTCTAATTAGTACAACTCCTTCATTCTCTATCCCATATAATTCACGAAAAACATTTTCTTGAGCAATAAAGTCTCCACTTACCCCTACTCGATACATTTTAATAATTATTCCTAATTTAAATGAAACATCAAATACAGCTTCAACCCAAGAACTATTTTCTACTTCAGTAAGTAATACAAAATTGTTACCGAATAAGTCTAATATAGAAACCTTCTCCCCTTCATACATTCCAAAAAAATGAGGTGCTCGCGTTCCAGGTCTTCCGTTCAAATCTATGATATCCATTCTATGTGGAGTAGCTGGGTCATCTATTATTACTTTTGAACAATACTGATACCCGACAGTTACAGCTAAACCATCCATATTATTCAAACTACCTTCTTCTCTATTCGCAGCACGGAACAATAAACTACTCGCATACTCCGTCGTTAATTTTGCAACAGTGTATCTCTCTTCATGATATGTTTCCAACAATTTCTGTTTTGCTTTCCCTTTAATAACAGCCGCTAATTTCCAAGCTAAGTTATGCGCATCTTGTATGCCTGTATTTGAACCAAATCCTCCTGTTGGTGGCATAATATGTGCAGAATCGCCAACTAAAAAAATGCGATTATCTTGAAATTTTGTAGCAGTACTTTCAGTCGCTTCCCACGGTAAAACACTTACTATTTCTGACTCGACATTTGTGTTGCCAATTGCTGTGTGAATAATTTGTTTACAACGCTCTATAGTGAAATCCTCTGGTCGCTCTCCTTTTAATGGATCGTAGGATACATGGTAAATCCATTTTCTTTCGTTATCAACTGGAATAAGCGCACCAAGAACTTCCGGATGAAGTACCATAGAAAAACCAAATGCATCTCCTTGTATAAACTCATTTAAATCCGCTTCAAAATAAATATTCATATAATAGCCACCGATTGTACCTCGTCCCTCGGTACTTATCCCTAGCTGCTCACGTATTTTACTTTTTGCCCCATCCGCTGCAATTACATAGTCACAATGAATAATACTTTCTTCTTCCGTTTCACGATTCCGAATCGTTGCTATTACTCCGTGCTCATTTTGTTCATAAGAAACTAATTCATGATAAAAAGATAATTCTCCGCCTAATGTTCTCGCTTCTTGTAACATCATCTCTTCTAAAATAATTTGATAACAAGCCGTTTGTTTTGATGGACTAATCTCTTCTATTTTTTGAAGTAACTTCTCATCGTTTCCATACTGATTCGCCCTCATTTGTGCCAATTCTTCACTATTCACCTCAGCTATTGTATGAACTGCTATTCTTCCTCGGCAATTTTCTAACGCTTTACCCGCCAATCTAATTCTTTGTTCTAAACCTAATTCTCGAAATAACTCCATCGTACGAAAAGTGATTCCACCTGCTTTTGGATGAATTGCAGTAGACGGGTGCCTTTCAACCAGTAAATAATCCACGTTATGTTTTGCAAGGAATAGCGCAGATGCTAATCCTGATAATCCTCCTCCAACAATTAAAACTGGTACGTAATTCGATTTCATAAATTTACCCTCCATATCATTGTTCTGAGCTCAGTGACATAAATATAATCAAAAAAACAACAAAGATATAGACTTATATTTCATTTTAAATTATCATATAGATAGATTACGCCCCAAATTACTTTTACTTTTTCATATATCAATAATCTGCTTGCATTATGCATGTATGAAAGAGTAAAACGAAACAACTCACTTTAGTAAACACCAAAATAATAAAAACATTATAAGCGGTCGTAACCCTGTAAAGTTATAAGGGGTTACGACCGCTTATTTTTTAAAAATCCTTACCCTCTATCATTTATAAACAACGTATTATTAAATCATTTTTTATTTTTAAAACTTCATCCATTTTAATATGCTATTCTTTTCTATCCCCTACCATTTTCAACACATAAAATTTCATTCGTCTCGATTTTCTTTCCCAATATTGCAGCTCATACAACAATCATGTAGCATTACCGTATCGATGTAATGGTTCATCATCTTAAACCTTTCGACTAATTACCAGGAGGTACAGTGATTGAAATGAATAAACAAGAACAATTAAATGTTATAAAAAAAGATTTTATTGATTCTCAAAAAGTATTATTGGCAATTGGCGATGAAACACGTCAAGCTATTTTGTTAGTTCTCATGGAAACGGAATGTCAAACCGGATTACGTGTAGGAGAAATTACGAAACAAACACACCTTTCTCGACCAGCGGTATCACATCACCTTAGAATTTTACGAGAAGCCGATATTATTTTAATGCGAAAAGAAGGTACAAAAAATTTTTATTATATTGATATACGTACAAAATTAGGTGTATTAAAAAATCTTGTACTGGATATTGAAAAGCTATTGCACGACTTTTATTGAAATGTGGAGGTATAAGAAATGAAAGCAATGATAATTGATAAGTATGGAAAAGTTCCTATGCGTATGGCAGAGGTACCTACTCCTGAAATAAATGAACATGAAGTGCTCGCAGAAATTCATGCAGCTAGTATTAACCCAATTGACTTTAAAATACGGGATGGAAAAGTAAAAATGTTACTTAAATATGAAATGCCCCTAATCCTTGGTAATGACTTTTCCGGTGTCATCGTAAAAGTTGGATCAAAAGTGACTCGTTTTAAAGTTGGTGATGAAATATATGCACGTCCAAGAAAAAATAAAATCGGTACTTTCGCGGAATATATAGCCATTCATGAAGATGATATAGCTTTAAAACCAAAGAATTTAAGTTTTGAGGAAGCGGCGTCGATTCCACTCGTTGGCTTAACATCATATCAAGCACTACATGACATCATGCACTTACAAAAAGGACAAAAAATATTAATTCACGCTGGATCTGGTGGTGTTGGTACTTTCGCAATTCAGTTAGCAAAAATAATGGGTGCCACTGTTACAACAACTGCTAGTGAAGCTGGTTCCGATTTAGTAAAGTCTCTTGGCGCAGATGAAATTATTAATTACAAAACAGAAAAATTTGAAGAAATACTAAAAGATTATGATGCAGTATTTGATACAATCGGCGGGACAACACTTGAAAAATCATTCAATATTATAAAAAGCGGCGGCAACATTGTTTCCGTTTCAGGAATGCCAAATGCTCGTTTCGGTAAAGAGTTTGGTTCAGGATTTTTTAAAACATTCTTATTTTCATTAGCAAGTAGAAAACTTACTGCACTTGAAAAGAATCATAATGCGCAATATTCATTTTTATTTATGAAGCCAAGCGGCGATCAATTACGCACTATCGCAAATTATATTGAGGCAGGAAAAATCAAACCAGTAATCGATCGAGTTTTCCCTTTTGAAGATGCTCAAAAAGCAATGGAATATTCAGAGGCTGGAAGAGCAAAAGGAAAAATAATCGTAAAAATTAAGTAATAATAAAAACTCCATTTTTTTAAAATGGAGTTTTTATATTTGCTGTTAAATAGACATAGGGCAATGAAGTCCTTACAATAGATTGCAAGGGGAAATATCATATTATACTTTTAGCTAACTTTACAAAGAATACATACGTACAAATACATAATAAAAAAATAAACAAGGAGGAGATAAAATGACTAAAAATAATGAAGCTGGTTGGAATTTAGATAATAGTTATAAGACTTTACCACAATCATTTTATACAGAAATACCCCCTACTCCAGTAAGTTCACCGGAGCTAGTTAAACTAAATCATTCACTAGCAATATCTCTTGGCTTTAATCCTGAAGAATTGAAAAAGGAAGCTGAAATTGCTATTTTCGCTGGTAATGCACTCCCAGAAGGAGCTCATCCATTAGCACAAGCGTATGCCGGTCATCAATTCGGACATTTTAATATGTTAGGCGACGGTCGTGCTCTTTTAATTGGCGAACAAATTACTCCTTCAGGTAAACGTTTTGACATTCAACTGAAAGGTTCTGGCCCTACTCCGTATTCACGACGCGGTGATGGTCGTGCTGCACTCGGTCCGATGCTACGTGAGTATATTATTAGTGAAGCAATGTATGCACTCGATATTCCAACTACTCGCAGTTTAGCAGTTGTTACAACTGGCGAACCAACATATCGTGAAACAAAGTTACCTGGAGCAATTTTAACTAGAGTCGCTAGCAGTCATATACGTGTCGGCACATTTCAATATGCTGCAGCTCGCGGTTCTATCGAGGATCTTCAATCACTAGCTGACTATACGATAAAAAGGCATTATCCAGAAATTGAGGCTCATGAAAACCGATATACTGCATTACTACAAGAAGTCGTAAAGAAACAAGCAAGTCTCATCGCTAAATGGCAACTTGTTGGATTTATCCATGGTGTAATGAATACTGACAATATAACGATTAGTGGAGAAACGATTGATTACGGCCCTTGTGCATTTATGGACAATTACGACCAAGGAACTGTATTTAGCTCTATTGATACACAAGGTCGCTACGCATATGGGAATCAGCCATATATGGCCGCATGGGACCTTGCGCGATTAGCAGAATCTTTAATACCTATTCTGCACGAAGATGAAGAAGAAGCATTAAAGATTGCTCAAGACGAAATTTCAAAATTTAGCGTACAATATGAAAACAATTGGTTCCTTGGAATGAAAAAGAAATTAGGACTATTTAGCAACGAGGAACAAGATCAATCACTTATTGAGCAACTTTTAAAAATGATGGAGAAACATAAAGCCGATTATACAAATACATTCCGTTCATTAACTCTTCATACGATCGAAAATACAGCTCTATTTGAAAGTCCTGAATTTAACGAATGGTACAAACTATGGCAATCTCGATTAGAAAAACAAGAAGAATCGAAAGAAAACGCCTACGAAATGATGAAAAATAATAACCCATCCATCATCCCAAGGAACCACCGCGTAGAAGCAGCACTAGAAGCAGCTGTCACAAATGGCGACTATAGCGTAATGGAAAAACTTCTTGAAGCTCTATCAAATCCTTATGCGTATACTACAGATCAAGAAGAATACTGCGTTCCACCTGTACCGACGAATCGTCCTTATCGTACTTTTTGTGGGACTTGATTGTGTAATATCTTTTAATGTGCTTTCAATTATTGAAGGCACATTTTTATTTTATTCACCATTCACGAATGAAGGGATTATACTCCAACTTATAATTTGTACCCCTAACAAAATATCTTTTCTATTTTAGAATAACTATTTCCTCTTTTCTTTATGAAATGAAACAAAACACAATACCAATTATTCCGATTACCCTAATAATAAACTTACTTAACAAATGTTGAGAAATAATATTTCCACTTTTAAGTAGTATCATTTCTGTTATTATATTTTATAAGAATATTCAAAAGAGGAGGAACTTTTATGTTTACATCCACTAAAAGTGAACAAATCACACAACTGTTAAATGAATGGTACATAGAAATACGATCTAGACATATAAATAATGCAACTCGCCTTAAAGAGCAAATAGATATTAAAATTAATGAATTAAAAACTACTTCTCAAGAGATTGGACAAGATCAAAATCTTTTGCTTTATTATTCTTTATTAGACTTTCGTTATAACTATTTAATTGATAACTTAGGTGTATCTAAAGCAAGTTTTAATCAAGTTGAATCATTTGAAATCCCAACAAATAATTTCTTATCATATTACTACCATTTCTTTAAAGCAATTCATTCTGACGCAGTCGGAAACTATGTACTAGCAAAAGAGCATTATTATAAAGCCGAAGCTTTGCTTCAATATGTTCCCGATGAACTTGAAAAGGCGGAATTCTATTATAAACTAGGGTATTCTTACTACGATAATCAACAAGCACTTCAAGCTATCAAAGAAGTAACAAAAGCTAAAGATATGTTTTCTAATCAATCTGGATATGAACTGAATACGGCTTTTTGTGATAACATTTTAGGCCTAGCCTGCACATATTTAAAAGAATGGGAACTAGCCGAAGAGCACTTTACAGCTGCAATGGATCAATTCCAAAAAATCAGCGAAAAAAGATTTATTTTAATGGTTCGACACAACTTAGGATGGATGTATGCAACACAAAATCTCTCCGCTTTAGCTATTCGTTATCTTTCGGAAGTTGTTGAACAGTCTCCAACTCACTATAAAGCTATCTATGTTAAAGCAAAAGAACATTACAAAATAAATCAGCCTGATATCGCTCATGACCTTATTGAAAAAGGAATAAATATTTGTAATAAATTAGAACAAAAAGAATATCAACATCGTAATTTCATTTTAAGAGAAATGAACAATAATTCACCAGCTGAAGAGTTAGAAAAAGTAATTCTAGCAGGAATTTCTTATTTTAATAACGAAGAGCTATATGATAATGTTCAAGAGTATTATGAAACTCTAGCAACTAAATTTCATGAAGAAAATCAACACTCTAAAGCAAGTGAATATTTTTATTTAGCATTACAAGCAAGACAAAAATCTTTTGAGAAAGGAGCATTAAAATGAAAAAAATACTATTGAGTCTGATGGGAATTATCACTCTATTAACTTTAACAACTAATGTAGTAAGTGACAATTCATCTAAAAATTCTGACATACAAAGAGTTATGTTATCAGAAGGCGACGGTGGTGGTTGATTTTTATAAGCTTTTATGAAATACTTTTGCAATTCCCACTAAAAAAGAAGCTTATATAAACACAGCTTTCTTTTTAGTGGGAATTCATTTAATAACATTCAACTCTAAATGCTTTGACTAATATACTCACTACCTCATTATTAAACCCATATTTTTTTGATAAAATTAAAAGATTCTTTCATCGCCCCTCTTACTTATTACAAAAAACTTCTCATCAACTCCGCAATCCCCCTACTCCCCTCACTACCAACTTTCTCAAGTTCCTCCACAACTAAATTCCGTCTCTCTACAGAATGATTTTGACTTAACTTCGCTTTTCCTTCTATTTTATTTATCTTTATTTTAAAGCCCACTATACCTTTACTTAATCCTGCCATATAATTCGAATCTACCTCATTTAGCGAGTAGGTACTCTGTGGATCTTCATATTTATGTACTAAATCTTGAAGAGAATCTATTAATTCCTGTTCATCCTCAACAATTTCCAACTCTCCATATACATGCACTGTAACATAATTCCATGTTGGTACTGCATCGTTTGTTTCATACCATGAAGGCGATATGTAACTGTGTGGCCCTTGGAATATAGCTAGTACTTGTTGATTCCCACTATCATTCCACTGTTCATTCGGACGTGCGAAATGGCCATGTAAAGTTAGAGTCTCCATATTTAATAACAACGGCAAATGCGTTGCATATGGTTCCCCGTTATGTTGAGAAAATAATGTCGCAAAGCTATTTTGTTCAATTATTTCGTACTTCATTTCTTCATCTTGTATTGCGAAATATTTTGGTATGTACATAAGCTCCCTCTTTTCCGGTCTTTTATTTCTCATTATATTTAAGTCTCGTAGCATTCAACAGGGCCAGTTTGTATTTGTTTTACAATGGCAGCTTTCAATTTAAAAAGAATAGGCCGCATGTACTCAATGCGACCTTAGTTTATTTCCTCCAGTATACTTGTAATAAATGCCGTCTTACCTTCACTATAACTGGATCGATTTTTTGATTCTCTTGCTAACTCTTTCTTTAAACATCCATATTCAACAGCAACATCGGCATGTTCACGAAGGTAATCCCGAAACGCTATATGTCTTCTTAACTCTTCGCTATTTTTGTCACACACATACAAATGATGTTCCATCCAAACTGTACTTTCCCCGTTCCATGGAACGAAAGCGTCCTTTCTGCCAAATACCTCTCTTCCTTCGAAGCTCCAGTCTGCTTGATGGTAATACCCTATCGTTTCAAGCCCTTTTACTACTTCAGGAAAAATTTCGTACTCTTCTATTACTATATCAATATCTAATATTGGTTTTGCTGCAAGTCCTTTAACAGATGTACTCCCAACATGTTCAATGGACAAAACAAGTTCTTTTATTACATTATTAATGAGCGATTGTAGTTTATAAAATTCACTTTCCCATAGGATATTATATTCTTCGATAGTTATTCTCTGTTTCAATGTATCTCTCTCCCCAAAACAATTTATAACCTTTGAATATGAGTATCTTTAAAACCCGTCTCATATTTCAATCCATATCCAAACATTCGATCCATCCCAATATGTGCTGTCCATATTAAGCCAATCATTATAACGGTATCTATCTTAAAATAGACACCTACGATAGCTATTAATATGGATATAATATATGTGTGACATATATTATAAATTTTAGCACCAACACGATTATTTATACCATACGCTAACATGGATACATCCGGCGCTAAAAGGAAAGCAAAAAATATAATCCAACTAAATTCATATATTGAATACGCATAAATTGTGGCTACGAAAACAACTATTCCTTCAAAATGTACAATACGTTTTTGCATTCTTTATCATTCCTATTTTTCTATATTTACCGATAAATTTTCATCACTGAAAGTATTCTTTGCATTTTTCGACCGGATGGTTGCTAAAATCGGTCCTGCAATGTTATGCCACACTGCTGCTAATACACTTGGAAGTGCGGCAGCTGGTCCAAAATGTGCTGTTGCCAGCGCAACACCTAGGCCTGAATTTTGCATTCCCACTTCTATTGAAATAGCTCTTCTTGTCCCTTCGTCTAGTCTAAGTACGAACGCTGTTACATATCCGAGTAAAAAACCAAATGCATTATGAAGCATCACTGCAATAAAGATAAGAAGGCCTGAAGAAATAATGCTACTTACATTCGCTGAAACAACTGCAGAAACTATAATGATAATTGCTACAACTGATATGAAAGGAATAACAGTCATTCCTTTCGTAACAGTTGTAGGGAAAAACTTCTTCACTACTAATCCTAAAATAATAGGTAGGATAATGACTTGTACTATAGAAAGAAACATAGACATAGCATTCACTGGCATCCATTGTCCTGCAAGTAATAATAAAATAAGAGGTGTAGCAATTGGTGCTAGTAACGTTGATAATGACGTCATTGCAATAGACAACGCTAAGTTCCCTTTTGCTAAATAAACCATAACATTTGATGCAGTGCCACCCGGTACTGAACCGAGTAACACTAATCCAGCTGCTAATTCGGCTGGCAGATTCATAACGTAGGCTAGTACGTATGCGACAAGTGGCATAATAATAAACTGAGCACATACACCGATAATAACTGGCAATGGTTTTGTAGCAATGATTTTAAAGTCAACAGCCTTTAATGTTAATCCCATCCCAAACATAACAACGCCAAGTAAAATTGTTATGTAACTAGTTAACCCGAGAAATGGTCCAGGAATGAAATATGCAATAGCTGCAATACAAATAACCCAAAATGCAAAATACTTTCCAGCTATAGTACTTATCGCTTCTAGTACTTTCACCCAATCATCTCCTATCCTTCAACTGAAAAACTTTATTCGGATTCAAAATATTTTGCGGGTCAAGAGCTTTCTTTATTTTTTCCATTACGAGTAATGCCGCCCCATGTTCCACTTCTTGATACTTCCGTTTTCCAATCCCAACGCCATGTTCTCCCGTACACGTTCCACCTCGTTTAAGAGCATATAAAACGATACTTTCATTTATTTCATCGCCCTTTTCCACTTCTTCTTTATCGTTCGGATTAATCATTAAGAGCACGTGGAAATTCCCGTCTCCTACATGACCAAGAATACCACCGACAAGACCTACTTTATCTAATGTCTCTTTCGCATGTTGGATTGCACCAGCTAATTCTGAAATTGGTACACATACGTCTGTACTCATAAGCTTTTTACCAGGATAGCTATGAACGTAAGAATATGCTAGATTATGCCGTGCATCCCATAATTTATTTCTCGCCGCAGTTTCCGTTTCAAAAGCAACTTCTTTACATTTATGATCAAAAACAATTTCCTTCGTAAATTCTATATCTTGCTTTAGCCCTGCTTCATTACCGTGAAACTCTAAAAACAGCGTAGGCTCTTCTCTGTAACTTGTTTCATTATAATGATTTACTTGTTTCATAGATAATTCATCTACAAGTTCAATTCTCGCAATTGGAATACCCGCTTGTAATATATTAATAACAGCTTCTACTGCATCATTTATAGTTGGAAACGATGCTCTCGCAGCCATAACATGTTCTGGTATGCCGTATACTTTTAACGTTAACTCTGTAAAGCATCCAAGCGTACCTTCTGACCCTACGAAAACACCATTTAAATGGTAACCTGATGATGACTTCGCTGCTAAATTTCCAGTATGTATTACTTCCCCATCAGCAAGAACGACTTCTAAATCACGAACTTGATCACGCATTACCCCATACTTAACTGCTGTCGTTCCGCTTGCATTTGTAGCAGCCATTCCACCTAACGTTGCGTCTGCTCCTGGATCTACACTAAAAAACAATCCATACTTTTTCAATTCTTTATTAAGCTGAGAGCGAGTCACTCCCGGCTGTACTCTCACAAGAAAATCTTTCTCTCTTATTTCGAGTATTTTATTCATGAGCGAAAAATCCATTGTAATTCCTTTTTCATATGGAATAACATGTCCCTCTAAACTAGAACCTACCCCAAAAGGAACGACAGGTTTTCCATGCTCACTCGCTACTTTCATTATCCTACTAACCTCTTCAGTCGTTTTCGGAAAAGCAACTACATCAGGTAAACTACTAGTATGATAAGATTCATCTTTACTATGTAACTCTCTTACTGTCGTATTTACAACTACTCGATCTTCGGGAAGTACACCCTTTAATTCATTTACTAAACGCTCTACCGTTATTTCCATCGTATACTCGCCTACTTCCTATAAATTTGAATTACAAAATATGTTAACTATTTTATAAATAATAATCCGAAAAATTAAATAATTCAAGTTTTATACATATGAAATTCGTTTCTTACTGTCGAATAAACAAAAAGAACTTGCAATAACTATTGCAAGTTCTTTTCTATAAAACTACATTTTAAATGACTTCTTTATTAACAACATAAACCAAACTAAAGTAAATGCCATTAACGAATGGGAAAATCCTACAATATAAGTTAACCCTTTAAAGTCCGCTCCATTTAGTTGAAGCAGCCCTCTCGCTGCCAATGAACCTAACATTAAAATTAATGCAATATTATGTAAAACAAACCACTTATTAAAACTTTTCGCTTCATGAAACGCGAATACTTTTGCTAATCCTAAAGCAATTAAAAAGAAGAAAAAGCCGAGTACAAGTGTATGTGTATGCAAAAGATTTAACAAAGTAGATCCTACAATCCCTTTATACTTTCCATACTCTCTAGCGAAAATTCCTGATAATAAACCGATAATCAAATACGTAAACGATGCATTATATAATTTTTTCATTATGTACCTCCTTGAGTAGAATGTGTAGTGTGTCATATTTAGTAATAATGATAGTTATATAGTAAAAACTCCTAGTTACCTAGGAGTCATTGTATAAGTATCTCACTCTTTACAATCAATCCTAATTATAAAATATCCATTTATACAAAACAAACGAACTTTATGTGAACAAGTAGAGCATAATGAAAATATGTTGCACTTTTGTATTTCGCAATCCATACTAATTGTTATAACTATTTAAGGTGGTGCAATAGATTGATAGTTCTTGAAACTGAACGACTCGTTCTTCGCTGGTTTGATATAAAAGACGCTCCATTTATTCTAGAATTAGTAAACGATCCTGCATGGATCCAGTTTATTGGTGATAAAAGGATTAAAAACTTAGAAGATGCAACCAAATACATCTTAAACGGACCCGTTGATATGTATAATAAAATGGGCTTTGGTCTTTACTTAGTTGAACGAAAAGAAGATCTCACTCCACTTGGTATGTGCGGACTTATAAAAAGAGATTCATTAGAAGATGTTGATATTGGCTTTGCCTTTTTAGAGAAATTCCGTTCAAAGGGGTATGGCTTTGAATCAGCTTCTGCTGTAATAGACTACGGTGTACAGAACCTAGGTATGAAACGAATTGTAGCCATTACTACTATTGATAACATCAATTCAGGAAAGCTTTTAGAAAAAGTAGGATTGCAGTTTGAAAAGATAATTTCAGACTCAGGAGAAGATTTAAAGTTATTTGGGTATAACGTGTAAAAAAGGTCGCCATGAATGGCGACCTTTTTACTATTTCACTTCTACTGTATAATTCCCTGTTCCCCCGCCATATTGATACACATGTAAATAATAGTTTCCTGGATACGTGTAGTAACTTCCTACTAACTTATTCCCTTCTTGCTGGGCATACGTAACATAATTATTTAAATCCGCTTCTGAATAAAGAACCCAGTTTACTCCGATATTATTTTCCTTCGTTACATTAATTTGTAGGTTTTTCGCAGTTTCCACATTTATTTCAAAGTAATCACTCGTATCACCGTTTCCTAAACTAGCACGTAAAACTTGATTTAACTGCAGTTTATTTGCTGTTTGGAATGAATTATTTGGCTCTTTTTCTACACTGTTATCTTCTTTCTTTTGAACCGTTACATTCGTTGTAACAGTATTCGTTAATCCTTTGTCATCTGTTACTGTTAATTTTGCCGTATATGTTCCTTCTTTTGTATACACATGAGTCGGATTTTGTTCATTACTTACAGTACCATCACCAAACTCCCATTTATAAGCAACAATTTTCCCATCTTCATCTTTTGATCCATCGCTTTTAAACGAAATTGCTTCATTTATATTTCCACTATATGGACCATTTATAACTGCAATTGGTGCTTTATTCACAGCACCTTCTTCTGTATTGATACCATGGAATACAACGTCATATTCAAATTGTCCTGATGCATTCACACGATAATTCACAAAGTACGCTGTTACTGTTTTATAGCCTGTCCATTCTTTTGCACTTAAACGTTTTAACGTATCATTCACGTTTTGTGTAATTGTTTTCCAGTCTTCATAGTCCCCTTTCGCAGTAGTACCTGTATACGTTCCTTGTAGTGTAAATGTATTAAAGAACTGTGATTTATTTTTCTTAACTGATACATTGCTTAATTTTGCTTCTGCTGTAATTTCTGCCGCAATATCTGAAACTGGTTTTGGTGCATGAGTTGCTAAATAATCATCTGATACTAATGGAACATTATATTTCTCACGGTTATCGACTAACATTTGCATATAGTCTTGATACTCTTTATTTAAATTCGCATCTTTACTTAATGCAGAACGGTATGCATCATATGCTGTTACATCATTTTTTCTAATAAGATCATGAACTTTGTCAAACATATCGTACCTCTTATTGTACATGTACGATTGTAAAGCGAAGGAATAATTGTAGAAATCCCACGTTCCATACTTTGCATTTAACGTTCGTTCTGCCGTATAACGTTCTGCTGGATTTGAAGATATCCCTCCTATAATACTCTTTCTCGGTACAACATTATCTGTTCTCGTTGCCCCTGCAAAAAACTCCGCATTCCCTTCTTCAAACCAGGATAATCTCTCGTTCTCATACATCTTACCTTGTCCCCAAAGCCCTGGTACTTCATATCTACCTTGCAAGTAATGCGTGAACTCGTGTCGGAACAATTCTTCTAAACTATAAATACTTTCTTCTGGCGTACGTTCATAAGTAAAGAACGTACCTGTTCCTTCTATATAAAGACCTCCGTTATTCGTTTCATACCCGTACAATTGACGGTTAAATTGATACTCAGCTGGACTATTATAAATAACCATCGTTAATACATCATCAGGATTTCCTTTTTCTAAAGGTTGATCACTTTCAACCGTACGATGGAATTGTGCCTTCACTTCTTTTGCCGCCCAATATAGACGTTTTACCTTTTCTTCTGTCACTTTATCTCCAGCTTTTAAAACAATTGCACCATCATCAAACGTATACGTTTTCGGCAAATACTTTTTCTTCCCATCTTCTCGTATTTGATCTAAATTAACAACATTTCCATTTGCATCTTTCCCGCCATAATTCGTCGCGATTTGCTCAGCCGCTACGAAATATTGCTCTCCTAAATACGGATACATTTTCATCGCGTCTGTTACAACTTGCAATCCTTTCGTTCCTGTACTATGGAACGTACCAACTCTACCTGTATAATAAATACCATTATTAATTAACCAACCACTCTTCTCTGTCACCGTTCCAATTAAAGCAAAACGACTTAATTCATTAATATAGCTATCAATTTTTTGGTACCATACTGTATCTTTCGATGCTTTTCTCGTATCGTACAAATACGATTGAATGTCGTAATCAACACCTTGCATAATATCGTAAATCGCATTTCCAGCTGATAGATTGTCTACCAATGTAGAAAAATTATCGTTATATTGTTTGAAAATCTTTGCAGCTGATGTTATCGTTTCCACATCACTCGAAGCATTTCCTATTAATTTTCCGTATGATGATACAACTCTATTTTGTTCTAACGTACCAAGTTTAAAATTCGGGTTATTCGCAATCGTTTTTAATGCAGGTAAGCATGTATCATGATAGCTCCGCTCATTTAGTTTACTTAATTCTGTATGATAAAATCCTAAATAAAACCCTGAACGTAATACCTCTACTAAAGTCTCAATCCCTTTGGAATCATCTTTCGTATAAGCTTGTCCTTGCTGCTTCAATTTATCAATAATTTCCTGCATCCTACTATCATTTTGATAGAATGCAAGACTATCCTTATTAAACTGAAATAGACCCGTAATTTGCTCCCAATTGATTGTTACAAGTAAATCTACTAACTGCTGATTGCTTAATTGATTTAATTCAGCAATTGTATACGTTTTCGCTGCAGCTAATTGCTTACTTTCCTTTTTCACTTCAGGCGGTCTTTGCGACAAATCAGCAAATTGTAGCCTTTTCTCAAAAGACTTGCTTTCAAGCATTTTTGATGAATGAGCTAATTCTTGCACTGGTAGTTGTACACCAACTGGCTCCATTTTGAGCACATTCCGATAAGAAACTTGCTCTCCCTTTGTACTTTCTGCCAATGTGCTCCCTTGAAAACTTCCTAACATTAAACTAGCAAAACTTACCCCTACTAACACTTTTTTTGAATAGCCTTTCATGCTCTCCCCTACCTTACATTTTTTAGTGTCCTGCACCATTATTTTACTATTCTTACTTTTTATTCTGTATTGAGAAAAAATAAGGGAACGTTCACACATGTATCCATACCGCGCAAAATTAACACTTGACTTTATGTGAATTTTATATCAAAAAAAGATAGATAATAGCGAAATTCCTGCTATATCTATCCTCGTTTTCAACGCTATGATTTTAACTTTATAAACGTAACTTCCGGTAATGTTTGCATATGCTGAATAAATTCATTCTTTTCTTCTGACGATATATTTTTCAGCTGCATCCCTACCTTATAAACTATTTCCGTACCTCGCTGTAAAGCTTCCACTTCATATGACAGTATTGGAATGCCTTTCACTTGAAGCATTTCTACTATTTGCTGTACCGCCTCATGTTTATTTATACACATTTGCACTGTTATATTTTGCGGAAATAAAAATTGCACCTTAAAAATACGACTCACAATCTCTAAACCAATTAAAACGAGAATCGTCGCTCCAATGCCTACTACATACATGCCAGCCCCTATTGCTAATCCAATTCCTGCTGTAGCCCATAAACCAGCCGCTGTCGTTAATCCTTTCACTGCCTGTTTTTGAATAATAATTGTACCTGCACCTAAAAAACCTACTCCACTAACAACTTGCGCTGCAATACGGCTCGGATCAAGAGCCATATGTTCTTCATTCATAATATCTGAAAAAGCATATTTCGAAACGACCATTATTAATGCACTTCCTACCGCTACTAGGAAATGTGTTTTTAATCCCGCTTCTTTTGATCGAATTTCCCTTTCAATACCGATTATTGCTCCTAACAAACCCGCAACACCGATTCGTATAATTAAATCAATATTCACACTCACGAGCCCTTCCCCCTTTCATTCATTATAGATAGATAAAACAAAAATTATCACACACATCCATTTATCGATATAAAAACATTTCATTAAAATATACTTAATATCCTAGGTGATTTATGTTAATATTTTCAATATTAACATAAATAGAATTCAGCCCACTTTTTATACGAAAAACCATAAACTTTACTTTCCATTTAAAAACGGGATATGGATTGCATAAAATGAGGTTGAGAAAGTTTAGAAAACGCTTACATTTTGCGCCGTGTTTTTTTATACATACTACATAAATAAAGGAGCTTACTAACAATGAACGTCTCTTTACTTACACCTACTATCGATTTACAAGAAGAATACTTAGATTTTTATAACGAATGGAAAGATAGCGGTGAAACGATGATTCCGTGGGTTATCTCAAAAGATCCCTCTAATTTCACGGCAATGATTCAAGAACTTCACGATGCACATAACGGAATAAACCTCCCTGAATCTTGGGTACCAGACTCTACGTATTGGCTCGTTACAGATGAAAATAAAATTGTAGGAGCTGTTAATATACGTCATAGTTTAACCGAACATTTATTTAACGCTGGAGGTCATATCGGTTATGGCATTCGCCCTTCTGAAAGAAGAAAAGGTTATGCTACGAAGTTATTAGAATTATCGCTAGAAAAAACGAAGGAATTAAACATCGAGAAAGTACTTGTCGTTTGTGACGAAGTGAATACAGGATCAGAAAAAACAATTTTACATAACGGCGGGCTTCGTGATGATGATTTCATTGAGGAAGATGGAAATGTAGTAAGAAGATTTTGGATTAAGCTATGAAAAAGTCATCCGATGAAAATAACCTTGTTATAGAGAAATATAGTAGAAGTAATGAGCTAAAAGTAAAACAATTTATTGATTTATACAATGAAGACTCTTATCTATTTAACTTATTACGAGATAATAAAACAAGATGTGCGTATGTTGCCTACTATAAAAAAGATGTAGTAGGCATCTTTCTCACCTGGAACAATAACTTCCATCCATACTGCACATACTTTCGAATATATACGAACCCTTTCTATTCAGTGCTACACATAGAACAAATTTTATTAACCGAGATTCTAAAACGAGAAAACTTCAAATTACCATTACAAACCTCTATATGGGAAACATCGGCTCATTTAAAAGACTATTATGAAGAACATAATTTTACGGAAATCCGAAGAACATATATGCCGATATTAGACGTACGAAAAATCATAGCTATCGATACAATGCTTCATTCAAATTATGATGTACAAACCTTATCAAACATCTTGTCTAATAATAGCTTCTTTGAAAAGCTAGCTCACTTAGTAAAAACGAATTATGAGGATACTCACTTAGCAAATCCCGTTGCCTCATACCCGCTCGAAACTTGGAAAGAACAGATCTTAACTGATGATGTGTTACTAGATGGGAGCTTTGTAATGATAGATGAAGAGAATAAAATTATTGCGTACTCTTTCCTCCATACATCAGAAAAAGAGAATACGGTAGAACTAGGATGGTGTGGGACTCACACTACAGAAAATTTATCCTTACTGAAACTTCTCGTTTTCAAACAAGCTATGTATGCAAGTGAACATGGTTATTCTTTCATTCAAGGTGAATTCGATTCAACGAGTATATATGCAATGGAGATATTAAAATCCTTTCCTTTCAATCCTTGTGCTACTTGGATTACGTATCAAAAAGAAGTCGGAAAGTGATTATACACCTTCCGACTTCTTTTATGCTGTCTCTATTTCAAACTGCACTGTAATACCACTAGGATCTACTACTGTAAATCCGTTTGTACTTTCGTTTACTTTATGTTGTTTTTCTATTAATCTTTCTTTCACTTCATCTAACGCTTCTTTATGCGGTAATACAATTGTATATACCTTAAGTCCAGTTGCATACGCTGGTGGATGTGGATTATTTACTCCGTTCCACGTATTTGCACCGATATGGTGATGATATCCTCCTGCAGACATGAATAAGCAGTCATCTTCACGTTGTTGCACTTCAAATCCTACTGTCTCTACATAAAACTCGTGTGACTTCTCTACATCCGCTATTCGTAAATGTACGTGCCCAACGACAGTATTAGCAGGCAACCCATCAACCTCATAATCAACGAGTGTTGCCAGTTCTTTTAAATCAAGCGGCGTACTGCCTCCTGCTCCTTCTCCCCATTGATCGCGCGGACGGTCTGCATAAATTTCAATACCATTTCCCTCTAAGTCTTGTAAATAAAAAGCTTCGCTATACGTATGATCACTTGCACTATTAAACCTTGAAATTGGTAAAATTTCATTTGAATATGTATAACGCCCTTCTTGCTCAGCCGGGCTATCAATTACATTCTTATTTCGAATCACACCAAATAATGCCGAAGCAAACGCCTCACGAGTCGGAACTAAAAAGGCAACATGATATATACCAGTCGTACGTGGTTCTTGCAGTACCCCGTCCTCTAACTTTTCAAGAACAAGTAACGTGTTCTTTCCACCTTTTCCTGATAAATATGCTTTATTCGCCTCTTGCTTAATTACTTCTAATCCTACTACATTCTCATAAAAAGCAATTTGACGCTCTAAATCTTGCACTTTAAGTTCAACATGACCAATACGTGTATTCGGATGAATTTGTACCATGAATAACTCCATCTCCTTATCCCGATATTTCCCTATTTCATATAACCGTTACTATGAAGGATACAACTAAAATCATCCTATGTAAATAAGAAAAGTCAGAATTTATACACATTTTTATTTTCATAATAAAAAAAGCCCCCTCTTCTAACTTTCAGAAGAGGGGGCTTTTTAACTCTTATTTCATTTTATGTACTTCAGCAACTAACTTTCCGCCCTGAATGCCCATATAAAGTTTCACAGGTGCATCATTCGTGTTTTCAAACACTAAGTCTAAGTATGGATATGCAATTGTAGCATCTCTTCCTTGTGGAACATAACCTACCGTTTTAGAATGTGTCGTTCTCTCTACCATTTTCAAACCAGCTTGATCTGCTGCATTGTATAATGTTGATGATGTTTGACAAACACCACCGCCGTATCCATCTACTAATTTACCATCTACAATTTCTTTTCCTAATTGATACCCTTTATCTGGCGTTGTATCACCAATTAATGCATTGAAAGAGAAACTGTCTCCTTTTGCTAATACAACTCCATTTATGCTCGCTGCTGACAAACGGATATTCTCAATACGGCCACCTGCTGAGCCACCTAAATTCGTTTCATATCTACCAATTACCGTACCACTTCCTTGCGCATCACTTAATGTTGCGACAGGCTTTTTCTCAACAATAGGTAATTGATATGAAGAATCCCACATACCAACGTTTAATAATTTATTTACTAGCTCTTTTTCCATTAATTCAAAAGAAGGCTTTCCTTCTTGCCAACTTCCGTCAGATGCTAAACGTGAAGGAACCATCTTTTTGTCAACGTTTTTACCAACTTCCTTAGCAACCTTCTCTACCGATTTTTTAAATTTTGCTTCATCTTCAAAATAACCTAGACTCGATAAATCTAGCTTTTTCACTTCCGTACCTGTACGACCATCAACTAAACTAATAGAATCCTGTACTTCTGCTTTAGCCTCTACCGTGTGGCCACCAATGTCACTTACTAATGCAACATCACTTACTTTTGTGCCACAACCACTTACTACAGCTACACATAACACCCCAACTAATATACCCTTTACTTTACGGAACAATAGACTCTCCCCTTTTTCCAAACATTACTTTTATGTATTATTTCATTTTTATGTATGTTTTGTTACAATCATTTTACAATATATTTATAAAATGTTACAAGTTATTTTTTACTCTATATAAATTACTCTTTTCTTTTGTAAATGTCTATACATATTTACATAAAATTTTGAGTTTGATAGAATTGTAACTTTTATGTAACCCCACCCCATTATCCAGTATATACCATAAAACAAAAGAAATACAAATGTAAAAACTCCATATTCTTATTTATAAAGAAACATCCCGTGAGCATAAATAGGTATTTGCCGTGCCACACTCCGCTTTTACACATACATTATGGTGAATTAACCTATTTTAAAGAAATGGAGGATGTTTTTATGTACCCCTACAATCCATACGATCCCTATAACCAAAATGGTTATCAGCCTCAATATGATTTACAAGCACAATACCAACAATATATAGATCCAGCAGAACAAGTTAATCCATATGATCAAAATCGACAATTCCAACTTCCAATCTCTTTTCCTGGTACTGGAAACCGTCAACTAGAAAGACGAGTAAATGAGCTTGAGCAAAGAGTACGTCAATTAGAAAACACGGTTGAGCGTCATACACGTAGATTAAACCGCTTAAACCAACGTTTACGTACAATTGAAAACAGACTAAACATTCCATTTTCAGCATTAGAAGACGGATTTTAATTTCAAAAGTAAAAAATATATAAGGAAGGGGCTCACCCTTCCTTATATAAATTGACGAAAGTTTTTTCCATCTCTATACTGATAAGAGTTAATGAAATGAAACAAGGTGATAAATATGGATTTTGAAATAAATTATCTTTCCTTTTATGTTGTACAAGTAGAAGGAAAAGGTGAAGCTGTTGATAAACGCTACAAACATTTTCAAACGTTAGACGCTGAAGAGTATGAAGATAGCTCCTTAAAAGAATTTTTAAATGGTGAATTATTAAAAATTTCAAAGCGAAAAGTAGAACGTCATGCGAAAACAGAACAAGCTCCGACAAAGATCGGTCGCTTCATTGTAGAAGAAGGGCACGAACTTGATTCAAACCCTCATTACAACCTCTTTAATCGCATTCGCTTTGCGGAAACAAAGGAAAACTTCAAAGATATGAGTGAACCTCTCGTTTATACATATCTGGACACAAGCGCTGTACGCGGTGGTGTATTTTTAATTGCGCAAGCAAAACTACGCAAATACTTTGATGATCCATTCGTTTTCGTTATGAAATGTGACTTCGAACCGAAAGTCGCTTCTATTTCAGATGAATCCACACTGATTCGTAACGTTGAAATGGCCATCACAACAAAAAACATGAAATCTATCCAATATCCGTACATGCCTGAAGAAGGTATGGTCGAAGTGGGTGAGCTAAAAATTCACCAAGCATCACACGCCCGCTACTTTGAAGACTTCTTAAAATTCGTCGAGTACGAACGCTCTATGCCTGAAATTATGAAAACACAAGTAATGGACATGGTATACGACCAAATTGAAGATGTATTTGAAGAAGGTACGGAAGAACGCGAACAATTCGACCAAGCAATGGAAGTATGGGCTGCCAGTCCGAAACGCGAAATTATGGAACAATTTTCAACCGAAGAAGTAATGGAAGCTACTGCTCAAATCGTCGAGCATGCTCCTGAAGTGGAATTAAAGCTAAAAGCAGATCATATCTCTGTGAAGGCCCTGCTTGCTGATTTCGGGGATCAAATACATATCGCAAAGGTAAATGATCGATACGTATTAATGATTGAGGCTGATACACTTACGTTTGAGAAAGGCTTCTCTCCGATTGAGTTTCTGAAGCCAGATGAATTGCAAGATGTGATTGAGCGGATTGAGAATAAGCAGCAGTATTCTTATGATCCGAACGGAATTGAATAAAGTGAAACTTTAATCAGTGGGGGTTTTGTTCATCCCCACTGATTATTAGTTGAGCCAATCGGGCTTTTACGGGCAGTTGCCCCCCCACCTCACTTCGTTGCTTCAGCTGAATTTTAAGGTGGGGGGGTCTTACTGCCCGTTAATGCGGGATAAATCCTTCCATATATCTATTTTTACTGAGCGCTGTTAATAAGCGCTTTTTTATTTTGAACTTAGTTGACGTTTATATTAAAAACCGATTCTACTAAGAAGCGGTTTTTCTACTTTATAACAAAATATGTTTATTTTTAATCCAAGATAACAATTGTTGCAGAATCCAGCAGATTCCTTCCTTGTTGTACAAGCGTATTTCCATTAGAGTAGTCACTATGTATGTTGGTAAAATGAAAATTTCACTTCACTACCTCAAATTTATTGTACTCGTAAAAAGATAATTGAAAACGATATTCTGGATGCTCTCTCACCCAATCGTAAGCTTCTTCTAAAATATCCATTTTATTTTGTAAGTCATTAAGTTCACTACATTCGTCCCTTTTCTGTTTGCACAGAGGGCAGAATCCATTCACTATTTCGGCACTCGTCGCCCTAATAGTTTTACTTTCTAAGTCAACTACTAGACGAAGAAGAAGAAGAGAATGCTCTTCTTTTGTAGTCACGGTCATTTCAGCAATCCCATCCTCATTCCAAAAGACTCCGTTTAATTCCATCTGTACGGCGACGTCTTTAATATCCAAGTCTATCACTATCACACCTCCCTTGTATAAAACTCATATTTACTCTTCGATTTTAATCTTTAATACACCACGCTTTAAAGATATATTAAGCTTTTTCCAATTCTTCTTCTTTGCTATGAAAGGAAGTGTACTTACTGCTAATAGCGTGGTAAATATTATCCCAAAAACTAAAACTGTTACAATGTTAAAGATTGCTTCCATTTAACTCTTTCCTCTTTCATTTCTATGGGCTCTAATTTTATGAATGTATTTAAAAATTCTTACCACACCTTAATTTTCAAAGCAATTATAATGGTCCAATCACAACAAATCAATTCCTATTTAATATGAATACTTTATTCATCCATCAATACAATGACGTTAAATTTATGTAGCTAGAAATAGAGGAGAATGTCATTTAACCTCTACATTC
Source organism: Bacillus sp. 16GRE42 (assembly GCF_019837435.1). Taxonomy (NCBI): domain Bacteria; kingdom Bacillati; phylum Bacillota; class Bacilli; order Caryophanales; family Bacillaceae; genus Bacillus; species Bacillus sp. 16GRE42. The sequence continues at coordinate 995,563 of NZ_JADAXF010000001.1, forward strand.
TCCTCCATCTCAGCCAAATACCTAATCTGTCTTTCCGCTTTTCTAACCGCCGTACGAAAATGCTTTTTCAAAAGTTCTACTGTAGCTTCACTTATATAATATCTTTCCGTTATACTTTCCCACGTGTCACTACTTTCAAATGTACTCCAAACGAAAGGACGCTCTGTATTTTTTCTCATTTCTTTAAATACCCATTTTCGCATCTTTTTTTTCGCTTTTTCTGTTAGTTTTCCGTTCTCTACAAGTTCAAGCTCACCATGTCTTTTGTACCGTTTATGAATGTCTCTCTCGCTATATACTTTAAGAAGTATATTCGCTGTATTCTCAGCATCCGCTAAAGCTCGGTGCTGCTTCCCTTCCCACGTTAAACCGAGCTGTTCTACTGCAAATTGTAAACTTGGTGTATGCTCAAATAACTCTTCATACGCTTGGAAAACAAACTTCTGCAAATCAAATTTGCTCTCTTTTTCCATACATGGGCATTCTACACCGTATAACGTACAATCATGAGATAGAAAACGATAATCTTCTCTACCCCATGAAACAAATATAGAGTCTTCTCCGATAAATTGAATAAATTTCTCTATAATTTGTGGGAATTTCTCCACACCAATTAAATCTTTCTTTGTAATTCCCGTTAATTTTGTCGTATGACGAGTGAGTCGTGCACTCGGCTTTACTAACTCCGAAAATTCTCCAATTACCTTCATTGTACTTGCTTCTATTTTTACAGCTCCGATATCAACTATCTCTGACGGATCTTCTGATTTATACGGCCTGAAATTTCTCTCTATATCGAACACAATAAAATGTGTAGCGTTTTCCAATTTATTTACCTCTTTCTAAATTCCTTTTCACACACATACTCTATTTTCAGTATTTATTTATTCATTCATGCACTTTATGCATGAAATACTTCGTCTAATAAACGAAAATTTAATCTCATTATTATATGTACATAGGAGGTTATTCAATAAAAATGCAAAAAAAAGAAGGGCAAGCCCTTCTTTTTTCCGTAATTACTTCTTGTTTACGTTTGTAGCTTGAGGTCCACGGTTACCTTGTTCTACTTCGAAAGTAACTTCTTGACCTTCTTCTAAAGATTTGAAGCCGTCGCCTTGGATAGCTGAGAAATGAACGAATACGTCTTCTCCGCCTTCAACTTCGATGAAACCGAAACCTTTTTCTGCGTTAAACCATTTTACTTTACCGTTTTGCATTTAAAAAATCCTCCTACAATGTACCTATATGTACATATTCATTTTCAACCACTTTACAATAATACTTCAAACATTAAAAAACTGCAACCCCAGAGGAGATTTAACATTGCTATCCTCCTCGGAAGTTACAGCTCATTTAAATCTCTATATTATTAAAAGTAAAATGGTTTAAAGTAACTATATCATATCAATATAATAAAAGTAAAGTTTTTTTTGCTATATAATTTTTTTCTTCCATTGCATCGCTTTTGATTCACCTGATCCAGCTACAACATAACCCTCTTTTTGGTTAACGATGCGCCAGCCATGCCCTTTAACTGAGTCACATACTGTAACAAGTTCTTCTTCTAGAAGTACACGACAAACCGTACTAATCCCCGCCTTATTTTGCGTTGACGTTGTATATAGCACATGTTGATCTACACTCAAGGCTAAATAGCTACTTGCTTTCTGCTCACTTTGACATGTATGCCAATATGTTTTTTCACTCTCAATACTTTCATCTATTTTACAAAAAGAAATATTCCCGCTAATACCCTTGCATGATCCACTCGCTGCTACTATATAAGAATTGTGTACAGTCAACGCTGAGATCATCTGATTCATCACGATTTTAATCCTCTTTAATTTACGTGTCTCCAAATTAAAGAGCCAAACACCACCATATTTAGCATGTATTTTCGTACCGATAAATAAGTAATGTTTATATAAAAATAACGATCGAATAGATGGTGCCCCGCCACCATACTCAAGAAATGGATGAATGGTTTCCCATGTCGAACCAAAATCATTAGAATGATACAACGTTTTATCTCCATGAGCAATGACTGTTCCTTGTACATTACTACAAACATTCCAACTCGTTGCTTTTGTTGGAAAACGCTGAACCGTCCAGTTCTCTCCACCATTCATACTACGAATAAAAATCCCTTCGTCACCTACACCATACACTACATTATCTTCGCTATGTAAATCCCTAATTCGTTTTTGAAAACCATTTAATATTTGTTTCCATTCTCCGTCTCGTTCAATAAATAAGCCATTATATGTAGTAGCTAACATAAGTTTTCCATCTCTTAACTTTGTAATAGCGGTTGCACTTAACATTGTCTCCACGTTGACACTCCCATTCTTAGAACTTCTCAGCAAATGCAATTGCAAAATTACTGCATTTTTCAACATCCTCTTCATCTTCTGGAGCTAGTTCGATTTTCAATCCTTCTTGCACAAGCTCCGCACCGCGTTCTACAAGTCTTTCTTCAAATATCGTTACCGCTTCACAAAATAGTTCATACGCCGTATCACCTGATCCGAATACCGCTACTTTCTTCCCTGATAAATCTATATTTTCTAAGTCCTCATGGAAATCTTCCGCCTCAAACGGTAATTCACCATCGCCCCACGTATAAGATCCTAAAATGATTCCATCATAGGCTAATAATTCTTCAGCATCCATGCCTTCCATTTCTTGCAATACTACTTCATGATCAAAAGCATCTAAACTAACTTTTATTAAATCAGCAATACTCTCTGTATTTCCTGACATACTTGCATAAGCTATTAAAATTTTTGCCACTTCGGCATCCCCCTCTTACAATAAATGATTCTCATTCTCATTATATTAATAATGAGAATCAATTTCAATTATATTTTTCATTTTTATTTATTCCATACAAAAAAGCACAGATGACTATACAATCACCTGTGCTTTTTTATTACTTTTTAAAAATACCAAACGGCTTTCCAACTGGTAATACAACTTTACCGAAGTGTGTATTTAACACTGCTGCTGCTGAACCATAGAAAGATAATAATGAAATACATAGTTCAGAATACGCTGCTAAATTATGCATTGCATGCGGCATAACACCTAAAGTACTTAATGAAAGACCAATAAATAAGAAATCAATAAGGACGAAAATCATAAATAATACTTTATGTGTTTCCATTGCACCAATTGTCATAAAGATTGTGAAAATCAAATATCCAATAAAGGCTACACCCAGCTGTTTTGAATCTGCAGCTTGTGCTAATTTTTCGCCAAATACTCCAAGTTGAATTAACCAAGTCATTCCAACACCTAACCAAAATAGGCCGTATGCACCGAATGCTGTTGTACCGAACGTATTGTTATGCTTTGCATCGTGAATGCACGCAAAGATTTGTGCAAATCCTCCTAAAAAGATTGCCCACGGTAATACAAGTGAAACGCCATCTGTTAAGCCTAACTTTTGAGATGATGCTACAAGTGTTACCATCGCTAATCCAAATAGACCAATTCCAGATGGATCTGCTGTTGTCATTTTCACATGATGTGTAGTAGATTGATTGCTCATATAAACCTCCTGATTATAAACATACTCGAATACAATACTTAAATCAGAAGACTATGTCAATGGTTTTTTTTGTATGTTGTCAGACCTTACTTTTTATAATGATTGAATATGCTTCCGACCACTTCATACGGTTTTATATTCACTTTTTCCAACTCGTGTATCGGCAACCACAACGGAATATAACTCCCTCTATCTTTCAGCTTGAATTCTTCAGCTTTACCACTTCCGAAAACTCCATCTATAATATGGGCATTAAAATAATACTCCGTACCTTTATACTCCACCTTTGCAATCAGTTGCTCCACTTTTATATGTACCCCTAATTCTTCATAAATTTCTCGCTTCGTTGCTTCTTCAGCTGTTTCTCCTTCTTCAATTCCTCCGCCTGGAAAAACATAATATGTTTCCCCTTCTCGAATACGTTTTATAAGAGCAATTTTCCCTTCCTGCACAATGATAGCCCCGCCGCGATTTCTTATCATTTTATTACCTCAATACGAATCGCAACTGTTCCCCACTTTTTTTCTTGTTCTTTCGTATATATTTTGTATGTACTTTCTAGCATTTCCTCTAAACTATCATTTTCACAATCCAATAATTTTTTATCAATTTGTTCGTACATTGCTTTAAAGCTTTCGTATCGTTTTATTTCCGTCACTTTGACAGTCATCGTTGCTGCTGTCGTAAGGTTCGTAAATACAATATGATCGCCTTGTTTTATAAGTTGACGTTTTGCATCGTATAAACGTACTTCATATACTTTTTTCCAGATTTAATTGACTGAAAAGGTTTATTATATAATCCCATTTTGTATATCATTCATTCCACTCCCTTTTTATTCGTTGCACCTACTAATTGTGTATTACCAATTCATACAACACAGTTCGACTTATTCCAAGTTGCATATAATGTTCCATATCCATTACTTGCTTTAGAGAGGATGCTAAATTTGTTATGTTATTTTTAAATCAAAAACCTGAATATAATAAATATGATATTGGTGATTATACTTATAGTAAAGTAGGTCCAACCATTTTTTCTTGGAATGATGAAACGAAATTAAAAATAGGTAAGTTTTGTTCATTAGGAGAAGAAGTCGTTTTCATACTTGGCGGTGAACATCGCGCAGACTGGATAACAACTTACCCATTTAATGCATTTTTTAATGAAGGAGCACATATTACTGGTCATCCTTCTTCAAAAGGTGACATCGTAGTCGGCAACGATGTATGGATTGGTTATCAATCCTGCATTTTATCTGGTGTTACAATTGGTAACGGAGCCATTATTGGGGCAAAGAGTGTTGTCACAAAAGACGTACCTCCATATGCAATTGTAGCTGGTAATCCTGCAAAATTTATTCGATATCGTTTCCCGCAAGAAACGATTGACAAACTAGAGAATCTTGCATGGTGGGATTGGGATATTTCTGTAATAAAAGGAGCCATTCCATTTCTACTTTCCAACAAAATCAACGAGTTTTTTACCTCGCCCGAAAATGAATCTATGTGATTAATACCAAAAGAGCATCCTGAAAGAATAGGATGCTCTTTTTTGTTTTATTTTTTATGTTCGTGCAACTGATTACACGGAGAACATTGAAATGGAATTTTATCTAAGCAATTAAAGTTTGTTTCACAAATTTGTTCGATCGTTGGAGCAAATAGAATGATAACCATATTACTTTCTACTATTTGTGTAACAGGTGGCAATACTGTTCCTACTTGATGTTCGAAACGAATACTCGCTTGATTTATATAATTTTCTGAACCACTTGGCGCGCTCTGAACTACTACTTGGAACGAGACTGTGCGTGCTTCACCTGGATTTAAACTTCCTATAAGAAATCCTGATACTGGATTTACATTTGGCACTAGCGTATTATCAACCTTTACAGTTCCAAGAACAAATCGAACACTACTATCTAACATATCTTGAAAACGAATATTTTGTATGATAGTATCCCCCGTATTTGTAATAACTGTCGTAAACGTAATAACATCTCCTATTGTTGCTGTTTGATGATCCGCTGTTTTTACGACTGTCGTTGAGACATTTTGAGGAATAAACGGGATAACAACTGTATTGCTATCACCTTCAACTACTACAGGCGATTCATTTGGATTCACAGTTGCAAACCCACTCGCTGTCGCTGTATTTGTAACTAAGTTATTGATTTGCCCTCCTGTTATTACAACTTGGAAATTAATAATAGCTGCATCATTTGGCTGAAAATCACCTAACGAAATACCAGTATTCGGATTAGCAAATGGAAAAGGTACATCATTTACTGTTACCGTGCCATTTATAAATAACGTATTCGGATCAATGATATCCGTTAAAACAATATTCGTCACAGGAACTGTACTATCATTTATAACAGCAATTCCGTAAGTGACAACATCTCCTACCATCGCTACTTCAAAGTTTGCTCCTTTTGCAACAAATAAGATTGCAGTATTTACTGTTACAATAACTGTATTACTCGTGTCCATCACTGTAACTGGCGGCTCTCCTGGTACTAAAATATATTCTGCTGATGCCCCAGCAACGTTCACTACTGTACCACCATCTGGAAAACTCATAATCGTAGCTTCATATGTTACAATCGCCGTCTCACCGACTGGAATGTCTAAAATCGTAAATCCAACCTGCGGATTTACTCCCGGACGCGCTACTCCATTTATCGTTACACTATTTGGTACAAAAACAGCTTCCGGAGATAGTACATCAATAAATTTAACATTCATTGCATCAGCCGTACCAGTATTTAATATGCGAACACGGTACGTTACCGTTTCTCCTACTCCAACAATTGAATGATCTACTTCTTTCAGCATATCTAAACTGCCTCTATTTACTGGTGTGACTGTCGTATTACTTGAATTCGTAATTGTAAACGGTGGTTCTCCTGGAATCAATTCGAAATCACCAGTTACTCTCGCTGTATTCATAATACTACTAGAAGGCGGAATTGCGATTACGTTTACTTCAAATGTGATTAATAAGCTATCCCCTACTGCAAGATCAGGTAATGAAAAGCCTACAAAAGGATCTAAACCTACTTGTGGAATCCCATTTATTTGCACACTTCCTGCAACGAATTCTAAACTAGGCGATGGGACATCAATAAACTGAACATTCGTCGCAGTTACCGTTCCCGTATTTGTAACTTGCACACTATACGTTAACGTATCTCCTAATCGCGTTGCTTGCTTATTCACGGTTTTTATAACATTAAAGCGCCCTCTATTTACCCTTGTTATCGTCGTATTACTCGGTTCAGTTACTACAACAGGTGGCTCTCCTGGCACTAAAGTAAAGTTTCCTGTTATATTTGCAACGTTCGTAATTGTTCCTGATGACGGGATGGTTGTAACTATCGCTTGAAACGTCACTATAACGGTTTCACCAACGAGTATATCTCCAACTCCAAATCCAGTAATCGGATTTAAGTTTGGTTGCGAAACTCCATTTACCGTTACACTACTCGATACAAATGACGCTCCTGCTGAAATTGTATCAATAAACTGAACATCATTTGCTGTTACTGTTCCTGTATTCGTTATTTGAACCGTATACGTTAATACATCTCCAACGAGAGTAGCTGCTCTATTTACTTGTTTAATAACATTAAATCGTCCTCTATTTACAGTTGTGAGCGTTGTGTTACTTGGCTGATTTACTATAACTGGTGGTTCTCCTGGTACTAATATAAAGCTTCCAGTAACATTTGCCGTATTGGCAATTGTTCCGTTTGATGGAACACTAACAACGGTTACTTGGAATGTGACTTCTACACTTCCCCCTGGATTTATATCTGGCAGCGGGAATCCATTATTAGGATTGAACCCAGGTTGTATCACACCACCTATCGTTACACTATTCGGCACGAATGCTATAGAGGAAGGTAATACATCACTATATTGAACATTCGTCGCCGTCACTGTTCCCGTATTTTGAACTACTGTCGTATATGTGATTGTATCGCCTACTGCAACAATCGGCTCACTTACTGATTTTAAAACATTCAAACCAGATTCATTTATTTCGGTTAATGTCGTGTTACTTGTCGTCGTCTCAGTAATAGGCGGTTCTGTTTCACTTACAGCAAATGTAGCGGTAACGTCTACAAAGTTAACAACTGTACCACCTTCTGGTATGCTCGTTACCATCTCTTGATATGTGACAAGCACAAAATCATCTACAGGTATATCTGGAACTGTAAAGCCGATGAACGGATCTAATCCCGGTGCTGGTACCCCGTTTATGCTCACACTTCCCGGTACAAATGCTACACCCGCGGAAGTAGTATCTATAAATTGAACATTCGTCGCTGCCACTGTTCCAAAATTAAAAATCAATACATCATACGTTAAAATTTCTCCTACAATCGCTACTTCTTTATCTACTAGTTTTAACGGAAAAATAAACGCTATATTAATTGTCGTAACGACTAAATTTGTTAATATCGTTTCCGTAATCGGTGGTTCCTGCGGATTTGGTTGTGAAGTAAATGTAACGTCTGCATCATTTAATATGACTTCATTATCTGGAATTTCTGTAATCGTCACTCGGAACGTTACCTCAATACTTCCACCATTAATTAATAATGGAGTAACTGTAAATCCTATTTCTGGATTTACACCAAGTTGCTGCACCCCACCTATCGTTACACTATCTTCTACAAATGTCGTTCCTTCTGGTATGACATCTTGGAAGAACACATCTGTAACAGGTATAATTCCTACGTTTGAAATTAGCACGGTATACGTTAATACATCCCCAACCGCTCCAGTTGCAACGTCAACTGTTTTTGTTGCTGTTACTTCACCAGGAGGAGGTAACGGTATCGTAACTACTGTCGTATTACTTGAATTTGTTGTTGTTACAGGGGGCTGTAAAGGATTTAATAAGAAAGTAGCTGTTGCAGATGCGGTGTTTAGTACGGCTCCACGCGTGGATGGTGCAACTACTGTTACTTGGAACGTTACAGTCAATGATGTGCCAGCAGCTATATTAGGAAGCGTAAAACCTATATTTGGATCAAATCCAGGTTGAGGAGTTCCATTTATCGTTACACTATTTGCTACAAATGTTGTTTCTGAAGCAATTGGATCAATGAAAGAGACATTCGTCGCTGTTACCGTTCCATTATTTCTAATGACAACAGAATACGTGTAAATTTCTCCAAGTGCCGCTTGTTGTACAGATGAAGATTTTTGTATATTTAACTGCGCTGTGTTTACTTGCGTCACGACGAAATTGCTATTCGTAACAGTTGTTATTGGAGGATTGGCTGGATTTATAAGAAAACTTGCAGTAACGTTCGATTGGTTTCTTATATTTCCACCACTCGGAACGCTCGTCACTGTAACTTGAAACGTAATCGTAGCCGTTTGCCCGACAGGAATATTTGGTACTGGGAAACCTGCCATAGGATCCGCGCCTTGCTGAACGACTCCATTTATCGTCACACTATTTACTACAAACGCAGTACCAGACGGAATTGGATCTTGAAAAATAATATTCGTTGCAGGAACAGTTCCTGTATTTTGAATACGAATCGTATACGTTAACGTATCTCCTACACCTGCTTGTGGTGTAGTTACACTCTTTATTACATTAATTGATCCTACATTCACTCGTGTCACAACAATATTACTAATCGTTACAATTGTAATTGGCGGCTGCAAAGGACTTACTTGAAAATCAGCTGTTACATTCGCATTATTCGGAAGAACTCTATTTGGTGGTACACTCGTGATCGTCACTTGAAAAGCAACTGTTACCGTTCCTCCTACTGGAATATTAGCAAGCGGAAATCCAGTTGTTGGGTTTAAAACTGGTTGAGACGTTCCGTTTATTGTTACACTATTTGCTACAAATGTTGTTCCAGATGGAATTGGATCAAGGAATGATACATTTGTTGCTGCTACTGTTCCACTATTTTGTATACGAACTGTATACGTTAACGTATCCCCTACACCTGCTTCACTAGCACTTACGCTCTTCATTACATTTAACCCTGAAGAATTCACCACTGTCATAACAGTATTACTTGGCACTGTTACAGTAATTGGTGGCTCTGTTGGATTTACAAGGAAATCTCCAGTGACATTCGCATTATTGACGACATTATTTCCTTGGGGAATTTCATCAATTAATACTTCAAACGTAACAATTACACTCGTGCCAGTAGGCAAATTATTTAATGGGAATCCAAGTTCTGGATCTGCCCCTTCTTGTAAAACACCATTAACCAATACACTATTTTCAATAAATAACGTCCCTTGCGGAATTGAATCTTGGAAAAACACATTTGTAGCTGTTACACTACCTGCATTAATTATTTCGATTGTATATACTAAAACATCCCCTACCGTTGCAACATCCGTATTCACTGCCTTCACAACTTCAAAGTTCCCTGATTGTACTGTTGTATTCACAACATTACTCGGAACATTGATTGTTACTGGTGGTTCACTCGGATTCACTTGAAAACTCGCTGTTACATTTGTTTGATTTAAAATATCTTCATTTTCTGGATCCTGTACAATTAATACGTCAAATGTGACTACAACTGTTTGAGCCGCAGGAATATTTGGAAGAGAAAATCCTGTATTTGGATTCAATCCACTTTGTGGTACTCCATTAATTGTTACAGAATTTGCAACGAATGAAACAGCGGAAGGAATAGGGTCTTGGAAAAATACATTTGTTAACAGTACGTTTCCTGTATTTTGGACGGCAATTGTGTATGTTAAAGTATCCCCTACCGCCGCTTGCATTGTATTCACTTCTTTTATTACATTTAAACCGCCTGTATTAACTTGTGTCACAACTGTATTCGTTTGTCTATTAATCGTTATCGGTGGCTGATTCGGAATAACGACGAAATTAGCAGACACATTTCCACGATTTGCAATCGTACCTCCTGATGGTGTAGATGTCACTCGTACTTGAAAAGTCACTGTCCTACTTCCGCCAGGAGATATATTCGCTACGGTAAACCCAGTCGCAGGATTTGCCCCAGGTTGTGAAACCCCATCTACAGTCACACTATTTAGGATAAAAGTCGTTCCAATTGGGATTGGATCTTGAAAAATAACATTCGTCGCAAGTACATTCCCGGTATTCTCAATTGTAACGGTGTACGTAAGAACGTCATTAACTGTCGCAAAAGCTCTATCTACTGTTTTTCTCGTTCTTATATCAGCTATATTAATTGTAGTAAATACAGTATTACTTGTCGCTTGGCCTGAAATTGGTTGCTGACCAGGCACTGGAATAAAGTTAAATGTTACACTCGCACGGTTTGGAATTGGATTTACAAGAGGATTAGATGTTACTCGAACTTGAAAGCGCACTACAGTCGTTTGCGAAGCATTAATACTTCCAAGATTAATACTACTTGCCGGATTTGCTCCTGGACGCGCTACTCCATTTACCGTAACACTATTTGTTATAAACGTTGTTCCAGCAGGTATACTATCAACAAAAATAACATTATTTGCAGCGACATTCCCATCGTTGGTGACATTCACTGTGTACGTTAATACATCATTAATTGTTGCCGTCTGTAGATCTACAGATTTTTGTAAACTTACATTTGCGCGATTTATCGTCGTCTGTACTGTATTTGAAGAAGCTGTACTTGTGATAGGAGGACTTCCAACAAAAGGACGGAATTGGTATGACACCATCGCACGATTTGAAATTGGATTCGGATTCGGGAATGACGTAACTCTCACTTGAAACGTGACAACTCTTTGAGCATTATTCGGTATCGTTCCTAAATTAATTCCACTAGCTGGATTGGCGCTCGGCTGAGTTACTCCACCTACTGTAACACTGCCTGCTATAAACGTAGTTCCATTCGGAATACTGTCTTGTAATACAACGTTTTCTGCACTTCCTGTCCCTGTATTCGGAACAGTAATCGTATAGGTGAGAATATCACCTACTGCTGCAACGGTTTTATCAACAGATTTAACAGGATTTATAATTGGCCCTGTCGCATCAATTTGAACACCAAAACCAGCTGCAGCATATCCATCTCCATTTGTAACGAAGCGAACAGTCGCTGACGTTTGATTATTTACTAATGATGACGAGGCATCTACATTCGTAATATCCCATCCTTGTCTTCGGACGGCTAAAGCTATCCCTAACGGCTGATTCAAATTTCCAAAGGTGCCAGTTGTATCTAAATTCCCACTATCATTACAAATTTGTGACTGAAAGAAATTATTTGCGGGATTTCTCGGTCCGAATAAAGCAACTGTAGCATTCGCATTCGGTCCAAAGCGAAGTTGATCTCCAACAATGTTAGAATCACCTTCTTGAGCAGTTACAAGTACTCTTCCTGTAACAGAACCTGTAGATGGAGTTGCGAAACCTGAAATAGTAGCATCAACTGGTGGTGATGAAGCATCAATAATTTCTTGGCCTGCATACACTGACAAATTCCGAAGTGGTAAACTTGTATTTTGATAAACTACCTCAAGCGTCCAACCAGCTGAACGACTAACCGTTGGATCAGCAGAAGTTCTTGTAGCCGGTACAGCACCCGTTGTATATGTTCCCGCTCCCCCTGTATTAACAAGATTCGTTACGTTAGCTGAACGTACGTAATAAAACTGGTTCCCTACTGAACCTTGCTGCGCAGTTGCAGGATCTGGTGTAACAGAAAACGTTCCTGCCGGTGTTGTAAATGTAATGTTATCATTTAAAAAAGCTGAAACATCCTCTGTATCGGTCCGGTATGTGCCGGCCCATACTAGTTCTGCGTATAAAATACTACTCCCTGCCGGAAGATTCAAAATTGCACTTGAAGAATTTAATGGCCAGTCATTCGTCGTTCCTGCTGGGAATCCAGGTACTTGGAGCGATGTATTTACCGTTGTAAATACATCAATCGTACCGAAATTATTATTTGGTGCAGGCGATGTAGGACTTAGTCCTAACGTGTTCCCAGTGAACGTGACGGCACCAGTTACTGTTGTTGTAAAGCGATTCATAAAAGGCACACAATCATCTCATTTCAATTATAGTAAAAAGTGCTCTATACTATAAAATGTAGACAAACTATACAATGTACGTTGTCCAACAAAATTCCACATATATGGAGAGGAGTTTACTACACTATGCGCTACGTTATCATAACAGGAACTTCACAAGGTTTAGGTGAGGCAATCGCCACACAATTATTAGAAGAAAATACAACCGTCATCTCTATTTCTAGAAGAGAAAATAAAGAGCTTACTAAACTCGCAGAGCAAAATAACAGTCATTGCATTTTTCATTCCTTAGATCTTCAAGATGTACATAAATTAGAAACTAACTTTAACGAGATCCTTTCATCTATGAAGGAAGACAATATATCATCTATTCATTTAATTAATAATGCAGGCACGGTTGCACCAATGAAGCCAATTGAAAAGGCAGAAAGCGAGCTTTTCATTACAAACGTTCAAATTAATTTACTTGCACCGATGATTCTTACCTCTACTTTCATGAGATATACGAAAGACTGGAAAGTAGATAAACGTGTTATAAACATTTCATCTGGTGCAGGAAAAAATCCTTATTTTGGATGGGGCGCTTATTGTACAACGAAAGCTGGTGTAAATATGTTTACACAGTGCGTAGCAACCGAAGAAGCAGAAAAAGAATATCCAGTAAAAATCGTCGCTTTTGCACCTGGTGTTGTTGATACAAGTATGCAAGCACAAATTCGTGAAACAAATAAAGAAGACTTCATAAATTTAGACCGCTTCATCGCACTAAAAGAAGAAGGAAAACTACTGTCACCTGAATACGTTGCGAAAGCAATTCGTAGCTTACTAGAAACTGAGAATTTCCCGCAAGGTGAAGTCATTCGAATTGATGAATAACAAAAAGGCACGCTCTAATAGCGTGCCTTTTCATTTTATTTCTCTAAAAATATAAGTACAGACTCCGCAATTTTTTCATAACCAATTTCTTGATAAATTTTATTAGACGTAGGGTTTGCTAGATCAGTATATAACGTAGTCGTCTTATATCCTTCATCTAACATACGTTGACTAAGTGCAGCGACACAACTAGATGCGTACCCTTTTTTCCGCGCTTCTTTCGGTGTATATACGAAATTAACTGTTATATTGTTTGTAGTTGGTCTCGTTTTTGCAGCTACAGAAACAAGCTTCCCATCTACTTCTAAACCAAATAGACGACGGTTCGTAATTAATGTATGAGCGGTTTGTTTCGCTTCTTCTTTCGTAGTAGGAAGCCTTACATCTTCGCAAAATTGATAAATCCACTGTTCTATTAATGGTAGCTCATCACTACCTATTTCTCGAAAATCCCCATCCTCGGTCCACTTCTTCTTAACTTGTTGTAATGCATACACACCTTGCTCCATTACAACATTCGTTTTCTTATTTTCTAACACGGCAGTCTCTTCCGCTAATTTCTGTACAATTTTCTTATTACCAATCAATCCAGGAACATTTGAATATACTTTCGTTAATTTTTTTGCAAGTTCCACGATATCCTCTTCCGCAATTTCAGACGTAGCAACAATGATTTGTTTCTTTTCTTCTGTTTGAAGAAATACAACTACAATTTCTTCCTCTTGTTTTGCTACCCCCATAAATATCGGTTGTTGGACCATTTGTAATACACCTAATATGAGATTATTTTCCTGCTCATTCTTTTCTAAAAATGGTGTAACCTCTTCTTTAAAATTAAGAATCTCTTCGTATACATGTAATTGAATCATCGACAATCTCTTCCCTCTATTTATAGTTTCATTAAGTATTGGCGATTAATTCATTAAATCCCTCTTTTACGATTCAATACTATGCGAAGTTAACATATTCAAATCAGTTTCAGCTTGTAAAATTCTCTGTTTTTCTTTTTCAAATACCTCTTCTTCTTTTTGAAATGACTCTTTTCGATTTTTAATCATACGCTCCATTTCTTTTTTACTCGGTCCACCGTATACATTTCTTTTTTGAATAAATGCTTCTGGCGATATAATTTCATTCCACTCTTTTTCCAATAAATGTATTTTGAATTTTTCTTGTAAGTATATATTTACATCTTTTAAATGTAATTCATGCAGCTCCTTTTGCTGCTCCAATGACATATTCGCAATAACACTCGCTGCATGATGCGCATGCCGAAATGGAATGCTATAGTTTTTTGTTAAAACATCTGCGAAATCAGTTATCGTAATTGCATGTTTATAAGAACGACTTTTCAACGTTTCTTCTTCTACTTTCATCGTTCGAATCACTGCATTCATAATACAAAAAACACGAATGGTCTTTTCAATTCCTTTATATAAATACGGCTGCAAATCATCTTCTGTATCGACAATATCACCAAATGGTGTATTATGAATCATTTGAAATACTGTAAATGCTTCTCCTAAAGCGCTACTCGTAATCGCACGGGCGTGTTCAATGGAAACTGGATTTCGCTTTTGCGGCATAATGCTACTTATTTGTACATATGGCTTTGCAACAGTAATACCATCATATTCTTTCGTCGCTAATAATAAAAAGTCATGAATCCATCTGCTCGTATTCGTCATAATTACCATAAGTAACGAGCTAACTTCTAATAAATAATCCGCTCCAGCAACAGCATCATATGAGTTCTCAATTACATTTGTAAACCCAAGTAAATTGGCAACTCGCTCTCGTTTAATTGGGAAACTTGTTGTGGAAAGAGCGGCAGCTCCCATTGGAGACTGATTTATAAGTTTGTACGTTCGTTTCATTCGTTCTAAATCTCTCTGCATCGTATCATAAATAGCTAACGTATAATGACCAAATGTTGTGGGCTGCGCTGGTTGTGTATGTGTATAAGCTGGCATAATCGTTTCCTTATGATCAGCAGCAAGTTGTAGTATACTTTCTTGCAATAACAAATGATGCTCCATTAGTCGTAGTACATATCGCCTTAAACTCATACGATACATCGTTACACCCATATCATTTCTACTTCTACCAATATGCATATTACTTACAAAATCGCATTTCGCTTCTTGAGAAATTAAATGTTCGACTAGAAAAAAGAGATCTTCATGCTGCTCTGTATATAGCAATTGATCTTTTGGAATTCCCTCTATCTTTTTTAGTGCGTGTAATATAACTTTAGCTTCTTCCTTTTTCATTAAATTTTCTTCAGTCAGCATTGTAATATGTGCTTTATGCACTTGAAACATATCTTTTAATAAGTAATTTCGTTGAAAATGAAATACATGTTGTAATACACAATCCACATATGTTTTCCCAGGGAAATCAGCGCCTTCACTCTTTATAAACTCTTCTTTACTTTGTTTCATCACCTTTTCCCCTCTCACTTAAGTATTACTACCCATCATACCCACAGAGAGTAAAAAAGTGCTTGTACATAAAAATAAACTCGGTGCTCTCTGCACCGAGTTTACTTAATAAAAGTCGCATCATACTTATCACTTTGCAACACTTGGAAATGTAAGTTTGCTAAATGTTTCCGTATTTCTGCACTGTCGTCCTCATTTAAATTATTGGCTAAAAACACTATTTCTGTACAGTTCCCGCGTTTATCCATCGCATAAACTGCTTTTGTAACTGTCCATGGCGTATAACCATTCTTTTGCCCTGCATGTCTAAATGTTTTACGGTATTTTTTAGCACTCATATCCGTTTCAACGATATTAGCCCACACTTTTTCTTCGGCCTCTGTTAGGCCACCTTTATGATTTGCCTTTTGAAGCAGTACCATATAATCGTTTGCAGAAGCTGCTGGTAATCGATCTGACCAAATTTTATCGTAACGTTCCTCTAAATAAAGAGGTATTTCCTTCTGTAATAATGGCCCCTTCTTTTTTAAGCGTTCATGAATAATCATGGCATATTCACGATATTGTTCTTGAGACATTTCTTTTAACTTTTTCTCTATTTTATATTTCGGAACATGTAGTTCTTTATGCAAATATCCAGGGATGTATAAAGATGAAACAATCGGAAATAGCGGCTGATGTGCTGGAAGGGATAAACTTTGTAAATTTCGATTAATATTATCTAACCCTAACACTTCCATTAAATATTCAGCATTCGCATTCGAACTAAACTTAACCATTCCTTTTGCCACTTCTTCTAAAGAAACTGCCTCTTCTGTTATCTTGTCTGTCTTTTGCAAATACCTTTGCCATCTATCTTGTGCACCGCCATCTGTATTCGGCACATAATAACGATTTATATCATTAATGGAAACGAAACTAGATGGATCAATTTTTCCTTCCGTAACTTGTTTCGTATATTCAAGCGCCACAATTAACTTCATCGTACTAGCAACTGGCAATACAACATTTGGATTTACAGAATAAACAACTTTATCATTTCTCTTCACGAGAAGCGCACTATTTTTTTCATCTTTATGTTCTTCAATAAAGGATGCGATATACTGTGCATCATCATTATTTGAACTCCACACTTTTTTCACTAAAAAATTACCCGATATTAGCAAAACGAAAATACCCACAATCACTGCGCATACTATAGTTTTTTTCAAGTAAAATTCCTCTCCTATTGTATAACTCTTCTCTATCTATCTCTTACAAACAAAATAATGGAGATGATTATTTTAGTAATCATCTCCATTATTTTAACTTGTATTCTCCTATTATGTCTACGTCATAATTTTCACGAAGTCTTCGAGAAATTTTTTATAATGTAATGACCAACCAATTCGCACCCAATTCTTTAAAGATTTTGCATCAGGTTGTGGACGGAAATCAGCAATACTTTCTCCCTTTGCAATCCCTACTGTATCCACATCGACACGACGGTACACATAATCCAAAATAGACGGATTCGCCGCAACCATCATTGTAACAACGTCATGTACTGGGCTACCTGTTATTTTCGGATTTAACTTTTTATACGCTTTATAATAATACGTAAATATCGGTTCAATTAATTTATTAAAATTCGTTTTAGAGTGTTTCGTAATATATTTCACCATTTCTGGCGTAATAATTGCTTCAGATGTAACGTTAAGTGGCACTAATGTCAAATTCTTGGCATTTTGCATAACTAATTGTGACGCAATCGGATCACCATGAAAATTCGCCTCTGCGACTGGTGTCACATTGCCGGGCATTAAAAAAGCACCACCCATTATATAATATTCTTTCACATACTTCATCATCGGCTTTTCTAAAATAAATGCTGTCGCTAGTGTCGTTGACCTACCAGCATCAACAATGATTAATTCTCCTTTATACTTTTCAAGAATATCAAAAAAAGCACAAAAAGGTTTTATATTTGGCAAAAAAGCTTTTGGAGGTTTAATTGGCCCTAAGCCGTCTGCCCCATGAATTTCTGGATAATACGTTGTAACATCTCCGGATAAAGGAATTTTCGCACCATTAATAACAGGTATATCCTCCCGCCCTGCCATTTGCAGCAAATATGCTGCATTACTTGTCGCCTTTTCTTGTGTTACATTTCCATATCCGGTTACAACACCAACAATATCAATATCAGGATGCATAATTCCATACATGATGGCTAAAGAGTCATCAATTCCTGGGTCTCCCAAAAATAACACTTTTTTCATCGACCTCAACTCCATCCCCTCAATTGTTATTAATTTATGAATAACCTTACATATACAGAATAAAAAAGAATAAATTCACACAAAAAAACGTAGTCCTCTATAAGGACTACGTTCTTCCTCTAACCTATACTGTTTTTCTTCACAGCACTCATACTTCCAATGATATAAGCGATAAACGCAAAACAAATTGGGAAGACAACTGTATGTATACCGAACGGATTTGGATAGAAAAGATGAATACACATATATGAGCCTACCCCAACTAAAATAGAGGCAAGCGCTCCTGTTGCATTTCCTTTTCTCCAATATAACCCTAATACAATTGGCCAAATGAATGCTGCTTCTAATCCACCGAAAGAAAATAAATTTAACCATATTAAAAAATCTGGTGGTTTAATTGCTGCTGCATAAACAAGCAGCCCTACGATACCAGTAATCCACAAACTTCCTTTTCTGATCGTACTGTCTGCTGCATCTTTATTTATGTAATTTACGTATATGTCTTTAATAATTGATGAACTTACAAGTAACAATAACGAGTTTACTGTAGACATAATTGCTGCCATTGGCGCGGCTAAAAAAACTCCGGCTAACCAAGGTGGCAACACTTCCATCGCGAGTAGCGGCATTACTTTATCTGGTACCGTTATACCCGGAAGTACGACTCGTGCAAATACACCTGTTAAATGCATACCAATCATAATTGTACCTACAACAACCGTTCCAATTATTAACGCTTGATGCATAGCTTTTGAATTTTTATAAGACATGGCACGCACGCTAATTTGCGGTAAACCAACAACACCAATTCCAATTAAAATCCAAAATGATGTCACATATGATTTCGTTAAACTACCATCCGCTCCGAATGGTGTAATTAAATTTGGATTGATTTGAATAAGCTCCTGCATAATCTTTTCAATTCCACCACCAGCAATGACAGTAGCAATTAAAATGATTGTCGTTCCAACTAACATAATGATTCCTAATAACGTATCTGATAAAGCAACTGCACGAAACCCACCAATTAATACGTACACAAGTACAGAAAAAGTAAATAAAAATAGTGCTGTTGTATAAGATAGACCCGTTAGCGATTCAATTAATCGTCCACCGCCGACCCACTGAGCTACTGTTGCTGAAAATAAGAAGATAATTATACATAACGCAGAAAGTATAACAACTGCTTTATTATTGTATCTTCCCTTTAAATAATCGATAAGAGTAATAGCTTCCATCTTCCTAGCGATAATTGCAAACTTTTTACCGATAACCGTTAAAACGATATACCCTGTTACAACTTGAATCGCAGATAATAATACCCATCCGAGGCCCATATTGTACGCAATACCTGGACCACCAATAAAGCTACTAGCACTACCGTACGTAGCAATCATTGTCATCGCTAATAATAAACCGCCAAGTTCACGCCCACCAAGAAAATATTCTTGTAAAAATTTATTATTAGCAGTCGCTTGTACGCGTCTTGAAGCATATACACCAATTAAAAACACAACGATAAATGAAATTATCATTGGAATGATTACATACCAATTCATCTATTATTCCTCACTTTTTTCTTCCTCATCGAGTGAAATATCTTGAAATACAAAACGAACAACTAAACTAAGTAAAATAACCATAACGACAAATCCAACGATACAGCTATAAAAAAACCATGCTGGAAAACCGAATACATATGTATATTCACTTGGATTTTTACTACCAAGCCCATAAGCAAATCCGTACCATATTATAAAATTAATAATAGCAAGTCCAAGGCCAATTAACGCTTCTCTATGGGCGATTCGAAAGCGTGGATCATCATGATAATCCTTCATTTTTCTCCCTCCTCTCACGATGTATTATTGTACCATTGTTCTTCTAGTTTTTCCTACTAGAAAGCAAAAACAAGCAGGATTTTTTATAATCATATAGAAGACTCTCTTACATTACATATTTTTTACAATTGTAACACAAATGAAATTTGAATTTTCAGTATTTGTTAATTATGATTAAAATTAGAGGCTTTCCATCTAGTTCCCACATCCTTGATTTCGGAATAAACGCCGTCTCGTACTGCGTTTACATTATATTTTCAAGGGGGTTATACAATGAGTCAACTAGCTGTAAATCTTCATGAAAAGGTAGAAAAGTTTCTTCAAGGTACAAAAAAGTTATATGTGAATGGATCTTTCATCGAAAGCGCTTCCGGTAAAACATTTAAAACACCTAACCCAGCAACCGGCGAAACACTTGCTGTCGTTTCTGAAGCGGGTCGCGAAGATATTCATAAAGCTGTCGTTGCAGCTCGCATGGCTTTTGATGAAGGCCCTTGGTCTCGCATGAGCACTGCTGAGCGAAGCCGTCTTATGTACAAGTTAGCTGATTTAATGGAAGAACATAAAGAAGAGCTTGCACAGCTTGAAACGTTAGATAACGGAAAGCCAATTCGTGAAACAATGGCAGCAGACATACCACTTGCAATTGAGCATATGCGCTATTATGCTGGCTGGGCTACGAAAATTGTCGGTCAAACAATCCCTGTTTCTGGTAATTTCTTTAACTATACACGCCATGAAGCTGTTGGTGTCGTTGGTCAAATTATTCCTTGGAACTTCCCACTTCTTATGGCAATGTGGAAAATGGGAGCAGCGCTTGCTACAGGATGTACAATCGTTTTAAAACCTGCAGAACAAACTCCACTATCCGCTCTATACTTAGCTGAATTAATTGAAGAAGCTGGATTCCCGAAAGGAGTTATTAATATCGTTCCTGGATTCGGTGAATCAGCTGGGCAAGCACTGGTTAATCATCCACTCGTTGATAAAATTGCATTTACTGGTTCTACTCCAGTCGGTAAACAAATTATGCGACAAGCATCTGAATCATTAAAACGCGTTACACTTGAGTTAGGCGGTAAATCACCAAATATCATCTTGCCAGATGCTGATTTATCTCGCGCGATTCCTGGTGCACTTTCTGGTGTTATGTTTAACCAAGGACAAGTATGCTCTGCTGGATCACGCTTATTTGTTCCGAAGAAAATGTATGATAATGTCATGGCTGATCTCGTCCTCTATTCAAAAAAACTAAATCAAGGTGTCGGTCTTAACCCTGAAACAACAATCGGTCCTCTCGTTTCCGAAGAACAACAAAAACGTGTAATGGGCTACATTGAAAAAGGAATTGAAGAAGGCGCTGAAGTACTTTGCGGAGGAAGTAATCCATTCGACCAAGGCTACTTCGTTTCTCCTACAGTATTCGCTGACGTAAATGACGAAATGACGATTGCAAAAGAAGAAATTTTCGGTCCAGTTATTTCTGCAATACCTTTTAACGATATTGATGAAGTAATTGAACGTGCAAATAAATCACAATTCGGCTTAGCGGCTGGTGTGTGGACAGAAAATGTTAAAACAGCACACTATGTTGCAAGTAAAGTACGTGCTGGTACTGTATGGGTAAACTGTTATAACGTCTTTGATGCAGCATCTCCATTTGGAGGATTTAAACAATCCGGTCTTGGCCGTGAAATGGGATCTTACGCATTAAATAACTATACAGAAGTGAAGAGCGTTTGGCTCAACTTAAATTAATGAAAAAAGAACCTGGCCTATCCGGTCAGGTTCTTTTCATTATGTATTCCTTTAAACTTGTAGTCCTCCGCTCACATTCAATACTTCTCCTGTAATATAGGATGCGTATTCTGATGCTAAAAAGGCAGCTGCGTTCGCAATATCTTCTGGCGTTCCAATTCTACCAACTGGAATCGCACCGACCATCTTTTCTTTCACTTTATCTGGTATCGTTTTTGTCATATCTGTATCCATAAATCCTGGGCAAATCGCGTTACACGTAATGCCGAAACTTCCAACTTCTTTCGCTGCCGTTTTCGTTAAACCTACAACGCCTGCCTTCGTAGCCGCATAATTTGCTTGACCTATGTTTCCTTCTCTACTAATTGAAGATATATTAATAATGCGTCCATACCCTTGTTGTCTCATGTAAAGAAGCGCTGGTTGCATACAATAAAAAACACCTGTTAAATTTACTTGCAGTACTTGTTCCCATTCTGGTTTCTCCATTTTATGTAACATAGCATCTCGCGTAATTCCTGCATTATTTACTAAAATGTGCAGTGTACCAAATGTTTGGACAGCGTATTCAATTAAGGACTTCGCATCATTTTGATTACTCACATCACAACGATACTGCTTCACTTCATATCCTTCATCTGATAATTCACGTGTCGTTTTTTGTAGCTTCTCTTCATTTACATCGCTAATTAATACTTTAGCCCCTAGTTTTGCATAAACCCTTGCAATCTCTTTTCCAATTCCCTGTGCAGCTCCTGTTACTACAGCTGTTTTCCCATTTAAAAACTCCATCCCTATCCCTCATTTCTATTACTTATACTGTATATTTCGGCTCTTTACTTCCCAATTCCTCTTTGTATAAAAAAGTCTATTTGTGTCAAACTAACTTTGCAACGTCGCATAAAACACAAGGAGATTGTGTCGAATGAACAAAAAAAATTTCAAGCAAAACAAAGCTGCTGATGGCATTGATGTTGAGTTCTCTCGTGAACTCGCTGACCACAATGACTTAGAAGCAAACGCACGTGCAAATGCCGCTGATGCACGTCAAAAACGCCAGTCAACAGAAAAATAAGGAACGCACAACCTTATTCTTTTCAACAGGGACCTACTACCCAACAAAAATAAACCGAGAGATATCTCTCGGTTTATTTTTGATATTGTTTTATATAATGTGCCAAAGTAAGTAGCGGATATATATGAGCGTAGCTATGGTAATAAATATAAAACCCACCTGGTAAACCTGTTCCGGTAGGATATTTTTCATTCACATAAGGATTCGCAAGCAAATATGAAATACCTTTTCGAATAGCTGGTGTTTCTTTATCATAGTAAGAAATGAGAGCATCTAACGCCCATGCTGTTTGGGATGGTGTACTGAATGGTAAAGTAACGAACTTTTTTTCCACACTACTGTGGCACGATTCCCCCCACCCACCATCTTCATGCTGTATATGTTCCAGCCATAAAGCTGCTCGTTTCATTGATGGATTGCTAGATGGAATTCCGAGTGACCGTAAACCAGTCATAACAGCCCACGTACCATATATATAACAAATCCCCCATTTCCCATACCATGATCCATTTTCTTCTTGCACATTCATTAACCAATTTATCGCACTTTGTTTTTGTTTCTCAGGCAATTCATTTTGCGCGTATGTCCCGAAAAGCTCTAACACTCTTCCTGTAATATCTGGTGTAGAGGGATCTGTAATCATATCGCTTGCATTTTCGATTGGTAAATTTGCTAATAAATTACTCGTCACACCTTTTTCAAACGCTCCCCAACCACCATCATTATTTTGTAATCCTTTAACCCAATTGACCCCTTTCTTCCAAGCATTATCTACATTTTCGTTCCCTCTACTTCTTGCCAACGCTCTTAGCACAGCTGTTGTATCATCGACATCTGGAATTGTCGTATTCACATCCGAAAAACCCCAACCGCCTGGAGTCAGCGCAGGAGCATGTACGCTCCAATCAGCTTTTTTTGTATGCTGTTTTTTTAATACATACGCTGCTGCGTGTTGAATCATCTTATTATCTTTCGAAGTGTAGGCCTCTTGTAACGTATAGCTGAGTAAAGCCGTATCCCATACAGTTGAAGGAGAGTTTTGCAAATGATTCCCTCTTTCCATCTTCCATATATAAGATGTTATCCCTGCTATAGCTTTTTGAATCATTGATGATTGAAGAGAATGTCCTAACGCGAGTAAAGCATAAATCATATAAAATGAGGCAGTTGCGTAACTATATAACGTTCCATTTTCATCAATACGCTCTTTCATAAAACGTTCGACTTCCTCATATCCTTTATGGTGTAAAGAAAGTGGATACGATATGATTTGTTTTACATCACTTAATAACGTTTGAAACAACGGAGACCGCTCCTCCCGAAACCATTCCCCGCCCCCGCCTGCGATATGATTTAAATTTGGCAGTAACTTTTTTCCTACTCGAAATCTTTTATTTAAACAAACCATCATCGGAATTAAATGGATACGTGCTGAGCTACTCAATTCAAATATACTGAGGGGTGAATCATTTTGCAGAAACATAATAGGTGTTGGCAAATGAAAAAGCGAAGGGTATTCATATTCTCCATGAATTGCTAATAAAAACTTCGTCATAAAATGAGCACGCGCCACGCCTCCACGTTCCTTAATAAACATTTCGGCCCGCCTCATATTCGCATCTTCTTTTGTATATTTTTTTGAAGCTAGTAAGGCAGCATAAGATTGAATTGTAGCAGATAAATTGCCACCCACTTCATCTTCATACAATTTCCATGTTCCTTCATTTGTTTGAAGTGATGCTAATCTTTTTACAAACGGTTCTATTTCTTTATCTCTACCTAATAATTTTAATAAAAAAATCATATGGCAATCTGTTAATGGTGCTCCTTCAAAACAAAACTGCCACGTACCATCTTGCCGTTGCATCGTTTGAAGTGCAGTTGTTCTTCTCGCTATTTCTTCATGCACTTTTTCATATAATAACAAGTTACTCACCCACCCTTTCGAAATCCGTATAACGATATTCAAAAAGGTAGCTAAATATGTATGAAAACAAAGAAAAACAGAACATATAAAATGTTCTGCTCATAAGCAATATCCCACTCCGACAATAATCCCTACTAAAGCACCGACTACTACTTCATACGGTGTATGCCCGACAAGTTCATTTAACTTCTTATATTCTGTTTGTCTACCGTGAAAGAACTCATTCAATATTTTCGCTTGTTTACTAACTGCAAGTCTTACTCCTGAAGCATCATACATAACAATTATTGCAAAGATAGCAGCAATAGCAAATAAGGTACTTTCCACACCTTCCACAACGCCAACACCTGTCGCAAGTGCTGTAACAGTTGAAGCATGAGAACTCGGCATCCCACCTGAAGCGAAAAACTTTGCAAAATCAAATTCACCCGTTTTGAATAATTTAAAGACTACTTTCGTTAATTGTGCTAGAAACCATGAAATTACAGCGGCCATAAGCGGATCATTATGTAAAATTGTTTCCACGTTCTCAGCTCCCTACTGACTATAATGGAAATCTATATAGTAACAGTATAAAGAAAAATGCGTAGAAAATACTACGCATTATGATACTTTTGCTGATTTATTTTTTATAAATTTCGGTTGTTTCTGCACTAAAAACTTTGTTTTCGCTATTGAAAACACAAATAATGCAACCCATATACAGAAAAATGCCATCATATGAGTAGATGTGAAATGTTCACCAAATACGAATACACCTAAAATTAAACTAATCGTTGGTGCAATATATTGTAAAAATCCTACCATATAAAGCGGAATAAGTTGTGCTCCTTTTGCAAAATAAAAAAGTGGTAAAGCTGTAACGATACCTGCTCCTATTAATAGTAACGTCGATAACATGGAAATAGATCCAAATGAACCGAATCCATGCGCTCCTGTCATAACGAGATAGATAATCGCAAACGGCGTCACTAACATTGTTTCCATCGTAAGACCAATTGTCGCATCATAGTTTAACAATTTTTTCGTTAATCCATATAATCCAAATGAAAAGGCAAGTGATAAAGAAACCCACGGAATAGATCCGAAACGCACTGTTAAAATGATAACCCCTACTCCAGCTAAACCAACTGCAACATATTGCCAAAAGTTTAACTTTTCCTTTAATACAACTGTACCAAGTAAAATACTAATAAGCGGATTAATATAATATCCAAGACTTGCTTCAATAACATGATTATGATTAACGGCCCATATGTAGACAAACCAGTTTCCGCTAATCAAGACTGAAGCTATTGTTAATGACATTAATAATTTAGGTCGTTTAAAAAGATTCACGAACTCCCCAATAAACTGACGAAATCTCTTCGTAACACCTAATACAAGTAACATAAAAACGAACGCCCAAACAATGCGGTGTGCTAATATTTCATCTGCTGGAACTTCCTCAACCCATTTCCAATAGATTGGTAGGATTCCCCACATCGTATAAGCACCAGCCGCATATATAATCCCTTTTTTTTGCTGTGCTGATTGACTCCCCATCTTCCCTTTTCTCCTCTTCTCGTTTTTCTCCATTATACGGTCCCGCATGCTCACTTTACCAATAATCAATCTGCAATTCTTTCGACATTTCTCATACAGCAAAAAGTAAACATACTGTTATAACGACAAGTAACGGTATACCGAAAACAAATTTCTTTTTATGTGTTTTATGGTGAAACATATACATACCAATCCAAGCACCAACTGCGCCTCCAGCTACCGCTGATAAAAACAACGTACTTTCTGGCGTTCTCCACTGTTTCTTCTTCGCTTTTCGTTTATCAAGCCCCATAAGGCTAAAAGCTATAACGTTAATAATAATAAAATAAATCCATTTCATCGCTTTCTCTCCCTATGAAAAATCCGCTTAATGGTAACATGAAAAAACGATGGAAACAACTGAAGAACTCTTTTTATTAATTAGTTACCTTTATATTTAAATAACCAACTAAAATTGCAGTTAAAGCAATTAAATAGAAAGATATTATGAGCAGAATCTTATATTGCCTTCCCTTCATCCACTACCATATCATCGAAAAAACTTCTCTCAATCTCTTTTTCATCAAAATGCAGAACTACAATTAGTCCTACATATAAAGAAACGAAATTTAGAAACCATTTCCCATTATCATCTTTCTTAGCTAAACATTTAAATATCTCTTGAAATTGCATACGTTCATCTGCAGCAACAACCGGGCGCACACCAAAATATTTCAATACGAAATGTAGGTTCAGCTGCACGGATAATGATAAAATATATTTTAATATCTCCGTATACTCCGCACTATCTTTTTGACTATACAACTTCACAAGCTTTTGATGTAAAGTAGAAATCGATAATTCTTCTTCAGTCACTTTAGTTGCTTCTATCGTTTCAATCATCTTTTTCATATCCATTACATTCATCCCTTCTGCAAAAAAACAAAAGCCAAAGCGTATTTATTTTATAATCAGCAATAATTGAGTATTTCTCATCTCTCGTTCATCTTCACTAACTAAGTCATACTTTTTTAAAAGATGAAAGATATCATTTAATATTTCCTGTGAATGATTCCCTCCCAAAAATCCCTTTAACTCTTTAAAAATCACTTCCGGTAAAAAACTCTTCTGACTTTCAAGCTTATTCATTACATCTTCCATAGAATGATCGATATTACACGCCATACTAAACTTCCCCCTCTATCCTCTATAAATAATATCCTCCGCTAACGATGTAAACACTTCTCCTACAAGAGACTCTTCATCATATACAGATGAACCGTTATTTTCTTCTCGTTTTGCAAAAGGTATTTGTGCAATCACTTCTGTTTGCAATTGTTCTGCAAGCATTTCGCCGCCACCTTTTCCGAAGAGATAATTTTTCGATCCATCTTGTTCTTCATAATAAGCCATATTTTCTACAATACCTAAAATCTCGTGTTTCGTATGTTTTGCCATAACACCTACTCTAGATGCTACGAATGAAGCTACGTTGTGTGGTGTTGTAACGATAATTTCTTGCGCCTGCGGGATCATTGCTGCAACATCAATAGCTACATCTCCTGTGCCAGGTGGTAAATCAAGAAGTAAATAATCTAATTCTCCCCAGTGCGTATTCGCAAGGAAATTTTGAATCCATTTATTTAACATCGGTCCGCGCCACATAACTGGGTTATTTCCTTCCGTAAAAAATCCCATCGACATAATTTTAACACCGTGACTAACAACTGGAATTGCTGTTTGATCAATCATCGTCGGTTTTTGATTCGTTTCCATCATAGCTGGAATGCTAAAACCATACATATCTGCATCTAATATCCCCACTTTTTTGCCCATACGAGCTAAAGCAGTTGCAAGGTTAATTGTCACCGTTGATTTTCCAACTCCACCTTTACCGCTCGTTACAGTAATAAATCGTACCCCTGAATCAAGGCGAAGCATGCTCGGCATTCCAGTTTCTGTTCTACTATTTTTCTTTAACTTCTCTGTTAGCGCAGCTCGTTCTTCTTGTGTCATAGAACCAAATGTCAAATCTACTTTAGATGCACCAATTGCCTGAAGAGACTCTTCCACATCTTGTTGAATTTTTACCTTTAATGGACAACCTTGAATCGTTAGCACTACTTCAAGTTTAACCTCTGTTCCATTCATTTGTATATTTCTAACCATATTTAATTCTACAATACTTTTGTGTAACTCCGGATCCTCTACATGTTTTAATGCGTTCATTATTTGTTCTTGAGTAATCATAGAACTCATCCCTTCTCGTATTCGAATTTATATACAACATCTTCTTGGCGAAAAAGCTTATTATCCCCCACTAACGGGCGGGATTAATGCGACTATATCTCCAGCTTTTATCATCTCTTCATCCGTTACAAACTCTTCATTAACAGCCACAATCACTCTATCAAGCGATTGTAAGCAATAGCTTGCTTTGAACCATTCTTTTAATTGCTGAACTGTCATTTCTTGCTTTTCTAAAATTACTAGTCGATCCGATCCAACTTCCTCACGTAAATTTGCGAACAATAAAATTGTAATCATCTTCTCATTCTTCCTTCTTCGGTTTTCCATCCGGATATGCCGTATTTTCAAGTTGATCTCCAATCCACATCGTTCCATCTTCCCAAAATTCTTTTTTCCAAATTGGGACGATTCGTTTTATACGTTCAATCGCGTATTCATTCGCTTCATACGCTACTTTACGATGCGGTGATGAAACTGCAATAACGACCGCAATATCCATGATTTCTAACCGCCCTACTCGGTGCGTAATTGCTACTTTTGCGTCCGGCCATTTTCCATTAATTTCTTCATCAATTTTCGTAAGTTGTTTTACTGCCATCGGTTTATATGCTTCATACTCTAAATGTAATGTTCGTTTTCCTTTTGTTAACTCTCTCACCGTACCAATAAAAGTTGTAATTGCACCTGCTTCTCTTCTTGCGACTTTATTCGTTACTTCTTCAACTACAATCGGTATATCTACAATCTCAAATAGCGCTTGTCCCATTAGAAACACCTCTCACTTTATAAAATGCCCAAGGCCATTCACTACCTTCGTTATCTTCCAGCAAGAGAACATCTACGAACATATCTTTTTTATAACCTCTCGTACCACCTGGAAGTACAATAAATATATTTGTCTCTGATAGAGAAGAAACCGAGCTAGATTTATCAAACCCTGACGGATAAGCAATTAATTGCCCTTCGTTATATGTCAGTTTTGCTCGCACAAATCTTGTAAATGGATTTGGTTTTAGAAAATCTTCTCCTAATAACGCTTTTTCTCTTTTTACATGTGCTTTCTCACTAAACATATACGTCCGAATACACGGTCTTACAAATAATTCAAATCCTACGTAACAAGCAGATGGATTTCCTGATAAACCAAATAATAACTTGCCATTTAATTGCGCTACAGTCGTAACACTTCCTGGCCGCATTGCAACTTTATTGAAAAGAACCGATGCACCTAACTTTTCGTAAATAGCTGGTAAATAATCGTAATCCCCTACTGATACACCGCCTGTTGTAATGAGCATATCCACTTGGCTTAACGCTTCTTTTACAGCTGTGAAACATGTATGAAAATCATCGCTAAACTTCCCAAAATATTTTACTCTTCCGCCCGCTCTTCGAATTTGAGACAATATCATATACGTATTACTATTTCGGATTTTCCCTGGCTGTAATGAATCATTTACATCCAGTAATTCACTACCAGTCGCTAACAATCCAATTACAGGCTTTCTTGCCACTGGTACCTCACTATATCCGAACGTAGCAAGCAGAGCAGAAATACCTGGATGAATGTATGATCCTTTTTTTGCAAGAACCGTTCCTTTACGAGCATCTTCACCTTGAAAAGAAATATTGTCGCCCATTTTGAATGATCGCTCCACTTCCATATAATTGTTGCCAGCTTCCTCATATTGACGAGTCAACTCTAACATAACAACCGCATCACACCCATTCGGAATTTGTGCTCCCGTCATAATTCGAACTGCTTGAAACGGACCTACTTTCTCGTGGAATATTGATCCCGCACCAATTTCACCAACTACTTCAAACACAATTGGCGTTTCATAACTTGCTACATTCGTATCTTCTGCTCTAATAGCAAATCCGTCATACGGTGAACGATTGAATGAAGGTACATCATGGTCAGCTACTAAATCCTCCGCTAATATACGCCCGTAAGCTAATTCAATAGGTAGTAGCTCCTTTAATCCCTCATTAGCAAATCCCATTACTTTACGAACAGCTTCTTCAACCGTAATTGGCACTCTTCTTTCCATTATTGACAACCCTTTCTATTAACCGAATACGCGATAATATAATTGTTTCGCTTTCGAAATATCATTTGTACCATGAATGAAAACACGACCATCCTGAAAAATAACGACGCGGTAATCATCTAATTGGCAAGATAGTAAATACGGATTCCGATCTACTTTCCCCAGTTTTTTTAATACGTTTTCTATATCGTCAAAATCGTACTTCCTATTTTCTACTGGCCTAATTTGCACTGTATTTCTTCCGCATAAAGCAGCTACCTTCGTTTGGTTTTCGTATGATAAATAAGGATAAGTTCGATTCGAACCGCACGAAGGGCAATCGTCTGTTTTTATTTTCCCTAGTTTTATAAAATGATTTTGATTACTCCATATATCAAACATGAAAAATGTTTTTCTAATTGCTGAGAAATCTCCTACTAAAATTTTGAATGCTTCCGCCACTTGATATGCTGCGACAATTTGAACAGTCGGGCTAATAATTCCAGCTGTATCACATGTCACACCTGTAACAGGAACGTTCTTCAGCACACAATGTAAACATGGGGTCTTTTGCGGAATAACTGTATAACTCATACCGTACGATCCAACGCAAGAACCATATACCCACGGGATATTATGTTTTTGTGATAAGTCATTTATTACAAATCGAATATCAAAATTATCTGTTGCATCAATTATTACATCTACATTTTTTAATAGGTCTTCCATGTTTTCTGCACTTGCATCCATTAAGAAGGCATCTATGTGTACTTCCGAATTAATTCGCTCTAACCGGTTTTTAGCAGCAATTGCTTTCGGCATTTTTTCTCTCGCATCTTGTTCAGAGTACAATTGTTGCCTTTGTAAATTACTCCATTCAACGTAGTCACGATCAATAATCGTCAACTTACCAATACCTGCACGTACGAAACTTTCAGCACTTGCACTTCCTAATGCGCCTGCTCCTACAATTAACACATGTTTATTTCGAATTTTTTCTTGCCCTTTACTCCCAATTGGTTTGAACAACTGTTGTCGTGAATACCGCTCAGCCATTACATACCCTTCCTCTCACGAGCTCTATTTCATATTAGAATGTTGTTTTTGATAACAAGCAAAGTAAGCAAATCCAACAAATCCAGCTCCTCCAATTACATTTCCAATAAAGACAGGAACAAAATTTCTAGCAAGGTCCATCCACGTCAGATGACCTGCAAAAATAACTGCTGAGATGACAAACATATTTGCTACCACTTGCTGAAATCCAATCACTACAAATGCCATAATGGGAATCCAAATTCCGATTATTTTTCCGACAAAATCACTCGTTCCATAAGCGAGCCAAAGCGCCAGACAAACGAGCCAATTACAACCAATTGCTAAAATTAAAGTTCTCCCAAACGATTCATGTAACTTTCCTTCTGCTATCGCTACCGTTTTATTTAAATAATCTCCCTCTGTTAATCCGCCAAGATGACCGAAACAATACGCTACGAAAATAGCTCCCACGAAATTCATGAAAGTAATCCAAATCCAGTTATTTAATACACTTACCAATGTAATTTTCTTTGCATATAGGGCCATAGACAGTGACATCATATTTCCAGTAATTAATTCTCCTCCTGCTAATACGACGAGCATCAGTCCAACAGGAAAAACCGCTCCTCCTAATACATTGACTAAACTCCCCCAGCGCTCAGGTAAATTACCTAAAACGCGAATGTTAAGTAAAAAACCGAGCGAAATAAACGCTCCTCCTAAAAAACCGAGAATAAGCATTGCTGGCAACGTCTGACTTACTTTTTGAACACCGGCCTCAATTACGAGTTCAGCAATTTGTTCCGGTTTATGAAATGCCATTACTAATTCCTCCATTTTCTCCAAATAAAAAAGCAGCTTCAAAAAACCTCCTCAAAATAAAGGTTTTTGAATGCTGCTTAATTTCTCTGCACATCTTTTACAGAGATATCAATCATCATTTTTACTATAAAATAGAAAATCTACAAACGTTGCACATTTTCCATTTTGTATATACTTCATCATAGCGTCACTTTTATATATCAACCACCAATATGTGACATTTCAATTTTAGGTATTCTTTTTTTACTTGTATTATTTAAGCGTTCATCTGAATAACGATCTTCTCTATTGTTCCATATATCGCGTACGATATATGTTATTTCCTCGTCAGTGTATCCAGATCGAAGTAGTTCTCTCAAGTCATTTCCTTTAGAAGCGAACAAACAAGTATATAATTTTCCTTCTGCAGAAATACGTGCTCTCGTACATGATGAACAGAAGGAATCTGTTACTGATGAAATAATACCTATTTCTTCATCACTTCCAATATAACGATAGCGAGTAGCAACTTCACCTGCATAATTCGCTTCTATCCGTTCTAATGGCATAACTTGATGAATGGCATCTACTATTTCTTGTTTCGAAACGACCTCTTTTAACTCCCAACCGTTATAATTCCCAACGTCCATATACTCAATAAAACGAAGAATATTCTTATTTTCCTTAAAGTATTGCGCCATCTGCAAAATATCTTGTTCATTTTTCCCTTTTTGAACGACCATGTTAATTTTAATTTTCATACCAACTTCAGCTGCAGCCTGTATTCCTTCCAGGACCCTTTGCACTTTGCTTCTATTACCATTCAAATAGAAAAACCGATCTTCTTCTAAGGAATCTAAACTAACTGTCACACGTGATAAACCCGCCTTATATAAATCAGGAGCAAACTTTTTCAGTAGTGATCCATTGGTTGTTAAACCGATATCCTCCACACCATCTATTTTATTAAGACGCTCAATAAGCTGCGGAAGACCTCTTCGAAGTAACGGTTCTCCGCCCGTAATTCGTAACTTTCTTACACCTAAAGAAACAAAAATACGTGTTATCCTTTCAATCTCATCAAAAGATAAAATTTTATCATTAGACAAAAACGAATAATCCGGACCAAATATTTCTTCTGGCATACAATAGCGACAGCGAAAATTACAGCGATCAGTAACAGAAATACGTAAATCCTTTAAAGGGCGTTGTAGTTTGTCTAATGTGACAGATTTCATCTTTATTGCCTCGCTTTTACTTATTTTATATTTATAACACGCTCTGGATGCGTATATACATTTAAGGATTGATTCCGAATAAACCCTATCGTAGTAATACCTAATTCTTCTGCTAGCTGCAAAGCCAACTCGGTTGGAGCTGATTTTGACAGTATAATTTCACAACCGATCTTTGCAACTTTCAATAATATTTCCGAAGAAATACGACCACTAAAAACAATAATTTTATCTTTTATAGAAATATTATTTTTTAAACAATAACCGTAAATTTTATCTAACGCATTATGCCTACCGATATCCATTCGGCTTAAAATAATGCCATTCACATCGCACAAAGATGCATTATGAACGCCGCCTGTATGACGAAATGTCTCCGCAGATTGCTGCATTTCTTTCATTAACCGAAAACAGTCCTCTACATCAACCTTTACATGGATACCATTCATTTTTTTAGCGCTTAGTGCATCATTTGCAAAAACAAACCCTTGTCTACTCATACCACAACAGGAAGTAATATATCGTTTATTTTGCATTTGTTCATAATACGGATTTACTTTTGTCGTTGTTACATGTACAAATCCTTCTTTTTCCTGTACCCATATGTCATCAATATCTTCATACTTCCGAATGATTCCTTCAGATGCCAAGAACCCGATTACCATGTCTTCTATATATTCTGGAGTACTAACCATTGTAACAAACTCCTGTCCGTTCATTTTGATCGTGACTGGAAACTCTGTTACAATGCTGTCCTCTATATGCTTAAACGCCCCTTGTTCATAACGGAAGATTTCTCTTTCTACCTGTATCGGTTTCACGATCAGTATCCTTCTCTCACGTTATATTTTTATCAAAAACAAATACCGAAACTGCAATATCCTCTTCTACTTTCATATCTGAAAATAAATTCACTAATTTCGCTCCAACAAGTTCCTCCAAATGTTCACGGGAATTCGCAGCATACACTTCTTGAATCATTTTCGTTCTAGCCATATGAACCATTTCCGCACCGTCCATCGTACTTGAAATGAATTTTTCAGTAGGTGTTAAGTTTCCATAAAGGGTTGCAATCGCCATATTTTCAGCAAATACAGTATGAATTCTTTCTGGCCCTTTTCCGAAAAGTTCTTTTCGAAGTTTTCGTATCATATCATTAAATTCATGTACTTTTTTTGACATACAATTATACCTCCCAAAAGCCTCATTTTACTTTATTATATATTTTACCAAAATGATCCTTCCGCCCAAACTATTTCGTACAAACATTTGGGCGAAATAGTTCACTTCATGAAGTTTATTCGTCTTTTAACCCTTTCCCCATACCTTTTAAGAAATGAAGTCCAAACCCGATAGCACGGTTAATGTCTGGGTCTTTCAATACTTTCATAAGATCGAATACCCCTACTTTTTTGTTACTCTCTAGATGTTCATTACCTTCTTCTAGTCCTACTAATAAGCTACCTATAAGCTTTTTCGTAAGCCCCGGATCAAGTTCTGTTAAAGCACCCGCAGCACCCATCATATTATTAATTAAATTTGTAACAGGCTCACGAGTCACTTGGCCAAGAACAATCTTTGCGATTGGTTCTTTCGCCTTTAGCATAGAATTTGCAGCTTCTAGCATTCCGATGTCATTTAATTCCCCAACAATATTAAACATTTGCTTTAAAGCTTCTTCATTATTAGCTAGGAGCTCTTTTAAATCATCTAATTTTTGCTGTTTTATTTCTTCCTCAGTTAATTCTTGTTTTTGAATCATTTTTATAGGTGCAGCCATATTTTTCTCCTCCTACTTATCCGTTAAATGCACATACCCTGGACGTGCCCACTTACGATTTACCTCAATACCAGCTTGAGGATGGCGTTTTTTGTTACGCGGGTTCGCTTTTGGCATCGGATTTGCGCCATCAACTTCTAGCACTTCCATACGCACTTTCGTTTGTTTATAAGCAGGTGTGTTCGTACGTACGTCCACAGCAGGACCTGTTAAGAAATTAATTGCTGTTTCATTATCTGTAGAGTTCATCGGTAAATATAACTCATTCGCTTTTACACGGTCTGTTACAAGTGCACGTAATTTTAATGCTCCAAAAGGAGAGACAAGGCGAACTAATGAACCTGTTTTCACTCCACGTTCTTTTGCAAGTGCTGGAGAAACTTCAACAAACACACCAGGTACTTTCGTTTGAATACCTGTTGATTTATTTGTCATATTCCCTTCATGGAAATGTTCAAGCATACGACCGTTATTAATGTGAAGATCGAACTCCGCTGGGAATTCAGCTGGACGTACCCAGTCAGCAATTGCAAAACGAGCTTTTTTATCTGGGAAGTTAAATCCATCTTGGAACAGAAGTGGTGTATTCGTTCCATCAAAACTTCCCCAATGGAAACTATTCCATCCTTCAAGTACTTCATAATTTGCTTGTGAGAATAGTGGTGATAAACTTGCCATTTCAGCAAAAATTTCACTTGGATGGCTATAATTCCAGTTTGCACCTAATTTATTCGCAATCTCCTGCACAATCCACCAATCTGGCTTCGCATCTCCAAGCGTAGGAAGAACTTGATACAATCTTTGTACACGACGCTCTGTATTTGTGAAAGTACCTTCTTTCTCAAGAGACGGTGCTGCCGGTAATACAACATCTGCATATTGAGCAGTTTTAGATAAGAAAACGTCTTGCACAACGAAGAAATCAAGGCTTGATAACACTTCATGTACGTGGTTCGCATTAGAGTCTACAAGAGCCATATCCTCTCCGACAAGATACATAGCTTTCATTTTCCCTTCATCAATTGCGTGAAGCATTTCAATATTATTAAGACCTGGTTCACTATTAATTTTCACTCCGTAAGCCATTTCAAATTTCGCACGTTCCATATCGTTAGTAACGTGCTGATATCCAGGAAGCCATCCTGGTAAAGTACCCATATCACAAGCACCTTGTACGTTATTATGGCCTCGAAGTGGATATGCACCAGCACCTGGACGACGATAATTACCTGTTGCAAGCAGTAAGTTTGAAATCGCAGCGGAAGTATCCGATCCACCTGTATTTTGCGTTACTCCCATACCCCAAAGGATACATGTACCATCTGCATCACGAATCATTTCAGCCATTTGAATAAGTGCTTCTTTTGAAATACCAGTCATTTCTTCTGCATATTCAAGTGTATATTCTTTCAGACTCTCTTTGAAATCTTCAAAGAAGTTTACATTCTCATCAATAAATCGTTGATCGTGCCAGCCTTGGTCAATCATATATTTCGTAACAGCCATTAACCATACTTGATCTGTTCCTTGTTTTGGACTAATAAAGATGTCTGAACGCTCTGCCATTTCTGTTTTACGAAGATCAGCCACAATTAATTTTTGTCCGTGTAATTTATGCGCACGTTTAATACGTGTAGCTAAAACTGGATGACCTTCTGTCGGATTACAACCTACAATAATAACAAGACCGGATTTTGCGATATCTTTAATCGTTCCAGCATCTCCACCCATACCAATTGTACGGAATAATCCGTCCGTCGCTGGTGATTGACAATAACGTGAGCAGTTATCAATATTATTCGTTTCAAATACTTGTCGAGCTAACTTCTGAATTACATAATTGTCTTCATTCGTAATTTTAGATGAAGAAATAAAACCGATAGCATCTTTACCGTATTCTTCTTTAATAGATCCTAATTTACTTGCAACTACATTTAGTGCTTCTTCCCATGTAGATTCAACAAACGCTCCATTTTTACGAATTAAAGGTTTCGTAATCCGTTCCTTAGAATTTACGAAATCCCAACCGAATTTTCCTTTTACACAAGTAGAAATTGCGTTAACTGGCGCATCAGAAGAAGGCTGTACTTTAAGAATTTTACGCCCTTTCGTCCACACTTCAAATGAACAACCTACACCACAAAATGTACATACTGTTTTCGTTTTCTTCGTACGAGTATCACGCATGGCCGCTTCCACTTCTGATACCGCAAAAATTCCGCTATATCCAGGCTCAACTTCTTTAATTAAATCTACCATCGGTTCAAGAATATCTGGTTTTAATCCCGTCATAAATCCAGCTTCACCGAGCATCGTTTTCTCCATTAAAGCATTACAAGGGCAAATGGTTACACATTGACCACAGCTCACGCATGAAGAATCATTAATATTTACTCCTTCATCCCAAATAACTCGTGGGCGTTCCGCTTCCCAGTCTATTGATAACGTTTCATTTACTTGTAAGTTTTGACATACCTCAACACATTGACCGCATGCAATACATTGATTAGGATCGTAGCGATAAAACGGATGCGTCATATCAACTTCACTTGCATCTACTTTTGGTTCATAAGGATATTTTTGATGTTCAATCTCCATTAATTCTGCTGTATTATGCAGTTTACAGTTCCCATTGTTGTTGTCACATACTGTACAGTATAATAAATGATTTTCTAGTAACCGATCCATTGCCTCTGTTTGTGCTTCTTTGGCATGAGCAGAATTACGTTCAATGTTCATACCTTCTGTCACTACTGCCGAACAAGAGCGCACTAACTTTCCGTCAACCTCTACAATACAAGTGTCACATGTTTGAATAGGATCTACTTCTGGCACGTAACAAATTTGCGGATGTTCAATCCCGTTCTCATTAATAACACCCAATATCGTTGAACCAGGCTCCGCTGTATACTTTTTTCCGTCAATTGTAATATGAACCATGTTGTTATTCATGGTCTTTCCCCCTTTTTGAGAATAAAAAAAACTCCACCACGAAAATATACGCACCACATTTCGGCACGTTATTATCATGGTGGAGTAGTTTATTAGCACATCTTGCTAAAATACCAATCCATTTATTCATAAATAAAATGATAGATTCATAACAGGTCATATCACGATTCCATCTTTAACACTATAATTATAGCGTTAAAGTTAAAAATATACAATATAAAATTTAAACTACGCATATGTCAGCACGGAACTATCCATAATAACCCATATAAAACATAACAAGGAGCAAGCGAACAAATGGGGTCTTTTAATAAATGGATACATGGTGAAAAATCTTTCTTTGCACAAGAACAAGCTGATCACCTATTAAATAAATCTATCTCTTCCTCTCTTTCCCTTAATCTAAAGCACTTGTCCAAACTTTTTAGCGGTATTCCAGAATTAATTACACGCACTTTCCCGTTAAAAAACGGAAAAGAAGCCGCTCTCATATATATGGAAGGACTTGTAGATAAAACTGTTATTAACATTGATATTCTTCGCCCCCTCCTATTTAAAGAGTGGAATGAGGACGATTTTTGGGAATCTTCAGTTACAATCGGAAATGTAAAAAAAGTTCAGCAATGGTCAGATATTGAACAGTCCCTTTTACATGGTAAAAGTATTTTATTTATTAATGGACAACTTACAGCGTTAGAACTAGATACGCAATCGGCGCCAAAAAGGAGTATTGAAGAACCTACAACAGAAACTGCCATAAAAAGCTCACACGAAGGATTTAATGAGGTAGCGAGCGACAGTCTTGCACTTATTCGTCGATATATTCCAAATCGCGAATTGAAAGTGAAGGAATTCACTGTTGGTGAACGAGCTACTTCAAAGGTTTTTTTGCTGTACTTAGCAGACGTTGCAAACGAAGGCGTTGTACAAGAAATGGCATGCCGCATCGAATCAATCAAAGTGGATGCCATTATTACTACCGGAGAATTAGAAGGGTTTGTTGAAGATAATTCCTATACTCTCTTTCCGCAATTATCAATAACCGAACGCCCTGATACAACGGCCCATCACATTTTGGATGGACGAATTGCTGTTGTTGTAGACCGCTCACCCGGCGTATTAATTGGACCTATGACCTTTTCATCTTTTTTTCAGACGATAGATGATTACAGCTTCCGGCCAATGATTCCATCTTTCATACGACTACTTCGTTTTACCGGACTATTTATTGCAATATTTGCTCCAGCTCTTTATATTGCTATGATTTCCTTTCATTATGAAGTGATTCCACTTAAATTATTGTTAACAATTGGAGAATCTCGAGCTAAAATTCCTTTCCCCCCTATATTAGAAGCACTTTTGATGGAATTAGTACTTGAAATGCTCCGCGAAGCTGCGGTTCGGCTTCCTGGTCCCGTTGGACAAACGATTGGAGTCGTAGGAGGGATTGTCATTGGACAAGCTGCTGTTCAAGCAGGAATAGTAAGTAATGTTATGGTAATCGTCGTATCTATTACTGCAGTCGCTTCTTTTATCATCCCTAACATGGAAATGTCAGCAGGAATTCGGCTTCTTCGCTTTCCAATGATGATAACCGCTTCTTTGTTTGGGGTCATTGGAATTATGGTCGGGATGGCAGTTATCATCATTCATATTCTTTCTATGGAATCACTTGGTGTTCCTTATGGTAGTCCTTTTTCTCCGTCATTTGCTTCGGATTTAAAAGACATTCTTGTACGGTTACCATGGAAACTAATGAAAAAACGACCACTATCCCTTAACTTAAAACAAGAGAATCGACAACGCGATATAGAAGAAACGGAGGAAGATAAGTGACAAAGCGTGCAAAGAGGGAGATTAGTTTATTTCAATACATTTTAACAATTAGTGGTGTTCAAGTAGGGTTCGGTGTCCTTACACTGCCACGTGAAGTTGCGCAAGGGGCGAATACAGATGGCTGGATGTCTATTATAATAGGATGCGCTATCACTACTTTAGTCAGTCTATGTATTGTAAAAATTATGGAAAAACATCCCGGGTATACTTTACTTGATGTGCTAACTCGTTATCTTGGGAAGTGGCTAGGAAGAGTAGGAATGATTTTTTGGATTTTATATGCTGTTCTTGCAGCTGTATCCTTAATTTTTTCCCTCTTATACGTTATTCACATTTGGATTTTACCTAGATCTCCAATGTTTTTAATCATGATGTTATTATCTATCCCAATGGTTATGCTCGCATGTAAAGGTGTTCTTATTATTAGCCGCTATGCTGTTTTTACTGTCTTATTTACACTCTGGATGCCATTGCTATTATTTATCCCACTTAAAGACGGGCATTGGGTTTATCTTCTTCCTCTCCTTAAAGAGGGATGGCTACCGGTTTTCAACACAGTAAAATCAACTATTATTGCCTTTCTCGGATTTGAGTTTGCATTCGTCCTTTATCCTTATCTCAGTAATAAGTCATCTGCCAAAAAAGGGATTGTTCTTGCGAATTTGATTACGCTATTTGTCTATCTTCAAGTCACGTTTGTCTCTTTTGTTTATTTTAGTCCGGATGGTATAACAAAGTTTTTATGGCCCACTCTTTCTCTTGTTACACCATTTCACTTTTCATTTCTGGAACGGTTTGAAATTATCTTTTTGTCATTTTATCTCTTCATTATTTTTGATTCTTGTATTCCCTATATTTTCACTGCTTCAGATGGAATCAATCAATTACTTAACAAAAAAGGGAATTCATTGCCTGTTTGGTTTTTATTATTCGGGTGTGTTTTCGTTTTATTCTTTTATATCCCATCCTCGTATCAAATAAGTGCATTGCGAGAATTTTGGGGAACTGCAAGTTATTTTATCGTATTTCTATTCCCAGTCGTATTTCTCTTATACATGACACTTTATCAGCATTGGAAAAGGAGAAAAATTTAAATGAGACGCTTTATTCATTTCACTATACTTTGCTTTCTCATAATCTTTTTAACAGGTTGTGGAGATCGGCTCGACTTAGAAAAACAATCGATTTCATTAATTTACGGTTTTGACGCAAAAGCAAAAGGAAAATTAATTGTGTACCACGTAAACCCTATTTTTAATGAGGATGTAGAGAAAAAGTACGAAACTCATGAAGCGAAAGTACGTACGCCTCGAGAAGCAAAAGCCACGTTTAATAGTTCAAGTAGTGGCTTAGTGTCTACAGAAAAATTACAGCTCATTTTATTTAGCACGAAGTTTTTAAAACAAGAAGGAGCTATGCCTTACCTTGATGTTTGGTATCGAGACCCTAAAAACACAGGAAATATGCGTATGGTTGCAGTAGACGGTCCAATTTCTTCAGTTATATATAATAACTTTAAAGATAAGCCTGCACTTCCTGAATATTTAACAGATTTAATTAATACGAACAAACTATACAATCGAACCGTGTTTACGACATTCCATGAATTTCATAGGCAAACTTTTAATAAAGGTATAACACCTGCTATCTCAGAAATAAAAAAAGGGAAAAAAGATGTGATTGTTACCGGCTCTGCACTATTAACTTCTCGTGGAATCTATAAAATGTCTTTAAATCGATATGAAAGTGCCCTTCTTCTTATGTTGCAAAAGAAAGCGAATATACCCGTTTCACTTACCCTGAAAATCCCTTCTCATTCAGTTGAAAGTAATAGTCATCTAAAAGATACCGTCGGCGACGATTTCGTAACAATAAATGTTCTTAGCATCAATCGTGATATCCATACAGGCTATAACGATAACCACTTTAAATTTAATATTGCAATGGATTTTAAAGTTTCCGTATCTGAACTTACATTCAACATGGATATAGATAAAGATAGAAAAAAATTAACTTCACTTATTACAAAACAACTAAACAAAGATTTAAACGATTTAATCCACAAAATTCAAAAACAGCAACTTGATCCATTCGGATTTGGTGATTATGCGAGAGCGTTTCAATATAAGGAGTGGAAAACGGTTGAAGACGATTGGCCGAGTGCCTTTTCAAAGGCTAATGTGAAAGTAGCACCTACTATTAAAATTTTAGAGAATGGGATTATTAAATAATAAAAACACGCTACCTGTTCTTATAAGTAGCGTGTTTTTATTTACATTACAATTATTATTTCAATGGACTATACTCTATTTCCATTTCTAACATTACTGTGTTTTTTAGCATATACAAAATATATAAATACACCTATTATTACCCATGCTACAAAACTAATTAACGTAAGCTCAGAGAGGTTCAAAGCTAAATATATACAACTTACTATTGAAACGATTGGTAAAAAAGGTACTAGCGGCGCACGGAATGGCCTTTTCATATTAGGATGTGTCTTTCTTAATACAATAACAGCTATAGATACAAAAACAAATGCTGTTATCGTTCCCATATTCACTAAATTAGCTAATAAATTCAAATCCACTAATCCTGCTAATAAAGCTGCAATAATACCTGTAACCCACGTATTAAAAAATGGGGTTTGTAAACGTTTATGTACACTTGAAAGTCTTTTTGGTAACAACCCATCTCGACTCATCGAATAAGATACACGAACAAATGCAAACATAGCTACTAATAGAACTGTCGTTAGCCCCGCTATCGCCCCCACCGATAACAATCCAGCAATTCTATCTTCTCCCACAATACGCAATGCATATGCAACTGGATCAGCGACATTCAACTCCGTAAACGGAACCATTCCAGTTAATACAAATGAAACACCTACGTATAGAATGGTACAAATGAACAATGAAACCAGTAGCCCAATTGGCACATTACGTTGTGGACGCTTCACTTCCTCTGCAGCTGTTGCAACTGCATCAAATCCTAAAAAAGCAAAAAATACAGTAGCAGCACCTCCTACTACACCATGAAAACCAAAAGGTAGAAATGGTTGCCAGTTCTCTGGTTTTACATATTGTGTCCCTACAACAATAAACCCTACAATAACAGCCAGTTTAATAATAACCATTATATTATTTATTCGTGCACTTTCTTTTGCACCACGACTTAATAAAAATGTAACAACTAAAATAATAAGAACTGCTGGTAAATCAATAATTCCACCCTTTCCCATACCAGGTGCCGAAGCAAAGATCGTAGGGATGTGAATATTAAACCCTAGTAACAATGACTGAAAATACGCTGACCATCCTGCAGCTACCGCAGAAGTCGCTAATAAGTACTCCAACATAACGCACCAACCGACTATAAATGCAAAAATCTCACCTAGTGTCATATATGTATATGAATATACACTTCCCGAAACTGGAACTGTAGAAGCAAATTCAGCATAACAGAAAGCTACACACGCACATACAATCGCCGCTAATATAAACGATAATACAATCGCTGGGCCAGCATGTTTCGCTGCTACAATACCTGTTAATACGAAAATCCCTGTACCAATAATTGCTCCAATCCCTAAAAGAGTTAAGTCAATTGCACCTAAAGTTTGATTCAATACTTTTTTCTTTTCTTCATCCATTGTTTTCTTTATTAAAAGACTCATTCATTGAAACCTCTTTTTCAAGTTTATCTCTTACTTATTGCAATCTTTATTACTGTTCTGTTTAAAAAATAAAAATATACATAATTCACTCTCCATAAACTTAATAATTTAATAAAAGACTGAAAAATCAATCTTTTTAAAATGTAGTAAATTGTAAAACAATTAATTCAGCAACACATCACTAAGAATGCTGATTGAATTTATCATACAATTAATTATATTGTCAACAATAAAATTAATTAAACAATAACGGTTAATTATGTATCAAATGTTATTTTTAAACATAATTATTTTCTTGAAAACATTGTTCCTTCTCATCTTTATATTTATACTCATTTTTTTATATTGATTTTTATACATTTTTCATTATATGAAATTTAAGAAACATCATCGTATCCTTAACTGAACTGTTATCTTCAAATAACAATCCAGTTAAGGATATGGAACCATTTAAAGCAAATAAAAAGTGCAGATTTTCATCTGCACTTTTTTTATTCTTCTACTTCAGCTTCTGCACTGTTATTTTCAAGAT
Source organism: Bacillus sp. 16GRE42 (assembly GCF_019837435.1). Classification (NCBI taxonomy): domain Bacteria; kingdom Bacillati; phylum Bacillota; class Bacilli; order Caryophanales; family Bacillaceae; genus Bacillus; species Bacillus sp. 16GRE42. Next base: position 1,039,987 of record NZ_JADAXF010000001.1, read on the forward strand.
GTTCCTTCTGAGCCTTTTCTTGTAGCTCAGCTGAAATCATTCCATAATAAATTTCTGGATACAATCCAAATATTTGATATACACTTCCTAAAAACGGCATCGGAATCCCTCTTTTCTAAAGTTGTATTGCCACTTTTAAGGATTCCCTTTTCATTCATTATACATTCGTTTTTGGCGTTTCCTCTTCATCATGAACGCTTAATAAATTTTGCCACTTTTTATAAGGAGCACTATTTGGATCTACATAGCCTTTCGCGTACGAACGATCCCACAATTGTTTAATAAACATTTCTTTCTCTTTCTTTGCAACCATATCGGCACCTGTACCGTAATAGTTTTGGAAATACAATTCAATTTCATCAAGGAATAATCTTAATAATTCATCAGAAGTTTCTTCTAACGTTGGATCATATTTCGCCTCACGGTCATACATTAAAATCATATCTAAAATATTATGGACATGCTCTTTACGAAGCCATCTAATATCTTGAGCACCTAATACGAACGGATGTGTATATAAATGTCCGCCCTGTATCATAGCTTTTTCTTGTTCTTCTTCAAATCTGGACAAGATGTTTTCATAAATAAACGGATTATGAAGCAATGCTCTGTGTAATTTGTAACTTTCATTTGAAATATTTTTTCCCATCGACTGAATTAAGAAACTACGTCCAACGCCGTTATATTGATACACGAACTGACCATCAACAGCAACTAAACTAATCCAGCGATACATATACGCGTATAGAAGAGCTCGATTACATTTATCGTAATCCAATTTCGTTTGCGTTGCATTTAAGTCTGGCATGAATGCTGGTAAGTGCCAATACTTATCTAAATGCGGCGTTAAACTAGATTTTTTACTATTCAACTTGTTCACACGGCGATAGTATGACTGAAAATAATCACCTTTATCATTCATAAATCCATTTGCAATATGCCCTGAGGAAAGCTTAGGAAAGTCTTGCAATGATAAACCATAATGCGCACGATAACAAATGACTTCAAATGGCGAAAAAGCTTCATGTACTGTATCTTTTTCTTTAAACATTTCTTGAATTAATTCTTCTTGCAGTTCTTTCTTTAAGGATGGATGTATACCCCAATATTGTAATTCCCTATGGTGGGAAACTTTCGGAACGAATGGACTTGCTAAATGAAACAAGTCTTCAATTTTTTCACGAACGTATTCATCACGATCACGCTTCTTATAATCCGCTTCTTTTCGTAATGCCTCAACGATATTCAGCTCTAATTTATCACGATAGCGGATTTGTAATTCATCATAGCAATAACTTAGTATGTGCTCACGATAAAAGTCTTCTACCTTTTTCGATTGAATCTCTTCTGTTTTCGCATCCCGGCTATATTCCCCGTATAAACTCATATAAATTTCCGCAGATATATCTTTCGGTAATACACCTAAATTCAAATGTTGCTGCATATCTAGCCATATCTTTTCTTGCAACTTCTCTTCAGCTAATACGTATACATTCGTTGGGTTTGTTTTCCCTTCAAATTCCTTGCTTCGTTTTTGAATTTCAAACAATAAATTTTCACGCGTTTCATGTAAATTATCAAAAAACCTTTCCCAATATTGAATCATTTTATTAACTGCTTGATAAAGTGATTGATAAACGAGTTCTAATAGCATTTCTTTACGATACTCGTTTAATTTGTGTACGTACTGCGTTACAATATCTTCAAATTCTTTTTTAAACAAACGCTGCTGATTATTCATCATTTTTCCAAACCAGCCTTGTTGCTGCGCGATTTCTACTCGGCGAACAGCTGTTACCGTTCCATCAATATTACTCACATTAAATTTCTTATCGTAGTTTTGAATTAAATTACGCTTTTGCTCATTATTTTCATGTAGTCGATTCATTTTCTCAACTAACTGCTTTCGAATTTCATACAACATAAAACGAGCTGATACTGGATGCACAGGATCTGTTTTCTTTAAAAACCATGTATTTAATTGATAGGACTGCCCTTCAGAACCACTTGGTGAAAAACGGTCTGATTCAATCATGTCATACAATAGTGTCGTTACATGCTCATGTACACGGCTCGGAATCGCATACGCATATAAACGAATCGCATGATCCACCCTTGCTACTTCACCTTTCATTTGCTCCATCATTTTCAGTTTCGCAGCCGAAATTTTACACTCGTGCTGCAGACGGTTTAATTCCTCATCTTTTTGCACCGTACGCTGTACATAGCTTTCTACAGCCTCTAAAAACAGTTTAGATTTCGCCACACCAACTTTACCGCCCTCTGCTCCTTCACGCGTTTCATTGTACATTTGTCTATAGAAAATATGGGCCTGTTCTGGACGAGTAGCAAGATGTTCTAAGTCTTCTAAATAACTTTTCCCACGCTCTGGCTTTTCACGTTGCATCCCACGTTTTACATCTTGATCATATCTTTGCTTCTTCTCTTGAAACAATTGATCTAAATGCAGCCACGATTCATCTAAACCTTGCACAGCCCATTTTAAAGCACAATATTTTAACACGTGCTCATACGGATAAATAATCTTGGCCGTTCCTGCCCCGCAATATCGCCCTTTCCCGCTTGATTCTGCTAATTGTTGAATTTGATTATCTTCCTGTGCAAAATGATTGGCAGACATCGGACTAAATAACTGTAAATAAATCGTATTTACCATTTGCTCCATATAATCTGATAAATTGTGCAGATGGTGTCCATGTAGATTTTCGTAATCGTATAAGAAACAATAATTGTACGGTAAATGATGTTGTTTAATCGTATGATTCGTTCTTCCTTCTTCATCTACTTGATCAGGTCGATATTCTAATTCAATTGTAACACCACCACGTTTGGATAATTCTCCAGTAGAACCGAGTGTAATGGCATGTAATTCTTTTAACGAAGCATAGCCGTTTGCTTGCACCGTTTCAAACTCTTTCGCACTAACCGTTCTCGTCTTAACTAAAACGTCCGGCATTAAAAACGCACCACGAATTAAAATGTTGTGATGCTGCAGTTTTTTCCGAAGCATTTCACGTAAATATAATGCAATTTGTAGAAACATCCCTGAACCTGTTCCGCCCGCTAGTGATGTTACGATAATGACACGCACTCCATATTCCGTTTGATCGCTTGTAACCGGAAAAATTTTCTCGATTTCTTGCCAAAAGGATGTCAATTTATCTTCTTTCATCGCAGCAAGTAACGCTAAACGGGAAATGACACGTAACTGTCCTGCCCCTTCTGTCAGTGGTTTATCAAGTATAGTCGGGTCCATCGGAAACCACTCTGGAATCGTTGGATCTCCCGCAATATACTCTCTTGGCGTTTTACTAGAACTCGTTTGCGTCTTAAACTTTCGAATATGATCAAATTTACTCAATGTATTCACATCTGTATCAAATACGTGCATTGCTACCTTTTTTCGGCGCTCCTCAGGTAGCCTTTCATATATTTGATGTGTCACAGTACTACCGATTCCACCTAAACCAATTAATATCGTTGGAACTTGTAACGTCATGTGAACCACCTTCCTATTCTTGCTTGTTTGAAAAGAGGGGGAGAAAGATGAGACTCCCTCCTTTTCCATACCTACTATTCACACTCATATTTGTAAATTTCTTTACCATACCCTCTATCAATTACTAAAAGTTCATTTGGATATAGCGTCTTATGTTCCATTCCAACCTCTTCCTCTGTTATAAACATTCCATCAATAATCATTCCTACTACTTGTGACTCTTTCGCTACAAATATCGATTTTGATCCTTTCTTCGCTATAAACGTAACGGATTGCACAGTCTTTCTTTCTGCTCGGAATGGAATGCCAAAATAGTGTTTCCACCATTTATTTTTAAGTAATTCTGGTTCAGATTGATATAACCAATCTTTCGCTACCTCTTGATCCCATTCGTAATACAATAGTGCTTTTCGGTGAAATCTTGGACGGATAATCCATCCTAAAACGATTATTCCTACTACTAACAGTAATAAAGTGATAGGAATAACAAACTTAAAAATAAGCGCATATTTTTCATAAAACGGTGCATTTTGAATATGAAGTGATATATTTTTCTTTACTTCTTGTAATTTTGAATCTTGTATAGTGATGGTAGCATCTACGGTGCCAGTATCTGTAAAATTGAATGTATCGGAGTAATGAGGGCGAGGATAAATATAAATTTGATTATCCTGTTGTTTTATTTCATAGTTGATTGATTGTTTAGATGTGACACCAGTAGATTTTAATAGTTTCTTTACAGCTTCTTCTGTCATCGGCTTACCATCTAACTGTGGTTGTATAATAAACGGTTTACTATTCTCTAAATTCGTTACTTTTTCTTCATAATCTTTCGTTATCGTTTGCAGTGATAATTTTGGTTTTTCCGTTACTTCGATTTTAAATTCTTTCGTCTGTCTGTAAAATCCCTTTATGTTCATATGAACTTTCCCGCGCACTAATCCTTTATCAACCTTCATTTCGTAGTAAAATACATGTTTTTTATCGTCCCACTTCATCGGGTACTGTTTTCCGTCTATTTCTACTTCTGCCTGAAAATATGAAGACTGAATTGGTAATTCCGTAGGCTTCGCTTCAATAACAGCAGTAACACCTTCGTACATTTTTCCCACATTTTTTTGACTACTATCGTCTTTGTCATAAGTAGAAACAGTATAGTTAAGCGCCGGTTCAACTAGTACTTGTAGTCCTTCTTTCTCAATATCTCGATCCACTTCTATCGTATACGTTCCTGGTTTAATAACTTCCTGATTTTCCGTACTTATATGAACTATATTTCCGAATAATTTCGCTTCTCCTGGTGCATGTATGGAATAGGAAGATTGTAATTGTAACGGTTTAGAAATTTGTGTGACCTGATAATTAGACAAAGAAGGTGATTGTCGTACAAGCGTCATGCGCTTTAACGGAAATGGTGTTGTAATCTCTACTTTCTTCCCTACTACTTTCGTTTTTACAATCGATTCAACAGAAGAGAACGGATCACGATTTGCAACTAATGCTGCCACTTGATTGACGCTTTTTACAATACCATCCTCTCCACTAGATGGCATCGTAACTCCGTTTATCTCTTTCTTCCATATTTCTTTAAACGTATTTAGTTGTGCCTTTTCTTGCTGTCCTAAATCCTCTTCCATCGTAATTAAAATTGGATGTAGCGATATCTTTTTTGTATCCATTTCTTTCTTAAACTGTGCTAACTTCTGTGTAATTTGTTCTTTTCCGCCAACCTTATCTTTCTCTAAATCATTAAATGCCCCGTCAGTTAAGACAATAAGCCAAAATTCACGTTTTCCATCTATATCTGCTTCCTTTTTTATAGATTGCATCGCCGTTTCTACTGCGCTAAACGGGGTATTTAAATACGTTTTCCATGCTCCAATTCCCTCAATTTCTGTTTGTCTCTTATCCTTCGTTAACGAAATGTTTAATGGATCATTCGGCTTGCTCATTGGAACATAAGAGAATTTATCTTTTTCATCTAATAGCGCAACTAAACTTTGCAAAGCATAATTGGCATATTTCCAGCGATCGTTATTTCTCATACTGCCCGAATCATCATATACAAGTGAAACGACCCTTTCCTTTCCCTCCTCTCCTTTTGCAAAAGTCCAAAAAGGATGTAACCATATAAATAGAAACAACATGAATGTGGCACAAATTCGAATTTTCATGATGAGGCTTCGCCACCTTTGTAGACAAATTCCTATGTTTAAATTTATGAGAGGATACAAGATATATGACTTGTATTTTAGGACAACTAGCTCATCATAACTTTATTATGTAAACAGTTATATATACTGAATATGATTCCTTCTAGCGTTTTCTATCCGATAATATAAGTAAAAAAGCCTGTTTAAGCTCTACACTTAAAACAGACTTTTCCTACTTTTCACATTGAAAACAAACATCAAAAAGTTTGATTTTGAATTAACACATCACTTCAATTGTAAATCCACCAGGTGCTTCCACATAAAACGTATACGCATGTGCATGCTTAGGAGCCTCAACCAAAAATCCAGCTTCCTTCAACCTTTGATTTATCTTATTTACTTGTTCTTCACTTTCTTGAGGAAACCCTACATGAAATGTTTGCGGATAATGTACGTCTTTCCCTTTCATTAACGTTAATATAAACCCATCATTATCACGCAAAACTGCAAAACCATTTCCCCTTGTTCCGCTACAAGTTAAACCAAAATATTTTTCTAAAAACTCTCTAGCAGCTACTACATCTGAAACTGTTAAATTAAGATGTTTAATTTCCAAACCGTCACCTTCTTTCTTAATTTTCTAACATTTTATCATACAAATAAAAAACACGCCTTTCACAGCGTGTTTCATTGCTTCACATACACTTCAACAATCGGATTATCTTTATTATCCGCATGTAAGCGTAAATTCTCTTCACTTGTACTATAAATGCTAGCTAATAACATAATCGTTAACACATTAGGAGTTTTTGCATCGCTCCCGTATTTCCTTTCCAGCGCTTCCTTATATTCAAAATCCAAATCCCCCTGCACATATGTATACACTTCAAAACCATCTTCTAAATTGCAAACTACTGTATCAATAATATCTGCCCCAACTTGCTTCTTCATTTCCTCTCGCAAAGCTTCAATAAACTCTTCCCACGGTACTTCGTATATCTGAAACTGATCTGTAGATTTCATTACTTTTTCCTCCTTATATATCCTTCTCCTATATTTCCCCTTTCTATAACAATTATGATAGATAGGACATTCGTACAAGCCGCACTTGTCCCCATTACATATCGTATTACTGTAATGGGGAAGGAGGAAAGAATATGCATAGACAAAAATGTTACGATACGTGCCAACGTTATTTCGGTAAAGTCGTTCGAATTGAAGATCGTGATGGTCGTATTCATTTAGGCAAAATAATTGATCTGACAAAAAGCTCTGTATGGATTGAACCAGTGCAACAGCGCTCATCTTTTGATATAGGATTTGGATACTATGACGCATATGCAAACGGTGGCTGTGACCTTTGTGGTGGCATTAGCAGATGTGATAGTTGCGGATTTGGTTGTGGTGGTGGATTCAGCGGCTGTGGATGTGGCGGTCGTGGTTGTGGTAGTTGCGGCGGCTGGGGAGGCGGCGGTTGTGGCTGGGGCGTCGAACTCGGATTTGGTTTCATCTTCGGAATTACATTAGCTGCATTATTTTTCATTTAATATAGTAAAGAGTTGACTATCTTTAGTCAACTCTCTTTCTTTATTTTTCACATATAAAAATACGATGACCTAAAATATGTTGGTACATAAGTCGTACATTTTCATGCTGTACCCATGCCTCATATAACTCATTCGGGACAAATTGTGATACATTCCATTCTGGCTCTTCTATATAGCCAGAGATCGTTTCTGCAATTGTACCGCCGCCAGCAATTGTAATTCTTTTAAAATTTGCTTTCTGAAATAATTGTACCCATTCATTCTCAGTTAATAGTTCTTTCATCCCGTATAATCGGGCAATTTTTTCTTCCTCATTCTTCTCAATGTGCCTATCAATAATCATTTCAATGACAACAAGCTTGCCATCCTTCTGTAATACACGATAGCACTCCGAGATAACTCTCTCTTTCTCTGTAAAAGCGAGTATCGATTCTCCGAGTACGAACTCAAATGAGTCATATAAGCAAGGTAATTGCTCTACATTCCCTTCAATTAATTGAATGTCTATTCCTTCAAACGACCATCTATCTTTCGCCTTTTGAATCATAATCTCATTCTTTTCAACCGCCGTTACTTTATAACCATACTCTTTTGTCATGTACGCCGCTGTTTTCCCTGTACCGCAGCCGATTTCAAGGACATTTGCACCATATTTAAAAGGCAATTGTGCTAACAACTGTTTTGTTAACGTAAAACCACCAGGATGAGCACTTCCTATTCCGTAATAAGCTAGGAAATCGATGTAAGTATTTCGTTTCATGGGATTCTCCCTTTTTTATTTTATATATTCGAAGAAGGAATAAAAGTGCATAGAAAAAGCATTTTCAAGTGCTCTAATACCGCAACTTGAAAATGCTTTTTCTTTTTATCTCACTATTCACCAGGCAGCCAGATTAAGGTTTCCCTTTATTATTTCTCTTCTACATACGCCCATTTGAAACTATATTCTGGACTAATGTTATGTTTCACAATTCCCTTTATATTTGGTTTCATTACATATGATCTAGCATTTTGATATAAAGGTACGAGTGCTACATCTTCTTCAAGTAACACTTTCTCAGCCTTTCCTAACTCTGTCCAGCGTTTTTTTGCATCAGCCATCCATTCTGTCTTACTTTTAGTAATAACGTCATCATATTTTGAATTTGAGTAGCTCATCTGGTTCTGAGAATTTGTCGTTTCAAACATATCAAGATACGTCATTGGATCCGCATAATCTGGATTCCAGCCACCATATGAAAAATCATAATCTTGGTCTGATTCTAATTTTAGTTTTTGCTTAAATGGTTGCAGTTTAATATTTACTGTCACGCCTTTTAAATTCTTTTCAACTTGATCTTTTACATACTCCCCAACTTTTTTCGCATTACCAGTATCATAATTTAACAGTTCAATTGTTACTTGATCTTTTCCAAGTTCTTTTTTCGCTTCTTCCCAAGCTGCTGCTGCCTTTTTGGAGTCTTGTTTTAAACCATTTTTGAACGTTTCTGCGAAATCTTTACCGTCTGGTCCACTCGCTAAACCTTTTGGTACTAAGTAATCCACTGGTTTTGAACCATCATTTAAAATGACATTCGTTAAAGCTTTTTTATCAATTGATAATGCGATTGCTTCACGTAGTTTTTTGCTCTTTAATGGTGTATCTTGCCCACCACGTTTTTGGTTTAGACGTAAATAAAATGTACTCGTTTCCGAATATGTGCCAAACTCCTCTTTATTATTTCTATACTTATCAACAAATTCACCTGATAAAAGTGCGAAATCAATTGCACCTGTATCATATAAATTTACTCTAGTAGCTGGTTCTTTTACTACACTAAAGTTGATTTCATCTAGTTTTACAGTCTTTTTGTCCCAGTACTGCTCATTTTTCTTTAATTTCCAGCCTTGCTCATGCTTCCAATCAGTAAGAATAAAAGGTCCGTTATATACTGTTGTATCAGATTCCAAACCGTATTTATTCCCTTTTTCTTTTACGAATTTTTCATTTAATGGATAGTATGACGCAAATGCCATTAAATTCAAGAAATATGGTACTGGTCTTTCTAGTTCAACTTCAAGCGTATAATCATCTACCGCTTTTACACCTAACGTAGAAACTTCTGCTTTGCCTTGATTAATTGTTTCTGCATTTTTAATATAGTAAGCAATAAATGCATACTCAGCAGCTGTTTTTGGATCTACTAGACGTTGCCATGCAAATACGAAATCTTTCGCCGTTACTGGATCACCATTTGACCACTTTGCATCTTTACGTAGTTTAAACGTATATTTTTTACCGTCCTCGCTTTTCGTGCTAGATTCTGCTACAGCTGGGATTGGCTTATTATCTTTATCAAGGCGATATAAGCCTTCCATCGTATTCCCTAAAATTTGTGCACCAAGCGTATCTGTACTTTTTGAAGTATCCATTGTCGGAATTTCATTCGTTTCTGTACGATTTAGCACTTGCTTTGCCGCATATTTAATATCAGATTTTTTCTCTTCTCCACCATTATTAGACGTTGTAGTCGGTTTCTTCTCCCCACCAGATCCAGAAGAGCATGCTGTTAAAGCCATACTCATTGCTAAAACTGGCGCTACAACTGCCGTGAACTTTTTCATCTTTTTCTTCATTCTTGTACCCTCCCCTATTATATGTACGAAACTAACTTTGAGAGATTTTCAGTTAACTTAGTGATTAGTACCTGTTCACCAATAAACATTCTGTTAATTACCTTCACTTTTGAAGTTTCAATTATTTTATTTTTATAGTAACTATGTATTTTACTATTATTACTATACGAATTCTCCCCCATCTACTATATGTCAGTACCACTTTTCTTATTCTTCTCTATTTAATTAAATTGAATAGTAAAAGAGCGTTTTAAAAGTAATGTATCTACTTTTAAAACGCTCTTTTTTATTATTTCCCTTCCGTTACATAAGCCCACTTAAAGCTATATTCTGGACTAATGTTATGTTTCACAATTCCTTTTACATTCGGTTTCATTACATACGCTCTACCAGTTTGATATAAAGGAACTAATCCTGCATCTTCTTCAAGGAATAATTTCTCTGCTTTTCCTAACGTTTCCCAACGCTTCTTCGGATCAGATAATAATTCATTCCCTGCTTTTGCTACCATTTCATCGTATTTTGGATTCGAATAACTCATTTGGTTATACGGGCTCTTTGATTCAAACATATCAATAAATGTCATTGGATCCGAATAATCTGGGCTCCAACCTGCAAACGAAACTTCATAATCTTGTGCAGACTCTAATTTTAGTTTTTGTTTGAACGGCTGAATTTTCGTGTTAACCGTTACACCTTTTAAGTTTTTCTCAATTTGGTCTTTAAAGTAGTCAGCAATTTTTTTCGCAGTTCCATCATCATAGCTTAGTAATTCAATTGTCACTTGATCTTTTCCAAGTTCTTTTTTCGCTGCTTCCCAAGCTGCTGCACCTTTTTTCGGATCATATTTCAGACCATTTTTAAATGTATCTTGGTAATCTTTACCGTCTGGTCCTGTCGCAAGTCCTTTTGGTACTAATTGATCGGTTGCTTTTGAACCGTTATTTAAAATAACGTTTGCTAAACCTTTTTTATCAATTGATAATGCGATTGCTTCACGAAGTTTTTTGCTCTTTAACGGTGTATCTTGTCCGTTACGCTTTTGATTTAAACGTAAGAAGAATGTACTTGCTTCTGAATACTCACCGTATTCCTCTTTGTTTGATTTATATTTATCAACGAATTCTCCAGATAGTAATGTAAAATCAATTGATCCTGTATCATATAAGTTTACTTTCGTCGCAACTTCTTTTACTACACTATAATTAATTTCTTCTAATTTTACAGTCTTATTATCCCAATACTTATCATTTTTCTTTAGCTGCCATCCTTGTTCATGTTTCCATGAAGCCATAACGAACGGTCCGTTATACAACGTTGTATCTGCTTCTAAACCGAATTTATCTCCTTTTTCTTTTACGAACTTTTCATTTAAAGGATAGTAGGATGGAAATGCCATTAAATTCAAGAAATATGGTACTGGCTTTTCTAATTCTACTTCTAGCGTATAATCATCTACCGCTTTTGCTCCTAATTCTGTTGCGGCTTTTTCACCTTTATTAATCGCTTCTGCATTTTTAATATAGTAGGCAATAAACGCATATTCCGCAGCTGTATTTTTATCCAGTAGGCGCTGCCATCCGTATACGAAATCTTTCGCCGTTACAGGGTCACCATTCGACCACTTTGCATCTTTACGTAATTTAAATGTATATTTTTTGCCATCCTCGCTTTTCGTACTAGATTCTGCTGCAGCTGGGATTGGCTTATTATCTTTATCTAATCGATATAAACCTTCCATTGTGTTCCCTAAAATTTGAGAACCTAATGTATCAGTAGATTTTGAAACATCCATCGTCGGAATTTCTTGATTCTCTGTACGATTTAACACTTGTTTCGCTGCGTATTTAATTTCTGATTTTTTCTCTTCCCCACCACCACTAGACGTCGTAGTTGATTTCTTCTCCCCACCAGATCCAGAACACGCTGTCAACGCCATACTCATCGCTAAAACTGGCGCTACAACCGCCGTGAAATTTTTCATCTTTTTCTTCATTTTTGTACCCTCCCCAATTATATGTACGAAACTAGTTTTGATAGATTTTCTAATAACCAGTTATCAGAAAATTCTTATTAATTAATATTCTACTAACTTTTCAGATTTTGTAAAGTTATTTTTAAAATATTCTAAAAATTATTTTTTTGTGATAGTAAAAAGTATTTTTTTACTATCATCACTATACAAATTCTTCCTATTTACTATATAAGTACTATTCCCCTTGTGCTTATTGGTTTGTTTACAATTTAATCTCATAATAAAAAAGCATTCCAAAAGTAGTCTACTTTCGGAATGCTTTTTTATTATTCAGTTACATAAGCCCATTTAAAGCTGTACTCCGGACTAATATTATGTTTAACAACCCCTTTTACAGTCGGTTTCATTACATAAGATCTAGCATTTTGATATAATGGTATAAGTGCTACATCTTGCTCAAGTAATAATTTTTCAGCTTTTCCTAGTTCTTCCCAACGTTTCTTCGCGTCACTCATTAACTCTCCGCCAGCTTTTTTAACCATTTCGTCATATTTCGCATCAGAGTAGCTCATTTGGTTGTGAGAGTGATTAGATTCAAACATATCTAAATATGTCATTGGATCTGCATAATCTGGGCTCCATCCACCATATGAAATATCATAATCTTGCTCCGATTCTAATTTTAGTTTTTGTTTAAACGGCTGCAGTTTAATATTTACTGTTACACCTTTTAAGTTTTTCTCAATTTGATCTTTTACATATTCCCCAACTTTTTTCGCATTACCAGTATCATAGTTTAAAAACTCAATTGTAACTTGATCTTTTCCAAGTTCTTTTTTCGCTTCTTCCCATGCAGCAGCTGCTTTTTTCGCATCTGGCTTAATACCATTTTTAAATGTTTCTTGGAAATCTTTCCCATCAGGTCCGTTTGCTAACCCTTTAGGTACTAAGTAATCAGCCGGTTTCGATCCATCATTTAAAATAACATTTGCTAAATTCTTTTTATCAATCGATAAAGCAATTGCTTCACGTAATTTTTGGCTCTTTAATGGTGTATCTTGTCCACCACGTTTTTGGTTTAAACGTATGAAAAATGTACTTGGTTCTGAATATGTTCCAAACTCCTCTTTATTATTTCTATATTTGTCAACAAATTCTCCAGTCAATAAAGAGAAATCAATTTGCCCACTATCGTATAAATTCACACGAGTTGCTGGCTCTTTTACAACACTAAAGTTAATCTCATCTAATTTCACAGTCTTTTTATCCCAATATTGATCATTCTTCTTTAGTTTCCATCCTTGTTCGTGTTTCCAATCAGTAAGAACGAATGGACCGTTATAAACTGTTGTATCAGATTCTAAACCGTATTTATCCCCTTTTTCTTTGACGAACTTTTCATTTAGTGGATAATACGACGGGAATGCTACTAAGTTTAAGAAGTATGGTACCGCTTGTTCTAATTCTACTTCAAGTGTAAGATCATCAACCGCTTTTACACCTAATGTAGAAACTTCTGCTTTCCCCTGGCTAATTGCTTCTGCATTTTTAATCGGGAATGCGATAAATGCATACTCAGCAGCTGTTTTTGGATCTAATAGACGTTGCCATGCAAATACGAAATCTTTCGCTGTTACAGGATCACCATTTGACCATTTTGCATCTTTACGTAATTTAAATGTATATTTTTTACCATCCTCACTCTTCGTGCTTGACTCTGCCGCAGCTGGGATTGGTTTGTTTTCTTTATCTAATCGGTATAAACCTTCCATTGTGTTCCCTAACATTTGAGAACCTAAAGTATCTGTACTTTTCGAAGTATCCATTGTTGGAATCTCATTCGTTTCTGTTCGATTTAGCACTTGTTTCGCTGCTAATTTTCCTTCTGATTTGCTATCCCCGCCAGAGCTAGAATTTGTGCTTGTCTTCTTATCTCCACCTGATGTAGAACATGCTGTCAATGCCATACTCATTGCTAAAACTGGTGCTACAACTGCTGTTAGTTTTTTCATTTTTTTCTTTTTCACTTTCTGTACCCTCCCTAATTCTTAACGCTCTCATTTAAGAGTTTTCTGATAATTCTGTTTTTCTTTATATATTTATCAGAAGATTCTTATTAACTATTATTCTACTAATTTTTCGAGTTTTGTAAAGTGTTATTATTGAAAATTTTTAAAAAATTATTTTTTTACAGTAATATTCATAAAAATTCCATACTCTTTCGAAACATTATATCTCATTGAATTCTATGTATTGATTTAATAGTCTTTATCTTCCTACACTATAAAACACTTGTAAATTATTGTTAATAAATAATGTATATCGTAACAAACCTCTTTTCTACAAAAATAAAAAGCAGACATTATGCCTGCTTCAATTCTCCTCAATCTGCTTTTCACTTAATCCTAAATGTGTTCTAAGCGTATTACTCAAACTCTGTAGATCTTTTTTATTAGGATTATAATAATATACACGTTGCCCATTTGGACCGTTAGGTAAATATAAATCATCACCAGCTAATTGTATTTTTTCAACTGAACCGTTTAAACCGTATTTATAAAATGATAAAATATCATCCATTACTAAGTTTGTTTTAAAATCGCCGTCAACCGCCTCAACTATTTTTTCTAGCTTCGTAATCGAGCCTACACTTTTTAATTTACTTAACATCGCTTCAATAACAAGTTGTTGACGCTGACCTCTCATTGCATCACTATCAATATGACGCGTCCTTGCCAGTGCAAGTGCTTCTTCCCCTGTTAATTTTTGTATTCCCTTTTTCAAATGGATTGCGCCAGGTTCATCTTTACTATTTTGCTCCGTAAATTCAACTGGGACATTTACTTCAATCCCATCTAATCCATCAACAATTTTAGTAAATGAATTAAAATTAAACTTCACAAAATAATCAACAGGCACTTGTAACAATTTTTCTACCGCTTCCACTGAAGCTTGCGGTCCTCCATCTTTACCATTTTTAACGAAACCACTTCCATATGCATGTGTTATTTTATCTTTTTTCTTTTCAACTGGAACATATGTATATGTATCACGTGGTATGCTCGTTAATTTCACTGTCTTATCATCTTTATTAAAAGTAGCTAACAGTAGTGCATCTGTATGAAAAGCACCATTATACTCCTTTTGTCGTTCTTGATTTTCATCAATTCCCATAATTAAAAGTGAAACATTATTTGTAATTGGTTTTACGGCGTTCTCACGTAAGTTTGATTTTTCACCACGCGCTAAATTCAAACTAGACTTTTGTACGAGATTAGAAGTTTTCATATATACATAAGTACCATATCCAACTCCGCCAAATAGTAATACTACTAACAGGACACTTATTATCATTGTCTTTTTATATTTTCTTTTATTTTTCTTTTCTCTTGAAGAAGAGTTATTCTCCATATAATTCCCTCCGTTTTCTATTCATCTAATATGTTTTTCAATTTTTTATAATTAACGCTATCCTTTTGAAATACATTCTCTTTCAACCCTTTGTTTATTTGTATCCATTCAGTCGTAATCGAATATTGAATCATACCTTCGTGGAAACTAAGGAACTTTAGCATAATCCCCGTATTTTTCTCTACAACCATTTCAAATTTCCCTCTTAAATCTTCAGATGTACTTACAGGCATTTCTATGTTTATTGTCCCTTCTATTTTGTAGCAATCCAGTCCCAGATACTTCGTTTCTTTATAATTCCAATCTTTATATCGAATTAATAGATCAGCAAATTCTGATTGAATACTATACTTAGAGAATCCCACATATTCATCATCATATCTTTTTTTCTCACCTGATTTTCTCAATAATCTTTCCGTAGGATTTAATTTTAATAGTTCATAGTTCCTTTCTTTCGGGCTCCATTTTGTCTCTTTATATGTATACTTCTCATCATCAAATTCTTTTTTCTTGCCCTCGTTATATATAATTGTTCGTTTGTTCGTTAGCTTATCTTCTTTCGAAGAGATACCTCTTTGTTGCTCCGTATCAATCGCATATTTGTATGTTGTAGCAATTCTTGACGAACTAGAATATTCCTCAAATTGTCCTGAAATATTTTTAAAATGATCAATGGAATCTAGCATCTTTTCATGAATCTTTTCTTTATCTGGATAATTTACATTCAATTTTATTTCTTCTTCATTTTCATAATCAGAAAACGCCTTTTTCTTTACATATTCAAATACTCCACCATTTTGAGCAAAAATTTGATCAGAAAACTCCGACATAGACACAATTGAAAGTGTTAGAACCGCAGCGCTTATAGCCATCATATAAACTCTATAACCTTTCTTTTTTACCGGAAGATTATGAAGTGTACTATTAATCTTTTCATTTAACTCTGGCGGTACTATAACATTCTCGTCTTTTATTCTCTTTTTTAATTTCTCATCAAATAATTTTTCATCATCCACCTTATACACCCCCTATTCCATCTTTAATCGTTTTTGCAGTTGTTCCCTCGCACGTGACAATCTCGATTTCACTGTTCCTTTTGGTATTTCTAAAAGCTTGGCAATACTCTCTTGATTCATATCTTCATAATAATAAAGCACCGTAACAGCTCTTAACTCTTCATGTAATGATTGAATCGCATTACATAAATCTATATCTTCATACTGATCATAAGCACTCATATTGTAATCATTTTCTTCTATTACCATTATCTTTTTGTATGATCTAATAATATTGTTACACTCATTTATCAAAATTCGAATTAACCAAGTTTGAAAAAACTCTTCTTTCTTTAATTTTTTTATATTTTCATATGCTTTTAAAATTGTTGCCTGTATCGCATCCTCTATATTTGTCTCATCACGTAACATTGCCTTTGCAATGCGATACATCTTCACTTTTTCTGTATGTATAAGCGCCATAAATGCTTCATGATCACCTTTTTTCGCTAAAGAAACATCAGTTTCTTCTTTTATAATCATTTTATATAAAGGGATTACTTTCACAATTGCTCCTCCTGTTTCATCCTCACTTCAAATTTAACTTTACATGTATTAGACGGATGAGCCTAGAAAAAGGTTCATTTTTTTGAATATTTCCATAAAAAAAGGTAAACATTTTTCATGTTTACCTTTACTCAGATGTAATTCTAAGGAAATATCCATCTGGATCCACAACTTTAAATCCCCTCATCTCCCATGGATAAGTTTGAATTTCTTCTTGTATTGTGCATCTCTTCTCTTTACAAAGTTCATATACTTCTTCAATTCGATTGACAACAATAATTAGTTCAAAGCCATTCCCCTTTATTTCTTTTCGATTGTAAAAATAGTGATTTTCATTCAATGTTAAATTACTAGCTAGTAATAGAGAAAACTGGTCGTGATTAAAACGTGCTGCATGCATACTTCTTTTATACAACTTTAAACCAATTACTTCTTCATAGAACAATAATGACTTTTCGATATCATTTACATATGGCTTCACCCGGAACAAATGATTCATTCGTTTCCTCCTCATCAAAAAAAAGCCCACTTTCTCAGTGGACTTCCTACTTTACAACGGTAAATCCCTCTTTCTAAACACTACAATTGCTACTATGAAAATACAAAGTGCTCCAGTAGTTAAACCTATACTCACTGGCCATATATTATACGTTCCCTCAGCAATTTCTTTCGGACGAAATAGCGTAAATAATGATATATTTCTCATCCACTCTAACTTATCGCTTAATTTACCTACCATGTCCGTTACGAAAAATAAAATAGTTAAACTTGCTGAGTAGCTAAGTGCCTTTCTTTCGTCATTACATATACAAGAAAAGAAAAATGAATACGCACTAACGACTAAAAATATTAACCCACCGACTATATTTATCTTCAGGAATAATTCTTTATTTAAGTTATTACCTTGTAGAAACCACTCTGCACCTACTATACCCGCTACATACGTAACAGTTACTATGATTAGTAGCCCTAATACGAGAATAGCCGCTTGCGTGATTGCAATTTGCACTCTAGATACAGGTGTTGCTAGCAAGTATGCCATCGCTCCTTTATCTACATGACGAGCAATTAAATGCGTTGCAACTGTTACACAAAAAATTGTTAATATGATAATAAACAATAGACTATAATATTCGCCAGCTAAAAAATCCATTACGTTTTGAATCGGACTTTCCATTCCAACAATTTTTTTCACACTATCAGGCATAGCACTTATTAATTCATTTAACCCTTTCGCTGATACCATTGAAGGGAAGATCCAAATTAATAACCATAAATATAGAGCTGCACCAGTTGCATAACTCAAAATACTTTTTTGTGTTTCTTTCAAACTAGCTAAAAACAATTGCTTATTCATGCTTTACCCCTTCTTCCTTATCGTAATAATGCATAAATAAATGTTCTAAATCCATTGCTCTCGTTTGAAGTGCCGTTACATTATAGTTTGAAAGTATTTGTAAAACAGCTTGATAGTTTCCTTTTACAATAATCGATGCTTCTCTTCCTTTCACTGCTTCAAATTGCAAATTACATTGTGTAAGAGAGTCAATCTCTTCTTGAGATGATACGGTTACATCGATTACCTGTCGTCTCATACTTTGTAAATCATGAATATTTTCAACCGTTACAAGGCGACCATCTTTAATAATCGCTACTCGATCACACGTACGCTCAATTTCAGTGAAAATATGCGATGACATAAGGATTGTTTTTCCTCTTTGCTTTTCCTCTACTATTAAATCTATAAATACTTGCTGCATAAGTGGATCAAGTCCTGATGTCGGTTCATCTAAAATTAACACTTCCGGATCATGCATAAAAGCAGCAACAATTCCTACTTTTTGCTTCATTCCTTTAGACATTTTTCGAATCGGTGTTTTCACATCAAATTGTAGACGTTCTATTAATTCATCTCGTCTTTTCGTATCCTTTAACCCACGCATTCCTTGCATTAACTTTAAAAACTCTAATCCGTTCATTCCTTCAATAAAAGAAATTTCTCCTGGTAAATAACCAACTTCTCTTTGAATTTTCGCTGCTTCATCCCAGCAATCTAATCCAAAAATTGTCGCTTTACCAGCTGTCGGTTTTATAAATCCCATTAAATTACGAATTGTTGTGGATTTCCCAGCACCATTTGGTCCTAAGTAACCAAATACTTCCCCTTCTTTTACATCAAATGTAATATGAAACAAACCTTTTCCATTTGAAAACTGTTTTGTGACATTTTGAACTGAAATCATAATTCCACCTCATTTTTTGAAATATTTAATATGTGATATTTCAAAAATATTGTACTCCTCATCTTTCATATTCGCAACAACTTTTTGAAATATTTATATGTCCATATTTCAAAAATATTGTTTTCCATTATTTTTTCTTGTATATTTTAATTGAGGTGATTGCATTGAACGGCTTTGAAAAAGTGAAAGAAAAGAAAAAACGTGCTATTAAAGAAGCTGCTTTCGTATTATTTTCAGAACGTGGATTTAATGAAGTGAAAATAGAGCACATTGCAAAAGAAGCAAACGTTTCTCAAGTTACCATTTATAATCATTTCGGAAGTAAAGAAGCATTATTTAGAGAGCTTATACAAGAATATATCATATCTGAATTTCAATATTATAAAGATCTTGCAGCGGAAAAATTACCTTTTCATGATATGATGCAAAAAATGATTGTAAGAAAAATGAATACTGGTGGGTTATTTCAGCCAGATATGTTACTACAAATGATGCAAAGAGATGAAGAGCTCCGCAAGTTTATTTATAGTTATCAAAACGAAAAAATCCTGCCTTGGTATTTAGAAATATTAGAACAAGCACAGCAAAAAAATGAAATTAACCCTCACCTTACTAAAGAAATGATGTTGCTATACATTCAAATGTTCACTAAATTAGGTGATGATTTCGGAGCACAGCTTCTTGAAGGAAATCGCGAAAAACATATACAAGATATCGTTACGATGTTCTTTTATGGACTGTCCGTCCCAAAAAAATAATGTTTCTAAAGAACAACTAACATCACAAAAAAAGCCCTTTGGATATTTAAATCTCAAGGGCTTCTTGGTGTTAAAAAAATTATTAATACTAACTTTATCTTAAAGAAATTAAATGCTGCTTTATAGATAATACCTTATTATAAATTAACTCTTTTAGCATAACTGGCTGAATTGAGATAATCGTTTCTCCGAAATTCAGAAAATAGTTCGAGATAAAATCAACTTCTTGTTTGTTAAAATAGCCTGTTATACTATAATTTTCATTTTCTTTTTGTATCCTCATGGAAGGATAATTCTCTTTATCGAAAATGTCTTTTCCTTTTTGATTAACAATGACAATAAAATCAGTTGCATCAGGATTTCTGTGAAAAGTAGTAAGATAACTTAATAATTCTTCAAGACTTTTTGGATTCGTATTGCTTGTTTCCTCAATAGAAAGAATTTTATCGCATCTAATTATTTGAACATGATTTGCCTCAAAGTTAAAGATTTTAGCATACCACTGGCCAAATTTAGATTCGATTCGAATAAATTGGGCGACCAATACTTTCTCCGCATCTTTTTTTAAATATGTTAACTGGTAAACTCGCTCCGCAAAAATCCCCTGTAAAATTTCTTTTAAGAACGGACTAAAATTACTATGATTTGTTACTTCAAAAGAAAGGGTTCGTTCCATAATTGAAATATTTTTACTCACATTATCAGGTAATACATGTTTAAATTTATTTTCAAGCGCAATACTTTCTATATTAAATGGTTTTGTCTTGTATCCATTTAATGTAAGAATCGAAAAATATAACGCATACATTTCATCCACACTAAAATAAATTGGCGATAACACACTATTTTCTATAATTTTATAGCTTCCATTTCTACCTAGCTCAGAATATATTGGTACACCTATTTCTTCCAATGATTGAATATCTCGCAACGCGGTACTTTTAGAAATATCATATCTAGCCATTAAATCTTTTAAATTAAAATATCTTTTATTATTTAAGAAAATAAGCATATCATTTATTCGTTCCGTTTTTTTCATATTTCCCTCCCAAAAAGGTGTCATGTATTGAAACCTTTTTAGTCTATATTATAATTATTAACTAATAAAGGAGTTATACATTTATGACATTAGAAATAGCTATTTTTCTTTCAATGAATGGGCAAGCAAAGGAGGCAATTAATTTTTACACACGTAATTTAGAAGCTAAGCAGTTAATGATTGTTACGTATGAAGAACTGGCGAAAAGAGATCGTTCTTTTAAAATTACAAGTGAAAATAAGGATCATATTGCTCACTCTGTTTTACAAATTGGGAATACAAAGCTAATGATAGCAGAAGATACAATGAGGCCTAATGAACGTTATAACGTTGGAAATAACATGTCACTTTGCATTCAAAGCGCTAATTTAGAAGAAATACAAAGGTTTTATAATAATTTAATTTCTGATAAGCATGTGAAGATAATCTCTCCGCTAGAAAAAAATATATTTAGTGAAGCATATGGTATTATTGAAGATCCTTACGGCATACAAATCCAGTTAATGTATGACAAACGATTAAACTAAATAATTATCCATATTCACATATTCCTAATAAAAAAGACACGAAATTCGTGTCTTTTTTACTTTACAGTGATGACTCTACCGGTTTCACTACTTTCAATCGCTAATTGAATAAGTTGAATAACTTCTAAGCCTGCTTGTGCTGTTACAGGTGGTTTCTCACCATTTACTATACTATCTCTTACACCTTTATAATACATGTCATAACAGCCAACTTCTGTTGGAATACGCTCTAGATTTTCTTCCGTATGTAAAGTAGCAAAATTCTCTTCAGCATCTATTCCATAACCGTTATCGCCTGGCTTCATTCCATTTTTTAATTGTTCTTCCTGTGAATCCATACCGTATTTCTCGATAGAACCTTTTTCTCCATGCAATGTAAAGTGTGGACCTGCTTGCTTTACGTAACTGCTACTATGTAAAGTGACACGTTTAACACCGTAGTGAAGTATAACATGGAAGTAATCATCAATCTCTGCGCCTGGTCGTTGTTTGATTACATCTGCACTTATCGCATCTGGTTTCCCAAATAATGATAATGCTTGGTCAATTAAATGCGATCCTAAATCATATAGTATACCTGATCCTGGTAAATTCTTTTCTCTCCAGCGATCACGTACATTCGGGCGAAAACGATCGAAATGCGCTTCATATGCGTATAGATTCCCTATTCTGTTTTCTTCTAACAATTTCTTTATCGTTAAGAAATCATTATCAAAACGGCGATTATGATATACGCTTAACACCACATTATGCTGTTTTGCTAATGAAATTAGTTCTTCGCCTTCTTCAATTGAAACAACGAATGGCTTCTCCACAACTACATGCTTACCATGTAAAATTGCTTCTTTTACATATGGAAAATGAGTTGTATTCGGTGAAGTAATGACCACTAAGTCAATATCAGCACGATTTACTAATTCCTCAATTGTGCCAACAACTTCAGCATTTGGTAATGCTTGTTTCACGAGTTCTTCTTTTGATGATAAAATAGCACGAATATCATATTCTTCTATCGTTTGTAATAATGGAATGTGAAATGTTGTACTAGAAAATCCAAATCCTACAATCCCTACACCTATTTTTTTCATGTTGCCCCTCCATTTATCACGCTTTAACGGACAGTAAGACCTCTACCTCAAAATTCAGCGAAAGTAAAGAAGTTAGTTGAGGAATCAACTGCTCGTAAAAGTCCGATTGATTAAAGTTTCACTTTATGAGAACGATTTCATTCAGTTATTATAACAAGATTATTATTATTTACATAATAATTTGCCTAGAAAAAAGCATCTTACCATTATTCATAGCAAGATGCTTTTCTTTACTCCGGTCGTTTTTTCGTCCACGTTTCAATAACTTCACCTGTATCGTTAACATCTAGCACTAAACTACCGTTACTATACCGGTCTTTATTTCGATACGCTTTCGGATCAATTTCTTCTACGATGTGTTTCTCTGTCTTCATGTAAACTAGTTCATCGTCTCTAACAATTTCAATACCGACAATACGGTATGGATTACGTTTTAACTCTTTGAAAATAACAAGACCTCGCTTCGCCCTCGTTGATTTCTCAATTTCTGATGCTTTTAGACGTTTTACAGCACCTCGCTGCGTTACGAGAATAAGTTGATCTTTGTCACCATTTAACGGTTTACCAGAAGCGACATAATCATCTTCTTTTAAGTTAATTGCTTTCACACCAGCGGCCCTTACACCGACTGGACTTACTTCATCTTCATGGAAAATAAGTGCATATGCACCATAGGTTGCAAGAACAATATCACTCGTTCCATCTGTTGCAAATATATCTACAACATAATCATCTTTTTTCAAATTCACAGCGACGAACGCTCTTGAATAACGCTGAACTTTATATTGGTTTAATTCTGTTTTCTTAATCATACCATTTCGTGTAACAAATACGATAAATCGTTTTTCTTCTTCAAAATTCGGTACGACGGTCGCCCAAATAATCATTTCATCCCGCTCGAGTGAAACGAGATTCGCAACGTGTTGACCTAAATCTTTCCAACGAATTTCTGGCATTTCATATACTGGCAGATATATATAGTTTCCTTTACTCGTAAATAAGAGGACTGTCTCTGTCGTATTCGTATCGAATCGCTCCAGTAAGATGTCACCCTCTTTCATACCGAAGTCTTTCCCGTTCGATGCATTATGTGAACGCCAACCTGTTCGTTTCACATATCCTTCTTTCGTTACAGTAACGATGACATCTTCCTGCGGAATCATAACTTCCACATCGATTTTAATTTCCTCAATTTGTTCTTCAATAATAGCACGGCGATCATCACTATATGTTTTCTTTACTCTCTTCAAATCTGTTTTAATAACTTGAAGAAGTCTTTTTTCACTTTGTAAAATTGACTGTAACTCTATAATCTTCTTATTAAGCTCGTCTGCTTCTTGTTCTAGCGCCGTAATATCTGTATTCGTTAAACGATATAGTTGCAGCGAAACAATTGCTTCCGATTGCGCTTCTGTAAATCCAAATTTCGTACTTAAATTATCTTTTGCATTACGTTTATCTTTAGAAGCACGGATTGTTTCAATCACTTCATCTAAAATCGATAATGCTTTCTTTAAACCTTCTACAATATGTTGACGATTTTCCGCTTTTCGTAATTCATATTGCGAGCGTCTCGTAACAACTTCTTTCTGATGCCCAATATATGCATCCAAAATCTTAGGTAATGTCATAAGTGTCGGACGACGATTATTTATCGCTACCATATTAAAGTTATATGGAATTTGTAAATCTGTATTCTTATATAAATAATTTAAAATACCTTCAGCATTTACTTCCTTTTTTAACTCTACAACGATGCGAAGACCTGTACGATCTGTCTCATCACGTACTTCAGCAATTCCATCTAGTTTTTTATCTAGACGTAATTCATCCATTTTTTTAACAAGGTTCGCTTTATTTACTTCATACGGAATTTCTGTAATAACGATTTGTTGCTTACCACCGCGGATCGTTTCAACTTCTGCTTTTCCGCGAATAATAATTTTACCTTTTCCTGTTTCATACGCTTTTTTGATACCATCAATCCCTTGAATAATACCACCTGTCGGGAAATCTGGTCCTTTCATAACTGTTAATAAATCATCAACAGTACTATTCGGCTTATCAATACGCATCATCGTTGCATCAATTACTTCCCCAAGGTGATGCGGAGGAATTTCTGTTGCATAACCAGCTGAAATTCCTGTCGATCCGTTCACTAGTAAGTTCGGGAACATCGCTGGAAGTACAACAGGTTCTTCACTCGTATCATCGAAGTTTGACAC
Source organism: Bacillus sp. 16GRE42 (assembly GCF_019837435.1). NCBI lineage: Bacteria > Bacillati > Bacillota > Bacilli > Caryophanales > Bacillaceae > Bacillus > Bacillus sp. 16GRE42. Next base: position 1,064,651 of record NZ_JADAXF010000001.1, read on the forward strand.
AAATTCTACTGTTTCTTTATCGAGATCACGCAATAACTCAGATGCGATTGGTGATAATCGTGCTTCCGTATAACGCATTGCCGCTGCTGGATCGCCATCAACACTACCATTATTACCATGCATTTCAACTAAAACATTACGTACTTTCCAAGTTTGACTTAAACGTACCATCGCCTCATATACAGAGGAATCACCGTGTGGATGGTAGTTACCGATAACATTACCGACTGTCTTAGCTGATTTACGAAACGCTTTATCATGTACATTTCCTTCTACATACATAGAATATAAAATACGTCTCTGTACAGGTTTTAAACCGTCACGCGCATCTGGAAGCGCGCGATCTTGAATAATATATTTACTATAACGTGCAAAGCGGTCACCTAACACGTCTTCAAGCGGGAGGTCATGAAACTTCTCTGCCTGCATGTTATTCCACCTCCGTCTCCATAATCATTTCATTTTCTAAAATATTTCCTTCTTCTTGCATACCAAATTGTACATTTCGTTCGATCCATTTACGGCGAGGTTCTACTTTATCACCCATCAATGTCGTAACTCGGCGCTCCGCTCTTGATGCATCGTCAATTTTCACACGAATCAATGTACGTGTTTCAGGATTCATAGTTGTTTCCCATAATTGATCGGCATTCATTTCGCCAAGTCCTTTATAGCGCTGCAGCATGTAGCCTTTACCGACTTTTTTTGTTACACCCTCTAATTCTTCATCAGACCATGCATACTCAATCACTTCACTCTTACCTTTTCCTTTACTTACTTTGTATAAAGGAGGAAGTGCAATAAATACTTTGCCAGCTTCGATAAGTGGTTTCATATATCTGTAGAAGAACGTTAGTAACAATACTTGAATGTGCGCACCATCTGTATCAGCATCGGTCATAATTACAACTTTATCGTAGTTAATATCTTCAACAGCGAATTCATTCCCTACACCACCGCCAATAGCGTAAATGATTGTATTAATCTCTTCATTTTTAAAGATATCAGCAAGTTTTGCTTTTTCCGTATTGATTACTTTACCACGTAACGGTAATACCGCTTGGAAACGTCGATCTCGACCTTGTTTCGCGGAACCGCCGGCAGAGTCACCCTCTACTAGGTACAGTTCATTTTTTTGCGGGTTACGTGATTGTGCTGGTGTTAACTTACCACTTAATGTACCTTCTGATTTCTTTTTCTTTTTACCAGTACGTGCTTCTTCTCTCGCTTTACGAGCAGCTTCACGTGCCTGCGCTGCTTTAACTGCCTTTCTCACAAGAAGTGTAGCAACATCCGGGTTTTCTTCTAAAAAGTAAGCTAAATGCTCAGATACAATTGCATCAATTGAAGAACGAGCTTCACTTGTACCAAGTTTCCCTTTCGTTTGCCCTTCAAACTGAAGTACTTCTTCTGGTACACGTACAGAAACGATAGCCGCTACACCTTCACGAATATCTGTACCTTCTAAGTTTTTATCTTTTTCTTTTAATAACGATACTTTACGAGCATACTCATTGAACACACGCGTCATTGCTGTTTTAAATCCAGCTTCGTGTGTCCCCCCATCTTTTGTACGTACGTTATTTACAAACGAAAGAATGTTTTCTGAATAGCCATCGTTAAACTGGAATGCTAACTCTGCTTCAATTCCGTTTTGTTCACCAGTGAAGTATACAACCGGATGAATCGAATCTTTCTCTTCGTTTAAGTATGAAACGAAAGCTTCAATTCCTGTTTCATAATGAAAGACATCCTCTAAATCATTACGTTCATCTTTTATCGAGATTTTCATTCCTTTTAATAAGAATGCAGATTCACGTAATCTCTCACATAATGTTTCATAATTGTAATTTGTTGTACTGAAAATCGTTGTATCTGGTTTAAAATGTATTGTCGTACCAGACTCTTTCGTCTTCCCGATCTTCTCCAGTGTCGTTGCAGGAATACCACCATTTTCAAAGCGTTGTTCATAAATATTTCCGTCACGTTTAATCGTTACTACTAACCATTCTGACAAGGCATTTACAACTGATGCCCCAACACCGTGTAAACCACCACTCGTTTTGTAACCACCTTGACCAAACTTACCACCGGCATGAAGTACAGTTAAAATGACTTCAGGTGTAGGTTTCCCAAGTTTATGCATTCCCGTAGGCATCCCTCGCCCTTTATCTATAACGCTAATACTATTATCTTTATGTATTACGACAGAAATTTCGTCGCCAAATCCCGCTAACGCTTCATCAACGGAGTTATCTACTATTTCATATACTAAATGATGCAATCCACGGCTATCCGTACTCCCGATATACATACCCGGGCGTTTTCGAACGGCTTCAAGTCCTTCTAGCACTTGAATTGCATCTTCATTATATTGGAACTGATGCTTCGCCAAACTCCTTGCCCCTTTCCTAATCAAATCAGAACATATGTTTCTATTATAGAATAACGCCTCGACTATAGTTTTGGCAAGTTATCTTATCTCTTTTATATACCATTTTCAATAGAAAAATCCTTGTTTTTTCACAAGGATTCCTCTAGGCTACTATTTCAGAAAAATAATCGTTTGTCAACGAGAAATGGATATGTATGCCAAGATTATACATTCCAAACCTTTATCATGATCCAAATGATCAATATCCAAAATGGGATAACAAGTAACAATCCCCAAAAACAGCCTTTAAAAAATCTCATGATGAACACCTCGTTCATCGGCCCTACTTATTTATAACGAGGGCTGAATCAATCTTTCTCTCTTTAAAACCTATACTATTTTGTCATCGCATGTTCTACTTTAATGCAACGATCCATTATTACAGTATAGCCTGTTTCTTGCAAAAGTTTATATGTATCTTCATCTTGTACTCCTAATTGTGCCCAAAAAACATCTGCATCAATCTCTACAAACTCTTTCGCAACATCCATTAAAAATTCTGAACGGCGGAATACATTTACAATGTCCACATGTTCCTTAATATCCTTTAGTGAAGAAACTGCTTTTTCTCCAAGCACCTCATTTACTGTTGGGTTTACTGGAATAATGCGATACCCAGCATCTTGCATTGCTTTTGAAACCATATACGATGTACGTTCTGGCTTATCCGATAATCCAACAACTGCAATCGTTTTGCTTTTCTTTAATACTTCACCAATTTCCGTACGAGTTGGGTTTTCAATTGTCATAATTTATCCCTCCTATTCCTTTAGTATAGCCGATAAAGAAAGTCTCTTTCAATATGAAAGAGACTTTCTTTTATTTCAATTATTGATTCTTTGTAGCTGAATTATCTGCTAAAGTAGCTGTTTTCGTCATTTTTTGACCGTTACGATAGAATGTAACTTCTACTTTCTCGCCTACTTTTTTCTTTTCATATAAATATTTACGGAATTGAAGTGAATTTTCTACTTTTTGATCATCTAATGATACTACAATATCATATTGCTCTAAACCAGCTTTTTCTGCAGGTGATATTGGGTAAATTTTACCTAATACAACGCCGTTTGTTACTTCTTTCGGTACTTTCAATTGATTTACTGCATAAGCTTGCACATCTTCTAATGAAACGACACCTACTCCAAGAGCTGGACGTTTCACCACTCCGTCTTTTTCAAGTGATTCAATGACTGGCTTTGCAATATTAATTGGAATAGCAAATCCAATTCCTTCAACTTCTTGTTGTGCAATTTTACTTGAATTAATCCCAATTATTTCACCATTTTGGTTAAACAACGCACCACCACTATTACCTGGGTTAATTGCTGCATCTGTTTGAATAACTTGAGCATTCCAATCTGCACGCTTATCGCCATCAATATCTACTGGAATTTCACGTTCTTTGCTACTAATAATACCTTCCGTTACACTTCCATCAAACCCTAGTGGGTTACCAATTGCAATCGCTTTTTCACCCGCACGAAGTTTACTTGAATCACCTAAAGTGGCAACTTTATTTACATTAGATCCTTCAATTTCTACAACCGCTAAATCTAACCAAGGGTCTTTCCCTACAAGTTTTGCATCTACCTTTTTACCATCACTTAGTTTTACAGCAAGTTTATTCGCTCCATCTACTACATGATTGTTCGTTACAATATACGCTTTATTTCCTGCTTTTTTATAAATAACACCTGATCCTGAGCCAGCTTGTTGTTCTTGGCCTGTCGGTTGCATTGCAAATGGATCAACACTTTGTTGCATATTAATCACACCTACAACAACATCTTTCGCGCCTTCAATCATACCAGGTAAATCAGTTTCATTTTTTGCTTTATTGACCACAGGAACTACAGTACCTTCAACTTTTGAATCCGAACTGAATGATGATACAACCGCTCCATTATTTTGAGCCCATGGCATATATGGTGCCGCAAAACTAATTGTGACAGCCCCGACTACTGCTCCAACTAAACCTGTGAAAAAATATCCTTTTTTACTACCTGTTTTTTTCATTTCTCTCGTTTCACTATGCTCTTCATTCAAATTCGGTCCGTCGTAATATCCCATGTTTTATTTCCCCTCTCTGGTGAATTCGTACTTTCAGTATAGTCACAGTTTGTGTCCTTCTTGTGAACTCATCGTGAAATCCAATTAAAAAAATACGCCTATCTATCATTGTAGACAAGAAAAGTATTTTTTGTACATTCCACCTACAAAAGAGAGTATAAATTTGCTATACCCCAAAGCCAAAGCGCATAGTAAATTAAAGGTTATTCTTCAAATTTATAACCAACTCGAATAACAGTACCGATATGCTTCGCTTTATCTCCTAGCTTATTTCGTAGTTTTTTAATATGAGTATCAACCGTTCGGTCATCACCGTAGTAATCATATCCCCATAACTGATCTAATAAATGTTGACGTGACAACACAATTCCTTTGTTCTCCATTAAATAAACAAGAAGTTCAAATTCCTTATGTGTCAATATAATTTCTTCTCCATCGACTAAAACGGTTCTAGATAGACGATTCACTTCTATTCCAGCTAAAGACATAGCATTTTCTTCCGCTACTCCTACCACACCATCCGCACGTTTCAATAACGTCTTCGCACGAGCTACTAACACTTTCGGGCTGAAAGGTTTCGTTACATACTCATCTGCACCTAATTCGAACCCTAGTAATGTATCATCCTCATCCGAACGTGCTGTCAACATAATGATTGGTACTGCTGATTCTTTTCTAATTCGTCTACAAACAGACCATCCATCTATTTCTGGTAACATTATATCTAACATAATTAAATCAATTTCATGCTCTGCAAATAATTCTAACGCTATTTTTCCGTCTTCTGCTTCGATTACTTCAAAGCCTTCATTACGAAAATAATCACTAACGATTTCACGTAATCTTCTTTCATCTTCAACAAGTAATACTGTTTTATTCATATCATCTATCCCGCCTTTTTACTCTTTCAATCGAATAATACGTTGATTGGAGCTTCCGCGAAATGGAAGTGTTAAATCTTTTTTCTCGATTTCAAATCTTCCATCGACTAAAACATCCCCATAATGTAACAACTCTATCATATCATTATTTTGAGAACTCTGTATCTCTTCTAACGTATAACCTGTATACATCCAAAGATTTTTTTTCAAGTCTTTCACAGCTTTTGCTACTTTTTTCACTTCAGCTGCTTGAAAAAATGGATCTCCACCTGAAAATGTTACATCAGTTAATGTATTACTTGCAATCTCTTTCACAATTTCTTCTACTGTCATTTCAGTTCCATTACAAATATTCCACGATTTCGGATTATGGCAACCGAAACAACGATGCGGACAGCCCGCAAAAAACACGACTGTCCGCAATCCTTCCCCATCTACTACACTATCATGAATGATGTTCATCACTTTCATTTATGCTTCACCCGATCCATCTCTTCACTACGTTTCGCACTATTCCACTTCGACATATCTCCTACAAGATAACCTGTTATACGGCGAATTTTTTCTATATTAGCCTCGTCTCCATTTCCGCAGCTGGGGCATTCATTACCAATAACTCCGTGATAACTGCAGCATTTACAACGATCAACAGGATGATTAATTGAACCGTATCCAACGCCATGATCTGCCATCGCTCGTACAATTTGTTTTAATGCCTGTTTGTTATGCATAGCTGCTCCGTCTAGCTCAATATACGTAATATGTCCCCCGTTACATAGAGCATGGAAAGGTCCTTCTAAACGAATTTTATTTATCGCTTGAATGCTATAGTAAACTGGAATATGGAATGAATTCGTATAATAATTATGGTTCGTTATACCGCTAATCACACCAAATTCTTCTCTATCTTTTTTCACAAACTTCCCTGATAACCCTTCTGCAGGAGTTGCAATTACTGAGAAATTCAGTTCCTGTTCTTCCGTCGCTCTATCCATTCTAGCTCTCATAAAGGAAATGATTTCATACCCGAGTTTCCATGATTCTTCATCTTCTCCATGATGCTTTCCTGTTAAAGCTACTAAGCACTCCGCAAGACCGATAAAACCAAGACTTAACGTCCCTTGCTTTAAAATGGATGCTACAGAATCTTCAGGCTGTAACTTCTCTCCACCGCGCCATACACCTTGTGAATATAAAAATCGAAAATCTCTTGCTCGCTTCGTACATTGATACTCAAATCTCTCTAATAATTGCTTAATTCCTAAATCTAAGTAATAATTTAACGCTTCAAAAAATGCTTCTTTTGAACCACTAATTAACGCTAATTTCACTAAGTTAATAGACGTAAATGATAAATTGCCTCTTCCAATCGCTGTTTCTTCTCCATGTATGTTAGACATAACACGGGTACGACATCCCATATAACATACTTCACTTTCCGGTCGTCCGTCATAATGCACTGCATTAAATGGCGCATCTAAAAATGAAAAGTTAGGGAATAATCGTTCAGCCGTTGTCTCTAACGCTAATTCAAATAAATCATAGTTCGGATCACATTCTTCAAAGTTCACACCTTTTTTCATTTTAAAAATTTGAATCGGAAAAATTGGTGTTTCTCCTTTACCAAGACCAGCTTGTGTCGCTTTTAAAAGTTGTCTAACTAATAACCGTCCCTCTTTTGATGTGTCTGTTCCATAATTAATAGAAATAAACGGTACTTGTCCCCCGCCCCTACTGTGCATACTATTTGAATTATGAACGAAAGCTTCACACGCCTGATACGTATCATTTTCTGTTTCTTTCCATGCAAATTCTTCTATTTGTTCTTTCGTAAGCGGATATGACTCTAATCGTTTCTTATGTCTCGCTACTGTTTTTCTCACATATGGAGCTAAATCAATATCAAAGAGTGCAAATGATTGACCACCGTGCTGCATATTTTGATTCGCCTGAAAAATAATAGACGAAAGAGCCAATGCACTTTTAATGTCTTGCGGTTGTCTCATATGCCCATGTCCGGTATGAAAACCGTTCGCAAGCATTTGCGCTAACGGAATTTGCGAACAAGTCGTCGTTCCTGTCGCATAAAAATCTAAGTCATGTGGATATAATATATTTTGATCTATCGCTTTTTTCACTTGATCTGACAATAAATTTTCAACTGCATAATATTTCGCACTCTCTGATGCGAACGTTCCCATTACTCCCATTGGAGAGCGACCATCTACATTTGCATTTTCTTGCATTAAATCTTGCTCACTACCGTGGACAATCGTCTCAAACACTCTCATTAATTCTTCTCCACGTACATTTCGTTGTAACATTTATAACCCTCCACCAATATGTTGTTGTCTTTTGATTAAAATGTTACTACATATAGTCTTGGTGTTTCTGTGAGAAATGTAACATTCCTGTGAAATTTTTTTCACGAAATAATGAATTTTTCATTTACAAAAAAGAAATGTGCTCTTTACAAATGTATGGTACAATATACGGGAAAAACTCTTTTTACCCTTTATCAACACATTTGAATAAAGGAGACTGAACTTATGGTTACTACATATCTTTTATTTATCGTTGCCTACTTACTTGGCTCGATTCCATTCGCACTAGTCGTTGGAAAAATCGGCTACGGGATCGATATTCGTGAGCATGGAAGCGGTAATCTAGGCGGAACAAATACATTCCGCACACTAGGGAAAAAAGCAGGTTTTATCGTTACAATTGCTGACATTTTAAAAGGTACATTAGCAACAAGTCTACCGATTATTTTCGGATTAGATGTTCACCCACTATGGTTCGGATTAGCAGCTGTTCTTGGACATGTGTATCCGATTTTCGCGAAATTCCGTGGTGGTAAAGCTGTTGCAACTTCTGCTGGCGTGCTATTATGCTACTCTCCAGTTGTTTTTGCAATATTAGCTGTTGTCTTTTTCAGCCTTTTATTTACAACAAGATACGTATCACTTTCTTCTATGGTAACAGCCGTCGTTGCTGTTATTGCATCCATTGTTAGCGGGGATAAAATCTTCATTATTGCGATGTGTTTATTAGCAGGTATGGTTATTTATAAACACCGTGCAAATATCGGACGAATTATAAATAAAACTGAACCGAAAGCAAACTTTTCAAAAAAGCAAAAATAAGATCGTAACCCACATAACGCAAAAAGAAAACGTGAAGCATATTAATAGCGTCTTTTTGCGTTATTTTTTATACTAAAGAAAAAGCAACATAATTTGGAGGAACTATACATGAATCTTTCCGTAACAAAAGAAGCAGCACAATGGTATAAAAACGAATTAAACTTACAATCGGGTGAAACACTACGCCTTTTCGTACAATACGGCGGTTGCAGTACTGTACAAAAAGGACTTTCTTTAGGTATTCGTAAAGATGATCCTGCACATCCTGCTGTTCAAACTCAAGAAGAAGGTATTAACTTCTTTATTGAAGGCGATGATGAGTGGTTCTTCGATGGACATAATTTAGCTGTTACATTTAACGACGGTGATGATTTCCCGCAATTTAATTATGAAAAATAAAAAAGCGTGGCTTCTGCCACGCTTTTTTATTTTTTCTTAATTTCCTCATATTTCGCATACCACTCTGGATATAACTTTTTAAATGATACGGGCCTGAACCCTTCTTTTTTCGCGCAAATATTCGTCGTACTTGCAGTAATACAAAGTTCACCTTCACCGTTATATATTTCATAACCATATACAACGCGAAGCGGACTAACAGTATCAATCCACGTTTTCACAATTGCTTTTTCTCCGTAACGCATCGCTTTACGATATGAAATTTGCAAATCTAACACAGGAGAAATAATTCCCTCTTTCTCCATTTCAACATATGAAAATCCTAAATCTTGTATAAGTTTCGTGCGACCTAGTTCAAGCCACACCAAATAGTTTGAATGGTAAACAACACCCATTTGATCTGTTTCCGCATAACGGATTTCAACTTCATGTTCTGCTACAAACATATGTATTCGCCTTCTTTCACTTCTGCTACCTTGCATACATTTAATCATAATACAGTGACATCAAAAATAAAATAAAAACAGTGAATCTTTTACTGAAAGGAGCAAGCATATGATTCAAATTGTAACTGTTCGTAGCGGTGATAGCGTATATAGCTTGGCATCAAAGTATGGATCAACACCTGACGAAATAGTAAAGGACAATGGACTAAACCCAGCTGAAACACTCGTTGTAGGTCAGGCACTGATTGTTAATACGAAAGGGAATAATTACTATGTACAGCCTGGCGATAGCCTATATCGAATCTCTCAAACATATAACGTACCTCTCGCTAGTTTAGCTAAAGTTAATAACTTATCTTTAAAATCCATTCTCCATGTTGGACAGCAATTATATATACCGAAAGGGACAAAACGTGCAGTAGAATCCATCGCTTATTTACAACCTTCAACAATACCAATAAAAGAAAGTTTGGTTAACGCTACGCGTGCCATTAATCCATTTTTAACATATTTGGCTTACTTTAGTTTCGAGGCAAAAAGAGATGGTACGTTAAAAGAACCAACTGAAACAGCTAAAATCGCTAATATTGCAACGCAAGGTAAAACCATCCCTATGCTCGTTATTACAAATATTGAAAATGGAAATTTCAGTGCCGATCTGACATCAGTTATTTTACGTGATGCATCGATTCAAAACAAATTTATTACTAACATTTTACAAACAGCTGGGAAGTACGGTATGCGAGACATTCATTTTGATTTTGAGAGTGTAGCACCTGAAGATCGCGAAGCGTATAATCGTTTTTTACGAAATGTAAAAACACGCTTACCTAACGGATACACATTGAGTACAACGCTCGTACCGAAAACAAGTTCAAATCAAAAGGGAAAATTTTTCGAAGCTCACGATTATAAAGCACAAGGGCAAATTGTTGATTTCGTCGTCATTATGACATATGACTGGGGATGGCAAGGCGGGCCACCGATGGCTATTTCTCCTATCGGTCCTGTAAAAGAAGTACTTCAATACGCAAAATCTCAAATGCCTCCCCAAAAAATTATGATGGGGCAAAACTTATACGGATTCGATTGGAAACTTCCGTTCAAACAAGGCAATCCGCCTGCAAAAGCAATTAGCTCTGTCGCAGCTGTTGCACTAGCTCGTAAATACAATGTCCCCATCCGCTATGATTTCACAGCTCAAGCTCCTCATTTTAATTATTTTGATGAAAATGGTGTTCAACACGAAGTTTGGTTTGAAGATTCACGGTCTGTTCAAAGCAAATTCAATTTAATGAAAGAACAAGGTATAGGCGGTATTAGTTACTGGAAGATTGGCTTACCATTCCCGCAAAATTGGCGTTTACTCGTTGAAAATTTTACGATTACGAAAAAGGGCTGACATAAGTCAGCCCTTTTTGATTATTAAAAACCCATCACAAAAAGAAGAATGACAACATTCTCCCTTTTTAACCGTTATCAACAATCGGTTGTTTGCCCGTTTGGTCTTGCATTTGCTTTCCTTTATTGCCACCAGCTTTTTTTGATTGTGTTCCAATATGATTCGGTGCAAAGTCTTTTGAATTCTTTTTCGGATTACCCATTACTATCGCCTCCTTAACACTAGTATCGTACTAGTGTTAAGAATTATTCAGCTTGCTTAAAAAGTTGCATTTCATAACGTTTTTCAATACGCTCTTCAATGCGATCGATTGCATCACGATCACTTAATAATTGTTGTTTATTTTCTTTCACAAGTTCGTCAAATGATTTACGGCGACTTCTTCTCATGCTGTTCACCCTCTCTCCTTCGCATTCTTACTATACATAGTATGAGCAAATGAAAAACTCTTTAATCAGATTTGCAAGAAAATTTTATGTTTTAGTACTCCTAAAAAAACTCCGTGTACAACTTCTTGTACACGGAGTTTTTTATACCATTATATTTAAATATTCTTTTAGCTTTTCATCTGCATTCATTTCACTTTGTTTATACTCACTTAGCGCTTGCAGTACGAAATCATACTGTCCTAAAATATAACTTTCTAATTTCAGGACATCCTCTAAGCTATTAAGCATAATTCTCGTATTACCAACTTCACTTTTTAACGCCGGTTCACAATTTAAACTCGTACATATTTCTTTCACATCATCTTCTAATATCTCTGTTAATACGTATTTCTTTCGCCCTTTTACTTTTATTCTCATAACTGGATAAAAAGCTTTTATATCTAAATAACTTCCTACATTCATGCAACGAACCCATTCGATATCACGTTTATTGCGTACAAGTATCTTTTTTACTGCCTCATATACTGCTGTTTCATCAAGTACTTCCGTATTCGATTTTCTTTTTTCTCCTTCTTCAATAGATGCACATTTTTGATAAACAGCTGCACACGTAATACAATCATCAAATGCATTATGAGAACTTAAACGAATACCAAGCATTCGCTTTAACGTTTCAAGTTTATGATTAGGCGCGTGCTTCATATATTTCTTTGCTAAAAACACAGTATCAATCACTTTATTTTTAGGTTCAGGCAGCCCAAGCATATTTACATTACTTTTTAAAAAACGCATATCAAACGATGCATTATGAGCGACAATTACATTTGTATGTAAAAATGCTAAAAATAAAGGTAACACTTCTTCAATCGTCGGGGCATCTGAAACACGATAATTTGTAATGCCTGTTAAACTCGTTATTCGGTCCGGAATTGAACGCTCTGGATTCACATAGGAAACAAATTGATCTACTAGTTCATGATTTCGATATTTCACTGCTGCGACTTGAATAATTTTATCATTATAAGGGTTAAATCCTGTTGTTTCAAAATCAATTACAACATAATCTAACGGTAAGGATATATTCCCCACTCCAAACACTCCTTTACCTCTAAACGTTTATATTTCTTTTATCATAACATGCTGCTATCACTACGTGAAAAAGAAAAGGCAGAAATGGTAACTTTCCACCTCTACCTTTTCACCGTTATTTTAATTTAGCAATCCGTTTCTCCATCTCTTTTTGCGTCATCGGTCCAATGAACTTATCTTGAATGACACCTTTCGTATCTATAAAATACGAAGTTGGGATCGTAATTACTTTATACGCTGTTGTCACATCAATGTTCTTGTCCAATAAAATCGGAAAAGTAATTCCTTTTTCCTTAGCAAAATTGCTTACCTTTTCTACTCCCCCGCCCTTTTCTGAAGGCGTATAATTTATTGCTAAAATTTCTACATTTTCTTTATGTTCTTTATAGAAAGCCTCCATATCCGGCATTTCTTGCTGGCAAGGTCCACACCACGTTGCCCAAAAGTTTAAAATCACTTTCTTTCCTTTTAAATCCGATAACTTTACATTCGTTCCATCTAACTTCGTTAATTCAAAGTTTGGCGCACTCTTCCCTATTTCGATACCATTACTTGCAATCATCTCTTTCATAGCAGCTTCACTTTTTTCTTGCTCCCCTTGTACCGCCTGATCTTTTTTACCAAATTGTTCATAAGCTGCATATCCCGCTAAACAAAGTAACACTACAATAATCGTAAGCTTCCGCCACATTTTATATCACCCTAACGTATTTATCTTCTTATTAACCTAATTACCCAAATACTATATACCTTATTTTAGCTTATACGGACGAGCTTGGAAATATTCACAGTCGAAATAATTAGAATGTTCTTATTTTAAGTGAAATTTTTTCCTTTTTATCATATAATTAGAAAAACAAATGAAGTGTTGCTTATCTTCTTATGGATACATTCACCTTTTTACTCTCGTAGTTATAAACCTACAACAAAAGGGGGATTTTTTATGAATTCATTCGAAAAAACAACATTATATATTCTAAGTTTTCTTTTATACCCAGTCGGTATTATTACATGGATCATTTCACTCTTTAGTAAAGACCTTGAAAAAAAGAAAGTAGGGCGTATTTGTCTCTACGTCTCTCTAGTCTCATTCGTCCTTTTCTTAATTCTTGGAATTGCCACTTTCCTTACGACCACTACCTTTAACGTTGATCTGAATCATTCAGAATCTATCGAGTATCAAATAAATGATGCTGAATAAAGATAAGAGCAGTACTCTTATCTTTATTCACATCACTTGCAAAACGAATGACTATTTATTAATTTTTTAGGACTTCCACATGCAACAATACGTCCTTCTTTCATTATGACAACACGATCTGCTAGTATCGCTTTCTCTACATCATGTGTTGCCACAATTCTCGTGACCTCTCTTCCTAATCCTTCTATCATATTCCAAATAGTTTCTTGGTTGCTCGGATCTAATCCCGCAGTTGGTTCATCTAAAATAATAAGATTCGGATTTGAAACAATGGCACGTAATAATGCAAGACGTTTTCTTTCCCCTCCCGAAAACTCTTCACCGCTTTTATGTAGTACAGTTTGAACCCCTTCCGATAAACCTCTAATTATCGGCTTCACATTTACAAGCTCAATATTTTTTTCTAACTGGTTTTCTAAACACTTTTCCTCGAAATACATATTCTCTTTTACTGTCGTCCGAAAGAAACGAGGTTCTTGCCACACTGTAGTCATACGAGCCTCATCACCATAATAAACAATGTTACCATTAGATGGTTTATACAACCCTGTCATTAATTTTAAAAGCGTTGTTTTTCCTGCGCCACTTTCTCCTACAATAATAACGAATTCACCTGGATTAATTTGCAAATCAATATTATGAATTCTGCATTTCTCTTCATCATTCTCCTGAAATGAAACATTTGTTACTGTCATCCCCATCCCTCTTTCTACCTTACTATCTGCCACTCGTTTATCTAAAAAGGAAAAAATTCTATTTGCCGAAGCGACTGCAACTTGTGTCATCATTAATAAATCGCCAACGTAACGGACTGGAAAAAAGAGCATTTCAATTGTGGCTAACACTGCAACAAGTGAACCAACTTCCATTTCTCCCTTCATTATTTTCTGCGCGCCCATAATGAGAACAACGATATATGCTCCTGTTTCAATCACTGTTCCAACTACTCCAATGCAGTGTTGCATCATCGTCTTCTTTACTTCCGATTTATAAGACTGTGCCGTTACTCCTTTAAATAATCGAATGGCCCATTTTTCTTTTTGTAAACTCCGTAAATCTTGTGCTCCTTTTACAAACTGTGACACCATCACTACAACACTTGATTGATTTTTTTGAGCAATGCTTGCAATATTTCTTACCTTTTTCCCCATCAACATTGGAACCGTTGCACTTAAAAATAAAAACGGAGTTACCCACAATATGAACTTTATATCTATATGTTTTAGTGCTATAAACGCACCTATAAATTGCGCAATGGCGTGTATATATTCTATTAATATAGAACCATATAATCTGACCCAGTTTGGAATATCAGACACAACTAACGTCTCTAACTCTCCTCCCTTAATCTGCTCACTCTCTTCAAACGGTAATACGAGAAAATGACGCATTACATCTATACGCTTCCTTCGCAATATTCGTTGACTTGCTTTGGAGCTTATATAATCAAATGAAAGATTGTTCACCCACATCAACAAGCGGCTAGCTGCAAACAAAGTAATGTAAAGATACACTCCCTTTAACTCTCGTTGAATAAGGTTATCTACAATTAGCCCCATGAATAGTGGACGGGATAAATTTAAAATAGCTGCAAAAATCCCACTACATATAGCAGCTATTACTAATAATTTTTCTTTCTGTAACGGTAACAATATTCTTTTATATTCTTTCATGATGTTCCCTCCATTTTTATAGTAAAAAGAAAGGGATGAAACCAATTGGTTTCATCCCTTTCCATAAAATAAGGAAGCTAACAGTTGTTAGCTTCCTTATCGTTCATTTCAATTATTTAGTTCGACACTTTTGACTCTTCAATTTTCTCACGAAGAACCATTTGTAGAATACCACCGTGACGGTAGTAGTCAATTTCTACTTCACTATCGAAACGAGCTACTACTTCAAATTGTTTTTCATTGCCATCTGCATCAGTTGCAACTACTTTTACAAGATCGCGTGGTCTAACTGTTTTGTCAATTTGAATTTCAAATGACTCGTTACCAACAAGGCCTAATGTTTCAGCGCTTTCGCCATCTTTAAATTGAAGTGGTAATACACCCATTAATACTAGGTTACTACGGTGAATACGCTCGAAGCTTTCTGCGATTACTGCTTTAATACCTAATAAGTTTGTACCTTTCGCAGCCCAGTCACGAGAACTTCCCATACCGTAATCTTTACCAGCAACAACTAGAAGACCTGTGCCATCTTCTTTATATTTCATAGCAGCTTCATAGATTGATGTTACTTCACCAGTTGGCCAATATGTTGTGTATCCGCCTTCTGTTCCTGGTGCGATTTGGTTTTTAATACGGATGTTCGCGAATGTACCACGCATCATAACTTCGTGGTTACCACGACGAGAACCGTAAGAGTTAAAGTCAACTGGTTGTACGCCGTTTTCTAATAAGTAGCGTCCAGCTGGTGTATGCTTACCAATTGAACCTGCTGGTGAAATATGGTCTGTCGTTACAGAATCTCCAAATTTACCAACTATGCGTAAATCTGATAATGTTTCAACTTCACCTGGTTCTTTAGATAATCCTTCAAAGAACGGTGGGTTTTGAATATAAGTTGAATCATTATCCCAAGTATATAAAGCTTCGTTTGAAGTTTGGATTTCATTCCAACGCTCATTGCTGTTAAATACTTGTGCATATTCTTTCTTGAACAGTTCAGATGTAACAACGCTTTGAACTACATCTTCAATTTCTTTAGCTGATGGCCAAATGTCGTTGAAGTAAACAGCATTGCCATTTGCATCTTTACCGATTGCATCATTTTTCAGGTCAATATCAACAGTACCTGCAAGTGCATATGCCACAACAAGTGGTGGTGATGCTAAGTAGTTTGCTTTTACAAGTGGATGAATACGACCTTCAAAGTTACGGTTACCAGATAAAACAGATGTTACTAATAAATCGTTTGCTGCGATTGCTTCTTCTAATTCCTCTGCTAACGGACCAGAGTTACCGATACAAGTCGTACAACCGTAACCAACTGTTTGGAAACCTAATTGATCTAAATATGTTGTTAAACCTGATTTATCTAAGTACTCAGTAACAACTTTAGATCCTGGTGCTAATGATGTTTTTACGTACTCAGGTACTACAAGCCCTTTTTCAATTGCTTTCTTCGCAACTAGACCTGCCCCAATTAATACGTATGGGTTTGATGTATTTGTACAGCTTGTAATTGCAGCGATTGCAATTGCACCTGTCTTCATCGTTACTTCTTTATCTTCTAATGTAACCTTCACTTCTTTATCGAACTCTTGCTCATTAAATCCAAGTCCTTGTGTTCCAACTGGTGCTAAAACAGCTTTATGGAACGCATCTTTCATATCTGAAAGTGGAATTAAATCTTGTGGGCGTTTCGGTCCAGAAAGGTTAGATTCGATTGTATTTAAATCAATTTCAACAAGATCAGTGTAAATTGGATCTTTGCTGTCTGCTGTATAGAATAAACCATTTGCTTTACAGTATTCTTCAACAATGCGAATTTGCTCTTCATCTCTACCTGTTAAACGTAAGTATTCTAATGAAATATCGTCAATTGGGAAGAATCCACAAGTTGCACCGTATTCTGGTGCCATGTTTGAAATTGTTGCACGGTCAGCTAAAGGCATGCTCTTTAGTCCATTACCGAAGAACTCAACGAATTTACCAACTACACCTTTTTGACGTAATACTTGTGTTACTTTTAATGCAACATCAGTTGCTGTAGTACCACTTGGAAGTGTACCAGTTAATTTCACACCAATTACTTCAGGTACTGGGAAGTATGAAGGCTGTCCAAGCATTCCTGCTTCTGCTTCAATACCACCAACGCCCCATCCAAGAACGCCGATACCGTTAATCATTGTTGTATGTGAGTCTGTTCCAACTAATGAATCTGGGTATGCAACTAAATCACCTTCAGCATTTTTCACAGCATGAACAACTGGTGCTAAATATTCAAGGTTTACTTGGTGTACAATACCTGTAGCTGGTGGCACTGCGCGATAGTTATCAAATGATTTTTGTGCCCAGCTTAAAAATTTATAACGTTCTTCATTACGTTTAAACTCTAAGTCCATGTTGAATGCAAGCGCGTCTGCCGTACCCGCTCTATCAACCTGTACAGAGTGGTCAATTACAAGGTCTACAGTAATTTCTGGATTAATTTTATCAGGATCCCCGCCCATATCTGCCATTGCTTTACGAAGCGAAGCCAAATCTACAACGGCTGGAACACCAGTGAAATCTTGTAAAATTACACGAGATGGTTTAAATGGAACATCGATATCTTGCACATCTTTCGTTCCCCATTTCGCTAAATTTGTAACATGTTCTTCTGTAATTACACGTCCGTCTACTTGACGAAGTACGGATTCAAGTAAAACTTTCACGGAATATGGTAATTGAGATACGTTGCCAACCCCTGCGTTTTCAAGCGCTTTCAAATCATAATAATGATACGTTTTTTCATCTACTTCAAAAGTTGCACGTGATTGAAATGGATTATGTTTGACCATTATGTTTCCCCCCTGTTAAACGTGACTAAGTTGTCTGAATATAAAATGTAGACAAACTTTTCAATACCTTACGATAATATCTTATTACAACTTTCTAAATAAGTAAATAATAAGAAACTTATAGATTATCATAAGTTTTCTTTATGTTTCTAAATTTGAATAGTGTTCACGCTCCTTATGAATACTATTACCATAAAGTAAAGTGCTCTATTAGTGCTTTACTTACAGTTCATACATACTATGAACTGCTCATCATTCAACATACAAAAAAGTTATAGAGGTGAAATAAAATGGGTAAAAGAAAAGCAAATCATACTATTTCAGGAATGAATGCTGCATCTGCACAAGGACAAGCAACTGGTTACAATGAAGAATTTGCAAACGAGCCGTTAACTCCAGCAGAGCGACAAAATAATAAAAAACGTAAAAAGAACCAGTAACGAAAAATCCCAAAAGGTCCATTTTCCTTTTGGGATTCTTTCTAATGTTTATAACGTAGTAATTCCGAAACCGTTACAAATCGATAGCCTTGCTTTTTCAGCTCAGGTAAAATTTTTGCTAATGCTGCTACTGTTTGACTACGATCATTTCCTCCATCATGTAACAATACGATATCTCCACTTTTAGCATGTTTCACTACATGATTTACAATGGATTCAACCCCTGGATTTGCCCAATCACGCGGGTCTTGATGCCACGACCATAGAACCGTTTGATAACCCGCTTCTTTCGCGGTTTTAAATACAGCATCGTTAATATATCCGCCAGGAGGACGGAATAGTAAAGGTTCTTTCACCCATTTTTTAAAATATTTCTTTCCATCTAAAATATCATTTTCTAATTTTTCATCTGATGAATTACTCGCATACAAATGGTTCATCGTATGATTTCCAATTTCATGTCCCTCTTTTAACACTTGTTTCACTAAATATGGATTACGCTGCACTCGAAATCCAATCATAAAAAAAGTCGCTTCTGCTTTATATTGACGTAATAAATGTAAAACTTGTGTTGTATAAGTCGGATCTGGTCCATCATCAAATGTAATGGCAATAACCTTTTCATTATTAGGTACTTCCCATGTCACATAGCCAGTTGGTTCCAGCTCTTTTCTGAGCAACATTTTCGCTTCCACTTTTTCAACTTGAAATATATGTACTGCGCATAATAAAGAAAAAACGAATAGAAAAATTTTCTGTTTTCGCATAATGTTCATTGAAGTAATAAGGTTGTCGAATACACAACAACCTCATTTACTTTTCTAATTGATCTACATTTCGAATAATGTTTTGGAGATTATTTTCGTATTGCTCAAGTTGTGGGCGTTGTGTTTCCGAAGCTACTTCTAACGCATTTTGAATCTGTTCATACGCCTCCTGAACTTCTTGGCGTAACTCTTTTAAATCCTGACCGTAGTTTGGATCATTTTTTACAATGTTGTTAAATGCATGTTCTGCTTGTGTAACCCCTTGCTGCGCTGCTTGAAAAGCTTGTTGTTTATCTTTATGATATGGCATTATATAATCCCCTTTCCATAATAGTTAGTCCCATTTATCTTTACCTTTTTTTCTAAAAACATTCTCGTATAAATTTGCAAACTTCTCTCATTCTAAAGAGAAAGAGGAGGTGTCACATACAATGGGAAAAAACAATCGTGAAGCGAAAGAAAAAAAAGGACAACCTGAACCATTAAGCGGATCTCATAAAGTAAAAAACCGTAACCATTCACGCCAAAAAAATCATGCACATCATGATATGTAAAACAAAAGGCTCACACTAGCTACCTTTATCACATACAATGTTTATATTTTTACATTTATTCTTCACCCCTACTTCATTCATGCATAACATAGTATGAATTGAGATTTTACGGAGGGTGTCTTACATGGGCAAGAAAAAGAAGGATTGTCTTTTTCATGTTGATGGTTTCGAAGAATGGATGGATCAATTTTGTTCTGATTCTTGTAGTAACTTTAGTTTCCCAAATCAAATTCATATTGACCTTTGCGAAACTGAACAAGAATACATTTTGGAAACAGATGTACTAAATGTATCCGAACAAAATGTAGTCATTAAAAAGATGGAGACAGGCCTAAACATTTGCATACTTCATAATAATAGTTCTTTACAGCGGATCATTCCTTTACCCGCTACTATTATTTATAAGAAGATGCTAGCCTGCTTAGAGAATGGATATTTAGCCATTCATATTTCCAAAAACGAAGTTGCTAATAAACATGAAGAAAAAGTTCTTTTTCAAATTGAGAATTAAAATAAAGTAAAACTTTAACCAATGGGAGTTTTACTGCCCGTTAATAGCGGGATAAATACAAAAATAAGCCCCAGTCATCTGCTGGGGCTTATTTTATTTCGCATGTAATTCTAAATTACAATTTCTATCATGCTTTTTTTTCAATAAACCTTTTGTAACTAAAAGTACAGGAAATGCTACAGTTGAAAATATAGCTAATGCTGAAAATACTACAAACCCATTTTGATATCCGTAATAATCGAGAAGTACGCCCCCAAGCCATGGACCAATTACTGCTCCAATTCCTGAGAATCCCATCGCTCCAAAATATGTTCCTTTTAAATGCGAAACAGCTATATCATCTATAAACACATCCGTCATTGAAAACATGAGAACTTCTCCAATTGTAAAAATAATTGTGCAGACGGCAGCACCTAGCGTAGATTCTACTATTCCAAACCCAAACAATCCTCCGCTCACAAATAAGGTTCCCACCATAATAGATACTAACGGTGTATACTTTTTACATATTTGAATAACAGGGTATTGAATTACGACTACAACAATCGCATTTAAAGCTAACATATACGAAAACAATGTCACTCCATCCTGAAATATATGCGCATTTGCAAAATATTGAGATACTGTTGTCGTTAAGTGAGAAAAACCACAATTACTCAAAATAATACCAACTAATGCAACTAAAAATACGACATCCTTTCGCAATATACGAACTGCATTCAACATTGTGACAGGCTTTTTTGTATTTACTTTCTTTTTTTCAATTGGATACTTCTTAAATTGGAACGCTAATATAGCTGTATATAGAATATATACTCCAGCTGCTACTAAAAAAGGAATTGTTGATTTTGCGCTTCCAATCTGTAATCCGACAAGAGGACCAATCGCCACTCCAACATTGATTGCACCGTAACGCAAATTATATACGAGTAAACGATACTCTGGTTTCGTTAAATCTGATAATAATGCTC
This sequence comes from Bacillus sp. 16GRE42, assembly GCF_019837435.1. Classification (NCBI taxonomy): domain Bacteria; kingdom Bacillati; phylum Bacillota; class Bacilli; order Caryophanales; family Bacillaceae; genus Bacillus; species Bacillus sp. 16GRE42. The sequence goes on from NZ_JADAXF010000001.1 coordinate 1,085,864, forward strand.
TTGAAGTCGGTTCAAAAAAAGACCGACATAATCCATTCAGAGCATTTAATAAAAAGAAACTTAAAACATGATTTGCAAACGAAAAGCCTATAAATACAAACACCCAAACAATCATGGACCATATTATAATCATGTTTCGACCGAATCGATCCGATAAATTCCCTCCAATAAAACTAGCAAACACTCCAACAAGTGCACTCGTTCCGATAATAGCACCCGTCATTCCAGCTGATACACCTTTAACAGTCGTTAAATAAATTGCTAAAAAAGGAATGCTCATTGACGTGGCGAACCTCGCAAATAAAGTCCCTATTATAATTGTCATTCCTAACGGATGAATATTTTGTAACTTCCCCTTCATCACTAAACCTACTCTCCCCGTTCTTACATAAAAAAAGAAAGCAAAGGATCTGCTTTCTCTTCCCTTTTTATACTTGAGCTGTTGATACTCGAGCTGTTCTCGTTATATCCATATCTATGCCATATGTAAACTGTAATTCTTTACAAACATCTTTAATTAAAATTGTGACATTATACTTCTCATTAAATTGTAAAACGATATTTTCTACTTCTTCATATGTATACTTATATTCCCCTGTAATGACACTTTTTAAATCAAAGCATTCATTTATACAAAGTTGCACAAGTAGCTGGTCATATTTCTCTATTACATCTTCTTTCTTCCACAGTAACTCTTTTACATATAACCGATCAAACTTCACACTTTCTCGATTACAATCCGTTAAAATCCGGGTCATTTCATTTAATTCTCGATACAATTCAGAAATATTTTTGCTTAAACTAAGAAGTTTATCTACGCCGTTTTCATATAACATATTCATTCCACCCCCGCATTTTCTTTTTCTTATTATAGCAAGAAAATTCTAAAAATAGTTTCTTTCTTCTGAAATATTAGGAAACTAATTTCAATTGCTTTACAATGAAACTAGTGAACGCGAAAGGGGAAAGAAAATTGGAGCAAAAATTATATTACACTGACGCTTATAAGCAAGACTTTACTACAAAAATTATAAAGCAAGATTATGATAAAGACGGTAACTTATACGTCGTTTTAAACGAGACCGCATTTTATCCGACAGGTGGCGGACAACCGCATGATACTGGCACATTAAATGATATCGATGTAATCAATGTAGAAGAGATACATGGGAAAATTCGTCACTTCATTGTAGAAAAATTACATACAGAAGAAGTAGAAGGTAAAATCAATTGGGAGCGCCGTTTTGATCATATGCAGCAACATGCGGCTCAGCACATTTTATCTGCTGCTTTTTGGGACCATTTTAACATACCTACGATTGGATTCCACCTTGGTAAAGAAACGGTAACAATTGATTTAGAAATAGAAAATCTTCATACAGAAACGGTTGAAAAAGCAATAAACATTGCCAACAAAATTGTTTTCGAAAACCATCAAATCCATATCGAGTGGATGAACTTAGAAAAAGCGAAAACATTCCCCCTTCGTAAAGAACCGACTATAACAGAAAATATACGTGTTGTTATAATTGAGAACTTCGACTACAACGGCTGTGGCGGAACGCATCCGAAACGTACAGGTGAAGTAGGTCCTATTCAAGTACTAGGGTGGGAGCGCAATAAAGGTGGCATACGATTAACATTTATCGCTGGTTGGCGCACACTAAATTTAATGGGCAAACAACAACAAATTATGAAAGATGTTTCTAAACAATTAAACAGTAGCGAGAGTGATATCCCAGCAAAAGTAGCACAACTTCTTACTTCTCAAAAAGAAAATGAAAAAGCAATACAAACAATGAATGAAAAATTATTATTTGCAGAGGCAAATGAACTACTTCAACAGCCTTTAAAAATACACGCTGGCATACTTATTTCTAAAGTATTTACAAATCGTTCTATGCAAGAAATCGCAAAGCTTTCTGCTAGTATTACAGAACAACAAGAGCATGCCATTACATATTTCGTTATCGAAAATGATGACAAACTACAATGCATCCTCGCTTGCGGAAAAACAGTCACACTTGATATGAACGCACTTTTAAAAGATTCTCTTCCTGCAATTGAAGGAAAAGGTGGCGGAAATAAAAAGAGTGCGCGCGGCGGCGGGAAAGCGCTTATGACTGGGGACGAGTTTTTAAATCAACTTATTTCTTCTATACAGTCAGCAGTGTAAAACATGTTTATGAAGGATAGCTAACTGCTATCCTTCAACTATATTTACAGGCCTATATTTTGTTTCAAGCCTTGATAACTCCATGCACTTGCAAAACCTTTACTTATAAGAGTGATAAAAGTTTCCGAAAAACCATATTGACTTAAATCTTTAATCGGTACCATTTGCACATCATGAATCGGATTATGATCAAACTCGTTAGAAGGTAGCGTAATTTCACCTTCAATCTTTTCAAGCAGAAACGTAATATGCAATAAAGATGGGCTAGCATCCGGTTTATCACAAACATAGAGTAGCTTCTTAATTTTAACTTCTAACCCTGTTTCTTCTCTCATTTCTCGACTCATCGCTTCTTCTAACGTTTCACCATTCTCTACCCTTCCCCCAGGTAAAGACCAATTGCGACTAGCAACTTTTTGCTTTACTAGCAATACTTTTTCATCTTCAATTAAAATTCCCGTAACACGAACTTGCATTACATTTTCCATATGTAATCCCCTCTTCCCATTATATTTACAAATTAATCCTTCCACAAAAAGAACATACGTTTTATAATTAAAGAAAATTATGGAAGAAAGAAGTTGTTACATCTATGCGTCCACCCTTAACAAAACCTATATCACTTGAAGATTTCCAAAACTATTATTGGTTAAAAACAGAACTCCAAACATTTTGCCGTGAGCATGGTTTGCCAGCTAGTGGCTCTAAGATTGAAATAACTGAGCGTATCTCACATTATTTAACTACTGGTAAAATATTAAAAAACAGCTCTGGTCAAAAGGTGAGTAAAGCTTCTCTCTCTTATAAAGAACTTTCTCTTCAAACGATTATTACTAACAATCACCGCTGTAGCGAAGATGTTCGTGCTTTTTTCAAAGAAAAAATCGGAGCAAACTTCCGCTTTACAGTAGCTCTCCAAAAATTTTTTAAAGAGAATGTCGGAAAAACATATGAAGACGCGATAACGTTTTGGTATGAAGAAAACGAACGAAAAAAAGATCCTATTTATAAAACAACTATCAGCGCACAGTTTGAATACAATCGCTTTACTCGCGACTTTTTCGAAGATCCAAATAACAAAGGGAAATCAAAAACTGATGCTATCGCTGCTTGGAATGAAATAAAAGCAAAACCTGGTAGCAATGCTTATGTTCCTCAGAAGTAGAAAACTAGTTCTTTTCTAGTCTTCTACTTTTTCAAATAATAGCGCTAACCCTATTCCACCACCAATTCCTAACGTCGCAATTCCATATTTCATATACTCCCTTTGTGCCTGATAAAACAATCGTGTTACGAGCATAGCACCAGATGCACCGTACGGATGACCGAGCGCAATTGCTCCACCATTGACATTTAATTTTTCATACGGAATTTGTAACGTCTTTGCACAAGCAACAACTTTTGAAGCGAACGCTTCATTTATTTCAAAATAATCGATGTCCTCTACTTTTACATTCATTTCGTTTAATAATTTGTTTACCGCAAATATCGGACCAGTTCCCGGAAGATTTGGATTTACTCCCACTACAGCACTATGAACGAAACGAAGAACAGGCTTGTATCCTAATTTTCGTGCTTGCCCCTCTTTCATTACAAGAACGGCACATGCTCCATCATTTACACCGCACGAATTACCTGCCGTTACTGTACCATTTTGTAAAAATGCGGGCTTTGTTCTTTTAATCATTCTTTCATAATTCATTTCTCGTTTTATAGCTTCGTCAAAAGATCCATTAAACGAAAGTATCTCATCTTGTAAATATCCATTCTCTAATGCTTGCAGTGCCCGTTTATAACTAAGGCAAGCATACTCGTCTTGCATTTCTCGCGTTATATTATAACGCTCTGCAACATATTCAGCCGCCACTCCCATATTAGGATCACCAATTGTTTCTGGTGAAAATCGCGCTCTATTTTGAAAAGGTGATGTACTTGTACTCTCTACTCCTCCTGCAATATAACAATTACCTGCGCCGCCTTGAATGAAATGACATGCAGTACGAATCGCTTCCAATCCGGCACCACATTGCCGGTCAATCGTTACACCAGGAATATGATAGCCAAGTCCTGCTTCTAAAGCAGATAATCTCGCAACATTCCCTCCCGGCCCCACAATATTCCCTAATATGACATCGTCTATTTCTCTCTCAATTCCTTTACTTAAAAACGTAAGAAGCGGCGTTACTAATTGCTGAACTTCATAATCTTTCAACATCCCATTCTTCTTACCAATAGGTGTCCTTTTTGCTTCTACAATAACCGCTCTATTCATATATTTTCTCCAGGTTTTCAATCATATTTTTTGCTGCAATACGAGCGATTTTCCCGCTATTTGTATACGGTATTTCATCTACAAAATGCCATTCTTTCGGTATTTTAAACGAGGATAATCGTTGTAAGCAAAAACTTTTTAATTGTTGCTTCGTAGCACTTCCTTTTACGATAGCGACAGGTTTTTCACCCCAATAACTATCTTTCACGCCAACTACAACTATTTCATCCACAGCTGTATGTTCATGTAATACACTTTCTATTTCTTCTGGGAAAATATTAATTCCTCCAAATAAAATCATATTCTTCTCTCTACCTACTATATATATAAAGCCTTCTTCATCTTCATAACCTACATCTCGCACTGTCATCCAGCCATCCGCAGTCAACTCTGGAACTAAAACCTTATCCAATATGTAGCCCATAAAAAACTGATCACTTTTCACATAAACAGTTCCTATCTCGCCTTTCTGTACTTCTTCTCCTGCTTCGTTACATATTCGAACTTGCACATTGTGACAAGGTTTTCCTACTGAATTTGGCCTTCTATCACTCTCTTCATCAACTAGTGCTGTTACAAAACTTAGTTCCGATGCACCGTAAAATTCATATTTTTGCGCATAAGGAAATATACTCTTTATTTTTTCTTTCGCTTCAGCTTCCCATTTCGCTCCTGACGAAATAATTTTCATTCCATTTTCTATTACTCTATTTTCTTTATATAAAGATTCTAGCATTGTCGGAACTGTATACATGACCGAAACGTGTTCCGTTTCTAACTTATCCAGCACTTGATCTGGAATAAACTTTTTCATAATATGCACCGTTTGCCCTACATATAATGCACTTATTGCACCGTATAAAAAAAGAGAATGAACGAGCGTCCCAGCTATTAAAATAGAATCTTCTTTTTTCATATGGAAGTCATGTATATTGCAATCAAAACTATGAACCCACGATTGTTGTGCACGTAAAAATGCTTTTGCCTTTCCAGTCGATCCTGATGTAAATCCCATATAAAACGGAGCATTTTGTACAATTTCTACAGGATTATATGTAGGAAGATAGTTCTCTATCATTCTTTTCCACTCATCAATTTCAATTACTCTTCCTTCTTCATCCGGTAGATCATTTACCTTATATCGCTCTGTCACAATTATAGCCGGGTTACTGATCGCAATTCTTTCTTTGAGCTCATACTCTTTCCACTTTATATCTAACGGCACACAAACCCATCCGGCCATAGCAGCACCAGCAAATAGTTGTAAAAACTCCATACTATTTTCTAATACAATTGCTATCGTTTTATTCTGCGATTCTTTTTCATTCAACCAGTTTGCTACTTTACATACTGACTCAAACCATTCTTTAAATGTTAATACTCGATCATTTTCCTTTATTGCTATTTTATTTGTTTGTAAAGAGGCATACTTTTTATATTCTTTTGTAATCCCCATTTGAGACGTCCTTTCTTTACAAAATAATAAAAAGAAACACGCAATGAACGTGTTTCTTCTCTTTCTTATCCCGCATTTGTATATTTCCCACTCTTGAGAGCAGGCGTAATAATATGTTTCAATGAACGATGTAATTTCGTTACAAGAATTGCTGCTATAATCGCTTTTATGCAATCACCTGGTAAAAATACGGCACTTACTTTCATCGTCTGCCATATAGAAACATCCATAAAGAAAGCTTGTACAATGATACCAAATACATAAACTACGAAAATACCACCAATTATATTAATACATAATACCTTTATTATAGAGACTTCACGTAAACGCTCAATTAAATAACCAATGACAAACGCTCCAACGATATAACCAAGTAAATATCCTGCACTTGGCCCAACAAATACGCCTGGACCACCGCGTCCACCAGCAAGTAATGGTGCTCCAACTCCAACTATAAGTAAGAAAATAAGCTGACTTAACGCACCAAGACGTGATCCTAACAATCCACCAGCAAGCATAACACCGAGTGATTGTAATGTAATCGGAACTGGTGTAATAGCAAGAGCAATTGGAGGTATTAACCCTAACACTCCCATAATAGAACTAAATAAAGCGACGAAAACTAGGTTTTTTGTATTCATATTTGCTTCTCCTATTTGTAAACTTAAAATGATTTTTAGATAACATATTATAGGAGTTATATTATCTTTCTATTTAGTCTTTGTCAACTTATTTTAAATATAGGTTTACAAATATTTTTTCAATTATTTCTCTTTATGCAAATGCTCAAGTTCTTTCCGAAGCGCCTGTTTTAAAAACTTCCCAACAGATGTTTTCGGTATTTCTTCCATAAATACAATATCGTCTGGTACCCACCACTTCGCAAACTGTGGTTTTAAAAACTCATATATTTCTTCTTTTGTTACTGTACTATTTTTCTTTTGAACGACGCAGGCAATTGGTCGCTCTTGCCACTGCGGATGAGGAACGGCAACGACAGCTGCTTCAAATATAGCATCATGTGCCATTAATGCATTTTCAAGGTCAACTGAAGAAATCCACTCACCTCCGCTTTTAATAACATCTTTCGTACGGTCAACAATTTTCACGCAGCCTTCCTCGTCAACCGTAACGACATCTCCTGTATATAACCAACCATCACGAAAACCTTCGACAGTACGTTCATCGTTATAATAACTTTCAGCGATCCAAGGTGCTCGTAAACATAACTCTCCCATCTCAGTACCATCCCACTTCACTTCACCGTTTGTACCGACTACTTTCATCTCTACACCAGGGACAAGATATCCTTGTTTTGAGCGGATTTCTAATTGCTCTTCATATGATAATTCTGTTTCATAACTTTTTAAACGTGCAAGTGTTACGAGTGGGCTTGTTTCAGTCATACCATATGCATGTACGAAAGGAACATTATATTTTTGTTCAAATGCTTTAATAACGCTTTTCGGTGCAGCAGCACCACCGCATAATATTCTCGTTATACTAGATAAATCGTAACTATTATTTTCTAATTCTTGTAATACGCCGAGCCAAATTGTCGGCACACCTGCTGCTATCGTTACTTTTTCAGCTTGAATCATCTCTAATAAAATTTTTGGAGTAAACATTGGTCCGGGCAGAACTTGTTTAGTTCCAAACCAAGTAGCTGCAAAAGGAAGCCCCCAAGCGTTCACATGGAACATCGGTACAATTGCCATCGCCGCATCACTTTCCGATAAAGCAGCTGTATCCGCTAAACCGAGTGCCATACAATGCAGTACAGTACTACGATGCGTATATACAACACCTTTTGGATTTCCTGTAGTCGCTGACGTATAACACATACCAGCAGGTGTATTTTCATCAATATCTTTTACAAATTGGAAATTCGGATCGCCTTCTTCTAATAGTTTTTCATAATGATATACAGGTTCTAGCGTAGTATTGGGAAGTTCATCTTTATCAGTCATAATAATGTAGGCTTGTACAGTTGATAATTGTGATTGAATATTTTCAACGAGTGGTACGAGATCTTCATCTATAAGTAGAATTCGATCTTCTGCGTGCTGAATAATGTATGAAATATGTTGAGGAGATAAACGAATATTAATTGTGTGTAAAACGGAAGCAATACCAGGAATAGCAAAATATGCTTCCACATGTCGATGATGATTCCACGCTAACGTTCCTATACGCTCGCCTTCTTTAATTCCTAATTTTTTTAACGCACTTGAAAGTCTTCTCGTCCTTTCACCTAACTGCTTATACGTTAACGTCGTAACTGTATCATGTGTCCGTGAAACAATTTCTTTCTTCGAAAACAGTTTCTCTGCTCTTTCCATCATAGAACTAATTGTTAGCGGTACATTCATCATCATATTGGTTACATCCCCCTTTAAAGCGTTTTCATTTTTCGTTTATTATAACAGACTTTTACGAATAATTACGACATTTTTCTGTATTTTCTGAATTATTTCTTTGGAAATAATTCAGAAAATACTAAGAGAAAATATATTAAAATTCTTTCTTACGATATATAAATATCGAAATGAAATAAGAAAAGATATATATGATAACGCCAAATGTTGTATATAGAATTGAAACGTATACAGATGAATTTAAATTTGATATTGGAAATTGTTCTATTAGATATCCAATTACACTTTGTAATCCAAAATAAGTAACAAGTCCCCCACATGCGCCTCCAATTGTAATAGCATCAGATTTTTCTGCTCCAAAAACATAGAGAAGCGGATAAGCTATTGCTCCGGCATTAAGAATGATGAACGTCCCTAAAGAAACACTCTTAAATATACCATCATCAATTGGTGTATCTGAAACTAAACCATGTACATAAAATATGCCATACGATAATAAAGTACCAATAATTACAACTAAAAAATAGAAAAGGTAGTGACTTTGCACAATGTCATTTCTAGTAACCGGTAAAGTAAGTACATATTTTTCATACCCCGACTTACTCTCATATTTAATAACTTCAAGTGCAGGAATCGCAGCAAATAAGATAATGAATGTAGCAATTAAACGGTACATTGAAGCATTACCAAAATAAAAAAACAATCCCGCTCCTAATATCGCTATTCCCATGAACGTAAAGAAAGTTCGATACACTAGATAATAGTTTGTCAATAATAAACCTTTCATTTATTTTTCACTCCTCGTTAATAAAATACTTATTTCTTCTATCGAAATGGTTCTATGAGCAATCCCATTTGGTAGTTTATGCACATCTGATACAAGTACATTGAAATAAGAACCATTATTCCTTTTCACCACAACTATATCTTTGTTGATTAAAGTTAGTTGTTCCTCATCAACATCTACAATGGCATAATTGTCCAAAACCTTATCCTTTTCTTCATTCAATAAAATTTCTCCATCTTTTATCACAATAAGGTGACTAGCTATTTTTTCTACATCACTCATAATATGTGAAGAAAGTAATATACCACCATTACTTTTATTCACAAAACTTTTTAATTCCTCTAACACCTCCTCCCTAGATGAAGGATCAAGACCTCCTGTCGCTTCATCTAGAATTAATAATTTTGCATTATGCGACAATGCAACAGCTATAGTTAGTTTCATTGACATTCCACGCGAGAATTTACCTACTTTCTCATTAGTAGGTAAAGAAAAAGTATTAACTAATCGATAAAAATTATCTTGATCCCAAGATTCAAACATCTTTTTAAAAACTTTGTTTAATTGCTTTATCGTAAGATGAGCCGGTAGATTCATAGCATCAAATACGACTCCAATCTTCCCCTTATTCTTGGCATCTTTATTTATATTCTCTTCACCAAATATTTTTACTGTACCGCTATCTTTAGAAATTAATTCTAGTACTGTTTTAAATGTTGTTGATTTACCTGCCCCATTGTCACCAATGAATCCAATAATTGCCCCTGATGGCACATTGAATGTAACATCTTTTAAAACAACGTTGCTTCCAAATGATTTACTTAAATTTTTAATTTCTAGAATGTTTGACATCATTTCACTCCTATCTTAGCTTTTAATAAAATAGATTTTCTCCTATTAAAAATTATCCACTTTATCTCTCACTTTCTTTTTTAGTTTAAAAATAATACGATTGCTATATTCTTTATTCTCTACTAAAATCCGATACATCTCCCACACTCCTACAACACGAACAAAAAGATAGACTCCAATCGCAATAAGTACAACACAGTACGGATAATACTGCACTAATTCTCCTGAAGTGATATGCTTTTTCTCAAATAAAAATGGTATCGCTCCTGCTGCTATAAAACAAAATCCAACGATCATTACTGCAGCATACTTTTTCTTAATTACTTCATATCTTTTTGTCAATTCTTTTAGAAAGTTTTGATCAAATAGTAGTTCTTCTTTTTTCAATACATTGTATCTACTCTCTTCTATCGTTACAGGTACCATCATTGCTCCAATTCCAAGGACAGCAATGATAATAACAAGGAATGTCGAAATTGTTGCATTTTCTTTAAATAATAAATACGGTATTGTAGATAAAATGAGCAAACTAAATCCTAGCGCAATATATTTAGAAATTTTTTGCCCATACACTATATACCCTTCTGCCATTTCCTGACTTACGTAATAGCCCTCCACATTTTCATTACTTTGCTCAGCAGTTTCTTTTAATAAATAGTCGAGTGATACTTCAAATACATTTCCAATCATTATTAACTTTTCAGTTTCAGGAAATCCTTGACCGTTTTCCCACTTACTAACTGCTTGCCTTGTTGTGTTTAATTTTTCAGCTAACGCTTCTTGAGAAAGACCCTTTTCCTTTCTTAATTTAAAAAGCTTTTCACCAAATCCCATATGTGTGTCCCCCTTTGTTTTCTTACCTAAATTGTATGTAAACATTGCCCTTATCTCTATCTTCCTGCGGTTGCACTTTGTCAACTTACGGTTGCGATTGTGTTATTTAGCGGTTTTGTATACGATTTAGCTATTTTCCCCCATGATTATGGGGCGTTAATTATATAATCCATCTCAATAACAAATTATAACAATTAAAGGTAATTATTGTTATACAAAATCAAAAAACTCCCTTGTTCATTTAAAGGAGTTTTCGATATAAAATATTTCAAGAGGACTAATATTGATTCACAATTTCTTCTATACATTTTTGTACGTTGTGCAACGATTAATAAGCATCCCACACAATATATGTTGTCATCTCTTTATATAAGGCATACTCACATATATGTAAAATATTACTCCTATTAATTTCCCTAATAAAAACACTTCTCAATAATCATAACGGCTTCTGCTTAAACTTTTCATAATTTCGTACTTTTAATAAAAGGATATTCCCGCAATCTGTACAAATATAAGCATCTACTGGTGAAGATGTAAACATCGTCTCCTTTTTCCGTATTTGTGCATATCCGACAAACTCACCTTCTCCTATATTTTGAGAACCACAATTAGAGCATGTCTGCACGCCTTTCTGTTTCATGAGAGCACCACCTTTAATCTGTTTCCACTCCCTTCGACAGTTCACTTCCATTTTCCTTCCAAAAAACCTCTTATTCTCTTACATTTCAACAGGAATCTCATAACATACATCGTATATGTACTATGAAATATATTTATTAACGGAGGAATTTTATGAGTACTATTATGACGCTCAATACAGCACAAGAAATTGAAAGCGCAGAAATACATATGCTTTCTTCTAGATTAAAGGCACTACAAGCAATAAACGGAAATCCAATGCAAGTACAAATGAAAAAGTTCGGGAGTGCCACTGCCTTTTCATCAAAAATAATTGCTGGTCCTGCTTTTAATACGGTAAAAGGGATTACATTTACAAATACAGATGAGATAGATGAAATCGTCTCTTATTATCAATCGCTACAAATCCCTTGTCGTTTTGAAATTACACCCGCTCAAGGTACAGCCAAATTATTTCAATACTTATCTCAAAGAGGATTTTACCAATCCAGCTTCCATACCGCTTTATATAGTATACCGAGAGAAGACCCTTCCCTTCTTCCTTCTAACATTTCAGTACGCGAACTAAAAGAAAATGAATTTCATATTTTTGCAGACATATACGTACGCGGATTTAACATGCCATCCTTTACAAAAGATGGCGTCCATCAAAATAACGAAATTCTCTACAATAAACCTGGCTGGCATTTTTTCATAGCCGAAGTTCAAAACACTCCTGCGGGTATTGGTGTCCTGTATATAAATAATGGGATTGCATCATTAGCTGCTTCTGCTACTTTGCCAGAATTTCAGCGTAAAGGCTGTCATACTGCATTAATTCAAAAACGAATAGAGACGGCTATTGAATCCAACTGTAACTTAATAGTTGGACAAACAAGGTTCGGTAGCAGCAGTCAAAATAATATGGAACGTGCCCATATGAAAATTGCTTATACGAAATCAATATGGACTGCAAAAGACATGTAATTTACATTCTTTCTCTTCTCATTACAATTTTATACATTTTATGACACTTTCTTTTCTATCCTATTAATCATTTGAATATTCAAACTATATTTGTTACGCTATTACTAGATACATCATTCAACTTGCAATATGAAAAGAGAATTCTAATCAAACTACAAGGAGGAGAAATGTATGACTAAGAATGATCATGGTTTAAAGGAAAAAGTAGAAGGTGCCATTGATAAAGTAAAAGGTGAAGTAAAAGAAGTTGTCGGGAAAGTAACTGACAATAAGAAATTACAAGCTGAAGGAAAATGGGATAAAGTGAAAGGCACTGCTAAAGATACGGTTGGTAATGTAAAAGAGAAAGTACATGAATATAAAGAACATAAAGAGAATAAATAAAAAAGAACAAAGATGTATGGTGGTGCAAGTAGGGAGTTACTAGATCCGAGAAAAAAGAATTTGTATTTTATATTTACCTGTAAAATCATTTTAAAACGACAAATAGATGCCTTCAGGCATCTATTTGTCTATAAACAGCTATTTTTCTTCTACTATATAACTTCCTAATCACTGAGGCTTCTCCTTACCAACATTCCCCAACATAATACCTTTGCTAGAGTAAAAGATCACTTTGTGAAATTTGGTTTTAGGTCGCCTGTATACGGTTCGTGCTCAACAAAGATTTTTATATCTTTTCCATTCGCATCTTTCCCGATTCTTGTATACGTAAATTTCTCTTTATTTAACTCTGTAAGTTCAAGGACCGCACCATATTTATTATTTCCTAACGAAGCGTGAGCTCTTATTTTATTACCATGTACAACATCGAAGAAACCATAATCCCCACGACTTACCCCTGTGTTCACATTAAAAAACTCATATTTATTTGTATTTTTATCATATTTTGCTAGACTGATTAAGTTTGAGTTGTATTTTGTTACATTATTACCCTGTTCGTCTAATACCACCGTTCCGTTCCATAGTGTACTAGATAAAATTTCATCTCCATCAACGTCTGTAACTATTTTCCCTGTCGAGCTTTCTAAATTTTTATCAGGTTGCGTGAAAGAAAGTTCTTTTTCATGGTAAGGAACATGTTCAACAAATACTTCTACATCGTTCCCTTTTGCATCTTTCCCCATTCTTTTATATGTAAATTTCTCCTTGTCTAATTGCGTTAATTCAACAACTGCCTGATAATTTTTCGTTTCAGAAATTAACACTCTTTTCTTTCCATCATTCGTTATAAAAAAGGTACCGCTATCATTACGACTTTCTCCTGTACTTGCATTAAAAAATTCATACCTTGCAGTTTTAGCATCATATTTTGCAAGCCCGATGAAATTTTGATTTTCTTTCGTTACATCATTATGATCTTTGTCATAGACTTTTGTCCCTTTCCAATTTGTTTCACCAAGTATGCTAGCTAGTAGTTGCCCTTTCGTTTGTTGAGTTTGTTTAGTTTCTTGTATTGCATTGTATAAAAATTGTGCGTACTGTTCACGCGTCACATCCATACTTGGAGCAAATTTCCCTCCTCCTACTCCTTTTGCAATATTATTTGTTTGAACAGCACTAATTGCATTTCTTGCCCATGAGTTCGTTGAAACATCATTAAAAGTATGATCACTCTTTGCCTTTAAATGAAAAGCATTTGTAAGAACTTGTGCCATTTCTGCACGTGTTACGGATGCCTTCGGTCTAAAGTTCCCATGCTCGTCACCCGTAAAAACGCCCATTTCTGTTAAAGATAAAATTTCCTTTATATAGCTTGTCGAATCTTCGCTTACGTCCCCATATGGGTTCTCATAATTTTTGTTTTCTGCCATATTAAAATAACGATACATTAATGCTGCAACTTGTTCGCGTGTTACGTTATCTCCAAAACCAAATCTTCCATCATCATAGCCAAAAATAATTTTCTCACCTGTTAATTGATGAATCGCCTCATATGCCCAGTGCCCCTTTGGAACATCTTTGAATACATCAGTATGACTCGTTTGTGGTGGAACCTCTTCTGCTTTTACCTCTCCATTTTTTTCACTCAATAGGCTTCCACCTAAAACTGCTGATATGATACATGTTTTTAAAATCGTTTTATTCATAGCTTCCCAATCCCTTCATTTAACAAAGAATTACACCACTTATCTTCCAAAAGAAGATTCTATGTGAGCAATTCATGTTTTACATTTTGATTACAGCTAATTGGTTACACCTCCAAAGTTCTTTTTCGTAGTATCCATAGCTGTTATATATAGGAATTATAAATAGCAACTATAAATTGCCCATAAATAAATTATTAAAAAAAGATAAAATTAAGATAATATATTTTTAATCTCAATCTAAAAAAACGTTATTCTTTCTCATCTAGCCTGTTAAGAAAGAATAACGTTTTTAGTTCTAGGGTTCTTTTTGACAAAAAAAAGAGAAACTTTATTTTATATGCCAAAAAACAACTTCACGGCCTTTTCCAAACAGAACATCGGAAAAAGCCGTGGCATAATACTTATTTTATAATTGATGGAATACGGCCAAAACGGCTCTTTTTACTTCCCTTCACTCTTCTCTAACACATACAAATCTTCTTCAATATTAGATAGTTTCTCTGTTACAAGCTTTCTAGCATCTCCAATTGCTTGATTGTATGCAAATGGTCCTACTAATTTAATCATTTCTTCTATTAATCGCTCTGCTTGGAAACGTCCAATTTCATCTAAATCTTCTTCAACGAAAAATTGCTGGATTTGTGCCACAAGCTCTTCTTTTTTATCATTTGGTATTTTTATATTCATCATCATTTATGACTCCTCTATATTTAAGATAGTACGTTTCTTAACTCTACCATAGAAAAACGCTTTCCAGGACAACTTTTTGTAACGCCTTCTAGCTCCCTATGACCGAGTATATTTTCTTTCTTTATAGCAAACTGCTTCATAAACATTTTACATAAAAAATATAATGCATTTATTTGTGCGGTAGTTGGATCATATTTGTCAAAATTACCCGTCATACATATTCCAATTGTATCCCTATTATTATCTTTCGCATGTGCTCCAATATGTAAACCTCGCCCTTCGACTACAGTTCCATCTTCTTCAATAAAATAATTGTAACCGATCCCGCTCCACCCTCTTACTTTTTGATGAAATTCATGTGTTTTATACACATCCCATCCATCTTCGGATGTATGGTGGATAATCAGTTTATTAACTTTCTCTAAAGGAACTAATTCATCTTGAAATGTTAAATTAACACATTTAATTTCCATTCGAACATCCTCCCCTTAAAAATCAATGATCATAATTGTTTTATCGTCTGGCCTTATTCTCTTTTCCTCTTCTAGCTCTTCAATAATTGCTACATATTCATTTATACTATTCTTTCTTATATATGCAACAGTTTGTTCAAGTGGCCAATCTGGGTGGAATAATCCGTCTGAACAAAGAAAAATCCCGCTCACTTCATCTATATGTAGTTCACCATGTTGTAAATAATGTATCGCTTCTTTCATTCCATTCGCAACGGAGTACCCGCCCTGCATATTTGCAAGATAACGATTATATTTTAACTGTTCTCGCACATCTTGAAAAACATGTTCTTCTGGTACAGTTAACCCTTTATTACGGTCTTCTTCCCTCTTCTTTTTTGCTCGTTTACTAATTCCTTCAACCGTGTCTTGCGCTAATACTTGCATCGTCCCATTTTGAAGTATTGCGACAATCATACAGTCCCCTAACTGTGCGTATTCAATTTTCTCACCATCTATTTGAACTGCCGCAATACATGTACACCACAAATGCTCTTTCTTTCTCGTATCTACTTCATACTCTAACATTTTCCTTTGCAATGCTTCATTTGCTTTTGCAACAGCAACTTGCAAACTATGATTTTCACGTAATGAAGCAAAATAACTTGCAAATAAATGCGAAGCGATGTATGCTCCATTATGTCCCTTTTCATCACGAAACGGGACGAGCGGTGTTGCACCATCACATACACCATACATCTTTTTTTCTTCATTACAAAAATAAGAATCCTCACATTCTTGCTTCAACGGGCTTTTCTGTTGATACGTTTTTACCTTCATATCTGTATCCCCTTCCAAATGATAAAATACTCGAATTCTTTTGATTAATCTAATTTTCCGAAATAAACTGTTTTTACCCAAAACTTTCAATATCATATATAATCTTGAAATAATATGAATTTTTTAGTGAAGGACGGGAAAGAGATGGTCAGATTTCTTGGTGTTATTATCGGTTCTATTATTATTGCGATTGCATTTAATCTTTTCCTTATCCCCCACAAAATTTTAAGTAGTGGAATTGGCGGAATTGCTATTATTTTAGGGATTGTAACGCCTGTAAACACAGGTATTATTAACTTTGTATTAAACTTACCTATCCTTATTCTAGGATACATAGGTCTTGGAAAAAAAGTAATTTTTAACACGATTATCTCTGTTATTGTATTATCTGTTGCATTATACTATGTTCCAGTGAAAGTCGTAGCAACAGATCCACTTTTATCATCTATCTTTGGTGGTGTCATTGCTGGGGCTGGTATCGGTCTTGTTTTTAACTGTAATGGCTCAACTGGTGGATTTGATATTATCGGTATGCTATTGTCTCGTAAAAGAGATATTAAACTTGGTGGATTCCTTATTATTTTAAATGCAGTCGTTGTAATAATTGCAGGATTCTTCTTCACTTGGGATGTTGCTCTTACAAGCTTACTTTCAATTTATGTAACTGGTAAAGTGATCGATGCTATTCATACGAAACATCGAAAGGTTACACTTATGATTGTAACAAATGAAGCAGAAAAAATGAAAAAACAACTTCTTTCAACTGTTGTACGTGGAATTACATTACTTGATGGCGAAGGTGCTTATTCCAGCGAAAAAAAACGTGTACTTATGACAGTCGTTTCTCGTGAAGAATTAGCAAGTATGAAATTAACAATTTCCGAAATTGACCCTCATGCATTCGTTAACATTACCGAAACTGTTGAAGTATTAGGTTTGTTTAGAAAAAGTTAAAAAACTAGGTGGATTTCCACCTAGTTTTTATTTTCCATAAATTCAATTCGATTTCCGAACGGATCTGACACATAAAATCTAATTACATCTGGCCGTGCATGATCATCTATTACTTCAATACCTTGCTTTATTAACTCTTGTTTAAATTCATCAATTTTTAAAACATAAAAAGCTGGATGCGCCTTTTTAGCTGGATTGAAGTTTTGCTCAACTCCGATATGAATCTCTTGATTTCCACACTTAAACCAGCACCCACCACGCTTCTTTAATTCCTCTGGCTTCGGTATTTCCTCCATACCAATTTTATTACCGTAAAACTCTCGTGCTGCTTCTTCACACCCTACAGGCGCAGCTACTTGCACATGATCGATACCTTGAATATAATTTCTCATTTTCTCTCCCTCTCTTCTACCCTAATGTTATAAAGAAAACCTACTCCTGTAACTTACAAAAGATTTATAAAACAATATAAGCTCCCCTTATTACGACCTTACACTCACTTTTCCAAAATAAAGAAAACAAAATTTATTATATAACTTCCATTTTTTATAGAAATACACATTACATCTATATTATAGTTATGGATAGACAAATCTTTTTAGATGCTATTTGTACGGAGGAACTATTATGAGTCGTAAAAAATATTCATCAACTCAAAGAAAACGTCATCCGAACATTTCTAGACGTTTGCGAAACCATATACAAGATCGTTCATTAACAGAAATGTACGCATCTCTGTTCAAACACAATCCTGATAGTATTATTTCATTAAATTTAGAGGGAGTTATTCTACATATAAATCCTTCTGCCGAAAAAATATTAGGTTACAATTCTTTAGAATTAGAACAGAAAAATATTACCTCTATTTTAGAAGCTCATATTTCTGAGCAAGTATTACAAAATATAAAGAATACTGGAGCAGATAATCAACAAGAGTATATTTTATCTATTTATCATAAAAATGGATTCTTATTAGACGTCGTGACAAAACTAGTTCCTATTTTTGTCCAAAATCGTCTAACTGGCGTATATGCCATTATGAAACCTCTTGAGAAATCAGAAAGAATTGAGAATATGCTAAAAGAAAGTGAGAAGAGGTTACGTACATTAGTGAACTCCATGCCTGCGTTTGTTATATTTAAGGATCATGAGGGGCGCTGGCTTGAGGCAAATGACTACGCACTTTCTTGCTTTAATTTCCATCATGTACCTTACCACGGAAAAAAAGATAGTGAACTCATTCAATATAATGAAGCGTACCGAGAAGCTTTTTTACATTGTGAAGAAGTCGACGAACTAGCATGGCAACAAAGACAAATTCTTCATGGTGAGGAATTTATTATACATAGAGATGATTTCGACCTAATCTTAAGTATATCGAAAGTTCCACTTTATCATCCTGACGGCTCGCGAAAAGGTCTTATCGTCATGGGAAGAGACGTTACCGAGCTAAAAGAAACGGAAAAGTTATTACGAAAATCAGAAAAGCTCGCAGTAGTCGGACAACTGACAGCTGGAATCGCCCATGAAATTCGAAATCCACTCACTTCTCTAAAAGGTTTTCTAACATTGCTACTCCCTGAAATAAATGAAGAGCAGAAATGGTATATCGATGTTATGTTAAGTGAAATTTCACAAATGGAATCTATCACAAGTCAATTTATGGCGATGTCTAAACCACAAGTATTATCTATCCAAACTTGTAACATACAAACTTTAATTGAAGAGGTAGTTACATTTATTTTACCAACTGCTATTATGCATAGTGTTCACATCATTATGGATCATTTTGATTACAAACATGATATTCAATGTGATGGTAACCAGTTAAAACAAGTTTTTATAAATATATTAAAAAATGCGATAGAAGCAATGCCAAATGGCGGAAATATTTACATCCAAACAAAGCCATTTGAGGATACCTTCATCTTAATACGTATTATCGATGAAGGTTGTGGTATCCCAGAAGATCGTATCTCTCGTTTAGGCGAACCATTTTATAGTTTAAAAGAAAAGGGAACTGGACTAGGATTAATGATGTGTTACAAAATAATTGAAGAACATCATGGTAAATTACACATTTCAAGCGAATTAAATAAAGGTACAATTGTTGATATTCAACTACCGCTTTCTTCATCTCACCTTGCAATCCAGTCGTAAATAATAAAAGAAGCATCTGCTAGTTGTTAGCAGATACTTCTTTTTTAAAATGCTTTGTCATACCATTCTTTTGCTTTTTCTACTTCGCCCATTGTTAATTGATGTCCTCTATTTTCCCAATGCATTGTTACAGTAGCGTTTGCATTTTCTAATATTACCTTCAATTCCTCAGACTCTGCTGATGAACAAATTGGGTCATTTGTCCCAGCAGCAATAAATACGGATTTCCCTGCTAAATTAGGCAATTGTGTTCCTCTTCTAGGCACCATTGGGTGATGGAGCACAGCGCCTTTTAATGCATTAACGTAATGGAATAATAAGCTTGCAGCAATGTTTGCTCCATTTGAATAACCGATAGCTACAATGTTATTTCTATCAAATTCATATGTTTTTGCAGCTTCATCTAAAAACTCGTTTAATTCCTTCGTACGGAAAATCAAGTCCTCTTCATCAAAAATACCTTCTGCCAATCTACGGAAGAAACGTGGCATGCCATTTTCTAATACATTTCCTCTAACACTTAATACAGATGCTTCCGGATCAATTATTTCTGCAAGTGGTAATAAATCTAATTCATTACCACCTGTACCATGAAGTAATAACAACACTGGTTTTGACGTATCTTTTCCTTTTTGAAACACATGTTTCATCATAATCCTCTTCCCCTTTCAATCACTTTTCGTCTAAATTTCTCACTTCAAATGGTAAAAGTGTTTGTTCAATTTGTTTTCTATGTGGTTCATATTGCTCCGGTAACTTTAATTCCTCACCCATCGTCTCTAACGATTCGTCATGAGCGAAACCAGGAGGGTCTGTTGCAATTTCAAATAAAATTTCGCCGTGTTCTCTAAAATAAATTGCGTTAAAATAATTTCGATCTTGTACAGGAGTTACGTGATATCCAAAACGAGACGCATGCTCTTTCCAGTCTAGTTGATCATCATCATCACTCGCTCTCCAAGCAATATGATGGACTGTACCAATACCCATTTGGCCACGCCCGATTGTCGATAGCCTCAAGTCGATAATATTCCCAATATCAGCAGAAGAACGGAATCGAACGAATTCACCTTCTTCTCCCATTTTCTCAAGACCCATAACATGCTCTAACAATTCAGCTGTGTTTTGAGGTTGTGCAGATAAAAGAACAGCACCGCCAAATCCTTTAATTGCTACTTCTGGCGTAACTTCTCCAAAAGTCCAATTATTTAATACGCCTTCTTCTCTTTCTACTAATTCTATATGCAAACCATGTGGATCATCAAATTCTAAATACTGCTCTCCAAATCGAGTCATTTTTGTATACGAAATATCGAATTTTTCTAATCTATTTTCCCAAAACTCCATTGCACCTTTTGGTACGACATAAGACGTAATGCCAACTTGACCGTCCCCAATAATACCTTGACGAGCACCTGCCCATGGGAAAAACGTAATGATTGTTCCAGGCTTTCCTCCTTCATTACCAAAATAAAGATGGTACGTGCCTGGATCATCAAAATTCACTGTTTGTTTCACTAAACGTAACCCTAATATACCAGCATAAAAGTCTACATTTTCTTGTGGGTGTCCTACGATTGCTGTAATGTGATGAATTCCCATTGTTTTCTTTTCCATTTTCTCCGCCCCTTTTTATTTCATTTTAAAAACTTTTATACATTAAAATTCATTATTCATTTTGTCCATACTGCAAAGTAAAATCCATCGTTATGATTTTATCTTGAATTCGAGATAAAATACACGAAATTACATATCATTCTCTATCTTTTTAAAATTATCTCGAATTCGAGATAATTACCCAAAAAATTTTTCCATCTAACATCATTAAGAAATCATTACTTAAAATGTAAATTATCTTGAATTCGAGATTTATTATAAGTTACTTATTTTTTATTGTCAATAATTCCTTATTTTCATTTGAAATGAAAATAGAGTAAACGTCAGTTATCGTTTACTCTATTCGCTAATTATTTCGTTTCTTCTTCCAGCACTGCTTCCATCTCATTAAATTCACGATGAATTGCTTTCACTGGTTCTTTCGTTAATAAACTTACAACAATTACAGCTAATAAACTACAGAAGAATCCAGGTACCATTTCATACATAGTCGCTTTTAAACTTGGAATTTGCACCCAAGTAATAACAACTGCTGCACCTACAATCATACCGGCAAGAACGCCCCATTTGTTCGTTCTCTTCCAATATAAACTTAATAAAATAGCGGGTCCGAATGCTGAACCAAAGCCTGCCCAAGCATAACCGACAAGTGTTAAAATTGTATCACTTGGATGATACGCTAAAACAACTGCAATCATAGCTACTACTAACACTGACAGTCTACCGATAAATACAAGTTCTTTGTCACTTGCGTTACGACGGAAGAATGTTTTATAGAAATCTTCCGTTACAGCACTTGAAATAACGAGTAATTGCGAGGAAATACTACTCATAATCGAAGCCAAAATAGCTGATAATAAAAACCCAGTAATGTACGGATGGAATAAAATGTTTGAGAATGTTACAAAGACCATTTCTGGGTCTTGTAACGTCGCATTATTTTTAGCATAATAAGCAATACCAATTAGACCAGTAAGCATTGCACCTATAATTGAAATCGTCATCCAACCGATACCGATTCTACGAGAAGTTTTTAAATCTTTAACAGAGGTAATTGCCATAAAGCGAACAATAATATGCGGTTGACCAAAATACCCAAGACCCCATGCTAAAAATGAAATAATACCAAGAATTGTAGTACCTTTAAACATATCTAAATGCGATGCATCAACTTGGTTAATCGTATTGAATGTTTCTGTTACACCACCGACATCTGTAAAAGCTACAATTGGCACTAATACAAGAGCAATAAACATAATACAACCTTGCACAAAGTCGGTCCAACTTACTGCTAAAAAGCCACCGAATAGTGTATAAGCAACAACGACACCGACAGTTACAAATAAACCAATTTTATAATCAAGGTTGAAAGAATTTTCAAACAAACGTCCACCTGAAACTAAACCAGCCGACGCATAAAATGTGAAAAATATTAAAATGACGATAGCGGAGACAAAACGAAGTATTTTCGTACGATCTTTAAACCGATTTTCTAAAAAATCCGGAATCGTAATTGAATCATTTGCCACTTCTGTATACGTTCGCAAACGCGGGGCAAGAATTAAATAGTTTGCATAAGCACCTATTAATAAACCTATCGCAATCCATACACTTGATAATCCTGTTGCATACATCGCACCAGGTAATCCCATTAGCATCCAGCCACTCATGTCAGAAGCACCAGCTGATAAAGCTGTAACTGCTGGACCGAGTCCCCTTCCGCCTAACATATAATCTGATAAATCGGACGTCTTCTTATAAGACCAATAACCGATATACAACATACCTGCCATATAAATAGCAAGCGAAACCATAATCTCAATCTTCACCAAATCTCTCCCTTAGTTACATAAGCCATTCAAAATTTCGAAAAATGACTTTTTCTATTTTCTTGTTTTCGCTTATGGTTCCCTACCTTAACAAACATTTTTTGTTCTTTCAAGTGAACAAGCCCTTTTCACTACATGTGAAAACCTTTATAAACGCCTTTATCCCAGTGGATTACCCGGCTTTCAAAATAAATTAAAGTAAAAATATTCAAAAAATAAAATACCGTTTTTTTCACACCTTATTCTCATTCACTTATCAGACAAATTTTAAAAGAAAAAAGCCATACGAATGTATGACTTTTAACTTATTGGCATTGCAATTTTCTCTTTCTCTACATATACTTTACGAAATTTCATATAGCAACCAATGCGCCAAGGTACTATATAACAAACTGCAAGAGTGTAAAAAAGAATGCCGATTGACTTTGGATCTAAACCTTGCAAATGTCTTCTAAAATAAGCACGTAAAAGAACGATAACTAAAAATGTAGCAATAAAAGCGATACTTTTTTTTGCATAAATATGACCATCTTCTCTGATTTCATATTCACTTAAAATAATAAGTGGAATTGATAATAACAGTCCAATTCCAGCAGCTATACCAATTTGCCAAACAGCAAGTTGTATCGGTGTAGCATATAAAGAAAAACCTGGTAATAAAAAGAATAATGGCAATAGTAGTCGTCTTCCTTTATTTTTAATTGGGCGATTCATAGAACGCATGCGCCTAAATATAACGAGCCCTATGACGAGTAAAAAAATTGTAATACTGTATGAACCTTGCTGCAAGTGAATCTCTCCCTAAAAATAGTCATTTTTAAAAATACTCCCCTATTATACTCCTAATTTTTCCAAACGATATGATTATTCCTCTGAAAAATCTTACATATTAAATATACTTTTAGGTTTGATTTACTATAGGAAACAATTCCGAAAGAGGAACTACTCTTCCCATCTCATCTTTAAACACAATATGCTCTCTCGTTAAATGACGCGGACTCTTTACTCCCGCTGCTGCCGCAAGTGAAAACAAACTATATCTCATACTTATTATATAGTTCATGACCCGCCACTTCTTCTCATACGGATCTAACGCTTTTTGATAATGAGGATTCGTCGTCGCCACACCAGACGGACATTGCCCAGAATTACATTGAAGCGCCATTATGCAGCCACTTGCCATCATAAAACCGCGGGCTGAATTTACAGCATCTGCGCCAATAGCTAAAGCAATTGCCACTTTATCTGGTGTAATTAATTTCCCCGAGGCAAAAACTTTGAATTTGTCCCGAACATCATAATGATTCGCTGTATCAATACATGTCAGTAACGCTGGAATAAGCGGCATCCCCATACTATCTGCCATCGATTTATACGTTGCACCTGATCCACCTTCTGAACCATCAACTGTAATGAAATCTGGATAGATGTTTAACTCTTTCATCGATTTGAATAAATCTTCCAACGGCTCTTGCTGTCCAATTACAATCTTCATCCCAACTGGTTTACCGCCGTTTTCTTGCAAACGTTGAATAAAATAAAGTGTATCTACTGCATTCTTTAAAAATGGAAATCGATTCGGTGAATTAATCGTTTCTCCTTCTCGCACATTCCGAACAGAAGCAATTTTCTCATTTACTTTTTGTCCCTCTAGATGACCACCACGTATTTTCGCACCTTGCCCAAATTTCAATTCGAATGCTTTAATATTGCTTTCTTTTGCTTTCTCCATAAATTTCTCCATTGAAAAATTACCATCCTCGTCACGATATCCAAATAATCCTGGACCAATTTGCGCAACGATATTTGCACCTGTATGTAAATGTTCTGGAATAACGCCACCTTCGCCAGTATTAATCCACGATCCGCCAGCCATCTTCGCACCAAACCCGCTCGCTAAAATATAATTTTCGCCAATCGCACCGTAAGAAGTTGCTGATGCGCCAAACATGCCATACAGTTTCCACGGATATTTGCGGTTGTCACCGACGATAATTGCATCGTCTTCTTCGTATAACCAAAGATTCGTTGTATCCGCTGTCAATTTTTCTCTTCGTGAAAATAACCCTTCTTTATGAATCACATACTTTTTCCCTTCACGTTCTTTCGTTACATTCATACTTAATTCATCTGTTAATTTCGGAAATAATGTATTAGCGATATAATATCCAGATGCATCAAAATCTCGTTTTGATCCAAAACCGAGTATTTCTGAACGGTATTTTGCTAGAAACATTACACTTTGAAAATCATAACGTGAAAAGGGCTTTCCATCCGTATCATGATCAAACCAATATTGCCTAAATTCCGGCCCTATCTTTTCAAGTAAATAACGCATCCTTCCTAAGTATGGATGTAACTTTAATATAGAATGATGCGTCCGTTTTTTAATAAAAAATGTAATAATAAAAAAAATGATTAATAGTAACATCAATAAGAGCAATACACTAATAATAACGAGTAGCGTTTCACTCATCCCGCTTCCTCCTATGAAAATCCATAATAAAAGGAGAACACCTGATGTGTTCTCCTTTTATCTTTATTCAAATTAAAGTAGCAAGATGCTCTTTCGCATCATATTCAACTAAACTTTCAGCATTTTTAATTCGATGAACAAAATCTGGATTAGCTATTAAAGGTCTTCCGAATGCCACTACATCAATTGTTCCTTCTTGCAACGCTTCTTCAGCCTCTTTCGGATTTAAATTCCCTACTCCTACGATCGTACCATCCCAATATTTTCTTACTAATTGATGAAAGTTTTTTCCGTCAGCAATAACTGCCGTATAATTCATCGTTGAAGGGTGAATCATCGTTAATCCAACTTCTTTGAACATAGTTACAAACGTTTCAATTGCAAGCTCAGGGTTTTCCCACATATAAGTAGGATTATCACCTTTGAAAGCAGAGAAGCGAAGAAGTGTTTTATTAGCTCCAACAGCTTCTATTACAGCCTCCGTTACTTCTTTCATAAACGTTAACCTTTCCTTTAAGTCTCCGCCGTATTTATCAGTACGCTTATTCGCAAACTCATAAGTAAATTGATCGATTAAATATCCGTGTGCACCGTGTATTTCTACTCCATCAAATCCAGCTTCGATCGCGTTTTTCGCGGCTTGTGCGTATTGACCGATCACTTCTTGTATTTCTTCTAACGTCATTGCTTCTGGCGTATCAAACGGTTTACGAAAACGTGGAACATTTCCCTCTGCAGCGATAGCAGACGGTGCTTGTGGCATTTGCCCACCAATTATTTCGTGATGACTCATACGTCCAACATGCCATATTTGAGCAATAATCGTTCCGCCTTCTTTATGTACTGCCTCTGTAACAGGCTTCCACGAATCGATTTGTTCTTGCGTATAAATTCCTGGCACTCCCGGATTCCCTTTTGCTCTTGGGCTAATGACGATTCCCTCTGTAATAATTAATCCAACTTCATCAGCTGCACGCTTTCTATAGTACTCGACTACATCAGTACCAACGACTCCCGTTTCATGATTCGCGAAACATCTCGTCATCGGTGCCATTGCTATGCGATTACGAAGAGACCAAGATCCAATTTGAATCGGGTCAAATAACTTCGTTTCTTCAATATTTTCAAAAGATCCCCAAGCGTTTATATTTGTTCCTTCATAAATACTTGCTGCTTTATTATTTGAACTTGTCATTTTTCTTCCCCCTAAAAAATTCTTACTATAATCGCATCATACTTACTTTTAGATAGTAACGTCAATTTATACGCTCTTATGTAGAAATATTCGCATAATAAAACTAACTGTTTTTTAACTTTAAGGGTTCTGGTATTCAAGACTCTTACTGTCTATTTTTATATTCAGTAAGTGGATGAGAAAAATACTTGTTAAGTGGATGTTTTCTTTTCTTCTAGTTTTATTACTATAGAATATATTGGTAATTGTTTTTCAAACTATTTACTAAAAAAAACGATTTCCACTGTACTATATTCAAACTTACAGTTACGAGGTTTCAATCATTCATTTGTTTTTTATTATACAAACAAAAATTTTAGGAACGAATAAAAGACTCCTACATAGTTGAAAATATTTTTTCTATTTATCCGTTCCTAATCCCCATGAAAAAAGGAGCTGTCATATAGTCGATAATTCGACTATATGACACTCCTTTTTAGTTGACCGTATATGGCTAACAATTCATTTATCTCTTTAATATAAAGAATATAAACAATTATTATCTCTTCACATATAAAAAATTCCTTAGCAGTAGAAGTGAGAGTGGTTCAGTATTCTTCTAAAAATAATAACTTATAAACCTAAAACAATGAAAGCCCTACCTCTCTTTCATCCTTACGGCTCCTCGTCCGTGCCAGTGTGAATCAGGATTGCAAAAATCAAGTAACTATTCTATCGAAGTGTTTAATTAAACTTCGAATATTCGTAAAGAATTTAAAAAATAAAAATGGATTTGATTGTAGTAATAACAAAAGAGGTTAATGCTCTAAAAGTGGTTTGAAAGAATTGAATGTCTTTGAAATGATTAATTCTCTATAATTATGTTCCCAAAAAATTCAAAACCTTTTTTGGGATCTAATACATTATTTGTAATGAATCTTAACAAAAGCTTTTTATTTGACTTTCCGTGATACCTTCAATTAATCCCAGTTCACTAATCAAAAATTCGTGTGCGTTATCTAACATTTTCTTTTCGCTTGCATTAAGTGCTTTTTCTTTCTGCATACGTAATAAATCACGTACAACTTCAGCACCTTCTTGTATTTTACCCGTCTTTATTTTATCAGTGTTCAATTTATACCTTTGTTTCCACGTAAGTAATCTATCAGATTCTCCATGTTGAAAAATATCCAATATGTGTGCTATTGCCGTTATATCCGTGACTGGTCGTATATTTGAGCTCAATATTCTCCCTGCCGGAATCATTACTTCCATATTACTACCCGACATTTTTATAACATAATATTGTTGTTTTTCTCCTGTGATTTCCTTCTCTTCTATGGCTTTAATTATACCTGCTCCCTGCATTGGATAAACAATGTTATCGCCAATTTGAAACAAATAATCCACCTCCATATATGGTAACCTTCTCAATCTTAACACACAATCAATTTTTTAGCAAAATTTTTATTTTATCATAAAATTATTTTTAATGTCAATCCTTTCGAACTAAGAAAATAAATTCGTAAAATATCACTAACAACCCACAATCTTATTACCTTTTTCCACACATATATACATTCTAATTTCACCTTCTCTTTTTACATAAAAACACATTACTACATATAAGTAGTAATGTGTTTTTCATACTGAATCGTTAAACATTCCCTATTAATTTCACGCCTATATACTAACCTGCTTACGGACTGTCTCTCTCGCTAAAAGAAAACTCATAATCACTTGCGCAGCTACTCGACTCGTCATATCTCTGAAATCAAGGGTTGGATCAATTTCTACTATATCCATCCCTTGAACAAGCGGTTCTTTACCAAGAAATTCAATCGCATCAAGTAAAGTCGTACTATCCATACCGCCAGGACCAATTGCTGGACAACCTGGTGCAAATGCTTGATCTAGTACATCCATATCAAGAGAAATGTAAATAGAAGTCACGCCTTGCTTTCTTAATACTTCAATACTTTCTGTGATGATATCTTTGATTTGTCGCTCTCGTACATCTTTCATTGTATACACTGTCACGCCATGTTCTTTTGCATATTCATGGTACGCTCGTGCATTTGAAAAATTACGAATTCCGATTTGAACGAGTTGTTTTCCTTTAATGACATCATTTTCTAGCAAACTACGGAACGGTGTACCATTTGATGGGCCACCATCATCTAAATTACGTAAATCATGATGGGCATCAAATTGAATAACACCGACCTTCCCTTTACTATTTGCAAACCCTGTTATACTTGGAAAACTAATCGAATGGTCACCACCAAGAACGATTGGTATCATGTTCGGATTTGCTTTCGTTACATGACCAACTGTTTTCGCAATGCGCTTATGACTTTCTTTTATATCAGTCACATGCATCGTAATATCGCCGCAATCATATAAGACACTTTCTTTCATATCATGTTCTTCTGTAATTGCGTACGTGCTATATGCATCTAACATTGCACGAATTGTTTTTGGCGCAAAACTTGCTCCTGAATGACTAATAGATGGTTTAGAAAGGGGTGCTCCAATTAAGGCAGTACCGAATATTTCCAAGCCTTCCTCCCAATCTTTAATCATCTCACTCCATTTCGTCACTTCACGATCGATAAACTTTGCATTTTTCTTTAAATAGTGGCCGTGCTCCACGATTGTTCACCTCTTGTATATGCGATATTACCATTCTTCCATACTGTATTTACATGACTCACGCCGTAATGATACGGTACGTAAGCATAATTGTAAGCATCCCATAAAACTAAATCTGCCTTACGACCAACTCTAATCTTTCCAGCTACATCACCTCGATTAATTGCGTAAGAAGAATTAACTGTTACGGCATTCCAAACTTCTTCTGGTGTCATTTTCAGCTTGAGCATTGCAATGCTCATAATAAGCTGAATGTTCTCAGTTGGACAACTACCTGGGTTAAAGTCTGTAGCCAAAGCAACTGCAACACCTTCATCGATCATTTTACGTCCACGAGCAAAGCTTTCTTTATTTAAATAGAAAGTTGTTCCTGGTAATAAAGTAGCTACTGTATTAGAGTTTGCAAGCATTTCAATTCCTTTATCAGAAGCGCCCACTAAATGGTCCGCTGATGCTGCACCAATTTCAGCCGCTGCTTCTGCACCACCAAGAGGGTCAATTTCATCTGCATGAATTTTCACATCAAAGCCAAGCTCTTTCGCTTTTAATAAAAACTCTTTTGATTCTTCGACAGAGAACACACCTGTTTCGCAGAAAATATCAACGAATTCAGCTAATTGCTTCTCTTTCATTTCTGGTAGTAGGTCTAACATCCATTGTAAAAATTCTTTCGATCTACCTTTATACTCTTTCGGAACTGCATGAGCACCTAAAAATGTGGAAACTAAATCGATTGGATGCTCTTTTTGTAATTGTGCAGTTGCCTCTAATTGTTTCCATTCCGTCTCATCATCTAATCCATAACCACTCTTCGCTTCTACAGTTGTAACTCCGAAAGATAACATACGGTCTAAATGGAATTTCGCTTTTTGAACAAGTTCTTCTCTCGATGCCTGTTTCGTTGCATTTACAGTTGAAAGAATACCTCCGCCTTGTTCTAAAATTTCTAAGTACGGAACTCCTTGTAATTTTAGTGCGATTTCATTTTCACGAGATCCACCAAATACAAGGTGAGTATGCGGATCAACAAGACCAGGAGAAACCATTTTCCCTCCGCAATCAATAACTTCTTTCGCTTGTAATCCTTTCGCTTCTTCCGCTGTTCCAACGAAAGTAATTACGCCATTTTCAATTCCAACCGCACCGTTTTCGATAACAGGAAGCGTGTTCATCGCTTCCCGTCTTAACAAGCCATCTTCTTGATCCATTGTTAGTAATTGACCGATATTTATTAGTAAAGTGTCCAGCATGTTTTCTCCTCCTTATTTCATCATCGGAATGTTAACGCCTTTTTCTTTCGCAGTTTCCACAGCTAAGTCATATCCTGCATCAACGTGACGAACAACACCCATACCAGGATCAGAAGTTAATACGCGCTCAATACGTTTTGCTGCTGCTTCTGTTCCATCTGCAACGATAACCATTCCAGCATGAAGTGAATAACCCATACCAACGCCACCGCCGTGGTGAACAGACACCCAGCTCGCACCGTTTACACTGTTAATTAATGCATTTAAAATTGGCCAATCGGCTACTGCATCACTACCGTCTTTCATCGCTTCTGTTTCACGGTTTGGAGATGCTACTGATCCGCAATCTAAATGATCACGACCGATAACGATTGGTGCTGATAATTCACCATTTGCCACCATTTCATTAATAATGCGACCAAATTTCGCGCGCTCACCGTAACCTAACCAACAAATACGAGATGGAAGACCTTGGAACTCAACTTGCTGACGAGCCATACGAATCCAGTTACATAAATGCTCATTATCCGCAAACTCACGTAATATTACTTCGTCTGTTTTATAAATATCTTCTGGATCACCAGAAAGTGCTACCCAGCGGAATGGTCCTTTACCTTCGCAGAATAATGGACGGATAAATGCTGGAACGAATCCTGGGAAATCGAATGCATTTTTCAAACCTTCATCGAAAGCAACTTGGCGAATGTTATTTCCGTAATCAAATGTAATTGCGCCTTTTTCTTGCATAGCAAGCATTGCTTCTACATGTTTTGTCATACTTTCTTTTGATAATTGTACGTAACGTTCTGGATCTTCTTCACGAAGTTTCGCTGCTTCTTCTAATGTGTAACCTACTGGAATATAACCGTTTAATGGATCATGAGCAGATGTTTGATCCGTAACTAAATCTGGCGTAATATTGCGCTTCACTAGTTCTGGTAAAATCTCTGCCGCATTTCCTAATAAACCAATTGAAATTGGTTCTTTCTTCTCTTTATACTCGTTCGCAACCGTTAATGCTTCTTCTAATGATTCTGTATACATATCACAATATCTCTTTTCAATACGACGATCGATGCTGCGCTTATCAACATCAATAGCAATGACAACACCGCCGTTCATCGTTACAGCAAGAGGTTGTGCACCACCCATACCACCTAAGCCAGCAGTAAGTGTTAATGTACCTTTTAATGAACCATCGAAATGTTGACGTGCCGCTTCGCCAAACGTTTCATATGTTCCTTGTAAAATACCTTGTGTTCCAATGTAAATCCAGCTACCTGCTGTCATTTGTCCGTACATCATAAGACCTTTTTTCTCTAGTTCACGGAAATGATCCCAGTTCGCCCACTTCGGTACTAAGTTTGAGTTCGCTAAAAGAACGCGAGGTGCATCTTCATGCGATTTAAAAATTGCAACTGGTTTTCCTGATTGAACAAGTAATGTTTCATCGCTTTCTAACGTTTTTAATGAATCTACAATCGCATGGTAGCTTTCCCAGTTACGAGCTGCACGGCCAATTCCGCCATATACAACTAATTCTTCTGGTTTTTCAGCAACTTCAGGATCTAAATTGTTCATTAACATACGAAGTGCAGCTTCTTGAACCCACCCTTTCGTTTGTAGCTCTGTACCTCTTGGCGCGCGAATTGTTTGTTTAACTTTTTCCATTTCAATCTCTCCCTTTTCTCATTTTATAGTGCTGCGTTTACATCTAATCTTTCTTTTATCGAATAATTCGTTTTTAACCAGTGCGTAATATTTTCAATATCCGTTGAGAATATGCGATCATTTGTAATAGAAGGTACTTGTTGACGACCTTGATGGTAGAAGCTCTTCGTCACTGTACTCATGTTTTCAATACCGCGATATTCTGCTGCTTGCATCGCGCAAATCATCTCAATTGAAAGAACACGTCTTACATTTTGAATAATTTGATGTGCATGGCGTGAAGCGATTGTTCCCATACTTACGTGATCCTCTTGGTTAGCTGACGACGGGATTGAATCAACACTCGCTGGATGTGCTAACGTTTTATTTTCAGAAACAAGTGACGCTGCAGCGTATTGCATAATCATTGCACCAGACTGAAGTCCTGGTTCTGGACTTAAAAATGGAGGTAAATCATTTAATTGCGGATTTACTAAACGCTCAATACGACGCTCTGAAATATTTGCAAGTTCCGCCATTCCTACCTTTAAGAAGTCCATCGCAAACGCAATCGGTTGACCATGGAAATTCCCACCCGAAATTACTTTTTCCCCACCATCAAAGATTAGTGGATTGTCCGTTGCTGCATTCATTTCAATTTCTAATTTTTCTTTCACATAATTTAAAACTTGCCAAGAAGCACCGTGTACTTGCGGGATACAACGAAGTGAATATGCATCCTGTACACGTAGTTCTCCTTGTTTTGTTGTTAATTTACTATCATGAAGGATGTCACGAATTCTGCTCGCTACTTCCACTTGCTCTTTATAACCACGTGCTTTATGAACATTTTCATCAAATGCATCAATAATGCCTTGTAATCCTTCAATTGTCATCGAAGCAATGAATTCAGCTTGATACGCCATTGCTTCTGCTTCTATATAAGAAAGAACTCCTTGCGCTGTCATCGCCTGCGTACCATTGATTAATGCCAGCCCTTCTTTCGCTTCAAGTTCAATCGGTTCAAGACCTTCTTCTGTAAGAGCAACCATCGCATGAACTCGTTTCCCCTTATAGAACACTTCACCTTCGCCTAATAATACAAGCGCAAGATGAGATAAAGGTGCTAAATCGCCACTCGCACCAAGTGACCCTTGTTGCGGAACGACTGGATGAATTTTACGATTTACAAACTCAAGAAGCATATTTACAACAAGCGGTCTAACACCAGATACTCCTTTAAGCATCGTGTTCGCTCTTAAAATTAACATACCGCGTGATACTTCTTCAGGGAATGGATCACCTATACCGCATGCATGTGACTGAATTAAATTGTGTTGAAGTGCCTTTACATCATCTTTTTGAATAAGCACATCACTGAACTTTCCAAATCCAGTTGTAATACCGTAAACGACTTTTCCGTCCTCTACAATTTTCTCAACAACTTCGCGGCACTCCGCCACCTTTTGCATACTATTTGGACAAGCTGTTACACCTTCCCCTTCAAGTAACAACCTCTTCATTTCTTCAATTGTCAATGTGTGTCCTGTTAACGTAATCATTCTTTTTCCTCCTTAAAAAGGCAAAAGGGGACCTTATCTTTTTAAGACAGACTTCTGTCCTAAAAAAGTAAGGCCCCCTTCTAACTAATAGACTATGGGCAAATCATATGTGATTAATTCCTAAACCAATCGCCTCATGCTCAGATCCTTTTACAGGTGCACCAATCGTTCCATATAATGCAACAGCAACCCATTCGCCTTCTTTTTTTCCGTCGTATGGTCTACCGCGCACAATCGCAAAGCGAAGTCCTACTGTACGAAGAACGTCTGCTAACTGAATTTGACCTCTCGTCACTCCGTACAAAGCTTCCATAATTGCATGATAAAGTGCATGTGTTTCTCTGTAAACATCTGTTTCAATAACTTGGGTGCTCTTAGCCGCTGTTTCCATTGCTGCTACAACTTTTTGCGAATTCATCGAACCCACTTTCCCCGTACAATACTTCCAACCTTTTGGAATAGATAATACAGGGCTTTCATTCTCATCCGCAAGTGCCAACAACATGGCCATACGACCAATTCGATGTGTTCCTTGAAGAAGCATGTGACTCTCTCATTTCTTTTAATTATTTGAATATTTCTTAATTTAAGAATATATGAAAACGGTTAAATCGTCAATAGTTTAAACTCACATTCGAACAATTTTTTCATCCCCTCCATTTGTGTACACAAATTATTTACACGAATTTTTCAGGCGTGCTATAGTCTCACTAACAGATGCAAAGGGGCGAGATTTCATTGGCAAAACGAAAAGATATTCATTTTCGAATTGAAGAAAAATTACTTGAAAGGTTTGAAGCTGCACTCCATTACGAAGGTTTAAGGAAAACCGACGTATTAACACACGCGATTCAGCAATTTTGCACGAAGGTGGAATGTGAAAAAATGAATGATGTAAAACGCCAATATAACGTAAGCAACCATTTACAGACACGTATCGATACGCATAAACATTACGAAGAAAAACAAGTAAATTTAGATGAACTCGTCATGGAACATTTACAACTTCAAGGAGAAGAAAAAATATTAGAGGTTGGGTGTGCTAATGGAAATTTTCTTTCCCTTTTACAAACTAACGGTCATAAAGGCCAACTAACCGGTTTTGATCAATCGAAAACGATGCTTTCTGAAGCTGCAATAAAGAATAGCATAATTGAATGGAGACTAGGTGATGCTGGTAAACTTCCTTTTGAAGCTAATCGCTATGACTGGGTCATCGCAAGACATATGTTATATCACATGAAAGATGTCGAAAAAACAGTTCAAGGATTCCATAAAGTAATTCGTCCCGGAGGCTCACTTTTAGCTACAACAAATTCTGACGTTACATTACCTCGTATAGTTGAAATGTGTAACCGCATGTTAGACGCATTTGATTTACCGAAAACAACATCTTCAGTCACTCCATTTTGTTTAGAAAATGGTAAAGAAATATTACAATCTGTTTTTCCAACTGTTGAAGAAGCAGTTATTCATAATGCTCTCGTTTTTCATCATGCTACTCCGATTGTAAACTATATTTCTAGCATGTTTCCATCGCTAAATATACCTGATAATACATATCTTCACGCCGAAATGAAGGAATGGCTAAAAAAAGAAGTAGAAAATGAATTGTCACTTCATAACGGTATATGGCGCGACCCGAAAACGTTAGCCATTTATCGATGTCAAAAAGAAAAAAGCTAGCAAATGCTAGCTTTTACACATTCTCATGTAAAAGTTTCTCCATCATCATATTGCCCTTACCACCGTAAAAATTTATATTATGTTCGTTCGCTACTCCAAAATAAGAGGCAACTGCTATTCCGAATGGTACAAATGCATGCCCCTGTGCTGTAATAATATTTGAGTGTCGCACAACTTCTTCATACACAAAATTTTCTACTGGAAAACAATCTAACTTTTGATAATCTATAGTCGCTGTATAAGAAATCCCTTTAAATAAACCTGCTCTTGCTAACGCATACGGTCCAGCACAAATCGCAGCTACTAATTTTTCTTTTTCAGAAAATTGGAAAATGACCGAAAGGAGAATATCTGCGTCTTTCATATGTACTGCGTCTCCCCCTGGAATGATAATCCCCTCATATTCATCTACACGCACTTCACTTAATTCTATATGCGGTTGTACTTGCAAGCCTGTTTCACTTATAATCAACTCTTTTGTTAAGCCCGCAGTAATGATTTCATATTTCTTTTTCAGCAATGCTGTTGCTACTGTTATTTCAAACTCCGCAAATGTTGGGTATACGAATAATAATATTTTTTTCATAGTCCTTTCTCCTTTAACCAGCCCATAAAATATGCTTCTAACTCATCCACTGTTAATGTATTCGTGTCCACATAAGTTACAGGAAATTGTTTATACCATTCTTTTTCAGTTTCTACTAATTTAAATTGTTCTTCGAATGTACCTCGATTTCTTGCCCCGTCATTATTTTTTCTATCATATAAATTTTCTTTCGAAACATCTAAATAAAAAATTGCATCCGAACAGCATTCTCTTAATTTATACAATTCATCTTTTAATTCTGTTTCTATATCCCACTCTTTCCCTATCACTTTCGGATAAAAGAGTGTATAAAATTCAATATCTTCTGGTCCGCGATCAAAAATCACGACTGAATCTTTCACATTTTGAAACTCCTTTATTTTTGCTTCCATAAACATTTTTTAATTTATTATAAATCCTTCTTTTGAATTCATATCCAAATTTAATTGTTTTCGCTTTTCTACAATTGGATATGGATTTTCATATATAACTGAAAGCCCACATCTCTCTAACCTTTTAGCCAATGTTGTTTTTCCGCCTGCCATCGGTCCTTGGAGTGAAATTACATATGCCATTCCTCTCATTCCCTTGCATTTTATTACATCTATAATATACAGAATTTTAAAAACTATCAACGGAATATATATCATCTTGTTTCTTATTCTTATCTAACTTATAATAAAAATAGAGATTATGACGGACGCATCAATAATGTAAGCTTGGAAATCCAAGCTTACATTATTTTTTGCTTTCCCTTTTCTAATAAAAAGAGTATACTAGTTTAGAACGTATGTTCTTAATGGTTACATACAGTAAGGAGATAGAACAATGGTATACGATACAAAAGCAATTTCTTGGAATGAGTCTTTAAAACAACTTCAACGCCGCTATACAAACAAACAAGTTGATCGAAAAGAATTTGAAGATATTGAACTGATGGAATTCTTCCGCGATAACGACTACATTTCTTTACCTACACATATAAGCGGCCTATCAACAGCACGTTTTACTTCTTACTCTATTTTCACAACTGAAGATAAAGATCGTAAAGTTGGCACATTAATCATTGAATATGTAGAAGATGATAATAATAATTTATGTGTTGAACAACTATACTTTGTTTAAATGATAACGCTTGGTCAAAATGACCAAGCGTTCTTGCTTTCTATGAATATCACTGTTTATAATATGAATAAAAGAAAACCGCAATCATTAAGGGGGGATAAGCTTGCTCGAAGGATGGTTCAGTTGGTTCATAGTGCTATGGACTGTTATTTTATTAGGACTTATGTCTATCGGTGGATACTTTATGTTCAGAAAATTCCTAAAACGATTACCTAAAGAAGATGGTATGTCCATTTTAGATTGGGAAGAGCACTATATTAATAAAACTAGACATTTATGGGATGAAGAACAAAAACAATTGTTAGAAGAGCTCGTAAGTCCTGTTCCAGAACTATTTCGCGATGTTGCTAAATCAAAAATTGCTGGCAAAATCGGAGAACTGGCATTACAAGAAAAAGCCTCTCAAATTACACAAGATTTAATTATTAAAGGATATATTATTGCTACACCGAAACGTGATCATAAATTTTTAGTAAAAAAACTACAAGAAAAAGAGATTGATTATTCTAACTATAAATCTTTACTCGCAAAGTAACTTCACATTATTTTCAATAAAAAGGACAGCGCCTTTGACGCTGTCCTTTTTATTTTATACATATAACGTTTTCAAGTTAGCTTCATATCTTTTTCATTATAAAAACCATCTTCTTTTTCCATTTCCTTCTGTAATTTCGTAAAGGAACGGTACATAGCAATTCTCCATGACACAATCATCGCGAACGCCAGTAAGAAGAACATGCCACTAAGTTGTCCTAAATCAAGAGACTGACTTAAGTATGTTTTAAATACAATTCGCACGACAAGTAATCCAATTAATATAAAAACAAATGCTTTTGAACGCTTCAAATAAATCTCTTGTCCTCTAATTTCAAATTTAGATGTTTTAATAAGAAAAATAGAGAAAAACAAACCGACGCCAATTGCTTCTAACATTTCTGCTGGAGTTAATCGAAATTCAGGAAAAACAAACATCAACGCTCCCGTGCTCATAAAAAATGGTGGAAGTATAATTTTTTTCAATGTTGCCGGTTTCTTAGCTGCTTTTAAACGAATAAACATCGCACCAACAGCCATACAAACAGCAACGATACTGGATAAAACAACTATGTTCATATTTTCTCATCCTTTTTTGTGGCTATATGCAAAATATACTTTCATTATATGCTTTTCCGTTAGTATTTCCAACATTTTCACAGAATAATACTAAAAACCGGTAAAACCACCAAATAAACTTGAGAAATATACGATAATTTTCGTCATCCAGTTAAAATATAGGAAGATACCCATGACAATCATAACGTATCCCCCGATTTTCATGAATTTCATACTATTTCTTTTAATCCAAGACATTTTCGTAATAAAGAATGATAGCACGAAAAATGGGATAGCAAACCCAAGTATGTATGCTATCATATAAATCATTGCTGATTCTGGATTTGTTGCTGCTAATCCAATGACAGACACTAAAATAGGTCCAGTACAAGGCGTCCACCCGGCAGCAAAGGCCAATCCAATTAGAACGGATCCAAAATAGCCACTCGGACGATTTTTAAACGTAAATTTACGGTCTTGCATTAAAAACTTCGGCTTAAACACACCGACAATAATAAGACCGAACACGATGATAAATATACCACCTAACTGTCTAATTAAATCTTTATAATTTGTAAAGATGCCTCCAATAAAACTTGTACCAAACCCAATTGCAATAAATATAATTGAAAATCCAAGTAAGAAAAACGCTGTATGTATCATACTTCTTTTACGAAGCATTGCATTTTCTTCTTTCAACTCAGAAACCGACATACCTGTTATGTACGATAAAAATGCCGGATAAAGCGGTAAGCAACATGGGGAAATAAATGATAAAAATCCAGCGCCAAACGCTAAAAAAATACTAATATCTTGCATGATTCCACTCCTCTCCTTACATATTGTAGCAAAAACACAT
The DNA here is from genome assembly GCF_019837435.1 of Bacillus sp. 16GRE42. NCBI lineage: Bacteria > Bacillati > Bacillota > Bacilli > Caryophanales > Bacillaceae > Bacillus > Bacillus sp. 16GRE42. The sequence continues at coordinate 1,124,974 of NZ_JADAXF010000001.1, forward strand.
AAAAATACTATGAACAATTCGTGAACTCACTTTAACAACGTGATAATAAGAAAAACTCCCCTTACAAACAGTTTCTAATAAAACGTTTTCATTTCCTTCTATTATATAGAACAATCTCAATTGGACTACGAAACTTCTCTAATTGTTATTAACATAACAAAGGTAACATAGTTTCTCAAATGATTAGCACACTATAATGGACTACCCTTCTATCTCCCTAAAAAATATTTTTTTCAAATGCTGTCTTTATACAATACGAAGCTGATTTTACAATACTTTTATTATTACTAATTTCAAGATTATGCATAAATATCATACTTTTATTATTATTCTATAAAATGTCATACTTTTCTTTTATTTGACCCTTCATTTTTAATTTTGTATACTTCCCTCTAGTTATATATGTCCGTTAGGAACAATTTCATATAGATGGGAGGAATTTTTCATGCTTCGTTATTCTCTTTTAGTTTTATTAGGAGCGTGTAGTTATGGGATTTTAGCTATTTTCGTTAAACTTGCCTATGCAGACGGATTTTCACTTGGAGAGGTAATTGGCAGCCAATATTTGTTCGGTTGGATTATTTTGCTTGCTATTACTCTTCTATTTTCTAGACATCGTGTTCCATTAAAACAAGCGTTAATTTTATTCGTTGCAGGTACATCTGCAAGTTTTACTGGAATTTTTTATTATGCTTCATTAAAAACTGTACCAGCATCTATTGCAATTATACTTTTATTCCAATTCGTTTGGGTCGGAATTATTATTGAAGCAGTCGTAACAAAAACATTACCTTCAAGAGAAAAGGTTATTTCCGTTATTTTCTTACTTGCAGGTACATTTTTATCAAGTGGTTTACTAGAGAAATCAGCAGGTGATTTCGATATGACTGGAATCATACTAGGTTTATTATCTGCTGTTACATTCGCAACATACATTTTCGTGAGCGGAAAAGTTGCTGTTGAAGTACCTTCATTACCGCGCGGTGTTCTCTTAATGACTGGCGCTTTAACTTTAGTAATGATCGTATTCCCGCCAACATTTATTTTTAGCGGTGCAATTTCTGAAGGACTTTGGAAATACGGTTTAGGATTAGGAACATTTAGTATCGTTATTCCTTCTATCGCCTTTACAATCGGTATTCCAAAGATCGGTTCTGGCTTAGCGACTATTCTTGGTGCAGCAGAACTACCAGTTACAACAATTATGTCTGTATTCGTTTTAAAAGAAGCGGTGCTATCTTCACAATGGATCGGTGTATCACTTATTTTAATCGGTATTGCAATCCCGCAAATTGCCTATGCAATGCGTGGACGTTATCGTAAACATCATACACACAAAAAATTGGCAGCATAAAACGAGAGAGGATTTTCATTTGAGAATCCTCTCTTTTCTTATTGTATACTTAATGTAAATACTTTATTTAAGAAAGAAGGCATTATACGTGGCAGCAAATCTAGAGCAATTAACTGAGATGCTAATTTCTATTCGTCGAAATTTACATGAGCATCCAGAATTATCATACGAAGAATTTGAAACGACGAAGACTATAAAAAATTGGTTAGAAGAGAAAAACATTACGATTATAAATTCTAGTTTAGAAACAGGCGTTATTGCTGAAATTTCAGGGAATAATAGCGGACCAATTATAGCAATCCGTGCTGATATTGATGCCCTTCCTATTCAAGAAGAAACAAATTTACCGTACGCTTCAAAAATTCCCGGTAAAATGCATGCTTGTGGGCATGATTTTCATACAGCTGCTATTATAGGTGCCGCTTATTTATTAAAAGAAAAAGAATCTTCTCTTAGCGGAACTGTACGCTTTATATTCCAACCAGCTGAAGAAAGTAGCAATGGTGCTTGCAAAGTAATTGAAGCCGGGCATTTACATGGCGTGCAAGCTATTTTCGGTATGCATAATAAACCTGATTTACCAGTAGGTACAATCGGTATTAAAGATGGTCCACTGATGGCCGGGGTCGATCGATTTGAAATTGAAATTCACGGAGTTGGTACACATGCAGCTGTACCAGATGCTGGGGTAGACCCTATTGTCGCGTCCTCTCAAATCGTGATGGCACTCCAAACAATTGTAAGCCGAAATATAAGCTCTTCACATAATGCCGTCGTCAGTGTCACAAACATCCATTCAGGAAATACGTGGAACGTAATTCCTGAAAAAGCAACGCTGGAAGGAACTGTACGTACATTCCAAACTGAAACACGTGAAAAGATTCCAGCTCTCATGAAACGTATTATTCAAGGGGTTTCTGATGCATTAGGTGTAAAAACAGAATTTCGTTTTTATGCAGGTCCTCCTGCTGTTCAGAACGATACATCTTTAACAAACTTATCCTCTCAAGTTGCTGAAAAAATGAATTTAAATATTATCTCTCCTACCCAGTCGATGGCCGGAGAAGATTTTTCTTTTTATCAACAAGAAATACCTGGTTCATTCGTTTTTATGGGAACGAGTGGTACACATGAATGGCATCATCCAGCTTTTACAATAGATGAGCAAGCATTACCTATAAGTGCAGAATACTTCGCTTTGTTAGCTGAAAAAGCACTTAAACAATTTGCATAAAAAAGAGCCGTTAAGAAATACTTAACGGCTCCTTTTTTTAAGTTAAATCGCGTTTTAAAAATACTGTATAGGAAATGCTTAAAAATACAAATAAATATAGTAATAACATACATGAAGCAAATGGGAATGTTACTCCATCAATAAAACTTCCATTCTTTGAAATACTGTATAAATCTGTGTTTGCTGGCAATAAATATTTCGCCCAATCATATCTAGTTGCTGCTAATAATGCAATATTTCCTGATAAAGCAAGAAATAGTGAAATACCAATCGCGCCTCCACTAGATCTTGTTAATACAGAAATCATAAATGCAAACGCTGCGTACACAATGGTCGGCAACCACGATAAAATATAATACTTACTAGCTTCCACAAAAATATTTTGTTTTATAATATTTCCATCTTGGAAAATAAGCTCGCTCCATGCAGGCTGTTGGAATTTATAAATAACAAGTCCACATAAAGTGGAGAAAATCATATTAAATATAAACAATAACGCTGCAAATATCACAATTGCTAAAAATTTAGCTGTCAAAATTTTAAATCGACTCGCTGGTCGTATCGTTAAAAATTTATATGTTCCCCAGCTATATTCATTCGCAAAAATTGTACTTGCATACACGAGGATAAATGGGAGCAATATTGGAAATACGATAAAACCTGTATCTCTCATGAAAGAAAGCGGAGAACTGCTTGCCGGTGCTGTATCTGTATCTAAATGCTTCATCTTAAGCTGATATTCCTTTACAAGCTCGTCCCCAGATCGTTCCGCTAAAATAGCTTCTTTTTTCATGCCTAGCTTTTTCTCAATTTCTACAGTTCGTTCTGTATAATCGGCTTTCCATCCTTTTGTTTCCGGTTCTAAATACTTTACCGTAACCCATCCTAATCCAATTATTAATACTGCAATAACTGCAAAGGGAATAATCGTTCGCTTTCGCTTAAATATTTTATACAGTTCGTTATACACTAAATTAAACAATATCTTTTCCCCCTGTTAATTCTAAAAATTGCTCTTCTAACGTTTTTCTTTCTTCATATACACGATACACTTGAATATTTTTCTCAAGCAATGTACGAATAACATTTGGGATTTCTTCATCTTTTACAGTAATAAGTAGATCATTACCTTTTATTAAAACATCTTGGTCTAACATTTCTGCTGCTTTATTCGCATCATCCACACGTATACGGATTGTCTCCATCTCTTCGCTTTGATTATGCTGAATATTTTGCGTCGCCACATATTCTCCGTGCTGAATAATGATAACTCTGTCACACATTAATTCAACTTCTGAAAGTAAGTGACTAGATACAAGTACCGCTTTTCCTTGTTCATGTGCAATTTTCTTTATGTACATTCTCATTTCATGTATTCCACTAGGGTCTAATCCATTCGTTGGTTCATCTAATATCAATACATCTGGATCGTGAATAAGCGCTTGAGCAATTCCTAAACGTTGTCTCATGCCGAGTGAATATGCTTTTACTTTACGGTCAATTACTTGTCCCATTCCTAACAATTTCACTACTTCATCGATACGTTCTTCTGTCACATTGCCATTCATCCGTCCAAAATATGTTAAATTTTCATAGCCGCTCAAAAATGGATAAAATTCCGGTGCCTCAATTACTGCTCCAATTTTCGAAGCCGTACTTTCAAATTGCTGTTTTACAGATTGGCCGTCAATCCAAACTTCTCCCTCTGTCATACGAATCATGCCGACCATCATTCTCATTAAAGTCGTTTTTCCAGCACCATTTGGTCCGAGCAAACCAACTACTTCACCCTTTTTAACTTCGAAACTAATATTTTCTACAAGTGTCTTTGAACCGATTCGCTTCGTTAACCGCTCAACCTTTACAATTGATTGTTCATTTGTCATACTATACAACCTTTCCTTCCCATTCTTTGTCAGGTCTTTACACTGTAACATGATTATTTTTATGTGTAAAATAGGAAAAGGCATGATTTCTCATGCCTTTCCCTTGAATTAAAATGAATTTTCATCTTGTAAACTTTGAACAAATCGAAAACATTGCATCATCGATAATAGGACGATAACGATCATAATTATACTAACAACTACTATTGCATATATTGTAATCGGTGCACTATTTATCCCTTGTATTCCTGCTATTTTCATAAAAATAATCGTAAATAATTTCAAAAATAACATCCCATTAACTAATCCAAAAACAAACGCTGCTCCATAAATGAATAATTGCTCCTGACATAATAAACATAGTACGTTCCTATTCTCTACTACATAAGATTTAATTTCCTCTTTCCTCACTTGCAGAAGAGAAAACATTATTTTATATGTAGTAAAAATACATATAAAAATGAATATAAGAAACAGTGTGTAAAAACACATTTGAAATAAAAGTGTAGTCCCTAATTCCCCAACAATTACTTCATTAAATTGGAGCGATATCATAAAAAATAAAATCATAGTACTCATAGCAATCCACATAAATTGCTTCATCCTTTTGGCAGCAAATGTTCTTATATTTTTTCTCACTAACTGACATAAAGACATATGTTCTTCCCCTACCTCACTTCATACCATACTCATTCTATACTACTAGTGTATAAAAATATGACATTTTAAACATCGCACTACAATCTGAATTTGTTCTAAGTCTTTAGTCCTAGAAAATAAAATGGTAAAAAAAGAATATTCAGAATATAATTGTAAAAAAGAGAGGATTGCATGCGTATAAATTTACTATCAATCTTGTTTTTATTATTTTTCACAAGTTGTAGCCCACTGAATGATAATGAAGTAGCCTCTGTTAAACCATATAAGTTAACAAAAGAGCAATCTGAAATTCTACAAATGACTCCTATAGGAGCAGGAAATAGAATGTTTTATAATGTTGCACTCAAAAATAATAATGATGAGTTGCATGCTACAATTGAATATTATCAAAATGGTAAAAAAGTGAAAGAAATTACCAATATAGCTTCATCACATTTTTTAGAAAAGAAAATAAGACTTTCTTTCATAGCACCATATTTCCATTTCGATAAAGATGTACAAGAAAAAGGTCAATGGTATATTAATATCGACGGTGGTTCAACGCTTGTCCCTCAAGACGCTCTCCTAGGCATAAATAGTTCTGCAACTACTACAATCCAATCTACTAAAAACTTAAAATACAATCAAAAAACAATTTTAGCAGCGGTCATCCAAACAAGTAAAGAAACTGTAAGCGTCCCTACAATTGATGAAGATTCAGGTATTGATATACTCTTGAAAGAAAACGAACATGTTTATCTCTTTAGTATAGAGCTAAAAAAAGAACACTAAAGCGGAAATGCCATACTATTGCATTTCCGCTTTAGTGTTTAATGAGGTGTACTTTTGAATAACTTAATTAATCTCATCCTCAACTTCTATTCTTTTCTTCTCTCTTGCAATTTTTAAAAACTCTAAAAGCTCTGGATTGCTATTCATTTTTTTATAAGCTACTGACATTTCTGCAACAAAATTAGAATCACATAACTCTTTATATACGACTTCTGTTTTATATAATTTATTTGCCGATACAGGTATGACCGTAATTCCGATTCCTGCTGCTACAAGTCCCATAACTGTTTGATATTCCGTTGCTTCTTGTACAATGTGTGGACTAAACCCTACGTCGCGGCAAAGTGATAAAATTGTATCGTATAACGCTGGCCAGACCGGTCTCGTAATAAATACGAACGGTTCGTCTCTTAAATCTTCAATATGTATTTCATCCTTTTCAGCAAGTGGATGTGCCTTCGGTAAACATAGCGTACAAGAAAGCTTTTGAATTGGTTCTAACTCTAGTAATTGCGTTGGAATTGGCGGACGCAAAAAGCCAATATCAATACGGTTATCGTGAAGTGCATGCACCTGATCCGGTGTTGACAGTTCATGTAATGCAACAGACACTCTCGGAAATTTCTTTCTATACTCCCTTACGATAGATGGTAAAATATCATATATCGCCGCACCTACAAAACCAATTGAAAGTGAGCCCACTTCTCCCCTTTGGGCACTTTGTGCAACTTCTACTGCTTTATCAATTTGTTCGAACGCTTTTTTTACTTCTTTTAAAAACATTTCTCCAGCTTCTGTTAATTCAACTTTTCTCTTCGTTCTTGAAAATAACATAACTCCCATTTCTTTTTCTAATTGCTGAATTTGTTGACTAAGCGGTGGTTGTGTCATTTGTAAACGAGCAGCTGCTCGTCCAAAGTGTAACTCCTCTGCCACTACAACAAAATATTGCAAATGCCGTAATTCCATTTTGGACACCCTTTTCACTTTCAATTAATACATCTAATATATTAATAACATATAATTTATATATTAGACAAATTTTTCGAATGAACGTATAGTAGAAATTGTTAATTCTTTTTTACAATTTTTATGTAAAAAAAGAAAGAGGTGGGTACTGTATGAAATGGTGGAAATTAAGCGGACAAATTTTATTATTATTTTGTTTCGCTTGGACAGGTGAATGGATTGCAAAACAGGCACACCTCCCAGTTCCAGGAAGTATAATCGGTATTTTTTTATTGTTAATTTCATTAAAATTTAACCTAGTGAAAAAAGAGTGGATACAGGACGGAGCAGACTTTTTATTAAAAGAACTTATTTTATTTTTCATTCCTTCTGCAGTCGCTGTCATACGCTACAAAGATACACTATCACAATATGGAATCGATCTCATTTTAATTATTATGATTAGTACACTTTGTGTCACTCTCGCTACAGGACTCCTAACAGAATTGCTACTAAAGCGGAAAGGATCAACACAATGATCGGCTTTCTTTGTTTACTATTAACACTATTCACATATTGGATATCGAAGAAAATGTATCAACGCTGGAACTGGAGCTTACTTTCTCCTCTTCTCGTCTGCCCTATTATTTTAATTGCTTTATTACTCGGACTAGACACACCTTATGAAACATATGAAACAGGTGGTCAATGGTTAACAGAATTATTAAAGCCTGCAACAGTCGCTTTTGCATGGCCAATCTATAAATACTTTGATTTACTCAAGAAACACGGAATAGCTATCTTACTTAATGTCATTGTCGGCTCGTTTTTATCAGTTATTACTTCAGCCCTACTAGCAAATTATTTTCAAATTGATTCATCGCTAGAACATAGTTTAGCACCTCATATTGTAACGACACCAATTGCAATGGCCATTTCAGAAATGATCGGTGGTATGTCAGAATTAACGGCTGTATTTGTTGTTTTAACTGCGTTAACAGGAGCATTACTTGGACCTTCTCTCATACGTATATGCCGTATTAAAACAGCGCTCGCAAAAGGCATTATGTTAGGCACGAGCGCAAATGGAACCGGTACATCAAAAGCATTCGAAATCGGCCCTGTAGAAGGAACTATTGCAAGTTTATCTATGCTTTTAACAGCAGGAGCTAGTTTAGTTATCGTTCCACTTTTCTTATCATGGATACATTAAAAAGCAAGTGTTTAAACACTTGCTTTTTTTATTATATATTTATTTAAAATCTCATAATCCTCCGGGAAAGATAGCATTAATTCCTTCACTTCATCTATCCTTTTCCAAGCAATTTCATGTATTAACTCATCAGGATCTTGAATCTTCATACTACCGCCTATTTTTTTAACGACATAATAATGAACGTATACAGGAACTCCGTATGTAATACCTTCTTTTTCGTATATTTTATTTACAACTTCCACATTGTAACCTGTTTCTTCCCAAACTTCTCGAATACAACATTCTTCTAATGTCTCTCCCTTTTCAAGCCCTCCACTTGGAACAGACCACCTTTTTTCTTCTCCCTCTTTTCCTTGCAACACCATTAAAACTTCATTTCTTTCATTTACACATACTGCTGCACAACCTATCCATCTTTCCATATACATCCCTCCCCTACTACTATTCGTCTTCTTCTTTATTTTCCCCTTGAAAAAAGAGGAAAAAAGGAAAACGATGACGAAAACTTACATCAACTTCATAGACAATCCCTTCTTAGAAATTAAAAACGGAAGGATGAAAATATGATTTCTAAATATGTTGTGGAATGTGTCTTTTGTGAAGAAAATCGAAAACCACGCCAAGCTATCGTAACAGTTCCCGCCACTACTCAGCTACTAGCCATTGAAAAAGTGCGTGCGGAATGTAAACGTCGTTTCGGAAAAGCTTTATTATTGCAAACAGAAATTAAAGAAGAAATAGTTTTTGAACAAAAAGAAAGCTAACCATAAATTGGTCAGCTTTCTTATCCGATCATATTTTCACATGAAGATTAGGGGCATCCTCTTTAAGGATCGGGATTTCCCCATTATGTACGTTCCATAATGGTCATCGAACAATATATTTCTATGCAATTAATTATTGAATAGAATAGGGCAAAACTTGTTCGCATTTTTAGAAAAGGGATAGGGATATAATTCAAGTAGTACCTCGAATACTCGAACTTTACACTCATTATATTAAAGCAAATCCTTTTATATGGGAAATATGAATTACTTACATAATTCATTCGTAAAACATATTAGTTTGCTATATTATTTTTATTCCATCAATAACATACATCCAGCTACAACTGGTGTCATAATCATTGAAAACTTCAAAAGCATACGTGGTGCATAATTTGTAAACTTCGCTCCGATATACGCTCCTAACATCGTCCCAATTAATACTTGCAATAACAATATATAATCTAGATACCCTTCTGAACTATATCCTATCCCACCTCCAATCGCAATCGGCAATATAACAAGCATTGTTGTTCCTACAGATTGCTGGATTGTTAAACCTAGTAGAACCATTAATCCAAGTTGAATAAATGGTGCAGAACCAATCCCGAATGAACCAGCCATCATTCCAGTGACTAATCCAAGACATATACATTTCATTATATTTTCTTTCGAAAAATCTTTAATTTCTGCTAAAAGTAATTCTTCCCTATTTTGAAACTTAATTAATTTAATAAACATAAAAATTGCAGATAAAAATAACATCCCAGCTGTAAACCAATGGAGAAAATGCGGGGGGATAAGTGAACCAAGCTTTGAACCAATATAAGAACCAAGTGCTCCACATCCACCAACAATCCCGCCTGTAGTAAATACAACATTTCCTTCACGATAATGACTTATAACCCCAGATAACGTCGTAAAAGCCATAGCTGTTAAAGATGTCGCAAGCGCAACATGGATAGGAATATGAAATATTAAAGTAAGTATTGCGATAATAAAACCTGCTCCACCCGCTCCAACAAACCCCAATAAAATCCCCATTACTAACATCGTTGTAATAATTGCCACATACTCTCCCTCCAGTACCCCCATTATCTACTAAACACTCTCTTTCACACAAATAAAAAGCACCCTAAACGGATGCTTTTCTAAATGGATACTATGTACTTAATCTTGATTAATCAAAATAACCGCAGGGCCAGCGACTACTACTCCAGCTACTTCTATCTTTTCAAATTCTTTTACTGTAATAGATATAACGCCTTCTCTTTCCATCAATTCTTTACTCAGGACATCAGTCGGTATAGCTTTCACCGTCTTACCTCCTTTTCATTTATACAATATGATAAAGTAAAAGTTTAATCAGTAGCGGTTTAGTCCACTCCACACTGATTATAATCGGGCTGCCGTTCATACGCGATAAAAACAACCCAACGCATCTATATATATGCATCACCTCCGCTTTCATTCCTTATTCCACTCAATATCCTCCCCTCCCTTCCATAACATATTGAAAAATAAAAAAGCACTCGCAATCGCGAATGCTTTTTCATTATTTACTTTCTATTACTTTTAACATTCTATTAATAAATGCTGCCGATTCTCCACGCGTTGCAGAACCTTTCGGCATAAATTCATTATTTTCATTTCCTTTTACAATACCTAATCCATAAACACGTTGTACAGCTTGTTTATCATATGCTAAATCTTGATCCGAGAATGGTAACGGAACTAAGTTACCTTTAATTTTTTTATATTGCAGTGCACGGTCAATCATGATAACGGCTTCATCTCGTTTAATCGTATCATTTGGAGCAAATGTCCCATTTCCTCTACCACTTATTATCCCAGCACTTGCTGCACGATTAATACCATCTATTAGCGATGAATGTGCTGTATTTAAATCATTAAAATTCGATGATCCTTCAGGTAACTGTAATGATCTTGAAATTAAATTCGCAAATTCGCCACGTGTGACAAGACGCTCTGGCCAATAAGAACCTTTCCCATCCCCAATCATAATGCCTCGTTTATCTAATTCACGAATGTCTGCTTCGTACCAACCACCTGTTATATCATCTTTATGGTTCGCATCATAATAAACCTTTGTTCCTTGTAAGAATGGTTCCCACGCATTATTTTTAATCATAATAGCCGGACAATTCTTTCCACTCCAGAATTGATGTTTCTTCACATTTTCTAAAGGAATATGTAATTCTCCCATTAAATAAGCTGTTAATTTACGAGCATTTTCAACAGCTTTATTATAATCACCATCTTCGTTTACAGCAATTTCAATCGCAATGGATTCTCGATTTCCAGTTCCTTCTGCTCCATCTCCTGCATGCCAAGCATTTTCGTTTAATGGAAGATGTTGATAAATCTCTTTATCGTCTACCGTAAAGTGCCATGACGCTGAACGATCTTCCGTTCCCGTTGCTTGGTTATATAAATATATTGCATGGTTTTTAGCATTTGCCCCAACACTGTAATTATCTGTCTCATGAATCGTAATATACTTCGGCTTCATCGCATAACCAGGACGGATATTTTCATTTCCTTTCGGTACAATCATTTCTTTTAAAGTTACACCATAAATATCCGTTGTTTTCTCTTCTATTGGTGCAGCATACATAACTGCTGCACGTTTTGTACGTGCTGGTGTTGCCTCTTGAATAAGCGAAGCCTTTGTTCCTTCAAATTTTGCTGAAGGTGAATAAATCCATTTCATTTCATTATTTATTTTTACTTGGAACCATTCTCCCGCCTGTCCCATTACTTGAATGGTTTGTGGTTCCAATACATTTTCTTCTTTGTATGAAGTAAATGGTTCAGAGTATGTAGAGATTTCTTCATTAATAACTAACTTTTCACTTGATAACGTATGAACTTCTTTAACCTCTACATTCCCCTCACTATTTTGTATCCATCCAGTTCCAGATGAAGCCCGAACATAGTAAGCGTTTCCTTTTCTCTTCTCAGCTTTTACGACTTGATTCGAAAGGTGAACCCCTGTCTCTTTTTGAAAATTACTAGAATCATATAAAGGTACTTCTTTCACTATATGTACAAGAAATTCACCTTGCACTTCATTTTGTACTCCTTTATCTTCTCCTCGACCATCTTCATCTTTCATATGGTTTTCAATACTTTTTAAAGCTTGTTCATCAGGTGAAACCGCTACAGTTTTTTCCAACTCATTAGCATAGGAATAATTTGGAATCGTTACCAAGCTAAATACAATCGATGCAGCTAAAACATTATAAAATCTTTTTTTCATCATAATACTTAACACGCCATAATTAAATTCGTGTTATTTTCCCCTCCTCAACCAAAATATAGGATATCTAGTAAACTATTAAACTACATAACCATTTACAATATAACAGACTCATTCCGATTCGTATAGATAGGAATGACTACTATTTGCCTACATTTACTATATTGGAATATAAAAAAGAAGCTATAATATATAGCTTCTCTCTCCGTTTCTTTAATCTCTTTGCACCTTATATTCCACAACTCTACCATCTCTATCAAATTGTAAAACAAGCTGTTCACTATCTATTGGAATAAAGCCACGTTCAGTTCCAAGATAGTACGAAGTGATAACACCGTCTTTTCCATTGCTCGTTCCAGTAGATGCTCCTAATAATTTTGTGATTTCTTCATTTGATTTCCCTATTAATTTATATTTTTGTAATAGATCATCTACCATATGTACCCGTTTCTCTTCAGCATGTAACCACCGATCTTGATTAAACTTTGAAGTGTATGTATTCATACTTAATTGTCCTGTGCACACTAACAATAGAATACAACCTACTATTATTACACCTAGCATTTGTTTCTTTTCTGTATTACGATTTACAGAAGTACGTAAGACGAATTTTTGAATCACGACTAATAAAACAAATGGCATGACTACTACAAACATACTTTTTACACTTACTGACATATGAACCGCATCAATTACAAAAATAAACGCAAGATACATTAGTATATACAAACAAACATAAACATACATAATCCCCCTCAATATAGCACTCAAAAAGCCCACCCCTTCTTAATTCATTATATAATTCATCCGGCTAATGATTTCTCGAAGTTTTTCTAACTCTTGATCTGTATATATTACTTTGCCTGTTAAGATCTCATTTCTGAAGAACGTTACAATTTGCTCTCTATCTTTTAATCTCGGCGTTTTTTCTTCAGAAAGATCTAGCACTTCTTTCCCACTCGCATTATAAAAATATACAATCGGTTTTACGTTTTCCTTTACAATATCAACTTGCATTTCTTTCAAACAATTGTATAGAATATGAGATAGTTTCTTCGCTCTATATACTGGATTCCCTTCATTTTTCACTTGTATCGTTAATGAATCTTCACCTGTAATGCATTCAAATGTCTCTTCTTTCTCTACCTCTTGTTGATACTTGCCCATTTCATCAATCATAAATGAATATATACTAGCATTTTCTTTCGTTAATCCATGAATTAATTTCCCTGTCCATTCTTTCGTCTCAAGTAGATACATACCCGTTTTACTTAAGACAAGATGATGAATGCGACAATCATTTCCTCCGTGCTGATTTTTAATAAAAACATTCGGCATAATATGAAATTCATTGTCTAGTATTATGCCTTGTTCTACGAATCCACGCTTCATATAATGTAATGCTTCGTGTGTATTCACTTCAGCTCCATTTTTCGTATACTCTCGCAAATTTGCAATTAACTTTTGAAACATATGTATTTCGTTACTATGTTTGTCTTGCATTTCACTGCGTTCTTTACTATGTTGCACAGCTAATTGATTTTTCATCATACGCATATTTTCAAGTTCTCTAGCTGCACTTATTTGTAAATCATTGTATTTCTTCTGTTCCATATTTTTCAATGTATTTTGTTGTTCTTTATGCTCTGTAACCGTAGCTGCAATTTCAGTTTCATACGTTTCAATTGCTTGCTTCTTTTCAAATTCTACTTGCTGGCTCTCTGATTCTAACTGTTTATTTTTATAGAACAGCACAAATACTGCAGCTAATAATAATAAAATTACACCTATTAGCACATAATCCATATCTTTTCTCCTTTATTTCGTTTCCTACTATTCTCCATACACATTTCTACTACATTATACTATGTTATTCGTATATTTTTTGTAAAAATTTCACGTGCAGTCAAAAGACCTTGTAATTTTACAAGGCCTTTTGTAAATTCCCTTTATTTTGTAGTAAATACATATTATAATACAACCCTTGCTCACTCAGTAATTCTTGATGTGTTCCTCTTTCTACTATTTCTCCATCATGCATAACAAAAATTTGATCTGCATCTTGAATTGTAGATAATCTGTGTGCAATTGCTATAGTCGTTCTCCCTTTTCGCATTTGCTGTAATGCTGTTTGGATCGCATCTTCTGTTTCTGTATCAATATTAGCTGTGGCTTCATCTAATACTAATACTTTCGGATTCGTTGCTATCGTTCTAGCAAAAGCAATTAATTGTCGTTGACCACTAGAAAATGCAGCTCCTCTTTCTACTACTTCCGTTTCATACTGTTCTGGTAATTTTTCAATAAACGTATTCGCTTGCACAAATTGTGCCGCTTCTTTTACTTCTTCATCCGTAATTTCTTCATTGTACATACGAATATTTTGTTTTACATTTCCCGCAAATAAAAATGCATCTTGCAATACGAGCCCTATTTTCTTTCTAATTTCTCTTTCTTCAAATCTCTCTAAATCTACACCATCTATTACAATATTTCCGGACTTAATATTATAAAATCGCATTAACAAATTCATAATAGTACTTTTTCCGCTACCAGTGTGCCCAACGAAAGCCACTGTTTGCCCCTGTTTCACGTGAAAAGATACATTTTTTAAAACATCACGTTTTCCATCATACGAAAAAGTAACATTTTTAAATTCAATTTCTCCATTAACGACTTGAGGATTTCCATCTCCTTTTTGAACTGGCGCTAAATCTTTCTCGTCCATTAAATGAAATACACGTGATGATGAAACAAGTGCCTGTTGGAAAAATGATAATTTCATCATCATCTCATTTACAGGCTGGAAGAAACGATGTATATAGTTAACAAACGCATATAAGACACCTACTTCAACAGGACTCTTCAAAGCATCAATTCCAAATAAACCAAGTACTAACGCAATAGCGACAATATGAACTAAATCAGTTGCTGGACGTAAAAGTAACGCGTCTAATTTTAACGTCCGCCGCCCTGCACTATAATGTTTATTATTCACTTCTTCAAACTCTTTTCTCATACGCTTTTCTTGTCTGAACACTTGGACAATATTCATTCCTTGAATGGACTCATTTAACTTTGCATTTAACACGCTTAATTGATTACGTACTTCTAAATAAAAGGCTGCACTCTTCCGGCGATATAGCACCATAATTGCAAACATTATTGGAATTAATACGAGAGAAAATAGAGCTAGTTTTACATTTAATAAAAACATTGCTACTAAAATACCTATTAAAAAGACTACATTTTTGACAAATGTGGATAATACACTGACATAAAAATCTTTAATTGCTTCCGTATCATTCGTTATGCGCGATACAAGCGTACCAATCGGCGTACGATCAAAGAAACTTAATGATAACTTTTGAACATGATCATATACTTCAACACGCATATCTTGAACAATTTTAAAAGCGATATTTTGAAAATACAATAAGTCTAAATAAGTAAATAATACTTTTAATAAGTGAGCAATAAGATACACTACAAATAGAGTAACAAGTGCTGATTGATCAAAGTTACGTGGTACTAAATGTTCATCAAGAAATTGTTTAATTAAAAAAGGACCCATCATTTCAGTTACAGTTGCACCAACTAAAAAGATAAATGCTAAAGATAGCAACCTTTTATATGGCTTCATATAAGAAAGTAATCTACTTAAATCACTCCGCTTCTTCCCTGTCATCATACGCCTCCTTTCTCGACTAATGCTTCTAACTGCTGGCTCTCGTACATTTCTTTATACCAACCGTTTTCTTCCATTAATTGTTCATGTGTACCTCGTTGCACAATTCTGCCTTCATCCACAACAAGTATAAGATTGGCATGTTGAATTGCACTTAAACGATGAGCAGTAATAATCGTTGTTTTTCCTGCTCTTTCCCTCTTTAATGCATTTAAAATCGTTTCTTCTGTTTTTGCATCTACCGCTGATAAACAATCATCTAAAATTAAAATTTCCGCATTCGTTAATAAAGCACGTGCAATAGAGATTCTCTGTTTTTGGCCTCCAGATAACGAAACGCCTCTTTCTCCTACTACCGTTTCATACCCTTCTGAAAATTGGAGGATGTCATTATGAATACAAGCAATCTCTGCAGCGCGAATTATTTCATTATATGTAGCATCCGCCTTTCCGAAGGCAATATTCTCCCCAATACTCGCTGAAAATAAAAAATGATCTTGCGGCACGTATGAAATGGCAGAACGGACACCGTAAAGTGTTACATCGCGAATATCCCGCTCCCCAACTTTTAATTCACCACTAAAATGATCATACTCACGGATTAAACATTTTAATAAAGTCGTTTTCCCTGCTCCTGTACGTCCAACAACTCCTAGTGTTTCACCCTTCTTCAAATCAAAGTGAACATCTATTAGCTGTAACAGTTCATTTTTCTTATATGAAAATGAATTGACCGCAAATGTAACATCACCGCTTGCTACTTTATGTACAGCATCTTCTCTATTTACTACATCTGATTTTTGCGAGAGAATTTTTTCTACACGGTCATACGAAGCACGCCCACGCTCCATAATGTTGAACAACCATCCAAAGGCTAACATTGGCCAAACGAGGGTACCTAAATACGTTGTAAATGTAACGAGATCACCTACAGTTAATTCACCCCTCACAACTAATACTGACCCGTAACACACTGCAATTAAAAAAGAAAATCCAACGATAAGAGAGATTGTCGGATCAAACAACGAATCAATACGTGCGACTAACATATTTTTATGTACAACATCTTCTGATTTTTTTCGAAATGCTTGTAAATCTTCTTTCTCTTGTCCAAGTGATCGAATTACCTTCATCCCACTCATACTCTCTTGCACTTTATCATTGATTTCTGAAAACGATTGCTGCGCTTTATGAAACCTTTTATGTAATAACGTTCCATAATAATTTGTCGAAATCGCTACAATCGGCATTGGAATTAAGCTTAACAATGTTAACTTCCAACTAATTGTAAAACCCATCGCTACGAGTACACATCCCCCAACCGCTAATGAGTCAACAAGTGTTAAAACGCCCGATCCAGCAGTTTGTTGAATCGCCTGAATATCATTAGTCGCATGCGCCATCAAATCACCCGTACGACGTGATTGATAGAAAGATGGGCTCATCTTTGTAAAATGTTCATATAGATTCTTTCGTAATTGACGGGCTAGTTTTAACGAAGATCCAAAAATCATAATACGCCATAAATAACGTAATATGTACATAGTAATCCCTACAACTACTAACAGAATAACCCACTTCAACAATTTTTCAGATGTTAATGTTCCATTATTAATTTCATCTACTACAATACCTAGTACTTTCGGAGCTACAAGTTCAAGAAGCGCGACACCAAATAACATAATAATTCCGATTATGTACGCTCGTTTTTCTTGTTTAAAAAACCACGCTAAATTAATAAATACCTTCATTTTTATCCTCCTCTCTTAAAATGAGCGATGTTTTCAGTTTACCAAAAATACTGAATTTTTAAAAGTTTTAAACACTTCAAAAAAACCAATAGGAAAGGGCACTCTTATCGAGTGCCCTTTAGCGCTTATTTTGTTTGTTGCTTGCTCATCGCGCTCATCATTTGATTGATTTTCTTTTGGGAAGGTTTTTGTCCCATTTGCATCATCATCATTTTTAACATTTGTTCATTAATTGGTGGATTTTTTTCTAAGTAGTTCATCATGTATTTGCGGGCAATGAAAAATCCTAACGCCACACCTGCTACTAGTGCTACTACGCCCACTAGAATACCTAACCAAATCGGCATATATTTTCCTCCTTCATGTTGTCTACCTTACAGTGTACTAAAACCTTTTCAATAAGACAAGATACAATTCGACATTTTTTACACATATGTTCGTACTTGTTTTAGAGGATTCAGCCATCCGTACTTTGTATTTTCATAATCCATAGCTAAAAATGTTAATTCACACTTTCTTAACACCTCAAAGAAGGTCGTTTCCATAGAAACGTTTCCAGAGGTATTCATGCGAATATAGTGTGGTTTCACCATTATTTCACCGTATTCCGCTCCTGTATAAAGTGTATGTGTATGATGTGTTCGATCATATTTACCAAGAACCCGTAAAGCTTGTTCTAATTTATGATGAATTTTCATTACTTGTAATGGTCTCGTTATATACATCATTTGTTTATATAACACTTTTTTCTCTGAAAGGGACCCAGATTCTGAAAATCGAGCAAATAAATCAAAAAACAAATATTCACGACCAAAGTAAGCTTTCGCAATATCCTCTTGAATTAAATACAATTCATACGTTTTCATCTTTTGCCTCCCAATCTGGACAACCTTTTCTCTTCATTATATAGAAGAAATTTTGCAATGATTGTCTGACTGCGGAGAGATAAAAAACTTTTTCTGTCGAAAAAACTCATTTACATAGAAAAACCTCTCCATGCCGGAGAGATTTTTCTAAAATCATTAAAGCATTTCTTTTACTTTACGAACAACGTTCTCTACAGTAAATCCATACTCTTCCATAATCTTCTCACCAGGAGCAGAAGCACCGAATGTATCGATACCTAACACATCTCCTTCAAGACCTACGTAACGGTGCCATCCGAATGTAGCACCCATTTCGATTGCGAAACGTTTTGTTACTGCTTTTGGTAATACAGATTCTTTGTACTCAGCAGTTTGAGCTTCAAAGCGATCCATAGATGGCATGCTGACAACAGCTGCGTCAACGCCGTCTACTGCTAGAACTTTTTGTGCTTCAATAGCTAGACTTACTTCAGATCCAGTTGCAAGTAAGATTACATCAGCCGTTTCTTTCTTGCTTGCAGAAACTACATATGCACCTTTTGCTACTTTTTCATACGTATCGTCTTTTGCACCTTCTAATGTTGGAAGGTCTTGACGAGTTAATACTAAAGCGGTTGGTTGGTTTGTAGATTCTAGAGCTAGTCTCCAAGCTGCAACAGATTCGTTACCATCAGCTGGACGAATAACAGATACATTTGGCATTGCACGAAGCGCTGCTAATTGCTCGACTGGTTCATGTGTTGGACCGTCTTCACCAACAGCGATACTGTCGTGTGTGAATACATACGTTACTGGCAATTGCATTAATGCTGCAAGACGAATTGCTGGACGTAAGTAATCAGAGAATACGAAGAACGTACCACCGTAAGTTTTTAAACCGCCATGTAGTGCAATACCGTTCATTGCTGCACCCATTGCAAACTCACGTACACCGTACCAAATGTTTTTACCGCTGTAATCATCTCTTGTAAAGTCTTTTTCGTTATTCATGTATGTTTTGTTAGAACCAGCAAGGTCAGCAGATCCACCGAAGAATGATGGTACAGACTCTGCAATTGCATTAATTACAGCACCTGAAGAATTACGAGTTGCTGCTTTTGATCCTAATTCATAAGTTGGTAAGTTTTGCTCCCAACCTTCTGGAAGAAGACCATTCATTGCTGTTTGCAGTTCGTTTGCTAATTCTGGATATGCTTGTGCATATTCACCTAGCATAGTGTTCCACTCTGCTTGCGCAGTTTCACCAACATCTTGTACTGTTTTACGGAAGTTGTCATATACTTCTTCTGCTACATGGAAGTCTTGCTCAGCAGTCCAAGCATATGCTTCTTTCGTTAATTTTGTTTCGTCTACACCAAGTGGAGAACCATGTGAAGCTGATTTTCCTGATTTGTTTGGAGAACCGAAACCAATTGTCGTTCTTACTTCAATTAGCGTTGGGCGTTTTTCGTCAGCTTTCGCTTCTTCAATTGCTTTCGCGATAGCTTCAATATCGTTTCCATCCTCAACACGGATTACTTGCCATCCGTATGCTTTGTAACGATCTTCTACACTTTCAGAGAATGAACGATTTAAATCGCCATCTAATGAAATATCATTTGAATCGTAAAGCACAACTAGACGACCTAATTGTAAATGAGCAGCTAATGAAGATGCTTCAGCAGAAACGCCTTCCATTAAATCTCCATCACCACAAATAGCGTATGTATGATGATCTACTACATTATACGCATCACGGTTATATTTAGCCGCTAAATGTCTTTCAGCCATTGCCATACCTACAGCAGTTGCAATACCTTGTCCAAGTGGACCAGTAGTTGCGTCTACACCTGCTGTATGACCGTACTCAGGATGTCCTGGAGTTTTGCTTCCCCATTGACGGAAGTTCTTTAAATCATCCATTGTTAGATCATAACCAGATAGGTGAAGTAGGCTGTATAGTAACATTGAACCATGACCTGCAGATAATACGAAACGATCACGGTTAAACCACGTTGGGTTATTTGGATTGTGTTTCATAAATTGAGTCCATAATGTATAAGCCATTGGTGCTGCACCCATTGGCATTCCTGGGTGACCAGAGTTTGCTTTTTCAATCGCATCGATGGATAATGTGCGAATCGTGTTGATAGAAAGTTGTTCGATTGAATGTGACATGCTATTCTTCCCTTCGCTTATATTAGTAAACGTTTTATACATTTATATGATAGCTTCCCACGCAAGATTATACAACATGTATCGACAAATATGTTGATATTTTTTTGGTTTTTCATAAAAAAATCAATGATTTCGAGAATGTATGGGTATTCAATATGACATACTTTTTCATTGTTTTTATTTTAAAAAGAAAGGGAATTATCTGTATATTTATTCATCATTTTCAAATTCCATAATGCAAAATATATCCTTCCCCATTTTCCACTCTGCAAAGCAAACGAATAAAAGAATTTAAATCTTGGCATAATTTATCTCGATCAAATACGTATCTTTCATATTCTCCATCAGTATTATTATCATTTCCCCATCGAAACTGACCTGTCAGTTCGATTGTTTCTGGCGCTAGAGAAAACATGTTAACTAGCGAACAAAATAACTGTTCTGCTATCACTGCTCCTTGCTGTTCTATTTTCGTAATACCATAATAGTGAATTCCAAATCCTTCTGCTCTTTTCGCTGGATAATAGGTCGGAATCCAATGGGTAAAATCTAATAGATATACGATTAGCTCATCACTTAATACGACACACTCATCTATCGTTGCCTCTTCTTTATATAGAAAACAAAGTTCAATCCAATCTATACCTATAAAATCCAACCCTTTTTTTCATTTGAAACAAATACAAACTCGTGCTGTAAAGCCAAATTATCCCCCCTATTGCTCACATTTATTATTCTTATTATATAAAAAAGCACCTTTTATAGGTGCTTAAAATAAATTATACAATTTTCTTCCGTATCGAACTTGAAATAAAGTCAATGATAATTACCATTAAAATGATACCCAATAAAATAATACCCACACGAGACCAATTGCGTGAACTCAGTGCAAAAATTAACGGTGTCCCAATCCCACCTGCTCCAATAACACCTAAAATGGCAGCGGATCGTACATTAATTTCGAACCTGTATAACGTATATGATAGAAAATCCGGTAATACTTGTGGCAATACTGCATACCAAAGTATTTGAAACCGATTTGCGCCTGTAGCTATTAATGCTTCCGTCGGTCCCTTATCTATATTTTCAATTCCTTCTGAATATAATTTCCCTAACATTCCAATAGAGTGTAACCCTAAAGCTAGAACTCCGGCAAAAGAGCCTGGTCCAACAGCTTTTATAAATAAAATGGCCATAACTAATTCAGGAAATGTACGAACAAAACTAAGTACAAATTTCCCAGTTCCTGACGTTAATTTTCCACTGCTCATATTCGTTGCCGCCCAAAAAGCGAATGGAATAGATAAAAAGGCAGAAATAAATGTACCTAATATCGCAATTGCCAACGTATCAATTAAACCATGTAATAAATCTTCACCATCTGGCAAAGATACATACGACCAATCTGGACTCAATACACCTGTCATAATTGCTTTTGTAATTTCTCCTGCCGTATCCTTTATTCCCTCTAGCGGGACTCCTGAAAAAGCCCATACATAAACAAATGCAAGTGCTATAAAAACAAACCAGCGATACACACTCGGTTTCTTCGGTTTTGGTACAATTATCGTCGTTTTACTCATTATAATTTCTCCCGCAACAATGTACTTACATAATCAATTAACAATACAACAACAAGGGTATAAATAATAATAGATGCAGTTTGTTGATATTGTAAAAATCCAAGTGTACGGTCATAATATAACCCAATACCACCTGCTCCTACTAAACCTAAAACAGCTGCTGCACGTACGTTCACCTCAAATGTATAAAGAACATAGGAGACAAAATGTGCTTTCACTTGCGGAATTACCCCATACACGATCCATTGCACTTTATTTGCTCCTACTGCCGTCATCGCTTCTAATGGACCTGGATCAATTGATTCCATTGACTCATACAACAATTTTGCCACGATCCCAATTGAGAAAAAAGTAAGAGCCAAAATACCTGGAAGTGGTCCTATTCCAAAAATAGCTACGAAAATTGCCGCTAATAATAAATCTGGTATCGTTCGGATAAAGTTTAAAACCAATCGAGCTGGACCGTACAAAAATGCACTAGTAAACACATTACTTGCCGCAAATAGTGCCAGTGGAATAGCTAAAATCGCTCCTAAAGTCGTTCCAATAATCGCCATACGTATTGTATCTAACATCGCTGTTGTAATAACTTGAAAATAACTCCAATCTGGCGGCACCATCTCTTTTAATAAGTCCATCATATTAGGAAAACCAACTACTAGTTTTGAAAATGATGCGTCGACCTGTATACTACTTCCCCACAACAGTAAAATAACTAGAATAACCGTTAACATATGTTTCAACTTACTTGGCGGCTTCGGTATCGATTTTGAATATATCGTCACATCATTCATTTAACTGCCACCTTTAATAATTCACTTTTCTGCGCTACGTCTCCATAAATTTCAGCAAATTTTTCATCCGTTGCCTCGTCTACAGAACCATCAAAAACAATTTCGCCTGCATGTAATCCAATAACGCGTGTCGCATATTGCCTAGCTAAATCAATAGAATGTAAGTTTACAATTGTTGTAATCCCAAAATCTTCATTAATTTTTTTCAAATCATCTAATACTTGCTTCGTTGTTAGCGGATCTAACGACGCAACAGGTTCATCTGCCAATATGATTTTTGCTTCTTGCGCCAACGCTCTAGCAATCGATACGCGTTGCTGTTGTCCTCCTGATAATTCATCAGCTCGCGCATATGCTTTTTCTAAAATATTCACCCTTTTTAACGATTGAAAGGCAAGCTCCAAATCTTCTTTTGGAAATAGACCTAACGTTGTACGCAGTGTCGAATGATATCCAACACGCCCAGCCAATACATTCTTCAATACCGTGGATCGCTTTACAAGGTTAAAACTTTGAAAAATCATGCCAATATCCCGGCGCATGCGTCGTAATCCTTTTCCTTTCGCAGCAGTAATAGACTCACCTTCAATTATAATTTCGCCTTCTGTAATCTCATGAAGGCGATTTACCGATCTGAGAAGTGTAGATTTTCCAGCTCCGGACAGCCCTACCATTACAACAAACTCACCTTTTTGAATGTTCAAGTTTATATTATTCAATCCTTTTGTACCATTCGGATACATTTTGGAAACATTTCGAAATTCTATCACACATCTTACCTACCTTCTATGTATTCAAAACGGCAAACTAACTGGAAACATACACCTTCCAGTTAGCTGCCATTTCCATATGTATTATTGCGTTTTTACTTTCTTTCCATATTCACGAACGATATCAAATTTACTATCATCAGATTTAACATATCCTTCATGTGAATATACTTCTTTAATGATTTTGTGACCTTCCTCATTCTTTCCTATTTCAATGAAAGCATCCTGTAATTTCTTACTCCACTCTGCATCTAAATCAGAACGTACCGAAATCGTATCGTTTGGAATTTTTTCCGTAAATTTCACTATTTTCGTTTGATCGAATATATTCGGATAATCTTTTTTCACAATATTACGAGCATCTTGGAATACAACAGCTGCATCTACATCACCATTTAAAAGAGCAATAAGCGACTGATCGTGACCTTTTAGTGTAACAGGTTTCACATCCTTTAACGGATCAATTCCCTCTTTTAACAATACAGCCGCAGGCCATACATACCCTGCTGATGATGTTACATCTTGATAGCCAATTTTTTTACCTTTTAAATCTTTTACACTGTTAATATTTGAATCTTTCTTAACTACAAACTCAGATTTATAAAAGTCTACTAAATCCTTTGTAGGGGCTCCTGTTCCATCATCTACTCCAAAACGTTGTGCTTGTAAAATTACGTTTGCAGCCTTTTTCTCATGCGCTAGCACATACGCTGTTGGAGGTAAAAAACCTACATCTACTTGCTTAGACGCCATCGCTTCTACAATTGTATTGTAATTCGTTGAAATACTAACTTTTACCGGAATATTTAATTTATCACTTAGTAGCTTTTCCAATGGTTTTGCCTTTGCCTCTAATGTATCTGCATTTTGAGAAGGAACAAATTGAACATTTAAAGTCTTCGGTACATAACCTTTTTTCGTATCTTCAGTTTTACTTGCACTTGATTCTTTCGTTCCACAACCACTTAATAATCCCGCCGCTAGTACAACTGTCGTACTCATTGCAAAAACTTTTTTCAACATATTAATGCCTCCATTTTTGTTGTTATAAAATTGTCTTCCGTAAACATGAAGAAATATATCACACATTTTTACGGATAATTCATTATTTACAGAATCTTTACACATTCTATACATTCTCATTAAAATTCTCTTCATATATTTGATATGCTTAATTAGTAGATAACAATAGAAAAGGTGAATGATATTGAATCCAAATCAAATTGTAACTTTAAACATTTTTTTAACAAGTGATATACATGGCACTGTTTATCCAATTCACTACCAAGATAACTCCCAAGCTGAAATTGGTTTAGCCAAAATTTCTACTCTTATAAAAAAAGAACGTTCCCAAAACAGAAACGTTCTTTTAATTGATAACGGTGACTTCATACAAGGAACACCCTTTACTTATCATTACGCTACATATGAAGAAGATAAGAAAAATCCAATGTCTTTATTAGCGAACTATTTACGTTATGATGCTGCAGTTATTGGGAATCATGAATTTAATTATGGAATGGACATATTAAATAATGCTATTTCTACTGCAAACTTCCCGTATCTATCAGCAAATATTTTAGATAAAAACAGAAAAGAACCTTATTTCGGGAAACCATATATAATAAAACATATTGAATCAAATATAAAAATTGCTATTTTAGGGGTGACAACACATTACATTCCCAATTGGGAACAACCCCATCACATTCAAGATTTACAATTTGAAGATGCATTAGAGACAACAAAAAGATGGGTTTCTTACATTCGCGAACACGAGAAACCAGATTTATTGATCGTAGCCTACCATGGGGGATTTGAACGCGACTTACAAACTGGGGTACCGACTGAAGTTTTAACAGGTGAAAACCAAGGATATGCAATGTGCCATGAAATTGAAGGCATAGACATTTTACTAACAGGCCACCAACACCGGGAAATCGCTCACACCGTAATGAATGGTGTAACAATTTTACAGACTGGATGCAATGGACACTCCGTTGGAAAAGTAACAGTAACATTCGAAAAAACAGAAAAAAAATGGGTAAAAAAAGAGAGTTACTCACAATTATTGCCCGTACAAGGAATTGAGGCTGACCAAGATATTCTTTCCTTGGTTGCCGATTATGAAGAAAAAACACAAAATTGGCTCGATCAACCTATTGGAGTAATCTATGGGGACATGCAAATTTCAGATGCTATGCAAACTCGTTTGCAAGACCATCCTTTTATTGAATTCATAAATAAAATACAGATGGATATAGCTAATGTTTCCATTTCTTGTACAAGCTTATTCCATAATACATCTCCAGGTTTCCCGAATCGCGTAACAATGCGTGACATCGTTTCTAATTATATTTATCCAAATACATTAAAAGTAATTAGAATAACTGGAGCGGATATAAAAGATGCCCTTGAACTCTCTGCTTCTTATTTCATATTAAAAGCAGATGGAACTATCATCGTAAACCCTACCTACATAGAACCAAAGCCGCAACACTATAATTACGATATGTGGGAAGGAATTTCGTACGTATTAAACATTTCCAAACCAATTGGCGAGAGAGTAGAATCCTTACAGTATAAAGGCGCTCCACTTCATATGAATGAAGAATATGACGTCGTTATGAATAATTATCGTGCAAGCGGCGGAGGGAACTTCTTTATGTTTCAAAATAAGCCCGTAATAAAAGACATACCAACAGATATGTCTGAACTTATCGCTAACTATATATTGAAGCACAAAAAGATAGAAGCAACAGTCAATAACAACTGGAAAGTTATTAAATAGCGGATATAATAAATAAAAAAGATGGGCTTCGCCCATCTTTTAGTTTAATTTTGCATTATCTTGCTTTTTTAAAGCTTTTAATTTCGCCGGTGTAACATCAGTACCTTCTTCGTTAACAACTTTAATTCCTTTAAGTTCGTTTAACATATTTTGACGAAATCCTTTTAAATATTGTTCACGTAGCGATTGGCGCTCACGTTGTTCTTCTTCAGTTAAACCTTCAGCTTTTGCTTTTTTCGCTAAGAAGTTAATGCGTTCAATGAGTTCGTGACTTTGCATCTCGAATCCCCCTTTTACTCAAAACTGATTATTATCATACAATAGTTAGTCCTCTTTATCAAGCAATTGCTTTGTATATTCGACATATCTTCGATGTACAGTTGCTTTTGAAACATCATGACCAAAACCACGAAGTGTTGCTGCAATTTCTTCAAAAGTTAATTCATTCCGGCGTAAACGTACAATTTCCTCAATTGGCACTTCTTTTTTCTCACGTCCTATACTTAAATGACGATTTTTCAAATTATTCTCTGGACGAAATCCTTTCTCTACCGCTCTTTGCATGCCACGTTTAATTTTTAAATTGTGGATTTTTCTTTGATACTCTTCAACAATCCCAATTATATCTAGCACCATCGAATCAGAGTCAGAAAGTTCTAATTCTCCATTATGCGTATGCGTATATACTTTTATTCCCTCTTTATGTAAACAGTGCATTAATGCAATCTTTGCATTCCCTCTACCAAGGCGCGTTTCATCTTGTATGAGAAGTACATCAACTTGTTCATCGCGAATTGTATCTAGCACTTCTAATATGCCATCACGTTCAATTGTATAACCACTAGCCTGCTCCTCAATCACCTTTACAACATTCATTTGATAGCGCTCAGCTAAATGCAATAATTCATCTTTTTGACGCAATAATGATGTTTCCTGTTCTTCTTTTGTTGTGCTCACACGTGCATAAATAATTGCATTCATTTTGAACCCTTCTTTCTCACTATATTTTCCTTATAGTGTATCATAAATTCGTCTTTCGTTCGAACTTATGTTTGTAGAATGTTTTTTCGCATGTTATACTTATTAATAAGAAAAATGAAAGAAAACGAGGTGTTAGAAAACATGGAAAAGTTAACGAAACGCCAGCAAGACATTCTCGACTTTATTAAGCTAAAAGTACAAGAAAAAGGATATCCACCTTCCGTACGTGAAATCGGTCAAGCAGTCGGCCTCGCTTCTAGTTCTACAGTGCACGGACATTTATCACGACTAGAAGAAAAAGGATATATTCGACGTGATCCAACAAAACCACGAGCAATTGAAATTTTAGGTGACAACCGAATGGATACAGAAACACAATCTGTTATTCAAGTTCCAATTGTCGGAAAAGTTACTGCTGGATTACCGATTACAGCAGTTGAAAGTGTAGAAGATCACTTCCCACTTCCAGCTAGCATTGTTGCTGGAGCAGACCAAGTATTTATGTTACGCATTTCCGGAGATAGTATGATTGAAGCTGGTATTTTCGATGGGGATTTAGTTGTTGTTCGCCAACAACAGTCTGCATACAACGGTGAAATTGTAGTCGCTTTAACAGAAGATAACGAAGCAACTGTTAAACGTTTCTATAAAGAAAAAGACCATTTCCGTCTACAACCAGAAAACTCTTCATTAGAACCTATCATTTTAAAACAAGTGTCAGTTATCGGAAAAGTAATTGGCGTATATCGTGATCTACATTAAGAATAAAAAAAGAAGATAATTACCTTATTTATATACGGTAATTATCTTCTTTTTTATATTTTGATAGATTTTCATACATTTTATTTCTTATGAACGAGTTTCAATCGTCACATCGCCAGCAGCTGTTTTACCGCTAATCTTTTTACTACCATTGCCAATTGTTATATTTTTATTTTCTTCATTAAAAATCATCACTTCGCCAGCAGTGCTTTGCCCAGTTATAACTGCATCTTGTGGTTTTTCTAATAAAGTAATATCTACATCCCCAGCAGTTGAACTTGCCTCTACATCATACTTCGGATCATGATCCACAACATATACATCCCCGCTAGCCGTTTTCGCTGTCACTTTCCCTATTACCTTTTTTAAATTCACCTCTCCAGCGAGCGTCCCAGCACTTACACGATCACTTTTCACATCACTCATTTCGATTTGTCCTGCAGATGAATTTACTTTTATATCTTGGTAAAGACGTTCAGGCACAAGTATAGTCAATGTAGACGTTTGAATTTTGAAATTGTAAAAGGAAAAATCAAATGAAGCACCTTTTTCTCTTTCCCCAATAATTTTTAATGTGTCACCATCTTCGGTAATAAGAACCTCTTGTTTACGTACATCTCCTGATTGCTTTACATAAAAAGAAGAGTCGGGAGATTTTTGGACAACAATATCCCCAGCATCTAACTTAACTTCTATATTTATTAGTGTTTCGTTTTTAATTACGTCTTCTTTATTTCCTTCTTCTGCAGTTTGCACTGCTTTTTCATATGTTTGTGAAATCCCTATTACTCCAATAATGATACAAGCGATAGCTACTAACAATATTTTCTTCATCATCTACTCCCCTTTTATCATTTTGAAGTTCCATATTACATAACGTACGCATAACTTTTTAAACCACTTCGTACTATAATAAGCGATAAGACATAACAACAAACCTACTCCAACAAACGTTATACTAACGAATACATCCAGCCATATAAAGGTACCCATAAATACTTTTGCAATAACGAAAAATGGTGTCACTACACTCGCAATCCCACCGACCCAAAAAGAAAATATAAAAGCGATAATTGCAACTAACGGGCCTAACACAATAATAAAATTAAACAAACTAAGTCCAATCACTGCCATAACAGCCCTTGTTATATTGGTAGTTGATGGGTCCTTTTTCATTTCGTCAAAGCGATACAAAGCCAGTAAGTCTTTCGCAATTACTTTCGGAGAACCAAGGCCCTTTATTATTTCCGATTCAGTTTTTCCTTCTTCTACCCCAAACTGAAAATGCTCTTCATAATCAAATAAAATATCTTTCCTCTCTTCTTCCGGTAACTTTCTAAGATGACTTGATAATTCTTTAAGAAACTGCTCTTTACTCATCCCATTCCACCCCTTCAATAATTTCTTGTACGCCTTTTGCAAAATCACGCCACTCTGTTACTAACAAATTCAGTTGCGTTTCCCCTTGCTCCGTTAGTTGATAATATTTACGAGGCGGTCCTTCCGTAGATTCTTTTAAATACGTTTGAAAATATCCTTCTTTCGTTAAACGACGTAATAAAGGATACACTGACCCTTCCGATATTAAAAATTTATTTGAGATTTGCTGAACAAGTTCATAGCCGTAACAATCTTTACGTTTCACAAGTACTAAAACACACAGTTCTAATACGCCTTTTTTAAACTGAACGTTCAAGGTCAATCCCCCTTTCTCATTTCAGTACTATTCAATACACGGTACCTGTTATACCCATAATATACCACTTAGTATTATTCATTGCAAGGTACTATATTTTTCAATACTTAATTTTCGAATTAAATACATCCACACCATATTTCAACTTCCACATTTTCATTCATAGCTAGCACGCATTTTAAATAATCCACATGACTTTTTTCGGGCATTTTGCGGGCACACATCCAATTCATTTCACAAGCCTTTATATTTGCTCACAAATAAAAAAAGCCCTGATACCGTAGTATCAAGGCTTTTTTCTCTCTTAGTATAGAGACATATATTGATCGCGTTCCCATTGGTGAACTTGTGTGCGGAAGATGTCCCACTCAATCTCTTTCGCTTCGATGAAGTGCTCAAGTAAATGGTCACCTAGTGCACCACATACTACTTCATTCGATTGCAATGTAATTAATGCTTGCGCTAATGTTGCTGGTAAGTCAACGATGCCTGCTTCTTCGCGCTCTTCTTTTGTCATTACATAGATGTTACGGTCTACTGCAGCTGGTGGAGTTAATTTGTTTTTAATTCCATCAAGACCTGCTGCTAATAATGTAGCCATTACTAAATATGGGTTTGCAGCTGGGTCAACACTACGTACTTCTACGCGTGTGCTAATTCCACGAGATGCAGGGATACGTACTAACGGGCTACGATTTTGTGCAGACCATGCTACGTAACAAGGAGCTTCGTATCCAGGTACTAAACGCTTGTAAGAGTTTACAGTTGGGTTTGCTACCGCTGTAAATGCTGGTGCGTGTTTTAAAATACCTGCGATGAAGTGACGAGCATCATCACTTAATTGTAAGTCACCGTTTTGATCGAAGAATACGTTCTCACCATTTTTGAATAGTGATAAGTTACAGTGCATACCTGAACCGTTCACACCATATAATGGTTTTGGCATAAATGTTGCGTGTAAACCGTGTTTACGAGCAATTGTTTTTACAACAAGTTTGAATGTTTGAATGTCATCACATGAACGAATTGCATTTGCATATTTAAAGTCAATTTCGTGTTGTCCTGGAGCAACCTCATGGTGAGACGCTTCAATTTCAAAGCCCATTTCTTCAAGTTCAAGAACGATATCACGACGACAGTTTTCCCCTAGATCCATCGGCGCAAGGTCGAAGTATCCACCGTTATCGTTTAATTCTAATGTTGGATTTCCTTTTTCATCTACTTTAAATAGGAAGAATTCTGGCTCTGGTCCAAGATTGAAATCTGAGAATCCTAATGCTTCCATTTCTTTTAATACACGCTTTAAGTTGTTACGTGGATCGCCATCAAATGGAGTGCCATCTGCATTGTAAATATCACAGATTAATCGAGCTACTTTGCCTTTTTCAGCTGTCCAAGGGAAAATTACCCAAGTATCTAAATCCGGGAATAAGTACATATCAGATTCTTCAATACGTACGAAACCTTCAATAGAAGATCCATCAAACATCATTTTGTTATCAAGAGCTTTTGTTAATTGGCTCACTGGAATTTCTACGTTTTTAATTACTCCTAAAAGGTCCGTAAATTGTAAGCGGATATACTTTACATTCTCTTCTTTCGCCAAACGGAAAATATCTTCTCTTGTGTACCTAGCCATTATAAATTCCTCCTTAGTCCCTCTAAACACCTTCAGAATCAGTTATCTTTAGTGAAAAAACCTTGAAATGTCACCTTGTCGCAATGAAGTCCGATTAAACCTACCTGTATGTTGTAGTTCATCTCGAAGTATTTTGCGAAGCTCAGTTTTTGAAATTTCTTTCGTTTCTTCTTTTACTTTCACTGTTTCTGTTTGATTTACTTTCATTAGTAACACTTGTTTAATACCAGCCATATTCAAGCCTTGATCTAATAAATCTTTAATCTCTAACAACTTATCTACATCGTTAAATGAAAATAATCTACGATTCCCCTTTGTACGGGTTGGAGAAACAAGATTATGCTCTTCATAGTAGCGAATTTGACGTGCAGATAATTGTGTTAAATCCATAACAATACCAATAGGAAACAGCGGGGCAGAACGTCTATCTTCTTTCATTGTTTCAGTTCCTCCTTCGCCTTAACTGCTTCTCATTTTACACCATGTTATGTTTAGTGTCAATAGATGTTAGCTTTTCTTACATGATTTTTTATAAATTTTTTCATTCTTTTTTCTAATGAAATAAATTATTACTTTCACACGAAAAAAGCTGTCGAAATCGACAGCTTCTCCTTAAGAAATTGTTAATAATTCTTTTTCAATTAACGCATCAATTGCAGAACAAATCGCAATCTTTACATGTGAATAAGTTAACCCACCTTGCACGTAAGCAACATAAGGCGGACGAATTGGACCATCAGCTGACAATTCAATACTTGCACCTTGAATAAACGTTCCCGCAGCCATAATTACATCATCTTCATAACCGGGCATATAGTTGGCATATGGAGTGAAGTGAGAATTAATCGGAGATGCATATTGAATTGCTTGGCAGAATGCAATCATACGATCTTTATCATCAAATTGAACAGACTGAATTAAATCTGTTCTTGGTGCATTCCATGCTGGTGATGTATTCATTCCTAACTTCTCTAAAAATGCAGCTGTAAAAATCGCACCTTTTAGCGCTTGTCCCGCTACATGCGGCGCTAAGAAGAAACCTTGATACATTTCTTGTAGACTGTATAAAGATGCCCCTGCTTCCGCACCGATTCCTGGAGATGTTAAACGATATGCACATGCTTCAACATACTGTTCTTTACCAACAATGTAACCACCAGTTTTAACAATTCCACCACCAGGGTTTTTAATAAGCGAACCTGCCATTAAATCTGCACCAACATGACATGGCTCTTGCTCTTCAATAAACTCACCATAACAGTTATCTACAAACACAACAACATCAGGTTTAATTTCTTTAACGAATGCTATCATCTCTTTAATTTGAGAAATAGTAAATGATGGACGAGTAGCATAACCTTTTGAGCGCTGAATCCCAATCATCTTCGTATTACTATGAATTGCAGTCGCAACAGCTCCAAAATCAACAAGCCCCTCTTCAGTAAGCGGAACTGCATTATAACCAATATTATATTCTTTAAATGAACCTACACCTTTTCCGCGTACACCAACGATTTCTTCTAACGTATCGTACGGTTTGCCAGTGATGTACAATAGCTCATCTCCCGGACGTAAAATACCGAATAACGCTGTAGAAATAGCATGAGTACCTGAAATAATTTGCGGACGAACAAGACCAGCTTCCGCTCCAAATACATCCGCATACACTTTTTCTAACGTATCACGGCCAATATCATCATAACCGTAACCTGTCGTCGGAATAAAATGCGAATCACTAATTTTATGTTTACGAAAACTTTCTAATACACGAAACTGATTACTTTCAATTACTTCATCCGCGCGTTTATGTACTTCTGTAACCTGGCTCTCTACTTCTTTTACGATTGGAGCAATTTTTTCTCCATTTTTCAAACGATCAAACATTTTTATTTTCTCCTTCTTCCACTAAAAATCTCTTTAATTGCACATTAAGCGATGAATGAGCAAAAATATACCCTACGCAATCATATACAAATTTATCTTCCAGAAACTCCATCTTTGTTAATAGCGTTTCTGTCTTTAATAGCGTTAACAACTTACCTTCACTCGGTGGAATTTCCACTTGATAACGATTCATTTCTTCCTTCATTTTCGTTTCTATCGCTTCTTTTATATGCAATAAATCACTTTGTTCAAAGGCACTAGTCATTAAGAAGTCACTTTTCGGAAACGGAATAAAGTTTTGATGTAATTCATCTTTTTTATTATATAACGTAATAATAGGAATATGATTAATTTCAAGTTCTGACAATAATCGTTTTACTGTTTTCTCATGCCCTACATAATTAGGATCTGCTGAATCAACTACATGTAAAATAACATCCGCTTCACCAGCTTCTTCTAATGTCGAACGAAAAGCAGCAATTAATGACGTAGGTAAATCTTGTATAAAACCCACCGTATCAGTTAGTAATACTGTATAACCTGAAGGTAACGGCATCTTCCTTGTCGTCGGGTCTAGCGTTGCAAACAACAAGTTTTCTTCAAACGTATCTGCTTCCGTCAATCTATTAAACAGTGTAGATTTTCCCGCATTCGTATACCCTATTAATGAAACTTGAAATACTTTATTATTTTTTCTTCTCTCACGATATCTTTTTCGATGCTCCACAACAACCGCAAGTTGTTTCTTTATTTCATCAACGCGTGATCGAATATGGCGACGATCCGTCTCAAGTTTCGTCTCACCCGGCCCTCTCGTTCCAATACCACCACCAAGACGTGATAACGACAATCCTTGCCCCATAAGACGCGGCATTGTATATTGCAACTGAGCTAATTCTACTTGAAGCTTACCTTCCCTCGACTTCGCACGTTGCGCAAAAATATCTAATATTAGTTGCGTTCGATCAATTACCCTCGCATCTAATACTGAGGATAAATTCCGAATTTGACTCGGCGTTAATTCGTTATTAAATACGATAACATCCGGTTCTAATTCTTCCGTTAACATTGTAAGCTCTTCTAATTTACCTTTACCTATATAAGTCGCCGGATGAAACTTCGGTCGTTTTTGCGTTGTAGACACTAATAATTCTGCTCGTGCAGTCTTCGCTAGCGATGCAAGCTCTTTCATGGAATGCATAAACTTTTCATCATCATCTTGTGGCAATTGACAGCCTACTAATATGACTTTTTCTTTTTCTTCCATCAAATATGTTCACTCATCCTTTTCGAAATTTAAACCTTCTAATATAATAGCAGAGGAAGCACATTTCATCTAGTTAGCGGGGGAGAAAATTCATGGCATGGGAGATTTTTAGCATCATAGGCACAATCGCTTTCGCACTAAGCGGAGCCATTGTTGCAATGGAAGAAGATTATGATATTTTCGGAGTTTATATTTTAGGAATGGCAACCGCATTTGGGGGAGGTGCCCTTCGTAATTTATTAATCGGTTATCCGATTGTCGCGCTTTGGCAACAAGACATGTTATTCCAAATCGCACTACTATCAATGACGATTATTTTTCTTTTTCCTAATAAATTAATTAGACACTGGAAAAAGTGGGAAAATATCACTGATGCTATCGGCTTATCAGCATTCGCCGTACAAGGAGCATTATATGCTCAAAAATTAAATTTACCAATTAGCGCTACAATCGTAGCAGCTGTTTTAACTGGTATTGGCGGTGGTATCATCCGCGATCTTTTAGCCCGCAGAAAACCTCTCGTCCTTCGAGCTGAAGTATATGCCTTTTGGACGATTCTAGCAGGTTTCTTAATCGGTGCTCAAATTATTGTTAGCGATTGGGCTCTATATACCTTATTCATTTTAATTGTTTGCTTCCGCATGGTTTCTATTCATTACAAATGGCATTTACCGCATAGACGCATCGATACAAAGGAACGTTCAATGCATAAATAGTAATCTAACCTCTTTACATATCGTAAAGAGGTTTTTCTTTTCTAATGAGTTTTTCTTTACAAAATGTTTATACTAATCCTCAAAGCGAGGTGAATACAAATGACAAACCATGTTAATAAAAGTGCTCAAAAAAGCTCAGTAGGTCAAATTGGACACGATCCTAATTCTGCACACGAAAAAAGCGCTAAAATGGAACACTTCCATAAACCTTATCAAGAAAAAGCAAAAAAAGAGTAAAAGCACTTATACAAAAAAACAGACGCACAGTTTACGTACTGTGCGTCTCCTCTTCAAGCATCAAATCACAACTTGATATCCCAATTAAATCATATTTATCATACGTATCCTCTTGCAACAACCGCATAGCCTGTGTACGAATCGATTTTTCAACAATATTACGTACATATCGTCCATTACTAAATGATGTAATTTGCGACGAGTACTTTACAGCATGTAAATGATCTCTAAATTTCCATTCAGCCTCTTTCGATAACTGGTATTCACGTTCTTCATACATCCTCTTCCCTATTTCTAACAGCTGATTTACTGAGTAATCCGCAAATTCAATTATAAACGGAAAACGTGATTGCAGACCTGGATTTAATGAAAGAAAGTGATTCATTTCTCTTGAATATCCGGCTAAAATCAATACAAAACCGTGTTGTTTATCTTCCATATGCTTTACGAGCGTATCAATTGCTTCTTTCCCAAAATCTTTTTCTCCCCCTCGGGCTAATGAATACGCCTCATCAATAAACAAAATACCTCCCATTGCTTTTTTTATTAAATCTCTTGTTTTTTGAGCTGTATGACCGATGTACTCTCCTACAAGATCCGCACGTTCAGCTTCAACTAAGTGCCCTTTTGACAGAATATTCATCTCAAACAACAATTTCCCTATCATTCTAGCAACAGTTGTCTTCCCTGTACCTGGATTCCCTTTAAACAACATATGAAGTACTTGCTTCTCAGACTTCAACCCTATTTCTTGTCTTTTTTTATTTACATAAATCCAAGCATATATTTCTTTTATTATCTTTTTTATATCATCCATCCCAATAAGCTTTCCCATTTCTTCTTCAATTCTTTGCAACATCTCATGTTTCGTAGTAGTTTCACTTGAAATCACTGTTTTATTTTCTGCGGCTGGTAAAGAAATTTTCTTTCGATGATTTAAAACAATGTTAATTTGATTATTATTTTTCTTTCGCATCGATTGTTCCATACAATCACCTCATTTTATCCACTCACCAAATATTATTATTCCTGTCTCCCTTGCAAATGACTATTTTCAGAAAAGTTTGCTATAATATAAGAAATAATGAAGGTGGTGGGACTATGGAAACATCGGAATTCCATGATACAATACAAGCCTTTTCTATTTTTTTATTGAATAAAGGCCGAAAAGCTTCAACCATTAAACGTTATGTTTATGACATTGAAGATTTCGGACATTGGTTAGAAAAAAACAATAAGCTCCCTTCCAGTAATATATGGGCTACACTTTGTACAAAAGACTACGAAGATTACTTTTCCGACCTAAAAAAGAATCGACATTACTCAGAGAAAACGATGCACCGTGTATTTATTGTATTAAATAGAATGCATCATTTTCTAAACATCCCTAACCCATTAAAGAACATGGAAATTTCTATTCAACCAGACCGCACACTTCGTAACGAAGATTTCATTTCATCTGATGAAGAAAAAAGATTAAAACATATAATCACTTCATTAGAAGGACTTTCAGAAAAACAACGTCCTGTGCGCCCTTTATTAATGGATCGTAATGTTGCTATTTTAAACTTATTAATCGACTATGGATTATCCTTACAGGAACTTACAGCGTTAACTATGCATCACGTTCACTTTGAAACTAACACATTCTCTATCCCAGCAACCGCAGGGGTAGAAAGAACAATTACATTAACTAACGAAGACAAAAAACAACTATATACTTATTACAAAAGCATCCCTGAACCCGTTCGTCCAAAATACCATAGTCATGACCCATTATTTATCGCATTTGATTTTAATCGCGGAACATACAGATGGGTATACGAAAATGATGCACCGAAGGGATTAACAGAAATCGCTATCCAAAAAATGATTCGCCTTGAAGTATCTAGAGCTAATTTACGCAAAGGAATCTCAGGACAACACTTTCGTAACACCTATATTTTAAACTTAATAAAAAAAGAAACTCCGGAGTCAGAAATTATAAAACTAGCTGGATTCAAATCAAAAGTTTCACTAAAACGATATTATCAATACGCAGAAAATAGAAAAAACGCCTTATCATGAGGCGTTTTTTCTATTTTTTCTTTAAACAAACGATTTTACTATGACCATTTAACTAATTTTTGCATCTACTATGATGAGTTTCATTCACATTCTCATTAGAAAGGAGAGATTTAATGTCTCGTTATGACGACAGTCAAAACAAATTCTCCAAACCATGCTTTCCAAGTAGCGCTGGACGAATCCCAAATACCCCATCCATCCCAATTACTAAAGCACAACTTAGAACATTTCGCGCAATCATTATCGATTTAACAAAAATAATCCCAAAACTTTTTGCAAATCCATCTCCCCAAAATATTGAAGATCTAATTGATACATTGGACCTACTAAGTAAATTTATTTGTTCACTAGAAGCTACTTCCTCCCTGAAAGCGCAAGGATTAGCAATTATTAAAAACTTAATAACTATATTAAAAAATCCAACTTTCGTAGCAAGTGCTGTATTTGTTGAACTCCAAATTTTAATTAATTATTTACTTTACATCACAAAGTTATTCCGAATCGATCATTGTACACTCCAAGAACTCCTTAAATTAATTGCAGAGTTACAAACTACTCTAGTTAATTCAGCTTCGTTCGGCAGAGGTCCTACCGGGCCTACTGGGCCTCGAGGTAACACAGGCGCTACTGGTGCTACTGGACCTCAAGGGAACACGGGCGCTACCGGACCTCAAGGGAACACAGGCGCTACTGGTGCTACTGGACCTCAAGGGAACACGGGCGCTACCGGACCTCAAGGGAACACAGGCGCTACTGGTGCTACTGGACCTCAAGGGAACACGGGCGCTACCGGACCTCAGGGCGTTCAAGGGAACACAGGCGCTACTGGTGCTACTGGACCTCAAGGGAACACGGGCGCTACCGGACCTCAAGGGAACACGGGCGCTACCGGACCTCAAGGGAACACGGGCGCTACCGGACCTCAAGGGAACACGGGCGCTACCGGACCTCAGGGCGTTCAAGGGAACACAGGCGCTACTGGTGCTACTGGTGCTACTGGACCTCAAGGCGTTCAAGGGAACACGGGTGCTACCGGTGCTACTGGACCTCAAGGTGTTCAAGGGAACACGGGTGCTACCGGTGCTACTGGACCTCAAGGTGTTCAAGGGAACACAGGCGCTACTGGTGCTACTGGACCTCAAGGGAACACGGGCGCTACCGGACCTCAGGGCGTTCAAGGGAACACAGGCGCCACTGGTGCCACTGGACCTCAAGGTGCTCAAGGGAACACAGGCGCTACTGGACCTCAGGGCGTTCAAGGGAACACAGGCGCTACTGGTGCCACTGGACCTCAGGGCGTTCAAGGGAACACAGGCGCTACTGGTGCCACTGGACCTCAAGGTGTTCAAGGGAACACAGGCGCTACTGGTGCCACTGGACCTCAGGGCGTTCAAGGGAACACGGGTGCTACCGGTGCTACTGGACCTCAAGGTGTTCAAGGGAACACGGGTGCTACCGGTGCTACTGGACCTCAAGGGAACACGGGCGCTACCGGACCTCAGGGCGTTCAAGGGAACACAGGCGCTACTGGTGCCACTGGACCTCAAGGTGCTCAAGGGAACACAGGCGCTACTGGACCTCAGGGCGTTCAAGGGAACACAGGCGCTACTGGTGCCACTGGACCTCAAGGTGTTCAAGGGAACACAGGCGCTACTGGTGCCACTGGACCTCAAGGTGCTCAAGGGAACACAGGCGCTACTGGACCTCAGGGTGTTCAAGGGAACACGGGTGCTACTGGTGCTACTGGACCTCAGGGTGCTCAAGGGAACACAGGCGCTACTGGACCTCAGGGTGTTCAAGGGAACACGGGTGCTACTGGTGCTACTGGTGCTACTGGACCTCAGGGTGTTCAAGGGAACACGGGTGCTACCGGACCTCAGGGCGTTCAAGGGAACACGGGCGCTACCGGCGCTACTGGACCTCAGGGTGTTCAAGGGAACACGGGTGCTACTGGTGCTACTGGACCTCAGGGTGTTCAAGGGAACACGGGTGCTACCGGACCCCAAGGTGTTCAAGGGAACACGGGTGCTACCGGTGCTACTGGACCTCAGGGTGCTCAAGGGAACACAGGCGCTACTGGTGCCACTGGACCTCAAGGTGTTCAAGGGAACACAGGCGCTACCGGACCTCAAGGTGTTCAAGGGAACACAGGCGCTACCGGACCTCAAGGTGTTCAAGGGAACACAGGCGCTACTGGTGCCACTGGACCTCAAGGTGTTCAAGGGAACACAGGCGCTACTGGTGCCACTGGACCTCAGGGTGTTCAAGGGAACACGGGTGCTACTGGTGCTACCGGACCTCAAGGTGCTCAAGGGAACACGGGTGCTACCGGTGCTACTGGACCTCAGGGTGCTCAAGGGAACACAGGCGCTACTGGTGCCACTGGACCTCAAGGTGTTCAAGGGAACACAGGCGCTACCGGACCTCAGGGCGTTCAAGGGAACACAGGCGCTACTGGTGCCACTGGACCTCAAGGTGCTCAGGGGAACACAGGTGCTACCGGACCTCAAGGTGTTCAAGGGAACACGGGTGCTACTGGGCCTCAGGGTATTCAAGGACCTCAAGGGAACACGGGCGCTACTGGCATAGGAGTTACCGGACCTACCGGACCTTCTGGCGGGCCTCCTGGACCTACTGGACCTCAGGGGCCTCAAGGTAATACTGGTGCTACTGGGCCTCAAGGTGTTCAAGGGAACACAGGCGCTACCGGACCTCAAGGTGCTCAAGGGAACACGGGTGCTACCGGACCTCAGGGCGTTCAAGGGAACACGGGTGCTACTGGGCCTCAGGGTATTCAAGGACCTCAAGGTAATACTGGTGCTACTGGACCTCAGGGCGTTCAAGGGAACACAGGCGCTACTGGTGCTACTGGACCTCAAGGCGTTCAAGGGAACACGGGTGCTACTGGGCCTCAGGGTATTCAAGGACCTCAAGGGAACACGGGTGCTACTGGGCCTCAGGGTATTCAAGGACCTCAAGGGAACACGGGCGCTACTGGTGCTACTGGACCTCAAGGCGTTCAAGGGAACACGGGTGCTACTGGGCCTCAGGGTATTCAAGGCGTTCAAGGGAACACGGGTGCTACTGGGCCTCAGGGTATTCAAGGACCTCAAGGGAACACGGGTGCTACTGGGCCTCAGGGTATTCAAGGACCTCAAGGGAACACGGGTGCTACTGGGCCTCAGGGTATTCAAGGACCTCAAGGGAACACGGGCGCTACTGGCATAGGAGTTACCGGACCTACCGGACCTTCTGGCGGGCCTACTGGACCTCAGGGGCCTCAAGGTAATACTGGTGCTACTGGGCCTCAAGGTGTTCAAGGGAACACAGGCGCTACTGGACCTCAAGGTGTTCAAGGGAACACGGGTGCCACTGGACCTCAAGGTGTTCAAGGGAACACGGGTGCTACTGGACCTCAAGGTGTTCAAGGGAACACGGGTGCTACTGGACCTCAAGGTGTTCAAGGGAACACGGGTGCTACTGGACCTCAAGGTGTTCAAGGGCCAACAGGCGCTACCGGTGCCACTGGTATAGGAGTTACTGGCCCTACTGGACCTAGCTTCCCTGTAGCAACAATTGTTGTTACAAACAACATTCAACAAACAGTACTACAATTTAATAACTTTATTTTCAGTACTGCAATTAACGTAAACAATATTATCTTTAATGGCACAGATACAGTTACGGTTATCAACGGCGGTATTTATGTGATTAGCGTATCTATTTCTACAACTGCGCCAGGATGCGCTCCTCTTGGAGTAGGCATTTCAATTAATGGAGCAGTCGCAACTGATAACTTTTCTTCAAATTTAATAGGCGACTCACTTTCATTCACTACAATCGAAACGTTAAGAGCTGGCGCAAACATTTCTGTCCAATCTACTCTTAACGAGATTACGATCCCTGCAACAGGAAACACTAACATTCGCCTTACTGTATTTAGAATTGCTTAAATTTCACTATGTATTGTTTATAGCAAATAAAAAAAGAGCGAGAAACTCGCTCTTTTTTTGTTATGTACAATAATTCATTACTACTCTAATTCAATTGAAACATTTTTTTGTGGTACAAATGTAGAAATTGCATGTTTATAAATAAGCTGTTGCTTACCCTCTGTTTCCAGTAGGACTGTAAAATTATCAAATCCTTTAATTAATCCACGAAGCTGGAAACCATTTAATAAGTACAGCGTAACAAACGTATTTTCTTTACGGAGTTGATTTAAAAACTGATCTTGAATATTGATTGATTGCTTCATGTCGAATCCTCCTCTTTTTCTCTACTTACTATTATTCGACTTTAGTTGTAATTTTCCTTCTATGTATCGTAAAATTTCTGACGTTTTTTCACCGCCTGTAACATCAAACCACGTGACATCCATCTTATTACGGAACCACGTTAATTGACGCTTTGCATAACGACGTGAATTAGTCTTTAATTGTGATACCGCTTCTTCTAAAGAGACACGATCCTCAAAATAATCATATATCTCTTTATACCCAATCGCTTGAATAGATTGACAATCTCGTATCCCTCTATTATACAATCCTTCTACTTCTTCTAATAACCCTTGGTCCATCATTATATCAACTCGTAAGTTAATGCGATCGTATAGCATTTCTCGATCCATTGTCAAGCCAATCAAGGAAACATCGTATAATAACTCGTTTTCTTGTTTTTCAAGTTGATCACTCATTTTTTCACCCGTCGTGTGGAAAATTTCTAACGCTCTAATGACACGACGTACATTATTTGCATGAATACGCTCAGCACTTTCTGGGTCTACTTCTTGTAATTTCTTATGTACATATTCCACACCACGTTCTAATGCTAACTTTTCCATTTGTTCTCGGTATATAGTATCGCCAGCATCATCCGTAAACTGATAATCGAATAAAACAGATTGTATATACAGACCAGTTCCACCAACGATAATTGGCAATTTACCACGCTCTGTAATCTCTCGAATATGCTTACGAACACGTTCTTGAAATTCGGCAACAGAAAATGATTCTTCCGGATTTTTTATATCGACCATATAATGCGGCATTCCATCCATCTCTTCTTCTGTCACCTTTGCAGTTCCAATATCCATCGTACGATAAATCTGCATGGAATCTCCACTTATAATTTCACCATTCAACGCTTTGGCAAGATCAATACTTAACTT
This sequence comes from Bacillus sp. 16GRE42, assembly GCF_019837435.1. Classification (NCBI taxonomy): domain Bacteria; kingdom Bacillati; phylum Bacillota; class Bacilli; order Caryophanales; family Bacillaceae; genus Bacillus; species Bacillus sp. 16GRE42. The sequence goes on from NZ_JADAXF010000001.1 coordinate 1,167,909, forward strand.
CGTCTTTCCAACAGCAGTTGGTCCAATGATGACAGCAACTTTTTCACGTTGCACTTCTCCCATATCATTCAACTCTCTTTATGTAATGTACTCCATCTATTGATTATATCCAATCTTACCAATTTTAACGGCATGATTGCAAGTTCTTTCATTTCGGTACATGAAATTATAAATAAAAAAGAACATAGTTTGTCCAATTCCGCATATACATGATTAAAAATACCTTCGAGAGGATGAGTTGACTATGAAACAATCCACCATTAATTTTTCATCTTTAACAAAAGACCTTATTTTAGCTACTGCTACAAAAGAACAAAATTGTTCACAAGAAGAATTATATTTCGCCTTAAATTGTTTGCTACGTTCTTTTCATTCTACTCTCCAAGAAACAACATTACATCCAGAAAATAAAAATACAGAGTATATACAAAATCAATTTTGCAGTGCCTATAAAATTATTACAGGTAAAACTATTTATCCTTTTCAATAACCTATAAAAGGCGGTTGCTTACATACTTTCAAGCAACCGCCTTTTATATTAATACATATACACTATTTGATCACTTTCACTTTTACAGATTTGCGCCCCCAGCTATTGGCACTACCATCTGAACCGACTAATACATCAATACGATTTCCTTTAATCGCACCACCAGTATCTCCAGCAATCGCTTCTCCATATCCTTCTACCCATACTTTTGATCCAAGCGGAATTACTTTAGGATCAACAGCAATTACTTTCATATTCGGATTTGCTGTTAAATCATGCCCCATTGCAGTTAATACACGACCACCATACGTACCATTCTCACTTGGATGGGCTGTATACGCTGTCGCTTCTACTGTTATTTCACGTCCACCAGCAGGTGCACTTGTTTCAGTAGATTTCGTAACTTGTTTCGTAGTTGACTGTTGTTTTGCGACAGGTTTACTTGATTCTACATTTTTAACAGACTCTTTGCTCTTAACTACTTTATTATTTTTAACTGGCGTATTTACTCTTACTGGCGCCTCTTCTTGCGTTACAACTTCTTTCTTTTCTATTACAGGTGCCGTCCCTGTTAAAAATGGCATGTGAACATATCCCGTTTTTCCATTATAGTCAAATTGTAACCATTCATTTTGAACTTGATTTGTCGTTTCAATTACATCATCTTTATTCAGTTTACCAAGAATTTCAGAGTCAGTATTCGCTCCAGCACGAACATTTAACGCGCCCGCCGTTACATAATATGTACTTTTTGTAAATTCAGCACTTACAAACGCTTCTTTACCATTTAATTTAATTTTTGCCCATCCGTTTTCTGTATTTATAACATCTAATTTATTTCCACTTAACATTTTACCTACAAGCTTTGACTCTACAGTTGGGTTTTCTCTAACATTTAATACGTCTGTTGTTACAATCGTTTCTGCTTTCGCAGAACCTGCAAAAATCCCAAGACCAAAAACTGCCGCCGTTGCTATACCTAATAATTTTTTCATGAATAGCCTCCATTTGCTTTGTTTTCGTATTTTCATTATAGCAACAGATTTTTAAGATTTTTAGAAATCACACAATTACAAACCATTCGTAATACACGATTAATGAGTTGTAACATAAATTTCCATATTAATGAATTCCATTTCTAATAGAATTCCCAATAGTTTTCATATATTTTCTACATATCAGCCCAGAATTTTTTTCCAAAAAAAATTACAGTATTACTTTTTTGTTACAAAAAAACCATATTTCATTACATCTTTTACCAAAATTCATCATTCTCCAATTATTAATCTCCTTTTTTGTAATAAAAAAGAGCAGCTAATAAAAGCTACTCCTTTTTCATGTGTTATTTAACTTTCTTTTTCCAAATCCCCATCATAAGAGCTGAAATAACTGTCCCTATAAATATCGAGAAAATATATAGCACCGGTTTATTTACTAATGCGATAACAAACAATCCACCATGCGGTGCTGGTAATGTAATTTGGAATAACATAGATAATGCACCCGCAATACTTGAACCAACAACACAACTTACTATTACTCGAATCGGATCTGCAGCTGCAAATGGAATCGCACCTTCTGTAATAAACGATGCTCCCATAATATAATTTGTTAAACCAGATTTACGTTCTGCTTCAGTAAATTTCGATTTAAAGAAAGTAGTTGCGAATGCAATCGCTAATGGTGGTACCATACCACCCGCCATAACAGCAGAGTGCACGCCAAAGTTCTGCGCTTCTATTGCAGCAATACCAAATGTAAATGCAGCTTTGTTAATTGGACCACCCATATCAATTGCCATCATACCACCTAATATAAGACCTAGTAATATAGCATTTGTACCGTTCAAACCATTTAACCAACCTGTTAACATTTCATTCAATGCTACTACAGGCGGAATTACTACTTTTTGCATAACAACTCCTGTAATCAACAATCCAAAGACCGGATATAACAATACAGGTTTAATTCCTTCTAACTGTGCTGGTAATCCTGAAAACAATCTTTTCAATCCTAAAACAACATACCCAGCTAAGAAACCAGCAATTAATCCCCCTAAAAATCCAGCATTCGCATGTGCTGCTAAGAATCCACCGACAACACCAGGCATAAATCCTGGACGATCAGCAATAGAACTCGCAATAAATCCAGCTAAAATTGGTACGAGGAATAAAAACGCACCTGTTTTGCCTCCACCAATAGACATTAACAATTCAGCCAATGGTCCTTCTGCTTTTATACCACCAATCCAAAATGCTAGTGCAATTAAAATCCCGCCACCAACAACGAATGGAAGCATATTACTTACACCACTCATTAAGTGCTTATAAATCCCTAATCCTTTTTCTTCCTCTGTACTTTCTGTCTTCCCATCTTCCTTTATTCCTTTAAAGATTGGCGCATCTTGTTTTACAGCTCGATTAAGAAGCGCTTCCGTTTTTCTAATCCCATCAGCGACTGGCACTTGAATGACATGTTTCCCAGCAAAACGGTTCATTTCTACTTGTTTATCTGCCGCAACAATTATAGCCGTTGCGCGTTCAATGTCCTCTTTCGTTAAACCGTTTTTTACTCCTGTTGATCCGTTCGTCTCAACTTTAATTGCTATACCTAGCTCTGCTGCTTTTGCTTTCAAGCTATCCGCTGCCATATAGGTGTGAGCGATTCCAGTTGGGCAAGCCGTAACTGCTAGTACGTATGGTTCGTTTCCTTCTGGTTTTGCAACTTCAATGTCTTCTTCTTCTTTTTCATTCTCTTTTTCATCAAATAAACGAAGAAGTTCCTCTTCATCCTTTGCTTCTAACAATTGCTTACGAAATCCTTCATCCATTAATAATGTAGATAGGCGCGATAACGTTTCTAAATGAGTATTATTCGCCCCTTCGCTCGCAGCAATCATAAAGAATAAATGCGCTGGCTGTCCGTCAAGCGATTCATAGTTGATACCGCTTACACTTCTACCAAAACAAATCGCTGGTTGTTTAACAGCTTTTGTTTTCGCATGAGGTATTGCAATCCCTTCCCCTATGCCAGTTGTACTTTGTGACTCCCGCTTTAAAATAGCTTCTTTAAATTCAGCTTTACTATTTAAACGATTTGCGCCGTCTAATTTCTCAACTAATTCATCTATGACAGCTTCTTTATTTGAAGCTGTCAAATTCATAATAACTGTATCCCTTTTTAATAGTTCTGTAATTTTCATATATTGCTCCCCCCTATCGCTTAGCTACAATTACTTGCGACAATAATTCTTCTACTTTTTCTTTTTCACATAAATCAGCTGAAAATGCTGTTGCACTCCCTGTTGCAACGCCATATTGAAATGCCTTTTCAATATCTTTTGTCTGTTCATATTTACCCACAAATCCTGCAACGAGAGAATCTCCGGCCCCAACCGAATTAATTACAACACCTTTTGGAACAGTTGCTTCATATATACCTTCTGCCGTAAATAATAAAGCCCCATCTCCAGCCATTGATACGATAACATGCTCTACACCTTGTTCAACTAATTTTCTTCCAAACGGTAAAACATCTTCTACTGTTGAAATCTCTACTCCGAATAACTCACCAAGTTCATGATGATTAGGCTTTATTAAAAATGGTTTATTTTTAATTACATGCTGCAGCGCACTTCCACTTGCATCGACTACTACGCGAATACCTTTCTCAGCTCCGAGCGTTGCGATTGATTCATAAAAAGTAGTTGAGATAGACGCCGGTACACTTCCAGCTAGTACAACACAATCTCCCTGCCTCATACTTTCGATTTGTTTCATTAATTGTTCAAATTGTTCATTTGTCACATTAGGACCTTGCCCATTTAATTCTGTCTCTTCTTGCCCTTTTATTTTCACATTAATTCGGGAATCACCGTCTACTTGGACGAAGTTTGTTGTTACACCTTCCGCCTGTAATACATCTTTAATAAATCGACCGGTAAATCCACCAGTAAATCCAAGCGCTACATTTTCAACACCTAAACGATGAAGAACACGAGAAACGTTAATACCTTTCCCTCCAGGAAATTTCATATCTTTCTCTGCTCGATTTACTGCGCCTAAATCGAAGGAATTAACTTGTACTACATAATCAATAGATGGGTTTAAAGTAACTGTATAGATCATTGTTTATCAGCCTCAATTACATTGGTTTGTCTTTTATATTTTTCTAAATCAATTTCTAAATGGTTTGTAATAATATTCGCTTCTTCAACATTGGCTATTTTCGCAAACGCAACTTCTGAAAACTTACTTTCATCAATTAAGAAATATCCTTCGTTCGCAAATGTTAATGCCATTTGTTTTAAAAGTGCCTCTTCTGGATCTGGAGTTGTAAAACCAAGCTGTTCATGTACACCATTCGCTCCTAAGAAACATTTATCAAAACGGTACTTCTGCATGCTTTCCTGTGCCATAGCACCAATTAAAGCTTTCGTCCTACTTTTCATCATTCCACCTAGTAAATACGCACGAATATTATTTTCAGCTAAAGCTTCAATATGCATAAGTCCATTCGTAACGACAGTAACATCTTTATTTATTAAAAATGGAATCATTTCAAATGTTGTACTTCCTGCATCTAAATAAATGCAATCACCTTGTTCAACAATGCTAGCCGCATAGTTAGCAATTTGTTGCTTTATTTGAATGTTTTTGGATGATTTTTCAACCATCGTTGGCTCTTGCCCTTTTCCTGTTAAAACAGCAGCACCACCATGAACTCTTTTTAATAACCTTTGCTTTTCCAATTGCGCTAAATCACGACGAATTGTTGATTCAGAGCTTTCTGTTCTTTCCACTAATTGCTGTAATTTAACAACCTTCTGCTCTTTTACAAGTTGCAATATCATTTGATGACGTTCAGGAGTTAACATTTTATTCACCTCTTCTTTGATTACAGTATAATGAAAACGATCACAAAAATCAACCATAAACATTCACAAATAACCAAAACCGGTCATAAACAGTTATAAACAATAAAAAAGAAACCCATTTGATTGTTATATCAAATGGGTTTCTTTTTTCGATTCACTTATAAAGAAGCTTTATATATACTTAAAACATCGTCTTTATTTAATTTTTTAAAGTTACCAAATTCACCATAAGCCATCGCTTTATCAGCCATTAAATCAATTTCATTTTCCCCAATACCGTAATCCGCTAACCTTACTGGTGCCTCAATTGAAGTCCAAAATTGACGTAACGCCTCAATTCCTTCTAGCGCAATTTCTCGATCAGCCTTTTCATCTGTTTCTACATCGAATACACGAATAGCGAACTGTTTAAAACGACTTACATTTTCATCTACAACACGCTTCATCCAGTTCGGGAATAAAATCGCAAGGCCACCCCCGTGTGGTATATCATGAACCGCAGATACTGCATGTTCAATATTATGAGTCGCCCAATCTCCTTTTACTCCCATCGCTAAAATACCGTTTAACGCCATAGTACCGCAATATAAAATAGTTTCTCTATGCTCATAATTTTCTAAATCACTTAAAAGCTTAGGAGCAGTTTCAATTACTGTTTTTAAAACAGATTCACAATAACGATCTTGTAATTCTGTATTTGTTCCATGATGGAAGTATTGCTCTAATACGTGCGACATAATATCTACCATACCGTAAATTGTTTGATCCCTCGGCACAGAAACAGTATGAACTGGATCTAAAATCGAAAACTGCGGGAAAGTAACTGGGCTACCCCAGCCATATTTTTCATTCGTTTCCCAGTTTGTAATGACAGAACCAGCATTCATTTCAGATCCTGTTGCCGCAAGCGTAAGTACCGTACCAAATGGTAACGCCCCACTAGCAAATGCTTTTTTCGTTACAATATCCCATACATCTCCATCATATTTGCTACCAGCAGCAATCGCCTTCGTACAGTCGATTACACTTCCTCCGCCAACCGCCAATATGAATTCGACGCCATTATCTTTACAGATTTGAATCCCTTTCTTTACAGTTGATACACGCGGATTCGGTTCAACACCTGTCAATTCAAATATTTCTGCATTTATATCTTTTAAAATAGAAATTACATTATCATAAATACCATTTCTTTTAATACTGCCTCCCCCGTATACGAGAAGAACCTTTTTACCGAACTGTGGAATTTCAGTTTTCAACTGTTCTAATTGACCTTTACCGAAAATAAGTTTCGTTGGATTACGAAATACAAAATTTTGCATATTTCTTTACCATCCCTTCTATATGAAAAGCAACTATACTTTTGTATACCATATTTTTTTCATTTCACAAAAATATTTGCCTAACAAAAAAATCCCAGCCTACAGGCTGAGATTTTTTTATTGGTAATAAGGTGAGATCATTAAGTAAACAATAACACCAGATAAACTTACATATAACCAAATTGGCATCGTCCAACGTACAATTTTACGATGACGTGTTAATTGATTTGTAAAACCAAATACAAGTGCAAACAATGCAAGTGGTACAATAATAGCTGCCAGGATAATATGTGTAATTAAAATAATGAAGTACACATATTTAATGAATCCTTCCCCACCAAAATGTGTTGCCGGCGCCAAGTAATGATACGATAAATAAGAAACACAAAATAGCAACGTCGTTGTAAATGCTGCGAGGATGAAACCACGGTGCATTTTCACATTCTTCTTAATAATAGAGTATAAAGCTGCTAATAAGAATACGAACGTAAAGCTATTAAAAATTGCATTTAACATTGGTAAAATTGTTACATCAAAATGTACTTCTCCTTCATAGCCAACAGGTCCAAAGAACAAAAATAAAATAATCGCATTTACAATTACAGAAAGCGTTATCACAATAGGAGCATAGCTTTTCTGATTCGTTGATTGATCCACCAAAATGGTCACTCCTCTTCCTTCAAATATGTATACGTAACCTCACTATTTTAACATATTATTCACAGTGTAAATGTGACAATAGTTTGACACAGTAAGACAAAGCAAAGAAAAAAATCCTTCTTAATAAAACTTCTTAAGAAGGATTTTATCGCTTTATTATTTAAATAGCAATGTAATTAGTTTTTGTTAAAAAACGTATTGCTATATGCTTGATAAATTTCAGACACTTGATATCCCATTAAAGAAATTGCTGTTAATGAAAAGAAACCAATCATAAGAAATCGAAACCACATATAAATCTCCTCCTTGTATTTAGCTTAAAAAGCAGTCGCTATATTACAAGTTGAGTGGCACTCTTCATCGTCACTTTCCTTTTTCTTTACAATTGCTGTTATAAATCGAAGCATAAAGAAAATCACAAAAGGAAATTGTTCGTAATTTACCTTGGCATAGTTTGGCAACGGCTCGCGTTGCACATCGAACGGAGATGCGAAGGAATAGAACATACCTTGCTCTTCCATATATACAATTACAATTTTCATACAAAACATTATTCCTAGAAACGAAACAATATCTTGCCATTCTGTCGTATATAACAAGTTATACAGCTCTAATACGTACTCTTCCATCGTCATCCCCCTTCCTTTTTTATCATTTTGCTCGCCTTCGTATAAAAAGTCAAGAAAAAAGTTTATATTCACTATGACAATAGTAATTACTTGTTTCTATGATTATATATGATTCTTTTATAGCAATGATTGGGTGTAACTCTCTTCTAAAACAAGAAATTAGAATCGAACAGATTCCTCATTCTTACTTTTAGGATTCAACAATGTACTATTTTTATTTCTATTAAAAATAAAATAAGAAATTATTATAAGAACAGTAACAAGCATTGTTAAAAGCGCTTGTGAACGTAAAGATTCAATTGCGATCATGGCAACTAAAACTGCTATAATCGCAGCAATTGTAACATATGTTACATATGGAAAAAGCCACATTTTCACTTTCAAATTTTGTTGTTCCGCTTTCCCCATTTTTTTACGTATCTTGAAATGTGAAACTGCTATAACGAGATAAACGAGTAACGCAATCCCGCCAGATGCATTCACTAAAAATAAAAATACTTTATCTGGAGATATGTAACTAAAAACAACTCCAATGTAAGCAAAGAAAGTTCCAAATAAAACCGCCCGAACTGGAACACCACTACTATTCAATTTCAAAAATGCCTTTGGCGCATCTCCTCTTTCTGCCATTGAAAAAAGCATTCTTGAGTTCGTATATAAACCCGAATTTAAACAAGAAAGTACAGCTGTTAAAACGATAAAATTCATAATTTGTGCTGCCGCTGGTATCCCTATATGTTCCAGTACCGCCACAAACGGACTTTTTAGTATGTTCGCTGAATTCCACGGAAGGAGTGTAACAACTACAGCAATCGATCCAATGAAAAATACGAGAATACGCCAAATTACACTATTTGTTGCTGTTTTTACTGCTTTTACAGGTTCGGCAGATTCACCAGCGGCTACTGCAACAATCTCAGATCCCATAAATGAAAATATAACGACGGTAATTCCAAGTAGCACCGAACTTATACCATTTGGCATAAATCCTCCTTGCCCTACTAAATTCGAAGTGCCAGGTGCTTCCGTTCCTGGTACAAATCCTAAAATAACAGCGAGCCCAAGACAAAGGAACAAAACAATACTTATTACTTTAATAAATGAAAACCAATATTCAAATTCTCCAAATGATTTCACCGAGAAAACATTCGTCAACGTTAATAAAATCGTTAATATTAAGCTTAATAACCAGAGCGGGATTTCTGGAATCCAATATTGAATAATACCAGCACCTGCTGTAGCTTCTATTGCAATAACAATTACCCAGAAAAACCAATATAGCCACCCAATTGTATAACCCGCCCATGGACCAATTGCTTCTCTTGCATATGTTGCAAATGAACCACTTGTCGGGTTAATAGCTGCCATTTCCCCTAGCATTCTCATAACGAAAATAACTAGAAGTCCTGCTAATGCATATGAAACGATAGAACCTGGTCCGGCTGAATGCACAACCGCACCGCTTCCAACAAACAAACCAGCTCCTATTACGCCACCAATGGAAATCATTGTAATGTGGCGTATTTTGAGGTCTTTCTTAAGATTTTTATCCAACTCTTGTACATCCCCTTCCAAACTTAATTTTGAAATTTATGTAAGAGTATTATGCGAAAAATCTTGTCCTATATTTTAAAATATATCAAAATATTCTGAATTTAACAATCGTAATTCGACCTCCTTCAAAAATTATTTCATTAGGTTTAATAGTTTTCCATATACAATTGTTGAGAAAATTATAATCGACTTACAAAAGAATGAATTTTCAGATATTATTAAACGAACAAGATTATACATCTAGACAACTTTTTGTATAGGAGTGTTGATATGTTAAACAAGTTCAAATTCATTTGTTGCGCTTTAGTAATTTTCTTACTGCTACCGCTAGCTCCCTTTCAAGCACAAGCAGCAAACAATTTAGAATCAAAATTACTCGTTGGATACTGGCATAACTTTGATAACGGTACTGGCATTATTAAATTAAGAGACGTTTCACCAAAATGGGATGTAATCAATGTATCTTTCGGTGAAACTGGGGGTGATCGTTCCACTGTTGAATTTTCTCCTGTGTATGGTACGGATGCAGAGTTCAAATCAGATATTTCTTATTTAAAAAGTAAAGGTAAGAAAATAGTTCTTTCAATAGGTGGACAAAATGGGGTCGTTTTACTTCCTGACAATGCGGCTAAGCAACGTTTTATTAATTCCATACAATCTCTGATCGATAAATACGGTTTTGATGGAATAGATATTGACCTTGAATCAGGTATTTACTTAAACGGAAATGACACTAATTTCAAAAACCCCACGACTCCTCAAATCGTAAATCTTATTTCAGCTATTCGGACAATCTCAGATCATTATGGTCCAGATTTTCTATTAAGCATGGCCCCTGAAACAGCTTATGTTCAAGGTGGTTATAGCGCATATGGAAGCATCTGGGGTGCTTATTTACCGATTATTTACGGAGTAAAAGACAAACTAACATACATTCACGTTCAACACTACAATGCTGGTAGCGGGATTGGAATGGACGGTAATAACTACAATCAAGGTACTGCAGACTACGAAGTCGCTATGGCAGATATGCTCTTACATGGTTTTCCTGTAGGTGGTAATACAAATAACATTTTCCCAGCTCTTCGTTCGGATCAAGTCATGATTGGACTTCCTGCAGCACCAGCAGCTGCTCCAAGTGGCGGATATATTTCTCCAACTGAAATGAAAAAAGCTTTAGATTATATCATTAAAGGAATTCCTTTTGGAGGAAAGTATAAACTTTCAAATCAGAATGGCTATCCTGCATTCCGCGGCCTAATGTCTTGGTCTATTAATTGGGATGCAAAAAACAACTTTGAATTCTCTAATAACTATAGAACATATTTTGATAGTCTTTCCTTGCAAAAATAATAAAAAACAACAATAGGTTTTATATGACCTATTGTTGTTTTTTATTTATGTAAATTACTTTTTCACTTCTACATGATGAAGAGATTCTTTTCCATCTCTTACATAACTATTTACAAGACTTAAAAGTAATTTTCCACCAATTAACATTGCTCGTTCATCAAAATCAAATTGAGGATGATGATGTGGATATGTTGCTCCTATTTCTTCATTACGCGCACCTGTGAAAAAAAATGCTCCTGGAACACATTCTAAGTAATATGCAAAATCTTCTCCACCCATAATAGGTGGCACTTCAATGACCCTTTCTCTTCCAAGGTCACGTTTCGCAATCTCCATAAAATGACTCGTTTCATCTAAATGATTTATTAATATTGGATAACCTCGTTTATATTGAATACTAACCTCAGCATGAAGAGACTGACAAAGCCCCTCAACAACTCGTTTAAATTCATTCTCCATATATTCTCTCACTTCAGGATCTAGCGTTCGAATGGTTCCTGTAAACGTAGCAGTATCCGCAATGATATTATCCGCCTGACCAGCATGGAATGTACCAACTGTTAATACCGCAGATTGAAGCGGATCTATTTTTCGACTCACTAAAAGTTGTAACTGATTAATTACTTGTGTTGCAACGATAATAGCATCAACAGTATGATGCGGCATACCGCCGTGACCGCCTCGCCCTTGAATCTTTACTTCAAATGTATCAGCTGCCGCCATCATTGCTCCAGCTTTCGCTCCAACCATTCCTATAGGCATTTGAGAAGATAAATGTGTTCCAAACACAACATCTACACCTTCTAAACAACCATCCTCAATCATAGCAATTGCTCCGCCAGGCTCTTTCTCTTCTGCATGTTGATGTATAAGAACTATTTTTCCAGAAAGCTGGTCTCTATGATCACTTAATATTTTTGCAACGCCTAAAAGTGTTGCTGTATGTCCATCATGTCCACAAGCGTGCATTACGCCGGGAACCTTTGATTTATATGAAACTTGCTTTTCATCTTGAATAGGTAGTGCATCAAAATCAGCACGTAGCGCTATCGTCTTCCCAGGTTTTCCACCTTCAATTACGCCGATTACCCCTCTTCCCCCAACATTTGTTGTCACATCAATATGAAAACTTTTTAAGATTTCAGCTATTTTTTTCGGTGTTTCTATTTCTTGAAACGATAGCTCTGGGTATTGATGAAAATCTCTTCGCCACAAAACCATTTCGTTATATAAACTTTCCAATTCTTTATGCCATGTTTCTATCATAGAAATGCCCCTTTCTTTTTTAACACTTTAATTAAAAGTTACATAATATTCCGTGTTTAATCAATAAAAAAGAGCACTTTCTTTGAAAGCCCTCCTACTACTCTAAAATAGTCTAGTTACTATTTTGCTTCAATACAAATACTGAAAGTTCAGGTACACTCCAAAATCTAACAGGCATTCGGGTTGTCCCAATACCACGATTTACGTATAAATGTAACGGCTTATTCTTCCCTTCTAATTCATACATACCTTCAACATGACTCTCAGCTAACTTTGTAGTAATTAATGGACCTATAAAAGGAATTTGAACTTGTCCTCCGTGACTATGGCCTGACATTTGAAAATCAACTGGGTAACGAGCTACTCTATCTACAACATCTGGCTCATGTACTAATAGCATATTGAAATCTTGTTGCCTTATATGTTTTAAAGTCGAGTCTATTTGCGGCTTACCTAATAAAAAATCATCCAAACCTGCTATTGTAATATACTTACCGTTTTCCGCTTTTATTTTCTGCACTTCATTTACTAACACAGAGAAACCAGCTTCCTCCATATACTTTTTATAAAATAAACTACCTCCCCCGCCCCTATCATGATTCCCAAACACAGCATATTTCCCTAAAGGCGCATGTATTTTCTGTAAAATACTTTTCGCTTCTTCTCTTTCGGCTTTATACGATCCAAACTTATCTATTAAATCCCCTGTAAAAACTACTACATCTGGATGTAACGCATTCATCTTCTCCACCAAATTTTCTAGTTGTTTCAGTGTAAATTCTGGCCCTAAATGTACATCTGAGAATTGTAATATTTTTTTATTATTAAACTCTTTAGGAATTGTAGATGCTTCTATTTCATTCCACGTAACTGTTACTAGTTTTCGTTCTATTTCTGTCGCATAGAAATACAAACTTACTGAAATCATTATTATACTTATGAAACTGATTGCAAATATTTTTATGATTGATTTTTTTTGTTCTTTTTTTACATGATGCGTATTCATGTTCTCACCTCTAGAAATACTTTAAAGCCTTATTGTTACATTAATGTGACAACATGAACAATGTTAGTTATATCCAATTCTACCCCATTCACTTTGACAATTTTATACAGAAGGCATAACATATTTTTATAATACATAGATTCTTAAAAACATTCCTTCTATTTATTCTATCATTTTATTAAGGAGAGATTATTCATGTCTGTATTTACACCAGAAGAAATTACGGAACTTGCTGCGAATTCCGGAAGAAAAAAAGCTCATTTATCATTACTCCCTATGTTAATTCTCGGTTTTTTTGGTGGTGCTTTCATAGCATTAGGGTATTTACTCGATATTCATGTTATTGGAACAATGCCAAATTCTTGGGGATCATTTACTAGTTTTCTAGGTGCCGCTGTATTCCCTATCGGTCTTATACTCGTTATTCTTGCAGGCGGTGAGTTAGTAACTGGCAATATGATGACCGTTTCAATGGCGTGGCTTCACAAAAAAATCGACTTATTTCACTTCATTCAAAATTTAGTTATTGTTACGTTTAGCAACTTCATAGGTGCTGTATTCGTTGCTTATTTTTTCGGTCATATCGTCGGATTAACAGAGGGAGCTTTTTTAACGAAAACAGTTTCTATTGCGCAAACTAAACTACAAGATACACCACTACAAGCCTTCATTTCTGCAATCGGATGTAATTGGCTCGTTTGTTTAGCTGTTTGGCTCAGTATGGGAAGTAAAGAATTTATCGGAAAGATTATCGGCATTTGGTTCCCAGTTATGACTTTTGTTGCGATTGGATTTCAACACGTTGTAGCTAATATGTTTGTCATCCCAGCTGCAATTTTTGCCGGTCATTTAACTTGGATTGAATATTTTCCAAACTTCATTTTTGTTTTCTTCGGAAACTTAGTAGGAGGTATGTTATTTGTAGCATTACCTTATTTCATATCCTATAATAAGAAACTCCCTTCCAATAAAGAGCAAACTGCATTAAAGAAAAAATCTGTATCCGCTTAAATTGAATGTCTATAAAGTAGCTCTCAAAAATATTACAAATTTCATTTTTTTTACGAATATATGTACGTACACTTGTTCTCGAATGTTTTATACGTTATAATAACAACTTAAATAGCATTATTTACATATGAGGTGAAAAACATGAACAAAACAGAATTAATTAAAAACGTAGCACAAAATGCTGAGATTTCTCAAAAAGAAGCTACTGTAGTTGTACAAACTGTAGTAGAATCAATCACTAACACTTTAGCTGCTGGTGAGAAAGTACAACTTATCGGATTCGGTACATTCGAAGTTCGCGAAAGAGCTGCTCGTACAGGCCGTAACCCACAAACTGGTGAAGAAATGCAAATCGCAGCTTCTAAAGTACCTGCTTTCAAAGCTGGTAAAGAACTAAAAGAAGCTGTAAAATAATGAAAAAATAGCCTTCTCGTTTACGAGAGGGCTATTTTTTCATTACATAATTAATAAAAATCTGACCATTATGCTGTTTCTTTTGTTCCTTTATGCAAATAAAACCTTTACTTTCAAAGAAAGGTTTTGCTGTAATACTCGCCTCTGTATATACCTCCCCATGCCCCAAGTTCACTGCTTTTTTTTCTAACTTCTGTAGTATATAGGAAGCTATCCTTTTCCCTTGATAATCTTTATGCGTAAATAAACGATCTACGTAATGATCTTCATTATAATCCCCAAATCCCACTATCACACCGTTATGATCCGCTACATAACTAATATTCCTCTCTAAAGAATTTAACCAGCTTTCTCTATCTAGTCAATCCGGTGCCCATGCCTGTAGCTGTAATACGTTATAATCTTTTGCATTAATTGTATGAACTGTTTCATAGAACAACTGTAATACTTGTTCTAAATCCTCTTTATGAAATGTTCTAATAATCGTGTCTTTTAACATATACGAACCTCCTTACTAAACTATCATTTAACTTTTCTACCATCTAGTATTCAATATTTCTGCTTTATTATATCTTTTTTCTTTCTATAGAAAGAAAAAAACAATACTTATTTCAAAGTATTGTTTTTTTGTTTGTAAGCATCTGCAATTACTCTATAGATTTTTATTTTTTTAATTTCACTCTTTGCAGTCGTAATGCATTTAATACAACGGATACAGAACTAAATGCCATCGCGGCTCCAGCAACCCAAGGTGCTAAGAAACCGAACGCTGCAATCGGGATGCCTAAGCCGTTATAAGCTAGTGCCCAAAATAAATTTTGCTTAATATTTCTTATCGTCATCTTACTCATAAAGATTGCATCAGCAATACTATTTAAATCACCACGGATTAACGTAATATCTGCCGCCTCCATCGCTACATCCGTTCCTGTTCCAATTGCCATACCGATATCCGCCGTAGCAAGTGCAGGAGCATCATTTATTCCATCCCCAACCATTGCTACTTTCTTACCTTGTGCTTGCAGTTTTTTCACTTCTTCTGCTTTTCCTTCTGGTAATACTTCTGCAATTACGTGATCAATACCAACTTGCTTAGCGATTGCCTCAGCAGTTTGTGTATTATCTCCTGTAATCATAACAACGTCTAGACCCATTTTCTTAAGTCTTGAGATAGCTGCTTTTGAAGTATCTTTTACAGTATCTGCAACGGCAACTATTCCAGCATACTCCTTATCTATTGCTATTAACATTGCCGTTTTTCCTTCTCGTTCTAGGGCTTCCATCGATTTAGAAACTTCTTCAATATCAATATCGAATTTCTTCATTAATCGACGTGTACCAATTAATAATTGTTTCCCTTCTACGACTGATTCGATGCCGAATCCCGGAATTGCTTCAAACGTTTCTGAACTTGGGATTTCAATTTTCTTTTCTTTAATTCCTTCTACAATCGCTTCTGCAAGTGGGTGTTCAGAATTTTTTTCTGCCGCACCTACTAAACGTAGTATTTCTTCTTTGTGGAATCCATCTGCTACAATTACATCTGTTAGCACCGGCTTCCCATTTGTCACAGTACCTGTTTTATCTAAAATAACTGTATCTAATCGGTGCGTTGCTTCTAAATGCTCCCCGCCTTTAAATAAAATACCATACTCTGCTGATCTTCCTGATCCCGCCATAATAGATGTAGGCGTTGCAAGACCTAATGCACATGGACAAGCGATAACAAGTACGGCTATCATTTTTTCAAGTGCTCCGCCAAAATCACCAGGTGTAACAAATAGCATCCACACTGCGAATGTGATAATAGCAATCACAACTACAACCGGTACGAAAATACCAGAAATTTGATCTGCTACCCGTTGAATAGGAGCTTTTGAACCTTGCGCCTCTTCTACTACTTTAATAATTTGAGCTAATGCAGTATCTCTTCCTACCTTAGTTGCTTTCACTTTTAAAAAGCCATTTTTATTTATTGTAGAACCGATTACTACATCCCCAATTGTTTTATCAACCGGAATACTTTCACCTGTTAACATCGATTCATCTATTGCTGACTTTCCTTCTACAATTTCCCCATCTACTGGGATTTTTTCACCAGGCTTTACATAAACGATATCACCAGCTACCACTTCTTCGATTAAAATTTTTATTTCTGTTCCATCTCGTACAACAGTAGCAGTTTTCGCCTGTAATCCCATTAATTTTTTAATCGCTTCTGACGAGCGTCCTTTTGCTTTCGCCTCAAATAATTTACCTAAAATAATTAATGTAATAAGTACTGCACTCGTTTCAAAATACAAGTCTGTCATATGTTCCGAAGAACCAATCGACCTAATACTTAAATACACACTGTAGAAATACGCTGCAGACGTTCCAAGTGCCACGAGAACATCCATATTGGCGCTTTTATTTCGTAACGCTTTATAAGCCCCAACATAAAACTGCCCACCAATGATAAACTGAACTGGAGTTGCAAGAGCTAGCTGCACCCAAGGGTTCATAAGCATATCAGGTAAATAAATAAATGATGTAAATGAGAAATGACTTACCATTGCCCACAGTAACGGGAATGATAAAATAAACGAAATGATAAATTTCTTCTTTTGTCGCTCAATTTCTTGTAAGCGATGATCAGTTGATCCATCTTGCTCATCTGATTTCACTTCTAATTTATATCCTAATTTCGTAATTGCACTCTTCATTTCATTTACATTAATTTCATCAGGATTAAAATCTACTGTAGCTGATTCCAAAGCGAAATTTACTGTCGCTCCGTTCACACCTTCTAACTTATTTAAACGCTTTTCTACTCTATTCGCACATGCTGCGCATGTCATCCCAGAAACAGTAAACTCAGCTTTATCACTGACAATTCCATATCCTAACGATTCAACTTTTTCCTTAAATTGTTGCGGATTTGTTTTTTTGGGATCATACATTATTTTTGTTTTTTCAAGTGCAAAATTTACATTTGCATCATGAACACCTTCTACTTTTTTTAGACCTTTTTCAATTCTATTTGCACATGCCGCACATGTCATTCCTGATATTTGAAGATTGGCCTCTTTCTGTTCATTCATGTCTCTCACCTCTATATACCCTCATAAGGTATAATTATTAACAAAATAAATCGTACTTCCTATAAAGTACGATTTATTTCCATATCTAAAAATAATTATTGAACATCGTACCCTTGATCTTCAATTACAGCAACGATATCTTTTAACGTTACAACTGATGAATCGATAGTAACTTCAACAGTACCTTCTGCTAATTGAACTTTCACTTGCTCAACACCGTTTAGTTCTTTCACACTGCTTTCAATAGAATTTACACAATGTCCACAAGACATACCTTCAACTTGTAATGTTAACTGTTCCATTTAAAATCCTCCTCTTGTTTCTTCATTGTTTGTTAATCACAATTACATCTTACCATACCCCCCTAAGGTAATCAATGGTTTTATATCATGATTTTTCAATTATTTTCTAAAAGTTTATTTTACACACACTTTTTCACACCAATACCTCGAAATCCTATATAAAAATAAACAAAAAAAACAAGCCAGTGACATACTAGCTTGTTTTTACGCTTTTGAAAAACGTTCAAATACTGTCATTAATTCTTCAATTGCTTCGTCACCATTGCCATCTTTAATAGCACCTGAAACACAATGACTTGTATGGTTTTTTAATACACCCATTCCTACTTTTTTCATTGCTGCATTAATCGCTGAAATTTGCACTAAAATATCCACGCAATAACGATCATTTTCAATCATATTTTGAATACCGCGGACTTGTCCTTCAATTCTCTTTAATCTATTTATAATTTGTTCTTTTTCTTTTTCTGATCTATGTGTTACCGCTTCATGATCTTTATGATCCATATTATCACCTTCTTAAAGTTTCTCTTCATCCAATAAAACAATTGCTTTTACGAGTATACCAATTATAGCATTAAATATCTACGTATGATACCCCATATGAGTATATTTCTGCTCTATGCTTATTCTTAACAACTTATTAGCTTCTCAGACTCAATTATTATGATACCCTTACCTTTTTTTCAAAAAACAATAATAAGCAGGGATTATTCCTCCCCGCTTATTATTCATCCACAAATATAAAAGTCTCAATTTTCATACGTGTAAATTGAGACTTTTTTCTTCCTATATATAATTATTGCTGATCACATACTTTTGTGTCATTCACTACTGAAGTTCCTTCAACGGTTACCGTATGAAAACAGTCATTTACACGAACTGTCACGACATTATCTTGCCGATCAATGATATGATATTCATTAAAATTTTTATTCAGAGCACTGCGAATTTGTTCTCCTTCATAAATTGGAATGCCATGTGATAAAACCCAAATAAGCCCAGCGATAGCAAGAATAGTTTTCATACGATCTACCTCCTTGAGAATATAGTGAACTTTTAATCCATGCTTTTTCAGCTCTACTAATCATGACTGGAATGAATCAAGCCTTTTTGGAAATAAGTTCATTTCGTCTATTTTATGTTTATGCTAATTGTGACCGAATTGTGACAACTTTTTGTCTCTTTAGACGAAAAGTTGAAACAAAACTTTCAAAAAGGACAATTCTACTTGCACAAACAAAAGGCTATGGAGAATTTCCCCATAGCCTTTTGTTTGCATTTTATTAGACAATCATTTCATTATGTTTAATGTTAAGTGTTTCAATTTGAATTGTAGCATGTTCAATATGGAACTCTTTTTTTAGCATATCAATAATATTTTGAAGTACTTCTTGATCATCCTGTTTTTTATCAATTATTACATGGACACTTAATGCATCTAATCCCGATGTAATTGTCCAAATATGAAGGTCATGTAAATCACGTACACCTTCTACTCCTTTAATCGCTTGCTTCACTTTCTCTATTTCAATTGCAACCGGTGTACCCTCCATAAGTATATGAATAGAATGTTTTGTTACTCCCCATGCGCTCTTTAAAATTAATAAAGCTACAACTACTGAAATAATTGGATCTGCAATATACCATGAGAATAATGACATAAGTACACCAGCTACTAATGCTCCCACTGACCCTAACGCATCCCCAAGAACATGTAAATACGCGCTACGTAAATTCACGTTATTTTTCACGTCACCTTGTCTCATAAGTGCCCATGCACTAATTAAATTTGCTAATAAACCAATTGATGCGATTAACATCATTGGACCACTTGCTACAGTTGGTGGTTCAAAAAAACGACCAATTGCTTCCCATACGATAAGCCCTGCTACAACAAATAATGTGATTCCATTAATTAATGCTGCTAAAATTTCAAAACGATAATATCCATATGTTTTTGTAGAAGTAACCGTTCTAGCTGCAAGTCCGATTGCAATTAAACTTAATAATAATGAACTCGTATCACTTAACATATGTCCTGAATCTGATAATAAAGCTAAACTATTTGTAACTAGTCCTCCAAAAAATTCAAGAAACATAATAGTTGCTGTAATTACTAAAGCTGTAATTAATCCTTTTCTATTCCCTTTTCTACTCGCCTCAAAATGATGATGTCCATGGGAATGCCCGTGAGCATGCCCATGATGTTGGTGACCGTGATGATGTCCCATATAAATTCCTCCTTTTAATTTTGTTTTATCCTTAATACTTCCTCTATTGAATTTTCATTTTCTTTATAAATGGTTCTTTTCTTACCTGAATTGAACTTGTTGGGCAGCCATCACTAGCCGCCAACATTGCTTGCAAGAAAGTTTTTGGGATCCCCATTATTCCTTGATTACTATCTAATAGACCAAATGATTTTCCTCTTCCATCTAATTGATATATATCAGGTGCTATAGAAGTGCATAATCCACATGACTCACAATTCTTTTTATCTACAACCGTATAATGTAACACTATAAATCTCCTCCGTTATTTATATACAATACATAGGTATGGTATATAAAACCGTTTGTTTTATACCAAATTTCCTTCTAAAGTTTCTATTTCCCTATTTAAATAATAATGGCATATCGGTTTTAAATCATTATCCAACTCATAAACCAATGGTGTTCCTGTTGGAATGTTTACATTTTCTATTTCTTCATCTGAAATTTGATCTAAATGTTTTACTAAAGCACGTATTGTATTTCCATGTGCTGCAATAATTACTTGTTTACCAGCTTTTACATTAGGAGCTACCTCTTCATTCCAATATGAAACAACTCGTTTCTCTGTATCTTCTAGATCTTCTGTAAGAGGAAATTCATACTCTTTTACATCTCTATATTTCGGATGTGCTGCTTCATATCTTTCGTCATCTTTTGTAAGTGCTGGTGGGCGTACATTTGTTGAACGTCTCCATAAAGTTACTTGCTCATCGCCATATTTTCTCGCTGTTTCTTCCTTATTTAATCCTTGAAGCGCACCGTAATGGCGCTCATTTAATTTCCATGTTTTATGAACAGGTATCCACATCAAATCCATTTCTTCGAGAGTGATCCATAAAGTACGCATCGCTCTTCTCAAAACAGACGTATATGCGATATCAAATGAGAAACCATTCGCTTTCAGCATTACTCCGGCTTCTCTTGCTTCTTCCAAACCTTTATTGGATAAATCAACATCCGTCCAACCAGTAAACCTATTTTCAACATTCCATTCACTTTGTCCGTGTCGTATTAAAACTAGCTTTACCATACTTGCTATCTCCTCTCCTTTTAAAGTTGCATTTTCATAAAGAAGTATCTTTATGAAAATGCGCGATTACATATCAAGTTCTTTATTCTTCATTTCACTACTATGACTAAACGCTAATTCAATTAATCCATTTACGTGAGAATCATCTAATGAATAAAAAACAAGTTTCCCCTCTTTACGCTTTTTCGCTAATCCTATCGTTTGTAATAGTCTTAAGTGATGTGAAGCTGTTGCAATACTACTATGAATAATACTTGCGACATCACGTACACAAAGTTCTTTCTCCGTATACAACGCATAAGCAATTTTCAAACGTGTTTCATCTGCAAGTGCTTTAAACATTTTCGCTACACTACTTATATTTTCTTTCTCTAGCATATCACTTGCATGTTTTACTTTTTGTTCATCATGATAACAAAGTTCACAATGCTCTTCGCTCATATGTAACACCTCTTATTCAAGTATATATTTGATTATGTATGTAGTATACCTTATAAACGAGAAACATTCAAACGTTCATTTGAATGTTTCTCGTTTATCCTAAAAACCCCACTAATTATTAGCCCGCAGTAATCGATCTTATGAGCTGTCCGACCGTTAATACCGGATAAATTAAACCATTTTTCTTTTAGTATTCCCCCTTTAAAAAACAAAACTTAGAAAAAAGCTCCCATATAAGTTCGTTTCTACTGCCTACTCCGACCTTTTCAAAAATTGACTTGAAATGATCCTGAACTGTATACGTAGAAATACACAATTCTTTTGCCACTTCTTTCGTTGACATCCCCCTAACAATTCCTACTATCACTTCTTTCTCTCTTTGAGACAAACTATAAGAATCTGCAAGAAGAGGAAAAACTTCTTCTGGCCGTGCACTTTCGAACAAAACCCTATATCCTGTATGACAACTACTGTAACTTTCTAACCTACTTGCACGAATAACCAAAAATTGTCCACACGTTAAACTTATACAGACTGTTGCTTCTTTATTAGTTTCATTTGCTTTTACTTGCGAACAAACTGCACGTATCGGCCTTGGAATGTCCTCTTCAGTCAATTGTTCATACTTTCTAAAGTTTGATAACCATATGTATCCTGTTTCATCCCAATAATTTAGTTTAAGATTTTCATTTAATATAATCAT
Source organism: Bacillus sp. 16GRE42 (assembly GCF_019837435.1). Lineage (NCBI taxonomy): Bacteria > Bacillati > Bacillota > Bacilli > Caryophanales > Bacillaceae > Bacillus > Bacillus sp. 16GRE42. The sequence goes on from NZ_JADAXF010000001.1 coordinate 1,190,325, forward strand.
GCCCATTCCTACTACTTCTATTTTTTCTTCTGAACGGGTTATAAAGGATGTTCTTAAAGTATCTCCTGCCAATAAACCCACCTTCGATAAATACTTACATTCATCATGCTGAAAAGGTATTTTTGTATTATCTCGAAACAAACTTAAGTGTCCAAAACATTTTCCTTTACTCATACAAACCACTCTTACTTCATCTATAAAACCGGCTGGTTTTAAAATATTTCGATACCTAGCGCTTTTTATCGAATTATCATTTGTGACAATACGTATCGCACCAACATGAGGAGGCTTTCGTGCTAACTCTTTAAATTTGTTATAATCATCCTCTAAAAATTCATTCATAAATAACTGCGGATGCAGTTGTTCAATTCTTTGATCTGTATATGCTCCGGTTGATAAAAATGTACGCGGGTCTATAGCGGTGAAGCAGGAAGCATCAAAAGGAATTACCTTTTTTAATATATTTAAAAAATCTTTTTGAAATGGTCTAGTTGAGCTCTCGCTTTTCATTAACAGTGTTATTTCTTTCGTTGCCTGTTCATAAATCATCTTTATTCCCCCCAGATTTATGGGATTGTTTCCTCTAACCATTTCATTTCATAATAAAGTGAAACTTTATTGGAAAAGAGGAGGCTAAAAAATGAGCTGGAATGATCATACTGTACATACATATGAACGAACAATTCCGTTAAAAATCCCTGGATATTTTACCCTTTATAACATGATGAATCATTTTTTACTTACTACACTCCCTAAAGAAAATATGAATCCCAATTTAATAGTTATAGGTGCTGGTGGTGGACAAGAAATTCTCTCAATAGGCAAACAAAATAGCAACTTATCTTTTACAGGTGTTGATCCATCTGAAAGCATGCTACAGTTAGCTAAAAAAAGAATTGAAAACGAAGGCATACAAAATCCAATTCACTTTGTACATGGAACTGTGCATTCATTATTAACCAATCCATTATTTGATGCTGCTACTTGTATGCTTGTTCTTCACTTCATCCCAACTATTAAGGAGAAAAAAGAGTTACTTAATGAAATTAGTAGTCGCTTAAAGCCTGGTGCTCCATTCTTTCTCTCTTCAATAAATGGTGTACCCCATACAAGTATGTTTTCTGCACAATTAAATGCTTGGCACAACCATATGATGCAAAATCAAATTCCATTAGAAGATTGGAACAGATTTGAAAATTCTTTTGAAACGGAAATATTCCCTATTTCCGAAACGAATCTACTAACTATTATGGAGGAATGTGGCTTTACTCAAATTACTCGCTTTTTTACTAGTTTTTTAATTGATGGATACGTTGCCTTTAAACAATAAGGAAAAAAGGTAAGCAATTGCTTACCTTTTTTCTACCTTCTATACGTGACTAATAAATCTTAACCCTTTACTTAAAGAGGTCGGCACAACTGATGCGTGATTCTCCCCTTCAGCCTCATAAAACGTAAATCTAAACTGATCGTGTTTTACTTGAAGAAGGCGCTCTGATAATTCGTTTGCCCCTACAACCATATGCTCTCGTTCTAGTGATCCGACTGTAAGGAACACTCCTGTTTCAAACTTAGCGTTGTTTAATTCACTTATAAGGTTCTCTTCTTTTTCAAGTACGGATTGGTTATTCCACCAAATAGATGGACTACTTATAAAATAATTTTGAAAGGCATTTAAGTTGGTAAATAGTATATGTAAAGCAAATAAGCCACCTAACGAATGCCCAAATAACGTTTGCTTTCCTTTATCAATCTCATAATTATTTTCAATTTGAGGTTTCAGTTCTTCTTCCAGAAATGTAAAGAAGTTATGTGCTCCTCCTGTTTTAGGCCACGGTTTGCCATCTGGTTTTAAAGGTGCATCTTTTGAAATTACACTAGGCGTAAAATCATAGCATCTTTCTTCACCTGAAAATGCCCCTTCAATTGGATAACCAATACCTACTATAATGGCTGGTGAAACACCTGTTTTTTCCGCTCTAACTGATTGTATTTTAACCGCTTCATGGAATGTTTGAAAAAAAGCATTGCCATCTAATACGTATATAACAGGATATCCTGACTCTGGCGCTGGTCGCCTCGGCTTTGAAATATGAATTTGATATTCCTTACCTTCTAATTTCGAATACATTTTCCACTGTTCTGTATTAGTTGTGATAATCTGCTGTTTTTCAATAGTAGTATTCATCTTATATCCCTCCCTCTTAACTCGTTACATATATTTCTACTTTCTCTTCTTGAGAGACAACACTATCGTATCCAAAGCAAACAGGAGATCCATTATACGGATCAATCATGACACGCGCATCAATATGAAATACTTCTTTTAACACTTCATTTGTAATGATTTCTTCTGGGATACCAGTTGTAACGATTTCCCCTTCCTTCATTGCAATAATCTCATCTGAAAACCTTGCTGCATGGTTAATATCATGTAGTACCATTACAACTGTACAATTATGTTCTTTATTTAACTTCTCCACAATTTGTAATACATCTAATTGATGAGACATATCAAGATATGTCGTTGGTTCATCTAGTAGTAACACTTCTGTCTCTTGTGCTAAAGCCATCGCTAGCCATACCTTTTGCCTTTGACCACCTGATAAATTGGCAATTTGTCTCGTTCGAAATTCAGAAGTTTTCGTTATATCTAATGCCCAGTCAATCATCTCTTTATCTTTTGAAGTTAACTTATTTACATTATTTCGATGTGGATAGCGTCCATAAGAAATTAATTCTTCCACTTTAAGTTCTCCTGGTGCAATTGGAGTTTGCGGGAGTAAAGCTAACTGCTTCGCAATTTCTTTCGTTGGAATCGTATTTAAATCCTGTCCTTGCAAATATACTTTACCGCTCTTTTGCTTTAAAATTCTTCCCATCGTTTTTAACAGTGTTGATTTACCGCACCCGTTTGGCCCTATAATTGTCGTTACTTTTCCTTCTTGTATTTCCACATTTAAATCGCGAAACACTGTAAGCTTTTCATAACTCGTTTCTAAATTTTTTGCACTTAAAATACTCACTTTTATTCCTCCTCTTACGCTTTCGCCTTATAAAGTAAATATAAGAAATACGGTACACCGACAATAGAAATAACGATCCCAACAGGTAACTCTACAGGGGTGAAAACTGTTTTTGCAATAAAGTCTGAAGCTATTACAAGGAACATTCCGATTACTCCACACGTAGGAATGATATGCTTATGTTGAATACCAACAAGTCTTTTCGCTATATGCGGTGCCATTAAACCAATGAAACCAATACTTCCTGAAACTGCAACACATGCACTGACAAGTCCGATACTACTTAGTAGTAAAATAGATTTCTCTCTTTCTACCGAAACACCTAAACTTGTAATACTCGTTTCTTCCAATTGAAATAAATCTAATAAATAAGCTTTTTTTTGTATAAGCGGAATTAATATGATAAGCCACGGCAACATAGCAACAATATACTTCCAGTTTGCGCTATATATGCTTCCTGACACCCAAACTGCAGCCATTTCGAAATCAGTTGACTTCATTTTGAGTGATAAGTACATAGAAAATGCTCCAAATCCTGATCCAATTGCAATCCCTGTTAATAAAAGACGTTGCGAGTCTAGCTTACCGTTTTTCCATGAAAACAGATAAATGATGATAGCTGCACCTAATCCGCCGACTAAACCAAACATTGGCATCATCATAATAGACATCCAGTCTGTGCTCTTTAATTGCCCTTGAAAGAAAAACATAAAAATAACGATGGCTGTGCCGGCCCCAGCATTCACTCCTAAAATACCTGGGTCTGCCAATCCATTCCTCGTAATCCCTTGAATAACAGCACCTGCAACGCCTAGGCCTAATCCTACTAATCCAGCGATTACGATGCGCGGAAGACGAAACTCAAAAATAACTAAATCATGATCTGGTACTGGATCTATTCTAAAGAGTGTTTTAAATACATCTTTAATCGTAATATCAAACGTACCATTCGTTAAACTAATATAAATTGCACATAGTATTAAAAATATAATAATCCCCATTGTCATTCCAAAGCGCTGACTCGAACTTTTAAGCATGTCTCTCTCCTCCTCTTGTACGGATTAAATAAAGGAAGAAAGGAATTCCAATTAAGGAGGTAACGACTCCAATTGGTGTTTCAAATGGATAGTTTACAAATCTACTTAAAACGTCACATAACGCTAAAAACACGCCACCAATCACGCCTGCACATGGCAATATCCACTTATAATCTACTCCAATGATAAAGCGAGTAATGTGCGGAATAATTAAGCCTACAAAACCAACTTTCCCCACTAAAGCAACTGCCGTTCCTGTTAAGAAAATAACCGATAAAATAGCCATCGCTTTAACTAGTTTTGTACGCTGTCCTAGATTAATAGAAACTTCTTCTCCTAAAGAAAGAATAGTAATAGATTTTGATATTAACAGCGCTAAAACTATTCCAATTATCCCAAACGGTATCGTGATTTTAATGATATTAGGGTCCACTTGGTCTAACTTTGCATTAAACCAAAAACTAACATTTTGAGAAATTTGGAAATATGAAGCCATTGCAGCAGATACACTACTTAAAAATGTTCCAATAACTGTTCCGATAATCGCTAACCTAACTGGTGATAAGCCATTTTGAAGGAGCGAACCAAAACCAAAAACGATACCGGCTCCTAGTGCAGAACCAATCATTGAACATAAAACCATACCAATTGATGACATTCCTGGAAGAAAAATCATGCAAAGTGTAATAACAAAGGCTGCCCCATCCGTCACACCCATAATAGAAGGGGATGCAAGATAGTTTCTTGTCATCCCCTGCATAAGTGCTCCTGATATTGCTAGAAACGCTCCGACTAAAAGAGCTGCAACTACCCTTGGTAAACGTGAAGTAATAATAATATTATGATTTACATCGCTTGAATCAAAATGAAATAATGCGTTCCACACTGTTTCAGCATCAATACTTTTCGCCCCATACAAAATAGAAAGTATAACTGTAAATAAGATCAGTATGGGTGCTATACATAATATGGTTACTGGTACTGCATTTGTTTTCTGCATATCATTCAACGCACCTTACTTATTGTATTATTTAGATAAATTTTTTACTGCTTCTTTTAAGAATACTGTTTTACTCCAAGCTGTACCACCTTGTGCCATTGGGTCTACAACGTTTACAAATACTTTCTTTTCCTTCGCAGCATTCATACTTTGCCAAATTGGATTGCTTTCAATTTCTTCTAGCACTTTCGGATTTTTATTTTCACTTGCCTCATATTGTAAGAAAATATAATCTGGGTTAAGTTCAGCAAGTTTTTCAAATGAAATTTTCTCTTGTGCTTTTACAGCTTTAAGTTGTTCTGGAGCAGTTAGCCCAAGATCTTTATAAATGACAGGGTTGAAGTATACTCCTTCTGGATATAGGAATAATTCGTTTGCTCTTAGTCTAATGACAAGTACTTTTTTGTCTTTTAACTTATCTCCTAGTTTTGCTTTTGCTTTTTCAGCATCTGCATTGTAATCTTTAATAATTTTTTCTGCTTTATCTTTTTTACCAGTTAATTCTCCCATTAACTTTAAGTTATCTTCCCAATCTGTTGAAACATGTGATACTGGGAATGTCGGAGCTACTTTCGTAAACTTTTCAGCTGTTTCTGCTGGGAATTTCGTACTTGATGTAATAACGTCTGGCTTTAATTGTAGTAATGTTTCAAAATTTGGTTGCATTTTCTCACCAACAGATTTCGCACCCTCTAAATCTTTCTCAAGATACTTCGGTAATTTACCACCTACAGTAATGGCACCTACCGGCTTAATACCAAGTACCGCTGCATCTTCCATTGACTCTAAACTAGCTGTCGCAATTTTATCTACTTTTGCTGGTACTGTATATTCTTTACCTAAATATGTAATTTTTCTTTTTTCGTCTTTTTTCGTTTCCGTAGCTTTTGTCTGTTGCTTTTGTTCTCCTGAAGTTTTATCCGTACTATTGCATGCTGCTAGTCCTACACTTAATACTGTAACCATCCCTAATGTAAATAACTTCTTATTCATCTTTATATATCTCCTCTCGAATTTTCAAACAATATTCTTAATAAAATTTAACTATATGAAACTTATCTTACATATATATTTCATTAAATTAATAATTCTATCCAGAACTCATTCTCGTTCACTTCCCCTAAGCTATAATTCTTTTTACACCTCATCCTTTGATAATCTTCCCCACTGATAATGATTATCGTTACTAAGTATATATTTAATATGCGATTATTTCAAGAAAGATTTGAAAAATTTTAACAAAATGAATAAAAAAAGAAGTATCCGCCTAATCCTAGGAAGATACTTCTTTTTTTAGAAATTTATATGTAATTCAACTGGGCAATGATCTGATCCCATTACTTCACTATTAATTTTCGCCTCTGTTATTTTGTCTTTCATTCTTTCCGAAACAACAAAATAATCTAAACGCCATCCAATATTTTTTGCTCTCGCTCCCATACGATACGACCACCACGAATATGCACCTTCCTGATCAGGATACAGATAACGATACGTATCAATAAATCCCTCTTCTAAAATACGTGTGAATTTCTCCCTTTCCTCATCAGAGAATCCAGGATTTTTACGATTACTTTTTGGATTTTTTAAATCGATTTCTTTATGAGCAACATTTAAATCTCCGCAAAAAACAACGGGCTTTTTTTTATCTAATTGCTTAATATAAGCCCGGAAATCATCTTCCCATTTCATTCTGTAATCTAATCGTTCTAATCCACGTTTTGAATTTGGTGTATATAACGTAATTATGTAAAAATCTTCGAATTCTAAAGTGATAACTCGTCCTTCTTGATCATGCTCTTCAATTCCTAAACCGTATGTAACAGCAAGCGGTTCTTTTTTCGAAAAAATAGCTGTTCCTGAATAACCTTTTTTCACGGCATAATTCCAATATGCATAATATCCCTCTGGATTTAAATCAATTTGTCCATCTTGTAATTTAATCTCTTGTAGACAAAATATATCAGCACTTGATTCCTCGAGATATTCTAAAAATCCACCTTTTGCGATAACAGCTCGCAAGCCATTTACATTCCATGAAATTAACTTCACTTATAGCCCTCCTCTTGATGTTTATTTCCAAATTTCATGCTATCACAAAATAGAAAAACAATCATATTTTCACCTTTGTAATCTTGCTCTTACATTTGTGAATACATACATACGCACTTTATTCAGGTTATACTAATTTCAGAGGTGATGTTCTTTGCACAATGAAGGGGTTACGTTAACAAATGAGCATTGGCAAGCAATTATTCATAATGATTCTTCCTATGATAGTAAATTCTTTTATGCTGTGAAATCAACCGGAATCTTTTGCAGGCCATCATGCAAATCAAGAATACCGAATAGAAACAATGTACGAATTTTTCATCACGCAGAGCAAGCATTGAGTGAAAACTTTCGCCCGTGCAAACGTTGTAAGCCAAATGGGATCACTTTACCTAATGAAGAGTGGGTAAAACAAATTAAAGATTGTATCGAAAAAGACTTTAACGAATTATTAACTCTCGACATACTTGCTGAAATGTGCCATGGTAGCCCATTTCATTTACAACGCACTTTCAAAAAAATGACTGGAATAAGCCCAATAGAATATATACAACAGTTTAGGATTGTTAAAGCGGCAGAGCACCTTTTACAAACAAATCAATCCATTAAAGAAATTAGTACTGCTATCGGGATAGAAAACCCAGAGTATTTCGCAACTTTATTTAAAAAGAAAACTGGGTTTACTCCTACTGAATATCGAAAAAAGAACGAAATGAAAGAAGGATACAATAATGAATTCCTCCAAAAATAAATTTATATATTGGACGCTACTTACACATGAAGATTGGCATTTTCATATTGCTGCAACTGAAAATGGACTATGCTTCATTGGATCACAAGATGAAAGCTTTGAAGAACTAAATATATGGGCTAGAAAAAAATTGCCACAACATATATTGGCATGTAATCCAGATTACCTGCCATCATATACGAAAGAAGTTATCGAGTATTTAGAAAGTAAGCGAGAAACTTTTACATTCCCTATCGATGCTTACGGAACTGATTTTCAATTATCTGTTTGGAATACGGTACGTGAAATTCCTTATGGAAAGACATATTCTTATTCAGAAATTGCCGAAAGAATGCACAAACCTACTGCTGTGCGTGCCGTTGCTACCGCTATTGCTGCCAACCCTCTTCTTATTACAATTCCTTGCCATCGTGTTATTGGAAAGAATGGGAAACTAACCGGATTTAGGGGCGGATTAGAAATGAAGAAAGTGTTGCTTACATTAGAAAAGTCTCAGGTAGAATGCATATGACAGCAAAATATACTAGCGCATTAACTTTAGCAGTTCCAACAGAATTTAGTTTCCAAGAAAATTTGCGCTATCTATCACGTTCTAACAATGAATGTATGTTCCACATTGAAGATAATAAAATTTATAAAGTTATTGCTGTTCATGATGTAAATCCTTTAGTTGAAATCAGTATCAACTCGGATGATAATATTCAAATACGTTTTTTAGAAAAATCATATACATCTGAAAAATCGATATGCGAAGCTGTCGCTCACTATGTGAAAGAGTGGTTTGATTTAACTACTGATTTAGCTCCCTTTTATACATTAGCTAAACATGATGTACTCCTTCAAGGACCAATTGAACAATATTATGGGCTTCGTACTTTAGGTATTCCAGACTTATTTGAGGCACTTTCCTGGGGAATTATCGGTCAGCAAATTAATCTCACATATGCTTATACACTAAAAAGAAGATTAGTCGAACACTTTGGAAATTATGTAGAATGGAACGGTAGAAAACATTGGATATTCCCTTCTCCTGAAACGATTGCCAATTTACATGTAGAGGATCTCAAAAACTTAAAAATGACGACTAGAAAATGTGAATATGTAATCGGTATTGCAAAGCTTATTACAGAAGGAAAACTATCAAAAGAATCTTTATTGCAAATACAAGATGTGAAACAAGCTGAAAAACAATTAACTGCTATACACGGTATAGGACCGTGGACTGCCAACTATGTTTTAATGCGTTGTTTACGATTTCCTTCCGCTTTTCCAATTGATGATGTTGGCTTGCACAATGCAATTAAATATATAACAGGTTCTGAAAGTAAACCGAATAAACAGGAAATAAAAGATTTTGCGGCAAATTGGACCAACTGGGAGTCTTACGCAACTTTTTATTTGTGGCGAGTATTATACTAAAAAACCAAGTAGCGCATCCGCACTACTTGGTTCTTTTTTAAGCTTGTTCCTCGAATCGTCTTGCGATTTCCACAATAACTTGAACAGCTTTTTCCATCGTATCCACCGAAACATATTCAAATTTACCGTGATAGTTTTCACCACCTGTGAAAATATTCGGCGTTGGTAATCCCATATACGATAATTGTGATCCATCTGTTCCACCACGAATCGGATGAATGTTTGGTTCGATATTTAAACTTTTCATCGCTTCATATGCAATATCAACAATTTCTCTCACTGGTTCGATTTTTTCAAGCATGTTATAGTATTGATCATTCATTTCTAAAACGACTGCATTTTGTCCATACTTCTCTTGCATTTGCTTCACAATATTTTCAACGTTATGTTTACGCGCCTCAAAATTTTCACGATCAAAATCTCGAATAATATAATACGCTTTACTTTGCTCAACATCACCATTTAATGAAAGTAAATGATAGAATCCTTCATAGCCTTCTGTATATTCTGGTGCCTCTTCTACTGGTAAATATCCATTAAACTCCATAGCAAGTTTAGTTGCGTTACGCATTTTATTTTTCGCTGTTCCAGGATGTGTATTCGTTCCATTAAACGTTAACTTAGCGCCTGCAGCATTAAAACTTTCATACTCTAAACCACCTAATGGACCGCCATCCATCGTATAAGCAAATGATGCACCAAACGCTTCTACATCAAAATGCGCTGGCCCACGGCCAATTTCTTCATCCGGCGTAAATGCAACTCTTATTTTCCCATGCTTAATTTGTGGATTATGTATTAAATAGTTCATTGCAACCATAATTTCTGTAAGACCAGCTTTATCATCTGCTCCTAGAAGTGTCGTACCATCCGTTGTAATAATCGTATGTCCTTTATATAATGGTAATTCTGGAAACTGTTCTGGTGTTAACACAACATTTAGCTCTTCATTTAACGTAATCGCATTGCCATCAAAATTTTCATGAATTTGTGGTTTTACGTTTTTACCTGTAAAGTCTGTTGCCGTATCTAAATGTGCTAAAAAGCCGATTACTGGCACATCCTTATCCGTATTAGCAGGAAGTGTTGCCATTACATACCCATTATCATCCATTGTTACTTCTGTTAAGCCAATCTCTTTTAACTCTTCCACTAATAACTTACCAAACTCAATTTGTCCAGGTGTTGTTGGTACTGTATGACTTTCTTCATTTGATTGTGTATCAATCTTTACATATCTCGTAAATCTTTCAATAAGTTCTTGTTTCAAACTCATTCACTCCCTTTTATGTTTCTCGTTCTATTATAATCCTTAAAACGAAATATTTTAACTTTTTTGACCGCGAATATATATTTCATTTGTATTTTAGCAATTTTAAATAGCAGCTAAAAAGTCGTAATATTTGTACATTAAAACTCTTACATGTAATATACATAATTATACAATATAGGAGGTTTTAAAGATGAGGCTAACTCTCTTTCGCTATTTTCTTTTTTTCTTGGGATTAATTTTTTTCGGCCTTGGAAACGCCCTTGCAGTCAAAGTTAAATTTCTCGGTTTACACCCTTGGGAAGTTTTAAATATGGCTCTCTACCAAAGATTTGGATGGACCATTGGTACGTGGAGTGTCATATGTGGATTATGTCTCGTTCTCATTTCTTTATTAGTAGATCGAAAATATATAAATGTGGGCACATTTTTAAATGCACTACTTATCGGTCCCATTATGGACTTTTTCTTACAATCAAACATTCTTCCAAACGCTAGTGATTATTTATGGATAAACTTACTCATTTTATTTGCTGGTATTGCAATTACAGGTATTGGGGGAGGGATGTATGTTGCGGCTGGGATTGGTGCTGGCCCTCGAGATGGATTCATGCTTACTATTTCCGACAAAACAGGGCTATCTATTAGTCGTGCTAGAATCATAGTAGAATGTGTTGTACTAGTTATTGGATTTATGCTAGGAGGTCCTGTTTTCATCGTAACTTTTCTTTACACCTTTATTCAAAGTCCAATCTTTCAGCAATCATTTAAGATGTTTCAAACCCTCTTACATACTTTACATAACAAAGAGAAAGTTAGTGAACATATTTAAAATACAACTTAATACAAAGTATTCACCCTATTTACGATTCTCACCGCAAATAGGGTGTTTCTTTTTTTATCTCACAATTTAAGAATACATACTATTTATTTACAATAAATATATATATATCATCATAAATACAACCATTTACTTTAATAACATACTTCCCTGGTTTACTAAAACTAATTGTGTATTTATTTAACTGGATTGCTTCTTTATCTCCAGAAAGAATATCAATACTTCTACCACTCAATACATAAAATTCACTTTGATTCATCATTACATCAATTGCATTGAAATTTCCTTCTTTCACCTGCTGGGTTTCCGCAGCGCTTACACTTGGTTCTAAAAACAGTAGTCCACTTAATCCAATCGTACCTGCTAAAGCTACTCCCGCAAACTTTTTAATCTTTTTCATTACAATGTCCTCCTTATAAATTTTGTGTAAAGGTGATTTCCCCCCTTACACCACAAAGCCTATATGTAATAAAATGAAAAGTAAACGGGGACCGTAAGACAAAATTCTACATCTTTTTTTCCAATTGAATAGAAATCCAACGTTTGGAGTTTTGTCACATTTAAAATTGTTTCCTTAAACCAACTTCCATTTATATTATTCAGAAATTGAATAATTACTTATTAATTTAACATTCTAAAAATAGTTGATAAAAATGCATTCTATAAAAAAGAGTGTGTTTTATAAGTACAAATTAAAACACACTCCATATATGCAGTTTCATTCTCCTATCCATAATCTTTCTACATTCATGAATTGCTCCTCTTTAAATTCCAACTTATATATGTCAGGCTTTGATGTATGTATTAAAAATTCAAACCCATATTGGTTATTGAAGTAATTCATCATTAATGTCATTACAAGTCCATGTGTGCCAATTACAATTTTTTGTCCTTGAAAATTCATTAATATTTTCTTTAACATTTTCACTACCCTTACCTGACAATCCTTATATGACTCTCCTTCTGTTAGTGCAAAATCCGGATCAGAGAACATCTTCTTTACAAGTGGATACACCTCTTTATCTGATATAATCTTATCCTCACTTAAAAACATACACTCTTTGAGATTCTCATATACTACTACTTCTTTTTCATAGAAATCGGCTGATTTTTCTATCGTTAACACAGCCCTCTTATACGGACTTGAAATGAAAGTATCGATTCCCTCTGTTTTTAATATGTCTGTTACTCTGTGAGCGTCTAAACTTCCCTTTTCAGTTAAACCACGTGTTCTTTCACTCCCTTCTAATTTTGATGATTCACCGTGCCTAACCATATAAATATATGTATTCATACTTCCTCCTTGAAAATATTCATTCGTTTTTTATAAATTTTGTTGTTTTGTTCGTGTAATCCATTCTCCTACTAAACTCTCGAATAGTTCAGGCTGTTCAATTTGCAAATTATGTCCCGCCATATCAAGCACCGCTAATGTTGCTCTTGGATAATCTTCAATAATTTCTATAATATCTCGATAACCTACCGATATATCTTGTCTTCCTGCTAATAAAAGAACGGGTTTCTCATATTTCTTTCGGTGAAACTCCATAGTAAGAGAATAATTTTTTTGCAACCTTTCAATAAATTCATAATTAGCAACATCTAACCCCGGCTTAATTTCTTCTTTAAATCGTTTATATGTATATTCATTTGCTACCACTGCTAACTCGCTAAATTCTTTTCTTTCGGTAGAAGTTAACGTATTTAAAAACTCCTTATCTTGTACAATTATCTGTTTATCCGGTAAACGTCTTTCTTTTTGCAGCGCAACAACCACAGGACATATTAATAATAATCCATTGACTCTCTCAAACATTTTTGAAAGTATCCCTCTAGCTAAATATCCGCCGAAAGACTCTCCTACTAGTAAAAAATCTTTCTTTGGAATGATTTCTTCAATAAATATAGTTAACACTTCTAATATATGATCTGAACTATTTATCCAATCTGGAGCGTTCGACTTTCCCATTCCAGGTAAATCAATATATATTCGTTGATAACCTTCATATTTTTGAAATACTGATTCCATACATTTCATCATTAACCTATGATCCGGCGCACAGCCATGTATGATAAGGACCGGTTTCCCCTCTCCAACAATTTCATAGTATATTTCCGCACCTTTCATTCGCCATAACATAAAAAGTCCTCCCTATTTAGTGAAAATACTATCCACTCTGTAAGAATACATGTTCTTATTTTATATCCCTTTGTAACATTTTTACAAATGTTAATTTTCAGATTAAAAATAAAAACCTTACTTAAAATAGCCTATAACAATCAAAAGATCAGCTAGAAAGAGGATTCTCATCATTTTATATGCAATTGTGCATCTCCACTTACAAATTACTAAAAAACCTTTACAATTCAAAGGATGACTAAATATACAATTTCCATTTAAAATCTTGATGAAGTACATATTATCAAACTCAATATTTTTCAATTTTAAGAAGTATTAAACTCTTCAATAGTTTCCTTATAAACAAGATTTTTACAAGGAAATCTGATACAATTCTTAAATAATATTATTATGTATAGATATTACGAATATAGTGCATAATTAAAGAAGGTGATTTTATTGAAATTAAATAAAAATTTACAACTATGTATATTAATTGGAACATTAATATGCTATTCAATCTATTTTATATTTTTTTATCTGTTCCCTACTCATTTTTCAAATTCGGATGTACGCTTCGCTTCACTTATCGTTGAAGCCATTACATTTGTATCACTAATTTATTCTATATATTCTAAAAAAGTCAGTTCAAATCCATTTTGGGTATGTATCACAATAGCAATTGGGAGTTTTTTATTAGGAAAAATAGTATATACATATCAAGATAGCTTCTTCGAAATTCCAATACATCGTTTTACTATTTCTGATGTATTTTACATGTTTTTTCTACTCTTTTGTCTTATCGCTTTCAGTTATAAAATTTTAAAAGAATGCGATAAATGGGAAAAAGCGTTCTTTATTTGTGATATATGTATAGTACTTACTTCCATATTCACATTAGAGTGGTATTTATTTAATCAGCCAAATTTAAATATATTCTCTCTTTCACTAGGAGATGTATTCCTTTCATTTCTATATCCAATTGCAGATTTATTATTTCTTCTACTAGGCGTTAGTCTCTTTTTCCGTCCGACAATTTTTAATTCTAAACGGAAGATTTATATCTTTATTTTTGTATTAATAAGTTCTGCAACTTTTAACTATATTTACTTTTACTTAAATAACCATTTATCAACTGAAACGATAACATTATTACGTCTTTTATATAGAATACCTATATTATTTATTGCAATAGCTGGATCTATTTCAGCAGATCGTAATAGCCATAAAAATTATTTCATTGTTAACCCTATAATAGGAAAAAAGGCTTTAGTTGTATTTCCCTATCTTGCTGTTGCAATACTAATTGGGTTTACATTAAAAGAACAAACATCATCTTCAACTCTCATTACAGGAAATTGTATTACTTTTATTTTCGTACTCATTCGTCATTCTATTGTACGTATGCAAAACAATTCCCTAACGAAACGTTTACAGGCATTTAATGCGCAACTAGAAGAAAAAGTGACTTTACGGACTTCTGATTTAGTTCATAAATCAGAGGCTCTATCTCAAAAACAACAAAAGTTTAAATCGTTATATGAATATCACCCTGATCCTATTTTTACAATTGATTTACATGGCGTATTCTTAAATGTAAATCAAGCCGGGAGTATACTACTTGGGGCACCAACGAACGAGTTACTCGGTGAAACATGTTTTTCGATTATTTTAGATGAAGACAAACATAAACTAACATCTGCATTAGAAAAGGTGAAACAACAAGAATCGGCATACTTACAACTAAGTTCTAAATATAAAGATGGTTTTACTTATTTCTTATACGTTACCATCGTCCCTATTATAATAGACGGACAAATTTCAGGAAGCTATATTATGGTAAAAGATATTACCGCACTAAAAAAGCAACAAGAAGAAATAAAGTATTTAGCATTCCATGATACTGTAACAAAGATTGGAAACCGTGCCTTTTTCCATAAGAAATTAAAAAGAGTTATAAAACATGCTAAAACGACAGAAAGCGAGTTTGCATTATTATATTTAGACTTAGATCGCTTTAAAGCGATTAACGATACACTTGGACATTCGGCAGGAGATCACATATTAGAAGAAGTAGCGAAGCGATTCCAATCATGTCTTCCATCACATACTCATCTGTCAAGAATCGGTGGCGATGAATTTACAATCTTAATTGAAAACTATACTGACGAAGATTCCTTATTCGATTTATGCAACCAGTTATTTGAATGCATGGAAAAACCGTTTGTCATACATGAGCATACATTAACTTTATCACTTAGTATCGGCATCGCTATTTATCCACATTCCGGAATCGATACCGCTACACTTTTGAAAAACGCTAATGTTGCAATGTATGATGCAAAGGCAAAAGAGCTTAACTCTGTCTCTATTTATGACGATGTAATCGCTAAAAAAATTGAAAGACGATTACGATTAGAAAAAGATTTACCAAACGCAATACAAAATGAAGAATTGTTCCTTTTATATCAACCTCAAGTTGATAGTGAATCTAATAAAATTATCGGTGCAGAAGCTCTAATCAGGTGGAATCATCCTGAATTAGGCGTTATTTCTCCATACGAATTTATTCCGATTGCAGAAGAAACACTACAAATTATTCCAATAGGAAAATGGACATTGCAGCAGGCCTGTGAGCAAATGAAACGTTGGCACACACTCGGATATTCTCATTTGAAAATTGGTGTAAACTTATCTGCTAAAGAATTTGAACAAGAAGATTTTGTAAAGTCTATTTCTTCTACATTAGCAACTACATGCTTACCGGCAAGTTCTCTCGACCTTGAATTAACAGAGCGCATTGCAATGATGGATGAGCGAGAAACATTGATAAAGCTCCGCACACTAAAGAGTTTAGGAGTTCACATTTCAATCGACGACTTTGGTACAGGTTATTCTTCACTAGCGTATTTACCTTTATATCCAATAGATACGTTAAAAATCCCAAGAGAATTTATAACAATGTCTGAAACGTGTGAAGATGGAATGGAAATTATTAAAACGATTATCACATTAGCACATACATTAGAAATGTCTGTCATTGCTGAAGGTGTAGAAACGAAAGAACATGTGAATTTCCTTCAAAAAAATAAATGTCAGTTTATTCAAGGTTACTATTATAGTAAACCTATCCATACTCATGCATTTACTGAGCTATTAGAAATCGGTATTCACCCATAGTATATAGCTAATATGGATAAGTAATAATGAATTTGAACAACTATAGTAAAAAGGAAAGAAGATACCTTCTTTCCTTTTGTTTTTTTATTTAAATTTCTATTACTTCACCACTTCATTTATTATATCTATTAATTGACGAATCCCCTCATCATTTGTTTTCTTATATCCATTCATGTTTTGAATATATCTCTCCTTATTTGTATGCAACTTATTTATTGCATGTATGAATACATTCGTACTTATTCTGTCCTGGAGTATAACTTCCGCATATCCTTGCCGAGAAAAATATTCAGCATTTAAAACTTGATCTCCCCTACTGGAACTGTTAGTTAACGGGATAAGCAACATCGGTTTCTTCAAAAATAGCAATTCAGAAATAGCAGTAGAACCCGCTCTAGAAACTACAACACTCGCCATATTTAGTATATGCGGCAACTCGTCCCCTATATACTCAAATTGCATATAACCCTCCATACCAATAGATGAATCCACCTTACCTTTACCGCACATATGAACAATATTAAAATTTAATAGTAATGTTTCCAAACTTTCCCTTACCATATCATTTATCCACTTAGCACCTTGACTCCCACCCATAATTAACAATACTGGTTTATCTTGCTGAAATTTACAATAGCTTCTTCCCCGCAATACGTTGCCCCTCTCAATTTCTTCCCTTACAATTGGTCCTACATAAACCTTCTTCTCATTACTGACAGTTTCTCCTGTCTGAGGGAATGTTGTGCATAGTTTTGTAGTAAAAGGTAATGCTATTTTATTTGCTAATCCTAACGTACTATCTGGTTCACGTATTATTACAGGCACTTTATTCATCCACGCTCCTATTACTACAGGAACGGACACAAATCCTCCTGCCGAAAAAACAACATCTGGTTTTATTCGTTTCATCAATTTATAACTTTGTATGCAACCTTTTATTATTTTAAAAGGATCTTTAAAGTTCTCCCAATCCCAATATCTCCTAAGCTTCCCCGTTGAAATACTATTGTATTTCACATTTTGAACTAATAGTTTTTCAATTCCATTTTGAGATCCAATATACTCAACTCCCCATCCTTTTTCCATAAATTTAGGAATCAATACCATATTAATCATTACGTGTCCGGCTGTACCGCCCCCAGTAAAGAGAATCTTTTTATTCATAATTTATATCCACCTTTATCATTAAAAATCTTGTTTTATACTAATCTATTAAATGTAAGTAAACTTACTATTATTTATATAAACATGTAACTCAAATCCTATATCTTGCAAAAAATCTTTAATGAGATCATAAAAATCATTTCCATACTCACTACATTCATAATGAGCAAAGACTTGAATTACATGCCTAGTTCCTGGACCTATTACTGGATTTTTCCTATCATCCTTTTTACCTTCCACATAGGCTCGACATTTATTTATCGCCTCATAGATACACAAAACATGCTCTTCCTCATCTTTCCAGTCCAGCGTATCAACAATTAAAAGAAATAGCGTATTTTGATTATCTATTGTTTTATAGCCATTCATATATTTCTTACACCCTTTTTATTTTTCATTGAATGCAGATTTCACTACACTTCGCATACTCGAGTACATCTTTTAATGATTGATGGAATTGAATTTCTGGGACCCAACCTAACCTTTTTATATCCTCTATTACTAAACTCTCATTTGATTCGCTCCCACTATGCTCGGCTTCTTTTATGGAAAAATTCAGCTGTGTTAATTCTTTGTATTGTTCTAGTACATCTAATAAAGATCGTTTCACTCCTGACCCGACATTATATTGTTTTCCATTTATCCCATCTCGTAATAACACATGATACGCTTTAACCGCATCACGTACATCTAGAAAATCCCTACTATCTTTCAAACTGTTTACTTCAATAATTGCTTCACTTTTGTTCGACTCTATAGTTATCATTTTTTTTGCAAGAATAGAACAAATACCATTCGATACTCCTGGACCAATTAAATTCGAGGGCTTTGCAATGATAATATTTGAATTCATTAATTCACTCCACGCCTCTGCAATAATGATTTGCATCGTTTTACTTAAACTATATGGATTTGAAATTTTTATTTTGTTCATACTATCTGCTTGCAAAGCAGATCCTATAACCAATATCCTACAATGAGGTGCTTCTTGCTTAATTGCTTCTAATAAATATAATGTCCCTATTACATTAATCTCTACATATTCAAGAGCGGCTGTCCAAGACTCTATGACCGAATTCTTTCCTGCTAAATGCAATACATAATCTGGCTTTATTTGTTTCATTACCTTCATTACTTCGCTCTTATTAGTTAAATTACAAGTAATACCATTCCCAATTATTTCTCTATGCGCACGATTTTGAAACATGGGAATTACATGAAAACCCTGCTCTAAAAAATATTGACAAGCATGGCGTCCTGTGAAGCCATTTGCACCAGTTATTAAGAGCTTCGCATTTTTTTTCATCGTAAAAACCCTCCTTTTAATAACATTTGTTTCACCTCGTGTTTTGCAAGTAAGTCTTGTTGAGAACTAAAACTCTTCACATCTACTAGCGGATAACTAGTATAATATTCTTGCAGCCCTTCTATAGGAATAGTCGGTAGTACCACAAAATAATTTTGATCAAAGCTTATACTTGTTTTACTCTCTACCTCAGATAAAAGCATTTCACTTAATTTTTCACCCGGCCTTATCCCTATCTCTTTTAACTTCACGTTTTCTTTTTTTGAATCTTCAATTAACACTTCTGCTAAATCTGTTATTTTACATGCTGGCATTTTCATGACAAAGATTTCTCCACCTCTACCTTGATATACGGCTTTAAATAACAATCCAACAGCATCTTCAATCGTTAAGAAAAATCTAGTCATATTTGCATCGGTAATCCCTACTTGTGAAGATTTTTTAATTTGGTTTTTAAAAAGTGGTACCACACTTCCGCTCGTCCCTAAAACATTTCCACCACGAACACAAATAAATTTTGTTTTCTTCGTTTGCATATTCGCATGAACCATTAACTTCTCACCAATTGCTTTTGTCATCCCATACGTATTTGATGGGTCAGCTGCTTTATCCGTTGAAACATATATAACTTTCTCAACTTGCATCTGTATAGATGCTTCAATTACATTTTGTGTACCATGTATATTAGTTTTTATAGCTTCATAAGGATAATACTCACATACTGGAACATGTTTTAAAGCTGCAAGATGGAATACATAATGTACACCTTGGCATGCATAGGCTATTTGATCTTTATCACGAATATCTCCAATAATAAATTTTAACCTATCATCATTTATAAACTGTTGCTGCATTTCAAACTGAACCGTTTCATTTCTTGAAAAAACCCTAATTTCTTTCGGGGATTTTTCTAATAGTTGTTTTATAAGTTCATGTCCCCACGAACCTGTACCACCAGTAATTAAAATTATTTTATTCAGCATCTCTTTTCCTCCTACCAAACATTTCAATTCATATAGTATTTATAAAATTTATTGAAATATTTTCAATTGATTTAAATCATAATCGTCGTTTGTTACATTTAATTGACAAAATAAAAAAACAGGAACTATTAAAAATAGTTTCTGTTTTTTTATTTCACCTCACAACAGTAAGATTTTTTATACTTTTTGCATGATAACTAAACCTTTGTAAAAAACACCGCTCATTTATTTCTTATACTCGTAATAAAATAAATAGAATGATTCATAGCCAATAATCATGTTTAAATTTATGAAAAATGGAGGTAACGGAATGTACCGAAGCAATTCAAATCATACAGATAACGGACCTTCCAAAGCACTGCCTCTCTCCCTATTTGATGTAAAAAATGAATTAAAACAAAAAAGCAAACTCATACATTCTGGCACGATGTATAAATTAACGAAAGAAGAGCAACTCATCATCAACAACATAAAAATACAAACAGAACAACTAAATAAAAATAATGTGACAAGAACACGCGCATACTACCAATTTTACATTCAATATCCAGAAATACATTGGGCACTACTTGGGCATATGGTATCACGTAACGGCGGTTGGAATATGACTGATTTAAAGGGCGATTTATATACGAAAATTTTATCAGAGAAAGATCAAATCACATTTTTTTCTTTTTTAGAAAGAGGAAATTGGCTTATTTTCCAAGATGTATATCCTCAATTTCTGCTTTATGAACAAAGTGTAAAAAGAGCACAAAAGCTATTTCACCTTCTCCCTCACCTAAATGTTTCTACATTTATGGAAACGATGTGGAACGATTTTTGGAAAACAGGTAACAAAAAAACATTAGCTATTGCAACTATTATTAATGAACAAAACTACTTAGAAAAAAGAGTGATTCAAAATATACAATTTAAAAAGACTGTACTTAATAGTATTGGATTTAAACTCTTTGATTTCTTTCAGTTTAATCATATCCTTTTCCCATTCTACGAAAATGATAAGAAACACAAAGTATTACTATTTGGTGATACAATGAAACATTTTACTTCCTTACACGAACGAATCTTAATTGGAAAAAGGTTGTATTCATTATTATTTCGAGACACACATGTTTTATCTCAAATAATAAGCTGGGCCCAGCACCATCCGCATACAGGATCAAGGAAAGATTACTGGCCCCATTTATTCTCAAGTGTAAATGAATCTTTTTCCCGTGAGTTTTATAAACGTCGAATAAAGAAATGCCAGTTGCGTACTGGCACCTATCGTATATACAGTCCTGCACTTATCTATGCATGGCGAGATATGAAGCATGAAGAAGTTGACAGTGAAGATTGGTTTACGGACTGGCAAGTTGTAAATTACTTAGTAGATAAGGAGGAAAATATAAATGGACAAATTACAGAAGACTACTGTAAAACACTCGAAAAAATTGAGTTGGCAATTCTTGCAAAGAAAAACGTCCTCCTTCGAGAAGAAGAATGATTTTCTAGCATTAGCAGTTACAATCTTACTCTCTTCTATTATCGGCACTTGCTTAGATGCTTTCTTTGTTGCAAAACAAATCTATTCCTTTCCCGTTAGACCATTCTCATCCATATTTTCAGTTAACATTGGCTTTACTTTGTTTGTACTACCGATTTTAACAACGCTTTTCATACAAATTTCAAAAACATTATCTGCAGTTTCTAGAATTTTATTTATTGTTTCAATAGGTATTTGTGCTAGTATTTTTGAACAGATTGCAGAAAGATTCGGTTTCTTTATTCATAGCGTAGATTGGAATCATACATACTCTTTATTTGGCTATATGATTTTCTTTTCTTTTATTTTGAAAACATATCATTTCATACAAAAATAAAGAGACCATAATCGATCTCTTCTTAAGCATAATCTTCAGTTATTGTTAATGATATAGGATTTTGAAGACTTTTTGAACGTAAACGATAGGCAACGATTTTCTTCTTATATTGCTTGATTACATCAACATGTTCCTCATGGCTATACAGAGAAAATCTAATCTCTTTATTCCCTTTCTTCGTATTAATAACGATTGGTGTTCCTTCCCCGTGCGGTGGGAAATAATGTTTATCTAAAAATAAAGCCTCATTAAATTCATGAATAACTTGTAGTTTCATTTCTCCCACTATATTTTTTCCATCTATCGATATAGAGGTATTCTCTTCTTCAAGTTTTTGATGCAATTCAAATCTACTAATAATTGATTCTACAACAGAAGTTGGCATACTAGAAACTAGTACTTTAAGAGCGCCAAAAATAAATAATGTAACTATAAACCATGTTGTCATTTTCATCATCTCCATTATATTTTAAAATATAAATTTCGTTCCATAAGGTATAAATATACTAATGAGTATTCCGGTTACAATCATCGTCACTGAACCGATCGTCGCCTCTTTCTCGCCTTCCTTCACGAGACGGCTCACACCAATAATATGTGATGCGCAGCCCATCCCCACTCCTTTTCCAATCGTACTTGTTATACGGAAAAACTTAAGTACTGTTGGTCCGATAATAGCACCTGTTATTCCTGCTACAACTACAAAACTAGAAGTCATAGATGGAATACCACCAATTTGATCCGCTAATGAAATGGCGATAGGCATCGTCGCTAATTGCGGCAGTGTTGTTAATATGAGTTCCTTATCTATATTTAACATTCCGCCTATCACTACATTCATACTCGTTAAAGCCACTATACCTACCGCTACGCCGATAAGTATCGACAAAAAATTTTTCATAAGTATATTTCGCTCTTTAAATAAAGGTATCGCTAACGCTACAATTGCAGGACTCAATAAGCCGGAAAGAATGTCTCCCCCATTTTCTCTATACTCATGATGAGAAATACCCAAAATCAGAAATAAGCAAATCATACTTGCTGTAACTGTTAACACCGGTAACGTAAATGGAAACGGAATTTTTTTATATAACTTTGTCGCCAATACATACATTACTACAGTAATAATAATTAAGACCATTTGCATCTTGCACCTTGTCGATTTTATTTTTTTGATGCTACTAATAATTGACTTATATACCCTGAAACAATCAATGTTACTATTGTGCTTGCAACTACTAAAAGGAATATAACACTCCCCTTACTGAAAAGAAAAGACCCATATTCCATCAGCCCTGTTGTCGAAGGAATTAGAAATAACGGTAAAAATATAATTAACTTTTCCGCACCTTCCTCAAACCACTTTAATGGTAAAATACGAGTAGCAAGGAGTAAAAACAGCATTAACATCCCTATTAAACTTCCTGGCATTGATAAATGGAATACTTCCTGAATCCACGTACCAACTAAGCTAAATACATATAGCACGCCTACTTGAAGTAAAAGCGTCACGTACTTCATTTCTTTCCCTCATTTCAATATGCATCACTATTATGAAATCTCGTTTAATGTTTCCGCAAACCTCGTGATTCCCAGTTGAATTTGTTCGACATCTACTCTTCCAAAAGTAAAACGAATATATTCACTTTTAGTACCTAAAACACTTCCTGGGACAAACGCTACACCATTTCGTATAGATTCGCCTAATAAATGATATTCATCAAACGTTCCTTGCACTTTGCACCATAAATGTATTCCACCCTCTGGAACAAAAAATTCAACCTGGTCCCCCAATATTTCTTCGAGCTTTCTAATTAACACATCTCTTCTTTCTTTCAATTGTTCACGAAGCATTGCAATATGTGCATGAAAATCTGCTGATTCTAAAAACTGATTTGCCACCCACTGCGTAAATACACTATGGCCAAAATCAACTTGCTGCTTCGCATCTGCTAAACGTTCTATTACACGTGTAGGGCCAATTACCCAGCCAATACGTAATCCTGATGCAACAATTTTTGATAATGAACTTATATAAAGAACATTCCCGTTTTGATCCATTGATTTTAATGTTGGATTCACTTCTCCATTAAATGAAGTTAAACTATACGGATCATCTTCTACAATCGGTATCCCAAATTCAGAAGACAGTTCTAAAATTTTTTTACGTCTCGCCAATGAAAGCACAGTTCCCGTTGGATTTTGATAATCTGGATTCAAAAACACCATACGAATACGATGCTTTTTATGCAAATCAATTAAATCATCTGGATTCATTCCATACTGATCAACAGGTAAATGGAATATTTTTAAGCCAGCGGATTTAAACATCGGCAATGAGAAACAATACGAAGGGTCCTCAATTGCAATCGCATCGCCAGGTTTTAATAAGCATTGAACGATAAGATTAAGTGCCTGTTGTGCGCCAGATGTAATAAGGATAGAATTCGAATCCGCTTCAATTTGTTTATATTGCTGAACATGTGCTGCAATTGTTTTTCTCAACATTTCATTTCCAAGTGGATGGTCATAACCGAGGTTCCCCATAAATGTTTTCTCCGACAAAATCGTTCGGAATCTATCACTCGGAATTAATTCTGGTGACAATTCACCACTCGCTAAATTAATTAAGTCATCTTTTTGTGTTTCCGTTCTAATTTGTTGAACGAGTGGTACATTAGGTAAGAACGATCCATCCTCAACGTACCTACCCCAGTTCGGTATTCGTTTATGTGAAACACCCCATATGTCTGTATTTACCCGTGTTCCGCTTCCTTTTTGCCGTTCTACTACTCCCAGTGATTTTAATTCTTCATATGCAGCTACTATCGTACTTCGGTTCACCTGTAATTCTTTCGCTAACGTACGCTCAGAAGGTAACTTGCTGTCAGAAGGAAACTCACCTGAAGAAATACCCCTTTCAATATAATCCGCTATTTGTTTATATACAGGCGTCTTATCTGCACGATTTGGTTTCCATTCCACCTTCTTGCCCCTCTCAAAACGAAATATACTTGATTTCCTACTAACAGTATTGACTGTAATAATAGTATTAATTAAGCGCATGATTTAAAAACATTTTTACAGTCCTATTAAAGCTAGTCGGCTGTTTTAAATAAGGTAAGTGACCACTACTTTTCAACTCAATGAAAGTTGTATTTTTCAAATGTCGTTCAAACTCTCTTACATATTTCTCAGGGACAAAATCATCATTTTCCCCTCTTATAATTAAAATAGGACATGAAATATTTGATAGAAACGGTCTTTGATCATAGTCCACTAATTCAGCAAATAACCTTTGAATATGCACCGAATTAATTGACTGTAAAGATTGATAAAATCCCCTGACAATTACTTCATTATCTGCTACTCCCATCGCCTTCAATAATGTATCCGCCCATGTTTTTCCGTCATCGTGCAAGCTAAGTAAATCATATACTTCAATTCGTTCTTTTCGATCTTCAGGCTCCAAATAGGGAAATGCATTTACAACAATTAAGCTAGAAACAAAGCCTGGATATTGAATAGCAAAATCGATACCGACTCTAGCTCCTTTTGAAAGACCACACATAACTACTTTTTGTAGCTTTAAATAACTGCATAACTCATACAAAACATTTGTATATTCTTTAAAAGGGATTTCCAGCCCTTCAGATTTCCCATGCCCCGGTAAATCAAGAGAAATCACCGTCCAATTCTCTTTGAAATATTGCCTTTGATATAGCCAATTGTTTGCGTTCCCACCAAGACCGTGTATTAACAATATAACAGGGCCCGACCCTTCTATATTGTAAGAAATTTTCCAATTATTATATTCAAAATACATATTCATCACCTTCAGCTATAACGTCACTTACTCTTATCTTTGAATGAATATATCCAAAATGGTTCCTTTTCTAACCACTCTACTATTTCCGGTACACCTTCTTCATACTCTCTTTTTAGTTCCGTTACTTTCGTCGCAAATTGTGATGCATGTGCTTGCAATGCCTCTAACTTTTTGGGAACATATTCTTTCACTTCATTTTTAAAATGCGGAGGACCTATTTCCGCTTCATGATTCTTCGAAAAAGCTACCGCATAAAATGTTGGCCTTTTATATTCCGGAATATTAGCTAACACCTCTGCTACCGCTTCTCCTGTTGCATCATGATCTGGATGAACCGCATATCCCGGATAAAAAGAAATGACTAACGAAGGATTCAATTCTTCTACACATTTTTGTATTACACATCTTAACTCTCCGGGAGTTTCAAATTCCAGGATTTTATCACGATATCCCATCATACGTACATCTTTAATCCCTAAAATATTTGTAGCCCTCTTTAGTTCCTTCTCTCTTATAACATATAATGATTCACGTGTTGCAAAAGGAGGATTTCCCATCGTCCTCCCCATTTCCCCTAACGTTAAGCAAACATAAGTAAGAGGAACATTTCGCTGCGCATAAGCTAAAATTGTACCTGCCACGCAATATGACTCATCATCTGGATGCGGAAATACAATTAAAACGTGGCGTTCATTTTTTATCAAAATCATACTCCTCCATCATACACAATATTAACCTTTTTCTTTCAAAACTATTAAATCACTACCGCATACCACGTTACCCCAACAAGTAGTACGAAAAGAAGGAGAATATAAATAGTTGATAAGTTTTTCACATTTCTCTTTGTAGACTTGCCGTAATTCTCCTCCACATTTCGTGCAACTAGCACGGTCCCAAACAGCGATACAATTACAATAATAACCACTAGTGAAATTGCAAAACTCATTGTATTTTCACCTCTCTAAAGACAATCTATTTTAATAAAGAACTTCCTCTTTAAAACATTAATAACATACTACCTTTCTTCTCTTATCATAATGTATGTTTGCAAAAAACGGACCAACCACTTTTGTGTTTTTTTGCTCATCCACTTTGAAAATAAAAAACAACTGATCACTTTGGACTCAGTTGCTTTTCACACGATAAATTATTTTCTTTTTTTATTTGAAATTAATTCGATTTAAAAGTTTAGTCTTTTCATAATGAAACATCGATTGAGATAACTCGAAAATTGTCCCGTTTACAAGACATACTGTATTTTCAATAAGAAGCGCCGGCTCACCTTCATTTAATTCTAACAGCTGCGCGTTTTCTTTATTTACTTTTTCACAACTAATAACTTTATCGGCAAAGCCAATATTTAATCGTAAATCTTCAATGAAATAACTGTATACAGAGCTTAATGCTATTTCTTTATTCAAATATGGAATAATATCCTTTTTGAAATAACTTACTTCAATAGAGAATGGTTTACCATCTACAATTCTTAAACGCTTCAAAAAATATATTCTAGTTCCAGCTTCGCATTGCATCCGCTTTGCTATATCTTCATCCGCATCTATTACTTCAAGCTCTAACACTCTCGTTTTAATATTTTGCGAAACGAGATTTTTCGTTAATCCACGTAAACTTCCTAAATTAATGTAATCTGTTACAGAAGTTTCGCGTAAAAACATACCACTACCTTGCACTTGAAAAATATAACCTCTATTTACAAGCTGGCTACTTACTTTACGTATCGTATTACGGCTTACTTCAAATCGATTCATCAACGCTTCTTCTGTAGGTAGTTTTTTCGTTTCATTAAAAAGCCCATCTCGAATGTTTTGCTCTAACACATCTGCAATTTGTTTATACTTTGCACTCATACACTTTCTCCTAAAATACTCTTTTATCTGTTATAACTCTTCTCCTCTCGTTTCGATCACATGTTTATACCAATGAAACGAAAGTTTTTTCTTACGTTTTAAGTTATCATTATGATCGACAAAAATAAAGCCATATTGCTTTTTATATCCATTTAACCAACTTAATAAATCAATTACTGACCATGCATAATAACCTTTTAAATTGATTCCCTCTTCAATTGCACGCTTTATTATTTTTAAATGCTTTTCAATAAATTTAATTCTCGGAACATCTACAACTTCTCCTTCAATGATTGGATCTTCATCACCAAGTCCATTTTCCGTTACATACATCTTTATGTCACCGTAACGCTCTTTCAACATATGCAATCCATCTAAGAAACCTTCGGGAGATATTTCCCATCCCCATTTTGTATATGTTTTATCATCCATTTTTACTGTTCGATAAAAACCATCAAAAGAAGGATTACCTGGAGCAAGTGTTGAGTTTTCTCGAGAATGCTCATCGCTCTTTATATCCATATCGTATCTTTCTATTCGTATTGGTTGATAATAATTCAAGCCAATAAAATCATTCTTTTCGGCATTTTGTTTAATGATTTCTAATTCTTCAACCGTCCAATTAGGAGTCCACCCTTTTTCCTTTAATTGTTGAACAACATAAGGTGGGTACTCACCTTTTAAAACTGGATCATAATACCAATACGTTTCATATTCATTCGCATGATTTGCTGCTAGTATATTTTCTTTTTCATCATCCACACTATAAGCAGGTAAGAAAACATGTGTAATCCCAATCTCCCCATATTGTTTCAGCTGCTTGTACACCGCAACTGTTTTCGCATGCGCATAAAATACATAATGAGTCGCTTGAAAATACTTTGGAACATCATTTTGTATTCCTGGTGGATGTGCACCTTTTAAATAGCCTAATCCACAAAACATTACGGTTTCATTAAAAGTAATCCAATGTTTCACTCTATCACCAAATGCCTTAAAGCAAATTTCGGCATACTTTACAAAAGCATCTGCTGTTCGTTTATTCGTCCACCCACCATCCTTTTCTAACGGTAATGGTAGATCCCAATGATATAAAGTGACAAACGGTACAATCCCGTACTTTAAACATTCATCAATTAAATTGTTATAAAATTTAATGCCTTTTTCATTTACCTCTCCATCTCCAGTCGGCAATATTCTCGCCCAAGAAATCGAAAAACGATATGATTCCAATCCCATCTCAGCCATTAAACGAACATCTTCCTTATATCGATGATAATGATCAACCGCTACATCACCATTTGTTCCATTGTATGTTTTGCCAGGAATTTTTGAAAACTCATCCCAATTCGTAACACCTTTTCCATCCTCATTCCATGCACCTTCTACTTGATAAGAAGCTGAAGCAGCTCCGAATAAAAAATCATGTGGAAACTTCATAGTATATACCTCCATTTCATTAGAATAAATCAAATTCATTATTACATATAAAATTTGTAGGTACAAATTTAAATAATTATTATATAATAAGTTTCTGTTTTTCACTATAATTAAACATAGCATTCACACCATTTACAAAAAAAGAACCTATGAAGGTCCTTTTTCAAATTGTGCAACGCAGCACTATATTGAGTATCTTAAAGTTTATACTACTGATAAATGTTAACAAACTTATTCTTCAATAATGAATTGTGAAATGAGCATTTCTAAATTTTCGACTTTCTTTTTCATTTCATTAGATTTCGTCGTTATTTCTTGAATCAATGTGGCTTGTGCTTGAATTGATTGTACCGTTCGATTCGTTTCTTGTGCGACTTGTGTTGCAGTTTCAGAAACTATTGATAAAGAGGCATTCACTTCTTCTGTCCCAGCAGACATTTCTTCTGTGGCAGCAGACACTTCTTGAATTTGGGACGTTATTCTATTAATATCTTGCATAATAGATGAAAAAGCGAGTTCTGCCTTATGTGCCGCTTCTTTACCACCACTAGCCTGTTGTTGACCTTTTTTCATTACATGAACTGTATCCTGTGTATCTTGATGTATAAAACGTATTAAATTATTTATATCATTTACAGATGTTTTAGATTTCTCAGCCAGACCTCTTACTTCAGCTGCAACTACTGCAAATCCTTTTCCATTTTCTCCGGCGCGTGCTGCCTCAATTGCAGCGTTTAAGGCCAGTAAATTCGTTTGTTCTGCAATATTAGTAATAACATCTAGCGCTTCTTCAATTTGTTGTGTCCGCGTAACAAGTCTATCAATGACCTTAGAAGTTTCTTCAACAACTTCATTCACACTATTCATTTGACGAATAGATTGTTTTATAACTTCACTACCAGAATTTGCTTGGTCTATTGTTGTAACAGCAACTTCAGCAACCATCGCTGAAGATTCAGCTACTGTTTGAACTCCAGTTGCAATTTCTTCCATCGAAGTTGAACTTTCTTGAATACTAGTCACTTGTCCCTCTATTTCTTTATTTATTTCAGAAGTAGTTCGAACAACCTCGTTTGATATATGTGCTGCCGTTTTTGTCTCTTGTAACATATTTTCAGTTGAAATAATCACTTCTTTCGCTGTAACCTTCACCTGACCGACTAATTGTTGCAAGTTATCTAACATACTATTAAAGGATTGTACAATATGGCCTAATTCGTTCTCGGATTTATAAAAAGTTCGAATTGTTAAATCTCCAGCAGATACTCGTTCCATATCTTTTTGTAATAATACAATTGGTTTTTTTATAACATTTTTTATTATAAAACCAATAAAAATAATTATTATGATTCCAACAAATGAAATAATTACAAATGTTATTATCGTATTTTTCACACTATTGATATTCTCTTTTTGTAGTTGTTCAGCCGCGGTATTATTATATAAAATAAGTTCACGGATAGACTGAATTGTTTTTCCCATATTAGGCTCAATTTCTTTTAAATAATAGCTATACGCTTCTTCATTATTAGTCAGTCCCAAGTCCTGTGCTTTCTTCATTTGTATTCTTAAATCTTTGAATTGACTTTGAAATGCATTATACAAGCCCTTTTCTTTATGAGAACTAATTCTAGTTTCAAATTGTTTTAATAACTCATCATTTTCTTTCCTAGTCTTATCCATTTCTGTTATTAGTTCTTTCATTCTTTTTTCATCTTTCGATATCATAATCTCCATAAAATTCATATTCACATGGTAAAAATTTGATTCTACAGTTCCTATCCATTCAATTGGTAATAGCCTTTCGTCATACATACTAGAAGATGTATTTTCACCTTTTTGAAGCCCTAGAAACCCCAGAGAAGATAACATGATGCACGCCAAACTCGATATAATGACTAACACATTTAATTTCGTTCCAATTTTACTATTTTTAATAAAAGACAATAAATCCACCTCATCTGTATATTACACTTATATGTTTTATATTACAATATTAATCGACATTTATCGACAATTTTTTTCGTGTCGATTTTATAACCGTATTAAATTATTATATTAACTATATAAACCTATTCAAAGAACTTTGATTCTCATAATATTAAATACTAAAAAGTCTTATGGGAATTCCACAAGACTTTTAATAGCGTTACATTGTTTCTATGAAATTATGGTGAAACTTAAAGTGACTTATTAGTTCTTATAACTTCTTGATAGAGAATCGGTGACCACTTATCACTAACATAATCTTGGATCACCCAACCAACTCTTTTGGGATCCTCTTGTTTAATATATGCCGCAATTTCGGGATTTATATAAGAGGCATAATAATATGGACTATTCCATGCTGTACCACCAGAAGACAAGCTTGTAAAATTAATATATAGATGATTTAAATCCTCACTATTGTTAATCGTTTCATTTATCGTCTCTTTAATAGATTTTACTTTCTCATCATAACTCACTTTATATTTATCTTGTACTGTTACATTTATATTTTGATTTACAGTTGTCGTAAACGTCTCATTATCTGGCCAATAAAAATTATTATACCCTCCAGATTCATTACTACCACTATATCTTTTTAGTAGTACAATTTTCCCTCGAGCATCTCCAAGTTTTATATTTCCTTCTGTTTTTAAAAAGATAGGATCAACAAAATAATTTTTTTCAAACGTATTACTAAATGAACCTTCTGCCCCTTTCATATCCTCATACTCTTTTTTTAAAGACATAATAATTGTTTCACTTGGGTTATCTTTTAAAAATTGTTTCGCTTCGTTTATGAATTCATGCAGTGTTACATAAAGAAATAATGGCCCATGATGAAGAACTATCGTATTATCATCTGTTAAACGGCCTCTTATATCAAAAATGCGAGCTCCATGATCCATTTGATAACGAAAATCATACTCTTGCGTCATTCCCCATACTTGCTTTATTGGATTTTGTAATTTGAACGTACCACTATCATGTGTTCCTGGAATTGAAATTCGTGCTAACGGGATGTTATCAGGTATAGGTTGCATCCATTTTGACCAATTTTCAAGTTCAATAACAGAACTAGCTGCAACGACTTGCTTATCATGTAAAGCAAATACAGATGTGATAAATATCATACTACATATGAATAATTTCAAAATAAACTTCTTATTGCTCATTATTATTCCTCCTTTTTCTGTTTTACATCAAACTTATTGAATATAATATAATCTGGTGAGTAAAAAATAAATAATATTTCATCAATATGAAATATTGCATAGAAGTAAAGTTAAAAAATCATTCACATATACTGAATTAGAAAAATTTAAAGGAACTTCATCTGAAGTTCCTTTCGTTTATTTTATATTCAATATATATGAACCATCTTTATTCTCATACTTATAAACATATAAATAATATTTACCTGGCTTTGCATTATAAGTTCCCTTAACTACATTCCCTTCATTTTCACCATATGCTACATAGTTGTTTAAATCTGATTCATGATGAAGTACCCATGTCATTCCAATGTTTTGTTCATTTAGTAGAGAAATATTAATATTCTCTGGTGAGTCAATTTGGAAAGTAAATACATCTACCTTATCACGATTATGTAGTGTTCCTTTCATTGGTGTATGAAAGTTAACTTTATTTGCCTGTCTAGGTTCATTATTTGGTTCATTTTCTGTTACTTGTAACTCATTCCCACCGTTCGGCTCTCTTTGTTCATACCCTAAGTTTACTAGTATAGACTTCAAATCTGGTAAAACACCAATTTTATCTGCATATGGATTTTTAGATTTCGTTCCAGTGTTATGGTTACTTAATATCGTTCTTAATTCACTCGGTCTATACGGTTGTCCTGAATTTTTTTTAGCAATGCTTTGTACTAAAGTCGCTGCCCCAGCAATAATTGGCGAAGCACTAGATGTTCCACTAAAGCTTGTAGTATAAAGATTTACAGCACTTCTACTTTGCTCGGCTTTAGTTGTATCTACATTTTCTCCCCACCCGTACACATCAATCCGACTTCCATAATTTGAAAACCACATACGCTCATGAGGGAATGTTGAAGAGCCCGCTCCTACCATAATTGCACCTGAATCTTTAAAATCTTTACTATTACGATTTAAAACTTGTTTACCATTTCTATCTTTAAATTGATCTAAATCATTCCAGCCATTTGCTCCAGCCTCTATAATTACAACACCTTTATCTGTACCAGCACGAATTACATCAAAGATATCTGGTTGTACTTCAACAGGTAAATATTTATCACCATATCCATCAAAGGAAGCTTGTGCCTCTAATAATAAAACATCCCCAGCTTCTAAATGATTTACAGCACTTAATATTGCATCAGCTGTATTATACTGTCCGTTATCTCTTATTTGAGAAATCACTTTCGCTTTCGCTTTTGGCGCAATCCCAATATTCCCCACTTCATTATCTTCGGAGGATACAATTCCTAGTACAGACGTCCCATGTCCAACATGCTGATCTATATTTCTTCCAGACATTAATTCAATATTTTGATGTACTAAATCCTCATGATTTAATAACCATCCATATTCCATATCAACAAAAGTTATACCATTTCCATTACCGCCTTGAACTCCCCAGGCGAAAGGCGCATTAATACCGTATGGTGCTGCTTCAAGGTAACCTTGTTTTTTATATCTAGGATTGTTATTAGGATTAAAAGATACACTTAATGGTTGTACTTCCGGTGGCGTTATTTTTTCTTGTTTTTTCATATACACATCTTCTATTAAAGAAGATGCCTTTAACTTATCTACTAGTTCTTCTTTCTGCCCACCATTTTGAGTTTGAAGAATATAGTAGTTTAATAAACTTGTAGATACATTATTGGGTGCTTTCACTTCAAGGTCTTGTATTTCTTCTGGACTTACAGATGTGAATAAACGAGTGAATGTTACATCTGGATATTCTACCAAAAGATCTTCTAGTACTTTATCACTTGCTTGAGCTTGTATCTGTTTTTCAATACCATCTTCATATGGTAATTTCAAATCCGCATTGAATTTTACAATGATTTGTTTATCTGTTTCTTGTTCTATCCCTAATTTACTCTGCTGTTCTATAGAATCAGCATTTACAATATTGACAGTGTCCCCTATTCCTAAAAATGTTGAAATGATTACAGCTGAAACAGATATTCTTTTAAAGATATTCATTACATCACTCCTCCAACTTAAAAATCATTATATCAATCTATAATGATTTAACTTCTATAACATATAAAGTTACCTTTCTACTAAATAGATTATAGTAATCAGCAATATGAACTTCAATGTATTTTCATATGCAATATTTCATATTTGGACTCTACACTGCATAAATAAAAAACTTATGATGATTATTTATTTTATACGTGCTAATATACTTATATTAAAATATTATACATAGATATTCTGAACTACATTACTTAACAGTTTCACCTTAATTTTTTCTAGGAGGATTTACAATGAAATTATTAAAAATAAAACATATACTCCCTTTATCTGCAGCGGCAATTACATTCGTATGTAATCAAGGCATAGCTGAAGCATCTACCATTCATACAGTAAAAAAGAATGATACACTTTGGGGCATTAGTAAACAATACGGAGTTTCAATACAATCCATTAAACAGGCTAATAATAAAGGAAACGATCAAGCTTTTATTGGTGAACAGTTACATATTCCAGGGTCTACGAACTCAAATGAAATCACCGTTCGTCAAAACGCCAAACCTGCGAACATATCTGGACAAATTATTTATCAAGTACAACAGGGAGATTCATTAGAAACGATAGCAAAGCGTTACAATGTTACCGTTCAATCTATAAAACAAATTAACAATACAGTCGGAAACAAGCTTTATACAGGGCAACATCTAAAAATTAACTCAAGCATTTCAGAAAAAGAAAAAGACTTAATGGCACGCTTAGTTACCGCTGAAGCAGGTGGCGAATCCTATAAAGGAAAAGTGGCTGTAGCAAAAGTTATACTAAATCGTGTAAATGCAAAAGGTTTTCCAAATACAATAACAGGCGTTATTTATGAACCTATTAAATACGGATATGCCTTTACTCCTGTTACAGATGGAAGAATCAATCATCCTGCAAGCCCAGAAGCAAAAATGGCAGTAGAAGAAGCTATCTCCACAAATGGAATACATTCTGATTGGCTTTATTTCTACAATCCGAAAACATCAACAGACAAATGGATTACGACACGTCAAACAGTAGCAGTAATTGGTAACCATGTGTTTGCTAAATAACATTTAAAATCATTAACAGACCTCTTCACTTGGAAGGTCTGTTTTTTATATGTTAGATTTTATTAATCATATGACATAGTGATCATTTAAAACTATTTCTTCTTTCAAATAAAAACATTTGTATTTACCCCACCACTCGGAGAAATTAAAAAAGCATCCAGTTCAAAAACTCCCTCTTTATTAATAAAAGCTATTTCTTAACTTCATAAAATTGTTATACACTAGAAAAATAAAAACAAATTATTCGTTAGCAGGTGAAAAAATATGTATGATGTTACAATTATCGGTGCTGGAGTAAGTAGCATTTTTATGGCTTATTCACTAGCTAAAAGTAACAAAAAGGTTTTAATTCTTGATAAAGGTAAAGCGCTAGAAGATCGCCATTGTCCTTTAGACGAAGGAAAAGTGTGTACTTGTACTACATGTGATAAATATTTCGGGTTTGGTGGTTTAGGAAAATCTGAAGGGAAATTTAATTATACAAACGGATTTGGCGGAGAACTTGAGCAAAAAGTCGGTAAAGAAAGCTTTATTCAACTCATGGCTGAAGTAGATGAAATTCTATGTCAGTTCGGAGGAAGTTCTGTTTCAAAATACTCTACAGAAAATCCAAATCTCAATAAGAGAGCTGAAACGTGTGGTTTACAAATGCTAACAACAGAAGTAAGGCATCTTGGTACTACCCTTTCAAGTGACATTTTTCAGCAGCTCTATGAATTTTTACTTACAAAAATAAATATTCAATTTCATATAGATGTACAACATATTATGAAACAGAAAGATCATTTTACAATAGAGACAAATGAAGGAATAGTTGAATCTAAGCAACTAGTGTTTGCAACTGGGCGTTCCGGAGCGGATTGGTTAAAAGAAATGTGCACTTCTCTTAAAATTTCTCAGGAGCAAACTCGTGTAGATTTAGGGATTAGAGTAGAGATGAAAGAACACCAATTACGTTCTATATTAAAAGATACATTTGAGACAAAACTTTCTTATGAGCATGAACACTTCACCGCAACTACGTACTGTATGAATCCAAAAGGACGCATCATTAGAAAGTACGAAGAAGGTTTAGTTATGCCTGACGGTCAAAATTTTCGAGAGGAAGGAACTGGCACACCTAACTTAAATTTCACTTTATTTATCCCGCGCTATTTTTCAACTCTCAAAGAAGCAAATGTATACGCAAGTTCAATTATAAAAAACATTAACCAAGGACGAGATCGGATTGTTATACAGCGCTTAGAGGACTTACTAAATAAACAACCTACAATAAAGAACGACATGAAACATAACCGTATACAACCTACACTACAAGGAGATTATGGAGATTTGAATACAGAAATTCCCCCATTATATATTGAAGGACTAAAAGAGTTTTTATTACGCTTAGAACGATTTATCAAAGAACCGATCGATAAAGATACTTTGTTATATGGAATTGACGGAAAGTTCTATGCTCCTACGATAAAAATCAATAACCATTTTGAAACAAGTGTGCATGGACTATTTTTAGTTGGAGATTGTTCAGGCGTCACTCATTCATTATCTCAAGCTGCTGCAAGTGGGTTGTATGTTGGAAAATATTTATCTCATATTTAATTTCTTTCATTAAGATATCAATCAAATATTTTAACTTCCATAACGCTTTATTTATGTACCTTGTCCTTCCCCCGCTAATGATTATCCCGCCAAAAATCGGGATTTTACGAGATACATTTTTAACATAACTATGTATGGTAAAACTATCGACATTCAATTCTAAAAAATTGAATGTCAACAGTTTTAAAAGCCTCTATTCATTTCCACTTTCATTTGTTCGGTATTTTGTAACATCATCATAGTGTTTAATATGTTAGGATGTCTATAAGTATTTTTTACTACAACTATGACTTTTTCTGTTCTGTTTCCCAAAATAGATTTGCGCTTTAAAATTCCTCATTGTACGTATATGAATACTTCATATTGTTACCTTTAGAAACCATTAAATGGTACATTACACTCTAATAGTTATGAAAATATAATATATAACACAAGTTAAATAAATTGTATAAAGAAGGTGTAAAAATGAAAAATAAAATCAATTTACAAATGCAAAATATAAGCTTTGTTTTAATAATTGCTTTAGCAGTATGGTTAAAAACATATCTTATTACAAGATTCAGTTTTGATTTAAAAATTGAGTCTTCAACGCAAGAGCTTATTTTGTTTATTAGCCCTCTCGCTGCATCATTAGCTTTTGTCGGATTAGCATTATTTGCAACCGGTGAAAAGCGAAATTATATAGCGCTATGTATTAATCTCTTATTAACAATCATACTTGTTGGGAATGTAATGTTCTATGATTTTTATAGTGATTTCGTTACGTTACCAGTACTTGGACAAACATCAAACTTTGGCCAATTAGGCGGCAGTATTATAGAAATATTGAACTATAAAATTATACTCGCTTTCGTAGACATTATTTTCTTCTTTATTTTGTTAAAGAAGAAGGCACTAGTCTTCCAAACAGGACGTGTAACTCATCCGGCACGCTTGTTATATTTTCTCTTAACGTTTGGTGTATTTTTTGCGAATCTACACCTTGCAGAAAAAGAACGCCCTGAACTATTAACGAGATCATTCGACCGAGTCATGCTTGTTAAAAATTTGGGACTATACACTCATCAAGTATATGATTTAACACTACAAGTAAAAGCAGGATCACAAAAAGCACTTGCTGATAGTAGTAAATTACAAGAAACTGAAAACTACGTAAAGGCAAACCAAAGTGAGCCAAACCCTAACATGTTTGGTGCAGCAAAAGGAAAAAACGTAATTGTTGTCACTCTTGAATCCCTACAAACCTTTTTAATAGGCGCATCAGTTAACGGTCAAGAAGTTACACCATTCTTGAATGAATTCATAAATGAAAGCTATTACTTCGATAACTTTTTCCACCAAACTGGGCAAGGAAAAACATCCGATTCTGAATTTCTAATCGATACGTCATTGTATCCATTAAATCGAGGAGCTGTATTTTTCACACACGGTAACAATGATTATACTGCGACTCCAGAAATTTTACGTCAGCAAGGTTATTTCACTTCTGTATTCCATGCGAATAACGCAACATTTTGGAATCGTAATATTATGTACTCCGCTCTTGGTTATGATCGTTACTATAACGAACTTGATTACAAAATTACACCCGAAACAAATTTAAATTGGGGATTAAAAGATATCGAATACTTCGATCAATCAGTAGATATATTAAAAACTGTTGATCAACCATTTTACGCTCGTTTCCTTACGTTAACGAACCATTATCCATTTACGTATGATGAAGATACAAAATTCATTGAACCATATAACTCTGGTAATGGCGTATTTGATCGTTATATCGTAACAGCACGTTACTTAGACGAATCAATTAAAAAGTTTATTGAGCGTTTAAAAGCCGAAGGAATGTATGATGATTCTATTATTGTGTTGTATGGTGATCATTATGGTATTTCTGAAAAACATAATCGTGCAATGGCACAGTTTTTAGAAAAAGATCAAATAACAGAATTTGATACTTTAAATTTACAACGCACACCTTTATATATTCATGTACCTGGCCAAACAGAAGGTCAAACGATTTCAAAGCCTACGGGACAAATCGATATGAAACCTACTATTCTAAATTTATTAGGGATTGATACTACGAACGATATCCGTTTTGGTCATGATATGTTTTCAGATGAATATGCCGGTTTTGTCGTTTTACGTGATGGTAGCTTTATTACAGACAAGTATGCATACACAAACAATACTTTCTATGACCGCATAACAGGTGAAATTGTAGATTTACCAAAAAAAGAAGCACAAGCACTCATTAACCGTGCACAAAATGAATTACGAATGTCCGACAAAATTATTGAAGGCGATTTATTACGTTTCTCAGAAAGTAATAAAATTAAAACTGGCAAAGTACAAACTAAAATTAAAGAGACTGAAAAATAATCTAAATACGAAAAGGGAGCAACTTATTACAGTTGCTCCCTTTCACTCTCTTATAACATATGATGCAATGTCATATAAAAACCTCGTATATTTTACTTTTATTCTACGCTTGTTTCTAAAGTTACATCTGTATAGGTATGATCATCACCTATATTTAAAATTACTTCACATTGACGTAATCTCAATTCAAAGAGCATGATAGAATCTTGATAAACTTCAGGTTGTGATTTCATCTTATGTAACATCTCTTGTTTTTCTTGTATTTCTAAATGAGTGTTTTCTACAGCTTGTTTCAAGGAGTTAAATGGATTTCTAAAGAATATGTTAATATCCCGCTCTTGCGTGTTTTCAAATAGCTCAAATTGCAAGAAAAATTTCTTCATAATAGAAGCCGTTACCTCGGTATAATCTTCATTTTCTACATACTGTTTGTATTTGTTATATAGCATACCTTTGTTTTTAGGAAGAACTCCAAATAATTTACCGGCACTTTTCAGTAAAAATTGCGCTGGCGTAAAGCGACGTAAAATATTTACTTCATCCATTTGTATTCTAGTCGTCATTCTGTCAGTATCTCTGCGCCAGTCATCAAGCACTTTAAAATCACATTCTAACTGTATTCGATTTTCTCCAAATAAAGAATTAAGCCCTTCACTAAGTTCTTCTAAGTACGATTGACTTTGAAGGAGCTCATTATTAGAAATCGCAATCCAATTTTGCATAGAAAGAGCAAAATTAGGTAATACAGTTTGCTCTAAATATTTATGTACTCTTTCATTCATCGCTTTATTTAGTTCCGTATCAATGTGCCCGAAATCGCTTTCTTCACTAATTAAATCCGAACAACTCTGTAATATCTTCGGAATATTTTCAGTAAGGTCATTCATAATTTCAGTTTTCATTGTACGATATGATTTTGTAATGAAATGAATTTTTTCCTTCTCAAAAGCAGTAAGATTATTAATACTACCATTTAGTTTCACTAGCATATCTTCGTTCCAATTAATCGCATCCACTAGATTATTTTCTTTCTCAACGCGTTTATCCAAAAGATATGTAATTGTTTTTCGAATGAAAAACAATAGCTTTTCCGTACGTTCTGCATCGATATTTTTATGATTACAGTTAAAATGAATAAACTCAGTTAAATCATTTAATTGTTGACTACTTGTATATAGCGAAGAGTAAGGGAAAATTCTCGCATGCGGGAAATATGTGTTTATTCTCGCTTGCGTATCATGTAATACTCTTTTCACTTCTGCATCACTGTATATGTTATCGATTTTATTTAATAAGAAATGAATTTGTAAATTTGGTGTATGTTCTTGAATGCTTAATAGAATATCACGTTCTTTGTCAGTAAAAGGTGAATCCGCATTTAATACGAATAGTAATTCGTCTACAGAATTTAAATATTCGAATATCTCATCCCTAGTATCGTTATTTCTATTAAAGCCAGGTGTAACTACAAATGTAAGTTTATTTTCACTTAAAAATCTGCATGGTAATTTAAATTCAACACACGCTCTATCTCTATATGTTTGATGGTGCTGAGACATCATATTATAGTAATCAGAGACATCT
Organism: Bacillus sp. 16GRE42; assembly: GCF_019837435.1. NCBI lineage: Bacteria > Bacillati > Bacillota > Bacilli > Caryophanales > Bacillaceae > Bacillus > Bacillus sp. 16GRE42. The sequence goes on from NZ_JADAXF010000001.1 coordinate 1,231,314, forward strand.
TCCGTTGTTGTAATTGTAGAGTCTGTTATGGCGTTAATTTCTGTATGCTCATCATTTTTTAAAACTACTACATTTGAAATTGATTTTTCTAATATATTTTCTCCTAATATAGAGTTAATAAATGTAGTTTTTCCGTTTCCTGAAGTTCCCGTTACTAAAATGCGATTTGTGCTTAAATCTGCGAGCTCGCCAACTAACCATCTAAATCGGTGACCCATTTCTATATTATGCTTTTGTGCCCACTCTGTAATAGATTCAAAAAGATGCAAACTATACTCTAAGCCGTTCACATGATTAATAGAATATAACAACAGGTTTTCAGCATGTTTTATATTTGCTGCATCTATTTTAGAAGGGAAAATCTCATCCCATGCCAACACAGCTGCAGATGGAAATACAGCATAAGATGGATTGACTACCTTTAACCAATTTGTTAACAAGTTTGGAATGATGTCGTGTAATTGTTTAAGCTTATATTGACCTTGAATTAATTCAAAGTACGTTCCTTCGTAAAGAGAAGAAATTTTGTCCCATATATCGGACGAATGTATTTCAATATGTAAGAAAAATTCATTTATTGTGTTAAGCCATGATAAGTAATTTTGTTCGTTTTTATAACTATTCCAAAGTGATGAAACCATTTGCGTAAATTGTACTTGATCTACATTATTTAACGTAACTAATACTTCATAAAAATAATCTGGTGAAATATGTTTAGTAAATCTTTTATCGATATATCCTTTTAAAACCTCAAACCACGGATAAGATTCTGTTCGAATTAACTCATTGACAGCAAGCTCTACTGCACTATCAAAATCTTGCTGCTCCTCATAAAAGGAACGTGCAATTTTTGTAACATTTGGATAATCCGGGTTTATAGAAACTGCTTCTTTAATAACAGCGAAAGCAGAGTCAAAATTATTTTGCTCTATGTAAAGAGAAAGTAATTGTAATCTAATCTCCGTCATCAATATTATATTATCAGTAGTAATGGAAGTATAAACATTTTCAGCAACTGGTAATTGATTAAGCTCGAAATAAGCATCGGCAATATTTTTTTGTGCCCATGGTGCTAATTCATTACTAACCTTCTCCCATTTAAAAATAGCTGCTTCAAAATCTTGATGGCGATAATAAAATTCACCTTGTGCAAAACGAATGTAAGATCCATCAGAAATCTCATTTCTTTCTTCGTTTACATAAGCTTCTCCAAGTACGTCAATAGGTGGTTTTGTTTCATTCTCCATTAGGAATGTTTCATAATACATCTTTTTTATTAATTGTTTTTCTACTCTCATCTTTTCCCCCACTATATCTTAAAAATACATTTTTAAGATATGTCAATACTTTTTGTATGTATGCTTTTTATCTTAACAAAGAATATCTTTTGGAAAATTTCATTTTCCTTTCATTTTTTAAGTTAGATTGAATTTTTATGAGAAAAGTTTCAGTTTTTTTTCATTTTCCTTTCAGTTGTGAAACAGCATTAAATGTTCCTAATAACCTAATAACACTATAATCTCCCGCATTATATTATCAGGAAAAATCTATATAAACCATATTATAAAAACAATTTATAACGAATATATATGCAATATTTCCTTCCCTAATAAATAAAAGAAGCATTATCATATATTTCTCACATTGTTTTCCTTTGAAATATTTCAGTAGTTACGTAATTTAATTCCATTAACCTATATAAATAACTAGTCCAAAAAAAATCTATATGCATATCATGTTATAGTAAAGAATTCAGGAAATCCTAAAAGGAGGCATTTTCATGTTTGAAGATAAATCTAAAATAAATTACCCATATGAATTTACTGAAACTACAACAATCCCGCTAAAAAACCCCATCAATAAAACTTTCAAAAACGGCTCTGGTACACATACTTTCCCAATTAAAAAACACTATAAAGAACAAGTGTTATATACGGAAAAAATTAATAATAATAAAAATAAATAAGCGTATAGTTCTTCATTTTGACGCTGCATAGTTACGTTTTAAGTAATTTATACTTTTTATACAGCTCATGTACTTTTAAAAAGTGCTGATATACAGCGCTTTTTTATACATAGATAATAGAAAAACAAAAAAGGTATGGATATTTTCCACACCTTTTTTGTTCTTTACTATTTATAAATGGAGTACGTCCATGTTCATTTTACCTAATAGCACTTTAATGGGCCTTCTAGAAGAAATAAGTTTCTTAGCGTTTTTAGAGATATTCAGGATAATACTATTCAAATACATTAGGCAATAAAGTCCACCATCACTGCACCTTAGCCAATGCTTCTACCAGCAAAGTTTTACTTGTTGGAGTCATTGAAGAAAGGAGTAGATCTATGGTGAATCACAAAGTTAAAGAAGTACCCAAGAATTATATAGGCATTATTGCTCTATTATATTTACCAAACATTGTTTCAAAGCTACCTAGTTTTCATAAAATATTTTTTGTTTCCGTTGGAACGGATAGGCTTTAATCTCATTTGTATCTAAATTTTCATGAAATAAATGAATGGCTATAATTTGTCTACAATCGTAGGTATGATAATAATATGTTCCGGACTCCATACACATTACGCTTGTATATATGGTATTATCTAATGCACCTTCTTCTGTTATTACTCCGCCTTTAGGAACCTCGCAATTTGATAAAATATGAAATAGGGCCGATACTCCCTCTTCTTCACTATCTATACCTTGAATGTTTTGTTTGCCATATGCTGCTCGCACAAACCTTGATGGCGGGGTGAAATCCCCTGGAAGTCCCATTGAGCCTGAGCCCTGACCAAAAGCACTTAATGATAAGTTACTCCACTCAGTTGGCGCGAATGGCTGCGATTTAAGGCCTATATATTGTCTTAAATTTTGCAAATGCCAATTAAACTCCGGACTATTCGTCATCACTCCTAGTGGGTTATCATACATTTTTAATCCTTCATTTGTCGGCTCCAGTACAATACAATCTCCCCATTTATCCGCTAAAATCCAATGTAGTGGTGGCGTAAGTCCTAAATCCGGTAATGGTATATCCAAAAAGGTAAGGCTATCTACAGATTTCTTTAACTCTTTGACAGAATTGAATTGCGTGAGACTCCAAGTCACAAAATCAAATGGAGCCAAATTCGTTTTGTTGTCATCTATGCTTTGACTATAAGCAGCGAATCCTGGAAAATAGAGTGTTGCACATGTCATACCAGCTTCATTTACTCCGTCCGCCATAATGACCCTTCCGTGATGATTAATCCCCATTCCGACCGTAGCATGTTTCGTATTAATAATTTCACCAGTTATATTATTCCACTGGTAATGTCGAGGAATGATTATTACTTCTTGATTCATATCTAATGTGAAGTCCATCGTTCTTGCAAAAAGATGCTGACCGTTTTTTGTCTGTAATGTCAAACTAGTACACATAAAGAACACCCCGTTTTATGGTTTTATCTACACTTTACATAATTCTGATAAATCTGTAAATTGAAAACCTCTTTCCTTACAAAAAAATTGAGAAGGCACATATAAAGTACAAATAGGTTGAGGTTATCTCTAGTTTATAAATGAATTTTTAAAATGTAGTTGCAAAAGAATTATATTAAAAAGGAGCGACTTGTTATAATCTGTACCCTCTCTACTACGCTGATATTTCCAAAACAACTTTTGCACCGTGCAGCTTTTCCGAATTACTTAAGTAAAGGTTTCCACCGTGTTGCTTTGCAAAGCTTTTAGCAATGTATAACCCCATTCCATGATGATCTTTGGAGTTTCTACTTTTATCTCCTCTATAAAACTGCTCTGTAGCTGAATGCATTTCCTCTTCTGTAAACCCTCTTCCCGAGTCCTCTACAATAAATTGCAGTTTTTCACTAATCATTTCCACTGAGAACATCAAGTCACCCTTTGTTGGAGAATATTCAATTGCATTCATCATTATATTCATAATTGCTCTTTTCAAAGCGGTCTCGTCAATAGGAATAAAATTTGGTATGTCCTGAACATTTTCAATTAGATTTAACTGTTTGCCTAAAACACAAATTGCACTTTCTTCTATAATATTACGAATAAAGTCGCGGAGATCTGTTTGCTTGAATTGAAGTGAAGCGCCTTCCTCACATTTCGTAATATCGAGCAAAGATTTCATATATATTTCCATCTCATCAATACTTTTCAAAATATGCTCATTACATTTCTTCTGATTTGAATCTAGCATTGATTCATTTAATAGCTCTGCATTCCCTCTCAATATCGTTAATGGCGTTTTAATGTCATGTGCCAAAGCAGCAATCTGCTCTCTTCTATTTGTTTCCATATTCCACTGTGTACGTAACGAATGATTTAATTCATCTTTCATTTTTACTAAAGAAGTTAATACTTCATTCACTTCTTTTATTTTAGATTGTTCCACTTGAAAATCTAAATCTTCCTTTTGAATTTTATCTGTTACATTTCTCAAAATCAGCATTTCCTTTGACAATGTTTTACCAAAAGAGCGAGATAGAAATATCACTTCGGCAACAAATAATAGAATAAAAAGAACAATTTCACAAACTTCCGGACTTGGTAAATACTTCTTCAAAAAAGGATTTTTAAAAGTAGCATGTAACGTATATAGAATGACACAAATATCTTTATCACGTTCTATAACTGCATAGTAGTACTTACTATCACCTTTTTCATCCTTATGTATGTTATTCCATATTTGTCCCGCATAATCTTTATTAATACTCCCTTGAATAACGTTTCCAGAAAAATCATACACAACATATTTATATTGCTTTAAAATTTGATCATCGTCCTGCTCCGCTTTAACTATAGCATCTCTTTGCGACTCAATCTGCTTTTCATAATAATTTGCTGGCAAGATTACCTCTGCGTTAACTCCAACTTGGAATAGAATCATAAAAAAAGTAACTAATGCAATCGTCCCTATTGAAAATGCAAAAATATACTGTATTAAAATCTTACTAAGATTGACTTGCTTTTTCACTTTCTCCATTTATAACCAATTCCCCATACTGTTTCTATTGGATTCATGTTATGCTTACATAATTTTTGACGGATATTTTTAATATGTTCCACAATTACTTGGTTATCACTTTCTCCCTCATAACCAAAAACATTTTCGTAAATCTTTTCTCTTGAAAATACTTGTCCATGATTCAAAGCTAAATATTCGCAAATTCCATACTCACTTTTCGTAAATGCGATAGATGTATCGTCATGCCATATTTCTTTACATGACAGATGAAATGTAAGACCTGACAGGAAAAATGCATTTTGCTTTTCTCTATGCTCACGCCTTACATGTGCGGATACCCTCGCACGCAGTTCTCCAATTCCAAAAGGTTTTGTAATATAGTCATCTCCACCGAGACTAAGCCCTGTGATCAGATCCTTCTCCATTGTTTTGGCTGTTAGAAATACAATTGGACTATCAACCAAATCCCGTATTTCCTTACAAAGTGTAAAACCATCTATTTCTGGCATCATGACATCTAATAGAATTAAATCATAATGACAAAATTTCTCCTTTGGTATAGTAAGAGGATTACTAACGGCAGTTACCTCATGGCCTTCTTTCTCTAAAGCACTTTTTATAATATAAAGGATGCCTTCTTCATCATCAATTGCTAATATTCTTGCCATATAGAATCCCTCCTCTCACTTCCATTATAATACAAATGCACTTACATTTCTTTACGGCCTTCATAAAAGGAAAACCATACAAGGGAAATAACAAATGCAATGATCGTGAAACAAACGCAAATCACTGCTCCAATTTTTCCCTCTACTTGTAAGACATGAATAGAAGCGGGGCTCAATTTGTGCTCCAAAAAATAATTGCATAATCTCACACTCCACGCACATGGCGTGTATTTCCAAATCACATCTCCCATCCCTGTAAGCATTAAAGCTACCAGCAAGCTTTCTATAATTCCAATCCCAATGGAAGCACCTTTACTAAAGCGAAAATTTAAGAACAGATGCCATATATACATAAAGATTTGACAACCAAAAAGAATGAAGGAAATTTCAACATACAAAGCAAATGGAAAGTTATTTTGTCCTAACAGAGAATGAAACCCTGCCGCAAACCCAACGACTGCCAACATAGTTGAACAAAACCCACATATTAAAAGTAAACATACTTTACTAATAAATGCTTTACGCCTTCCGTATTCCGTTGATAAAAGTTCTTTAAAATTCCCTGCCACAGCCTCCTGTTCCACAACAGAAGAGCACACAATGCTAATTAGCAACGGAAAAGATATCGATAATACTTGAATATATCCTGAAACCTTATTTATAGAATCAACTTTTGAAATGGAATAATAACTTAAAAAAAGAGCAATACCGATGATTGGCATCGCTATATGTATCCAGAAAAAAATCGTATGTTTCATTTTTATAAAATCAGCTCTTACTATCCTCGACAAAACCGCCATATTATTTTGCCTCCTGCTTTTCAAACCATTTTGCCGTCATATAAGTAAACAAAAAGAACAACACGACAGAAATTGCCACGCCTGGCAAAATTACATCGTAGGAAAGGAGTTCTGGTTTGAACGTTACACTTCCGGTTTCTGCATATAGACCATTTGGTAGTATTTTCAAAATAGGAATCATAAGTCTACTTGGATATGTGTATGGACTAATCATCCAAATATTTTTTGTTGCCAATACAACTCCAAAAATTCCATTTGCCCCTACATTCAACAGAAGCGTCGGAAATAGACCTATTTTGTTACCTAAAAACAAGCAGAGTGGAATTTGCCACATAAAAGTAACGATTAAAAGAACGCTTCCTAATAGCGCATTTACTGTAGGAATGATTTGGAAGTTCTCCTTATTTAATAGTAAACTAGATAACTGGATTCCACAGAAAAAAAGTATGCATGAAAAGCTCAAAATCCCTAAAATTAGTAATACTTTAGAAATCCATACTCGTTTTAATGAAACTGGTAACGATAAGATAGAACGATTATTCATTTTCTTATCTTTCTCCGCAAGAAGTACACAACTTAAAGAAATCATTCCTGGAAGCATCGTAATGTACCACCAATTGTAACTAGATAATTGAAAATAATCCGCCGATAATAAAAAAGCAATTAGTATTGTGGCAAATGGAACTAGCCATATAAGTTTGTTCAAAAAAGTATGTTTAATTTTAATTTTTTCAGATGCAATATATAAATTCATTTCTTATGCCTCCCTTCTATACTTTCCAGCCACTTGTACAAATAAATCTTCCAGGTCATCATCCTTATTCAGTTTCCCCTGATACCCCAACACACCGCCTGAGATAATCCCAACATGATCTGCAATTTGACTTACTTCGCTTAAAATATGACTGGATAAAATGACAGTAATTCCTTTTGTGGGAAAGGAAAGGATTAATTTTCTTAATTCCTGAATCCCAAAAGGATCTAGTCCATTCATCGGTTCATCTAATATTAAAAACTTCGGATGATTCAGCAATGCAATCGCAATTCCCAATCGTTGCTTCATCCCCATAGAGAATTCCCTCGCTTTTTTCCTATCTGTATTCTCTAGCTCCACAACATGCAATACTTCATCAATCCTTGATTTAGGTAATCCTAAAACAGTCGTACGAACCAACAGATTTTCTCTTGCTGTTAAATTTTCATAAAGTGGCGGAGACTCAATTAAAGCACCAATAGAATGTAAATCTTGCCGCGTCCATTTATGACCATCAAAATAAATCTCACCAGAAGTAGGTATAAGCATACCTGTTATCATTTTTAAAGTTGTCGATTTCCCTGCCCCATTAGGACCTAACAATCCATAAATTGCATATTTTGGTACAGAAAGCGAAATATTTTGTACTACACTTTGCTTTCTAAATGTTTTGCAAAGATTTTTTGTTTCTAACATCATCTCAGTCATCCTAAACTTCCTCCTCGTATATTGTAATTCTAGAGTAAACGACAATTATAAGGATTCTATAAGGAAAATAAAAAAACATAGAGAAAAAGGAAAAGCTTTTTCAAATGCTATATGTATGAAACTATAGATTCACTTGATTTTTCTACACATGGTTACAAATGAAAAATTTATAAAAAAATGAAAAGCTTTTAATATAAATGCAAACAAAAAAGAAGCGATTTATTTCATCGCTTCTTTTTTATTAAATCATATCCAAAATGACAGTATCCCTACATAACCCTCTTAAACATCTTCTCCAACTCATAAGTAGAATGATGCACAAGAATTGGTCTTCCGTGCGGGCATGTGTATGGGTTTGTTGTTGTACGTAGTTCTTCCAATAAAGCAAATATTTGATCGTTCGTTAAATATTGATTTGCTTTAATGGACGCTTTACAGCTCATCATGATGGCTGCTTCTTCACGTAATTTTTTAATATCAACTTTTTTTAGTTTGACGACTTGTTCCATCATTTCGTCGATAATTTCTGTTTCTTGTCCTTTCGGGAACCACGTTGGATGTGAGCGGACGATAAAGGATTGATGACCGAATTGCTCTAAGAACAGTCCAACTTTTTTCAGTTCTTCTAGTTGCTCTTCGACACGTAAAAATTCAGTAAGAGATAAGTCAATACGGTATGGTACAAGTAGCTCTTGTACTTCTTGCGCTACTCTTCCTACTTTGTCACGGAAGTATTCATAATTAATACGTTCCTGCGCGGCATGTTGGTCAATCATATATAAACCTTTATCATTTTGAGCGAAAATATATGTTCCATGCATTTGTCCAATTGGATAAAGCGGTGGTAAGTCATTACCGTTCATTTCAATCTCTTTTATTTCCTGAACTTCTTCTTCCAATTCCTCTAATTCAAAGTCTTCATCGTTACTGTTCCACGATTTCTCTTCTCGAATTGGTTCTTCTATTATCGGTTTAGTAGATGGCTGCCAACTTTGTTCTTCTCTTACGAGCGACTGTGGTGGTTGCCATTCTTGTTTCGGCGGTTGCCACAGTTGTGCTGGCTGTTTCACAGCCAGTGGTTCTTCTCGTTTTTCATCCATGCCCGTCGGTAAAATGATGTCCGGCATAGATGGCTCTTTCGGCTTCGCATGCTCAAACTTGAACTGTTCTTGCACACTTTCATCTTTTTCTTTTTTCTTCGTTGTTACACCTGCATCTGGGATGAGCTGTATTTTTTTAAATGCTGCTTGCAATGTTTCTTCGATAAGTTTTAGCAATTCTTGTTCTTTACTAAAACGGACTTCTAATTTCGCAGGATGTACGTTAACGTCAACAAGCATTGGATCCATTTCAATCGATAAGAAACCGATTGGATATCGTCCAATTGGCAATAATGTATGGTATCCTTGCTGAACTGCTTTCATTAATACGAAATTTCGAACGTAACGACCATTTACGATCGTTGACATATAATTTCGAGATGCTCTCGTTACTTCTGGTAGTGTTACATAACCTTTAATTGTGAAATCTAAAGATTCAGCTTCAATTGGAATAAGCTTTTTCGCAACTTGAATGCTGTAAATCGATGCAAGTACTTGTCTTACATCACCATTTCCTGATGTGTGAAGCAATTTCTTTTCATTATGAAACAGCTTTAATGATACTTCTGGATGTGACATTGCAATACGATACACGATATCCGTAATATTCCCAAGCTCTGTATGAATGGTTTTCATATATTTAAGACGCGCTGGTGTATTAAAGAATAAGTTTTGTACTGTAATATCTGTTCCTTTTCGGCTCGCTGTTTTCTCCTGCTTTATAATGTCTCCACCTTTAATCATAAGGTGTGTACCAGGCGCATCACCTGTGCTTGTGATTAATTCTAATTCACTAACTGAGGCAATACTCGGCAATGCCTCACCGCGGAAACCGAGTGTTCTAATGCGAAACAGATCGTTTTCATCTTTAATTTTGCTCGTCGCATGTCGTTCAAAAGCGACGATACAATCTTCTTCTGCAATGCCATCCCCATTATCAATGATGCGAATTTTTGATAAACCAGCTTCTTCTAAGTGGATTTCAATAGATGTACTATTCGCATCGATAGAATTTTCCACAAGTTCTTTTACGACTGAGGCAGGGCGCTCTACTACTTCCCCTGCCGCAATTAAGTTAGAGAGTTGATCATCGAGTTTGCGAATTTTCCCCATCTACTTACTCATCCTTTCTTTAACTTTTTCTGCAAGCGATACAGTTCGTTCATCGCCTCTAAAGGTGTCATATCAAGTAAATCAATTTTTTTAATTTGTGCAAGTACCGTCGTTTCTTTTGCATCTAGCACTGACTTGTCTTGTTTTTTTGAAGACTGTTCTCCACCAAAGAATGATAATTGCGATTCTTCCTCAGTCTCTACTTTCGGCTCTTGTATTTCTGCTGGTTCTTCTTTTACAACAGCTGGTTCTGGAGCCACTTCTTGTACTTTCACTTCTGTACGCTTTGGAATAATAATTTCTTCTTGTCCTTCTAGTTGCGCTAACACTTCTTTCGCACGAGCGATTAAGCTATCTGGAAGCTCCGCAAGTTGCGCAACGTGAATTCCGTAACTTTTATCAGCTGCTCCATCTTGAATTTTATGAAGGAATACTACTTTTCCGTTTTCTTCAATAGCTGAAACGTGTACATTCTTCAATTGTCCTAAACTTTCTTCTAGCACCGTCAATTCATGATAATGCGTAGAGAATAACGTTTTCGCACCAATTTGGTCATGAATATGTTCAATGATTGCTTGTGCAAGTGCCATACCATCATAAGTAGATGTACCGCGTCCAATTTCATCGAATAAAATTAAACTTCTTTCTGATGCATTTGCAATTGCATTTTTCGCTTCTAACATTTCGACCATAAATGTACTTTGACCCGAAATTAAATCATCCGCTGCACCAATTCTCGTAAAGATTTGATCGAATACAGGTAATACCGCTTCTGTTGCTGGTACGAAACAACCAATCTGTGACATAACAGTTACAAGTGCTAATTGTCTCATATACGTACTTTTACCAGACATGTTCGGTCCTGTAATTAAAAAGACATCCATCTTCTCCGGCATAATACAATCATTCGGTACATACAATTTCCCGTTCAATACTTTTTCAACGACAGGATGACGACCATCTTTTATAAAGATTTCGCGCTTAGTTGTTAAAACAGGTTTTACAAACTGTTCTTCTTCACTAACTGTCGCGAAACTTTGCAGTACGTCTAATTCACTAATTACTTTCGCTAAATGTTGTAATTTCGGAATAAATACTTTTACTTCTTCACGAAGCGCTGTAAATAAATCGTATTCTAATTGTACAATTTTTTCTTCTGCTTCTAAGATTAATGTTTCTTTTTCTTTCAATTCATCTGTAATGAAACGTTCCGCATTAGCAAGCGTTTGTTTACGCTCATAGCGGCCTTCTGGAAGTGCTGCAAGATTCGCCTTCGTCACTTCAATGTAGTAGCCGAAAATACGGTTGTACCCGATTTTTAATGATTTAACTCCTGTAATATCACGCTCTCGTTTTTCAAGCTCAGCGATCCACGTTTTCCCGTTTTTACTAACGTAACGATATTGATCAAGCTTGTCATTATAACCGTCTTTAATAATATCTCCATCTTTAATAGAAAGTGGTGGGTTTTCTTGAATACTTCTTCCTAGTAATTCAGTTAAGCTCTCACATGGATCCGCACCTTGAATTAACCTTGCTGCATAAGCATTATCTAATAGACTAATCGCTTCTAAAATAGCTGGTACTTGAAGTAAAGATCGTCTTAACTGTAATAAGTCCCGTGCATTCACATTACCAAATGCAACTTTCCCTGCTAAACGTTCTAAATCATATACTTCTTTTAATTTTTCTTTTAAATCTTCACGTAAGAAGTAATCATTTACAAATGTTTCAACCATTTCTAAACGCTCTTCTACTTTTTCTTTTTGAATCAATGGACGTTCCATCCACTGTTTTAACATACGACCACCCATAGCTGTTTTCGTTTTATCTAATAGCCATAATAATGATCCTGTTTTTTCTTTCGTTCGAAGTGTTTCTGTCAGCTCTAAATTTCGCTTTGAATGCACATCAATTTTCATAAATTGATTCGTATAATAAATTTCCACTGGTTGCAAATGGTCTAACGAACGTTTTTGCGTTCTTATCACATAGTTAAATAAGCGTCCAACTGCTTTAATTAACTTTGCTTGCGAAACGTTTTTCACAAGATGTTCTAACCCTTCCGGAATCGTTGTTGCATCTTCATACGAAATCGTCATTTTTAATGTTGCAGTTAATTTATTTAATTCATCTTTTGAAAATGTAGAATCTACAACAATTTCTTTTGAACCAGTTGCATACACTTCTAATAAAATATCTTCTACTGAACCTGTTAACAACGTTACTGTATTTTGTCCAGTCGTTAAATCATTACAAGCTAAAGCATACGATCCATCTTCAAAATGTGTTAATGCTGCTAAGAAGTTATTTTCTTTCTCATCAATAGTACGCCCTTCCATCATCGTTCCTGGCGTAATTAGTTGTACGACTTCACGGCGCACTACACCTTTAGCTGTTTTTGGATCTTCCACTTGCTCACAAACAGCTACTTTATATCCTTTTTCAACAAGTTGTTCAATATAATTTTTAGCTGCATGATGCGGTACACCGCACATCGGTATACGATCACTACTACCACCATCTCGGCTCGTTAATGTAATTTCAAGTTCATGAGCTGCTTTAACCGCATCTTCAAAGAACATTTCATAAAAATCACCTAATCGGAAAAATAAAAAGGCATCTTGATAGTCTGCCTTAACCTTTAAATATTGCTGTATCATAGGGGTATATTGCGTCATACTTTTCCTCCATAATTCTTACATAGTAATCAATTTTCATATATGTCACACTTCACGGACATCCATATCTCCTATTTCAGGAGTCTTTCCTCATTATAGCACATTTCATAAGGAATCATGTTCATTCAAGCATCACTTATGTAAAGTAAAAAGCTAGGAAGAACTTCTCCCTAGCTTTCTATTACTCTTCTTCTGCATCGACGATAAAGTTCGGATCTAATTCTTCAAACTCATCATCATCGACTTGGAAATCCTCGTCTGATTCTACACAACCTTCAGGATTTACACTTACACAAATTTTCGTTTCCCCAACTACTTCTGTTACAAATTCACGTTCTACAGTTACAACAATTTTATTACCATTTGGTGATACAAGAGCTTCTAAACAATTTGGTGGCTGAATGACACGAGCAATAATTTCTAAATCATCACCAGAAAAGTTTTTATCACGATACCCAATACTCACTTCATCAGTGTAGTTCACACGTTCTGTTACAACTTCTGTCTTTGTATTACCATCAAATGAATACCAAGTGTTCACATCATAGAAACCTTCAATTTCCACATGCTTTCCATTCTTTCTTGCTTCGTACGAGTGGTTAATTACCCAGCACCCTAAAATACTTGTTGGCTCATTATTCGATTCACATGTATGCGTTGACTTTGTATACTTACGTCCTTTTCCAACCACTGCTTTTGTAATAATCTCTCTAAATTCGGACATTCGTAACCCTCCTCAATCACTATTCACTTAATCATATGCGTGACAATAGCGGAATGTGTCATTCTTTTTTCGAGAAGAACTTACGTTTAACCCACTAAAAAAAGAGATGTCAATTCGACATCTCTTTAACAACCACAATTTCCTTTTTTACTTTCTACCGCCGCACCCGTTTCACCCTTCAATACATCGCCATTAGTTGAAATTAATATTTCATCTGTTACGTTGTTAGAAATCGTACTTGCAACTAGCTGTAGTAAGTCATTTACATATGTTTGTGAAGATTTAAATTCTTGCACAACTGGGATACTATCCAACTTATCTTGCAATGCATCAATGTCAGCTTCTACTTTTTTCAAAGCTTCCCATTTCCCGTAATGCTGCAAGTTTACTGCTTGTTTTTGCAGTGCTTTAATTTCATCAATTGCGCGCTTTACATTTTCATTTTTATGAATTTGCGCCTCTGCTTTCTTAAAGAAATCAACTTCTTCTGTTTCAGAAATCATTTTTGCTAATTCTTTCGCTTGTTCAACAATTTCATCTTTCGAATATGCTTTCATCTATTATTCCACCTCAATCGGCTCTTCAACTAATTCCCCGTTAAGAGACCAAGTTTTTGCTTCCGTTACTTTTACTTTCACAAGCTGACCAATTAAAGATTTTGAAGCGACGAAGTTTACAAGTTTATTCGTACGAGTATAACCTGCGAGTACTTCTGGATTATTTTTACTTTCTCCATCAACTAACACTTCTACAATTTGACCTTTGTAACGATTATTCTTTTCAATTGCCAACGTATTTACTAGTGTATTTAAGCGTTGAAGACGTTCTTTTTTCACTTCCATCGGTACATTATCTTTCATTTTTGCAGCTGGTGTACCTTCGCGCGGAGAATAAATAAAGGTAAAGGCAGTATCAAATCCTACTTCACGATATAACGACATCGTTTCTTCAAATTGCTCATCTGTTTCATTTGGGAAACCAACGATAATATCAGTTGTGAATACTGCATTTGGAATTGCTTCTTTAATTTTTCTTACAAGTTCTAAATAATGCTCACGTGAATATTTACGCGCCATAATTTTTAACATATCTGTGCTTCCAGATTGAACTGGTAAGTGAATATGTTCTACTAAGTTTCCAGCTTTTCCAAGCACTTCAATTAAGTGATCATCGAAATCACGTGGATGGCTCGTTGTAAAACGAATACGAGCAATATCAACTTTACGGAGTTCGTCCATTAAATCGCCAAGTCCGTATTCAAAATCTTCAAAGTCTTTACCATATGCATTTACGTTCTGGCCAAGTAACGTAATTTCTTTATAACCATTCGCAGCTAAATGACGAATTTCTTGGATAATGTCTTCTGGACGTCTGCTTCGCTCTTTTCCACGTGTATACGGCACGATACAATATGTACAGAACTTATCACAGCCATACATAATATTTACCCAAGCTTTAATATCACCACGGCGTACTTTCGGAAGGTTTTCAATTACATCCCCTTCTTTTGACCAAACTTCAACTACCGTCTCCTTCGAGAACATTGCATCTTTTAGAATATACGGCAATCTATGAATATTATGCGTTCCAAACACCATATCTACATGCTGATTTTTTTGCATAATTTTATTTACAACAGATTCTTCTTGAGACATACAACCACATACACCAATTAAAAGGTCCGGATTTCTTCTTTTTAATGACTTTAAATGACCTAGTTCACCGAACACTTTATTTTCAGCATTTTCACGAATTGCACAAGTATTTAATAAAACTACATCTGCATCTTCAGTTGAAAAGGTTGGCTCATATCCAAGTGCGGTGAAAATACCCGCCATTACTTCCGTATCATGCTCATTCATTTGACAACCATATGTACGAATATAGAACTTTCTTCCTGTACCAAAATTGCGAAATTCTTCAGGTAAGCCAAAATCCCGTTCAATTTTAACTTCTTCTTTCCCTCGTTTTTTCGCGTCTTTTAAGGAAGGTGGCTGGTATACACTTTCAAAGTATTTACTATAATCTTTCTCTTCTTTTTTCGTAGAGGAATTTGCTTGTTGACTTGCTAATCGTTGTTGCTCGTTCATCGGTAATCTCCTTTCACCCTTAACTATACACACTCTATAGTCCATTTTAATGCGCTTTGACTCACCTCAAAAATGGTTAGATAGCTTGAGAGATAACTTGTCCTTTGAAACTTGAGTAATCAATCTAATCATTCATAAGAATGAAGTCTTCCCCACACAAATAGACATTCCCTTTTCATACTTCTTTTTGTCCTATCCAAAAGCATATTGCTTTATCCCTATAAACATTACCATAGTATGAAGCGTTGCGCCAATTTTAACAAGAAAGAGGCTCTGTCTGATCTTACATTTCATCAGCAATGAACTCGCCATTTTCATACAACGATTTATATATTATTTTACCATTCTGAATTTTCTAAGTAAATAAGACTACCCTATATTTTTTACTCATAAAAAAAGGTTACCAAATGGCAACCTCCTCTTCTTATATTACATAAATTCAGCAACAAGTTCATCAAACATTTTCTGATCCATATTTAAATCAGCTTGCACTAAAGGCTTCTCACTATAGCCTTTTACAAGTTCTTGGTATGAAGGTTGCGCTGTATTTTGATATATTAAACCTGTTACTAATCCGTTATTTTCCATTAACGTTTGCATAGCCATCATGCGATTAGACGGATCATATCCCTCTACTGTACTTAGTTTTGTTAAATTTTCTTTAAACCAATCGTAAGTATTTACTTTATTGTAAGTAACACATGGGCTGTATACGTTAATTAATGAAAATCCTTTATGGTTAATACCAGCTTCAATAATTTGTGTTAGTTCTTTTAAATCACTTGAAAAGCTTTGCGCCACAAATGTCGCACCAGCTGTTAAAGCCATTTCCATAACATTTAGTGACGGTTCAATTGAACCTTGTGGTGTACTTTTCGTTTTAAATCCAGCTTCACTACGCGGTGAAGTTTGCCCTTTTGTTAATCCGTAAATTTGGTTATCCATTACGATGT
Source organism: Bacillus sp. 16GRE42 (assembly GCF_019837435.1). Taxonomy (NCBI): domain Bacteria; kingdom Bacillati; phylum Bacillota; class Bacilli; order Caryophanales; family Bacillaceae; genus Bacillus; species Bacillus sp. 16GRE42. The sequence continues at coordinate 1,247,884 of NZ_JADAXF010000001.1, forward strand.
ACGTAATGTCTATGTTACGACGAATAGAATGGATTGTATGTCCCATACCAATCGCAAATCCATCACCGTCACCACCTGATGCGATAACTGTTAAATCACGATTTGCCATTTTCACACCTTGTGCAATTGGAAGGGCACGACCATGAATACTATGCACACCATATGAATTAATATAACCCGAAATACGACCTGAACAGCCGATACCGGAGATAACAGCAAGTTCATCTGGATTTAAGCCAACGTTAGCTGCCGCACGTTGAATTGCAGCTTGCACCGAGAAGTCTCCGCAACCTGGGCACCAGTTTGGTTTTACACTGTTACGAAAGTCCTTAAATGTTGCCATTTAATACAACCCCTTTTTTGCATTCGTTGTAAATCTCTTTCGGCAAGAATGGGTTCCCATCATATTTTAAAAGACTAGAAATTTTCTCACCGTTACCAAGATTCATTTTCATAATGTTAGCAAGCTGACCTGTTGCATTGTTTTCTACTACTACAACACGCTTCGCATTTTTCACAAGTGGATCGATTTCAGCTGTTGGGAACGGGTGAATTAAACGCACATGAGCATGGTTTACTTTCATACCCTCTTGTTCTAAGCGCTCCATTGCCTCTTCGATCGCACCACGAGTTGAGTTAAATCCAACAAGCAATACGTCCGCTTCTTCATGCTTAACATTTTTATAGACAGGGGTGTTAAACTTCAAGTTCTCCATTTTACGGAAACGTTTGTCCATTTGATCTTTACGGTTTATTGCTGATTCAGATGGTTTACCAGTTTCATCATGTTCTACACCTGTAACATGGTGAACACCATTTTTCATACCAGGTAAAACACGTGGTGAAACGCCATCTTCGGTTACTTCATAACGCTTGAAGTATGCTTTATTTTCACGTTCTGGTAATTCCGCTTCTAAATCAAGCTTACCGCGACGAATTTCCACTTTATCTAACGTAAGCGGTTCTACAGTTTGTTTTCCTAAAGAAAGCTGTAAATCCGTTAAGAAAATAACAGGTACTTGATATTCTTCAGCTAGGTTAAATGCTTCTACAATATCATAGAAAGCTTCTTCAACTGTACTTGGCGCCATTACGATTTTTGGAATCTCACCGTGCGTACCGTAAATCATCGCCATTAAATCCGACTGCTCTTGTTTCGTTGGTAATCCTGTACTTGGACCACCACGTTGTGTATCAACAATTACTAATGGTGTTTCTGTAATACCCGCTAAACCAATCGCTTCCATCATTAAAGATAGACCCGGACCAGCAGATGCAGTTAATGTACGAACACCAGCATAGTTTGCACCGATTGCCATTGTACAAGCTGCGATTTCATCCTCAGTTTGGATTACTGTTCCGCCAACTTTTGGCAATTTTTTAATTAAGTATTCCATAATTTCAGATGCAGGTGTAATTGGATATGCAGACATAAAGCGAGCACCACCAGCTACCGCACCAAATGCGATTGCATCGTTTCCAATCATAAACATGCGTTTCTTACCATCAGCTTTTTCAAGCTGCATCATGTTTACTTTCTCACCTAGCAATTCTTTCATATATTGAGAGCCGCGCTTAATTGCGTCCATATTCTTTTGAACAACTTGCTCTCCTTTACGACCAAAGATTTCTTCAACAACATCTAAATAAGCTGTTTCATCTAATCCTAATACCGCACTTGATGCCCCAACAGCAACCATGTTTTTCATTAATGATGTGCCTAATTCTGAAGCAATATCTGTAAACGGTATCACATATAGATTTACATCTGTATTATCAGGTATTGTTGGATTAAATTTCGCATCCGCAACTACAATTCCACCTGGACGTAGTTCGTGGAAGTTAAAATCAATTGTTTCTTGATCAAAAGCAATTAGAATATCTAAATCATCTGAGATCGCGCGTACTTCTGTTGTACTTACGCGAATTTTATTATTTGTATGGCCGCCTTTAATACGTGATGAGAAGTGGCGGTAACCGTATAGGTAATATCCTAATCGGTTTAATGCAATACAGAAGATTTCTCCTGTACTTTCAATTCCTTCACCTTGTTGGCCTCCAACTTTCCATGAAAGTTGACTAATCATCTCCTACACCCCTTTTGGCTGCATTCATTGTAGTGTATTTTTTTACAGTAATAGTTTAGCATTTTTTATACAAATAAACTACAACGGACGCAAATTATGCCTCTTCTGATTTCCCTGAATCTTTAGTATAAAGCTATTTTGTTTTTCATTCTAGTATTAGGTCTTAAAAAAAGCAATAATATCAAATGAATTAATTCTAATTTTTCTGGATTTTTAAAACAAAAATCTTAAAAGCTTATATGATCAACAAAATTATCATATAAAAATCGCTCTACTGTAGATGCAGCATAGTGTTTACAAAGCTCATTAATTACATTTTCATATTCTCCATACGCTGATACATTTACAACTGTTTCTAATATCCCATCAAAATCCGAACCAAACCCTATATTGTTCTCTCCACCTAATGAACAAATATATTCAATATGTTTTACTATATCTGCTATATTCGCTTGTTTTTCACTTATTAGAAACTGTGGTACGAAAGTAACACCAATCATGCTATTTCGCTTTATAAGAGCTCTAAGTTGTTCATCGTTTAAATTACGTGGGTGCTGACAAAGTTTCATACAATTTGAATGGGAGGCAATAGGATTTTTTGCAATTTCTATCACATCCCAAAAGCTTCTTTCATTCAGATGCGACACATCAGTCCATACATGTAACGTATTAAGTTCTTGTACAACATGTTTACCAAAGGTCGTTAAACCCGCCCCACGTGTCTCTAGCGCACCATCAGCTAATAAATTGGCATAATTCCATGTTAGTCCAAAAGAACGTACTCCTAGACGATAAAACAACCGTAATTTCATTGCATCTTTTCCAATTGCTTCGCATCCTTCTAGTGTTAATATCGCTCCAATCTCGTCCTGTTTTAACATGTTAATATCATCTTTTGTCTGAATAAACTTTACACCCGGTAATGATAAAATTTCATTATAAAAAATATCTACCATTTGTAATGCCGCTTCAAATCGTTTTTCATATAGCACCGTTTCTGGCACATATATAGCAAAACATTGTATACTTCCTTTTCTTTTCTTTAACTGTTCAAATGTAATATGTAATTGCGGATCGTTTTTAAAATCCTTTTTCCCCTGTGCACTCCATAACTGAAAGAGTACATCACAATGAGCATCAAAAATTTTCATTTCCATTCCTCCATTACAAAAACAACCTGTTTGCATACTGCAAACAGGTTGTTTAAACTTAACGAGGTTCTACAATTAATTTTATTGCTGTACGCTCTTCCCCATCAATCATAATATCTGTGAACGCTGGGATACAAATCAGGTCCAAACCACTAGGCGCTACAAATCCTCTTGCAATTGCTACTGCCTTTACCGCTTGGTTCAATGCACCAGCACCAATGGCTTGAATTTCTGCTGTTCCGCGTTCGCGAATAACACCTGCAAGTGCACCAGCTACAGAATTAGGGACCGACGTTGCTTTAACTTTTAATATTTCCATTCCGCGTTTCCTCCTCGTTTCTATAAAAAGTATTAGCAATTATTTTACTTTAACTTATATTCACGAGGAATGACGCGTATTCCTGCTAAATTTCTGTAATTTTTCTAAAAAATTAAAAAATAATAACTTTTCTAAATTCTATCCAGGAATTACTCAAAAAATGGCTGATCATCATTAATTAAGATACGCTGGATTTTCTTAGCTTTTCCTGTATTAGGATCCACATCAACTAACACTGCACTTAATTGTGTTCTACCACTTGTCACTTCAAATCGTACTGGTAAGTTTGTTAAAAACTTCTTCAATACCGCTTCTCGATCCATACCTAAAATCCCATCGTAAGGCCCTGTCATACCAACATCTGTGATATATGCGGTTCCGCTTGGTAAAATACGATTATCTGCTGTAGGAACATGTGTATGTGTACCCACTACTGCCGTAGCACGACCATCTACATACCAACCTAACGCTTGTTTTTCACTTGTAGTTTCCGCATGAAAATCAATAAAGATAATATTCGTACGTTTTTTTGCAATGTTAATCAATTCATCCACTTTACGGAATGGGCAATCAATCGGAGGAAGGAATGTACGTCCTTGTAAGTTAATAACTGCAACTTCTGTTCCATTACAGTTCACAAAGATAAGTCCTTTTCCTGGAGTTCCTTCTGGGAAGTTAGCTGGTCTTGCAAGATATTTTGCGTCATCAATAAATTCAAATACTTCACGGTTATCCCAAGCGTGGTTTCCAAGTGTAACCGCTTGTGCCCCGCATTCTAAAAAGTTTCGATATATTTTTTCCGTAATTCCACGTCCACCTGCTGCATTTTCTCCATTAATAATGGTTACTGTAGGTGTATATTTCTTTTTTAATGCCGGTACGTATTGTTGAATCATACCTCTACCAGGAGATCCTACTACATCCCCAACAAATAATATTCTCATATGTCTTACCCTTCCTATGTACTACATTTTTTATTACTATAGCTTCAAGTGATTTCCTTACAATATATTTATTATAAGTTTGTTTCACTTATATACTAGGTATAACTAATTTCCTTTATTTTAACCAATTCCAACACAAAAAAATAAAGTGGTGTTTCACCACTTTATTTTGCGTATTCCACTGCACGTGTTTCACGAATAACAGTTACTTTAATATGTCCTGGGTAATCCAGTTCATTTTCAATACGTTTTCGAATATCACGAGCTAAACGATGAGCTTCTAAATCATCAATTGTATCTGGTTTTACCAGAATACGAACTTCTCGTCCTGCTTGAATTGCGAAGGATTTTTCTACGCCTTCATAAGACTCTGAAATCTCTTCTAACTTTTCAAGACGACGAATATAGTTCTCAAGTGTTTCACTACGAGCTCCAGGTCTTGCAGCTGATAATGCATCTGCTGCTGCAACTAAAACTGCAATGATAGAAGTTGGTTCTGTGTCCCCATGGTGAGATGCAATACTGTTTATAACTACAGGATGCTCTTTATACTTCGTTGCGAGTTCGACACCAATTTCAACGTGGCTACCTTCTACTTCATGATCAATTGCTTTACCGATATCATGTAATAGACCAGCACGTCTTGCTAGTTTTTCATCCTCACCAAGCTCCGCTGCCATAAGTCCAGTTAAATATGCAACTTCCATAGAATGTTTTAAGACGTTTTGTCCGTAACTTGTACGGTATTTTAAACGACCTAAAATCTTAATTAAATCTGGATGTAATCCGTGAACACCCACTTCAAACGTTGTTTGCTCTCCGACTTCGCGAATATACTCGTCCACTTCACGTCTTGATTTTTCGACCATCTCTTCAATACGCGCTGGGTGAATACGTCCGTCCTGTACTAGTTTATCAAGAGCGATACGAGCTGTTTCACGACGAATTGGGTCGAATCCAGAAAGGATAACTGCTTCTGGTGTATCATCGATAATTAGGTCAATACCTGTTAACGTTTCTAACGTACGAATATTTCGACCTTCACGTCCGATAATACGTCCCTTCATTTCGTCATTTGGAAGATTTACAACCGAAACGGTTGTTTCAGCAACATGATCAGCTGCACATCTTTGCATTGCAAGAGATAAAATCTCTTTTGCTTTCTTATCCGCTTCTTCTTTCGCACGAACTTCACTTTCTTTTACCATTACGGCAATTTCATGAGAAACTTCACTTTCTACTTTACCAAGAATAATTGCTTTCGCTTGTTCGCGTGTCAGATTGGAAATGCGCTCTAATTCTGTTTGTTGCTTTTGAACTAACTCTCCCACTTTGCTTTCCAACTCTTCAATCTGTTGTTGTCTCGCTACAAAAGAATCCTCTTTCTTTTCTAACTGTTGCTCGCGTTTATCGAGCGTTTCGTCTTTACGATCAAGGTTCTCTTCTTTTTGCATTAAACGATTTTCTTGTTTTTGTAATTCGCTTCTACGGTCACGAATTTCTAATTCAGCTTCTGTACGAAGTGTATGAATTTCATCCTTTGCTTCTAAAAGCGCTTCTTTCTTAAGTGCTTCAGCCTCACGATTCGCTTCGTCTAGAATACGTTTCGCTTCATTAGCTGCACCATTAATCTTCGCTTCAGCAATAGACTTTCGAACAAAAAAGCCAACAACTGCACCGACTGTTGCAAGCAAAATGGAGATGAGTATCCAAACTGTACTACTCATGATTTCACCTCCCCTTGCTATGAATGAAAAAAGACTGTCGGCATGTACATTGAATACCAACATACAGCAAAGACCGTCGTCCCGCTTTTTTAAGGGACTTTCTTCATTTCACAATTAAAATGTCATATTATTATTTCGGCAAGATTTAAGTCTTACTCCGAATATTACTTCTCTTCTTGAGAAGAGTGTTTCGTATATAAGAAAAAATATACATTCTCATTGTATCTATCGCAATTTTCATTGTCAAGCGTTGTCTACTTTTACTTTCTTTACCTTCAGCCCTAATTCATATATGAATTTAAAAAGAAGACAGCATATTATCCTGGAAAACCTTAGTAAATTCCAGTTTATGCATACAAAACATGCATATATCCCTCTTTATACATAGCCTTTTAGGCAGATTAAATATTTTATCTCCAATGATATACAACGCTTTCATAATGATTAAAAAATAAAAGACACGGAACCGTGTCTTTTATTTTTTAATCTTGAAGATTTGAATCTTCCGTGTCTTCAGCACCAGAGTCTTCACCAATTCCGTGATGGTCACGAACAAAGAAGGCAATTTCCTCTCTTAAATCCGTATTCTCTTTTAAGAATTGCTTCGAATTTTCACGACCTTGCCCTAAACGCTCTTCATTATAAGAGTACCAAGCACCACTCTTTTGAACGATATCAAGTTCAGAAGCCATATCTAAGATTTCACCTTCTCTTGAAATACCTTCTCCATACATAATATCAACTTCAGCAACACGGAATGGTGGTGCCACTTTATTTTTAACTACTTTTACTTTTGTTTTATTACCAACGATGTCATTGCCTTGCTTTAATTGCTCCGCACGACGTACTTCAAGACGAACTGTTGAATAGAATTTCAACGCACGACCACCTGGAGTTGTTTCTGGCACTATCTATAGATTTTCCATCTCTATAGTCCGGACTATCTCTTCATCTCTTTACAGAGAGCCTTGCACTTCCAGCAGTAGCCTATCATCTGCCGTACCCTACTCAGTTAACTAAAAGTCCTTTTCGGTAGTCTCTACACCTTCCCCATATAAATATGAAGCTTGGCACGGTATTACCCTAAATAATGGTGGGCTTCACCGTTAGCAACTATATAAATAGTTACACCCTTAGGCAATAAGGTTCACAAGGTTTTTTAACATGCTATCACTAGCAAGGGAAACCCATGGTATACTCCTTAATCTTTTGTGCGACTTTTTCTTTATTTACTAACTCTTCTTCATGTATAACAAGATATTTATAGCAGCTCTCTTCCATAAATAAAAGTTTTCTTTTATCTCGTTCTTTTATTTTTTTGAGTGAGTGTGCCCATTTCCCATGGACGTCTAAACAATATTTTCTACCTAAGTAGAAATCAATAGACCACTTATCGATTCTTTTTTGCTTAATGAACGCCAGATCTAAGCTTAATAATATCTGTTCAACCTGTTGTTCCAGTAAAGTATCATAATTTTTCTTTCTGACCTTTACATTAAGCTCTTTTCTCCTTTTAGCAACACATGTATCGGATACGCCATACTTAACGGCAATTTCAACATGTGATAAATATGGATTTTTTAACTCCTGTTCAACTTCTGCGGTTTTAGGTAAATAAACCTTCCTATGTCTGGTTCTTTTAATTCCGAGTAACTTTAATATTTCACCTACTCGCCTTTCATCAAGATTAATTTCTTTACCTATATCTTTTAATTTTCTCTCCGCATGTGTCGTGATAAAATCCACTTGCCATTGTTCTATGTTTCGATAAGTTCTATTTCCAATTGTCACTGCCACCTTAATCTCTCCTTATAAGAAATCCCTTATAAAGACTTAAATGAAGAAGACAAATAAAGATTCAAGTACTACGCTCTGATTAAGCAACTTGTGGTTGATTTCCGAACATAACCCCAACTTTTTCACGAATTTGGTTAATAAAGATTGCAATTGTTTTTGATTTATTGATTGCACCTGACAGCTTACGAAGTGCTTGAGACATTAAACGAGCTTGTAGACCTACGTGTGAGTCCCCCATGTCTCCTTCAATCTCAGCTTTCGGTACAAGAGCTGCTACAGAGTCAATTACGATAATATCAACCGCGCCACTTCGTACAAGTGCTTCTGCGATTTCTAGTCCTTGCTCTCCTGTGTCAGGTTGTGATAATAGTAATTCATCTATGTTAACGCCTAATTTTTGTGCATATACAGGATCCATTGCATGCTCCGCATCAATAAACGCTGCTTGTCCACCTTGACGCTGTACTTCCGCGATTGCGTGTAATGAAACTGTTGTTTTACCTGAACTTTCTGGTCCATAAATTTCGATAATACGGCCACGTGGGTATCCGCCTACCCCTAATGCCACATCAAGTGCTAAAGAACCACTTGAAATTGTAGAAATTCTACGCTCCGCTTGTTCTCCTAATTTCATAATTGAACCTTTACCGAATTGCTTCTCTATTTGTTTTAACGCCATATCTAACGCCGCTTGACGATCACTCATTCAAAATTCCTCCTTAACTGAATTGCTAATCTTATTATACCTATTTTCAATTCAATTTGCCAACAAAATCGAACATTTATTCGATTTTTTTATTTTCCATTAAATAAAAATGAGTTTAACCATAAAAAAAGCTAGAAGAAACTTATATCTCTTCTAGCTTTTTATATAAATGATAAAATCCATATTTCACCGAACGTTCCCTAATTTGTTGACGACTTCCACTTAAAATAAGAGGAAAGACTACAGTTGGTTCATCCTTCATCGCCAATCCAACGAATACTGTTCCCGGCTCTTTATGTTCTGAAGCATCCGGTCCTGCTACCCCAGTGAAACTAATTCCGATATCCGCTTTTAATAAGCCCTTAACATTTTCAGCAAGATAACGAGCACATTCTTTACTAACTGCACCATCAGTAGACAACACTTCCGCAGGTACATGTAAAACATGTTGCTTCACATCATTATGATAACAAATGACACCGCCTTTAAATACTGAAGACACACCAGCACTTTCTGTTACTTGATTGCCGAAGAGACCACCGGTTAAACTTTCTGCACACGCTAAAGTTAATCCTTTTTTCTTCAATAACTCTATTGCCTTATCATGCAGAAACTCTTGATCATACCCGTAGAAAAATTTTCCTACTCTTTCTAAAATCAAATCTTCCATATGCTGAATGCGTTTCGCAGCTTCATCAGCATTTTGATGTTTGGCAGTTAAACGTAGTGTCACTTCTCCATCATTCGCAAGGGGGGCGATTGTCGGGTTCGTTTGTCCATCAATTAAATCTTGAACTTTCACTTCTAATTGAGATTCCCCAATCCCGAAAAAGCGAAGCACACGAGAATAAATGTTTTCTCCTGTTGTAAAGTTACGTAAAAAAGGCTCTACATAACTTATATACATCGGCTTCATCTCTTTCGGTGGTCCTGGTAATAAAATATAAACTTTCCTGTTCTTATTTAGCCCCATACCAGGTGCCATGCCGTGATCATTCGCAAATACAGTTGCTCCATTCAAAACGAGCGCTTGCTTTTTATTATTCTCTGTGAACTCGCGACCTGTACGCTTAAAGTACTCGCTTATCGATGCTAATGCCTTTTCATCATATACAAGCTCTTCACCCAAACTAGAAGATATCGTTTCTTTCGTCAAATCATCTTTTGTCGGGCCTAATCCACCTGTGAAAATAAGTATGTCAGCACGTTCTTCCGCAACTTCAATCGCCTGCTGTAATCGCTTGTTATTATCTCCAACTACAGTATGGTAGTACACATTAATTCCGATTGAAGCTAACTTTTCAGATAAAAACTGGGCATTTGTATTTGCAATTTGTCCAAGTAATAATTCAGTTCCAACCGCAATAATTTCAGCATTCATCCCAATTCCCCCATAAACTTCTATTTTGAGTTTACAAAAGCAGCTCTATTTTTCCAGAAATAATCCCACCCTGAAATAACAGTAAAGATTAATGCAATCCATATGAAAATATCAGCAACTGGGATATGGATTAAATTTAAAGGTACATCGTGTAATAAATACGCCGCAATTGCAATAATTTGTGTCCACGTCTTAATTTTCCCTAACTGATTTGCTGCCACTACTTCTCCTGTTCCAGCAAGTACAAGACGTAAACCAGTTACTGCAAACTCACGGCTGATAATTACAATAACGATCCAAGCAGGTACGTATTGCATCTCAACTAATGTAATAAGTGCTGCTGAAACAAGTAATTTATCAGCTAACGGGTCAAGAAACTTCCCTAAATTCGTTACAAGATTATACTTTCTTGCGTAATGTCCATCAATCCAATCTGTAGCCGAAGCAATAATAAAGATAAGTGCCCCTACTAAATGTTGAATTGGTAAATCAACATCACCAATTGTGTATGAACCCCAATCAAAGGGCGCTAACATAATTACCATAAAAACTGGAATTAAGAAGATTCTAGATATTGTAATTTTATTTGGTAAATTCACAGCTATTCCTCCATCATATCAAAAACATTTGTTCATTGAAAAAAGTCATCGAGGCGATGACTATTATTGTGCAGGTTGCCCTATCCCTTGGTTTTTTATCACCAATCTTTGGTGAAGTTCTTTTTCTGGATTCAATGGATAAGCGACCACTTGGCCATTCAGTTTAACTTCAACATTCGTTGCATTCCCAATATTAAGTCGCACTTCTTTTAATGTTGATACATCACGTTTTTCTATTTGGCCCTCTTGTACTGTAGCGTTTAGAATCACATTCCCCGCATCATCTTTAACATCTACATAGCTCGCACCTTTACCCGATATTTCCAGTTCTAATGTTTTATTGTTATGAATTTCCAAAGTAGATACTTTACCAGTTGTACCAACTACTTTTACTTCTTCTTGTCCCGTTGGTTGTGCTGGTTGTTCCTCTTTCTTTGGCTCTTCTTTCTTTGGTTCCTCTTTTTTCGGCTCTTCCGCTTTCACTTCATCTTTCTTCGTATCTAACGGAGAGTTTTCTGCTTTTTTAACTTCAATTTTCTCACTTTGAGCATTCGGAACTTTCTCATCACCTTTTCCAGTTAACGCTTGGAAAACAAACCAAATTACCACTCCAAATGCAATTACTAATAGCGCAACTAAAACTTTCGGCATATGATCTGCAATTGGCCATGATGAAGATTTTTGCATTGTTTCTTGCGTTTTCTGTCCTGTTGATACTTGTGGAACGTCGCGTTTTTCAGATTGTGGTATCGTACTCTGATATTCTACAAGCAGTTCCTCTCCATTTAACCCAACCGCATCTGCGTATTGTTTAATGAATGCACGCGCATAAAAAGCTCCGGGCAATACATCATAATTGCCTTCCTCAATCGCTACTAAATGGCGTTTTTGAATTTTTGTAATCTCATGCAGCTGATCCATAGACAAGCCCTTCGTTCCTCTTGCTTCTTTCAGCTTTTGTCCTAATTCTGTCACTACTAACACCTCAATATTTCTTTAAAAGTCAAACATAGAGAAATTATTTTGCGTACCTTGCTCAATTTCATCTACTAAATTATATTGGATTTCTTCATCATAATCGTTACGCAACTCGATAATATAATCAAAATCATCCAATGTGTATTCTGACTGACTCACAAATACGTCAGGATGTTCCACAACTTTCGTTGCAGGTAATCTCATAATTTCACGAACAAGCTGCCAATGCCTTTCGTTAGCACGCTTTGTTGACACGATTCCATCTAAGATAAAAATATTGTCGTCGCTATACTCATCTTCAATCAATTGACTACGAACAGTTTGCTTAATAAGAGTAGATGATACAAATAACCATCTTTTATTTGCACAAACACTTGCGGCAACAATGGATTCTGTTTTTCCGACACGAGGCATTCCTCGTATCCCGATTAGTTTATGACCTTCTTTTTTCATTATTTCAGCCATAAAGTCTACAAGTAACCCTAATTCATCACGTACAAATCGAAATGTCTTCTTATCATCTGCATCTCGTTGTATGTACCTACCATGTCTAACCGCTAGCTTATCTCTTAGCTTTGGCGGACGATATTTCGTTACCGTTATGTTATCCATCGTATTTAAAATTGATTCAAGTCTAGAGATTTGCTCTTGATTATCACACATAAGGAGTAATCCACGTCGTGCATTATCTACACCATTAATTGTGACAATATTAATGCCGAGCATACCGATTAACGAAGAAACGTCACCAAGCAAGCCAGGTCGGTTTTTATGTATTTCATATTCAAAATACCATTCAATCATCCAAGATCACTCCCCTTGCTTACTTTACACCTACGTACTATATTATATGATTTCACCTTAATAGGGAAGCTAAATGTATAATCTATCCTGCGTTATTATTATACAAAAAAAATAGAGAGGAGAATCTCCTCTCTATTTTTTACTTATGCTGTACAAACTTCACCATTAAGTTTGCGATTGTATGTTGCTCTTGTTCATCAGCGACTTTCCAAAGCTCAGACAATAATTTCTCTTGATCGTTGCGCGCTTCTACTTCATTTGCTAAATAATCTCCAACACGAAATGCCATATCTGATACAGCACCACCATCAAGACCTTTTCCTGATGCTTGTTCTAAACGTTCTCCTAAAAAGCTCTTCCATTGATCAAAATTATCTAAAACTGACATGTTTAAGCACCTCACTACTTAGTAATAGAATCATGCTTAATTTGTACAGTTTTTTATTTTTTATGTAAAAATTTTTTAGCAATGCCAACCGCCATTCACTCCGATAATTTGTCCAGTTATGTAAGAGGCACCTGGTGACACGAGAAATGACACTGTTTTCGCTACTTCTTCTGGTAATCCTAATCGTCCTAACGGAATCTCTTCAGCAATTTCATTCTTATCCTCTTCTGAAAATACGTTTAACATTTCCGTTTCAATTGCACCTGGTGCTACCGCGTTCACTCTTACTCCACTTAATGAAACTTCTTTTGCTAATGCTTTCACATATGAATTTTGTGCACCTTTTACCATCGAATAAAGCACTTCACATGATGCGCCGATTTGGCCCCATATAGACGAAACAAGTACAATATTACCGCTTCTCCGCTGAATCATTGATGGCAGTGCCATTGATAATAGTTTATAGATGCTCTTCACTTGAAGTTCTACCATATAATTTAATTCATCGTTCGTTACATCTGTTACGAGTCCAAAAATACTCTTCCCAGCTGCATATACGATAACATCAAGAGGATGTTCAATTTGTTCCCACAATTGCTCCGCTCCATCACTAGAAGCTAAATCCGCTTGAACAGGAATCACTTCCCCCCACTCTTTCTGTAACTCATTCACTTGCCCTTCACCGTTATTATAATGAACATATACTGTATATCCATCTTGAATTAATTGTTTTGAAATAGCAGAGCCAATCCCTCCGCTTCCTCCAGTTACTAATGCATACTTCTTCATACAATTCCTCTCTTATCTCAACAAAATCTTTTTCCTATAAATAAAGTGAAACTTTAATCAGTGGGTGGATGAACATCCCCCACTGATTATTAGTTGAACCAATCGGGCTTTTACGGGCAGTTGATCCCCCCACCTACTTCTGTGCTTTCACTGAATTTTTAAGTGGGGGGTCTTACTGCCCGTTAATGCGGGGTAAATAATACCCTCATCTTACAATTTATCAATGATAAGATGAGGGTATTATTATGAAACCTTTTATTTTTTCGGTAAAACTTGACAAACACTCATTCTTTCTTCTGATAATAATAATTTAGCTACTTCTTGTAAATCTTGAACAGTTAGACTTTCTAATACAGTCAATGCCTCAAACAGACTAGATTCATTAAACGCATATCGTGTAAATTGATTCGCGATATATTCTGGCGAATTCAACGAGCGTAAAAAGCCACCTATTTTCTTTTTCTTTACTCGTTCTAATGCCGCCTCATCTAATTGATCATAATTTGTATTTAGTAAAATGCTTTTCAAACGCTCTTCCAGCTCATCAGGTTGCTTCGTATCGCCGCCAACCATTGCAAAACCGAAGTTATTCTCTTCCGTATAATCATACGAGAACGAATCATCAATAAGACCTTCATTATATAAAGATTCGTAATGAACGGAGCTTTTCCCAAATAAATAATCTAAAAGTAACGTAAGCGCAATTTCTTGTTTTAAAAGGGCTTTCCCTTTTTCTTTTAAATTTGTCGCTTTAATACCAACTAAACATTTCGGTGTTTGTACAGGCATGGAAATAATTTTCTTCTTTTCATTTACCTCATCAGGTTCTTCCTCAAATGAACGTACAATTTCTGACTGGTTTTTATAATCTTTTTTCGCTTGATTTTCACGTACTAAATCCATTGTTTCCTCTGGATCAATTGCCCCCACAACGAATAATAACATATTGCTCGGATGATAAAATGTTTCATAACATTCATATAATAAGTCTTTCGTAATTTTACTAATAGACTCGATTGTCCCTGCGATATCAATTTTAATTGGGTGCTTTACAAACAAGCTATCAATTAATCCAAAGTATAAGCGCCAATCTGGATTATCTTGATACATTTGAATTTCTTGCCCAATAATCCCCTTCTCTTTTTCAACTGTTTTTTCAGAGAAGTAAGGCTCTTGTACGAAGTTTAACAATGTATTTAAATTTTGTTCTACATTTGATGTACATGAAAACAGATAAGCTGTTCTTGTGAAAGATGTGAAAGCATTTGCTGATGCTCCTTGTTTACTAAACAATTGGAAAGCATCGTGATCTTCTTTTTCAAATAATTTATGCTCAAGAAAATGAGCAATTCCATCAGGCACACGAATCATTTCTTCTTTACCTAGTGGTACGAATGTATTATCCATAGAACCATATTTTGTCGTAAACGTTGCAAATGTTTTATTAAATCCTTGCTTCGGTAAAATATATACATCTAATCCATTAGGAAGTTTTTCATAATAGAGTGTCTCTTTTAATTGCTCATAAACAATTTTCTCCATTTATTCTCCCTCCGTTCCATGTAAAAAGTAAATTGTGTCTAGTTCAATATTTTTAGCAACTTTCACAATCTCTTCTTTCGTCACACTTTCAATACCTGAAAGCCATTCTTCAACCGGACGCGTACGGTCTGAAATAATACCATGATACAGCATTTCCACAAATCCGCGCGGTGTATCAATCGCCTCTAATATTTGATTTTGAATAACACTTTTCGTTTGATGCATCTCTTCTTCTGAAAAATCACCATTTTGCATCGCCAACATTTGTTCTTTAATAATCTCAACAGCTTTTTCATAATTTTTCGCTTCGATTCCTGACATGACAAACAATAAGCCTTTATGACTTTCAAAGCGGGATGCTGCATAGTACGCTAAACTATTTTTTTCACGAACATTAACGAATAACTTTGAATGAGAGAATCCTCCAAACAGTCCATTGAACAATTGCAGTGCAAAATAATCTTCGTCTTTATACGTAATAAACGTACGATAACCGATGTGTAATTTACTTTGTTTTAATTCTTGTTTTTCCACAACTTCTTTTTCTTCATTATTTCTCTTATGAAGAAGTACATTTCTTTCTCTCACAGGACGCGCTGAAATAGAAAAATACTTACTTACAAGATCAACTGCGTTTTCTGAAATATCACCAATAATGTATAGATCCATTTCATCTTCCGCTAACACTTTTTGATAATATTGATACAAACTTTCATTTGTAATAGATGCAACACTCTCTTTTTTTCCATTTGCACTTAATCGATACGGTTCTACTTTGCACATTTCTTCAATTAAACGCTCGTTTGCATAGCGCATTTTATCATCATACGTAGCTTCAATTCGTTGCAAGAGCGCTCTCTTTTCACTTTCTACAATAGAAGGTAGAAAACTATTCCCCTCTGTTGCTGGATGTAAAACTATATCCGATAACATAGAAAGTGCTTTTTCAAATAACGGTGGTGCATCATGTAAATATACTTCATTTGCAATGTCTACATAAATAGAGATGATATGGTCTTCTCCTTTTTTACTTACATCTACTGCCAAAGAAGATCCATATAATTCTTCTAAATATTGACGAAGACGAATTACAGAAGGAAGTTTTTCTGTCGCACTTTGCAATACGTATGGCAATAGGGCACGCTCTGTCACCGTCTCCTCATTTAAAGGTGCTTTAAAACGAAATACAAAAGTATTTGTTTTATATTTATCAGTCGGAATAATATGTACTCGCAAACCACCTAACTCATGTAACTGTTGTTCCATTAGTTTCATTTATAGCCCTCCTTTACGTATATAGGAATATTCCTCTTCAATATACAGTTTTTAGAAATGAAAAATCAACTTTTCTTCCTCACTATACTTACATCAGGCTCTTTCTAAAAACTTTTATATGTAAGGAACATAGTAAAATTCCGTATTACATATATTCTATGTAAAAAAGCCCGCACTAATGTGCGAGCTTTTTTATACTTATCGTTTTCCTTTTTCATACGGCGTTCCTAACGCTTTCGGAGCTTCAGAACGACCTACAAAACCAACAAGCGCTAATATTGTGAATACATATGGTAATATCGTTAATAAAACACTCGGAATTTGATCTAATACAGGAATTGTTCCACCTGTTACACTTAACGATTGTGCAAAACCAAAGAATAGCGCTGCACCTAATGCACCTAGTGGATTCCACTTCCCAAAGATCATGGCAGCTAACGCTAAGAAACCTTGTCCAGTAATAGTTGCCCCTGAGAAGTTATTAGAAATTGACATTGCAAAAATTGCTCCACCAATTCCAGCAAACACACCTGATATACAAACACCAATATAGCGCATTTTATATACGTTAATTCCCATCGTATCAGCTGCCATTGGATGCTCACCAACCGCACGAAGACGAAGACCGAACGGTGTTTTATAAATAACATACCAAACAACGAATGCTAAAATAATAGCAATATACGACGTTATCGGTACGTTAGAGAAGAATATTTTCCCTAAAACCGGGATATCCGAAAGGCCTGGAATATCAATCTTTTCAATACGGTACTGAATAAAGTCAGTCTGTCCTTTATCAAAAATCTTCTTAATTGCAAATACCGTTAATCCAAGAGATAAGAAGTTAATCGCTACACCACTTACAACTTGATCCGCTCGGAATGTAATAGATGCTACCGCATGAAGTAATGCAAATAACCCACTACCAATTGCCGCAAATAATAACGCAATCCACGGAGTCATCGTTCCCCATGTATCACCCATTAATAAGTTTGTAACAACTCCAATAAATGCACCAAATAGCATTAGTCCTTCTAATCCGATATTTACAACACCCGATCGTTCACTAAATACACCACCTAGTGCTGTAAAAATTATAGGTGCTGATGTATATAACGTACCCGTCACAAGAATGGCTAATATATCTAAAAAGCTCATTTATTTCCCCTCCTTGCTCATGCGTGTAAGCGCCCATCTTAACACATAACTACATGCAACAAAGAAGATGATACATGCAATAATCACATTAATAAGCTCTGATGGTACATCTGCCTCAAAGTTCATTTGAGGGGAAGCACTTTTCAAACCACCAAATAATAAAGCTGAAAGGATAATACCAAACGGATTATTCCCCCCAAGTAAGGCTACGGCAATCCCGTCAAATCCTACTCCTGTAAACGAAGACATTGCTGTCATACTTTGGAATGTTCCTAACCCTTCCATCGCACCACCAATCCCCGCAAATGCACCAGCAATTGTCATAGAGAATACTACATTGCGAGAAACTTTCATACCAGCATATTGGGAGGCATGTTGATTAAATCCTACCGACTTTAATTCATACCCTAAAGTTGTTCGATCTAATAAGAACCACATTAAAATAGCGATTAAAATTGCTACAACAATTCCCCAGTGAAGGCGCGAACCGTCAGTGATGGCAGCAAGCCAGTCTGAAGATAATGACGCACTCGCTTTGATGTCGTACGTTTTATCATTACCCTCGTGCAAGAAACGCTTAATAATGTCATATGTTACGTATAACGCAATATAGTTCATCATAATTGTTACAATAACTTCATTAACTTGAAATTTCCCCTTTAAATATCCAGGGATGAAACCCCAAATTCCACCTACCAATGCTGCAAATAAAATAGATAACGGAATGTGAAGAACAGCTGGTAGCGAAACTGCATAACCGAACCAAACCGCTGCAAGCCAACCAACTAGTAATTGACCCTCTACCCCGATATTAAATAAACCTGTACGAAATGCAAACGCCACTGATAAGCCGGCAAGAATAAGCGGGATCATTGTACGAAGCGTTTCACCTATTGCACTTGGGCTACCGAACATTCCTGTCCAAAGTGCACTATAACCAACAATTGGATCATAGCCACTAACTAGCATTACAATTGCTCCGACAAGTAAGCCGAAAATAACGGATAGTACTGGGACTAAAATATTTATCGTTCGTTCTGTTAAAAGTTTTTTAGCCATTTGTACCCACCTGCTCCTTCTTTGTTCCTCCAGCCATTAACAATCCAAGCTGTTGTTCATTCGTTTCTTTCGCATCAACAATTGCTACGATTTTCCCTTCATAAATAACAGCAATTCGGTCACTAACATTTAAGATTTCATCTAACTCTAAAGATAAAAGTAATACACCTTTTCCTTTATCCCTTTGCTCTATTAATCTCTTATGAATAAATTCAATTGCTCCTACATCTAAACCACGTGTTGGCTGTGCCGCGATTAATAAATCTGGATCACGGTCTACTTCACGTGCAATAATTGCTTTTTGTTGATTCCCCCCAGATAAAGCGCGCGCTAACGTTTGCTCACTAGGTGTACGTACATCAAACTGTTCAATAAGTGCCTTTGCTTTTTCTGTAATTTTACTAAAATTTAAAATCCCTTTCTTTGAAAACGGATTTTTATAGTACGTTTGCAGAACGATATTATCTCTAACAGAAAAATCAAGAACAAGGCCGTGTTTATGACGATCTTCTGGAATATGACCAATTCCTTCTTCTGTTATCCTTCTAACAGGCCAATTTGTTATTTCTTTTCCTTTAATTGCAATAGAACCTGACTCAACTTTTCGTAAACCAGTAATTGCTTCTATCAATTCACTTTGTCCGTTTCCATCAATCCCTGCAATTCCAACAATTTCCCCCGCACGAACAGTTAAGTCAAGGCCTTTTACAGCAGGTAGTTGACGTGCATCGTGAGCAACAAGATTTGCAATTGAAAGTACCTCTTCTTTTGGCTTCGCGTCTATTTTTTCTGTTTTAAAATTCACTTGACGTCCGACCATTAATTCTGCAAGTTTATTTTCATCCGTATTTGCAACGTCAACCGTTCCAATCCCTTTTCCTTTACGAATAATCGTACAACGATCGCAAACTTCCATAATTTCTTTCAACTTATGTGTAATAAGAACAATAGATTTCCCTTCTTGTACAAGCTTTTTCATAATTTGAATTAGCTCATGAATTTCTTGCGGTGTTAACACAGCTGTCGGTTCATCAAATATTAAAATTTCTGCCCCACGGTAAAGTGTTTTTAAAATCTCAACACGCTGCTGCATACCAACTGAAATATCCTGTATTTTCGCGTATGGATCTACAGCTAATCCGTATTGTTCAGACAGTTTTTGAATTTCTTTAGCAGCTTCCTCAACAGCAATTTTCCCGTTTTTCTTCGGTTCATTTCCGAGAATAATATTCTCTGTAACTGTAAAATTATGAACAAGCATAAAGTGCTGATGAACCATTCCAATACCAAGGTCATTTGCCACATTCGGATTGGTAATGTTTACAGACTTTCCTTTAATTTTAATTTCACCTTGTTCTGGTTGATACAAACCAAATAGTACATTCATCAATGTGGATTTCCCTGCACCATTTTCTCCAAGTAAAGCATGTATTTCTCCTTGCTTTACTTGCAGCGTAATATCATCATTCGCTACAATGCCTGGGAATACTTTCGTAATGTTATTCATCTCAATTACGTATTCCATTTTGTTCCTCCTTTTAACAGGGAACATTCCCCTATTACACTATTAACTTATTAAGCAATTTGGAAGTTTTATACATACAAAGGTTAGTTCTATGAACTAACCTTTGCTATTTCTCTATTTATTTTTTTAGAGAAGCTTCATATTCTTTATACTCTTTATCTGTAGCTGGTACTTTAATTTCACCATCTGTAATTTTCTTTTCAAACGCTTCTACTTTTTTTAAAATTTCAGGGTTAACTTTTTTCACATTGTCAGTTGTTTTTGCAATACCAACACCGTCATCTTTTAAACCAAACGCTTCTACTTTACCGCCTTTTAATTTACCATCTTTCGCTTCTTGTGCTACTTTTTCAACAGCGATATCTACACGTTTTACCATTGAAGTTAATGTTACGTTTTCAGGCATACCTTCTTGGTTTTGGTCACGGTCAACACCGATTACCCAAACATTTTCACCTTTTTTCTTACGGTTTTTCGCTTCAGTGAACACGCCGTTACCTGTACCACCAGCAGCATGATAAATTACATCTACACCTTGACCATACATTGCTGATGCAAGAACTGTACCTTTTTCAGGTTTATCAAATGCTTCCGCATATTCAGATACGATTTCAATGTTTGGATTTACTGCCTTTGCACCAGCTTTAAATCCATTTTCGAATTTACTAATTAAATCACTCTTCATTCCACCAACAAATCCTACTTTATTCGATTTTGTTGACATAGCCGCTACCGCACCTACAAGGAATGATCCTTCATGATCTTTAAATGTAATACTTGTTACGTTCGGTGCTTCTACAACAGTATCAACGATTGCGAATTGTTGTTTTGGAGATTCTTTTGCAACTTCTTTAATTGCACCTTCTAATTTATAACCGATTCCGAAAGATAAATCATACTTATCTTTTGAAAATTTCTTTAAGTTCGGAATATAATCTGCTTCTTTTTCAGACTGTAGGTAACGATAATTTGTTTTTTCCTTTAATCCATTATCTTTACCAAACTTTTTCAAACCTTCCCAAGAAGATTGGTTGAATGATTTATCATCAACGCCCCCAACATCCGTTACCATACCAACTTTGAATTCTTTATCTTCTTTCTTGTCACTGCTCGCCTTATCCGAGTTACCACATGCACCTAAAACCGCGCTTGCTGCTAATGTTAATGATAATAAAAGACCTGTTTTTTTCTTCATACTAGAAACCCCTCCTGAAATGATTTGTCTATTTTTTATACGCTGCTGTCCCTAACTTCTTGCTGTCACCTCCCCAAAAAGGAACTTACCTACATACGTTTTCTTAATACGTGGAAGCTAAACTTATCAGCTCTAAAGTAATTGAGAGAATATAAGATTGGCTCATCATTTTGATCATAGTGCATTTGTTTTAAAACTAGCAGTGCCGTTTCCGGTTCACATTCTAAAATCGGTGAAATTTTCGGATGATAGCCAATTGGCTCAATGTGAGCAACTGCGTATGTGATACGTTTGTGCGTGTTGTTATGTATCACTGTAAGCAATGATTCTTCGTTGTATCCCGATAAATCTGGCAATATTTCTTTTGCAAGTTTATCGATACAATATACAACAGGTTCCCCATCTGCTGTACGCACACGCTCAATCATTACTGCATTAAAACCATCTTCACTATTAAACTTCTCTTTTTCTTCTTCTGTTAAACTTGTTGTAGATGATGATAAAAAGATAGTTCCTGGTGTTTTCCCCACACTAGAAATCATATCTGTAATACTAGAAAGTTGTTCAATCCCAGAAGAAAATAACGGCTTTGCATTTACAAATGTTCCTACACCATGTCTACGAATGACAACATTTTCTTCTTCTAAAATACGCAGTGCTTCCCTTAAAGTCGCCCTACTTACACCAAGTTCTTTCGCTAAATCAAACTCTGATGGTAACTTCTGTCTTTCTTTGTAAGCTCCATCTTTAATTTTTTCTTTAATGTGATCAATCACCCGTAAATATAGGTGACGACTATCGGATTTTACTGACATAAGACTCCCCCGCATTTCAATTATTCGACCTCTGATGTAAGACTTCTTTTCTCTTTTTTCAACTTACAACATAATAAAATTACTAAATACTAAAAATAAGCATAATTGTCGAATAAATATTAATAATTTTTTAAGATGAAATTTTCACTCTTTACTGCATAAAAAAAACTTTGCACCATAAACATTCCTCATTTCGAGAAAAAGTTCGGCACAAAGATCTCTTACATCCTTTGTTACACACTTTTCCCCTCATAGTCCAGCAATTCATGGTTGCCGGGTAGAAACTTATGGACCTTATCTCCAAGATTATATGAGGCAGTGATTCTTTTCGAAGTAATCTTACCACTTGCTCCCATACGTGTCAACAAAATTTAACATTTTTCTACATTAAATATCGAACATTCATTAAAAACATAATCAAAGTATTCGTATTCTAAAGAATCGCTTTAAATGTAAGCCCTTTCTTTATCGCTGAATATAGTATATAACAAAACTAGCATATAAAAAAGCCTAATTGTAAAAACAATTAGGCTTTTTTTATGAACTTTTTTCTTGTACATCATTAATGAGCACCTCTCGTGGTTTACTACCTTCATACGGACCTACTACACCATTCATTTCCATTGCATCAATTAAACGGGCAGCTCGCGTATAACCTACTCTAAACCTACGTTGCAACATAGAAACAGATGCTGTTTGCATTTCCACTACAAGCTGAACTGCTTCATCATATAATTCATCTTCTACTTCCTGCTTCGTATCAGGAACATCTTGTGGAATCATATCTTCTTGATATTGCGCTTTTTGCTGACCAATAACATACTCTACAACTCTCTCAACTTCATCATCGGATAAAAATGCACCTTGTACACGTACAGGCTTCGATGCACCAATTGGTATAAACAGCATATCTCCACGACCTAGCAGTTTCTCTGCACCACCACCGTCAAGAATTGTACGAGAGTCCGTTTGAGAAGATACCGCGAATGCAATACGTGATGGAATATTCGCTTTAATAACTCCCGTAATAACATCAACCGATGGACGCTGCGTCGCAATAATTAAATGAATACCAGCCGCACGAGCCATTTGTGCTAAACGCATAATCGCATCCTCTACATCTGATGAAGCAACCATCATTAAATCAGCTAACTCGTCCACTATTACTACAATATAAGGTAATTCCGGTTGTTTCGCTTCTGATTGACTATTATGTTCTTTAATATGATCATTATATCCTTCAATGTTACGCGTGCCACTATGAGCAAATAATTCATAACGTCGTTCCATTTCACTCACGACTTTTTTCAAAGCTTGTGATGCTTTTTTCGGATCAGTTACAACTGGTGTTAATAAATGCGGAACACCGTTATATACATTTAACTCTACCATTTTTGGATCAATCATCATTAATTTTACTTCATGTGGTTTTGCACGCATTAAAATACTAACAATAATACCATTAATACATACACTTTTCCCGCTACCTGTCGCACCAGCTACTAGTAAATGGGGCATTTTATTTAAACGCGCTAATACAGCTTCACCTGTAATATCTCGTCCAAGACCAATTAACAACTTCTCTTCCGGATGATTATTAGCCTTAGAATCAAGAACTTCTCTAAGCGTTACCATAGAAACTTCTGAGTTCGGAACTTCAATCCCTACAGCTGATTTCCCGGGAATAGGTGCTTCAATACGAATGTCTTTCGCAGCTAAAGCAAGTGCTAAATCATCACTTAAACTAACGATTTTGCTTACCTTTACTCCCATATCAGGATATACTTCATATTTTGTAACTGCAGGACCTCTATGTACTTTTGTTACTTTCGCTTTCACTCCAAAGCTTTGGAATGTACGTTCTAATTTACGAGCATTCTCATAAATTTCTGCATTTTCATTTGTAACTTGCTTATTCTTAGGAAATTTCAATATATCAAGTGCAGGAAGCTTGTAATCTTTATTTTCTACATTTGAAAATTGCATTGGCGGGGCACTTGTTTCCGCCTCTAAAGATTCTACAATCTTTTCTCCACGCTTTTTCTTAGATTCTTCAACAGGCGGAGCCTCTTCAATAGACGGTGAAGTTATTAACTCTACTTCCTGTTCTTCGCTAATTCGTTTATTCTCTTCTTCATTTACAGGATAATTCTCAGTGAAATTCGAAATAATGGGAGGATCAATTGAAATTTCTTCCATCGGCTCAATAATCTCTTCTTGTTCTGCAGAACGTTTGCTCCTTGTGCTTCTCGTTGTTTTTTTCTTTTCTGTTTGTTCAGCCGTCCTTTTGGATCTCCAATCTTTATAATCCCCTTGCATTACTTCAAATTGACTTCTAAGGATTCTCCCTACAGGGGCAAGTACTTCTCCGATATGCTTATTTGTTATACAAAGTATACCGAGAATCACTAAAATAATACCAATGATATAAGCTCCTACTTCGTCAAATAAGAAGTAACACGTCGCGAACATAAGCGCACCAAACATACCACCGCCTAAATGAACGCTATCCGGCCCCTTTTTCATTTCAAGAAAGAAGTTATCTTTCGTACTCACAATAACAGAAGTATTTTGCACTGCTCCATCTTTCGTAAGAAGGTTAAATAATGTAATATGACTAAACATTAATATCGCCAATACTATTAAATAAAAACCGATTAACCGTTTATTTAAAAGGTTCGGCCATCCACGTTTGATAACAAACGAAACCGATAAAGCTATTACACCTAACACACCAATTATGTACCACTCACCAAAGAAGAAGCGAAAAAATAACACAAACGATTTCCCTACAACACCTAGCTGTAAAATCGTAATGATTGAAAGCGCAAAAAGAGTTAAACCGACGATTTCATAATACAAAGTTGGCTTTATCGTGCGTCTTGCTTTTGCCTTCGTCCCTCTTTGCTTTTGTTTTGCCATTTCTTCACCTCGTGTTCTACATGTAAGCAGGGCTTCCTTAAAAAAGCTCTACTTATATGTCTGTTTTCTCTATTTTTTCAGGTCTTATATCTTCTATTTTTACACTTCTTGTAAATTGTTAAATAAACAGAAGAAAGCAGCCCTCTCATGGCTGCTCAACCGTCTTGTTTTTTATATTATACCATAGCTTCTAAACAAAATCCTTCTTTTTGCTAAAAGGTTATTTTTTGGCCGGGCTCAAACTCTAAGTAGTGTAGCGGATCCGTACTTAACACACGTACAATAGAATAACACCCATGTTCTTCTTCAGAAACCATTAATTCAACACCGTTTATATTTACAACTTTTTGGCTTTCACATTGCGAATAATCAGTTGGATATACAAGTTGCTCTGGCATAATTGTGTATAAAATCATTGTAACATTGTCCCTTCTGCACTATCATCCATGCGAGCATCTATTAATTCATTCAGCTTTCGAATCGCATTCCCAATACCACCGACATCATCTATAAGACCATATTTCACTGCATCGCCACCAATTACATTCGTCCCAATATCTCGCGTCAAATTCCCTTTCGCAAACATAAGTTCTTTAAAACGATCTTCGGTTACTTTCGAATGCTTCGTCACAAATCGAATGACTCTTTCTTGCATTTTATCTAAATACTCAAATGTTTGTGGCACACCTATAACAAGACCTGTTAGACGAATGGGATGAATTGTCATCGTCGCAGTTTCCGCAATAAATGAATAATCCGTAGAGACGGCGATTGGTACACCGATAGAATGCCCGCCGCCCAGAACAAGTGATACCGTTGGCTTTGAAAGCGAAGCTACCATCTCAGAAATTGCTAAACCTGCTTCAACGTCACCTCCGACCGTGTTTAATATTAAAAGCAAACCTTCAATTTTCGGATTTTGTTCTATCGCAACAATTTGCGGAATAATATGCTCATATTTTGTTGTTTTATTTTGCGGCGGCAACTGAACATGACCTTCCACCTGCCCAATGATTGTTAAACAATGAATACTCGATTCATTCATTTGTGGTACATTCGTTTGCCCTAGCTGTTGAATTTTTTCCACTATCGAGGCTTCTTTCCCAGTTTCTTTCGGCTCAGCCTCTTTCCCTTCATTTGTATAACGATCACGTTCTGTCATATCGCATCCCCTTTCACTCGTATATAACTATTATTTCTTAAGTTATAAATTTCATTCGATAGAGTTTAAAAAGAAAAAAAGATCACCCGTAAAGGTGATCTTTTTTATACTTCCATAATAATCGGTAAAATCATAGGTTTTCTCTTTGTCTCTTCGTACAAGAACTGCCCTAATAATTCACGAATATTTTGTTTTAACATAGACCATTCAATTGAATACTCTTTAATTGATTGCTCAACAATCATACGTACAATCTCTGTAGAGCGGTCAATTAACGCTTCTGATTCACGAACATACACAAAACCACGTGAAATGATTTCTGGACCAGAGATAATTTTCTTTTCATCTTTACCAAGTGTTACAACAACTACTAATATTCCATCTTGAGATAACATTTTTCTATCTCGAAGAACGATATTACCAACGTCACCTACACCTAATCCATCAATTAACACATTACCAGCTTGTACTTTGCCAACTAAGTTTGCTTCATCGTCACCAAAAGCAATCACATCGCCTTTTTCTACGATAAAGATATTCTCTCTTGCAATACCTACATCTTCAGCTAAATATGCATGTGCTTTTTGCATACGGAACTCACCATGTACGGGTACAAAATACTTAGGTTTCATTAAATTTAACATTAATTTTAATTCTTCTTGGCTACCGTGACCTGAAACGTGAACTTTTCTTTCACCGTAATAAATAACATCAGCTCCAGCTCTAAATAACAAGTCAATAATTTTCGATACAGATATTTCATTACCCGGAATTGGAGAAGCCGCAATAATAACCGTATCACCTTTACGAATTGAAATTTGTTTATGAGCTTGCTTCGCCATTCTAGAAAGGGCTGCCATCGGTTCACCTTGGCTACCTGTCGTTAAAATAGCTACCTTTTTCTCTGGGAAATTGTCTACTTCTTGTAGTGAAATAACCATACCTTCTGGAACATCTAAATAACCAAGACGTCTTGCGATATCTACCACTTTCACCATACTACGTCCTACAACCGCTACTTTTCGTCCTGTTTCAGCAGCTGCATCAAATACTTGTTGAATACGATGTACATTCGATGCAAATGAAGCAACGATAATACGTCCTTCTGCGCCGTAGAACACTTTAGAAATTTCTACACCAACTTCTTTTTCAGAACCTGTATAGCCTGGACGCTCAGCATTTGTACTATCAGATAATAAGCACAGTACGCCTTCATTTCCGATTTGTGCCATTTTTCCAAGGTCTGCTCCACTATTTCCAATTGGAGTTTGATCGAATTTAAAGTCTCCCGTATATACGATAGCACCTTTTGATGTATGGAAACAAACACCAACAGAATCTGGAATACTATGTGTCGTTCCAAAGAATGACACCGTTGTAGTATTAAACTCTACTGTTGAATTTGAATCGATTGTTTTTAAGTCTACACGGCCTAACATACCCGCTTCGCCAAGTTTTTCTTGTATAAGTCCTACTGTTAATTTCGTTGCATACACTGGAATTGATAATTTACGAAGTACGTAAACAATTCCACCAATATGATCTTCATGACCGTGAGTAATAAATAAACCTTTTACTCGCTCTTGGTTTTCCACTAAATATGTAATATCAGGAATAACGATATCAATTCCAAACATTTCATCTCCCGGGAACATTAACCCTGCATCTACAATAAAGATTTCAGAATCAATTTCAACACAGTACATGTTTTTCCCGATTTCACCTACTCCACCAAGAGCAAATACTTTAACAGACTCATTCTCTTTTCTCTTCATGTTGTTGCCTGGTTTAAAAATCTTTCAAACACTGATTTCACTAAAATTGCAGAGACACCAGGGGAAACTCTACAACCACCATATATTCACCGTCCAAGACGAATGTCCTTACCGTTATGCGATATCATGTCCTTGTTTATTTTTTAAACCAGGTTTCACCTCTCTTTCATTATATAAATCAAATATCTTATTCGATATGATATGAAAATGTAATCAAATTATAATTTTTACCAATTTTGCTAAGCATACCCGTACTAAGCTACTTAGCCATATTATACCTGATACAAGAAATAGAACACAAGTTAAATCGTGCGAAAGAAGAAGTAAAAGAACGGAATTACAACAAAAATATCGAACGTATTTCCTTTATATTTACTCCGATTTTATACTCCATATTATTTTGAAGAAATAACCATACATACGCTAAATTAATTTCATAATATGGATTTTCAAGACTTATTTTTCTAGAATCGAACAAAAACACTTATAAAATGAATCTTTTTTATGAATCACGTCACATTTGAGACAATCCCTCTAAAAAACAGAATCGATATTTTATTACGTTTATACAAATGTTTATCCTATAATAACTATGATTTTTTGATTCATTTAAAGGTGTACGATTATTTTCTTATACATGTTGCAACACATAATGAAGAAGCGGTTAAACAAGTGGCATAATATGATCTTATAAGAACACATGTAGGTGAGAAACGAGAGGCAAAGATTTTCATAACATAAAAAAATAACCTAGTTCTACACTAGGTCATTTTTTATTAACGAGGGATAGATTGCATTACAGATTGTAACGTTACTCTTTCTTCTTCTGTTAATGGAAGAAGCGGTAAACGTACAGAACCTACATCTAATCCAACCATTTGTAACGCTGTTTTTACTGGCGTTGGGCTTGGCGCCATAAATAATGAATCCGTTACTCTTACAAGTAATTGATGTAATTTTTGCGCCTTTTTAAATTCTCCTGCTTGGAATGCTGCAATCATTTCTTGCATTTCATTTCCAATCACATGAGATGCTACAGAAACGATACCTTTCGCTCCAACTGACATAGCTGGTAACGTTAAACCATCATCACCGCTGTATACTGCAAAGTCGTCCGCTGTTTTTTCAATGATTTCTGTCATTGTTAACACATCGCCGCCTGCATCTTTAATCGCAACAATGTTTTCTATTTCTGATAAACGAACAACTGTATCAACGGAGATTTGTACAATAGATCGTCCTGGAACGTTATATAGCATAACCGGAAGCGGCGTGCTTTCAGCAATTGCTTTAAAGTGCTGATACATTCCTTCTTGACTCGGTTTGTTATAATACGGTGCTACTAGCATTACTGCATCAACACCAACCTCTGTTGCCTTTTTAGTTAAGTCAATAGAAGCATGCGTATTATTACTACCTGTTCCAGCGATTACGGGCACCCTTTTATCGACAACAGATACGACATGGCGATATAACGCTACTTTTTCTTCTGAAGTTAATGTAGGAGATTCTCCTGTCGTTCCTCCTACCACGATTGCTGTTGTACCGTTATCTATTAAATAATTTACCAATTTCGTTGTCTTCGCAAAATCGATATTTCCGTTTTTATCAAACGGAGTTACCATCGCGGTTGCAATTGTCCCAAAATCTATCATGGTCTCACTCCTTATTGTTCCAGTTGCTTTTCTTTTGAAAGCTCAAACGCACTATGTAATGCATTTACAGCCTCCACTAAATCAGTTTCTTTTACAAGAACCCAAATTGTCGTATGGCTATCTGCCGATTGCAAAATTTGAATACCTTTTTCCGCTAAAGCTGTAACGATTTTCGCAGTAACCCCTGGGTATCCTGCCATTCCAGCTCCTACAATAGATACTTTTGCACAATGCTCTGTCACAATTGGCTCATATCCAAGGTTTCTTAATAATTCAACTGCACGACTTGATACATTATCACTCACCGTATAAGCTACCCCAGTAGGTGAAATGTTAATTAAATCGACACTGATTCCTTCATTCGCCATTTCTTTAAACACATGCTGTTGTAAATCATATGCTGTTTCTTTTGCCAGCACTTTAATTTGCGTCACATTTGATACATGAGCGATACCTGTAACAGGCCGTTCTTCTACATCACGGCCTTTTGTAGCACCGTCCGATGCTGAAATAAGCGTACCTTCACTATCAGAATACGTAGAACGTACACGAAGTGGTACTTTGGCATGCATCGCAATTTCAACTGCACGTGGATGAACGACTTTTGCACCTTGATATGCCATGTTACAAATTTCATTGTATGTTACCGTTTGAAGATGACGTGCATCTTTTACAATGCGAGGATCCGCAGTCATAACACCTTCTACATCTGTAAAGATATCAATAAATTCAGCATGAAGCGCAACACCTAATGCAGAAGCTGAAGTATCGCTACCTCCGCGTCCAAGTGTTGTCGTATCACCTTTTTTCGTTTGTCCTTGGAATCCTGTAACGACGATTACATCTACATTTTCTAACTCTTCATGTACACGATCGCAATTCATTTCAATAATCTTAGCATTCGTAAAATCCTCATTTGTTACAAAACCAGCTTGTGCACCATTTAATGCCGCTGCTTTTATACCGTTCTCATTTAACATGTTAGAAAAGACGATTGCTGAGATTAATTCTCCGCATGATAATAATAAATCTTGCTCACGATTAGAAATGCGAGATTCCTCTTGATTTACAAGACTTAACAAAGTATCAGTTGCATATGGTTCACCTTTACGGCCCATAGCAGATACGACAGTAACTACTTTATAACCCGCATCTAGCGATTTTTTTATATGATGAAGCGCATGCTTACGTCCATTTTCATCACGTACGGATGTGCCACCAAATTTTTGAACAATAATTTTCATATTTTGCACCTTCTCTTAGCCGTTTACACTAATTGTAATTTTACTAAGCGCTCTGCAATTTGAACAGAATTCCATGCAGCGCCTTTTAATAAGTTATCAGATACGACCCAAAGATGGAATCCTTTATCATTATTTAAATCTTTACGGATTCTTCCAACGAATACTTCGTTTTTACCTACTGCAGTAGCTGGCATTGGATATAACTGCTCTTCTGGATTATCTTGTAGAACAATACCTTCCGCATTTGCAAGTAAGCTCTTGAATTCTTCTACTGTTACACCTTCTTTTTCTACTTCGATGTAAACAGACTCAGAGTGACCTGATACAACTGGTAAACGTACACATGTTGCCGCTACTTCTAATTCAGGCATATGCATAATTTTTTTCGTTTCATTAATCATTTTCATTTCTTCAAACGTAAATCCATTATCTTGGAATTTATCAATCTGTGGAATCGCGTTGAAAGCAATTTGGAAATGCTTTTTATCACCTGATACAGGTAAAACATTTGCCTTCACTTCTTCACCATTTAAGATTGCTTGTGATTGTTCATGAAGTTCTTCAATCGCTGCCGCACCAGCACCTGATACAGCTTGATATGTGGAAACGATTACTCGTTTTAAACCATATTGCTGACGAACTGGCTCAAGAGCTACTACCATTTGAATTGTAGAACAGTTTGGATTTGCAATAATACCATTATGTTCTTTTAAGTCGTTTTCATTTACTTCAGGTACAACAAGTGGCACGTTTTCTGTCATACGGAATGCACTTGTATTATCAACAACAATCGCACCGCGCTTTGCTGCTTCTGGCGCTAATTGTTTTGATACAGATCCACCAGCACTAAATAGTGCGATATCTACTCCTTCAAAACTTTCAGGAGTTGCCTCTTGAACTGTAAATTCTTCGCCTTTAAATACAAGTTTCTTACCTGCAGATCGTTTAGATGAAAGTAACGTTAACTTCCCGATTGGAAATTCTCGTTTCTCTAAAGTATTTAACATTTGTTCACCAACTGCGCCGGTTGCTCCAACTACAGCGACATGAAAAGTTTTTTGCTTTTCCATCACTATGCCCCTTTCTAGATACCAATCCTTCTATAACTTAGAATCAGAAGGAGTATACAATACCCCTTCTAATCTTAATAACGTTAATTTTATCATATTCTACAGTAAGAATGATGGTTTCATCAAAAATTGTCCGTTTTTTTTCGTTTTTTAATTCATATATCTGAATTTTTCTACGACAACCGGTTGCAATTGCTTTCCTTGCAGCGCTTCTAATACTGTATCTTCAAGCAGCTCCATACGAGCTACCATTGAGTTCGGTTTTTTCTCTGGTGCATCTTGACCGAATGGGACGAAGTAGATGTTTTTTGTTGCCATTAGGCGCATGAGGTTGACGCCAACAGGGTGATGACAATATAAATATTTCGTTTTTCTTCTATTATATAA
Source organism: Bacillus sp. 16GRE42 (assembly GCF_019837435.1). Taxonomy (NCBI): domain Bacteria; kingdom Bacillati; phylum Bacillota; class Bacilli; order Caryophanales; family Bacillaceae; genus Bacillus; species Bacillus sp. 16GRE42. The sequence continues at coordinate 1,280,338 of NZ_JADAXF010000001.1, forward strand.
TCATTTCACAAGCTGTAAATTTATTTTCATTTCCATACATGTCTATCCTACTCTTCATTAATACAATAACCCATCCAAAGGGATTTTAAGTAGCTTAATGGACGGACAAGTTTTACTTTGAATATGGGTTTATGCGAGCTTAAGAAAGTATAAATTAGATTTTTTTACAATAATTATGTAACTCAACCACTTATTCCTGCTATAATTATATTTTGATTTACATATATAAAGGGTTTTTATTTATTTACTGCATTAATGTTTTTGTTTTTATTAGTGCCAATACTATCAGTAATTGCATTAATTATAGGTCTAATCAAACCAGGAAAGGTCGTTCGTTTTTGCAACATAAAAAACAAGAGGTCGAATTATATTAATGTTGGCTTAAGTAATGAAGAGAGCCCTAACTAGAGAAACAAATAATATCACAAGGAGAATACACTAAAATGAAAGCAATGAAACTAGTATATCTCGCACTTGCACTCATGCTTGTGGGTGGAGGTTGTGAGGTATCTAAAGACCATTTAAAAGATAGTACATCTCTAGATGCATCAGACAAACAAGAAACTGCTAAAGAAAGCCCCGCAGCAAAAGCTTATAAGACTGAAGTTATGGATTTAACTAAAGAGTTAGAAACCTCTATGGGTGAAATGTCTAAGATAATTAATGAAGATAGTACGCTAAGTACATCAAAACAGCGTTTCAGAGACGCATTAGCTAATGTATCAAACGTAACAAACAAATTCAATGCTCTAACACCTGGTGATGGGCAAAAAGATGTTCATGAACTTATTTTACGTTCGTTGAAAATTATGCGTGACGGGATAGAAGACGTATACGTTTACCTAGATAATATGAATAATTCTGAGGTTAATGATGGTTTTATCTTAATAAATCAAGGGTCAGACATGTATATGAAAGCTATAAAGAAGTTGTACTAGAGTAGACTTATATAACACCAAATTTGAAAATGATGATTCAAAAGGTAAAGTATTAAATTTCATTGAAGTTAAATACGAAGTTAAAGAAAAGAAATAATACATACTTAATATATAATTTCTTTTAGGGGGTATCTTCTTGAAAGTTGTACGCTCTATATTTAAAGACTTTCGTTTAATAGGTTTAATTGTAAAGCCAGTACTTAAAGTATTATCTAAAAGTAAATTTTAAATCTCATAAATATTAAAATCCCCTTCTGCATATAGGTGCAAAAGGGGATTTTTTTCAAATTATTCTATTCGTTCTACAGACACTACTAATAGATAAATAAGAAACGGTGTATACTTACACTAACATCTATAAATTCAAAAATCAAGATATAATTATCTACATATAGAATCAGGTAATAATTTTTATTCATAAAACTATTCTTTTGTAAGAAAATATTTAACATATATAGGCTTCATTTACAATTAAGCAGATTCTATTTCACGCGAATATTATTATATTAATCTAAAGTTTCTATATTTACATTTTTTTCTTTTTGTCTCATAATTTTAATTGGGGGAGGGAGGAAAAAAATGGTTCAAATCAAAGTAACACCTGAAATGCTAGAAGAAGTTGCTAATCGTGCAAGTAATACCCGAATCGCATTAGAATCTATACATAATAATTTATGTAATGAAATAGATCAATTGTGTTTTCAATGGATTGGTGCCTCTAATCAACAGTTCATTCAAATGTTCAATGATGCGAGACCAAAAGCTTTTACAGCTATCAATTCAATTATACAAGTGGAAGAAGATTTAAAACGAATTGCTGAAAAATTCCGTAATGCGGATGATCAAGATGTTACAATGGAAGAAGGTGCAATGTGTGGTAAGCCTTCTTCTGAAGAAAAAGGATTTGATAGCGGTAAACTAGCTCGAGATATTACTGGTGAATTAACTGGTGAGTATGATATTCGTCGCGTTTGGGATGGTATTGATCCATCTACTGGCGAAAAACTTTCTGGGTGGGAACGTGCTGGAGCAGGTTTCATGGCTGTAGCTGGCCTTACCCCTTTTGGAAAGCTAGCTAAAGTAGGAAAAGGAGTTAAAATGACTGCAAATGCGGTTGAAAGTGTTAAGACCGCTGAGAAGGCTGCTGAAGGTATTAAGAACGCTGAGAGGGTGGCTGAAGCTAAAAATATTCCTGGTAGAGGCTATCACAAAGAAGTGTATGCTAATAAACCTGTGAAAGTACAAGACGCCGTAACTAAGTGGGATGAGTTTTTAGGAACTGGTACGCATACTAATGTTCATCCAAGAACAGGATTAGAAGACGCAGATAGAATATTTTCAGCTGATGGAACTAGAAGTATACGATTCGGTTCTCATGAAATGAACTCAAAACCAAGTAAGTTCCACTATCATGAAGAAACATGGACCTATGACCCAGTAAATAATGTTATGAATGTTGACAATACCCTTGTTAGAGTACCATATAAAAAATAATAAAGGAGTAATAAGCAATGAATGTAAAAATAGTAGATATATCAGAAAAGTTAATAGATGGATATAAAGTATTAGTTCAAGTTGATAGCAGTCAATTTATCGCTGATTGGGATGGCGATAAGCCAGAAGAAAATGAGAACTATAATGTAGAAATAGATATAGATGATGAATTTATATGGAATACAAATATAGCCTTTTCAGATGAAAATGCAAATGCAATAATCCAGAATGATGAAGGCTTTAAAGTCATCGCTAAGCTAGATTATAACAGTGAGGATAACTTAGCAACACTAAATGTCTATGATAGTATAGCACTAATTGATATAGAAGGAATCGAGCAAGATATAGCAAATGAATGGGTAGAAATGCAGTGCACTTCAATTAAATTATTTAATACCAATTTATAATAGAAACCAAATACAATAACTATGGCATAGTCGTTATAATGTAGTAAGATATAGCAAAAGTAAACTTGTATAAAAAAGCCGTCCAATTAAGGGCGACTTTTTTTATACATCAAACTATTTTTTACTTAACTTCATACCACCAACCTTTACGATCGAGGTATTCTTTCATTGCTTTTAATTGAGTGTCTGAAGTTGGATCGGAAACGAAATATGTTAATCCATCAGGTTGTAAAATGAATTTAGCAGTCATTTTTAAGGATGTTAACGCCCCTGTAACATCAGGAGTTTCATAAGGCGAAAAAGCACCTGATTGGATGATGTTTTGTTTAGGTTCCTCCACTTGTACTTGCTCCTGTTTTTGTTCTGCTCCAGTAAACCAAGATAAAGACTTACTACCGATTAATTCATTTAAATCACATTTACCAATGCCAGGTACATTGCCTGTTTCCGTGTATTGCCAAATATCACAAGAGTATGCTGGCTTTTTACCGCCGTAACGCGGAATCCATACGAAGTCAGATTTCACATTCGCCATACCAAAAGGTTCATACATATGATGGCCGACATATAAACCAACTTTCTTAGCACCTAGTCGCCGTAATTCATCGATAAAAGCTTGTGTACCGGATCTCATGTCCTCCATTGTTTTCACTTCTACATCCGCCACCCAAACCGTAGCGCTCTTGTCACCGCGATTCCAAAAGTCCTGCGCTTCTTTCTTTGCATCATTAATCGATACAAATCGGCAGAAAGCATAATTACCAAAAGGAATGTTGCGAGTCTTCATCGCAGCTACATAGGATTTGTATACGGGATCAACATAGTTAGAACCATCTTGCACACGAGCGATAACGAAATCTAAATGTTTTTCTGCTGTGTCCCAATCAGGGCTTCCATTCCATTTTGACATATCAACGATATATCCCATTACTTATCCGCTCCTTCATTTCGTTTATCAGCAAACCATTTGCCAGCTGTAGGATTAGATACAACACCTGCAGCAATCAAAATGTATAGAATCATATCTACGTATTCTTGATACCTTCCTAAGTTAAAGTGTGGAACGGCATCCATTAATACCATCCCTACCAACGCGAATAACGCCACCCATAATCCATAATTCTTGAATTTCTCTTGCATCGTTATTTCCTCCGTTTCCTTGTATCAGAACGTTTTATTTTTGCTTCAATTTCACTCGCTACACTTTCTAATAACCATGTTGGAATCCATTTATCCCAACCAACACGAACGCAATTAGCTGTGAAACTGTTGAAAATGTGATATGTTAAACCGCCAGTTACCATAAAGAAGAAGAAATCTGGTAGCTTGAATGCTATATCAAACAAGTGAGCTAAACATGGCAATAAAAAAAGCACCACGGTACGCGCGATGCCTTCTACTCCATATGCTGATGAATACGATCCATCTAGTTTTGATGCTTTACTGCCAGTAATCCAATCTAACGCGACTACCATCATCAGAATAAAGATCCATATTAAATTCGCTTTTCCATAAACTAGACTTAAGAATGTTCCTATTCCACCACTTACAAGTGAAGCGGATTTAAATTGTGCTGTATTAAAAACATCGATTATGTTAAGACTTCTGAAAATGTCATGAACTCGCTCCAATTGTTCACCTCCTTTTAAAATAAAAACGCAACCCTTATTGGCTTGCGTTCTCTTGTTTGTCGTAATCCCTAATAGCATCTATGATGTTTTTACGAATATAACGAATGCTTTTTTTTGAAAGTCGCTCCTCCTCTGAATTAAGGTACCGACCATCAATATGACCGTGATAATACGTAAAGAAATCCTCATAATTTAGATTTAGTTCTTTATCATATCCATAACCATGCACAAAATATTTGTCATCTTGTTTTTCAACGTTCTTAACATAAAATACCGAACTCTGTTCCATATCTTATCATCCTCTCTAATCGTTTGGCTTAATTAAAACGAAAAACAGACAGAATGGTCAAGCGTTAGTCTCAGAAGTTTCAAAAAAGGAACTATCTTTATTCAATTGTACTCTTTTCTTCTATTTCTCCTGCTGGTTCTTCAGTTGTTGGCGGGTCAATTTGGTCTGTCGATTGCTCAGGCTCGGTTACAGGTGATTGTTCCGGATCTTTAGGTTCTTCTTTTACAGGGACAACCTGTTTTACATCAATTCGAGAGAAAATATAGTCACCAATTACAACCGTAATGGTATTGCTATTGTTCAATTGTTCATTTAAGTAGATTGGATCATAATCATTTGTTGTAATCTCAATTACTTTTCCAGCGTTTGTGTGAACTTCTACCTTTTTAGCGCCTTCCGCATCAATGATATTTAATGGAATGATACGTTTCACGTCAATACGTTGAATAATAAAATCACCAATCAATACTGTAATTAAATCGTTGTCGTTTAGTTTCGTATTTAATGCTTCTGCGTTATATACCTCAGTCTGTACTTTATGTTTCAATCCGCCTTGTGTATGGATTTCAATTGTTTGCATATGTTATCAATCTCCTTCTAAATTTTATGATTTATCTTAATACGTACCGCCACTTCTGGACTGGATAAACAGTCGCCCTGTAACAGTAGCGTTTATCCTTGCTAAACTATTTGGAGTAATTTTAATTTCGACATAACGCCCACGCTGAAGTTTCCCATCAGAATCCTTGGCTAAATAAGGAATCAAATTAATATCTTGTCCTCTTATTGAATCAAACGGTAATGTATTCCCATCTACTTCAATCGTCACCTTCGATGGGGTTTGGTATAATTCGAATATCCCGAACTCAATATCATGGGTGTGATTTGGCAAGGTGATTTCATGGCTGTGCGGGTCTAGATGTATATCGTGCTGGTGGTTTGGCAGACTAATAGAATGTTGGTGGCCTGGAATGCTAATAGAATGTTGGTGATTTGGTATGGACAGACTATGCGTGTGATCGCCACTAGAACCATGTGTGTATAGGCTTGCCCCAGTTCCTTTTGCGTAAAATGAAGCCGCTGTATTCCTACCAGGATCAGAAAAAGCTGTATACAATCCTATCGTTGTCGGTTCAGCAGGAACAATACCGCCACCATGAAACATCTTATGAACGTGATCTCCGCCACCGCTAGACGTTTGCACACTACCACCACCGCTAGTTGATGTTTGTGTACTACTACCGCCACTAGACGTCGATTGTACAATAGAACCACCAGCGGATGTTGAGGACACTGTACCACCGCCCGCGCTTGTTGAACCCACTACTGCGCCTCCGCCTTTAATAGCGCGCTCGTACGCCCTGAATCGTAATGTTTCGAATGTAAGTATCAGCTGATTCACATTCTTAACATCATTAGGTATTTGAAACCTTATGATAGCTGGATGACCTGGATCACAGTTGTCTTGGAAAGGTTGACTGTCAATATTTGTTGTCCCTTGGGAATACACTTCGTTGACTTTCTGACGTTTTTCAATATCAGCTTGTATTGTCCCTAGATCAGTTACCTTATTTTCTAATACAAGCTTTACATCAAGTGGATTACCGGTGACATCATCTTTTGAACGGTCCATTACTCGTAAGTCAACCGATATATTAAAATCCTCATCATACAAGCGAACTAACTTACCAGTCTCATACTTTTCTATTTTGTATGGATCAATTAACTCGTAATCAATTGCACTAATTTCATACGTAACTTTTGGCATGCAAGCTTTTAACAACAATGATTTCGCTGAAGCATAAAGTGTTTTTGCGTCTTCAATTTTTCTATCTACCCAAATATAATCAAACCCATCATGTAACTCTCGGACAAAATCAGGAGCATCAATATAAGGAAGACCGTTGTTAACACTTTTTATCGTAAGCTGATTAACACCCTCGCCATAACCAAGTGGATAAATCCTTGTCATGACATCTTTAGCTTCTACCTTTCTTTTAATCCCCTTCATATTCTTTCGATATCGAAGTTCGCCTGTAATTTCATCAGAATATCGTACAAGGTTTAAAGTCCAAGGATAAGATGAATCGTTCCAAGTCCATTGGAATTTCTCGTCAAATGGCTTTGCTATACTATATAACGGTCCTAATATGGTATCTTCATTTTCCCAACTGTATTGGAAATATTTCACGAAATCACATCTTCCCAGTTTCCAATGCTTTATTCTTTGTTTGCTTAGGAGATACTCAATATTCTCCCTTGTGGTTAAATTAATTCTTTCGTGATAACCAAAAAGCACGCTATCCATTAAAGTAGATAAAACGTGCTCGCAATCATAAGTTATTATTTTTTCATGTACTTCTCTTTCTTCATCACTATCCATGATACGAAACATCCCAATGCGCTTGCCGTTATCAAATAACTCCACATAATCAAATGTTTCAATTTCTTTTCGTTTTGGATCGGTAAATGGTAATGAAAAACCCGCCGTCCAAAGTTCATTGAGCGGCGGACTATATTTTATATTGTATGCATTTTCAAGATATGCCTTGAGTTGCAATTGTTTGTTATAGAGTTTTATATGTTTCAATGTATCACCTACTTTAAAATATAAAAAGAGCCAAAAGTGACTCTTTTTTATTCATGTATCCAATTACTCAGGTCCCCACTAATTTTAACTTTTCTTTTTAAATTTGTATATGCGATAGCCATACCAACACTCGTCAAACTTGAATGACATAATTCCGTATTATTCCACCTATCCATAAATAAATTCAAATTTGGATTAAGACTATTTAAATCCTTTACTGCCTCATCATAATCTATACCTTCTTTAAATAGATACGGAAACCTATTAGACATAATACTTTCATACGTACATGATCCAATACTAATTGATAAACAGCCAGCATATTGCAAATGCTGATAAAACATATCATTTGTTGGGATATCTTGTATGAACGGATGCAGATGAGGATAATATTCTTCAAATGGCATTTCATTAAATCTAGCATAATTGAATATGAAAATTAGAGATAAAATATCTATTTGTTTAATTGTTAATTTAGGAATGATTGCAAGAGATTCATTTAAAACTAATTTCATAAACGATTCATTTTGTTCAATCGTTCTATTTACTAACATATCCACTAATAAATCTGATATTTCTTTATCACCAAGTCTCACATAATTCTTTTGCGCCTCGTAAATAACAAATCGTAAATCCGGATCTTGAGTATTAGCAATTGCTGCAGCGTTTGTTTCTTTTAACTGCTTTAAATATTTGTTTATTATTTCTTCAGCACGTTCATTAACTAGTTTGTCAACTTTGTCTCCCAAATCATAAAAATTACTCTTAAATACATTCATAGCAACTCTTTCAACATTTTCGTAACTAAGACCATATTGATTGACGATAGCTTTTTGGGCTTGAATATTGTTAGAGTAATCACCAGCTGTTAACTCTTGTCTATCGTTCATTTTTTTCACCAAACGTTACATTTACATCCTTACCGCCTTGAATATTATTAGAATTGTCTCCTGCGGTAATAGTTTGACTTGGTTGACTTTCATCTTTCTTCTTTATAAAGTTTCCAATTATTCCAGCCAATATGGTCAATATTACTCCACCAATCCCACTAAGCACTTTATTATCTGCTATCCAATCCATCATATTTTTCACCCCTAATATTATATTATCAATCAATTTATATATTAGGGATGAAATTATATATTGTCTATACTTGTTGATACCTAATCAATGGATATTTTTCTAAAAAATCTCTTTCAGCTCCACATTTTTGACACTTATGGGTGAATTCCATATGTTTTTCATATATTTTAAAGTCATCTGTTAAGACCATTTCACCCTCTTCACAAGAATCACAAATATATTTAACTCCAAACGGACGAACTTCAAATTCTTTTTCCATGATTACACCTCTTTTTTTCAAAATAAAAAAGCCTGCTTCTGCACGCCTTAACATTGCTTAATATGATTGTTTTTTATGTTCAATACTGTTACCACAATTGCAATTAATACTCAGTTCAGCACTACTATTTCCACCGAATGCATAAGAACGAAGATACATATCAATTGTTCCCTTTTTAAATTCGTTACTTTTGAATTCCTGTTCTTCTCCGCATTTAGAACATTTAATAATAAACCCCACATTACCAACTCTTTATAAACTTTTATAATCTAAGAATGAACTCATATATCAGCTTCGCTAAACGTTCATGACCTTTATTGTTAAAGTGAAGCTGATCTACACTATAAATTGTTGCTTGTGCTTCTATTTCAAAGTTAAAGCCGCCACCTGCATATAAATCTAACAAAGGAATTGAATAGTATTCGCATACTTCTCTTGTAGCTTTTACGTAGTCCATCATAGTAAGACCAAACTGATTAGTTTCAGGGAAATAGCTTCCGAAATGATGCATAGAAACAAATCCAGTCTTCTTATCTGGATACTTCTCTAATAATCCTTTTAGTAGCACATGCATGGCTCCATAAAACGTATCGTTCGTTCTGTCTGCCATAGTTCCTAATAGTTGGTTTCTTCCAAAATCATTTGTTCCACCATAAACAAGTGTAACTTTAGCTGTATCGCTCATACCGGTATAACGAACACTCATAGGATCATATTTACTTCCAACCGTCGAACCACTAATACCATAATTATTAATTTTAGCGCCTAACCAATCACCTACCCATGAATGATACGGTTTTGAGGCGTGCTGCGTATTAACGGATAAACTATCTCCTAAAATGTTAACTTCATCAATATCACAATTATTTATAAATCCATAACTATTAGGATGAATGACACAACCGAAGTAATTGCTTCCTGCGATATAACTTAATCGACTTCCTTTGTAGGAACCCATATTATCACGGCTGTATGTTACGACTATTTTTAATTTGTAATTCGGGACATCGTATACTTTAGTTACGATTGAATCTGTTATAGGTACTGTATTATCAGTGGCATCCACAATACTTAAAACTTGCTTATAGGTAGCTGCATCAACTTTTCCATCATCTTGTTTATCAAATTGTCCAAAGGAAACGCCATACCTCGCTGTTCCACTAACTACAAATCCATCATAAACGGTTTCTACAGCGTAAATTTTATTAGGTTTCGCTCCCATAACTTTTACAGATAGAATTACGTTTTGGTGTGTATCTGTTGGTGTGGGATTTGGTAAGGTATTATTTAAAACCTCTGCCGAACGTAATGGATATAAAGTACCTGTGTTTATCCCTATGCCTCGAGTATCTTCTGATAGCCTTGTATAATTCACTGCCTTCGGAGCAATTTTAGACCCTGACACTGATTCGGGAGCGATTTTAGGGTTTGTAATTGCTTCTGTAGCAACATTATCAGTACCTACTGCAAATTTTGTTAATTTCGCGTTACTTACCGATTCATTCGCTATTTTTGAATTAGTTACTGACTCTGTAGCGATATTATCAGTACCAACAGCGTACTTTGTTAGTTTTGGTCCGTTCACAGAACCATCCATTATCTTGGAATTTGTGATTGCGTTAGCGGCAATTCTATCGCTTCCTGCTGGCTTTAAAGCTTCATTGGCATTATCAATTGCTTGATTTATCTTTGGTATCCCTTGCCATAACTTGTCTGAATCTAATAAATGAGGCGCATCAGCCATTTCTATTCACCACCTTATCAATATTTAGCGCGGTACTTGAATGCAATGTTAATGTTTAGGTTAGTACCACCTATTGGTATTGCATTAGCGCCTGGTTTCAAATCTAACTTTTCTAAATTTCCTTTTAACTGAAATAAGAAGTTTTTTCCATCCTTAATTGCTGCATATCTTTCTGCATCAATTACAAATGAAGAATCAGTAAAGGTTCCAAAAGAAAAAACCTCCCCATTCATATTAAGAGTTAAGGAGGTTGCGCTTCCGGATATTTCTACAACTGGCCTTGATACTTTCAAACCTGCATTTTTGACACTTAAATTCTGTGGTTTGGTTACAACATAAGAAGAATCGTTACCACCAAATAGAATATCTGACATAAACGGAATGTTATCCCCCCACATAACGTCTTCTGTACTTTCGATAATGGAATATGCATGAGGATCATAAGCTATCAAAGGTAACTCAAATTTCCCCATACTAAAATAACGGTCAATCGGAAGTGAACCACTATACCGGACCAAGTAGTATTTATCAGGTTCATAATCAAATATCAATTTCACCGTTTTCGGCCTACCGTACGGATCAATAAAAACAGCTACCATTTTCCTGATAGCTGTTGCTAAAGAGTATCTATTTTTTTGAGGTTTAATAATTAATGGCAGATTAAACTGTAAAGGATCTATGTCTGAACCAAAGTAATAAGCACCAGGGCGACCAGGAATAGAAACGGTATAGTCACGAACTGGCGGGGAAGCTGGATGTTGATAGCCTGGTAAAAGTGCTAAATTTAATTGACTTAATCTTTTTCCAGCAATCGTTAAACTCATAGTTGTCCCACCCTTCTCCCTGATGTCTTAATATATTTCCCTAATTCTACTGCTAATTTTTGTACATCTGCTTCTTCTCTAACCACAAATGTAGAACCTCTAAACATATCAGCAAAGTTATATGAATCCGATTTATTTGCATTTGAAGAGGAATTGCCATCCACAGTTCTTTGACTAGCATTTCTATTCATTGCTTCTGAACTGTTAGCCAGACTGCCATATACATTGCTCATGACGCTTTTCAATCCAGATAACTCTTTCATAGAGATAGCCATTGAATAACTCATGTCGCCTATTAATCGACTCATAGTACCTGTTATACCAAGTGATTTTTCATTTGAGGATAATGGTGTTACAGATACACGGTTTCCTCTCTTGGTAAATAACTCTGGTCCAGCTTCACCAGCAATAAACGATCCATCTCCAAGAACATGTCCTCCGGTTGCTAACATCGGGATTGTTGGTATATGAGTTTTCCCTCCGCCGACAAATGGAACCCAATCGGGCATATCTATACTGTTAATACCCTCAATCAATGCATTAATCATTGAAATCACGGCATTGATTGGCGCTTTTGCTGCTAATTCTATTCCGTTGAATACTCCATCAAATATTTTCACAATTCCTTTCCATGCTTTATCCCAGTCTCCTGAAAAAGCACCAGAAATGAAATCGATAATTCCATTTAAAATTGGTTTTAAGACCGTATCCCACACAACTTTGATTCCATCAAATGCATCTGATACAACACTACCGATAGCACTAAATACAAATTTAAATGCCGGTAGTAAGACTGTATTAATATCCGAGGTGATTTTTGAAAAAACAGGTGCTAGTATTTCATTCCAAACACGCTGAATAATTGCAAATGCATCTTGAACAATATCTTTTATGAGTGTAAAACCTTTATCAAATACCGGTTGTAAAGTCCCAACAATTATAGATACTATTTGATCTATTGTTGGCTTGAAATACTGATTGTATATGGCCATTATTTTATCGCCAAACAATACCCATATAGCAATTAAGCCTGCGACGGCGGCAACTACTAAAGCTATTGGACTTGTTAGAGCAGCCATTACCCCAGCCCAGGTTATCGCACCAGAGGTAATTACTAATATCAGAGGCGCTAGTGCAGCACACAGACCAAGAAGAATACCTAATACAGTAATTATGGCTGTAATCGCAGCTGCCAACACTGGATGAGCTGAAATAAAATCAGCAAAAGCAGAAACCATATCAGCTATTACAAGTAATACTGGTTTAAGAGCTAATAGCAATTCATTCATTGCTTCTTTCAATTTAACAATTGCTGTAGCATCCGTTTTATTTACAGATTGTTGTAAATCATCTATTCCTTGTTTTAAGTCAGCTTGTTTTTCTTCAGTTTGTAAAATTGTATTTATGATTTTTTGGCCTTGGTCTTCCCACATTGTCATTTTGTTATCGTAAAGGTTTTTTATCCTCTACTTCCGGGGATTCCTCCGCATTAAAGGATGTTAATTCATCCTCGGTTCGGCATACGTTTTCACTTAAAAAGTGTCGCGGTCTCGTGGAGGGATTATATCTTTTCACCCTCTATGCTCTGCCCCTGACTATACTTTGCATAGCCTTCGGTTCAAATTAGGATTCGCACCCTCTTTGCTTTATACCGCGATTTTACTTCGGCACAATTTATCATCTACCGAAAAGTTCTACACCAATCGCTTCTTTTAAATCCGCATCCTCGATTTGATCTAACCATTTCACCATATCTACAAATGCTTTTTTACCCTCTTCTCCACCTTTAGCAATCGCTTTGCCCCAGCCTTCTAGTTGAGAGAATATTTCTTGTACCGCTGCACTATCTGGTGGATTTTTCGCTAGCTCTAGTTTTTCTGCATTCATTTCTTTAAAAGATTCTAACTCAGCTCTATGTGATTCACGTACAGCGTCCATTTCATCACTTAAACGCTCACTTAGCGCTTGTTTGCGTTCATTTTGACTTTCCTTTAAAGCTGATAAGTTCGCTTGATTTACTTCTCTTAATGAATCAAGTTGTGCTTTATTCGATTCACTAATTTCCTTTAAATTCTCTTGTTTGTTTTGCTGAAAAGCTTCTTTTTGTTCTTGTTGTCGTTCTTTTAAAGCTTCCTTTTCATTATTTATTTGTTCTTTAACTTGTTCTTTACGATTATCGATTTCTAATTTTAGCGCTTCTTTCTTTGCATCAGACGCTTCTTTTATGCTGTCTTTTTCCTCTTTTAATCTATCGATTTGACTTTTGCGTTCTTCGCGTATTTTGTCTAAGCGCATTTTCTCTTCTAGATCTCGTAGAGCTTTAATTGCTGCCTGACGTTCTTCTTCATTTTTCGCTTTACTTATTTTAACTTTTAAATCAGCACGTTTTTCCGCATTCTCACGATCTTTAAAATATTTATCTTCAGCTGCCGTTTTCGCATCCAAAGAATTAATTTGATCGTCTACTGCTTTAAGACGATTGTACTTTTCCTCATCGATCAGCTTCATTCGTTCCGTATATTCTTTATCGATGAGTTTTATTTTCTGTTCAGAAGACTTTTCAAACGCTTTAACTTCTGCATCTAAGGACTTCTCAAGTGCTTTTTGTTGTCGATCATAATTCTTTGATGCCGCATCATATTCAGCGCTAAGTTTCTTTTCTAAATTCTTTTGTTGATTTTCATAACTTTTGGAAACCGCATTATATTCAGCATCAAGACTTTTAGCTAATTCATTCTGTCTTCGACTATGGCTTTTAGAAAGTGCCTTTTCTTGATTACTAAATGAGTTCGCAAGTGCAGATTCTTGTTTGGCGAACCCTTTTTGCATTGCTGAAATCTGTGCATCAGACATTTTTTCAGTATCATCTACAGCATCACGGACCGCATCCTTCATAGAATTGCTTAATCCTCGTGCCATTTCAACTGAACGAATACGTCCTTCTTTTAAACCCGATATGTTCAGCAGGATTCGCAAGTCCCTACCAGTTCTCTTATGAACTTCTGTATATCACTATACAGACCAGACTATATCATCATCTTTATATAAGACGCTCCCCATTTCGGATGTCATCAGCTTACACCCTACGCTTTTCAGCTAGTCGTTGCACGTTCCCTTTTACAGGCTTCGCTCAGTATTGTCTCTTATAGAGATTTTCACTGAATTAAAGGAGTTTTCTATGAATGTCACCACTCATAGGGACAATTGTTTATCCAATAGGTTATCTACATTCCACGATTTTTCCTTAGCCGCACTTGCCATAATACTTTGTACTTCTTGTGCTGTATAACCAACTCGTCTTAGCTGCGCGCCATATTCTGCTATAATGTCTAATTGTCCTGGTGGGAATCCTATTTTTAAAAGGGAATTAACCAATCCTAGCGCTTCTTCATTAGAAATTTCTAATTCACTACCAATTTCATTCGTTTCTTGTATCAACTCTGTAAAATCGATACCTGCGTATGAATTAGAAACCACAGCTGCTCCCTTTACTATCGCTGCATTAGATTCATCAGATGCTTCCTTATTTAAAGCCCATTGTAAACGTACACCTTCTAAAGCTTCTTCTGCATCAGCGCCATAGGCTGTAACAGTCCTGACTGCATCCTCCACAGTTCTTTTTGATGATTCTGGAACATCAAAAGTAATATCGATTTTAGTCTTTAGCTCATCCATATTTAGAGACTGTTCGATAACTTCTTTAAGTCCTAGACCAGCGCCTATTCCAGCTACTACGTTTTCTAACTCAACACCTAACCCTTTAACACTTTCGCCCGCTTCCTCTGCTTCTTGGGAAAGTTGATTTAAGTCGTTTCTGATGTTTTGAATGGAATTACCATTATCAATAGAACGAAGCGCTTGTTGCAACTTCCCAATATCTGCTTCGGCTCCTAGCGCTTCTCTTCCAATTATCTCAATCGCTTGATCTAACTGCCTACTCGATGCTGTACCGTTTTTAATTGCATTCACAAGACGATTCCCTAATGCATCCGCAAAATCATCAACACTTTTCCCTGTGGCACTAAATAAAGTCTCTAATTGTCTTGTTGAACTTGCTGCTTTTTCTTGCTCAGCCTTTAATCCTGCAAGACTGTTTTTGAATCCATTAAGTTGCCCTTCTGTAAATTCAATTTCACGCCTGAACGCCCGATATTGCTCTTCATTAATCGCGCCGCTTTCGAATTGTGCTTGCACTTGCTGTTGAGCTGACTTTAAACTATCTAACTTTTTCGTTGTATTTTCAATTTGCTGAGTAAGCAATTGTTGTTTTTGTGCTAGAGCTTCCACGTTACCTGGGTTGAATTTTAAGAGCCGTTCTACATCTTTTAATTCTTTCGATAGTTCGCTACTTCGTTTGTTAACATCTTTTAAGGCGTTTTGAAGACCGGTTGTTTCTCCGACAATTTCTATCGTTATTCCCTTAATTCTTCCTGCCATGTTATCACCTCGTTTACTTAGAAATTATTAAAGTCATCTTGTGTAGCTGTTCTTGTATTTTCTTTTTCTTTCTTCGGATTTCGTAATTCCACATACTCATCGATATAATCTAAGCAATCACCTATTGTCATATCTTCTAAATCTTCTTTTGAAAGTTTGCATGAATAACAAAGAGCAAGGAATGTATCAACGGAAAATCCACCTTTTCCATCGTTACGTCCTTGCCCTTGTTCATCTTCTGTTAGTTTTTTTTTGACTGAACGGTGCTTTTAATTAAGTCCTGAATTTCAGTAATAATTTCAGCAATCGGAAATTCACCAAATGTATCTAGCCATGTTAATGGGTCCTGAACCTCTTTGCTTGCCGTTTTTGCAAATGCCCATACTAAGTTATAAATAACTTCAAAATCTAATTTACTTAAATCAACCTGTGAAAGATCAATATTGCTTTGGTCACCATCAGTTGAAATGTATGAAGAAAGTAAACCTAAACTAAGGATATCGGCGAACATATCACGTCTAAATTGGGCCTTATAGCGAATAGCTGTGCCAGCGGTACTTTTCAAAAGAACTGCTTTTTCATCGATTACAATTGTTTTTTCCATCTAGTTACGCCCCTTGTGTTACTTTTTTTTCGTAAGGTTTTGTATACCAAGCATCATAAACACTTGCTGGTGTTGTTACCTTTGTAGAAGATTTCACTTTAAGTGTTTCCGGATGCTGTGACGCAATAAATTTCAATTCAGTTGTATTAGGCTCTGTTTTATCACTCTTTGTGGAAGAACCAAAACCAGGACGAGAAACTGATACATTATAAAGTACATGACGTGTCGCTTTCACATCTCCATCAAATTCAAACATAAGAGCAATTCTCTTAATCTTTGCATTCGAAACTTCTGAAAGAACTTGGTCATCTTCATCTAAGATTTCTCCTAATACATCAGTTCTGAATGCCTCAGTAACCATAGCGATATTTAATGTCCCTTCGTACCCTTGGTTACTTGAGTCAGCGTAATAGTTACTATCATCAGCCCAAAAGTCTGATTGTTCACCTTTTGGATCCATCTTCAGTTCAACAGCACCAGGTAATTTCCCAGCTGTACCATATGTGATTTTTCCAGTTTCATCTTCAGTAATTACGCAATAGTGTACTTTCTTTAGACCAAAGACAACTTTATTTTCATTCATTCATATCAACCTCGTTTCGTATATTTTTTGATACAATTTTTCAGATTCAATAAAAGTCCCATACGAGTCATAAGGAATCTCATGATCTTCTAAGACTTGTTCAAGTTTGGATTCCGCAATTAAATCCTTTTTAGTTGTGTAAAGTTCAATATTTAAATCATTTATCTTGTGATATACCTTGTTATCAGCCATTAAGTTATCTGATCCATCCACAAGGAAGCAAATATAAGGTGGTGCTGGCACTGACTTACCTGGCGTTGCTATGAAATGCGAATAAGCCACAGGATAACCTGTAACTTCAAGGATTTTTGTTAATTCACCTAATGTCATTATTCAAGCGCCCTTTCAATCTGTCTCGGTAATTCATTAATTACATACTCTTCAACTGGACGAATATGTACTTGAGCCGGAACACGTCCACCACCAGCCTTTGCATGGCCATTTTCCAAAAGATGCGTTAGTTGTCCTTTGGTATTGTGGACGACAACACTATTACCTTCTTTTTTCTTACGCCACCCTTTACGATAAGCGCCTGTTTTTTTAGGGCCACTTTGTCTTAATTTACTTACAGCAAGATCAGCTACTTCTTCTTGTGCTGTTAGCAATTCTTCTTCTACAACATTTGCATACCTTTGTAACTCCCTAGCAAGTTCGCTCGCAAAATCATTCATATTAAACATGCTCCTTTGCGATAATAGTCCATGTTTGATACATTTCATCATCATTCATTGGCGGTTCGATAATGTCAAAGATACGACTCTTCATTTTAATTCGCATTAATTCTGTAATGCCTGTTGTATAAGGGATTACAAAACGATAAATTCGTGTAGACTGTGAAGCTGAAGCTTCAATATACTCCGAACCTTTTACCGTTTTTATCATCGCCCATGCTTTTTTAACTTCTTGCCAATTACCTGTTTCAACTTCTTGATTTATCTCATCTTTTATTACTTCAGGTTGTTCAATGATAATTCGATTTCTAAAATCACCTGTATTCAGTGGTTTCTTGTATTGAAAAGGACGCATATTAATCACCGTCCAACTTAATTTCTTCTAATGCTTTATCGATGCCTAAACTATTAATTTGACTTAAAAAATTCTTGTCAAAATACTCTAATGCATCGTTATAAACATAACGAGAGCGTTCAAAGACTAATTCCTTGAACTCCTCGTCATTATTCAAATCATAATCCCCACAAACCCTAAGTAACGCCTTATTAGACGTAGAAAGGATGCGCTTTAGGTTATCATCTTCCTCATCACCTAAGTGCATCCTCTCTTTAAACTCCTGTATAATTACATCTGAAATTACTGTATTCATTCACATCATCCTTGTGTCGGTGGCGTTACTTCCTCAATTTTCAATTCATAAACTTGTGCTGCATATTTATCTTTTGGTTTACCTGTAGCATATTGTTTAGCGATATAAAGTGTTGCATCCTCTAACGCTAACGTTTGATCAAACTTTTTAATCGGCTCCGTTCCACCCATTGCTGCAATATACTGCCCTTTAACAAAAAACAACACTTTTCCTTGAGGTACAAACACTGATTCTGTAGGTGTTGGATTAAATGGTAAGCTCGTTAAATAAACCCCAGCTGCATTTAAAGTTGTTGCATTTGCTTGAATATCAAATGTGTCAAAGGGATTCGTCACCATAACTACTTTTCCAGCAATATTCTTCGGCTTATCTGCATCTTTACCATCAGCTTTTAATTTTTTAGCAAGTAATTTAACAACATTTTTTAATTCATTAATTGTTTTGCGACCTGGCTCAAATGTTAATGTACCAGCAACCTTTTTATCCGGATATACACCACCAACAACATTTCCACTTGGATCTTTTAGCAAGCCAATAGGTTCATTTTTACCTGTACCAATTACAAATCCTCGCTCTAATCCAACCGCCATAGCTTCTGTAATCATTGTACGAACATAACGTTCCACCCATACAGGCCCAAGATTTAACATATCATTTGACAATGGAATAAATGCTGTTAATTTAAGTTGAGTAATTGGTTCTTTTCGGAATGTTGCGTTTAACTGCCCTTGAATATCACCAAATAATGGTCCCCATACAGCTGCACCTTCTGGATCTCCATAGATGAATTCTGTAACAGCGCCTAAATTCTCTAATCCAACGTGTTGTAAGAACGGATGCCCGTCAACTAAATCATCAAAGATTCGCTCCTGCGTTGTTTTAGGGAGAATCTCCGTATCTTTAAATCCACCATCTTGCACAACTGCATTAAAGAACTTCATTTCCTCACTAGTTAATACATTGGAACCACGAGATTGCATAATAGAACGGTCTACCATAGATTCATTTACTTGATTTAGAATATCTACTCGCACATCTGTAGCAAGTGCTTCAATCATAGAATTTAATGCTGCTGATTGTTCTTCCGCTGTACCTTCCTGTGTTGCTTTTGCAAATGCTATTTTCTTCTCTTCAAAATTATTAAATTTTATCACCATATTTTATTTTCCTCCTAAAGTTAAAAAGAGCGTACTCAGATTCTGTTTTGTATTAACAGGCTCTTGAATAGGCTCTTTTGGATTTTGATTATTTGGTTGTTTCGTATACTTTGCTACTAAATCTTCTTTGAAATTTTCTACAACTTCCTCTTCTTCATCTTCTTGCGTATCATCAATTTCAATTTCATCAGCAATTTCATCCGCTAAACCAAGAGCAACTGCTTCATCTGCTGTTAGCCAAGTTTCATCTTTTAAAAGTTGTTTTAATTCTTCATCTGTTCCAACAAAACGTTTCTTATAAGATGCTGCTAAAGCTGAATCAATCTTTCGTAAGTCTCGTGCTGTTTTTTCAAAAAGATCTGCATTCCCATATTCAAAGGTACTCGCTTGATGAATCATCATCATAGTATTACTAGGCATAATGATTTTATCTCCTGCCATTGCAATTACAGATGCGGCACTAGCCGCCCAACCATCAATATGAACTATGATTTCTGCATTATGCTGTTTTAACTGATTACAAATCGCTACACCATCGAATGCGGAACCTCCACCTGAATTAATATGAACGTGTATTTTTTCTGCTTTAACATCTTGAATTTTCCTTCTTACAGCTTCAGCATTATTTTCACTAAACCATCCACCGATTGAACCGTAAACAGTTAATTTATACTCATTTTCACCTTTAGCTTCAAAACGAATATCTCGTTTTAAGTTTAAAAGCTTATTCATATTCACTTGCTCCATTATTCCTCACCTCCCTCAGATTTATCTAATTTTGTATAATTTTTCGTAATATGATGAACATTTAAGTTCGGATCATCAGAATCTTCATAATCTACTTCTGATCGAATCTCATTTCCTGTAAATGCACTTGAAGAAATGAGTTTATCAATACTTGTAGCAAGATCAAATATACTTTGATAAGAAACAGCCTTAACCACAATTTTTTGTCCTAAAAGATATTCGCTCATTTCAAAAAATTTAACGTTCGCTTCATCAGATAGCTTTTTTAATAATGGCCGTACTGTGAAAAGCATATAATTTTTCGTCTGCTTTTCTACATCAGCCATTTCCCCATATATCAAAGCTATTGGAATACCCATTGCCATAGCTACTTGATTTAGGAAACCACTTGTTACTTTATTGATTTCTTCCACACTTGGTCCATTCGCCACACCATTGTATATCTCGTTATAATTAATACCCTTTTGTTGTGGAACAATAGCTATATCTTTTGACCCAATTGACTTATACATGTTGTCTATAAACTCTTGTAACTTCGTTATTTGTTCTTCTGTTTTGGCACCAATCATATCCATATCAACCGTGCCACGAACTTGATTTTTACGCTTTTGTGAATTTAATATCCTACCAAATAAATCACCGTAATCTGCAAACAATCCATCGATAAGTGGAGATAGTTTATCATTTCGATACTTTAAGTGAATGACTTCGCTTTGTTTAAAACTTCGCTTAAACGTGTAATCTTTTACTGTTACATCTGTAAAAGTATCTTCATATACAGCATATTCGTTATGCTGAAATCCATCGGCAATAAGTAAATCACCATCATCCGCCTGTACAACTAAGCATTCATTATCATAAATGAGTTTACGGATGAATCTTTCCCAAAAGGTGCTGGCCGTCATATTCTTATTCGGCCTAATATTTAAGCGATAATAAAGTTCATTTTTCTGAAATACCTTACCATTTTTCACTCTAAATTCAGATTGACTAATTGTCCTTCCTAAAAATGATACACATGTATCAATCGCTAGACGTTTCATATGAAGTCTGTTTGCTGTATCAGCAATCAAATCCAAATCTAGCATAAATTCTAGCTCTTTATTTCTTTTAAATATTGAACCGAACCATCCAATTATCATCACCCCCTTTACTAGAATTTAATATCACCAATTAGGAATTCTGTTGATTCTTGTATCTCATCCGCTCGATAAAGAGCATGGACAAAACATTGGAATCCATCTGTTTTCCTTCTCACAGGTTCTTTTTTCTCGTAAATCTTGTTACCATCATTTTTGATAACAACCAATACGTTTTGTGTATACCAACGCATAAGAGGATTATCATCAAAAATAATTTGTTTATTCGCAAAGGCCATTTCAATACGTGGTGCCAATAAGCTATGAATTGCTTTAGGGTTTCTTATAATTTCAACTTCAAAACCTTCTGCTATTAACAATGGTTTTATAGCTTCTAATCTGAAATTATCACCTATAATCTTTTTAAGTCCATAACTCTCACGCATCTCTACAAACCAATCTACAATGTGAGATGGATTTATAGTCGGTTCGTCCACAACTGTTAGCAAGCCTTGTTCTTCCCAATCTTTAATTGGCGCAAACTTTTGTTTTTTATATTCACCAGCTTTTTTTGAATATCCATAGTAAATATCAACAAATTCCTTACGTACAAATGAATGTGTTTTAAAAATATAATTACCATCTTTTCTAAACAAAAGCCCACATGCAGCAAAGTCTCGCATACTTGCAAAATCTAAAGCTCCAATACATTCTTGGCCATATAAATCAGGAAATGGACGATTTGTAGCAAGAATTTCTGACCATTTAGCAACAGATCGTTCTAGATTTGTAACCGGTAGGTTCATACGCTTTGTCATAAATTCTTCTCGGTTACTTGGATCATCCTCTAAATCTTCATATTCTTCCTTTATCGTTTCAAGCAACCCTTCAGCATACTCACTTAATGGATGCGACAACATAGGGTTAGCTAATTCCCAATTTTCAATATCATCAACTTCCTTTTCATCATTAAGCTTACAGATAAAAGGAAATACAGCATTAGGACGAGCTTCACCATTTAAAACCTTCATAGCTTTTTCTTTTTGTTTATCTAAAAAGCCATCTCGTACATAACCATCTGTACCAATATAAAATTCACGGGGGTTTTTCTTTTTCCCTAAGCCACTGATATGGACACGAACATCTTTATTACTTTCATATTGATGTATCTCATCAAATACGACTGCACCATCACGCAAGCCGTCTTTTGTATCCCCGTTTGAAGTTCTAAACTTTAGTATACTTTCAGTAGCCTTTGAAACAGTTTGAGTTAACGTGGTTTTAAAAGCTCTCTGTAAAACTTCATTTTTCTTTACACATTTATGAACTTCGTCAGGACTTGTTTTCGCTTGTTCCTCACTATTCGCAACAACAGAAATGTTATACTCCGGGATGCCGTGCAATTCACTAATTAAAAAGTGAATAATTACAGATATTAGACCATTTTTACCGCCACCACGTCCTAACATCCATAAGAATTTCCGATAAAATACGCGTCCATTTTTCTTATAAAACAAAAAAACGTATGCTATTAAGAATTTTTGAAATGACTGCAACGGAAAATACCACTTCTCACCAAAGTTGATACAATCCTGAATCATTTCATCATCAAAATACAAATCGTCTCTGTTTAAAACGTATTTTTCTAGATAATTAATTAACAGTTCTCTTTCTTTGTTGAACTTTATTTTTCCACTTCGATAAAGTTCAATGTATTCTTCTACATACTTTTGCCTAATCATGTTAAATCACTTTTACTGTAACCAGCCTTAGGAATATTCGGTTTACAAACAAACTTTATATCTCTTCCTAAAGCAATTAAAGAACTGTTAATTTTATTCCTTTCACTTATAAGAGGATGGGCCTTAACAAAAACTTGAGATCCATTTTTGACTGTAACGGACTCACCTTCTTTATTAATAGTCCTGTTTATTTTTCTAAATGCTTTAACTAAATCAATGTATCGTTCTACTTTTTCAACCTCGACTAAATCTTCAATATCAATACTATTCATTAGCTGTTCCTTCAACTTTGTAATACTGACAGCCATCTACCCACCCCCCTTACGTGCGTAAAATCGAAAAAAACCTGACAGTTAACCCTCTCCTCCGGTGCCCCTTAGAACATTTTTTGATGAATTTTTTTAAGGGGGGGACTTATTATTGCCGATTCTTTTTTACCACTTTTCATCGTGTTCCCATTTGTTGATTTTCTTTTCGAATACTCTACCATGTTCTTTATTATGGCAATCCACACAGACTGTTTCGAGATTTTCTTTATCTAATGCAAGTTCAGGATGATGTTCAAGCTCTTTTATATGATGGACAACGAGTTGAATCTTCTTACGCTTGGCACTCTCACTGTATTCATTGATGTCCACACGAACACTGCCATTGCGCTTACACTCTTGGCATTCATTGTTGTCTCGCTTCTTTACTTGTTCACGTATACTCTTCCACACACCACTGTCATAGAACTTACGCTTCTGTTGTTTGGTTTTATATTCATTCATCTGTCTTTATCCAACGTTCTTGATTACCTTTATCTCTTTCCAATAAATCTTGTATTGGAGTTTGCTTAATATATTCCATAGAGTAAAATATAGGCTTCTTTCCATACAGCTTATAATATTTGAATCGATTAGTATCAACCTCAGCCTTCTTATTTACTTTCTCATGTGGCTTAAGGTAATTGATGTACACTTTTTTATTAATAGGCATAAGCCCAAGCACAGCAATCTTACCGTTTAAAACACTATCCATTTATCCTCACTCCTTATCAGTATCTATATACTCACGAGCATCAGAGTCCCAAACCTCACAATAGTCGAATCGTTCTTTTTCTTCTCCATACCACTTAATCGCTTCTTGTTTAGGATTAGTAGTTTTATGAATATTAGCAAATCCACCATTAGGATAATATTGATTGAATCCATTACTTACACTGCCTTATTAATTCCAAAATAAAAAGCACTCCATGTGGAGCGCTTAATCTCGAAATATTGACTACCTATTCTTTTAATTTTTTGGGGAATCTTTTCCGTTTTAAACTAAGCAGATATAATGGCGCAGATATATAAATCATCCCGAATACAAAGAAAATACTAAGTGTTATATTGTTAGATTTCCCCTTAAACATATGATTTAACTCGCGATATGCATCTGGAAAGAACCAATATATAATCGGCATTAAACATAAATATGATCCCGATAAAAACGTTGTTCCGAGTGCTATTTTGATAGCCCATGATTTTTTTATGAAAGGAAATATACCCTTATTCTTTTTTACTCCTCTTTCTGTATTCCAACTTTTTATATCTTGTTTCATTCCTATAACAGTCCCTTTAAATACAACTGGGTTCTTATCATCTGTATGTAATATCTCTACTCTGACTCCATCATTTGGATCCAAGTAGTCAAAATTAAAAAGTAATACATTTTCTTTATCTGGAACTAAATTCACCTTATTTGTATGTCGAGTTTCTTTAAGAATACGATAACTAATAATACTTTCTGATTCTTCAATTTGTATTCTTAACGGATCTTCTTTAGTAACATGACTACTCTTTATTGTCTCATTTCCGGAATTCCAGATAACCAAATTTGTTTTAATTACTCGAGGCACTTCACTTCCACGAAAAT
Source organism: Bacillus sp. 16GRE42 (assembly GCF_019837435.1). Classification (NCBI taxonomy): domain Bacteria; kingdom Bacillati; phylum Bacillota; class Bacilli; order Caryophanales; family Bacillaceae; genus Bacillus; species Bacillus sp. 16GRE42. The sequence goes on from NZ_JADAXF010000001.1 coordinate 1,305,166, forward strand.
AAATTTGTATCTCTTCTGGTGTATTTTGATTCTTTCCTATTATTTTAGTAGCACTAGATTGATAAACTAACCTCTGGCCAATTTTAGATTTTCGATAGGTTACTATTGCAATTAATATCCCAATTATCCCTATTAAAGATCCTACCCAGCCTTGATTAAAAAAACTAAATATTATCGCCAATCCAACCAAACCCCTCTTCTATATATATACCAATTAATATATTAATTGGTATTATTTGAAGAATCAACATTTAAATATTCAGTTTTACAACAAAAGAACAACCATGCAACAGTTGCCCTTTCGTCAAAATCTTATATTATTACTATAAATACGGTAAATGCAGTTTTACATTGATAACGGTATTTCAAATAGACGAATCGTGTTAGTATGCTTCATATTTTATTACGTTGGGTTAAGAGGTTCTACATCTCTTTCAATCGCCGACGATACATCACTCTCCCGTAGTTTTTACTGCGTCTCATAGTCAGCGATTGAAAGAAGAGCAAAAGCCCTTCCCAGTTTACACAACGCGAATCGCAATTGAATGTGGAATCAAGAAACAACTGTTCATCCAATTTGCAACCATCGCCACCGGTTATGACGATCCATTTTCAGTTATAAGGAATTTTATGAGCAATGTTTTCCGCCACTACTCACAATACAAATATAACACGCCAATACCAAAACAACCGGCACATTTACTGCCAAAAAGCGGTCACTACTCTGCCACTTTTTTTGGACTAACAAACTGTAATATTAAAGCCGATTTAAGTAATTGAAATAATTTAAGTACATCTACCTTAGAAAGAGTACTATAGTCATGAAAACCATGAGCTATTGAATTACGGTTAAGGTTTGTTCCTAATTCATCCGAACCTGTAATAAACATATTGTGAAAACCTCTAAGAACTGATGCCACAAAGACATTTTTAATTTGTTCTATCTCTAGCTCACGATATTCTTCCGGCTTAACCCTTTTATAAAGTCTCCTTATATTAGGATTAGACTTAATCGATATCATTTCTGTTGTTATGTTACCCTTTAGCCAAAAGGCAATAACATGCTCAAATGCTGCAAATAATGGCATAATACACAATTTATATAAACCTATTTTATAAGCTTCATAGGCCTCTTTTATTAAAGATACATGAATTTCATACATAGGATTTCGAATTATTTCTGCTACATATGCTTCCAAATTATCTTCTACATACTTTGATACATTGTCTTTTGTTACATTACCGTTAATTATGAATTGTACAACATTCATATCTAAACACCAATATTCTTTTTCATGTTTAATTAAGATTCCCTCAATCTGCCTTAGCTCATCTTCTGCAGATTGATTCAATATATTCCAATTAATATACTTGTATTTGTCTACTAGTTCAAATAATGGCTTGTATTGTTTTTGTATTCTTTTTTGTATCTCCCATATTAGTTTTGATTGTTCCCGCATTCTTTTTTGCATCTCCTGCGTTGGCTTGTACTGTTCTAGTATTATTTTTTGCATTTCCCTAATTGGCTTGAATTCTTCTTGGAATTTTTTTTGCATCTCCTGCACTGTTTTGAACTGTTCTTGCGCTCTTCTTTTCACCTTCCATATTATTACATTCCGTTCCTTGCTTCTTTTATGTAAATCTATTAAATCCTGAAAATATTTTGGTATTTCATATTGTAAAGGAACAATTTCATCTTTTTTCCCTAATAAGTCCCTATTCTGTTTTTCTTTCTTTCTCTTCTTTAGATATCTTCTTTTTTTCCCCACGCTTAGCACCTCTTTTCTATAAATATTCTATCATCAAAATATTTATAGAAAAAGATTACTTTAACCAATTACCCATATCTTATATTTTGTGTAACTGTCCCTGTCGCTGAAACCCTTGATATTCATAGCTTCATAATACTTTCCCTTTTGAGTTACACAACGCATAAAAAATGGGTAATTATAAAAAAACAAAAAATAAAAAAGGTGTTGCTATATTTTAAATCGAGTCATAGCCTTATCCATTGCGTCTTGGTTTACACCGATATATCTAAGTGTCACTTTCTCGCTTGAATGATTGAATATCTCCATTAGCAAAGCTATATTCTTCGTTTGCATGTACATATGATACCCAAAGGTTTTTCTTAATGTATGAGTCCCTATCTCCCTTAAGCCAAACTCTGCTGCTGTGCTTCTAAGTATCTTATAAGCCATACTTCGTCCAATTGGTCTATTAGTACCTTCGCGACTTTTAATTACATACTCCCGATCATCTCGTTCTTCAATATACCAACGTAATTCTCTTTTTAACGCTGGCGTTAACTGGATGCGTTTTTGCTTCCCAGTCTTTTTTTCTCTCATTGAAATATGGCTACCTTTCAAATCACATATCTTCAATTTGAGGATGTCACTAATACGTAAACCTGTGTTGATTCCAATTACAAACAAAATAAAGTTCCGTTCACTGTTTTCTTTCAGATATTCTTTAATTTGTTGTATTTGCTCTGGATCACGAATAGGTTGAACAAAGTTCATAGCCTCTCTCCTCCATTCTGCTCTTCTGTCTCGTACACTTCTAATCTAAGAGCAAAAGCTAGTTTGTAAAAAGCATTAGATTTATTCCGTCTATACGTACGTTCACTCATACCAATCTCGTTGTAAACCATGTAATCAAAAACTTCTTCATCTTCCAAATATCGTTTTATAATAATGTCTCTTTGGCTTTTGCTAAAACGGCTTAATGCCTTATCAATTTGAAAAGATAAACGTTGTAATTTCACTTCCCTTTCACTCATTGCAACATTTGCTAAAGCGATATCTTCGGCTGGCTTTCCTACTACATTTGTTGGACCATGATATCTTACCTCGCTAGATGCTGTAACCTTCATCTCATTTCTAATCATTCCAAACTGTCTATGAATACGAACATTTTCAAGAATCTCTTCTAAACGAACTTGCGTTGCTTTTCGATCAATTTTGGGTAAAAAAGTTAATTGAGCCACCATATATAAAAACACCCCTTATCTATTTTGTTAATAAAAACAAAAAAGCGGACACCGAACTATAGAGCAATATTACTAATGCTCTATAGTTCGGTGTCCGCTGGTTCTTCCAGTAGGACTAAATGTGTAATTGGTATTATTATATCATTTTCTCATATTTTAGTAACTTATTAATTTAACCCCCTAATAATATTTTCCATAAAATAAACATTTCATGTATCTTTTTCTTTTTAATAATACATCTGATTAACTATATTAGGGTTATATGGATATATTATCAAATTATTACTCAAAAAACCATTCTTATTATCCTTTTATTTATATATTAATATTCAACGTGAGGTAAAAATCATATTAAAAGGAGTGGTAATTTTGTTTAAAAAGTTTTTCACTAGTCTACTTGCAACAGTAATGTTATTCAGCTTTGTAGGTAGCGCATTTGCGGAGGATACTGAGGTTGACTCTATTAATAACCAAGAGGAATTTACAGGTTCCTTCGATATTAATCAGCATATTACTTTTGAAGATATGTATAACTTTGACAACGCTCAATTCGAAAAGGATTTTCCTTTCCTTGCAAATGATCCTGTATTTTTAGAGTTAGAGGCAACTTTAGCAAATGGGCAATTTGAAACTGAAATGACTGATGGGCCAGTTATTCAACAACGAGCTTTACCAGCTATAGTAATTGGAGCTTTACGAATTCTGACATCTAAAGTAGGTAGAAAAGCGGCAGATAAAGCATGGGCAATAGCACGTCCACATATACAAAAAGCTTTAAGTGCCCCGAGTAAATTCATCATTGATGGTCCTGATGGTGGTAAAATCATTCAAGTCAGAAGTAAAGCTACAAAAAAACCAATCTTCCGTTTAGACTATCATTATATCGATGGCAAAGGACCATATTTACACTATCATGTGCCACCAAATATGGACGCACACCACTTTATTTGGTAAGGTGTAAATTATGAAAATTAAATATGATTCTAAACACCTGCACTTAGGTTACTATGAAGATGGTCATGATATTGAAGCTATAGCATATAAAAGAACTGATAAGGATATTTGGGATATATTTTTAGACTTTGATCATTATAAAATTTCTTTAAACCGAGATAACTATGAATATAAAGAATATGATGGTTATAAAATATTATCGATATCCACACATGATTTAGACTATGATTATGGCGTTTTACAATTTACAGAATGGCTATTCGAAAATAAGGTATTGCATACTTAATAAAAAAGCTAGTATTATACTAGCTTTTTTATTAAGTATATACATTCCTTCTTACGCCTCTACATTAAAGTCACATATATTCTTTCCCTTATCAAAGGATTATTTTATTAAGTTATGTTTCTTTAACCGAAACCAAGTCTCCATGCCTTTTACGTCTTTCTCATAAATTGGCATTACATATATCTCTTCGTTTATTAACAGTTGGAACTCTACACATTGTTTTTCTCTGTTCCACCCGTAAGATGCCATTGGAACCATTTTCGGCTCTGTTTTCCCTTCCATTTCTCTTCCTCCCTTGAATAAAACTCAAAATTCCGTCAATACTATAGACACATGGTTATCTTTCTCCGTTTTCCTTACATGAGCAGTTAGCTTTTGCTAGCTGCTTTTTTATTTGTGACCAAATGAAATTTTTATTAAATTGCTTATACTTTATTTCTCAACCACAGCGTATGGAATTATAATGAAATGAATGGTAATATATAGGCATCTCAATTACGTTAGAGCTTGTTTCCTTGCAAGCTCTTTTTTTATTTAAATAGCGTTTTTTTTTCAAAATGATGCCCTTTCTAATTTGGACACATTTACCAGTATTTTTACCAAAAAAATTCATGATATGGTTATTTAGTCGAGTACGTCATTACTTGACGATTACCCTTAGAAGCCCCGCAGACAATCGGGGTTTCTTTTATTTAAATAACAATTTTGTTCACTTTTATAGCTTACTATTCCTCATAGTTGTGTTTTTCTTCTAGGACTTTTATAAAGTTAAAGTGTCCATCGAGATAACAATCATTGATTTAACCCCCAAAATATATTTCATTAACTTCGCTTAAAGTAAAATTTTCATTTTTTCATTCAACCGAGTTCATAACATATTCTTTTCCTCCGATAAAATAATGATTAGGTGTCCCATGCGCATTTTATCCATTGGAAATAACACCTTTCACGTACTTACGTATTAGAAACTTCATTTCTGCATCTTCTGCAATAGCAATTTTGTTCACTTTTTTGATACATTTATGAAACATTCACATGTTATCTTCAGTATGTTCTATTCTTTTTGAAGAACCATGTGAGAATACCAAAACAAGAAGCCCTAGAGCCCTAACTCTGGGGCTTTTTGTTTTTAAATACGGATTTTGTATACTTTTATTCATTTCGTCTTAAATATTATATATACGCAATATATCGATATATGTTATAATTCCTTTGTGAAACATCACGTGTTTCAAATACAACATCTTTTGATGACCTCTTATCTTTCCATAAGAGGTCTTTTTTTCAAATAACTATTTTGTTAAAAACTCTCTTTTTTTGTTTTCTTAAATTTCAAAATACAAATGTAGTAAAATATAAGAACACATAATTTAAGGAGGTGCAAAAATGTCGGTTGGAGCATGGATTCCCATTTTATTAGTATTTGCTGGTTCAATTTACTTTGCTTGCAAGAAAGCAAAAAGTAATTAATTAAAAGAAAACTGTTAATACATATCAGTTGATTCACTGTTTATTTTTAAAGTACATATACTTATACGGACTATAAAAAATAAACATTATAGTTCTTGGTCCAAGAGAACCATACGCCCTAATGGTTCTCTTTTCGATTAAAATAACGCTTTTGTTTAATTTAATACGTGTTCTTTTCGATGCAGTATTCTATTACAATTAATTTTGATGTTATAATTATCTACAGCATATATATTGATAGGCACAACAAATCTCATACATATAGGAGGACCTTAATGATCCTAACTCAAGAAAAGAACATAAAATTAATTATGCATTTTCTTACCTTGTTATCTTTTTTTATTCTTATTTTCTTTAGCATCACAATTTTTTATATACCATTGATTTTTTATTTAATATGCAAATCACAAGACATTCGAAAAAATATCCTTGAAGCTGTTTTTTACCAACTATTCATTTGGATAATTACAATGATTTGGAATCTATTCATAATAAGAATCTTAATGTTATCTTTGTCTAATTTAGACTTAACTTCAAATAACGCTTTGATTATTTTCGGAGTAGCTCCTTTATATTTAATACTGTTTCTTTTATTAATTTTCGGTCCTATAAAAGGAATTTTATATGTGATACAAGAAAAAGACTTTCATTATCCTATTATTTCTAAATGGATTAACAAATAAAAATACTTGTAAAAGAATTCAGAGTTTTACTGAATTCTTTTTTTATGGACCTTTCAAACTCTTTTACATATTCCTCTGTTCCTTCTTTTTAATAAAATTCAAATTGTATGAAGTTCAGAGGGGAGTAACTTAGCAACGTTACACTCCCTCATTGAACTTCTCGTTTAAACTACCGCAAATGAAAACACCCTCAGCTTTTAAATATTTTTCAATAGCATCATATAGTTCCATTTCATTTTTATTAAAGACATCCACATCGTCATGAAGTACCGACTGTTCTTCTACCGTGTCCAATTTGCACCATAATTCATAAGCTAAATTCTGTACATCCTTGCGTAAACATTTCACTCACTCCACTACTTTCGTCAATAAAGTCAATTTATTTTTAAATATTTATCAAAAATTTAAATATATAAATGATACGTAAAATTCTTGTTAAGCTTGCTGTCATTCGCACTATTTGTCCCAAAGTTGTTATATAGTAAAGGTGTGGCAAGCGTTCTATTTCTACGTAAGCCCCTTCCTTATAAATAGCGAGTTGCTTGAGCGCTAGGAGAAATCCTAGCCTTTTTTAATACATAGAACCTTACTTTTGTTTCAGATAACCTTATGGATCTAATGCATAGTCTGTACCTATATTCATGATTTCGATAAGGTGATGGGTAGGAGTATCCTCCCTTCCTACCCTTTGATTCATTTCTACAACTGTAGCCAATGCATTAAATACAAAATTATTTCTTATTTTTTCTTGCTTTGGCGTTAACTCAAGTGCTTTTAATTCTGTGGCACTTTTCATATTGAATACCTCCAGTTAAATTAATTGTGTTTTCCGTTCATCCATACGAGTTACTTTTCCACTTTTATATACAAATGATTGCTCACCATGACCAGTTGTTGGTGGTTCAATCGGATAAATCTTTCCATCTTTCACAACATAAATCATGTTTCCTACTAAAGAAATTTCAGCCTTCATTTCCGCAACGTTTTCTTTGATAATTGCCACCGAAACCACTCCCAAATGTGTTATAATTACTTTGTCGAAGTAAGTTGAGAGTGATCTCAGCTTTTTTATTTGTCTACAAATATTGAATAACGTTTTCTGGAATAAATGTTTGTTCCAGTGATAGATGGAGCCGAATCGGAATCGGCTCTTTTTCATCTCTTGCTTGCTTACATATTTCTTCAGCATCTTCCCATACAAATTGTTTATCCTCCGCTCGTTTATAACGCCAAATCCCAATTGCGTAATCCTCAAATAACTCATAACGTTCATCCGGTGCTGTCGTCGGTTTTAATTCATCACTTGCTTTTGCGTGACGTGGTATTTGCACAACCATATCTGCATACCTTAGTTTTGAATTTAAACGATGGATATGAGCTTTCTTAGGATCAAATGATACGACTGATTCCACATCAAAAATTGTTAGTTGCTTGGGCATTGTTGCTTCCCTCCAATACTTGCAAACTTGCAAGTAAAATTCCTTCTAGCTGCGTTAGCGTTAGTTGGTCTAATGTTTGTCCATTAATCTCAGCCAAACCTAATCCTAATAGTTTGTGAATAATCACTAGCTTTCTACGTTCTACTTCCTGACGTAACAGCATCATTAAGCCCCCTGCTGGTTATTAAACTTTCGCTCTAAACCTACGAACTTACTAAATTCTTTAATAAATGCTAATTCCACAACACCTACTGGACCATTTCTCTGTTTCGCCAAAATGATTTCTGTAATGTTTTTATTTTCGGTTTCACGGTCATAGTAATCTTCACGATATAAGAACGCGATTAAGTCCGCATCTTGCTCAATTTGTCCATTTTCACGTAGGTCTGAGAGTAACGGCCTTTTATCTTGCCTACTTTCAACAGCACGGCTTAACTGTGATAATGCAACTACACATACATTCAACTCCCTTGCCATAAGTTTTAACTTACGGCTTATCTCACCAATCTCTTGCATACGATTTCCTTTATGCTTCGGGTCACCTACAATAAGCTGCAAGTAATCAATTGCGACTAGCACCTTTTTATCTGGGTATTTACGCTTAAGTTTCCTAGTCTTCGCATAAATCTCTTGCATCGTTACATTTGCTTTATCATAAATTTCTAATGGCAAATCATTTATCAATCCCATTGCTTGACTAATCTTTTCCCAATCCTTTAGATCACATAGTTTTTTAGGGTTCTTTAATTTCGTAGCATCTATATTTCCAGTACTTGAAATCATCCGCTTAAGTAGCTGTTCTTCTCCCATCTCTAGCGAGAAAACTCCCGTTGCTGTCTGAGCACTTGCTGCATGAAAAGCAACGTTTAATACAAATGCTGTTTTCCCCATAGAAGGACGGGCGCCGACAATAATTAAATCGCCTTCTTGTAATCCAGCTGTCATTCTGTTCAAGTCATCATAACCAGTTGGAATACCAGTTAAATCGCCTACATCAATTTGCATTTTTTTATACAAATCAACAAGTGTATCTTTCAAGTTAAATTCATCTGAGTAACCGGTTTCTTCGATGGCACTTAGTTCATCAATCGATTTACTAATAACACTCATATCTTTGTTTTGCTGAAGGCCGTTGTATAAGTTACCAGCAACCTCTTGAGCATGTCTCATCTTCCAAGCTTCAATCACCAGTCCTTCGTGATACGAGAAGTTTTTAGTTGTTGTTACAACTTCTGTTAGATTTACAAAGAATTCAATCCCACCAATTTGATGCATAAATCCTTCATCGAATTTTCCAATGAGAGCAACAAGATCTATCGGAGCCTCAGCATCCTCTATCTCTCTCATCGCCTTAAAAATCATTTGATGTGTTGGTAAGAAAAATTGTTTTGCCTTTAGCTGGCAATCTTTAATTAAATCCCCTTCCTGAATGATGCTCCCTAAAACACTTTGTTCAGCTTCTACGTTTCGAATCATATCGTTACTCATTGTGCCAACCACCCATTCTGTTGGTTAAGTGCTGCAAGTTCTTCTTCTGTTGGAATGTTTTGTTTCCATGCTTCTTGTTGCTGTAATACGTTTTGAGTAGATGCTGATAAACCTTTATTTTGATAAGGTGCTTGCATAGTTTGTTGTCCTTTTGCTAATCGCTGAGCGCGAAATGCTTGATCAGCTGCTTCAACATCTGCTACTGTTTTCAATCCCTTAAGATGCCAATCTCTTAAAATCGTATTTACGTAATTCATATTTCTCGTATTTTTCTCTAAAGCAATTTGCATAGCCTTTACAACAAGCTCTGCATTTAAATCATCTATCCAAGCATGAATACCATCTGCAATAAAAGGTGTAATCAGTCCGAAGTTTTGTTCGTAAAAAGAAATTGGATTAACCTCAACAACTTCTTCCGCGCCTGCGCGTTCTTCTTGTTGTTGTTCTTTTTCTTCTTCTTTTTCTTTTTCTTTTTCTTCTTCCTTGCTAGGGTCTTGGAAGCCCCTTATAAGCCCCTCCAAACGGACTGATAAATACTCCTTAATACGAGGGATTTTGAAATCTTGTTCACGTTCTAATTGCAAACATGTTTCATAGAAATCAACTAAGAAATCCTGGTCCTTCACAGATTGAATCTCTTTTAAGACGCACTTTTCAATGTTTACATTTTTAATTGGATTGAACTTCAACCAGTTAATTAAGAACAACTCTTTTGTTTTTTGGTTGTAATTAATTTTTCCGTACTCAGCAAAACGTTCTAATAACTTCATAACAGTTTCACGATTGTATCCTGTATCAGTTTCAATAATACGAAGTGGAAGCTCATAGATTCCTGATTGAGACGTCTTACTGTTTGTCATCAAATATAAGTAGAAATACTTCTCCTCCGGTGTAAGATCTAAAACAAATGAATCCTGCCAAAATGAAACGTGTACTGGTCTATAAACTGCCATATTATTCATCCTCCTGTTTACATATCGCAAATCCGTCCTCTACACGTAATAAGCAATAATTCTTATATCCTGTTTTGAGATATTGGTTTACTAAGTAATTTAGGTGTTGTGTTGATGTTGCTTGTTGAAACACTTTAGAATTCAACAACACTCTATGTAATGATTTGTCTAAAAGCATGCAACACACCCCGTTGTTATACGAATACTAATTTGATATAATTAATCCTAAGATCTTTTGCAAAACCATTTATCTATCACTCTGCTAAGTGATAGATTTTTTATTTTCTACGTCTTACTAATGAGGCGTTAACTCCCCTTGTTCTTAAATCCTTAATCACTACACGATAGCTCATCGAAGCCTCATGTTCTTCTTTTGTATCACAAAGCATTTTAAATTCTTTCATACATCGCTCCAGTTCTTCTTCCCAGCGATTTGATTCTTCAGTTGATTCTGCATTAAACATGTTATGAACGCATGCAACCATACAATTATGAAGATTATTTGCAAACGAAAAATCTCCTGGAAGAACTAGATCATGAAGACGATTGTTTTTATCATTCATGAATTACATCTCCTTTCTAATTAAATTAATGCTGTACGCATCGTTACAACCAGAAAAGTAAAGCCGTTAAACGAACAACGTTCCTGGTCATAACGACAAGCACAAGCTTGTCTGAACTTATTTGTGGAAACTTCTCCCTTTTACCTGTAAAATTTATACTGACAAAAGGAGGTGTCAATTTATGCAAGAGGATATATCATTAAGACTTTCTTCATGTATGAAATGCGGTAATGATGATTTTTCTGATATTGCTACACACTGTAAAAAGTGTGGTACATACCTTTACAATCCTTGCGCTGATTCCGACAATCTATGCCATCATGTAAACCCACCGGATGCGTATTATTGTGAACTCTGTGGTTCAGAAACATTTTTACTCTTAGAATCAGCCGAACAAGCTCAAATGGATCCGGCTGATTTTGTTGCAATGCAGTTAAGCGGTGTTTAAAACACCGCTTTTTTAATTCAATTTCTTACCGCACATTTCGCAATAATTTGCATCTGAAGGATTAACATTATTACATTCTGAACATTGTTTCTTTACCCCAGTCATGGTTCACACCTTCTTTCTTGTTAAATTGATGCTGTACGCATCGTTACAACCGGAAAGGCACATTGTAGGGGTATGGGAGGAACAATCCCTTTCTGGTCATAACGACAAGCACAGTGGCTTGTCCAAATGATTTATATAATGTTATAATTGATTTACGATATTTTTCAGAGCTACTGTTGTCTAGGCGGTAGCTTTTTCTTTTGCCCATTTATGTTTCAAAATAAATGATGCTTCAATAATTTTGATTCGAATCCCCAACAATTTCTTCTCTTGTTTTAACTCAACTGATTTTGAATCCTCATTAAGTAATTCTGCTATTTTAATTTCACCAGTTAGCTTTGCATCATAGCGAATTAATTCCTTATATTCTCTTAAACTTGGTTTCTTATAATCTACTGTCATTTTCCTTCCTCCCTTACAGCACCTTTGTTAAAGTCATTAAGCTATCCACCGATTGAATAATAACGTTCTCCGCCATAGCCTTTTGCAACCAACTTCTTTGTATTTGTTCCATAATGCCAAAATGAACTTGCTCAAGAGCTTGTACTACACATTGAGTAGCTTGGATTGTATCGAAGATTTCTTTTGCATGAACTGTGTATTCATGTTTCTTCTTTTCATCCAACTTCCATGACCTGGTTGCAACTTGTAAGTTCATGATTTCCTTTGCTGCCGCAATCCCCTCTTCAGCTTGTTTAATGTAGTTCATCAATTGTAGATTTACATCTTGAGTTAAACGTGGATCTGTAGGCGGTAATCCAACACCATAAATATGTTTAATCGCTTGTTGATTTAACTTTGCTCCTGTTGCATGACACCAATCCATCGCAAGCTCAAATTCTGGTTTAGAAAGTCCAGATTCAATCCGGGTTAATCTTTCATGTGTAATACCAAGGTACTTAGATAACCCTTTCTTCGTTTTCAACTGAACATTATCACAACATTCTCTAGCATTCTGTAGTAACTCCCCTATCGCTGAATTGCAGTATATGCTTGTTCCCATATTTGTTCGCCTCCATATTTAGTTTTCAAATGGTTACAATGAACTTAGTACATATGTAGCTTGTCTATTATTCATGTAAAAAGAGAGGAGCTATTCCTCCACATTTTCTTTTACTTGTATTTCTTTGATGATGGCCCAACAAGCCTTGTAATATGCTTGACGGATTTTATCAATATCCTTTTGTGATTTTGGCTCAGGAGCCACAATATGAACTTTCGTTTTTCCAAATTCATAAGTCGCCGCATATTCTTCTTGTTGGCTCATGGTGTCACCTCTTGAAGTGCTTTTTATATGTTTATGCGACGGTTCTGTTGGTACTGCCATGTTAGTTGATGGCATTTTTTCACCTACTTCCCACCTTGAAGTATAAGATTCTTGTACTTTTGTACCTCAAATTAAATCCTTTATATCACGACCAAGAATAGTTGCTAATCTGATAGCCTTTTCAAGATTGGGATTACTATAACCATTTTCCCAATTACTTATTGTAGATTTTGTAACTTGCATTCTATTTGCAAGATCTTGTTGGGTTAACTTACTTTTTTTCCTAGCTCTAATTAATTTGATATTTTTGATCACTGTCTCGCTCCTTGTATAAGTATTTTGTACTTTTAGTATAAGTACAAGATTCTTGTACGTCAATGCATTTGTACAATTATCTTGTACAAAGTTTTACAATCAATCTATATAAGGTACAATATCTTTGTACTTTTTATTAACGGGAGGTGCTAAAAATGTTGAGACAAAGACTAAAAGAAACGCGTAAAACGCGTAAACTCACTCAGCAAGAATTAGCCGATAAAGTGAATACCACTAAAGGCACCATTAGTAACTATGAGAATGGTCATAGCACTCCCTCAAACGAAATGCTAAAAGATTTAGCGAATGTTTTAGGAGTAACAACAGATTATTTATTAGGAAGAGAAGATGAATCAAGAGTGTCTAATGCACTTCCTGATTTAAACAAAAAAGATACTCGTGATATCGCTCGTGACTTAGAAAAGACTTTAAAAGACTTAGAAAATAGCGAAGATGCTTTAATGTTTGACGGAGAACCAATAGACGAACACACAAAAGAAATGATTCGTATTTCTCTTGAAAACTCTATGCGCATGGCAAAGCAATTAGCAAAACAAAAATTCACTCCAAACAAGTACAAAAAAGATTGAATGGAGCGAGAAATGGAAATTAAAGAATACGTACTCAAAATCGTTAAAAAACACAGCACAGCAAATCCCTTTGAAATTGCTAAACGAAAAAATATTATAGTGTTGTTTGAAGACCTTGGGAATACTCTTGGTTTTTACAACACTTATAAACGCTTTAAATTCATTCATATTAATAATCAAATTAACGAAACTGTTCAACGATTTGTTTGTGCACATGAATTAGGTCATGCTGTACTTCATCCTAAAGCAAATACCCCCTTCTTACGTAACCAAACCTTCTTTTCTGTGGATCGCTTAGAAATTGAAGCAAATACATTTGCTGTGGAGCTATTACTTACCGATGAAATGGTTTCTGCTTATGAAGATACTCAATTATCTATTCAAGATATTGCGGAAATTCATGGGGTTCCTGGTGGGTTTTCTTGTTTAAAAACTTACAAAAGAAAAAATATATAACTAATTACAGGAGTTTTAATATGGAAAAAATTATAATAGACATTTTAAAAAATGATAATTTTTTAAAATCAATTCCTGCGATAGTTGCTGTTATAGGACTATTAATAACTGGATACAAACAGGTTTTCAAGGTAAAAACAATTACTGAAATTGATAAGTTATTTCTGGATAAAGAAACTAAAGAAAGACTAAAGTTTGGTAAATATATTTTTAGTGTTTTACAGTTCTTCTTTAGTTATATAATAGTAAGTTTATATTTGAAATTTTTTTATTACGACTATCTAACAAGTGATTCTGAATCATTTTTCCTGTCTTTCCTAAAATATAGTTTAAATATTTTCGGTATTTCATTTCTAATTTCTTCTGTGTTATTTTCTTTTCAAAATAAATTAAAAAAACACAGATGGTTCATGTTTATTTTCATATTCTTTGTTTTAATTAATTTATTAAGTAGTTATCCTATATTTGGGTGCATATTAAGTTTACTATTTTTCCAAAGCGATAACCTATATAATTTATATGTAACCCTTCTGTTGCTTTTGGGACTGTGTTTTTTCTATGCACATATCTTTTCAAAAATCCTGCAGGAAAGCCATGTTCCATATTCATTTCGAATAATCAGTGAAGCTGAGTTAAAAAAAATAAAAAATCTAATTCACGGCTATACAATAGACGAAAAAAGAACAATTTGTTTTATTGGGGACATCTTAAACAAAGAAAAATTTTATGTATGTGATTTTTCATCAAAAGTTTATATTGAATATAAACAATTAACTTCACAAAAAAAAGAAAGTAAATCATCTGGATCTCGCGCTAAAAAATCCAAAGCTAATCGCTGAAAAGCTCCCTATTAGGAGCTTTTCTTTAATCACAGTTCATTCTTCTATCTCTCCATATCCCATATAATAACAATATACTAAGGAGGTAAAACTATGAAAACCGCAATCTACTTAAGAAAATCCCGTGCCGATCTTGAAGCCGAAGCACGTGGCGAAGGCGAAACTTTAGCGAAGCATCGCACTACCCTGCTGAAAATAGCTAAGGAAATGAACTTAAATGTTTTATCTGTCCGTGAAGAAATTGTTTCTGGTGAGAGCTTAGTGAAACGACCTGAGATGTTAGCACTGCTTGAAGAAATTGAAGATAACAAATATGATGTTGTTCTTTGTATGGATATGGACCGTTTAGGTCGTGGCGGTATGAAAGAGCAAGGAATCATTTTAGAAACGTTTAAACGCTCGAATACGAAGATTATGACACCTAGGAAGACTTACGACCTTAATGATGAGTGGGACGAAGAATACAGCGAATTTGAAGCGTTTATGGCACGCAAGGAGTTAAAGATTATTACACGCCGTATGCAACGAGGCCGTGTTGCTAGTGTAGAGGCTGGTAATTACCTTGGGACCCATGCACCTTATGGTTATGATATCCACCGTTTAAATAAGCGAGAACGTACTTTAACAATTAATTCAGAAGAAGCTTCTGTTGTAAGAATGATATTCGATTGGTATGCAAACGAGGATATGGGAGCTAACGCAATCCGAAGCAAGTTAAATGATCTTGGCTACAAAAGTAAGCTAGGTAATGAATGGAACCCCTACAGCATCTTGGATATATTAAAAAATAATGTGTACATAGGAAAAGTAACGTGGCAAAAACGAAAAGAAGTAAAACGGCCTGACGCTGTGAAACGTAGTTGTGCAAGACAAGATAAATCAGATTGGATTATTGCTGATGGCAAACATGAGCCTATCATACCCGAAAGTTTATTTGAGCAAGTACAAGAAAAATTAAACTCAAGATATCACATTCCCTACAATACGAACGGAATAAAGAATCCATTGGCTGGTATTATTAAATGCGCTAAATGTGGTTACAGTATGGTACAACGTTATCCGAAGAACCGAAAAGAAACGATGGATTGTAAACACCGTGGCTGTGAAAACAAATCAAGTTATACTGAATTAATTGAGAAGCGTTTACTCGAGGCATTAAAAGAATGGTACATCAATTATAAAGCTGATTTTGAAAAACATAAGCAAGATGACAAGTTAAAAGAAACACAAGTTATTCAAATAAATGAAGCTGCATTACGCAAGCTTGAAAAAGAATTAGTGGATGTCCAAAAACAAAAAAATAATTTACATGATTTATTAGAACGTGGCGTTTACACAGTTGATATGTTTTTAGAACGCTCGAATGTAGTTTCGGATCGTATTACTGAAATCACTTCCACCATGGAAAACTTAAAGAAAGAAATTAAAACAGAAATTAAAAAGGAAAAGGTGAAGAAAGATACAATACCTCAAGTGGAGCATGTTCTTGATCTGTACTTTAAAACAGATGATCCAAAAAAGAAAAACAGCCTCCTAAAGTCGGTTTTAGAAAAGGCTGTTTATAAAAAGGAAAAGTGGCAAAGGCTTGATGATTTCGAACTTGTGCTTTACCCTAAGCTCCCTCAAGATGGCGACATATAAGCGTTCGTGCTTTGTCGTCACCTTGTTGGTGTAATTAGGTTTACGCCATTCAGCCCTAAAGCATCATTCGTCGAAACAGCCAATACGACAGGCTTGCCATTTCTTAGCGTCGCTTTTGCTGCCATTAATACTGGAGAGTCTGTCATTGCATTTGCAAATTTACTCATAGAATTTCCTGTTAGTGGCGCAATCACCATACAATCTAGTGGAATTTTAGGTCCTAGTGGTTCTGCACCAACGATGGAATTAATCGCTTTAAAACCTGTTACTTCTTCAATCTTTTTAATCCACTCTGCTCCTTCGCCAAATCTCGTATTTGTTGATTGAACAGTGTAAGAAACAACGGGGCGTACTTCTGCTCCCTCAGCAATTAATTTTTCTAAATGAGGCATTACTTCTTCGTACGTACAATGTGAACCCGTAAAACCAAACCCTATTCTTTTCCCTTTTAAATTCATTCCCCATTCTCCTTTCTTGCTATTACGTCTTCTGCTAGTAACTGAGAAAGAACGTTCGCTAAAATTTGTCCTGCTGTTTTTGGAGCAACAATACCAGGTAATCCAGATGCTAACAGCGCTTTGACTCCTCTTTTTTCCGCATATCTAAAGTCGGTACCGCCTGGTTTAGAAGCTAAATCAATTACTAACGTATGAGCTGGCATTTTTGAAATGACATTCGCTGTCACGACGAGATGCGGAATTGTATTAATGACAATATCGATATTTCCTACTTCTTTCTCAATGTTTTGCATATGAAAAGGAGAAAACATCATTTCTGTAATACGTGCAATATGTTCCGATCGTCTTGCTCCAACTTTGACATGGGCCCCTAATGATTGAAATGCTCTGGCAACACTCATCCCTGTTCTACCAAATCCTAAAACCATTACATTGGAACCATGAATTGTATAGTCGGTATGTTGAATTACCATCATTAATGTACCTTCTACAGTTGGAATAGAATTGTAGATTGCCACATCATCACGATCAAATAATTTAACAAGTTTGCGGTTTGTAGTAGATACGAGATTTTCCAAGTAAGGCGTACCAATACCTGAATATATAGTAAAGTGTTCTGGTGTATTTTCAATTTGTTCTTTCGTTATTGAAACTTTTTCGTTTGAAAAAATAGTATCTACTTCTCCCTTGGCATTTGTACCTGCAACTGGCAAAATAATTGCATCTACAGAAGTGAAATCTAAATTTTGTATACTTTCTTTTGCTGCCCCTGTGAAGCCATGATCTAACTGATCAAACCCTATCAATGAAAGTTTCGCATCCAATTCAACTAGCTTGCGAATTACTTCTAGCTGTCTTGCATCTCCTCCTATGACAGCAATATGCATCTCAGTCAACATTCCCTAATTCACCTTCTTTTTCTGTCATTTATAAGAAAAGTGCCTACTTTTTCTTTTTCCTCCACATCTTATGTAATGTACGAGTTTTAGGTGATTGAAAAACAAAAAGCACGTATGATTTATCCTGCTATTTGTATGCAGTAAGACAACCGTCTGAAAATTCGGCATATTAGAGGACATTATGCGAGAAATTGATTGCCGGTAAAAGCTCAATTCATGTGAGCTAATAATCAAAGGGAAATGAACAAAAAAAGATGACCAAAATGGCCATCTTTCACTTCGAATTTGAACGATCCGTAATATCACAAAGGATCATATCATACCCCACTTTTTTAATTTGGCTCCACCCTACTCTTATTTCTTGTGGTTCCTTTTTAAAACCTCCCCATTTTCCAGCAGGTATGATAAGAGCCTGTATTTGGCCATCCTTCTCATCAATCTCTAAATCCACATATCCTAAAACCCCCATTTTCTCGGCACTTTCTAAATTTACGATCTCTTTACCACTTAATTCGCTTAAACGCATACACTCTCCCCCTACCGAAATTGTGAATTTAAGTTATCCATAATTAGTACCTATTCTGTATATCCAAAAAAAATAACCGTATCTCATTTAAAAGAGATACGGTTATTTTTACATACTTCATATAAAGCAATTATAGTTTTATTCCTTTTGGAAGTTTTCCATCTGGACTAATTAATGCTGCAGAGAATTCATCTGTAAACATGTTACGAATTAACTCATCAACATTTTCTTTTGTTACTGTGTTTACACTTTCAATAATCTCATCAAGTGAACGATGCTTACGAAGTAGCAATTCATTTTTACCATTACGGCTCATACGGCTATTCGTACTTTCTAAACTTAACATTAAGTTTCCTTTTAATTGCTCTTTACTATTAATAAGCTCTTTTTCTGTAATACCTGTATTTTTCAATGTGTCTAATGTTTCTTGCATTGTTTCATACAGTGTATCTAATTGTTGGCTACCTGTTCCACCATACAGCGTTAACATACCTGTATCTTCATAAGAAGAATGGTAAGAAAATACTGAGTAGGCTAACCCGCGTTGCTCACGTACTTCTTGGAATAAACGGCTACTCATACTACCGCCTAAAACGTTATTTAATACAATTAAGTTATAAATATCTTCGTGTCCCATTTGTAAGCCTTTATATCCTAAACATAAATGAGCTTGTTCTGTTTCCTTTTTACGTGCTACTTTATTAAAATGGAAAATTGGGCTATGTACTTGTTCACGGTTTGTTGTTCCTTCATAACTACCGAAATATTGCTCTACCGTTTGTAAAAAGGCTTCATCAATATTTCCTGCAACTGAAACAACGACATTTTCAGGTGTGTAATGATCTTTTATATATTGGCGTAGCGTATCACCTGTAAACGTATCAAGCGTTTCTTCAGTTCCTAAAATAGGATATCCAAGCGGATGCGTTTCATATGTTGCTTTCGTTAACATATCATGCACAATATCATCTGGAGCATCTTCGTACATTTTAATTTCTTCACATACGACATTCTTCTCTTTTTTCAGTTCTTCCTCATCAAATGTTGAATTAAAGAACATATCTGCTAATACATCTAAAGCATATTTAGCATGCTCATCTAGCACTTTTGCATAGTAACAAGTGTATTCTTTTGAAGTAAAAGCATTCACTTGCCCACCAATGCTATCAAATGATTCTGCAATTTCGCGTGCACTACGTGTTTCCGTTCCTTTAAAGAACATATGCTCTAAAAAGTGGGAAACCCCATTATTTTTTTCATTTTCATTTCTTGATCCCGCATGGATCCAAATACCAATCGCAACCGATCTTACGGTTGGTATATTCTCCATAACTATTCTTACACCATTTTTACAAGTATATTTTTTAATCAAAAACTTTCCTCCTACTGCCAGTTTCTCTAAATAAGTGCTATTATTTAATGATAACAAGTTTAAGGATGAATGTCATGCAAATGTATTTAATCCACACGTTTTTCATCCAGTAATTCTGTTATATTCCCTACTTTATATCCTTGTTCCTTCAATTTTGTAATCATTGTATCTAATGCTTCTGTTGTTGATGAAGTTGGATGCATTAATACGATAGCACCTGGATGTATTTTTCTCATTACTCTCTGCAATAGTACATCTGGATCAGGTCGCTTCCAATCAATTGTATCGACAGTCCACATAATCGTTCCCATTTGGAAATCATCAGCAATTTTCACGACTTCATCCCGAAAACTTCCACTCGGCGGAGCAAACCATCTCACCTTTTGATTCGTAGCTGCTTCGATCATTCGATTTGTTTTTTGTAACTGATCTCGTATTTCATCAGAAGATAACGTTTTCATATTAGGGTGTGTGTAAGAATGATTTCCGACTTCTTGATTTGCATCGACAATCATTTTTGCAAATCGTAAATTTTCTTTCACCCAGCGTCCTTCTAAAAAGAAAGTCGCCTTCACATCATGTTTTTTCAATATCTCTAATATACGTGGCAAATACTCGTTTCCCCATGCCACATTTATTGTTAATCCCACCATCTTTTTATTTGGATGTCCCCTATAAATTGGAGCTGGTGATAAATCTTTTAAGTGGACACCCGGTGATACTTCCTTGAATTCAAGATTTTTTTGATCAAATTTCTTTAGCTTCTTCATATTATTATAGGATGCTTCGATATCAACTTGTCTTCCATTATATCCTGGTGTTGCTTTCCATATTTTATCAATCATCGCATTTTGAGGTGCAATCTCATATTGTTTTGCATGTTTTTGAATTTCTTCATACAAGTTATCCTGTGCAAAAACGGAATAAGAGCCTACACTGACATATAAAAAAACTATACATATGTATGCCAATATACGAGCTTTCATATAAACCCTCCCATTAACTATATAAAAACCTTTTTTCTTCTTATCTTTGTTAATTTGAGCGTTATAATGAAAACTATACCTATACTGACATAAAAATATATGTAAATCATATTTTTCACATAACAAAAAAAGCCAGTTTAACTGGCTTTTACTTATTGCTGCTCTTGTTTGTTTTCTTCTTTAGCAGCTTCTTTTTCTTGCTCTTCTTTTAGCAATACTTTTCTAGATAGATTCACGCGACCTTGTTTGTCAATCTCGATAACTTTAACTGTAATTACATCACCGATTTTTACAACGTCTTCTACTTTACCTACACGCTCAAGTGCAAGTTCAGAAATGTGAACTAATCCGTCTTTACCGCTGAATAATTCAACGAAAGCACCGAATTTCTCAACACGTTTCACTTTTCCTTCGTAGATTTCACCTACTTGTACTTCGCGAACGATATCTTCGATAATTTTCTTAGCTTTGTCATTCATTTCTTGATTTATTGAAGAAATGAATACTGTACCATCTTGCTCGATGTCAATTTTAACGCCAGTTTCTTCAATAATTTTATTGATTTGTTTACCGCTCGGCCCAATAACGTCACGGATTTTATCTGGGTTAATTGTCATTGTAATAATCTTTGGAGCGTAAGCTGATAATTCAGTACGTGGCTCTGCAATAACAGATAACATATGATTTAGAATGTGCACACGACCGACTTTCGCTTGTTGTAATGCCTCTTCTAAAATTTCACGAGATAGACCATCGATTTTAATGTCCATTTGAAGTGCAGTTACACCTTTTGCTGTACCTGCTACTTTAAAGTCCATATCACCTAAATGATCTTCCATACCTTGAATATCAGATAAAATTGTGTAATGCTCACCAGTTTTAACTAGGCCCATTGCAATACCTGCAACTGGAGCTTTAAGTGGAACACCAGCATCCATCATTGCTAAAGTACTACCACAAATACTTGCTTGTGAAGTAGAACCATTTGATTCTAAAACTTCAGATACAAGACGTACTGTATATGGGAAATCTTTTTCAGATGGAATTACAGGCTCAAGAGCACGTTCTCCTAGTGCACCGTGACCAATTTCACGACGACCTGGTCCACGCATCGGTCTTGTTTCACCAACACTAAATGATGGGAAATTGTAATGGTGCATAAAGCGTTTTGATTCCTCTACACCAAGACCATCTAAAATTTGCACATCGCCTAATGCACCTAATGTACAAATACTTAATGCTTGTGTTTGTCCACGTGTGAACAGACCAGAACCGTGTGTACGAGATAAAATGCCAACCTCTGATGCTAATGGACGGATTTCGTCACCTTTACGGCCATCTGGGCGGATTTTTTCAACTGTAATAAGACGACGTACTTCTTCTTTTACAATTTTATATAAAATCTCACTTACTTGTCCTAATGTATCAGCGTCAGCTTCCTGCGCTTCGTAATGCTCAATTACACGCTTTTTCACTTCGTTAATTGCATCTTCACGTGCATGTTTCTCATGTACTTGAATTGCAGAATGCATATCCTTCTCAGACATTTCACGTACAGCTTGATTAAGATCAGCGTCAACTTCATACAGTTTCACTTCTGATTTCTCTTTACCTACAGCTTGTACAATCTCTTCTTGGAATGCAATTAGACGTTTAATTTCGTCATGTCCAAACATAATTGCTTCTAACATTGTTTCTTCAGGCACTTGATCTGCTCCTGCTTCAACCATGTTAATTGCATCTTTCGTACCAGCCACAACAAGGTGAATATCACTTTGTTCTTGCTGTTCTACTGTTGGATTAATAACGAATTCGCCGTTAATACGACCAACTGTTGCACCCGCGATTGGGCCTTCAAATGGAATATCTGAAATCGATAACGCTAATGAAGAACCAAGCATAGCTGCCATTTCAGAAGAACAATCTTGATCAACACTCATTACTATGCTGACAACTTGTACTTCGTTACGGAAACCATCTGCGAAAAGTGGACGAATTGGGCGGTCGATTAAACGACTTGCCAAAATTGCTTTTTCACTCGGACGACCTTCACGTTTAATGAAACCGCCAGGAATTTTCCCGACTGCATATAAACGCTCTTCATAGTTTACTGTAAGTGGGAAGAAATCTACATTTTTTGGTTCTTTTGATGCAGTTGCTGTAGATAGAACCGCTGTATCGCCATATCTTACTAATACTGCTCCGTTCGCTTGCTTCGCAAGCTGACTTGTTTCAACTGTTAGCTGGCGACCAGCTAAATCTATCGAGAAGACTTGCTTTTCTTGACTCATTTAAGTACCCCTCTCAATTTAAAGTATTCAATTCTTCTATGTAAATGGATAGTATATCACAATATTCTACCTCTAGTATTACCGAAAATGAAGTAAGCTATAAAGGGTAGAAGATATATTTTTACCTAACAAAAAAGCGGGAATATTCCCGCTTCTTTGACTATCGACGTAAGCCAAGCTTTGTGATTAATTCACGGTAACGTGTGATATCGCTATTACGAAGGTAAGTTAGTAAGTTACGACGTTTACCAACCATCTTTAATAGACCACGACGTGAATGATGATCTTTCTTGTGAGTACGTAAGTGCTCGTTTAGAGTGTTAATTTGCTCCGTTAGGACAGCAATTTGAACCTCTGGAGAACCAGTATCAGTCTCATGAGTTCTAAATTGTGCAATGATTTCATTTTTACGCTCTTGTGTTAAAGCCATCCTATTTCACCTCCTATTAATTAAACCCCCAATTACCTAGCAAGCGTCGGTGAGTCGCAATGCCAAGCAATGGTTGTCATAAAGTACATAACATAGAATACTACTTTTCATTTGAAAAAGCAAGTATATTCTTTTCGTTCGCAAAATATTCTTGTGCTGTTTTCTTATCTTTTGCAATTTGTTCAACTAACTCATCGATGCCATTGAATTTCTTTTCTTCTCTTATACGCATATGCCACTCTACTGTAACATTTTGTTCATATATGTCTTTGTTAAATTCAAATAAGTGCACTTCAATAGATAATTGACGCTCATCTTCTTTAAAAGTTGGTTTATATCCAATATTACATACACCATCGTACCATTCATCGTGAACTTTTAATCTCACTGCATAAACACCTACAGGTGGTAATAGATACTCATCACTTAAACCTATATTAGCTGTAGGAAAACCAATTTGACGTCCACGCTTATCACCGTGTACAACCGTTCCCCCTACTGTATATGCTCTACCTAAAATAGATGGAATTTGTTCCATTTCGCCATTTCGAATTAACTTTCGTAATGCTGTAGAACTTACTTTCTCTTCTTGAAATTCAACTTTTTCAATCACAGTCTGTGTAAACTCCCCTCTTGCATGAAATGGTAAAGTCTCCATCTTTCCTTTTCCTAAACGTCCATATGAATAATCAAACCCTGCTACTACATGCTTTACATTCAAACCAATAATATAATCATCTACAAATTGTTGTGGCAATAAGCCTGCAAACGATTCATCAAATTTAATAACATATAATATATCGATCCCTAAGTTTTCGACTATTTTTTCTTTATCACACATTGGTGTAATATACTCCGCATGCGCTTCCTTTTTTCCTAAAACAACAGATGGGTGCGGATAAAATGTCATAACTGCACTTTTATATCCTCGTTCATCAGCTATTTGTTTCGCAGTTCGAATCACACATTGATGTCCTAAATGAATGCCATCAAAAAATCCTAATGCCATTACAGTAGGTGGTAATTCTAATTTATTTTGTTCATGTGGATGAGTTAAATGAATAAGTTTCACGCTTGAATTCACCTTTTTCTGTAATAATCCTTCCAATAATTCATTATAGCTTTAGTTCTTGATTATTCACAAGTACTTTCATCGGCTTTAGCATACCAGGGTGTTTTGGATGGTGCTCATAAATTGCAAGGCAGCGATTATTTGTATCAAACACTGTTATAAATGGCGCCGTTATTTGCAATTCATTTTTTAAGAACATACCATTCTTTATTTTCTCTGCTTGCTTTTCATCTACAACCATTTTTGGAAACTTACTTAATGCTTCATCAATTGAAATGAAGATAGACTCTACTGTTCCATTTTGCACGTTTTCTTCAATTTCTTCAAATGATATGCAATCTTCTAATAAAAATTCACCCGAAGCTGTTCTTACAAGGTGAGACATATGTGATGGGAAACCAAGTTTTTCACCAATCATTACTGCTAATGTTCTTACATATGTCCCTTTACTACACGTTACACGGAAACGAAATGAAATATTTTCCCCCTCAAACACTTCACGATCATCTAGTAATACAAATTCATGAATTGTAATTGTACGAACTGGACGTTCAACTTCTTGTCCTGCTCTTGCATATTCATATAGTTTTTTTCCGTTAACTTTTACAGCTGAAAACATCGGAGGCATTTGTTCAATCGTACCTGTTAATGCAGCAAGAGCCCCTTCTACTTCCTTACGAGTAATAACACGATCTACATTTTTCGTTTCAACAACTTCACCAGAAGCATCTTCAGTTGTCGTTGAAAATCCAAGTGTTACTTCACCTTCATATGTTTTCGTCTCACTCGTTAAAAATTGTGCAATCTTCGTTGCTCGTCCTACACAAATAGGTAATACTCCTGTTACATCTGGATCTAATGTTCCTGTATGACCAATTCGTTTCTCACGCAATATCTTTCTTAATTTAAATACACAATCATGTGATGTCATGCCTTTTGGCTTATGTAATAATACTACACCTTCCATATATGTTCACCTCATCATAATTCTTTCATAGTAATTATCCAAAATTAATTTTGCATTGAAAAAATGGATAGACAAATGTCTATCCATTATTCTTCACGTTTACCGTCTTTATTAATTTGATGTAAAAGTGTATCAATTCGATGACCATATCCGATAGACTCATCAAACTCAAAGGAAATTTCCGGTGTTTTACGAAGACGAATACGCTGGCCAATTTCTGAACGAATGAAACCTTTTGCCTTCGCTAAACCTTTTAATGTACTTTCTTTCTGTTCCTCATCACCTAAAACAGAAATATATACTGTAGCAATTTGTAAATCTCCACTCACTTGTACATCTGTTACTGTAACAAATCCAACACGTGGATCTTTAATTTTACGACTGATGATGTCGCCTAATTCTTTTTTCATTTGCTCGCCTACACGGTTTGCACGTAATTTCATAACTCTTCACCTCATTCAATACCATTCCAATTGTGTTATTGTACGTTCAATTTCAGGAAATGAATCGATGTACTCGAGTACACGATTCATTTCTTTTTCACAAATAACACGATTAGAGGATACAGAAACAATTGCAATTTCTGTACGTTGCCATACATCTTGATGCCCTACTTCTGAAACAGCTACATTATAACGCTGCTTCACACGAGTTAGCACCCGTTGCAAAATTGCTCGTTTCTCTTTTAAAGAATGCACATCGTAAATCATACACTCGAATGAGAGTGAAGCGATAATCATCGCTTCACTTCTTCCATAATGTACGCTTCAATGATGTCCCCTTCTTTAAGATCATTATATCTCTCAATTGTAATACCACACTCATAGTTTTGTGCAACTTCTTTTACGTCATCTTTGAAACGTTTTAACGTATCAAGTTGTCCTTCGAAAATTACTACGCCATCACGGATAATACGCACGCCACTATCACGTGTAATTTTACCGTCAATTACGTAACAACCTGCGATTGTTCCAACTTTTGTTACTTTGAATGTTTGGCGTACTTCCGCTTGACCGATTACTTTTTCTTCGAATTCTGGATCCAGCATACCTTGCATTGCTGATTCGATTTCTTCGATTACTTTATAGATAATACGGTGTAAACGAACATCAACATTCTCTAATTCAGCTGTACGCTTCGCATTCACATCAGGGCGTACGTTAAATCCAATTACAATTGCATTAGATGCAGAAGCTAAAATAACATCAGATTCTGTAATCGCACCTACGCCTGTATGGATAATTTTAACTTTAACACCTTCAACATCAATTTTACGAAGTGACGCTGCCATTGCTTCTACAGAACCTTGTACGTCTGCTTTCACAATTAAGTTAATTTCTTTTACATCGCCTTCTTGGATTTGTTGGAATAAATCTTCAAGGCTTAATTTAGATTTTTCACCACGTTGAGCAAGTAACGCTTCTTGTGCACGTGATTCACCGATTTGACGAGCTTTCTTCTCATCAGCGAATGCCATGAAACGATCTCCCGCTTGTGGTACTTCATTTAAACCTGTAATTTCAACAGGAGTTGATGGACCAGCAACTTTTACACGACGACCAATATCACTTACCATTGCACGAACACGTCCGAATGAAGTACCAACAACGATTGGATCTCCAACTCGAAGTGTACCGTTTTGAACAAGTAATGTCGCGATAGTTCCTTTACCTTTATCAAGCTGTGCTTCGATTACAGTACCAGTTGCATAACGGTTTGGATTTGCTTTATATTCTTCTACTTCACTTACAAGAAGAATCATTTCTAGTAAGTTGTCAATTCCTTCACCTTGAATTGCAGAAATTGGTACGAAAATTGTATCTCCGCCCCAAGCTTCTGGAACTAATTCATATTCTGTTAATTCTTGCATTACACGATCAGGATTTGCCGCTGGTTTATCCATTTTATTCACAGCTACAATAATTGGTACTCCAGCTGCTTTCGCATGGCTAATCGCTTCAACTGTTTGTGGCATAACACCGTCATCAGCTGCAACAACAAGAATTGTAATATCCGTTACTTGCGCACCACGAGCACGCATCGTTGTAAATGCCGCGTGACCAGGCGTATCTAAGAATGTAATCTTCTTGTCATTTACTTCAACTTGGTATGCACCAATATGCTGAGTAATTCCACCTGCTTCGCCTGCAGTTACTTTTGAATTACGGATAGAGTCAAGTAAAGTTGTTTTACCATGGTCAACGTGCCCCATAATTGTAACTACAGCTGGACGCTCTTTTAAGTTCTCTTCATCATCTTGCTCATCGATGAATGTTTCAAATTCAGTTTCACTTACAACTACTTCTTCTTCTACTTCAATACCATAATCAGTAGCAATTAACTCAATTGTATCTTTATCTAAGTCTTGGTTAATTGTTGCCATAATTCCAAGCATAAAGAGCTTCTTAATAATTTCAGACGGCTCTTTGCTTAATTTTTTAGCAAGCTCACCTACTGTAAGACTTCCAGAGAAAGTAAGTTTATCTGGTGTTTCTACAATTTGTGTTTGTTGTCTTCCAGCAAAGTTATCTTGACGTTTGTCTTCATTTCCTTTGCCTTTTTTCTTTTTCTTATTGCTGTTCTTTTTACTACGAACAACTTTTTCTTCTACTTCAAACTCATCTGCAACAGAAGGTTTTTCAGTTTGGTACGCATTATCTAATTTGTTTACTACTTCATCGTCTAACATTGTCATATGATTCGAAACCTCGATATTCATTTCTTTTAGTTTTGTCATAAGATCTTTACTTGAGATATTATGTTGTTTTGCATATTCATGCACTCGAATTTTACTCATACCTTCACCCCCGGTAATTTGTATCGAGCATGCTACGCAGCTTTTTCGCAAAGCCCTCATCTAACACAGCTACAACGACTCGCTCGTCTCTCCCAATCGCATGCCCTAATTGTTGTCGATTTTCGACCTTTCTCATTGGTACGTTGTAATACGTCGCTTTATCCGTGATGCGTTTTGTAGTATTTGCTGACGCATCTTCAGATAGCAATACAAGTTTTGCTTTGCCACTTCGTACTTCTTTTAAAACAAGTTCTTCACCCGAAATAATTTTCCGAGCCCGGTTTGCTAGTCCTAAAAACGATTTCCAATCGGACACTTATTTCGACTCCTTCTCAACAAGCTCAAGAAGCTCTTCGTATAGAGAACCGTCGATTTTCGCTTTTAGATGATGTTCCAAAACATTTTTCTTTTGGGCTTGAAGAATACTTTCTTTATCTTTTGATAAATAAGCACCTCGTCCTGATTTCTTTCCAGTTAAATCAATGGACACTTCTCCCTCTTTGGAACGAACAATGCGAACGAGCTCTCGTTTTGATTTCATTTCTTGCGTTGCAACACATTTTCGTAACGGAACTTTTCGATTGCTCATACTCATCACCTCTATTCGATTTCGTCTTCAACTGAATCGAATCCGAATGCGATTACGCTATCTTCTTCTGTTACAATACCAAGTTGTTTCGCATCAGACTCACTCTTAATATCAATTTTCCAACCTGTTAATTTAGCTGCAAGACGTGCATTTTGTCCACGCTTACCAATAGCTAATGACAGTTGGTGGTCTGGAACAACAACAGTTGTTGCTTTTTCTTCTTCATCTACAAGCACTTTAACAACTTGTGATGGGCTTAAAGCATTTGCAACATATTCTACTGGATCATTTGACCAGCGAACGATGTCAATCTTTTCGCCTTTTAATTCGTCTACAATGCGTTGTACACGTTGTCCTTTCGGTCCTACACAAGAACCTACTGGATCAACATCAATGTTCTCTGCATGTACAGAAATTTTAGAACGATCGCCAGCTTCACGTGCTACAGAACGAATTTCAACAGTTCCATCATAAATTTCAGGAACTTCCATTTCGAATAAACGTTTTAAAAGACCAGGATGTGTACGTGATACGTAAATTTGTGGTCCTTTTGTTGTTTTTTCTACTTTCGTAATGAATACGCGAATACGATCATGTGGTTTGTACTGTTCGTTTGGCATTTGCTCACTTACAGGTAATAAAGCTTCTACTTTCCCTAAGCTTACATAGATAAAACGAGCATCTTGACGTTGTACGATACCCACCATGATATCTTCTTCACGGTCACTAAACTCAGAGTAAATAACACCACGCTCTGCTTCGCGCACTCGTTGTGTTACAACCTGTTTTGCAGTTTGTGCTGCAATACGACCGAAATCTTTTGGTGTTACTTCAATCTCTAGTACGTCACCATCTTGATAGTTTGGATTAATTTGTCTTGCTTCTTCAACAGAAATTTCAAGACGTGGATCAAACACATTATCTACAACGTCTTTACGTGCTAAAACTTGAATTGTTCCCACTTCTGGGTTAAAGCTCACACGAACGTTTTGTGCTTGATTAAAATTGCGTTTATAAGCAGAGATTAACGCTGCTTCAATCGCATCAATAATAATATCTTTGCTGATTCCTTTTTCTGACTCTAATACGAGCAAGGCATCTAACAACTCAGTGCTCATGAAGATCCCCCTTCTAACTAAAACGTAACAGCAAGTCGCGCATTTGCAACTTTATCCATTGGAATTTGGATTTCTTTTTTACGTGTTTTAATTGTTAATAATAATGTAATTGTAGTACCATCGTAGGAAAGTAGCTTTCCTTCAAACATTTTTTCACCATCAATCGGCTCATATGTTTTAATTGCCACTTGTTTTCCTACCGCTTGCTGGAAGTCTTTCTCTTTCTTTAATGGGCGTTCCGCTCCAGGAGATGATACATCCAAAAAGTAAAGATGAGGAATTGGATCCTCTTTATCTAAAGCTTCGCTTAAACGTTCACTTACCGCACCGCATTCTTCAATGTCGACTCCCTTTTCAGAATCGATGAATACGCGTAAGAACCAGTCTTGTCCTTCTTGCACATACTCTACATCTACAAGTTCAAGATTTAACTCTTCAACGATTGGCTGCGCAAATGCTTCTACAACTTCTGTGACTTTCTTATCCATAAACAGCCTCCTTCCTGCCGCCATGTACCATTTACAAGAAAAGACCCCGTCCATAAAAACGGTCCATCTTATTCTTTCTCGTTAGCTAACAAAAGCCCCTGCCGTTAAGCAGGGAATATCTGTCTTAGTATTACCAAATTTAAGAAGTAAAACTTGTAACAAAATATGTATATACGACAGAAATTTCTTACCTCTCCACATCAATAAAACGTAGATAGTAACACGAAAGAGTGGGTTTCCCCACTCTTTTTTTTACACAATATACATGACATGGTTATCTCGGTTAATAGTATACCATAGCAAATGTTGATTTGCAAAGACTTTTCCTACCTATTAGAACAGTGATAACTGGTTTTGATCAGGTAGATCGCCTAAGCAACCTTGACTATCTAAATACTCAATAATTGTTTTCGAAACCTTACTGCGCTGCTGTAAATCTTCTTTTGATAAGAAATCTCCATTTTTGCGTGCTTCTACAATACTTAAAGCTGCGTTTGTACCAAGTCCAGGCACTGCATTAAATGGAGGAATTAAAGTATCCCCATCAATAATAAATTCTGTTGCATGCGAACGGTATAAATCAACCTTTTGGAATGAGTATCCACGCTCACACATTTCAAGTGTCATTTCTAGTACTGTTAATAAACTTTTCTCTTTCGGCGCTGCATCCAAACCTTTTTGCGCAATTTCATCAATTCTTACACGTATAGATGCTGAACCCTTCGCCATCGCCTCTATATCAAAGTCATCTGCACGAACTGTAAAGTATGCCGCATAGAATAGAAGCGCGAAATGTACTTTAAAGTATGCAATACGTACAGCCATAAGTACGTAAGCAGCCGCATGGGCTTTAGGGAACATGTACTTTATTTTCTTACATGAATCAATATACCATCCTGGTACATTATTACTTTTCATGTCATCTTCCCATTCTTCCGGTACACCTTTACCTTTACGAACTGACTCCATGATTTTGAAGGCTAATGATGGGTCTAAACCTTGATAGATTAAATATACCATAATGTCATCACGACAACCGATAACTTCACTCAGCGTACATGTACCGTTATAAATTAACTCGTTTGCATTACCAAGCCATACGTCTGTACCATGTGATAGTCCAGAGATTTGGACTAACTCAGAGAATGTCGTAGGTTTCGTCTCTTCTAACATCTGCCTTACGAATTTCGTACCAAACTCTGGTATACCAAGTGTACCTGTTTTACAGTTAATTTGTTCTTCCGTTACCCCTAATGATTCCGGGCCTGAGAAAATTTTCATTACTTCTGGATCGTCTGTCGGGATTGTTTTCGGATCAATACCACTTAAATCTTGTAACATACGAATAACAGTCGGATCATCGTGTCCTAGTATATCAAGTTTCAATAAATTATCATGAATGGAGTGGAAATCAAAGTGTGTCGTTCTCCACTCAGCCCCTATTGAATCCGCCGGAAACTGAATTGGTGAGAAATCAAAGATATCCATGTAATCTGGTACAACGATAATACCACCTGGATGCTGTCCGGTTGTACGTTTTACGCCCGTACATCCTGCTACTAAGCGGTCAATCTCTGCATTTCGAATCGTTAAATTATGATCATTTGCATAACCTTTTACATATCCATAAGCCGTTTTTTCCGCGACTGTACCTATTGTACCCGCACGGTATACATAATCTTCACCGAACAGTACTTTCGTATAGTTATGAGCACGTGGTTGGTATTCCCCGGAGAAGTTCAGATCGATATCGGGTACCTTATCTCCTTTAAATCCAAGGAACGTTTCGAACGGAATATCATGTCCATCTTTCACGTATGGAACATTACATGCAGGACATTCTTTATCCGGCAAGTCAAAACCAGAACCTACAGAACCATCATTAAAGAATTCTGATTGCTTACACTTCGGACATACATAGTGTGGTGGTAATGGGTTTACTTCTGTAATTTCCATCATCGTTGCAACGAACGATGAACCTACCGATCCACGCGAACCTACTAAATATCCGTCTACTAACGATTTCTTCACAAGCTTATGTGAAATTAAATAAATTACGGCGAATCCATGCCCAATAATACTTTTTAATTCTTTTTCTAAACGCGCTTCTACAATTTCAGGTAACTCTTCACCATAAATGCTACGCGCCATTTTATAACTCATGTCACGCGTCTCATCATCTGCACCTTCAATTTTCGGTGTATATAGATCATCTTTCACCGGATGAACATCACCAATCAATGATGCAACCTTTTGTGTATTCGTTACAACAATTTCTTTCGCTACGTCTTCACCTAAGAATGAAAAACACTCTAACATTTCATCCGTTGTACGGAAATGTACAGGTGGTAATGAATGTCGGTTTAACGGATTGGCTCCGCCCTGCGAACTGACTAAAATTTTGCGATACATTGCATCCTCTGGATCTATATAATGCACGTTTCCTGTAGCAACAACTGGTTTATCTAACGTCTCACCTAGTTTTACTAAGTTAGAAATAATTGTTTTTAATTGTCCCTCATCTCGAACCAGTTCACGTTCTACTAAATGACGTAACACCTCTGGAGGCATTACTTCAATGTAATCATAGAACTGCGCAATTTCTTCTACCTCTTCAGGAGCTTTTTGCATCATCGCCTCAAACACTTCACCTTTATCACAAGCCGTTCCTACTAAAATTCCTTCACGATATTTTTTTAATAGTGACCTTGGTACTCGTGGTACACGATAAAAGTAATTTAGGTGAGAATAGGAAACAAGTTTATATAAATTTTTCAACCCTACATCTGATGTGGCAAGTAACGTCATATGACTTGGACGTCCACGCTTATACGCATCCCCTTGCCCCATGCTATCATTTAATTGATCGTGATATTCAAATCCCTTTTCAATCACATCTTTTAACATTTTCACAAGTAAGTATCCCGTTGCTTCTGTATCATAAATCGCACGGTGATGTTGCGTTAATTCAATATCAAGCTTTTTACACATCGTATTTAATCGGTGGTTTTTCATTTCTGGGAATAAGAATCTTGCAAGTTCTAACGTATCAATAACAGGATTATTCGTTTTTTCTAGCCCAGCCTTTTTAAAACCTACGTTAATAAAGCCCATATCAAAACTTGCGTTATGAGCAACAAGTGTATGGTCGCCCATCCATTCTTCAAACTTTTTAAACACTTCGTCCACTTCTGGTGCATCCGTTAACATATCATCTGTAATACCTGTTAATTCAATAATCGTCGCAGATAATGGCTGATGTGGATTTGCGAAAGATTCAAAGCGGTCAATAATTTCGCCACCTTTTACTTTTACAGCCGCTAACTCGATAACAGTATCATATACAGCTGATAAACCTGTCGTCTCAACGTCGAAAACAACATATGTTTCCTCTGCAAGTAAACGATGCGCTTCGTTATATGCAATTGGTACACCATCATTAACTAGATTCGCTTCTACACCATATATAACTTTAACCCCAGCCTTTTTACCCGCAGAATATGCCTCTGGGAAAGACTGCGCAACAGCATGGTCTGTAACAGCGATTGCCTCATGTCCCCATTTACCTGCTTGGGCAACAAGTCTAGAAACAGGAGTAACAGCGTCCATTTGGCTCATCGGTGTGTGAAGATGCAGCTCTACACGTTTTTCACCTTCTGGCGCTTTATCTTTACGAGACGGTCCTGTTATTTCATTTATATCATTTGCAATCATTACTAAATCTCGAACGAATGTATCATTTTGAACAGAACCACGCGCTTTCACCCACATTCCTTTTTTCAAGGATTGCAGCATTGGAATATCTTCTTTGTCACGCGAGAACATTTTGATCATAATTGAATCCGTATAGTCTGTTATTTTTAAAGTTAATAACGTACGGCCACTACGCAGCTCTTTCGTTTCTACATGGAAGACGTATCCTTGAACTGTTTTTCTTCTTTCTTCATCTTGAATTTCTCGCATCGGTGTAATCTCTTCATCCGGCTTAATGAGATATCCGAGTACAACCGGTCCTTCATGCACAACGCTACTTTCTTCAGCTTGCTTCTTCGCCATTTCTTCCATAGCTTGTATAACACGTTCACGATCTTCTTGCTGCGTTTGCTCACGAAACTTTTGCATTTCTTCTGTATTTTGCTGTATATGTGTGTCTAACTGAAAACGCGGGAATCCAAAAGTTTCGTATTGATCCCCTACTGGTTTCGCAACGTTTTTCTTTAAAGCAGTAGATTCCAGCTCATTATTCACATTTATTAGCAACTTCACTCCATTCACCTGCGGAAGCTGCTTCTTTAAGTAAGCAAACATAGGTGAAAATGTAATTCGTTCCGTACAAAGCGGCCAATACGCCCTCACTTCTTCTTCTGTAAATTGTTTATTCTCTGTTTCTAATGCAAATGTTGTTCTTGCAATATGAGAAAATGATTGCTTAAGCTTT
Source organism: Bacillus sp. 16GRE42 (assembly GCF_019837435.1). Lineage (NCBI taxonomy): Bacteria > Bacillati > Bacillota > Bacilli > Caryophanales > Bacillaceae > Bacillus > Bacillus sp. 16GRE42. The sequence goes on from NZ_JADAXF010000001.1 coordinate 1,340,086, forward strand.
GTTTCTAGCAATTCATATAATTCTGTAGGCAAAATACGTGGCACTTGTAAATCAAAATGCCAACTTTTATTCGCTTTATCAATAACGAGCCTTTCAATACCACCACCTTGTAAATATTGATTTATAAGGTCGTCTGGTATTTGCAACTGCTGGAGCAAAATTTGAAATCGCTCTTGTTGTTCATTTGTTAAAGACATAAGCACTCTCCTTCCATTTGCTATTATAAATTGAAACGTACTACAAAGAAAGATTTCTCCCTTCTTCTTTTACAAAATACGTTTACAAAGAAAGAGAAGGTACCTCATTACGAGGTACCTCTTCTTATTTTAAAATATTTGTAATATATGTTTGAAGTTCTTCTACTTTCACTTCTTCAGACTCGCCTGTAGCACGTACTTTCACTTCTACAATACCTTCGTCTGCTTTTTTACCAACTGTCACGCGAACTGGAAGGCCGAATAAATCTGCATCTGCAAATTTAACACCCGCACGTTCTGCACGATCATCTAGTAATACTTCGTACCCTTGTTCTTGTAATGAGTTGTAGATATTTTCACCCATTTCACGTTGTGCATCAGATTTCATATTTACTGGAATTACATGCACATGGAACGGTGCAACAGCTTTTGGCCAAACTAAACCGTTCTCATCATTAAACTGCTCTGCGATTGCTGCCACTGTACGAGATACACCGATACCGTAACAACCCATAATAAGTGGTTGTGTTTTTCCGTTTTCATCTAGGAATGTTGCGTTCATTGCTTCACTATAACGAGTTCCTAATTTGAATACATGACCAACTTCAATTCCGCGTGCGAAAAGAATTGTTCCGTTTCCATCTGGAGACTGGTCTCCTTCTTGAATGAAGCGTAAATCTGTATATTGACTTACTTTAAAGTCACGTTCTGGATTTACATTTACATAATGGAATCCTTCTTCGTTCGCTCCTGAACAACCGTTAACAATTGATGCTACAGCATGGTCTGCGATAATTTCGATATCACCTGTTACACCAATCGGTCCTAAAGAACCAACTTCACAGTTTAATAATTCTTTCACTTCTTCATGAGAAGCAAGCTCAACAACTGAAGCGCCGTATACATTTTTCACTTTTACATCGTTTACTTCATGATCACCACGTACAAGTACAACTACTAATTTCTCATCTACTTTAAATACCATAGACTTAATGCACTTGTCAGCTTCAATGTTTAAGAATGCAGATACTTCTTCAATTGCTTTTTGATCTGGTGTTGCTACTTTTTCAAGTGCCTTTTCTGCTTCATCACTCTTCGTATACGTAGCTACAACAGGAGCCATTTCGATGTTTGCTGCATAATTAGATGTATCAGAGTATGCAATTGTATCTTCACCAACTTCAGATAATACCATAAATTCATGCGTATCTTTTCCGCCCATTGCTCCAGAGTCAGCAATAACTGCACGGAAATTCAAGCCACAACGAGCAAAAATGTTAGAGTATGCTTTGTATAAACGATCGTATACTTCATCTAAACTCTCTTGTGTAGCATGGAAAGAGTATGCATCTTTCATTAGAAACTCTCTTCCACGTAATAAACCGAAACGAGGTCTTTGTTCATCACGGAATTTTGTTTGAATTTGGTACAATGTTAACGGTAATTTTTTATATGATTTCACTTCATCACGTACAAGATCCGTAATTACTTCTTCATGTGTCGCTCCTAATGCGAATTCACGAGCGTTACGATCTTTCATACGCATTAATTCAGATCCGTAAGAATACCAACGGCCTGATTCTTGCCATAATTCTGCCGCTTGCATCGCTGGCATTAATAATTCTACAGCTCCTGCGCGCTCCATTTCTTCTCGAACGATACGTTCTACTTTGTGTAGTACTTTTAATCCAAATGGTAGAAAACTATAAATACCAGAAGCATTTTGACGCATAAAACCTGCGCGAAGTAATAACTGATGACTCTTAATCTCCGCATCAGCTGGAACTTCACGTAATGTAGGACTGAATACCATACTTTGTTTCATTTATTCGCACCTCTTCATTTTACTCTTTCACGCAGTAAAACCCCTCACCTCGAGTTAGGTGAGGGATTTTATTCTACGAGCTCTATTTCATTATAAGTTTCACTTTATTTTACAAGAAAAACTTACGAATGTCATTCCAAGTTACAACTAACATAAGTAACATTAATAATGCAAAACCAATAAAGTGAACCATTCCTTCTTTTTGGCGGTCAATTGGTTTCCCTCGTAACGCTTCAATTAAGAAGAAGAACAAACGTCCACCGTCTAAAGCAGGGACTGGTAGTAAATTAAATAAACCAAGGTTAATACTTAAAACTGCTGCTAAACTTAATACACGCGTAAATCCATAATCTACAACTTGATCTGTTAGATTATAAATTCCTACTGGACCTGACAACTCATTAATAGAGAATTGACCAGTTACTAATTTCACAAGTGAATCAAAAATTAGTTTTGTCCATTGGTATGTTTGTTCAAATCCTGATTTAATAGAACCCATTACTGTTTTCTCTACTGGAGAGTAAACACCAATTCTACCCACTTCGTCTTTTCCTTCTTTATCGAGTGTTGGCGTTACTTTTACATTAAACTGTTCATTATCACGCTTTACTTGTAACGTAATTTCTTTATTTGGGTTTTCACGTACAACGGTAACAACATCTTTCCATGTACTTGTGTTTTTCCCATCGATTGCTTGAATTGTATCATTTTCTTTTAATCCAGCTTGCTCGGCTGCACTATTCTCCATTACTTTTCCGACCATTGGCTTGTCAACAGGAACACCTTGTACAAATCCAAGAATCACAAAAATAACAAATGCTAAAATGAAGTTCATTGCAGGACCTGCAAAGATTGTTAAGGCACGTTGACCCAATTTCTTGGAGCCGAACTGCCTATTGTACGGAGCAATTTGTATTTCTTCACCAGCAGTAATAATACGAGCCTTTTCATTCACTCGGAATGTTTGAAGCTCTTCCTCGTACTCTTCATAGCCCGAAATTGTTAAATTATGCTCTAAATCAGCTTGTTCGACTTCAATGACACGAACATTTGGATACTTTTCATATCCATCAAAAACTAATTTCGCAACTTCGTCTTTTTCATTTAATACAAGGCCAACCTTTTTTCCAGGCTTTAACTCAACTGTGTCTGCATCTTCGCCAGCCATTCTTACATAGCCACCAAGGGGCAGTAATCGAATCGTATACACCGTTTCATTCTTTTCAAATGAGAATATTTTCGGACCAAAACCAATCGCAAACTCACGGCATAAAATACCTGCTCTTTTTGCGAAATATAGATGCCCTAGCTCATGGAAAAATACGAGTGCACCGAAAATTAATATAAAGGCAATCGCTGTATTCAATTCCATAACCACCTTTGCTAAATTTGTTCCATCACAAACCGTCTTGTGGCTGCATCAATTTCCAAAATTTCCTCTAAGCTCGGACGTGCAATGACATTGTGATGGTTCATTGCTTTTTCAATGAGGTCTTCCACTGTTAAGAAACCAATTCTCTTTTGTAAAAAAGCTTCAACAGCTACTTCATTCGCTGCGTTCATTACAGCTGGCATACTTCCACCTGCTTTTCCAGCTTCATACGCAAAACGTAGGCAACGGAATCGTTCTTGATTCATTTTTTCAAAATGCAACGTCCCTATTTCCCATAAGTTTAACTGTTTTGTGTCTGTTAGAGGCAATCGATCAGGATATGTAAGCGCGTATTGAATTGGTACTCGCATATCAGGTGAGCCAAGCTGTGCCATTACACTACGATCTTCAAATTCAACCATAGAATGGATAATACTTTCTTTATGTAAAACAACATCGATTTGCTCATAAGGGATACCAAAAAGCCAATGTGCTTCAATTACTTCTAGCCCCTTATTCATCATTGTAGCAGAATCAATTGTAATTTTCGAACCCATTGACCAGTTTGGATGTCGAAGTGCATCTTCTACGGTCACATGATGCAATTCATCTCTCGTTTTATCACGGAAACTTCCACCGGAAGCCGTTATAATTAGTCGAGAAATTCTTTTTTCATTTTCACCATTCAAACATTGAAAAATAGCTGAATGTTCACTATCTACCGGAAGTAACGAAACATTATGTTTTCGTGCCGCTTCCATTACAAGATGCCCTGCAGTTACTAATGTTTCTTTATTTGCAATTCCAATTGTTTTTTTCGCCTCAATTGCACGAAGTGTTGGTAACAACCCTACGCTACCTACAACAGCATTTACTACAATCTCCGCATCTGGATGTAATGCTACTTCTAAAAGCCCTTCACTACCATATACAACTTTTGTATTACCAGAGACAGCTTGTAATTTTAAAACATCTTCCTCTCTTTGCACAGAGACGATTTGCGGAGAAAATTCTTGAATTACATTTACTGCGTAGTCAATATTTTTCCCTACAGAAAAAGCAACGAGACGGAATTGGTCTGGGTGCGAGCGTAATACATCTAAAGTTTGTGTACCAATTGATCCGCTTGCACCTAATAAACTAATGTTTTTCATGACTCCAACCCCTCGTTCATTTATTAATTGTATTGTAATAAGAAGTAGAGAATTGGTAAAACAAATAACCAACTATCTGTTCGATCTAATATACCACCATGTCCAGGTAAAATCGTACCTGAATCCTTTACGCCATAATGACGTTTAAATGCAGACTGTACTAAATCACCAATTTGTCCAAAAATAGAAATGATAATTGTCAACACAATTAAAATCCCTACATTAGCCTCAACAGGGAAGAACATATTGTAAACGAGTGCCACAACAATTCCACAAACGATGCCACCTATTGAACCTTCAATCGTTTTATTTGGACTAATTTCTGGCCACAATTTCCTCTTTCCTAATGCCTTTCCTACGAAATATGCGCCTGAATCAGTAGCCCATATAACAAATAATGCACAAAACACATATTTAATTCCTAATATTCTCGTTTCATTCAAATATAGGAATCCCATTCCAACATATGTTGTTGCCATTAGCAAAAATGAAGCATTGTCAAAAGTAAATGTATTCTTAGAAAGGACTGTATATGATAAAAGTAATAAAACAATCACAAATGTGATTTCTAATTTACCTAATCCAATCTGCGTAAACAGTTCTGATGCACTACTTGGAATTAAAATGATCCATAATAATACTGCAGCTAAAACTGTTGGTATTGAAATAAGCGTAAGCTTATTCATACGAATTAATTCATATAAACCTATAGAAGCAAGTGCATACACTAAAACCGTAAAAGGCACGCCACCGTAAATTACGATGGGAATGAATAGCGCGGCAGCAACCACTCCAGTAATAATTCTCTGTTTCACTACCAAACCCTCTCTTTCTACACGCCTCCGAATCTGCGCCCTCTATGCTGAAAGTCTGTAATCGCATTTAGCAAATGTTCCTCGGTAAAATCTGGCCAATACACATCTGTAAACCAAAATTCCGAATATGCAATTTGCCATAACATGAAATTACTAATACGTAGCTCTCCGCTCGTACGGATTAACAACTCTGGGTCAGGTAAAGAACTCGTCATTAAATAAGAAGAAAGCATTTCTTCACTTACATCTTCAACACGAATTTTTCCTTCCTCACTATCTTTCACCATATGTTGCACAGCAGAAACGATCTCATCTCGACTTCCATAGTTTAACGCGAAATTAAGAATTAATCCCGTATTCTCTTTCGTATCTTCCATGGCCTTTTCCATCGCTCTGCGTGTATGCGTAGGAAGACGATCTTGTTGTCCTATTACTCGGACTTGTACGTTCTCTTTAATCAATTCTGGTAAAAATGTACCTAGAAATTCTTCTGGAAGCCTCATTAAATAGTCAACTTCCTTTTTCGGTCTTTTCCAGTTCTCAGTTGAAAAAGCATAAAGAGTTAATACTTTGACATTAAGTTTGCTTGCAAATTTTGTGATTTTCTTTACAACTTGCATGCCTTCATGATGTCCCGCAATACGAGGCATCGCTCTCCTCTTTGCCCATCTTCCATTACCATCCATAATGATGGCAATATGTTCTGGGACGTATCCTTTTTTCACTTTTTCAACGAGATGATCAAACGATGCGACCTTTTTACTTTTAAAAAAAGGAAAGTTTTTAAACATCATTCATACCCTCCAGCAAGCAGACGTATGCCTAAAAGTGTAAAAAGACCCCCTTAAGAAGAGGGTCATATTTGCGAAGGTATCGCTATTACACTTCCATGATTTCTTTTTCTTTGTTTTTTGCGATTTCGTCAACTTTTGCAATATATTTATCTGTTTCTTTTTGGATATCTTCAGTATATCCTCTTAAATCATCTTCTGTAATATCGCCAGCTTTTTCAAGCTTCTTAAGATCATCGTTACTGTCACGACGTACATTACGAACAGCAACTTTTGCTTCTTCAGCATATTTTTTTACAACTTTTACAAGATCACGACGACGCTCTTCTGTTAATGCAGGGAATGCAATACGAATTACAGTTCCATCATTAGAAGGATTTAAGCCTAAATCCGCTTTTAAGATTGCTTTTTCAATATCACCGATAGAAGTTTTATCATAAGGTTGAATTACAAGTAAACGTGCTTCTGGAACTGTAATGTTCGCTAATTGCACAACAGGTGTTGGTGCACCATAGTAATCAACTTGTACCTTATCTAATACAGACGAGCTTGCACGACCTGCGCGAACTGTTGCCAATTCACGAGAGTAAGCAGCAACTGCTTTTTCCATTTTTTCATTTGAAGACTTCAATACTTGTTGTCCCATATTTATTTCCCCCTTACAACTGTTCCGATATTTTCGCCTAAAACGGCACGTTTAATGTTACCTTTTTCCATAACCGAGAATACAATTAATGGAATATCATTGTCCATACATAAAGAAGAAGCTGTTGAATCCATTACACCTAAACCTTCTTTTAATACATCTAAGTAAGTAAGTGTTTCGTATTTCGTAGCTGTTGGGTCAAGAGATGGATCTGCATTATATACGCCATCTACATTATTTTTCGCCATTAAGATGACGTCTGCTTCGATTTCCGCTGCACGTAGTGCTGCCGTTGTATCTGTAGAGAAATATGGGTTACCTGTACCTGCTGCAAAAATCACAACACGTTTTTTCTCTAGATGACGAATTGCTTTACGACGAATGTAAGGCTCTGCTACTTGACGCATTTCGATTGAAGTTTGAACACGAGTTTGAATTCCAATGTTCTCTAGGCTATCTTGAAGAGCTAATGAGTTCATAACTGTTGCTAACATACCCATGTAATCTGCTCCAGCACGATCCATTCCCATTTCACTTCCGATTTTTCCACGCCAAATGTTTCCGCCACCAACAACAACAGCAACCTCTACATCAAGTTCTGCAATTTCTTTCACTTGTTCCGCAACTGATTTAATAACAGACGGGTTAATTCCAAATCCTTGTTCGCCAGCTAACGCTTCTCCGCTTAGCTTTAATACGACACGATTATATTTCGGTTTACTCATAATGAACCTCCAATTGCTTACATCTTTATTTTAAAAAAGGGAACACAATGTGTTCCCTAATCTTTATTAGTTGCTACCTTTTACTTGGTTCATTACTTCTTCAGCAAAGTTGTCTTCGCGTTTTTCGATACCTTCACCAACAGCGTAGCGAACGAATCCTTTTAATGTTCCGCCTTTAGACTCAACGAACTGACGAACTTTCATATCAGGGTTTTTAACGAATGCTTGGTCAAGTAAGCAAATTTCTTCGAAGAATTTGCCTAGACGGCCTTCAACCATTTTTGCAACGATTTTTTCAGGCTTGCCTTCGTTTAAAGCTTGTTGTGTTAATACTTGACGCTCATGCTCAACTTCTTCAGCTGTTACAGCATCGCGGTCGATGTATTTAGGGTTAACTGCTGCAATATGCATTGCTACATCTTTAGCAGCTGCTTCATCAGTAGAACCTTCAAGAACTGTTAATACACCGATGCGTCCACCCATGTGTAGGTAAGCACCGAATGCATCTGCATCAGTTTTTGTTACGATTTCGAAACGACGAAGTGTAAGTTTTTCACCAATTTTAGCGATTGCTTCGTTGATGTGCTCTTCTACTGTTTTACCGCCTTCGATTGTTTGAGCCATAGCTTCTTCAACGTTAGCTGGTTTGTTAGCTAATAAGTGAGCAGCTAATTCTTTAATTAATGCTTGGAAACCTTCGTTTTTCGCAACGAAATCAGTTTCAGAGTTTAATTCTAAGATTAAACCTTCGTTACCGTTTGTTTCGATGAAAGTTAAACCTTCAGCAGCAATGCGGTCTGCTTTTTTAGCAGCTTTCGCAATACCTTTTTCACGTAAGAAGTCAATTGCCTTCTCCATGTCGCCATTAGTTTCTGTTAAAGCTTTTTTGCAGTCCATCATACCTGCGCCTGTTTTTTCACGAAGTTCTTTTACCATTTGTGCAGTGATTGCCATATTTTTCATCCTCCTAAAATATGTATTTATACCTTTTATAAAGGTGTTTATACCTTAAAAAAGGTGATAAAAGGCCGAACCCCTTATCACCTTTCCAAATTTGTTACGCAGTAACAGTTTCTTCACCTTGTTTTGCTTCAAGGATCGCGTCTGCCATTTTAGATGTAAGAAGTTTTACAGCACGAATTGCATCATCGTTTGCTGGGATAACGTGATCGATTTCGTCTGGATCACAGTTTGTATCAACGATACCGATGATTGGAATGTGTAATTTGCGCGCTTCAGCAACTGCAATACGCTCTTTACGAGGGTCTACTACGAATAATGCACTTGGAAGACCTTTCATATCTTTAATACCGCCTAAGAATTTCTCAAGACGCTCTAACTCTTTTTTAAGTTGAACAACTTCTTTCTTAGGAAGTACTTCGAAAGTACCATCTTCTTGCATTCTTTCGATGTCTTTAAGACGCTTGATACGCTTTTGGATTGTTTGGAAGTTTGTTAAAGTTCCACCTAACCAACGTTGGTTAACGAAGTACATACCAGCACGAGTTGCTTCTTCTTTAATAGCTTCTTGTGCTTGTTTTTTAGTACCTACAAATAAAATGTCTCCACCTTCAGCAGCGATGTCACGCATCGTTCTGTAAGCTTCCTCAACTTTTTTCACAGTTTTTTGTAAGTCGATGATGTAGATACCGTTACGCTCTGTGAAAATGTAACGCTTCATTTTTGGGTTCCAACGACGAGTTTGATGTCCGAAATGAACACCAGCTTCAAGCAATTGCTTCATAGAAATTACTGACATAATATAGTTCCTCCTAAATGGTTTTTGATATCCTCCGTTTACTTCATCTCTAAGCGAAACTACAAACGTAGCACCAACACTTAAATCAGTAAACGTGTGTACTTTGTACTGACACCACTGCTTACTATATCATACTGAAATATTACAATCAAGTCGAAAATGCGAACAATGTAAAACTTTCTTTGTTTATACTCGAATTCTAGTATTACCAACCTGCATTTCTTTTAAGCAAAAAAATGAAATGCAATTCATAGCTTTTCCAAAGAACACGATTATGACGCTTTTTACAAACACCATTAATCTTTTATACACAAAAAACTCTCCTCAAAAAACGAGGAGAGTTTTATAAATTAGTTTGTTTTTAATTTAGCAAGTTCCTGTAGAAATTTGTCGTTTAGCACTTTAATGTATGTTCCTTTCATACCTAAAGAGCGAGACTCAATAACACCAGCACTTTCTAATTTACGTAGTGCATTTACGATTACAGAACGAGTAATTCCTACGCGATCAGCAATTTTACTTGCAACAAGTAAACCTTCTGTTCCATTTAATTCTTCGAAGATATGCTCGATTGCTTCTAACTCACTGTAAGATAATGAGCTAATCGCCATTTGAACAACAGCTTTACTACGTGCTTCCTCTTCGATTTCTTCTGCTTTTTCACGTAAGATTTCCATACCTACTACAGTTGAACTGTATTCAGCAAGGATTAAATCATCGTCTAAGAACTCTTGACCAAGACGAGCTAACACTAATGTGCCTAAACGCTCACCGCCACCAACGATTGGTACGATTGTAGTTAAACCTTGACCGAATAATTCTCTATTTTCTACTGGGAATGCTGTGTAAGCACTGTTTACATCTAAGTTCGAAGATGTTTCTGTAATGTTGAATAAGCTTTGCGTGTATTCTTCCGGGAATTGACGCTCTGCAAGCATTTGTTTCATACGCTCATTCTCAATTTGTTGGTGAATTGCATAACCTAGTAATTTACCACGACGACTTACTACGAATACGTTCGCTTCGATTACTTCACACATTGTGTCAGACATTTCTCTAAAGTTTACAGGCTTTCCTGCTGCGCTCTGTAATAACGCATTTAATTTTCTTGTTTTTGCTAATAATTCCATTTCAAAAGTTCCTCCTACATGTTACTTACATATTTTTTCATCACTTGGAAACTAGGGCGAGTCACCTGATGACACTATTACAAAATAAACTGGCTCACATCTTTATTTTTAGCAATCGTTGCTAATTTCTCCTCAACGTATTGAGGTGTTATCGTTATTTTCTCTAACGTAATTTCAGATGCTTCAAACGATAAATCTTCAAGGAGTTTCTCCATAATCGTATGAAGTCTTCTTGCTCCAATATTATCTGTATCCTGATTAACTTGATAAGCAATCTCAGCAATCTTACGAATAGCTTCGTCTGAAAATTCAATTTCTATACCTTCAGTCGCTAATAAAGCCATATATTGTTTAATTAACGCATTGTCAGGCTCGATTAATATTTTAACAAAATCATCTGTCGATAATTTTGTTAACTCTACTCGAATCGGAAATCTCCCTTGCAGTTCCGGAATTAAATCCGACGGTTTAGACATATGAAACGCTCCAGCTGCAACGAATAAAATATAATCCGTTTTTACTGATCCGTATTTTGTCGCAACATTCGACCCTTCTACAATTGGCAAAATGTCACGTTGCACACCTTCACGTGATACATCTACGCTATTCGACTGCTTACCAGCAATTTTGTCAATTTCATCGATAAAAATAATCCCGAGCTGTTCAGCACGATAAACAGCCTCTTGTGTAACTTCATCCATATCAATTAAGCGCTGTGCTTCCTCATTTGTCAAGAGTTTTCTTGCTTCTTTTACAGAAAGTTTACGTTTTTTTGTTTTTTTCGGCATAAAACTTCCTAATGCATCTTGGAAATTCATTCCCATTTGTTCCATGCCAGTTCCTTGTAACATATCGAACATGGAAGACTGTTGCTCAGTCACTTCAATCGATACAATTTCATCTTCAAGAAGTCCTGCGGCAAGCTTTCTTTCCACATCTTGACGTTTCTTTTCAATTTCAACATCTTCCTGTGCATCAGATGTTTGATTCGAATTTTGAGCACCGCCAAATAGCATTTCTAATGGGTTTTTAAATCCAGATTGTTTCTCCGGACTCGGCACTAAAATTTCAACAAGACGTTGGTTCGCTTGTTCTTCTGCTTTATCTTGTACTTTAATTACCATTTCTTCTTTCACGATACGAACTGACGTTTCCACAAGGTCACGTACCATCGATTCTACATCTCTACCTACATATCCAACTTCTGTAAATTTGGTAGCTTCAACCTTAATAAAAGGTGCTCCAACGAGTTTCGCCATTCGTCGTGCTACCTCTGTTTTACCAACACCTGTCGGTCCAATCATTAAAATATTTTTAGGCGCAATTTCATCACGTAGATTTTCAGCTAATTTACTTCGACGATATCGATTTCTTAAAGCTACAGCAACCGCTTTCTTCGCATCTTTTTGACCGATAATGTATTGATCTAATTTTTCCACAATTTGACGCGGAGTAAAATGTAAATGCATATAAAATGCCTCCCTTACGATTCTACAATTCTTCCACAATTATATTGTGGTTTGTATAAACACAAATATCGCCAGCAACGTCTAAACTCGCTTTTGCAATTTGCTTCGCTGTTAAATGTTCACTTGCATATTGCTTTAAAGCACGACCTGCAGAAAGCGCATAATTCCCACCAGATCCAATCGCTAAAATACCATCATCCGGTTCAATCACTTCTCCTGTACCTGAAACAAGAAGCATAGTTGTTTTATCCATGACAATGAGCATCGCTTCTAGCTGACGTAACATTTTGTCGCCACGCCATTGTTTTGCCATCTCAACTGCAGCACGCTGCAAGTTCCCATTGTACTCTTCTAATTTCCCTTCAAACATTTCAAAAAGAGTAAATGCGTCAGCGACGGAACCTGCAAAGCCAGCTAAAACTTTTCCTTGGAAAAGTTTACGGACTTTACGAGCTGTATGTTTCATTACAACTGCATTTCCCATTGTCACCTGACCATCTCCAGCCATTGCACATTCTCCATTATGATGAACTGCAAATATCGTTGTAGCGTGGAAATTTCCCATAGAAAAAACTCCTTTATATGTTTTTATAGCTTTAAAAGCAATTTATGCCCGTGGGTGATGCTTCATGTAGACCGAACGCAATCTTTCTTTAGAGACATGCGTATAAATTTGTGTCGTCGACAAATTCTCATGACCGAGTAGCTCCTGTACAGTACGTAAATCTGCCCCTTCATCTAACATGTGTGTAGCAAATGTATGCCTTAACATATGGGGACTTATCCGCATTGTCAGTGAAGCCTTCTTAATGAGTTCGTTTAATACATAGCGTACCCCTCGACTTGTTAGCGGCGTGCCTTTCGCATTTAAAAATACCATATGAGAGTGTTCTTCAGTTTTGTGAGCTAACTGTTTTCTCCCGTTCTCTATATAAGTAATTAAAGCATCTTGCGCATAGCTTCCGAACGGAATATACCTTTGTTTTTTTCCTTTTCCCATTACTAAAATTGTTCCCACCGCGAAGTCAATATCGGTAAGTTGTAAATTGACACATTCACTCACACGGATTCCAGTCGCATACATCAACTCTAATAAAGCTTGATTCCTTTGACCTAGCGGTGTTTCCGTATCAGCAACTTCAAATAATTCCTCTAATTCTTCAGCATATAAAAACTTTGGGATTGACAATTCTTTTTTGGGGAGTGACGCAAGTGCAAACGGATTATCTTTCCGATAACCTTCACGCATCAAAAAACGATATAAACTTCGTAAGCTTGATACTTTTCTTGCGACAGATTTACGGGCTAACTTTTCATCGTGCAACGTCGTTAAGTACAAACGAACATCCGCGTATGTAACATCTAAAAAAGAGGATATGCCTTCTCGCTCCATAAATTGCACAAAATGTTCTAAATCATTTTGATAACTTGCAATTGTATATTTTGAATAATTTCTTTCAATTTGTAAATATCCAACGAATAATTGTAACAATTTCTTCACATTCACACAATTCACCTCAATAAAGGCTACTAAATCGTATCACAACTTAGTAGCCTTTGCAAGAAATTTAACTAAATATTTACAAAATTTTGAATTGTTTCTAAAGCGCGTGTTGCATATGCTTCATTTCGTTCTGCTTTTCTCTTAATTTTCTTCTCTAACGGTGCAAACAAACCGAAGTTTGCATTCATTGGTTGGAAGTTTTTCGCGTTTGTCGCAGTAATATAATTCGCCATACTTCCCATTGCAGTTACAGGCGGTAATACAACTGGCTCTTCACCTTTCGCAAGTCGAGCAGCGTTAATACCTGCTAGTAATCCTGATGCCGCCGATTCAACATATCCCTCTACTCCGGTCATTTGGCCAGCGAAGAATAAATCATCACGTTGTTTATATTGATATGTTGGACGAAGCAAGTTAGGTGAATTAATAAACGTATTACGATGCATTACACCATAACGTACAATCTCTGCATTTTCCAGTCCCGGAATCAACTGTAACACTTCTTTTTGTGGCCCCCACTTTAAATGCGTTTGGAAACCTACGATATTGTATAATGTTCCTGCTGCATCATCTTGACGTAACTGAACAACAGCATATGGCGTTTTCCCTGTTTTCGGATCTTCTAATCCAACAGGTTTCATCGGTCCAAATACTAGCGTCTGTCTTCCTCTACTTGCCATAACTTCTACCGGCATACAACCTTCAAAGAAAATTTCTTTTTCAAATTCTTTTAAAGGTACTGTTTCAGCAGCAATTAAAGCCTCGTAAAAACGGTCAAATTCCTCTTCCGTCATTGGGCAGTTTAAATATGCAGCTTCACCTTTATCGTAACGAGACTTTAAATATACTTTATTCATATCAATGCTGTCTTTCTCAACAATCGGTGCTGCAGCATCATAGAAATAAAAATAATCTTCACCTGTTAATTCTTTTAATTGTGCAGCAAGATCAGGAGACGTAAGTGGACCTGTCGCGATAACAGTAGGCCCTTCTGGAATTTCAGTAATTTCTTCATTCATCACAGTTACGTTCGGATGGTTTTTCACATACTCCGTTACCTTTGCCGCAAATTCATGACGATCTACAGCTAAAGCTCCTCCTGCTGGTACAGAGCACTCATCAGCTGCACGAATAATAACAGAGTCCATTAGACGCATTTCTTCTTTAATAACACCAACAGCGTTTGTTAATGTGTTTGCTCGAAGCGAGTTACTGCATACTAACTCTGCAAATTTATCTGTGTGATGAGCTGGCGTTTGCCTTACTGGTCTCATTTCATATAATTTCACTTGGACACCACGTTTTGCAATTTGGTAAGCTGCTTCACTTCCTGCAAGACCTGCGCCAATGACGTTTACTACTTGTGTTGTCATATTTATCACCTTTCCTTTTCTTCCCGAAAAAAATGTGAGCAGTTACGCTCACATTTGTTGTTCTTCTTCATAATCACACGAAATACATTGTACTTGCACGCCTTTTTTCAACTTCTTCTCTACAAGCATACCTTCGCACTTCGGACATTTACGACCAATTGGTTTATCCCAAGATACAAAGTCACACTCTGGATACGTACCGCATCCATAGAAAAGACGTTTCTTTTTATTACTACGGCGTTCAATAATTTGACCTTTATCACACTTCGGACAAGTAACACCGATTTCTTTCACAATCGGTTTTGTATTACGACAATCTGGGAAATTCGAACAAGCCATAAATTTCCCGTATTTACCCATTTTAAAGACCATTGGGTGATCACACAATTCACAGTCTTCCCCAGCTGGTTCATCTTTAATTTCCACTTCACGCATTTCTTTTTCCGCTTTTTCTAAACGCGGTTCAAAGCCTACGTAGAAATCATCAACAATTTTTACCCAATTCGCATTTCCTTCTTCTACTTCATCAAGACTTTGCTCCATGTTAGCAGTAAATTCAATGTTAATAATTTCTGGGAAAAACTCTAAAATAAGTTCAATTACTATTTCACCAAGTTCAGTTGGAACGAAGCGTTTATTATCCAAACCTACGTATCCACGTTTTTGAATCGTTTCAAGTGTCGGTACGTAAGTCGACGGTCTTCCAATTCCAAGCTCTTCAAGTGTTCTTACTAGACGAGCCTCTGTATAGCGCGGCGGAGGTTGTGTAAAGTGTTGCTTCGGTTCTAAATCCTTTGAAAATACCGTTTCCCCTACTTCTAAAGGTGGCAACATTTTATCCTTTTCTTCAGCCCCATCATCTTTCGACTCTACATACACTTTCATAAATCCTGGAAACTTTACAACCGATCCACTTGCACGGAACTGAACATTGTTATTAATGAGTCTAGCTGTCACAGTATCCATTATAGCAGACGCCATTTGACTTGCAACAAATCGCTCCCAAATCAGTTTATACAACCGAAGTTGATCACGACTTAAGAAACTCTTTAGTTCCTCTGGCCTTCTCATTACCGAAGTAGGACGAATTGCCTCATGCGCATCTTGCGCGTTCGACTTTTTCGTTTCTTTCTTCTTTTCTGTCCCTATGTATTCCGCACCAAACGCCTCAGTAATGTAAGTACGCGCCTCTGTTTGAGCTGTTTCTGAGATACGTGTTGAGTCAGTTCTCATATACGTAATAAGACCTACCGTCCCTTGCTTTCCAAGATCTATACCTTCATACAATTGCTGCGCGAGCATCATTGTTTTCTTTGCTCGCATGTTTAACTTACGCGCTGCCTCTTGTTGCAAGGAAGATGTTGTAAACGGTAATGCAGGATTACGTTTTCGCTCTTTTCGCGTTACATTTTCAACTGAAAACGCATTATCTTTCATCTGTTCAATTATTTCATTCACTTGCGTTTCATTCGTTAATTGAACTTTTTCACCATCTACACCGTAAAAGCTTGCTTCAAATGTGTCTTTCCCCTTTACAAATTCCGTCTTAATTGTCCAGAATTCTTCAGGCTCAAAGATTTGAATTTCTTTTTCACGTTCGATAATTAAACGAACTGCTACAGATTGTACGCGTCCTGCACTTAATCCTTTTTTTACTTTCTTCCATAATAAAGGACTAATATTGTAACCAACAAGACGATCTAGTATACGCCTTGCTTGTTGTGCATCTACTAAATCCATATTAATCGCACGAGGGTGTTTAAATGATTCTTTTATTGCATCTTTTGTAATCTCATTAAACACAACTCGACAATCTGATTCAACGTCCACATTTAACGTATTGGCTAAATGCCAAGCAATTGCTTCCCCTTCGCGGTCTGGATCGGCCGCGAGATAGACTTTCTTTGCTTTTTTGGCCGCTGATTTTAAATCTTTTAAGACGGGACCTTTACCACGAATGGTAATATACTTCGGGGTGAAGTTGTTCTTTACTTCTATCCCCATTTGGCTTTTAGGTAAATCGCGAACGTGTCCCATAGACGCGACAACTTTGTATTTTTTCCCTAAATATTTCTCAATGGTCTTCGCCTTAGAAGGCGACTCCACGATTACGAGGTAATCTGACATGCTAGTGCCTCCTTAAGAGGTGGATTCAAGTCTTCATCAATCTTATTGATTTCTCTTGTTTTTGTCAATCAAGAATGAATATACCATACAGCGCCTATCTACCATTTGTCAATAATTGTTTAATAAAAACATAAAAATATAAGGTTAATTTAAAACCTCTTCCAAGATATCTTCTGCATTTCTTACTAGTTTTGCTCCTTGTTGAATCAAATGATTCGTTCCTGATGCACTATCTATAAATATAGGTCCAGGAAGTGCAAATACCTCTCTATTTTGCTCTAAAGCAAGGTCCGCAGTAATAAGTGTTCCACTTCTTGATTTCGCTTCTACAACTAAAACACCCTTACTTATACCACTAATAATCCGGTTCCTTTTTGGAAAATACCATTTTTTAGGTGCATAGTGCGGCGGATACTCTGTTAATAACAATATATATTCATTCCACGTTTCATATAAATGTCTATTTTCTTTTGGATACATATACGATAATCCATGTCCTAGTATTGCAATAGTCGGGCAATGCCGTCTTACTGTAATTTCATGAGACATTGTATCTATCCCTCTTGCAAACCCACTGACAATAAGCCATTCCCTTTCTAATAATGGGTGTAAAATAAATTTTAAACTCTCATGTCCATATAAAGTCGGTTCTCTCGTTCCAATAACCGCTAATTTATTCGCTTTATTGAGAAAACACTTATCTCCTTTTCCATATAACACAAAGGGGGGATCTTGTATTTCACGTAATAATTGTGGATAATATTCATCCCATATAGTCATATAAAAGATTCGATTTTTTTCTAAATAAGATATATATTGCGGGAGATTTGAACTTTGAAGAAAATTTACTAATTCTGAAGATTTTTTCGAGGATATTCCAGTGTAGTATTCCATTTGTTTTGTATTAAACGTGTATATTCCCTTCAATTCAGGATCGACATATAGTAGTCTTTCCATCGCCTTCCAATGATCTGCTAAAAAATAATGAAGATGTAACAATCGTTCTCTTTTCATCTTAATTCTCCTTACCCATAATTTTTATTATGTAAACAAGAATTACGTAAAAAGACACCTTCAAGCAAGAAGGTGTCTTTCAACAGATTAGTAGTTTTTACAAGTTTCAAATAGACCTTTTTCTTTTAAGACAGAGATTAGCGTTTCGCCCATAACCGCTGGAGTTTCCGCTACTTTAATACCACAAGCTTCCATCGTTTTAATCTTTTCTGCAGCAGTTCCTTTACCGCCAGAAATGATTGCACCAGCATGGCCCATACGTTTGCCAGCAGGCGCTGTTTGGCCACCAATGAAGCCTACAACAGGTTTTGTCATATTAGCTTTCACCCATTCAGCTGCCTCTTCTTCTGCTGTACCACCGATTTCACCAATCATAATTACAGCATGCGTTTCTTCATCTTCATTAAATGCTTTTAACGCATCTATAAAGTCCGTACCGTTAACTGGGTCCCCACCGATACCTACAGCAGTAGATTGACCAATACCTTCTTGTGTTAACTGATGTACAGCCTCATACGTTAATGTACCAGAACGAGATACGATACCTACATGGCCTTTTTTATGAATGTACCCTGGCATAATACCAATTTTACATTCATCAGGCGTAATAACACCAGGACAGTTCGGTCCAAGTAAACGTGTATGTTTACCCGCCATATATCTCTTTACGTTTACCATATCTAATACAGGAATTCCTTCGGTAATACATACTACTAAATCGATTTCTGCATCAACTGCTTCCATAATTGCATCAGCCGCAAAAGCGGGTGGAACGTATACAACTGAAGCGTTTGCGCCTGTTGCTTTCACTGCATCTTCTACAGTATCAAATACTGGTACACCTTCAATATCAGTGCCACCTTTACCTGGCGTTACACCACCGACAATTTTCGTACCGTATTCAATCATTTGTTTTGTGTGGAATAAACCTTGAGAACCTGTAATACCTTGAACAATAACTTTTGTATCTTTATTAACTAATACGCTCATTTTTCTCCCCCGCTTTCTATTAGCCCACTAGTGAAACAATTTTTTGTGCACCGTCTGCCATAGATTCTGCTGCAACAATATTTAAGCCAGACTCATTTAAAATTTTCTTACCTAACTCTACGTTTGTACCTTCAAGACGTACAACTAAAGGTAATTCAAGACCTACTTGTTTCGTCGCTTCAATAACACCTTCTGCGATAACATCACACTTCATAATGCCACCAAAAATGTTAACGAAGATACCTTTTACATTTTTGTCAGAAAGGATAATTTTGAATGCTTCTGTAACTTTTTCAGCTGTTGCACCGCCACCAACATCTAAGAAGTTAGCTGGATCGCCATGGTAATGTTTAATGATATCCATTGTAGCCATCGCTAAACCTGCACCATTAACCATACAACCGATATTTCCATCTAAAGGAATGTAGTTTAAGTCATATTTAGAAGCTTCAATTTCTTTTGAATCTTCTTCATCAAGATCACGAAGTTCTAAAATGTCTTTATTGCGATATAAAGCATTAGAATCAAAGTTTAATTTCGCATCTAATGCCATAACTTTACCGTCACCTGTTGTAACAAGTGGATTGATCTCCGCGATAGAGCAATCTTTTTCGATAAACGCACGGTATAAGCCCATCATAAACTTCACAGCTTGTCCTACAAGCTCTTTTGGAATATTGATGTTAAACGCGATTCGGCGCGCTTGGAATCCTTGTAAGCCTACTGCTGGATCAATATATTCTTTAAAGATCTTTTCAGGTGTTTGCTCTGCTACTTCTTCAATTTCTGTTCCACCTTCTTCAGATGCCATTAAAACAACTTGAGAAGTTGCACGATCTAAAACTAGACCAACATAATATTCTTTTTTAATATCGCAACCTTCTTCGATAAGTAAGCGTTTTACTTCCTTACCTTCAGGACCTGTTTGATGTGTCACAAGTGTAGTTCCTAAAATGCTCTCTGCATATGTACGAACTTCATCTAAATTTTTTGCAACTTTTACTCCGCCAGCTTTGCCGCGTCCACCAGCGTGAATTTGTGCTTTTACTACACATACATCCGTTCCTAATTCTTTCGCTGCTTCTACAGCTTCTTCTACTGTAAATGCAACCTTCCCGTTCGGAACGCTAACCCCATAGCTTTTAAGGACTGCCTTACCTTGGTACTCATGGATATTCATGGTCCCATCCTCCCCTGTTTTCCTGTTTTACTCGAAAAGTTTTTTAATGTTTAAAAAACATTACATTGCCATTGTATAAGATGATTGGCACGCTGTCTACAATAAAGTGTCAGAAAACTGAAATCGCTTTATTCTTTTTTGGAAATAATAATGTTCATATACCAAAATAAAAAAATAAGCTGCATATTCGCAGCTTATTTTTGAATCGTATCTTTAATTGGTGCAAACGATTTGCGATGTTCTTCTAATACTCCATGCGCTTCAATCGCTTCTAAATGTTTTTTTGTGCCATATCCCATATGTTGTTCAAATCCATATGCAGGATACTTTTCTCCAAGCTCTTTCATCATACGATCTCTCGTTACTTTCGCAATAATGGATGCAGCTGAAATAGAAATACTTTTCGCATCACCTTTAATAATGGATGTTTGCGGAATTGGTGTAGGAAGTTTCATCGCATCAATTAATAAATGTTCTGGTGCACAAGATAAATTCGCAACAGCATCTAACATCGCTTGTTTCGTCGCTTGATAAATATTTATCTCATCAATAACTTGTGGTGATACAATTCCAACTCCAATTGCAATTGCTTGTGTTTTAATTTCATCATAAAAACGCTCTCGCTTCGCCTCACTCAGCTTTTTCGAGTCATTCAACCCTGGAATATAAAAATCTTCCGGAAGGACAACAGCTGCCGTCACGACAGGCCCAGCTAGCGGCCCACGCCCTACTTCATCTATACCTGCAATAAATGTGAGCCCTTTTTCACGTAATGCAATCTCATACTTAGACATTTCGAAAAACTTTTCTTTTTCTTTCTGCGCTAACTCTTTTTGTTTATGCCACTTCAAAATGAGCTTTTGTACCCCTTTTCGCTCATCTTTCATTAATATTTGAAAGCGGTCGTCTTCTTCACTTATAATTTCTTGCAGTAGATGTTCCGCTTCTTGAATAGTCACTTTTTGCATTCACGCACACTCCCTTTATATACAAAAAAGAAAAGACGTACAAACGCACGTCTTATACTTCTTCTACTTTTTCAACACCTTCTACTTGCTCCGCGAACTCTTCTGGTGTTTCAAACGTCATTTTCCCAAGTTTTCCACCACGAAGCTCACGAAGTATAAGCTCAGATGTTTTATCATAATCAATCATTCCGCCGCCCATTAAACAGCCTCTATTTTTTCCAATTGCATCGAATAACTCCACAATATCTTCTGGAATTTCATTTAAATTATATCGATCTTTCAATCGTTCTGGATAATGTTTTTCCATAAAACGTAAAGCATAAACAGCAACATCTTGTAAATTTAAAATTGAATCTTTAATTGCGCCCGTTGTCGCTAAACGAAGACCCACTAATTGATCTTCAAATTTAGGCCATAAAATACCCGGTGTATCTAACAGTTCCATTTCCTTCCCAACTTTAATCCATTGTTGAGCTGTTGTCACACCAGGACGATCTCCTGTTTTAGCGATATTTTTCTTCGCCAACTTATTAATTAACGTAGATTTACCAACATTCGGTATACCTACAATTAATGCACGAATTGCTCTTGGTCTAATACCTTTTGCAACCATTTTATCAAATTTTTCTTTCACCAACACTTTACAAGCCGCTGCAATTTCCTTCATACCTTGTCCAGCTTGTGCGTTAATTGAAATTGCCATCTGGCCTTTTTCTTTAAAATATGCGATCCATTGCTTTGTTAAACGATCATCTGCCATATCCGCTTTATTTAAAACAACAAGCCTCGGCTTATGTGTAATAATCTCATCGATCATTGGATTTCGAGAAGATAAAGGTAATCGAGCATCTACAAGCTCAATTACAACATCAATTAACTTTAATTTTTCTGTTACTTGGCGTCTAGCCTTTGCCATATGTCCCGGGAACCATTGAATTACCATGTTGCCACCTTCTTTTTCTTTTATTTCACAATACGAGCATCTTTTAACGGCCAATATAGTATATTTGCTTTTCCAATCACTTGGTCCATTGAAATTGTACCAATCGAACGGCTATCTTTACTAAAACGACGATTATCGCCTAAAACAAATAATTGACCTTCTGGAACAGTTTTCTTCCCTGTCATTTCTTCAAGAGTAAAATCATATGTAAGCGGTCCGTCAGCAATTTGTTTTTTTTGCTTGTCTAAATACGGCTCCTCATAAGCCTTTCCGTTAACATATAGTTTATCATTACGATACTCTATTTCATCGCCTGGCAGGCCGATAATGCGCTTAATATAATCTTTATCTTCCGTCGCTCGGAATACGATAATATCAAATCTTTTCGGATCTCCTATGTGATAACCAATTTTATTGACAATCATTCGATCGCGATCATGTAAAGTAGACGCCATCGATACTCCATCTACGAGAATTGGCGCAAAGAAAAACTGTCTAATAACACCTGCTAATACAACAGCAATCAAAATTGCTTTGATCCATTCCCAAAGTGAACTCTTTTCTTTCTTCATGCATTTCCCCTCCACGATTATGTAAGCTGCTCGTATTATATCAAAATTTTATATAGATTGGAAAAAGGGAGCTTGTGTATTTACAAGCTCCCATACATGTCTTATCGAATTTCTTTAATACGTGCTTTTTTACCGCGAAGGTTACGTAAGTAGTATAACTTAGCACGACGTACTTTACCACGGCGAAGTACTTCAAGTTTCGCGATTCTTGGCGTGTGAACTGGGAATGTACGCTCAACACCTACACCGTAAGAAATCTTACGAACTGTGAATGTTTCACTGATTCCGCCACCACGACGTTTAATTACAACACCTTCGAAAAGCTGAATTCTTTCACGAGTTCCCTCAACTACTTTTACGTGTACACGTAAAGTGTCTCCAGGACGGAATGAAGGAAGGTCAGTTTTTAATTGGCCTTGAGTAATTTCTGCGATTAATTGTTGCATATTAAATTCTCTCCTTTAAACAGATGCTCTTATAAAGTCTTAATAAATTACAGCGGAACATCGTTAATACGGCCACTGTTTTCAGTAGCACAAGTGTTATAATAGCATATTGCTAGGACTGTTGCAATAGAAAATATATCAAGCCCTTACTTGTCTTCTTTAATCTGTTCTAGCCATTTCGCTTCTTGCTTAGATAATTCTCGTTCTTCCAGTAAATCCGGTCTACGCGTGTACGTACGACGTAGTGATTCTTTGTGTCGCCATTCATCAATATTTTTATGATTTCCTGACATCAGTACATTCGGTACCTTCATACCACGAAAATCAGCTGGACGTGTATAATGAGGATGTTCTAATAAACCTGTACTAAACGAATCCTCGACTTGTGAAGCATGATTTCCTAGCACTCCCGGGAGGAGACGCACGACACTATCCGTAATAACCATAGAGGCTAACTCTCCGCCGGTTAATACGTAGTCACCGATAGAAATCTCATCCGTTACGAGATGCTCACGAATTCGTTCATCGTACCCTTCATAATGACCACACACAAAAATAACATGCTCTTCTTCAGCAAGTTCTTCTGCCTTCTTCTGCGTAAAACGCTCTCCTTGTGGACACATTAGGACAACTCTCGGTTTACGGTCTGTTTCCTTCGTTAACTCTTCCACTGCATCAAAGATAGGCTGGGGGGTTAATACCATCCCAGCGCCACCACCATACGGATAATCATCTACGCTATTATGCTTACTCGTTGTATAATCGCGAAAATTGACAACACGAAGCTCTACTGCTTCTTTTTCTTGTGCTTTCTTTAAAATTGAAGATCCAAACACACCCGTAAACATATCTGGAAACAATGTTAAAATGTCAATTTTCATTATAATAGCCCTTCCATTACATGAATGGTTACTAATTTATTCTCAATGTTAACTTGAAGTACAACATCATCAATATAAGGAATTAATAGATCTTGACCTTTTGGACGTTTAATTACCCAAACATCATTTGCACCAGGAGATAAAATTTCTTTTATTGTTCCTAACGCTTCTCCTTCTTCCGTTACAACACTGCAACCAATAATTTCATGGTAGTAGTATTCACCTTCAGCTAATTCACCTAACTGCTCTTCTGGTACTTTTATTAAAGAACCTTTAAACTTCTCTGCTTCATCAACATTGTTGTATCCTTCAAATGTTAATAGATCAAATGTCTTATGTTGACGATGAGAAGTTACTTTCACTGGAAGGTAGTCTGTACTTTTCTCATTACTTATGTATAACGTGTTTCCTACTTTATATCGCTCTTCTGGAAAATCAGTACGAGAAATAACACGAATTTCTCCTCTTACGCCATGAGTATTTACAATTTTCCCTACGTTAAACCATTTTGTCATAAATAGTATGTCACCCCTGGTTTCTATATAAATTAAGCATCTCCATTTCACATATGGAACATGCAACTTCTCTTTAAATGTTAAAAAAGGGAGAGGAAATAACTCCTCGCCCTTTTTACGTTTATTGAATTTCCAGTGTTACTTTTTCATCATTATGATGTCCCACTGAATACAAGAGCATTCGAATTGCTTTCGCAACTTTCCCTTGCTTTCCAATGACTTTTCCAACATCCTCAGGATGTACAGTTAATCGATACTTTATCTCTCCGTTGTAAAGTTCCTGTGTAACTTTTACATCTTCAGGATGATCGACAAGAGGCTTGACAATCGTCTCGACTAACTTCTTCATAGTCATTGCCTCAATTACTTACCTTGTTTAGATAAGTGGAATTTCTCCATGATACCTTGGTTAGAGAATAAGTTACGAACTGTATCAGATGGTTTAGCACCATTTCCTAACCATTTTAATGCTGCTTCTTCGTTGATCTTAACTTCAGCTGGTTGAGCAACCGGATTGTAAGTACCGATTTCCTCAATGAAACGTCCGTCACGAGGAGAACGAGAATCTGCAACAACTACACGATAGAAAGGAGTTTTTTTAGCTCCCATACGTTTTAAACGAATTTTAACTGCCATTTATAAAGCACCTCCGAATTTATTTCACACAGATAATTATATTAGCAAAAAGACTATTGCTTTGTAAAGTATTTTTTCTTAACAGAGCCATCTTTTTTCCTTACATGAATGGAAACTTCAATCCACCTAGTCCTTTTTTCTTACCTTTTTGCATTCCCGTCATCGTTTTCATCATCTTTTTCATATCATCAAATTGCTTGATTAAACGATTGATCTCTTGTACTGTTGTACCGCTACCTTTGGCAATGCGCTTTTTGCGACTAGCATTGATTATTTCCGGTTGTTCTCGCTCTAATTTAGTCATAGAACGAATAATTGCCTCAATATGCCCAATTTGTTTTTCATCAACTTGCGCATTTTTCAGCCCTTTAATTTTATTTGCACCAGGAAGCATTCCTAACAATTCATCAAGCGGTCCAAGTTGACGCACTTGTCCAAGTTGTTCTAGGAAATCGTCAAGCGTAAACGAAAGCGTACGCATTTTTTGCTCAAGTTCTTTTGCTTTCTCTTCATCAACTGTAGCTTGCGCTTTTTCAATTAATGTTAAGACGTCTCCCATCCCTAAAATACGGGATGCCATACGCTCTGGATAGAACGCTTCAATCGCATCTAGTTTTTCACCCATACCAACAAATTTAATCGGTGTATTTGTTACCGCCTTAATAGATAATGCTGCACCACCGCGCGTATCACCATCTAATTTCGTTAATACAACACCTGTTAAACCTAACTGTTCATGGAAACTTTGTGCAACATTTACCGCGTCTTGTCCCGTCATCGCATCGACAACAAGGAAAATTTCATCCGGTTTCGCAACTTCTTTCACTTTCGCTAATTCATCCATTAGTTCTTCATCAATATGCAGGCGACCTGCTGTATCAATTAAAACATAATCGTGATGATCTTCTTTTGCTTTTGCAATCGCTTGTTTCGCAATTTCAACAGGACTTACTTGATCTCCTAAAGAGAATACAGGCATGTCCAATTGCTTCCCTAATGTTTCAAGCTGTTTAATCGCTGCTGGACGGTAAATATCCGCTGCAACAAGCATTGGTTTACGATTATGCTTTTTACGAAGCAAATTCGCAAGCTTACCTGTCGTCGTTGTTTTACCCGCACCTTGCAGACCAACCATCATTATAACAGTCGGTGGCCTATTAGCAACAGCAATTTTGCTTTGCTCTCCGCCCATAAGTTCTGTAAGTTCTTCCTGTACGACTTTAATTACTTGTTGTCCAGGTGTCAAACTTGTCATTACATCTTGTCCGACAGCACGTTCAGACACACGCTTTACAAAATCTTTTACTACTTTAAAGTTAACGTCCGCTTCTAAAAGAGCTAGACGAACTTCTCTCATCATTTCTTTCACATCGGCTTCAGAAACTTTTCCTTTGCCGCGGATTTTTTGCATTGTCTGTTGAAGTCGGTCGGCTAATCCTTCAAATGCCATATTGCCGCCCTCCTAATCTAATTTTTCGATAGCTTCAACAACTTGTTTCATTTCTTCATTCACATGCTCTTCTTCGCTGATTAGCTGTTTTAGCTTTGCAACAAGTCGCTGTCGCTCTTGAAACTTTTGAAGTAATACTAATTTATCTTCATATTCTTCAAGCATCGCTTCAGTCCGTTTAATGTTATCATACACGGCTTGGCGACTTACATCAAATTCTTCCGCAATTTCACCAAGAGATAAATCATCTAGATAATAAAGCGACATATAACTTCTTTGTTTTTGCGTTAACAACGATTGATAAAAATCAAATAAATAGTTCATTCTCGTTGTTTTCTCGAGCATGTTGGATCATCCTTTGTTAAGTGATTTCCCTTTACATCAATTAGTTTACATGGAGTACAAAAGAGTGTCAAGTTTTTTTCTTAACATCACATATTTTTATAGAAAAAGAAGCGGAAAATACCGCTTCTTTCACTTACACTTCTTCAGTTTCTACTAAGTTCGCAAATAAACCATACACATATTGTTCTGGATCAAACTGCTGTAAGTCATCCATTTGCTCTCCTAATCCAACGAATTTCACCGGTACATCCATTTCGTTACGAATCGCTAATACAATACCACCTTTAGCAGTTCCATCTAACTTCGTTAAAACAATACCAGTAACATTCGTTGCTTCACGGAATGTTTTCGCTTGACTTAAACCGTTTTGTCCTGTTGTTGCATCAATAACAAGTAATACTTCGTGAGGAGCCCCCGGTACTTCACGCTCAATTACACGCTTCACTTTCTCTAACTCTTTCATTAAGTTTACTTTATTTTGTAAGCGTCCTGCTGTGTCACATAGTAATACGTCTACTTTACGTGCTTTCGCGGCTTGTACAGCGTCATACATAACCGCCGCTGGATCAGATCCTGACCCTTGTTTAATCACTTCTACACCAACGCGATCGCCCCATACTTCTAATTGTTCAATCGCTCCCGCGCGGAATGTATCTCCTGCCGCCAATAGGACAGACTTACCTTCTGATTTGAATTTATGTGCTAGTTTACCAATCGTCGTCGTTTTCCCTACGCCGTTAACACCGACAAATAAAACAACTGTTAATTGATCCTCTTGCATATTAATTTCATTACTAAACTCACTGTCGCCTTTGTAAATTCCTACTAACTTTTCTGAAATAACAGCTTGTACTTCTTTTGGATCTTGGATGTTACGACGTTGCACTTCTTCTTTCAATTGATCAATTAATTCCATTACCGTCGAAACTCCGACATCTGCACCAATTAAAATTTCTTCTAATTCCTCAAAGAAATCTTCATCTACTTTACGATAACGATAAACTAAATCATTTACTTTATCTGCAAACGAATTTCTCGTTTTTTCTAATCCATGTTTAAATTTCTCTGTTACCGTATCTGTTTGTTTTGAAATTTTTTCTTTTAATTTTTTAAAAAAACTCATACTGTCCCATCCTTCCTAATTACTTGCAACTAGTTCTTCTCCATCATCTAAACGAACCGAAACAAGTTTAGATACCCCTGACTCTTGCATTGTTACACCGTACAATACGTCAGACTCTTCCATTGTACCTTTTCTATGTGTAATGACAATAAACTGTGTCTCATCACTAAATCTCTTTAAATACTGCGCAAAACGGGCAACATTCGCCTCATCAAGAGCCGCCTCTACCTCATCTAGTACACAGAATGGGACTGGGCGCACTTTTAAAATACCGAATAACAGCGCAATTGCTGTTAAAGCACGCTCCCCACCAGAAAGTAAACCTAAGTTTTGCAGTTTCTTCCCTGGCGGTTGCGCTACAATATCAATACCAGTATTTAATAAGTCCTCTGGATTCGTCATGACTAAATCCGCTCTACCGCCTCCAAATAATTCAGAGAATACCGATTGAAACTCCATTCGAATTCCTTCAAACGTAGTAGAAAAACGTTTTTTCATTTCTTCATCCATCTCAGTAATAAGTTGGTGCAATGTCGCTTTCGCTTCTTCTAGGTCATCTTTTTGCTCTAGTAAGAATGTATGACGCTCTGCTACACGCTCATACTCTTCAATTGCACCTAAGTTCACTGTGCCTAGCTCTTCGATGGATAATTTAATTAGTTTCACCTTTTTACGTGCATCCTCTGCAGGCATCATCATTGTATACTTCAGTTTTGCTGCTTCAAATGAAATCGTATATGTTTCACGTAAATGTTGTAATCTATTTTCTAACTCTACATCAAGTCGGTTTATTTTTACTTCTTGATTTTTCAGCATCTCAAGAATGTACTTATGTTTACCTGTTGTTTCTTTCAGATTACGCTCTAAATGTTCTACTCTCTCTTGTAACGATACGCGTTGTTCACGACGAGAGCGAATTAACTCTGAAGTTTGATTACGATCATATGCTTTCTTCTCAATCATATTCGTAATTTGCTCTTCACCACTTGAATTCGATGTCATTTCTTGTTTTAAGAATGCTAAATCCTCTTTCGTTTTGACAAGCGTTGCATCCGTTTCTTCTTTTTCCTTCGTCAATCGTTCAACTTTTTCTTTTTGATTAGATAAGCGTTGTTGCTTTTCAGCCGCCAACACTTTTAACTCAGTCATTTCTTTTTGCACTTTTTCTTTCGAAGAATGCTGCTCACTTTTTTGTTTTGTTAAAGCGACAATTTTGCTATCTAATCCCGTAATCTCTGCTTGAAGAGTCGCTAAAATCTGTTCTAGCTCTTCTTTACGCCCTTGTATCTTCACTTGATCTTGTAAGAATCCTTCAATCTCTAAATCGTAAATAGATAAACGATCATTAATACGATGTTCTTCTAATTCTAAGCGATTAATTTCTTCTCTTAATTTCTGTTCATCTACACGCTCTGCTTCTACACTTTGCCTTAGTTCCCGTATTTGCACTTCTCTTTCTTGAATCTCTTGCTTTACTGCTTTAACAAAGTTTTCTAACTTCGTTGTTTTTTCTTCCATATCAGTTAACTTGCCCGTCCACTCTTCTAGTTCACGTTGACGTCCTAATAAAGAAGATTTCGCCTGTTTTACCGCTCCACCGGTCATAGAACCGCCAGGGTTCACTACGTCACCTTCGATTGTTACAATACGATAACGGTATTGCAGTTGTTTCGCTAACTCATTTGCCCCGCGTAAATCTTTCGCAACAATAACAGTACCTAATAAATTCGAAACTACATTTTCATACTTATTGTTATACTGCACAAGTTCTGCCGCCACACCTACAAATGATGGGTGTTGATTTACAATACGTAATTGTTCAAATGATAACGATCTACTTTTAATAACAGCTTGCGGTAAAAACGTTGCTCGTCCATGTTTATTTTGTTTTAAAAACGTAATTGCATTACGAGCATGTTCTTCTTTTTGTACAACAATATGCTGCATCGCTGCACCTAGAGCAATTTCCATTGCAATTTCATATTCTTTCGGTACCGTTAGCAATTCTGCAACAGCACCCTCGATACCTTGCAACCTATCTTCTCTAGCTTTTAATACTTCACGTACCCCTTGATAGAAACCAGAGTAATCCTCTTGCATCTCTTCTAGCATTTCTTTTCGAGAACGTGCCTGTTGTACAAATTGATACGCTTGATACAGTTTTGTTTCATTTTCACTATACTGCGTCTTGCATTTCCCAAGTACCGCTTCTGTCTTTTGTATATTCGAAAGGATACCAGCTACTTTTTCTTTCACTTGTTCATAACTTTCCACAAGTTTCGTCTTTTTCGCTGTAATTTCCATGCGTATTTCTACATATTTCGCATTTTCTTCATCGAGGCGTTCATTTTTTGAGTTTTGTTGTTTAGATTGTTCTTCAATCATAGATAACTCATTACGATGACTAGCTTGTTGATTTAAAAGTTCAATATAGTCACCTTTTAAATTCTCAATTTGTTCCTCTAAATTGTCAGCAAAAGTTGCCAGCAGTAGCTCATTATCATGCAATTTTGTCTCCAACTCTTTTACTTGATTTACAAATTGCATCAACACTTCAGTACTGGATTCAATTTCACCATCATAACTTGTAGCTTTCTCTGTTAATTCAACAATTAACTGTTCGAGTTGTGCACAATGCGTCGTTGCATTTTGTTTTCTCTCTTTTAATAACTCACGCTGTCCGTCTAACTTTTCTAGCTCTTTACTAGAAAGAAGAAGTACTTCTTGTAAGGAATCTACAGACTCGTCTACTGCTTGTAATTGTCCTCGTAATTCCTCAAGCTCTTCTTCACCTTTTTGTAAATGCGTTGACATTTTAGCTTCTTCGTTTTTATTATGCCCAAACTGATTTCGAAGCGCTTCCCATTTCTCATGCAATTCTTCAATTTCATGTACAATAAGCGCCGCTTCTACTTTCTCTAATTCTTCTTTTTTCTCAAGATAATCTTTCGCAATAGAAGCTTGTCTTTCTAAAGGTTCTACTTGACTACTTAATT
Organism: Bacillus sp. 16GRE42; assembly: GCF_019837435.1. Lineage (NCBI taxonomy): Bacteria > Bacillati > Bacillota > Bacilli > Caryophanales > Bacillaceae > Bacillus > Bacillus sp. 16GRE42. Next base: position 1,371,032 of record NZ_JADAXF010000001.1, read on the forward strand.
CGTGAATGATATCTTGTACACGATTTAAGTTTTCTTGTGTGTCTGCTAATTTTACTTCAGCTTTCTTTTTACGAAGTTTGTATTTCAGTACTCCCGCAGCTTCTTCAAATACACCACGACGTTCTTCTGATTTACTACTTAATATCTCTTCAACTTTCCCCTGGCTAATAATCGAAAAAGCTTCTCTTCCCATACCAGAGTCCATAAATAAATCGATAATATCTTTCAATCTACATGATTGTTTATTAATATAAAAATCACTATCACCAGAACGAGATACACGACGCGTTACACACACCTCATTATATTCAATCGGTAAACGTTGATCTTCATTATTTAAAGTTAATGTTACTTCAGCAACATTAACTGCTCTTCTCGTATCACTGCCTGCAAAAATAATATCCTCCATCTTTGCACCACGTAATGATTTTGCAGATTGTTCACCAAGTACCCAGCGAATCGCATCAGTAATATTACTTTTCCCACTTCCATTAGGTCCTACTACAGAAGTTACACCTGGGACAAAATCAACAGATACACGCTCAGCAAAAGACTTAAACCCTGCTATTTCTAATCTTTTTAAAAACACGAAAGGCCTTCCTCCTATTCTCCGTTGTTATAACTGTTGTCTATACAAAAACAAGCTATTATACGGATTTCCCTTCCCTTTATTCACAAACAAAAAGAAAGTTTCATTCTATGCATAAGGAATCCCCCTCATTCAAAGGGGGATTCCTTATAGTTGTTCTTTTAATTTTTTTAATGCCTCTGCAGCAGCTTGTTGCTCTGCTTCTTTTTTCGACTTGCCACTACCAAGACCTAAAGCCACGTTATTTAACGTAACACGTGACACAAATTCTCGATTGTGGGCCGGTCCTTTTTCCTGCAAAATTTGATACTCAATATTGCCACTACCATCACGCTGAATCAACTCTTGTAATTGACTCTTATAATCCATCACATGAGAAAAAGCACCTTCATTAATTTTAGGGTATACAATTTCTTTTAAGAATCCCCATACTGTTTCTAACCCTTGATCAAGATAAAGGGCACCAATAAACGCTTCAAAGACATCCGCTAATAAAGCTGGTCGTTCACGTCCACCTGTCATTTCTTCACCTTTTCCTAATAAAACAAGGCTACCAAATGACAACTCGTTTGCAAAACGAACAAGAGATGGTTCACATACAATAGCTGCACGTAGTTTTGTTAACTCTCCTTCGCTCATTGTCGGATATTTTTGAAACAGATACTGCGACACAGTAAGTTCCAATACTGCATCTCCAAGGAATTCGAGACGCTCATTGTCTTCATGCGGTTTTTTTCGATGCTCATTCACATACGATGAATGCGTAAATGCTTGAATCAATAATTTTTCATCTGAAAACGTAATACCTATCTCTTCTTGAAATACTTTAAACGCTTCACGATATTTTGTTTCGTATTTTTTTTCTCTATGTTTTCGGTACGGCATAAGTCCCTCCAGATATAAGCCGAGAAGCCCCGCTAAAAAACGGGACTTCACTTAAGCATTATAGATGACTCTCTATGTAAGTCACAGCATCGCCAACAGTAGCAATCTTTTCAGCATCTTCATCAGAAATTTCCATTTCGAATTCATCTTCCAATTGCATTACAAGTTCTACTACATCTAGGGAGTCTGCGCCTAAATCTTCTTTAAAGCTCGCAGCTGGTACTACTTCAGTTTCTTCTACACCTAAACGATCAACGATGATTTTTGTTACACGCTCTAAAACATCTGCCATTCCATTCACCTCCCCTCAAATATTATATTAAATATTGGACAAAAAAACTAGTTGAAATCGATTCTTTTATTACATTACCATTCCGCCATCAACATTTAACGTTTGCCCTGTAATATATTTGCTTTGATCAGAAGCAAAAAACGTTACAGTATTTGCGATATCTTCCGCTTCACCAAACTGAGCTGCAGGAATTAACTTTAACATTTCGGCTTTTATATTTTCATCTAATACATCCGTCATATCAGTCGCAATAAACCCAGGAGCAATTGCATTTACAGTAATATTACGGCTCGCTAACTCTTTTGCTGATGTTTTTGTTAATCCAATTACACCCGCTTTAGCAGCAACATAGTTTGCTTGTCCTGGATTACCTGTCACTCCAACAACAGAAGCGATATTAATAATACGTCCATGACGCTGGCGCATCATGTATCGAGATACTGCCTTCGTACATAAGAATACACCTTTTAGGTTTGTATTAATAACTGTATCCCATTCTTCTTCTTTCATACGCATTAATAAATTATCTTTTGTTACACCTGCATTATTTACAAGAATATCAACTTGTCCAAATGTATCTACAGTTTGTTTCACCATATTTGTAACATCTTCAGCATTTGCAACATCTGCCCTTACTGCAATTGCATCCGAACCTAATTTCTTTATTTCATCAACTACTTCATTTGCCTTTTGCTCATTACCAGCATAATTTACTACAACATTTGCCCCTTGTTTCGCTAAATCAATCGCAATCGCACGACCAATTCCACGTGAAGCGCCAGTTACTAATGCCACTTTCCCTTTTAACATCAGTTTTCTCCTCTCAAATTTGAAATGGTATCTTTTAATGTCTCTTCATCATATATCGCATATGCTTTTACTGATGGATCAATTGACTTCATAAGTCCAGCAAGTACTTTCCCAGGTCCAATCTCAATAAATGTATCTACCCCTTGACTCACCATGTTTTCAATGGACGGGTACCATAAGACAGGCGAATAGAGCTGTTCAATTAGCTTTTCTTGAATATGTGCACCACTTGTAATAACGTCTGCTGTTACATTTGCGATAACAGGAATATTCGTATCTTGAATTGTAATTTCATTTAAGACACTTTGGAACTTCTCCGCTGCTGGCTTCATAAGCGAAGAGTGGAACGGTCCACTTACCTTAAGCGGAATTGCTCTCTTTGCACCATTTTCTTTCGCTCTTTGAGAAGCAATCTCGACTCCTTGCTTTGTTCCAGAAATCACAATTTGCTTCGTACTATTCATATTAGCGATTTGCACTGCATATCCTTCACTTGTTACTTCTTCTGTAACTTGTTTCAGCATATGTGGATCAGCACCTAAAATAGCCGCCATTGCACCTTCTCCGCCAGGAACAGCTTCTTCCATATATTCCCCACGTTTTCTTACAGCATATACAGCGTCTTCAAAAGTTATTGCACCCGCTGCTACAAGAGCGCTATATTCACCTAAACTATGTCCTGCAACAAAGTCTGGTGTAATATCATACTCTTTCAAAGCTGTCAAAATAGCAAAACTCGTTGTTAATAAGGCAGGCTGTGCATTTGTCGTTAACGTAAGCTTTTCTTGCGGCCCTTCAAAAATCACTTCTGAAAGTGAATCTTGCAACACCTCATCTGCTTTTGCAAACACATTTGCAACCTCTTTATTATTCTCCGCTAACTGTTTACCCATTCCAACTGCCTGTGAACCTTGGCCCGGAAAAAGAAATGCTAGTTTTCCCATTTCAAATCCTCCTCTTATTGGAGTGGCTCTTTCTCCATTACGCTTGAAATAGTAGGAATAACTTCTTTCGCTACCATTTCTCTCGTTTGACGAATCGCACTAAATATTGATTGGTCATTAGAAGAACCGTGAGCCTTAATGACAGGAGCTTTCAATCCAAATAATGCCGCTCCTCCATACTCCGAATAATCCATTTTATCTTTTAATACCATAAGTTTTGGCTTTAATACCGCTGCTGCTAATTTGCTCGTAAATGAACTCATTAACTGCTCTTTTAACATAGAAAATAACGCAAGTGCTGTTCCTTCTAATGATTTCAGCGCTACATTCCCTGTAAAACCATCACACACAACAACATCTGCTACACCTTGCAATAAATCTCTTGATTCAACGTTCCCAACGAAATGAATTGGGGCATCCTTAAGCATTGCAAAGACTTGTTTTGAAAGTTCGTTCCCTTTGCCATCCTCTGTTCCAACATTCAAAAGTCCAACGCGAGGATTTTTAATTCCTCTTACTTTCTCAGCATATACAGATCCCATTACTGCATATTGATATAAATGAATTGGTTTTGCATCAACGTTCGCTCCAACATCTAACATAACAAAACCTTCTCCATCAACAGTTGGCATTGTAGGGGATAAAGCTGGTCGCTCAATTCCTTCCATACGACCTACAACAAACAATCCAGCCGCCATTAAAGCTCCTGTACTACCAGCTGATATACAAGCATCGGCTACGCCGTCTTTCACTTGCTGCGCTGCTAGTACCATTGAAGCTTGTTTTTTTCGACGAACCGCTCTTACTGGTTCATCTGTCGATTCGATTTTTTCATCTGTATGAAGTATAGTAATTCGCTCTTCACTCGTTAAGTATTGACGAATTTCCTCTTCTTTCCCTACTAACGTAATATGTAAATCAGAATATTCTTTAATAGCTTTCATTGCTCCTAATACGACAGCCTTTGGAGCATGATCGCCGCCCATTGCATCTATTGCGATTTTCATAAGTTGTTACCTTCCTCACTATAATTACTAGATCGATACATTTCAAAAGTGCCTGTAAAAACAAGTTCTTCTCCAACAAAGCTACGCACTTTGACAACGGTCCGTCCTTTATCATTCTCTACATCTTCAACGCGCACTTTTGCAACAACACGCTCTCCTAATTTTACAGGACGAATGTATCGAATGGTAGACTTTGCAGTTAAAGCTAATTCTTCATCAATAACTGCAACAGCTAGTGAGTTTGCTTGTGCAAACAAATGATGCCCACGGGCAATCTGATTTCTTTTAAATACGTGTTCTACCTTCACTTCAAAGATAGAAATCGCATGTCTATCTAATTCTATATCGATAATTTCTCCGACAACCTCTTCTAACGGTAAAGATTTTACATCTTCTTCATGTTGCTTTGTAGCTACATGTTTAATTCTTTCTCTTAATTCAGGAATAGATAATTCCATACGGTCAAGACGTACGGTTTGTATACTCACTTGAAATTTTTCTGCTAAATCTTCATCCGTAATAAAAGGATTCGTTTCTATTGTTTGTTGTAATAATTCTTGTCTTTCTTTTTTACTTCTTCTTTTTTTCATACCGCACCATCCATTTTTATGACTAGGTACTAACAGTAGTATATAATCATTAAAAGTAGAATGCAACAAAAACTTTCGTTGCCTCCCTTTAATCGAGCTTCTCTCCTTGGAACACACCTGTCCCGTCAAGATAAGTACGCAGCGAAGCATACTGATCATTATGCCAAAACGCTTCTGACTCTACTAGTAACGCCGCATCTTGTCTAGCTGTTTCTAACGCTCGATAATCATGTACCATATCAGCAACCTTGAATTCTGGTAAACCACTTTGCTTACTTCCAAAGAAATCTCCAGGACCTCTTAACTCTAAATCTTTTTCTGACAATACAAATCCATCATTCGTTTCGGTCATAATACGCATTCGCTCTTTTCCCGTTTCCGATTTTGGATCCGCGATTAATAAACAATATGATTGTTCACTACCACGCCCAACACGTCCCCTGAGCTGATGGAGCTGCGATAAACCGAAACGCTCTGCATCATAAATAACCATTACAGTCGCATTCGGTACGTTCACACCTACTTCAACAACTGTTGTCGACACAAGAATTTGCACTTTATTTTCACTAAATCGTCCCATTATCTCTTCTTTTTCTTGAGATGAGAGTCTGCCATGCATTAATCCGACTTGACATTTCCCATGATAATGATGAGTCAGCATACTATGTAAGTCAATCGCATTTTGCACATCAAGTTTCTCAGATTCTTCAATAAGGGGACAAATAACATATGCTTGTCTTCCTTTTTTTATCTCCTTCTCCACAAAACCGAGAACTCGATCTAACATATCATGTTTTGCCCAGTATGTTTCAATTACCTTTCTACCAGCTGGCATCTCATCGATTATAGAAACATCCATCTCTCCAAATGCAGTAATTGCTAACGTACGCGGAATTGGCGTCGCCGTCATAAATAAAACATCCGGACTTTCACCTTTCTCCCTTAAAACTCGTCGCTGCGCTACACCAAATCGATGTTGTTCATCAGTAATAACAAGACCTAACCTATGAAAGATAACTTCATCTTGAATTAAAGTATGTGTTCCAACAAGGATATCTATTTCTCCTTGTTCTAATTTTGCCAAAATCTCTCGACGCCTTACACCTTTAACAGAACTGGTTAACAATTCAACATTCATACCAAAGTGCGAGAACGTCTCTGCGAGCGATTGATAATGTTGCTCTGCTAAAATTTCTGTAGGAACCATTAAAGCACCTTGATAATGTGCTAACTTCGCTGCATAAAGGCCAATTGCTGCAACGACTGTTTTCCCAGAACCTACATCACCTTGCAACAGACGATTCATCCGATAAGGAGATGTCATATCTTTCATAATTTCATCTACTACCCGACGCTGTGCACCAGTTAATGGAAACGGAAGTGCATCGATAAACTCTTGCAATTCTGCTGAAGGAATTTCTTTTTTCGTCCCTTTCGAATTTTCCCTCTCCATTTTCCGTAATGTTTGCATTTTCAGCTGAAATAAGAAAAACTCCTCATATACAAAACGGCGACGTGCTTGTTTTAAATCTTCCTGTCCTGCTGGAAAATGCAACGCCCGAATCGCTTCATAACGCGGCAATAATTTATATCGACTTAGCAATCCATCAGGTAACACTTCAACTATAGATTCTCCATACTCCTTGAACGCTTGGGCGATAAAACGGCGCATCTGTTTTACTGTAAGTTTCCCTTTCACTGAGTATACAGGCTCTACTTCTTGTTGACGTACAACTGGTCCAAAATGAAGCTCTGATACCGCAATCGTTTGACGGTGCTGATCCCATTTACCAGTAATCGTTACTGTTTCATTTAAATTTAACTTCTGCTTATAGTACGGCCTATTAAAGCATACAGCTGTAATTAAATAACGACCGACGAGGACACGAACCGTAAGACGCGACTTCTTCTTCCCATAATATTGCAGTAAAGGAGCACTATGAACCTTTCCCTCAACTGTTACACGTTCATCATGCTTTACTTCAGCAAGATCTTTCATCGCATAATCTTCATAACGGTACGGAAAATGTTCTAATAGATGAGAAACTGTATAAATTCCCATCTCGTGTAGTAATTCAGATGTTTCTCCTCCGATTCCCTTTACATCCGTAACAGGAACTTGTACAACTTCATTCAAGATTCTCACGCTCCGTCACATTATTTTCTTTGATTCATTCATACTATTGACATCTGTAATCGCTCTCTTTCACCCTATATATTCTATCATAGGCATTCTTAGAGAAACTACTCAAATCCCTCATAAGCAATACGAAAGAAAAGAGCCTCACTATTAGCAGCAAGGCTCTTTTTTATCTTCAATATGCTAGCCTTTTGAATAAGAACTAGTAATGAACTTCATATTACTACTTCTTATCCATTAGCAAGTAAGTAATCCATTTATTTTCAAAACGAATTTTTTCTTATTCTACAGAGAAGATAAACGAATACACCGGTTGGTTTCCAGCATGTACTTCTACTTCTGCATCTTCAAAATTCTCTTCTACAAATGCAACTAACTCAGCTACTTCTTCGTCAGTTGCATCTTCACCTTGTAGAATCGTTACAATTTCAGAATCTTCATCAATAAGTGCTTCTAGTAATTGCTTTGCAGCTCCTACTTTTGCAGCATTTGTTGATACGATTTTCCCATCTGCAATACACATGAAATCATCTTTTTGAATTGCTACACCATCAATTTCCGTATCACGTACAGCATACGTAATTTGACCGGTTTTCACATGAGATAAAGCTTCTTTCATGTTTTCTTCGTTCTCTTCTAACGTTCCAACTGGATTAAATGCTAACATTGCAGCCATACCTTGAGGAACTGTTTTTGAACGAATTACAATCACTTCTTGATCCACAACTGACGCTGCTTGTTCTGCTGCCATCACGATATTTCCGTTGTTCGGTAAAATAATGATTTTTTCAGCATTCGCTTCTTCAATCGCCTTCACAATATCCTCCGTACTTGGATTCATCGTTTGGCCACCTTCGATAACTTTCGTCGCGCCAATGCTCTCAAATAAAGTTTTGATACCAGATCCCATAGCAACAGTTACGATACCGTACTGTTGTTTCTCTTTAGACTGGCTAGTTGGCTCAGGCATCATAGTAGGCTCATCTAATAAAGCCGTATGCTGTTCACGCATATTTTCTACTTTAATCTTAATTAAACTACCATAGCGTTGTCCATAATTCATAGGATCTCCAGGATGTTCCGCATGAATATGAACCTTAACAACCTCATCATCTGATACAACAAGTAGTGAATCTCCGTACACACTAATATCTTCACGGAACTTTTGTTCAGAGAAATTATGTTCTTTCATTTTTTCAGGCTCTAATTTCACCATGAATTCCGTACAATATCCATACTTAATATCTTCTGTACTCAATTGGCTTTGTACACTACGGTGATGTTCTGCGCGTACCATGTCATTCATAGATGGTTGGGCAGACACATTAGAAGAAATCGTTTCTCCTTTTAAGTCAGCTAAAAATCCTTCGTATACAACAACAAGACCTTTACCACCGCTATCTACAACGCCAACTTGTTTTAATACAGGTAATAAATCTGGCGTACGATTTAACGATGCATTCGCTTCTTTCACAACGTCTTCCATAAACAAAACAAAGTCGCGCTGTTTTTTCGCAACTGTCACTGCATATTTACCCGTTTCTCTTGCAACCGTTAAAATCGTTCCTTCAATCGGTTTCATAACCGCTTTGTAAGCCGCTTCTACCCCAGCATCTAAAGCTGCAGCAAAATCAACTGTTGTTAATTCTTCTTTTTGTTCAATGGATTTAGAGAAACCACGGAATAACTGAGATAAAATAACTCCAGAGTTACCACGAGCTCCCATTAATAATCCTTTGGCTAAACTTACGCCGACTTTACCAGCATGCTGTGAAGGATTTGCTTTCACTTCACGTGCGCCTGAAGTCATTGATAAGTTCATGTTTGTACCGGTATCGCCATCTGGAACTGGAAATACGTTTAATGCATCAACAAGCTGAACATTATTTGTTAAATTATTCGCTCCTTGCATGATCATTTGTGATAAACGTTTCCCATCAATTTTTTGAATTGACACAGATTTTCCTCCTTAATGCACATTACAAGTTTATTACTTTAACTCCTTGTACGTAGATGTTTACAGAATCTACTGCTAGTCCTACAGTTTGATCTAATGTATATTTCACTTTCGTCTGCACGTTATGTGCTACTTCTGAAATTTTCGTACCATAGCTCACAATAATATACATATCAATATGTACTTCATCTTCATCTTTACGAACAATAACACCTCTAGTGAAGTTTTCTTTTCGTAAAATGTCTGTTAAACCATCTTTTAACTGATTTTTTGATGCCATACCTACGATACCGTAGCAATCTACTGCGGCACCTCCAGCAATTGTTGCAATTACATCTGTACTAATATCAATTTGACCATACTTCGTTTTAATTTCAATTGACATCTCGTTTCCCCCTTCATAAATGGTGAAAGTGAGCTAGACTACTTTAGTTACTATCATATAATCTTTTTAAAGAAAATTCCATCGTTCTTTCTTTTCACTCTCATATTTTATGTTTTAAATCACATTTTTTATGATGAGCAAAATAGTCCATTGTTATTATACAACATGTACCACTATAATATGTCAAGCAATTTTTCTTGATTTCAACTTTTCATCATCGACATATGGTGTCAAGTAATTTTTCTTGATTTCTTTTTTCTACGGTGTTGCATTCTCTTTTTAGTTGTGTTAAATTATAGTAGTGTTTTTAGCATCGCAAAAAAGACTAACATTGAAAAATTACGTATGGTAAGGTATCAAGGGAGGGAAATATAAATGGCTCGTGTTTGTGCTATCACTGGAAGAAAAGCTCGTTCTGGTAACTCTCGTTCTCACGCAATGAACGCTACAAAACGTAAATGGGGCGCTAACCTTCAAAAAGTTCGCGTACGCATCGACGGAAAAGTTCAACGTGTTTACGTTTCTGCTAGAGCATTAAAATCTGGCAAAATCGAACGTGTTTAATAATAAAAAAAAGAGCCGCTAGGCTCTTTTTTTACTATGACAATGGAAAAAGCACCGGTAATAGGTGCTTTTTTTAATCTTTTTTGAAGGTATTTAGCATGGCACGAACAATTCCACCAAGAAATTTAGGTAACTTAATTGTATAAAATCTCATGGTTTCCCTCCTAATCCCCATTACTCCACTTGTTCACTATATGATGTAAGGAGCAAAATTGTTTCTTTAATCAGTGCTTCTTATCACCATTAATATGCCAGAAGTAAATGAAAAAGTACCTTTTTCCTCAACGAGTTCATTACTAATACAAAGTGTTGATCCCCATTCTATTGTTTTATTAGTTAGAGGATACTTAAAACCAAGTAATGTAATCCCTTCTACTATTTCAGTAACCGGTACAAAAGATACATAAGGGAAATTTTTATTGTCTTCAATTATATGTGTACCCACTTTTTTCACGCTTATTTCATTTTTATTATCTACAATACACATTTCTACCCCTACTTCTAACCCTCTTAAAAGCATCTGTATATTTGCTAAACCGTGATCCAGCCTTCCACCAGTGGCACCAAAAATACGAATCAATGTGGGATTTTGTTCTAACGCCCAGTTAATCGCAATTTCTAAATCTGTTTGATCTTTTTCACGAGGAACAATATGTAAGTCATTTGTTTGCTGGCCCATCCATACTAATTCCTCTTCAGTAACTGAATCGTAATCTCCAAACGCAACAGTTGGAGTAATTCCTCCCTTTAATAGACGATATACTCCTCTATCAACTGCTGCCCATACTACTTTCTCATTTTCATATCGAGAAAAATCTGCACAATATTCCGCAGGTCCACCCGCTAAAATATGAATAATCATGTTTCCTTCCCCTTCTATTGTAAAAAGGCAATCTGCCATTCGGTAGATTGCCTTTTTACATGTTTTTTCTCTATCCTTTATAAATAGTGAACACTTACTACACTAGAAGTTTCACTGGGATAAAGACTCGTTCATTCATTATCCACGAATGACACGAATTGCTTCACCGCGGTCTTTTTGATTGTATACTGCTGATCCAGCTACAAGTACATTTGCTCCTGCTTCAACACAAAGTCGTGCTGTTTCAGCGTTTACACCACCATCAACTTCAATTTCTACTTCTAGATTGCGCTCTTTAACCATTTCTGCCACTTGTTTAATTTTCGGTAATACAGAATGGATAAATTTCTGTCCACCAAATCCAGGGTTTACTGTCATAAGTAATACCATATCGATATCTTCTAATACATGCTCAATCGTCGAAACTGGCGTATGCGGATTTAATACAACTCCCGCTTTAATGCCATGAGATTTAATTAGCTGAATTGTACGATGCAAATGAGGGCACGCCTCTACATGAACAGTAATAATATCCGCTCCCGCTTTTGCGAAAGTCGGGATATAGTTATCAGGATTTTCAATCATTAAATGTACATCTAATGGTAAAGATGTAATTGGGCGGATAGCTTCTACAATTAATGGTCCAATCGTAATATTTGGTACGAAATGTCCATCCATTACATCGACGTGAATGTAATCCGCTCCGCCTTTTTCTACATCTTTAATCTCTTCCCCTAATTTTGAAAAATCTGCTGATAAGATCGATGGTGCAATTTTAATCATAACTAATACCTCGGCTTTCTCTCTCTAATTTCTTCTACGAATTGTTTGTAATTTTTATAACGATATTCTGTAATCTTCCCTTCTTCAACCGCTGTCTTCACAGCACATTTCGGTTCAGCAAGATGTGTACACCCTCTAAATTTACAGTATTGGCTCGCTTCTTTCAACTCTGGAAAACAATATGTAAGATCTTCTACCTCTATATCTATGAAATCAAGTGAACTAAAACCAGGTGTATCTGCAACTAGTCCGCTTCCAACCGCAATTAATTCCACGTGTCTTGTCGTATGTTTCCCGCGTCCTAAATGCGAGGAAATATCATTCGTTTTCAGTTCTAACTCTGGACGTAAAACGTTAAGCATAGAAGATTTTCCAACACCAGATTGCCCTGCAACAACAGAAATGCAACCTTCTAAGAATGGTTTTAAAATATCAATACTTTCCGATGTGTTTATAGAAGTAAATAACACATCATATCCCATCTCACGATAGTCATTTGCATAAGATTCAACAGTCTCTCTCATTTTTTCATCCACTAAATCCATCTTACTAATGCAAATAATCGGCTTAATGTTATGATATTCAATCAGCACTAAAAATCGATCTAATAGTCCCGGGTTAAAATCTGGTTCTACTGCAGAGAAAACGAGAATTGCTTGATCAACATTAGCAATAGGAGGCCTAACAAGTTCATTTTTTCGATCAAATACTTCAAGTACATATCCTTCAGTTGGATTATCTGCTTGAAAAACAACTTGGTCTCCTACCAGTGGTGTAATTTTATTTTTTCTGAACACACCACGCCCGCGACATTGTGTAATCCCTTCTTCATGCTGCACATAATAAAATCCACTTAGAGCTTTTACAATTTTTCCTTCTGGCATATAATTCTCCTTTATTTTGTATAAAGTGAAGCTGTCATTAATATTGAATGGTTTAAAATTCTTTAAATACTTATTTCAAAACCCGTCATATATACAAGTTAATATATTTAATCTACCATCAAATTTAAAATATTATTTATAACAGTATCACTTTTATAGCTTTTTGAATCATATATTTTTGCCTGTTATACAGTCCACTATATGTAGACAGCATAACAGGCAAGAGTAATACATTCCATCCCCTCTAGAAAGAAAATGGAAGTCATTATTATTGAGTTGGGTATGGTACTTCTTTGTCGATAATCGTTACACCATCTCGTACAATTTTATAGTGTCCTTTTGTACCTTCTTGAATTACAAATTCTAAAGAAATAGTTGCCGACTCTGAAATTGTTCTAGTTTCAATTGGTCTATCCATTTTTTGTTGCATATCTTCTTTATAAATTTCTATTGTTTGCGGTTTTTTCTCACCAATTATAGAAGACTCATACGGAATAGAAATATTATCCACTTTCACTGTTTTCGTTACTTTCGGCTTAGGCCCCTCTGAAATGATAATCGTCACTTTATCTCCTTCTTTTAACGGCGTTCCTGGTTTTGGAGATTGCGAAATTACAAGTCCTTTATCAACAGTATCGGAATACTCTCGTTTTATATCTGGAGTTAGTTTTCTCTCATTCAAATAACCATTTACGCTATTTTCAGTCCATCCTGAAAAATCACCTGGTCTAATTTGATAAGGACCTTTACTTACCCAAATTTTTAGTTCTTGTTCCGCCTCTACTACCATTTGATCAGGCGTCGGAATTTGCTCTACGATTTCACCTTTTGGCCTATCATTTTCAATAAAATTTATTGTAACTTGCTTATATTTTTCTTCTAATTCATTCCTTATACTCTCAAAATCTTTTCCTGTGAGATCACTCATCTTACTTTTCTTTTTTCCACCTGATTGATAGATAGTAATTTTAGAGTTTTCTTTCACGACTCTTCCTGCTACGGGGTCTGTTTTTATCACATCACCGGTTTCAACATCATCTGTATATACAATATTAGGTTCCGTAATCTCAAAACCCTTTTCAACTAATGTATTTACTGCTGTCGTATATTTCATACCAGCCACATCAGGGACTTTTACATCTTTTGGAATAAAGAATCCTGGAACAACAGTAAGCGCTAACGTTATTCCAATCGCTAAAAGTAAAAATGTTGTAATTAAAATTTTGAGCCATTTATTACTTCGTTTTTTCTTCTTATTTAAATCCGTTTCTTCTTTTCTTGTCTGCTCATCCACTTTACTTCCTTTTAAAACAATTGTTTCATCAGTTACATTTTGGAATAATTGTTCTTGTTGAATAATTGGAATCGCTTTTGTCGCTTCCATATCTTCCGGTATGTAAAATGGCTGCTCATTTACCCTCTCTGGATATAACGCAGTTTCAATATCTCGTTTCATCGCATTGGCAGATTGATATCGGTGAAACGGATCTTTCGCAGTTGCCTTTAATATAATATTTTCGACACTTTGCGGAATATTTTCATTCCATCTTTTTGGAGACGGAATTTCACTTTGTAAATGTTTTAAAGCTATAGCAACAGCAGATTCGCCAGAAAACGGTTGTCTTCCTGTTAACAACTCAAACATAACGATTCCTAGGGAATAAATATCTGATTGTTTATTTGCTATCCCGCCGCGTGCTTGTTCTGGTGATAAGTAATGCACCGAACCGAGTACCGAATTTGTATGTGTAATTGTTGTTGCACTTGTAGCTGTCGCAATTCCAAAATCTGTTACTTTTATTACTCCATCAGCTCGAATTAAAATATTGTGCGGTTTAATATCACGGTGCACAATTTCAAAATGATGGGCGTGTGCCATGGCGGATGTTAACTGCTCCATAATATCAAGAGCTTCTCCTATAGGTAACATCCCTCGCTCAATTATGTATTGCTTCAATGTTTGTCCTGGTACATACTCCATTACAAGATAATATATACCATCTTCTTCTCCGACATCATACATATTCACAATATTTGGATGCGACAACGTTGTAACAGACTGCGCTTCTCGATGGAAACGTTTAATAAACTCTTCGTTATTTGAATAGTCGAGTCTTAATATTTTTACCGCTACATCTCGGCCAAGTATATCATCATGAGCTAAATACACATTGGCCATTCCACCACCACCAATCATTTTCAGCAGCTTATAACGGTCATTTAAGCGTTTTCCAATCAGCACGTTGCACTTCACCTACTTTCGTTTGTCGAACCCGCATAATCAATAAGAACAAGGGTGATATTATCTTCCCCGCCACGATCATTCGCCAATTGAATGAGACGTTGTCCCTTAGTTTCAAGCTGTTCATTTAACTGTAAAATTTGTTGCATATCAGCAATAGAAACTTTGTTAGATAACCCATCAGAGCAAAGAAGTAACTGATCATCTTCCTCAAGCACCAATGTTTTAACATCTAATCCGACTTTTTCTTCTGTTCCTAATGCCCTTAACAAAACATTCTTTTTCGGGTGATATTCTGCGTCTTCTTTTGAAATTTCACCATGTCTCACAAGTTCATTTACAAGTGAGTGATCTTCCGTTACAAGCGAGATTTCTCCCTCTGATACCATATAACAACGACTATCTCCTATATGACCTATTGTCACAAAGTTTGGCGTACAAATCGCTATTATAAGTGTTGTTCCCATACCATTACATTCTACATGTTGCTTAGAGTACTCATATATACGCTCATTAATAATCCCAACACTCGTATGTAACCACTCTTCTACTTTTTTTGGTTCATTCATATTATGCGTTTGCTTCCAATAATCATGGAATAATTGAATGGTCATCGAGCTAGCTACATCACCAGCTCGATGACCTCCCATTCCATCTGCTACTACCGCTAAAATATTTCCATCTAAATTGTGAAAAACTCCTGCACTATCTTCATTATGTTGACGAACTTTTCCTTTATCTGATAGAAACACGGCTTTCATCTCGTCACCTCGTCTCTTCTTTACGCTCCTTCGCACGTAACTGACCGCAGGCTGCATCAATATCATGACCTTGTTCACGGCGAATTGTTACATTCACTCCACGATCTTTTAACGTTTTTTCAAATAAGAAAATTTGTTCACGTGGCGTACGTACATAATCACGTTCAGGTACGTAGTTTACCGGAATTAAGTTTACATGACATTTTACACCTTTTAAAAGCGCAGCAAGTTCTTCAGCTTGCTCAACTTGGTCATTTTCTCCTCCAAATAAGCCATATTCAAACGTAATACGACGCCCTGTTCTATTTACATAGTATTTAACAGCTTCCATTAAGTCTGGTAGCTTATAAGCACGGTTAATCGGCATTAATTTTGAACGTAACTCTGTATTTGCAGAATGCAATGAAATCGCAAAATTAATTTGCATATCTTCTTCAGCGAACTTATAAATTTTTGGAACAA
This sequence comes from Bacillus sp. 16GRE42, assembly GCF_019837435.1. Taxonomy (NCBI): domain Bacteria; kingdom Bacillati; phylum Bacillota; class Bacilli; order Caryophanales; family Bacillaceae; genus Bacillus; species Bacillus sp. 16GRE42. Next base: position 1,387,189 of record NZ_JADAXF010000001.1, read on the forward strand.
TTCCACTTGTTGAAACTGTCATATGTCTTGCACCAATATGAATTCCTTTTTCATGGTTTACAATGCGTAAGAATGACATTAAGTTGTCGTAATTATCAAACGGCTCTCCAATTCCCATAACAACAAGCGAACTTACACGTTCTTCTGTTTCATCAAGTGCACGTTGCACTTCTACTACTTGCGCTACAATCTCTCCAGCCTCTAAGTTTCGTTTTAACCCACCAAGTGTAGATGCACAGAACGTACAACCGATACGGCATCCAACCTGTGTTGTTACACAAATAGAATTTCCATATTCGTGTCGCATTAACACTGTTTCAATAGAATAACCATCATATAATTGGAATAAGAATTTAATTGTTCCATCAGAAGATGTTTGTTTTACCAATGTATTTAAAGTAGTAATATCAAAGGAATTCGACAATTTATCGCGTAATCCTTTAGAAAGATTCGACATGTCGTCATAATTTTTTACACGTTTTTTATATAGCCAATCAAAGATTTGTCCTGCACGGAATTTAGGTTCTCCTTGTTCCTTTAACCAATCTTGCATTTCATGAAGTTGTAAAGAATAAATTGATGGTTTCTTCGTTTCTAGATTTTTCTTTTGTTTTCTCACAGTCGTTTCCACGATGCTACACCTTCTTCCTTAAACAAGCAATATAAAAGCCATCTGTTGCAAAATAATGCGGTAAAATTCGCACTTGACCTTCATCAATATGCGGATTTAACTTTTCTGGCATGCGATCTTTTATCGTAGTATCCCATTCAAATTCAGGATGCTCTTGTAAAAATTGCTTTATTACTTGTTCATTTTCTATTTTTTCTATTGTGCACGTACTATAAACAAGGCGACCACCTTGTTTTAATAACGGTGCTATTTTTTCTAGTATTGCAAGTTGAATCGTCGATAATCTTTCACTATCGCCTTTATTTTTACCTAACTTAATATCAGGTTTACGTCTAATCACACCAAATCCAGAACATGGTGCATCTACTAATATTTTATCAAATGTTTCATTCGCAAAGTGTTCTTGCACTTTTCTAGCATCTAGTGCTTTTGTTTCGACATTTTCTAGACCAAGTCTCTCTGCTTGTTGTTTAATTAAACGTACTTTGTGTGCATGTAAATCAAGAGACATAACTTGACCTGTTCCTTTTAATCGCTCTGCAATGTGCGTTGTCTTTCCGCCCGGAGCAGCACAACTATCAAGAACTACATCTCCCTCATTCGGTTCTAAAGCGCGTGCTACAAGCATAGAACTTTCATCTTGAATAGAAAGAAAACCTTTTTTGAACGCATCTGTATGCGCTACATTCCCTCTTTCAATTTGAATTGCATCCTCTGATAAATCGCCGCGCTTCGCTTCTATACCTTCACCAGCCAACAACTCAATTGCTTCTTCTACTGTTATTTTATCAACATTTACACGCGCTGTTGGTACCGGAGGTAACATGTTCACTTCACACATTTTCTCTGCTGTCTCTAAACCATATTCAGAAGCCCAGTCTTGCACAAGCCACATTGGATGACTTGTTGCAATTGCCAAACGTTCTATTGGATCCTTGATTTCATCTACAGAAGGTACCCCTTCTCTCTGAATCGAACGTAATACCCCGTTTACCATACCAGCAATCCCTTTATGCCCGCGACGCTTTGCAATTTCAACTGCTTCATGAATAGCCGCTCTTTCTGGCACTCGGTCTAAATAAATCATTTGATATAAAGATAAGCGAAGTAATACTCTTACCCACGCCTCAACCTTCTTTTTTAAAAAAGGCTGTAAATAATAATCTAATGTGTCACGACGTTGAATCGTTCCATATACAATTTCAGTTAACAAACCAATATCTTTTCTATCAATTGCATTTTTTTCAATTAGATTATTTAAAAGTAAGTTACTGTATGCACCACTTTTTTCTACTTGAATTAAGCCATCAAGAGCTAACTCACGAACATTTTGTCTCATGCATTTTCTCCTAACTTCGTTCCAATTTCAGGTTTTGTGCCACGTAAAAATTGCGAACAACTCATACGTTTTTTACCAGAAGGTTGCAATTCAGTGATTTTAACACCTGTCTCATTCCCTGTTGCAACAACAAATCCATCTTCTTCAAGAGCTACTATTGTACCTGGTTCAGCTTTCTCTGTAATAGAGACCTTTTCTCCCCACCATACTTTAATAACTTGTCCTGCCAAAGTCGTATAAGCGACTGGCCATGGATTCAATCCGCGAATGTGATTGTATACTTCTTCACCTGTTTTTGTCCAATCAATTTTCTCTTGCTCACGTTTTATATTATATGCAAACGTTACTTCTTCTTCGTTTTGTTTAATTGGTTCTAACTTACCTTGAATTAATAAAGGTACTGTTTTAGATAGAAGGTGTGCCCCTGCTTCACTTAACTTATCGAATAAAGAGCCTGTCGTTTCACGCTCTTCAATCTCGACTTCTACTTGCGTTAAGATATCACCAGCATCCAATTTCTCTACCATATACATAATTGTAATACCCGTTTTTTCTTTACCTTCCATAATTGCATAATGGATTGGTGCACCACCACGAAGTTCAGGTAGTAAAGACGCATGGACGTTAATACATCCATACTTCGGTGCTTCTAAAATTTCATTTGGTACAATCTGACCGAAAGCAGCTGTTACAATTAAATCTGGCTCTAATGCCAAGACTTGTTCATATTCGTCTTTTTCACGAATTCTTAACGGTTGTAACACCGGAATACCATGTTTTTCTGCTTCAACTTTAACAGGTGTAGGTGTTAATACTTTTTTTCTACCTACCGGACGATCGGGCTGCGTCACAACACCTATTACATCATAGCCATCTTCGATAAGACGACGAAGCACCGGCACTGAAAAGTCCGGTGTTCCCATAAATACTACTTTTATCATTTAAAAACCGCTCCTTTTAATACCTATTCTAATTCGTTTTCCTCATAATATCTTGTCACTTTTGATGTAAATAACACACCGTGTAAATGATCGATTTCATGTTGAATTGCACGTGCTAAAAATCCTTCTGCTTCTAGTAAAAATACTTTACCTCGGCGATTTTGCGCACGTACTTTAATATAATCCGCACGTTCCACTTCACCATAAAGTCCCGGGAAGCTTAGACAGCCTTCGGGACCTACTTGTTCACCACGTTTTTCTAGTATCGATGGATTGATTAACTCGATTTTCCCCGTATCATCACCGATATCAACTACCGCAACTTGCAAGCTTACACCTACTTGAGGCGCAGCTAAACCGACCCCGTCCGCAATTAACATTGTTTCATGCATATCTTTCAACAATTTCACTAACTTTTTATCAAAGTTAATTACTCTTTCGCATGGTGTTTCTAACACTTCATTTGGATGCTTTACTATTTCTAAAACTGCCATATTTCCCTCCGCTACATTAACATTGTTGGATTAAAATCAATTGAGATTTGTAGCTCTTTTTGCATTTCTGCTTGATAATGTTCATTTACCATTTTGAGCACGTTCTTTAAGTTTGGTTCCCGTTTGTATTTTATCATGCATTGATAACGATATCTATCTTTTATCCTTGGAATTGCTGAAGCAACCGGTCCTAACACCATTGTTTGCTGCGTGCAGTGTGCCCGTAAATGACCGACAATTTTTTCCGTCACTTGCACTGCCTTTAATAATTCTGGATGCGATACTGTTACAAGTACAACATAGTAATAAGGTGGATATTGTCTTGTTCGTCTCATTTGCATTTCTTGGTCAAAAAACACATCATATTGTTGGTTCTTTGCTAACTCTATACTGTAATGTTCTGGTGTATACGTTTGAATTATAACTTCCCCTGGCAATTCATGTCTGCCTGCTCGTCCACTTACTTGCGTCAATAACTGATACGTCTTTTCACTCGCTCGAAAATCAGGTAAGTGAAGCATCGTATCTGCAGTTAAAACCCCGACAAGCGTTACTTTAGGAAAATCTAACCCTTTCGCAATCATTTGTGTTCCAAGTAGTATATCTGCTTTTTCTTCCCCGAACGCCTTTAATAATTTTTCATGCATTCCTTTGCGACTTGTCGTATCTACATCCATTCGAATGACTCGTGCCTCTGGAAATAGTTTTGTAATTTCTTCTTCTACCTTTTGTGTACCTGTACCAAAGAAACGAATATATGTACTTTGACAAGCAGGACACTCAGTCGGCATATTCTCTTCGTGACTGCAGTAATGACATTTTAAACGATGGTTCATTTTATGATATGTCAGCGAGATATCACAGTGCGGACATTGTACAACATACCCACAATCACGGCACATAACAAATGTAGAATGACCTCTTCTATTTAAAAAGAGCACCATCTGTTCTTTCTTTTCTAATCGATCTGCTATTTTTTCATGCAATGCCTTCGAAAACATGGAACGATTCCCGTCACGAAGTTCCTCACGCATATCAACAATCTCTACTGTTGGTAAAGCTTGTTTATTCATACGTTTTTCCATCGTTAGTAATTCATACACACCTTTTTTCGCTCTTGCAAACGATTCAAGTGTCGGTGTTGCACTACCAAGAACGATAGGACATTTATGATATTGCCCCCTCCACACAGCTACATCCCTTGCATGATACCTCGGATTATCTTCTTGCTTATAGCTCGATTCATGTTCCTCATCAATAATAATAATCCCTAAATTTTCAAAAGGAGCAAATACAGCTGAACGTGCACCAACTACAACTTTCACTTCTTTTCTTAAAATCTTACGCCATTCATCATATTTTTCTCCAACAGACAGCGCACTATGAAGAACCGCAACTTGCGAGCCAAATCTGCCTTTAAAACGATCTACCATTTGAGGCGTTAGTGCAATTTCAGGAACAAGCACAATAGCTTCTTTCCCTTTCGCGAGCACCGCTGCTATAGATTGTAAATATACTTCTGTTTTTCCGCTTCCTGTAACACCATATAGTAAAAATGGATTGTAAGTTTCATTTGTAATTGATGATAAAATCGGTGCAATAACTTGCTGTTGTTCCTCCGTAAGTGGGAATGGTTTCGTTTGTTCAAAATCATCATCGTCATACGGATTTCGGTACACTTCCACATATTTTTCTGAAATTAGCCCCTTTTTAACAAGTGCCTTAATCGGAGCGTCTGTTATTTGCAACTCTTCTGTTATCACTTTCAACGGCACACTTTTATAATTTTCCACAAAATAATAGAGTACATCTTGTTGTTTTTTACTTTTCAGTTCAAATGCTGCTAATTCCAATCGATCTTCTGACAACTCAGGTTGAACGACTCTTTGTTTCTTCTTTTGCACTTTATCTTTTACCTGATAAACAACTTCAATCGTGCCATTTTTAATTTCTTGTTGAATCGTTCGGTATAGATGCGGCTGCGTCTCAATAGCTTCCCAATCTATCGCTTCTTTGTCTTGAAATAAAAACAGTAGTTCAGGTGCTACTTCTTCTTGTTTACGAAGTTGTAGACGCTTTTTATACGTAGCTTTTATCGCCGTTGGAAGCATGACTTGAAAGGCTGAAATCATATAACATAACGTTTCGCTTGTAAGCCAATATCCAAGCTTTAATAATTCCTCGTTTAAAACTTGTGTTACATCTAATATTTCATGGATTGTCTTTAGCTTCTTACTTTCTACTTCAGCCGAATCTTTGATCCCAATAATAAAGCCTTGCAATTTCCTTGGGCCAAATGGAACTACTACACGCATGCCTGTCTGGACAATATCTTCCCACTTTTTAGGGATAATATAATCAAATGGTCGATCTGTCTGACGTGCAGGTACATCAACAATTACACTTGCAAATTTCATAGACGATCATCTTCTAACATCATTTCAATTTGCTTTAATATTTCACGAGCAACCTCTTTCTTCGTTAAAAGTGGTAACTCGATAACTTCTCCATCTTTTCTATACATTGTTACAATGTTTGTATCTGTACCAAATCCAGCTCCTTGTGCCTTTACATCGTTCGCAACAATCATATTCGCATTTTTCTCACGTAATTTTTTTGTCGCGTATTCCTCTACCTTTGTCGTTTCAGCCGCAAAACCGATAAGTAACTGTTTATCCTTCATCTCACCTAACGTTTTTAAAATATCTACTGTTCTCTCGAGTTCGATTACAGCATCACCATTTTTCTTTTTCATTTTATTATCATGAACATATTTCGGGCGATAATCTGCAACTGCTGCTGTTTTAATGACAACATCTACGTTTTGATACTGTTGCAGAACTACTTCTAACATATCTTGTGCAGATTCCACTTGTACCGTATTTACATGTAATGGTGGGTTTAATGCTGTCGGTCCCGAAACAAGTATGACATCAGCACCTAAGTTCGCTGCCACTTCCGCAATTGCATATCCCATTTTCCCAGAAGAAAAATTGGTCATAAAACGCACTGGATCAATCTTTTCACGAGTTGGGCCGGCAGTTATTAATATTTTTTTTCCTTGCAATGGTTTTTGTTCTGAAAAAGCCTCTTCTAACCGTGCAATAATTGCTTCTGGTTCTTCTAGTCTTCCCTTCGCAACATAACCACACGCTAAAAAACCTTCTCCAGGCTCAATAAATGTATATCCTAACGTTTTTAACGTCATCATATTTTTTTGTACAATTTTATTTTCATACATATGCACATTCATAGCAGGTGCAATCCACACTGGGGCTGTAGTAGCTAACAAAGTAGTTGTAATCATATCGTCTGCAATACCACCAGCTAACTTTCCAATACAATTGGCAGTAGCAGGTGCAACAAGTACTACATCTGCCCAATCTGCTAAATCGATATGTGCAATAACAGCCGAGTCTTTCTCATCGAATGTATCTGTATATACGTCATGGCGAGAAAGTGCTTGAAATGTAAGAGGCGTAACAAACTTCATTGCAGACTCACTCATCATTACTTTTACAATAGCACCAGCTTGTGTCAATTTACTAGTTAACGCAGCCGCTTTAAAGACCGCAATGCCTCCTGTTACACATAGAAGTATCTTTTTCCCTTTTAGCATATGGCTCGTCCTCTTTCTTTTTCAAACTTATAATACTGAAACAGAATTCCCAGCTCGTCAGTACCAATATTTCTTCCCTATCGTAAAAAAATAACAACCTACTTGTAAATAGGTTGTTACCGTTACATAGAAAATTATAAAGTCTATGTTTTAATTTGTCGAAAAGAATGCCTTAATCGATGATTTTGTCTTCGCTTGGTACATATTTTAATACTTCTGCATCGATTTCTTCTAATGATTTACCTACACATTTATGAGAAACAGGTTGCTCGATAACACAGTTATCAGCAAGTTGCATTTCACGCGCACGTTTTGCAGCTACTGTTACAAGTGTATATTTAGAATCGATTTTTGTTAATAATGAATCAATTGATGGATTTAACATAATTATAGACCCTCCGTCATTTCTTTATAATATTTTGCTACTCTTTCGCGGCGGCAATGTTCACCAACCACAATTGCTTTAATTCTTTCACAAGCTAATTCAACTTGATCGTTTTCTACAACATAGTCGTAAGCGTCCATCATTTCGATTTCTTCTTTCGCTACCGTTAAACGATTTTCAATAACATCTTCAGTTTCTGTACCACGGCCGACAATACGGTTCTTTAGTTCAGATAAACTTGGAGGTGCTAAGAAAATAAATACACCTTCTGGGAAAGCTTTCTTAACTTGAATTGCTCCTTGCACTTCAATTTCTAAGAATACATCTTTTCCTTCTTGTAATGTTTTTTCAACATAGTCGATTGGTGTTCCGTAATAATTACCTACGAACTCAGCCCACTCAAGTAATTTTTCATTACGAATCATTTCCTCAAATTCTTCTCTCTCTTTAAAGAAATAATCCACACCATCAACTTCACCTTCACGTGGCTTACGTGTCGTTACTGAAATGGAGTACTGAAAACGTGTATCCTCATGACTAAATAGCTCTTTTCGAACCGTTCCTTTACCAACCCCAGAAGGTCCTGAAAGAACGATGAGCAATCCTCTTCTACTTCTCATAAATATGTAAAACCTACCCTTCCTCACTTAAATCTTCTTTATTATTCAAACGATGTGCAATCGTCTCTGGCTGAATTGGACTTAATACCACATGCCCATCATCCATAACAATAACCGCCCTTGTTTTTCTCCCATACGTAGCATCAAGCAAAGCATTATGTTCGCGTGCTTCCTGTACTGTTCGTTTAATAGGAGCTGACTCCGGACTTACAATAGCAATAATTCGATGAGCAGATACAATATTTCCGTATCCAATATTTAAAAACCGCATGGCCATAGTTTGCGCCTCCTAGTAAGTCTATCCGATTTCTCCACCACGTATAACTTTATATATTTTTTGAAAGCTACTCAATATTTTGTACTTGTTCACGAATTTTTTCAAGGTTATTTTTCATTTCTACAACATATTTTGAAATTGTTAAGTCATTTGCCTTAGAACCAATCGTATTAATTTCTCTATGCATCTCTTGCACGATGAAATCCATTTTCCTTCCAACAGGCTCTTCAATCTGCAGTGTTTCACGAAATTGCTCTAAATGACTTTGCAAACGAACTAACTCTTCGTGAATATCACAACGCTCTGCAAAGATTGCGACTTCTGTTAACAATCTTTGTTCATCTAGATCTTGATTATGTAATTCTTTTAAGCGATTTTCTAATCGTTCACGATATTTTTGTGTAACAATCGGTACATGCGGAATAATTGCATTTACACAATTGTGAATCTCTTGTAAACGATACGCTATATCTTTATGTAATCGTTCTCCTTCGCCATCTCTCATCGTTTTTAACATATGAGCAGCTTGGCGAACAGCCTCATATAAACCGTTCTCAAATTGTTCATTTACATTTTCTACTTCTTCAATCGCTGTTACTTCTGGCATTTCCATTAATTGCTGAAGTGTAATAGAATCTTGTAATTGAAATTTTCCTTTTATATCTTCCATAATCAATTGGTACTGCTCAAGAAGCGACCAATTCACACTTAATTTTCTTTCAACAAGTCCTTCACCCGTTATACTAATAGACACTTCAATGCGTCCACGCCGAACTTGTTCTGCAATTATTTTACGAATTTTGTCCTCAAATATCATCATTTGCTTCGGAAGTCGAATACTCATCTCTAGAAAACGGTGGTTCACCGATTTCATTTCTACTGTAATTTGAAAAGTATCATTTTCTACTTTCGATCTTCCAAATCCTGTCATACTACAAATCATTTTTATCACATCCAAGCCATGAAATAACTCAATGAAAAAGGTAATAGAGACAAGGCTCTACTACCTTCTGTAAATTATATCACATTTTCATATCATTGACTATTTCAAGTTTAATCCCTTCTTATATAATATTGGCTTTTCCTTCTTCCCCTTTTTCCCTGTTAATAAAGAACCTACTAATAAGAAGGTCGGAATTGATGACAAACCTCCAATTAACAACCAATCTCTCGCTTGTATTGGCATTGTACTAAAGATCGGTTGTAGCGGTGGGTAATATATAACCACTAACATTAACAGTAAAGAAATGATAACCGCTCCTACTAAATACACGTTCCCAAACGGATTACGGTGGAAGATAGAATGTTCACTTCGGCAGTCAAATACATGAATAAGTTGTGCAAGTACCAACGTCGCAAACGCCACAGTTTGTGCATATTTCAATTCATTTGGATGTTGATTATATGCAATAATAAACGCCACTAACGTCACTGCTCCAATTAGAAAGCCACGACTTATAATTTTCCAGGCAAGCCCTCTAGCAAATACCCCTTCTTTCGGATGACGCGGCGTTCTCTTCATCACGTCTCCTTCCGCCTTATCCAATCCTAATGCCATCGCCGGTAATCCGTCAGTAACTAAGTTCACCCATAAAATTTGAATGGGAACCATCGGCAGCGGTAATGCAAGTAACATTGCAAATAACATGACTAAAATTTCTCCTACGTTCGATGCTAATAAATAACGGATAAACTTACGTATATTCTCGTATATATTTCTACCTTCTTTAATTGCTGATTTAATCGTAGCAAAGTTATCATCTAGCAAAACAAGAGAAGACGCTTCTTTCGCAACGTCTGTCCCTGTAATTCCCATCGCTATCCCAATATCCGCTGTTTTTATAGCCGGAGCATCGTTTACTCCATCACCTGTCATCGCTACTATATGCCCTTTATTTTGCAACGCCTTAACAATTTTCAATTTATGTTCAGGTGATACTCGAGCAAATACATACGTGTCTTCTACAACACTTTCTAGTTCCTCTACATCCATATTCGCGAGTTCTACTCCTTCAACAACACGTCCACCAGGTGGTAAAACCCCTAATTGTTCCGCAATTGCCATTGCTGTCACTTTATGATCTCCTGTTATCATCACTGTTCGAATACCAGCTTCTCTGCACTCTTTTACAGCCTGTTCTACCTCTGGTCTTGGCGGATCAATCATTCCCTGTATCCCGACCAACATAAAATCTTTTTCAACGTCTCTTTCATGTTCAATAGAATCTGTTACTTTTAATGGCTTAAATGCAACTGCAATTGTTCGAAGCGCTTGACTACCTAAACTATGAATAGCCGCCTGTACTTCTTTTCTATACAACTCACTTATCGGTTGTTGCTTATCCCCCCATAAAATCGTTTGACTCATTTGCAGGAGGACATCTGGTGCTCCCTTCGTAACAAGAAACTTTTTCCCCTCTCTATCTCGCACAATAACACTCATCATTTTTCGAGTTGAATCGAATGGAAATTCACGAATGATTTCAAATTTCCCTTTCAGTGCCTCACGCGTTATCCCCGCCTTCATTGCTGCAGCTACTAGTGCTCCCTCAGTTGGATCTCCATCTAATACATACGCCTTTTTCTTTTGAATAATATTTGCGTTATTACATAGTGAACCAAATGTGAGTAGTTGATACAATGCTTTTGTTTTAGCTGGATCACATTCTTTTTCACCTTTCAAAAAAGAGCCATTAGGTTCATACCCTTGACCCGTCACTTTCCATAACTCTCCACCTGACCACATATGTGTTACCATCATTTTGTTTTGCGTCATTGTTCCTGTTTTATCAGAACATATAACAGAAGCGCACCCTAACGTTTCTACCGCTGGTAACTTCCTTACAATTGCTCTCTTTTTAATCATACGCTGTACACCAAGCGATAAAGCTACTGTAACGATTGCTGGTAATCCTTCAGGAATAGCAGCAACAGCTAGCGACACGCCTGCTAAAAACATATGGTACACTTCATTCCCTTGATACACACCGGCTAATACGACAAGCGCTGTCAAAATAAGAGCCACAATAATTAATATTTTCCCGAGTTGCTCTAATCTTCTTTGCAGTGGTGTTTCCATTTGCTCTGCATTTTGTAACATATTTGCAATTTGGCCCATCGCTGTATTCATACCAGTTGCTACAACGACCCCTGTTCCAGCTCCTCGTGTAATCATCGTACCCATAAAAGCCATATTTTTTTGATCACCAATTGAAACATCTTGCCCCTGCAGAGCTTCTACCTTCTTCTGCACCGGTACTGACTCTCCTGTCAAAGCTGATTCTTCGATATATAAACTTGATGCCTCAACAAGACGTACATCCGCCCCAATACGATCACCACTAGAAAATTTAATGATATCACCTAAAACAAGTGCTTTAGACGGTGCTTTTACCCACTTTCCATTCCGCATTACAGTAACTTGCGGGGCGGCTAGCTCTTTTAAAGCTTCCAGTGATTTTTCAGCCTTTCTTTCTTGAAAAAAGCCAAGAATACCATTGATAATAACAATCGCAACAATCGCAATAGAATCAATGTATTCCCCTAAAAAAGCCGAAACTACTGTTGCACCAAATAAAACAAGTACCATAAAATCTTTAAACTGCGCCAAAAATACCATCAGTGCAGAAGGCCTTTTGGCTTCATCTAATTCATTTGTACCAAATTTTTTTATTCGCCCTTCTGCTTCCTTCTCTGTAAGTCCAACCTTCACATTCGTATTCGTTCTTTCTTCCACTTCGTGTGCGCGCATTCCATACCAGTTCATCCCGCTATCGACCTCCTGATTCCAGACATACTCTATTGAAAGCTTATTCAGCCTCGTCCAAAAAAATGCTATAATTAACTTTTAGTTAGAAAGGAGTGTTCATTTATGGCATTCGATGGATTATTTACAAGAGCAATTACACATGAAATTGCAAATTCTCTTTACACAGGAAGAATTTCCAAAATATATCAACCTTCAAAATACGAGATTTTATTACATATTCGAGCAAACGGAAAAAATCAAAAACTAATTCTTTCCGCTCATCCGACATATGCACGTTTACACTTAACAAATCAAAATTACGATTCACCTGCACTTCCGCCAATGTTTTGTATGCTTCTCCGCAAGCATCTAGAAGGTGGTTTCATTGAAAAAATTGAACAAATTGATTTAGAGCGCATTATTCAAATCACCGTTCGTAGCAGAAATGAAATTGGTGATGAATCGCTAAAAACATTAGTAATTGAAATAATGGGACGACATAGTAACATCATTTTGGTAGACACAAAAACAAACAATATTTTAGATAGCTTAAAACACGTTTCTTTAGCAGTAAACCGCCATCGAACTGTATACGCTGGAGCTGAATATATTGCACCACCAGCACAACATAAAATTAACCCACTTCAGATTGAAACAAATGATGAATTTATTAGACCGCTAGACTTTCTATCTGGAAACATGGATAAACAGCTTGTCGGCACCTTTACGGGAATATCGCCGTTATTCGCAAAAGAAGTAGTGAAAAAAGCAGGTATGGTAAATGAAAAAGCATTAGCGGACGCATTTTTCTCCATACAAAAACCATTACTAACTCATACATATTCACCAACAATGACTACTTCAAATGGGAAAGAATTCTTTTATCTTTTCCCTCTTGCACACTTGCAAGGAGAAGGTAAGATATTTTCATCTGTTAGTGAATTGCTAGACCGTTTCTTTTTCGGAAAAGCAGAGCGCGACCGTGTAAAACAACAAGCTTATGATTTAGAGCGCTTTATGCAAAACGAAAAAAATAAAAATGTGAAGAAACTCATTAAACTAGAAAAAACATTACAGGATGCCGGAAAAGCAGATAAATATCAACTATTTGGAGAACTACTTACAGCCAATATGTACGCTTTGAAAAAAGGTGATAAAGATATTGAAGTCGTTAACTATTACGACGAAAATGGCGGAACTGTAAAAATTACATTAGATCCTTTAAAAACACCATCTGACAATGCGCAACGCTATTTCCAAAAGTACCAAAAAGCGAAAAATTCAGTTGTTGTTGTAGAAGAACAAATTGAAAAAACAAATGAAGAAATTCTTTATTTTGATAGCTTACTTCAACAAATGGAAGCTGCTTCTTCAAAAGATATTGAAGAAATTCGTGAGGAATTAGCTGAAGAAGGTTATATGCGTAATCGTAAAACGAAAAACGCAAAGAAAAAGCCTACTAAACCAGTATTGGACAAATATTTAGCAAGTGATGGCACAGAAATTTTCGTCGGTAAAAACAACAAGCAAAATGATTATTTAACAACGAAGTTTGCCCGTCGTGATGAAATTTGGTTACATACGAAAGATATCCCTGGGTCTCATGTTGTCATTCGTTCTCTTGAACCTACCGAAGAAACTGTGTTAGAAGCTGCTAAAATCGCTGCCTATTTCAGTAAAGCAAAAGATTCTAGTTCTGTTCCTGTAGATTTCACTAAAATACGCCATGTCAAAAAACCGAGTGGTGCAAAACTTGGTTTTGTTACGTACGACAATCAGCAAACCGTATATGTAACACCTGATGCTGATACTGTAATGAAATTAAAGCGTAAATAAAAAAATGCGTTGCTTATAAGCAACGCATTTTTTATTTATTTTCAATTTAGTTGCTATATCCATTCAATATTGTCAAAAAAATTGACAGTGTCATTTCACATTTGTATAAAATTTTTTACAGCATGTAAATAAAGTACAAGTGTAACTCCAATCAATATTTTTTCATCCCCCTGCTATTTATTGAAGCAATCTGAATTTTATAAACAAACCGTCTCCCACAAATGGCGGGCTATTTTCTTATCTCCCCTAAAATATATGTTTTCCCTACTATCCTTTCTTCAAATATACATTTTGGCACACTATTTGCTTTATTAAATACTGTGAATAGGGGGAATTAACATGACTTTAAAAATTAATAAAATCCAAAATCAACTACAAAACTATGAAATTGACGGGTTACTCATTACAAAAAAAGAAAATCGCCAATATGCAACAGGCTTTACAGGTAGTGCTGGCGTCGTCTTAATCTCTGCGGATAAAGCTGTTTTTATAACTGATTTTCGCTATGTAGATCAAGCGAAATCACAAATAAAAGATGCTGAAATTATTATGCATACAGGAAATTTAGAAAAAGAAATTGCAAATCAAGTATCAAAATTAAACATTCAAAAACTCGGAATTGAAGAGAACAACATGACATTGCAACAATATAAAAACTTACAAAAATGTGTACATGTGGAAATAGTTCAAGTGTGCGAAATCATCGAAAATATTCGTATTATTAAAGACATGCCGGAAATAGAAACAATGAAAATCGCAGCTAATATTGCTGACGAAGCATTTCACCACATCATTACGTTTCTAAAACCAGGAATAAGTGAAAATGATGTACGAGATGAGTTAGAATTTTTCATGCGAAAAAAAGGGGCTACATCCTCTTCATTCCAAATCATTGTAGCTTCTGGCGTTCGTTCTTCACTTCCTCATGGAGTTGCATCAAATAAAATAATCGAGCGAGGCGACATCGTTACATTAGATTTCGGTGCACTTTACGATGGATATTGTTCCGATATAACTCGTACTGTAGCAATCGGAGAACCATCAGAAGAATTCAAAAAGATATACAATGTTGTACGAGAAGCGTTAAAGCGTGGAACTAAAGCAATTAAGCCTGGAGAAACTGCGAAAAGTATCGATGATATAACGAGAGATTACATTACAGAACATGGATACGGTCAATACTTTGGACACTCTACTGGTCATGGTCTTGGGTTAGAAATACATGAACCTCTTCGCCTATCCCAAGAAAGTAAGGCTACTTTAGAAGAAGGTATGGTTGTTACAGTTGAACCTGGTATTTACATACCAAACTGGGGCGGTTGTAGAATTGAAGATGATATTGTCATCACAAAAGACGGATATGAAGTTATTACAAAATCAAATCGGGAACTAATTGTGATTCCTTGTTAAAATCATGACCTTTTTAAAAGGAGTTTTTCTCTGCACATAGAATTCTTTCTCTGGAGTCATCGTTTAAAGAGGGGGAATTTTAATTGAATTTTGTAATCGACAAGATAGATGGTTTGCATCCTGAATTTTCCAAAATTGTTTCCATGATGAATTACGCTCGCTATACAACAATGCAAGCAGTGGAAGGTTTAACAATTGAAGAACTTGATTATTTATATGATGAGGAAGCAAACTCAATTGGTATGCTTTTGTACCATATGGCTGCTATTGAATTTTACTACCAAATTCATACTTTTGAAGACCGTGAACCAACGGAAGCTGAATTAGAACGGTGGTTACCTGCTATTGAATTAGGGAATCTTGGACGCGAGAAAATCAAAGGCAACTCTATAGAATTTTACATACATACATTGCAAGAAGTACGTTCCAAAACGATCGAGACTTTTCAATCGTTACCTGATGAATGGCTATTTAAAACGACAGATTTCTGGTATGACAAACCCGCAAATAACTACTTTAAATGGTTTCACGTTTTTGAAGATGAAATCAATCATCGCGGACAAATTCGTTTAATTAAAAAGATGCAAAAAGCTCATTCAGTAAAGTAAGAAAGTGCCACCAGATAAGGTGGCACTTTCTTTTATTCATTAACGAATAACTTTTCGTTTACTTTTTTAGCGATTATCGCTACCGACATTAATATACATATTAAATATAGCAATTTCACAATAAATAACCACCCTTGAAACATTACAATTGCATCTATTATCTCATTTCCTTTCAATAACAAAAAAGGAATCGTGCTAATTATAATGACAAACTCGATGCTGAAAACAATTTTCTTTTTTCTGCTATATGCTTTCCATTCATCCCAGCGATACATGGGAGCAAATATCAATACTCCTATACACCATATAATTGGTACCCATTCACTTTTAAGAAATTGCCCTGAAATAACTGATAATAGTAAACAAACGAGCACACCATAATACCCTATTTTCCCTCTCATTCGTACTCCCCCATTCTACCTCTCCTTTAATATGTAACTTACTATGCTTATAACAAGTCTTAGTAAAATAACAAATACAATTACAATATAAAAACCCTTCGCAGATGACATCCATTGTTGAAAAATAGACATTTTCTCCATTTGCTTCTGCCCTTCTATTAAAATAAACCCTACGAAAAATGAGCAAACAACAATGATACCTATTATAATTCCGATACTTTTCTTACTATATTGTTTTATATCATCCCAGTTATATAAAAGTATAAATACAAACCCGAAAACAGGTATGATACTGATCCATTCATTGCTTGTAAACAGATTCAAAATGATTAATAGACTACAAGATATAATGAATCCCCAAAACCCGATTTTTTTGCGCATAAGCCCTCTTTAAATTCCATTTTTAGGATTAATTGTATTGTAACATCCATTTCTACTTCTTACCATTACAGTACATGAAATTTCACTTTTTTTCTTTTTCCTATACTCACATACTTTTACTGCTTTCATACAATAAACTACACGAATGCCTAAAGGATGTGAATGTTATGGGAGTTGAATTAACGCTGTTGCATGCTCTCTATATTCTTTGTTTACTCACTATTATTACTTTTTTTATTCTCCGGAAAGATACGACGATTATTTGTATCGTTTTTATCTTTTTATTAGCATTAACCGCTACAAGTTCTATCCCTCTTGCCGTTAGCGGTATTTTTCAAAGTTTCATTTACGCTATTACTGAACTTTTACCAACTATATTAATCATCTCTATTATCGTATCAATGAGCAATCTACTCGTTCATACTGGCATAAATGATACGATGATTTCACCATTTACAAAGATGATTCGTACCCCTACCCTCGCCTACTGGATTATCGGCCTTTTAATGATGACAATTTCTTTCTTCTTTTGGCCTTCCCCAGCTGTCGCTTTAATGGGAGCTATTTTATTACCTGTGGCTGTACGCGTCGGTCTTCCGCCAATTGGAGTTGCCATCGCTATGAACTTATTCGGACACGGCATCGCCTTATCTGGTGACTTCGTTATTCAAGGTGCACCGAAATTAACAGCGGATGCTGCTGGTCTTCCTGTTTCCAGCGTTGTTTCTGCCAGTGTTCCCCTCGTTATCGTTATGGGTATTGTGACAACTTCCGTCGCATTTTTCTTCTTACGAAAAGAATTCCATACAGGCTTATCTATACAAGAATCTATCCCATCAACTGAATCTTCTAAAACGCTTACTTCATTATCTCCTCGGACAAAAAAATGGCTCGCTATTTGTATTCCGATCGTATATGCCATCGATATCCTTTGCATGATTCAATTTAAACTACAAGGAAGCGACGCAACTGCACTTATCGGCGGGACGACTGTTATTATGATTATCATTATTTCGCTCATCGCTTACAAAGGAAATGGACTGAATAAAACGACCGATTACTTTATAGAAGGGCTCCAATTTGGATTTAAAATTTTCGGCCCAGTTATTCCAATTGCTGCACTCTTTTATTTAGGAGATAGCGGCTTTGTAAAAATTATCGGGGACTATTTACCGAAAGGTTCACACGGAATCATTAACGACTTAGGAATCGCCTTATCTCAAACTGTTCCTTTAAACCAATATGTATCAGCAGGAACATTAACTATCGTTGGTGTCATAACAGGGTTAGATGGATCTGGCTTTTCCGGTATATCACTTGCTGGTTCGATTGCCAATCTTTTCGGCACAGCACTGGGGCACGGAACGGCCACATTAACAGCACTCGGGCAAATTGCAGCAATCTGGACCGGAGGCGGGACTTTAATTCCTTGGGCCCTTATTCCTGCCGCTGCCATTTGTAAAGTAGATCCATTTGAACTCGCACGCCGAAACTTTTTACCTGTTGTGATTGGCTTAATTGTCACCACGATCGTTGCGATGTTTATTCTATAAAGTAAGCAAGTGTTCTCTTGCTTACTTTTCTTATTGTGAAATCCATCATTTATTACTGACTTTCAAAAGGGATTATATATATATTAGCGAAATTATATTAAGAGAGTATTTATTTCAAAACGTTTACGAGAAACAGATTACTTCCATTAGAAAAGGGGACATAACTATGAATGAATTGGTTTTCGTCTTATTAATTTGTCCATTACTTATCTTTATCGTTTCTGTTATTGGAACGCGCAAGACGAAAACGTATTACGTAATGCCGATTGTAACGTTTGCTAGTTTTTTAATAATAGGTGTTATCGCCTTTACTCCAAAATTTTTCTTTTGGGTTGGCATGTACAGCATCTTCTCATTTATTGTTTCTTATATGACTCTATTGTTTGTGAGAGGATATGAGATTGCAGAAAGCACTAAGTAGTATTTAGTAAAGAGATTATAATATGATTTTTTTGATATCGATAGGACTTTACATGAAGTTTTAACAATAATATAAAAAACGACCGCGTTCCCCCGCGGTCGTTTTTTTTCGTGTTACGCTGTAATCCAAGCTTCATTTGCTGGATTTTTACGCCACTCTTGTAATTTTTTCATTTCAGCTTGTCCAATCATACCTTTTTCTGCTGCTACTTCAGTTAATGCACTGTAGTCGCTTAAAGAGTATGATGCTACGTTAGCTGCTTCTAGTTTTTCTTTTCCTGCTTCTAGCTCGTATGTGAAGATTGATACGATTCCTAATACTTCACATCCAGCTTCGCGAAGTGCTTCTACACATGTAATTGCACTACCGCCAGTTGAAATTAAGTCTTCTACTACTACTACTTTTTGACCTTTTTCAGCTTTTCCTTCAATTTGGTTCCCTTTACCGTGACCTTTTGCTTTACTACGTACGTAGCACATTGGTAAATCCATACGATCACTTACCCATGCAGCGTGCGCAATACCAGCAGTTGCTGTTCCTGCAATAACTTCTACAGTTGGGAAGTGCTCTTTAATTAACTCTTCTAATCCAGCTGCAATCGCTTGACGTACTTTTGGATAAGATAAAGTTAAACGGTTATCACAATAAATTGGTGATTTCATACCTGAAGACCAAGTAAATGGATCATTCGGTTGTAAAAATACTGCTCCAATTTCTAATAAATGCGATGCGATTTCTTTTTTCATACTGTTACACCTTCCCACTGTTGTTTTACTGTTTTATACGCTTCAAGCGGATTTTCTGCTTTTGTAATACTACGTCCAACTACGATGTAGCTTGAGCCAAGTTCCCTCGCACGTTTCGGTGTTGCTACGCGCACCTGGTCATTTACATCATCGCTTGCAAGACGAATCCCCGGTGTTACTGTTACAAATTCATTTCCGCATACTTCACGTAATTTTGGAACTTCCAGTGTTGAACAAACAACGCCATCAAGTCCACTTTCTTTCGTTAGTTTTGCATAATGAGCAACCGCTTCTTCTAACGTTTTCTCAATGCCGATCTCTTTTTTCATCATAGCTTCCGAAGTGCTTGTTAGTTGTGTAACTGCAATGCAAATCGGTCTCTCTTTTCCTTCTTGCTTACCTTCCTCTAATCCCTCAATCGCGGCTTTCATCATACTGCTTCCCCCAGCAGCATGAACATTTACCATATCTACATCTAGACTAGCTAGGCTACGCATAGCGCTTTTTACTGTATTCGGAATATCATGAAGTTTTAAATCTAGAAAGATCTTATGTCCTTTTTCTTTTAAGTACGTAATAATCGCAGGGCCTTCTTTATAAAATAACTCCATACCTACTTTGACAAATAACTCTTCCCCTTCAAAGTGGCGCAGGAATTGTTCTACATCTTGTTTCCCTGGAAAATCTAATGCAACGATTAACGTCTGTGACATACTTACTTCCAACTCCTTCCTTGACATTCCGAAATGTGATCAAATCCTAATTCATCTAGTAATGCTGGTAATTCTTCAATAATTGTCGGACATACGAACGGATCGATAAAGTTCGCTGTTCCAACTGCAACTGCGCTTGCGCCAGCGTAGAAGAATTCAATTACATCTTCCGCTGTTTCGATACCACCCATTCCGATAATCGGAATGTTAACCGCTTGGCTTACTTCATGTACCATACGAATCGCTACTGGCTTAATCGCAGGACCTGATAATCCGCCTGTACGGTTTGCTAAAATTGGTTTTGCAGTTTTTAAATCTAGACGCATACCAAGCAATGTATTAATCATCGTTAAACCGTCCGCACCCGCATTTTCAATTGCTTTTGCAATCTCCACAATGTTTGCCACGTTCGGTGACAATTTTACGTATACAGGTACTTCAGAAACCTCTTTTACTCGCTTCGTTAAATCAGCAGCAATTTCAGGATTCGTACCAAAAGCGATACCACCCGTTTTTACGTTTGGACAAGAAATATTTAATTCTAGCGCATGAACATTAGGTGCCTTTGAAATCTCCTTCGCAACTGCTACATAATCCTCAGCTTGTGAGCCAGCAACATTTGCAATAATCGGAAGATCAAATTGCTCGAGAAAAGGTAATTCAGAATTCATTACCTTTTCTAATCCAGGATTTTGAAGCCCGATTGCATTTAGCATTCCGCCTGGTGTTTCCGCAACACGAGGCGTTGGGTTTCCGTAACGAGGCTGTTCTGTTGTCGCTTTAATCATAATTGATCCAAGTACACTTAAATCATAGAACTGTGCATACTCACGACCAAATCCGAAGCAACCAGATGCTGGGATGATTGGATTTTTTAATGATAACCCTGGTAATTCAACTTGCAATCTGTTCATAGTACAACCTCCCCGATTGGAAATACTGGTCCGTCGCTACACACCTTCTTGTAAGAATGTCCACTCGGATCTGCTTGTAAATGGCATACACAGGCGAAACATGCTCCAATGCCACAGCCCATACGCTCTTCTAATGAAATGTAGGCTTTTCTCTCTTTATAGCGTCCTTCTAATGCACGAAGCATCGCTAAAGGTCCACATGAATATAGAATGTCAAAGTCAATTCCATAGCTATCAATTACATCTGTTACAAAGCCTTCTGTACCGTGCGTACCATCAACTGTTGCAACATACGTATCACCAAGCTCTGCGAATTTCTCTTCATAGAAGACAACATCTTTCGTTTGGAAACCTAAGATGTGAATAACGCGTACTCCCTTTGCTACAAGACGCTGTGACAATTCATATAGTGGTGGTACACCAATTCCCCCTCCAACTAATAGAGCCGTTTGTCCAGCTTCCGCTTCTTCTACAGGAAAACCATGTCCAAGTGGTCCTAACACATCTACAAGTTCACCTTGTTTTCTTTTCGCTAATGTTTTTGTTCCTTGTCCTTCCGCACGATATAGCATTGTAAATTCGTTTTTGTCTTGATCGACATTACAAATACTAATTGGGCGGCGCAGAAGGGGCGTAATGCCCTCTGCTACCTTAATGTGTACAAACTGCCCTGGATCGTTCATTTGCTGCACAAGATCCCCTTGAAGCACTAATTCGTAAATGTTTTTTGCGATTTCTTTTTGGTTAACGACGATCATATTTTGCTTTTGCATCATGCATGTACCACCTCGTGACGCTTCGTTTGCGTAATTTCTTTCATTGAATGAGCTGAGAATGTCATAGATTCTAGTACTCGTAAGATTGCTCTCGTTGTATCAAGTGATGTTAAGCAAGCCACACCATTTTCTACTGATTCACGGCGAATGCGGAAACCATCACGCGCTGGTTGTTTGCCTTTTGTTAATGTATTGATTACAAACTGTGCTTTTCCTTGACGGATAATATCAAGTAAGTTGTATTCTTCAGAATCAATTTTATTTACAACTTGCACTGGAATGTTTTGCTCTGCTAACGATTGTGCTGTTCCAGCTGTTGCTAATAAGTTATATCCGATTTCGTGGAAACGTTTTGCAATTTCCATTGCTTCTTCTTTATCTTTATCCGCTACAGTAATGATTACTGATCCGTGCGTTGGGATGTTAATTCCTGAAGCAACTAACCCTTTGTATAATGCTTTTTCAAGTGTTAAGTCTTTCCCCATTACTTCCCCTGTTGATTTCATTTCAGGTCCTAATGTTGTATCAACTGAACGTAGCTTCGCGAATGAGAATACCGGTGCTTTTACATACACTTCTTTCTCTTCTGGGTGATAACCAGTTCCATATCCTTGCTCTACAAGATCTTGACCTAAAATAACTTTCGTTGCAACATTCGCCATCGGTACGCCTGTAATTTTACTTAAGAATGGTACTGTACGGCTCGCACGTGGATTTACTTCAATTACATACACTTCATCTTTGAATACTACAAACTGAATGTTTAGTAATCCAACAATATTTAAACCTTTTCCAAGTGCAATTGTATGTTCAATAATTTGTTCTTTCAGTTTTTCAGATAAGCTTTGTGGTGGATATACTCCGATTGAGTCACCAGAGTGAACTCCAGCGCGTTCAATATGTTCCATAATACCTGGAATGAACACATTCTCACCATCTGAAATTGCATCTACTTCAATTTCTTTACCAACCATGTAACGGTCGATTAATACTGGGTGATCTGCGTGAACTTTAACCGCATTTTTCATGTAGTGCAGCAGTTCTTCTTGACGATATACGATTTCCATCGCGCGTCCACCTAGTACGTAAGATGGTCTTACTAATACTGGGTAACCAATTTTGTCAGCGATTGCTACCGCTTGCTCTACAGTCGTTGCTGTTTTACCAACTGGTTGCGGGATACCAAGCTGTGTTAGAGCTGCTTCAAACTTATCACGATCTTCTGCACGGTCTAAATCTTCAAGTGATGTTCCTAAGATTTTCACACCATGAGCCTCTAATTTAGCAGCTAAGTTAATTGCCGTTTGTCCACCGAATTGGACGATAACACCTTCTGGCTTTTCTAAATCGATAATGTGCATTACATCTTCAATTGTTAATGGTTCAAAGTATAATTTGTCAGAAATACTGAAGTCTGTTGAAACTGTTTCTGGATTGTTATTAACAATGATTGCCTCATATCCAGCTTCTTTAATTGCCCATACAGAGTGAACTGTTGCATAGTCAAACTCAACCCCTTGACCGATACGGATTGGACCAGACCCTAGTACGACAACACTCTTACGATCTGTTCTAACCGATTCATTCTCGTCACCATATGTGCTGTAGTAGTATGGTGTTGCAGATTCAAACTCTGCCGCACAAGTATCTACCATTTTATAAACAGGAGTTATATTGCTTTCTTTACGCATATCGTAAATTTCACGCTCTGTTTTGTTCCAAGCACTGGCGATGTAATGGTCACTGAAGCCCATTTCTTTTGCTGATTGTAATACTTCCATATTTCCTACACTTGCTTTTACTTCGCGTTCCATGTTTACGATATTTTCAACTTTTTGTAAGAAGAAGAAGTCCATTTCACACCAATCGTTGATTTCTTCTTTCGTTACACCTTGACGAATTGCTTCTGCTACAATAAACAGTCGCTCATCATCAGCTTTTATAATGCGTTTTTTCATTGTTTCTTTATTAAGCTCTTTTAAATGCTCTAACTCTAAGTGATAAACGCCAAGTTCTAAAGAACGGATCGCTTTTAATAATGATTGTTCTAAGTTACGTCCGATTGACATAACTTCACCAGTTGCCTTCATTTGTGTACCAAGTGTTCTGTTTGCTGATTCAAACTTATCAAATGGCCAACGTGGAATTTTTGAAACAACATAGTCTAATGCTGGCTCGAAGCAAGCGTATGTTTTTTGTGTTACTGGGTTTATAATTTCATCTAATGTTAAGCCAACTGCAATTTTCGCAGCTAATTTCGCAATTGGATATCCAGTTGCTTTAGATGCTAGTGCAGATGAACGACTTACACGCGGGTTTACTTCGATTACATAGTATTGGAAGCTATGTGGATCAAGTGCAAGCTGAACGTTACATCCACCTTCAATTCCTAATGCGCGAATAATTCTTAATGAAGTGTTTCGTAACATTTGATACTCACGGTCACTTAATGTTTGGCTCGGTGCTACAACGATAGAATCACCTGTGTGAACCCCAACTGGATCGATATTTTCCATGTTACATACTACAATCGCGTTATCATTCGAATCACGCATTACTTCATATTCAATTTCCTTACAACCAGCAATGCTCTTCTCTAATAAACATTGTGTTACTGGGCTATGTTTTAATCCACCTGATACGATTTCAATTAGTTCTTCTTCATTACTACAGATTCCGCCACCTGTTCCCCCCATTGTAAATGCTGGGCGAACAATAACTGGATAACCAATTTCTTTTACAAATTCATGTGCTTCTTCTAGCGTATGAATAATGGTACTAGATGGAATTGGTTCATTTAATTCTTGCATTAGTGTACGGAATAAATCACGATCTTCCGCTTGCTCGATTGCTGATAATTTTGTTCCTAAAATTTCAACTCCGCACTCTTCAAGTATGCCTGATTTCGCAAGTTCAACAGCCATATTTAGACCTGTTTGACCACCTAATGTTGGTAAGATTGCATCTGGACGTTCTTTACGAATGATACGGCTTACGAATTCTAATGTTAATGGTTCTATATATACTTTATCTGCTGTTGCAGTATCTGTCATAATTGTTGCTGGGTTAGAGTTAACAAGGATTACTTTGTAACCTTCTTCTCTAAGAGATTGACAAGCTTGTGTACCAGAGTAGTCAAACTCTGCTGCTTGCCCAATTACAATTGGTCCTGATCCGATTACTAAAATTGTGTTAATGTCTAGGCGTTTTGGCATAACTCTTCCCCTTCTTTCTTGAAGTTTTCAATCATTTCTAAGAAATCTTCGAATAAATCATTTGCATCTTCTGGTCCTGCTGAAGCTTCTGGATGGTATTGCACTGTAAATGCTGGGAACTTCGTATGACGAAGACCTTCTACTGTTCCATCATTTAAAGCAACATGTGTAATTTCAAGTTCTGTATTTTTAACTGATTCTTCTTCTACTGCGTAACCATGATTTTGAGATGTAATTGCTACTTTTCCAGTTGCAAGATGTTTTACTGGATGGTTTAAACCACGGTGACCGAATTTTAACTTACTTGTATTCGCACCAGATGCTAGAGCGAATAGTTGATGTCCTAAGCAAATTCCGAATAAAGGAACTTTACCGATAATGTCTTTTAACATTTCAATTGCTTCTGGTACATCTTTCGGATCTCCAGGTCCGTTACTTAACATAATTCCATCTGGGCTAAGGCGTAAAATTTCTTCTGCTGTTGTATTGTAAGGTACTACAATTACATCACAGTCACGTTTATTTAATTCTCGTAAAATACCATGTTTCATTCCGAAGTCTACAAGTACAACTCGGTGTCCACGGCCTGGGCTTGGGTATGGATCTTTCGTTGATACGCGTTTCACGTGATCTGTAAATACTGTCGCTTTTAATTGGCTTACGATGTATCCTACATCTGCATCCATGTTACATAGACGTCCACGTAATGTACCGTATTGACGAATTTTTCTCGTTAATTTTCTTGTATCAATTCCTGCTAACCCTGGGATATTTCTTTCTTTTAAGTAATCATTTAACGAAATTTCATTACGGAAGTTTGATGGATGATCACAAATTTCGTTTACGATTAAACCATTTACAGATGGGTGAATCGATTCAAAATCGTCACGGTTGATGCCGTAGTTTCCGATTAATGGGTACGTGAATGTTACGATTTGACCGCAATATGATGGATCAGATAATGTTTCTTGATATCCAGTCATTCCTGTTGTGAATACAACCTCACCTGACTTTTCAATTTCTCCTCCGAAACCTTTTCCAATTAATACTGTTCCATCTTCTAAGATAAGTTGTCTTTTCATACTAATGCACTCTCCTTTTGCCATGCGATCTTACCACCAACGATTGTCATTACCGGCCATCCTTGGCATTTCCAACCTGCGAATGGTGTATTTTTTCCTTTTGATAAGAATGTTGTTGGGTCAATCTCTTCTTCTTGTTCTAAGTCAATGATTGTAATATCAGCTGTTCTACCTTCTTTCAGGCGACCTGCTTCTAAGCCGAATGTATCAGCTGGCTTTTCTGTTAAGAATTGAATTAACTGCTCTAATGTAATAATTCCTTTTTTCACAAGGTGTGTGTATAGAAGTGGGAATGCTGTTTCAAAACCAGTAATTCCGAATGGTGCTCTTTCAATTCCTTGTGCTTTCTCTTCCGCTGTATGCGGTGCATGGTCAGTTGCGATCATATCGATCGTTCCATCTAGTAATCCTTCAATTAGTGCTGCGTGATCTTCTTTTCCACGAAGCGGTGGGTTCATTTTAAAGTTAGGATCAGCTGATGGGATATCATCTTCACATAACACTAAGTGATGAGGTGTTACTTCTGCTGTTACTTTAATTCCAGCGCGTTTCGCATCTCGAATTACGCGTACAGAACCTTTCGTACTTACGTGACATACGTGATAGTGACAATCGGCCGCTTCAGCAAGCAGTATATCCCTTGCAATATGTACAGATTCACATACTGATGGGATACCGTTTAATCCGTGTTTCTCAGAAAACTTCCCTTCATGTACACAACCTTTATTAATAAGAGTATTCTCTTCACAGTGTGCAACTACTGCCGTATTTAATTTCGCTGCACGCTTCATAGCAGCTAACATCATGCTAGCATCTTGTACGCCTACACCGTCATCAGTGAAAGCAAATGCTCCAAGTTCTTTTAATGTTTCGAAATCTGTCATTTCAGAACCAGCTTGGCGTACTGTAATTGCTCCGTATGGTAGTACGTTGACATGCGCTTTTTCTTTAATACGTTTTTGCAAGTCTTCCATATGTTCTCTGCAATCTGGTACTGGGCGTGTATTTGGCATTGCACAAATTGTAGTGAATCCACCTTTTGCCGCTGCTAGTGTACCTGTTTCAATTGTTTCTTTATGTTCACCACCTGGTTCACGAAGATGTACGTGTACATCTACTAATCCAGGTGCGATTAACTTTCCGTTCACATCGATTACTTCAGCATTATCTGCCGTAATATTTTCTGCTACCTTAGCGATTTTACCGTCTTGTACGAGAAGATCTGTTACTACGATTTTTCCTTCTTCATTCATATAACGACCATTTTTAAACAAGTAATTCATGTTTCATTCCTCCTAATACATTTGGTAAGGCGCGTTTTAGTACAGCCATTCTTACGTAAACTCCATTTTCCATTTGTTTAAATATGCGTGAACGCTCACACTCAACAAGTTCACTTGCAATTTCAACATTACGGTTTACAGGAGCTGGATGCATAATAATGCTTCCTTCTTTCATACGCTTTTCTCTTTCCACTGTTAATCCGTGTTTCTCATGATACTCTTTCATAATGTCTGTTTCATAATGATCATGACGCTCATGTTGTACACGAAGTAACATCATTACATCCACTTCTGGAACAAGTTCATCTAATGGTTTGTATATTCCAAATGTGCTGTCTTCATCTTTCCACTCTTCTGGACTTGCAAAGTAAATTGTTGCACCCAGTTTCGTTAATGCTTCTGCATTAGAACGTGCTACTCGGCTATGACGAACATCTCCTACTATCGCAATCTTTAATCCTTCAAATCTTCCAAACTCTTGTTTAATTGTAAGAAGATCGAGTAGGCACTGCGTTGGGTGGTTTCCACATCCATCTCCAGCGTTTAAGATTGGGATATTTACCTGATCTTTTAGTTCATCGAAGTAGCGATCTTGCTCATGGCGGACGATCACCGCTTTTGTTCCGATTGATTCTAGTGTTCTTATCGTATCGTATAAAGTTTCTCCTTTTTGTACGCTAGATGCATCCGCTGAAAAGTTTAAAACTTCAAGTCCTAATCTCTTCTCAGCAACTTCAAAGCTAAATCTCGTTCTCGTACTATTCTCAAAGAACAAGTTCGCAACAAAAGTTTGCTCTGTCGGTTTGCTCTCTTTTCCATTCGCGAAATCTTCTGCGTCTTTTAGGATTTCTGAAATTTCTACTTCCGATAATTCACTCATCGTTAACAAATGGCTCATCGTCATCCCTCATCTTTCTGATTTTTATGTTACCACTTTTGTATTTTTATAACAACATTTGCATAAAAATACCCTAGTCGTGTGAGACTAGGGTGCAAGAAAGAAGCTACCCTTTCCGGTCTCACAGGACTGAATTAAAAGGTTATTATTATGAAGCAATCTGCTTAGATTGTTTTATTTGTTTCGTTTCCGGTAGTAGTAGATTTAATAGTACACCTACAATTGCTGCTAGTGCCATTCCTTCTACTTGGAACGATTCTCCTACTTGCAGTACCGCTCCACCAATACCGATTACTAGTATTACTGATGCAATCATTAAGTTTCGTTTGTCACTTAGGTCCGTTTTCTCATCTACCATCATGCGTAATCCACTTGATGCGATTACACCGAATAGTAAGATTGATACTCCACCCATAACCGGTGTTGGGATCGAATGAATCAGTGCCGAAATCTTACCGATAAATCCGAACATGATTGCGAACACTGCTGAGCCGATGAATAAGTATACGCTGTATGCTCTCGTAATTGCTAGCACACCAATGTTTTCACCATACGTTGTATTCGGTGGTCCACCGATTAGTGATGCAATTAATGTTGCTATACCATCACCGAATATCGAGCGATGTAAGCCTGGTTTTTCAATTAAATCTCTTTTAATAACATTTCCAAGTACAATTTGATGTCCGATATGCTCTGAAATTGTTACTAGTGCAACTGGTACCATCAAGAGTACAATCTTCCACGAAAACTCCGGAGTATATGTTACAAATGGCACTGTGAAATCTGGTACAACAAACCATTTTGCCTCAGCCACCGGCTTTAAATTTACTAGCCCTTGGAAGTAAGCGAAGATATATCCGCCGATAATGCCCAGTAGCACTGGTATGATACTGAAAAATCCTCTTCCGAATATAGAGCAGATAATTGTAATTGCTAATGTTACTAATGCTACTGAAAAGTGTGTAAAGCTATATTTGCCATCCGCACCGTTCATCGCCATGTTAACTGCTGTATGTGCTAAAGCGAGACCGATTACCATTACGACTGGACCAACTACGATTGGCGGAAGTAATTTCATAATCCACTCTGATCCTGACTTCTTAATTCCGAGTGAGATTAAGATATACACAAGCCCTGCTAGCAAACCACCGAGCATTGCTGCTCCAGGTCCACCTGCTGTTTTCGCTGTTATAATCGGTGCGATAAAGGCGAATGATGATCCTAGATAGGCAGGTACTTGACCTTTCGTTATAAGAAGAAACGCTAGCGTTCCTAATCCACTTGATATTAATGCTACTGACGGATTCAATCCTGTTAAAAACGGAACAAGCACTGTTGATCCAAACATCGCGAACAAATGTTGTATACTTAAAAATAACCATTTTCCCGGTTTCGGTACTTCATTAACGTCTAATACTGGCTTTTGTTCCATTGTTACATCCTCCTTCAGTTTAAATCTTTGCAATAAAAAAACTCTTTGTGCCTGTGCACAAAGAGTCCTACACTTTCGTATGCCAAATTTGACATATGAAAGCCAAGACCCTTTGGCAGCCTCACAGGACTACATTTAAAAGGGCTTTACTTATCGTATATGCTTACTCGATCTTGTTGATCTGTCTCTTGCAAATCAACTTCGATACGCTCTTCACTTGATGTTGGAATGTTCTTTCCTACATAATCAGCGCGAATTGGTAGTTCACGATGACCTCTATCAACAAGAACCGCCAGTTGGATTTGTGATGGTCTACCTAAATCCATAAGAGCATCCATTGCTGCTCGAACTGTTCTTCCTGTATATAATACATCATCCACAAGGATAACTTTTTTCTTCGTAATATCTACAGGGATATCAGAACCTTTTACAAGTGGTTCTTCATTTTTCGATTGTAGTGTTAGATCATCACGATATAACGTAATATCTAGCTCTCCAACTTCCATTTCTTTTCCTTCAATTTGACCAATTCGTTCTGCCAAACGTTGTGCAATAAAAATTCCACGCGTTTTAATTCCGACAAGAACACAATTATCGACACCTTTATTTCGTTCCACGATTTCATGACTAATTCGTGTTAAAGCGCGGCGAATCATTTGGTCATCTAAAACGACAGCTTTCTCTTGCATGCTCTACACCTCCAAGCTTTTTTCTTGCGTGAGAGTAATGGTATAAAAAAAGTCCTCTCAGCGTGTGCGAGAGGACTTTTGAAAAAAGGGTACAACATACCCTATGCATTTCAAACCGTTACCTTCTCAACCTCACGGGGCTGTGTTAAAGGATCATTATTTAACTGTTGTCAGTATCTCAGTTTTCTTATAATTTGTCAATACTATTTCCGTAAAATATTTAATGCGTCTTCAAACACTTCTGGAATCGGTGTCTCAAACTGAATATATTCACCAGTACGGGGATGGTCAAACCCTAAAATACCTGCGTGAAGTGCTTGTCCATTCATGTCTAATGTTTTCTTCGGACCATACTTCGGATCTCCTGCAAGTGGATAGCCAATATATTTCATATGAACACGAATTTGGTGCGTACGTCCCGTTTCTAAGCGACATTCTACAAGTGTAAAATCTTTAAAGCGTTCTAACACTTGGAAGTGCGTAACAGCATTCTTACCATTTTCATCAACTGTCATGCTTTGACGTTCTTTCTTATCGCGACCAATTGGTGCATCGATCGTTCCTTTATCATGCGGAATCACACCGTGTACAATCGCTTTGTAACGTCTTGTTACTGTTTTTGCTACAAGTTGATTTACAAGTGACTCATGCGCCACATCATTTTTAGCAACCATTAATAGTCCAGATGTATCTTTATCAATACGATGCACAATACCAGGACGCATTACACCGTTAATACCTGACAGGTCTGTACAATGGTGCATAAGTCCGTTTACAAGCGTACCGCTTGTATGCCCTGGAGCTGGATGTACAACCATACCACGTGGCTTATTTACAACGAGTACATCTGCATCTTCATAATAAATTTCTAAGCCCATATCTTCTGCTTGGATATTTAACTCTTCTGGATCAGGAATCGTTACTGTAATTTCATCGTTTTCTTTAACTTTATAATTCACTTTTACCGATTTTCCATTAACTGTAACGACATCATCTTTAATCCATTGTTGTACTTGTGAACGTGACCATTCACTGTTTATTTCTGCAACGAATTTATCAATTCGCTCACTTTTTTGTTCTTCTGCAACTGTTACTTGTACTACTTCACTCATTCAATTACTCCTTCGTTTTCTTGCCTTCTAATAATGTTTGAATAATAATTAATACAACACCAATACATAATGCTGAATCAGCTATATTGAATACTGGATAGTTGTAAGAGAAAATATACACGTGAATGAAATCCACTACTTCTTGTCTAAATACACGATCAATGAAATTACCAATTGCTCCGCCTAATATTAGACCTAATGAAATCCCTAGAAGTTTGTCTGTTTTCGCATATTTTTGCATATAAATTACGATAAATACTACAAAAACGACTGTAATAATGTAGAAAAACCACATTTTATTTTCTAAAATCCCCCAGGCAGCTCCTCTATTTCGATGTGATGTTATGTATAATACATTATCGATAATCGGAATGCTCGTACCCAATTCCATGTTCTTTACAATTAGCCATTTCGATATTTGATCGATGGCAATGACAAATAACGCTATTACATAATATATCATTTTCATTTCCCCCACAAAGACAGTGTACCTCAAAATTTTAGCATAGCTGCAACCTTTTCACAATGAACCTTTATAGAAGAATAAAATAAATTTAAAAAAGGTAATATAATATCGTTGTGCGCATTCATACATTTACTTTTTCATAGAAAAATTCATGAATGGTACGGGCAGTCGGCATCGTCTTCATTTGTTTTACCGAAATTGCTCTCCCCGTTTCTTCACAAATACCATACATATCTATCTCCATTTTAAATAATGCACGTTCTACATCTTTTAAGTCCTCTTTTATATCATGTAATAGGAGTTTTTTCTTTATCTCTTCCTTAATTTCATATCCAAGCTCTTCGCTAAACTCTGTATCATATTTGTGCATGACCTCTTTAGCTAGCCTCTCTTGTAACTCTTTTCGCATCAATTGCAATTCTTCTTTGATTTCCATATACATTTCATTCACGTGTACATTCCTCCCAGCTGCAATGTACGATTAGTGTGTCCGAAATTTCTATGCTTACCTCACACACATTTTTCCTTCATAGGAAAGAGAGTGAAAGTTATTTTAATATATCATCAATAAAAAAACTGACTGTACTTATGCACAGTCAGTTTTTTTATTATTTTACATAGTTTTCTTTAACAACTGTTGCACAACGCTCACATAATGTTGCATGTTCAGCATCTTTACCAATTGTTTCTGAAACTACCCAACAACGTTCACATGTTTCACCAGTTGCTTGAGCAACAACAACCGCTGTATGCTCATATTTTGGCGCATCTGCTGGCGCTTCTTCCATCATACCACCAAGTTTATACTCAGAAACGATGAATAATTGCTTCAAGTCTTCGCTAATAGACTCTAACATAGTTTTCATTTCTACAGTCGGATATAGCGTAATACTTGCATTTAATGACTTACCGATTACTTTCTCATTACGAGCTACTTCTAACGCTTTTAATACGTCATCACGCAGCGTCATAAATGCATCCCATTTTGTTTTTAATGCTTCCGCACCATCTAATTGTACAGCTTCTGGCATGTTAGTTAGTTGTACACTTTCTTCTGTTACACCTGGAATGTATGGCCATACTTCATCAGCTGTATGCGGTAAGATTGGTGTTACAAGTTTCGTCAATACAACAAGAACATCATATAATACAGTTTGAATTGCACGACGATCTTCATGGTTTGCACCTTCAATGTATAAAATGTCTTTTGCAAAGTCTAAGTAGAATGAACTTAAATCAATTGTACAGAAGTTATGAATTGCATGATACACAGCAGCGAAGTCGTATGTTTCATATGCTTCTTTTACTTTTGTAATTAAGTCATTTAATTTCACTAACATGTAACGATCTACTTCACGAAGTTCAGCTACAGCTACTGTATTTTCACTTGGCTTAAAGTCATCTAAGTTTCCTAATAAGAAACGGAATGTGTTACGGATTTTACGATACACTTCTGCTACTTGTTTTAAAATATCATCTGAAATACGTACATCAGATTGATAGTCAACAGAAGATACCCATAAGCGTAAAATATCTCCACCTAATTGATCCATAATTTTCTTCGGTACGACGATGTTTCCAATCGACTTACTCATTTTACGTCCTTCACCATCTAATACGAAACCATGGCTTAGTACGCCTTTATATGGAGCTTTACCTGTTACAGCAACTGCTGTTGATAATGAAGAGTTAAACCAACCACGATACTGGTCAGATCCTTCTAAATATAAATCAGCTGGACGTTGTAAGTCTTCGCGCTCTTCTAATACTGCTTGGTGAGAAGAACCTGAATCGAACCATACATCCATGATGTCTGTTTCTTTACGGAATTCACCATTTGGGCTACCTGTATGTGTAAATCCTTCTGGTAATAGATCTTTCGCTTCACGCTCAAACCATACGTTAGAACCGTGCTCACGGAATAAATCTGCTACATGGTTAATTGTTTCATCTGTAATAATTGGATCACCATTCTCTGCATAGAATACAGGGATTGGTACACCCCATGCACGCTGACGAGAAATACACCAGTCACCACGGTCACGAACCATATTATGAAGACGAGTTTCTCCCCATGCTGGTACCCATTTTGTTTCCGCAACAGCTTCTAATAATTCTTTACGGAACGCTTCAATAGATGCAAACCACTGTGCTGTCGCACGGAAAATAATTGGTTTTTTCGTTCTCCAATCATGTGGGTATGAATGCGTAATGAATGTTAGTTTCAGTAACGCGCCTACTTCTTCTAATTTTTCTGCAATTGGCTTGTTAGCTTTATCATAGAATAAGCCTTCAAATCCAGGTGCTTCATTTGTTAATACACCTTTATCATCAACTGGGCAAAGTACTTCTAATCCATACTTTTTACCAACAACGAAGTCATCTTCCCCGTGCCCTGGTGCTGTATGAACACAACCTGTACCTGCATCTGTTGTTACGTGATCTCCTAGCATAACTAATGAATCACGATCGTAGAATGGATGTTTTGCAACTGTATACTCAAGTTCGCTACCTTTTACCGTTTTCACAACTTCAGCATTTTCCCACTCTAACATTTTTGCAACTGTCTCAAATAGTTCAGAAGCAATAATATATTTTTCATCATTTACTTTTACAATAGCGTATTCAAGTTCTGGGTGAACAGAAATACCTAAGTTTGCAGGTAACGTCCAAGGTGTTGTTGTCCAGATAATGAATTTCTCATCACCTTCTAATACGTTCTTTCCATCTTTTACAGGGAATGCTACGTAAATAGATGCTGATTTTTTATCTTGGTATTCAATTTCAGCTTCTGCTAAAGCTGATTCACTCGTTGGAGACCAGTAAACTGGTTTTTGTCCTTTATAAATATAACCTTTTTTCGCCATATCACCGAACACTTTAATTTGTTGCGCTTCATAAGCCGGCTCTAAAGTAATATATGGGTTATCCCAATCTGCACGTACACCTAGACGCTTAAATTGTTCACGTTGACGTTCTACTTGTTCATATGCATACTCTGCACATAACTTACGGAACTCAGCAACTGTCATTTCTTTACGCTTTACACCTTTATTTGTTAAAGCTTGCTCAATTGGTAAACCGTGTGTATCCCAACCTGGTACATATGGTGCGCAGTAACCAGTCATTGATTTATAACGAACAATAAAGTCTTTTAACACTTTATTTAATGCATGTCCCATATGAATGTCACCATTCGCATATGGAGGTCCATCATGCAGTACAAATAAAGGACGACCTTTCGTATGTTCTTGTACCTTTTCATAAATATTCATTTCAGCCCACTGTTCTTGCATTGCAGGCTCACGTTTTGGTAAATTCCCACGCATTGGGAACTCTGTTTTTGGCATTAGTAATGTATTTTTGTACTCCATGCTCAATTCCTCCTTACATGTATAAAAGAAACACTTAAAAAACGGAATAAAAAAGAGACCTTCTCATCCCAAAAAGGGACGAGAAAGTCTCCCGCGGTACCACCCTAGTAGATCCTATACGTATGTATACAATCCTCTTTATATTCTTAACGCGAATATACGCCTACGCTTACTCTATTTGTTCAGCGCGGAACTCCAGGGTGATATTCCCATTATCTCCTTATCCTGAGCTTACACCATCCTCAGTTCGCTATATAAGGTTTGAAAAGGTACTTATCCCTATCTTCGTTTTTCTTAATAAATATGTTGTTTAAAATTATATGTAATAATGAGAAAAACGTCAAGCTTACACTGTTTCTTCTTTTTTCAACAGTTCATCTACTTCGTCTTCTAACTCAATTAGTTTATCCCAATCATCGTTGTTTAACATTTCAAGCTGTGTTTCTAATAACATACGGAAACGAGTGCGGAATACTTTCGCTTGTTTCTTTAGCTCTTCAATATCAAAAGCAACTTTTCTTGATTTTACTAACGCTTCGTTAATAATACGGTCTGCATTCTTTTCTGCTTCACGTACGATTAATTTTGCTTCTTTTTGCGCATTACGTTTTACTTCTTCCGCTGCTTCTTGTGCAACGATGATAGATTTGTTTAACGTATCTTCAATATTAGAGAAATGATCTAACTTCCCTTCTAATTGCGCAACTTTTTCTTCTAAAGCTTTTTTCTCACGAATGACTAATTCATAATCTTTGATAATTTGATCAAGAAACTCATTTACTTGATCTTCATCATAGCCACGGAATCCGCGACCAAATTCTTTGTTATGAATATCTAATGGTGTTAACGGCACAACGCCACCTCCAAGTAGTTATCTAAATTTCCTCTTTCAATTATATCTTTTCTTCGACAAAATAGGAGGATTTCCTTCTAAAAAACCAATCATTTTAGTATACCATACAAAATTCTCCATTTGTCGCGCTTTGTTCTACCTTCTACAGAAAACAATTTACTTCGTCCATATCCTCTTACTGAAAAAACATCTCCTGGATAACATTCATAAGAAGTTTGCTCCACTGTTTTCCAATTAACTTTTACTAAACCATTTTTTATGAAAGGTTGTACTTTTTGTCTGGATATATGTAACATTTCAGCTAACATAACATCTAAACGAAGTGAAGAAACCGTTCCAGATTTCTCTCCCCACGTTTCTTGCATCTGTAGAATTTTTTCTCCTTGCACTGGTGATAAGGAGACTTTCACTTTTGCTATAGATTGTAAGTTCATCTCAATATAAGATACAACTTCTTTCGCGACTACAATTTGGGCACGATCTTCTTGAAGCAAAATATCACCACATTTTTCTCTCGTTAAACCGAGAGACATAAATGTACCTAATATTTGCCTATGTTCTAGCGTATAAAACTTGGAAGGATAGTCAATTTCCAATACTTCTACTTGAAATTCCTCTTCATTCACTACTAGATAGTCCGGATAAATGAGTGCTCTCTTACGCTCTGCATGAGGCGTTGCACCATCAAACTGTACAGCAACATCCCCTTGTCCTATTACCATAGTGACAATTTGTTGTTGTCTTGGATCAAGGAAGTCTGTTAACTTCACTTGATGGTACTCCGCTGCTCGCTTCCACTCTAACACCTTATCCACAAAGACCTCTTCATCGGGTCTGAAATGTTCATAGATGCTCATTTATTTAACCTCTTACTATAAGAAATAGTTGAATATACTTATTAAACCATTCGTAGCAAGCTTTAACGTGAAAATCGCAACGAGTGGAGAGATATCAATCATACCAAGCGGCGGAATAAATCTGCGAAATGGTTCTAAATACGGTTCACAAATACGCGCAAGAATATCTCCGAAAGTTGATTCCTTTGCACCCGGGAACCATGATAGGAGAATGTAAATAATAAGTGCCCACGAGTAAATCTCGATAGCATAAACTAAAAGCCTTAAAACTGTTTCCATGGCGTATTACCACCTCTTTATATTTGTGTCTTCTTCTTCACCGAATAACTCTGAAATTGCACCAACAATATCTACATTTTCAGGTGTACACATAAATGTTTTCGGTCCTATTTTTTGAATATCCCCGCCTATAGCGTATACAGTACCACTTAAAAAGTCAACGATACGTACAGCTTGATCAGTAGACATTCGTTGTAAATTAATCACAACAGCTCGTCTACCTTTTAAATGGTCCGAAATCCCTTGCGCTTCCGAATATGTGCGTGGTTCTAATAAAACAACTTTTGAAGATTGCTTTGCCGTTTCAATGCTCACAACATTTTGTTTCGGTTGCGCTTTTGGAAACGTAACATCTTGTTGTTCTGGCGGATCTTGCTGCTTCTTCATGTCTGTTTGCTCCTTTTCATAACTATATTGAGCTGCTTCTTTTTCTTCCGGTGTATCAAAAAAGAAGTATTTTACTTTTGACCAACTCATAATAAGATTCTCCTTCCTTTTACGCTTTTCCTACTAAAATCGTCCCCAAACGAATATATGTAGCACCTTCTTCAATTGCAATCGTGTAATCATTAGACATTCCCATTGATAATTCTTTACATGGCGCATGTAATAATTCTAGCTCCTGCACCTCTGTTTGTAGCATACGTAACTCCTTAAAACAGCGTCTGATTTCGTCCTCTTCTTCTGTAAACGGAGCCATTGTCATTAGTCCAACCACTTCAATCTTATCCAATTCTTGCAAACTTTGAATGAAAGAAACGGTTTCTTCTATTGCCAATCCTTGCTTTGATTCTTCAGATGATGTTTTCACTTGAATAAAACATTTCACTTTCTTATCAGCACGTTTTTGAATTTCTTTTGCAAGTGAAAGTCGATCTAACGAATGTAAATAATCAATTTCATTAATGATTTCTTTTACTTTTCTCGTTTGTAATGATCCAATAAAATGCCAATTCACTTTTGAACCGAAATGTTCGTACTTCTGTAAGAAACCTTCATTTCTATTTTCACCTAAATCGCTAATTCCAGCTTCAATTACTTCGTTTGTCTTTTCAATTCCTACCGTTTTTGTAACTGCAACGAGTTTAATATCTTGCAAAGAACGTCCCGCTCGTGCGCAAGATTGTTTAATTTCTTCGTTTACAGTTGTTAAATTTTTTTGTACTGTCACTTGCTTTCTTCCTCCTTAAAACCTATGAAACTCAACATTCTCCCCGTCTTACCTTGATCACGACGATGAGAGAAAAATAGTTGTTTTTCACAGCTTGTACAAAGAGATGACATTACAATATTCTCTTCTTTTATGCCTGCTTGTACACATAATATACGATTAATTTCTTTTAAATTAATTGCGTACTGCCCATCAGAAATTTTTTTATAAGGGACAGAACCGTTTACTACTTGCTCTGCTGCTGTTAACACTCTATCATCAACAACGTAACAACAAGACCCAATTGCTGGTCCAATTGCAACATGAATTTCATCGCTTGAAACCCCTTCTGCATTCCATTTTTGAATCATTTCCTTTGCAATCTCTTTTACAGTCCCTTTCCATCCAGCATGCGCAAGTCCTATCATACCATGTGATGGCGCATAAAAATAGAGTGGAACACAATCCGCGTAACATGATGTTAGAAGAACATCATTATTAGTCGTATAAATGCCATCTGTTTTTGAAATGCCGTCTTCATATGAATAGACGCCACTTCCTTTTTCCTGTTGTCCTACTTTTTCAACATGATGATCATGAACTTGTTCAGAGCAAATCCAGTTTTCTAATGGTTTTTGTAACTTATTTGCTAAAATGCGTCTGTTTTCATGAACATTCTCCACGATATCATTCACATGTAATCCTAAATTCATCGCATGAAAGGAGCCCGTACTTACCCCATCATCTTTTGTCGTAAATCCAGCAGTAATGTTTCCAAGTTCTTTCCACGCTTGTAAATACAATATACCGTCCACATATTTAAATGGTTCTCTCATAACAAAGCGGCTCCTTTTAATTAAAATAACATAAAAAAGCATGGTACTTCCTGTCTATTTTACCATACTTTTATTTTTTCATAATGCCAACAGAAAAAAAAGAGGAATTTGTAATATTCTTTATGAAATTGTCGGTGTTTGTATTGATTCTGTTACAGAATTAACAGGATTTACTCTTACAAGTATGACATCTTCCCCAATTTTCATAATTTCCTCCCAAGGAATTACAATTTCTACATCCTTTCCAAAGATCCCCAACATACGTGCCTGTTTGGAAATAATAATAGACCCGATCTTCCCTGTGTTCATATCCATTTCAATATCTCCAATATTCCCAAGCCTTTTTCCATCTGAAACATTTATTATCTCTTTCATCTGTAACTCTGAAATTCTTTTCATTTTCATCCTCTCCCTTATATATGACGAATTGAAAAAACACTGTTTCTCAAATTAACAGGAAGCACCCTCTACTAATTCCATATTATTTTCATTATATGAACACAGCTTCCCTACTATGAGCGAAGACAAACTATATTACATATAAAAAGGTTTCACCATAAATGGTGAAACCTTATCCTTGAATCGTTTTATTCATTTGTTTAATAGCTGATTTCTCTAAACGTGACACTTGTGCTTGAGAAATCCCAATTTCTTCTGCAACTTCCATTTGTGTCTTTCCTTGAAAGAAACGTTTTCGAATAATCATTTTCTCACGATCATTTAAACGCTTCATCCCTTCTTTCAGTGCTAACTCTTCAACCCACTGCTCGTCCTTTTGTTTTTCATCACTTAACTGATCCATTACAAAGATAGGATCTCCCCCATCGTTATAAATCGGTTCAAATAATGAAACTGGATCTTGAATCGCATCTAATGCAAAAACAATTTCTTCATGAGTCACTTCAAGCACTTTTGCAATATCCATTGCTGTTGGTTCTTTTGAATTTTCTGCAATCAATTTCTCTCTTACTTGTAACGCTTTATACGCAATATCTCGTAATGATCGAGATACACGAATCGGATTATTATCACGCAAATATCTGCGTATTTCCCCAATAATCATCGGCACAGCATACGTTGAAAATTTTACATTTTGGCCTAAATCAAAGTTATCAATGGATTTCATAAGTCCGATGCAACCAACTTGAAATAAATCGTCAACATATTCTCCTCTGTTATTAAATCTTTGGATGACGCTCAGTACAAGACGTAAGTTTCCATTCACTAATTTCTCTCTTGCGCTTATCTCTCCACTTTGCATTTCACGAAATAATTTACGCATTTCATCATTTTTTAGTACGGGAAGTTTAGCTGTATCAACACCGCAAATTTCTACTTTGTTTCTCGTCAAAGTGTTCCCTCCTATCGGGAGTTGCTGTACAGTGTAAAGTATTTCCTTTGAAGGGGATTTTATGCATGCGGTTTTCTCTTCATTTTTCATTTTCGTTGTCTCTTCTCATACAACGAAAGAGAATAAGACCAGCCTAGATAACGGCTGGTCTTATTCTTTACACCATTTTATTAAATTCTTTTCGTAATCTTTTTATGATTCTTTTTTCTAAACGCGAAATGTATGACTGTGAAATCCCAAGCATATCCGCCACATCTTTTTGCGTCTTTTCTTCTTCTCCAGCAAGCCCAAACCGAAGTTCCATAATTTGTTTTTCACGATCATTTAATTGATGCAATGCTTTCATTAGAAGATGACGATCTACAGTAGCTTCTAAATCTTTTGTAATAATATCATCATCTGTACCTAATACATCTGATAACAAAAGTTCATTCCCATCCCAATCGATGTTAAGCGGTTCGTCAAAAGAAACTTCTGAACGATTTTTATTATTCCGACGCAAATGCATTAAAATTTCATTTTCTATACAACGTGAGGCATATGTTGCTAATTTTATCTTCTTTTCTGGATTAAATGTATTCACTGCTTTAATAAGGCCGATTGTTCCTATACTAATCAAATCTTCAATGTTTATCCCTGTATTTTCAAACTTTCTTGCTATATATACAACTAACCGTAAGTTGCGTTCAATCAGTAACGATCTTGCTGCCTGATCTCCTTTTGGCAATTTATTCAAAAGAACTTCCTCTTCTTCTTTCGTTAACGGTGGTGGCAACGCTTCACTTCCACCAATGTAATAAATTTCATCGGTCTTAATTCCTAATTTCAGCAATACTTTATACCAAAGGTATACTAAATAAAATTTTAATTTCATCATATTATCCCGCCTCTCATTATTAAGCAATGACCATTTTTTGCGAAATTAACATTTTCGGATGCACAATACATTGATACTCTCCATTGGTTGACAGCTGTTGTGTATTTAATCCAATCAATACTTTGCTAACTACAATAGAACTACCTTCATGATAAATTTGCACACTGTCTGGCTTAATTGCCCATAAAAATTGATTCTCTACTCCTACTGCTCTGAAAGGAATTAAGCGTAATTTTGTCGCCCACCCAGAATCATTTTCTGGTATTTGAGGAATCTCTGTTTTGGAATAAATTTGTTCTGTTAACCAAGTTGGCAAGCAATGCTCTAATGATGAGATATGCATAATCATAACGGGTGTTTTTGTTAACGGGTCGTAAAGTTGGTTCCCACTATCAATTAAACCTGCGAGTTCTAGTTCCTCTTCGGCTAATTGAATTTTCAATTTCACAATTTGATCATAGTGTATTTTTGTAACCTCTACGCTTTCAATACGCTTTTTAGAAAAATAATAAATTACTGGAAAACCAAAAACAACAAACAACCAGCTAATTGGATCACCGTAAGAAATTGATTGAGATTGAACCAATCCATTTACCATTTCATTCGTTTGCAAAAAGAAATGAGTCCCAATTAACCCTCCGCCAACCATAAAGGTTACAAAGTAAAAAGTAAAAACAGTTTGTGTATAGTTTCTAAACGTTGTAAACCCAAATGCTGTATACACAATAAGTAACGAGTACAGTAGTTTCATAATTGGATGTGTCATCATAGAAGCAAAAGGAGTAAAGGCAAAAATAACAATGGTTGAACCTATAAATGCCCCTAACACAAGCCTCCATCTTTTGATCTTCTTTTTTAACACGGTTGCTGTTAATAAAAGTAAAAGAAAATCAATGCAGGCGTTTAACAACCAAACAACGTCGGCGTAAACAACCAAACAATTCACCTCTTTTTTTAAGTTGAGACTAGTATAATGCATATCCAATAGGAAAGTGTGTCAATTTGCGGAGGTGTTTTTTTGTTATTTTGTGTTTTCTAGACAAAATCTGTCGGTAAAAAATAAAAGTATAAGTTTCATAGAATACTATATTTTTTATTTTCATATAAATCGAAATATATAAAATAAAAAAAG
The DNA here is from genome assembly GCF_019837435.1 of Bacillus sp. 16GRE42. Taxonomy (NCBI): domain Bacteria; kingdom Bacillati; phylum Bacillota; class Bacilli; order Caryophanales; family Bacillaceae; genus Bacillus; species Bacillus sp. 16GRE42. The sequence continues at coordinate 1,429,888 of NZ_JADAXF010000001.1, forward strand.
ACCTGCTTAGCAGATCTTTTCCCTGTATAAAACAAAAAAGGAGCATGAAAGCTCCTTTTCTTTTATCGTCTACGACGGTTACGTAAGAATGCTGGAATATCGATGTCATCTGAATCTGTATGACGCTCATGCACAACCGGCTCTTCACGTTTCATTTCACGCTTAACTTCACGTTGTTTTGAAGGTTGAGCTACTTGCTGTTGCTGTTGTTGCGTGTGATTCGCAGTCGGACGGATAATTGGTTTTGGTGGCTGCGTCGAAGCACTATCATCAAAACCAGTTGCAATTACAGTTACAACGATATCATCTTTTAATCCTTCATTAATAACAGAACCGAAGATCATATTTACTTCTGGATCTGAAGCTGAAGCTACAATGTCTGCCGCTTCTTGTACTTCATATAAGCTTAGGTTAGCTCCACCCGTAATGTTCATGATAACACCTTGAGCTCCATCAATAGATGTTTCTAATAACGGACTAGAAATCGCTTTTTTCGCAGCTTCAGCAGCACGATTTTCTCCATTACCAGAACCAATACCCATTAAAGCAGAACCTCTATTAGACATAATTGTCTTTACGTCTGCGAAGTCTAAGTTAATTAAACCTGGTGTTGCAATTAAATCAGAAATACCTTGAACACCTTGACGTAATACGTTATCTGCTTCACGGAATGCTTCTAACATCGGCGTATTTTTATCAACAATCTCTAATAAGCGATCGTTTGGAATTACAATAAGTGTATCTACATTTTCTTTAAATGCCGCAATACCAGATGCTGCTTGTGTTGCACGCTTACGTCCTTCAAATGTAAATGGACGTGTCACAACACCAACTGTTAATGCACCTAATTCTTTTGCAACTTGAGCAACAACTGGAGCTGCACCAGTTCCAGTTCCGCCGCCCATACCAGCAGTTACGAAGACCATATCTGCACCACGAAGTGCTTCTTGGATCTGTTCTTTACTTTCTTCTGCAGCTTTTTTCCCTACTTCAGGGTTTGCACCTGCACCAAGTCCACGTGTTAATTTTCCACCAATTTGCATTTTTGTTTCAGCTTTTGATAGATTTAATGCTTGTGCATCAGTATTCACAGCGATAAAGTCTACACCTTGTACACCGTGTTCAATCATACGGTTTACAGCATTGTTTCCGCCACCGCCGACACCGATAACTTTTATATTCGCTAATTGATCTTGAGTAGTATCAAACTCTAACATGTCGAAATCCCCCTAGAACCTCATTTTTCGTGTCCAATTTTAATCCCATAAATAACGGAATACACGTTTTACTTTTGACATCATACGGTCATCATTTTGATTATTATTGTTTTGATTACGAGTTTTTTGTTTCGCAGGTTGCTGTTGTACCGGCGTTGGTGCTGGTGCTGGTACTGGTTCAAAATGTTCTTGCTTTTCCTGCACATTTTTCCCACGTAATTTAGCTTTTTGATAAGAATGTTTAATTAATCCTACTCCACTTGTATATTGGGGCTCACGCACACCAATATAATCAGGAGTCGCTATACGAACATTTTCATGTAAAATATCATATGCAAGATCAAGAACACCCGGCATAGAAGCAATTCCACCAGTTAGTACATAGCCAGAAGCTACTTGCTTTACTCCTAATTTACGCACTTCATCTTGAACAAACATTAAAATTTCCTCTACACGAGCCTCTATTATATCCGATAATTCCAACTGAGAATATTGTTCTGTTTGATCGCTTCCCATAATAGGAACCGTAAACATCTCTTCTTCAGATGCTGTATCATAAAAAGCATGTCCATATTTCAACTTAATTTGATCTGCATTTTCTGTTGAAGTTTTCAACCCAATCGCAATATCCTTCGTTATATGGTCTCCACCTAACGGTAATACGCTCGTTGCTTGTAACTCTCCATCTTTAAAAATAGATAAGGTTGTAGATCCTCCCCCCATATCAACAAGGGCTACTCCTCTATGTTTTTCATCTGAAGATATAGCAACTGTTGCAGCCGCTAAAGGTTGAAGACAAATATCAACTATTTCAAGACCTGCTTTTTCTACACAACGAAGTAGGTTATGTAGTAAAGTTCTCGAGCCTGTTATAAGTGTACCTTCCATTTCTAATCTTACACCGATCATCCCGCGTGGATCGTTAATCTCGTCAAGACCGTCTACGATGAACTGTCGAGGTACCACATCAATAAACTCACGTTCTGGAGCAATTGACACAACTTGTGCTGCATCTAGAACGCGTAAGACATCTTCATTCCCGATTTCACGATCTTCATTTGAAACAGCGACTACTCCGTGACAAGGAAGTAGTTGTACCTGGTTTGCATTGACGCCTACTACAACTTGCTCAATGTGGATTCCCACCATGCGCTCAGCTTGTTCAATTGCTTTTTTAATTGATCGAACAGTCTCGTCTATATCAACTATCGATCCCTTCTTTAAACCATTTGATTTTACATTTCCAACACCAATAATGTTTAAGCTGTCATTAACCATTTCACCAATGATGACTTTAACATTGGATGTACCGATGTCAAGACTAACATATATTTCATTGCTGTTCATTCTTTGGCACCTCCTTCTTTATTTATACCATACAACTCAATATATGGAACAACAATCGCAACTTTACTATTTATAAGAAAAATATTCAACGTCTTTATACGTTTCCCTTTTTTAACCCTATATTTTTCTTATTTTTATTTAACATTCATTTAAGAATATCGCAGTAAACTGTGAATAACTGCTTATCTTGAAATAATTCTATTTCAAGTGTAAAGATTACCGCCAAGTATAAGTCTACACTAAGATGTACTCATAGAAAAGTGAAACTTGTACCAATCCTAGTATGAATCTAAGAATTTTTACATCTTTTTCATCAAATGAACCATTCTTGTAAATTCAGATGCATCCAACAGAACATTCGTTTTGTTTTTTCTATAGGAACGTAGTAAAAACTATCGTTCTATTCTTTTTTTTCTTCCGCTCCTAATTCTTTCGTATATGCCCCTACTTCTAAATCAATTAATACCTTTTTACCCGGCTCAATTGTTTTTAAGATAAGCGGATAAGCTTCCATACGCTTTGCGAAATTTTGAATCGTAGTGCTCACTTCGTACCCTTCGTTCATATATAAAGTAAGGTGATCTTCATTCGCATTCGTCGGTGAATAACGGATTTCAGAAATAGACCTTAAAATCGTTGGTGTTAATTTTTCAAGCTCAGCAATTAACTCCTTCATTTTCTCCTCTTTAAAAGGTTCAAAAATTGGCGCTGCAACAGGAAGTTTTCCGTTCGGAAGTACATCAAGTGTTTTCCCGTTCTCTAGTAACGGTTGTAATTTCCCATCTTTGTTTATATAACCAATCGTTAAATATTCTTCAATATGAACATCAATTTTATTTGGAAAACGTTTTTTTACATTTACCGCTTTAATTTCTTTTCGTTTCGTTAGGTTTTCTTCTGCTTTATGTGCTGTCACTCGGAAATAACTTGTATCATACGTCACACCTGATTCCTTCATCACTTGTTCATCTGTCATATAATGATTTCCAAACACACTTATCTTTTTGATATTGCTTAGCGGAGACCGAAAATAAATTAAAAAGAGCACTAATAAAAATAAAATTGATATGTATAGAATCAACCGATGATTAACATTTTTCTTATTTTTCTTCTGTTGATTTTTTAACTTTGGTACACGATCCTGTAGTTTAATCACTTTACTATTTTTCATGTACGATCCCCCTACGTAACATAAAAAACGGCATGTTCCTCATGCCGTTCTTATCTTCTTATTATAACATAAATGATAATGAGCGGAACGAATAACCGTTATCTTCCAATGATTTCTACTTCTGTATGCATTTCTACGCCAAATTTATCCTTGATTGTTTGTTTTATTAATGCAATTAAAGATAAGACATCTTGCGCACTGGCTCCCCCAGTATTAATAATAAAATTCCCATGCATTTCAGAAATTTGAGCTCCGCCTATTTGATAACCACGAAGCCCCGCCTTTTCTATTAAGTCTCCTGCAAAGTATGGGATTGGATTCCGAAATATGCTTCCTGCACAAGGATGATTCCACGGCTGTGTTTCACGGCGGTAGTCTTTATTCTTTTGCATGACGCTTACGATTCCCTCACGCTCTCCTACCTGCAATTGAAACTCAGCTTCCAAAACAATACCAGGACGTTTCGTTTGCAATACAGAAGTACGATAGGAAAACTCCATTTCTTCATGTGTTAACCAATCAATTGTTCCGTTTTCAAACAAAATAAGAGCTTTTGATAATATGTTTGATATATCCGATTTATGTGCTCCTGCATTCATATACACTGCACCACCAACACTTCCTGGAATACCACTGGCAAATTCCAGGCCGGATAACCCTTGACGACTAAGTAAAGTTGATAATTTAATAAGGGGATACCCACCACCAACTCTTACTCTATGTTTTTCGACTTCTAAGTGGTCTAATCCTTCTCCTAAACGAATAACGACACCTTCTATACCTAGATCAGATACAAGAAGGTTCGAACCCCGACCAATTACAGTCCACTTGGTTTTATATTTTTTTACTAACTGCAACGTTTTTTCAATACTGGCAACATGCTTTGGCACAATTAAAATATCAGCTGGTCCACCTATTTTCATAGTGGTATAACGCGCTAACGCTTCATTCACTAACACGCGACCAACATTTGCTTCTATAAGCTCATTTACTAATTGCTCCATAAACAATCTCCCCCATACTAAGTATCCTTATTACAGTAGTATGCAGGGCGTTCACCTAACGTTATTTTTTTACAAGCTTATTCATTACTTCATACAGCTTATTTGCTGCATCTGGAATACCTAATTGCCCCGCAGCCAGCTTCATATTTTGTAATGTTTGTGCATCTAATAAAATCTCATCAATATCACGAATAAGCGTTTCTGCTGTTAAATCTTTTTCAAGCAACATTTTTGCTGCTCCTTTATCGACAACAGAACGTGCATTCTTTTCCTGATGGTTATTTGTTACGTAAGGACTCGGTATTAACACACTTGGCTTACCTAACGCGGTTAATTCTGCAAGTGTTGTTGCCCCCGCTCTTGAAACAACAAGATCTACACCTGTAAGTACCTCTGGCATATTATGAATGAAAGGTTTAATAATAACATTATTCGGATTCCCTTTTTGCTTCACTGCTTCCATCACTTTATCATAATGAACTTCACCTGTTACATACAATATTTCGTAACTTTTATTTCCAAACTGTTCAATTGCCTCTACGAAAGCATCATTAATCGGTCTAGCCCCACGACTTCCACCAAAAATAAGTACCGATTTTTTAGTAAGAGATAAACCTACTGAACGTTTTCCTTTCATTCCATTCTGATCCATTACTTCTGATGCTCTTGGATTTCCTGTCATCACCACTTTTGACTGTGGAAAATGTTCTATAGCCGCTTCAAAACAAACCGCAACTTTATCAACATAGCGGCTTAAAAATTTATTCGTTACACCAGGTACACTATTTTGTTCATGTACAATGGTTGGAATACCTAATTTTGCTGCAGCATATACAACTGGTCCACATACATATCCACCCGTTCCAATTACAATATCCGGATTAAAACGACGAATATATCGTTTACTATCTTGTACACCCTTTAGGAAACGCATCACCGTTTTCACGTTATCTAACGATATTTTACGCTTAAATCCACTTATAACAATAGATTGAAACGGTATGCCTGCTTTTGGAACGATTGTGCTCTCTAATCCACTCTCCGTACCAATATATAAAAACCTTGCTTCCGGATTTAATTTTTTTATTTCTCTTATTAGAGCAAGAGCCGGATAAATATGACCTCCAGTGCCCCCACCACTTACTAATACACGCACTACTAACTCCTCCGCTTCTCTTTTCTTATTTCAGTCGTATTTATTTCTATATACATCATGTTTCTTCGCGCACATACGAAAAACCCTGTCTTATAAAACAGGGTTTAGTAGCGAGAATGGCGACTTATATTTAATAATACACCTACTGCCATTAACATTAATGTCAAACTTGATCCACCATAACTTAAAAACGGCAAAGTAATACCTGTTACAGGCATCAATCCTGTTACAACACCAACATTAATCATTACTTGAATCGCAATCATCGCCACAATACCTACTGCTAAAAACGTACCATATAAATCTGGCGCTCCTAAAGCTATACGAATCCCACGCCATAATAATAGACTAAATAATAATAACACAAATGAACCACCAATAAAACCTAATTCCTCGGATAAGATCGCAAATATAAAGTCTGTTTGCGGTTCAGGTAAATAAAGAAACTTTTGTCTACTTTGTCCAAGTCCAAGCCCGAATAATCCACCTGGTCCAATTGCGAGTAACGATTGAATAATTTGAAATCCACTTCCAAGCGGATCTGACCACGGATCTAAATATGATGTAATACGTTTCATTCGATACGGTGCTGATGCAATTAGCCCTACAAATCCTGCTACACCAAGCAAACCAAACATTGCAAAGTGAAAGACCCTTGCTCCCGAGATAAATATCATAATAATACATGTCCCAACCATTACCGTTCCTGTGCCAAGATCTGGCTGTAACATAATCATCCCAAAAGCAAGAAATACAAAACTAAGAGCTGGTAGTAAACCACGTTTAAAAGAGGTAATTAATTTTTGTCGTTCCGCTAAAAATTTTGCTAAGAAAATAATCATCGCAAACTTCATAAATTCTGACGGTTGAATGGAAAATGCCCCGATTCCAATCCAACTTCGCGCTCCTCCTCGAACAAGTCCTACCCCAGGAACAAGAACAAGAATAAGAAGAATGAAGCAAACTAGCAAAATTACTTTTGAATACGTACGCCACACCCAATAATCAATTTTCATAATTAAAAACATAGCCACTACACCGATACTTGCAAATAGCAATTGCCTTTTTGCAAAAAAGAATGAGTCCCCCATTTTATAAGAGGCCCAAACCGCACTCGCACTATACACCATAACCATTCCGATTGTTAACAACGCAAGTGTAACGATGATGAGAATAAAATCAGGCGTTTTCTTCATTACCCATAAACACCACCTCTTTAGGCAGAAACTTTTGCCCTATGTAACAAAACATCAGTAGGTGTTAGCCTACTGATGTTTTGATTTACTTTATATAAGTTTATGCACAGCTTGTATAAAAATGTCTCCTCTTTCTTCAAATGTTTTAAATTGATCCCAGCTTGCACATGCTGGAGAAAGAAGAATTACATCACCATCTGTAGAATGAGCATAAGCTTTCACTACCGCTTCATCTAAAGTATCTACACTTTCAATTGCATCTAATCCCGCTTTTTCTGCAGCTCTTACTAATTTTTGAGCTGTTTGTCCAAATGTCACAATTGCTTTTACATTTTTGAAATACGGAATTAAATCATCGAATTCATTTCCACGATCAAGTCCACCTGCTAATAACACAATCGGTTGTGTAAACGCAGATAAAGCTTTCTCAGTCGCTAACATATTCGTTGCTTTTGAGTCATTATAAACCTTACGATTGTTAATAGTTGTTACATATTCTAAACGATGTTTTACACCTGTAAAACGTTTTAACACCGCCGTAATCGCTTCATTAGAAACACCCAATAATTTTGCGATACTCATCGCTGCTAAAATATTTTCTAAATTATGTTGACCAGGTAAAACGATATCGCCTATTTCAACAACTTTTTCACCTTTAAAACAAAGAGCATTCTCTTTTATACACGCACCATCTTCAATTTCTTTCGTTGTCGAGAATAGTACTTTTTGCCCTTTACTATAAGCAGATAAAGCCATCACATCCGCATCATCTGCATTTATTACACTATAATCATTTTCTGTTTGGTTTTTAAAAATATTTGCTTTTGCTAAACCATATTCCTTCTTCGTCCCGTGATAATCTAAGTGGGCCTCAAATAAATTTAAAAATGCAGCAATTTTAGGTTGGAACAATTCTACTCCCATCAGTTGGAACGATGAAAGTTCTGTAACTACAACTTCATTTTCTTTTGCATCCTGTGCTACTTCACACGCTACAGTTCCTATGTTCCCTGCAATTACAGGATGCTTTTGTCCTTCTTTTAGCATTTCAAATGTAATCATTGTCGTCGTCGTTTTACCGTTAGACCCTGTAATCCCAACAAATGGCGCTTCTGAAATACGATATGCTAATTCAACTTCCGTAACAATTGGAATTTGCTTTTCTTTCGCAGCAACTAATATTGGATTAGAATACGGGATTCCTGGATTTTTTACAACAAGAGAGATATTTCTCTCTAACAATTCTAAAGGATGACCACCGCATACAACGTCCATTCCTTTTGCTTGTAATTCTGCAGCAAGTACATTATCCGCTAAAGGCTTTCCGTCATTTACAATAACATTTGCCCCTAATTTTTGTAACAGCGTAGCTGCTGCATAACCACTTTTTGCAATGCCTAATACAAGAATATTTTTATTTTGAAATTCAGTTACAGTTTTCAATTACATCCACACCCCGATATAAATTCCTAACACAGCTAATAAAAATCCTACAGACCAAAATGTCACAACAACACGCCACTCTGACCAACCACATAATTCATAATGATGGTGTAATGGACTCATTTTAAAGACACGTTTTCCTGTTGTTTTAAAAGAAATGACCTGAATAATAACAGATAAAGTCTCCATTACGAATACTCCACCAATGATTACAAGTAGCAATTCTTGTTTTAATAAAATCGCTACAGCTGCAATCGCTCCACCTAAAGCTAAGGAACCTGTATCTCCCATAAACACTTTCGCTGGATTTGCATTGAATACTAAAAATCCAAGTACAGCTCCTACAACTGCCATACAGAATATCGCTACTCCAAATTGCTCTTGCGCTACTGCAATAATACCAAACGCTCCAAATGCAATAGCAGCTGTTCCTGATAATAAACCATCTAAACCGTCAGTTAAGTTAACTGCATTTGATCCACCAATAAGCATAAATAATACAAGTACAAAATATGCCCAACCTAATTCAAACTTAACATCTGTTCCCGGAATCATGATGTATGTGTGGAACGCTTGCCCTTTTCCAATTAAAAAGAACGCAATAGCAATAACAAGCTGACCTACTAATTTTTGTTTTGATGTTAAACCAAGATTTCTCTTCTTAACTACCTTTATGTAGTCATCTAAAAATCCAATCAATCCGTAACCAAATGTCACTAATAATAATAACGAAACCTCTGCACCTAAATGATTAAACTTAATCGCCATAATAAGTGAAGTTACCATCATCGATACATATATGACAATACCACCCATTGTAGGTGTCCCTGATTTTTTTTGATGTGACTTTGGTCCCTCATCACGAATACTCTGTCCGAACTTTAATTTCCTTAAAAATGGAATAAATAATGGCGAAAGGGCAACAGAAATTAAGAATGCTACCCCAGCCGTTACTAATAAACCTTGCTCAAGCACACGTAGTCCTCCTCTCACGTTGTTACTCTTCGTTGTTTAAACGCTCTGTAATTGCTTCTTTAGCGACTTCACGATCGTCAAAATGATGAACTTCTTTACCAATAATTTGATACGTTTCATGACCCTTACCAGCAATAATGATGATATCTTCAGCTTTCGCATTAGTAATTGCATGGTATATCGCTTCTTTTCTATCAATAATTACTTCATAATTATTCCCATTTGCACCTTGCACCATATCATCTAAAATAGCCCCTGGCTCTTCACTTCTTGGATTATCTGAAGTGTAAATTGCATGAGTTGCATATTTTGTTGCAACACTTGCCATGATTGGTCTCTTTGTTCGATCTCTATCTCCGCCACAACCGACGATACAATATACATCGCCTTTTGCAAACTGTTTTGCTGTTTTTAATACATTTTCTAAGCTATCTGGTGTATGTGCATAATCCACAATAACTGTATAATTTTGTCCACCATCAACTACTTCAAAACGTCCTGGAACTCCAGCTAGTTGCTTTATTACATCAATAACCGTTTCTAAACTTACACCAGAAACAAGTCCTGCCGCTGTTGCCGCTAGTACGTTATATACATTAAATTTCCCAATCAATTTCATCGTAACATTTACACTTTCATACGGTGTTACAAGCGTAAATGTAGTTCCGCCACTCGTCATAACGATATCTTTGGCCATAATATCACTTGTTGTATCAATTCCATACGTTACAACAGTTGCCGCAGTACTTCTCATATATTCCGCAGTTACAGCATCATCGTTATTCAGTACCGCGTACTTTTCACGATTATGATTATAACTATTGCCAAGTTGTGCAAATAGCAACCCTTTTGCATGTTTATATTCTTCCATCGTTTTATGATAGTCTAAATGATCTTGTGTTAAATTTGTAAACACTGCTACATCGTAATCACATCCGTGTACACGACCAAGATCTAAAGCATGTGACGAAACTTCCATTACTGTACTATCTACACCGTGCTCAACCATTTTTGAAAATGTGTGTTGAAGTGTTAGTGCATCTGGTGTTGTATTTTTCACCTCAAATGTTTCATCACCGATTTTCATATTAATCGTTCCAATTAGCCCTGTTTTATGACCATGTGCGCGCATAATCTCATCCATAATATGCGATGTTGTTGTCTTTCCATTTGTACCTGTAATTCCGATTAAATGTAACTTGTGTGTTGGTTGACCATAAAAATAATCAGCTAAAACCGCTAACGAACGAAAAGTGTTTTTCACAAGTACAACTGGAACGTCAACATCAATTGGTCTTTCCGCAACAATAGCAGCCGCTCCTTGTGCCGCTGCTTGCTTAGCAAAATCATGGCTATCAACCGTATATCCTTTCATACATACAAATAAGCTTCCCTCTTTCACTTTACGTGAATCAGCTTCTATAGATGTGATTTCTGGATTTTCTTTTGGAACAACTGGAAAATCATGCAAACATGATAAAAGTGTATGCAACTTCATTTCACTAAACCCTCTCTACATTGTGTATTTATCTCTTTTTTAATAAGCAACACGTTACCTCCTAATTATATAAAATAGGAGGTAAGTGCTACTGTGTCTAATAAATAGACCTATTTATAATTGAGGCTCTTACAGCCTCAAATTAAGTAACTCTTCTATAAAGAACTCACTTCCACCAATTGTACCATAAAACGTACTAGGTTACCTTTAATTCCCGAAGTAAATTCTAATTTTTGAGCCTTCTTTCACTTTAGCTCCTGCTTCTGGCGATTGTTTAATTACTTTCTCCCCGTCTCCACTTATATCAAGCTTCAAATCGACGAGTTGTGTCTGTAAGTCTTTCTTTTTCATACCAATTAAATTCGGAACTTCCACAGTTGGTGTATCGCCCCATTTATATTCTCTCTCAACTTGTTCTTGTCTCGGTTTCACTCCCATAACAGGAAGTGCATCCCGAAGAATATTCCCAACAATTGGAGCTGCTACTACTCCACCAAATTGCGTTACACCTTTCGGATTATCAACAGCAACATAGACAACAATTTCCGGATCATCTGCTGGAGCAAAACCGATAAAAGATACTATATAATTATTCTCTAAATATTTACCATCTTTCACCTTTTGAGCCGTACCTGTTTTTCCACCTACACGATACCCATCAATGAAAGCACCTTTACCAGATCCCTTTGCTACAACATTCTCTAATGCATACCGAACTTTTTCTGAAGTTTCCTTGGAAATAACTTTTCTTTTTTCCACAGGTGTCTTTTTACTTACAACTTGATTATTTTTCGGATCAATAAACTCCTTAGCTATATACGGTTGATACAATGTCCCACCATTTACAGCCGCTGCTACTGCTGCTACTTGTTGAATTGGTGTTACAGAAACTCCTTGACCAAATGAAGTAGTTGCTTGCTCGACTGGACCAACTTTATCTAAATTAAATAAAATCCCACTACCTTCACCTTGCAAATCAATTCCGGTTTTCTGTCCAAAGCCGAAATTACGAATATATTTAAACAATCGGTCTTTACCAAGACGATCACCAAGTTCGATAAATCCTGGGTTACAAGAGTTTTGAACTACTTCTAAAAACGTTTGGCTACCATGGCCTCCCGCTTTCCAGCATTTCAATCTAGCTCCACCCACTTCAGCTGCTCCATCATCATAAAACGTATCTTTCTCTAAGTCTACTAAATTTTCATTCAAGGCTGCGGCTAACGTAATGATCTTAAATGTTGAACCAGGCTCATACGTACTCCATACAGGTAAATTTCTATTATACACTTCTGGAGAAACACTTTGAAAATCTGCTGGATCAAAGCTCGGCCGACTCGACATACCTAAAATTTCACCATTTTTCGGATTCATTGCAATCGCAATCATACCATCTGGATTATATGTCGACTCCGCAATATTCATTTCTCTTTCCATAATTCTATTAATACGTGCGTCAATTGTTAAGCCTAAATTCAAACCAGCTTCTGGTTTTTTGAAATCATCGCCAACATTAGGCATCCTTTGTCCTTTTGCATCTGCAAAAAAACGCACATGTCCTTCATCACCATTTAGCTCTTTATCATAATATTTTTCTAGTCCCATAAGACCTTGGTTATCACTACCAGCAAACCCTAATACGTGTGATAAAAAGTTGCCAAATGGATAGTACCGGATAGAGTCCTCTGCGATATAAACACCTTTCAAACTTAATCCTCGTACCTCTTTCGCTTTATCATGTGATATTTTTCTTCCGCCTTTATCTAACCTTACAATCGATTCTTTTTTTGTAATTCTCTTATAAATCTCATCTTTTTCCACACCTAATACTGCAGCTAACTTCTCTGCAGTCTCTGCTGGTTTTTCAATTTGCCTCGGTACAACAAAGACAGTTGGAGCACTTTTATTCGTAGCAAGTTCCACACCATTTCGATCTAAAATCTTCCCACGTTCAGGTTCAAAAGTAATATTACGACTCCATGAATCCTTCGCACGATCCGTTAACATATTGCCAAGAAAAAATTGCACATATCCAAGACGAATATCGATGATAGTGAAAATAAGTATACCTGATATGAGTATAAAAATAAGTCGTTTTCTAACTGTTACATTTGATACACGCATATTGGAACAAGCCTCCCTTACGCCTAGCTTGTTCCAATATATGCTTGTACTTATTTAATTAGAACTTCTTCTCTTTTACCATTACGGTTTTTCTGCTTCTTGTTGTGGTTCAAGTGGCGGTACAAGTGTTACACCTAGCTCTGTACCAGGTTGCAACAATGTTCCTTCTGGCACACTTTGTTCGGTTACGTATCCCGTACCAGTAGGTTTTAGGTTAAGCTTTAATGTTTTTGCTAAATTCATAACATCACGCAGTGCCCAACCTTGTATATTTGGCATTGTAGGTTTATCTCCTACTAAGAAGGCTCGGTCACCTTTTAATGTTTGCTCAGTTGCTTTTGGCACTTGCTGCTGCACTTTTCCTTCGCCTAATACGATTGGACGAAGTTTTGCTTTATCAATTGCTTTTTTCGCTTCTTCCATCGTTTTCCCTGTTACATCCGGAACGACAGTTTGTTGTTCTTTCACATATTTTTTCGGGTCTTTTATTTCATTTGGCTTAATCTTTAAATACTCTAAACTATTTTTGGTTACATATTTAAAAATATCAGCTAAAGGCTGTGCGCCATTCTCATCATCTTTCAATTTCGGCTGTTTTACAGCTACATATACAACAAGTTGCGGATCGTCCATAGGTGCCATCCCTAAGAATGAGAATATGTAATTCTCTCTTCCTGTCATATAGCCACCTTTTCCATCCGGAATTTGCGCTGTCCCTGTTTTACCACCAACTGAATACCCATCAACTTTATAAGCAGTTCCTGTTCCTTTCGGCGATGTAACAACGCGTTCTAATAACTGTCTTACTTGCGCTGCTGTTTCTTTCGTAACAGGTTTTCCCACTTCCTCTGGCTTATGTTCTAATTTTACTTCGCCTGTTATTGGATCTACAATTTTATCAATTGTATAAGGCTTCATCATTTTCCCATCATTTGCAATAGCAGTTGCAGCTTGTACAAGCTGTATTGGCGTTACAGTAGAACCTTGTCCAAAAGCTGTTGTTACTTGCTGTATTTGCTGATCGAATACAATGGTATTTGAACCTTCACCAGGTAAATCAATGTTCGTTTTTTCATCTAATCCAAAACTATGAATATATTTTCGGAATCGTTCTGGGCCAAGTTTTTGATCCCCTAAAATTGCAAACGCTACGTTGGAAGAGCGCTCTACCCCTTCATCAAATGTGATAGATCCCCATCCAGCACCGCCGTTATGATCTTTTATTTTTCGGTTTCCGACTTGGTATGTACCAGACTGATAATAATCTTGTCCTTTATACACACCTTCATTAATCGCTGCCGCTAGCGTGAAAATTTTCATTGTTGATCCCGGTTCAAATGCATTTGCAATTGCATCATTGAAGAAATATTCAATTTGGCGATCATTTGGATCATAACTAGGTTTACTAGACATCGCTAATATTTTCCCTGTTTTTGGGTCCGCAACAATCCCTATTAAATTTTCTGGTTCATAATGCTTACTTGCAGCTTTCATCGCATCTTCTAAATAACTTTGAATACGTTGATCTATCGTTAAATACGCGTTATCTCCGTTTTTAGGTGCCTCTACGTTCACTTTCCCACCGTCAAGAGACACTCCTTTACGATCACCTGTATAAGATACTTTCCCGTTAGAAGCACTTAAATATTTATCTAAACTTTTTTCTATACCAAATTGCCCTACCGACGTTCCCTCTTCATTCGGTTTAGCATGCCCTATAACGTAAGATGCAAAATCACCGTTCGGATACACTCTTGCATTTTCAGTAATAAAAGATATGCCTGGCAATTTCAATGCTTCTATTTGTTCCTTCTGTTCTTTCGTCAAATCTTTACCTAGTGTTCCAAATTCGACTTGACTTTTATCTTTTTTATTTAACGTGGCTAAAATCTTCTCTTCATCTTTTCCGAGTACTCCCGCAATTTTCTTTGCAGTATCCTCTTTATTTTCAACATGATTCGCACCTTTTAGTTCCGCTACAAGTTTATAAGAGTTTGCATCTTGCGCTAACACATGACCGTTTTGATCATAAATCGTCCCGCGATTTGCTTCTAGAACTCCTTTTTTACTATGTTTTTGCTGAGCAAGTTTATCCAAATCCTGATTATGCACCGTTCCTGTCGCTTGTATGTAAAAAAATCGGGCTAACAATAGCAAAAAGAGCAGGAGGAATAAAATCATAAAATACCCTGCTCCCTTATTGGTATGAAATTTAGTCATATTTCTCTTCATTTTCCCTTCACACCTATTGCCTTATTTGAGGCCCTTCACATTATTCGCATTAATTTCTAGCCCGTGTTTTTTTGCAACTTCAGCGATTCGTTCATAGCGACTTAACTTCTCTACTTCAGCCTGTAACTCTTGATTTTCTTTTTGCTGCTGTACAATTTTTTGTTCTATCGTCGCTGCTTCTACATTAACTTGATAAAGGCCTGCTTTATTTCCAATAAACGCTACACAGGCATACAATAAAAAGCCAATAAATGCTACATACAACAGTTTTTCGATTCTTGTAATCTTCGCTTTAGCTTTTGGCTGAACCATCTGCTGTGGGGGCGTTTGAATCTGTACCTCTTCTTGCGCTTGTTGTTTGTACTTTACAGCTAAGTTACTCATACCTCTCTCCCCTTTTTATCGTTTTTCAGCGATTCTCAATTTCGCAGAACGCGCTCGATTATTTTCTTCTAACTCTATATCAGAAGGTAAAATCGGTTTTCTTGTAATAAGCTTTAATTTCGGCTTAAATTCATCAGGAATAATCGGTAATCCTGGTGGCAATTGTGGCGTTGTACTATTTCGCTTAAACGTCGTTTTACAAATACGGTCTTCTAAAGAATGGAATGTTATAACACTAACTCTTCCACCCGGCTTGACCATCTCAATTGCAGATTCCAACGCTTCTTCAAACACTTTCAATTCATCATTTACCGCAATACGGATTGCTTGGAACACTCGCTTCGCAGGATGTCCACCCGTTCTACGAGCAGGAGCTGGAATACCCTCTTTAATTAGTTCTACTAATTCTCCTGTCGTTTCAATAGCTTTATTCTCACGATACGCTTCAATTTTCCTTACTATTTGTTTTGAAAATTTCTCTTCACCATACTGGAAGAAAATTCTTACAAGTTGCTCATATGACCAGCTATTTACAACATCATATGCTGTTAATGGGGCATCTTGATCCATCCGCATATCTAACGGTGCATCATGATGATAACTAAAGCCACGCTCTGGTGTATCTAATTGTGGGGATGAAACACCTAAATCAAATAAAATACCATCTACTTCTGTTATACCTAATTCCTGTAGTTTTTCAGATAAATAACGGAAATTACTCTTTACTGTTATGAACTGCTCACCGTATGAAGAGAATCTTTCTTTCGCATTTTGAATCGCTATCTCATCTTGATCAAACGCGATTAATCTTCCATCTTCAGTTAATTGGGATAATAAATAAGAACTATGTCCTCCTCCCCCCAGTGTACAATCTACATATGTACCACCTGGCTTTATATCTAAGCCGTCTACTGTTTCCTTCAAAAGTACTGTTACGTGTTTAAACATTGTTGCACCTACTCTTTTTCCAATTAATTATGTTGAATGCATCTCCTCCTCCAAACGCATATTTCACGATTAGAGAACGAAATACTATGAAAGAACGACTCATTTAACTTGCCTACAAAGGCAGCATACTATACAAATCGCTATTTTCTTTTATTATATACTAAATTTTATCATCTTTTGCGGGAATTTAAATAAAAAACTGTCGAAAAAGATGATAATACGTTTACATTTTGTGCTATTTTGTCATATATTTAAGTATCCTGCATAATTACGATATTCACCGTTTTTAAAATTAATAATTCAGAAAAATTTCACTTCACAGTAAATTCAACAGAACAAAAATAAAATCCTGCTCCTAAGAGCAAGATTCTATAGTTTTATAACATGATGTTTTCCGTCCCAAGAAAACGTTTCTGCCATTACACGATCAACGAAATCCAAACCGAACTGATTTAAATAGTAACATACATTCCACACACGCTCTTGCGGCGCCCCTAATGGACGAAGTGCAAATTGTATGCGACGGAATTTATTTAGCTGTACTGCATGTTTTTTCTCAACATTTCTTTTCAACATTCTTTCCAACAGTTCAATTTGTTCATTAATTTTGAATTCATTTTTCCCTGCAAACGCACTTAATCCAGGATCTATTTTCTTCACAAACTGTTGTAATGACGTATGGATATCAATTATTTCTTTTTTCGCCTCTACAAATCGATCATCTATCGGTTCCTCTATTTGATTAGATAACCAGTTTTCACGCAACTTATCTACGTTATTTAAAAACGGATCACTGTCTTGCAATTGCAAATCGTATAAATCTGTCGCTATATCCCTCTCTACATAAGTGATTGTAATACGCGGAACGACAGGCGGCATTCGGAAACCAATCGTATGGAAAACTTGTTGCAATTCACTCCAGTAAGCTAATTCCCCTGGTCCTCCAATAAACGCGAGCGTAGGAAATAGATACTCTTGCATAAGAGGGCGCGTTACAACATTATTACTAAAGCGTTCCGGGCTTCTTTCCATCTCTTCCATCAATTCCTCATTTGAAAAGGAATACGCTCCATCCTTCCCTACAAACTTCCCTTGATCGTTTTCAAGTAACACTCGCTCATTATCAATTTCCATAAATATATGTACTGCATTATACTTTGTTTCAATAATCGGTTTATATCCTAATTCTTTAATTATTTCCTGTTGGTTATGAAGCCCCTCTTGTACTTCTTTATACTTACCTATAATTTGCTTAAAAAACGGCACTTCTAATTTTCTTAATTCAGGATGATGTGAATCAACAAGAATTAAACCAGAATTCACGAACATTTTCATAATAAGATGGGCAAAGAAATCTACATACGTATTCGATTCCCCCAAAGAATCATCAATAAATTGCAGTACATCCTTTGTAAAATTCGTTTCAGGGTATGTTTTGAAAATTTCTTCAATCCACTTTCTACAGTCTTCCAAAGAAAGCTCGGACTCTGAAGCACTCGCCTTTTTCGGATTACGATCATGAAAAATAGTCTTTTTTATTTTTTTATTCTTCGTTACAAAAGTATGATTAATTTCATCCATATCATGGTCTTCACCAGCAATCCAGAAAACAGGAACAACTTTAACACCTAAACTTTCTTCCTTTTCCTTCGCAAGCTGTAAAACTGAAATGATTTTATGAATTGTATAAAGTGGTCCAGTTAATAATCCAGCTTGTTGTCCAGCTATAACAACATATGTATTTTCTTCTCCAAGCGCTTTTACATTTTGAATCGTAGCTTCTCCCGCTTGTAATTTTGTATTATATTCTAATAAATGCGCTACTAAATCTTGGCGGAAAAACTCCCTCTCACGCAAATCATGTACACGCTGTTTAAAAGCATCTTCTGTTAACATATAGTCAAAACACGACTGTATCTCTTTTTTACCGTTCATATAGTCCGCTACAACACCTTGTTGCGGAACAGAGATTTCTTTTATCTCCATATAATTCTTCCTTTCGTATCCTGTTCTCTCACCAATCCACATTGTAGTCAATGTTGCACGTAAAAGCAAAGAATTACACTTATTCTTTTACTTCTAATCCTTTTATTGCATCGAACAAAAATTGAAGTGTCGGAACGGATCGTTGCTGTTTCTTAGCTTCCTCTAATACATATCCAACAATCGCACCAATTTCCGTTTGTCTATTCGCCCTTACATCTGCCAGCATAGATGATGTATTATGAGACGTTTTTTCACATACGTGACGTACCATTTTCCATACCATTTCTTTTTCTTCTTTAACAAGAAAAACGACTTCCTGAAATACTTGCTCCATCAATCCATAAAAAAACGGGTTCGTAATCAACTCTCCGTTCTGGATTTGTAATAACGCTGTCAATGGATTGATACATACATTAACTACTAATTTTTTGTGCATGACATCCTTCCAATCATCTTCTATTTGAATCGGAAAATGAGGAAATGGAAAGCACTTAAATATTTTTTCAAAATGTATAGACTGGCCGTGCACGATTCCAAACTTCGTTACACCTATCCCCGTATGATAAACGGTATGTCTTTCTTCTTTTTTTGCACCATGCTCTACAATCCCAACTGCAATATTTTCATTCCCTATTTTCTGCATAGCATGAAGATGAGACATTCCGTTTTGCAAAAAGATTAATGAGGATTCCCCTCGCACAAAAGGCAGTATGTCAGTTATATGATATTGCTTAACAGCAATAAATATATAGTCTAGCTTCTTGTCTAGCATATTTTCTATTGGCAAAACAGGTGGGAATACGGTTTCACGTTTTTCCTCCCTCATACAAGTTACACCCGTTATATTCAATTCCTCAGCCTGTTTAGCTGTCCTTGTAAACAACGTAACATCTTGATTACTTTTTTGTAAATAAAATGCATATAACAGACCGATAGCTCCTGGTCCCACAACTCCAATTTTCATTTTCACACAAGGAACTCATATAAATACGATACACAAGTCCTTTTTCCCTCCCCCTTTTTATCCCGCAAACACCTGATTGGTGCGGAATCATAATTAACTAAAGGTGAACAAATCCCACCGATTACAGTTTCACTTTATCTTTCTCAATTCCATGAACACAGTTTACAATTTCATTGCTCTTTAACAAACAAATGCAACCTCTACTTTCAATATGTATATACTACCTATTAATATGCTTCTACTCTTAGTTTAGCAAATCCCCAAAAAAATAATAAAAGAAATATACTATCTTCTTCATAAAAATAAAAAAATGAGTTATAATATTATTATAAATATTTTTACTTTTCTGCATTCAACGAGACAAGAAGAGGATGTGATGTTATGGGATTCCCAAAAGTTGAGCGCTTGCTCATCAATTATAAAACATTAGACGAATTTAAAAAATTTAAAGGTTGCGGAGCTCAAGAATTATCCATGTTAGAAGAATTACAGGCAAACATTATTGAAAACGATAGTGAATCTCCATTTTACGGTATTTATTATGGTGGATCACTAATTGCACGTATGAGTCTATATATGAAAAGGCACGGCGGGGAACCATTCGAAATTACAGGTACTTACCTAGAACTCTATAAACTTGAAGTGTTACCAACTTTCCAAAAACAAGGATTCGGAGAAATGCTTGTAAATTATGCGAAGGGGCTACAGTTCCCAATTAAAACGATCGCACGTATCCATTCAGCTGGTTTTTGGGATAAATTAAATTTCCAGCCTGTATCAGTACCTGATGGTGATTTTTATGTTTGGAACCCCGAAACAAATTTGAATGCGGTTACAAACGAAGAGTCCGCATAAGAAATAAAAAAACAGCTACATAGCAGCTGTTTTTTTATTTCTTTAACTTTTCTAATTTTCCATTCGAACGAGCGCTATTTCTTTCTGCTACCATTACACTTCTTTTTTGATCGATATAATCAAGCAATGTTCTATACTCTTCCTCATATACTGATAATCGCTCCAAAAGACTCTCTCTCTCTGTTTGTAACGATTCAATTTGCTGTTGCAACACCATTAAAGAGTTTTCATCTTTATAATTTTGCAAGAAATCAATAACATCATTCAATGTAATTGACGTAGGCTCTACTACCTTTGTCTCTTTTACTTCATAATTTTCTACTTTACGTAGTTGCTTCGCTTCTTCAATACGTTCTTTGTATTGTTTTCTAACGTAAGAATTCCATCTAAAGCCACATGCTGCTGGTGTACGAGATAAATGTCTTCCCACTTCTTTAAAGGCAGATAATTGCGTTCCACCTTCTTGAATATGCCGGAGTACTACTTCTGCCAGAAGCAAATCTTCATCATCAGTCCAAGCATCTTGTCTTGTTGTCGCCATCTCTCTAGTCCTCCCTATGCATTTTTTATTAAGCATATGCAGTTACTAGAAAAGATAGAATACAACAAATAAAGAATAAGACAAAAAAAATAAACGTAGAAGATATCTTCTACGTTTATTTTCCCGCAATTACTTGCTGATTACTTCTTTACCTTTGTAAGTACCGCATGCTTTACATACACGGTGAGCTAATTTCGCTTCACCACAGCTTGGGCACTCTACCATACCAGGTACTGATAATTTGAAATGCGTACGACGCTTTCTTTTTACTGTTTTAGAAGTTCTTCTAAAAGGTACAGCCATTCTTCCCACCTCCTTAAAAGAAATAGTTATTTTCATATGAAGGCCTAAACCAGTCTTCCGATTATTTGTCAAAAAACTTTGCAAGTCCTGCTAATCGTGGATCAACAGTCTTTTCTTTGTTTTCTTCCGAAATCACTTGCCAGTCTTGACCTTGCATCGGTGCTCCACCAGAAACATCATCACTGAAAATTTGCATTGGAATCTCCAAAAGTATATTTTCCTTGATTACGGGCAGTAAGTCAAGTACTTCTCCTTCTAAACAATGAATTTCAGCTTCAGTTTCAAATTCTTCTTGTGAAGTTTGGAACACCTCAGTTGTTTTAATGTCAAATGGTAATGTCACATCTACTAAAGAGCGAGAACATGGTAAAACCATGCTTCCAGTTATATGTAGATGGAACGTAAACTTACCGGAGCCAAAATCAACTCTTCCTGTTACATGAGCAGGATTAATTTCACGAATATCTTTCTCGACCTCTTGTAGCTCACTTACATCTACCATCTCATCCAATGTCAATCCTTTATTTCTCAATTTATTCAATTGATGGATGGACCATTTCATATCATATCACCTCAAGGCAACAAACAAAATTATAGCTAGCCATTTTATATTTGTCAATGTTTTTTCTTTACACTATAATGAAGTCATCATAGTAAATAATATATAGAGTATCACGTTTTTGAAAAAGATGCTACATCGAAAGGAGAGATTACCATAAAAGCCAGTGGTATTGTTGTTGAATATAACCCTTTTCATAACGGTCATGATTATCATGTGCAACAAACAAAAAAGTTAACACACGCTGATATTACAATCGCTGTTATGAGTGGCCCTTTTTTACAGCGTGGTGAGCCAGCACTCATATCCAAATGGTATCGTACCAAAATGGCCTTATCATGCGGTGTAGACCTTGTTGTAGAGCTTCCATACGCCTTCTCAACACAAAAGGCTGAAACCTTTGCAAATGGCGCTATTTCTATTTTAAACGCCCTGCGTGTTTCTGAAATTTGTTTCGGTAGTGAAGATGGGGAGATTGAAAATTTTCATAACACCATCTCTGTGCAAAAAAATGAAGAAGATACTTTTAATCGTCTTGTAAAGCAATTTATGAATGCAGGTAACAGTTACGCAAAAGCTACATCTGAAGCCTTCCTACACATTTTACCATCCGAAAAAAACATAGACATGTCACAACCGAATAACATATTAGGATTCCAATACATGAAATCAATTTTCTTACAAAATAGTTCTATGCAAGCACAAACGATAAAAAGATTCGCATCTCATTATCATGATGAAACATTTAGCGACCAACATATTGCAAGCGCAACTAGTATTCGTAAACAACTTTTTAGCGAAAATAGTTCTTTTACAGAAATTGAGCCTTTCATCCCAAAAGCGACTGCTTCTCTTTTAGCAAGTTACAAACAAAACTACGGGATATTACATAATTGGGAACAATACTTTTCATTTTTCAAATACAAACTCATGACGATGTCTCCAGAAGACTTACGACTTATATATGAAATAGAAGAAGGTTTAGAGCATCGTATTTTATCAAAAATCCAAAACAGTTCCTCCTTCCATTCATTCATGGAAGCATTAAAAACGAAGCGCTATACATGGACTAGATTACAAAGAGCTTGTACACACATTTTAACAAATACAACAAAAGAAGAAATACATAGCGCAAATATAGAGCAGCATGCACCGTACATTCGTCTACTAGGCATGTCACAAAAAGGACAAACTTACCTTTCAAAAAACAAGAAAAAAATAGAACTTCCCATCCTTACCCATACAAAAACATTTGACCATCCTACTTTACATATAGAGCGAAAAGCCAATTCTGTATATTTCTCCATCATGCAAGAACCATTACGAACACAACTACTAAAACAAGATGCAACACACCATCCAATTCGTTACGATGAAACAACTGCAAAATTCCTATAAAAAACCTCTCTTTTTCAGAGAGGTTTATTTTTTCTCGCCCATTTTTTCCAAATACAGCAATGCATCATCCAGCGTATCAACTGGTACAACTTTCATTTTTGTTTTAATATCTTTCGCAGCCGCAAGCGCATCTTTATAATTCGATTTCTCCGCACCTTTTTCATTTGGCGCAAAGAACACTTCAGCACCAGCATCACTTGCAGCGACCACTTTTTGCTGAATACCACCAATCGGGCCAATTTCTCCCTTTTCATTTATCGTCCCTGTTCCAGCTATTTCATGCCCTCTTGTTAAATCATCTTCCACAAGTTGATTATATATTTCTAATGTAAACATTAGGCCTGCCGATGGTCCGCCTATTTCATGAGAATCAATTTTCACTTTCGGATCTACCACTAATTCTCTTTCAGTAACGATAGAAACCCCTATACCAACACGCCCATTACCATTCGGAATGGTCTTTACATTTAAATTTTCTTTTAACTGTTTTCCATTCCTCTTGTACTCAATATTTACTGCTTCCCCTTCTTTTTTTCCTGTCATATATTCAATAAATTGCTCCGTCTTTTCAAATATTTTTCCGTCGACAGCTATGATGACATCTCCAAGCTTAAGCTTGCCTTCTGACGGCATCCCTTTCGCTACTCCTGCAACCAATACACCTTTATTTTCAAAAGAAACAGTACGATTTGCACGTTTATATGCATTATAGATTGCTGCATTTTGCGAATCTTTCATCGCATAATTTTGGCGAAATTGATATTCTTCATCACTCTCACCTTTTTGCAATATTTCTTCCGCTTTCGAAATATGTGTGTATTTATTAAACTGTGCCGCTATTAAATTCACCACATTTGCTGGTCCCATTGAAACCGTAACAAGCATAAAATCACCGGATTCTTTCGTTCCACCTTCAACTTGAACGTAAGGCTCTAATTTGGCCGCCATTCCTGGTTTTGTTACATAATACGGTAAACGTACGTAAACAAGTAACATCGCCAATATAACCCCTATTAAAATTGCATATATAAACCGAAAACGCTTAAACATTATGTTTCTCCTTCCACTGCTCAATTAATAAATAAATATTTGCAACATGTTTTTCCGCCTCTACTTCTCCAACTCGAATAATGTCTTCAATGTTTGTAAAAGCACGTGAACTAAATTGTTCTACAGCTGGTCGCATCATTAAATCCGATGCAATTTGTCGATTCATCACTAGCTCATGTTGCATAATTTCAATACTCTGCATAATTACATCATAAATAGATGTAACCTCTCCATTCACTTTAATCGGGGATACATCAACAGCAATAACAATATCAGCACCTAACTCTTTCACAACCGATACTGGAATGCGATCAATCACTCCGCCATCCACCAATAATCGTCCATCTATTTTTTCTGGTACAAACACTCCAGGTACAGATATGCTAGCTCTCACAGCCTCTGCAACAGGACCACTTGTAAAAACTACTTTTTCCCCCTTCAAGATGTCAGTAGCCACAACAGCCGTCGGGATATCTAACTCTTCTAAATTTTTATTATATGTAAACATTTTAATCATATCTTTGACACGTTTTCCAGCAATAAATCCCATTTTCGGAACTGTAAAATCTAAATAATATTTCCTCTTAAAAACATTTGCCAGTTTATACAACCTTTCAACGTTTGAGCTAGCTGCATAAAACGTACCTACTAAAGCCCCCATACTACTTCCTGCAATCATATGAATCGGTATACCATTTTCTCTTAAAACTTTTATAACACCAATATGTGCAAACCCTTTTGCGCCCCCAGATCCAAGAGCCAAACCAATTTTCGGTTCTTTCATTTTTCTCACCCTTTAATTTTTTTCATTCCTTTTTCATACTTATGGTCTAAATGCACTACGTATCCACGTATACTGAAATGAACGTTTTTTGGGACAAAGGGGGATTTACTTACATGTATGAAAAATGGAAAACGGCTTTTCTTACCATATCAACACTGTTTTTAACCTTTTCTCTTGTACTTCACCCCCAAGCTGCTTTGCAAGCTTCCATTCGAGGGTTAAATATATGGTGGGAAGTTGTATTCCCTTCACTTTTACCGTTTTTCATCATTGCGGAACTTCTAATTAGTATTGGTGTTGTAAAATTTATAGGTGTTATATTAGAACCACTCATGCGACCACTTTTTCGCGTTCCAGGGATAGGCGGATTTGTTTGGGCAATGGGAATGGCTTCAGGATTCCCTGCTGGCGCCAAATTAAGCGCTAGACTGCGTAAAAGTAATCAACTAACACAAATCGAAGCAGAACGCCTCGTATCTTTTACAAACTCATCTAATCCACTTTTTATTTTTGGAGCTGTTTCAATCGGTTTTTTCAATAATCCGAAATTAGGAATCGTATTAGCTGCTGCACATTATTTAAGTAACTTTGCCGTCGGGTTATTGATGCGTTTTTACGGCAATAACAATATTTCCACGAAGTATCAACATCCTACTAAAAAACGTCCTTTTCAAAACCCTTTTTCAGTCCTACACGAGACGCGCATGCAAGAAAAAAGACCATTAGGAAAATTACTTGGGGACGCTATCGTTTCTTCTATTCAAACGTTACTTATGATTGGTGGATTTATTATTTTATTCTCTGTTTTAAATAAAATGATTACTGTATTTCATATTACAGCAGCACTTTCTTTTATTATGCAACATATTTTATCATTCTTCCAACTAACTACAGAATTTAGTATTCCAATCTTATCAGGGATTTTTGAAATGACACTCGGTAGCCAAATGATTAGTCAAATAAATGAAACACCCCTCCTGCAGCAAGCTATGGTAACAAGCTTTATTTTAGCGTTTAGCGGCCTTTCTATTCAGGCACAAGTTGCTAGCATATTAGCTGAAACAGACATCCGATTTAAGCCCTATTTTTTCGCACGAATTATCCAAAGTATTCTGGCTCCTATTTTTACTTTTATATTTTGGAAACCATTTTATGAAAAAGTAAGCTCTTTTTCACCTATGCAAAAAGATATCCCCGTATTTTTATCGAATCATTCTTCTATACTGCAAGAAATTTGGACATCTTTTGTACACTATGGACCGATCTTTACTTTATTTTGTTTATATGTATATGTTATCTTATTATTTTTTCGTAGCAACAAAGAAAAACCCCGTTCACTTTAACGGGGTTTGAAACTTTTCTTTTAAAGCACGTTCTACAACAGGAGGTACAAGATCTACTACGCTTCCTCCATATCTCGCAACTTCTTTTACAATGCTCGAGCTTAAAAATGAATATTGGTTATTTGTCATAATAAAAAAGGTTTCAATATTTTCATCTAATTTTCGATTCATAGAAGTAATTTGCATCTCATATTCAAAATCAGAAACCGCTCGTAACCCACGCAAAATCGCGTTTGCATTACGCATTTTCGCATACTCCACTAATAGTCCACTATGTGAATCTACTTTTACATTCGGGATATCCTTTGTTGCTTCTCGAATTAAATCTAAGCGCTCTTCAACTGAAAAGAACGGTTTTTTTGACGAGTTGTTTAAAACTACTACGTATACCTCATCAAATACTTTTGCTCCCCTTTTAATAATATCCAGATGCCCAAGGGTAATTGGATCAAAACTTCCCGAAGAAATAGCTATACTAGTCATTCCGTCCCCTCACCTTCATACTTATAAATCGATATTGCTGTAACCCCATAATTTTCAGCTCTTACTTTTACAAGACTCCCTATAGAATCAGGTAAAACCACATCATTACCATGCTCTGACATAATTAATCCATCTCTATGTAGCAATCCATGTTGATCCATCACACTAATTAAAGATACAATTTTTTGATCTTTATATGGAGGATCAATTAATATAAGATCGAATGATATTTCACGTTTTATAAGAGCCTTTACCGCACGTTCTGCATCATTTCGATATACTTCAGCTTGTTCCTGTATTCGACAACTTTCTAAATTTTGATGGATTACTTTTATCGCTTTATTATCTCGATCAACAAAAATTGCTTTATCAATCCCTCTACTTATAGCCTCGATTCCAAGACCACCACTACCGCCAAATAAATCAAGAGCGATACCACCATCAAAATAAGGACCTATCATATTAAATATTGATTCTTTTACTTTATCTGTCGTTGGACGTGTTGTATTACCTGGCACCGCTTTTAGTGGATGCCCTTTACATTTTCCTGAAACTACTCTCATCTGTTGTCACTACCTTTATTTCAATCTATCGAGCAATTATAGAAAACCTTTCTCCATTCGGTAACCGCTACCAAACTATACTATTCCATGAAATTTTCCATTCATTTCTCAATGAACAATAGGAGAACTTTGGCTTAAAATAACCGCTCTGCATTTTTATGTATTCATCTCACCATGCGCTAACACGAACCCATTATGTATATTCGTTTCACTTTATCTTTTTTATCCTATCATAAAATAAAAAAAAGAAAAATAAAAAGCCAAACATAAAATTTAATTTCATGATGTATATCTTCATTTAGATTGGACATAAATAATTATAACAACATCACCTTCGATGTTGTTGCCAACCGCGGAGAAGACTTACGTTTCCCCATAAGTTCTTCCTCCGGTTTCTCCTCTCCCTTTTCCTTCTTACTAGTACATGCTAGTATAAGAAGGGCCCTGCTTTGCAGGGTTTTTTTTCTTTGTCTACTTTTCATTTAAAAAGTGAGATGGTACAGTAAAAGAAAGAGGAGGAAAAAATATGATTCAACGCTTTATAGAACTCGGAGAAGGCTACTCTGATTTATATGAATTACTTGAAATCGCCAAAGCAAATCAAGAACGTATAACACATATGTTACAATTTGAAACGATTAAAAATGAAAAAAAAGTGTGCTCACTTGTTGTAATATTAAAACCAACTACTACTGGTGATTTCCAACCATTATACATATGTCGTGAAGGCATTCCTGTACTTGAAAATAAAAAAAGTAAACGCGTCATTTTATTTGAAGAAACGGCAGAACAACTAGGAAGAAAAGTGACTACCTTTACGGTAAAACCATCCACAACTTTCCCAGAAAAAGAACTGTTTTTCAATCATTTAATTGGTATTTTACGAATGAATAATTTCATTCCTCCAATGAAATAAATTGTTATTTCAAGTAAAAAAATCCCCTGCTAAAATTTGCAGGGGATTTTTTCTATTAGCTATAATCGTATTCTTTTGCCCGATCAGGACGTGAATTTTCAAATTCCGTTTTTAAATACGGGCGGTACGACTGTTCTATCTTCTTCACAAAAGGAAGCTTGTTCAACTTTTGCATCATATGCTCAATTTGTTCCATATCACAATATACTACTGCGTATTTTAAGCGTTTTGATATGTAATGTATGTTACCATATTTCCTTAAAATCTTGGCATGTTTCAATGAATGTAAATAAACAATCATACTTTGTCGTTGCCCGAACATAATCTTCTCCATCTTCTCCTTTTAAAAGCATATATTTTATATTTTATGAAAACCAATCAGAAATTTATGACATTACAGGACAAACTCTGTATACGTTTTCTTCTATCTTCTAAAAAACGGGGTAATTTACCCCGTTTTACAGCCACAACCTCCGCCGGTACCACAACCGCCACCACAGCCACCAGCATCAAAAAATGGATTTCCTGTTGGAACTTTGATGGAAGAAGACACCTCAGAACCGATTGCTACACTAACTTCATCTAACAACTTTTGCAAAGCTGTTTCTACTCGTTTAAAAGCTGCAACCTTATCATGTAAGTCTACAGAACGCTTTAACTCCCTCATCTTCGTCGAAACGAAAGTATAATCAGGATGGTATTTACCGAAACGTTGCACTTCTTCATATCGTTCTTTCATCGCTGTAAATTGCTGAATTAACGTCTGAACTTCCATATCTTCATGCAATTCTTTATAACACTTACGATAGTCTTCTGCTATATCTGAACAGATAATCGCTTTTGCAAGCTGCTCTGCCTTATCTAATATCAATACGCTTTCCAGCGTCGCTACAATCATGAGAGACACCTCCGAGTATTCATCATACCACATTTAGAATAGAACTACTAATTGAAGTGTCTCACTAAACAGAAAGATATCACTCTAACTATTTTCCATATAATTCTAGCACATACTTATACATTAATATGTTCCGCAATATTATATTTCAGAACATCCCATTTCCCACTATTTTCTTTCACATAACTAATACATGCATTTTTTAATGGTGTCTTAAACGAAATATCTTCCGGTGCAATTGCATGTAAAATTGCTTTTATCGCATGTGAATGAGCTACAATGATAATACGTTTGCCAGAATAAGTTTCTGCAACATCTTTTACAGCAGCAAAGCAACGAGTTACAATCTCTTCATCTTGCTCCATACCTTCTACTTTACCTTCTGCAATTAGCTCCCTAACAGTCGCAACCGGCTTCCCAGAAGCTTCACCAAAATTACGTTCAACAAATCGCTCATCTAATAAAATCGATTGCAATCCTGTAGCCCCTGCAATTTCCTTAGCTGTTTCGTGCGCTCTAATTAATGGGCTACTTATAATTACATCCCATGCTTCCGCTTGCAAAGCAACTGCACTTTGACTTGCTTGCTTCTTTCCCACTTCATTAAGTGGAATATCTTCACGTCCTTGAATAATCTCTTGAAAATTCCAATCAGTTTGTCCATGTCGTACTAAACAAATTTCCGTCATGCTCATGCTGCAACTCCTTTTTAAATAATCCGCTTCTATTGTATCAAAAGTTCTGCATGACGGACATAGTTTTCCCTTCCAATTATGTTGTATTTTGTTGCTTCATATACTGAAACATATCGATCATAATGGAGGCAACTGCCAATTGGTTTTGAAATTTCTCAACTTTATCTGGTATCGTTTTTTTGAAATGCTGCATAGCTGCTAACTCAAAAGCCTCTTTCTCTTCAGGATTTCGCGTTAGTTTTCTATACCAGTACGGTTGCTCTCTAATATAGCGAGATAAATCCTCATCAGCCCTTATAAACTCCATAATTTCTGCTCTCATCCTCTTTCCCCCTAATCCTTCTGAAAGAAAAATGGATTATTTTCGGAAGTACTCTCTTCTTGCCGCGCGGGCTTCCCTTGAAATTGTTGAAAAACTTGTTGCACACTACCAATGGCACTCGTCACATTGGCTAAATGGTGTTGCATTTGTTCTACATCTAGCTTTTTAAAGAAAGAAAGCATTTGTCCCATCACATCTGCTGTTTTCTCCTCTTCAGTTCGATTATCTTTTTCTTGTTTATTTTCTTTTACCGAAGAAAAAGCAGGCGCTCCATCAGGTCTAAAAGTTGCCCATATCGGATCTTCTTCACCAAGTAAGTACCATTCTTCATAAAACTGTTGCCAAGTTTTGTGACCACTTCGAACCTCATGAACCATTTTAGGGTGATGGTTTACAAACTCTTTAAACTGTTGAACCGATGGATGTAACGGTCCTTTTGTTGTTGGCATAATCCTCACCTCTTCATGTATATCTACTATATAATAAGAAAAAAAAGGCACATGGTTCGCCTATTTTCAGACGATTCATGCACCTTTTTATCCTGCTATTTGCATACGGTAAGATTCCGACCTACACTTCAGTGAATACGAAGTACTTAAACGTGAGGTGTCCCCTACACAACTTAAAATTCCACTTTATTTCCGAATAAAGTTTTGTGTATAAAACTTATCGTATACCCCAACACCTAATCCTGTAAATTGTTCATTTAATACATTTTTTCTATGCCCTTCACTATTTAACCAACCTTGCACCGCCGCAATTCCATCACTATGTTGCGCCGCTATGTTCTCACCAGCAAGTTGAAACCCTACTTTCCCGCGCTGTAAACGATCTCCTAACGTACCTAATGTAGGTGAATCGTGTGAAAAGTAATTATTATCCTTCATATCTTTACTATGCCCTATAGCCACATCTGCTGTTTGTTGATCCCAAGCTAACAGCGGTAACTTATGGCGACTTCGAATAATATTTGTTAAATCAAAAATTTGTTGCATATTCCCATTCTCTATTTGTTTCATTTTATCTGGAGTCAATGGTTGTTCAGCTAGTAATTCACCCGAATAAACAAGCTGATACGGTCTTTGGCGTAATAACGTTTCATCATCCATATAACGAACACCAACAAGCTCATGTGTAAAATGATCAAAATATAATTGTGCCCAGCCATCTTCTACAGGTATTAATGGTTGTTCCATCACTTCCGTGTCAGATAACTCAAATTGATAACTATGTTTCCCTCTTTTTAACGAAATCTCATGCGAGAGTGGATTCTTTTTATACACTTCTTCATACTTTTCATTTATATAATAAGGCGGCACCTTAACTTGCTCACCAGCAACATACGCCGTTACAACTTTTCGTTCCGCAACCCCAAATTGCACATACTGAGTTAAATCTTGATTGTATACCCACCATTCATATCCGTAAGCAGATGGCTCTATTCGAGATGGTTCGCCCCATTTTGCTAATAAATTTTCAGAGTCCCCACCAATCATATTTAAAACCGTATTTGAAGAGTCTTCATTTACTTGTTTTTTCTTTTTCACAATTTTATTTTCTTGCTTTGATTGAGATGGGGTTAATATATATTGTGAAACGAGTAATTTCCCGTATAAGTCCACAGCTAAAATTAAAAATGTAATCATTACGATACGCAATAATTTCTTCAATCGATATACCTCCTGCACAAAACATAAAATTGAGATATACACAAATCCTTTTCTTTCCTTTTTTGTGTGTACCGTACTCTTTTCACTATATCATATTTTCGCAAAAAAAGTCTGGATTATCCCTTTTCTCTCAATATGAATTGCACTTTCTTATTATTCATACTATTATAAAAATAATGATGTAACATGAAAAGAGGAGGTATTATATGCAATTTACAAATACGAAATTTAATGGGGCAGTCGTTGATTTAACACTATTAACAGAGATTATGGAAAAGAACCATTTTGTACTTGCTGGACAGTGGGATTATGAACGAGTTACATACGATTATAAATTTGAAATATTAAATGATATTTATTATTTGCGCGTACTAGGTTTGGCTGTTGAAGGTGATGTTGGTAGCAGACACGCTGAAATCAAGCTACTTCCTCCCTTATTAGGAAAACATTATTATCCTCACGGCGTTGAATATGGTGATGGTGAAACTTTCCCAACGAATGTACTTCAAAAAAGCGAACAACTCCTACAAAATATCGAAAAAGAGTTAAAAGAATTCCAAATCATTGAATAAAATAAAAGTGAGTGCATCATATTGATGCACTCACTTTTATTTCGTTTGTAAATACGGCGGCAATTGTTGCAACTGCTCTTTATCCTTTTCACGCTCTCGACGCGCCCATCGAAAGAATACATAGCCTATAATTGTGCCATACACTATTTCCTGGACAATTTTCATAATGATGCCACCTGTTTGTTGGTCTTGTACGACTGGCATCCAGTGTAAAAATTCTGGTCCCGTTATATTTAAATCTGATAAAGTTCCCGCCGGTACACAAAGTTCCATCGCCTTCATCCAAGCAGCCGGATCCGTATAGGTTGCAAATAACGGTGCAGTTGCAAAAATGATTAACGCACAAGCTGGCGTTAATAATATACCGTTAGCAAACATATAACCAAGTTTCTTTATATCACTTAACGTTTGATATTCTGGTAATGGATTTAGCATCGGCCACCACATCATGATTGCCGTAAAGAACAATATAGCGAGACAAATAGGATGAGCAATTTGACTTTGTTTTACTGTGTCAAAAACAACTGGTAAATGATAAAAAGAAAACAGGCCATTAAATACAAACAATGCAATAAGTGGTTTAGCAAATATCTTTAATATAATTTGAACGAACTTAAAAGAAGTAATATAACGATATAACCAATCTGGTATACCAAGCAACAATAACGGTGGAACTGCAATATACATAACTGCCATCTCAAACATATGTGCACTAAATATAATATGACCAATTAAATCAATAGGCCCTCCCTTTACAAAATACAAAAGAACAATCCCGGTCGTAAAATAAAAAATTTGCTTCTTACTTACCTTCGTCGCATTTTCAAATCGCATTCTATATGGCCCAATAATTAAAAAGTACCCAATAAGAATCGAAAGCATAAATAATAAAAAGATTGGACTCCATAGAGCTTGAAAACCAAATATCCACAAGTTACTCATTGTTACACCTACCTTCTTAAGGTTATCCTTTCACATAATAAGAAGAGGGAGCTGTGACAACACAAGCTCCCTTATTTTTCACTTTTCAAATCCACACAATTGTCATAAAAGCTAAAATTGTAATTAACCCGATTAACAGACCAGAATAAAGAAAGAAACTTGCCGCTTCATGTCCTTTATGACTCATATGCATAAAATAATACAATTGAAAAATTACTTGTACCACTGCTAATAGTAAAATAAATGGTACTGAGAAAGTCGGACTAAAAGTTTTCGGATATGCTACTGCTACAAATGCAACAAATGTTAAAAAAATCATTAATGCAAACGTAATAACTTGATGCTTCATTTCCTCCGCACTTTTTCTCTTCCGATAAACAAGATCAACTTTAGGATTATTCGTTTGCTTTATCGCCATTGTTTATCCCACCATTCCCATTAAATATACTACAGTGAAAATAAACACCCAAACTACGTCAATAAAGTGCCAATAAATCGATGCAACATAAAACTTCGGTGCATTGTATAAATTTAGACCTCTCTTCGCATTTCTAAAGATTAATGTTAAAATCCAACACAATCCAAACAATACGTGTAGTCCATGCGTACCAACAAGAGCATAAAACGCGGAACCAAACGCACTACTTCTCATAGTATGCTTAAATTCATGCGTATAATGATAAAACTCATATATCTCAAACCCTAAAAATCCTAAACCTAGCAACACTGTTACTAATAGCCAAAGTTGCATTTTCTTAAAGTTAAAGTTTTTCATATGATACATCGCATATACGCTCGTTAAGCTACTCGTTAATAAAAGCATCGTCATAATGAAAACGAGTGGCATTTGGAACATCTCTTGAGATGTTGGTCCACCATTTGTAGAATTCTTTAACGCTAAATATGTGCCAAACAAGGAAGCGAACAATACTGTTTCGCCTCCAAGAAATAACCAAAAACCGACAAACTTATTTTTTCCCTCAAGGGTTGCTTTTTCAGGCTCTGCTGGAAATGTTTCATTCGTTAATTTTTCATCTACATGCATTATGCCTTGCCCCCCTTATCTTCTAAATCTTCCTTATGAATATGATATCCATGATCATCGATCACTGAACGTAGGAACATTGTACCGAATGTAATGATTAAACCAATAATTGCTACTAATAACCAAAACTTATCTTTTCCACCCTGCATATACATTGCACCGAATGCAGCTATAAACAATCCTAAAGAAATGATAAATGGTGAAAACGATGGATTTGGCATATGAATATCATCAACTGGTTCCGCCGCTGTCATCTCTTTATTCCCTTCGCGTTTTTCAATCCAAAACGGATCTAATCCGCGAACAAATGGTAATTGTTTAAAGTTATATTCCGGTGTAGGTGCTGGCATTGTCCATTCTAATGTACGTGCATCCCATGGATCACGACCAGCCTTTTCTTTTGATACTGTTGTTTTGATTACATTGAATAGAAGAACAATCGTTCCAAGAGCCATAAATACCGCTCCAATAGAACTAATCATATTCCCCATTTCCAACCCTTGACCTTCAAGATATGTGTAGTAACGACGCGGCATACCAATCAATCCAAGGAAATGCTGAATGAAGAACGTTAAATGGAAACCGATAAAGAATAGCCAAAATGTTATCTTTCCTAACGTTTCATTCAATACTTTATTAAACATCAGTGGCCAATAATAATGAGCTCCTGCAAGTAAACCAAATACAACACCGCCGACGATTACATAATGAAAGTGCGCTACTACGAAATAGTTGTCATGAAATTGATAATCAGCAGGCGCAGATGCTAGCATAACACCTGTAACTCCTCCCATTACGAATGATGGAATGAAAGCTACTGCCCACATCATCGGTGTCGTAAAACGAATACTTCCGCCCCACATCGTAAAGAGCCAGTTGAATATTTTAATACCGGTCGGAACCGCAATCGCCATTGTTGCAACTGAGAAAATAGCATTTGCAACTGGACCAAGCCCGACAGTAAACATATGATGCGCCCATACCATAAATCCTAAGAATCCAATTAATACTGTCGCGAACACCATCGACGAATAACCAAATAATCGCTTTTTCGAAAATGTCGCGAAGATTTCTGAGAATATTCCGAAAGCTGGGAGTATAAGAATGTATACTTCTGGATGACCGAAAATCCAGAATAAATGCTCCCATATAATTGTATTCCCGCCCAATGCTGGATTAAAGAAACTTGTTCCAAATAAACGATCTAACATTAAAAGTCCTAATCCTACAGTTAATGGCGGAAAAGCGAATAATATTAGCGAAGATGTTACAAATGTCGTCCATGTAAACATCGGCATACGCATATACGTCATTCCTGGCGCACGCATATTAATAATGGTTACAAGGAAGTTAATACCTCCAATTAATGTACCAATACCAGAGATTTGCAAGCCGAGTACATAAAAATCAACACCATGGCCTTTTGAGGCTAAAGCTAAAGATGCATAAGATGTCCATCCTGCATCAGGTGCTCCACCTAAAAACCAACTTAAATTTAAAAATACTCCACCAAAGAAAAATAACCAAAATCCAAGTGAATTCAAAAACGGGAACGCTACATCACGTGCACCAATTTGAAGTGGTACAGCGGCGTTCATAAATGCAAACACGAGTGGCATAGCTGCGAGGAAAATCATTGTTGTACCGTGCATCGTTAATACTTGATTATAAGCATCCCCAACAAGAAAAGCGTTGTTAGGAATCGCTAATTGAAGGCGAATAAATAGAGCTTCTATTCCGCCTATTATAAAAAACAATCCACCTGCAATTAAATAGAGAATGGCAATCTTTTTATGGTCTACTGTCGTTAAATAATCCCATATGACAGCACCCATCCCCTGTTTTTTTGCTACAGAACTCACGTTTTCAACCTCCCCTTCGCGAATAATCCCTCTTTACTTTTCAACTTTTAACGTTTGTAAGTATGCATTTAATGCATCAATTTGATCATCCGTTAAGTTGCCATATTTACCAGTCATTTTATTTCCTGGTTTCATATTTTCAGGATCTTTCAGCCATTTTTTTAAGTTTTCTTCATTGTTTTCGGCAATACCGGCAACCATATCGCGATCCGCAAAGTTTGCTAAGTTTGGTGCGATACGAGCGGAAGGTGGTCTACTATCATTAGATCCAACTGCGTGACAACCAATACAGCTTTTATTAAATATTTCTTGGCCCTCTTGCGCCTTTGTTGAAGCTACTTCTTTCTTCCCATCAATCTTCTTCATATCAGCAAGCCACTTTTTGTACTCGCTTTCATCTAAAGCTTTCACTTTGAATTGCATTAAAGAATGTGATGGGCCGCAAAATTCTGTACAAAAACCATTATAAGTGCCCGATTTATCTGCCTTTAACCACATTTTGTTCACATTATCTGTATTTGTATCCATTTTCCCAGCTAAAGATGGAACCCAAAACGAATGTTTAATATCGGCACCCTTCAAATTCAAATACACTTTCTTACCTGTGGGGATGACTAAATCTTGAGAAGTGACTATTTTTTCTGATTTATAAGAAAATTCCCACCAATAAAGATTCGCTGTTACATCAACAACGATAGTATCTTTATCAATATTCTTTTTCTCCATCGCACTTACATCAGCAAGTTTGAATGTATATGTAACCGTCGGAACAGCTAAGATTAACAAAAGAATAATCGGAATAACTGTCCATATAATTTCTAGCTTGTGATTCCCTTCAACTTGCTCCGGAATATAATCTTCCTGACCTTTCTTTTGTCGGAAACGCACAATTACATATAAGAAAATAATAGTAACTACTAGTACTACTCCTACCATGATCGCAGTTGCTAGTAAGAGCAAATCATATTGCATTTTTGCTACTTCTCCTTGCGGAATTAAAGTAGATTGAAAGGCTTTACCGCATCCCCCTAACAGTAAAGCCAGCAGTGAAACGAACGAAAGCAGTCGCCACTGTTTCTTCATACAAACAACCCCCACTTTCCTTGTGAATTAGATTGTACTTTATAGTTAAGTAAAGTAAATCTCAACGTAAAGAAATCCAATTATGTCGTTGTCTTAGAAGAATGTAACTACAATCATTGATACAAATAAGATTGTTAAATAATTTAGGGAATAAACAAACATTTGTACGGACCATTTGATGTCATCTTGCTTACGGAAGCCATAAAATCCTAAAACGATCCATCCGATGTTTAACAATGTTGCAATTACCATAAATGTTATCCCTAGTCCACTCATATAAAATGGTAGTGGTAATAAACATACTGTCCAAATCATAATTTGGCGTTTCGTAATTTCAAATCCATGAACTACAGGAAGCATTGGAATTCCTGCATTTCGATATTCATCAACACGTTTCATCGCTAATGCGAGAAAATGTGGGATTTGCCAAATAAACATAATTAAAAATAACATCCAAGCAATTGGATGGCCTAAAGATGGATCGATTGCCGCCCATCCAATTAAAGGTGGAACTGCTCCAGATATACTACCTACAACAGTATTTAGTGTATACTTTCTCTTTGTCCATAACGTATATAAGACAACATATGTGAAAGCACCAATAAATCCCATTAATACTGCCATTGGTGTTGTTAATAATAAAAATACAAATCCAAGAAGTAATATAACTAGTCCAAATGTAAGTGCAAATCCCGGTTTATACTTTCCAGTAACCGTTGGACGGGTTTTTGTTCTTTCCATTAACGGGTCGATGTCTCGATCAATGTAGTTATTTAAACAACATACCCCTGCCATAATTAATCCAGAACCAACGATTGTAAAGAATAACTTATCCAGATTGTCCATTACACTTAATCCATTAAAATGTAATGCCAACCAAAATCCTGTAAATACAGTAAGTGTATTTGAGTTTACAATCCCCATTTTAACGAGCGCTGATAAATCTTGTAGCCGAGTTGTTTCCGGTACACTTGTAACAGCTGACTCATCATGCAGCTCACTTGTTGCATGGTTCATCACTTTAACCCCCTCTTAAAACTTTCATCTTTCTTTTTGCGCCTATTTCGAATGAAATATTTCGCTTCTATATAGCAATATTATTACAGTAGAAATATTGTTAACCCATTCTACTACTAATCTACGCCCATACTCCAATATATTAAATCATATTTCCCGAACATTTTGTGAAGAAAACATGAACTTTTTGTGTCGAATATAAAAAACTTAATTCTTACTTGTCCTTATCATAACATGATGTTACCTTCTATAATAAACTTTTTTGTCATATTTAACACGTATTCTCCTCATATCTTTTCAAAATAGCCTGTTTTTCACCTAAAAATTCCCTTATATATCCTATTTCCACACCCATTTTCTCTCCCCTGTCTGCCCCCGCCATTTCTTTGCTATTTTATTATTTTTTATATATCATAGGAACTAGCGCTTTTTATTCTATACATAATGGAATGAAAATATTTCGCAATAACTTCATAGCAGAAAGATGGTGAAATAGATTGCAACGCTTTATTAAATGGTTAGCAGTCATTACGAGTCTTGATTTATTAATAGTTTTACTAGGAGGCGCCTTAGTTACAAAAACAGGTTCTGGCCAAGGGTGCGGTAAATCATGGCCACTTTGTAACGGTGAATTTGTTCCATCTAATTTATCAATGGAAACTATTATTGAACTAAGTCACCGCCTTACATCAGGATCAGCAGGAATTCTTGTCACTCTCCTTTGTATTTTGTCCTGGAAATATTATAAACATGTGCGCGAAACAAAAACGTTAGCAATTTTATCCTTCGTATTTTTAGTTGCACAAGCATTAATGGGAGCGGCAGCAGTTGTTTGGGGACAAATGCCAGCTGTACTTGCTATCCATTTCGGTATTTCCTTAATTTCATTTGCTTCTGTCATTTTATTAACGTGTCTTATCTTTGAAATTGACCAGAAATTTGATGCACGTTCACTTATTATGGACAAAAAAATGAAATTTCATATTTATGGTGTAACAATTTACAGTTATATTGTCGTCTACACAGGTGCTTTAGTACGTCACGAACGAGCTAGCTTAGCCTGTCCAGACTTTCCTTTATGTAGCAAAAATAGACCTATGCCAACTCAACTACATGAATGGGTTCAAATGGGACATAGAGTTGCAGCGATGTTAATTTTCGCTTGGATACTATACGCAATGATTCTCGCTATTCGCCATTACAAGCAACAGCCTGTCGTATACTGGGGATGGATCATTTCATTTATCCTTGTTACACTTCAAGCGATCGTGGGAATTTTAGTCGTATTTACAAATGCTAATTTAGTAATGGCATTATTACATTCACTATTCATTTCTTGCTTGTTTGCTGTACTATGCTATTTAGTTATGTTAGGTACAAGAAGTAAAGTGAATGCAAAAGAAGCTGAATCAACTTCTAAACAAACAAAATAAATTTAAATTAAAATACCTTGCCGAATTGGCAAGGTATTTTTTGCGATAAAAAAAGAGCTGTATTTACACAGCTCTTTTTCTATTTTAGTGATCTAATTCAATCAGTAAGTCACCCGTTTGAATTGCATCTCCATCGTTAACATATACTTTTTTCACTTTACCATTGAACGGCGCTTGAACTGTCGTTTCCATTTTCATCGCTTCTGTAATTGCCATAGAATCGCCTTTTTTCACTTCATCGCCTTCTTTTACAACTACTTTAATAACCGTTCCTGGCATTGTTGCACTAATGTGGTTTGGATTTTCACGGTTTCCTTTCACACGTTGTGCCACTGTTGCTTTCACACTTTCGTCTTTCACAACAATCTCACGTGGTTGACCGTTAAACTCCAAGTAAAGAATACGATTTCCATCCGGCTGAGGCTCTCCGATTGATACTAGTTTAACCATCAATGTTTTACCTTGTTCGATTTCCACATTGATTTCTTCACCAAGTCTCATACCATAGAAGAATGTCGGTGTATCAAGCACAGATACACTTCCATAAAGCTCAGCAACTTTTTCGTAATCCATAAATACTTTTGGATATAATGCATATGCAACGACATCAAAAATCGTCACTTCGCGTCCAAGCTTATGGAATAGCTCTTCTTTTAACGCGTCGAAATCTACTGGCTCTAATAATTCACCCGGTCTTACTGTTAATGGCTCTTTCCCTTTTAAAATAATTTCTTGCAACTTTTTCGGGAAACCACCATATGGCTGTCCTAAATCTCCTGAGAACATTTCAACAACAGATCCTGGGAAGTCCATAGAATGCCCACGCTCTAAAACATCTTGTTCTGTTAAGTGATTTTGAACCATAAATAACGCCATATCACCGACAACTTTAGATGATGGTGTTACTTTAACAATATCGCCAAACATGTCATTTACACGACGATACATTACTTTCACTTCGTCGAAGCGATCTCCTAAACCAACCGCCTTCGCTTGTTGTTGTAGATTACTATACTGTCCGCCTGGCATTTCGTGCATATAT
Organism: Bacillus sp. 16GRE42; assembly: GCF_019837435.1. Lineage (NCBI taxonomy): Bacteria > Bacillati > Bacillota > Bacilli > Caryophanales > Bacillaceae > Bacillus > Bacillus sp. 16GRE42. The sequence continues at coordinate 1,470,909 of NZ_JADAXF010000001.1, forward strand.
ACCTCTGTATGAGGAGCATTCATACCACTTTCAAACGGCGCGTAGTATTTACGTACATCTTCCCAGTAATGAGATAGTTTTTCTAATGAATCTACGTTAACGTCTGGCTGTCTTTCGTTTCCACCTAACGCATAGTATAGCGTGTTTGCGCTTGGTTGTGACGTTTGACCAGCCATAGAACTTACTGCCACATCGACAATATCAACACCTGCTTCAATTGCCTTTGTATACGTTAATATACCATTTCCACTCGTATCGTGTGTATGCAAGTGAATCGGAATCGATACCGTCTCTTTTAATGCAGAAACTAAATCATATGCCGCATTAGGTTTTAATAAGCCTGCCATATCTTTAATTCCTAATATATGTGCTCCTGATGCTTCTAACTCTTTTGCTAAGTTTTTATAGTAATTTAAATCATATTTACTACGTAACGGATCATGAATATCTCCTGTGTAGCACATTGTTGCTTCTGCAATTTTACCAGTATCCCGTACAGCATCAATCGCAACTCTCATACCTTCTACCCAGTTTAAACTATCAAAAATACGGAACACATCAATTCCAGCTTGAGCAGAACATTCCACAAACTTTTGAATTAAATTATCTGGATAGTTTTTGTAACCAACTGCGTTTGAAGAACGAAGTAACATTTGGAATAAAACGTTTGGCATTTTTTCACGAAGATCTAGTAATCGTTCCCATGGATCTTCTTTTAAGAAACGATATGCAACATCAAACGTTGCACCGCCCCACATTTCCGCTGAGAATAGGTTCGGTAACATTCTCGCTGTCGGCTCTGCAATTTGATGTAAATCTTTTGTACGAATACGCGTGGCAAGTAGTGACTGATGTGCATCACGGAATGTTGTATCCGTCAAAAGTACACGCTTTTGATCTTGTACCCATTTTACTAATCCGTCCGCTCCACGCTCATCCAAAATTTGTTTCGTTCCATTTTGAATCGGCTCTGAGTGTAATACATTCGGTATACGAGCATCCGGGAAAATGGGTTTCTCTTTTTTCCCTACTCCTGGGAAGCCATTTACTGTTACTGTCCCAATGTAATTTAACATTTTCGTTCCGCGGTCTTTACGTTTCGGGAACAGGAATAGTTCAGGTGACGCATCAATAAATGAAGTGTCATATTCTCCTGATAAGAAGTTTTTATGTTTTACTACATTCTCTAGGAATGGAATATTTGTTTTAATACCACGAATACGGAATTCTTTTAAGTTACGTTCCATTTTCGCAGCAGCTTGTTCAAAAGTAAGTGCCCATGTTGTAACTTTTACAAGTAAAGAATCATAGTACGGTGTAATAACAGCACCTTGGAAACTATTACCTGTATCAAGACGAACACCGAAACCACCGCCTGATCGGTATGCCATAATTTTCCCTGTATCCGGCATAAAATTATTTAGTGGGTCCTCAGTCGTTACACGAGATTGGATCGCAAATCCATGAACAACTACTTCCTCTTGCTTCGGAACACCTACCATTTTACTATGTAATGCATGTCCATCAGCTATTAAAATTTGCGATTGAACGATATCTACCCCTGTGATCATTTCTGTAATTGTATGTTCAACTTGAACACGCGGATTTACTTCAATAAAGTAAAACTCATCACCTTTTACAAGAAATTCTACTGTTCCTGCGTTTAAATAATTTACATTTTTTGTTAATTTCACAGCAGCATCACAAATACGCTGACGCAAATCATCTGAAAGCGACACACTAGGTGCGATTTCTACCACTTTTTGGTGACGACGTTGTACAGAACAGTCACGCTCGTATAAATGAACAACATTGCCCTCTTCATCTGCTAAAATTTGAACTTCTATATGTTTAGGTTTTTCAACGAATTTTTCAACGTATACTTCATCATTACCAAAGGCTGCTTTCGCTTCTGACTTCGCTCGATTATACGATTCTCTTAATTCTTCACTAGTACGTACAATACGCATACCACGACCGCCACCGCCAAGGGAAGCTTTAATAATAATCGGGTAATCATACTTTTCAGCAAATTCTCCAACTTCTTCTATTGAATTTACTGGCCCATCACTACCAGGAATAACTGGAATTTGTGCTAGCTGCGCTTGTGTTCTTGCTTTCACTTTATCTCCAAACATATCTAAATGCTTACTCTTTGGACCGATAAAGATAATCCCTTCTTCTTCACAACGTTTTGCGAATTGAATATTTTCTGACAAGAAACCATATCCAGGGTGGATTGCATCTACATGATTACTTTTCGCAATCTCAATAATGCCCTCAATATCTAGATAAGCATCAATTGGCTTTTTCCCTTCCCCAACTAAATAGGACTCATCGGCTTTATAACGATGATAAGAACCACTATCCTCTTTAGAATAGATTGCAACTGTCTTTAATCCAAGTTCCGAACAAGCTCGAAACACACGAATTGCAATCTCTCCACGGTTAGCTACCAATACTTTTTGAATACGTTGCAGCTTTGTCATGATTTTCCCCCTCTACTTTCCTACCACTCTAGAGATAAAATATACACACACCATAAAGAGCGTGAAGTTCTTCACTTTCTACATTATATTATACTTAGAAAGCTTCACTTTATTTTTATCCATCATACCTTATTTTTTAACAAATGATAAGTTTTCTGATCAATTTGTTTCACAAAAACAGTATAGCATACCTCTTCCTTTTCTAACAACTTAATTGTATATCACATTTAATCAAATGTGATATATTTTTTAATATAATTATCAATTAATACGTCATATTTAATGTTTCTTGAAAATAAAAAACACATTGTACTTTAGAGTACAATGTGTTTTTTATTTTACTACAACAAGATGCGGTCCATCTTGCTCTCTTTCTTTCATTATCTCATTTTGTTGTTTCTCTTGTCGTTTTACATGACTAGCAACATTTAATAATATACCCATTGAGATTAGATTAGCCAATAAAGAACTACCACCATAACTAATAAACGGTAACGGTACTCCTGTAAGTGGTATTAACCCAGACATACCACCAACATTAACAAAAGTTTGTATCCCAATTAAACTTGCAATTCCGATTGCAATTAAACTTCCAAATGGATTTTTACACTTTTGTGCCACTCTAAACGAACGAATGATAATAAGTAATAAACAGATTAAAATGATAGCTACACCTATAAAACCTAGTTCTTCAGATATAATTGCCATAATAAAATCCGTTTGTGGCTCTGGTAAGTAGCCATACTTTTGTATACTATTCCCTAATCCTCTACCATTTAACCCGCCTGAGGCAATTCCAATAAAAGAATTAACTAATTGGAATCCATCATTTTGAGGATCGTTAAATGGATCAAGAAAAACTGAAAATCGAGCTTTTTGGTATAGACTTAATTTATAGTTTCCGATAAAATACAACGCCGGAATCCACAAGACAGATGTTAATAAAAATCTTTTAATCCACAAGTTAACATTAACTCCTGAACAGAAGAACATAATTAACACTGTTCCACCTATTAATATGTCGGTCCCTAAGTCATTTTGTAATAAAATTAATACCATCGATCCACCGACAACAAATATAGGAGGTATGATCCCTTGGAAAAAAGGGGTTTGCCTCTCTTGTTTCTTAGCAAAAAAACTTGCTAGCGTAATAATAACTGCTATTTTTACAAACTCAGCTGGTTGTATACCTAGTATCCATCCTTTTGCACCATTGATTACCTTACCGAAAAGGAAAGCTGCTGTTAGTAAGCCCAGACTCCCTAATCCCATCGCTGTAAGAACTATTTTTTTCCTCCAAAATTTGTAAGGAATTACAGCAACAATCACTAGTATTACCGTTCCAATAGCAAGAGCAACTAATTGTTTTTTAAAAAAGTAATTTGCCGGCCAGTTATATCTCGACGAAATCGCGACAATGGAACTAGAACTATATACCATTATAACTCCCAACACACATAAGATAACAAGAGGAAGTAATAATGAATAATCCATTGATTTCCATACTCTTTTCATTTCATTTCCTCTTTCTGTTTCAATTTAATTATTGTTGTATTCCATATGTACATTGATTCTTCCTGCTTTATTATACAAATAAAAAGCCCAAACTATTTCAGTTTGAGCCCCCTTATTTGAACCCGTTATTGTTGTTTGTTTGTAAATGCTTCATGAAGTGCAGATAACTCACGTTCAAGCTCTCCTAACATTGCTTTCCCTTGTTCTTCTGCAATAAGACCAAGGCGAACTGCAAAATCGACCTCGCGGGATAGTCCAAACATTTGTGTGTCTAACACTTCTTCATATAATGGACATTGCGGCATTGTAAGATTGTCCATTTGCACCTTAATAAGTCTTAAAATCTTCTCCGCATCCGCTTGTAGAAGGGCTAGTGCCTTTTCCTGATGATTTGATACTGTCTCAGACGCCAAATTGATTCCCTCCGTTTCCGTCCTACTCTCTCCTATCTATTAATATTAGCGATAGTTTTAGTAAATTGCAATAGAAACATTTTTTGTGACAACCGTGTCTAATGCTATTATACTGAAAAGTGGGAGTATAACACAAATGGGGGAACAACAATGAGCGAAATTTTATTTATTAATGGAAAAGTTCGTTTTCCAATCACTATCGATCCAACTGTTTGGATCTTTGATGATCGAAAAGTAGATTTGACAACTTACTTTGATGAAACAAGAGAAAACACTTCAGAACTAGAAGCTTATTTAAAAAACACTTCAGAGCATTGGGATCGTGAAATCCGTGATGGTGCTGCGTTTCCACCGATACAACAAAGTGTAAAGAAATATAAAAAAGAACAACTAATTACTGGAACGTTCGGTATACCATTTCATCCATTTCTTGCTAACGCCGAAATTTCAGAGGACGCTACGCAAGTCGAAATTGAAACAGTAGATCAAACAATAATACTTCCATTAGAAACTGTCAAAAATGCTATTCTTGGTTTTTCAAAAGAAGGAAAGCCATTAAAAGAGGATGGACCTGTTCATCTATATTACAATGATGGATCTAATAGACAAAATCCAATCCGTAACATCCGTAAATTTACAATTATTTAAAGTGTATACTTAGAAGAAAAAGGAGTGAGCCTCAGCTCACTCCTTTTATAATAAATCTGCTGCTAGTTGAGCTAAATTAGACCGCTCCCCTTTAACAAACTTTACATGACCACTAATACGTTGCTCTTTAAACTTCTCTACAACATATGTTAAACCATTATTATATTCATCCAAATACGGGTGATCAATTTGCTGAGGATCTCCCATTAATACAATTTTACTTTTTTCTCCTACCCTTGTTAATATCGTTTTCACTTCATGCTTCGTTAAATTTTGTGCTTCATCAATTATAATGAACTGATCTGGAATACTTCTCCCACGTATATAGGTAAGGGCCTCTACTTCAATCGAACCCATTCCAGCTAAAATAGCATCTAACTCTCCTGGCTTTTTCGTATTAAATAAGTACTCTAGATTATCAAAAATCGGTTGCATCCATGGTCTTAACTTTTCTTCTTTTTCTCCTGGTAAATAACCGATATCTTTTCCGACTGGAACAATTGGCCTTGCAACGAGTAGTTTTTTATATAGTCCTAAATCTTCCGTTTGCATGAGTCCTGAAGCCAACGCGAGTAATGTTTTTCCTGTACCAGCTTTCCCCGTTAACGTTACTAGCGGAATATCTTCACGAAGCAACAATTCTAACCCCATAATTTGCTGCACATTTCGTGGTCGTATCCCCCATACTTGTTCATTGTGAAAAATAAGTTTCTTTACCTTCTTACCTAAATGATCCACAATGCCAAGTGCTGAACTAGATCCCCCTAATGCATCTTTCATTACTACAAACTGATTTGGATAAAAAGGGTGATTTGCAATTTCGGATAAAGGCAATTCACCTTTTTCATAAAAATAATCTAATTGCTCTTTTGATATATACCCTTCTAAAAATCCTGAATATATATTATCTACTTCAATTACACGATCACTTAAATAATCTTCCGCCTTCAAACCAATTGCATCAGCTTTTACCCTTACGAGCACGTCTTTACTTACTAAAATAACAGACTTCCCGTCCTCTTTTTCTTGTTCTTCTAAAGATAGATTTTTTGCTACAGCTAAAATTCGATTATCATTTGTTTTTTCTACAAAAATATCTTGTAGTTGAACAAATGAACGATGATTTAATTCAATACGAAATGTACCGCCGTTTTCTAACGGAATACTTTCATGCAGCTTTCCTATTTCACGAAATTTGTCTATTAACTTAGATACATAACGAGCGTTTCGTCCTACTTCATCCATATAACGTTTTTTCGAATCAACCTCTTCTAATACAACTGCTGGAATCACTACTTCATTTGTTTCAAATGAAAAAATAGATAAAGGATCCTGCAAAAGTACATTCGTATCTAACACATAAATTTTATCCAACCTGTTACCCCCTGACTCCACTTTTAAATTTGTAGAACAAGGGTTTCATCCATAAAATATGGACGAACCATTGTTATAATTATATGTACCGTATAAACGAGGTAGAATCGAAATTCATAACCATGAAACCTTTTATTTATTTTTTATTCATTTCTATTCAATATATTACTTTTAATTATAATTATTAACATAAAATCACAATAACTGATTACCAAAGTTAATAACTTATTTTCTTATTTATCACATTTATAATTCTTTTATTCCTACTAACACTTGGTTATCCAGCTTTTTCGCTGCGCGAATATCATATGTTTTTTCATAGGTTGGCTCAGTTGCAAGCTTCGCTCCATAAAACATAACATCACGTACTTCTTGTACATTTACTTCTATTACAGTTAATTTTAGAGGAATACCTTCCATTCTATCAGTCAAAATTTCACCTGCACCACTTATGGAAAATACGGATTCATTCGCCATTATAGTCAATACTAGCCCAGTACTATGCCGTATATTTTCCACAATACGTGAACGTTGATCTACTGCAAATCGAATACTAGTTTTACTCACTGCATACACCCAAGAAATAGCACTTACGTTAGGAACTTGTTTTTCGAAGTCTGTTGTTGCTACCATAACAATACATTCTTTACGTAACGTTTGTACTAAATCATCTGTTAATGTAGGATCTACTACATTCGCCATATTTCCACCTCCAAATATACTTACTATATCCTTATCATAACTTATTTTTCGAATTGCGAAAATATTATTTTTTCCCGCTATTATTCAAAAATATTACACTTCCATGATATACTTATACTGATAGAATTCGTATTGAGGTGACGAAATGAGAGTCAAGTGTATGATTTGTGATAAAAAAGATATGTTAGATGATGAAAATCCTATGGCAAAAAAACTACGTAACCGCCCTATTCATACATATATGTGCATGGAATGTTCGGAACGAATTGCAGAACGTACAATGGAACGTCATGCAAGTGGTAATTTCCGATTATACCGTGATAAAAAAGTCGAAGACGATTGGTAAAATGTAAATAAGTCCTTAATCATTTAGATAAGGACTTATTTATATTTTTCAGGTTCACGATTCATTTGATCCAAAAAACAATCAATAGCTTCTAACGGAAACCTTGCAGATTTTCTTTCTCCATTCATTTCATATGTAATCAAATACATTTCTTCATTCTTTTTAACTTCCACATTCTTTAATTTATGTTCTTCATATATCATATTTTCAAATAACAAATACGTTTCTTGTGCAGCACGATCATCTGGACGTGCTTCGGCAACTGTTTTAATTGTTAACCAATTATATAACGCATCTTGTACTGAACGCATAAAAATTTGCCCCCTCACCCTGCTTTTTGTTGTCTCGCTTGACGTAAACGCAACCTATAAATCCCAAGTACAATTGCCGCTACAACAAGGCCCTCTCCAACAGGTAAAAAAACTGCAAAGAAAGTTAAAACTGTACATCCAATCGCTAACGATATATATATCACTATATTTTTTATTATTGATAGTTTTCTTGCAAAACCTAAATTATACACAAGTGCACTTAATATAATAATGATGCCATACAGCAACCACATCCCTAGTTCCGGATTTTCATCAACTTTACATAATTTCGCAAAAAACGACATTCTTTCTAACATCATTCATCCCCCTTTCTCACAAGAAACAAATTTTATTTATGTACTTAATACAAGAGTAACCTGCAAAAAAAATACTGTCCACAAAAAAAGAGTAAATATTCCAAAAATAAATACAATAAAAAAACAGCTACCCCTCAAAGGTAGCTGTTCTATTATTTTACGCTTCTACAGATTTCTTTTTCTTAGCAGCTCTTTCGCGCTCGCTCTTATCAAGAATCTTTTTACGTAGACGAATCGATTCTGGAGTTACTTCACAGAACTCGTCATCGTTTAAGTACTCTAATGACTCTTCTAAAGTCATTAAGCGTGGTTTTTTCATTGTTGAAGTTTGATCTTTCGTCGCAGAACGAATATTAGTTTGTTGTTTCATTTTTACAACGTTAACTGTTAAGTCATTCTCACGAGTGTGTTCTCCAACGATCATACCAGCATATACTTCTGTACCTGGTTCAACGAAGATTACACCACGGTCTTCAACTTGCATAATACCGTATTGTGATGCTTTTCCTGCTTCAAGTGAAACTAGAACACCTTGACGACGTCCACCCACTTGTCCAGCATGTACTGGTTGGTAGCAATCGAATGTATGGTTTAAAATACCGTAACCACGAGTTAATGTTAAGAATTCTGTTGTGTAACCAATTAAACCACGTGCTGGAACCATGAAAGTAAGGCGAACTTGACCGTTTCCGTTATTCACCATATCTAACATTTCACCTTTACGTGCACCCATAGATTCCATAATAGAACCAGTGTATTCTTCAGGTACATCGATTTGCACGCGCTCTACAGGCTCACATCTTACGCCATCAACTTCTTTAATAATTACTTCAGGCTTAGATACTTGTAGTTCATAACCTTCACGACGCATGTTTTCAATTAGGATAGATAAATGTAATTCCCCGCGTCCAGATACGATCCACGCATCAGGAGAATCTGTATTATCTACACGTAAACTTACATCTGTTTCTAATTGTGAACGAAGACGCTCTTCAATTTTACGAGATGTAATGAATTTACCTTCACGACCTGCAAATGGGCTGTTATTTACAAGGAATGTCATTTGTAGTGTTGGCTCATCAATACGTAATAATGGTAAAGCCTCTTCATGCTCAACCGGACATACCGTTTCACCTACGTTAATGTCTTCCATACCTGAAACAGCTACTAAATCTCCAGCTTTTGCTTCTTCAATTTCTTGACGTTTTAATCCAATGTAACCAAATAATTTCGTTACACGGAATTGTTTTACAGTTCCATCAACTTTCATTAATGCAACTTGTTGTCCTACTTTCATTGTACCACGGAATACGCGTCCAACCCCGATACGACCAACATAGTCATTGTAATCAAGAAGTGCTACTTGGAATTGAAGTGGCTCTTCGCTGTTATCAACTGGTGCTGGAATATGTTCAATAATTGTGTCAAACAATGATTTCATATTCTCTTCTTGATTTGCTGGATTTGAATCTAAGCTTGCTGTTCCGTTCATTGCTGATGCAAATACAACTGGGAACTCTAATTGATCTTCGTTTGCACCAAGTTCGATGAATAAGTCAACTACTTCATCAACTACTTCATCAGGGCGAGCGAAGTCACGGTCAATTTTGTTTACAACAACGATTGGAGTTAAATTTTGCTCAAGAGCTTTCTTTAAAACAAATCGTGTTTGTGGCATACAACCTTCATATGCATCAACAACAAGTAGAACACCATCAACCATTTTCATGATACGTTCTACTTCTCCACCGAAGTCAGCGTGACCAGGTGTATCTAAAATGTTAATTCTTTTATCTTCATAGTGAATCGCAGTATTCTTCGCTAAAATTGTAATACCACGTTCTCTTTCTAGATCGTTTGAGTCCATTGCGCGTTCTTCAATATGTTCATTCGCACGGAACGTCCCCGCTTGACGTAATAACTGGTCAACAAGTGTTGTTTTACCATGGTCAACGTGGGCAATAATTGCTATATTTCGTAAATCTTGTCGTTTTTTCAACATGTCCAACTCCTAATGTCTTTTTAATCCTTCTCTATTATAAGAGCGAAGGGGATACAATGGCAATCAAAATAAAATCAAGAATGAAAATATAGTTGTATTCTTACTTTTGTGAAAGTAAAATGAGATTGGAGGGTGAAGAAATGGAACACATTCAATATCGCTTTTTATTAACTGCAATTATCGGTGTTATTTTCTTAATCGGTATCGGCATTATGGTTGCTGAAAATAGTCCCATCGGTATTATTATTTGCATTATCGGCACATTTGTTACAGTTGGATACGGTTTTGTAACAAAAAGAAAAATGCGTAAATCGCAATAACGTCAAAAAGTAAGAAGCGCTTATACAGCCTCTTACTTTTTTTGTTACTCCGCTATAAATCGTAACAACTCTTCATACACTCCTGGTTTTGCAACTAATACGCTGCTCTTCTCTACGATAGAAAGCGGAGATCCAGAAAAAGTTGTCACCTTGCCTCCAACTTCCTCTACAATTATCTGTCCCCCACCAAAATCCCATGGTGATAATCTCGGCGTTACATATGCATCTATTCTTCCTGTTGCAACGTATACCATCTCTAACGCTGCACAGCCATATGATCTCGTGCCTCTTGCTTTCTTAACCAGTGCCATCATACTTTCCTTATTAAGCAATGGATTGTCGGTAAGCCATATCGCATTTAATGCTACAATACCTTGCTCTACAGTTCCTTCTTCCAATAAAGGTATTGGTACTTCATTACAAAATGCTCCGGCTCCCTTTACCGCATGGTATAATTCATCATGAACTGGGTCATAAATGAGTCCAACCTTTCCGATACCGTTCTCATAAATTCCAATTGAAATTGCAAAATTTCTTTTTTGATGAACAAAGTTCATCGTGCCATCAATTGGATCAATTAACCAAACAACCCCATCAGAAGAAGTTACCTCATCTCCATAACCTTCTTCTCCTAAAATATTATGGTTCGGGAATGTTTCTTTAATTTTCCCAATTAAAAACTGTTCTATTTCTCGGTCCATATTTGTTACTAAATCAGCTGCATTGGATTTCGTTTCTATAATAAGTGCTTTTTCCATTGATGCCATTAAAAACTCTCCTGCATCTCGAATCCACTGTTTGGCGTGTGCATCGATGTCTTTCCATACTTCTTGCATGTTTAAACACTCCGATCTATACTGTTCACAGAAAAAACGAACCCTTTATAAGGTTCGCACCAACTAATTTTTTATACATATACTATTATTACGCTTCTAAACGAATCATTTCAAGTCTTAACACTTCTAACTTTTGTACACACTCTTCTTTTTTCAGTTTATCATTCTCCATCATCGCATCATATAAAGTTGCTAATTCATAATCTAGCTCCAAACGTAGCACCGGTATTCTCTTTTCAGCATCTGTTCTCTTTAACGCATTAATCACCTGTCTCATATTATTTGCCTCCTCCCAATATTCGTCTGCCCTCGGACTGTAATTGATTCAATTTTCTGATTTTTTGTTTTATACTATACTATGTTGGATAAATCATCTATGCAACAAAATTATATTTTTTTATTTAATTTTTTTTGTGCTGTTTTTTTTATGAATAGTACAAGCTATGCTAAAATAAAAGCAAAATAGGAGTTGGAGGAACAATCATGACACTACAAACATTCAAGTCAACTGATTTTGAGGTCTTTACAGTTGATGGTCTCGAAGAACGAATGAGTGCAATTAAAACGAACATTCATCCTAAGCTGGAAGCTTTAGGGGAACAGTTTGCAACGTATTTATCCAAACAAACTGATGAGAACTTTTTTTATCATGTAGCAAAACATGCACGCCGCAAAGTCAATCCACCAAACGATACTTGGGTTGCTTTTTCAACAAATAAACGCGGTTATAAAATGCTGCCACATTTCCAAATTGGATTATGGGGTACTCATGCCTTCATATACTTTGGTTTAATCTATGAGTGTCCACAAAAAGTGGAGACGGCTCACGCCTTCTTAGAACATTTAAATGATTTAAAAACAAATATTCCAAATGACTTCGTTTGGTCCATTGACCATACTAAACCAAGTGTAAAATTACATAAAACACTTGAAACAGAAGACTTACAAAAGATGATTGAACGTCTAGCTACTGTGAAAAAAGCAGAATTATTAGTTGGTATTCATATATCACCAGAGGAGTTTTCAGCAATGACCAACGAACAATTCCTTGCTAAGATTGAATCTACGATGCAATCACTCCTTCCTTTATATGCACTTTGTAATCGATAGTAGAAAACGGACAATTTATATTGTCCGTTTTTAGTTGTTATCACATTATATCACTTCAGTTTTCATTTTTCAAAATATTTTTACATTTTCACAAGCTTTTGTTCTTCAGTTTCTTTCGCCCTTTGAATCGCACGGTATATAGAATATCCACTTACTTCTTGAAACTCTTTATCAATTTTCTTCTCTTCTGCTTTAGATGGAACAATCTCTTTAAAACGACGATATAATCCCATTAATTCTTCTCTTATAATTCCTTTTTCGTATGCTTTCTCAATTGCTTCATAAAACTTCACAATTACAACCATTTCCTCATTTGACCAATCATAATCTAACGGATATTGATATTCCATTTCGCACCTCATTTATCATTTCTTCTTATTTCAATATGCTATCTTAAAGGGATTTTTTTCTTCTTCACTATAGCCACTTTGCATTATACACTATTTATTCATTGTGATGGAATTGTCTTCCTCTATAAGTTAATTGGAAATAACTATTTAACATACTCACTGTAAAAATATTTTTTTCTATACATCTATAATTATTGGTGATATAATGCTTTTGTTTTATAGAAAATAAAGTGAACCTACCATCTCAAAAATGCTTTTGTGATTGGCAGAAAAACAAGTCTCATTCTAAAAAGCACTTAACTTTTTTAGAACAAGATTATATAAAACAAACTCTAATAAATATTATGAAAAAGAAGGGGTGTATAGATTGTCCCAATACGAAACACCATTGTTTACCGCTTTAGTTGAGCACAGTAAGCGAAATCCAATTCAATTCCATATTCCTGGTCACAAAAAAGGTCAGGGCATGGATCCTACATTTCGCGAATTTATTGGGCATAATGCATTAGCAATTGATTTAATTAATATTGCGCCGCTCGATGATTTACATCATCCAAAAGGTATGATTAAAGAAGCACAAGATTTAGCAGCCTCTGCATTTGGTGCAGATCATACTTTCTTTTCTATTCAAGGTACAAGTGGTGCAATAATGACAATGGTGATGAGCGTGTGCGGTCCTGGTGACAAAATCCTAGTGCCACGAAACGTGCATAAATCAGTAATGTCAGCTATTATTTTCTCAGGTGCAAAACCGATTTTCATGCATCCTGAAATCGATCCAAAACTTGGTATTTCACACGGAATCACAATTCAATCTGTCAAAAAGGCACTTGAAGAGCATTCAGATGCGAAAGGCTTACTTGTTATTAATCCAACATACTTTGGCTTTGCTGCGGACTTAGAACAGATTGTCCAATTAGCGCATTCTTATGATATCCCTGTACTAGTTGATGAGGCTCATGGTGTTCATATTCATTTTCACGATGAATTGCCGATGTCAGCGATGCAAGCCGGTGCAGATATGGCAGCAACAAGTGTTCACAAATTAGGAGGATCTTTAACGCAAAGTTCTATTCTTAACGTGAAGGAAGGCCTTGTGAACGTTAAACATGTTCAATCTATTATTAGCATGCTTACGACTACATCAACTTCTTACATCTTGTTAGCATCCCTAGATGTTGCTAGAAAACGTCTTGCTACAGAAGGAACAGCACTCATAGAACAAACAATACAATTAGCGGAACAAGTTCGTGATGCTATTAATGCTGTTGAGGATCTTTACTGTCCTGGGAAAGAAATGCTAGGTACAGATGCTACTTTTAACTACGATCCTACAAAGATAATTGTATCTGTAAAAGATTTAGGTATTACAGGCCATCAGGCTGAAGTATGGCTTAGAGAGCAATATAACATTGAAGTAGAACTCTCGGATTTATACAACATACTATGTCTTGTCACTTTTGGGGATACAGAAAGTGAGACAAATACACTTATTGCAGCATTACAAGATTTAGCAGCAACATTTAGAAATAAAGCCGATAAAGGTGTTCAAATACAAGTAGAAATTCCAGAAATACCAGTGCTAGCACTTTCTCCTCGAGATGCTTTTTATTCGGAAACAGAAGTCATTCCGTTTGAAAATGCAGCAGGTCGTATTATAGCTGATTTCGTTATGGTTTATCCGCCAGGGATTCCAATCTTTACTCCGGGGGAAATTATTACACAAGATAACTTAGAGTATATTCGTAAAAACTTAGAAGCGGGTTTACCTGTACAAGGTCCTGAAGATATGACATTACAAACATTACGTGTGATTAAAGAGTACAAGCCTATCAGTTGATAGGCTTTTCTTTCACCATTTTACCCTTTTCTCATACGATATTAAGTAATGTAACGTATAGGTGGGGATACGATTATGATTGTAATAGGCCGTTCTATTGTACATCCTTATATCACAAATGAATACGAGCCATTTGCAGCTGAGAAACAACAAATTTTATCGATAATGGCAGGAAATCAAGAAATTTATTCCTTCCGAACATCTGATGAACTCAGCTTTGATCTAAATTTGCGAGTGAATATTATTACTTCTGCATTAGAACTTTTTCAAAGTGGATTTCAGTTTCGCACATTTCAACAATCCTTTTGCAACCCCCAGTATTGGAAAAGAACGTCACTTGGAGGATTCGAGCTACTACCAAACATACCCCCTTCCATTGCCATACAAGATATTTTCAAAAACGGAAAACTATATGGAACTGAATGTGCCACCGCTATGATTATTATTTTTTACAAAGCTTTACGATCATTATATGAGGAAGAAACTTTCAACCGTCTCTTTGCAAACCTTTTACTTTATACATGGGACTACGATCAAGATTTAAAGCTCATAACAAAAACGGGTGGTGATTTTGTTCCAGGTGATCTCGTTTATTTTAAAAATCCACAAGTGAATCCAGCTACGATCGAGTGGCAAGGAGAAAATGCAATCTATCTAGGAAATTTCTTTTTTTACGGACATGGCGTAGGTGTAAAAACCAAAGAGGAAATTATATACTCATTAAATGAACGACGAGTCCCTTACGCTTTTATTTCAGCTTTCTTGACCGATACTATTACCCGTATTGATAGCCGTCTTATGAGCCACTACGCTTCTCCTAGCACTCCACAGACATCGATAGGGTTTATTCCGATTAGAGATGATGCAATCGTTGCAACAGTTGGTCATACAACTACAATTTATTAAAAAAGCGCCTACATATGTATATGTAGGCGCTTTTTTTTATTTAAGCTTTTGTATGTTCTTTATGGCCACATTCGCAATGAGATCCACATTTCCCGTATAGTACTGTTGATTTTTCATCTTCAAAATGTCCGATTGTTCCTTCACATACTTGGCATACGATTGTTCCCATTTTTCATTTCCCCCTGAGTTTTAATAATAATCTACTTATTTATAATTAAGCTTTCGCCTTATCTCTATTAGCACATTCACAATTTGTACCACATTTTCCGTAAAGCACTGTCGTTTTTTCATCTTCAAAATGACCGATTGTTCCTTCACATACTTGGCATACAATTGTTCCCATTTTTTATTTCCCCCTAAGTTTATGGTCCTAAAAACTTTTAGCTGTCCATTTCCTATCAATTATTGGGCTTTTGTATGCTCTGTGTGATCACATCCGCAAGATCCACATTTCCCGTAAAGTACCGTTACTTTTTCATCCTCGAAGTGTGCAATTGTACCTTCACAATCTTGACATACGATCGTTCCCATTTTTCATTTCCCCCTAAGTTTATAATCCCAAAAACTTTTTGTAACCGCTTAACTTTCTGTCTTTATTTTAATATGTTATACTTTTTACGTCAATAGGTTTTTAGTATAACACATTAAATATTTTTAATTTTAATTAGTATGCGATATTCAAACAAAAAAACAGCCATATTTATACGTACGACTGTTTTACATTAATTATTCTTCATATTCCGCATGCAAAGAAGTAGGTGGGACTAAAAACTTGAAAAACTGAGCTAACTCTGCCGCTTCCTCTTCTGATCCTAATTTAAAAATCCCCTGTATATGTTGAACATTCTCTACATCATCTCGCCCAAGTAAAGTAGACCTTCCTGTTTGCATGCAAACAATGAGTGGCTTTCCAAAAAACATATTTGTATAAATAACACCAAAATCATAACGAGTATCATGTGTCATAAAACCCAAAAATCGTACCTTCACACTTTCATGTTCATCATACAATTTTTCAAACATCGGTTTCCACCTTTCTCCATCACCTTTCATTAGTATATTAAACAAAAAAAGGAATACTCCTTTTAATTGTCAAAAAATTCAGTATCATGTAGAATGTTAGTATTCTACTAAGGTTAGGGGGATCTTATATGCAACATGCCTTTATTACGCTTGTACCTAAATCCAATCAACAATCTGTTTCAATAGATGATATAAAACAACTTTTTCATTACTATCAAACAGTTACTTCCAAAACTGGTGTTCAAATTAATTACGCTTATACAAATACCGCTTTTCCTTATGAAATTTTAGATACATCAGCAACAACATTAAAACTACAATCTACTCACGATCGATATGACTCCATTTATGTTGGTGTTGGTATAGAAAAGGAACAATCTTTTATTCAGATTTCTTTACCACCTAATGCAACATTTGGTGATAAAGGAAAAGCAAATGAATTTTGCCGTTTTCTAGCGAAGAAATTAGAAGGAGAGTTACAATTATTTAATGGAAGAACAATGTATTTCTATAAACGTTAATTTAAAAACAAAAATAAACGATTAGAAAGATCATACTATTTGTGCAAGTAAGAAGTATTGCTTTCCTCCTTGCACTTAGTATGACATATGCTATCACATACGCTAAGTACAAAAATATAAGAAAAAGAAAAATTTTATAATGCAGTTTATCCCGACTTGACAGTAATAACACTGCTGAAAATCCACTCCACAAAACTAGATGAAAAAATGAAGCTAGCGTAATTTTCATAGCGTTACCTCCTTATCCTTTCTATTATATGCTTCAACTCTTCCCTCTTAGTATTTTGAAAGTAGACTTCTCCAAATTTCACCTAATCCACTGTTGAATTTTTCCTGTTTTTTTAATTCCCCAACTATTCACATACGAATATCCCTCGTTCTTAACAATAAATTCGCTCATATCGCCCATAAGACAGATTATTCATTTATCGCATGGTATACTCCTTAAGAAGAAAATATAGAAAGGAATTAATAATACATGGTATTTAGCAATTTATTTTTTTTATGTCTTTTTTTACCTGCAATTCTTTTCGTATACTACTCAGTACGGAAAGAATTACAAAACATCGTTCTTTTATTATTTAGTTTATTATTTTATGCTTGGGGAGAACCAATATATGTCTTCCTAATGCTTTTCTCTATTTTCATCAACTATTGGTTCGGAATATGGCTTAATAAAGACCGACTATCTAGTGCAAATAGAAAACTTATTCTTACTATAGCAATTGTTGTCAATACTGCTATACTAGGATATTTTAAATACGCTAATTTCTTAGTGGATAATATAAACGGGATTTTTCATACAAACATTGTACTCGAAAAAATTCCTTTGCCCATTGGGATTTCATTTTTCACTTTCCATGCAATGAGTTATATTATCGATATTTTTAAGAGAAAAGTAGAAGCTCAGCGAAATCTATTTGATCTTGCACTATATTTTACTATTTTCCCGCAATTAGTAGCAGGACCAATTGTTCGATATAATACAATCGCTTTTCAATTACATGTTAGAACAGTTAATGCTGATAAGTTTTCAGAAGGAATTCGTCGTTTTATCATTGGATTAGGAAAAAAGGTTTTAATTGCGAATCAACTAGGAGCTATTGCCGATGAAATATTTGCAATGGATCCAGCAACGATGAGCGTATCAACCGCTTGGATTGGTGCAATTGCTTATACATTACAAATTTATTTCGATTTTTCAGGTTACAGTGATATGGCAATTGGATTAGGAAAAATGTTCGGATTTGATTTCTTAGAAAACTTCAATTATCCATATATTTCAAAATCCATCTCTGAATTTTGGCGTCGCTGGCACATTTCACTTGGTTCATGGTTCCGTGATTATGTTTATATTCCACTAGGCGGAAATCGAGTATCTCCTTGGAAAAACTATCGAAATCTATTTATCGTATGGGCATTAACTGGATTTTGGCATGGAGCTAGTTGGACATTTATGATATGGGGTATTTATTACGGATGTTTAATTGCTTTAGAAAAGGCTGGTTTCGAAAAAATATTACAAAAATTATGGTGGCCGATTCAACACATATACGTTATGTTTTTAGTAATTATTGGTTGGGTGTTCTTCCGCGCTGATAATTTTAGCTACTGTTCTAAATTTTTACAAACAATGTTCGGATTAAATGGATCGTTGACTGACATTACTAGTTATTTCTATGTGATGAATTATTGGGGAATCTTTATACTTGCTATTATTACATCAGCTCCAATTTTCTCTTGGATCAAGAATCCATTAGCAAATAAAAAGGTAGTAATTTTATCTCCACTTTATTACTTGAGTGTTTTAATCATAACTATGATGTATTTAACGAATGCAACTTACAATCCATTTATTTACTTCCGCTTCTAAAGGAGGGCTGGAGGACTAACAAGGCATTTACTCATGAACAATTAGAAGACCGATTACCATTGGAATATGAAAGGTGCATTTTATGCATACGAACACACTACATGCTGTCATTATTAAAGATTCTTATGCAAATACAGCTTATCCTTTATTTGCACAAGAGTTTGAATAAACAACATTTATTGATCCACGATTTGCGGCAAGTAAAAATGTAAGGCAAGACCTCGAAAAACTAAATGCTGATATCGTATTATTCCTTTATAATGACACTAGTACAAATAAAGAAATGTATCAATTTGAAAACAAAGAATACAAAACAAGAGGTGAATCAACAAAATTCACCTCTTGTTTTTCTATGCATATAACACACGAAAAAAAACGTCTTCTAAATTTAGAAGACGTTTTTTTATAATTATTTTACAATGTGAATTGGCATTCCAAGAGCAACTTCAGCTGCTTCCATCGTGATCTCACCTAATGTTGGGTGAGCGTGGATTGTTTGAGCGATATCTTCTGCTGTCATTCCAGCTTCGATAGCTAAACCAATCTCAGAGATAATATCAGAAGCGCCTGCACCTGCAACTTGAGCACCTACAAGAAGACCATCTTCTTTACGTGTTACAAGTTGTAGGAAACCGTCAGTGCTGTTTAATGATAATGCACGACCGTTAGCAGCGAATGGGAACTTAGATACAGCTACTGTCATTCCTGCTTCTTCAGCTTGTTTCTTAGTGTAACCAACAGATGCTAATTCTGGATCAGTGAAGCATACTGCAGGAATTCCGATGTAATCGATTGCTGATGCATGGCCACTAATTGCTTCAACAGCTACTTTACCTTCGTAAGAAGCTTTGTGAGCTAATGGTGGTCCAGGAACGATATCACCGATTGCATAGATGTTTGATACGTTTGTACGACATTGCTCATCGATTTCGATGATGCCGCGGTCAGTCATTTTAACTCCAACTTGCTCAAGACCAATTTCTTGAGTGTTTGGACGACGACCTACAGTTACTAATACGTAATCAGCTTCTACAGTTTGGATTTCACCTTTAACTTCAAAGCTAACTTTTACGCCAGTTTCTGTTTCTTCAACGCCTTTAGCCATAGCTTTTGTATGGATATTTACGTTACCTTTCTTTTGAAGAGCACGTTTAACAACAGAGCTCATAGCTTTTTCGAAACCAGCTAAGATTTCGTCGCCAGCTTCTACTACAGTAACTTCTGTACCGAAGTTAGCATATGCAGTTCCTAATTCCATACCGATGTAACCGCCGCCGATTACAACAAGTTTTTTAGGAATTTCAGGTAAGCTTAAAGCACCTGTAGAGTTGATAACACGTTTAGAGTATTTGAATCCTGGAATTTCGATTGGTGTAGAACCAGTTGCAAGAACAGCATTTTTAAACGTATACGTTTGTGCTGCATCTTCAGTCATTACGCGTAATGTATTAGCATCTACGAAGTAAGCTTCACCGCGAATGATTTCAACTTTGTTACCTTTAAGAAGGCCTTCAACACCGCCAGTTAATTTCTTAACTACGCCGTTTTTCCATTCTTGAACTTTTGTAAAGTCAACTTTTACGTTCTCTGCAGTGATACCCATGTCATCAGAATGCATTGCATTCTCATAACGATGACCTGCATTGATTAACGCTTTTGAAGGAATACATCCAACGTTTAAGCATACGCCACCAAGGTTAGCTTTTTCGATAATTGCTACCTTTTGACCTAATTGTGCTGCACGAATTGCCGCAACGTATCCACCAGGACCTGCACCAACAACGACTGTATCTAATTCAATTGGGAAATCTCCTACTACCATTGTTATTACGCCTCCATTACTAATAATTGTGGGTCATTCAATAGACGTTTAATTTGGTTTAATGCTTTTTGAGCAGTTGCGCCGTCAATTAAACGATGGTCAAAGCTTAGAGATAATGCTAATACTGGAGCTGCAACGATTTCACCGTTTTTCACAACTGGCTTCTCAGCGATACGGCCGATACCAAGGATTGCTACTTCTGGGTGGTTGATAACTGGAGTGAACCATTGTCCACCTGCAGAACCAATGTTTGTAATTGTGCAAGAAGCACCTTTCATTTCAGCTGGAGCTAAACGACCTTCACGTGCTTTACCAGCAAGATCATTGATCTCGTTAGAAATAGTGAAGATTGATTTACGATCTGTATCTTTAACAACTGGTACTAATAGACCTTTGTCTGTATCAGCTGCGATACCGATGTTGAAGTAATGTTTATGAACGATTTCTTGAGAAGCATCGTCTAAAGCAGTATTCAACATTGGGAATTCACGTAATGCAGATGTTAAAGCTTTAACAACGTATGGAAGGTAAGTTAATTTAATACCTTTGTCAGCTGCAACAGCTTTGAACTTCTTACGGTGAGCAACAAGTTCTGTTACATCTACTTCATCCATTAATGTTACGTGAGGAGCTGTATGTTTAGAGTTAACCATTGCTTTTGCAATCGCTTTACGGATACCACTCATTTTCTCACGAGTTTCTGGATATTCACCAGCTGGGATTGGTTGTGCTTTTGGTGCTTCTTCTTTCGCTGCTGCTGGAGTAGCTTCTACTGCTGCTGGAGCCTCAGTTGCTGCTACTGCTTGTCCACCATTTGCAAATGCATCGATGTCAGCTTTTACGATACGGCCGTTCTTACCAGAACCAGCTACTTTATGAATGTCTACGCCGTTTTCACGAGCATATTTACGAACAGATGGCATAGCGATTACGCGCTCATTTACTACTTCTGCAGTTGCTGCTGGAGTAGCTTCCGCTGCTGGAGCTTCTACTGCTGCTTCTTCAGCTTTTGGAGCTTCATCATGATCGTCACCTTTAAATTTAAGGTTTTCGTATCCAGGAGCATCAAATTTAATTAATGTATCTCCTACAATTGCAACTGTTCCTTCTTCTACAAGTACTTCAAGTACTTTACCTTTAACAGGAGAAGGGATTTCTACTACTGCTTTATCATTTTGTACTTCAAGAAGTACATCGTCTTCGTTTACTTCATCGCCTGGTTTAATAAACCATTTTACGATTTCACCTTCGTGGATACCTTCACCGATATCTGGTAGTTTAAATTCAAATGCCACGGAATTCAGCCCCCTGATTCATTTCATTATTATGGAATATGTACAAAAGAAACCAGCATGTGCTGATTTCTTTTGCACATGAAAAGCTAAAAATTAGAAGTTCATTACTTTGTTAACAGCTTCAACAATATCTTTATGGTTTGGTAACCATACGCTCTCAGCTTGAGAGAATGGGAATACTGTATCAGCAGCTGCAACACGTACAACTGGAGCTTCTAAGTTTAAGATTGCACGGTCGTTAATTTCCGCTACAACGTTAGCTGCAATACCAGCTTGTTTTTGTGCTTCTTGAACTACAACTACGCGGCCTGTTTTTTCAACAGAAGCGATGATTGTTTCGATATCTAATGGTTGAACTGTACGTAAGTCAACTACTTCTAAAGAGATACCTTCTTTTTCAAGTTCTTCAGCAGCTTTTAATGCAGCATGAACCATAGCACCGTAAGCGATAACAGATACATCTGTACCTTCACGTTTGATATCAGCTTTACCTAAATCAATTGTGTAATCGCCTTCTGGTACATCTTGACGGAATGAACGGTACAATTTCATATGCTCTAAGTAGATAACTGGATCGTTGTCACGAATCGCAGAGATTAAAAGACCTTTTGCATCGTATGGAGTAGATGGAATAACAACTTTTAGACCAGGTTGTTGAGCCACTAATCCTTCTAAGCTATCAGCATGTAGTTCAGGAGTATGAACACCGCCACCGAATGGAGAACGAATTGTTACTGGAGCAGTCCAACGTCCACCAGAACGGTAACGCATACGAGCTAATTGACCAGAAACTGAATCCATTACTTCATAAATGAAACCGAAGAATTGGATTTCTGGAACTGGACGGAAGCCTTCTAATGCAAGTCCAACTGCAAGTCCACCAATACCAGACTCTGCAAGTGGAGTATCCATTACACGATCTTCACCGAATTCAGCTTGTAAACCTTCAGTAGCACGGAATACACCGCCGTTTACACCAACGTCTTCACCAAACACAAGTACGTTAGGGTCATTTTTCATTTCAACGCGTAAAGCATCAGTGATTGCTTGAATCATTGTCATTTGAGCCATGGCTTACTTCGACTCCTTTTCTTTGTAAATTTCATATTGTTCAGCTAAGTTGTAAGGCATTTTTTCGTACATGATTTCCATTAAATCAGTAACTTTTTGTTTTGGAGCTTGGTCAGCCTTAGCAATTGCTTGTTTGATATCTTCTTTTGCTTCTTCGATTACTTTCTCTTCAACTTCTTGAGACCATAGGCCTTTGTTTTCTAAGAATGCACGGAAGCGTACGATTGGATCTTTTTGTTCCCATTCGTTCTCAATATCTTTTGTACGGTAACGAGTTGGGTCATCACCAGCCATTGTATGTGGACCATAACGGAATGTTAAAGTCTCGATTAAAGTAGGGCCTTCGCCGTTTACTGCACGCTCACGAGCGAAAGCAGTTGCTGCGTATACAGCTAATGGATCCATACCGTCTACTTGAATTCCGTAAATACCTGCTGCTACTGCTTTTTGTGCTACAGTTTTAGCTGCAGATTGCTTTTCTACTGGAGTAGAGATTGCATAACGGTTGTTTTGTACAACGAAGATTGCTGGAGCTTTGAATGCACCCGCAAAGTTCATACCTTCGTAGAAGTCACCTTGTGAAGCACCACCGTCACCAGTGTAAGTAATTGCAACAGATTTTTTACCACGTAGTTTCATACCTAACGCAACACCAGCAGTTTGGATGATTTGCGCACCGATAATGATTTGTGGAGCAAGTGCATTTACATTCTCAGGCATTTGGTTACCCATGAAATGTCCACGAGAGAATAAGAATGCTTGGTATAATGGTAAACCGTGCCATACTAATTGTGGCACATCACGATATCCTGGTAAGATGAAATCTTCTGCTTCAAGTGCGAAATGACTTGCTAATTGAGAAGCCTCTTGTCCAGCTGTTGGTGCGTAGAAACCTAAACGTCCTTGACGGTTTAAAGAAATAGAACGTTGATCTAGTACGCGAGTATACACCATACGGCGCATCAATTCTTTTAATTGATCATCAGATAATTCAGGCATAGCTGCTTCATTCACAACTTCGCCTTTTTCATTTAAAATTTGTAATGTCTCAAATTGAGCTGCGATAGCTTTCATTTGCTCATCAACATTAAATAGGGTCTTTTTTGTTTTAGTACCCATTCCGTTCACCTCTTCCTCTCTTGAACCATATTCTGAAACGCTTTCACTATCTATTAGCTAGACTGAAAACGCAACAATGTAAACCAACAAATTTATCTGTCGGTTGAGAATAATTTTGTGTACCTAACAATCTGTACTAATGTTTTTTCAGAAACATATTAATACAATCTTGATCACGTTTTTTAGTTTACAACTATTCTAATTACGATGTCAATTACTTTGGTTACGTTTTTTTATAAATAATCTGCAGGTTTCTTCTACACAAACGTGTTTTTATTTTTCACATCTGTATTAGTAAGCATTAACCTACTGTTATATTATTCCCTTTTCAACTTATTTTTTCTCTTAGAATAATATGTAAACGATTTAATTCTCTTTAGTTTTTCTCTCTTCTTAGCAAAAATATACAAACTCTTCTTCCTTTTATAGGTAATTACCCATACATTTCTATCCTTCCCTCCATACATTATAGTAACCGCAGTGTTAGCGGGAAATGATAAAGGAGGTCATCTCATGTACGGATACTCATATTGCTATCCAACTTGTTCAAATCCTTCCTACGGTTATGGCGGTTCTTGTGGCGGGTCTGGACGCGGCTTCGCCTTAATCGTTGTGTTGTTTATTCTTTTAATTATCGTTGGTGCTGCTTGCATTCGCTAATGTAAAATGAAACAACTATGGAAAGAAACAGACGGCTTTGCCGTCTTTTCTTTTTATTACATACATAAATATTCTATAGTAGAACGCTTTCCAAAGCGCTTCCCTACTTGTCGATGACTTTTTCCATCTCCTTTGGTAGACTAAAGAAGAAAGGAGAGATTACATATGCTTACAATGAAAGATGTAATTCGCGAAGGAGATCCTATTTTGCGAAACGTTGCAGAAGAGGTTTCAATGCCGGCGAGCGAAGAAGATACAACTACCCTTAAAGAAATGATTGAATTTGTAATAAATAGCCAAGATCCTGAAATGGCTGAAAAATATAGTTTACGCCCTGGAATCGGATTAGCAGCTCCACAAATCGGTATTTCAAAGAAAATGATTGCGGTTCATGTAACTGATACGGACGGTACGTTATATAGTCATGCATTATTCAACCCAAAAATCATTAGTCATTCTGTTGAACGTACATATTTACAAAGCGGGGAAGGCTGTCTATCAGTAGACCGCGAAGTACCTGGTTATGTCCCTCGTTACACAAGAATTACAGTGAAAGCAACATCTATCAACGGCGAAGAAGTAAAATTACGTTTAAAAGGTTTACCAGCAATCGTATTTCAGCATGAGATTGACCATTTAAATGGTGTTATGTTCTATGACCACATTAATAAAGAAAATCCATTTGCTGCTCCTGATGATTCAAAACCTCTAGAGCGATAATAAAAAAGGCGGAAGTTAATCTTCCGCCTTTTTTATATGAAATGGGTTCCATATTCACTTATAGCAATCCAGCCCATTTTAAGCCATGATATATGCCGTCTTCACTAACATCCTTTGTCACATAATTTGCAAGTTTTTTCAAGTCTTCGTGACCATTCCCCATCACAATACCTGTCCCAACTGCTTCGATCATTTCTAAATCATTTAAGCCATCTCCAAATGCATACACTTGTTCACGGTTAAATCCTAATTTTTCAATGAATTTCTCAATTCCTTTTGCCTTCGAACCACCATTTGGAATAATATCCATTGAATACGCATGCCAGCGAATGAAATGAAAGTCTGGATACTGATTAATAAACTTTTCCTCTTCATTCACTTCACAGAAAAGCAGAGTTTGATAAATATTACGCTTCTCATAAAAATCAGGTTCATATGCCGGATGTTCAAAGTTTAAGCTTCCAAAACCTTCTTTCACATAATCATGATATTCTACTGATGCTCTCATTTCTTGATGATCCAGATATACAAGTGGATATCCTTCTTGTTTTGCAAACTGAGTAAACTTATGTAAGGCAGCTGGATGTAACGGGTTATTAAATATTACCTCATCTTCAAATACAACGTACTGTCCATTAAAGCTAACATAATTATGTATATTGAGTTCCTCACGTATATCCTCAAACATAAATGGCGCACGTCCTGTTGCAATTGCTACATGCACACCTTTCTCTTGTAAATGTCTTACTGCATCTCGTGTAGATTGCGGAATCTTCTTATCGTGATCTAATAATGTTCCGTCAATATCAAAAAAGACAATTTTATCATTCATTTGTCAAAATCCTTTCTGTTACTCTATATTCCTATTTTGATTATCGCTTTTCAAATTCTAAAAAAAAGTATAACATATTAAACATCTGTGAAGAAAGCGTTCACTTTCTGACCTTATTTATGAAACCTGCATATATATATTAGTAAAAAATGTGGATACTTGTTCGTATGAATTTTCTTTTCTATTCTTTCTCATACTATACCTATAACTAACGGCTACTAATCGTTACTATAGAATAACTTTCCCTGTATGAGAAAGGACAAGATTCAACATTCACTTTTGTCTTCTTTCTTAGTATCAGAGACGGAGTTTTCACTAGTAATATGCATGTTTTAAATAAGGAAAGGAAGGAGTAATCATGCTG
The DNA here is from genome assembly GCF_019837435.1 of Bacillus sp. 16GRE42. Taxonomy (NCBI): domain Bacteria; kingdom Bacillati; phylum Bacillota; class Bacilli; order Caryophanales; family Bacillaceae; genus Bacillus; species Bacillus sp. 16GRE42. The sequence goes on from NZ_JADAXF010000001.1 coordinate 1,497,688, forward strand.
AAGAAGCTGAAGAAAAAGCTCAAGCGTTATTTAAAAGATCTAGTCCGTAAAAAGACAATCGCTTAAATTGTGCCCATTTCGGGCTTTTTCTTCATTCTCATTCGAAAAAACATGAAAATCGTGACTGTTTGCTTTATAATAAGTAACAGATAATGCAAAACATAGACAAGGAGAGGTTTTCCAAATGATTTTTAAAGTATTTTATCAAGTAAAATTGACTGAGGTTCCAGTACGTGAAAATACAAAAGTTTTATATTTAGAGGCTACGTCTGAAAAGGATGTTCGTAAGAAATTAAATAAGTTCGCATATAATATCGAGTTCGTTCAGTCTGTTACTGGTGCTCATCTTGAATATGAAAAAGAAAACGCTGATTTAACATTAGCGGAAATCGTATAGTCATATGAAATTTCTAAAGAATGATCAAGCTGCCGTTTTTGCTTTAGGTGGACTTGGTGAAATCGGTAAAAATACATATGCTGTTCAATTTCAAGATGAAATTATTATTATTGATGCTGGAATTAAATTTCCAGAAGACGAACTCCTCGGAATCGATTATGTAATACCAGATTACACTTATTTTGTGCGAAACGAAGATAAAATTAAAGGATTATTCATTACACATGGTCACGAAGATCATATCGGTGGAATTCCTTACTTATTACGTCAAGTAAACATCCCGATTTATGGCGGAAAATTAGCAATTGCACTAATCAAAAACAAATTAGAAGAGCACGGATTACTTCGTAAAGCAAAACTTTATGAAATTCAAGAAGATGATGTTATTAAATTTAAAAAGACATCTGTTTCCTTCTTCCGTACAACTCACAGTATCCCAGATTCATACGGAGTTGTTGTGAAAACACCTCAAGGGCAAGTTGTTCATACTGGCGATTTCAAATTTGATTTCACACCAGTCGGTGAACCAGCGGACTTAACAAAAATGGCTGAAATCGGAAAAGACGGCGTACTTTGTCTCTTATCTGACAGTACAAACAGTGAAGTTCCAAACTTTACAATGTCTGAGCGCCGTGTTGGTGATAGTATTCAAGATATTTTCCGCAAAGTAGAAGGTCGTATTATCTTTGCAACCTTTGCATCTAATATCCATCGTCTACAACAAGTTGTTGAAGCGGCTGTTGAAAACAATCGTAAAGTAGCTGTGTTCGGTCGCAGTATGGAAGCGGCGATTGAAATCGGACAAAACCTTGGTTATATTCGCTGTCCGAAGGATACATTTATAGATACAGCTCAACTAAACCGCCTACCGGCTAATAAAGTTGTTATTTTATGTACAGGTAGTCAAGGTGAGCCAATGGCAGCACTTTCACGTATTGCTAATGGTACTCATCGTCAAATTCAAATCATTCCTGGCGACACAGTTGTTTTCTCTTCTTCACCAATCCCTGGTAATACAATTAGTGTAAGCCGTACAATTAACATGTTGTATCGTGCTGGTGCTGATGTAATCCACGGAAAACTGTCAAACATTCATACGAGTGGACACGGTGGACAAGAAGAACAAAAACTAATGCTTCGTCTAATTAAACCGAAGTATTTCATGCCAATTCATGGTGAATACCGCATGCAACGTATGCATATGAAGTTAGCAAACGATTGTGGTATTCCAGAAGAAAACTGTTTCATCATGGATAATGGAGATGTTCTTGCTCTTCGTTCTGATGAAGCAAGCGTAGCTGGTAAAATACCATCTGGATCTGTCTATATTGACGGAAATGGTATTGGAGATATCGGTAATATTGTATTACGCGATCGTCGTATTCTTTCTGAAGAAGGACTTGTTATTGTAGTTGTAAGCATTGATATGAAAGAGTTTAAAGTTGCAGCAGGACCTGATATTATCTCACGTGGTTTCGTGTATATGCGCGAAAGTAGTGATTTAATTAATGATGCTCAAACATTAATTACAACTCATTTAGAAAAAGTAATGGAGCGTAAAACAACACAATGGTCTGAAATTAAAAATGAAATTACAGACACATTAGCACCATTCCTATATGAGAAAACGAAACGTCGCCCAATGATTTTACCAATCATTATGGAAATATAAGAAAAAGGACAATACCTTCATGGTATTGTCCTTTTCTCTTATCTTAAAAAGTGTTTAAAACGATCTACTTCATCGTCATGACCAATTACAATTAATATATCTCCCGCTTGAATATTTTCCGTAGCTCGAGGAGATACAATAACTTCTTTACCACGTTTAATCGCTACAATATTCAATCCAAACTTCGCACGAATATCTAATTCGATTAAAGAATGACCATCAATTTTTTTATTTGCAATAATCTCTACAATACTATGCTCATCTGAAAGCTCAAGATAGTCTAATACATTACTTGATGCAATATTATTAGCAATCCTTTTTCCCATATCACGCTCGGGGTGCACAATGTGATCTGCCCCTATTTTACTTAACACTTTTTCATGGTAATCATTTTGAGCTTTTACAGTAATATTTTTTACACCTAACTCTTTTAAAATTAATGTTGTTAAAATACTTGAATTTAAATTATCTCCAATAGCAACGACTACATGATCAAAATTACGAATACCAAGACTTTTTAATACCATCTCATCTGTTGAATCTGCAATTACAGCATGTGAAGCTATATTTGCAAACTCATTAATTTTATCCTCATCTGAATCAATTGCCATTACTTCCATACCTAATTGAGCGAGTTCTCGGCAAATGCTTCCACCAAAACGTCCAAGCCCAATGACAGCAAATTCTTTCTCTTTTTCACCCACAGGAATTCCTCCAATAACATCGAATACTATGTATTTTTATTGTAACATACTTTAGATTTGCTACAAAAACCTGTATATCATTCTTATTTTTGTTTTTGCATATAAAAATACTGTTGTAAATAAAATGCGATACTGAAAATCAACATACCAAATACAAATATATTTCCAAATGAACTAAATGTTTCAAAAACGAATAATAACGTTTCTTGTCCGAAGAAAGCAAATAATAGTTGTGTAAATGCGAATAGCAATGCCAATATATAATGATGTTGATGGAATAAATAATGTGTTGCACCTAAAAAAGCGATAAACGAAATAATGAAAATCCACCAATTTTCTAAAAACAGTTGCCAATTAGTAAATTGATATCCATTTACTAATATCGCAATAATTCCTATAACAGCCATCGTTGGCACACTCCAAAATAATGCTCGCCCTCTAAAGAAGCGCGTTCCTTTAACATCACCTTTTTCATGTGCAATGTATGTGAGTACTACCGTACTTATGTACAAAACTGAAAGAATTGTTAAAACGATAATAAGCCAAAAATGTAATTGATAATACTCATGCTCTATGTTTGTCACGATAGCCGCTAACATACACGGGATTAACATTCCAGTCCAACCATCTACTTTTCTTTCATTCCAAAACACTGTGTTACCAATCCGTATCCCTAACAACATAAAAATAATGATACCTAGTACAAATAATGTCGTTTTATTCCCTACTAAACTCGTCGAGAAAGCAATTAATCCAATAAATAAAAAGAGCACAAACCCATTCATAATTTCTAATACAGGTGATAAATATCTTTTCACCCATTTATATGTTTCGTCATATTCGTGATTATCTACTAAACGGTAGGCATAAAAACTTATCCCAAAATACACCGCCGCAATAATAACATACGCATATAAGACGAAACACAACATTGCACTGCTAATTTGCACGTAATTCCCCACCCTTTTTTCTATGTTTCACCTTGATTTTACACACTTTCTACACGAAATGTAAACATATATAAGCTAGTTAACTAATCATCTTCTCAATAAGCGATAATGAATAATGAGCAGCGGCTCAAAACCGCTGCTCATTACTTTATCCATTTGTATGCCAATGTGTATCCAAAACAAATATGAAAGATGTTTTCGTCTTGGAACTAACAAGTACCCGCTGTAAGTTTTTGCAAAGTTGGCGAGCGAGTTTACTTTCTAGTTCCTTTCCACTTTACATATTGATCTAAAAATGCGATAGCTTTCTCAATAACCTCTTCATCTGGTTTTAATTTCGCATGGTGTAAACCATATTCTGAATTTACCCCAAGCCAAAACATAAATCCAGGAATCTCTTGAAGCATATAACCAAAATCTTCCCCTGTCATTGCCTCAGTACATGTAATTACCTTCATATCAGTTTGTTCACTTACAAACTGCATAAACTCTCTCGTTAATACTTCATGGTTATATACTTGATGATACATCGCTCCATAGTCAATAACAGCTTCACATTGGAAGGAAGCTTCTATACCTGCAACAATTGCCTCAATCCTACTTTTAACACGCCTCATTGATTCCACTGATAACGTTCGGATCGTTCCTTCTAACCGAGACTTTTCTGCTATGATATTTTGAACTGTACCACCTGTTATTTTTCCGATTGTAATCACTGCACTATCAAGAGGATTCACATTACGACTAATAACAGATTGAAGTTGTGTAACAAGGTGACTTGCTGCTACAATCATATCATTTGCAGTATGCGGGTAGGCTGCATGTCCACCTTTCCCTTTCAAATCAACATATAACTCTGATGTATTTGCAAATAATAGCCCCTCTTTTGTGGCAATTGTTCCTACAGCGTATTCAGGTGCAATATGAAGACCAAGAATTATATTCGGCTTCCATTCTTTTAACTCTTCACTCTCTAACATAGGAAGAGCCCCTCCTGGTCCTTCTTCAGCTGGTTGGAATAGAAACACAAGGTCATCATCTATTCTTTCTGTTACAGCTACTGTTAGAAGGCCTAAACCGATTGTTGTATGCAAATCATGTCCACATGCATGCATCATTCCTTCATGAATAGAAGCAAACTCATATCCAGTTTCTTCGGTAATTGGTAAACCGTCTATATCTGCGCGATAACCGATAATTTTTTCTGGATTTTTTCCATTTACTTTAACAATGACACCTGTTTTCCATACTTTCACTTCCACATATTCATTCGAAAGCGTTCCTATGTAATCTAAAATATACTGTTGTGTTTTCCACTCTTTAAATCCAATTTCCGGTATTTTGTGTAAGTCTCTACGAATTTGAACGAATTTGCTTACTGCCATTTTTGCACCTCTATCTATAAAAAGCGCAAGAGCCTGTTATGCTCTTACGCTTTTTTTGTGTTTATTTCTCTGGGTTTAATTGACGAAGCTCTTGTTTAATTTCAGTTTTTGCTTTTGTCTTCTCATCAATCTCTTTAATTACACGTGCTGGAGTACCGGCAACAACTGTATATGGAGGTACATCTTCTGTTACAACAGCTCCTGCTGCTACAACTGCACCCTTACCTACTGTAACTCCCTCTAACACAACTACGTTTGCACCAATTACAACATCATCTTCAACGATAACTGGTTTTGCTGAAGGCGGCTCAATAACACCTGCAAGTACTGCACCTGCACCTACGTGACAGTTCTTACCAACAGTTGCACGTCCACCAAGTACCGCGTTCATGTCAATCATAGTACCTTCACCGATTACAGCACCGATATTAATTGTTGCATTCATCATAATAACAGCGTTGTCGCCGATTTCAACGTGATCACGAATAATCGCGCCTGGCTCAATACGAGCTTTAATACCTTTTAAATCAAGCATTGGAATTGCAGAATTACGACGGTCATTTTCAACAACGTAATCAACGATGTGCTTGCTATTTCCATCAAGAATTGTCTTAATTTCAGACCATTCTCCAAATAATACACCAGACTTTTTATTTACAAATGCTTGTACCGTTTCAGGGAATGTTACTTCTTTTAAATCCCCTTTTATGTATACCTTTACAGGAGTTTTCTTTTCACTTTTTTGAATAAACGAAATAATTTCGTTAGCGTCCATCATTTTCATTCTTGTTGCCTCCTAAATCCATTTATAATGTTACTCTACCAAACGATAGAGCGAGTAGCAAGATAATAATCCTATTTTTCCATTTGAATTTCTTCTATAATTTCTAAAAATGCCCTTACTTGCTTCAATTGTCTGGCCGATTCACTCGTCAATAACCATGTTTCTCTCGTTAATTGAACAGGTGTTTTATACATATTTTCCTGTACTTCTTTTAAAACAGTAGAAGGTAAAAGAGCATAACCTATACCATTTAAAACGAGCTGTTTGCAAGTCTCAATTTGATCAACCACAATTGTTCTCTTAGGTGGATTAGAAAATAAACCATACCACCAATTTTGTATTTGTCCATAATAATTCGAATCACTTTTAAATTGAATAAATGGTCTATTTGTTTCTTTTAACATTGTAATATCTTTTATTTCTTTATCCACTAAATAAAGTTCATCTTCAAATAATTGTTGCTTCTGACCTTTATATTCTTGTGTTCCTCTCAATATAGCAACATGAACGTCCCCTTCATAAAATTGCTTTTGCACTTCACTACTCCAGCCAGTAAACAGCGATATTTTCACAGAAGGGTATTTATGTACAAACTTCTTCAAAACAGGAGGAAGCCAATATTGACCAATAACTGATGCAACAGCTATTTTTAACGTTCCGTGAGTTTCTGTTCTAAAAACAGCTAGCTCACTTTTAATATCCTCTTCCTTTTGTAGCATTTCTTTTGCATAATTTGCGACTTTTTCCCCTTCAGGTGTAATTGTCAATCCTTTTTGTGAGCGAATAAAAAACTTCATTCCCCATTGTTTCTCCATAGATTGTAATCGTTGACTAAGCGCAGGTTGTGAAACAAATAAACGTTCCGCCGCTTTTCTCATATTTGATTCCTGAGCTAACACAACCATCATTTGAAAATCATCAATTTGCAACTTTCTCCCTCTTTCCTTAGCTTCCATACACCTTATCTCAATAAGCTTTTCATCCTTAATTTAACTATATACTCTTATATTTTTTATCTTTTTAAATATAATACATACACAACTGATATGCACGAAAAAAAGTGACTTCTCCGCTTCTATGAAGTCACTTTTCTCACATTATCGATTATGTTGCCTTACTTTTTTATTCAACAATTTTAAAATAGCCCGACGTGTTAAAATCCCCTCAAAATACCCATCTTCATTGACAGCGCAAATAAAAGGATGATCAATTGTCATTTCTAAAGCTTTTGCAAACGAATCTTCTAACTTAAGAACCGGAATGTCTTCCTTCATCACCTGTTCTACTTTCATTTCGTCAAGTCTTTCAAACTCAATACGTTCCAGCCCTAACATACCGTCTAAAATCATGGCAGTACTAATTAACCCATGCAATTTATACATCGGGTCCAAAACAGGTATCGCCGAATATCCAGATTTCACAAGAACGAGTAAAGCATGCTCTAAACCATTCCCCATTTGGACATGTGCTACTTTTTCTGATGAAATCATTAAATCTTTCACAAAAATTTGTTGAAACTCGTCTTTCGGAATACTAATCATGTTACATCCCCCCATTTTCCCTTTTTCCTACTTTTAATCACCGATTCTATTCATATTTTATGACAGCGTTTTCATATTATTATTTTGTCCCTACTTTATTTCAATAAAAACAAAATTACACAGCTATTTTAGCATACAACACAAAAAAAAGACTACCATTCCGGTAGCGCTTAATACCCCTTATTTTTTAATCTGTAAAATAACCTTGTGATTTTTTTATATTGCGTCACATCTGTCTGTTTTAAACCATTCTCAATATCTGTAATTTCCACAGATAAAATTTCACTCGCATAATTTTGCTGAAATAGAATATCTAGTAACAAACTCTCTTCTTCTTCTGTTAAAACAAATTCCCTTTTCATATACCCCTCTCCTTATACTCGCATCGTTACTCTTATTATATATAATTTTCAACCTATTTAATAGATGTAATATTCAGTTTTTAGTGGGGGATATATAAAAATTGTTTTTTATTTCGTATATCGATTTGCATAACTAAACGCCGCATAAGCATCTGGCTTAATTTTTGCTGTTAATCCCATCGCTTGAATTTTCGCTGTCATATCTAGAATAAATTCTTTTGTTAAACCATCATTTCCGATATCCAAGTGAATTTCCATTATAAATCCAGCTCCCTCTTGAGCATATGGATGCAATAAATCCCATATTGTTTGTATATGGTTCGGAGTAAATAGGCATGCAATTTCTTGGCTAAACTGCGTTTCTAAATATATTTTCTCACGTAAAGTTGCTGGCTTATCTTTTACTGATTTATGGTGTAAACACCCCCAGGCACCTTTTCCAACGCGATGAATATGAATTGCCGTAATAAACCTCGTATCCTTTTGATGTGCTTGTGAGTCTGTCCCAATGGATAAGCGATATAAATTTCGTGGATCCTTTTCAATGAAACTGCAAATACGGCTAAAGACCATATCAAAATTTAAATGTCTCTCTGAAACATTATAAAATGTATGTTCACCGGCCACATAGTCACGTCCTTTCAATTAGACAGACTTTTCGTATTCTCATTGTATGGGACAAAAATAAAAATTATAACTTCCTACCCTTTATTCGTTTCAATATTTCGAATTACATAATGGCAAACTTGGCACGTATAAATTACATTTTGATTCGATTGAGCCGTTAATACATGAATAATCTCAGCAGAATTGTGGCATTTAGGACAAACCACAACTGGTAAACGTTCCATACAACACACCTCCTCGTTATTTTTATCCCGCTATTTGCTACCCGTAAACACCCAATTGGTGATGGCTAATAATCAGTATAGGACGAAGAAGCCCTACTGATTACAATTTCACTTTATTACCATTGTAGGAAAAATGAAAAATCCCTATACCTATATGCTAAAAAGTAATAGAACTAAAAAAGGTGTTGCCATATGGCAACACCTTTTTTATATGTATCAAGAAATGATATCGTAAATCTCAATTGCAACCATATCGATATTATCGAATTGATACACTTGAGGTTTTTCACCTTGTTGATACACTTCTAACTCATACATTTCACTTTTATCGAAAAATTTCACGCTACATTTGCGCTCACCGTTCACTTCAAAATAGCGTTGTGCTACTTCACCGCTTTCAGCTTGTTCTTGTAGACTAACAAGTCGAGTTAAAATTCCTTGGAGTAGAGACATGAAATCTCTCCTTTCTCTGATCTTCCTACCAATAGGTTTTACAGCTATACTCATTCTATCCGTCATAACAGAAAAAATGTTCCACAGTCTAGGATAAAGGTTATTGGCCAGAAACTCAACTAAAAATTTGTCGAAATGCGAAGGAAAAAACAGAAAGAACATCTTTTCCCTTCTTTATTGCGATTTTTATACTGGAAGAATATAATAAAAAACAGAAAAAAGGAGGAATTACAATGAAAAAAATTGAGGTTTACACACAACCTGATTGTCCGCCATGTGTCATTGTGAAAGAATTTTTAAAGCATAATAACGTTGTATATGAAGAGTTTGACGTAAAAAAAGACGCTGCTGCACGCAATCGTCTTTTATACGACTATGATTCGTATTCAACTCCAACAGTTGTAATTGATGGAGAAGTTGTTGCTGGTTTTCAAATTGAAAAATTACAACAGCTACTCAATATTGAATAAGAATAGGTAAAGACCTATTCTTATTTTTATCCCACTATTTGTGGGCAGTAATAGCCCGATTGGTGCGAGCTATTAATCAGTGAGAGATGAACATCCCCCACCGATTACAGTTTCACTTTATAATTGTTGTAATCGTTTTATTTCAGTTAAAAGTTCTTGACTTTCATGATATCCGGCCAATTTCCATTTCCCTTGATCTCTTTGCAATGTTACAATTTGATATTGTCCACTTTTCGCCCGCTCATATACATATAAAATTTTATGCTCTTCATCATATGACATTTTCGTTTCTGAATGAAAAGAAAACGGCGCTTCTTTTGCTGGAAGTAAATATTCACCACTTTGTTTATCACTTCTACTATTTTCATCTGTAAATACTTGAAGGAAATTCTCTGTAAAATATGGTGATAACGTTTCTATCATCTTATTCATCGGCAAATGCTTCCCACGAATTGAAAATTGGGTTTCATAGCCCTTTTGTATCGTTGTAAACACTTCTTCCCGATCGACTTTCGCTTCCTCTTTTCCTAAAACAGTTGTGACACTATAACCAACTAGAAAGGCAACGCATACAAATAGAACTAACCATATTCCATATTTCCTCATTTTTTCACCTTCCTTTTAAGAAAACTTGTCTTTGTAGTATTCATTGTAACAATGATTATGCAAAGACAGGGGTGGTTTCGTTCGTAAAATCTTTACAACGATAGACAGCATTTTCATCACCATTTTCACTATTACCAATTTATGATAAAAACAAACAAAAAATGCACGAATCTCTTCGTGCATTAAAATAAAACATCTTCTTCATATAAATATTCATACGATAAATCTATAAATAAAAAGTTTTCATCATCAATTGGGAAGGAAAATGTTCGTACCATCTCACCGGTTTCAATATCAGCATATAAATCTGAAAGTCTTGCCTTATTCTCAAAACGCATTTTCATAATATTTTCTAGAAAATACGGACGCCAACTCCAGTTCTTCATATAATACTCAGGCATCACAATCCATTCCCCATCTTTTTTCATAACGTTTCCTGATTGTTGGAAACCATCTTCGTTACAAATAAATATGCGAAAACTACACTGTGATACACTTTGGCTAAATTGTAATAACCAATCATTTATATCTTCATTCTTTTTCTGTTTGGCTAGAACATCACCAATTCGATCACGTAACATTTCTGTTAAATTATAAATCTTTTGTAACTTTTTCTTCTCATGTTGAATAAATTGATGACACTCATTACCAAGTCGTTCTTTCAAAACGTTCGTTTCAATAAAATCAGGTAAGCACTCTTTCAAATAATTCCCTTGATAATATCTACCACCGTTTTTCCAAGCATATTGTAGTTGATAAAAAGCATCTATTTCTTCATATAACAATGTTGCACCAATTCTTCTAGCAAGTAATGATAAAGAATATAAAATATCTTGATAAGATTGTAAAAGTGCAGTTTGCCTTAAGTTTGTTAAATCTACTTTTAAAATATCCGGTGCTAACACGCTAATACGTTCTAAATTACTTGTACCCGTTCCGACTTTATTAATCGAAATTTGAATACCATATGTACGATAATACATAAGCAAATGATTAAATTGCTCTATATCTTCTTGACATTCATGTTCTGTAATTTCTAAAACAATGTGTTTCAAATTTAAACCTTGCTCTTCATACATCAATAAAAGTTGAAGTAAACTTTCATCATCATCGTTCATTAATACGTTAGCATTCCGATGTATAAATAATAATAATTTTTGATCACTTTCTAAATAACGATTTAAAGCTTTTTCTACTATAATGTTGTCCGCTTCCAGTTGAAACTCACTCGGAATAGAATCATCATGAAAGAAAGAAGCTAGACTTTGTATGCCCTCTTCTGTTTGAATACGTCCTACTACTTCATATCCAATTACAGTATGCTCATCAGCACTAAAAATAGCTTGATAATAAGGAAGGACTTTATCCAAGTTACTCATTACATCTAATGCATCTATCAACGCGCTTCCCTCCCTTTACTTTTCAAAAATTATAACATGATATTTACGGAAAAATAATAAAAAATCCCTTCAGTTTTCCTGAAGGGATTAGAGGGGTAAAATGCTAAGGGGAATTAGCAATTCTACTATGAAGAAAAAAGAGGTCTTAAATATAACGTATATATGACCTCTTGTAAACACTTTTCTTTCACATGTCACAATTCCGTCACATTTAACCGTAAGAATATGGATCAAACATTCATTTTCTCATCCCTTTTAAAATGGATATTGATGTAAATGTTGTCCTCCATCCATTGTCATGCAAGTTCCATTTATGTACGCAGCTTCATCTGAACATAAATAATAAGCTAAACCTGCGATTTCTTCTGGCGTACCCAGCCTTCCAAGCGGAACACTTTGTATCGTACGCTTAGCCATTTCTTCTGAAATCCATAACTTATCAGCACCGCCCGTACGTTCAATTGGTCCTGGCGCGATAGCGTTAACTCGTATTCCATATTTACGTCCCCACTCAACAGCAAGCGTCTTCGTCATTGCTAACACTCCAGCCTTCGCTGCAGCCGAATGAATAACTCCCGGACCTGCATCCCATGCATATGTTGCTACCATGTTAATGATATTCCCTTTTATACCTTTTTCAATCCAATATTTTCCGACAGCCTGGCTACAGTAAAATGTGCCATTTAACACAATATTTATGACCGAATTCCAGCCATTCACGGATAAATCCTCTGCTGGACAAATAAAGTTTCCAGCTGCATTATTTATTAAAATATCAATTCGTCCAAACTTCTCATCAATCTGTTCAATCATTTTCTGAATATCATCAGTATTTCTTACATCCATTTGTACGGGTAATATTTGCCCTGGAAATTGTTCAATTTCCAACTTTGTTTCCTCTAGTTTTTCCTTTGTACGTCCTGTAATAACAACTCGTGCCCCTTCTTTTGCAAAACGAATCGCCATTCCTTTTCCCATTCCGCTTGATCCACCTGTAATAATAACTACCTTTTCTTTCACATACATCCCCTCCCAAAAATGAATACACATTCATTTTATCATTTTATTTAATAGAAATCTTTATATTTTTAAACTTTTCTGATATTTTAACGTAAAGAGGTTTCTTTTCATTCATTTTTTTCGTAATCTATACTACTTTTTTATTATTTAAAATATATTTCAAATAAACTGAAAGGAGATTTGAGTAACCTGTAGATGTAACGAACACATGTGATATAAGTCAAATAGGTATACTCATATTTTTATGAAGAAAATTACTAGAAGAGATTTTTTAAAAGTTGGCATGCGCACTTGTCTATATTCATTTATAACCACTAGCATCGGGTACTATTACGCTAAATATATTGAGCCTCATTTACTCTCTTTTACAGAGCATACACTTACATCGCAACTCATACCCAAAAGTTTTCATGGTATGAAGATTCTTCAATTTAGCGATTTACATCTCGGATACTATTTCTCTCTCCAACATTTATCTCAAATCGTTTCTAAAATTAATGCTGTAAAACCCGACATTGTTCTTTTTACTGGTGATCTCATTGATAATTATCAAACATATACTGCCACCCCTTTCGTTGCATCCATTTTAAAAAATATACAAGCACCCTTCGGTAAATTTTCTATTTATGGTAACCATGATCACGGCGGCTATGGAACGGAATACTATGAGCACATCATGCGTGAATCTGGATTTGAACTATTACTAAATAACGAAAAGAGAATCCGTCTACTGGATAATAGTGAAATTTCAATTTTCGGGCTCGATGATATACTACTAGGCAAACCAAAAATAGAGGAGACACTACAGTACGCGAGGCAAAATACTTATAACATTGTTCTTGTTCACGAGCCAGATATTGCACCGCAAATCGCTAAATATCCAGTTAACTTACAACTTTCTGGTCATAGCCATGGCGGACAAGTGCAAATTCCTTTTTTAGGCGCTATTATTACCCCATCACTTGCTAAAAACTATGTTGAAGGCTTCTATACGATTCAAGATTTAGCTCTCTATGTCAATCGGGGCCTTGGAAGAACACGTGTCCCATTCCGATTTATGTCAAAACCTGAAATTACGATTTTCACGCTCCAACATTCGTAATAATTCGCCTATTTTCTTACATATCCTTTCTTGTACGCGCTCATCCACGTTTCATTTACCATATGATAAAAGTGAGTCCAATAAAGGAGGTTTGTTCATGTACCCATATTATCAACCAATCCCAGTCCGTTCAGCACCTATTGGTCCAGTAGGCGACTCACGCTTCTTTCCGTTTTTTGGCGTCCCATTTCTAGCTGGCATTGCTGGCGGACTGCTAGGCGGTGCATTGGCTTTCGGTCCTAGACCGTATTATCCACCATATCCACCACCTTTCCCACCGCCAACACCTTATCCTTGTTATGGTGGACCTTGTCAACAACCATACTATTATTAATGTACTGCCACAATTCTACCAATGTTATTCCCTCTCTTGACCGATCCATGATCTATTAACATGCTTACAATAAAAACTATTCTCTCTACGCATCCATTTATTTAGAGAACATATAATAAGTAGAGAACAAAGTAAAAAAACCTCTTTTTTAAGAGGTTTTTTTACTTTGTTCTCATTATTCAGCATCCGTGTTTTGATACGCCATCTTAAACAACTTCACTTGGCTATCAATTTCTTCTGTACTACTATTAATAACATAATAATAATCACCGGTTTTATTTTGTTCGCGCGTTTTCACATTATCAGCTAATATAAGCTGTAAAATCGCCTTAATTCTCGCCTTCATTTCAATATCTAATATTGGGAAAGATATTTCTACTCGCTTTTCCATATTTCGCGTCATCCAATCAGCTGAAGATAAATATGTCTTTTCCTCTCCATTATGATGGAAATAATAAATTCGGCTATGTTCTAAATATCTCCCAACAACACTAACTACCCGAATATTCTCACTTACATTTGGAATACCAGGCCTTAAACAACATGTTCCTCGAACGATGAGCTCTACCTTTACTCCAGCTTGTGATGCTTCATACATTTTTTTTATTAATGGTTTATCTGTTAATGAATTCATCTTAGCGATAATATACCCATTTCCATATTGCCTATGATAACCGATTTCTTCATCTATTAAATCCATAAATTGCTCTCTTATATCAAATGGTGCAACCGATAAATGATGAAAATGCGGCTTTGTTGTATAACCGCTCAAATAATTAAAGAAATTTGTTGCATCGACCCCAAAGTCTTTTCGTGATGTAATATACCCAAAATCAGTATATAACTTTGCAGTCGCGTCATTATAATTTCCAGTCCCAAGATGTACGAACCTTTCAATTTTTCCGTTTTTTCTTCTTACAACTAGCGTAATTTTACTATGTGTTTTCAAGTGGCTTACACCGTAAATAACATGACAGCCCGCCTGTTCCAATTCTTTAGCCCAATTCACATTATTTTCTTCATCAAATCTTGCCTTTAATTCAACTAATACCGTAACTTGCTTCCCTTTTTCAGCTGCTACCTTTAGCGCCTGAATAATCGGCGAATCCCCACTTACTCGATATAATGTTTGTTTGATTGCAAGTACATTCGGATCGTCTGCCGCATCACGGACAAAATCAACTACTGGCTGAAATGATTCAAAAGGATGATGTAATAAAATATCATGCTCAATCGCTTTTTCAAATACATCTTCCGCATCCCCTAAGTCTTGAGGCCGTTGCGGAATAAGAGCCGGATATACAAGATGTTCATATACAGGAGCTAGTTTTTTATATAAAGAAAATAGACATGTTAAATCTAACGGTCCATCCATTATATACACATCTTCATCTTTTACTTCCAACACCTCATATAATAATGCTAATACTCTTTCATCAATATGCTCTTTGCCAACTTCTAAACGTACAGCAGCTCCCCACTTACGCTTTTTTAATTCTTTTTCAATTACCTTTAATAAATCCCTTGCACCTTCTTCATGAATTGTTAAATCCGCATTGCGTGTAATACGAAAACGAGTAACTGATGATACATTATATCCTGTAAATAATTTATGGGTAAAACCACTAATTACATCTTCTAATAAAATAAATTTATGCTTTTGCCCTTCACTCGGTAAAAATATGAAGCGTTCGAGTAATGAAGGAACTTGTACAATCCCTAACTTCGTACGGTTTTCTTCCTCCACTTGTTTCTCATCATATAAAAGAGTAGCTAAATTCAAACTTTTATTTAATAACATCGGAAATGGACGATATGCATCAATAGCTACAGGTGTTAAGACTGGAAAAATTTGCTCATCAAAATACTCTTCTATAAATTCCCTCTGTTCTTTCGTCAAATCGTGGAATGTTAAACGTTCAATCCCCTCTAACTCCAGCGCTGGCAACACATAATTTTTAAACGTATCATATTGTACAGTCATTAATTCATGGGCCTTTATCGCAATTTTATTTAATTGCTTTTTTGGTGTTAAGCCAGCCTTATTTTCTGGTTGGTTAAACCCAGCACTCACTTGATCCTTCAATCCTGCTACGCGTACCATAAAGAATTCATCTAAATTGGAACTGAAAATGCTAATAAACTTTAATCTTTCCAAGAGCGGATTCGTTTCATCCTGTGCTTCTTGTAGTACACGTTCATTAAATGCTAACCAACTTAATTCTCGATTGTTGTAATAAGCTGTATCATTTAAATTTACTATATTCCCCATCAACATTTCCATCCTCTTCACACTTCCCCTGAAACTTTTTTACTATAATTTAGTTACTTTTATTTTAGCAAATTACAATATTCCAAGGTGTTAATTTTTTGTAAAGACATCCGTACAACTTAACATTTTGATTCGAAGGATAAATTAATAGTCTTTTTCAACACTCTTTCCAGCTGCTTTTTTTGTTTTTCAGCTTGTACTTTTTCCGCTAATGCCGATTGCTCACATACAATTTTAAATGTTAATCCTTCTTTACTTTCTATTATAGATATCGATTCAACAAGCGATCTTTGTCTTATATTTAGAGCTGCTGAAAATTGTAAAACAGCCCCTAATAGGCGGATTTTTTTTTGTTCATTTTTATCAAACCATCCTTCAAATGGGGACAAGTGTTGTTTGAATAACATTTTTGATTTATAAGACGCAATAAGCGCTAATCTAACTCGCTCTTTATGCATCATACCATCAATTGTTTTATTCGCTAATAAATAAAACGTATGTAAGCGACTCGCTTCTTCGTCTATATATTTACCTATATTAAATACTTTCGCTGCTTGATGAAATACTTCCCAGTCTTTTACTGACATAGAAATTAGCCCTGTTTCTTCAAGCTGTTTACAAATCAATCTTCCATGTTTAATAAGCTGAATTACAAATTCCATATCCATTTCATATTCATGTGATAATAAATGTAAACTTTCTTCGACTACGTTCGGATAATATGAAATCCCCAAATCTTTTGTCAACTCTTCATAGAAAACACCTTCTCGTAACCCTTTTCTGCTTAACACAAATGCTGGTGCCTCTATAACATTAACAAGCGTATGAAAAACTTTGACTGCTGGAATAATTGTATCTGCTCGATCTTTTGCCAATCCTTCCAATTTTTGGATTTCCATGAACGACAATGCTTCCAATTCTTCTTTCACATTTTTAATATCTTCTTCTTTCATTTTATATAAATGTACCCCTGCTATAGGATAACAAATTAAATTTTGATGGATTTTCACTAAATTCCTCGCACTACCACCAATTGCAATAAGAGGCAATTTCTTATCAATTAACCATGGTAACGTTCGAAATTGATATTCTAAGTACGTTTGAATCTTTTCCAACTCGTCTTCAGTAGGTATATCCTCTTTAATAAATTGTTGTTTTAAAGAAAGTGCTCCAAAAGGAAAGCTATGGTACTCTAGAATCTCTCTATTTCGAAAGTATGTAACTTCTGTACTTCCTCCACCAATATCTACTGTAATTCCTTCAGAGAACGAAGTTGAATTCATAACTGCTAAATAGCCGTAACGTGCTTCCTCATATTCTGATAAGACTCTAAGAGTAAAGTCTGTTTGTCCCTCAACCAGTTTTTTAATTGCCTCTTGATTCTCAGCCTGTCTAATTGTTGCTGTTGCAACACAAAGTACATGATGCAACTGGTGGAATCGTGTACTTTCTTGAAATTGAAATAACGTTTGTAACAATACCTCTATTCCTTCTTCCATCAACACACCATCAATTAAGTAATTCCTTAACCGAGCAACCACTTTCGTATTTTCAATCTCCTTATAAAAACCTCCGTTTTGCTTTTCATAAATAACTAAACGCATTGTATTAGATCCAATATCTATAATGGCATATTGCTGTTTTAATATTTCTTTCAAACTTCTCACTCTTTCATTATCAAATTTCTAAAACACATTCTATTACTATTATACAAAATAGTTGTTTTTTGTAACAATATTGCTTTAATATTGAAAATATATACAATCACTTTTTGCATATAATAAAAACCTCTTTTATTTATGTTATAATAATGAAAAATTGAAAGGAGATTCAATATGAAACCTTCACAACCACAATCTCAATTACAAAACCAACATTCTATTAATCGACTAGCTCAATCTATTTTCGTTGTGAATCGTCATGCTAAAGCTGCAACTAATCCGAAGTATTTATACTGGTTAAAAAAGACGTCTTTAGAACGCTTAATTGCTGAAAAAAAAGCTATTAAAGAAGGATTACATTTTTCTAGAAATCCACGTTTTAGCCAACAACAATCTGATGTTCTTATACGTTTAGGTGATTATTTTTTCCATATTCCTCCTACCAAAGAAGATTTTCGAATCCTACCACATCTTGGTCATCTTGAATCCTCCTATCGAAATCCGAAAACAACCTTATCTTTAACAGTAGCAAAAAAAACACTTCAAGATTATATTGGTCCTGAAGCACTGAAACAAGAAAAAAAATTAAGTGAACCTGTCCCATGGTATAGTCGTACTTATACAAAAAAATAAAACAGTTTGGCCAATTGTAGGCCAAACTGTTTTATTTTTTCTCTTCTTTAATTTTAATATTTGCTTGTTTATAAAAAGCTATTTTTTCTGTATTATAAGATTTTGTAAATTCATTAAACTTGTCTTTTTCTGATTCAATATCCTTATAAGATTGATTTACTACTTTTACTTTTTCACTAATATCTTTTAATTTTGTACCTTTATCTTGTAACATTGTATATAATTCTTTTTCTTGTTTTAACGATTTATTATAGCTATCATACATCTTGTTAAATGAATCTTGTCGTTTCTCATATGTGCTTTTCACTTTATCCGCTTGATCTTTCAATTTCTTATCTTCAATTTTCTTCACATATTTATCTACTGATTTTACTTCTTCTTGTGCCTTACTTAAAGATTCTTTTTCTTTTTTAAGCACTTTGTCTCGTTCATCTGTATTTTTCACTGCTTGGTTCAATTTTTCCTTAACAGTTTGATTATTATCTTTTCCTTCTCGAACAATCTGGTTATATAATTCTTGTCCCTCTTTTTCTAAAGTTTCAAGTTTCTTTGCATCTTCAAACATTGTTTTTTCTTGCTTTGCAGCATTTTCAAATGCAACATATAATTCCTCTTCTGGTTTCGGTCCGAAACAACCGGCTAATAAAGTCATTGATAATGCAGTTACAATTGCTAATTTACTATATTTCAACATCTTCTTCCTCCTACTTATATACGATCATCGTGTAAAAAGCTATGAAAATTATATATCCTTCTATAAACTCCATACTCGCACCTTTTCTACGAAAATCATTGATATTGTTTATAATGCTTGTACAAATTGTATTACTTAAAATTACATTTTACTTTTTTGAACCAATTAGCAGTTTCATATCCATCTTTTACTTAGCACTTTTTAAAGTCTGTTCATACTATGTATTACATAAAAGTACAACGGAATTCATCACAGCCATAATAATTTGAAGAACAACAGTAATAATAATTCACCTGATAAAAGATGATCGTTGTTCTCTCACGTCTATCATTCTATCATTCCCTTTCCGGCTTTCTATCAAATAATCTATTTGTTCATTTTACACAGTATAAATGCTATCTTGCAACAACTTACAATTATTCTTGTCATTCCCTAAAAAGGAAAAGTGTAGAGCATGCTTCCCTCTACACTTTTAAAATGAAACACATTGTGCAAAATGCATTGACACATCCATCATAATTATATGCTTATTCCATATATTTTTAAAGACTTTTATTACAATAAAAGTTCTTTTTGTAATAAAAGTCAAAAAAATGTTACATTCAAAACTTCTTCATATCATATTTCTTCAAATCAAAGTTTCACTCATTTTCTTACAAATCCCTATGCTGGTACAATTGATTTTGTGCCTTTCTTAACAATTCTTCAAAAGTTTTTCCTTCTATTGGATAACTAGCAGCTCCAAATAAAAGCGTCATACTTAACAAACCATTTTCTATTTCACTTTCAATATTTTTCATTAATCGGTTTGTTATCGTCGACTTTTCATGTCCGTTATCAACTGCCACAATAACATACTTATTTTCGTCCCACCTAGTAACAACATCCCCTTTACGAATTGTCTTTACAATTGTACTCTCCAATTTTTGTACTAACACCTCCAAATTTTTTTCTTGCACTGTTTCTTTTAGTCCTTTCCATTCTTTCATAGAAAGAATGTACACTGTAATATTATGAGAATCCCGTTCTGACAGAGCAGTTACTTTCTCAAAAAAATCAACTACAAAATCATTACTTGCCATTCCTCCTACTTCCGTATCCATACGTCCACTCGCTCTTTTATCATACCAATGTCCAAAATAATAGCTGAGTATCATTTGCAATATATAAATAATAAAGACGGTATAAAATGATCGCGAATCCAGTTTTGTAATTACATCCTGAAGCGCAATCCATTCTGTAACTGCCACTGTATTCCCAAGTAATAACCCACTAATTTTTCCTTTATGTTTCATACTTCTCCTCCCTTCTATACCAATATATGTTTCTATAACAATTATGTTTTTCTACAAAATAAAAAATGTACACATTGAGTGTACATTTTCGCTTAAGCTTGTATACCATTTTTATTCTATTTCATATATATACTATATATCGTTTTAGAAAGAGGTGATCTGTATGCTACAAAAAGAAAATCTATCAGATATTATACGTTTACTAGCAGGCTTTCTGTTATCGTTAAAATTATTATGTAATTCTTTCGGAGTGAACTTTATTACAAACGATCAAATTGACGCTATTGTAAATGTTGCTTCCTTTCTTTTCATTTTATATTTTGGTTATAAAAATAATTATGTAGGAAAAAAAGGAATCGAGCAAAAAAAAGTACTCAAAAAACACAATCTTCATTAAAAAAGGAACCTTTCTTACAGGTTCCTTTTTATCATTGCCGCACAACAACTTCATTTGTTTGCAGCGGACCATATGATACTCCTTTATATTGAAATGTATATGTAGCCTGAAATAATGCGTTTTTAATTGCTTTATCTTTATTTGCTTTTATTTTACAAATTAGTTCTACTTTCTCATTCGGTAATAAATTTTCGATTCGCCACCTTACAAGCTGGAACAAAAACTCACTCATCCCCTTATCAGCCTTTAATGAATTTGGGATATATGCAAAATAATCTCGAATCATATGACTTACTACAACTCGTGAAATCATTTCCATTCCTTTATTTTCTACTTCAATTCGAATAATAAGTATGTCGTTTACATCATAGGTCAGTTCATATGAAAATTTTTCTTTATACATACTACGGATTTGTAATGTAACTGCTATATTAGGACATTCGCTTTCCTTTTTTGAGCCATCAATCCATAATACTGGTTGTAGCGGTATTGAATGCCTTCCTTGATCCGAATTTCGTTTCCATATTTTCACAATAATATTCACCCCATTTCAGATGCATCATCCATACGACCTTATTCTACCTCTCTACACCATATTAATAAAGCTTGTTACAAACGATATATAGTTATTGCTCTTCCTTGTATCCTATTCGACAATATAAAGAAAAAACCATTTTTCCTCTGTTAACAGGCAGTATTCTTACTGAAATATTTTTTTACAATTTCCTTCATTGACTTTATACCAATATTAAGTATTACTCACTCTTTTGCTGTCCATACAACAGAATATTTTGACGGAAGAAAAAGTTTGCCTTTTAGTCAAATTTGACTATAATATTCTTTATGGCTTTGTCAGTGCACTTGTTTAAATTAATTTGAAAGAACTATACTTTAAATTTTTATGTGCTGCACTCAAAACTTCATATAGTTTACTTATTATTAAAGGAGGGTTATATTTGGAATCTCAATTATCAAAAAAAGACTCCAACAATACAAAATTTGTTGTTGCAGGTTTATTACTTGGTATTTTAATGGCGGCAATGGATAATACAATCGTTGCAACAGCAATGGCAACGATTGTTGGAGACCTAGGAGGATTTGACAAGTTCGTTTGGGTCACGTCTGCATATATGGTAGCAACAATGGCAGGGATGCCTATCTTCGGAAAACTTTCTGATATGTACGGACGGAAACGCTTTTATATTGGTGGTCTCATTCTTTTCTTATTCGGTTCTGCACTTTGCGGGACAGCATCTAGTATTGAGCAACTAAGTATTTATAGAGCAATTCAAGGGATCGGCGGCGGTGCTCTTATGCCTATCGCCTTCACGATTATGTACGATATATTCCCACCAGAAAAGCGTGGAAAAATGACAGGGCTATTCGGTGCGGTTTTCGGGACATCTAGTGTATTCGGCCCTTTATTAGGTGCTTATATTACAGACTATATAAGTTGGCATTGGGTCTTCTATATTAATATTCCATTAGGACTTATCTCTTTCTTCTTCATTACTAAATACTACAGTGAATCTCTAGAATTTAGAAAACAAAAAATTGATTGGGCCGGCGCTATTACACTTGTTATTAGTATCGTTTGCTTAATGTTCGCCTTAGAACTTGGTGGTAAAGAATACGCATGGAATTCCACTGTAATTATCGGTTTATTTACAACAGTTGTTATTATGCTTATTATTTTCTTCTTCGTAGAACGAAAAGCAACTGAACCTATCATTTCTTTCCATCTATTTAAAAAACCTTTATTCGCAGCTAGCCAAGGAGTTGCCTTTTTCTATGGTGCCGCTTTTATTATCTGTACAGTTTATATCCCAATCTTCGTTCAAGGTGTTCTCGGCGGTTCAGCCTCAAATGCTGGATTAATTTTAACACCTATGATGGTTGGCTCTGTAATTGGAAGTCAAACAGGTGGACAGTTAGCTTCTCGAACAAGCTATCGTAACATCATGATGGTATCTGGCGTTTTCTTCGTAATTGGTATTTATTTACTAAGCACTTTAACAATGGATACACCTCGTCTACTTGTAACGCTATTTATGGTTCTCACTGGACTTGGAGTTGGTTTCTCGTTCTCAGTTTTAAGTATGTCTTCTATCCACAAGTTAGAAATGCGAGACCGTGGTTCTGCTACATCAACAAACTCATTCTTCCGTTCACTCGGTATGACTCTTGGTGTAACGATTTTCGGTACAATTCAAAACCATATTTTTACTACTAAATTAAACACTGTGTTCCCTCCTGAACTAGCTAAATTAGCTCCAAAAGGCGGAGACACAAGTTTCTTATTAACACAAGGTGCTACCGAGAAGATTCCAGCTGAAATATTAACTGGTATTAAAGATGCTCTCGCTACCTCTATTGCCAGTACATTCTTCTGGGCACTTATTCCGGCTGTACTAAGTATTATTTGTATTTTACTTATGGGCAATGAACGCCTCTTTACAGGTCCAAAAACGAAACAAAAACAAAAGCAAGTAAGTTAATATAGAGAGAAGAAACGGCATATCCCTTTATGAAAACGGATATGCCGTTTATAATATGTATAAAGTTTTTATTTATAGGAGTTGAGACAGCATGAGCATGAAATTAGTCATTCTCGGCTTGCTACTCGAAGGAGATAAACATCCATATGAAGTGCAGCACATCATGAAAGAACGACAAATGGATTGTTATATTAAATATGCAAAAGGATCACTTTACTACGCCTTCGAGCAATTAGAAAAGCAGGGTGCAATTCGTATTACCACGATTGTTCGAGATACGAATAGACCCGATAAAACAATCTTTCATATAACAGAAGAAGGTAAACGGTTATTTCACACGTTACTATTAAAACAATTCGAGGCAAAAAATCAAATCTATAAACCAATTTATTCAGCACTCTCTTTCGCTCATTTTGGTGATGATCAAGAGTTAATTCCTATTTTAGAAAAAAAGAAAAATGATACCGTTCAATATTTACATAAAATGCAAACTATTTATGATTGTAGCAAAGGACACATTCCACGTGCACAACTATATATTTTACAAAGCGTTATTGAACATATTACAGTTGAATTACAATGGTTAAACACCCTCCTTACAGATGCAGTTGCAGGGCGACTGTCAGAAATTGATATAGATGAAAGGTAAACTTATAAAGAAGAAACTGTAAAAAGACAATAAAGTTATTTAATGTTAAAACCTAAACAAGTATCCCCCGTTCTAATTTAGGACGGGGGATACTTGTTTAGGTTTTGATATAACATGAACCGATTGTTAAATAACATAACTGGCATCTTATCTCTGTACAGATACACACTTCTTTATAAGTTTAATCGCACTTTATTTCAATTACCGCTACCTCTCTTCACTCTTATAAAAGTTAGAACAATCAGAATAATAAAAATAAAAACCTTTAGAATTTTCTTATTTTAAAACAGTAGACAAAATTCCAAAAATTGTGTTAGAATTTGTTTCAATATCATATCGCTTGTTAACTTCCTTTCAAAAGGAAAATAGGTACACGAAAATTTCGTTTCGTGTTTAAAAGGGAAGCTTGGTGAAACTCCAACACGGTCCCGCCACTGTAAATGCTGAGATTTCTTGTTTAGTGCCACTGTGAAAACGGGAAGGTGAAAGAAATTATATGAAGCATAAGTCAGGAGACCTGCCTGTTTTAGCAACACTGATAGATTCACGGATGATGATGAGGTGTTAAAACAAAAAGGAAGGCTTATTTTCTATGCCTTTATGCTTTTTGTTATAGGTATTTCCTAGTAAACGGAAATGCTTACTTTCAATTAGGGAGGAATTTAAAATGGCAATTCAAACAAGTAACTTAGGTTATCCACGTATCGGACTACAAAGAGAGTGGAAAAAAACATTGGAAGCTTTTTGGTCCAATAAAATCGATGAAGAACAATTTTTAACAACGATGAAAGAAATTCGCCTTCAACACGTTAAAGTACAGCAAGAAAAAGGGATTGAACTCATTCCAATTGGCGACTTTACATATTATGATCACGTTTTGGATACTGCTTATATGCTAGGATTTATCCCATCACGTTTTTCTGAGTTTACATCTTACCTTGATGTATATTTCGCAATGGCGCGTGGCTCTAAAGATCACGTAGCTTCTGAAATGACAAAATGGTTTAACACAAACTATCATTATATCGTTCCTGAATATGAAGAGGGATTACAAATCTCTTTAAAAGATAATCGTCCACTTCGCTTATACGAAGAGGCAAAACAAGAATTAGGAGTAGATGGAAAACCTGTTATTTTAGGACCATATACTTTCTTAAAATTAGCTAAAGGTTATACACAAGAACAATTCGCTACGATTTTAAAACAATTAGTTGCACCATACGTACAACTGCTTTCAGAACTACATGCAGCTGGTGCACAAGTCATTCAAGTTGATGAACCGATTTTCGCTTCTTTAACAAAAGAAGAAGTTCAACAAGCAAAAGAAATTTATGAAGCTATTCGTAAAGAAGTTCCAAATGCGAACCTTCTTTTACAAACATATTTTGATAGTGTAGAAGAAAACTATGAAGAAATTATTACATTCCCTGTATCCGGTATTGGATTAGATTTCGTTCATGGTAAAGAAGGTAATCTACATGCTATTTCAAAATATGGATTCCCAGCTGATAAAACTTTAGCTGTCGGTTGTATAGATGGCCGTAACATTTGGAGAGCTGACCTTGATGAAGTTCTTACGTTATTTACAACGTTACAAAAACAAGTCCAAACGAAAGACTTCATCGTTCAGCCTTCTTGTAGCTTATTGCATACACCAATCGATAAAACAGAAGAAATTCACTTATCGACTGAACTATTCGATGTGTTAGCATTTGCAAATCAAAAATTAGAAGAGTTAGTTCTCATTCACTCTGCTCTCACTCAAGGTACAGAAAGTATTAGTAATGAGCTGGAAACATATCGAAATGTACATCATACAATTCGTTCATCTGCTGTACGTAACCGTGAAGATGTCAAAGCAGCACGAACAGCACTAAAAGAAGAAGATTTCTCACGTCCTCTTCCATTTGAAAAGCGATACGAATTACAACAAGTTGCCCTAGAGTTACCATTGTTACCAACAACAACTATCGGTAGCTTCCCGCAAACAACTGAAGTTCGTCAAACGCGAAAAGAATGGCGTAACGGTGTTATTTCAAATGAACAATATGAAAAATTTATTGAAAAAGAGACAGAAAAATGGATTCGTTACCAAGAAGAAATTGGTCTTGATGTCCTTGTACATGGTGAGTTTGAAAGAACTGACATGGTCGAATATTTCGGTGAGCGTCTTGCTGGTTTCTCATTCACTAAAAACGGTTGGGTACAATCATACGGTTCTCGCTGCGTAAAACCACCTGTTATTTATGGTGATGTAGCCTTTATTAACGGAATGACTATTAAGGAAACTGTTTATGCACAAAGCTTAACAGAGAAAGTTGTAAAAGGAATGTTAACTGGACCTGTTACAATTTTAAATTGGTCCTTCGTTCGAAATGACATTCCAAGAAAAGAAGTTTCGTATCAAATTGCATTAGCTCTTCGTCACGAAATTGAACTACTTGAATCTTCCGGAATTCGAGTAATCCAAGTCGATGAGCCAGCACTTCGTGAAGGAATGCCACTAAAAGAAAAAGATTGGGACACTTATATTACATGGGCAGTTCAATCCTTCCTTTTAGCAACTTCTTCTGTAGCAAATGAAACACAAATTCATACTCATATGTGTTACAGTAACTTCGAAGATATTGTTGATGCGATTCGCGCATTAGATGCAGATGTGATTTCTATCGAAACATCAAGAAGTCACGGTGAATTTATTGATACATTAAAACATACAACATATGAAAAAGGCATCGGTCTAGGTGTATATGATATTCATAGCCCACGTGTACCGAGTAAAGATGAAATGTATAAAATCGTAGAACAATCTTTAGAAGTATGCGATCCTAAATATTTCTGGATTAATCCTGATTGTGGTTTAAAAACGAGAAGAACAGAAGAAGTTATTCCAGCTTTAGAGCACATGGTGCAAGCAGCAAAAGATGCTCGCTCCCTGCTAAAAACAAACGCATAACGAAAATGGGTTATCCTTATTGAGGATAACCCATTTTTTATTCTTTACTTTCAAAAAAGAATTCGTATTGTATTTTATATAATTCATCATCCGTTGGTTCTTCAAGAGGAGTTGCCTGTAATACAACTGTATACTCACCATTCGCAATAGGAATTTGAAATTTATTTGAAAGAATACTTGTTACAACGATACATCCATTTTCAACTGTAAAAGGAACTGTAACCGTTCTAATCGCTTCTTCTTTCTCAATATGCTTCCCGCAAGTCACTTTCACTTCACAAGTATAATCAGAGAGTGCTTCAAAAATAACAGTTCCATCCGCCTTCGCATAACCTCTTTCAAAATCTTCATCCGTCCAGTCAACGTAAGGCTGATCACCGTCATAGTTCATCAACATTAATTGCGAATAAGAAATTGTTAACTCCATCGTTCCCATTCTCCTTCATTATGAAATATGCAACTACTACTTTACGTCAAATTTCACACGCGTACCATCTGGGTATTTGTCCAACTTATTTCCTACCCAAGACCCTGCTCCGCGGTTATCTGCTGGACTTATATATTCAATATGTGCTCCTTTTCCACCTTCTTTACACATCGCCATTGGCCATTCATCACGATCATACCCTTTTTTTGATGGATATGGAGCTAACGATAATTTCCTTCTATCCGCAGCACCACTACGATCGATTGTACAAACTTCTGAATGTCCTTCTTTTATAGCATCCGTAATATGTTTCCCTGTCTCTGGATATCGCTCTTTCGGAAATTCTAGAACTTGATCATACGTATTCGTTTTTTTGATACTTGTTTCCTCTGGAACAAGTACTTCATACACCGCTACTACAATAGAAAGAATTGCAATAATTGAAATGATAATACCTTTTAATTGCTTCATGTATACCTCCATGATTCTACCAGTTTCTTTGCCTCCGTTATTATAACAAACTTCTCCTGTATATGTTTTCAGACATTATTTTAGCTCTTCTTCGCCATTCCGCCAAAAAACTCTCATTTTCCTTCATCTTTTCACTAATGCTGTAGAAAACTAATAACCTTCCGACATTCTTTTTCAAAGGAAGTCCTCATAAAAGATTGAAATGATATATACGATACTTTTTGGGGAGGAAATATTATGGAAGCTACCTATAAAACGAAAGATGTCACGAATAAAACAGGCATCCCAAAACATATAGTTCGCAAATATAGTCAACTGTTAGAGGATCATGGTTATATCATTTCCAAAACAGCTGATGCTCGCATTTATAAACTGGATGATTTAAAACTATTGAAATCTATACATGAAAGAGCTGCTACATTGCAAGAAGACATTTCAGAAACGATACCTATTATTTTAAAAGAAAAAGAGGACCCGCCTGTACCCGCTATACAAGATAAGCAAGAGATACAAACGAAAGAAAAAGAAGATGGGCGTAACTTTGAGGAGTTCATGTTAAAACTTGAAATGCTCGCTCAATTAAATGAAGCAATTATTCATCAAAATTCTACCCTTATTACCCAAAATCGTTTAAAAGATGAAAAGCTAGATGAATTGATGCAACAAGTTTATGTAAAAGAAGGCTCTCAAGAAAAAATGCTACAAGAGTTAGTGGATCATGCCGCTCAAACAGATGCCCTGCAAAAAGAAAAGATGGACTTATTAATGAATCATATGTATAAACGCGAATCTAAGCAAGAGGAAAAAATGAATAAACTCGTAAATCAAATTTATAATAAAGACAGCAATCGGGATGCACAACTTATGCAAGTAATTCGCGAAATTCAAGAAACAAAAAGAATGGTTGCTGCATCAAAAGAGCAAGGATTCTTGCAATCATTTAAAAGTTTATTTAGCCGAGCAAAACAAGAAAAAACAAATGAATAAACAATATAAAATAAAAAGTTACCTTCCATCGGTAACTTTTATTCCTTATTTCTTACAGCTGGCAATATAATAATCGCTTCAGTTCCTTTCCCACTTTCGCTTTTATATTCCAGCGTACCATTATGCGCTTGTAAAATACTAAATGTTACCATAAGTCCTAATCCTGTCCCTTTTTCTTTTAAAGAATAATACGGTTGTCCCAGTCTTACTAACTGTTCTTTCGTCATTCCAACACCACTATCTTTAACTCTTATTACTATCGTTTCATCTTTTTGCATAGCCGTTACTTTTAAATATCCTTTATTTCCTTGGATTGCTTCAATACCATTTTTAACAACATTCATAATAGCTTGCTTCAGTTTCGTCTTATCACCGATCGTATAAAGACTTTCAGAAATCTCAACTTGCAAATATACACCTTGCATCGCTGCAAATGATGACATAAGAGTTGTCATTTCTATTAATTGAGCGGATAAGCAAATGTGTTCTTTTTTCTCAATTTGTGGCCTTGCTAAATTCAAATAATCTGAAATAATTTGTTCTGCCCGATCCAATTCGGCTAATACGAGACGCATATAATCCTTATTTTTCACATCTTCCGTACTTTCTAACAATTGAATAAAACCACGAACAACAGTGAGTGGATTTCGAACCTCATGTGCAACACTTGCTGCCAACTCACTTACAATATTAAGCTTTTCTGACTTTTGCATCTCTGTACGTAATATTGCATTTTCGTTTAAATATTCTGTTAAGTACACTTGAAATACCATAGTCATAACCATAATAAGCGAAGCAAATATATATCCGCTATATAAGTGTGAAATATGTGGTGTAAACCCCGTTTCTAACAGAACGTTAATCATGCCAATCACTAAAGAAACAAGTACGTATAGTGATGAAATCATAAATGCTAAAATTAGCTTCTTATCCCTTGAAAATAGAGACCATTTCTTTGATAAAAATAATGGAACTATCAATAGAAATATTACTTCTATGACTGGAAGAAGGCTCATTCCCTTTAGCGCCCATTCATATGCAACAAAAATAACGGCCGGGATTAAACCAACAATCCCACCATATAAAAAACCACTAACAATCGGGATTGGGTGAAAGTTATACCCACAAATGTCACCAAAACAAATAGAGTATGTCATGGAGAGAACGAGTGTAATGCTGGATAAAAACATAATAAAGTAGCGGTTCGGCTTCGGAGGCATTTCTTGATAACGATTTAAACGAATCGCTTCATATAAAAATAGTGGCAAAATAATGATGGCAATTTGGATCATTAAATCACGGATCAGCTCCATAGCCTCTCATCCCCTATATGTATTTTGATATGATTATATCATTTTACGGGTTTATTTGTTTTAAAATTTTGATTTTTCTTAACATATTTGTTAATTCTTTGTTAACAACACATAATAATTGTTACAGATTTTCGAAATGAATGTAAACCCTGTACCAAATTTCCGTCGGGCAGTATACAATGAATACGGATTACAAAGAAAATAAAAAATACTTCATGAGACGGACAACTATAGCAAAATACAGCATATAATCCATACTATCTATGTTTACAAATAAGTGATCATTATTTTAGTAGGAGGAAGATAAATATGGCGGGTACTACGCTTGTTTTAAAAGAAGAGAATTTGGTTGTTCTAGAAAATGTTGAAAAATCAGTATATGAAGAGTTACAGCATAAAACCGGAGAAGAAAATTGCACATGTGCTGTGAATGAATCAGTTGTTCACCTTGGCAAAGTATCCTCTGTACTTTGGAATGAAGATGAAATAGATTGGGAGTACGGATATTAAAAAGTCGCTTACAGCGGCTTTTTTTCTATTATCGCTCTCTTTCTACATAACATATACGCAAGCGAAATCATAGAAAATATGTTAAAATGAACTTAATTTTCAAACGGAAGAAAGGGAGATACAATGGAACAATTCATTAACCCTAGAGTGAAGGACATCCAAATTTCTGGAATCCGTCAATTCTCTAACATGATTCAAAACTATGATAATCTTATCTCTTTAACAATTGGTCAACCCGATTTCCCTACGCCTTCTCTCGTAAAAGAAGCGGCAAAACGGGCTATTACAGAAAATTATACAAGCTATACACATAACGCCGGTTTACTAGAATTACGCAAGGCTGCTTGTAACTTTGTAAAAGATAACTACGATTTACAGTATTCGCCTGAAAACGAAACCATCGTTACAATCGGTGCCAGTGAAGCAATTGATATTGCATTCCGAACGATTTTAGAGCCAGGAACAGAAGTTATTTTACCTGCTCCTATTTATCCAGGATACGAACCAATTATTCGATTATGCGGTGCTACACCTATTTTTATCGATGTTCGTGAAACTGGCTTCCGTTTAACAGCCGAAGCGCTAGAAAATGCTATTACAGAAAAAACAAGATGCGTCGTACTGCCGTATCCTTCTAATCCAACTGGTGTAACTTTATCAAAAGAAGAATTACAGGATATTGTAACTGTTTTAAAAGATAAAAATATTTTCGTCCTTTCTGATGAAATTTATAGCGAACTTGTATATGAACAAAAGCATACATCTATCGCTCATTTCCCAGAAATGCGTGAAAAGACTATCGTCATTAACGGTTTATCAAAATCTCATTCTATGACTGGCTGGCGTATCGGTCTATTGTTCGCACCAAGCTATTTAGCAGGACATATACTAAAAGTTCATCAATACAACGTAACGTGTGCTACTTCAATCGCTCAGTATGCTGCAATTGAAGCATTAACAGCTGCTAAAGATGCACCAAAAATGATGCGTCATCAATACAAAAAACGTCGTGATTACGTATATAATCGACTCATTCAAATGGGCTTAACAGTTGAAAAGCCAACAGGTGCATTTTACTTATTCCCATATGTTGGTCATTTAACTTCTTCATCATTTGATTTTGCACTTGACCTTGTCAAAGAAGCTGGACTAGCTGTCGTTCCTGGAACTGCATTTTCTGAATATGGTGAAGGCTATCTTCGCTTGTCCTATGCGTATAGTATTGAAACTTTAAAAGAAGGCTGTGATCGATTAGAGGCCTTTCTACAACAAAAAGCTAAGAGTTAAACTCTTAGCTTTTTTATGCATAATGATCGCAAGTTTGGCGCTTTAGTAAT
This sequence comes from Bacillus sp. 16GRE42, assembly GCF_019837435.1. Lineage (NCBI taxonomy): Bacteria > Bacillati > Bacillota > Bacilli > Caryophanales > Bacillaceae > Bacillus > Bacillus sp. 16GRE42. The sequence goes on from NZ_JADAXF010000001.1 coordinate 1,529,819, forward strand.
TTATGAGGAATAATAATACACTTTGCAGTAGACTCCGCATTCTCTATTTTATCCACTAAAGCTTTTGCTGCCTCATATCCTAGTTGATAAATATTCACATCAACTGTCGAAAGTGGCGGACTCGCAATTTCTGATAATAAAGCATTGTTAAAGCTTATAATGGAAACATCCTTTGGTACAACGAATCCTTTTTTAGAAAGAGCACTTAACACACCAAGTCCAATTAAATCATCCGTTGCCACAATTGCTGTCGGTGGTTGCTGTAGTCCCATTAACTCCTCAACGGCTTGTTGACCACTTTCCCTCGAAAAATCAAAATGTAAAATATACTCTTTTGGTAATACAATGTCCGCTAATTTTAAAGCATCACTCATACCAGCCAAACGATCTCTCGTTACAAGTAAATCTGATCCACCGCCGATGAACGCGATTTGTTTATGACCTAATGAAATCAAATATTCTGCTACTTCTCTTGCAGCTGTATAATTATCATTATCTACATATGTAATTTCATCTTTTCGATCATACGGTTTCCCAATTAAAACAAACGGGAAATTTTGTTTATGCAAATATTGAATAATCCGATCATTCTCTCTTGAATATAAAAGAATAATGCCACCAATTTGGCGCCCCTGTACCATCTTTACAACACCATTAAAAATTTCATCTTCCGTTTCACCTGTCGACATATAAAGCGCATACCCTTCCACATGTGCAAATGAACTAATCCCTCTTATAACTTCTGGGAAAAACGGATTTTGAAAAGCTTTACTTGCAGAACTTGGCATAACAAGACCAAGTGTTTTTGTTGTTTGGTTAGCTAGATTTCTTGCGTTTAAATTGGGATGATACCCTAGTTCACTCATTACTTTCCGAACACGACGCTTTGTTTTTTCACTTATACTTGGATTATCAGCAATTACACGAGAAACGGTAGATGGTGCTACATTTGCCTTCTTCGCCACATCTTTAATTGTAACTGTCATAAAAATCCCCCTCCTCTCACTTCTCTGCCATTTTGTTATATATTTTAATCTTGCACCCGTTGCAAGTAATAGGAGAAGTCATAAACTTTCATTGATTCTATCTTGTAATACCTATCATATTCTCCCTCTCCATGTATTGTAAGGGATATAGCTCTTTTTTCCTATACTATAATATACTATTTATTTCACTTCTTTGCATATGTGATGTCAAATCTCTTTTCATCTCCCTATAAATTTTTTTATAGGGAGATGAAAAGAAAAATGGGACGTAACGTCCCATTTTTCATCCTTTCGTACCTCCAGCAGTTAAACCAGAGATAAAGTATTTTTGTAGTGATAGGAATAAAATTGAAATTGGGATTGCAATCAATACTGAACCCGCTGCGAACGTTGTAAATTCATTACCAAATTTCTTCGCTACCATTTCATATAACCCAACTGCTAACGTATAATTTTCTGGTGTGCGCAAAATAACACTCGCTAAAATGAAATCTGTAAATGGACCAATGAAAGTGAATAATGCCACAACCGCTACGATTGGCTTTGCAAGTGGCATAATGATTTGCCAAAAAATACGGAAATGTCCTGCCCCATCCATACGAGCTGACTCATCCAATTCTTTCGGAATCGTATCAAAATATCCTTTCATAAGCCATGTATTCATTGGAATTGCCCCGCCTACGTAAATTAAAATTAATGCAAGGTGCGTATCGATTAACCCTGTTAACTGTGCTAATACGTATAGAGCGATTAGCGCCGCAAAGTTCGGAATCATTTGCAGAATTAAAAACGTTAATAAACCATTTTTCCTTCCAACAAAACGGTATCTCGAAAATGCATAAGCAGTAAAACTAATTGCTAACACTGAGAAAATCATCGTTATAACACTTACTTTTAACGTGTTTTTATACCATAGTAAATAATTACTATTCTCTAAATCTAATAACTTACGATAATGATCTAACGTTGCATTTTGTGGAATAATACTTGATCCGGATAAACTATCACCTGGATTAAACGATGAGCCAATAATCCATAATAATGGATAGAAAATGATGGCACACATTACGAAAATAACGAAATAACTTAATGAGAGACGTAACATCTTTTGTTTTTTAATATTCATTTACATCATATCCTCTTCTTGGAATGATTTTGTTCTCTTAAATTGCCATAACGCAACTGTAATAACGATTAACGATAATATCATTGTAAGAGCTGCTGCTTTCCCGTACTGCGCCGAAGTCATCGTTAACTTATAAATCCATGAAATTAAAATATCTGTTCCACCTGCGTCTTGTCCAGCTACAGCAGGACCTCCGCCGTTAAATAGATAGATGATACTAAAGTTATTAAAGTTAAACGTATATTGCGTAATTAATATTGGTGCTGTTGCATATAGAACAAGTGGCAATGTAATTTTACGAAACTGTTGCCAAGCTGTAGCTCCATCTACTGTAGCTGCTTCATATAATTCTCCCGGAATCGATTGCAGTATACCTGTCGTCATTGCAAAGACAAATGGGAATCCAAGCCACGTTTGAATCATAATTAAAGCAATCTTCGCCCAAAATGGATCTGTCATCCAAGCAATCTTTTCAATTCCGAATAAAGCCAATACTTGATTGTTAATTGCTCCAAATGTTTCATTAAACATACCAGAGAAAACAAGAATAGATACGAATGCTGGAACTGCCCATGGTAAAATGAAGATTGTTCGAATAATTGCCTTCCCTTTAATACCAGGCTGATTTACGATAATCGCTAAGAAAATACCAAGCGCAACTTGTAATGTCGTTGCAACGAATGTCCAAATGACAGTCCAAGAAAATACACTTAAAAATGTCTCTCTCCACATCGGTAATGTAAAGATATCAATAAAGTTTTTAAATCCTACCCAATCTACTAATTTAGCTGGAGGAGAATGATATAAATCATAGTTCGTAAATCCAATTAAAATTACGAAGATGATTGGAAATACAACTACAAAGATAAGTAATAGAAAACCTGGTGAAACCATTAAATATGGAAAACCTTGATCTAGTAAATTACGGTATTGCTCTTTTACAGAGTTTAACGGTGTTCCTATATCACGTTTCTTCCCATTTTGGTATGCATCATATAAATTAAATGCATATATTCCGAGTCCAAACACGATGACGATAAGTGCCAAGATTCCTTCTACTAATAGAAAGACAGAATGGTCACGTGGAACTTCTGTACCAAGCGTTACAATTCCCCATAATCCCATATTTAATAAATCAGCAAAGGCTACAATAAATGAACCTGTTAATACTAGAAAAATAAGACCTTTTACAAATTGCTTATTATACATTTGGCCCACGCCTGGAATGATAGATAACATGGTTGCCATTTTCCTATGCTTTGAACCGTTTAAACCGTTTGCTGGTTCCATAGATGTTTGCATGTTCCTTCCCCCTTTTTTCTGGGAGAGAATTCGTGCCCCTCATATGAGAGGCACGAATTTCACCTTATTTTTTCTTACTATGATTTGCCTCAATATTACCTTTAATTTGCTTCACTGCATTGTCAAGTGCTGCTTTTGGTGCCTCTTTTTCCGTAACAACTAATTGAAGCGCATCTCCAGCTGGTTTCCATACTTCTTGCATTTCCGGAATGTTTGGCATTGGAATTCCATTTTCAGATTGCGTTGCAACTGCTTTTGCAGCTTCATTATCTTTAATAATTGGATCTTCCATTACTGATTTTACTGGAGGAATTTCTTTTGTTTTCTCAAATCGAATTTTTGCGTTTTCTTCATTTGTTATCCATTCAGTAAACTTTGTAGCTAAATCATTTTGCTTAGAGAAACTTGTTACATGCCATCCTTTAACCCCTACAAATGTTTTCATCGGTTGACCATTTGGTAATTTCGGCATTGGAGCAACACCATAATCAATTCCGTTCTTTTCCATTGCTTGGAACGCCCATGGGCCGTTCATAATAGATGCTGCTTTTCCTTCGTTAAATAGTCCATCAGCAGCAGGTCCACCAGATTCACCGATAATACCTTTCGGGAATAACTTTTCTTTGTACCATTTTTGAAGATATTCAGCACCTTGTACCGCTCCGCTATTATTTAATCCAACATCACTTGCATTTGGCTTTCCATCTTTTTCACCAAATACATAACCACCCATACCTGCCATAAATGCATTAGCAAAGTAGAAGTTATCTCCTAGTGTTAAAAATCCGTATTTGCCATCCTTCGTAAATTCTTTTGAGAAGTTAAACAGCTCGTCCATCGTTTCTGGCGCTTTTGGCATTAATTTTTTATTGTAAATAAAGACTGGTGTCTCAATTGCTTTTGGTAAACCATATAATTTTCCGTTATATTTCTGTGCTTCTATCGATGATTCAGTAAATCTACTCTTTACAGTATCATCAGCTTTCACTTCAGAAAGTAAACCTTCTGTTACTGCGTTTCCAATTTGATCATGTGGTAATGTTACAACATCTGGTCCCGTCCCCGCTGGTCCATCAAGGCGTAACTTCTTCACTTGATCTGTCATTTGCATTTCAACGACTTTTACTTTTACTTTATATTTTTCCTCAAAACTCTTCACTGCTGGTTCTAAACCAACACCTTTTTTATCATCTTCCCAAACGAGAAGATCGTAATCTTTCTTCGCTTTACTTTCTTCTTTTTTCCCTGAATCTTTCGGTCCACATGCAGATAACATACCAATTGATAATGCCGAAACCGTTAATAATGATAATGCTTTCTTCATCCCAAAAACCTCCCTAAATTGTATATGTACCCTAATAATTGAAAACGTTTGCATTAAATAGTTTAATAGAAGCGCAAACAACATCTCAATCTATGAAAACGTTTGCGCTATTTGTCTATCATTATACATTCTTTTATTCATTTTGCAAATATTAATTTTAAAATATTATTACTACACTCTTTATACATTGACTTTATATGAAATGAATACTACTCTTATAAGCAATATTAAAGCTATGCAAAAAGCAATCGTTTGCAACATATACTTTATTATTATACTTAAGGGAACAATATGCATGGAGATATTAAAGGGGGCTTTTCTATATGCTTAAAGAAGCTATTTATCATAGGCCAAAAGATAATTACGCATACGCTTACGATGAAAAAACGATTCACATCCGAATACGTACTAAAAGAGAAGATGTTCAAAGCGCCACTCTTATTTACGGTGATCCTTATGAATGGAAAGAAGGGAAATGGATTACATCAAGTACAGCGATGAAAAAAACTGGTTCTACTGCATTGTTTGATTATTGGTCCATTTCCATCGAGCCTAAATTTAAGCGCTTACGTTATGGATTCGAATTAAAAAATGATATAGAAACGCTTATTTATGCAGAGCGAGGATTTTTTTCCACTATTCCAAATGATGACGTTGGTAACTTTTTCTGTTTGCCATTTATTCATGCAAATGATGTATTTCAAGCACCTTCTTGGATTAAAGACACCGTTTGGTATCAAATTTTCCCAGAACGGTTCGCTAATGGAGATCGTGCACTAAATCCAGAAAACACTCTTCCTTGGGGAAGCGCTGAGCCAACTCCAACTAATTTTTTCGGCGGAGATTTTGCTGGTATTATTCAAAACCTCGATTACCTTGTTAAGCTTGGAATTTCAGGAATATACTTCACACCTATTTTCAAAGCACATTCCAACCATAAATATGACACAATTGACTACATGGAAATCGACCCGCAATTCGGGACGAAAGAAACGTTCAAAGAACTCGTTCAAGCATGTCATACACACGGTATAAAAATAATGCTCGATGCCGTGTTTAATCATAGTGGATACTTTTTCGATAAATTCCAAGACGTACTAGAAAACGGCGAGAAGTCTGCTTATAAAGAGTGGTTCCATATTCATGAATTTCCAATTATAACTGAGCCACTTCCGAATTATGATACTTTCGCGTTTACACCGTATATGCCTAAATTAAATACAGCACACCCAGATGTAAAAGAATACTTACTTGAAGTTGGGCGTTATTGGGTAAGAGAATTTAATATAGACGGTTGGCGCCTTGATGTAGCAAATGAAGTCGACCACAGCTTTTGGAGAGAATTCCGAAGCGAGATAAAAGCATTAAATCCTGAAGTATATATTTTAGGAGAAATTTGGCACGATGCACTTCCATGGCTACAAGGAGATCAATTTGATGCTGTAATGAGCTATCCTGTTACAAACGCTCTGCTGTCTTACTTTGCTAATGATTCCATTAAAGCAAATGAATTTATGAAACAAATTACAGAATCTCTCCATTCCTACTCTATGAATATAAATGAAGCAGCGTTTCATTTATTAGACAGCCATGATACACCAAGAATATTGACAACATGTAACGGAGATAAAAATAAGTTACAGTTACTTTATGTATTCCATCTTTCTTTCATCGGCTCTCCTTGTATTTATTATGGAGACGAAATTGGTATGGACGGCGGTATGGACCCAGATTGTCGCAAATGTATGGTTTGGGATATGAAAGAACAAGATCATCTATTATTTACACATATACAAACATTAATTTCATTACGAAAGCAATATAAAGCATTTGGAGGACATGGTACTTTCCAATTCATCGAAGCAAATGATGAACATAATTATATTTCTTATACGAAAACATATGAAGATGAAACTATCTTTTTCGTTTTAAATCCGACTAATAGTGATGTTACAGCTTCACTCCCTCTCCATGTTACTGGAAAGAAAATCATTAACATTTATACAAACGAAGAATTTTCAGCGGAAGCAAGTGTATTACAGGTTACACTTCCTCCATATGGATTCTCAATCTTAACATGGTAATAAAAAATCCTTATGCCAAGGTGTGGCATAAGGATTTTTTTATTTTAATTTAAATACCATCGCTTCATATGGACGTAATGTCATGTTATCTATCGATCCACTCTCTACGTCGTAATTGTGTATGAATAACTCTGATTCACTATAAATAACGTCCTCAGGCAATTCAAATACACTTTCTTCCGCCGTAAAGTTTGCAATAACAAGAAGTTTTTCTTCTTCATATGTTCTTACGTATGCAAAAATAGAAGGATTATTATCTAATATTAAATCATATGATCCGTACACAACTATTTCATTATTTTTGCGTAGGTCAATTAATTTTTTATAGTAATAAAAAATTGAATCTTTATTTTGGATCGCTTGTTTCACATTGATTTCTTTGTAGTTAGGGTTTACCGTAATCCAAGGCTCACCTGTTGTGAATCCGGCATGATCTTTATCATCCCACTGCATCGGTGTTCTAGCATTATCTCGCCCTTTTATATAAATAGACTGCATCACTTTATCTATATCTTCACCGTGCTCTATCACTTTTTCCTTATACATATTTAATGTTTCAATATCTCGATATTCATCAATCGATTCAAATCGAACGTTCGTCATTCCGATTTCTTCTCCTTGATAAATATATGGTGTTCCTTTCATCATATGAAGCACCGTCGCTAACATTTTCGCAGATTTAATGCGATACATTCCATCATTACCAAAACGAGATACAACGCGTGGCTGATCATGGTTATTCCAATACAGGCTATTCCACCCTGTATGCTCTAATGCTTTTTGCCACTTCGTTAAATTCTCTTTTAAAGTAAGGAGTGAACATGGTTTTACATCCCATTTTCCGCCTTCTCCCGAATCTAAATCCATATGTTCAAATTGGAATACCATCTGCAGTTCTTTTCGTTCTTCTCCAGTATACATTTTCGCTTCTTCTGTCGTTACACCAGGCATTTCACCAACCGTCATAATATCATAATGAGACAATACTTCTTCATTCATTTCATGTAAATATTTATGAATGTTTGGACCGTTCATAAAATGCTTATGACCTGAAACATACCCCTCTTCTTCCGTTTCAACAGCTGGTAATCCCTCTTCTTTAGAAATAAAATTAATAACATCCATACGGAAGCCATCAATTCCTTTTTCTAACCAAAACTTCATCATTTCATAAACATCTTGTCTTACCTTTTCATTATCCCAATTTAAATCCGGCTGTTTTTTAGAAAACAAATGTAAATAATATTCATCTGTCATTTCATCATACTTCCATGCAGATCCACTAAAAGCTGCTCCCCAGTTGTTCGGCTCTTTCCCTTCTTTTCCAGGACGCCATATATAGTAATCTCTATATTTATTATCTTTTGATTTACGTGATTCAATAAACCAATTATGTTCATCAGAAGTATGGTTAACAACTAAGTCCATCATAAGTTTCATATTACGTTCATGCATTTCATGTAATAGCTCATCCCAATCTTCCATTGTTCCGAACTCATTCATAATTTTACAATAATCACTTATATCATAACCATTATCATCATTTGGAGATTCATAGACCGGAGATAACCAAATGACATCAATCCCTAATTCTTTTAAGTAATCTAGCTTTGAAATAATTCCACGAAGATCCCCAATACCATCACCGTTACTATCCATAAAGCTACGAGGATAAATTTGATATACTACACTTTCTTTCCACCACTGTTTTTCCATTATGCTACCCCATTTCATTAATAATTCGATTTTCTCTTTTTTAAGGCGCAAACGTTTTCATTAATGAATGATAACAGATTCTATCTTAATTTAAAATAGCGCTTACAACTTTTTATTCTTATTTTTCTAAGAAAACATACGAAAATTACTACTATTCTTCTAATAAATGAAAACGTTTTATTTTTTTGTTTATTTTTTGAATCTATTAGTTTATAATAAACTCAAAGAAAACGTTTGCATAATTTTTCTAGGGGGCAATACCATGGCAGAATTGAAATTAGAAAACATTTATAAAATATATGATAATAACGTAACAGCTGTAACAGATTTTAATTTACACATTCAAGATAAAGAGTTTATCGTATTTGTCGGTCCTTCTGGATGCGGAAAATCTACAACATTACGAATGGTGGCTGGGCTGGAAGATATTTCAAAAGGAGAGTTTTCAATTGATGGTAAGCTAATGAATGATGTCCCTCCAAAAGATCGCGATATCGCAATGGTCTTCCAAAACTATGCTTTATATCCACATATGAGTGTGTATGATAATATGGCATTTGGATTAAAACTTAGAAAAATACCAAAAGATGAAATCGATCGTCGTGTGAAAAATGCAGCAAAAATTTTAGGACTGGAACAATATTTAGATAGAAAACCGAAAGCATTATCTGGTGGACAACGTCAACGTGTTGCGTTAGGTAGAGCAATTGTTCGAGACGCGAAAGTTTTCTTAATGGATGAGCCTTTATCCAACTTAGACGCTAAATTACGTGTTGCAATGCGCTCAGAAATTTCTAAATTACATCACCGTCTTGGAACGACAACAATTTACGTAACACATGATCAAACAGAAGCAATGACAATGGCTTCACGTCTCGTTGTTATGAAAGACGGAAAGATTCAACAAATCGGAACTCCAAAAGAAGTATATGAAACACCTGAAAATATTTTCGTTGGTGGATTTATTGGCTCACCAGCAATGAATTTCTTCCGTGGTAAATTAACTGAAACCGATTTCGTTATAGATAATTCATTAAAAGTTAAAGTAACTGAAGGAAAAATGAAGATGTTACGTGAACAAGGCTATGTAAATAAGGAAATTGTTTTAGGCATTCGCCCTGAAGACATTCATGATGAACTATTATTTTTAGAAGCTTCACAATCTACTGCCTTCACAACAAAAATCGAAGTTGCTGAGTTACTAGGTGCTGAATCTATTTTATATATGAAACTTGGAGATCAAGATTTTGCAGCACGTGTTGATGCAAGACATACATTTTCACCTGGAGATCAAATTAAACTAGCATTTGATATGAATAAAGCGCATTTCTTTGATAGTCAAACTGAACAACGTATTCGTTAAAAAATAATTTCTCCCTGTATAACATACAAAAAAACCGTCCACATACTTTGAGGGCGGTTTTCATTATTATACGAGGGCTTCTACTGTATGAAATGATTGTCCTTTCGTGCCAATAATACCGAAAATCGGTAAGTCACTCAGCACCACTTCTTCTTGCTGTTTCATAAAAGATGACGTTAATTGTTTTATCTCTATCCAAACGTCATTAATACAAAGTACATTGGAATCGTTCTCTTGTTGGCGAGAAAAAATAGAATCTATTTTATATAAACCAGCATTTTGAAAAAGCATATCAATGCGACTAAATGCATTCAAAGTAATACTGATAACGCGTTGCCAATCTCCTTGCTTTCCCATATCATAGGTTACAAAAAGTGCTTCTCCGCCTAGATTCGTAATTTCCTCCACTGTTGCTTGTCCACTTTCTTGATCAATGTCCGTCACAATTACTTTTGCGCCTTGTTTAGCCAACAAAAGAGCTGTATTACGTCCAATACCGATGCCACCGCCAGTTACGATAGCAACTTTTCCTGCAAGCTTCATTTTCATTACCCCTTCTATAAGTCTTACCGTCATTCAGTATACTCCTTTATGAGATTAGTCTGCAAGCAAGAAAAGTTGCTTATTAATTTGTAAGCGATTACTTTTTTACTCCTTCTTTTTTCTTACTATTACGCTGATCGAAAACTAAACCGATGAAAATTAAAATCCCCCAAAAGATTACGCTACCCCCAGTCATTTCAATTTCCCCCTTATTATATAAAGATATTATTTTAATCATTATAACATTTTCTTAATTTTCAATCTATTAAAACCAAAAATGATATGGATTAACTTTTTCTTATTATATATCCTTTAAAATATATTTATATAATAAAAAAAGACCTTCTTATTTTATGTATAAAAAGGTCTCTGTTTTATTATACAAGACTTATCACTTTTGTTTTTGTAATTAAATCTTGAAAACCACAATTATCTTTGCGGAATAACATCATATATACGTTACATAATATCGGAATTCCAAGTAGCAATATGTTCGGTAATAACAATACAAAAAACCTTATAATTAATGTTTGTAATGTTAACTTTTCACTCTTCAATGAAATTAATTTTATTCTCGTTACCTTTTTACCAAGTGTAACACCGTTCCAAATAAAGGGTACCAAAATAAAATATATCGCCATTAATATAAAAACTACTGCGAGATCATATCTATAATCACCAAAACTAATATTAAAGCGATTAAAAATAGCACTATAATTTCCGGTCATAATAGCTACTACTGCACCATACATAACCGAGATTAAAAACATGTCAATTAGGGAAGCACCTATGCGATTCATTACAAGCGCTGGACGATGCATCTTTAACTTCATTTTATGTCGACTCCTTCATATCCTTCTTTACCCGTCTCATCGTACCACTTCTAAAAAACATTGTAAACTAGCGTTTCTCTTACTTTTCTTGTACAATGTGTTACAACAGCATTGTAAAGGAGGTTCCCATATTGAAAAAATGGATAATCCTATTCGTCGCATTCCTATTAGCCGGTTGTGCTGGAAATACAAATCATATAACTTATACGATTAACGATGAATACGAACTCATACGTACTTCTGGAAATGCATTTGAACTTTTCCCATCACAAGATGCTGTATATGCCACACAATACATTCCTGCAAAAATTACAGACATAGCTTGGGATGATAAATACATTATTGCAAAACAAATTGAGGAAAAGTCAGATCCGAATAACCCTGACGGAGCAATTGCAAATAAAAAAAGTGAGCATTATTGGATTATTGACGTAAAGCATAATAAACGTTTTGGCCCTTATAATGAAAAGCAATTTAATGAACAAAAAGATGCGTTTAAAATTAAGGTACCTTTTCAAAGTGTAGATTCATACATAAAAGAACAGAAAAAACAGTCAGCATAATAGTTTAAGCGCTGACTGTTTTTTCTTACATATTTTTAAAACACCTTACTCAGAAAGTGAGATATTAAAAGTTTGTGCCTCTTTTACAACATCTTGCGTTTCTGTATCTGCTGCGACTACATTATCTGTTGTAAACTTAATATCCTTTACCTTTTCTTTTCCATCATCAAGTATTAAGCCGATAATACCATCTCTTGTTTCACCAGGCTTATAGTCTTCCCTTGATACATTTTTTGTACCAACGAGCGTATCTTCATCATATAAAAAGTTTTGAGTTGCTACTTTAAAATGTTGCTTATCATTAATCGTAACATCATTCATAGAGAAAAATTGCATATTTTTATTTCCGCTATTTTCCACCTTATATGTAATTTCAAGGTAACGAATCGTATCACTAATCTCTGTACCACTTATCGATGCATATAACTCCGCATCTTCTTGGCTTACTTTATCTCCTAATCTACGCTTTACTTCTTCAGGAGTTAATGCCGTAAATACTTTTAATGTATTTTTTGCATCTTTACTCATCTGCGATAAAGAGATTACTTTTACATCTTGTATGTGAATTTTCATTGGTGCTACTTCAAATGTTTGATTTACAGATTGAATCTGTTCTAACTTAAAAGTACCCCACCCTGTTTCTTTCACTTTTTGTCCTACTTTTTTCAGCTCACGCCCACCATATTCTTTTGTTTCAGGAATAGATTCTTTCTTCTTCGGTTCAACTTTCTTTTCTTCTTGATGGAAGCAACCACTTAACATAAGAAGAAAACTACATAAAACAAAAATATTTTTCCATGCTTTCATCATATAATTTCTCCTAACACTATCATTCATTAATATAAATTAGTCCTTTGCTTTGTAGACTATAGAAACAATGAAAAGCCCACAAAACGAACTTGTCAGTCCAGATACTATTATACCCCCTATTTGGAAAATATGAAAATAGGGATTTACAAACGCGTGAACGATAAATACTAGAGCTGCCACAATGATTGCCGAAACCCAATACTTCCTTTTTTCTGAAGCTATCATAATATCTTTCCCTGTTTCATCTTTATACTTCCATAATACGTATAATAGTAATAAGAAACCAACACATGTACTCCCGTGTTGCATATATTTATACACCGGGATACTATGTAATTCCCTTTGTAACAATGGTATTTCCATAACGAAGTAGCCTGTCTTATGAGTAAACGCATCCCAAACGACATGCGTGAGCATACCGAATAAAGCAGAATAGCAAAATACAAAGAAATCCTTCCATGTATGAAGCCCCCACCTCTCATCTACTACATATGTATAGTATCCAGCAAATGGTTTAGGTAAATGTGTTATAAACGGCTTTTTTAAAATGTGATGATATATGCATGCGAGTAGAAATACAAGCGGTAAATTTAAATATAAGAACCCAAGCCATGTATGGCCAATGACACCATACGGTCTAAAGTGTAAAAAATATTCAAAATCAGGCGCCATACTCCCTAATATAAGAGCCGTTACTGAAATATATTTGGACTGCTTTTTCACAAAAGGAAGGACTGCTGCTGGATGCGCAAATGTAAACGGCATGTTTGAACTCCTTTTCATATCTTCAATAGAATACCATCTATCATAACGAGAGAATTGATCTTGATGCAATATTTATTTTCACATTGGAATATGATAGTTTACATGTTATAATCCACATAAAATATTCAGAAAATAAGGAGAGGTTCACGTGTCATTAACACTTGTATTTACTGTTTTGTTACAATCAAAATCCGTTATGAATTGAGGTTTATATATTGATTGATGTACCCTTTTTAAAAAATGTCACATTAAAAAAAGAAAATATCCCTAGTTTTTCCGCATATCCTTACTGTCTACCCGCTATCCGAACTTTACAATCACTTGCCTTCCACCCAAATGTAACATTCATTATTGGAGAAAACGGAACGGGAAAATCAACATTACTCGAAGCAATTGCAATCGCTTTAGGATTTAATGCAGAAGGTGGAACGAAGAATTTCCGCTTTAGCACAAACGATTCACATTCATCTTTACATGAATACCTTCGAATTTCGAAAAGTTTCAATACACCAAACGATGGTTTCTTTCTTCGCGCTGAATCATTTTATAATGTTGCTTCTTATATTGATGAAATAGATGCTATAAAATCTTATGGAGGTGTTTCACTTCATGAGCAATCCCATGGTGAATCATTTTTCTCCTTATTTATGAATCGTTTTTCAGGACAAGGTTTATACATTTTAGATGAGCCTGAGGCCGCTCTATCACCAATGAGGCAACTTTCCATGCTTATTCGAATGCACGAACTAGCGGAACAAGGTTCACAATTTGTTATCGCGACGCACTCTCCTATTTTAATGGCTTATCCTGAATCCACTATATATTCTTTAACACAAGAAGGGATTCATGAATCCACATTAGAAGAAACCGAGCATTACCAAACGACAAAACTTTTCTTTGAAAATCGTGATCGATTATTTCATCATTTATTTGATTCTTAATAAAAAAGAAGCAGCGATTGCTGCTTCTTTTTTATAGTGCTTCTATAAATAATGCGACCCCAATACCGCCACCGACGCATAGAGAGGCAATTCCTTTTTCTAAACCGCGTCTCTTCAATTCATGAATTAAACTTACAGTAATACGAGCTCCTGTACAACCAATTGGATGTCCAAGTCCTACACCGCTACCGTTTACATTCACTTTTTCACGGTCTAAACCTAATTCTTTCTCTACAGCTAGGTATTGAGCCGCGAAAGCTTCATTAATTTCCAATAAATCAGCATCTTCTAATGACCAATCTACTTTTTCTAATCCTTTACGAATTGCTGGTGCTGGTCCAATACCCATAATTTTCGGATCTACTCCAGCTACTGAATATCCAACAATTCTAGCTAACGGTTGTAAGCCTTTTTCTTTCGCTTTTTCTTCGCTCATTAATACTAGAACCGCACTTCCATCATTAAGGCCAGATGCATTCCCTGCCGTTACAGATCCATCTTTACGGAAAGCTGGTTTTAATCCTGCTAATTTTTCCGCTGTAATATCTGCGCGTGGATGTTCATCCTTCGAAAATACTATTTCTTTTCTACGTTCTTTTATCGTAATAGGAACAATTTGCTCGTCAAAATATCCAGACTCGATTGCTTGTAGTGCCAATGTATGACTACGAAGCGCAACTTCATCTTGTTCCTCTCTTGTAATTTCATATTGGTCAACTAAATTTTCAGCCGTTTCACCCATCATAATATGGTGAATCGGATCTTCTAGTACTTCCCACACCGTATCACGAATTTCTCCGTGCTGTAGACGTTGTCCCCAGCGGTGCTGTTTTAATGCATAAGGGCTCGAACTCATCGCTTCTACTCCACCTGCAATAACAACATCACTTACACCTAATTGAATTTGCATTGCAGCTGACATAATTGCTTGCATACCTGAAGAACATTGGCGTTGGATTGTATAACCCGTAACTGTGTCAGGAAATCCTGCCGCTAATGCAGCTGTTCTTGCAGTATTTGCTTCATCAGTTCTTTGAATACAATGACCTAAAATTACTTCATCAACTTCGTGTGGTTCTACCCCGCCTCGTTTTACAGCTTCCTGAAGTACAGGAACCGCTAATTCTACTGGCGTTACATTTTTTAGCGCTCCTCCAAAAGTTCCAATTGGCGAACGAACTGCAGCTGTAATAACAACATTATGCATTTTGCACTTGCCCCTCTCTTATGTACCCTAGTCAGTTTTTAGGTGAAATTCCATAAGATGTATGTCTACATCTATCATACTATAAACATACTAAAAAATCAAAATATTTAATATAATAAAAATAGAAGGAATTAACCTTCTATTCTGTTAATGCATATAAAAATTTTTGTGAAATTTTCTCTGTCGTTTCATTCAATTTTGGTAACTTATCTACCGGAAAATATTGAAGCTTCAATCCCTCATGATCAAGCCTTAATTCTCCACTCACATGATGCCCCTGATACAGATGAATAACATTAAAAATTTCATCCCCATTAGGATAACGGAAATATACTTCCTTTCCTGATAAGACACCTAGAAATTGCATTATTTTTGCAGTTAATCCCGTCTCCTCTAATAATTCTCGGCGAGCAGTTTCTTCCGTCGTTTCTCCTAGTTCCATCGCGCCGCCAGGTACACCCCAATCATATGTATCTGAACGATATTGAAGCAATACTTCTTGATTATCATTTAGTATAATTATTGCTGATCCAACGAGAATAAGTGGTCTTGTCCCAACAACTTTGCGTAACTCTTCAATATACCCCATTATGTAAATTCTCCTTTCCTCACCCTCCCTTATCATAACAAAATTTTTCTCCTTTTGTTGATGTAATTTCCAAGAAAAAAAAGGAAGCTTTCGCTTCCTTTTTTCCATTTTTATTTCTTAAAACTTTCATATTTTACAGCTTCAAAAGCTTCTTCAATTTCATCATTACGATAATGAACGTATGTAAAACGCCCTAATTCTACTAATCTTGCTATTTCTTGTAACGCTTTATGTTGCTCATATGTTTCCCCCAGCTTAATATGTACATAAAACTTCATTAATGGATGTTCATATAAAGGTTCTCCCACCTCTACATATACATCTTCCACCCCTTGCACAACTCTTACATAACTTGCAAATTGATAAAGAGCTTCTCTGTCTGAAACGATTTTTAATGTATACATATATTCTCCCCCTTTCCTTTACTATATCAAAAAGATGATCACACTACGTTATAGAACTATGAAATTTTTTCGACTTGTAATAAACAAGGCGTTTATCCATACATAGGGTCTTTTCCCAACATATATTATAGGAAGAATTTTTTTCAGTTGAGGTGTTCCTTATGGATCCATACGTCAATATATGTATTTGCATTACTCCAGGCGCCAATATTTCTGATGACCGTATCGCAAAAGATTTAGCAGTTGCAGAATCAATTTGGCACCCCATTACATTTCAAATTAAAGACGTAATTATTTTAAATGAACTTTTTCGTTTTTCTGACCGTGAAATTAGTTATAAAAATTCTATTCAAAGTCAGGAAAAATTAGCATCCTTTTTCCAAACGTGTGTAAATGAAGCTCCTGAATGCGACCTTTACATTTGTTATATTGGCAGTGATTATTTCAAAGAAACAGCCGTAATTGCCTGCGCTTACTCTTTAGCAAAACAACAGCAACTTACTGGTTATATCGTTTTAACAAACTCGGCTGCCCCCATGAAAAATATATACACGCTCGCTCACGAAGTCGGTCATATTTTATTTACAAGACGTATTCACGGAAAACTTACTCACGCAGATCCTCATTCCCCAACTGGCTCGGAGCACCATCCTTCTCCAACAAATCTTATGTACCCTATCGTACCTCGTCCTGAAAACGTCCATATTCATTCCTTATTAACAAACGAACAAAAAGAGCTCTCTTTACAAAGCTCTTTATTACAAAGAAAAAAACAGTAACTGTCATGTTACTGTTTAAAACAACTTATTTAATCAACAAACCAATTCTCGGCTGCCAAAGGATACACTATACATCTAAGCGTAATCTCTCTTAAAATCAAAATATAGTATTTCTTTGGAAATAATTTATTGTATATCCAGAGCAGCCACTTTTTTTGAACTACTCGTTTATACTTTTTCTCTCTTCAATTTTTAAAGACCATCTCATTAATCCATATATACTTCCATACATAAGTAATATCTTTGCAATTCCCCAAAATACATTTTTTTCTTCTAATCCTTTAAATATAAACATAATCGCTAAAGGAACAAGTAGCACCAAAACACCTATCCAACCAAGAACATACACTTCTCCAACGAAAAGCAATAAAAAGATACTTGCTGCTAATATATATGTTTGCATTGTCGACAATTGCAAAATAGGTGTCCCGTACCATTTATCAATAAACATCAATAATACTAATAATAAAATGGGAACCATTACCATTATGTAAATAATCCCGAACTCTACAAATTTATTTTTAAAAGAAGACATTCTAAACGCAACAATGGTTCCAATAATCATAATGATTAAGACGATAGGATAGCCAATTAACTGTATATTCGTTAGTATAAATTGCTGATTCGGATTATTAAATAAAATATGAGTTAATATCCAATATCCGCCAATACCAATTATCATGGCAAGAATACTCTTTATACTCCCGCCTTTATCCTTATCCATTTCTTTCGCTAATTCTTCCGCATATTCTTTTGGTGAATCACCGAATATATCGCTTACCGTCTTTCCCTCTTTCTCACCTTCTATTAAATGAAGTTCTGCATCTTCTATAAAAGCGTCCACATCTTCTTCTTTCATTCCTTTTGTTATTAAATACACTTTTGTATCGATTAAAAACTTTTCTCCTTCTTTAGAAATTTGCATGATAACCTCTCCCTTATTTAACCGTTTCTTTTCTATTCGTCTTCATCATAATTTCAAGGAAAATTAAAATAAACAAACTTCCGTATAAACATATAATTTGAAATAACATTGGTACGAGATCTTCTGATGTAAATGTTTTAAACACTAACATAATTGAAAGCGGAATGATTAAATATAAGTTTTTAAACCATCCTTCAAAATACAAATTTATCCCTATTGTGATAATAAAAATACCTCCAGCTAATATATAACTTTGCATTTCGGTGAATGTGAGCATTTTTGTAGGATATATTACATCTAATATCGTAACAACTCCTATTAGAAACATTGGCGCAATCATGACTAAAAACCACATAGAAAACCATGTTTTTGTAAAGCTTGTTACGAAGGTCATTTTACGAAGTAGAAAATTAGGACCCATTACAGCTACGATCAATGTAAAGCTATAGCCAATGCACTGAATAAGTGAAATCTGTAACATTCCGTTATTCACTATTAAGATAGAAGCAATAATCCAAAACGATACGATATTCATTACTGTAAAACCAATTTGCTTCCACGTTTCCTGTCTATCCTTTTCCATTACTTTTACAAGTTCATTTGCATATTCTTTCGGTGAGCTTCCGAAAATATCTTCTACACTTTTCCCATCACTCTCACCCTCAATTAAATGGAGTTCTGCATCTTCTATAAAATTTTCAATATCGCTTTCTTTCACACCCTTTGCCACTAAAAATAATCTCATATCTAATAAAAACTTTCGTGCTTCACTGGATATCATTATTTTTTTCTCCCCTTCCCTTCAAGTAGACGCTCTACACTACTTTGCATCGCTTCCCAGCGATCCATAAATTCATTAAGTGCTTCCTCGCCTTTTTCTGTTAATGTATAATATTTTCGCTTTGGGCCAGATGGAGATTCCTTCATTACACTTGTTATTAATCCTTCCTTTTGCATTCGTATTAATAACGGATAAATACTTCCCTCACTCGCCATTGTAAAGCCATACTTCGCTAGCTTTTCACTCATTTCATAACCGTATATTTCACCTTCAGAAATAATAGCAAGTAAGCATCCTTCTAAAATCCCTTTCAGCATTTGACTTGTCGACATAATTCAAATCCTCCCACTATCTTGTTTTACAAGATAGATAAGCGTAAGTATCTTGCTTTACAAAATAGTATAGCAGAGACTATTTTGCAAAACAAGATAGCTAACGATATTTTTCCAATTCTTTGCAGGATTTTCATTATCCACTCTCTAAATAGAGCAATATGAGAACTTTATGACGAAGGGATGTTTTTCATCATGGTTACAAATCGAGTTGTTTTTTTAACAGGCGCTGCAAGTGGCATTGGTTATGAAATGGGAAACGCTTTTGCAAAAGAAGGTGCAAAAGTTGTTATTACCGATCGTCTTGAAGAACGTGCAAAAGAAGCTGCTGAACAATTACAAAAAGAAGGCTATCAAGCTATCGGTTTAAAATGTGATGTTACATCTGAAGAAGAAATTACCGCTGCAATTTCTCAAACCGTTACGCATTTCGGTTCATTACATATATTAATTAACAACGCAGGAATGCAGCACGTTTCACCAATTGAAGATTTTCCAACCGAAAAGTTCGAACTGCTTATTAAAATTATGCAAATCGCTCCTTTTATCGCAATTAAGCATGCCTTCCCAATCATGAAAAAACAAAAGTATGGCCGAATTATTAATGTAGCCTCCATTAATGGCCTCGTTGGATTTGCGGGAAAATCCGCCTACAATAGCGCGAAGCATGGCGTAATCGGATTAACAAAAGTTGCCGCTTTAGAAGGCGCTACTCACGGAATTACCGTTAATGCGCTTTGTCCTGGTTATGTCGATACCCCTCTTGTACGTAATCAACTACAAGATTTAGCTACTACACGAAATGTACCACTTAAAAATGTTTTAGAAGATGTTATTTATCCACTTGTACCACAAAAACGCTTATTGCAAGTACAAGAAATCGCTGATTATGCTATGTTTTTAGCGAGTGAAAAAGCAAGAGGTATAACTGGACAAGCCGTTGTTATCGATGGTGGTTATACTGCTCAATAAAGTGAAGGCTTTTACTTCCCATTAATGCGGGGTAAAAAATAAAGTTTGCTCACGAAGAGCAAACTTTATTTTACTTTCTATCGCGAGGACCTTCCTACTTTAGTAATTGTTTAGGGAGTTTCTCGATTGCAACAATTACCCCATCTAATTTACTTTCAATACGATGGAGTAAATATAATGTTACAACAATCGGAAACCCTACATTACCTATCATCCTGATCCACTCTTCCATTTTTCTCTCCCCCTTTCATTATATAAATAAGAGTACGAAATACATTTAGGCATAAAAAAACAAGCTATTATGTATTAGCTTGTCTTTCAAATAATGATGCAATTTCCCGTTTATAATCTCCATGTATGATGCCTTTTTCAGTAATAATACCTGTAATTAATTCATTCGGTGTTACGTCAAATGCAGGATTATAAACATTAGTTCCAATTGGCGCCACTTGTTTTTCAAAAATTTTCGTAACTTCGGTTTCATCTCTTTCTTCAATAACAATGTCTGTACCTATTTGTTTCGTAATATCAAACGTAGATAACGGAGCTGCAACGTAAAATGGAATATCGAAATACTTTGCTAATATAGCTAAATTCATTGTTCCGATTTTATTTGCTGTATCTCCATTTGCGACAATTCGGTCCGCTCCTACAATAATTGCGTTTATTTCTTTCGTTTGAATAGCATGCGCTGCCGTATTATCTGTAATAAGTGTTACATCAATATTTGCCTGTTTTAATTCCCATGTCGTTAAACGCCCGCCTTGTAAAACCGGTCTCGTTTCACATGCATACGCATGTAAACGTACACCTTTTTCTTTCCCAATATAAAACGGTGCTAATGCAGTACCATATCTAGCAGTTGCAATACTTCCAGCGTTACAAATTGTTAAAATGTTATCACCGTCTTTAAAGCATGTTAATGCATGTTCTCCAATACTCCGGCATACCGCTTCATCTTCTTGCTGAATGAGAAGTGCTTCTTCTTCTAATATTTTTTGTGCTTCTTTTATTTTAGTAATTTCTCCAATGGATTCTCTCATACGATCGATTGCCCAAAATAAATTGACTGCTGTCGGGCGTGACGTTCCTAAATAATTACAATCTCTATTAAACTTCTTTTGAAATTCTTCCATATGTACAGTATTATATTTTTTTGATGCAAGCGCCAAACCAAATGCAGCTACAATTCCAATTGCAGGTGCTCCTCGTACTTCTAGCATGACAATACTTTTCCATACCTCTTCAATCGTCGTTAATGTTTTGTATTCTGTACTATGCGGCAACTTTGTTTGATTTAATACTGCAATGGCATCACCTTTCCAACTGACAGACCTCGGAACAGTAACCATTGTACTCATGCTTTTACCCCTCCAGAAACTGTCTGTTGAAATAACGTTCGGAACAGTTGAATGTCAGCGCTCTTAGATTCATATTTTATTAGTTCTTTACCTAAGGATAGCGCTTGTTTTTTAGCTTGGATTCTCGTTTCTTTATTTGCTATTTCATCTAAATCAGCTACATGTGCTAAACCAATTGTTCTACGTATAAGCTCACATCCAGCAAATCCAACGGCATCCGTAAAAATATTTTGCAAAATAATTGGCAACCATTGTTTCTCTTTCGTATATGCTTCTACGCCTTCTCCAATCCATAATTTCGTAAAAGCTTCTACAAAATAACTCCATGTTTTCTCAATATGGAAAAATAGCACACTTCTTTTTTCCTCTTCACGGGATAGTGCATTTAATAATAAATTTGCAATAAATTGACCAAGGTCAAATCCAAATGGACCGTATGTTGCAAATTCTGGATCAATTACTTTCGTTTCAGCAGGTGATGAAAAAATACTACCAGTATGTAAATCACCATGAATAAGCGCTTCTTTTCTTGTTAAGAACTTATATTTATACTGTGCTACTTTTAATTTTAAATTTTTGTCACTCCACAGTTCATCCACCGCTAGTTGTAACTCTGGTTCATAATCATTCGTATCATAATGACTAAACGGATCTGTAAACACTAAATCTTCCGTAATTTTACTAAGATCTGGATTAACAAATTCACTATCTAACACTCTTTTCTCTTCTGATTGTAAACCGAAATCTGAAGTATAAAACAAAACATGTGCTAGAAAGCGACCAATATGTTGGGATAAAAGTGGGTACTCCTCTCCATCTGTTAATCCTTTTCTTGTAATTGTTAGCCTTGATAAGTCTTCTATGACCGTTACTGCTAACTCTTCATCATGACTGTACACTACCGGCACATATTCCGGCACATACTTCGCAAAAATTTGTAATGCTTTACTTTCAATCGTCGCTCTTTTTATAGACAGTGGCCAGCTCTCACCAACTACTTTCGCATATGGCAGTGCTTGTTTTATTATAATAGACTTCTCTCCATCATCTAATTTGAACACGTAATTTAAATTTCCATCTCCAATTTCATGACAAACTACATTTGCTTTCTTTTCAAAATAACCGTGTTCTTTCGCATATTGTATAGCTGTCGTTTCAGTTAATGAATAATATCCCATCGTCTTCTCCCCCTTTTTTAAATTCAGAGGTTTTTCTGACGTAGAAAAACCTCTTTCCACAAAGAAAGAGGTTTGAAGTTTATCTTCTCCCCTCTTATCTGCCAGAAAGGTTTACTTTCTGCTGGAATTAGCACCGTGCCTTTTGGCGTAAATAAACGCCCCATTTCACAATGGTATTACGGTCGGTTGCTGGGCTTCATCGGGCCAAATCCCTCCACCTGCTCTTGATAAGAGTTGTATAATTTTTTGAATTTTTAACTTTATGTTGAAGACTATACCAAGAATAAAAATCACTTGTCAACATTTTATTTGTATAATTCTGGACGACGATCTGCAAAAACTGGAATTCCTTTGCGTACTTCTTT
The DNA here is from genome assembly GCF_019837435.1 of Bacillus sp. 16GRE42. NCBI lineage: Bacteria > Bacillati > Bacillota > Bacilli > Caryophanales > Bacillaceae > Bacillus > Bacillus sp. 16GRE42. The sequence continues at coordinate 1,553,068 of NZ_JADAXF010000001.1, forward strand.
AATTTTCTCAAAATGAAGCTCTCCAAATAAAATTGATTCTTCTTCATTCGCTTCTACAACAACTTCGCCCCAAGGATCGACAATTAGAGAATGACCGGCAAACTCATTACTCGGATCCTTCCCTGCCCTATTACATGCAACAACATAACATTGATTTTCAACTGCTCTTGCTTGCAATAGCAAACGCCAATGTGCTAAACGAACTAATGGCCATTCTGCTACAACAAATAAAACTTTTGCACCTTTCGCAGTATGAACGCGCATCCACTCCGGAAAACGAATGTCATAACAAATTGTGCCGGCGCACTCTACATCATCTAACTTAAATTCACCTGTACTATTTCCAGCGATTAAATATTTATGTTCATCCATAAGCTGAAATAAATGCACTTTACTATATTCATTGACTAGTTCTCCTTCCTTGTTTACCACATACATTGTATTTGTAACACCTTGCTCTGTTTGCTTCGCTATAGACCCACCGACAATATGTACACCATATTGCTTCGACCATTCTTTCAGCTTTTCTTTCGTTTGCAATCCATCCCTATCTGCAATTTCAGTAAGCCTCGTTAAATCATATCCCGTTGTCCATAATTCTGGTAAGACAATAACGTCTGGTCTTTCCTTCATCGCTTCGCTTATTTTATTTTTAGCATTCTCAATATTTTTTTCTACATCTCCAAAGACAATGTCCATTTGAATACATGCGACTTTCATTTTGTCAGCCCCATTCTTAATTTTTTTCTTTACAAAATACTGGAAAGATTATATCATTTGTCACTAGAATTGTAACAACTTTCAAAAGAGGTGGAAAGTATGAAATTATTTCAACCTTCTGAGATAGTAACATCATTGCCTACACAATTTTTCGCTTCACTTGTTGCAAAAGTTAACAAAGTCGTAGCAGCAGGTCACGATGTTATTAATCTAGGTCAAGGTAATCCAGATCAACCAACACCGCAGCATATCGTAAAAGCTTTACAAGATGCTGCTGAAAAGACCATTCATCATAAATATCCACCATTTCGCGGACACGAAAGTTTAAAAGAAGCCGTGGCAACATTCTATCAACGCGAATATGATGTAGTAGTAAATCCAAAAACAGAAGTTGCTATTTTGTTTGGTGGAAAAGCTGGATTAGTAGAATTACCACTTTGTTTTACAAACCCTGGTGATACTATTCTCGTTCCAGATCCAGGCTATCCAGATTATTTATCAGGAGTTGCTTTAGCAAAAGCACAATTTGAAACAATGCCGCTTATTGCAGAAAATAATTTTTTACCAGATTATACAAAAATTGATGCCACTACCGCTGAGCGTGCAAAGTTAATGTTTTTAAACTATCCAAATAATCCGACCGGTGCTACTGCATCAAAAGATTTCTTTGATGAAACCATTCATTTTGCTAATAAACATAATATATTAGTCATTCATGATTTTGCTTACGGTGCGATTGGATTCGATGGTCAAAAACCTGTTAGTTTCTTGCAAGCAGACGGTGCTAAAGATACAGGTATTGAAATTTACACTCTATCGAAAACTTTCAATATGGCTGGATGGCGCATCGCTTTTGCTGTGGGGAATGAAAGTGTGATTGAGACAATTAACTTATTACAAGATCATATGTATGTTAGTATTTTTGGTGCAGTTCAAGATGCTGCCCGCGAAGCACTATTAAGTTCACAGTCTTGCGTAATAGACCTTGTAAATAGTTACGAATCTCGAAGAAACGCTCTTGTTTCAGCTTGTCACTCAATTGGTTGGAATGTAGACATTCCAACAGGCTCATTCTTTGCATGGCTTCCTGTTCCGAAAGGATATACATCTGAGCAATTTTCTGATATTTTACTAGAAAAAGCACACGTTGCAGTTGCTCCTGGTGTTGGATTTGGTGAGCATGGCGAAGGGTATGTCCGTGTTGGTCTCTTGCATACAGAAGATAGATTACGAGAAGCCATTAATCGAATTGATAAATTAAATTTTTTCAAAAAGTAATTGACAACATGAAAAATATCTGACAAAATTCAGTTATCTTAAAAATTTAAACATTTCTAAATACTTCTTATCAAGAGCAGGTGGAGGGACGAGCCCGACGAAACCCGGCAACCGATCTACAATTGTAGACACGGTGCTAATTCTCGCAGCATTACGCTGACAGATAAGGAGCTGGTTGTAAAAAAACCTCTCCTTAGCTGAGAGGTTTTTTTATTTAACTAGGAGGTTTTAACAATGAGCGGAATTATAGCGACGTATTTAATCCATGATGATTCACATAACTTAGAAAAAAAAGCTGAGCAAATTGCACTCGGTTTAACAATTGGCTCTTGGACTCATTTGCCACACTTATTGCAAGAACAATTAAAACAGCATAAAGGCAACGTCATTCATGTTGAGGAATTAGCTGAACAAGAACATACCAATTCGTATTTACGTAAAAAAGTTAAACGTGGGATTATTAAAATCGAATATCCGTTATTAAACTTCAGTCCAGACTTACCAGCAATTTTAACAACTACATTCGGAAAGCTATCACTTGATGGCGAAGTGAAATTAATCGACTTAACATTTTCAGACGAGTTAAAACAGTATTTCCCTGGTCCGAAATTCGGGATAGATGGCATTCGAAATCTTTTACAAGTGCATGAGCGTCCCCTTTTAATGAGCATTTTCAAAGGAATGATTGGACGAAATATTGGGTATTTAAAAACGCAATTACGCGATCAAGCAATTGGTGGTGTAGATATAGTAAAAGATGATGAAATATTATTTGAGAATACATTAACACCACTTACGAAACGCATTGTATCTGGAAAAGAAGTTTTAGACTCAGTATATGAAACATACGGACATAAAACGTTATATGCCGTAAATTTAACAGGACGAACTTTTGATTTAAAAGAAAATGCGAAACGCGCAGTGCAAGCTGGGGCAGATATTCTATTATTTAATGTATTTGCTTACGGACTAGATGTACTACAATCACTTGCAGAAGATAATGAAATCCCAGTTCCTATTATGGCACACCCTGCTGTAAGTGGTGCTTATTCAGCATCCAAGTTATATGGAGTTTCCTCTCCATTATTACTAGGAAAGCTACTACGTTATGCTGGTGCTGACTTTTCATTATTCCCATCTCCATACGGAAGTGTTGCACTAGAAAAAGAGGAGGCTCTTGCTATCTCAAAATATTTAACTGAAGACGATGCATTTTTCAAGAAGAGTTTTTCTGTTCCGTCTGCTGGTATTCACCCTGGTTTCGTTCCCTTTATTCTACGAGATTTCGGTAAAGATGTTGTTATTAATGCTGGCGGCGGGGTACATGGACATCCGAGTGGAGCGCAAGGGGGCGGTAAAGCTTTCCGTACTGCAATTGATGCTACTTTGCAAAATACACCACTCCATGAAGTAGATGACATAAATTTGCATAGTGCACTACAAATATGGGGAAATCCCTCTCATGGGGTGAAATTATGAGTATTCAAGTATTTTGTGATTTTGATGGCACGATTACAAATAATGATAACATTATGTCCATTATGGAAAAATTTGCACCACCAGAAGCCGAAGAAGTAAAGAATAGAATTTTATCACAAGAGCTGTCTATTCAAGAAGGTGTTTCTCAATTATTTCAATTAATACCTACTAGTCTACACGATGATATGATTCAATTTTTAATAGAAACTGCTGAAATCCGTAGTGGTTTTCATGAATTTATACAATTTGTAAATGAAAATAACATTTCTTTTTACGTTATATCAGGTGGAATGGATTTCTTCGTCTATCCACTCTTACAAGGAATCATTCCAAAAGAGCAAATTTACTGTAATGAAACAGACTTTTCAAATGAATTCATTACAGTTAAGTGGCCTCATCCTTGTGATCATCATTGTCAAAATCATTGCGGATTATGTAAATCATCTTTAATCCGTAAATTAAGTGATACGAATGACTTCCATATTGTAATTGGAGATTCAATTACTGATTTACAAGCTGCGAAACAAGCAGATAAAGTATTTGCTCGTGACTTCCTTATTACAAAGTGTGAAGAGAATTATATTGCTTATACACCGTTTGAAACATTTCACGATGTTCAAACCCAATTAAAACATTTGTTGGAGGTGAAATCATGAAACAACTTTTTCGTCAATGGTATGACTTAAGCGAGATAAAAAAAGAATTAACAACACGAAATTGGTTTCCAGCAACGAGTGGTAATATTTCTATAAAGGTTAGTCATGAGCCACTTACTTTTCTTATTACAGCAAGTGGTAAAGATAAAACAAAAACTACTCCAGATGATTTTCTATTAGTAGATCATCTAGGGCTTCCCGTATTAGAGACTGAATTACGCCCTTCAGCAGAAACAATATTGCATACCCATATTTATAACAATACGAATGCTGGGTGCGTACTTCATGTTCATACAACTGATAATAATGTCATCACAAATTTATACAGTGATGCAGTCGTCCTTCAAAATCAAGAAATTATTAAAGCTCTCGATATTTGGGAAGAAGGTGCAACAATTCACATTCCTATTATCGAAAACCATGCCCATATCCCAACGCTTGGAGAAAACTTCCGAAAGCATATACAAGGAGATTCGGGAGCAGTATTGATCCGTAACCATGGTATTACCGTATGGGGCCGAGATAGCTTTGATGCAAAGAAAAGATTAGAAGCTTATGAGTTTTTATTCCAATTTCATATAAAACTATTATCAATTCAAGGAGGCGTTTCTAATGGCGCAAATTCGTATTCATGAAGTAAATACTCGCATCGAAAATGAAGTGGAAGTATCTAAATTTCTACAAGAGGAAGGCGTTTTATATGAGAAATGGAACATCTCTAAACTTCCTACTTATTTAAATGAAAATTATTCGTTAACAGATGAAAACAAGGCTGAAATATTAGCTGTGTTTTCAAAAGAAATCGCTGATGTTTCAGCGCGCCGAGGTTATAAAGCACATGATGTAATTTCACTTTCAAATAGCACACCTAACCTTGACGAATTATTAATTAATTTCCAAAAAGAACACCATCATACTGATGATGAAGTTCGCTTTATTGTTAGTGGTCATGGCATCTTTGCTATTGAAGGAAAAGATGGGAAATTCTTTGACGTTGAACTTGAGCCAGGCGATCTCATATCTGTTCCTGAAAATGCAAGACATTATTTTACCTTGCAAGATGATCGTCAAGTTGTAGCTATTCGTATTTTTGTTACAACTGAAGGCTGGGTTCCAATTTATTAAGGTAGTTAGTTGAATAAAAGGACTTGGATCCCCTTTTCCAACCTTTTATTCACTCTACATATATACATCCTCCTATGGAACAGGCTTATTTCCAAAAATGAAATAAGCCTGATTTTTTATTTTCTCAAGCATATGATTCCGTCTATTCCAAAACAATCTCCCCCCTTCTATGTTTTAAGCGAATTTTTTAACACTTTTTGAACATTTATTGAACTTTTTTTGAATTTTTTCTGAAAATTCTGTTTTGTATATGATATACTACAATTAAATAAAAAGGAAAAGAATATCGCAAACAGAGGAGGATAATCATGAGTTTACTTATCGCACTTATACTAGGGGTTACGTGTGGAGCACTTCCTGTTATTCTAGGAGCTATTATGGAAGAGTTGGAAGTTGGTGTTTTAGGTTTTGTCGCATCTTGTGTAAGCGCTTTATTTTTCGGCTTATTCGGTGCTATTCCTGTTTCAATTCTGTGTGCATTTTATATAGTACGCCATGCTCGTGCAAAGCAATTCGGTCCTAATCACATCGCGCAAGTTATTCCATTCCCAATCGAACGATGTCGCCGGGCTTCTAGCTTATAATTTTAAAATTAAAAATAAATAAAAGTCCTCATTTGAGGACTTTTATTTATTTTCTTCTAGAAATTGAAACAATTCTTGTAGGTGCAAGACGTCTTCACTATAGCTAACAGATACGTGACATATACCGTCAATCTCTGCTTGCATATAAAGGTCAACTCCATCTCGATCATATTTCAATGCCAAATAAAAATCCATTTCTTCTAACATCTTTTTTGAAGTTCGAATAACATAATGCCCATTCTCATCTCTTCCATATTCGAATTCCGGCTCAAAATCATACTTTTGTTTAAAAGCTTCTTTTTGTTTTTCATTAATTTGTATACAAATTGCTCGTTGTACAGTATCAATCATCTCATCAAATTTTTGAAGATCCATCTCATTTACCCCTTTATGTATTTTTTGTATAACACTTGTGTTCCGCTATTCTCTTCCCCATCTTTTATTAACTCTTCATACAATTCCTTCGCCAAACTTAAACCTGGTACTGGTAATTGTAATTTTTCAGCCTCATCTAAAGCTATCTTCATATCTTTCATAAAGTGCTTTACATAAAACCCTGGTTCAAAATCTCCCTTTAACATTCGAGGAGCTAAGTTACTCAATGACCAACTACCTGCTGCTCCCGTTGAAATACTTTCTAATACTTTATCCGGATCTAGTCCAGCTTTTTTTGCATAAGCAACAGCTTCACATACTCCAATCATGTTAGAAGCAATCGCAATTTGATTGCACATTTTTGTATGTTGTCCACTTCCAGCTGGTCCTTGCAACTGAATGTTTGTTCCTAGTTTTTCAAATAACGGTAAACATTTTTCATATATTTCTTTTTCACCACCGACCATAATTGCGAGCCTTGCTTCTTTCGCACCAACGTCTCCTCCAGATACAGGCGCATCTAACGTATATACATTCCTACTTTTACCGGTTTCATTAATACGTTTTGCCAATGTTGGTGTAGATGTCGTGAAATCAATTGCTATCGTACCTTCATTTGCATTCTCCAAAATCCCATCTATCCCAAAGTACACTTCTTCTACATCATGTGGATATCCAACCATAGTCATTACAACATCAACTTGCTTCACTAACTCTTTCGGTGTATCACACCAATTCGCACCATCTTGCACTAAAGAGTCTGTCTTCATTTTCGTTCTATTATATACATATACTTGATAGCCGTCTTGCATTAAATGACGCACCATACTTTTTCCCATTACACCAATACCGATGAAACCTATTGATACATTTTTACGTTCCATTTTCTCATCCCCTTTGTTCTAATAAATCACTTACCATCTTTCGAAACTCATTATTAAAATCATCATCTATACTATTTTTCACATTTGAAAATAATATAACAAAAGTGCCTTTTTCTTTATTAAAATTATTGAAAGTGTTCCAACCAGATAGTACACCATGATTATGAAAATAATCCGGATATATGTAAAAACTATATGCATATTTTCGTTCTGTTGAAGGTGAAAACATCGCTTGTCTACTTTGTTCAGAAAGAAGTTTCCCATTTATAATCGCTTCGTCTAACTTCTTCATATCGCCAACTGTCGTATACATCTCACCGCATCCGTATAACCACTCCATTAACAATTTTTGTGCAGGTTCAAGTACATTCTCTTTCTTTACATATCCTTTAGTAAAATGCTGATCTCCCTGAGCCATATTTCCCATACCAGATTCATGCATTTCTGCTTTAGTAAATATATTTTCTTTTATGTAATCTCCTAAAGGTTTTTTTGATATGCTTTCTATAATATAGGCAAGCACCATATAATTATAATCTGTATATCTCCAACCTGCGCCTGGTGGAAATTCTAACTTTTGACTTCCAATCCAATTTACTAAATTTATACGAGAAGCTGCATTCACTTTTCCTTTTCCGCTTTCTGGTAAACCTGATGTGTGTGTTAACAAATGATATAAGGTGATATTTTTATCTACCGGAAAAGAGGGAATATATTTATTTACATTATCTTGAATATTTAACTTCCCTTGTTCCTGCAGCTGTAAAATAGATGTGGCCACGACTGTTTTCGTAATAGAACCGACACGATATTTTGTTTGAGGCGTATTTTCTATCTTATTTTGAACATCAGCATATCCATATCCTTTATTCAATATAACATGCTCTTTATCTGTTACTAAAACTGTTCCATTAAATTGCTTTCCTATTAAATATTGATCTAACTTTTGAGATATACTAGCATAATCAATTTGTTGTTCTTCTTTTTCTTCTATATTCTCTTGTACTTCTGATTCAATAGTAGGATTCACCTTAGTTGTTAATACAGTGCTTTCCTTTATATTGGGATTATAGAGAAAATAGTATACTCCACCACAAACTACAGCAGACAGCGAAGCCATCGTCATTATTTTTTTTATCATGTTGTTCCTCCATAATTCCTTCGTCCAAAATCCCCCCCACATTCTATTATCAAACAATAAAAAAAAATCGCAACAATTTGTTGCGAAAAATCACTTTTTTTCTTTTCTATATACACACACTTGATTTTTTCCATTTTTTTTCGCTTCATATAATGCGATATCCGCTCGTTGCATTAATTCTTCTCTTGTAATCCCTTGTTCATATAACGCGACTCCAAAACTCGCTGTTAATTTCGAAATTCCGGAGAAATGCTTTGTTTCAATGAAAAATCGTAATGATTCCGCAACCTGAAATGCTTCTTTTTCTACTGTATTCGTTACTAATATAATAAATTCTTCTCCTCCCCACCTTGCAAATACATGTTGCTGCTCCACTTTAGATTTCATAAGCTCTGCAAGCTGAATTAATGCTAAGTCACCAAAATCATGGCCGTACGTGTCATTTACTGTTTTAAAATTATCTATGTCAAATAAAATAAGTGCTATTTTTTCATCGTTACGCATTGCATTATCCCATTCTGCCTCTAGTATTTGTTGGAACTTCAAACGATTATAAATCTCTGTTAACGAATCTATCATAGCAAGCCTTTCTTGTTCTTGATAGATTTCATCTAATTCTGTAATCTCTGTACACTTCACAATAAATCTTGATAAATCTTCTGGCAGTGGTGTCGCACGCAATAAAAAAGTTGACACTTCTCCTTCATAATTGGACATCTTAATTCTTCTATCATATGATAATGTATCATCTAACCATGTTATATCATGGGTTGTTGAATAGTATCCGTTTTCTCTAATAAAATGTTCAGCAAATACTAAATGTTGCTCACGATAGGCAAATAAATTTTCATATCCGAAAAACTCTAAAAAATTTGTATTACAATCAACAATCTCATCGTCTTCTACTATAAATAATAGATCATTTTGAAAATCAAACATCGTTTGAAGTAGTTCTTGTTGCAAACTTACTTGCCGCACTAAAGAAAGCTGATACAAACTCTTATTCACTTCCTCTAACACCATTTGTGGGGTCACAGGGGCTATCACAATATTACGTATTCCTAACGTAAGCACCTCTGTAAACTCGCTTGTTATTTGTTGATCCCAAATGACAATAAATGTACTCTGTGGATTATACATATTCTTTATATATTTTATTTGAGAAAAATCTGTTACATACATAATTACAATATGTGGTTTAGTCCTCTGATACAATAATTCTCCTTCTTCAAAACTATTTGCTATAAACATACATTTTGGATGAATATTTTCTATCGTTTGTTGATGTGTGCATCCATTTTCTATATAAAGGACATTTAACTGAAGATCTTGTAATACATTTTGGAAAACCGTATTCTCTAATAAAAAATGTAGTATGTTCATCACTAGTCTTCACTCACTTCATATATCTTGTTCTACTGCATTCCTCACAAACATTTTATAAAAAGACTGTTCTCTAAATACTTTAATGAGTAAGGGACACATATTAACAAGCTAATTGAGAATGCTCTCTTCGCTTTTTCTCTATAAATTCCTTTTTTAGTGTATGATGATAGGAATTGTATCGTTTGTATGAATGCCCTAGCTTCCTCTTTAAAACTTGACAATTAAAATAAAGATATTATATTCTTAAATTCGACAACTTACAAAATGTAAGTAGAATATATTACATGTATTTTTTATAATTTGATATGTTACTTGGAGGATATATAATGACAAACGACAACTTTTTTAATGTTCTATACGAACGCACATCTACACGTGCATTCAACCCAGAGAAAGAAATTTCATCTACAGAGTTACACGAGATTTTAAAGGGAGCTGCTCAAGCACCTTCTGCTTGGAACTTGCAGCACTGGAAATTCCTTGTATTCCAAGGTGAAGATGTACAGAAACGATTGCATCCAATTGCTTATAACCAGCAACAAATACTTGATGCTTCTGCTGTAGTCGCTATTTTAGGTGATTTAGAAGCTTATAAAAACGTTGAACCAGTTTATGGTCCAATTGTAGAACAAGGATTTATGAAAGAAGAAGCAAAAGAGCGCTTAGCTAAAAATATTGAGTCTGCATATGCTCGTGAACAATTTCCAAGAGATGCAGCCTTTTCAAATGCATCTTTAGCAGCAATGCAACTTATGCTTGCGGCTAAAGCAACTGGCTGGGATACTTGTGCTATTGGTGGTTTCAACCCACAAGCACTTACAGAAGAATTCAATGTTTCATCTCGTTACGTACCAATTATGCTTATTACAATTGGTGAATCAACTTTAAAAGGTCATCCTGCACCACGAATGAGCGTAGAACAAGTGAGTGAATGGGCAAAATAATAAAGTGAACCTTTAATCAATGTGAGGGGCTTACTGGCTGTTAATACGGGATAAAAAAGAAACGAAGGTAATTTCATTACCTTCGTTTCTTTTTCTTTTGTCACACACCCGTAATATTACAATGTATCATTCGACATCTATACATAAAAAAATAGTAAATTTCATGCTATTCCCATACACATAAATGGCGTTTCGTGTCGAATTTTGTTAAAGTATCGAAATATAACCGTGTGTTTTTGTTACAATTATGATACAATGATAACAAATAGATAACAAGAGAGGGATTTTCATTGAGTTCATACGGAAGCTTTATCGCACTTTTAAGTTACATAGTAACTGTACTACTGTTATATTTTATTGGCGATGCTACAAACATATCAGTGTTACAATTCCCAAAAGAAGAAACGTTCCAATTAGACGCAGAAAAACATACTGCAAGATCCATTGCACCACTACTCTTAGCTCTCCCTGTATATATCATCGTTTTATATAAAAGTAAAAAAGTGTAAAGCCTACCTATTTCATTCATTTCGGTGGTCTTTACACTTTTTTGTGATATTTCCCCTATTTTAAACATCATTCCGTACTAAACACCCAGCTAGTCTTTTAAAATGAGAAAATCCCCCATAAAAAATTCCACTCTCTGTCCAGTCACTAACTACCGAACTTACATAGATTATAAGTGTGAAGGGGGTGATGAGGATTATGTTTGGATCATTTGGATGCTGTGATAACTTTAGAGACTGTCATCATCGTGAAAGAGAGTGCGACCATCGTGACCATCGCGAGAAAGAGAGAGAGGTAAAACCACAACAACCAGCTGTATGTAACGTACTTGCTAGCATTTCAGTTGGAACAGAACTTTCTCTTTTAAGCATTAAAGGTATTGGATCTTTCAACAATGTAATTTTTGAAGGTTTCGCTAACGGCGTTGCTCTTTTCTCTGCTTTAGCTCGTAACAATAATGATAAAGATGATAAAGACAACGACAAAGATGATAAGAACCGTCAACGTAATACTTTTAATGGTATTTTACGTGTATGCCCAACTGATATCGTTGCTATCGCTATCTAGTTCTGTGTCTTATCCTCTATAGTAAGAAAATAAGAGTTACTTTTCTCATAGAAAAAACCTGAGACCGATTTCAAATCGACTCAGGTTTTTTTATTAATTATATGCTTTTAACTAGTTCAACAACTTCTTCAGCAGTTGACATCATTAGTGCTTTTTCTGCTAATGTTTCCATTTCTGCTTTTGACAACTTGCTTAGTTGTGTTCTTGCAGGAAGAATAGATGTTGCACTCATACTGAACTCATCTAAACCTAATCCTAATAATAATGGGATAGCAAGTGAATCTCCCGCCATCTCACCACACATACCAGCCCATTTGCCTTCTTTATGAGCCGCATCAATAACCATTTTTACAAGACGTAAAATAGATGGGTTATACGGTTGGTATAAGTAAGCTACTTGTTCGTTCATACGGTCTGCAGCCATTGTGTATTGGATTAAGTCATTTGTTCCGATAGAGAAGAAATCAACTTCTTTTGCGAATTGATCTGCTAATACTGCTGAAGCTGGGATTTCAACCATCATACCCACTTCAATAGAATCAGAAACAGTTGTACCCGCTTCTACAAGTTTCGCTTTCTCTTCTAATAAGATTGCTTTCGCTTGACGGAACTCATCAAGAGTTGCAATCATTGGGAACATAATTTTTAAGTTACCGTATACGCTAGCACGAAGTAATGCACGAAGTTGTGTACGGAACACATCTTGCTCATCAAGGCATAAGCGAATTGCACGGTATCCTAAGAATGGGTTCATTTCTTTTGGTAAATGTAAGTATGGAAGCTCTTTATCTCCACCGATGTCAAGTGTACGAACAACAACAGGTTGACCTTCTTTTACACCTTCAAGAACTGCTTTATACGCTTCGAACTGCTCTTCTTCTGTTGGAAGATTGTCACGGCCCATGTATAAGAATTCTGTACGGTATAAACCAACGCCTTCTCCGCCATTATCGATAATACCTTGTACATCATTTGGTGTTCCGATATTTGCAACAAGCTCAACGTGATGTCCATCACTTGTTACAGTAGCTTGGTCTTTTAATTTTGCCCATTCAGTTTTTTGCTCTTCAAATTTCGCTTTCTTTTCTTCAAAAGAACGAAGAGTTTCTTCTGATGGATTTACAATTACTTCTCCATCTAAACCGTCGATGATTACGATATCGCCGTTTTGGATTTTCTCCATAACAACTTTCGTACCAACAACTGCAGGAATTTCCATAGAACGAGCCATAATTGCAGAGTGAGATGTACGTCCACCGATATCAGTTGTAAAACCTTTTGCATACTTACGGTTTAACTGAGCTGTATCAGATGGTGTTAAATCTTCAGCAATGATGATTACTTCTTCAGAAATTGTACCAGGGTTTGAGAAGTTAATTCCTAGTAAATGTGCAAGAACGCGTTTTGTTACGTCACGAATGTCCGCAGCACGTTCTTTCATATATTCGTTATCCATGTTTTCAAACATAGAAATAAACATTGATGCAACTTCATCCATTGCAAATTCAGCATTTACTTTTTCACTATTTACTTTATCTTTTACTGGGTTTACTAGTTCTGGATCATTTAACACTAATAAATGTGCTTCAAAGATCGCAGCTTTATCAGCACCCAGCTCAGCAAAAGCATGGTCCTTAATTGCTTCTAATTCAGTTTTTGCTTTCTCAAGCGCAGCGTCTAAGCGTGCAATTTCAGCAGCTTCGTTTGTAATTGATTTCTTTTCGATGTTAAATTCAGGATTCTCAAGTCTGAAAGCCTTTGCAATAGCAATCCCACTTGATGCAGCGATCCCTTGAATATTAAGAGTCATTATTCTCCTAATCCTTCGTTTTTCATAGTTTCTTCGATAGCTGCTAGTGCTTGAGCTGCATCATCACCATTTGCAGTGATTTTAATTTCTGCGTTTTGTTGAATGCCTAAAGACATAACACCCATGATTGATTTTAAGTTAACGTTTTTTCCGTTATACTCTAAGTTAATGTCAGAACCAAATTTGCTTGCAGTGTTTACAAGTAGAGTTGCTGGACGAGCATGAATTCCTGAGTCGCTAGTTACTTTAAAGATTTTTTCCATGATAATTTATCTCCTTTAAATTACAGTATTTTTTTAGTTGTATAGACGTGAGTACTACATCATCTATTGTATATAATAGGCGATGTTCGGTCAACCACATCGCCTATTATAATTATAAACATTTTGCGTCAAATTCCTACTGAATGTCAATAATAGCGTTTTCGCCCTTCTTAACATTTCCATCTTTTTTCAATTCGACTTGTTGTCCTTGTTGTAAATTCGTAAAGACAATTGGTGTAATGATAGATGGTGCATTTTCTTTTACAAATGCAAGATCTACTTTTAATAATGGTTGTCCTTGTTTCACTTTGTCGCCTTGTGCTACAAGTGCTTCAAAACCTTCACCATTTAATTTTACAGTATCAATACCGAAGTGGATTAAAATTTCTTTTCCGCCTTCAGATTGAATACCAATTGCATGCTTTGTAGGGAATACGTTGACGATCTCACCGTTAACTGGAGAAACTACTGTTCCTTCTGTTGGCTCGATTGCAAATCCGTCTCCCATCATTTTTCCTGAGAATACTTGATCAGGTACTTCTGTAATCGATAAGATTTTCCCTTCAATTGGTGATACGATTGTTTCGTTTTCATCAACTTGTTTAGGAGTTTCTTCTACCTTTACAGGCTCTTCTTTTTCAACATGAGGTGTACGACCTGACATAATATCATGAATTTGTGATTTTAATGTGTCAGATTTCGGTCCAAAAATAGCTTGAATGTTATTTCCAACTTCAAGTACACCAGCTGCTCCAAGCTCTTTTAAGCGATCTTTGTTTACATTCTTTTGTTCGTTAACTTGAACACGTAAACGAGTAATACAAGCGTCTAAAGAAGCAATGTTTTCTTTACCACCAAGTGCTACTAATACTTCACGTGGAAGTTCTCCTGCTTCTGTTTTACCTGCGCCGTCATTCGCATTTGCTACTTCACGACCAGGTGTTTTTAAATCCCATTTACGGATTGCAAAGCGGAATCCGAAGTAGTAAATAACTGCTAGTACAAGACCAACAATAATTACCCACCACCATGCTGTACGGCCTGGTAGTACACCGAATAACATAAAGTCGATTAAACCACCAGAGAATGTCATACCAATTTTAACACCTAAAATTTGCATTGTCATAAATGATAGACCAGCGAATACTGCGTGAATTCCGAACAGTACTGGTGCTACGAATAAGAATGAAAATTCAAGTGGTTCTGTAATACCTGTTAAGAAAGATGTTAATGCAGCAGAGCCTAAAATACCCGCTGCTAATTTTTTATTTTCAGGACGTGCTTCATGGTACATTGCTAATGCTGCTGCTGGAAGACCGAACATCATGAACGGATACTTACCAGTTGTAAATGTACCTGCTGTTATTTCTACACCGTCTTTTAACTGTGCCATAAAGATTTTTTGGTCACCACGGATTAATTCGCCAGCTGCATTTGTATACTGACCGAATTCGAACCAGAACGGTGAATAGAAAATGTGATGTAATCCAAATGGAATTAATGAACGTTCAATTAAACCGAATATGAATGCTGCTAATGTTCTATTTGCATCAATCATTTGATGTGAGAACGTATTTAAGCCACCTTGAATGTATGGCCAAATGAAACACATGATTATACCTACTACTAAAGAGAATGTTGCAGTTGCGATCGGTACGAAACGCTTACCTGCGAAGAAACCTAAGTATGATGGTAATTCAATGTTGAAGTATTTATTGTAGCAATATGCGGCTACTATACCGACGATAATACCACCAAACACTCCCGTTTGTAGCGTTGGAATTCCTAATACGTTTGCATATGCTGGATCTGTAAATCCAATTTTTACTGGGTCTGCTCCAGAACTTGTTACTTTCACTAGCTTATCTACTTCTAAGAACACACTCATCGTTTTGTTCATAATTAAGTAGCCGACGAACGCTGCTAATCCAGCTACTCCGTCTCCACCAGCTAAACCAATTGCTACCCCAACTGCGAATAATAATGCAAGGTTAGCGAAAATAATATCACCAGATTGTTCCATAATTTTTGCTACCATTACGAACCAATCTGCTTTTAAAGCAGGAATAACATTTGTTAACTGTGGATTTTGAAATGCATTACCAAATCCAAGTAAAATACCTGCTGCCGGTAAAATCGCTACTGGAAGCATTAACGCTTTTCCGACTTTTTGAAGAACACCAAAGATCTTCTTAAACATGGAAACCCTTCCTCTCTTATCTATATTGATACCTTCCGACAAACGCCAAAAAGACATGAGGAAAAAAAGATAGAACGATAGCTATACAAAGGGTAGTATATCCCTTTCTCTAGCTTACATTCCTTGCTTTTCTCCACTCATGCCTGATCGAATCAGTAACACGTGTCAAAAATAGGTTTACGTATAAGTTCACTATAATTAAGGCAAACGTTTTCGTTACTTACCTTAATGTGTTTGTCGAAATTTGTATAACTTTGCAATAGTTATTATACATAACTATTGTAAGCGATTCAATGATTTTTTTTAACGTTTTCATTTTAGACAAAAATATATGTCTTTTTACACATGCTCTGCTTTCACTAAGCGCTGCAGGTGCATCGTTAAATATATGCTCTCTGCTTCATACACAGGAAGTTGCAATTCTTTTTGCATGACCTTAACTAGCTTCCAAGCTAAATTATAACAGACGGGATATTCCGCCTTTAATAAATCAGCAAAACTTTGTGATTCCTCTACTTTCTCCCCTTTTTTCACCCGTTCAATAGCATATTGTAAATGACGAATAAGGCGTAAGTAGTGGATACTTTCTTGGTCTAATGTAATTTGTAAGTTTGTCTCAATTAAAGATACAAGATGTGCAATGAGACGGGAGTTTTGATTAACTGAAGATAAATCTGAATTTGTAAGTGAACTGTAAATATGGAGTGCAATAAAACCAATTTCTCCTTCTGGCAATGTAATTTGCAAACGAGAATTTAAAAGGTCTACAACACCTTCAGCAATTTCATATTCCTCTGGATAGAGCATTTTCGTTTCAACTAAAAAAGGATTATCAATTGTAAGTCCTTGTTTTAACCGCTTAATCGCAAAAGAAATATGATCTGTTAAAGCGATATGAATATGTTCATTCAATGGTGATTTTGCTTTTTCTTGAATGTAGAACATAATATCATTCATTAATTCGATTAATTTTTCACTCACATGCGGCACTAACAGTTTGTATTGTTCACGATCACGTTCATTTTTTAAAACAAACATTTTTTCAATTTGTTCTTGCTCCAATATGTCTTTCGCTTTTTTCCCAAATCCAATTCCTTTACCGATCACTACTACTTCCTCATGTTCAGGATGGCTAGCAATGATGACATTATTATTTAAAACTTTTTTAATTTCTAGATAATTACTCATATAACACCACCCTCGTACTTAAATAGCCTGCTTTTATGTTACAGAACATTCTTCTTTGTCGTCAATATAAAACATCTACCATTTCATAAAAATTCGTTTTTTAGACATGTTTATATATGATGCGTATAATGTAAGAGCAACTGTACATAGAAAGGGGATAACAACATGATTAAAATGTTTGTAAGTGATATCGATGGTACAATGATGCAACACGGAGGGTTAATTGAAGAACAGGATATTGTAGCACTTCGTAGTCTTGCTGAGCAAAATGTTATTCTTTGTTTCGCTTCTGGCCGACTGGATAATGAAATTGCAGACTTAATGAAAGCTGTAAATACAAATTTCCATCGTATTAGTGTAAATGGTGTTTTCGTGTACACACATGAAAACAAGCAACTATTATCCGCAACATTCGATTCGAGTATTCTACCTGATCTGTTAGCAATGACAAATGAAGATCCTTATTTTCGTTATGTAAGTGATGAGCATAATTATTACATTGAAGAGAAAACACCATTTATTCATGAACTTGAACAACAAGTAACGATGACTTCTGTTGAAGAACCGCGTCTATTACAGAAAATTGATGATACAATTTTTCCAAATAAAATCTCTGTCGGTGGAACAAAGGAAAGCTTACAACTCCTTCAGAAAAAAATTGATGAACAATTCCACGGAAAAGTTAGTACATTCATTTCAGCAGAACAATGTTTAGATGTAATGCCACCTAATATTAGTAAAGGGGCTGCTATTTCTGTTTTATTAAAAGAGTTTCAACTACAACCAGAGGAAGTTGCTTGCATAGGGGATTCTTATAATGATATCCCGATGTTTTCTTTAACTCCTCACAGTTTTGCTATGTTTCAAGCAGATGACGCAGTAAAAGAACACGCTCACTATGTAGTAAATACAGTTAAAGATGCTGTTAACCACGTAATTGCTCATAATAAAAATACGACTCACTCCTTATAAGGATGAGTCGTATTTTTTCTTTACATGTTAAACAATTTGACATTAACTGTACTTCACAAACTGAAATATATTATTTGTTACGTGCGATGTTTGTAATAAACTTATAACGATCCCCACGATAAATACATTTCACATACTCTAACGGTACTTCACCTTCTGAATATGACCATTGACGCATTACAAGCACTGGCGCCTTTTTAGGAATATGCAGATGTTCAGCTTCATTATCCGTTGCAATTGAAGCTTCAATTGATTGAGTAGCGCTAACAAGTTTAAAGCCCAGTTTTTTCTCTAAATGTTCATATAAAGATTGTTGCAATATTTCTTCGTTAATATCTTTTACAAGAGCTGGCGACAAATATGTCGTCTCAAAAGCAATCGGTTCATCATCAGCTAAGCGTATACGCCTCACTTCATAAACCGACTCTCCCTCCTGTATTCTCAACCGGTCTGCTATTTTCGCAGTAGCTGGAACTAGGCGGAAACTAAGTAATTGACTACTTGGGTTCATCCCACGAGAAATCATATCTTCTGTGAATCCCGTCATTCCTTGCAATTTTTGTTCCACTTTCGGAAGTTGGACAAACGTACCGATTCCACGTTTCCGATATAAATAACCTTGTTCCACTAAATTATTAATCGCCTGTCTGATTGTCATACGACTCACTTCGAACTTATCGCAAAGTTCATTCTCAGATGGGATTTTATCTCCCGGCTTCCATTCGCCGTCCTCAATTAGCTGTTTCACCCACTCTTGAATCTGATAATAGATCGGAAATGGTGAATACTTGTCGATGTTCATCAGCAATCGCCTCACTGCATAAAGATAGAGCTTCTTGATCAGCGATTACGGTTACATTCGGATGACGTTGTAAAACTGTAGCAGGACACGCTTCACTATATTCACCTTGTAATAATTCTTTCACAGCTTCTGCCTTTTTAGAACCCATAGCAACGAGTAGAATTTGTTTCGCTTTCATAATGCTTCCAATCCCCATTGTAATCGCATGAGTTGGCACATCTTCTTCTTTTTCGAAGAAGCGAAGGTTTGCTTGGCGTGTAGACTCTGTTAATTCAACAATGTTTGTTGGAGAATTAAACAGTGTTCCTGGTTCGTTAAATCCGATGTGACCGTTTTCACCGATTCCAAGAATCTGTAGGTCAACTGGGTTAGCAGCTAGAATGCCCTCGTAACGTTTGCACTCTTCCTCTAAATCACTTGCCATCCCGTTTGGTACATAAGTTTGTTTAAATGGAAGATGATCAAACAACTGTTCTTGCATGAAATAGTGATAGCTGTTTTTATCTTCATGTGGTAAATTTACGTACTCATCTAAGTTTACAGTGGTTACACGGCTTGTATCAAGTTTATTTTTTCGCATTTCTGCATAAATACCTAATGGAGAGCTTCCTGTAGCCATTCCTAATGTTGGATTTTCTTTTGTGTTTACAACTTCTTCAATTAATTTATAACCTGCTTCTGCTAGTTCTTCTGGAGTTTTTACAACAAGAATATTCATTTAATTACTTCCCTTCCTTCATATGAATTCCTAAACGAACCGTATCATATACATGTAAATCTTCATTCATCACAACAAAGTCTGCATCTTTTCCTACCACTAATGCACCTTTATGATTTAATCCAAACTCTTCTGCTTGGTTAACTGATGTCATCAGTACTGCATCTTCGATTGAACAACCTGTAAATTCAATTACATTTCGGAAAGCTTGATCCATTTTTAGAATACTGCCAGCTAACGTTCCATCTTCTAATCGAGCACTACCATCTTTTACATGTACTGGCTGTCCGCCAAGCTCATATAATCCATCTTCAAGACCTTTTGCACGCATTGCGTCAGTAATAACACTTACTTTTTTCGGTCCTTTTAATTTATATGCTAATTTCACCATATCAGGGTCAATATGAATACCATCTGTAATTACTTCAACCATTACATCTGGATTTAATAACACATGACCAACAACTCCTGGTTCACGGTGATGTAATCCACGCATTTGATTGTATAAATGCGTTGCATGTGTAATGTTTCTATTTTTTAGTTGCGCATCAATTGCATCTGTATGCCCCATTGTGCCAACAACACCAGTTTCAGCAAGATACTGCTCAAATTCTAACGCACCTTCTTCTTCAGGTGCATATGTTACTAATTTAATTAGATTCCCGCTTGCTTCCTGCCATTGTTTAAATTGTTCAATATTCGCAGGAACAATATGTTCAAGTGGTTGTGCACCTGCACGTTTTTTAGAAACATACGGTCCTTCTAAGTGAATATATTCGAAATGTGCTCCTTTTTCTTTCGCTTCCTTCGCAGCATGTAGTGCCGCTTCGATTGCTTCTGGAGCTTGTGTCATTGTTGTTGGAAAGTAAGTTGTAACTCCTTCTTTTAACATTTCTTTACCTAGAGTTACTAATCCATCGCTATTTGCATCCATCGCATCAATATCGTACCCACCATGAATATGAACATCAATCATACCTGGAATCACAATCTTCCCTGCCGCATCTAAAACCGCTTCATTTTCTTGTGATACATATTGAGCCATCAAACCAATTTCTTTAATTGTTTCTGCGTAACGAATAAATCCGTTTTCCACTACTTCTTGACCTGTATAAATTTTGGCATTGATGACAACTTGCGTTTTCATTTTCATCGATCCTTTCCCATGAAATACCTACTTGTTATTATTACCTTATTCGCCTAATTCCATCTTAATATATGCACGAGTAGTTGTCTATACATTCGAATGAAATTTCCTCTTTGTTTAACAAAAAGGAAACTTAGTACGTCTCTTGCAATTATAATATATGTTATTCAGTTTTCCAAAAAGGGAGAATATCCCCTATCATATTACTCACTTAAGTAATGGCATTAATCCACTAGAGCCTATTGTAATATGCTCGCCGTCTGTTTCCATTTCTACTGTACGTTTGTTTGTTCCATATATCATTATACCATGCTGTTTTAAGCGTCTCACTACACTTTGATGCGGATGTCCATACGGATTTCTGCTTCCATATGAAAGAATTGCAAACTGCGGTTCTACTTTCTTTATAAACATTTCACTTGTTGAAGTATAGGAGCCATGATGTCCCACCTTTAACACATCTGCATGTACATCAAATTGCTTTAATATTTCAGTTTCCGTCCGCACATCAGCATCACCCATTAGTAAAAAATCCGCTTTTCCGTATCGTACCTTTAACACAATTGAAGATTCATTATTTTCATCTTTTGATTTCCCATTGTTTAATACTTGTATGGAAACATGCGGATCTAGCGGTATGTATTGTCCCTCTTTTACTGAAACGAAAGGAATTCCTCTTTTTTTAATATGATTCCGGTATGTGTGATACGTAAAAGAACTATATGTTTTTCCACTATCTAATATAAGTGCTACCGGCATTTGCTCTACAATCGGAATGAGTCCTCCAATGTGATCCATATCAGGATGCGTACTGACGATAGCATCTAAATGGTTAATCCCTTTTTCGATTAGTTTTTGAATGATAACCTCACCTGCTTCATAAGGTCCCCCATCAATTAACATCGTTTGTCCATTTGGCAATGTAATAAGTGTCGCATCACCTTGCCCAACTTTTAAAAAACTCACTTTCATTTTACCAAAATGTTGCCGCTGCATATGTAAAGGAGACGCGGTATGAATAGACATCATATATCTTTTGGCCGATGCACTATTTAAAGAAAAGCATAACAAAACAGAAACTAACAATAAAATACTTCGCATACTTCTCATAACTCGTCTCCTTTTTTCAATTAGTATGGCACGGTATATAATTGATATACAAAAAAAGCTTAGCAAAATGCTAAGCTTTTATTTCGATATCTCCTGTAAAGAACCAAAGAATAAATCTGCTTCATTCATTTGTTCATTCTCTTCAGAAAGTGCCGGTAAATCATCTAATGTTTTCAATCCAAATGTATCCAAAAATTCTTTCGTTGTTCCATATAAAATAGGACGCCCTGGACCTTCTGCTCTTCCCATTTCTTTTATAAGTAAGTGTGAAACTAACGTTTGTAACGCCTTATCGGTTTTCACCCCTCTAATCTCTTCCATTTCAGTCCTTGTAATAGGTTGACGATATGCCACAATCGCTAACGTTTCTAAAGCAGCCTGAGAAAGTGAAGCAGCTGTTGGGATATCTATTAATTTTTGATAGTACGAAGCATGTTCTTTCTTTGTAGCAAAACGATATACTTTTGCATACTGTACAATTTGCAAACCGCGGTGTGCACCTTCACATTCTTTTTGCATTTCTTCTAAAATATCGATTACTTCATTTCCTTCAATTTCAAGCACTTTCGCTATTTGTTCTGGATAAATCCCTTCATCACCAGAAACAAATAAAAGCCCTTCAATGATTGATTTCTGTTCTCTTCTATCCATTTTACGAACTCCTTCCTCCAATTTTCTCCATAAAAATACACATCAAAAAACCGAATCACAATCAATGCGTTCGGTTCAATATTTTTTCTCTTGTTCCAAACGATACATTCAAACCTAGCATGAGATATATTATTTCCATCCCATTTTCCATACTAACTCTATGCAGATTTAGTAGAGCTTGATACGAAAATTTCATCAAAATTATGTTCCTGTTCAATTATGATTTGTTGATTTTTCATAAGCTCAAGAACCGCTAAAAATGTTACAACCATTATTTCCCGTTCATCATCAACAAACAAATCATAAAAACTTTGACGACCACCTTGTATTTCTAACTGTTTTAAAATATCAATCATGCGCTTTTCAATTGGTATTTCTTGACGAGTAATACGTGTTGTTACAGGTTTCTTTGCTTTTTTACGGCGCATTAATTTTTGAAATGCCGCTAGCATATCATATAACGTAACATCAAGAGGCAAGTTTGTCTCCTCTTCTTGTTGCAACGATGTAAAATCAATTGGCGGACGTGTATATAGCTGTGCTCTTTCTTGTTCTCTTTCTTTTAGCTCAGTAGCAACTTGCTTATATTTCTTATATTCAATTAACCTCTCCATCAATTCTTGACGAGGATCATCTATAAAGTCATCACCGTTATCAAGTACATCTTCTTCATGTTTCGGCAACAACATTTTACTTTTAATTTGTAATAAAGTCGCAGCCATTACTAAATACTCACTTGCAACATCTAATTGTAGTTCTTTCATCGTATGAACATAAGATAAATATTGCTCTGTAATTTCCGCTACAGGAATATTATATATGTCAATTTCATAACGATGTATTAAATGTAACAATAAATCTAAAGGCCCTTCAAAAGCCTCTACTTTAAAATTATACTGCACAAAGCATCCCACCACATTTTTTCTATAACAACATAAGTATAGAGCATACTCATGTTCTATCCAACCTTTTTAAGAAATTTAATTAAAAATAGACCTATGCCTATGTCATCATGCCCACCGCTTCATATGATAACAGTGTAGTAAGAACAATGTAGGAGGTCAAAAAACTATGGGTCACGTTGATTGCGGTTTTAGTGGTGGGTTCGCATTACTTGTTGTATTGTTTATTTTACTAATTATTGTAGGGGCAGCTTGCTTCTGCTAATATGAACAATAACGGCTAGGGAAAATTCCCTAGTCGTTTATTGTTTATATTTCTATGATAAACTTGTATTTATAACCGTTAAACAGGGGTGAAGAAAATGTATCCTACCGAATACATCCAATTTTTAATTCATTTTCACGGAGATTATGATTATTTTGAATGCCACGAGATACTGGAAGAATATTGGAAAACAAAACCGAGAGAAAATCGTGATAATTATTTAGTCGGTCTTATTCAAATTGCAGTTTCTTTATACCATCAAAGACGCTCTAACTGGAATGGCGCAGAGAAAATGATGAAAAGCGCCATAAAGATTTTAGAAATAAACAGTGCACCTTTACTACGTTTAGGAATAAATCAGACACAACTTCTATGCTTACTCCAGGATAGATTGCAATCTATACAGAAAGAAGAGAGTTTTACACCGTTATTTTTACCATTATCGGATACAGCATTAGAAAAGCACTGCATGGAATTATGTCAGAAACAAAACCTTCCTTGGAAAGACGTGAATGCTACTTCTAATGAATATATAATACATAAGCACACATTACGTGATCGAACAGAGGTCATCGCTGAACGAAACGAACAATTACAAAAAAGAAAGCAGAGATAATAAACTACTTATCTCTGCTTTCACGAATGTATATTTTGTTCTAGCCCTTTACACTTTTTGCAAAAACTTGCTGTTTGCTCATTTCCGCAAATTGTAAACTCAAGAAATTTACTCTTTAACTCTTGAACCATCTTCGTCCCAATACCCATATGACGGTGAGACGGGTTCACACTCAAATGCTGAATTTCCAACACTTGATTCTCTTTTTTTACAATCCCCATTATCCCAACAAAATCTTCGTTTTGTTTCCACAAATACAATTGCCAATCATCCTTTGCTTCATAATCTTTCATAGTCAATTGTAATGTTTTTACATCTTTTTCAGTTGGCATAAATGAAAGAAGCCCCATTGCAATCTTTTCATAACTTTTTTTAAAACGAATTAACATAACCCTTATCCCTTCTTACAAAAGTTACAAACTATTAATCCCCTCAACCACTCTTTTCATATCACATTCATTTTACAATATTTTCAACAGAGTGAGAAGGGCCTAAAACAACTTGATAATCATACAAAGCGAAAAGAAGAAAGTCAAATATATGTTTCAGTACTATTTTTTCTAAGTAGATTAAAGAAGAAATGCTGTTATATGAAAGCAAAAAGAAACATCCATCGCTCATTACCACTTCAATATTCATCACCTGAGAGCAAATGAATTCTAGCAAAATTAATGTAATAAAAATATTTCTTGAAACATGTAATTTAATGTATTCTATGTAATTTGTTAAAATTTTGTTCTTATAGGCGCCATATTTTCGCTTCAATATAGTACTACTTGTATCATGTACTGCAAACGAAATACCCATTCCTATTAAAAAAACAAAAAAGAGAGCCATAGCTCTCTTTTCCCATTAACTTATTCTTCCCAAACTTTAACTTCTTTCATTACATCGCCTTGACGCATGTTTAATACTGTTTCAATACCGCTTGTTGCTTTACCGAATACAGTATGTACACCATCTAAATGCGGTTGTGGCTCATGAACAACAAAGAATTGGCTACCGCCTGTATTACGGCCAGCATGAGCCATAGAAAGTGAACCTACAAGATGTCTATGAGGATTTCCATCAGTTTCACATGGGATAGAGTAACCTGGGCCACCTGCACCTGTTCCTGTTGGATCTCCACCTTGACTTACGAAGCCAGGAATAACGCGGTGGAATGTCACACCATCATAAAATCCTTGCTCTGCTAGTTTTTTAAAGTTTTCTACTGTTTTTGGTGCCTCTTCTGGGAAAAATTCTAAATCGATTTTTTCTCCATTTTCCATTAATATGTATCCTAAAGTTTTCATACGTATATGTCTCCTTTCAACTATCTCAGCACTATATTACCACATTCATGACTAGAAACAAAAAGAATCCGACAATCTAGATACTTCTTTTTCGAAATGTGGAAAAAGCTAGGTGACAAATAAGAAATATATACTATAATAACTGTGTTGCCCGAAAATTTTAGAAAGAGAAAGGGAGCGATTTTTCGTGAAAACGAAATTACTAGCTCTGCTATTGGCTGTAACGGTATTTATGATGCCAACAGCTTCGTTTGCAGACATCATCGAAGGAGAATCAATTGTTACACTAGGAGAAAACTTGTCTGAACAACAAAAACAAGATCTGTTAAAAGAAATGAAAGCACCAAAGGATGCTACAATCATTACTGTGTCTAATGCGGAAGAACATAAATTTCTAGAAGGGATTGTTCCAAAAGCGCAAATTGGTACGAGAGCAATTTCCTCTTCTATGATTACATACACAAAACCAGGGTCTGGTCTCATTGTACGTTCAAAAAACATTAATTCGATAACAGATGCAATGTACACAAACGCACTTATTACAGCAGGTGTGAAAGATGCAGAAATTCAAATTACTGCACCATTTAAAGTTTCAGGAACTGCTGCTTTAACCGGTTTAATGAAAGCCTATGAAACAACATCGAACAAAGCAATTCCTGAGGAAGTAAAAAAAGTAGCCAATGAAGAAATGGTGCAAACAGCCCAGCTCGGCGATAAAATTGGTGAAGAAAAAGCAGTTCAACTTGTTGCAAAAATTAAAGAAGAAATTGCCAAAGAACAGCCAAAAACGACTGAAGATTTACGTTCATTAATTCAAAAAATTGCGGATCAACTTGGCATTACATTAACGGATGAACAGTTAGATAACTTAGTTGCGCTATTTGATAAAATGAAAAATCTTAATATCGATTGGAATCAAGTTGGCAGTCAGTTAAATAAAGCAAAAGAACACGTTTCTGCCTTTTTAGGATCTGAAGAAGGGCAAGGTTTCCTAGATAAAGTTAAAGATTTCTTCTCAAGTATCATTGATTTTGTTAAATCGTTATTCAAGTAAAAAGAAGCTCGTCAGTGACGAGCTTCTTTTTTTATACAAGTAATGGCAATTTCATAACAGCTTCTTCGACCGAACGAACAATATGATTTGCCTTCTCCTTCACATATGGATGAGCATGATGTAGAGTAAATGAATGCGGAGTTACTTCAAACATAGAAATATCATTGAAAGAATCGCCAATGCATGCAATTTCATTTGCTTCAATTTGTAAATGTTCCATTAGTCGCCTTAAAGCACTCCCTTTACTTACTCCCCTTGGCATAATGTCAACATAGCATTTACCCGACATAAAAACTTCCGCTTCGCTCTGAAATGTATCTCGTAACTCTTGATCTAATGCTGCAATTGTCTCTTCTTCCCCAAAAACAAACAATTTCGCAGGATGTACAGTCTTACCAAATTCCTCTTCTAATGCTTCTATTTCAGCAATATGCACGCCCATATACGTTTCAAAAGTATGATGATGTTCATTCTTTCTTTTTGTATACCGTTGCTCATTTGCACAAACAATATCTGCTAGTCTCTTTTTATGGATATATCGATATATTTCCTGGGCAATCCCATCTTCAAAACTTGATTCATGAAATATTTTTCCATCCGGCAGTAACATCGTTGCTCCATTTAAACTAGTTGTGTAATACGGGAATGCAAACCTATTTACGACTTCATCAATTCGATGAGTAAAGCGGCCAGAGGCAAAACAAATATTTGTCCCTTTTTCAGCTAACCAACAAAGTGCACGTTCATCTTCTTTTTGCATATGATTCACATTGTAAACGAGCGTATCATCTAAATCACTTACAAATAATTTAATCATGTCCTCTTCCCCTTCCATACACAATATCTACTCTAAGTGTACACAAAAAATGTTTGATTTTTGTTAAAAAACAATAAATTTTCGATAAAAAATAAGCAGGAGATTAATCCTGCTTATTTTTGCCTTCTTACATTTTGAGGTTTTACAATACTTGGGCGCACTTTTAAACTAGACATCGTTGGACGGAGTAGAATTTTTGTTAACGCTCCCCAATCAAATGGTAAAAACGGCCATAAATACGGTGTTTGTAAACTTTTTATAGACGTTAAAAATAAAATCAATATCGTCATTCCAACTACAAATCCCATTTCATGAAATATACCTGTCAAAATAATGACAAATAGCTTTCCGACTTTATTCCCAAGCCCTAATTCATAACTCGGTGTTGCATATGCTCCGATCATAGAAACTGCTACGTATAAAATTACTTCTGGTACAAACAAACCTACATCAATGGCAATTTGACCAATTAATATGGCAGAAATTAATCCTGCTGCAGACGACAATGATGTCGGTGTATGAATGGCAGCCATCCTTAAAAATTCGAGTCCGATTTCGGCCATCAAAATTTGTAATAAAATTGGTAAATGCGTCATCTTGTTCGGTCCAATGAAAGCAAGACTTTCCGGTAAAAGAGTTGGATCAAAAACAAACACTAACCAAAATGGCAATAAGAACAGTGAAAATATAACACCTAAAAAACGTACCCAACGTAAAAATGTACCTACAGCTGGATTTTGCCTAAACTCTTCTGCATGCTGTAAATGATGAAAATATGTTGTCGGTGTAATCATAGCACTTGGCGATGTGTCAACGAGTACTAACACATGTCCTTCTAATAGATGATTTGCTGCTACATCTGGTCTTTCTGTATATCGAATAAGCGGGAAGGGATTATAGCCTTGTTTAACTACAAATTCCTCTATCGTTTTATCCGCCATCGTAATCCCGTCTACTTCAATGTTATTTAATTCTTGTTTTATAATTTTAACTAAATCCGGATTTGCAACATCTTGTACATATGTAATACAAACATCCGTTTGTGATCTATCTCCTACTCGAATCATTTCATTTCGAAGACGTGGGTCACGTATCCTTCTACGAATTAACGCTGTATTTACAACGATATTTTCAACAAATCCGTCCCTTGCACCACGTACTACCTTTTCTGTATCTGGTTCTGTCGGCGTCCGGCCCGGATAACTACGAACATCTATTGCGAACGCTTCCGTTTCACCTTCCACAAATATAACGATGAGTCCCGATAATACTTGAAGCATTACCTCATCCATCGTTTTCACTTTGCTTACTTGTTGATGGATTAAACGATTCTCTAAAAGCTTCACTGTATCTTCTTCTACATCCCTTATCTCATTTGTATCCACCGCTTCTTCTAAAATAGGGATAATATAATTTGTATCACAAAGTCCATTTACAAATAACACACCAATTTCTTTATTCAAAATTTGAAATTTACGAATGCCAACGTCGTATGTAACACCCAGTCCAGCTGTTTGCTTTAAGTAATTTTCATTATCACTTATGAAAGATGAAATAGGGATTTCCACTTTTTTAGGTTTCGTCATAAAAACCACTCCTTTCCAAAATTAATTGAATCGCTTTTCTAGTAATAGGTGATCCTCTCTCCCATTCATCGTTTCCACACATCTTACCAATATCACCAACTCCCACAATGACAGGAACATTCAGATCATCTAAACAATAAATTGTATCTCCGCTAATTCTGCCAATTTCACCATCTGGAAGTCCAAATTTATCAACACCGTATTCGGTTAAATTCCCGTTCCGATCTACACTGACATCTACACGTGCCCATTCCCAATGATGTGTATTAGACGCTACTGCCAAAATCCCCAGTACATCAATTTGTTTATGTGTGGCTACATATTTTAAAGCCTTTTCACCAGATCCTTCTCCAATAAATCCACTGTCATCAAACATGACAAATACAGGGTCATATGGCGTTTGCATAATAAGCTCAACAACTTTCTTCCCTGTCAATTTGGTTGGATTACTTTGTGATGCTGAAATACACCTTCCCCCAAATTCCTTCGTTAAAAGCTCAATTGTCCGCTTTGCATATTCATCCCCATCTGTGACCAAAACAACCCTTCGTCTCATTTGATTTATCCTTTCGGTTTACATATAAGTGCTACAAAAAATGAAAATAATATCGCTGCAGAAATGCCTGCAGACGTTAAACTAAACATACCCATACCAATCCCAATATATCCGTGTTTTTCTGCCGCATGCATTGCCCCATGTAATAGTGAATGTCCAAAACTTGTAATAGGAACTGTCGCACCAGCACCAGCAAACTTTATAAGCTTATCGTACAATCCGAATCCATCTAAAACTGCTCCTATAACTACAAAGGTAGCCATTAAATGGGCTGGTGTTAACTTTGCGAAATCTAACAATACCTGTCCAATTACACAAATGGCGCCTCCTACAAGAAATGCATATATAAAATCCACAATTCACTCTCCCTTCACTCTCTCAAATACGACACCATGTGCAATTGTTGGAATGGTTTCTTTCTGCTGCATCATCATCGGACTTAATAACGCGCCAGTAGCAACGACAAAAATTCGTTGTAAATTCCCTTTTTGCATCTCGCTTAATAAATGACCATATGTGACAACAGCTGAACAAGCACAACCACTACCACCGGCAAATACTTCTTCTTGACCGGAATCATAAATCATTAATCCGCAATCATTATATATATGCCCAAGATCATAACCTTCTTCCAGTAACAGTTGTTTTGCGATTGGTGTCCCAATAGCTGATAAATCACCGGTAACAATCAAATCATAATCTGCTGCACTCCTCTTCAAATCTTCAAAATGTTGTTGAATTGTATGAGCAGCAGCAGGTGCCATCGCCGACCCCATATCTAAAGGATTCGCAATCCCTAAATCTTGCACTTTTCCAATCGTAGCTGCCGTAATTTTAATTGCACTTTTTTCTTTACTAATTAATATGGATCCCGCACCTGTAACAGTGGAATTTGCTGTTCCTGGTTTCTGTCCCCCATACTCTGTTGGATAACGGAACTGTCTTTCAGCCGTTGCATTATGACTACTTACCGTCGCTAAAACACGATTTGCGAATCCACCATCTATAAAGGCTGATCCAACCGCTAAAGTCTCCATCGAGGTTGCACAAGCGCTAAACATCCCTAAAAAGGGAATCCCCCAATTACGTGCAACATAATTTGCTGTCACTGTTTGATTTAATAAATCACCCGCTAAAAAAAAGTCGATTTGTGATGTTTTTACATTTCCTTTTTGCAAGACTTGTTGAATTGAATCTGACATTAATCTTCGTTCAGCAAGTTCCCAGTTTTCCTCTCCGCAATGTAAATCATCATATGAAATATCAAAATCCTTCCCAAGAGGGCCTTCAGCTTCTTTTGGACCAACAGCAGTACCGGTTGCATTCACATAAATATCATTTTGAAATACCCACGTTTGTTTTCCAGTCAACCTCATACTAGCCCCTCCTTTAAGACATAAAAATGTTAAAAGTATATCTTATTAATCCAATAACGTATGCACCAACGACCCCAAAAACGATAACACTTCCCGCTAGCTTAAACATATTTGTAGCAACCCCAAGCACAATTCCTTCACTCTTATGTTCTAGCGCAGCGCTCGCCATAGAATTCGCAAATCCTGTAACAGGTACGGCCGATCCCGCTCCAGCAAATTGACCGATTTTATCATATACACCACAACCTGTTAAAATCGCCGATAGTAATACAAGCGTTGCAACTGTCGGATTTCCTGCCTCTTGTTCACTGAAATGAAAATAATGTATATAAAATTTCATTAATACTTCTCCGACAGTACAAATGAATCCACCTACAAGAAATGCCTTGACACAATTTAGGAAATAGTTTGGTTTTGGATGGTACTCCTTCACTTTATTTATGTAATCATCCTTTAGTTTTCGCCCTGTCATTTATATATTGCCTCCTACTTTACGAAATAAATCCAGTGAAACAATGAGCCTATTACTTTGCCAAGTACAAGAGCAACGAGTAAAACAACAATTTTCCCTTCTACCCCTACTCTTTTCGCTAAAATAGGTAAAACATTTAACACTTCTGTTAATGCGGCTGCAAGCATTCCAATGAATGTGCCACAAAATAGTCCTAGTATAACAAGCCAATATTGCGATGTTTGAAATGTAATGTTTTTCAAACTACACCAAGCTCCTGTTAACGTACCTGCAATAACTGCCCACTCAAAATATTGAATGTGCTTTCCACTTCTCGTTAATTGAGCTAGTCGGGGGATTATACCAAGTACAGCTAAAAATGCGACATATCCGCTACCTACTGCAATTCCTCCCGCTAAACCAATTAAAATAACAAGCCCAGACTCAATCATCGGCAAGTTGTTTCATATTGTCCTTGTTTTCATGAACAATTACATATTGGTCAAGTGACTGCTGGTATTGGAACATCTCCACTTCTAACGGACTCGGCTCTTCATTAATTCGCTTTTGAAATACATGATTAAAAAATAAAACCATGCCTAACCCAAGACCTACTGAATAAGGAATTTGAAATAGAAGTGGCTGTGCCTTAAATTCTCCCGTAATCATGTAATATAACCGCTGGTGTACTTGTTGCATACTTACATCTTCATGGAAATAAATGATCGCAAGAGCCGCTCCAATAAAAAGTAACAACCATACAAGTCCGAAGAAAATCGGATGTACTTTCTTTTTTTCATATATAATTTCAACAAGAGTTTGTCCAGAACCGAGTAAATTAATTTGTATATGAGCCGCTTTTTGTTGAATAATCTCAATAATTTTCATAACATCAATTACAACATGCGTCTTATCATGCGCTGTTATTTTGTAAACTACCTCATTCTGTAATAATTCAACTACCATAGCATCTCCGGCAAGTTGAGCGACATCACCCAGTTTCACTTCATACGTAGGAGAAACTTTTAATCGATTACGCATTTTAATATAAATTGTTTGTTCCAATTTCCATTCACCTCTTCACTCTTCCTCGTAGTTGTAGTATGGTTATTGAATTTTTTTCTAATACAATTTTTTCATAAAAAAACATCTGTACCGTTTCGGTACAGATGTTTTTTAGTTTATGCCTTTTTCTTAAATAAATTTGCAATACTTAATGCGAGTCCTCCCCAAATGACTACCATACCAATAACCATCATCATAATCGCTGATCCGCTCATTATGAAACACCCCGATCTTTCCATTCTTTTTCAAGCTTAGCAGAATCTGAATGTATTTGTGCATTCCATTTCTTTATACTAATGATTAGTGCAACGATAAGGAACGCTGCTGCAATTGACCAACCATATGTTACGACAAACTCCGTTGGATAATCTCCGTAGTTCTTTTTAATATTTTGGATTGTCCCATCAATTAACATGTATCCTAACATAAGCGGGGTAATAACGAGTAAACTCACTCTCCAGAACGTCCCTAACTTAATATCAGATACGAAGTTTGCGTGATTTTGATAAACTGGTAAACGGCGTAGAATGAGCCCTATCGTAACTACTTCCACTAATGCAATTGAAATTAACCCGAAGTTATTAGCGAAATAATCAACAACATCTAGGAACATAAGCCCACCACGTGTTGCAAAAACAAGAGACACTAGTACGAGAAGCGTTCCCATAATTCCAATTGTTTTTTGGCGGCTTAAGCTGAACTTTTCAGATACGGCCGCAAAACATACTTCCGCAAGCGAAATGAGGGATGTAATTCCGGCAACCGTTAATGATAAGAAAAACAATACGCCAAATAATGGTGACATCGGTAATTCATTAATAATTTGCGGGAATACTACGAATGCAAGTCCTACACCAGCACTTGCTACTTTATCAACTGGTACTCCCATATTGTTTGCCATAAATCCAAGCGCTGCAAAGACCCCAATCCCTGCTAATAATTCAAATCCTGAGTTTGCAAAGCCAGTAATAAAGGCATTATTTGTTGTATCTGAGTTTTTCGGTAAATAACTAGAATACGTAATCATAATTCCAAATGCTAAAGATAAGCTAAAGAAAATTTGACCATAAGCAGCAAGCCATACCTTCCCATCAAAAATACGACTCCAATCTGGTTTGAAGAATGCATCTAATCCTTGCATCGCACCTTCCATCGTCACTGCACGAACTACGATAATAAGGAACATAACAACTAGTAAAGGAATGAAAATGCGGTTAACCACTTCGATTCCTTTTTTAACTCCTTTGAATGCAACACCAAGCACAATAATCCAAACGAGAGCTAATGGAATCAATACTTCCGGCACAAGCCCCCCAAACTGCCCTGGCTTATCTGCAACATGTAAGTACTCTTTAAATAAAAATGATTGCGTGTCTTTCCCCCATGCTCCAGTAATTGCAAAGTACGTATATGAAATAGACCAAGCAATAATTACTGCATAATATGTTGAAACGATAAATGTTACACACATTTGCCACCATCCGATGAATTCAGCACGCGGACTAATACGGAAGAACGTAAGTGGCGCGGAACCACGGTGACGATGCCCAAGAGCAAATTCAAACGCCAATAATGAAATACCAGTCGTTAATAATGCGAATAAGTACGGTAAAAAGAATGCGCCTCCCCCATTTTCATACGCTGTATAAGGAAAACGCCATATGTTTCCTAATCCAACGGCAGAGCCGACCGCTGCGAAAATAAATCCAGCCCTCGTTCCCCATTGTTGCCTCGTTTCCATATTTTCTTCCCCCTTTGTGACAAGTTCATACTTGGATTACATTTTAAATTAACCGAATTATCAATAAATTCTGTCAATTTTTACAAAAGTTTACAATCTCCTCCTATTTAAAATCAAAAAAAATCGAATAGATAGCTATTCATCTATTCGATCTTTCATCTGTTTTAATATTTTCTTTTCAAGTCTTGAAACTTGTACTTGCGAAATGCCTATTCGTTCCGCTACTTCCGATTGGGTTTGATCTTTATAGTAGCGTAAATACACAATTAAACGTTCTCGATCATCTAATTCTCTAATTGCTTCTTTTAAAGCAATTTTATCGAACCATTTCGTTTCAGATTGATCGGCAATTTGATCTAAAATAGTGATTGGATCTCCATCGTTTTCATACACCGTTTCATGTATGGATGAAGGAGCTCGACTCGCTTCTTGCGCCAGAACCACTTCCTCTGGCGTTAGTTCTAACGCTTCGGCTACTTCATTAATTGTTGGCGCTCTTCCAAATTCTTTCGAAAGCTCGTCTCTCATCTTTCGTATTTTATTTCCTGTTTCTTTTAAAGATCTACTTACTTTCACTGATCCATCATCACGTAAAAATCGTTGTATTTCTCCAATAATCATTGGAACTGCATATGTTGAAAATTTCACGTCGAAAGATAAATCAAATTTATCTACCGATTTTAAGAGCCCAATACATCCAATTTGAAATAAATCGTCTGGTTCGTATCCTCGATTAAGAAAACGCTGCACAACCGACCATACGAGACGCATATTACTTTGAACGATTGTATCTCTCGCTTGCTGATCTCCATCTTGACTTTGTTGAATTAACGCTTTTAGCTCGTGGTCCTTTAACTGAGGTTTCTTCTTCTCATTTTTGACCTCTATGTCCATAGGCTATTCTCCTTAATTGCATAGAGCGTTACTATTTGATAAGTATTTTGTCAAATGGATTGTTGTCCCGAAAGATTCGTTTGAAATAACTTCTACTTCATCCATAAAATTTTCCATGATAGTAAATCCCATTCCGGAACGCTCTAATTCAGGTTTAGTTGTAAACAGGGGTTGCCTTGCTTCATCTAAATCAAAGATGCCAATCCCTTCATCTCGAATCGTGAGTTTCACCATTGCTTCTTCCAAAATTACAGAAATATAAACAACACCTTCTGCATTTCCTTCGTACCCATGAATAATTGCATTCGTAACTGCTTCTGACACAACTGTTTTAATCTCCGTAAGTTCTTCCATCGTTGGGTCTAGTTGCGCAATGAATGCAGCTACTGTAACGCGAGCGAACGATTCATTTTGACTTAATGCTGAAAATTGAAGGTTCATTTCATTTCTCATTTATGCCACCCCCAACGTCGCGAGCGCATGCGCTTCACTTTCTTCTAAACGAACAATTTTAAATAAGCCCGACATTTCAAATAAACGTTTAACAGGCGGTGAAATTGCACAAACAACCATTTCTCCACCTAATCCCTTTACATGCTTATATCGGCCTAATATAACACCTAAACCAGAACTATCCATAAACGATAAGTTCTCTAGGCTCAAAACAATATGATGAACACCATGTGTCTCAATCATATCTGTTACTTTCGTTCGCAACTCTTCAGCAGTATGATGATCTAATTCACCCGCTAGTCTCACACATAGGACGTCACGTTTTACTTCTAATTGCATGGAAAGACTCACACGATTTCCTCCTTATGCTCAAACTTTACTCATTTACATACATAAAGATTTTCGTGATACAACATAAGAATCCTTCCTACTGACAAAAGAAGAACTATTTCGCCATAAAGTGAAACGATTCAGCAATTATTTACTTTCATACGAATAGAAAAGCGGCAAAATGTTTGCCGCTATTTTGATGTTGAAAACATCCCAAAACTTCTTTTAAATAACTCCCACCAGCTCGCTGCAGCAACATCTTCTTTTGCTACAATTGTTTGTTTTAATAAAACATCTTTATCTTTTTTAATAACTAGTGTACCAAGCGCGTCACCTTTTTTAATCGGCGCTTTCACTTTCTTTTCAGCAATTACTTCTTGCTTTACTTTGTCCATATTTTCGCCCTTCTTCATAAGAAGAGACACATTGTCTGACGCAACTAAATCTACTTTTTCTTTTTTCCCTTTTCCTACTTGTACAGTCTTAATTTTTTCGCCGCGTGTATACATTTTTTTTGTCATATATTGTCCAAATGCGTAGTCAAGAAGCTTTGTTACTTGGTTGTTCCGTTCTTTCGATGTAGGTGCTCCCATAACAACTGAAATAACACGCATCCCATTCTTTTCAGCCGATGCTGTTAAACAATATTTTGCTTCTGTCGTAAAGCCCGTTTTCACACCATCTACTCCAGGATAAAAACGTACTAACTTATTCGTATTCACGAGCCAAAACTTCTTATCCGTATCTTCACGTAAATAGTCTTCGTATTTACCTGTATATTTGCGAATAAGTGGGTACTTCATCAATTCTTTTGCCATTATAGCCATATCATTTGCTGTGGAATAATGGTCTTTAGCCGGAAGACCTGTTGGGTTTTGAAAATGAGTATTTTTCAGTCCTAAATCTTTCGCTTTTTTGTTCATCATATTTACAAAACCTTCTTCTGAACCCGCGATATGCTCCGCTACTGCAACAGACGCATCATTTCCAGATGCAATAGCAATACCCTTTAGCATTTCATTTACAGTCATCTCTTCTCCAGGCTCTAAAAAGATTTGTGATCCACCCATTGAAGCGGCATGCTCACTTGCTCTAACTTTATCGGTCAGTTTTAGTTTTCCTTTTTCAACTTGTTCCATAATTAATAGCATTGTCATAATCTTCGTCATACTAGCTGGTGGTAATTTCTCATTTGGATTTTTGTCAAACAAAACTTTACCTGTATCTTGTTCAATTACAATTGCTGACGACGCTTGTTCCGCTAACTTCGGCGCTGTTTCTTCTGTTTTCTCCTGCTTCGTCTTCTCAGATTGTGCGAAACTAACTGAAGTACCAGAAAGCAATAACATGAAACAAACAAGTATTCCAAAAACTCGCTTCATGACTAACCCTCCATTCTATATCAGACCTATTTTTTCCAATTTTTTATTTTTTAATACCATATTTTTCTAATATTTTCAGTTGACAAATACATTCATTACCTATATCGTATTAAGTGTATTACATACAGTAGTACACTTAATACACGTCAGAAAGGAGACATTGCTCTTGCATATTCAACTTGATCCAAGAAGCAACACTCCGATATGGGAACAAATTGTTCAAAATATAAAAGAACTCGTATTGAAAAACATGTTAGCTCCAAGTGATAAACTTCCTTCTGTACGCGAACTCGCTTCTTTACTCGTTATAAATCCAAATACAGTAAGTAAAGCGTATCAGGAATTAGAGCGACAAGGGATTATTGAAACGTTACGAGGAAAAGGAACATTTGTATCCCAATCGATTACCCCAACATTAGACGAAAGGAAAATCGCTATGGTTGAAAAGCAATTTCATCAATTACTATTAGAAGCCTCTTATCTTGGTGTTACGAAAGATAAAATTCATGATTGGATAGATTCATACTACAAAGAGATTGGAGGAAATGCGGATGCTGAAAGTGACAAGCTTGAAGAAAACAATTGATAATCAAACAATTTTAGATGATGTTTCTTTCACATTACAAAGAGGAAGTATCATCGGATTACTCGGAAGAAACGGTGTGGGGAAAACAACTTTATTACGAACGATGGTCGGTATTTTAGACCCTGATGCCGGGACTGTTACATATGAAGATATAAACATTCATCAGTGTCCTGAAATAAAGCAAAAAATCGTATATGTTCCGGATTCTACTAACATACTGAACGGATATACGGTAAAAGAAATTGTAAAGTTTTATAAAGAAGTTTATACCGCATTTGATGAAGCATATTTCTATGAACTGTTAGAACGTTTTAACTTACCAAACAAACGAATTCGTAGCTATTCAAAAGGAATGAAAGCACTCCTTGCCATCATTTTAGCCGTTTCTACAAAAGCAGAATATATCATTTTAGATGAACCGACAAACGGACTTGATCCTATCGTTAAAAGACAGATTTTACAGTTTCTCGTTGGAGAAGTTGCAGAAAAAGAGATTACCATTTTCATCTCAACTCACCATTTAGATGAAGTGGAACAAATTGCAGATACAATCATTATATTAAAAGGCCATACTATCTCGTCTATTACATCACTAGACGATGCAAAATCACGATTTGCTAAAATCCAAGTTGCTTACGAACGTTCATTACCTCAAAAACTAGAAAACTTAAGCAATATTAAAATATTAAATCAAACAGGAAAAGTATATACAATCTTAATTGAGGGAAATGTGGCAGCTACATTAGAAAAGTTTCATAAAGAACAACCTATACTCATTGAAGAATTAACAATGTCACTTGAAGATGTCTTCGTTACGACACTGGAGGAGGATGGGTATGTTTCATAAGGCGTTATGGATGTGGAATTGGAAGCGCGGGAAATATGCTGTGTTGCTATTCTTCTTTAGTTCGCTTTATCTTTTATCTTTAGGATACTATAGAAGTGCTCAGATGGAACTCGGTGAATATTACGAATTACAGGAAAAAGGGAAACAGTATTATTATTTTTATACCTTTTCTTCAGGAGAAGGTAATAGTTATTGGTTAACTGTTCTTATCATTGCTTTAGCCTGCTTATTGATAGGGTGGGAACGTAGCAATCAATCTAATACACTACTTATGACGATGCCGTTTAAAAGAAAACATGTTTTCTTTTCGAAATGGGCTTTCGGTTCCTTTTGTATTGTGAGCTCGTTACTTATAAATTGGATCCTTATGTATGTTATTTATAGAACAACAATCCATTTTGATTATCAATCATTTAGTCCGTTTCATCGATACTTTCTTTATGCGATTGTTTCTTATGTTGCAGTATATACAGCTGCACTATGCATCGGTACTTTTACTGGAAGCATTGTTTCCCAGGTTGTTTTTTGCATTCCATGGCTACTAATGGGGCTTACATTTATTCCACTAGTGTACACTTTTACGCTAAACCATTTAGAGGTTACCAATACTAAAAATAATAAATTAGATCAACAACTATATGAAATCAATCAAAAAACAAATATAGTTGCACCAATATATCGCTTTTCTATTGATTATAACTATGATCCAGAATACCGAAAGCAGGACAACGATCCAACTACTTTAAGAAATCCAGCATCTCATCAATATTATTCGGCTAAATCGATGTTAGTTCCTATTTTCTATACGATATTATATTTACTACTTGGAACATATTTATATATGCGATCACCAAATGAAAATAGTCAAAAGATATTTATTTTCCAAAAACATTTAAAAATATGGATATGGGGGACAACGATTTACTTTGCATTACTAGGTGGCTATAAAATGAACCAATTTCATTTCTTACCTAGCTACTATATCAGTTTGTTTCTAACTGGAATCATTACTTATGTTGTATTATCACGCCTAACAAATTATAAAGTTTTTTAAAGGAGAGATCCTATGTTTCAAAAAGCATTGTGGCTAAGAACGTATCAACAAAGTAAATATGTTGTATGGTTATTTTGGCTCGTCAGCTTCTATACTTTGTCATATAACTACTATATGACTTCTATTCAACAGCAATATTTTCTAAATATGAATAAAAAATGGAAAAGTATATACCATTACAATTTTGATTTATCACTTATGGAACCTGTCATATTTCAAGGTGCTGCACTTATCGTTCTGGCCTGCACATTAATCGGCTGGGAAAAACAAAATAACTATAGCGACTTGTTATGGTCTATGCCATTTAAACGTTCACACATTTATATAACGAAATGGTTGTTTGGACTCTGTAATATCGCCGCTGTTGTCGTTTTAAACTGGGGATTATTTGCTATTTTGAAAAAGTTTACTTTTCATAATAAATATCAAGTATTCTCCCCATTTCATAGTTACTTTATATACATGTTAATTGTATTATGCGCAATTTATACACTTGCCTTATTTGTAGGAACCATTGCAGGGAATATTATCTCGCAAGGATTCCTCACTGCAGTTATATTATTCTTCCCAGCTTTACTTCCATCACTTATCTCAGGAGTCATTGCTGTTCACTCAAACACTGAATTTCATGAGGACAATAGCCTTATACATAATGTGATGGAAAACATACGTATTTCTAGTCCAGCAGAAGATTTTTATATTGACTTTAATTATGATCCACAAAGCGCTTATACTGATCAAAATGGAGTACGTCATAACGAACCGAACTTTACAAAGATTCCCCCGGCAAAAACATTGCTTGGCCCTATCGCACATATCATTGTTTTATTACCACTCGGTATATATTTATATGCCCGTTCAGTCAATGAGCGAAATGGTAACTACTTATTATATCCAAAACTACAAAAAGTAGTTTTAGCTTGTGCGATTTTCTTTGGTGGTATCGTTGGAGGTTTAATGCTCAGTCGCGCGCAGTCATTGTCCAGCTTTTACATCGG
Organism: Bacillus sp. 16GRE42; assembly: GCF_019837435.1. Classification (NCBI taxonomy): domain Bacteria; kingdom Bacillati; phylum Bacillota; class Bacilli; order Caryophanales; family Bacillaceae; genus Bacillus; species Bacillus sp. 16GRE42. The sequence continues at coordinate 1,593,843 of NZ_JADAXF010000001.1, forward strand.
ATTTTTGGTGACTAGTTTAATTACATATTTCTTCCTACCTAAAATATTAAAATGGAAAGTCTCTTGGAATTTCAAATAAAATAACCTCCTCTTCATGAGGAGGTTATTTCACATTCTCTCTTCTTTTCCCATACTCTTTTTCTTGCTTCGTTCCAAATCCATCACCATTTGCCACGATTTGATCTGTTGGAGCAACTATGCTTTCAGCAATTCGCCATTCCCCCCCTTGTTGAATAAACACTTGCATAAAATAATTCATTCCATTTAACTGATACGGATTTTCTTTTTTCACTTCATAACGAGCTGCAACATAGTACACTTGCACATTCTCAGCTTCAAACTTAGAAATATATTGCGATAATCTCGGGATATACTGCGATGCTTTCTGAAGTGGAAGCTGTTTTACTTTTATAAGAGAAGACTTTGTCACATTGCTTATCGTATCTTCATGCCGAATGTTATCACTATGATGAAATAAAATAGCATTCTGCATTGAACGAATCCATAGTTTTGAATATAAAACAGGTTGCTTATTTGAAATATGTTGTAATTCTTTCTGAACGACTTGAAGAGGCGTTGCGGCATCCGCGAATTGATTAAAGCAGAAAAAACTTCCAATCATAATGAAAAGCGTACAAATACGTTTCATAATTTTTCACTCCGATTCTTTTTAATTAAAGTATTGGAGTTTCAAAATGTTTTTATTCAAAAGAAAAAGGATAGGAAAGCTTTCGCTTCCTATCCTCATTTATTATAATACGCGGCCAAATAAATCTAAAACCATTTCGATTTCTTGGTCGCTCCAACCTTTAAATCTCTCTTTATAATATTCTTTACGCACAGCTTCAAGTTTTTCAGTTACTTCTCTTCCGTGTTCTGTAATTTCTAGGTACACGATACGACGGTCTGAATTTGAACGCTTTCTTTCTACAAACCCTTTTCGTACGAGACGATCAGTAACAGCTGTAATATGACTGGAGGTTACGTTTACTTCACTCGCAATTTGCGAAGCCATCTGTGGACTGTTTAAAAATAACGCGCGTAATACAGAAAATTCATTGTATGGCATATGTTCTGCAAAACGTGTATTAATATCATTTTGTAATAAACGTATCATCTTTCGGAATGATCCGGATAACTCTAAAATCAGTGTTTCTCTTTTTTCGTTCACTAGCCTCGTCCCTTTTTTATCATATTTACACATATTATAATCTATAAATACCTATGTTGTATATGCTTTCTTCCCTCAACATTCTCATTTATGTAACTTTTTTCATATAAATTTCTTTTTTGTTCACACATATACATATGAATAAGGATGGTGATGGAAGATGCAAGGTGGAATGAATCCTTATTTACACAACGTACGCACAGCTACTACTGGTAAAGAAGCGACTATTACTGTACAAGGTGAAGGTGTTGTCAAAGCAAAACCCAATGTTGTTATATTAACACTTGGCATTAGAACTGATAATAAAAATGTGAAACAAGCGCAAGAAGAAAATGCAGTGCAATCAAAACAATTATTGGATGCACTAAAACAACTAGGTATTGCCGACAAAAATATAGAAACCATTTCATATACGATTACGCCCCAGTACGAATATGTAAATGATAAAGCATTATTACAAGGATATCGTGTAGAACATTTGTATGAAATTACCGTTTTAAATGTACAAAAAGCAGGGGAAGTATATGATATAGCCGTTTCAAATGGAGCAAACTTAGCAAAAGGATTACGTTTTCGAATATCTCATCCAAATAAATATTATGAGCAAGCTCTCATTCAAGCTCTGCAACAAGCGGTAGAAAAAGCTCGTGCTATTGCGAGTACATACAATTTAAACATTAATCCAGTTCCACTCTCATTCGTTGAAGAATCTGTCCAATTACCACGGGAAGTGACGTCCTATGCTACTTTACATGCGCAAGCAGCTCCGCCCATTCAATCAGGAGAATTAGAAATCATTTCAACAATACGAGCTATTTTTACGTATTTATAAATAATTTCTTTTATAAGTAAACGTTATCATTTTCCTTGTTGTAAAAACATGATGTTCTGATATAATAAAGGACGGTGAGCTCTTACGAAAGAGATATCACGGGTGGGAGAGGGATATGAAAAAGAAGGTTTAACATGAAAGGAATACTTGAAAGAACATTTAAATTAGGTTTACACGAAACATCACCAAAACAAGAAGTTTTAGCTGGAGTTACGTCATTTTTCACGATCGTATATATTATGATTGTAAATGCATCCATTTTATCGGATGCTGGCATTCCTCTTGAAGCTGGAATTTTAGCAACTGTTTTCAGTTCATTTGTCGGATGTCTGCTCATGGCATTTTGGGCAAATGCACCTGCTATTCTTGTCCCTGGTATGGGCGTAAATGCATTCTTCACGTACACTGCTGTGCATACGCTCGGATTAGCTTGGCAGGAAGCATTAGCAGCTGTCTTCATCTCTGGTATTATTTTTGCAATTGCTGCGTTTACACCAATCGCTCGCGTGCTTTCAGTATCGATTCCAAAGTCATTAAAGGAAGCTATTACTGTCGGCATCGGATTATTTTTAGCATTTATCGGATTGCAAAAAGGTGGTTTAGTCGTTTCGAATCCAAATACCGCTGTTGCAATGGGTAAATTAAGTAACCCTGTCGTTCTTGCGACACTACTTACTCTTATCGTTGCACTTGTACTATTTATTCGTAACGTACGTGGAAGCTTTTTATGGACGATTGCAATAGGAACTGGTATTGCATGGCTATTTGGTCTTGTTGATACAAGTCAAATCGGAAATAGTTCATTCTCATTCGCTAATTACGGTGATGTGTTTGGAGCTATGTCATTTGGCAAACTTTCTTCCTTACCGTTTTGGATTGCAACATTCTCCTTAAGCATGGTGCTTATTTTTGAGAACATGGGACTACTGCACGGTTTATTAGAAGATGACCGTAAATTCCCACGTGCTTACCAAGCCAATGCAATTTCAGCAATGACATGTGGTCTATTTGGCACAAGCCCTACCGTATCAACCGTAGAGAGTGCCGCAGGTATTACTGCAGGCGGAAAGACAGGTCTGACGTCTATCGTTACAGGGTTGTTATTCTTTGCATCACTGTTTGCACTTCCGTTTGTGAAACTAATTCCTGATAGTGCCATTGCACCAATCTTAATTATTATTGGCGGCCTGATGATTACAAGCATTCAGCAAATTCCTCTGAACGATTTTTCAGAAGGATTTCCAGCGTTCTTAATTATCGTCATGATCCCGCTCACATATAGTATCGCTGATGGCATTGCGTTCGGATTTATTGCTTATCCTATCTTAAAAGTTGCTCTTGGAAAGCGTAAAGAAGTCGCACCGTCTATGTATATCGTTACATGCTTATTCTTAGCCATGTTTGTATTACATGCTATTGGTTAAGTAAAAACACCGAGGAAAATTCCTCGGTGTTTTTTTACTTAAACCATCCTTTTTTATAAAACCAAGCCATCATGCCACCGCCAATTAGCGCCATTAGAAGTAGACAAACAAAATAACTATATTGTCCACCAAGCTCCGGCATATGCGTAAAGTTCATTCCGTATACTCCCGCAATAAATGTTAATGGCATGAAAATAGTCGAGAATACAGTTAATGTTTTCATAATGTTATTCATATGATGTGAGTTTAATGAAAAATAGCTATCTCGAATATCTGCCGTTAACTCCCGGCTTGCCTCAATCATTTCTGTTAGTTTAAGCAAATGGTCATGTATATCTTTAAAGTAAATCTCATGATCACTTATACCGTAAAAACGAGTCGAATTTAAAATACGATACAATAAATCACGCATCGGAATGATTGTGCGCCTTAGCTTCGATAAATCTGCACGTATATCAAATACTTCTTCTAATACACTTCCCGCTGTCTCACCCGTTAAATTATCATCAATTGCATTTAAATGATCCTCAATGTAATATACAGGCGCAAAATAGTCATCTACAATTTGGTCGATAATTGTATGAGCTACGTGTAAAGGACTATTTTTAATACGCTTCTTTTCTCCAAGTGTTTTCCATACTCTTTCGATTGCATTGTTATGAGAAAAGTGGAAAGAAACAATAAAACGATCACTAATAAATAAATCGATTTCGTGCGGTTCTAATCCATCCTCACCAAATGCATGAAGAACTAAAAAGTTATATCCATCATAAAAATCAACTTTTGGCCTCTGTACATATTCTATACAGTCTTCAATTGCAAGGGGATGGAACTTAAAATGATCTTGCAAAATGTATGTATACTCTTCTTTCGTTGGCTTATATAAATCTAGCCAATACCATACAATATGGTCTTTCGTTGTTTCTTCTAGCGAAACATCATATAATACTTCATCTGTTTTTGTTATTGCACAAATTCTAATCATAATTTCACCCATTATTATTATAAACAAAAAATAGCAAAAAAAGCCAAGGAGAAATACTCCTTGGCCCTTTTTTATTATTCAGTAACGATGCCGTGCACTAATGTTGGTGCATCTACATGTTCGTTAGCGATCTTCATGTTCTCATAAATTTTTGCTTTTACATCTTCCACATTTTCACGGTTTGCGTAAATTGTAACAAGGGATTCACCTTTTTTCACGCTGTCCCCTACTTTTTTGCGAAGCATTAAGCCAACTGCTAAATCAATTTCAGATTCCTTCGTCGCACGTCCTGCTCCTAAAAGCATTGCTGCTGTTCCAATTTCATCTGCAACGATTTCTGATACATAACCGTCTTCCTTCGCTTCTACTTCAATTTTAAACTGTGCTTGTGGTAATTTAGTAGGATCATCAACAACAGAAGCATCGCCACCTTGCGCTGATAAGAACGTTTTAAATGATTCTAGCGCTTTACCGTTGTTCATTACTTCAATTAATTTCTCACGTGCATCTTCTAAAGATGAAGCTTGTCCAGCAAGGTATACCATTTGACTTCCAAGCGTTAAACATAACTCTTCTAAATCTTTCGGTCCTTTACCTTGTAATGTATCAATTGCTTCTTGTACTTCAAGTGCGTTACCAATCGCCTCACCAAGTGGTTGACTCATATCAGAAATAACAGCCATCGTATTACGACCAACGTTATTACCAATGCGCACCATTGCTTCTGCTAAACGTTTTGCATCTTCATCTGTTTTCATAAATGCACCTGCTCCAGTTTTTACATCAAGAACAATTGCATCTGCACCAGCAGCAATTTTTTTACTCATAATCGAGCTTGCAATAAGCGGAATAGAGTTTACTGTTGCCGTTACATCACGAAGTGCGTATAACTTTTTATCGGCAGGTGTTAAGTTTCCACTTTGACCAATAACAGCGATTTTGTTTTCATTTACAAGACGCATGAATTCATCATTTTCGATTTCAACATGGAATCCTGGAACTGCTTCTAATTTATCAATTGTACCACCAGTATGTCCTAAACCACGTCCAGACATTTTTGCAACCGGTACACCTAAAGCGGCTACTAATGGACCTAACACAAGTGTTGTTGTATCACCAACACCACCTGTTGAGTGCTTATCTACTTTTACCCCTTCAATAGCTGATAAGTCGATTGTATCACCGCTATTTACCATTGCCATCGTTAAATCAGCACGTTCTTGATCGTTCATATCTTGGAAGAAAATTGCCATTGCAAGTGAACTTACTTGATAATCAGGAATATCACCATTCGTATATCCTTCAACAATAAAGTTAATTTCTTCTGTCGTTAATGCATGTCCGTCACGTTTTTTTGCAATTAGGTCCACCATTCTCATTGTGAGGTCACCCCTTCATTTGTTTTACGATTGCTTTTACTAATGCTAAGAAGTTAGCTTTAACACGTTCTGTCGTTTCAATTACTTCATCGTGGTGAAGTGGCTGATCTAAAATACCAGCTGCCATATTTGAAATACAAGAAATACCAAGTACTTTCATACCAGCATGACGCGCTACAATTACTTCTGGTACTGTTGACATACCAACTGCATCTCCGCCTAGTGTACGAAGCATACGAATTTCAGCAGGTGTTTCATATACAGGACCTGTCATTCCAACGTATACACCTTCTTGTACTTTAATATTTAAGTCCGCTGCAACTTGTTTCGCCATTTCACGAAGTTCTGGTGTATATGATGTAGACATATCAGGGAAACGTACCCCCATTTCAGAATCATTCGGTCCGATTAATGGATTTGTACCCATGAAGTTAATGTGGTCTGAAATTAACATAAGATCGCCTGGCTCAAATGATGTATTTACACCACCAGCTGCATTTGTTACAACAACTGTTTCTACACCTAGTTCTTTCATAACACGAACTGGGAATGTTACTTTTTGCATGTCGTATCCTTCATAGAAGTGGAAACGTCCTTGCATTGCTACTACTGTTACACCTTGAAGTGTACCGAATACTAGTTGACCTGCATGACCTTCTACAGTTGATACTGGGAATTCAGGGATTTCACTGTAAGGTACTGTTACTGCGTTCTCGATTTCATCTGCTAATACACCTAGTCCAGATCCAAGGATTAGTCCTACTTGTGGCGTTTCTTGAAATTTCTCTTTTAAGTATGAAGCTGATTTTGTAATAAGTTCACGATTCATTTGTTTATCCCCCTATTTCTTTAGCTCGTTTAAGAAGCTTGTTCCGTGTTCTGGCATTTTCACGCCGAAGTTTTCTGCTACCGTTGCACCAATATCAGCAAATGTTTGACGAAGTGCTAATTCTTGTCCGCCTTCTTTCATGCTTGGGCTATATGCTAATAACGGTACATATTCACGTGTATGATCAGTACCAGGATGTACTGGATCATTACCATGGTCTGCTGTAATTAATAATAAATCATCTTCTTTTAGTTTTTCGAATACTTCTGGAAGACGTGCATCATAGTCTTGCAGTGCTTCTCCATATCCTTGTGGATCACGGCGGTGACCGAATAATGCATCAAAGTCAACTAAGTTTAAGAAGCTAAGACCTGTAAAGTCCATGTTTAATGTATCTACAAGCTTATCCATTCCATCCATGTTAGACTTCGTACGAAGTGATTCAGTTACCCCTTCACCATCATATATGTCAGAGATTTTACCGATAGCAATCACATCGTAGTCACTATCTTTTAATTCATTCATTACCGTGCGGCCAAATGGTTTTAACGCATAATCATGACGGTTTGGTGTACGTGTGAATTTCCCTGGTTCTCCAACGAATGGACGAGCGATAACACGACCTACCATGTACTTTTCATCTAACGTTAATTCACGTGCAATTTTACAAATTTTATATAACTCTTCAAGTGGCACTACTTCTTCGTGTGCTGCGATTTGTAATACGCTATCAGCAGAAGTGTAAACGATTAAAGAACCTGTTTCCATTTGTTCTTGACCAAGCTCATCAAGAATCTCAGTTCCAGAAGCTGGTTTATTACCGATAATTTTACGACCTGTTTTTTCTTCTAATTCATCAAGTAATTCTTTTGGGAATCCTTCAGGGAACACTTGGAATGGTGTATCAATGTAAAGACCCATAATTTCCCAGTGCCCTGTCATTGTATCTTTACCAGTAGATTTCTCTTGCATTTTTGTATAATATCCAAGCGGTTTTTCTACTTTAGAGATACCTTTCATTTCACGAATGTTACCAAGACCTAACTTCACCATATTTGGCATTTGTAATCCATTCATATGTTCAGCAATGTGACCAATTGTGTCAGAACCTAAATCACCAAATTGCTCAGCATCCGGTGCTTCGCCGATTCCTACAGAGTCCATTACGACTAGGAATATACGTTTATATTTATTCATAACTGCGACCTCCTATAAGTTCAGTTCTACTTCTTGTAGTATGTTCAAAACGCTATAAAGTGAAACTGTTATTCATAAGAATTATCTTTCGTTCTCACTGGCAAACAGTACTTCTTTAAATCAATTTCTAACCTATTTTGTTTTACTGGAAACGACTCAAAAACATTTCTAGTTTTTTCTAAGTCAGATGTCAGACATCTGATATTGATATCATAACATGTTTACGCTTTCTTTTTAATACATTTTCGTAGAATTTCTTATTTTATTCACACTTCTATTGTAATCCATTATGCGAAGAAGTGCTAATTATTTTATGATTTATTTCTTCATATAAAGCGAAACTTTAATCTGCCCGCAAATAACGTGATAAAAATAAAAAGCAGCTCTAAAGAGCTGCTTTTTATTTTACTTCTACTGTTTCTTCTTTATGTTCATGTAGTTCGCCTTTTTTAACATGAACTTTCACTTTGTAAGCACCGTTTTCTTTGAAAGTATGTTTCGTTTCATACTCTCCTTTATTTCCTTCTTTTGCTGGAATAAATTCATGTTTTTCAACACCATCTTTCCAAATCTCAAGTTGTACTTCAGCACCAGTTAACGCTTCTTCTTTTTGCTTTAAATGAACTTTCATAGTTGATTCTGCATTTGCTTTTATATCACCAGCCATAAGGTGGATCATCGTATCGCTTTTATGATCGCCATGCCCTGCACCGTGATTACTATTTTCTTTTTTCGCATCTTCTACTTTCGCATTTCCTACAGCCACTTTTACTTCTGGCATAACATGCATTTCACGTGCATTTGTGTGAGCGATAATATGGTATACTCCATCCGTCTCGAACGTTTTCTCTACTGCATAAACACCTTTTCCTTTATGCTTCCCATCTAACATCTCGTGCTTTTCGTCGCCATCTTTCCAAATTTCAAACTTTACATCATCAGCATCTGTTACTTTTTCTTTTCCTTGTGTAACAAGTGCTTGTACTTCTGTTTTTTCACCAGGTTTAATTTCTTTCGGATTTGTTTGAACTGCTACTTTTACAGCTTCTAGTTTCTGTTCTTTTTTTGGTTCTTCTTTGTTTGTATTACAGCCAGCCAATGCTAGCATCGCGATAAATAAAGTCATAATAAGTTTTTTCATCATCATTTCCTCCTTCATACCTTATTTAGTATAGAGGAAATACATTGTAATATTCTAGTCTTCTGCTGAAAACAATGTACGAAATGTTTGTGAAGTTTTTGTGAAGTACTATAGCCTTTTGAATCTATGAAAAAAAGAGCATAGTAACTATGCTCTCGGATGAAACTGTTTATATACATCTTTTAATCTAGCTTTTGAAACATGCGTATAAATTTGCGTCGTTGAAATATCTGCATGTCCTAGCATTTCTTGCACAGCACGCAAGTCTGCTCCATTTTCTAATAAATGCGTAGCAAAAGAATGGCGCAACGTATGTGGTGTAAGCTCTTTTTCAATATTTGCTTCTTTCGCCAATCGTTTTAAAATTTTCCAAAATCCTTGTCTTGATAATCGATTCCCATGATGGTTTAAAAAGAGTGCATCTACTACTTTTTTACCCATCAATTCTCTTCTTCCCTTTTCAATATACTTTTGAATCGCTTCCGTCGCTAAACTTCCTAGTGGAATAATTCTTTCTTTATTCCCTTTCCCTATGCAACGAACAAATCCCATCGTTAAATGTACATCTTCTAAATTTAAGGCAATTAATTCCGAAACACGAAGTCCTGTTGCATAAAGTAACTCTAGCATCGCTTTGTCACGAACCCCAAAAGCACTCGTCATTTTTGGCGTCTGAAGTAACGCCTCTACTTCATCGATTGATAGTACTTTCGGTAATTTCCGTTCTCCTTGCGGCGTTTCAATATGTACGGATGGGTCGTGCTCTACCGCTCGTTCACGAAGTAAGAATTGGTGAAACGAACGAATCGATGCAATATGACGTGCTAATGTTTTCGAAGATTTTCCGTTTTCTTTTAAGTGCTGCAGAAAATTAACAATGTGCAAGCGTGTCACTTCATGAAAGCTTTTCGCCTGTTCTACATTTTGCAAATACTTTACATAACTTTTTAAATCACGTTCATAAGATACTACTGTATTTTTCGCTAGCCCTTTTTCGACAACCATATAATGAATAAAATCTTTTAATTGATCTTCCAATCTACACTACTCCCCATTTTCATAGAAAAACATCATTCTATTTACGAAAGCATCCCTTGCCGGCTCTTCATTCCCTGATACTTTTTCTACAGTCTCTTCTTTTGGTTTTTCATAACGATGATAGCTTTCATATTCTTCATTTATCCATAGTATAGCGAAATAAAACAAAATCGTACAACTTGTAAATAATAAAAATACTTTTATCCCATCAAAAGTTAATTTTAAAGCTCGGCGCATTGTAAATTCCTCCAAAATATAAGTTATTACAACATATGCCAAGCTTTCACCAATTTATACCTTATTCAAATAAAAAACCTCTTCCTAGATAAATAGGAAAAGGTTATTTTTCATCCGTTTCATTTTCTTGACAATTTTTACAAATCCCATGGAATGTTAAACGATGATCTTTCACCTTAAAGCTCCAGTCACGTTCTACTTTCCTTTCCACTTCACCAAGTAAATCTTCTTGTATTTCTTGTACAGCACCACATTGTGTACAAATCAAATGATGGTGAAAACGCTGCGCACCTTCTTGGCGTAAGTCATAGCGTGAAACACCGTCTCCGAAGTTAATCTTATCGACAACTTTTAACTCAGATAATAGTTCTAAAGTTCGATAGACGGTTGCTAATCCGATCTCTGGCGACTTTTCTTTTACAAGGAGGTAAACATCTTCTGCGCTTAAATGATCTTCTTCATTTTCTAGCAGCACACGAACTGTTGCTTCACGTTGCGGTGTTAATTTGTAGCTCGCTGCATGTAATTGCTTCTTAATTCGTTCAATTCTCTCTTCCATTCGGTACTACTCCCTCCTCGCCACTCTTACACCATTATATCAGAAGAAGGGCTTCTGTCAAAAGAAAAACAATAAAAACAAATTGATAATTATTCTCAAAAAGTATTTATTGTTTATTAATAGCCTCAACGACTTCTTTCATTAAAACTGGTGATGCATAAGCTTCTACACTAGAAGCAAGAGCTAACACCGCTCCAATTACAAGAAAGAAGCATGTATAACGAATTAATAATGGTAATAATGGCTCGGTTATTTTCCTGATAAATTGATGCCTAATCATGCGTAAGGAAAAGCTTGCGGCAATTGTTGTCATAACGAGAAATACTGGGATAATAATGAGGTTTTGTGGCAATACAGAAACGAATGCTAATAATAATCCATTCCATCCATGCTGACTGACTAAAAAACCTACTGTAAATCCGACAACTACTCCTTTTACAAATAATAAAATAAAAATAAGTGGCACTCCAATAATTGAAATCCCCAAAATCCAAATAAATCCAATGTATTTTAATTGCGAAAAGTAACTTTCTCGAAACATTTCGCTCGCAATAGCAAATTCTCCTTTAGAAACTTGTCCAAAAAAACGTTGTAAGTAAAATGATAAATCTTGTTTTTGATTTAATTGTAAACTATTCACAAGAATGGCCCCAAATATTACTCCCATCAATAATAAAACAGCGTTAAATATATATAATGAAGAGTTTTCCTGTATGTGAGACATTACACGGTCTTGCCAAGTTTTTCTCCACATTTTTCTTCCCTCCGTTCACACTCTTACTAAAAATGTATGAAAGAAAGAAAAAAGTATGACGAATTAACATTGAAATTCCGCTCTACTTTGCTAAACTAAAAAGTAGAGAATAGGAGGGATTTCTCTTGAAACCATTATTATTAGATTTTCCAACATTATTTCAAACTGAACGCTTACAAGTTCGTAAGCCATTTCCAGGTGATGGTGCAGAAGTGTATGAAGCAATCCAAGCTTCTCTAGAAGACTTAGTACCGTGGATGCCAATTAACGCTGAAACAGAAGAAAGTGCTGAAGAAATCGTTCGTAACGCTCACGGGCAGTTTTTACTTCGTGAAACACTTGATTTTCACTTATACGATAAAGTATCTGGTACATTCATCGGAGCTATAACGCTCAAGCCTGAAAACTGGGATATTCCAAAGTTTTCACTTCACTTCTGGCTGCATAGCGCTTATACAAAACAAGGCTATATGACTGAAGCCATTAAAGGTGCCATTCAATTTGCCTTTGATAAGCTAAGTGCTAGAAGAATTGAAATTCGTACTGATGCAACAAATGCAAATGCATGTAACCTAGCAGAACGTTTAGAATTTATTCTAGAAGGTACAATGGAAAATGATTTCATAGCACCAGATGGTAGCTTACGTGATGCACGCGTATACGCAAAAATCAATTAAAAAACACTCGCCTTTGGCGAGTGTTTATTTTTGTAGTTGTAAATATTGTACTGCAAACATCGTCTTCGCATCATGAATACGAAGATCTTTCATAAGAATAATCGCTTCTTCTAACGATACTTCCATCAATTCCACAAATTCATCTTCATCTAACTCGGCTTTATTTTCTTTTTTCGTCAAACCTGTCGCTTTATATACATATAAAATTTCATCTGCAAATCCTGGAGATGTATAGAAAGAAGTAATAAGCTCCATATTTTCACATACATATCCTGTTTCCTCTTCTAATTCACGAACTGCTGTCACCTCAGGTTTTTCACCAGGTTCTAACTTGCCGGCCGGAATTTCTATAATCGCCTTTTCAAGCGCTTTACGATACTGCTCAACAAGCACGATTTTCCCCTCATCAGTAATAGCAATAATAGCAACTGCACCAGGGTGATTTACAATTTCACGTTTACTCATTGCTCCATTTGGTAATACTACATCATCAACACGAACTTTTATAACTCTACCATCAAAAATCGGCTCAGTTTTTACTGTTCTCTCTGCAAGATTACTCATACTACTTCATCTCCCTGTTCTATTTCCTATTCTTTCCTCATACATTTTACCACATTGAAAGGAGCGTGATAGAAATGAAAGTTTATATTTTACCAAATCGCGTCACTTTAGTCGGAAAAGCATGGCAAATTCGCCATAAGCTAAAACAATATGGCAAAGAGTATACAACTGTACAAGAGTGGATTACAGCAAATAAAAAGTAAACGTTTGTCAACCTCTTTTTCCTTTCGTACAATAAAGGTAAGGAGGTTGACCTATGAAAAAACGTCAATTAGGAAACTCAGATTTGTTTGTTACACAAATGGGCCTAGGCTGCATGTCTCTCGGTACATCTGAAACAGAAGCTATGCGTATTATCGATGAAGCAATCGATTTAGGAATCAATTTTTTTGATACAGCGGATTTATATGATTATGGATTAAACGAAGAATTTGTTGGAAAAGCCTTAAAAGGGAAACGAGACCAAATTGTTCTTACAACAAAAGTTGGAAATCGTTGGACAGAAGAAAAAAACGGGTGGTCTTGGGATCCTTCTAAAAATTATATAAAGGCTGAAGTGAAAGAAAGTTTACGTAGACTTCAAACTGATTATATTGACCTTTATCAACTTCACGGCGGGACGATTGAAGATCCAATAGATGAAACAATTGAAGCCTTTGAAGAATTAAAAAAAGAAGGTATTATTCGCCATTACGGTATTTCTTCTATACGTCCAAATGTTATCCGTGAATATGCTAAACGTTCAAATATCGTTAGTGTGCTAATGGAATATAGCCTTTTAAATCGTCGCCCTGAAGAATGGTTCCCACTTCTAAGTGAACATCAAATTAGCATTATTGCTCGTGGGCCACTTGCAAAAGGAATTTTAACTGACAATAATGCAAGAAAGATAGAAAGAGTAAAAGAAAAAAATTACCTTTCTTATTCTTACGATGAATTATATGCGACACTCGCGAATGTAAAAGAAATAATCGGAGAAAGCTCTTTAACAGGAACAGCTATTCAATATTGCTTACATAACGAAACTGTTGCAGCTGTTATACCTGGTGCAAGCTCTATTCAACAATTGCAAGAAAATGTACAGGCTAGTAAACAAAAAAAGTTAACAACAGCAGAATATATACAACTTCAGCAAATTGCTAAATGTGATACTTACGCTTTACATCGTTAAAAAGACGCTACCATACCGGTAGCGTCTTTTTATAGCGTATCATATTTATCAGGATTCGTTCCTACATGTAAATTACGATTTAACGTATTAATTTGAGTCATCTCTTCTTCTGTTAGTGAAAAATCAAAGATAGAAAAATTCTCTTTAATACGTGATGGTGTAACAGATTTAGGAATCGTCACTACCCCGCTTTGAATATCCCATCTTAATATAACTTGCGCAGGTGTTTTTTCATATTTCGTAGCAATGGCCTGAATAATCGGGTTCTCGAATACTTCCCCGCCTCTCATTAATGGGCTCCATGCTTCCATTTGAATTTGCTCACCTTGACAGAAATTACGCAATTCAAATTGCGCTAACATCGGATGAAGTTCCACTTGGTTGACCATCGGCTTCACTTTACAATTTGGTAATAACAGTTCTAAATGATGTTTATGAAAATTTGAAACACCAATCGCGCGCACTTTACCTTCTTCATACAGTTTCTCTAACGCTCGGTAAGTATCGACATACTTTCCTCTTATTGGCCAATGTATTAAATATAAATCTACATAGTCCATTTGTAATTTCTTTAAGCTTTTTTCAAACGCCTCAAGTGTTTCCTCGTATCCTTGATCGTCGTTCCAAACTTTTGTTGTAATAAATATGTCTTCTCTCGGAATCCCTGATTCACGAACCGCTTCTCCGACACCGCTTTCATTTTCATATACAGTTGCTGTATCAATCGAACGGTATCCAACTTCTAACGCTGTTTTTACTGCTTGTTTTACTTCGTCGCCTTCTTTCGCTTTATAAACGCCTAGACCAATCATCGGCATTTTTACGCCATTATGAAGTGTAGTTGTTGGAATGTGCACAGTCGTCTCCCTTTCATTCTTACAGTTTTTATAAGCCGCCACTTTATTTCAACAAGATTCAACCAAAAAGTCAAAACATATGTACAGTTTACATAATAATTTTATACATTAAAACGCGAAATCAATTATTCATATTTCCTTCTCTCCATTCTTTCGCTTTTTCATCAACACTACGTACAAACTCATTTTTTCCTTCCGTATATAACGTGCCATCATATGTATATTTTTCGGCTAATTCTTTCTTTAAGGTTGCATATGCCTCTGCTTCTTCACAATGAGCCATCATATAATCACGAAACGCTAAATGCCTTACTATTTCAGGATTTCCTTTTTCAAAAACATGTAAGTGATACGAGCGTTTTTCCTCCGTTCCATGAATAAAATAACGACGTCTTGAAATACCATTTTCCCCTTTTACGATGTAACCAAGCTCTTCAAAACGTTCATTCCAATCATCTACTCTGTCGATACTCTCTACTTCCATAATCATATCTATAATTGGTTTAGCTGCCAGTCCTGGCACTGATGTACTTCCAATATGATGGACTTTCACCATTTCTGGCATCGCCGATTTTAATCGTTCGGCCTCTATTTGAAATTTTTCGTTCCAATGATTTTCATGCGGAACGACTACAATTTTTCTCATTTTACACTCCCCTTTTCTTACAAGCTCGTCAAAAAAATGATCAGCGGTATGCACTGATCATTTTTTTATATTATTTAAAGTCTTTCCAAGTAAGGCTACTTTCACTTAACAGTTCTTCAAATGATTTATTCTTTTCTCGTTCTTTTTGTTCTTGGCGCTTTCTTTCCAGTTCAGCTGCCTCTTTTTTCTCTTCCCTAACTTGCAATTCTTTCTTCTTATTCTTTAATTGCTGCATGAGTGAATCATTTAATTGATCGCCTAATGTAAGCGACTCTTTCTCTGGTCTATTCACTTGCGATTGTCTTTGCATTTGTCTTTGTTTCTTTTTCTTCATGCTACTCACCTTTTACTTTTTTCTCCATTATAGTAGATACACAATGATCTCGACAATAAAAAAGGTTCTTTACTCTATTATTCACCTTTTGTAAATATGTTAATTTTTCGAAAAAACTAATTTTTTATATAGATATAATCCTATGAATCTATTAAAATTATGTCGTATGATGTCAGATTATAAAAAAAAGGAGAAATGAATTATGTGGAAAAAAATCATTCCTGCTGTTGCCGTTTTAAGCACCATAACTTTTTCAAGCGTATTTGCCGCTCCCCCATCCCAGATTCCAGCTGAACAAAACCGCTACGTAGACGTACAAATGCTTGGTATTAATGATTTCCATGGACAACTAGATACTGTTAAAAAAATTAATAACAAAGAAGCTGGTGGCGCTGATTACTTAGCTACTTATTTAAAAGAACGTAAAAAGCAAAACCCTAATACACTTCTCGTACATGCTGGCGATATTGTCGGAGCTAGTCCACCAGTTTCAGCGTTGTTACAAGATGAACCAACGATTGAATTTTTAAATGACTTAAAATTCGACGTTGGTACAATCGGAAACCATGAATTTGATGAAGGTATCGATGAAATGAAACGCCTCATTTACGGTGGATATCACGAGAAAACAGGGAATTTCAAAGGTGCTAACTTCCCTTATGTCGCTGCTAACTTCTATAACAAATCAACTGGTCGCTTATTTTTACCACCATTTACTGTAAAAATGGTAGATGGTGTTCCTGTAGGATTCATTGGCGTTGTTACAACTGATACGCCAAATGTCGTGATGCCTACTATGCTTAAAAATGTACAGATCACTGACGAAGTAGAAGCAATTAATAAATCAGCGCAACAATTAAAGCGTCTCGGTGTTAAATCCATCGTCGTCCTTGCCCATGTCGGCGGAACAACTGATGAGTCTGGCGTGACAAATGGAGACCTTACTCGAATTGCAAATGAAACAGACTCGGAAGTTGATGTTATTTTCGGTGGACATAGTCACACGTATGTAAATGGTACTGTAAATAATAAACTAATCGTCCAAGCGAACTCTTATGGAACAGCTTTCTCAGACGTAGATGTAACAATTGATCGTAAGACAAAAGATATTGTAAAGAAAAAAGCTGAAGTGATTACAACATATCATGAAGGTGTGGAACCTGATAAACAAGTAAAACAAAAAATAGATCAATATAAAGAAAAAATCGCACCACTTGTAAATGAAGTTGTAGGAAAATCTACAGCACCTATCGACCGTAAACAAAATGATGCTGGTGAATCTACTCTTGGGAATGTAATTGCCGACGCACAGCGTCAAACGATGCAAGCTCAAATCGCACTTATGAATCCTGGTGGCATTCGTAATGACTTAGATGCTGGCGATATTACTTGGGGCGAATTATATGGCATTCAGCCTTTTGGAAACCAATTGATTAAAGTAGATTTAACAGGTCAAGATATTCGCGACATTTTAAATCAACAATGGCAAAAAGGAACAACAAGAATGCTTCAAATTTCAGGTATTCAATATACGTGGGATGCAAATAAACCAAGCGGTGAAAAGGTTACGAATATACGCTTAACAAATGGCGAAGAGTTATCTCCATCTAAAACGTATAGCGTAGTTGCGAATGCTTTCTTAGCTTCTGGCGGTGACGGATTCGTATCATTTAAAAATGGAAAGAATTCAGAAACTGGTCCAAACGACTTTGAAGCGCTAGTCGATTATGTAAAACAATTAAAAGAACCAATTCAGCCAGTTATTGATGGAAGAATTCAAAAGGTAAATTAAGTATTTCCCTAATATGCGATCCAGATTTTTATTGTAAAGGATACGCACTTATACTTACTTAATCCACAATATTAGTAAAACCTAAAAAGGATACTCGTTCTTACAATGAACATAGTATCCTTTTCTTTAGTTATCAAAATGTGATGTTTTGTTAAAATCATATTGTTGTAAAAATTGTTGTAACGCCTCTTCTACAAGTTTAGATTTTTGAATTCCTTTCAATTCTGATATAACGTCTAGTTTTGCTAATATGTCTTTATTAATAGAAAAGGTACGTTTCTTTTTTTCTGTACTTATACTCATAATGGGCACAATTACTTCTTCTCTCTTTCTTAATAACTCATAAATACTTTGTAATTGCTCATAAATTAATAATTGATAATCCGTTGTCGCATATTGAAGGGCTGTCGCTTCTTGGAGTTGTAAGTGACGCGGTTCTTCTCCATCTCCTACAAAAATACGTTTCTTCTGTTCTCCATCATATTCGTATCCAATTAATCTTAATTTCTTTGATAATGTATATGGGCTTATTTCAAGACGTTTTGCTATAATAGCGATGGATTCACGTCTATTTAAGCAATCTATAATTTCTCCAATCGTCACAATTTCCCTCCTCCCGTATTGAAATGACACTAGTATGGTATGTTACAATGATTTTCTAACAGTATATGCAAAACGAATAGCCTGTGCGATTCATACGATTTCAGAAAAGGAGGTTTTCCATATGCTTTTTCGTAGCTATACCCCACAGTTTTATAATGAAAATAAACAACTCATTCCTAATAGTATTGCTACGATGGAAAGCGTTATGATTCATAATCGAAAACAAACTCTCCTTATTCGCGGGCAAAACATAGAGCAGCCAATTTTATTATGCTTTCATGGCGGACCTGGCATGGCACAAATTGGATTTATTCGTCATTTTCAAAGAGAATTGGAGAAACACTTCATCGTTATTAATTGGGATCAGCGCGGGGCAGGTAAATCCTTTTCAATGAAAGATTTCGGAACAAATTTTACAATCGAACAATTCGTTTCCGATGCAAAAGAAGTGATTCAATATGTACTTAAAAAGTTCAGTAAACAGAAACTATTTCTCGCTGGTCATTCTTGGGGAAGCATTATTGGGCTTAACATAGCACATCAATATCCGCAGTATATCGAGGCTTACATCGGTATTGGGCAGATTGTACATATGAAACAAAACGAAGAATTGCTATATCAGCATTTAATTCGTTCTGCAAAAAAACATGATCATAAAAAAGCATTAGCGTCCCTTTTAAAATTAGGCAAACCACCATTTTTAGATACGAGACGCCTTATTATTCAAAGAAAGTGGCTTGGCACATTCGGCGGAGCAATCCAAAACGGATCTTCCTTTTCTTTCATACGAAAAGGCTTCTTTTCTCCTGAATATACGCTATTAGATTGGTTCAAGTTTCTCGCAGGAAATTTAAAATCTGGCGTTTTATGGGAAGAAATGTTGACAATCGATTTCTTTTCTTCTATTTCAAGCTTATCTATTCCGGTTTATTTTTGTTCTGGTCGCTATGATTATCAAACTCCTTATGCTCTCGTTCAGGAATATTGTGATGTAATAGAAGCCCCCATAAAAAAAATGATTTGGTTCCCAAATTCAGCACATTCTCCTGATTTAGAAGAACCACAATTATTCGCCAATTCTTTACAATCAATTAAACAAGAGCTAGCTTTTCAGCATTAGTAACAAAAGGCTCTTTTACATTTCATAGAAAACAATTTATAATAATATGTCGCAACTATGTATAAATATAGCAAAGTGCTTCATATTTACTTGCCTTAGCACAATAAAATTTTAGGGAGATTACATTTATTATGAATGCTGTACTCGTCGCAGTAGCAGTTATGCTATTGCTTAGTTTGTTTCGCGTCCAGGTCATTGTCGCCATCATTGTTGGAGCTTTAACAGGCGGAATTATCGGTGGACTCGGTATTTCAGAAACTATTAACACTTTTACAACTGGCCTTGGAAACAGTGCTCCAATCGCTTTAAGTTATGCAATGCTTGGCGGTTTCGCTATTTCCCTTTCCAAAACAGGACTTCCAGATGCCATGATTCAAACTGCACTAAAATGGATTGGCAATGAACAAGACACGAAAAAACAAGTTTATTCTAAAATACTTATTTTATTCATCATTTTAACGATGGCTTGTTTCTCACAAAATGTGATTCCTGTTCATATCGCTTTCATCCCCATCTTAATTCCAGCACTTTTAAAAGTATTAAATGAGCTGAAAGTGGATCGCAGACTTGTTACATGTATTATTACATTCGGATTGATTACTCCTTATATGTGGATTCCAGCAGGGTTCGGAAAAATTTATCATGACGTATTGCAAACAAATGCTGCGCAAAGTGGTCTTACATTTGATGTCGCACTTATTCCAAAAGCAATGACTATTCCAGCAATCGGTATGATTATTGGATTATGTGTAGCGGTATTCATTACGTACCGGAAACCTCGTACGTATGAAACAGAACAAGTTCATACTACCGCAAATGAAATCGTTCCCTATACAAAACGTAGCATTACTTTCGGATTGTTATCTATCATAGCCACATTAACCGTTCAATTAGCAACAGAATCAATGATTTTCGGTGCTTTAGCGGGGATTATCGTCTTATCAGTAAGTGGTAGTCTACCTCTTAAAGAAGCTGATGCTATATTAACAAGCGGAATGCGCATGATGTCCTTTATCGGTTTTGTTATGATCGCTGCCGCTGGATTTGGTGCTGTTCTTCGAAAAACAGGACATGTTGAATCTCTTGTGCAAACGAGTGCACATATAATTGGAAATAACAAACCACTCGCTGCATTTCTTATGCTTGTGATTGGACTTCTCGTTACGATGGGAATTGGTTCATCCTTTTCAACCATCCCTATTTTAACAACAATTTTTGTGCCTCTTTGCATGCAGCTTGGATTTAGTCCAATGGCCACAATTGCAATTATCGGTACAGCTGGAGCGCTAGGCGATGCGGGATCTCCAGCATCAGATAGTACACTTGGGCCAACATCCGGTTTAAATGCTGATGGTCAACACCATCATATATGGGATACATGTGTACCAACTTTTCTGCATTATAATATACCGTTACTTATATTCGGCTTTATTGCCGCAATTACATTATAAAAGGTGCGTTTTATACGCACCTTTTACTTTTTTATTTTTTCTTTTAATTGTTGTAAAGCTATTTTCCCATTTTCTTCGGCGCAACTTTCAATTTTCATAAGTGACGGGCCTATCCATTCACTGTCTATGCTCCCGTTCGGTCCAATGATTTTCAACTTATCCGGTATACGAATATTTAAATTTTTCGCTGCTTGAATTAACTCAAAAGTAACCTTTTCACTTGAAGTTACAATTCCATCTATATACGGGTGAGTTTGCAAGAATGTAATAAACTGTTTATTCGTATACCCTTGTACACATACTTCTCGATAAGAGATCCCTTCCTCCCAAACAGCGTCTAAAAATCCTGATATGTGCTCTTCCATTTCTTCACTATCTTCTCCCTCATCGAAATAAGCAAGAAATTGACAGCCTTTTTCTTTTAATAAAGAAACCGTTCTTTGTCCCTTTTCATAATAATTTGCATGGGATTTTTTTTCATCAATCACAACAAACGGAAGTGGAATTTCTCCTATACTTTTAAAAACGGATTTTGTTAAAATAACACCTGCAACGTTATTTCCCTTCAACATATGTATGTATCTATCTTTATTCTCTATATTACAAACAATGATTTGATATCCTTCTTTATATGCTATTTCCTCAATACAATGTAGCAAAGTGATGTTTGATGGGTCATATAGATTATCTACAAGTAATGCAATTATCGTTGAATTCTCTTTAAATAATGGCTTTGCTGCACTATTTGGCCTATAACGTAATTCCTCAATTGCTTCCTTTACTTGTTTTACTGTGTCCTCATGAACGTATCCTTTTTCATTAATAACTCGTGAAACGGTTGCGACTGAAACACCTGCCAATTTTGCAACATCACGTATAGTTGCCACATCTTCACCCCTTAATATGGTAATAGATTACAATTTTACGGTAACCTAAATTACAATATTCGTCAAGGTTACTAACTTATATTTCTGAAAATTGTTACATCAATTTGTTAAACGATACTCCAACTGTATTTCATGTAAAATTGGGATGTTATCATATCCGATACGCGGAATTTCTTTCTTCATTTTTCGTGCCTCTTCCACTGCATTCACATATAAATTAGTCATCACAAAATTACGTTTTTGGTAAAAACGTAACGCATTCATATTATCATTTGTTGTTATGAGCCAAACCCGCCCGCACCGTTCTTCTTCTGCAACTTGTAATACACAATCTACAAGTTTCGTCCCTATTCCTTTTCTTTCTTCAAAGCTATCTAACGATACAATTTCACACATATTTCCGGTCACTTCATACGTTATAATTCCGATTATTCTGTCATCCGAGAGCGCAACAAATCCTGGCAACTCTTCTAACTGGTGCCCCTTACCACGTGAAACCATCAATGAACTCCCCCAGTTCTCACACATGAACATTCGGATTGTTTCTTTCATCGCTGGGGTAATTTTTTGTATATACACCATTTCCTATTTCTCCCCTTTTCTATCATTGTGATACAATGTAAGTGTATCACATGTAACGGTATTTGGAGGATGAGGTAAAGTATGAAACGTTTTTTTGCAGCATTGTTTACTATACTAGGTGCGATAACTGCCCTTGGGATTTTCTTTACAAATAAAGTGATGTACTTAAAGAAAAAAACAGAGGAAGAAGTACTCGAAAGAGAAACGAAAAAACATTTTCGTATAGAGGATTTTGATGCTCTTCATAAAGAAGAAATTCATATTCCTTCGCAATTCGGATATGATCTTCACGGCTATTACATTCCTGCTGGTCATTCCAATAAGTTTATGATTTTTTGTCACGGCGTAACTGTAAATAAAATGAACTCTGTAAAATATGCAAGGTTATTTTTAAACAGAGGGTATAATGTCGTTATTTATGATCATCGTCGTCATGGTAAAACTGGCGGAAAAACAACAAGCTATGGATACTATGAAAAACATGATTTAAAATCTGTAGTTGACTGGCTAAAAAGTCGCTTTGGAACAAATATAACACTCGGTATTCATGGTGAATCTATGGGAGCTGCAACACTTCTTCAATACGCAGGACTTGTAGAAGATGGTGCTGATTTCTATATTGCAGATTGTCCTTTTTCTGATTTCTACGGACAATTACAACACCGTTTAAAGGTTGAATTCCATTTACCTAAATGGCCTTTATTACCTTTAGCAAATGCTTTTTTAAAAGTGCGTGACGGTTATACGATTCGCGAAGTTTCACCAATCGATTGTATAAAAAATATTAACAATCCCGTCCTCTTTATTCATAGTAAAGATGATGATTATATTTTAGCTGATATGACGAAAGCACTATATGAAGCAAAAGAAAACAATAAACAACTTTATATTGCAGAACGCGGTGCACACGCTTGCTCTTATAACGAAAATAAAGAAGAGTATGAAGCGGCCGTTGATCAATTTTTAAACTCATATGTAAAAGAAACAAAAAACAGGCTTGCATAAGCCTGTTTTTTATTGCGCTAAAACGTCTGTAACTTGTTCCATGTTTTCAGAAATCCATTGCATTGCATCGTCTAACGTTGGAAATTCTGTCGTTTGAAATGTTACTTCATCTTGAAGTAACCAAACATCCTTTGCCTCTTGCCCTACACCTGCAATGGACCAATGTAACAAACTATATGGATGATTATCATTCAAAAATGATGCCCACGTGCGCTCATTTGCAATGTTTCGTAATGTATGTAATTGTTTATCCATCTCTCGTCACCTTACTCTAGTCAGTTATGAAAACTATTATAACACTCTCTTCTTTCTCAAACAAAGTGCTCTTTTTACCCCGCATTAACGGGCAGTAAAACTCCCACCTCAAAACTCAGCTAAAACAAAGAAGTTAGGTGGGAGATTAACTGCCCCTAAAAGCCCGATTGGTTCAACTAATAATTAGTGGGGGATACCTCCCCCACTAATTAAAGTTTCACTTTATATTGTCAAGTACTTCTCTTAATTATATGATGAAATTAAGCGTTTGGGAAGGAGGGATAGCGTTGGCGAAAGTACAAATTAAAGTAAATGATAATGGCTCTTTTCGTGTTACAGGGGACGTGGAATTAGTCGATTCACAAGGGAATGTATTCCCAGCAAAACCGGCATTTTCTTTATGCCGTTGTGGTTTATCAAAAAATATGCCTTATTGCGATGCTTCGCATAAAGGGAAATTCGAGTCTGTTGTTAGAGCACCAGAGGCAGAATAATTTCACATGTGACATGCACATTTTTTTGTGCATGTTTTTTCTTTTCATTAACTCTCGTCCCCCCTTTTCCTTACAACATTCCTCATACTTTTGTCCTCATTCCAACTTACATATATTTTCACACAATTCTTCACATTCGAATATTTTTTACTAGCCTTTTGTCTTTTTTGTGCTATAATTTGAGCAAACAACATCCTTCGGGGTCGGGTGAAATTCCCAACCGGCGGTGATGAAGTGCGAACTTCTAAGTCCGTGACCCGTTTTCAACTCGAAAACGGTGGATCTAGTGAAACTCTAGGGCCGACAGTATAGTCTGGATGGGAGAAGGATATGTTTTCTAGTAATTTTATATAGCGAATACACTTTTATTTCAGTATGCATATTTTTGAAGTTTCGTTTTGAATCTTATATATGTTTTATTTTGTATACTTATGTTTCTATACTGAAATAAAAAGATACGACTAGCGTTTGAAAAATTCGATATTTTGCTAGGTTTTTTCCTTATGCAAAAATATCAATCATCGTTAGGTTTCTTTCCTGTACTTTCGTATTCGAACTATATTTCTAGAAATCACGTCTCCCAAACCCCAAGGATATAAAATCCTTGGGGTTTTTTGATTTTTTCAGGAGAGGTGAAGAAAATGACAGATCAAGAATATATGAGGATTGCCCTGCAGTTAGCGGAAGGAACATCCGGACAAACAAGTCCAAATCCTATGGTTGGTGCTGTTGTTGTAAAAGATGGAAAAATCGTCGGTATAGGCGCTCATTTACGTGCAGGTGAAGAACACGCAGAAGTTCACGCTCTTCATATGGCTGGTGAAAAAGCAAAAGGAGCTACCGTTTATGTAACACTTGAACCGTGTAGCCATTTTGGAAAAACACCACCTTGTTGTGAATTGCTCATCAAAAAAGGAGTCAAACGGGTTGTAATTGCTACTCTTGATTGCAATCCTCTCGTTTCTGGTACTGGAAAAAGGAGATTAGAAGAAGCTGGCATCGAAGTAACTACTGGTGTTCTTGAAACAGAAGCCACCTTATTAAATCGTTTCTTTTTTCACTACATGAAAACGAAACGTCCATTTGTAACAATAAAAACAGCGATGAGCTTAGATGGAAAAACAGCAACTGTCACTGGTGAAAGTAAGTGGATTACAGGTGAAGAAGCACGAGCTGATGTTCACCAATATCGCCATACACATGATGCGATTCTCGTTGGAGTAAATACAGTTATAGCTGATAATCCGCATTTAACGACCAGAATTCCTAACGGGGGTAAACATCCTATACGCGTCATTTTAGATACCCATTTACGAACACCACCATCTTCTCATGTCATAACAGATGGTTTAGCACCGACATGGATTTTTGTCGGTAAGGATGTAAATAAAGAGAAAATAGCTTCTTATGAATCTGAAAATATAGCTATATTCCAAATGAAAACAAAACATATAGACCTCAAGGACCTCCTTTTCTTTCTTGGAGAGAAGCAAATTCTTTCTTTATTCGTTGAAGGAGGCCAATCGACTCATGCAAGCTTCTTACAAACAAAGCATTTCAATGAAATTATAACTTATATAAGCCCGATATTAATTGGTGGGAATGATGCCCCTACTTTATTTGGTGGAAATGGTTTCGCAGCATTGCAAGATGCACTTTCCTTGGAAATTCAAGAGATGAAACAAGTTGGTGATGATATAAAAATCGTTGCGAATGCCCGAAGTGAGGTGACGGAATGTTTACAGGAATTGTAGAAGAATTAGGAACGATTGCAAACATGCAACAAAGCGGAGAAGCAATGAAGTTAACGATCCATGCGAATAAAATTTTATCAGATGTTCACTTAGGTGATAGTATCGCGGTTAACGGTATTTGCTTAACTGTAACGAGTTTCACAACAACTTCATTCACAGTGGACGCAATGCCTGAAACGATGCAATCAACATCACTTCGCATGCTTAAACCCCGCTCTAAAGTAAATTTAGAGCGGGCGATGGCTGCAAACGGACGATTCGGTGGGCATTTCGTTTCAGGGCATATTGATGGCATCGGAACGATATTAAACAAAAAACAACACTATAATGCCGTCTATTACAAAATAGCTATTGCTGATGAATTGCTGCGCTATTGTTTGCATAAAGGATCCGTTGCTGTTGATGGAACGAGTTTAACGATATTTGATATAGACGAATCTTCCATCACAATCTCACTCATCCCGCACACAGTAAGTGAATCTGTTATCGGAGAAAAGAATGCCGGTGACATAGTAAACATTGAGTGTGACATGATCGGTAAATATATCGAACGCTTTATTTCTAAACCTGTAAAACGAACAGGTTCAATGAGCGAAAGCTTTTTACAAGAAAACGGATTTCTATAAGGGGGAAGCATTATGTTTCATCGTATTGAAGAAGCTCTAGAAGATTTAAAACAAGGAAAAGTCGTTATCGTATGCGATGATGAAAACCGTGAAAATGAAGGCGACTTTATCGCTTTAGCAGAGTATATTACGCCAGAAACGATTAACTTTATGATTACACATGGGCGTGGTCTCGTTTGTGTACCGATTACGGAAGGGTACGCAGAGCGTCTACAATTAGAACCAATGGTAGCTCATAATACAGATTCGCATCATACTGCATTTACAGTGAGCATTGATCATGTTTCTACAACAACAGGGATTAGCGCTCACGAACGGGCGACTACGATACAAGAATTGTTAAACCCTGCATCAAAAGGTGCTGATTTCAATCGTCCTGGACATATCTTTCCATTAATCGCGAAAGAAGGCGGTGTACTGCGCCGTGCTGGTCATACAGAGGCTGCCGTCGATTTAGCACAGCTTTGCGGAGCAGAACCAGCTGGAGTCATTTGCGAGATTATCAATGAGGACGGTACGATGGCTCGCGTACCTGATTTACTACAGTGCGCAAAACAATTTGATATAAAAATGATTACAATAGAAGATTTAATTGCTTTTCGCCGCCACCATGAAACACTAGTGACCCGAGAAGTGGAAATTACATTACCTACAGATTTCGGTACTTTCCATGCAATTGGCTATTCTAATTCATTAGATACGAAAGAGCATATCGCACTCGTAAAAGGTGATATTTCAACAGGAGAGCCTGTACTTGTACGCGTTCATTCAGAGTGCTTAACAGGAGATGTATTTGGCTCATGCCGCTGTGATTGCGGACCACAACTCCATGCTGCACTTGCTCAAATTGAACGTGAAGGAAAAGGCGTTCTTCTTTATATGAGACAAGAAGGACGAGGCATCGGCCTTCTTAATAAGCTTCGCGCTTATAAGTTACAAGAAGAAGGATTCGATACGGTAGAAGCAAACGAAAAACTTGGATTCCCAGCTGATTTGCGTGATTACGGTATTGGCGCTCAAATGTTAAAAGATTTAGGTTTACAACAGTTACGATTATTAACGAATAACCCACGAAAAATTGCTGGCTTACAAGGTTACGATTTAGAAGTAATCGAGCGTGTTCCATTGCAAATGCCAACAAAAGAAGAGAATAAAACGTATTTACAAACGAAAGTAAACAAATTAGGACATTTACTAAACTTATAATAAAGGGAGAGATTCATTATGGTATTCGAAGGTCATTTAGTTGGTACAGGATTAAAAGTTGGGGTTGTTGTTGGACGTTTCAATGAATTTATTACAAGTAAGTTACTCGGCGGAGCTTTAGATGGATTAAAGCGTCACGGTGTAGAAGAAACTGATATCGATGTTGCTTGGGTTCCTGGTGCATTTGAAATTCCTTTAATCGCTAAAAAGATGGCTAATAGCGGGAAGTATGATGCTGTTATTACGTTAGGTACTGTAATTCGTGGTGCTACAACACATTACGATTACGTTTGTAATGAAGTAGCAAAAGGAGTTGCATCTTTATCACTACAAACAGACATCCCAGTTATTTTCGGTGTATTAACGACTGAAACGATCGAGCAGGCGATTGAACGCGCGGGCACGAAAGCTGGTAATAAAGGCTATGAATCCGCCGTTGCTGCGATTGAAATGGCTCATTTATCAAAACAATGGGCATAAAAAATAAAAAAGAGGCTGCGGCCTCTTTTTTATTTTTTTACTTTTTTCCGTACATCTTTTATTAATTCATCCATTGTTTTTCCTTCTGTTTGTATACGAAGCGTTTGTGCTGTTCTCCATATATTCTCCCTTTTCTTCGCTTCTTCTATAATAGTAATTTCTTTTCGCACTTCCTTTAAATCTTTTCCTTCTGTTTTCAATCCAAAATGTTCAGCTTTCGTTCGAAAATGTTGTTCAATTCGTTGTTGCATCTCTTTTTGTTCAGGATTTTCAGCGGCCTTAACTGGATCAGCACTTATTGCTTTTAGTAAAATTAGACAAGTCATAATCGCTAATATATATTTGTACATGTAAAATCCTCCAACCCAATATAAATTACATATTTACTATGTACAATTGAGGCTTGGAAAATTCGTCCACCAAAATTCTTTTTTTCGCTCAAAAACCAATAGTATCAAGCGTTCACAACTATTTATTACATTTTATTTACAAAAAAGCAAACTCTTTTACAAGTTTGCTTTTTATCTATCTTATAATGCACATTCTTCAATCTCAAATCCCAAATCTTCAATCATACCCCAGTCTGCAGTCGGCTCTTGCCCAGCTGTCGTTAAATAATCCCCGACAAAGATAGAGTTTGCTGCAAATAATCCGATTGGCTGTACAGAACGTAAATTAATTTCACGTCCTCCTGAAATGCGAATTTCTTTCGTTGGGTTTACAAAACGCATCATCGCCAGCACTTTTAAACATTCTACCGGCGTTAATTCTTTTTGTCCTTCAAGCGGCGTACCCTTTACAGCAACAAGGAAATTACATGGAATTGAATCTGCATCTATACGTTGTAATTCAAATGCAATTTCAGCACGTTCTTCTATTGTCTCTCCCATTCCAAAAATCGCCCCAGAGCATGGTGAAATGCCCGCTTGTTTTGCTTTTTGAACTGTATCAACACGATCGTCATACGTATGAGTGGAGCAAATACTTTCGTAATTATTTGCATGTGTATTTAAGTTGTGGTTATAACGATGTACACCCGCTTCTGCTAAACGTCCTGCTTGATCTTCGTTTAAGAAACCTAAACAACAACAAATCTTCAAATCTGTCGTTTCACGAATCTCCTTAACTGCTCCAATTACGTGATTCACCTCTTTATCGGTCGGGCGACGACCAGATGCTACAATACAATATGTACCCGCTTTACGGCGAATTGCTTCGTGTGCTCCTTCTACAATCTTTTCCTGCGTTAACCATGCATATTTATCAATCGGCGCCTCTGAAATAATAGACTGTGAACAATATCCGCAATCTTCAGGACATAATCCAGATTTCGTATTAATAATCATATTCAATTTTACTTTCTTACCAAAGTGATGATGGCGAATGATGTAAGCTGCATTCATAATTTCTAAAATTTCTGTATCATCAGCTTCTAATATTGCAATTGCATCCTCTTTCGTAATCATTTTCTCTTCTACTACGTCATGCGCAAGTTTTTTCCAATCCCTTTTTGTTTGTACTTGTTTCATTTCATCTCTTCCCCTCTTTTGTTATATGCATAAATAAAGCATGATACGTCGCCATTATCCCTTCATTTTCCGTGAAGTCTCTTTCGTATATGCGAAGCATCGTACGAAAGAGTGAGGGACTTTGACAATATGATTCTTCATTACTATTGGTCGCTCCTACTTTTCGAATAGAGTGTAGAAACTCCCTAACTTCTGTAAATCTCTCTATGTAACATGTTTCAGAAACATGCACATCCCCTGTTTCTATTTCACACATATGGCGCAACTGATTTTTCGAATAAAAACGTTGCCCAATCGATGTTTCATTTTGTATATTTTTTTCTTCTTTCGCCCGCTGGAATGAAGCATGCAATTCTTGAAATGTTTCATGTCCAAACGTTGAAAAGAGTAATATCCCATCTATAGACAAATGATGAAATAAATTTCTTATCACTTGTTTTAAATCATTTAGCCATTGAAATGTAGCATTCGAAATAATGACATCATACGTTCCTTCTAGTCGTAATCTTTCGATATCCTCACAGTAAAACATTACATTTTTCACATTTTGTCTAGTTTTCGCAACCTCAATCATACTTTCAGCAAAATCAATGGCTGTAATATGTGCTTTCGGAAATAAGTTTGATAATTGCTCTGTAACATATCCTGTCCCGCATCCAAGTTCTAAAATACGTATCGATGCATTTGCACTATATCGCCGATTCAATGTAGAAAGTAATGAATGTGCCATCTTTTTTTGTACATTTGCATATTGATCGTAGGATACAGCTGCCACGTTAAACCGTTTTTGAAGTAACGTTTTGTTGATCATGTCGTATCCCCTCTACAAATTGAATTATCTCATTTCCGCAATATTCGAAATTCGTTACGCATAATGCGTGTCCAGCCTCACTTACTATCTTGAGCGTGGCAGTCTCATTCTCCGCCATACTACGCGCTGCAGACCATGGACAAATTACATCCTGCTCTCCGTGAATAAGTAGTATAGGGACTTTAATTTCTTTCAGTTCTTCTCTCATATCTGCTTCTATTAAATACTCCAACCCTAATTGCAAAGACTGAATAGAATCACCTTTAAAGCGTTTTATCATATCTTCAAACCTTTTATTCTCTTTCAGCTCATCTTTCGTGAACATATTTTCATAAAACCGCTTGAGCGTATCTTCTTTCTTTCTCGTTAAATTCTTTTTCAGCCGTTCTACATGCAGAGTATTCCATCCACTCGTATAATCGCTCGTATTTGTAAATTTGGCAGTACCACCAATTAGTACAATACCTTTTGCCTTAACCCTTTTATGAGCTTGAACTGCTGCTAACGCTCCTAGTGACCATCCAACTAAAATTACATTTTCATCTTTTGCTACATCAATTATTCGCCCCGCAAATTCACTTTGTTCTTTCACATTACGCCAATTGATACATTGAACAGAATATCCTTTAAAATACGGCAGAACTAAAGTCCAAACACCTTCTTCCATTCCCCACCCAGGAATAAAAATAATCTTTAGCTCTTTCATACGAAAAACCCCTCTTCTTTACCAATGCGTATAATATGCTGAATAGCCCATTTCAAATCAGCTATTGTATGTTGGGACGTAACCGCAAAACGGACCCGTGAACTATTAACTGGAACCGTTGGTGGACGAATTGCAATTGCTGCAATACCTACCTCTTGCAGCCTTCTACTAAACCGTAAAGCTGTTTCATTTGAACCGACTACAATCGGTACAATATGAGTTGAGCTATTCCCAATATCAAAACCAGCTTCTTGCAAATGTGTCCTAAAATAGGCTCCATTCTCTATAAGTCTCTCTCTTCTTTCATTATCTTCTTTCACAATTTCAATTGCTTTTTGTACCGCCCCTAACGTTCCTGGTGGTAAAGCAGTAGTAAAAATAAAGCTTCTCATCATATTCTGTAAATACTCTATATACATTGCATCACCTGTCAAATACGCCCCATAACACCCTAAAGCCTTGCTAAACGTCCCCATATGTATATCAATGTTTTGAGCAATATTTTTTTCTATATGAGACAATCCTGCTCCATCAATTCCATATATCCCACTCGCATGTGCTTCATCAACTATCATAATTGCCCCGTATTTCTCTTTCATTTGCACTAAATCTCTTAAATATGCAGTATCACCATCCATACTAAAAACAGTATCTGTTACGATTAATTTCTTCTTTTTTGGCGGTGCTACTTGCAACAGCTTCTCTAAATGATCTAAATCATTATGACGATACCTTTTATGCTCTGCTCCGCTTAATATAATTCCATCCACGATGCTTGCGTGATTTAATTTGTCACTAAACACAATATCGTGACGACAGGCTAACGAAGAAATCACTCCAATATTTGCGGTATATCCGCTATTTACAACTAAGGATTTTTCAGTGCCTTTCCAATCGCATATACTTCTCTCAACCTCTTCATAC
The DNA here is from genome assembly GCF_019837435.1 of Bacillus sp. 16GRE42. NCBI lineage: Bacteria > Bacillati > Bacillota > Bacilli > Caryophanales > Bacillaceae > Bacillus > Bacillus sp. 16GRE42. Next base: position 1,625,863 of record NZ_JADAXF010000001.1, read on the forward strand.
AGTGAATAATTTCCTACAACGAGCCTTGATGCCGTCGCCCCAGTTCCATATTTTCTTGTGCATGCAATAGCAGCTTCTTTTAACCTCTCATCTCCAGCTAACCCTAAATAATTATTTGACGCTAAATTTAGCATCCTTTTTTCATCTCGAATAAGCCATGTCTCTTCTGCTTGTTCTGTTACATGCAAATTGCGATACTGCCCTTGCTCATTTAATTGTTGCAATTTAGATTGAAGATGTGTGCGCCACGTTTGATTCATTTCGGATGAACTCCTCTAATTTTGAAATCATTATATACTCTTTTGCAGATTCCAAGACTTCTTCTTTTGTAAACGCCCCTTCAAAGAATGGTAATAACCCTAAAACCGGTACCCCACTTAGCTCTTCAATCATTTCTTTATTTTCTTGTACTCTTTCCATTTCACATTCTTTGCAGCCGGATAAAATTACACCTGCTACCGTTAAGCCCTGTGCCTTTGCATAAGCAATCGTTAAAACTGTATGATTTACTGTTCCTAATGTAGGGCGTGCGACTATAATAAGAGGAAGCTGTAATTCCTTTGCGAAATCAATTACTAAAGCGTCTTCTGTATATGGAACAGCCAGTCCACCTGCTCCTTCTACAAATAGGCTATTAAACTCTTTCAAGAGTTCATTATAATGATCCATAATGTCTTTTAAATGTACTACTCTTCCAGCTCTTTTCATGGCAAGTCTCGGAGCAAGAGGCTCTTCAATAGAATAAGGGCAAATTTCATCTTCTTTTGCCGGTACACCTGATAATGCTTTTAACCTTGCTGCATCTCCCTCTGGATTTGATGCAACATGTCCACTTTGCAACGGTTTATATACCCCGATGTTATATCCCAATTCTCTAAATACACCTGCTAATGCACCGGCAACTACAGTTTTCCCTACTTCAGTATCCGTTGCTGTTACAAAAAAACCGTTCATTATTCTCCCTCCGTAACATCCGAGATTGCTTTATACAAAATATGTAACATATCATCAATCTCATCAATTGTAGAAGCAAGAGGAGGCATAAATACAATTGTATTGCCGAGTGGCCGCAAAATCATGCCCAGCTCTCTTGAGCGTTTACACACTTGAACACCGACTCTCTCTGTCCATTCAAACGCTTCTTTCGTTTCCTTATTCTTCACAAGTTCAATTCCAATCATTAACCCGCACTGACGAATATCCCCTACATGTTTATATGCAAAGAGCGATTCTAATTGCGTCGCCACATATTCTGTCTTACGTGCCACTTCTTCTATTAAATTTGTTTTCTCGTATAGCTCTAGATTCGCAATGGCTACCGCACACCCTAACGGATTCCCTGTATAACTATGACCGTGGAAAAACGTTTTTTGTTCTTCATAGTCTCCTAAAAAGGCATTATAAATTTCATCTGGCGTTACGGTGATTGCAACTGGTAAATATCCACCTGTTAAACCTTTTCCGGCTGTTAAAATATCTGGCGTTACATTTTCATGTTCACATGCAAACATTTTCCCGGTACGCCCAAATCCAGTCGCTACCTCATCTGTAATAAATAAAACATTATATTTTGTACATAAAGTACGGAGCCCTCTTAAGTATCCTTTTGGCATTGTAATCATACCGCCAGCACCTTGCATTAAAGGCTCTACAATAATCGCCGCAATTTCTTCATGCTTTTCTTTGAGCAGCTCTTCCATTTCTTCTAAATGTTTTTTCACAATTTCCTCCTTATTATTTCCATAAGGAGAACGATATGTATATGGATACGGCATTTTAATTGCCTCAAATAAAAGTGAACTATACACTTGGTGAAACAAGTCTATCGCTCCTACTGAAACAGCTCCAATTGTATCACCGTGATATGCTTCTTTTAATGTAACAAATCTTTGTTTCTTCGGTTTTCCTTTATGCTGCCAATATTGAAAGGCCATCTTAATTGCAATTTCAACGGCGCTAGAACCGGAGTCTGAATAGAATACTTTCTTCAAACCTTCTGGCACAACTTCAATTATTTTTTCTGCTAATAAAATAGATGGAACGTTAGCAAGTCCTAGCATAGTAGAATGGGCAATTTTATTTAATTGCTCACGAATTGCTTCATCTAATTCTGGTACTTGATGTCCGTGAACATTTAACCAAATAGATGAAACACCATCCCAATATTCATTTCCATTTACATCGTATAGCTTTCTTCCCTCTCCACGTTCAATAATGACAGGATCTTCTTCTAAATAATCTTTCATTTGTGTAAACGGATGCCATACATAAGCTTTATTTTTCTCCGATAATTCTTCATATGTATAAGACGATTTTTCAGTCGTATTACTATTAACAGTCACAATTGCCACCCCTAATGTTAACTAATTTATAAATAAAGTTAACATTAAATTTAAATGACTGTCAATTATTTTTAAATCAAATAGTTCTTAAAAAAGAACAACTTATCATACGATAAGTTGTTCTACTTTCCGTGTTGTATCTTTCCGATTTCTAAAATAATCTCTTCATCTTTTTTTCCTTCTGTATCAATTCCAAGTTGTTTTGCATGTTCAATTAATAAATCATGGCGCTTCTCAAATCTTGCGGTATTTACTTCTTTCGTAACCTCTTCTTTTGTTTTCCCTTCAGTAGAAACTCCTAGTTTCTCAGCTGCTTTTTCCATCGACTTCTTCTCTTCATCTTCTTTCACTTTCTTCACTTCTGACTGCTGTATTTGCTTTTGTTTCGCCTGCTCTGACTCAGCTGCAAAAGCTGTGTAAATTCCAGCACTTCCGCCAATGACTAGTAAGGTGGTAAAAAGAATTATTTTTTTCTTCACTCTTTCCTCCCCTTTCAAATTCATTATAACGTACAAATTTAGAACATTAAAAACATTTAACCTTTATTTCCCTAAAAAAATATTGAACATTTTTATTGACATATAAGATGAAAATGTGATAAAAATTTAACTAACATCATATGAATCGGCATTGATAGGATTTAGTAGTATTTCGATTTCTGATTTCAGAGAGCTGGTGGTCGGTGCGAACCAGTACAGAGCGAATTATGAATTACCCCCTGGAGCTTCTTTTGCGAAACGTAAGGAGTAGTGAAAGACGGTTATAGACCGTTATATCTAAAGAGTGGTGAAACGAAACTGTTTCACAATTTAGGGTGGTACCGCGAATTTTTCGTCCCTGCATATATTGCAGGGGCGTTTTTATTTTATTAGCGCATATCATACGACCCTTTATTTTGTGATACATTCATTTCACAAGCTAGGGTGGTACCGCGATTTCTTCGTCCCTGCATAATTATATGCAGGGACGTTTTTTTATCCAATCATTTCCGTATCATATTGAAGGATCAACAATTACCGGTAATTTGTCACAAAATTCTAAATTTTAGAAGGAAATATACAATATTGGCGAATTTTATATAAAAAAGAGCTATTTTAGATTACTTAGGAGGGAAAAACAATGGTTTCAAAAATTGAATCTGTTCTTTTAACATTATTTATCTTTTTCTGTATTGGCTTTAGTGTTATCCAATTAGAAGTTTCACCACACATCCCAATTTTATTTGGTATCGTTCTTTTATTAGCATTTGGATTTATGAAAAAAATCTCTTGGTCTACTATGGAAAAAGGGATGATCAGTAGTATTTCAGCTGGTATTCCATCTATTTTTATTTTCTTACTGGTAGGCGTATTAATTAGTGTTTGGATCGCTGCTGGAACAATTCCAACTTTAATGGTATACGGCTTCCAGATTGTATCTCCTAAAATTTTCGTTCCAACTGTTTTTGTAGTTTGTGCAATTGTTGGAACAAGTATCGGTAGCGCCTTTACAACTGCCGCAACTGTAGGACTTGCCTTTATGGGTATGGGTAGTGCTCTCGGATACGATCCGGCTCTAATCGCTGGTGCAATTATTTCTGGCGCATTCTTTGGAGATAAAATGTCTCCTTTATCTGATACAACAAACTTAGCTCCTGCTGTAACGGGTGTAGATTTATTTGAGCATATTCGTAACATGCTTTGGACAACAGTTCCAGCTTTCATTATTGCTTTTATCGCATTTTTCATTTTAGGAAGCGGTACGAGTGGAGACGTTGACTTCACAAAATTTATTAGCACATTAGAGAAAAATGCAACGATTTCTATCGTTACACTTATTCCAATTTTATTACTGTTCCTATTCGCATTTAAAAAAGTTCCAGCTGTTCCAACATTGCTTGCAGGAATTGTGGTAGGAATTATTATTCTCTTTATTTTTAAACCTAGCACTTCTTTAGCTGATTTAATGAAAATTATGCAAGACGGCTACGTTTCTAAAACTGGTATTAAAGATATTGATAGCTTACTATCTCGCGGTGGTCTACAAAGCATGATGATGTCGATTGCGCTTATTTTCCTAGCACTTTGTATGGGAGGATTATTACAAGGAATGGGTATTATCACGCAGCTCATGAATATCATCTCTAGCTTCGTAAAAAATAGCACACGCTTAATTATTTCTACTGCTTCAACTGCAATTGGTGTAAACTTCTTACTTGGTGAGCAGTACTTATCAATCGTTTTAACAGGACAAGCATTTGCTACTAAATACGATGAAGTTGGTTTAGAGCGTCGTAATTTATCACGCGTATTAGAAGATGCAGGTACAGTTATTAACCCGCTCGTACCATGGGGTGTAAGTGGCGTATTCTTAACAAACGTCCTTAGCGTTCCAACATTCGATTACCTTCCATACGCAATTTTCTGTTTAGCTTGCCCAGTCTTAACAATTATTGTTGGTTTCACTGGATTTGGTCTTTCATGGAAGAAAGAAAAAGCAGTACCAATTTCATAATATACTAAAAAGGATTACCTAAATCGGTAATCCTTTTTTATATTTCTCGACTATTTATTTGCTTTCTTTCTTCTAAATAACAGAAGTAATCCCGCTCCAACAAACGCCAAACCTGCTCCAATTGTAGAAGCAACACTTGTACCTGTTTTCGGTAAATCACGTTCTTCTTTATTTTCACTTACAGTTATTGTTTCTTTTGAGTTTTGATTATCCGTTGTAGTTTGTCCAGATCCTGCATTATTACCTTCATTTGTTGGTGGTGTCGTTGGATTTTCTCCATTACTGCCTTCACCTGTTGGTGGTGTCGTTGGATTTCCTCCATTACTGCCTTCACCTGTTGGTGGTGTCGTTGGATTTCCTCCATTATTCCCTTCACCTGTTGGCGGTGTCGTTGGATTCTCTCCACCAGTTTCCTTATCATCATCGTTCTTCTTCGTTATATCAATTGCATATTTAGCAAATTCATTTTCAGATGGTCCAACATATGATATTTTCCCATCTTTCTTTATATACTTTTGTGCATTTGGTGAAGAATCGAATGTTGTGTGTAATTTATCTGCAACAATCGGTTTAAACGTCCAATTTTTATCTGCTGCTGGATCAATAACTGGTGTTTCTTGCATATACTTCACAATGATTTGACGTGTTTCATCTTGTGATTGGTATACAACTTCTCCTTTACTTACACCTGGGAACGTTTGGCTACTTCCGCGATAGTTATTTGTAGCGACGATGAACTCTTGATTGTCAGCTACTGGCTTACCTTCATATGTCATATTTATAATACGATTCGTATTTGCATTTACAACTTTTCCATCTTTATCGTATTTCGTTGGTTGTGTTACATCAATTTCGTATTTTAAGCCATCTAAAATATCGAAGTTATATGTAGGATAGCCTATATTTACTAACGGCTGTTCTTCTGTTTTCTTTGGATCAATTTGATTAAACTGACCTGCAGACATTTCAAGCCATTCTTTCACTTGTGCCCCATTTACTTTTACAGCATATAACGTATTTGGATATACATATAAATCTGCCACGTTTTTAATCGCTAACGTTCCAGCTGGAATATCCGTATAATATGTAGCACCGTTTCGGCCACCTGCTTTAAATGGTGCTCCTGCAGATAAAACTGGAATTCCTTTATATTTGCTGTACTGTCCATTTTCAGCAAATAACTTTTCTACATACCATTTCTGCGCATTTGTTACAAGTTGTACAGAAGGATCATCTTGTACTAATGAGAAATAACTATTAATTGGCGCTGTCGTTTTTCCTACAGCTGTATTCACATAATCAATTGTCGCTTGATGATCATCTTTAATTTCATTAACTAATTCTTGATCAGATTTTACTAATGGGTTCCCTTTACTATCAGCAATCGGACGAAGTTGCGGCTTCGATTGCTCTTTTTGTATTTCCCATTTTCCGTTTACCTTTTTCAATTGCATATCAATAATACCTAGGTTACTTCCAAAGACACCAGGCATTACAACTGGAACACCATTAAATACATCCTTCATTTCAGTATGTGAATGTCCCATTAATACTGCATCTACACCAGGAACCTCTGTTAAATAATACGACGCGTTTTCCATGCCAACGTTGTATCCACTCTTATCAACACCGGAATGCGCTAGTGCAACGATAACATCTGCACCTTCTGCTTTCATTTTTGGCACCATTTTCTTCGCTGTTTCAACTATATCTTTCGCTTTCACTTTTCCTTCTAAATTCGCTTTATCCCAGTTCATAACTTGAGGTGGAACAAATCCCATTACGCCAATTTTCACTTTTTGCTTTTGACCTGATTCATCTTCTACTTCTTTTTCAAAAACATGATATGGTTTAAAGTAGTTTTGGTCGTTCTCTTCATTATTATCTTTATCGTCCTTATAGACGTTCGAGTTAATAACCGGGAACTCTGTTTTACTAATTACTTTGTTTAAATAGTCTAAACCGTAGTTAAATTCATGATTCCCAAGAGAGATGACGTCATACTTCATTAAATTCATTACACGATATAATGGATGTGTATAACTAGGATCCACAGGCTTCTTCGGATCATTTATTTTATTCGCTACATAATCTCCAAGCGGTGTCCCTTGTAATGCATCCCCATCATCAAATAGGACAGAGTTCTTCGCTTCTTCACGTGCTTTATTAACAAGTGTTGCCGTTTGCACGAGACCTACTTTATTATCTGTTTTCGTTTGATAATAATCGTAATTCATTAAGTTAACGTGAATATCTGATGTTTCTAGAATTCGTAAGTTAACCGTACTCTCCCCATTGTTCTCATCCGCATGAGCTGTTGTTGGCAACACTTGTGGTGCTATTACACCAATAGCAAGAGTTGCTCCAGCTAGCATTTTTTTTGACTTTTTCACAAAAAATCCCCCTTATACAATTACCCAAAATAATGAAATAAACCTCTATTTGCCTCTAACCACATACCTTTTTTCTTCTATTAGAGACAAGATTTTCATTTCATCCTGCGCTAATGAGGAGTCCCCTTAAACGCCCGATTAGTGAAACTTTACTTAGTTGGAAATAAAGCACTACTCATTAAAATTTCACCTTATCTGACATTATCATATATAATGTACTTTCATATCGTCAATATTTTTTGACATACTTCTACAAATTTTCTGTAAAGTTATTGTAAACTTTTCATAAACATATAATATGCCCTTACATTGTTAATACTGCTGAATATGATACAATTACCAATTACAAGGAGGATGAATATATGAAAAAAGTCATCTTAACAATTGTTTGTCTCCTCCTTCTAATCATTTCTTATTCTTATTTTGAAAAGAACGATGAGACAAAACAAAATGAACCCGAAGAAAACACAGAAAAAACATCTACTCCAAGTTGGATTGATAAGCAAACAAACGATTCCTTTTATCATCTCGTACTAGGTGATTCGCTCGCCAAAGGATATGGATCGACACAAGGGGGATTTGCTGAATTAGCTTCTAGACAAATAGAAGCACAAATTCATAAACCAATTACCGTAGAAAACCTTGGAATAAACGGTCTTACAACAGATCGTCTCGCTAAAAAAGTGCAATCAGAAGATGTAAAGCAAAAAATTAGAGCAGCAAATATCATTACAATTAATATTGGAGGAAATAATTTATTCCGTTTAAATCGTGATGTCGGTGTTATAGATGGTATTAAAATGTTAAATAAAGAAAAAGCTCATTTTGAAGCGGATATAAAAAATATTGTAAAGACAGTTCGAGATCAAAATCCGGATGCTTTACTCATTCTTTCTGAACTCTATAACCCGTTACAACTCGATGACTCCATCGCCAGTTATGCAGATATGTTTTTAGATGGCTGGAATGAATCCGTTTATTCCAGTTCAAAAGCAAATCAACCATCTATCGTTTTACCAATTCGTAAATTAATATCGAATGATAAAAAAGAATTACTCTTTGACCAAGTACACCCAAATGATAAAGGCTATACGATTATTGCCGATTCATTTACAAAAAAAGTGTTAGCCTACAAATATTAAAGTTTCCATGAAACAATTCTATTTTTATAACATGTCTTTTTTGTTACAATGAGAGTGGAAGGGGGCCTTTATATGGAATCACGCGAGTGGGAACGTATTGTTGATCATCTTCTTTCGCTAGTGCCTCTTTTTTATCGCAAATTTATGCTTCCTGGAGAATTTTCTTCTCAAAGACATATGCCGCCATCACATACACAAGTATTACTGCTTCTGCATGAAAATGGCACATTAGCAGTTTCCGAAATCGGCAAGCGGCTAGCGATTTCACGGCCTAACATGACACCTCTATTAAACAAACTGATTCAAGAAGAACTAATAGAGCGTCATTATAGCGAAAAAGATCGACGGGTCATTTTAATTTCCCTAACAGCTGAAGGGAAATTGTTAGTAAATCAGTATCAACAATTCATTTTAGACAAATTAAAAGAAAATTTCCAAACATTATCTGAGGAAGAGCGTGAGAAGCTCATCCATTCTCTTCAAACCATTCAAAATTTAATTTTGAAAACAAACGCATAAAGCTGCTTCTAAATAGAAGCAGCTTTATGATTCGTAATAATTACCATAGTATACATTTGAATACGGCCATGTCGTTAAATATGGTTTTTGATCTTGCGTAGGCTGTTGTGATGGTATTTGTGGCAATTGCTGTAATTGTTGTTGTCGATATAATTCGTATTGTCTATTCATATCATAAACCGGATGATAATTTACATATGGATATACTTGCGGTACGTAATAATAATACATTCATTCTCTCCCCCTTTTTCTTAAACATATTCAAAGGAGAAAATGAATGTGACACTCTTTATATTTGCATGAGTGGTTCTCTCACTCGTTTCTTTCTATTCTTCAAACGTAACTTACGGTTCTTTTCATATAAATAATGCACAACGAAATATGAAATTCCCCCAAGCACCACTCCTAAAATCGTCATTCCAATTAATACATACACTTCACTCTGCACTAACCCCTTTAATATCGTAAAAATATGACTCGAAAACAAGTCAGATATCGTAAATGGTTCATGATGTATTTTTTGTACATGAAATGGATATATCATTTTTCCTAACGCATAAGCAAATGGAAATAAAAATATCGGTAGAAACGATATTTTCCCAATAATATTGCCAATAACCGCAGCAGGAAAAGATCCCCTTGCTAATCGAACGATCGGATAAAATATTACATATACGAGCGATGCCGTATAAATGACTAACATTTCTAAACCAAATCCTATAGCAAAACCTAACGATACTTTCTTCGCGCCTTCTGGCGATCGAAGCAACTTATAATATTGAAACTTTAATATTCTCCACATCCGCTGAAAAAACGAATATGTTTTCTTAGTTGTTTTCAAATTCATCATCTCTTTAACTATATTTTTTCTATCTAGTATGTCCTTACATGATATGAAAAACAAATTTAGTTTACTCTTTTTATTATAAATGATATAGAGATAGTTAACCAAATATACATACGACATTTCAATCTAAAAAGCACACCTCCAATTGTTATTCGTGCTTAACAATTGGGGTGCACATCATTTAGGAAAGCTCTTCTACATTTTTAAATAAACTTACTAATAATGCTTTTTGCGCATGCAATCGATTACCAGCTTGCTCAAAGACAATAGACTGTGGTCCATCTATAATTTCTCCTGTTACTTCTTCTTCACGATGGGCAGGTAAACAGTGTAAGAAACGATATGTTTGCTTCGCATGCTTAACAAGTTTGTTATTGATTTGATATGGTTGAAATAAAGTATATTTCTCTTCTTCTCCCTCTTGCCCCATGCTCATCCAAACGTCAGTATAAATGAAATCTGCTTTACTCACTGCTAATTCAGCGTTATGCAAAATTTCAATTTCAGCTCCTGTTTCCTTGGCAATCGCTAACGCTTTTTTTACAATCTCTTCATTCGGTTCATACCCTACAGGCGTTGCAACAGTCATATGCATTCCGACTTTTGCACTCGCTAACAACAATGAATGACATACGTTATTTCCGTCACCTACATAAGCCAATTTTATTCCTTTAAATGTATTTGTTTCTTCATATATTGTCATTAAATCTGCCAACGCTTGACAAGGATGATGATCATCCGTTAAACCGTTAATAACAGGAATACTCGATTCTTTTGCAAGCTCTTCTACATCCGCATGTGAGAATGTACGTATCATGATCCCGTCAATATAATGAGATAATACTTTCGCAGTATCTGAAACGGTTTCTCCTCTTCCGATTTGCATCTCTTTCCCACTTAAAAACATGCCATGTCCCCCAAGCTGTACCATTCCTGCTTCAAAAGATACGCGAGTACGAGTTGAATGTTTATCAAAGATAAGCCCTAATATTTTGCCTTGTAATAAAGGCTCCTGCTTATTCTTTTTTAAATATATAGCGAACTCAATTAAAGAAATGATTTCTTCTTGCGTCAGTTCTTCTAATGTTAAAAGATCTTTCGTATTTAATTTTGGTACTTGTACAGTTGACATGAAACTTCCCCCTTATATGATTGATACGTTTTTTGTACAAACTACTTTTTTTATCATATATACTGCCTGTTTTAACTCTTCATTCGTTACAATAAGTGGTGGTAATAGTCTTATCACATTAGATCCTGCTTGTAATACGAGAAGTCCCTCTTTTTCTAGTTGTTCTATAAAACTTGCAACTTCATGCGTACATTCAATTCCAATCATAAGCCCCTTACCACGTATATTTTGAATACATTCAACATGTCGTAATTCCTCTCGCAACTTCTGTAATACGTACTCGCCCTTTTCCTTTACCTCTTTTAAAAATGATGGATTCTTACTTACTTGCAATACTTCTTTCGCTGCAGCCATTGCAATATAATTTCCACCAAACGTTGAACCGTGTGATCCTGCAGTAAACGATGTTCCAAGTTCTTTCCTGCCAATCATCGCTCCAACCGGAATGCCATTTCCAAGCGCCTTAGCGGTAGTAACGATATGAGGATGTATTCCCATTTGTTCATAAGCAAATAATGTCCCTGTTCTTCCAATTCCTGTTTGTACTTCGTCAATAATAAATAAGGAACCGAATTTATTGCATAATGTTTCAATTGCTTTCAAAAAAGATAGATTAGCAGGTATGACTCCTCCCTCTCCTTGAACAACTTCTACCATTACCGCCGCGACTTCTTCATTCATTACTTCCTCTAACGCCTTCACGTCGTTAAAAGGGATATGTAAAAAAGACGGAAGGAGCGGACCAAACCCTTCTTTCACTTTATTTTGACCCGTCGCACTCATCGTTGCGAATGTTCTACCGTGAAAAGACTGCTGGCATGTTACGACGAGAGATTTTCCAGTATGCTTACGAGCTAGCTTCAACGCAGCTTCATTCGCCTCTGCCCCGCTATTACAGAAAAAAACAGAATCTAATGCTATATTTTCTGTTAATAATGACGCGACTTCTTCTTGTAAGCTGTTTATAAACAGGTTAGATATATGCCATAAATCATTAAGTTGCTCTTGGACAGCTTTCATAACAGTAGGGTGACAATGTCCTAAATTACATACGCCAATTCCTGATGTGAAATCTAAATATTGCTTACCATTTTTACCAATAACTTTCGTTCCACTTCCCTTTACAAGCTCAATATTTCTTCTCCCATACGTTTGAAAAAGATGACTTGTCATACGATACTTACTCCTTTCGTTACCGTCGTTCCGATACACTCTCCCGTAACTTCAGTAAAATCTTTTGTACCGTTCACAATACTTATCTTCTGCACTCCCATTTTTAATGACGCTAGTGCCGCCTGTACCTTCGGAATCATCCCGCCTGTAATAACTCCTTTTTCTATTAAAGTAACAATTTCAATTTCATCCGTTTTCTTTACTAACTTTCCTTCATGTAATATTCCATCTACATCCGTAATAAAGATGAGTTCTTTTGCGGATAAAGCGGCTGCAATTCCAGCTGCAGCTGTATCCGCATTTATGTTATAAATCTCATTATCATTTATCCCGATTGGAGCAATAACAGGAATATAATTCAAAGTTATCAATCCTTTTAGTAAGGCTGTTTCGACATAACTTACTTCTCCCACATATCCTATTTCTTCGCTGACAGGTTGAACTTGAAGTAAATTGCCGTCACACCCTGAACAACCTACCGCAAGTAAATTATGCCTTTGCAACTTCATTACAAATCTTTTATTCGTACTTCCACATAGCACCATTTGAACAATATCCATAACTTCCTTTGGTGTTACTCGTAACCCATCTCTTTTTTCTACTTTGATGTTACAATCTTTTAATTGCGCATCAATTTCTGGGCCGCCACCATGGACAATCACTACTTTATACTTCTGTTGCAATTTCTTTATACAATCAAAAAACACATCATTTAATTGATCCAACATACTACCGCCGCATTTCACTACAATATAATCGCTCATCTTCCCTCTCCTTATGTACGATAACAAGCGTTTATTTTCACATATTCATAACTCAAGTCACAGCCCCAAGCTGATCCGGTCTCTTCTCCTAAATGTAAATACACATCCATCACAATTTCATGTTCTTTTAATTTCCTTTTCATTTCCTCTTCAGAAAACATTTGAGGCTCACTATTTTTTAACACAGCGATAGATTGTAGAGTAATATCAATTGTATCCGGATGAATCGCTACTTCACTTTGTCCCATACTGCTAATAATTCGCCCCCAATTTGGGTCTTCACCATGTATTGCTGTTTTCACAAGACTCGAACCGACTATTTGCTTTGCAATTTTCTTTGCCTCTTCATTCGTTCGAGCTCCTAGCACATTTACTTCTATTAACTTCGTAGCACCTTCACCATCTTGTGCAATTTTTTTCGCTAAATCTTCACATACCTTCTGTAAAGCAAATACGAAAGTTTCCCAATCTGCATGTTCCATATTGATTGGTTTCGTTTCTGATAATCCACTTGCCATAACGATGACCATATCATTCGTAGAAGTATCTCCATCCACCGTAATTTGATTAAATGTATGATTCGTTATTTGTGATAGTGCTGTTTGCAATACGTCATGCTCTATATGAGCATCTGTCGTAATAAAACTTAGCATCGTTGCCATATTTGGGTGAATCATCCCTGAACCTTTCGCAACACCAGCAATCGTCACTTTCTTCCCATCAATCATCATCTCATAGCACGTTTCTTTCGTTATAAGATCCGTCGTTAAAATCGCTTCAGAAAAAGAATGAGCTTCACTTACTTCCTTCGTCGGGATAAGATTTGCAACTCCCTTTCGGATTATATCCATCGGTAAAGGAACACCAATTACACCTGTTGAAGCTACTGCAACGTAATTTTCTTTCACTCCAAAATGTTCGGCCCCTAATGCACGTATCTCGTAAGCATCTTGTAAGCCTTTCATTCCTGTACAAGCATTTGCATTTCCACTATTGACGACAATCGCTTGTAATTTCCCCTCAGCTGCTATACTGTCTTTCGTTACTTGCAGCGGGGCTGCTTGTATTTGATTCGTTGTATAAACAGCGGCGCATGATGCTGGCACTTCACAAATGATTACACCTAAATCCTTTTTTTCTTTTTTTAAACCAATTGCAGTACCGATTGCCGAAAAGCCTTTTGGCGTTACAATTGAACCATTTTCTAATTTTGTTATAGACTCTACTTTAATCATCCTGTCCCCCTTATAGATAAAGCGGCATATGTTGTAAACCTGTTGTTTCTTCTAGTCCCGCTACTATGTTTGCATTTTGAATCGCTTGCCCAGCCGCACCTTTCATCATATTGTCTATAACAGAAACGACTGTCACTCTTCCTGTTCTTTCATCGTAAGCTATCCCCATATCACAATAATTTGAGCCCCTCACTTCTTTCGGACTTGGAAACTCTCCTTGCATGCGAATTCGAATAAAAGCCGATTGTTCATATGTTTCTTCATATAATTTTTGAAGTTGTTCTATTTCCATTTCTCGTTTTACTTTCGCATAAAGTGTAACCATAATCCCCCGTGATATCGGTATTAAATGTGTACTAAACGTGATTGGCTTCGTTTCCCTATTCCACTCTGCAAGCATTTGCTCAATCTCAGGAATGTGTTGATGCTCATTTACTTTATAAATGTGCAAGTTATCGTATAACTCAGGAAAGTGAGTCATTGTTGTTGGCGTTTTGCCCGCTCCAGATACTCCTGATTTCGCATCAATAATAATGGAATCTTCTTCAATCATGCCACTACGTACTAACGGCAATATCGCTAATAATGCGGCTGTAGCAAAACATCCTGGGTTTGCAATTAAATTTGCATTTTGAATCTCGGACCTTTTCCATTCACTTAACCCATATACAGCTTCCTTAAGAACTTTTTCTTTTGCAGCAACCCTTTTATACCACTGTTCATATGTCGAAGGATCTTTCATACGAAAGTCTCCAGATAGGTCAATTATTTTTAAACCTACTGCTAATAATTTTGGAGTTAACTCTGCCGACACTCCTGCTGGGGTTGCTAGAAATACAATTTCTGCTTTCTTCTTTATTTCCTCCGCATCAATTTCTTGTAACGTATGGACAAGAACATTTTGAAAATGCGGATATACATTTGTTATACACTCGCCAACTTGCGAAAAAGAATGGAGAGAGGCTATCGAAAAATATGGATGTTGCTCTATTAACCGAATTAACTCAATACCTCCATACCCAGTTGCTCCAATAATTGCGACTTTCATATGCTCCTCCTCATATCGATTCTTTAAATTAAGTATGATTATAATATTGTATATTTATAGAGTCAATTAAATATTTATAAATTTTATAAACTTAAAAAAACTTAATTTTACTAGAAAAACAATATACATAACCGAATTTTTATGCACAAATAGCGTATAGTAGTTTTTTTATTTCACTTCAAGTACAATAAAGTGAAACTATAATCAGTGGGTTTTTGTTCATCCCCACTGATTATTAGCCCACACCAATCGGGCGTTTAGGGGCAGTCGATCTCCCACCTAACTTCTTTGCTCTAGCCGAATTTTAAGGTGGGAGTTTTACTGCCCGTTAATACCGGGGAAAACAATACATGTATACATACAGGCGGGGAAAAACATGAATGAGAAATTAATTGAGAAAATGATCATAAAAAGTTTTCAACAATATCAATGTAATCCTATTTCAAATGAGGATCAGGAAATGCTAATTAAACATATTCAAACGATAATTCATTCAAATACTGAAATTGATGTATACGAGGCAGTGGAGGATATCGTTTACGATTATGTGACTGGAAAATAAAAAAATAGGAGATTTCCATATGGAAATCTCCTATTTTTTACTTAATGATTTACCTGCAACACGCTCAAATAAACCTGGGAATAGAGCATACAATTTCGGACCAATGCCCATCCACTTCGGTAAGTTTACTTCACGCCTTTTCGTTTGCATCGATTTTACGATCTGCTCTGCTACATATGTTGGTTTTAACATGTACCGTCCCATATTTTTCACATATGTACCGGATTGATCCGCTATTTCAAAAAAGTTTGTATCTATCGGACCTGGATTAATCGCTGTTACGAAAATATTTGTACTAGACAACTCCATGCGTAAACTATTCGTAAATCCTAATACGGCATGTTTCGTCGCTGCATACGCACTCGATTTCGGAGTTGCAATTTTCCCAGCAAGTGAAGCAATATTAATAATATGTCCTTCGTTCCTTTTCACCATATAGGGTAGTACCGCTTTCGTACAAGCTACTAATCCAAATACATTTACTTGGAACATATCTTTCACTTCATCCATTGATGCATCTTCAAATGTTTTAAAAATACCAAATCCCGCATTGTTTACTAATATATCAATACGTCCCACTTCTTGTAATACCTTTGAAAAAACAGATTGTACTTCCGTCTCTTCACTTACATCTAATACATAATAATAGCAAGGCGTATTATAAGTTTCTTTAATTTTCTCTGCTAACGCTTTTAATTTCTCTTCTGTTCTAGCCATTAATACTGGAGTCGCCCCCTGCTCTGCAACTTGCATTGCAACTTGCTCTCCAATTCCACTAGAAGCACCTGTAATGACGATTACTTTATCTTGTAAACGTCCCGTCATTGCTGTCACCTACTTTGCATAATAAATCAATTGTTGCGAAGATTCATCAATCATCACTTGTTGATTATATGCTAAAAAGTCTAATTGTCCAACAGTTTCTGAAATAGTAAGCGGCAATTGCTCCCTATATAATACCGGAAATAGTTTTACACATACTTCAAATGCTGTCATTGGTTTTTCCTTTAATAACTCAAGCACTTTAAACGCACGTGTTTCTTGCTTTTGTAATCTCGTTTCAATAAGTTGTTTCACATTTAGAACATCTTCTCCATGTCCTGATAAAATGCGCGAAATATTCATTTCACTTAAACGCTTTAACGTCTGATTATATTGTAATAACGGGCGCGCCCTTTCTGTTTGTCCTTCATATGGTGGTTCTAATATGGGATTCGAAGAAATATGACTAATGAGAGCATCCCCGCCAATTAATATTCCATCAGATTCTCTATATAATGAAATATGAGTGGAAGCATGACCTGGTGTTTCGATTACTGTAAACCCAGGTAAAGAATCAATACGATCTCCCTCTCTCACAGTATGTGTTAACGATCTATTACAAGAATATTTAAGTGTCTTCGTCGTCAATAGCGCCTCGTCTTTCAAAAATGCCGCTGGAACACCAAATTGCAAAGCTGTCTCTCTAAAAAACTCATGATACCACTTTAAAAATTCTGGATTTTGCGTGATCCAAGGCTCATTCCAAGGATGTCCAATAATGTTCGTTTTCTCAGAAAATATATTTAAAAGCCCACAATGATCCGCATGATGATGCGTAATGACTACTGTTTTAATATCTTCTATCGCATATCCTAATGTACCTAATTGCCTTTCTAACGCACTTCTTGCCTCTTCTGTATTCGTCCCTGTATCAATTAATGTTAATGTCTCCCCCTCAACTAAAAACACATTCACAGTTTCAACTGCAAATGGCACAGGAATCTCCATTCGGTGAATCGCCGTCATGCTTAGCCCCCCTGTCTCTTTCCGGTTCAAAAATGAATACTTCTTCAGTTTACAACTTCTATATATATTTGTCATTATTTTCAGATAAAAAGAGGTGTTTCCTATAAAAAAACGAATGTATGTACATTTATAAGAATTTCTAACCAAATTTAAAGGAGGAACATCATGTCTATTCAAAACATTTCCTTTCTCGGTGCAGGCTCTATTGCTGAAGCTATTATTGGTGGCTTGTTACATGCAAATGTTGTGAAAGGCGAACAAATTACCGTAAGTAATCGTTCTAACGAGACAAGATTGCAGGAGCTACATAAAAAATATGGCGTTAAAGGTACGCATAATAAAAAAGAGCTACTTACTGATACAACTATTCTTTTTCTAGCAATGAAACCAAAGGATGTTGCAGAAGCACTTACTCCTTTTAAAGAAGATATACATAATAACCTGCTTATTATTTCCTTATTAGCAGGTGTTTCTACTCACTCGATTAGAAACCTGCTTCAAAAAGATGTTCCGATTATTCGTGCGATGCCAAATACATCTGCAGCTATTTTAAAATCAGCTACTGCTATCTCGCCTTCAAAACATGCAACAGCGGAACATATTCAGACTGCCATAGCTTTATTTGAAACAATCGGTCTCGTCTCTGTTGTAGAGGAAGAAGATATGCATGCTGTCACTGCATTATCTGGAAGTGGGCCTGCTTATATTTATTACGTAGTGGAAGCGATGGAAGAAGCCGCAAAAACAATTGGTTTAAAAGAAGATGTTGCAAAGTCACTTATTCTTCAGACGATGATTGGTGCTGCTGAAATGCTAAAAGCAAGTGAAAAACACCCTTCTGTTTTGCGAAAGGAAATTACTTCTCCTGGTGGAACGACCGAAGCAGGCATTGAAGTATTACAAGAACATAAATTTCAACAAGCACTTATTTCTTGTATTACACAGGCTACACAACGATCACATAATCTTGGGAAAACATTAGAACAACTAACAAAAGAAAAATAACAAATGGAGCTCAATCTTACTTGAGCTCCATTTTTTTATTAACATATATTGTTTAGTTATTAGTCTTCCCAAAAATCTCTTCTTGCAGACGGCGACCAGTTGGTGTTGCTGCAAGTCCACCTTCAGCTGTTTCACGAAGTGCTACTGGCATCGTTTGTCCGATTCTAAACATCGCCTCAATCACTTCATCACATGGAATTGTACTCGTTACGCCAGCTAATGCTAAATCAGCTGAAATCATCGCATTCGCAGCTCCTGCTGCATTACGTTTTACACAAGGTACTTCTACAAGCCCTGCAACAGGATCACATACTAAACCAAGCATATTCTTTAATGAAATCGCCATCGCTGTAGCTGCTTGATCTTGTGTTCCACCAGCCATCTCAACTGCTGCTGCTGCTGCCATTCCACTTGCTGAACCTACTTCAGCTTGGCAACCTCCTGCCGCGCCGGAAATACAAGCATTATTCGCAACAACCATACCGAAAGCTCCTGCTGTAAATAAAAATTCGATCATCTCTTCGCGTGTCGGCTGTAATTTTTCTTGCAGTGCAAACAGTACACCTGGCACTGTTCCAGCAGACCCTGCTGTTGGTGTTGCACAAATAATTCCCATCGCTGCGTTTACTTCATTTGTTGCAACAGCTTTACTCACCGCGTCCAAAATCGTATCTCCAGATAAGCCTTTTCCGCTATTCATATACGCCTGAACTTTTACAGCATCTCCGCCAGTTAAACCAGTTGGTGATTTTACTCCGCGAATACCACGTTCTACCGCTTGCTCCATCACGACTAAGTTCTTTTCCATACCAGCAATTACTTCTTCACGTGAAATATTTCTTGTTTTCATTTCACATTGAATCATAATTTCTGCGATCTTTACATTTTGTTCTTTAGCTTGCGCCACTAGTTCCGTTGCGTTCCGAAACATGGTGTGTCCCCCCTGCAATTATTCCATAATAGTTACTTGACAAATATTTTGTTGCGCGTTTATTTCTTCAATCACTTCATCTGCTAATAATTCATCTGTTTCGATAACCATAAGCGCTCTTCTTCCTTTTTCTTTACGAGAAACACTCATTGTACTAATGTTAATTTCATGTTTCGCAAGGATTGAAGCTACTGCTGCAATAGCACCGAAGCGATCGTTATTTACAATAAGTAGTGCTGGACTCGTGCCTGTTAATTGAAGATCGAATCCGTTTAATTCTACAACTTCAATTTTACCGCCACCAATTGAGCAAGCAACAACTTCAATTTCTTCTTCACCTTTATACAAACGAATTCTCGCTGTATTTGGGTGAGGTGCATTTGCATCTTCTTCAATGAATTCTACTTCGATTTTGCGCTCTTTTGCTATGTCTAGCGCCTCTGGAATACGTAAGTCATCTGTTTCAAACCCTAATATTCCACCGATCAATGCTACATCCGTACCATGCCCTCGATACGTCTTTGCAAATGATCCATATAATGAAATGCTTACTCTTTCTGGTTCATGACGAAACAGCTGGCGAGCAACTTGCCCCATTCTTGCTGCGCCTGCTGTATGTGAACTTGATGGACCAATCATAACTGGACCAATAATATCAAATACTGAGCGATACTTCATCATAACTCCCCCTAAACCTCTATGCAAAAATTTTTTACTATTCTATTAAGCTACCGAATCGGTTGCTTTTCCAGTTGTACGACGAATTTGTTCCGCTATACGAATTGGATAGTTTTTGAATAACAGTGAAACAATATATCCTGAAATAATACCAATTATCATAATAAATAAGAAACTTAGCATTACCTTCATTTAAAAATAATATAAGCTAATCCACAATAAAGTCTTGTAGCAATCCAAAGTTTAACACAGAACCCCTTACAAGGATAGCATAACAAGTGAAACGCCCATTGCTTTCATACCTTTTCGTGCTTTAAGGCTAAAAAGTAAAAAAGACTTCATATAAATAATAGTAATATCTTTCCTATTATAAATTCCATGTTGCTCTCTCACAATTTAGTCAACTTCACTTATTACGACAAATGCCTAAAACGCATGTAGCCTACAATAAATTTTGATCTGCCCTCATTATAGCTCGTTTTTAATAAAACGCTTACTTTTAATGAATTTTAAAAGTTCTGAATAACGATCTGTTTTTGCTATTTGTACCACTCGTATGTCGTCTGACTTATATAACAGTTTTTCTAAACAATCGGTACTATGTATTTTTATCCTATCTCTTCACATCATTAAAACTTTCTGTTTCATCCAATATAAACATAAAATGATAACAGTTTTATTTTAAATTTTTTTTAGAAATAAAAAAATGGCAACCTTTCGTCACCATTTTTTCACACCATTATTATCTTTCTACCGGAAATATTTTCAAGTCCGTAGCTATTTCTGTATTAGAAAATAGCTCTCTTGCCTCTTTCCATAATTCCTTATATGTATCCCCTTGATAACGAGAACTAATATGAGTCAATATTAATCGTTTTGCATTTGCCTGAAGTGCAATACTCGCAGCTTGCTTAGATGTGGAATGAAAATAATCATACGCTTGTTGTTCATCTTCTGCTGCAAAAGTTGCCTCATGAACAAGTACGTCAGCGTCTTGTGCCAGCTCTCTACTCGCTTCACAATACCTTGTATCACCTAAAATGGTAATAATTCTTCCCTTTTGAGGCGAACCAATAAAATCTTTTCCATTTAGTATCGTACCATCTTCTAATTCAACTATTTCTCCATCTTTTAAACGTTTAAAAAGTGGACCGGGTTTCACACCCATCTCCAGCAATTTATCGACTAAAAGAGCACCTTGTATATCTTTCTCTACAATACGATACCCAAAACATTCAATACCATGTGACAATCTTTTCGTTTCCACGTGAAATTCATTATCTTCAAATACAGTACCTTCTTCTGTTATCTCCACAATTTCAAGTGGATATTTTACATGTGTGGTACTTACTGATAATGCCACTTCAATAAATTGTTTAATTCCTTTTGGTCCATACACAGTTAAAGGTGTAGTCCCTCCTTGAAACGAACGGCTTCCTAATAAACCTGGCAATCCAAAAATATGATCACCATGTAAATGCGTAATAAATATTTTTTCAATGCGGCGTGGGCGTACTGATGTATGTAATATTTGATGTTGCGTCGCCTCGCCACAATCAAATAACCAAGTCTGTCCTCGTTCTTCTAACAATTGCAAAGCAATTGCCGAAACGTTCCTTCCTTTCGAAGGAACACCTGCACCAGTTCCTAAAAATACAAATTCCACTTTCTTTCCTCCAGCTCTTTATATAATCTACCTTTCATCTTACGGAATGTTATTTCAAATGGCAAATCGAATTTACATAACCAATCATCTAGACAACTATATAACACGAACATTATACTCAAAAAACTTAGTAACCGTTCGTGTTTTATGTTAAAATGGTTATACTACATTTTAAGGGAGCGTTTTATTATGAAAGAAGCATTTCGTTTACAAACTGATTTTTCATCTTCATTTGATCGCTGGGTAAGTTCTTTCGTGTCTGATCACCCAGCACAATTAGAATGGACGACTTTGAAAGAATTAATCCATGAATATACAACAACACATACAAATGATTCATTACCAACATATATTTCTTCAGCTTTAACATATTACGCACAACGCGTTTCAACAACAAACAGCTCAGAAATTGTTATTTTTGAAAATGCTACAATCTCATAATCTATAAATAAAAAAGCACTGGTTACAGTGCTTTTTTATTTATACTTATTTAGCACATCTTCATATTCCGTCCAAAAATTTGTATACATACTTTGATCAAACTCATCTAAAACTATCTTTTCACTTGAGTTATTAAATAATTCTTTTGCTTGTAGTGCAATTGAAGTAACTATACTTTAACTTTTTGTAAATAGCTTATTTTTATTTAATATCTAGATATAAAACAGTTGTTATTAGTTGAAAAGCTTTGTGTAATGATATGTTTTACAAGATATTTGTTAAAAAGTTATAGTTAACATTAAAGAAATATTAATATTATAAAATCTATATATTAAACTTTAAATGGTGTGTTATATTTTTTAAGGGCTTACAAGTAAAAAAATAGGAGGAGAATAAATGAAAAAAAATAGCGATTCTGACTTTAACAGCAGGAATAGCCTTATCAAGCTTTGCAGCATCAGCAGCAGCAAAATCTAATCATGAAAACAGCGACTGGTCAAATGTATATCGTGTTTACAGTCCTAATGATGAAACGCCATCTCGACCTAAATATAATAAAACAGCTTATTATATGAGGGTAGACGACATGTCAGGATTAGATGGATATTTCAATGCCTGGGCTGCATTAAAAGATGGTACAGATGTTTCTGATGGTCATACGTACATAATGCGTGATGGTCAAGAAGAATTCTTATACAATTTGGCAGTTGAGAAATTTAATTCTGGTATCAAGGTTAAAATTGATACTAGAAGATGGGCTGAGGGCACAGCGACAGGTGTTTGGAGTCCAGATAGTATCCGTAAATAATTATATATAAATATAATATTTTATATTCTTGTAAGCCTTTCCTCGTAACATTACATATTTTAAGTGTTACGAGGAGTATATTTGAATTTTTAAGAGGTGAAACATGGGTACTTACTTTAACGAAAGAATGAGTAATAAGAATTTTTATTTTTCACTTATGTTAGGAATAGCCTTATCTTGTATATATATATTATATTATGTAATTCCACTAACCGATAAAAGGGATGTTATCTTCACTCCATATACAACTTGGATGGGAATTAATAGTATTGTAACACCTTCCTTTTTATTTTTCTTTATACTTCCAGTGATTGCAAGTTTACCTAGTTCATCACTCTTTCAGGAAGATAAAAAAAATGGATCTTTTTTGTTTGTAATTATACGAAGTAATTATAAAATGTATTTTCTTAAGCTGTTTAGTAAAACCTTTCTTATCGGGGGCTTTGTTGTTATTATTCCATTGATTTTAAACATTTTTTTATCATTTATGTTTCTTCCAAATATAACTCCTGATGAAGTTTTAAATTCTAATATAGGGATGTATGAGCGATCAACCTTTTTTATTAACATTTATTTCACTCACCCTTTTATTCATATGATTTTATATACAGTTATTGCTTTTGTTTATGGAGGAGCATTTGCTTTGTTTTCTCTTAGTATGTCCTTTTATGCCAAGCATACTTTTATAACTTTATTAAGTGCTTTTTTATTACAACTTTTTTTAATGATAATCAATTTATTTTATTCAACGCCCCTTGCTCCTATCTATTTCTTATCTGAATTTCATATATATCATGGAGCCGATATCATTGTTTCTATTTTAGTGTTGGTAGGGATTTTTATTTTATCGATACTTTTATTTTTAAGAGGAGTAAAACGCCATGTTATTTTATAGCCTTTTGAAAATGTATTTATTAGAGTTGTTTCAAAAACGAAGGTTATTTGTGATTAATATTTTATTTCTTATAGTAGGTGTGTCGATTCACCTCATTAGATCATTTTACTTTTTATCTAATGATTCTTTGTTTTCACTTCTTAGTACTTCAAGGGATATGAAAATAATATTATTTAGTTATCTTCCATTATTGCTTCTGTTTTTCTATTCATTTAATTATACAGATAAAAATGTTTATGTGTATTTTAGACATAAAACTCGTCAATCATATTGTTTTCATTTAATCAGAAAAATTGTAAGTCTAGCAATTATATATTCAAGTATCTACCTGTTAATTGTAGGAATAAATTTTTTAATTGTAAAAGAGAAAATAGTGATTTGGTTGCTTCCATCTTCAAATTGGTTAGTAATTATATATTTTATAGTATCGTTATGGTTAGTAACTGTAGCAATATGTATTTTTGCACAAATACTAGTATTTTTCGTTAAACATAAAGCTATTTGTATTTTTACTATTTACTTTCTTATTACGATAGATCAATTATCAGAAAAAAAATATAATTTTTCTTTATTTTGGTCAAAAGGTTTGATTTTTCAAGAAAAGGACTGGTTTCTAATAGATATAACCTTGCTGAAATTAGCTTTTATGTTAGGGATTATTAGTATTTTATTTGCTATATTGAATATTTGTTTACATCGGATGGACTTATATAACGGAAGTGATTAATTACGATGAAAAATAGTGTTTTTTATAAATTGGTAAAAAGGGATTTAATATTAAGCAGTCATAGTATGAAATTAAGATTTATAATATCATTTATTGTTTATAGTGTGTTGGTGGTGGGAGAAGTATTTTTATTAAAGCAATCAGCCCAGTATAGAGAACTTCCTTCAAATGCTATAACAATTCTTGATGTCTTGTATGAACTGCTAAAAGGAATATCTTTTAAAGAAGTTGAAATGGGGCGATTTCAGCTTCCTGTAACATGGCTTATATTACAATTATCTTATTGTTTTATATTAGGTACGTATGTAAGAGCTGATTTTATACAACAGACACCGTATCTTTTAACGAGGAAAGTGTCTAGGTATCAAGTATTGTTTAGCAAATTTATTAGTACATGTATATTAACTATTTGTATAACTTTATTATTTTATATTGCCGTGTTCTTCTGGGGAGGCATTTTTTGTTCTTATCAATTTGACTGGGGAATATATACAGAGAAGGTCAATCCTACAATTTATAATTATTTTAAAGAAACCATTTTTATTATAAAAAGCTTTACTTTACAACTAATAACATCTTCCTTATTAGTTTGGGTTTATTTAATTGTGTCTACTAAATTAAAAAGTATTATTTCATATATAGTGATTATAGTGATTATTACCATGACTATATTTATGCCGGTTATATATAATCCGTTTGATAGTATGTTAATCCGTAAGAATTTATTTTACGTTAATAATGAACATTTTCTATATTCTATATTCTATTTTCTTTTGTGCGCTTTTTTTCTATGGATAAGTGGTTATTGGATAGGGAAAACATTTGAATTTGTTAATAGAAAGGATACTTCTGATGATTTACATTGAGGCTAAACATGTTTCTAAAGTGCTAAAAGGCAATATTATTTTAAATGATGTTCATTTCGAATTAGAAAAGGGGAAAATTTATGGTTTTAAAGGGAGAAATGGTTCAGGTAAAACAATGCTTTTTAGAGCTTTATTAGGATTGATGAAAATAGATAGTGGTGAAATATTAATAGATAGAAAAATAATTGGTATTGATCATCCGTTTCCTGAAAATACAGGCATTATCATTGAATATCCGGGATTCATTCCAGACTATACAGGATTTAAAAACTTAAAACTATTAGCTTCTATTCAAAATAAAATAACGGATAATATAATTCGTGAAACAATGGAGCTCGTAGGATTAAATCCAGAAGATACAAGAAAAGTAAAAAAATATTCACTTGGAATGAAGCAAAGATTGGGTATAGCACAAGCAATTATGGAGAGCCCTAAGTTATTAATTTTAGATGAGCCAACAAACGCTTTAGATGAAAATGGAATTCAGGATATAACTAAAATCTTATTAGATTTAAAGTCTAAAGGTACAACTATATTAGTTGCGAGTCACGATAGTGAAACATTAAATATAATTGCAGACAGAATATTCCTAGTTGAGAATGGTAAAGTATCACTATCTTCACAGATGTAGAGGGAGAAAGATATGAATAAAAAACGATATGTTTTTATGATTATTTGTACATTTTTTATAATAGGGGCATGTTGGAGATATCAGGTAGTAAATAATTTAAATGAATCTTATATTGTGAAATCAGAAAATATTAATCTAGGTCAATCATTTAATACAGATATATTTAAATTTAGCATTAATTCTTTCGAGAAGAAACAAGTAATTGATAATAATGGAAATAAAGAAATTCATTATCTTTTTGATATTGAAGCAACAAATAACACGCAAACTGAACAAACAATTTTTACAGGTTTGCATATATTGGAACCCTTAAAAGGAGTTAATAAGACGAATGGAATGTTTAATGAGAATACAAAGAAAACAATAGTTTCATGGGAGAAGTTACAAAACCATAAAGGCATTGTAACAATGAAAATGAGGGAAAGTTGGGGAGTTGCACTTAATACACCTGCGAAATTAGTATATCTAGGTGAAAAAGATGGTAAAAAAATAAAATACATATTAGATTTACCTAACAACTAAAGGCCTAATTTGCTTGTTGATTTCTGAATAAGATGATTTGTAATATATGTCATCTTGTATTACACTTTGCCTATTTTAATAGCTTCTATCAAACAAGAGTGAAAATTTTAATAGATAAAGCCGTTATAAAACATACCGAAGAAGTTAAAATTTTTACTTGGGACAACGAATAGTAAGTCTAATACTTTTTGTGGCGTTACTGCAGCTGGTTGGAAAACTTCATTAGATTTAGAAGCAAGTTAAAAATGAAAGGTGTCATGATATTTACAACTTCATGACACCTTCTACATAAACTTATTTTCTAATTTTTGCTGAAAAGACTTTTCTTGCTTACGTAATAATTGACTACCTCGTTGTAAAATCGGCATTCCATACTTATCATTAATTTGATCGATGACAGCAAGTAGCGGCTCTTCTTTCGCATCTTCTTCAAATGAAAACAAATCCAATTGTTTCACCGATTCTGTCTTCCACTCTATTTCAGTAGCTGTAACACCTAATAAACGAACGGAATCACCGTCCCAATGTTGCTTCCATAAACGAGAGGCTGCCTGAAAAATATCTCGTTCTTCCCAAATCGCATTTTTCAATTGCTTACTCCGCGTTACTGTCCGCCTATCATGATATTTAATCATAATTTGAATATTATAGCTGACAAGAGTTCGCTTTTGTAATCTTTTACTTACTGATTTTGATAGCCGTTCTAACATATCAAGTAATTCTTTCGCTTCATCCATATCCTTTGAAAAAGTCATCGAATTACCGACACTTTTATGTTGTCCCATTTGACTCGGGTCAACTTCCCTATCATCCATACCTTTTGCCCGCCACTTTAAATCAACACCATGCTTTCCAATTTTAGCGCGAATGATATGTTCGTTTCCTTTTGCTAACTGCTCAATTGTTTTTATATGAATATCATTTAATTTTTCAGCTGTTTTTTCTCCAATTCCATGCATCGCTTCAACTGGAAGTGGCCAAATCATTTCTGGAATATCTCGTTTTCGAAGCACAGTAATACCGAGAGGCTTTTTCATATCAGAAGCTGTTTTTGCTAGGAAAAGGTTAGGAGCAATTCCGATGCTACACGGAAGCTGTAACTCTGTTAATAACGCCTGCTGGATCATCTTTGCTATTTCAAGAGGCGAACCGAGTGCGTAGCAATCTGTAATATCTAAATATCCTTCATCTATTGAGACTGGTTGTATTTTTTCTGTAAAACGGGAAAGGATTTGAAACATTTGAAATGAAGCTTCACGATATAATGTAAAATTAGGACGCATTACAACTAATTGTGGACATAACCTTTTTGCTTCCCAAAGAGGCATCATTGTACGTATTCCATAGTCTCTCGCCTCATAACTACATGTTATGATAATTCCTTTTCTTTCTTTTTCATTTCCAGCAACTGCTAACGGCTTCCCTTGTAATGATGGGTCATGAGCAATTTCAACAGATGCGAAAAAACAATTCATATCTACATGCAAAATAACACGACCATTTTTCGGATACATTTCTCGCATAGTACTCACCCCTTCAAAGAACATTTGTTCCTTCATTATATCAAATTTTGCATAATAGTTATAATAATTACTTGTTCTTTTCCCTTTATACATTTGATATAATTTACATAAAATGTATAAAATTACAAAAGGGGTGATTATGATGAAATCAACTAATAAACTCAACTATACGTTCCTTGTGATTATATTAATCATAGCCATTAATTATTTACTGCTTCCTATTTTCAATATTAATACGTTTGGATTCTTCCCTCGCCTAGTACATATAGCAACAACTTATATATTGCCATGGATTTTCTTGTATTGGCTGATCCGCCTTGTAAAAGCAATTGAATCAAAATAAAAAGCGTGTAAATCAATTGTGATTTACACGCTTTTTCTATTACATTACTTCGCTACTTCTTCAATAATTGCTATAACTAATTCTGCTGTTTTCGCTAATTCTTCAACAGGAATCTTTTCGTTTGTTGTATGAATTTCTTCATAACCAACCGCTAAGTTAACTGTTGGGATACCGTGTCCTGCAATTACGTTTGCATCACTTCCGCCACCACTTTGGTGAAGAGAAGGTGTACGACCAATGTTTTCAGCTGCACGTTTTGCAACTTCTACAACGTGATCGCCATCAGCAAATTTAAATCCTGGATACATAACGTTTACTTCAACGTCTGCTTGACCGCCCATTTCTTTTGCAGTTGTTTCAAATGCTTCTTTCATTTTCGCAACTTGTACTTCCATTTTCTCATTGATTAAAGAACGCGCTTCTGCAAAGATTTGTACATGATCGCAAACGATATTTGTTTGTGTACCACCTTCAAAACGTCCAATATTTGCAGTTGTTTCAGAATCAATACGACCAAGTGGCATCTTCGCAATTGCCTTCGCTGCGATAGTAATTGCAGATACACCTTTTTCTGGTGCTACACCAGCGTGAGCTGTTTTCCCACGAATAATTGCATTCACTTTCGCTTGTGTTGGAGCTGCAACAACGATTTCACCAACTTTTCCATCGCTATCTAATGCGTAACCGTATTTCGCTGTAATGCGCTCACGATCTAATGCTTTTGCACCAACAAGACCAGATTCTTCTCCAACTGTAATAATAAATTCAATTTTACCATGAGGGATGTTTTTCTCTTTTAAAACACGAATTGCTTCGAACATTGATGCTAATCCAGCTTTATCATCCGCACCTAAAATCGTAGTACCATCTGATACGATATATCCATCTTTAATAGAAGGCTTAATTCCATTACCAGGAACTACTGTATCCATATGAGAAGTAAAGTAAATTGTATCAACACCATCTTTTGTTGCTGGCAAAGTACAAATTAAATTACCTGCACCATGCCCAGTAACAGTCATTGTGTCATCTTCAAATACTTCTACACCTAAATCTGTAAATTTCTTTGTTAATACTTTGCAGATTTCTGCTTCAAATTTCGTTTCAGAATCTACTTGTACTAATTCCATAAATTCATTTACTAAACGTTCTTGATTAATCATAAGACTGCGCCTCCTGCACTACCATTATGTATGTAACACTATTAATTATAACAGAATTTCGCAAAAGTTTCGAAATACAAGACAAAAAACAGACGGTTTATATGTCTAGATAACCATCTGCTTTCTATTACTCATTTAACAATACCCAGCGCATATGATCTTCCCATACTCCATTTACCATTAACATCTTCCTAGACACGCCCTCATATTGAAAGCCTATCTTTGTCACTACTTGTATAGATGCTAAATTTCGTGGCATAATCGGTGCTTCTATACGATGTAACTGAAATTCTTCGAAAGTAACTTGAATAGCTTTCCTAAGCGCTTCTGTCGTGTAACCTTTATTCAATTCTGCCTTATCTAATTTATAGCCGAGCACACAAGATTGATAAATACCGCGAACGATTAGATTGAATGAGATACACCCAATAATTTTTGTATCATCACCCTTTTTAAAAATCCAAAGCCTGATGATTTTACCTTCTGCAAACTCTTTTCTATCCTTTTGTAACTTTTTCTTCTGATAATCTAACGTAAAAAAATCATCCGGTCTATACTCTTCCCAAGCTTTTAAAAATTCACGATTTCTGTCGTAATATTGAAGAACTTTTTCAGCATACGACTCATCAATTTCCCTTAAATGTAAACGATTTGTTTCATATATTTTCATCATCGTATCTCCATTCTTCAGCTTGCATAACAAAAAACTTATACTCTATCATTATTATATATTCTCTACATACATACAAATTTCCTGTTATACTTTACACGCACTTCTCGAATTTTGTCACTTCTCTCCCCTTGTCCACAATATCATTTCTCGTTACAATGATATTGTACTGATTTGCAAGGAGGTTTAACGATGCATAAAAAAGCTCAAAAAGTTGTGATTTATGTAATGCTAATTTCTATGCTTGTAACAACATTACTTGCTGGCGCAAGTATGTTTTGGTAAAAAGGACGATGTGTTCGTCCTTTTTTTACTTTTTACACATAACATAATAAAATAAACCATCTCGATATCGAGATGGTTTATTTTATATAAAGCACAATCGCTACAATACTAAAGGAAAATGACATTACAAGTGCTGTTATAAAACTTGTATATTGTTTCTGCTGAAATGCTCCAATAACAAAAGTAAGATTGAGTAATGCCATACAAACAATTGCTACAAGATAAGAACATATATTAAAAGTTGCCAATATGAATGTAATAACAAATAGAAATCCCATAAAAAATTGCATATACGAAATTTTTGGATTCAAGTACATATGAGCAACCCCTTTATCTAATTTTTTATCCCGATTGGTGAGGGCTGATAATCCGCGGGTAAAAAACCTCCCACTGATTAAAGTTTCACTTTATCTTTCTATATTCTCATTAACTCATGGTTATGTACACATGTCAAGACAACTTATTACAATAGAAAAAGCCAACCTTTTCGTTGGCTTTTTCATATGCAATGGCTCCTTTTTGTTTTGCCAATTGCTGAAATGATTTTTTCGACTTCACAATCCATACTTTCGTTCCAATTGGAATGCGATCAAATAAATACTCCACATCGTTTTTCTTCATTCTTATACATCCTTGTGAAATATACTTTCCAATTGAACTAGGTTGGTTTGTTCCATGTATTCCATATTTACTTCCATCAGTTTCTCTTGCATTAAATCCAATCCACCTTGATCCAAGTGGATTTTTCGGTGACCCACCTGGAATATCCTTCGCAATATAATACGGATCCTTCGCTTTCATTACAACATCAAAAGTTCCCTCTGGAGTTAATTCATTTGTTTTCCCTGTCGCTACTGGAAAAACCTTTTGAATCTTTCCATCGTCAATATAAGCTAGTTTATTCGTCGCTTTATTTACAATAATAAAAGGATCTCCGGCACGTGGATTATCACCAAGAGGCCAAATAGGCGATAAAGAAAGACATAATATGAAAGAGAGAAGATACGGCATAATAATTCCTACCTTCTATATAAGTTCTTTTATATTATCCTTTCCCTTAAAACGACTTTTAATGAGTAAATATTGTTCCATTTCATACACCAGTTGAACAAGCTTCGCACGTATCTCAAATTCTTCACGTGTAACGGGCAATGGCATGTCTCTAAATAATTCTCTCATTTCTTGAAGCTGTCTTAAGGAAATAACCCCAGTACTCTCAGGGCTAATAGCATTTCCAATGTTTTCAACCACATCCGCAATCATATCAGCTTGTTCATATGTCCATGATAAAGAAGCTGCTAATGGTATCATCCGTTCTAAAATTTCGAATTGTTGCATGCGCATATTAAAATAACGATAGTAATAGCCATCTTCTCGCATAAATGCATTCTCAAGTTTCTTAAACGATAAATCCCTTGCTTCATTTAGCATATTTTCAGTTTCAATAAGTTCTGCCCCACTCCAGCTACTTTCTCTGTTTCGTAAATACACGACCATTTCAAACAAAATTGTTTTAAAATTACTTTCTATTGTATCCTGATACTCTTTTAGCTTATTTTCACTACTTGGCATATACATATTCACTAATAAAGCCACGCTAATTCCTATCGTTAATATCGCAATTTCATTCCCAACAATAAGCCATGTAATTTGTTTCAATGAATATAGATGCATCACAATAACTGAACTCGTGACAATACCTTCTTGAATTTTAAGCATAACTGCAGTCGGAATAAATGTTAGTAATAATATACTAATTGCAAGTGGTGTATATCCAATTGTTTCAAAAATACAAAACGCGAATACCATTGATAATACACAAGCTAAAAAACGATGTAACGACACTTGAAGTGATTTACGTTTCGTATTTTGTACACATAATATAACTAAAATGCCCGCTGAACTATAAAATTCTAATCCTAATAACTGCGCAATAAAAACTGCTGCGCCTGTCCCTATTGCTGTTTTTACTGTACGGTATCCAATTTTGAACATAGCACTGCTCCTATATGTATAAACGTATTTAAAGTTAGTATAAAAAAAGGATGACACAATGTCATCCTTTTCTACTTATTATTCACGCAACCTTTACATATTACAATATTTTTTGTAAAAATTGTTGCGCACGTTCACTTTTCGGTGCTACAAAAAATTCTGCTGGCGCACTATCTTCTACAAGCTTTCCACCATCTAAAAAGAGAACACGATCTGCTACTTCTTTTGCAAATCCCATTTCATGTGTAACAATCACCATTGTCATTCCTGTCGTAACTAATGATTTCATAACTTCTAACACTTCTTTTACCATCTCTGGATCTAGTGCCGATGTTGGTTCATCAAATAACATAACTTCTGGTTCCATCGCTAACGCTCTCGCAATTGCTACACGTTGCTTTTGTCCTCCCGAAAGACGATTGGGATACGTATTTTCTTTATCTAATAAACCGACCTTTTCTAAAAGTTTCTCGGCTTTCTTGTCAGCTTCTTGCTTCGTTACTCCTTTTACATTGATAGGAGCATACGTAATATTTTCTAATACAGTCATATGAGGAAATAGGTGAAAATGCTGAAATACCATTCCGACATTTTCACGAACGTGCATAATATTCGTTTTCGGATTCGTTACTTCTTCCGTTCCAATCCAAATGTGACCATTTGTCGGTGCTTCTAGCACATTCATACAACGTAAAAATGTTGATTTCCCTGATCCAGACGGTCCAATAATTGCTACTACTTCCCCTTTTTCAATCATTGTTGTAATCCCTTTTAATACTTCGTTTTTTCCAAATGATTTATGAAGGTTTTCAATTTTAATCACTTTTCTTCATTCTCCCTTCAATTGCCTTCCCGACTAATGTAAGAATAATGACTAACATATAATAAATGAGTCCAACAAAAAGTAATGGTTCAAGATATTTAAACGTCTCACCGCCTACAATGTAAGCACGGCGCATTAAATCGGTCGCTCCTATTACTGTTACTACAGCCGATTCTTTCGTAAGTGTCGCAAACTCGTTCACAAGCGCTGGTAATATATTTTTTAATGCTTGAGGGAAAATAATATTTCGCATCATTTTCCCGTAAGGAATCCCTAAAGCCCTCGCTGCTTCTGTTTGTCCTTTATCAACCGCTTGAATGCCGGCACGAATTACCTCTGACATATATGCACCTGAATTTAAGCTAAATGCTAATACAGCTGCTACGAATGCTGGTATTTCATAACCAATTATTTGCGGGACACCGAAATAAATAATCATTAATTGCAATACAAGTGGTGTACCACGGAAAATTGATGTATAAAAATCTGCCGCTATATTTAATGCTCGTATTCTAGCAATTTTGCAAAGCGCTAATAACGTTCCTAAAATAAACCCAACTAACGCTGATACTGCTACAATTTTTAAAGTAACTTCTAGGCCTTTTAGTATATATGGTATCGAAGGCGTAATCGCCGAAAAATCTAAGTTCATTCTTTTCATTCCCCTCACAGAAAAGTGAAAGGCAGCTTATTTTTCGCTGCCAAACCATTTCTTCACTAATTTATCCATTTCTCCATTTTCTTGCATTTTTTTAATTACTTTATTAAATTCCGCTGTTTTATCACTGTTTTTCGGAAGGGCAATTGCTGCTCCTACTTCTTCTGGTGCTTCTTTAATTTCAATTCCTTGTAATTCTTTCATTTTTTCTAAATAATTTTTAGCAACTGTGTCTTCTATAATTGCAGCGTCAAAACGACCAGCTTTAATTTCTTGTACGATTTCTGGTATACGGTCACGTCCCTCAATTTTGAAATCTACTTGTTTTTTAAATTCTGCTGCTTTCTCTTCTTGGATAGATCCTGTTTGTACCCCTACTTTTTTCCCTTTTAAATCCTCTACAGATTGAATATTAGAATCTTTTTTAGAAACGACCATGTTTTTCGCAACAAAATATATGTCTGTGAAATCAACATTATTTTTACGCTCTGCCGTTGGCGTCATACCTGCCATTACGAAATCAACTTTTCCTGAGCTAAGAGATGCTAATAAACCACCAAAATCCATATCTTTCACTTTCACTTCATAACCAAGTTCTTTTCCGATATATTTAGCAACATCAACATCAAAGCCGATAATTTCATCACTTTTTGAAGCTTCTACGTATTCATATGGTTTATAATCTGCTGAAGTCCCCATAACCAGTACTTTCTTATTTTTTCCAGTAGCCTTTTCTTCCCCATTACTACAAGCACTGAACATACTTACAATTAAAATAAGTGCAAACGATATTGATAATAACTTCTTCATCTTTCTTCCCCCTAATAATGTATATTTAAAAGTTTAATAGAATATTTATTCGATGTTTGTATTGTATCAGCACTTTAATTTTTATGCAATATATAAAATAAAAATAAATAAAATAACAATATTAATACCGTTTACAATGTATAAAATAATGCATAAAACAACATAACTATGCATATCCCATAAATTTTAATACTAAATAAAAAAGGCGGTACATCCACTTCATTGTGGACGTACCGCCTTTTCGCTTATATTTATAGTTCTTCACAATTCTCTTCGAAATAAGATTGTAGTTTTGCAATAACTTGCATTGGTTCATGACCTTCAATTTCATGACGTTCTACCATCGTTACAATTTTCCCATCTTTTAATAAAGCAAATGATGGTGAAGAAGGTGGATACCCTTCGAAATATTCACGAGCTCTTGCTGTTGCTTCTTTATCTTGACCTGCAAACACCGTTACAAGATGGTTAGGACGTTTATCATAATGTACGGAATGCGCAGCAGCAGGACGAGCAATACCACCTGCACAACCACATACAGAGTTTACCATTACAAGTGTTGTTCCATTTCTTTTAAACGCTTCTTCTACTGCTTCCGGCGTCGTCAATTCTGTATATCCAGCAGAGACAATCTCTTCACGTGCTTGGCGGACAACATCATTCATAAAAAAGTTAAAATTAATCAATCTTTTCCCTCCTCTAAAACTACCTATTTGTATCTTACCAGTTAATGTTTATGAAATACAAGTAAGTTTACTTGTATTTGGGTATAGAAAAGGTGTTAGAGCTCTTGCTCTAACACCTTTTCTTAATGGCCACGATGCTTTTGCTTTGCTTTTTGTACTTTGATTAAACGTCTTCTTTGTTTTTCAGCTTCTCGCTTCTCCTTAGATTGCACTTTCTTTTCTTGTTTATGCAATTCATAAGATAAGCTAATTGCCTCTTGCGCCTTAGTAAAACGGTTTATATTTACTTCTTTTGCTGCTTCTCGTATGATACGCTTTATATTTTTGGGACGCTGTTTTTCTTTCACTTCCACACCACATCTTGCAAAGTGCTGAAAATAGGCTAACATTGGACCAGTCACAAATATAAGTATTTCTTCGTCTGACGGCTCCGTTCCAAAAATATACCTCGCTCCATACAATTTCCCTGTTTCTTTATGCGTAATAATTCCTACGAAAAATTGACCATCGTGATATACTGTCAAATCCATTGACAGCCCCTCCTTTAAAAAAATTAGAAATACGGGACATCCCGGAGGGGAAGGTTACTGACACGTAATCATGCGTCTGGACTACCAACCAGAACTGTGTTTTTGTATTTCTTTCACTATTATTATATCTCTTTTTCCATAATCTTCATATATTCGCCAATCATTTTTTTATGCGACCCTACAATATAGTCAGGTAGTTCTGTTAGTGGGAAGAATGTAAGCTGAACGGCTTCTTCTTTATTCATAACAAGCTCTCCTTCGTATTCATCCGTATAATAAGCTGTTGTGACAGATTGAAACTCATCACCATTTGCTAGTTTTGTAAAATAGTTCGCTCCAGAAAATATATTAATTAATCGCAAGTTCTTCACTTCTATTCCTGTCTCTTCATATACTTCACGGCCGGCTGTTTCTTCTGGTGATTCACCAAGCTCCATTAACCCACCAGGCAGCCCCCACTTTCCGTAAGGCTCTGTTCTTTGTTGCAATAAAACATCTCCATTTTCATTTATAACGAGTACAACAGCACCAACTAAAATTAAAGGGCGATGACCAACTATTTTTCGTAATTCTTCTACATATCCCATCGTATCGCCTCCTTTTTCGTTGTCCACACTATTGTATCATATGTATGAAACGACAAAATGCGTATATTTTTCATTTTTTTAACAAAATATTTATTTTATGTGCTTCATCTACTGTAGCTAACATAATGGATTTGACTTCTGCACTCTTCTCTAGAAATTCTCTCGCCCACTCTTCTGTTTTTCCTAATAAAGCAAGAACATCTTTCTGAATCTTCCCATCCTTTACTAATACAAAAGAAACTGGAGATCTTTTTCCCGCCACTTTCAGATCAAGCCGCGAAACTGCTTCATACTCTGGATACTGAAATATAGAAACAACACCATTCGCTTCCCACAATGCTAATTTAATCGTTTGAATATCGCTCACATTTCGCATACGAAGTTCCGCAAATAAATATTCCACCGTAATTCTCGCTTTTTTCAAATTGCTAAAATCAATGGAACCATTGTGTATAAGAATAATAGGTGCTGGCTCTAAAAAGCGTCTCCATCTATCCCATTTCAACATTAAGACTGAGCTTATAATGTGAAGTACAACGAGTATGAACGTTGTAATCATTGAGCCGAGTAACCCCACTTTTTCATCAGATAATGCATTAGAAATATTCCCACCAAGCAATAATACTAATACAACATCTAAAAAACGAAGTTGCGCGATGGACCTTTGCCCCATCGCTTTCGCAACTAATGTTAAAAATATGTATGCTATAATAGCCCGAATAACCCATTCACTATTAGAAAGATGCCGTGCCCCTTCAAAAATATGCATATGCATCACTTTGCACTCCTTACCCATCTCAAACTGCTATTCTGTTTTAGTTTGCAACG
The DNA here is from genome assembly GCF_019837435.1 of Bacillus sp. 16GRE42. Taxonomy (NCBI): domain Bacteria; kingdom Bacillati; phylum Bacillota; class Bacilli; order Caryophanales; family Bacillaceae; genus Bacillus; species Bacillus sp. 16GRE42. Next base: position 1,663,372 of record NZ_JADAXF010000001.1, read on the forward strand.
TTTAAGAGCATATATGTAAAAAAGCTGGTTCGTTTTTACACGAACCAGCTTTTTTATTTAACAGAAAACATATACTTTTTATACGTTTTCCGTACCGATAATATAAGACCCATCATAATCATATTTGAGAATAAGGAACTTCCTCCATATGATAAGAAAGGTAATGCAATCCCTTTTACAGGCATTAATCCAACGATCATACCGATGTTTTGGAATATTTGAACCGTTAATATTCCAATTGATCCAGCACATAATAATGTACCGAATAAATTATCAGCAGAATAACCGATAATAATTGTTCTATATAGTAGTAATAGGAACAAGAATACAACTAACGCTGCTACGATAAATCCACCTTCTTCGGCAATTGTAGCAAAAATAAAGTCAGTATGCTTCTCAGGGATATAGACGTTCCCTTCGCCAAATCCTTTCCCTTCCATACCGCCACTACCTACAGCTAAAATCGATTGCTGTGTTTGATAACCTTGATCTGTATGTTCGAATGGATCTAACCAACCTAAAATACGTGATTGTTGGTGAGGTTTTAGTAACGTAACTAACTTATTAAAGAAGAAATCTTCATACCTTACGTAAATAAATATTAACGCAGATAATATGGTGACTGGAATAACTGTACATAACGCTATTAATTTCTTCTGAATACCTGACATAAATAAAATACATGCAATTGCAGCAGCATATAAGAACACCATCCCTGTATCCGGTTGGCTATATACAACAGCCATAGGCGGGAGGGATACTAGCACAATTTTACCTACTAATTGTAAATCCGTTTGGAATGTCCTTGCCATATACTGTGCATTATGTTTCACTGCTATACTTGCTACTACGAGAAGCAATGAAATTTTGAAAAACTCAGATGGTTGAATTTGTCCAACTAACGGAAATACAAACCATCTTTTTGCACCTAATTTTTCAGGTGTGAAAGTGGAAACCGGTAGTATTTTCAAAAGAATAAGTGAACCAAATCCGACGATATAAAGTGGCCAAGACAATTTTTGTAATTGATCTAAGTCGATGCTTGCAACAAGCAATAACAATACAACTCCAATTATGTAGTTCAAACCCTGTTTCATCGCAAAGTTTGCCTCTCCATATTGGCCAGTTTGCTGACTGCTATATATAGCAGCTATACTCGTAACACATAATGCTAACAAAATTAATATTAATTTTACATCTAAACTTTTTAGAAACTCGGTACTTCTTTTCATGACATCCTCCTGAAACATTGTTACAGCAAAATAAAAAACCAGGAGTCAACATTCTTCATGTTTTGACGACTGATTACACATTATCTATAAAACACTTATATAGAATAACTCTCTTTTTCATACAATACAATATATTATACTACAGTTTCGTCAGTAAGATTTGCCAAAAAAATTATTCTTTTCTTATTTTATATCCATATACCATATATCAGCAATGTATTTTCATAAATTCCTAATACATAATCGTTCATTGTAAGATTACTGGGAAAGATATTATACATATAGTAGGATGTAGCTGAAGAAATAAGATGATAAAAAGCTCGCATAAGCGAGCTTTTTATTAATATACAGATGTATTATTTTCTGACGTATTTTCTAAAATTTCTTTTACACGTCCTAAGAACTTACCACAAATTAAGCCATCTAGTACACGGTGATCAAGTGATAAACATAAGTTAACCATGTCGCGAGCACCAAACATACCATTATCCATAATTACTGGGCGTTTTACAATTGATTCAACTTGTAAAATAGCCGCTTGTGGGTAATTAATAATACCCATAGATTGAACAGAACCAAATGATCCTGTGTTATTAATTGTAAATGTTCCACCTTGCATTTCGTCCGCTTTTAACGATTTCGTACGTACTTTTCCTGCAAGCTCTGTAATTTCACGAGCGATACCTTTAATCGTCTTCTCATCCGCATGTTTAATTACTGGTACAAATAGTTCGTCCTCTGTTGCAACAGCGATAGAAAGGTTAATATCTTTCTTCTGAACGATCTTATCGCCAGCCCACATTGAATTGATTTGAGGATACTCTTTTAACGCTTGCGCTACTGCTTTTACGAAGAAAGCAAAGAACGTTAAATTAAAGCCTTCGCGCTTTTTGAAATCACCTTTAATTGAATTACGGTATGACACAAGGTTTGTCACATCTACTTCAATCATCATCCAAGCATGTGGCGCTTCGTGTTTACTACGTAACATGTTCGCTGCAATTGCTTTACGCACACCTGTTACTGGAATTTCGATATCGCCAGGCATTGTTGGTACAGAAACTGGTTTTGCAGCTTCTACTTTTTGTGCTTCTGGCGCTGCTTTTTGTGCTTCTGGACGCGCTTCTACTACTGCTGCTTCCTCTTTCTTCGCACCTGCTTGCGGAATATTTCCAGATTCCACTAGCTTTAAAATATCTTTACGAGTGATACGGCCATTTGCTCCCGTACCTTCTACTAAATCTAAATCAACATTATGCTCACCTGCAAGTTTTAAAACAGCTGGTGAAAAACGTGGTTTTCCATCAGTTGGTTGTTTTGCTTTCGGTGCTTTTTCAGGTGTAGCTATTTCTGCCTTTGGTTCTTCTTTTGTTTTTTCCTCAACAGCTGTCGCTGCTACTTCATCTGCGCCTTCTACTTGAATAACACAAACTACTTCACCTACAGCTAACGTCTCACCTTCACCAGCAATTAATTCTTTCACAATACCAGTGAAAGAAGATGGTACTTCAGCATTTACTTTATCAGTCATTACTTCTGCAAGCGGATCATACTTGTTTACGTGATCGCCAACATTAACGAGCCATTTACTAATTGTACCCTCTGTAACGCTCTCCCCGAGCTGAGGCATTGTGATATTTTCTACAGCCATGTATAGTCCCCCCGATTAAAATTCCGCAAGTTCACGCATTGCTTTTTCAACTTTATCTGGATTTACCATAAAGAATTTTTCCATTGTTGGTGCATATGGCATTGCTGGAACGTCTGGACCTGCAAGACGTGCGATTGGCGCATCTAAATCAAACAGACAGTTTTCAGCAATAATTGCTGCCACTTCACTTATAATACTTCCTTCTTTATTGTCTTCTGTTACAAGAAGAACTTTACCTGTTTTAGAAGCTGCTTCAATGATTGCTTCTTTATCTAATGGATATACAGTACGTAAATCAAGAACATGTGCCGAGATGCCATCTTGCGCTAACTTTTCAGCTGCTTGAAGAGCAAAGTGAACACATAATCCGTACGTGATAACAGTAATATCATCACCTTCGCGTTTTACATCTGCTTTTCCGATTGGTAATACGTAATCATCCTCTGGCACTTCACCTTTAATTAAGCGATATGCACGCTTATGCTCAAAGAATAATACTGGATCTTCATCACGAATTGCTGCTTTTAATAAACCTTTTGCATCATATGGTGTAGAAGGAATAACAATTTTTAAACCTGGTTGGTTCGCAAACATCGCTTCCACAGATTGTGAATGATACAATGCACCGTGAACACCGCCGCCAAATGGCGCACGAATTGTAACTGGACAAGTCCAATCGTTATTAGAACGATAACGAATTTTTGCTGCCTCAGAAACAATTTGGTTTACTGCTGGCATGATGAAATCAGCAAACTGCATTTCAGCGATTGGACGCATACCATACATTGCCGCACCAATTGCTACCCCAGCAATTGCAGATTCTGCAAGCGGTGCATCAAGCGCACGATCTTCACCAAATTGATCATATAATCCGTGTGTCGCTTTAAATACGCCACCTTTTTTACCAACATCTTCACCTAAAACAAATACTTTCTCATCGCGTTCCATTTCTTCGCGCATTGCTAATGTAATAGCATCAATATAAGACATTACAGCCATGAAACGTTCCCCCCTATTCTGCGTATACGTGCTTCAATGCATCTTCAGGTGCTGCATACGGAGCATTTTCTGCATATTCTGTTGCTTCATTTACGATATGCATAATTTCGTCTAACATTTGTTTTTCAAATTCCTCAGTTAACACGCCAGCTTCTTTTAAATAAGCTGCAAATGTTATGATTGAATCTTTTTTCTTTGCTTCTTCTACTTCTTCTTTATCACGATAAACACGATCATCGTCGTCACTAGAATGTGCTGTTAAACGATATGATACTGTTTCAATTAAAGTTGGGCCTTCACCACGACGGCCGCGGTCTGCTGCCTCTTTTACAGCTTTATATACTGCAAGCGGATCGTTTCCGTCTATTGTATATCCAGGCATACCGTAACCAATTGCACGATCTGATACGTTTTTACATGCTAATTGTTTTTCAACTGGAATAGAGATTGCGTATTTATTATTTTCACACATGAAAATAACAGGTAGTTTGTGTACACCAGCAAAGTTTGCCCCTTCATGGAAGTCACCTTGGTTTGAAGAACCTTCTCCAAATGTAACAAACGTTACTAAATCTTTCTTTTCCATTTTTCCAGCTAATGCAATACCAACTGCATGTGGTACTTGCGTTGTTACTGGAGATGATCCTGTCACAATACGATTTTTCTTTTGACCGAAGTGACCAGGCATTTGACGACCACCAGAGTTTGGATCTCCAGCTTTCGCGAAAGCAGACAACATAAGCTCTTTAGCTGTCATGCCGAACGCTAGTACAACACCCATATCACGGTAGTATGGTAATGCATAATCTTTTTCTCTATCAAGAGCGAATGCTGCTCCAACTTGTGCAGCCTCTTGTCCTTGACAAGAAATTACGAATGGAATTTTACCCGCACGGTTTAATAACCACATACGTTCGTCGATTTTACGTGCAAGTAACATCGTACGGAACATTTCTAATACTTGCTCATCACTTAAGCCAAGCTCTTCATGGCGCTTTTCTTTTACTTCTGCCATTTTTCATAACCTCCTAAATCCACATTTTTATGCGTGCAACGCTTTTCCATCTACAGCTAATGCTGCTTCACCAATCGCCTCAGATAATGATGGATGCGGATGAATTGTATGTGCTACTTCCCACGGTGTTGCATCAAGTACTCTTGCAAGACCAGCTTCAGAAATCATATCTGTTACATGTGGTCCAATCATATGAACACCAAGAATGTCATTTGTTTCTTCATCAACTACAAGTTTTACGAAACCATCTGATTCGCCGTATACAAGTGCTTTTCCGATTGCACGGAATGAGAACTTACCTACTTTTAACTTATAGCCTTTTTCTTTCGCTTCTTGCTCTGTTAAACCGACAGAAGCAACTTCCGGACTGCTATATACGCATTTTGATACCATAGAGTAATCAATTGGTGTAACTTCTTTACCAGCAATATGTTCTACTGCAACTATTCCTTCATGAGAAGCAACGTGAGCAAGTTGTAAGCCACCGATTACATCTCCAATTGCGTAAATATGAGATTCTTTCGTTTGATAAAACTCATTTGTTTGAATGTATCCTTTTTCCACAACGATATCCGTATTCTCTAAACCAATATTTTGCGTATTGGCTTGTCTTCCTACAGATACAAGCATTTTTTCTGCTTTAAATTCTTTATTCTCACCGTTATGTTCAGCTTGAATTGTTACTCCATTATCTTTTACCAATGTTTCTGGTAATACTTTTGCACCAGTTACCACTTTAATACCTTTTTTCTTGAATAGACGTTGCATTTCTTTTGAAACGTCCTGATCTTCTAGTGGTAATATCGTTTTCGCATACTCTAATACTGTAACTTCTACACCGAAGTCAGCAAGCATAGATGCCCACTCAATACCGATTACACCGCCACCAACGATAATAATTGAGCTAGGAAGCGTTTCCATTCTTAGGGCATGATCGGAAGACATTACATACTCTCCGTCTAATTCTAAACCTGGTAATGAATTTGGACGAGAACCTGTTGCAACAAGTACATTTTTTGGAATTAACATTTCATTCTCTTCTCCACTTGCAAGTTCAACTGAAATTGTCCCTGGCATTGGAGAGAAAATAGATGGGCCAAGAATACGGCCGATACCTTCAAACACATCAATTTTACCTTGTTTCATTAAGTGTTGAACACCTTTATGAAGTTGTGTTACAATCTTCTCTTTACGCTCTTGCACTTTCGCAAAGTTTAGTTCTACATTACTTGCAATAACTCCGAACTCTTCGCTTTTTTTAGCAGTTGCGTATACTTCCGCACTACGTAAAAGAGCTTTACTAGGAATACATCCTTTGTGCAAACAAGTACCACCAAGATTTTCTTTTTCAACAAGTGCAGTTTTTAAACCTAGTTGTGATGCTCGAATAGCAGCAACATATCCACCAGTACCGCCGCCAACGATGACTAAATCATATTCTCTTGCCATTATCTCAACCCCTAGCTACTGTTTGTTTTTCTCGTACAACATACTCTTTCGGTGCTTCTTCTTCACGTAATACACGAAGTGCTCCTTCTGCTAATGCTTGTAATTCATCTTCCCCTGGATGTACGATAACATCTGCAATCCAGTCAACACGTTCTTTTATTTCATCAACAAGAATTTTACTGTACGCAAGTCCACCAGTTAAAACGATTGCATCGATTTTCCCGTGAAGTACAGCGCTAGCTCCGCCAATCTCTTTTGCAACTTGATATGCCATTGCTTTATAAATAAGAGTTGCTTCCGGATCACCTTTTTCAACCATTTGTTCTACTTTGATCGCATCATTTGTACCGATTAGGCTTACAAGTCCACCTTGTCCAACAAGTTTTTTAACCATTTCGTCACGGTAATACTCACCAGAGAAACACATCTCAACTAATTGCCCTACCGGTACTGTACCCGCACGCTCTGGACTAAATGGTCCTTCTCCGTTTAAGCCGTTATTCACATCAATAACTTTTCCTTTTTTATGAGCACCAACTGTAATACCGCCACCCATATGTGTAACTAATAAATTTAAATCCTCGTATTTGTGATTTAATTCTTCAGCCACTTTACGAGCAACCGCTTTTTGGTTTAATGCATGGAAAATACTTTTACGTTCCATACCAGCAATACCGCTTATACGAGCAATCGGCTCCATTTCATCTACAACGACAGGATCTACTATGAATGCCGGAATATTTAATCCAGAAGCGATTTCATATGCTAAAATGCCTCCAAGGTTTGAAGCATGATGACCGCTAAACCCATTTTTTAAATCTTCTAACATCGAATCGTTTACTGTGTATGTTCCGCCTTCGATTGGACGAAGTAATCCCCCACGCCCACAAACTGCGTTTAATTTTGAAATGTTAATACCGTGAGAATGTAGAACTTCTAAAATCGTTTCTTTGCGAAACTCATATTGATCGATAATTCTCTTATATTTTCCAATTTGTTCTTCGTCATGACGAATAGTTTCTTCTAAAACAGGTCTTTCATTATCAAAAACACCAATTTTTGTGGATGTACTACCCGGATTAATAACAAGAATTCGATTTAAAGACACTGTTGCTACCTCCACTAATAAATTCAAAAGGAGGTGGAAACCTCATAAGAGGTAACCACACCTTTTGTAAAAGTAATATATGAATGATTAGCGACGGCTAATAATGTCGTGACCGTTGCGTAAGTATGTGCTACGAGAGTTTTTCAAGCTTGCAATGCGCTCTTCAGCTAGACGATCTGCTGCTACATAAGTTGCTATGCCATCACGTTTTGAAATTTCGATTACTTTTGCAATTGTGTCATAAATAGACTCAACACGTTTTAGTGCACGTTCTCTATTGTATCCATATAATTCGTCTGCTACGTTAATTACACCACCAGCATTAATAACATAGTCTGGTGCGTATACAATACCCATTTCATGAATCATGTCGCCGTGACGATTTTCTTTTAATTGGTTATTTGCAGAACCTGCGATTACTTTTGCTTTAAGTTGTGGAATAGTTTCGTCATTAACTGTTGCGCCTAATGCACATGGTGCGTAAATATCACATTCAACACCGTAAATTTCATTTGGCTCAACTGCCGATGCACCGAATTCTTCTACCGCGCGTTGTACAGCTTCTTTATTAATATCTGTAACGATTAATTTTGCTCCTTCAGCGTGTAAATGTTTGCATAGGTGATATGCTACGTTACCAACACCTTGAACAGCAATTACTTTTCCTTCTAAATTATCAGTACCGAAAGCCTCTTTCGCAGCTGCTTTCATACCACGATAAACACCGTATGCAGTTACTGGAGATGGGTTACCAGAAGAACCGAATGATGGTGAAATACCTGTTACAAAATCAGTTTCTTCGTGAATAATATCCATATCATCTACTGTTGTACCAACATCTTCAGCTGTAATGTAACGTCCGTTTAGTCCTTGAATGTATCGTCCTAATGCACGGAACATCGCTTCACTCTTATCTTTACGTGGATCACCGATAATTACTGTTTTCGCACCACCTAAGTTTAAGCCAGCTGCTGCATTTTTGTATGTCATCCCTTTTGCAAGACGCAATGCATCTTCAATCGCCGCTTCTTCAGAATCATATGTCCACATTCTTGTTCCACCAAGAGCTGGTCCAAGTGTTGTATCATGAATTGCAATGATTGCTTTTAAACCAGATTCTTTATCTTGACAAAATACTACTTGCTCATAATCATATTTTTCTAAGTATTCGAAGATTTCTAATGTCATTGTCGTTTCCCCCTAGTGATTTACCCTGTTTGGTTTATTTTGAAGCAGTCGTAACTGCCAATGCTAATGAATATACTTTTGTTTCTGCTGAATCAGCACGAGATGTTAAAACAATCGGTGCTTTTGCGCCAGCAATCATAGCTCCTACTTTTGCATCCGCAAAGTATACGAGTGATTTGTATAGCACATTTCCAGCTTCAATCGTTGGGACGAGTAAAATGTCTGCCTTACCTGCTACATCACTTACTATGCCTTTATGTTCTGCTGCAATTTGTGATACTGCATTATCTAAAGCAAGTGGTCCATCAACGACACAATTTTTAATTTGTCCGCGGCGATTCATTTGAGTTAACATCGCGGCATCAATTGTCGCTTGCATCGCAGGATTAACAACCTCTACCGCTGCAATTGGTGCTACCTTCGGCAAATCTATTCCTATTGCCTGGGCAACTTCTACAGTATTCTGTATAATAGCAGCTTTTTGTGTTACATCAGGTGCAATGTTCATCGCTGCATCTGTAACAAAGATAAGACGATCGTAATTTGGAACTTCAAATGCTGCAACGTGTGAAAGTACGCTACCTTTACGAAGTCCCCACTCTTTATTTAATACAGCTTTCAAAATATTTGCTGTTGGGATGTTTCCCTTCATAAGAACATCTGCTTCGCCATTTCTTACAGCTTTAACAGAAAGTTCAGCAGCCTCAGCACTTGACGCTGCTGCAATCACTTCAATGTGTTCTGAAGTTTGTAAACCATGTTCTTGTAGCATCCCCATTATTTTTTCTTGATTTCCATATAGACGAAATTGAGCTAGCTGTAATTTAATTGCTTTCGCTACAGCTTCAATTACTTCATGATCTTCAGCTACTGCTACAGCCACAGTTTTTTTAGGCTGTCCTGCTGCTTGATCAATTAAGTGTTCTAACTTCATATTTTGTAATCAACCCTTTCCGTCGTCCCTCGTCTATTTATAAAGCAAATACCGTGCCAACTTTCAAAAGTGGTCTTACCAATAATGAAAACGCATTCAAAATGCAGTAAAATCAATACTTTGGAAAATAACAAAACATTCTGTCTTGTTTTGTCGTATTTTGTATACCATGCAATAAATTGCATGGTACGCAATTTATTGCATGCTATTTTTTGCACACTCATACTTTTCTAGCTTGTAATATAAATTTCGAACCGAAATTCCTAACGCTCTTGCAGTTTTTGTTTTATTTCCATCAAACCTCTCTAAACATTCATGAATGATATGCCCTTCAAACTCTGTCACTAAATGTTCAAGTGGCTTTTCTTCTAATTCAGGTAATAAGTTATTTTGTTTTACCTCAGTCTGCTCTTCTGTATGTAAAGGTGGTAAATGATGGACATCAATATATATTTCGTTATAATTCATAAAGATAATAGCTCGTCCTAAAATGTTTTCAAGCTCTCTCACATTTCCTGGCCATTCATATGATTGTAAATATGAAATAGCCGAATCAGTGAGCCCCTCTACATTCCGGCCATAATCTTGGTTAATTTTTTGAATCAACCTGTCTGCAATTGCCGGTATATCTCCTTTTCGCTGACGAAGAGACGGAATTTGAATTGGAATTTTATTTAATCGATAATATAAATCCTCTCTAAACCCTCCTTCTAGAATGCCCTTTTCTAAATTCACATGTGTTGCTGCAATTACCCGGACATTTATAGGTATCGCTTTCGTTCCACCAACTTTTACAATTTCTTTTTCTTGCAACACGCGAAGGAGTTTCGCTTGCGTATTTGCAGACAATTCTCCTATTTCATCTAAAAAGATACTACCGTTATTCGCTTCCTCAAAAAAACCTCGTTTTCCGCCTCTTTTTGCTCCTGAGAATGCACCTTCCTCATAACCGAATAATTCACTTTCTAATAAAGTCTCGGAAATAGCAGCACAGTTTACCCGGACGAATTTATTATATTTTCGATTACTTCCATTATGAATTGCATGTGCAAACAATTCTTTACCCGTTCCGGATTCTCCGCGTAGCAATACTGTTGCTGGTGTATTCGCCCCAAGTTTCGCCTGCTCAATAGCAGCCGTTGTTTCATCTGAATTTCCGACAATGTCATCAAATGAATATTTCGCTTCTAACGTTCGAATAATTTGCCTTGCCCTATTCAATTCATTTGTTAACTTTTGAATTTCTGATACGTCACGAATTACACCAACGCTTCCTTTCAATATCCCATCCACTATAACTGGCGCTACGTTTACAATTACATCACGCTTCTTTTGTCCAATCTTCATATGTATTCCGCGTACCGCCCTACGCGTTCGAAGTACTTTCATATGCATACTTTCACCTTCTACAATATCAGTTGTAGCCGGTTTCCCAATAATGTCCTCTTCCGTTAAACCTGTTAATTTCGTATACGCAGGGTTAATTACTAATCCTCTTCCCTTTTCATCCACGACCGAAATTGCTTCCTCAGACGAGTTGATAATCGCCTCAAGTAACGTTTGAATCTCCTTTAAATCTGTAACTTCTTCCGCAAGATCTACAACCTCTGTTATATCTTTAAAAATCGCAAATGCCCCTTGTACTTCTCCTCCCTCTTTTAATATTGGAATACGGGTTGTAATAATTTTCTTTTCATTCTCTAATGTCAGTTCATAATTTACTTCTATTTGTTTCGTACGTATAATACGAAGCAACTTACTAGTCGGAATAACTTCTAAAATATATTTCCCTACCGCATCTTCTTTTTTATATCCGATAATACGCTCTGCACTTTTATTAAATAGGCGTACTTGTCCATCTCGATCAATCACAATCATACCGTCATGCGTAGAATTTAAAATTAAATCCCCTTGCTGCGTCTGTTCTTCTAACTTTCCAATTAAACCTTCCTTCTCATGTGCTAATCTCGTAACAATTTTCGCAATATCACCTGGTATAAGAAGAGTATCTTTATGCTTTTTCTTTATTAAATCTTTATGTAAATCATCGTCACCCGTCATATCAAACATTACATCAATATGCATAGAAAGAAACGGCGTTACACTCTCTCCAATTGTAACCCCGTATTCCTTAGCCATTTGTAATCCCTTCGCTATCGGATTTATATCAATAATCCCTATAATTTGAAATATATTCGAACTTTGCAACAGATTCAGCAGTGTACTGCCACCTTCACCTGCACCAACAATTAAAACTTTTTGTTTCATATATTACACTTCCTCTCGAAGTATCTCTGCAAAATTTTTCACACCCTTATCTTACTCGTTCAGCCCCCTCTTGACAAACCCCCTTTTCATATAACATCATTGAAATAAACAAAATAATCTGAAAAGGAGCGTTTATATGCAGCGTTACCTTGCTCTATCATTAGCACTCATCCCTATTTCATTAGCTGTGTTTGGCATTAAGTTAATGAGAGATACTGTATTCGGGATTCTATTTCCTCCACTCTCTATACTGTGGTTACAATTTTTAATTGGCGCTCTTTGCTTCGCGCTCGGGTTTTATATTTTTGGTGGCTTCGTCTTACACCGAGACCGTAAACGAAATAAAGTACAAGCTCGCTTTAGAAGATAGGAAAGCCCCACTATTTATAAATAAAAAATGAGACCGTTACACTCGGTCTCATTTTTTTATTGGCAATAACATTCTTGCTGTTTCAGGATAATCAGTAATAATCGCCGAAATATTCATATCAAAATATTTACGCATAAGCGTTTCTTCATTAATTGTATAAGGGCGAACCTCTACACCACTCTCCATCGTTAATTCAGCAACGGCTTCTTGAAGATAACGATAATTAGGATGCACTGCTGTAGCGCCCATTTTTTTCGCATATGCCCATGGACTATGCAAACCTTCGCGATATAAAATCGCTGTTTGAATATCAGGAGCCATCATATGACACCTTTTCATACTGTAGTGATTAAATGAAGAAAATATAACACGATTTTCTAGATTACATTTCCGTACAAGCGTTATAACTTCTTCCTCTAAACCTCTGTATGGAATTTTATTATTTTTAAGTTCAATATTAAGTAGCAACTCTGTTTTTTCAATCCATTCTAACACCTCTTCTAAAAGAGGTATTTTACAAAAACCTACTTTATCACCGAATTTATAGCTCGCATCTAATTTACATAAATCCTCATATAAATAATTACGAACCGCACCTTTTCCATTTGTTGTCCGGTCCACTGTTTCATCATGAATGACGACAACTTTTCCATCTTTCGTTAATTGAACATCAAGCTCAATTCCATCTGCTCTAAAAGATTCAGCCGCTTCAAATGAAATCATTGTATTTTCTGGGTACGTTCCCGCTGCACCACGATGTGCAAATATAAGAGTCATCCTCACTCCCCCAATCTTATGCTATACTATACGAAAAAGGAGGTACTTCTATGAGACCATTACAAATTTCTCCAGACACTGCAGTCCGCCTATCAAAAGCATTAGGTGTTCCACTTGAACAACTTATGCATATGCCGCAGCACATTTTAATTCAAAAGTTAGTTGAATTAGAAAAACAAAATAAAGACGAAGAATAATACAGTCCTGTTTTGCAGGGCTTTTTATTATTTTCTATTATATCACGGATGACTTCCCTGCTAAAACCCTTTAACAGATGCACTATGATTCCATGTAATCTTTTCTCAAAACATTTATATTCAATTAAATGAAACCCCCCTCTTTTAATAAAAGAAGGGGGTTCTTACTACTTGTTTCAATTACTCAAATTATGCATTTTTTTCTTTGTTAAAAATCATAAACAATTTATACAACCCTAAAGAAGCTGGAATATTCATAAATGCAAATGCTTCATACGTATAATGAGGAGCTGTTTCCCATAGTAACAAGAAAGTAAATACTCCTAATGTACTAATCATCGCAATTCGTATAACTTCCGATTCATTTTCATCTTTCTTTTTATAAAGAATAATAGCCGCCAGAACAGCTACATAAACGAATAATTTGATAACATACGAATATATAGTAACGATTTCATAATTCGTTGTACTATAGTTCGATACGTAATTAGTTATCGTGTCATTCTTCTGCTCAAACCATTCTCCAATACGGTACATGGAGAACTGACTTGATACCCATTCTCTAGTTATTTTTTCATTTAAATGTTGTACATAACCCGTTACACCAAGTTCACTGAAACGCTGCACTATAACTTCTTTATTGTGTTCATTCAAATCCTTCGTATTCTTTATGTTTTCATCATCAATATAATCTGCATCTGCCTGATTCCACACACCATACGTATCTTTGTTCAGCCCCATTTTCACCCAATGAGTGAATGGAATTTTTTCAATTTCATTATCGGTGCTGAGATTTAACTTTGTCGTTATACCTTTAAAACTTACAATAAGGATTAAACAAAATAAAACACTACTTAACACCTTTATAGAATATTCCTTACGAAACTTTAAAATATTTTCAATTAAAATCGCTAAAGCTACAGCCAATGCGGTTGGTCTTATAATATAAGTACAAGCTGCGAAACCCCCTAATAAAATCCATAAAATAATCTTCATTCTTTTTGTTTCCGCCGTTTTCAAGCACAAATATGTATACATCGTTGCTGAAATAAAAAATATTACTAATGTATGCGTATAGAAAACTGGTGCCTGCCAATATATAAAAATGTTTAGCACAGATAACACGATCGATATGTGAGCAACTTTAAAGTTTGTAATTTTCCTTACAATCAATACATTTAAAATAATACTACCTGTTATACAGGCTATCGGTAATATTTTTATCGCTAAATCTACACTTCCTACCAATCTAGCAAAATATCCTCCTAATAATACGATATGTGTATTATATGGATAAAATAGAAGCTGTCCCATTTCTAAGAATTGATCATCTCCATTAAACACAGAGACAATCCCTTGTTTAAGGATGGCATAATCTCCTATAACAGGGTTAAATGCTATGGAAGTAATAAATATTTCCATCATCAAAATGATTATACTACCTAAAGTAATCATAATATTTGTGTGTGTTCTTTTCATTTTATTAATAACCCACTTATAATACATAAAAAAGAGCGCAAATAAAAGCAACGTCACCGCTATAACAGCACCGACTTTTTCAGGAGTATACTCCTCAGTCGGATAAGGAAATTCACCACTCATCAAAATTGTTTTGGGGATAAAAAATTTACTTACTATCATTGAAAATATAGATAAAAACACCGTCATAACAATGAGTGGGTAAGCTCGATTCACTATTTTTTTTAAAGTCATTCATCCATTCTCCTATATTTCTAAATTTTCCCAATCAATGATACGTTATAGAGATTATGATGTCAAACCCACGTATTTCCTGTGCACACCCTATTTTCACTGCATTTTTTATATACATATGCATTCCTTCAAAATCCTTAAATCAAAGCAAATAAAAAGACCAACGAATTCTAAAATTCATTGGTCATTAAATAAAAAGTTCATTGGTTTTACATTTAATATCGAGTATAAATTTAAAGAATGATTAAGCTTTACTAAAACTTAAATCCCTTACTATCTTTACTCTCAGCTAGCCTTATGTTCAAGTCTCAGCTTATCCGCAACCATTGCGATGAACTCGGAATTCGTAGGTTTTGCTTTTGACATGGATACTGTATAACCGAATAAGGACGAAATAGAATCAATATTCCCACGACTCCATGCTACTTCAATTGCGTGACGGATTGCACGCTCGACGCGGCTTGCTGTTGTATTATATTTCTTCGCGATATCTGGATACAATACTTTCGTAATAGATCCAAGTAATTCGATATCATTGTACACCATAGAGATTGCTTCCCTTAAGTACATATACCCTTTAATATGAGCAGGCACACCGATTTCATGAATGATACTCGTAATGCTCGCGTCTAAGTTTTTCGGTTTTCCATCTATTGTAGTTGCTGAACGGAAAGATGGAAGTGGACGTTTAATGGTAGCGTTCGCCTTACCGCTCACTTGACGAATATGACTCGTTAAATTCTCCATATCAAATGGTTTTAATATGAAATATGAAGCACCTAAGTCAACTGCTTTTTTCGTCACATCTTCTTGTCCAAATGCTGTCAACATAATTACGCTAGGCTGTCTTAGCCTTTCAATATGTCGCATTTTCTCTAGTACAGCTAAACCATCTAAATGTGGCATAATAATGTCTAAAACAAGTACATCCGGCTGCTTATCATTTAATAAATTTAAACACTCTTGACCATTATAAGCAGTACCAATTACTTCCATATCATCTTGAGCAGCTACGTAACTCTCTAACATTGATACTAATTCTTTATTATCATCCACAAGACATACTTTAATTTTCTCCACAGCTTTTCCTCCCTTACCGAATCGATTCTCCGACATGTGTATCCTTCTAGGCTACATGAATTGTTCGACAATTGTGTGAAAATTCCCTTTTAAAGTTTGTTACTTTCCGATAAAATCACAAAAAAATATGTTTATCGTTCATTTATTCCCTTTCGCAACACATTCCATCATAGAAATACAACGAAACGTTCAACCCTTTTCTTTTATTTTACAACAAAAAACACCTCTTGCGGAGCTTTTACAAAATTTCAACGAATTTTTCAACAGAAAAGCGAGCTAATTAATAATTAGCTCGCTTTTCTTTCTTGCTCATAAATGTTAATTCCAGCCTCATGTAACATCCATTCAATATGAACACCATATCCTGATGTTGGATCATTTACAAATACATGTGTAACAGCACCAATTACTTTCCCGTTTTGTACAATTGGACTTCCGCTCATGCCTTGTACGATACCACCCGTTTTCGCTAATAAACGTTTGTCTGTTACTTTTATTACCATGCCTTTTGTAGCTGGGAACTTTTGCGGTACTGTACTTACAACTTCAATATCAAACGCTTCCACTTTATCTTTATCAATAACTGTTAATATTTTTGCCGGTCCCTCTTTCACTTGATGAGATAGTGCAATAGGCATCGCTTTATCCATTACGCCATTTGGTATATTTGTATTTAATTTTCCGAATATACCGAATGGACTATTTATTGTAATATTACCAATCACTTCACGATCTGGTGAGAACCTCGCTAATTTCTCTCCTGGATTCCCATGACTACCTCTTTCAATTGATGTAACTGTCGAACGCATAATTTGTCCATCTTCGACTTGAATCGGCTTTTTCGTATCGTTATCAGAGATGACATGACCAAGTGCCCCATATTTCATAGAATCAGGATGAACAAATGTCATTGTTCCGATTCCAGCTGCCGAATCACGAATATATAAACCAATTCGATAAGACGATTCTCCACTGTCTTTTTGTGGTGTTAACTTAGTGCGGATATGTTTCCCATCTCTTAGCAAAACAAGATTAAGCGGTTCGCCTGTTTCACCACTATTATGAATAAATGGTGCTACATCACTCATTCTTTCAATTGTTTTACCATTAATTTCAGTAATCATATCTCCAATTTGCACACCAGCTGTTTCACCAGGAGAGACTTTCCCTTTTTCAGTTTGAATTAAATGATGCCCTACAACAAGTACCCCTTTTGTATTTAACTTCACACCAATTGATTGTCCACCTGGAATAACTTTAAAATCTTTCAATACTTTCACATTTACTTTTTTCACTGGAAAACCAGCAAGCTGAAACACCATATCTGCTTCACCATTTTGATGAGGATTTACCATAAGTCCTTGTTTTTGTTCATTGGAACTTACTGTAAACACATGACGATCTGTAGATGAAGCTTGAAAAACTGGTAATGAAGCTATTTCTGATTGTTGTCCTTCAAAAACAACAAGTTGCTTCGGGGATGAAATAAACGTCCGAAGCGGTTTAAAACACCCAATAAAAACTAAAGAAACAAGGAGACAAAGACCTATTATTTTGCGAAATCTTTCTAATCTCAATTTGTTCACTCTCCTCGCTCCTACCCCACATTCAGCCTCTTGGCTTCACTTTTTAATCTCTCCTTGCAGTGCTTTATTTATAACCGGAAGAATTAAGAAATCATTATTTGAGAAAAAAAGCTATCCATTACTGGATAGCCTCTGCTGTCTGTTTAAAATGATGCGCTTGCGTAAGTAATTCTTTCGCATGTTCTGTCGTTAAATCTGTAATTTCCACACCAGAAATCATTCGAGCTATTTCTGTTACTTTATCCTCCATAGTTAAAACGGTAACTGATGTAATTGTCCGATCATTCGCTACTTGTTTTCGAATAAATAAATGTGAATCCGCCATTGAAGCTACTTGAGGTAAGTGCGTAATACAAAGTACTTGCGAGTTTACTGATACTCGATAAATCTTTTCCGCAATAGCCTGTGCAACTCGACCACTTACACCAGTATCCACTTCATCAAAAATAACAGATGCAACACCTTGATGCTTAGAAAAAATGCTTTTTAAAGCTAAAATAATACGAGATAACTCTCCGCCAGAAGCGACCTTTGAAAGTGGTTTTAGCGGCTCACCTGGATTTGTTGAAATATAAAATTCCACATGATCGTAGCCATCCGCTGTAAGCCTTACCGGGGCACCCTCAACAAGAGGCTCTTCAGCATTTCCTTCTCTCTTCATGATTCTAACTTCAAATTTTGTTTTCTCCATATATAATTCTTTTAATTCCTGATGAATGGCATTTGTAAGATGCTCTGCAAGCTCATGACGCATATTACTTAAGGACGTTGCTTCTTGCAGAATAACACTTTCTAATTCCTTTAATTGCTTCTTCGTCGTTTCAATATGAACGTCTTTATTTTCAATCGTAAAAATTTCTTGTTCAATTTTATCAGCATACGCTAAAATCTCTTCTACAGTATTTCCATATTTTCTCTTTAGCATACGAATTTCATTTAAACGCGTTTCAATTTCGTCTAAACGATTCGGATCATATTCCATCATATCGAGCTTTTCTCTAAGTTGATACGCAACTTCTTCTAATAAGTAGTAGCTATTTGCAATTGAATCATGATTTTCTTGATACACTTCATCTAAATGTGTAATACTCTCCATTTGTCCCATTGCACTTCTTACATTATCTAAACCTTGTCCGTCAGCGCTTAATGAGCGATATGCATCGCCTAATGCTTTGTAAATTTTTTCAAAATTAGAAATTTGCAATCGTTCTTCAGTTAATTCAATTTCTTCATCCATCTTTAAATCCGCCTTACTGATTTCTTCATGCTGGAATTGAATTAAATCTAAGCGATGCGCCATTTGTTGTTCATTTTCACTTAACGATTTCAACTGTTTTTTTAATTTCTCATAGTCAGCGTATACATTTTGATATATACCCAATTGTTTAACAATGCGATCTCCATCAAAATGATCAAGCATAAACATATGACGCTCTTCATTCATTAAATCTTGTGTTTCGTGCTGCCCATGAATATCAACAAGTGTTTTTCCAATTTCCTTTAATATACTAAGGGTGACCAGTTTCCCATTTACACGACATACACTTTTTCCATTTGCAGCGATATCACGCTTCAAAATAATCATGCCGTCTTCTATTTCTATATCCAACTCTTCTGCCTTTTCAATACACGGATGCTTATCATCTTCTACATAAAATAGCCCTTCTATCTCAGCTTTTTCTGTTCCGTATCGAACAAATTCCGCTGAACCACGACCCCCTACAAGTAAACTAATCGCATCAATAATAATCGATTTTCCGGCCCCTGTTTCACCACTTAAAACCGTTAACCCTTTTTGAAAAGAAATATTTAATGCCTCAATAATAGCAAAGTTTCTAATCGATAATTCCGATAACAATGCCCCATTCACCTCGTTATAAACTAATCCCCTATTAAGGGCTTTTCTCAGTTCTTCATTCAAATAGTCATACTATATGTTTGTATGTATAAATTACTTTTCTAACCGCTCCATTGTACCAAACATTCGTTTTACGGGTCAATCCACCTATTTTCTAATTTTATTCAAAGAAAATATTATATTACAATTAAGAATTCACATTTTTAACCAATAAAAAAATCCTGTTCACTTTCCACTTTACAGAGGAAAGCAAACAAGATTTTTTTATTACAGCATATTTAAGAAACGATCAGAGACAACACCTGTATCTTCAGGTGTACGGCAAATAATTAAGCAAGTATCATCACCACAGATGGTTCCGATGATCTCATCCCACTCTAAATGATCAATAAGTGCTCCAAGTGAATGAGCGTTACCAGGCAATGTTTTTAGCACAAGCATATGTCCTGCCGTGTCTAATTTTACAAATGAATCCACTAGATTGCGTTTTAATTTTTGTAACGGATTAAATCGTTGATCTGCTGGCAAGCTATATTTATAGCGACCATCATGTAATGGCACTTTCACTAAGTGCAGTTCTTTAATATCGCGCGATACTGTTGCTTGCGTTACATTAAATCCCTCATTACGTAAAATATCAACTAATTCATCTTGTGTTTCAATTTCTTTGTTCGCAATAATTTCCCTGATTTTAATATGGCGCTGACCTTTATTCATACATTTGCACCTCACACTATCTCTTACCATAGTTTAAACATTGGTATACTTCACTTATTTATGTTAACTTATAATTCGTTGCTTGTACACAATTGTTTTTACAATCATTATACAATTACAACAAAAAGAGGAATAACATATGTTATTCCCCTTTTCCTTTTTGTTTTAGGACATCATGCGCCTCTGTAACTACTTGCTCAACAGAAACTGGAGAATGATTTTCGCCATTCTCACGTTCACCATGCCATTTCAGATGAATTAAAAATTCAATATTACCATCCCCGCCCGTAATTGGTGAGAATGTTAAACCTTCTACGTCGTATCCTTCTTTTATAGCAAAGTCGACAATCATTTCTACGACAGCCTCATGTACTTTTCGATCACGAACGATACCTTTTTTCCCAACTTGCTCTCTTCCAGCTTCAAACTGCGGTTTAATTAACGCTGCTACATCCCCATTAGGCATAAGCATTGTTTTTAAAACCGGCAGTATAAGCTTTAATGATATAAATGAAACATCGATACTAGCAAATTGCGGTAAACCACGTTCTAAGTCTGCTGGTGTCACGTAACGGAAGTTTGTCCGTTCCATTACGACAACACGCTCATCTTGACGCAATTTCCACGCAAGTTGATTGTATCCTACATCTAATGCATAAGATAATTTCGCTCCGTTTTGAAGCGCACAATCTGTAAAGCCACCAGTTGATGAACCAATATCTATCATAACTTTATCTTGTAAATCCAGGTGAAATGTCTCTAATGCCTTTTCAAGTTTATAACCACCACGGCTTACATACGGCATAACTTGGCCCTTCACCGTAATCTCTGTATCTTGTGGGATCTTCTCTCCTGGCTTATCAAGTCTCATCTCATTCGCATATACAAGTCCAGCCATAACGGCGCGTTTTGCTTTCTCACGTGTTTCTATAAGTCCTCGCTCTACTAATAGTACATCTACTCTTTCTTTTTTTGCACTCATTTGTTACGCCCTTTTTTGTTTTGATGGAATCATTGTATGAATACGGTCTACAACAGCATCTGTCGTTAAACCGATTTCTTCTAATAATTTTGTTACACTACCGTGCTCTATGAAACGATCTGGAATACCCATTCGTTCAATTAACGCACTATGGTACCCGTTCTCAGACGCAAATTCAACTACTCCCGTTCCAAAACCACCAATTAAGCAAGCTTCTTCAATCGTTAAAATCGGTATATTTTTCCCTAAGAGATCATGTAAATATGCTTCATCCATCGGTTTAATAAAGCGAGCGTTCACTACTTTCACTGAAACTCCAGCCTTTTCAAGACGCTCAGCTGCTTCCATTGCCATTGGTATTGTCGTACCAAATGTTAAAATAGCCGCTTGTTTACCTTCTTTTAACGTTTCCCATGAACCGATTGGAATCGCCTTTAATTCTTCATCCATAGGAACACCAAGTCCATTACCACGCGCATAACGTAATGCGATTGGTCCATCTTCATATTGCATCGCCGTATATACTAAATGTTGCCCTTCATTTTCATCTTTCGGCATCATAATTACCATATTCGGCAAGTGGCGTAAGAATGAGATGTCAAATACACCTTGATGCGTTTCACCATCTGCTCCTACTAATCCAGAGCGATCGATTCCGATGAAGACATTTAAATTTTGGCGGCATATATCATGAACAACTTGGTCATATGCTCTTTGTAAAAATGTTGAATAAATCGCTAAGAATGGCTTCATTCCTTGCGTTGCCATACCCGCTGCCATTGTTGTAGCATGTTGTTCTGCAATACCTACATCAATCATACGATCCGGGAATTCTTTTTGGAATTTCTCAAGTTTCGATCCAACAGGCATTGCAGGTGTAATTGCAACGATACGCTCATCCGTTCTTGCTAGCTTAAGTACTGTATCACTAACAACAGCACTCCATGCTGGTGCAACCTCTTTCGGTTTAACGAAGTCACCTGATTCAATTTTATAAGGTCCTGTTCCATGCCAAGTTCCAATAACATCACTCTCAGCTGGTTTATAACCTTTTCCTTTTTTCGTAATAACATGAACAAGCACTGGGCCTTTTGTTTTCTTTGCGTATTGCAACGTTTCGAATAACTTTTCATAATCGTGCCCATCAACTGGACCTAAATATGTAAAGCCTAATTCTTCGAAAAAGACACCGGATACTAGTAGATATTTAAGACTATCTTTTATTTTCTCTGCTGTCGCAGCAACTTTCCCACCGACTGCTGGGATTTTCTTTAATATATACTCTAGTTCATCTTTTACCCAATGGTATTTCCCTGCGGTACGTAGACGTCCAAGTACATTATGAAGCGCACCAACGTTTGGTGCAATTGACATTTCATTATCATTCAAAATAACAATCATGTCTGTTTTTTCATGTCCAATATGGTTCAATGCCTCTAAAGCCATTCCGCCTGTTAGAGCACCATCTCCAATGATTGGTATAACATATTCTTTCGTTTTCTTTAAATCACGTGCTAGAGCCATTCCCATTGCAGCAGATAATGATGTCGAGCTATGGCCAGTTTCCCATACATCGTGCTCACTCTCGCAACGTTTTGGGAAACCACATAGACCTTGATATTGCCTTAATGTACCGAATTCCTTTGCACGTCCTGTTAAAATTTTATGTACATAGGATTGATGTCCTACGTCCCATAAAAATTTATCTTTCGGACTATCAAATAATTTATGCAGAGCAATTGTGAGTTCTACTACACCTAAATTAGGTGCAATATGTCCACCTGTTTGAGAGAGCTCTTCAATTAAAAACTTACGAATATCCTCACTCAATCCCTCTAGTTCACCGATAGACATATCTTTCAAAAAACTAGGGTTTTGAATTTGCGTTAGATCCACATGGATCACTCACTTTCATTTCATAATCTGTCAACATGTCAAATATTATAAAAAACATTTACACAAAACAAGAAATTATCTTTTTTTATTTTTCACCTTGTCCTGCAATTAACCAGTCTATTGCGCCCTAATCCCATTATAAACCATATTTCTTTAGGCGATGAAAAAAATAGCCGCTAACACGAAGTGATAACGGCAATGTAATCTACATATATTTTTGCCAATAACAAGAAAAGAAAAACCTTTTCCTACATTTATATCATAAAATGATGAATGACTCAACAAATGGAAACGCTGTTATATTAGTTATTACGTTTTGCAATCAAATCGCAAATAGATAGTAAATATTCATCTTGTAATTGCAAGGAACCAATAGCACCTTTTGCTTTTGCAATTGTTTCTTCTAAAATATCCTTTGCTCTATCTACAGTAAATAACGTCGTATATGTGCTCTTTTCGTTGGAAACATCACTACCAATTGGTTTTCCAATCTCTTCTTCGGTTCCTTCCACATCTAAAATATCATCTCGAATTTGGAAAGCTAGGCCGATATATTTTGCAAACGCAAGTAACTTTTCTTCTTGTTCTTCTGTGGCATCAGAAAGTATCGATCCTGCAAGCACAGCGAATTCAAGTAGTTTCCCAGTCTTATGCTTATGAATATACTCCAACTCATCCATCGTAAGCTGTTTCCCTTCAGCTTCCATATCTGCCACCTGTCCGCCAACCATTCCTTCTGGTCCTGCCGCTTTTGCAAGCTCAAGTACAAGTCTTACTTTTTTTTCAGCAGAGATTTCCTTTTGTTCATATGCCATAATAATTTGAAAAGCATACGTCAACAAACCATCGCCTGCTAAAACTGCCATCGCTTCACCAAATACTTTATGATTTGTGGGCTTACCTCTTCTTAAATCATCATCATCCATACAAGGTAAATCATCATGAACTAACGAGTATGTATGTATCATTTCAAGAGCACAAGCTGCACCTATTCCAAGATTTCTTTCTTTACCAAACGCTTGTAATGTCGCAAATAAAAGTAACGGGCGGAGACGCTTTCCACCTGCCTCCAAAGAATATGCCATCGCTTCACGAAGTACATTTGGACATTGTAATTCATTTGCATAGCTTACAAGCTTCTCTTCTACGAAAGTTTTACTTTCTTTCAAAAAAGTATCAAAAGCAATAGTCACTATGCTTCATCTCCTAAAGCAGTAAACGGTTCAAGCTCTCCATCTTCCCCAAGAATAACTGCCATTTGTTCTTGTACGTTCTTCAACTTCTCATCACAAAGCTTAGATAATTCCATACCCTCTTTAAAATAAGAAATTGCTTCTTCTAAAGGTACGTCACCTTGCTCTAGCTTAGAAACGAGGTGCTCAAGTTGCGAAATTGCCTCTTCAAAGCTTAATTTATTTTCCATTATTCAATTCACGCTCCTCTATGCCTGATACGCTACAATCTAGTATTCCATCTTGTAATTGAACTGAAACAGCATCTCCAAGGCTGACATCTTTCACACTTTTTAACACTTGCTTCTCTTCATCATATACAAGCCCGTACCCTCTCATCATTACTTTAAGCGGACTTAACGCTTCAAGTTTTTGAGCAGCTCTTACAAAAGCAAATTCTTTCGTCTGAAGTAATGTTTGCATTTCACGTTGCAATTGCTTTTGCAATGTTTCAACCGCTACCTTCGTTTGCATAATTTTTTGAGCTGGGTGGTGCTTCTCTAAATAAAATGAAAGCTGTTTTAACTGATTTACCTTTTTATCAATATAGCGCTCTTTCGCTAAAACAAGCTGTTCTAACGCTCTATCTAATTGCTCTTCTTTTTGCTCATATACTTGTCTTGGATAACGGAACGCATAAGATTTTTGCAATACTTGTAGTTTTTCTTCTTTTTTATGTACTAACTCTCTCATTGCTCTTTGCAATCTTAGAGTTCTTTGTAATACCTTTTCTTGTAACTCTATAATGTTAGGCGCTGCCAGCTCAGCTGCTGCAGTCGGTGTTGGCGCACGTAAATCGGCAACAAAATCCGCAATTGTAAAGTCCGTTTCATGGCCTACTGCCGAAATAATAGGGATCTCACTCTTAAAGATTGCCCTTGCTACCATTTCTTCATTGAAAGCCCATAACTCTTCAATAGAGCCTCCCCCTCGCCCAACGATTAGGACATCTATCTCTCCCATTTCATTCGCTGTACGAATCGCTTGTACAATTGAGGGAGCTGCTGACTCCCCCTGTACAAGTACCGGAAACACAATAACATTTCCAATTGGATAACGACGTTTAATCGTTGTTATAACATCACGAATCGCTGCCCCTGTTGGCGACGTAATCACACCTATTGTTTTAGCATAAGGAGGAATTGTTTTTTTATAAACTTGAGAAAACAAACCTTCTTCCTCTAAACGAACCTTTAATTGTTCGTAAGCTAAATGCAGGTTTCCGACTCCGTCAGGCTGCATGTCTTGAATATAAATTTGATAAGAACCACTCGCCTCGTAAACGGAAATTTTCCCTTTCACAAGTACCTTCATCCCATTTTCAGGTCTGAATTTAATATTACGATTATGACCCGCAAACATAACCGCTGCGATTCTTGCATTTTCATCTTTCAATGTAAAGTACATGTGGCCACGACTATGATTTTTAAAGTTGGAAATTTCACCTTTTAACCAAACAGACTGCAAATGCGGATCATATTCTATTTTTGTTTTTATATAGCGTGTTAACGCTGTAACGGTTAAATATTGTTTTTCCATTTCTCTCTCCTCATAGCCGACTCAAATTATTTACAAACGACACCTACACGCTTAGCAGATTCAACAGTATTATGAAGAAGCATTGTGATCGTCATTGGACCAACACCCCTTGGCACAGGTGTAATGTAACCTGCAACATCTAACACGTTGTCAAAATCAACATCACCACAAAGTTTACCTGTTTCTAAACGGTTCACACCAACGTCGATTACAACCGCTCCTTCTTTAATATAATCAGCTGTTACCATTTTAGGTCGTCCAACAGCTACGATTAAAATATCAGCTAACTTCGTTAACTCTTTCATATTTTGCGTTTTAGAATGACAATATGTGACAGTTGCATTTTCATTTAAGAACAATTGCCCCACTGGCTTGCCGACAATATTACTTCTTCCAATTACTACAACATGTTTTCCCGAGATATCAAGATTTGTTTCTTTTACTAATTCTACAATACCGTGCGGTGTACATGGAAGGAATGTATCTTGTCCCGTCATCATACGTCCCACGCTGATTGGGTGAAATCCATCTACATCTTTTTCTGGTGAAATTCTTTCAATGATAGCTTTTTCTTCAATATGTTTTGGTAAAGGTAATTGCACTAAAATGCCATTAATACGGTCATCGCCATTTAAGCGATCGATTTCAGCAAGCAAACGCTCCTCAGTAATTGTTTCAGGAAGTTCAATTAGCTCTGAATAGATTCCTACTTGTTCACAGCCCTTTTCTTTTCCTTTTACATAAGAACGAGATGCTGGATCTTCTCCAACTAGAATAACTGCTAATCCTGGTACAATCCCTTGCTCTTTCAACTTCACAACTTCTTCTGTTAATTGTGCTCGTTTTTTCTCCGCAACTTCATTTCCTTTGATGATTACTGCTACCATTTTAAGATTCCCCCTTAAAGAAATTACAGTGTATCTTTTATATTAGATAAAACGCCGTTAATAAAACGACGAGATTCCTCATCCCCAAATGTTTTAGCAATTTCAATCGCTTCGTTAATTGTTACGTTGTGTGGAATTTCTTCCATGTATTTCATTTCATACACAGCTACACGTAAAATACTGCGATCAACAATACTAATACGCTCCAGCTTCCATTTTTTTAAGTTTTGACGAATCGCTTCATCAATTACTTCTTTATTTTCTACAAAACCTACTACAAGTGATTCTAGAAACTCATTTGTTTCTTCACCTTCATCTAGCGTGTTTTCCACCGCTACTTTCGGTTCTAATTCACCTGTAATATCCATTTGGTATAATGCTTGCATAGCTCTTTCTCTAGCCGTCCTACGTTTCATTGTAACTCTCCTTTATGCTTCAAGTCTTTCCTTATGCTTTGTTATATTATTATAATTTATAAGCCGTCAATTCACTTACTCTTACAGTTTTCATTGATTTTCCAACCTTATAATACAATGATAATAACACAATTTATCGTTTCATACACGGGTTACAAGGCTGAAAAATAATAAAAAGATTAACTTCAAGTTCCATATCTTATCACAATGTACGTTTTTTGGAAAAACGAAACATCTTCTTTTTGATTTCTTATTTTTTGAAATAGTATAATAATTAGAGGGTTTTAATTTGTGAAGAAATGAAACGATAAAAAAGGTGCCTATGTTACTAGGCACCTTTTCATTCTTACACTGGTTCGATTTCTGTTTTTTGTGTTTCGAATGTTACGCCAACGATGTGAACATTCACTTCTTTTGGCTCAAGCCCTGTCATTGTAAAGAGTGCCTGACGAATGTTGTCTTGAATCTTTTGTGCAACAACTGGAATTGCTACGCCAAAATACATTACAACATAAAGGTCAACGATAATATCTTCGTTTGCTAATTCAACCTTTACACCTTTACCATGATTTTTCTTACCTAACTTCTCAACAACATCTGTAGCAAAATTACCACGCATTGCCGCTACACCTTCTACTTCAGCAGCTGCAATACCTGCGATTACTTCAATTACTTCTGGTGCAATTTCTACTTTACCAAGAGTTGTATCTTGACCCATATCTAACATATGTTCAGCCATGAAAAAAACCTCCTTTAATGTATCACTGCGTCACAAGTTCATGCTCTTCCAAAAATTTCGTATTAAACTCACCTTTTACAAAATCAGGATGATCTAGCAATTGCAAATGGAACGGGATTGTTGTATGTACGCCTTCAATGACAAACTCACTGAGTGCACGCTTCATTTTTGCAATTGCCTCTTCACGTGTTTTTCCGTGAACAATTAATTTAGCAACCATCGAATCATAGAAAGGTGGGATTGAATATCCCGGATATACAGCTGAATCGACGCGAATACCAAATCCGCCTGGTGGCAAGTACATTTCTACTTTACCTGGAGATGGCATAAATTTTTTGGCAGGGTTTTCCGCATTAATTCGGCATTCAATTGCCCAACCATTAAATTGTACTTCTTCTTGCTGTAACGATAACTTTTCTCCAGAAGCAACACGAATTTGTTCTTTAATTAAATCCATCCCTGTTACCATTTCTGTAACTGGATGCTCAACTTGAATTCTCGTATTCATCTCCATGAAATAAAAGCTTTTCGTTCTATATTCATAAATAAACTCAACCGTACCAGCACCTGTATAATCAACCGCTACCGCCGCTTTAACTGCCGCATCACCCATCTGCTTACGAACATTTTCATCAAGTGCAGGTGATGGACTTTCTTCTAGTAGTTTTTGCAAGCGGCGCTGAATTGTACAATCACGCTCTCCTAAATGAATGGCATTTCCATGTGTATCTGCCATTATTTGAATCTCAACATGGCGGAAATCTTCAACGTACTTTTCTAAGTATACACCAGGGTTCCCAAAAGCGGTACTAGCTTCTTGCTGTGTAATTTGAATTCCTTTTACAAGCTCTTCTTCATGGCGTGCAACACGAATACCTTTTCCGCCGCCACCTGCAGTCGCTTTAATAATAACTGGATATCCAATTTGATTAGCAAGCTCGATCGCTTCTTCGGTATTTTTAATAATCCCTTGTGAACCTGGTACAATCGGAACCCCTGCTTCTTTCATTGTATCACGAGCAACGTCTTTTGTGCCCATCTTTGAAATAGCTTCTGGACTTGGACCGATAAAAATTAAGTTACATTCACGGCATAGCTCTGCAAAATCTGCATTCTCTGCTAAAAATCCGTATCCTGGATGAATAGCGTCGCAGCCTGTTAACTTCGCAACACTAATAATATTCGTCAAATTTAAATAGCTTTCTTTCGAAATCGTTGGCCCTACACAATACGCCTCATCAGCAATTTGTACGTGAAGTGACTCTTTATCTGCTTCTGAATAAATTGCGACCGTTTCAATATCCATTTCTTTACAAGCACGAATAATTCGTACAGCAATTTCCCCACGATTGGCTATTAATACTTTTTTTATCATCACAAAGACTCCCTTATTACGCTTTTACAAGAAATAGCGGTTGTCCATACTCAACAAGCTGTCCATTATTAACAAGAATCTCAACAATTTCACCATCTACATCTGCATCGATTTCGTTAAATAACTTCATAGCCTCGACAATGCATACGATAGAATCTTTTGATACTCTGTCTCCTACACTTACATATGCAGGTGTATCAGGCGAAGATGAAGAATAGAATGTACCTACCATTGGTGATGTAATTTTATGTAGGTTTTCATTTTGAACCGCTTTTTTCTCTTCTTGTTTTGGTACTTCCACTTGTGCTGCCGCTACTGTTGTTTCAACTTCAACAGGTGCTACTGGTTGTACGACTTGTTTTGCTACAGGTGCTTGCACCGCAACAACTTCATTACCACGCTTTTTCATTTTGATTGTCGTACCATCTTTTTTGTATTCAAATTCATCAATATTAGAGCTATCAATTAATTTAATTAATTCACGAACTTCTTGAATTTTAAACATGTAAAATCCACTCCCATACTCTTGTTTGTCCCGTTTTTACAGATTCTCGTCACTAAAACTAGATTGACTGTAAAAATACGATGTACTCTATTAGAAAATGCATTTCATTTACTAATAGAAATAGTTGCTATTTCCATCTTACGATAAATTTTTTAAACATTCCAATTTATATTTCTTTATAATAAATCGAAACTCCTGTAAAAATATTATTCCAATAAAAAATTATTACCTAGTAATAATACCAAGTTTCACACGAAATTGGCAAGACCACTTCTAAAAAACATTCCTTACTTTTTTCACAATGCTACACAATAAACAGATCATTACCGCTCCACTCTTCACCTCATCTATAGTCAACAACATATTTTTACCAAATATTATTTTTTTGTTTACACACCGTTCATCATTCCTTCATATAAGAATAGTATGTTCAAAGTGTAGAAAATATATCGTATCGAGGTGTGGACATATGATATGGCTCATTCTCTTCTTACCTGCCGTAATGGTCTGGGCATTCGTTCTCTTCATCCACGTCAAATCCGGAAAAAGTAATCATCGTTACCATGAACCGCTAATCTTTTACTCACAACGTATTTCTCCATTCCGAGTTGAACATAATAAAAACAACTACAAAGACGAAACAGAAAAAAGCTATCGAAAATGATAGCTTTTTTCTATAATTATTTTCAAACAATCCGATTCGTAAAAACTAATAATCCGCAGGGGATTCCCCCGCGGATTATTAGTTTTTATTTTGTCGGTGGATCAAATTTCACACCTACATCTTTTGATCCGCCTTCACTTCTTACAAGCTGTATAATTTTATTCGCTTCTTTTTGTGAATGCTTTGCTGCTTTCACAGTTACTCTAATATCAGTTCCATCAGCTCTTACAAGGGCATCTTTATATCCTCCTTGAGACTTAATCACTGTCTCAAGTAATTCTTGCTTCGTTTCCATTGTAGTAATTGCATCAAAATTATCTTTCGCTTTACTCTTTTCTGTTGCTGAAGATTTTGCTGAATTCATAACTTCTTGTAATCTTGATTTTTGTTCACTTAGCTGATCTTCCATTTGCATACGTAGTGCTGTGAAATTTTCATCACTTGATTGAACTGTTACGTTAGCATCTTTTTTACTTGTTTCTTTGTTAGCACTCTCTTTTTTGTCTGTTTCTTTATTTGATGTTTCCTTGCTTGTATTTTCTTTTTTTGGCGTTTCTTTAGGTGCTTCATTTGTTACTGCTTTATCAGTACCTTGTTTTTCTTGTCCAATCTTTTCACCTGTTGCCGGCGATGCTGTATTCATTTTGTCAGGAGTTGTTACGTAATAAACAGATAGTACAACAACTAAACTTAACATCGTTAATAGCCAAACCGTTTGTTTTTTTAACACTTTATTTCCTCCCTATCAATTTTTCGGTGAAACTGAAACGCGATGGGCTGGTACATCTAGCAGCCGTATGACAGCTTCTTTTACCATCGCTTTAACTTGTATATTATCCACTCCTTTTGCTACGACAAGAACACCTCGTACTTTCGGTTTCTCTGTTCGTAAAACAACAGGAGTTTCTTTATCACCTTCACGTATAATGACTGTCTTTTCATCAAGGGACTCATCTTCTACTTCCCTCTTACCACCTGTCTTATCTGTTTCACCTGTTGTTTGTGAACGTTTCACTGTATTTTTCTCTAATATTTTTTCTTCTGATGAATCTAAATTTACTTTAATCGTTACATTTTTTACTCCCGCTATTTCTTCTAAGGCTGCTTTTAATTCTTGTTCATACGCTTTTTCATACTTTTCTACATTTGACATACTATCATTATTTTTTTGTCCAAAAGTTGGTACGTCTTTTTCTTGGTTTTGCGTTTTTTGTTCTTTAAATACAGGTACTTCTTCTTTTTTACTTGAAAAAAGACTACTAGAAAACATAAGCAAAATCCCAAGTATGAGTAGGACAAGTAAAAACTTAGGTGTTATCTTTTTTCCCTTCTCATTGCTTTCTTTTTCATCCCCATTCAATAAGTTTCGAAAAAATGAGAACTTCGAATTTTTATCTTTATTGTCCATTTACTCTACCTGTCCTCCCTTCCATTTGAACTTGGATTTGTTTATTCTCTAGTTGCCACCTGCTTGAAAAGAAATCTTTCATTTCTACATTCGTTTCTTCTACTTTTTTCGGAGGTTCCTTCGTGTTAATTTCAACTGGTTTTACTGTTTCGATTGCATCATTTTTACTACGTTCTTTTTCTTTCAACGTCACAACAACAGTTTGAATATCTTTTGCTGACTTTACTTCCGCTGTACTTTCCGCTGCGACTATTTGTATTTCAGAGACTGTCATACCATACTTTTTCTCGAATTCTTTTCCTACTTCTTTTTTCATTTTGGTAGCCATCTCTTCTAAACTATATGCACGTGTTAGAGCTTGTATTTCTTTTTTCTTCGAATCTATTGAATTTTTTACAGATCCTTCTGCTACGTACTTCTCTTCATTAAAATTTGCGATTACTTCATTCACATCTGTTTGCAGTAGTTTAAAAAGGGGCGTTAAGATTAAAACAACTAATAATAGACTTACAACGAATTTAACGTACTTTTGCAAATTTGAATTTGGAAGAATAAGATGAAGCATTGTCGCTAAGAGTAAAAAAACGATAATATTTCTAATCCACTCTGTAACAAATTGCATACCCTTCACCTCCTACCGCATCATAAGTGTAATGTTCCCCGCAGCAATAATAATTGTGATACTTAAAAAGAACATAAATGATACGATAGCTAAGCAAGCAAATACATAAATGATGCTTCGTCCGATAATATCTAAACATTGAATAATTGCTCCGCTGCCAACTGGCTGTAATACTGCTGCTGCGAATTTATAAATAAACGCGATACAAAAAATTTGAATCGCTGGAAAAGCGACAATTAAACATAGAATGACGAGTCCAATAATTCCGACTGTGTTTTTTAATAATCCCGATGCACTAATAACAGTATCCGCCGCCTCTGTAAACATTCTTCCTACTACGGGAATAAAGTTCCCTGTTACAAATTTAGCAGTTTTCACAGCGATTCCATCAGCAACAGCTGTCGCTGTTCCTTGTACAGATAATACCCCTAAAAAAATCGTTAAAAAAATACCGATAATCCCAACGCTAACGTTTTGCAGAAGCTTGGACAATTTCGTAACTTTATATTGATCACTCATCGTACTTACAATACTTAATATCGTTGCAAGTAATAAAAGTGGTAGAACGATATAATTCATCAAAAGCCCGCTCGTGTTCATTAAGAAGATGATAATCGGATGAAAAAACGATACAGATACAACACCACCTCCAGTTGCTATGAGTGCAAGCAAGATTGGCAATAGCGCTAATATGAAATCTACCATTGTTTGTATCGTTTCTCTTGCATATGTCATGACGACATAAAAACTATTTAAAGCGAAAATAATAAGTACCATATATACAACTGCATCCGCAATTTTACTTACACTACTCTTTGAAAATGCAGATTGCAGTGATTGCAACAATGCACTAAAAATTGTAAGCATAATGAGCGTTCCCAGCAGCTTCCCATTTGCAACAAGCTCGTGAAATAAATACTTTAATAAACCTAGCATCCACTCTTTTATAGAAATTTCTTTTTCTCCCTTTACAAACTCCATAAAACTACCTTTTTGACTCTCTGGTAAATAACCTCCATATTTTGTAACAAGCCCGTCCCAAAATTGCTTCACATCTTCAATTCCGAGCTTATCCAATTGTTGATCAACGACGTTTGTTTCTACAGGAGAAGCTTGTACAACAACCGGTAAAGAAAAGAAAAGGAAGCAAGCAAATAGCAGCTTAGCTCCAAACCCCCTCAACATTCACTCCCCCTTATCCCGTCGGTAAAAATCCGAGAATAGTTTCAATGACAACCGTCAAAATAGGAATCGCCATTACTAAAATTAAGATTTTTCCAGCTAATTCAATTTTTGAAGCGATTGCACCCTGCCCTGCATCTTTTGTAATTTGTGCTCCAAACTCAGCAATATAAGCAATCCCAATAATTTTTAGCAGCGTTTCTACATATACGTTGCTAACTTTCGCTTCACTCGCTACTCTCTCAATCATTTGTAAAATAGAGTGAATTTGATCAATTAAAATAAGAAACATCACGCTACCTACGAACACAATAAATAACGACGTAATGCTAGATTTATGCTGATTTAATACAGCCGCTAAAAACGTAGCAACGAGGCCTAATCCGACAATTTGTATAATTTCGATTCGAACCGCCTCCTTTACTGGAAGAGAAAGACACTCTTAATCTTGTCGAATAGCGTATTAATTAAAAATGCCACATGAAATAAAATAACGACAAAACCGACAAGGATAACCCAATTTGCAATATCCTCTCGCTTTAATTCTTTTAGTACGGTATGAATAAAAGCTAAAACAATGCCGATTCCGGCGATTTGAAATATTAATCCAACATCAATGGACATCGCCTTTCTCCCTCCTATAGCAGTAAAATTACGATAAGTAGCCCCGCTAGTACCCCTAAGCTCTTGATCATTTTTTCGTATTGCAGTTGTAATGCTTTCGCTTCTTCTTCTTCTCTCTCTAAATGTGTAATGCATAAGCGAATATGTTTTTGTTGTGATTCACGATCATGCTGTCCGAGCGTTTCGCCAAATTGCTGCAAAATCTCGTACTCAGTTTGTTGAAATGCTGTTAGCTTCCAATTTTCTTTCAAACTATCTATCCAAGCTTCTCTTACTGTTTGGTCTCCACTTTCTAGCCTTCTAGCGAAACTTTGAAATATCCAATTTAACGGCTTCGGCATTTGTTTCACTAATCGCTCAGCGGCTTCAGATAAAGGTGTATGCCCATACATAATTTCTGCCTCTAATGATTGAAGTGCCGCTTTTAATAATCTAAGTTGCCTTGGTCTCTCACTGTATCTTTTAGCGTATGAAAACCCGAAAAAGGTGCTGACCGCAACGATTAACACTGCACCAAATATTTTTACCATACGCCCTCAGCCTTTCTATGAGGTAATACCGATTTTCCATATTTATCTTTTACTTGCATAACTGTTCCTGGCCCTCTTGCTTTTGATAGCTCCACAAACCTATCAAATATGCCGAGCTCCAGCACCGCTTTTAGTGATGGACGTTTCACAACATCATCATAAGAAAATCCATGTGCACTTATAAAAAGCTGAACCCCTGCATGCACGGCCTCCATAATTGCTTCACTATCTTCTTTACGTCCGATTTCATCTACAATCAAAACATCTGGACTCATAGAACGAATCATCATCATCATTCCTTCAGCTTTTGGACATGCGTCTAACACATCTACTCGCGCTCCAAAGTCATATTGCGGGATGCCTTTCACGCAACCTGCAATTTCTGACCGCTCATCAACAATCCCGACTTTACAAGAAGGTATTTTCGAAGCACTTACACCTTGACTCATACAACGTGCTACATCTCTTAAAAGTGTTGTTTTCCCCGTTTGCGGTGGGCCAATTACCATCGTGTTTAACCATCTTGACTCATACAAATACGGCAAAAGTGGTTCAGCAATTCCTATTTTTTGACGAGCGATACGAATATTAAAGGAAGAGACATCTCGAATCATTTTCACTGCGCTTTTTTCTGTAATGACTTTTCCAGCTAAGCCGATTCTATGTCCTCCTCGAAGTGTCACATACCCACGTTTTAATTCCTCTTCCATCGTATAAATTGAGAATTGACTTAACTTATTCAATAAGTAAATGGCATCCTCTGCTGTAACGATATAGTCATAAAAAAACACTTCGCCATGAGCAATACATTCTAGCGGTCTTCCAATTCGAACACGAATTTCCTCTAGAGCATTGTATTGCTTACACCTTTCCACTAGCTGCTTCATCGTTTTCGGTAAAACTTCTAATACTTCTTTCATCAGCTTCTCCCCACTATACTCGACTTACTATTTCAACAACGCGATAAAAATGCAGCCAATTCCAAGCGCTAGAAAAAAGAGTTTCAAGAAAGAAATCTCACTTGCCACACTCGCTATGCCTATTGTCATTGTTAAAATTAATACGGTCGGTCCAACAAACGCCAACATACCATTTATAAACAATGCTTTTTTCGCATCATTCACATAAAGCATAAGCAAAGCGGCGAATATTTCCGCGCTACCCGAAAACAACCGAAGTAACCCCATTACAAGCACGGATGTTTCCATTGCCGCTAGCCATTGTTTCATTCTCCCACCTTCTCCCATAACGGTTACTAGTGCTACATTCCAAAAAAGAATATATTTGTACAACCATATGCAGGGGTTGTCTATTTCAGAATTAAAAACACAACTTTTCTCTAACGATTTTATTAAATCTTAATATTAATTTTTTATGGTATATTTAATTTAAAAGGGGTATAGACGATGCAACACGTTACTTTAGTACCACTCGATTTACGCTATGCAAATGTGATTTTTAAGCTATCAAGTGATCCACACATAAAAAATGCATTAGGAATAACAGTAGAAAAGATCGAAGACACGAAAGCATTTCTTCTTTTCGCAATAGAAGAAGAGCGCCAAAAGAGATCTTTATCGAGAATGATTGTAAATGAAGAAAACGAAATAATTGGTCTCACCACACTTAAACATATTAATTTTGAGAAGAAACAATCTCATATTGGTAGTTGGCTCGGCTATCAATACTGGGGAAAAGGATATAATGAGGCTGCTAAAAAAGAAATCTTTAAAATTGCTTTTTTGGACTTACAACTTTCCTACGTATTTGCTGGCGCTAAAACGAATAATGTCCGCTCGTTAAAAGCACAAGAAAAACTGCCTTATATTTCATTGCATGTGGAAGATAGATTCCCTGGTGAACATTCTACCTTAGAGAATGAAGTAAAATCTTCTTGTGTACTACATGTCGTGTCACGTGAAAAATTTCTAAATTGGCTAGACCTACAAAAGGAGAAGGAAAAATATGAAGGTAGTAAAAATTAGTTTAACAGTCGTAGTAGAATTAGCTCTTATTTATCTTTTTTCAATAATAGTCGGTTGGTCATTTATGGAGACCTTTTTCCTTGGTAGCTTAGCGATATTTGCAATTACATGGCTAATTATTATGAGTAATCATAGAAACAACATTACGGATCACGCAATAAGTAAAACATTAACTGGTGTTGAGACTGGCGAAATAAAACCATTTCAAATCGTTTTCACTCCATATATGGCGGGTACTCTTTCACTTGTTTTAGTTAGTTTTATTATCACCGCTATTTACTACCTACCCTATTTCCTATAAAAAAAGCACTCGTGATCATCACGAGTGCTTTTCTACTATGCACGAGAAACGTATTTACCTTCACCAGTGTTGATGATAAGCATTTCGCCTTCGTTAATGAAAATTGGTACTTGTACAACAAGACCAGTTTCTAATGTAGCTGGTTTTGTTACGTTAGAAGCTGTATCACCTTTAATACCAGGCTCTGTTTCTGACACTTTTAATTCAACTGTGTTCGGAAGTTCAACACCAAGTACTTCATCTTGGTATGTCATAATAGATACTTCCATGTTTTCTTTTAGGAATTTAAGTTCGCGCTCGATTTGGTTTTCACCAAGTTCGATTTGCTCGTAAGTTCCGTTATCCATAAATACGTGAGACTCACCGCTCGCGTATAAGTATTGCATACGACGGTTTTCGATGTGTGCTTTTTCTACTTTTTCACCTGCACGGAATGTTTTCTCTTGAACAGATCCTGTGCGAAGGTTACGTAGTTTAGAGCGAACGAATGCAGCACCTTTACCTGGCTTTACGTGTTGGAAATCCATTACTTGCCAAAGGGCATTGTCCACTGAAATTGTTAAACCTGTACGAAAATCGTTTACTGAAATCATGTAAAAAAATCCTCCTGTATATTACAAAATAATAAGTTCTTTTGGTGATTTCGTAATTACTTCATTACCTTCACTTGTTACAATGATATCATCTTCAATACGTACGCCGCCAATACCTGGAATATAAATACCTGGTTCTACTGTTACAGCCATTCCTGGTTCAAGTACTGTATCAGAACGGAACGCTAAACCTGGTGCTTCATGGATTTCAAGACCAATTCCATGACCAGTAGAGTGTCCGAAGTATTCACCATATCCTTTTTCAGTTATGTAATCGCGCGTTAACGCATCCGCTTCACGGCCTGTTAAACCAGCTTTAATACCGTTCACACCACGTAGTTGTGCTTCTAAAACGATATTATAAATTTCTTTTAATTTATCAGATGGTTCACCAACTGCAATCGTACGAGTAATATCAGAGCAATATCCTTTATAATAAGCGCCGAAGTCTAATGTAACGAAATCTCCTGTTTCTATCACTTTTTCAGATGCCACGCCGTGCGGTAATGCCGAACGAAGACCTGAAGCAACGATAATATCAAACGAAGAAGATGTTGCTCCTTGTTTTCTCATGAAAAATTCAAGTTCATTTGACACTTCAATTTCAGATACTCCCGGGCGAATGAATGATAGAATATGTTCAAAGGCAGCATCTGCAATCTGTGCAGCTTCCTTTAATATCTTAATCTCTGAATCAGTCTTTATCAAGCGTAACTTTTCTACAAGCCCAGAAGTTGGGATAAATTCAGCATCGATCGCTTCTTTATGTGTTGAATAAGAACTATATGTAAGAGTATCTTGCTCAAAGCCAAGCTTTTGAATTCCCAGTTCCTTCACTTGCTTTGCAACTTCATCAATGATTAATCCTGCATGCTGTACAATCTCGTATCCAACCGCTTGTTTACTAGCCTGCTCTACATAGCGGAAATCTGTAATAAATTGAGCACGTTTTTTCGAAATCAGTACAACACCAGCTGTTCCTGTGAAGTTTGCCATATATCTACGACTATGTTCATTTGTTAACAAAATACCGTCAATACCAGCCTCATCAAATGCGCTTCTTACTCTTTCGATTTTCTCCATTACTTTATGCCTCCCTCAATTTCTCCATTAATGCAAATAACGCTAACTTATAGCCATAAAAACCAAATCCAACAATTTGTCCCGCACAAACAGCTGCCGTCACAGATTCATGACGGAACGACTCACGCTGATGAATGTTAGAAATATGTACTTCAATAACAGGAATCGAAATGCTCGCAATTGCATCTCGAATCGCATAGCTATAATGCGTAAATGCTCCAGGATTTAAAATGATCCCTTCATATATATCTTCCGCCTCATGAATACGATCGATAATCGCACCTTCATGATTCGATTGGAAACATTCTAACTCCACTCCCATTGTTTCTGCTTCTTGCTTCATATCTGCTTCAAGTGTCGCTAGCGTGCCCTTTCCATATACATTTACCTCTCTGACACCGAGGCGATTTAGGTTAGGACCGTTTACGAGGAGTACCTTTTTCATATGCTTAAAACTCCTTAATATTAAATATCTATACAACATTTTAACATAGGAGTTACTTGTTTGAATAGTTCGTCTTCTCTTCCCCTTCTTGCTCGGCCTTATTGGTATTTACTGCGTAAGAAACAGAGTATGCAATAAACACACCATACAATATAAAAATACATATCGTCGTCACAAGTGTTTCTTTCGGTAAATGGAGTGCGCTTTTAATAGCAGGCGCTATTAACCCCATTCCGAAAAATAGTAACGCCCACCAAAATAGCCCATAAATCATCCCTGGAAGAATTCCTTCAAACTTTGCCAAAAACGCTTTATACAAAAAGGCAATTAAAATCGAAAGTAGTCCCATACAAACAATTCCTGACACATTGCCCCATACCCCTTCTTTCCAGCTTCCAAAGGCAAATGGTAAAAGTAAATAGTTCGGTCCCGCTTCCGTAAATGAAAATATATGAAGGAAATACCATATCCCCCCCCAAAAGATTCCACCAAATAAACCAATTTGTACAAAATTCCTTGTTCCTAATTGTTCTTGACTCACATCGACACCTCCGCTCAATAGTATGCCCGAAACTATTTTGAACCATGTTTAAATACTGCGAAATTTGTCTATAAAAAGAATAAGAAATGTCCGACTCTCGTAACATTTTTTCTTGTCATATACTTGTATTTGTCGATAAAATAAAGGAAACTCGGTGATTGTCTTATTTCAAAACGACAGAACCCAGTATGACAATTGCCTCTTTTTCTACATAAGAGAGAAACAAATACAGGTTGGTGTTAACATGGCAGAAGAGTCAAAACAAATATATGGCGGGCAAGCAGTCATAGAAGGAGTTATGTTTGGCGGTAGAGAATATACTGTTACAGCGGTTCGTCGTAAAGATAAATCGATTGAATTTTATCGATTACCACGCGTTCGTAATAAAGCATTATCTATCCTGAAAAAAATTCCATTTTTACGAGGGATTGCCGCTATTGTGGATGCAAGTGCGAATGGAGCAAAACATTTAAACTTTGCTTCAGAACGATTTGATGTCCACCCAGAAGAAGACGAACAAATCGCAAATAACAAAGAAGAACAATCGAAATTAACGATGGTATTAGGAGTTGCAGCAGTTGGTGTTTTATCTTTCATATTTGGTAAAGTCATTTTCACAGCAGTTCCTGCACTACTAGCTGAATTAACGAGACCGATTTTCCCCTCTCATACAGGGCAAATCATTGTCGAAAGTGTCATTAAGCTCATGCTATTATTGAGCTATATATACTTTATTTCTTTAACCCCACTTATTAAGCGGGTATTTCAGTACCATGGTGCGGAGCATAAAGTAATTAATGCCTATGAGAATAACCTTCCAATGACTGTAGAAAATGTGCAAAAACAAACTCGCCTTCATTATCGCTGTGGCAGTAGCTTTATTATATTTACAGTCATTATTGGAATGTTTGTTTATTTCCTTGTCCCTACAGATCCACTTTGGGCCAGAGTCGTAAACCGAATTTTATTAATTCCAGTCGTTCTCGGCATTTCTTTCGAAGTGTTACAATTTACAAATCGATTACGCGATATTCCAGTATTACGCATACTTGGATATCCCGGATTATGGCTGCAACTGTTAACAACGAAAGAACCAACAGATGATCAAGTGGAAGTAGCCATTGCATCGTTTGAAGAATTATTACGTTTAGAAAACAAACAATAATTATTTAAAATTGGTGTTCAACTCCTTTCCTCATCGTTAATATACTAATTTTAATATATGTTTTTAGGAGGTGTCCCTTATGAACGGTCGTTCGTTTACATTCGCTATAGTTATGCTTATTATCGGATTAGCAATATTCGGCCTTGTTTCATCTGTCATTACAAATCCAATGGGTGTATTAAGAAATATCGGGTACATGTTACTTGTTGTCGGTATCTTTTATTTGCTATACAAGATGTTTACAAATTCTAGTGGTTCTGCAAATTCGCAAAGCTCTTATAAGCGTGCAGCGAAACAATCGAACCGCAAACATGGGAAACAAAATGTAGCACCCCTAAGCAATTCTTTCTTGAAATCCAACGCTTCTAATGACAAAGGTAAGAAAGGCGCTCCTTCCACTTTGAAGCGAAAAAGAAAACAATCTCATTTAACTGTCATTGAAGGTAAAAAAAACAAAAAGAAAGACCGTGCTTCCTTTTAGGAAATACGGTCTTTCTTTATATTTTGCAGTACTTCTTTCAAACTTTTATCTTTCATACTTTCAATTCGAAGGTGATGATTTTCAAATGGTAAATTCCTTGTCACATCATTAGGTACAACAACGCACTTTAATCCTGCTGCAATCGCTGCTTTTAATCCGTTTAACGAGTCTTCAAATACAACAGCTTCAGACGGATCAATTCCTAAATCTTCTATCGCAATTCGATAAAGTGCTGGATCCGGTTTTACCTTCTCAACATCTTCCCTTGTTTTAATGACTTCAAAATAATCTCGAATTTGTAGCTCTTCCAAAAAAGAAGTAACCCATTCTCTAGATGAACTGGAAGCTAATGCGATTTTCAATCCCATTTCTTTCGCTTCCTCTAAATATTCTTTTACCCCGTCACGAGCTTCTGGTATTTTCATTTTCTCTTTATGTAAAGTTTTCACTTTTTCTTTTAATGCATCCTTGTTAAACTTCTCTTTTAATTGCTCATTTAAATATGCGTAAAGCACATCGTCTGTCGTTCCAATACATTTCGCAAATTCCGTTAAAGGTAACTCCCCACCGTACTCACGAACAGCGTCTCTGAAAGAGTGAAACCATATTGTTTCTGTGTCTACAATTAATCCATCAAAATCAAAAATAATTGCTTTCATAATTTCCCCATCCTTTTCGGTTGAAATAAAAAAGGAAACGACATACGTTCCCCCTTAATTACTTTTCTCTTCATTTGCTTTTTGAACGCCACGAAGTGTTTCCACTCGAACCTCATCTTGTTCAAAATATTGCACTAGATCACCAATGCGGTCAATTGCTTCCCAACTTAAATGATGTTCAATTCCTTCTACATCATTGTAAATTTTACTTTCATCCAAACCGATAATACGCATAAATTGCTCTAGCAAGTCATGACGATATACGAGA
Organism: Bacillus sp. 16GRE42; assembly: GCF_019837435.1. Lineage (NCBI taxonomy): Bacteria > Bacillati > Bacillota > Bacilli > Caryophanales > Bacillaceae > Bacillus > Bacillus sp. 16GRE42. Next base: position 1,705,636 of record NZ_JADAXF010000001.1, read on the forward strand.
CGTTCTCCGATTTTTTTACCTTTTGATGTTAATACAAGCCCTCTATATTTTTCATAAATTAGATATTCATCTTTGTCTAATTTTTGCACCATTTTCGTTACAGAGGATGGATGTACACTCAGCGCTTCAGCAATATCAGATACGCGGGCATAACCCTTTTCATCAATCAACAAATAAATTTGTTCAATATAATCTTCCATACTAGGGGTAGGCATCGGTTTCCTCCATCCAATTTCATTTTGCTCATTCCGTACGAAGCAATCAATAAAATGATACACCAGAAAGAATAACGTGACAAGTTGAAAACAAGCCTAAATATTTAAAAGAAAAAAGAACTTGCATTCCAATACAAGTTCTTTTCATGTAAAATATTGAATTTCTGCGTTAGGAAAAAAGTGATGAATATATCCTCTAATCGTTTCTTCCAATACTTCTGCATCATCTTTTTTATATACGTATTTCCCGATGCCATATCGTCCCCATTTATATTTGCGCTTCTCTTCATCCATTTCAAGCTTCGTATTCGGATAACGCTCTTGAATGACCTTTTTTGCTGGTTTTGTAAAGCGATGTTGAATTAATTCAAATGTTAAATTCGGTATCGACAAATCTTTTAGCGCATTGTACAGTCGCTCAAATAGTTCACGATATCCTTCTTCCCATCCTTCATGCATATTAAAGTGGTGCAACTATAAACCCAAGTGGATAACCCGCACCTGCTACTTTACGAGCCGCTTCAATTCGTTCTTCAAAAGGTGATGTCCCCGGCTCAAAATTTTTGATTACATACCGTGAATTAATACTAAATCGAAAACGAGTTTTCCCATTATGTTTTGCATCTAATAAATGATCAACGTGCGAATATTTCGTAACGAAACGTAAACGCCCATGCTCACTTTCTCCAATGAATTCAATCGCCCGCTTTAATGCATGTGTTAAATGATCAATTCCAACAATATCTGATGTACAAGCCGCTTCAAACCTTGTTATTTCTGGTGCTCTTTCATCCATATACTGCTTTGCCTTCTCAAATATTTCATCAAGATTGACATACACGCGAACGTAAGGCTTACTCCCAAGTGTCGTTTGCAAATAGCAATAATGACAATGTCCCATACACCCCGTTGCGAGCGGGATTGCATATTCAGCTGACGGTTTTGACGTATCAAACTTTAATGTTTTCCTCACCCCAACGACAAGTGTTGCCTTTGCATTACGATACTTTTGCAAATCATTTTCACCTGGCAAATTTCTAATTTGATTATGGGATGTCATTTCACGAATTTCTAATCCCATCTTCGTAAACTTCTCATACAGCTCTTTTCCAAGCGGATATTCGAGTGCCTTCGGTTCAAAGTAAACGAGTTTTGGCATAAATGGTTTCATATGCTTCCCTCCTCTCGTTAGTATGGGAAACGATGAAGAATTAACACTCATTAAAGTTTTCCACTTCAGTAACTTGCGTTGCAAGTTACTGAATGTTATAATTTGGATAACAGCTACCTTGCAACGCAAGTTACCTGAGTAAAAGGTGGTGAAATCATGCACAGCCAAATGTTAAAAGGTGTGCTCGAAGGTTGCATCCTATACATCATTTCACAAGAAGAAGTGTACGGATATGAACTGAGTACAAAATTAAATAAACACGGATTTACATTCGTAAGTGAAGGAAGCATATATCCGTTATTGTTACGTATGCAAAAAGAAAAATTGATTGAAGGAACATTAAAAGCTTCCTCACTCGGTCCAAAGCGAAAATATTATCACGTAACCGACAAAGGATTAGAGCAGCTTGAAGAGTTTAAACAAAGTTGGGGAATGGTTTCAACTACGGTGAACAATTTATTACAAGGGGAGTGATAGGGATGAATGCACAAGACATGATTGAATTGAATAATAAAAAACGTGAGCTTCTAACTTCCGAAAACGAAACTGCTTATGGCGATATGCTAGTATATCTTCGATTATCTAATGTACCCGAACATCAAGTAGAAGAACTTTTATTAGAAATATTAGACCATCTTATCGAAGCACAAGCAGAAAATAAAAGTGCTTACGACATTTTCGGTAATGATTTACAATCTTATTGCGATGAACTTATATCAGCTTTGCCTGTCCAAACAAAATTAGAAAAAACTTCTTTAATCGGTTTTGTTATTAGCTTACTTCTTGCTATACAGTTTGGAATCGATGCAATTGTTTCCTTTTTCATTTTAATCTTTGAAAATAATGTAGAACAATTCACCCCAGCTTTTAGTATCCCTGGAACTATTTTGTCTGTTTCACTCATTATTCTAGGAATACTGCTTATTTTATATTTATTAAAGCGTTACTCCTTTGATCAAAAAATAAATTGGAAAAGACGAATTCTATTCGGGCTCGCTTTTGCTACTCCATTTTGTTCAGCTATATTCGTAAATATTTATTTTAGAAAACAACCTTACCTTATTTATCATCTAACCTTTTGGCAAAACGCCTTAATCGCTATCTTATTTTTTATTTTATATAAATTACTATACAAAAAATCAAATTTTTAACAGCCTTTCAAAAGGCTGTTTTTCTTCTGTCTAATTTTACAAATTGAAAAATTTCATAAAGAAAATAAGAAAAATGCAAAATAATTAAAGTTAATTGTTGACGTGATGCTTTTATTATCGGTATCATAAATCTTCGTGAGCAATTATTTTTCGTTATACGATTTTTTTATTATTACTGAATTTTTGAGAGGAGAAATTAAATGTCAGTTAAGAAGAAAACGCAAGTACGCACCGGCAAAATGGTACGTGAACTAATGTTAGCAGACGAAGATGTAAATGCTTCGCTAATTATGGTATATAGTGAAAACGGTGTAAACGCAGAAATTAAAATCGAGGGCTTAACGCCGAAATGTAACGAAGAATTATTTTTGAGCGGAAACGTGGATTGGAACAAGAGTGTTATTTATAAAATTGTTGATTTCACTGGGAACGCTGAAGTTGGTAAAGTTACATTAACAGCGATGAACAAAAATAATGTTTCTCTAGAAGTTGAACGCGTTATGTGGAGCAAAGAGAATAAAGAAGCTGCTGAGCAAGAAGAAACTGTTGTAGAAGCTACTCCGAAAAAAGAAGTAGTTGTAGAAGCTCCAAAAGCAGTTGCACCTGCTCCAAAACCTGTTACGCGAGTAGAAACACCTGCAGCACCTAAACCTACTCCGGTACCGACACCGAAGCCAGTAAGTGTAGAAGCAGCTGTGGAACTATCTACTCCAGCACCTGTGAAAAAAGCAGCACCAACTCCAGTTACAAAGCAAGAGACAGCACAGGTCGCTCCTGCAAAACCGAAGCAACCTGCTTTGACTGAAACAAATACAAAACTACAAGAAAATTATGTTAAACTTGTGAAAAAGACAATTGAAGTTTGTCAAGATTACGAGCTTGGCATCGACATAGATGATTCTATTGAAAGCTTAAAAAAAGAACTACAAAGCCAAGGTATTAGCGTTACATTTGACAAAGAAATTATGGACGTTGTAAATCGCCTTCGTTCTTTACAAGATAAAGGAATCAAAGTAGAAAAAGTACTTAATTTACTATAAAAAATAAGAGGTGGCAATTGCCACCTCTTATTTTTTATAATTCCATTCCTTACTTTCATACTTCTCTTTTGCTAATGTTTGCACTTCATGTAACTGTTCTTCTGTTAATTCATACGGAACAAGCTCTACATCTAATCCTTTTTCAAACCCAACCTCAAACGCTTTAATTAACTGTTCGATTGTAAACGTACGGTCTGTTAATTCATTAATTGCTACCGCTTTAGAAGAGAACATACTCTTCATACGCTCTTTTACACGTTCATTCGGGAATAAAAACAGATCGTATAATTCATCTAAATCTATTTCTAACGGAATCGATCCGTGCTGTAAAATCACACCTTTTTGACGTGTTTGAGCACTACCTGCGATTTTTCTTCCTTCTACTACAATTTCATACCAAGACGGTGCATCAAAGCATACTCCTGAACGTGGATTTTTTAAATTTTCACGGTCTGCTTCTGTTTTTGGAACTGCATAATATGCTTCTAATCCTAATGCCTTAAAACCGTCTAATAAACCTTGCGAAATAATACGATACGCTTCTGTAACTGTTTTTGGCATATTTGGATGATCTTCAGACACAATAACACTGTACGTTAATTCTTTATCATGTAGTACACCCCTGCCGCCTGTTTGACGACGAACGAATCCATATTTCTTTTCGTTAACTACATCCATATTAATATCTTTTTCAACACGCTGGAAATACCCAACTGTTAATGTTGGTACTTCCCATTCATAAAAACGAATGGTTGGTGGCATTTTCTTTTCACTTTGCCAATTTAATAAACATTCATCTAACGCCATATTAAATGCCGGTGAACATTGACCAGAGTTAATATAACACCATTTTTCTTTTCCCATCCTGCACCTCATATAACCAATTATTTTTCACATTCTCTAGTCTACCAAATTCGACAAAATTTGTGAAAGAATACGAAATTTCTTCTTATATGCAAATGAATCTGTTGCATAAATACATACGGGCATTATAATATTGAAAGTAGGATAAGAAAAAAGGGAGCGATAGAACCGTGTCAACAACTTGGATTATTTTATTAGCCGTAATCGTAGCGTTCATCGGCTACACTGTATGGATGTATTTCTATCAGAGAAAATTAATTAAAACACTTTCAGAAGAAGAGTTTCGCGCTGGCTACCGCAAAGCACAGCTTATCGATATTCGCGAAGCAGACGAATATACTGCAGGACATATTTTAGGCGCACGTAACATTCCATTATCACAAATTCGCCTTCGTCATAAAGAACTTCGCAAAGATCAACCAGTTTACTTATACTGCCAAAGCGGATTCCGTACTGGTCGTGCAGCTCAATACTTAAAGAAACAAGGCTACAAAGATTTCTACCAATTACAAGGTGGATTCAAAACGTGGACTGGAAAAATTAAAAAGAAATAATAACATACAAAAACTAGCTGAATCATTCAGCTAGTTTTTTCATTCCATATTATTCGCAATGTATACTAAATTTTGCTTAATCACATCTTTATCATTCTCTTGCACATTACGATACAGCAGCTGATATTCAAGTCCTTTCTCTTTCCAAATAAGCGTAGCGAATTCATCTCCTCGCCCAGAGTCATCCTTATTTTTAAAATAAGCGAATGCTCCACTATTCAATTTCATTTGTTCTTGAAATCGCTTCTCTTCCACGAGATCTGGAAAACTATAAGGAAAGTTTGCAACATTTAACTCAATATACTCATTTCTATCTGGCTCCTGCTGTTTATATTTAATCATTAAGACAGCGTTCTTCTTCCCAATCGTTCTGACTTCCCCCTTCACATCACTCGTAATGTCATACGGTAAAAACGCCGGAACTTTAAATTTCACTGGAAAATATTTCGGAAGCTCCTTTAGTGGAATAGGAGCCGTAACACGATCCATAGCTCCCCCTGTTGTTCCCACAAAGTTTTTTTCTTCTTGCATCGTTTGCTGAAACGAACATGAACTTAGCACTAGACTAGAAAACACGAAACAAATGATTCTTTTTTTCAATTTGTTTCCGCCCTTTCATACCGCTATCTTTATGAATGAAGTGTTTATATGCTATTCATATTCGCTTCATTAACAAACTCCCCCTTTGAAAACTTTCCACGTTATTCTCACACATTTTGACAAAACTTCTTTTATAGACGCAAAAAAGCCCCCTATCATTCTTACGCCCAAATAAAAAGGTTACGCGAATAAAAAGAAGCCTTACTTATAACATAGTTTGTGAAAAGCTTTTCAGGTCAAGATTTTTTCATTCTTATTATTTTCCCTTTATAATAAAGGAAAGAGGTGATACATATGGCCAATATAAAACAAATTGCAAAAACCGCTGGTGTATCCATATCAACTGTTTCCCGCGTCCTTAATAATCACCCTTACGTAAAAGAAGAAAAACGTAAGCGTGTTCTAGATGCTGTTGAAGAATTGAACTATGCAAAAAATATAAATGCTATTCATTTAATAAAGGGAAAAACATATACAATCGGGGTTATGCTCCCCTTCATTAATCTTCCATACTTCAGTACCATTATTGAAGGAATCGGAAACGAAGCGTTAGCAGCTGGATATCACATTAATTTATGTCAAACAAATTACGATAGCCTCGAAGAGATTCGTGTTCTTGAAATGATGAAAATGAAACAATTCGATGGAATGATTATTTGCTCTCGAACGAGTTCTTGGGAACAAATTGAACCTTTCGCAAAATTTGCCCCTATTATTTCATGTGAAAAGATGAAGCATCCCCTCATTTCATCCGTCTACGTAGATCACTATGAAGGCTTCCGTCTCGGCACTGCCTATTTACTCAGTAAAGGCCATGAAAAAATCGGAATCTGTTTAGCAAGAAAAACGAGTGCAAATTCTATGGAGCGCGAAAAAGCATTTGCTGATACGCTTCATAACGAAGGTAAAACGGTACATCCAGATTGGATTTTTCATCAATGCTATACGATGCAGGATGGTGCAAAAATACTTCATCGCATTTTAAACATGAAAAATCGCCCAACCGCTATTTTTACAGCGAACGATCAAGTTGCAGCTGGTTTATTAACAGAGGCGCGAAAGCATAGTATTCGAGTCCCTGAAGAACTTGCTATCCTTGGATTTGATAATCATGAAATTTCAAAGGCGTTAGAAATTTCAACAATTGAGCATCCCGGCCTTACAATGGGCTCACATGCTTTTTCTTTATTCCATAAACAAATCCAAAGCGAGCAAATTGCCGGGAATGCAGAAGAGCTTTCATTCCATTTAATTGAGCGAGATACTGTCTGAAAAAAGAGCGTTACCTATAGCGCTCTTTTTCAGCTCTTCACCTATTGACTTTATATTTCCCATCTCATATAATGAACCTAACGAACGGTAGGTAGGGGATGAAAATGACAGCAAACCGCATTAAAGCTGTAGCACTTTCTCATTTCGCACGCTACGGCTATGAAGGAACTTCATTGGCAAATATTGCTCAAGAAGTCGGGATTAAAAAACCATCGATTTACGCACACTTTAAAGGAAAAGAAGAGCTATATTTTATATGCTTAGAATCCGCTCTTCAAAAAGATTTACAGAGCTTCACAGACGATATCGAAAAATTTTCAAATTCGTCTACTGAAGAATTGCTCTTACAGTTACTAAAGGGCTACGCAAAACGATTTGGTGAAAGTGAAGAATCAATGTTTTGGTTACGAACTTCCTATTTTCCGCCTGATGCATTCCGCGTACAAATTATCGAAAAAGCGAATGCACACATTGAAAACGTCGGAAAACTTTTATTCCCTATATTTAAACAGGCAAACGAGCAAAGTGAACTGCATAACATTGAAGTAAAAGACGCTCTAGAAGCTTTTCTATGCTTACTGGACGGACTTATGGTTGAACTACTATTTGCAGGTTTAAATCGCTTTGGGACTCGTTTAAACGCCTCTTGGCAAGTATTTTGGCGAGGTCTTTCAAACTGACGGATTGCTCCTTTGCAATGCGTCGTTTTTAAGCCCTTTACCTAACGACTGGTAGGAAGGAGAAATGACATATGGCATGGATTTATGTAATCATAGCTGGTATTATTGAAATCTTTTGGGTGATTGGACTTAAAAAAGCGGAGGCACCACTCGAATGGGCTGGTGTTGCGTTATTAATTATAATTAGTTTCGTCTTATTATTTAGAGCTTATAAAGATTTACCTGTCGGCACTGTATACGCAGTCTTTACAGGAATTGGAGCTGGTGGGATCGTTCTTACAGAGATTTTCGTCTTCGGAGAACCTTTCTCTATTGTAAAAGTTCTATTAATTGGTTTAATCTTCTTCGGAGTAATTGGGCTAAAACGAGTAACAGAAGAAAAAGAAGCGAAGGAGGCCGCATAAAATGGCTTGGTTATTTTTAATTCTAGCTGGTATTTGTGAAATTATTGGTGTACTCTTTATGAAAGTAGCCACTGAAAAGAAAGGCTGGGCACCAAAAGTTATTTTAATCGCTAACTTCGGCGTAAGTTTCTTCTTCTTATCCCTTGCGATGAACACGTTACCGATGGGAACTGCTTACGCGATTTGGACTGGAATCGGAACTGCGGGAAGTGCACTTCTAGGTATTCTTATTTTCCGCGAATCAGCGGATTGGCGTCGTCTTGCCTTCTTAAGTTGCATTCTATGCGGCGCTGTTGGCTTAAAACTATTAAGCTAACGTGAGGTGAATGTCATGTGGAAAGAAAAAGGAAAACAAATGTTAGCATGGATTACACTTGGAATTGTCATTCTATTACAAATCAGTTTTCATATAATAGAATGGTTGTTTCATAAAGTAGTATCCATTCTTACCTTCCTTCCTAGCATGGCACTTGAAATTGCATCTATTGCTTGGTCAGTTATTGCCTCCATTGCAATCGTCATTATATGGAGTATCGCCAAACTATGGAATAAATTATTTAAAAAGGACATTACTTCTGAAAAAGAGTAACTGTCCTTTTTTATATTCATTCAGACTTCCTGTAGAAGTTTGATGCGATAAGACAAAGAAGACCAATTATAACAATACTTACACCAATTCCTTTATGCAAATTAGGAAATGGTGATGGTATATCTGAGTAAAAATTTGCTAATATGAGACCGATTGAAAATAAAAGTACTCCTATTCTATATAACCATTTTCTTTTGTTCATCATTCTCCCTCCTAAAATTTTTCATACACTCCTTTCTTTTGGACATACTACCTAAAAAAGGAGTGAATAATATGCAAAATTCTATACATAAGCAGATCCTATTTTTATTTTTCCTCTTTCTCATTCTCGTTATCGTTTTCAGCTTTATATTACATACTCCAAAAGATGTTGTACCGAATAGCCTCTCTGTTTATAAACTCTTACTTTCATATTGTCGTTATTGAAGAAGGTGCCTTATATAAGGCACCTTTTAAAATTCTCTTTTCTCATACAATTTCACTGAAACGAAGATAGATATTATAAACATGCATATTGAACTAACGAATAACACGCTGTTATATAATTGAATTTGTTCCATGCTGACTTCAAAGAACATAGTACCAATTGCTGTCGGTGCTATTAGTATGAATAGCGTAATTAAAGAAGCTTTTTTATAGCCAAACCAAAACAATATCGGTAAAACAATGCTTAAATATATAAAAACAAAGCCAGAAATCATAATTACTGTTGTCGTTATAAATTCAAAAGTTCCATCTTCAAATCGATTGATTACTACAGGACTAGACACTATCATACTTATAATAAAAATAATAAGTGCCATTATGTATTTAGCTAATACGATTTCCTTTCTCGCTAGCGGTAAACTATTTACTATTACTTCACTATTATATTTTTTATCGTCATTAAATGTTTTTAAAATTGCTATTACTGGAATTATAGCTGACATAATCATGTAAAAACTTTTAATATCTATTAATGTCATATACAAGAAAAGAGGATACATTAAGTGCCATATTAAATACTTCCATTGCACGATAAAGTCTTTTATTATAAGTTGCTTCACGATCGCTCCCTCCTTATAAATCACGTTCATTGTACAAATGAATTGAGAAAAACATAGACATAACATATAAAAGAAGGAGTCCTGCTATAAAACAAATATTTACGACTAGACTCGTGTTCCAAGCATTCTCTACATCTAACCATACGTTACTTACAATCAGTCCACTTAAATACCCAAATGCAATTCCGGCGAACGGAGCAATTTGTTTTGCACTGCTATATCCTACTGAAAATTCGATTGGGAGTACAATCATGCTATAAACCAATCCTCCCGTTATTCCGCCAAGAATCTCTCCCCATAGCATAAATACAGTTATATGTTCATTTTGTAACTGGATTAAACCAACTACAAGTGAGAAAATCCCACCTAAAGCAACTAAAATACTTACAAATATGTATTTTGCTATGACAATTTCTTTACGTTGTAACGGTAAACTATTTACTAGCATTTCACTTTTATTTTTATTCTCATAACTCATTAACAGCATGATTCCAAGAACAGGTATAAACATGCTAAATGTCATCAGAAAACTATCACTACGAAAATCAACAATAGCAAGAAAAAATAAACATATTAAATACGCAAACCCTAACTTTCTTTGCAACATCATATCTTTTAAGACTAATTGCTTGATCATGTTTTACCCTCCTAATATGAAAATGCTCCTTCTATAACTCTGCCTCCTGAAACATTTTCATTGAGAGAAACATTGATATGACTATACTTACTAACACTCCGATACCAAGAATACTCATTGATAATGTAGCATCTTCAGATTGAAGTACTTTTAGCATGATTATTTCATCACCAAAAATATTGCACATAAGGCCAATCATACCCATTAAAGGAAAAATCATAATCACATTCAAGACAGTAATAGCTTTGTATCCTCCAATGTAATTAGTAGGTATCGTTACTACACAATAAATTAAAGTTGCTACTATTGCTGAAAATATTGCATATCCAGGAATAGCTATGTCTCTGTTCAATAAAATATTTCCTAATATTACGACTATAAAAGTTGTACTCAAACCAGCCATAATAAATAATGAGCTTGAAATATATTTAGCTATAACTATCTCTTTTCTCGTTATAGGCAAACTCACTAATACTTTTTCTGTTTTACTTTTCTCGTCATAATAAAAAGAAATATATATAATCGTACTACATGTTATAAATAATCCTATTGCAATCCCCATCGGTTCTACGGAATTTCTAAAAACGGATAAAATAGGTATTAAAAAATAGAAAGGAAACATCTTCTTCTGTAAGAAAAACTCCTTCAAAATCAACTGTTGCATATGAATTCCCCCTCTCTATAAATCACGCGTTTCATAAATTTTAATTGTAAGAAACATAGAAGCGATATAGACACTAGCTAATATAATTCCTCCAGCTATAAATACACCGATATGCACTGGATTCATAATCCACTCAATGAATGAAGGTGTTGTTTCATCCAATCCATCTCCTATGAATATCCAAGCAATTCCACCAACTACCATTGATGCTCCTGACACTATACTTCGTGCTATCTTTGACCTTGTAACATAATAACTAGGAAAGAATGTTACAACAAAAAATACGGCATAAACAGCTCCATTTATTACTTCATACCACGGAATTTCAATGTATAGATTCGGATGATAGGTACCGATATCACCAATGACCACAATGCCTCTTACAAGAAAAACAACTAACATCGTAGAGAGTATGCCACCAACAATAAATATTGCACTGGAAACATATCTAGCAATTATGATATCCTTTCGGCTTACCGGTAAACTATTTATAATAATGTCACTGTTATTCCTTTCATCCATAAAAGTTAACGTCATAACGGAAGAAAGAGTTATAAATAGACAACTCATCGAAAATAACAATTCACCACTTGGATCTAACATAAATAATACAAGAGGCACAATTAGATTCACTAACCACGTTACCCTAAAAAAGAACAAATCTTTATATATGAGCTGACGCATAGGGACCTCTCCCTTTCGCGGTGTAAACGATGATATCGTCTAATGTTGGTTTTTCTAGTACAACCTCATTTCCAAACCAATCGATAATTGCTTGCTTATCCTTTGCTAAACCTTCGAAACCAAATTTATTTTTTCGTAATCCAACAAATAATTCTTTTCCTTCTCTATCTAATAAATCATTACTTCCTTTTACAATTACGTAGTTCTCCATTAATTCATCTTTCTCACCAGTAAATATAATTTCTCCATCATTTATGAACGTAATATAATCCGCGATGCGCTCTAAGTCTGTTGTAATGTGTGTTGATAATAATACAGATACTTCATCTTCCATTACAATTTCTTGCAACATATCAAGCAATTCACTTCGAACAACCGGATCTAATCCTGCCGTTGGTTCGTCCATAATAATAAACTCCGCGTGGTGTGAAAGTGCGATTGCAATCGCAAATTTCATTTTCATCCCTTTTGATAATTCTTTAATTTTTTTATACTTCGGAACTTGCAATCGATGCATATACGATTGATACTGCTCTTCGTCCCACTTTTTATATAGCGGTGCAATAATACGTTTCATTTGTTCACACGTTAAATCTTCGTAGTAATGATTTTCATCATATACAAAACCGATATTTTGTTTTATTTCCTTCTCGGCTTTTTTATTGTCCTTGCCAAAAATTTTTATATCACCGCTATCTTTTCTAATTAAATTCATAATCATTTTGATCGTCGTACTTTTCCCTGCTCCATTCGGTCCGACAAATCCCATAATATATCCGCGTGGTAACGTAAAACTTATATTTTTCACTGCAAAATCTTGATGACTTTTACAAACGTTTTTTAGCTCTAACATCTCTTATTCCCCCTCATATAAACACGCAATCATCTGCTGTAAATCTTCAAGTGAAAGCTGCAACGCTTTACTTTCATTTACAACCTCTTCCGCTTTACTTTCCAATAGACGTAGCCGCTGTTCTTTTAGTAGTTCATTATTTTTACGTGAAACATAAGTCCCCTTCCCAGCAACAGTTTCTATATATCCTTCTTTTTCAAGCTCCTCGTACGCACGCTTCGTTGTAATTACACTAACTTGTAATTCCTTCGCTAAGCTACGAATAGACGGTAATTGGTCTCCACCCTTTAAACCACCATTTAAAATAAGCTGGCTTAATTGTTTTCTTATTTGCACATAAATAGGGTCTTGGGAAGAATTCGAAATAATAATATTCATGTTTTCCTCCAGTGTGTGTATATACTGTATATACCTTATATGTACAGTATATACACACCATCCTATTTTTGGCAAGAAAAAAAGACCAACATTTTCCTGTTGATCTTTCGTATATGTATCACTTTTCAAAGCGATCTAACATCTCATCTCTCATTCCAAAACTCACTACCGCAATTCCTACATACATAAACAGAAGGAACGCCGGATGAACTGTATTGTACCAAGTGCTATCAACAATTAAATAAATCGTTAATGCTACAACAAGAACAAACGCTAAGATAAACATATAAAAGTGTCTTGTACTACCCATAATAAACTCCTCTCTTCTCTCGTCACCATTCAACAGTATATTGTATCGAATAATTCGATATGACTCAAGGTTAACTTTCTGTTATGTAATCAAGTTCCACCTTTACAATGTCCTCACATGCTATTGAAATGATTGTTCCTTGCTTATCAATTGCCGTCACTTCTCTATTATCCATTACACGATGTGCTACTCTTTCTAGTACTTTTCCTTGATCTCGATAACAAAATTCTTTTACATCTTTAATCGTTTTTCCGTTTTCTAAATGGTATATCATTCTATAACACCGATATCCCACATTTTCACCCCCAGCTTGCTCGTTTTTTCACATATACATAAAAATGAGTCATTCCTATCTCATTACATCTTCTTAATTTCAATAAAATTCTAACAAAAATAAATACTTTTATCAAACTGACTTTTTCAACAAAATCACCTATAAAACTGCTTCTTTACACCATTATGAAACAAAAAATATAAACTTTTAACATTTTCTTCACTAATTCTGCACAAATTCTCCATACAAAAAAAAGAACCCGCATATAGCGAGTTCTTCCTTTGTTATGCTAATCAAACTTGTACAGGAGCTAACTTTTCATAACGTAAAACTGGTTTACGAGCAGCCAATGTTTCATCCAAACGTTTAATTACCGTTGTATGTGGCGCTTCTTGTACAACTTCTGGATTTTCTTCTACTTCTTTAGCAATTTGAATCATCTTATCAATAAAACCGTCTAATGTTTCTTTTGATTCTGTTTCTGTCGGCTCAATCATAATACATTCTTCCACATTTAATGGGAAGTAAATTGTTGGTGGATGGTAACCGAAATCAAGCAGGCGTTTTGCGATATCTAATGTACGTACACCAAGTTTCTTTTGACGACGACCTGATAATACAAACTCATGCTTACAATGTCTATCGAACGGAAGATCATAGAATGGTGCTAATCTTCTCATCATATAGTTCGCATTTAATACCGCATACTCCGTTACTGCACGTAGTCCATCTGGACCCATAGAACGAATGTATGTGTATGCACGAACGTTAATTCCGAAGTTACCATAGAATGGTTTTACGCGCCCAATTGCTTCTGGACGATCATAGTTAAAGTGATAGCCATTTTCTGTTTTCTCTAAAATTGGTTTTGGTAAGTACGGAATTAAATCTGCTTTCACACCTACTGGACCAGAACCTGGGCCACCGCCGCCGTGAGGACCTGTAAATGTTTTATGAAGGTTTAAATGCACAACGTCAAATCCCATATCTCCTGGGCGCGCCTGGCTTAATACCGCATTTAAGTTTGCACCATCATAGTATAATTTACCGCCTGCGTTATGGACGATTTCTGCCATTTCTAAAATATTTTCTTCGAATAGACCTAATGTATTAGGATTTGTTAACATAAGTGCTGCTGTTTCTTCGTTTACAACACGTTTTAAATCTTCTAAGTCAACAAGACCATGTTCATTTGATTTTACTGTAATTGTTTCAAAACCAGCTACAGTTGCAGATGCTGGATTCGTGCCGTGAGCAGAGTCAGGAACAATTACTTTCGTACGGTTAAAGTCACCATTTGCTTCATGGTATGCACGAATTAACATTAAGCCTGTCCATTCTCCGTGTGCACCAGCTGCTGGTTGTAATGTAACAGTATCCATACCTGTAATTTCAATTAAATGCTCTTGTAAGTCGTACATTAATTCCATTGCACCTTGTACTGTCTTTTCATCTTGTAATGGATGAATATTTGCAAATCCTGCGAAACGAGCTACATTCTCATTAATTTTCGGATTATATTTCATCGTACAAGATCCAAGTGGATAGAATCCAGAATCTACACCGTGGTTACGGTTTGAAAGTGCTGTATAGTGGCGCATAATGTCAAGTTCAGATACTTCTGGTAGCTCAGCATCTTCTACTCGAATATAATCGCTCTCAAACACATCCTCTAGTTTCACTTCTTCTACATCTAATTTTGGTAGGCTATATCCTATGCGTCCTTCTTTACTCACTTCAAAGATAAGTGCTTGGTCTTGGTTCTTCATTGGATAGCCCCCATTTCGTTTACAAGTGTGTCAATTTCCTCTTTTGTACGAAGCTCAGTTACTGCTACAAGCATATGGTTTTCATGCTCTTTATAATCACGGCCTAGATCGTAACCGCCGATAATATTCTTTTGTAATAATGCATCGTTTACTTCTTTCACTGGACGCTTGCAATCTACAACAAACTCATTGAAGAATGGTCCAGCAAATGTAACTGTGAAGCCTTGCGCTTCAAATTGACGTTTTGCATATTGTGCTTTAGAAATATTTTGACGTGCCATTTCTTTCACACCTTGTTTACCAAGTGCCGTCATTGCAACTGATGCTGCTAATGCATTTAACGCTTGATTTGAACAAATGTTAGACGTCGCTTTGTCACGGCGAATATGCTGTTCACGTGCTTGTAACGTTAATACAAACCCACGTTTACCATCTGAATCTACAGTTTGTCCAACAAGACGTCCTGGAATTTTACGCATAAATGCTTTCGTTGTTGCAAAGTAACCACAGTGTGGTCCACCAAACTGCGTTGGAATACCAAATGGTTGTGCATCACCGATTACAATATCAGCACCAAATTTTCCTGGTGGTGTTAATGCGCCTAATGATAATGGATTTGAAGAAACGATAAATAATGATTTTTGTTGATGAACGATTTTTTCAATATCAGCTAATTTTTCAACTTGTCCGAAGAAGTTTGGATATTGAACGATTACACAAGCAACTGTATCATCTACTTCACTTTGTAATACGTCTAAATCTGTTACACCATCTTTATGATTAATTTCAACAACTTCAAGATGTTGACCTTTTGCATACGTTTCAAGTACTGCTCTTGATTCTGGATGAACTGCACTAGATACAAGAATTTTCTTTTTACGAGTATGGCCAGCTGCTAGCATTGCCGCTTCAGCTAAAGCTGTACCTCCATCGTACATAGAAGAGTTTGCTACATCCATTCCTGTTAATTCACAAATCATTGTTTGGAATTCAAAGATTGCTTGTAATTCCCCTTGTGAAATTTCTGGTTGGTATGGCGTGTAAGCTGTATAAAATTCTGAGCGAGAGATAACGTGATCTACAATTACTGGAGCGTAATGATCATATACGCCTGCTCCTAAGAAAGAAGCGTACTCTTTTAAGTTAGCATTTTTACTAGCCATTTGAGTTAACTCTTTTAGCAGCTCTGGCTCTGATTTTGCTTCTTTAATTTTTAAATCCCCTTTAAAACGAACACTCTCTGGAATATCAGAGAATAACTCATCGATCGTTTGAACGCCGATCGTTTGTAACATTTCTTTTTTGTCTTCTTCTGTCATTGGAAGATAACGATGCAACATGAAATCTACCCCTCTCCCCGTTACTTTGAACGTTTATAAAATGGTGTTGGAACAACTACTGCTTTGACGCGTTTATTACGAATTTCAATTTCTACTTCTGTATCAACTGCTGCGTATTTTACATCAATTAGTGCTAAACCAATGCTTTTCTTTAACGTTGGAGATTGTGTACCACTCGTTACTTCCCCGATTTTTTCTTCTCCAATAAATACAGGGTAATGTGTACGAGGAATTCCACGCTCGATTACTTCGATGCCGACTAACTTACGAGGCGCACCGTTTTCTTTTTGCTCTTTTAACGTTTCTTTTCCAAAGAAGTCTGCTTCTTTATTTGGTTTTACCGCAAAGCCAATGCCAGCTTCAATCGGTGTAATATCTTTTGATAATTCTTGACCATAAAGTGGTAATGTTGCTTCGAATCGAAGTGTATCACGAGCACCTAAACCACATGCTTTTAAGCCTTCTTCTGCTCCAACTTCAAGAAGTTTCTCCCAAAGTTTTGCAGCATCTTCACTCTTACAGTAAATTTCAAATCCATCTTCACCTGTGTAACCTGTACGAGATACAAGTGCTGGAATTCCATCTACAAGAATATCGTTTTTAAATTTAAAGAACTTAATTTCTTTCAAATCTTCTGACACAACTTTTTGTAAAATGCCTTCTGCTTTTGGACCTTGAATTGCAAGCTGTGCAACTTCACTAGAAACATTGACTACTGTCGCATCGCCAATTACATGGCTAGCTAACCATTCGTAATCTTTCTCGATATTTGATGCATTGATTACTAATAAATAGTCTTCTTCACCACGTTTGTAGATTAATAAATCATCTACTGTACCACCATTTTCGTAGCACATAGCTGTATATTGTGCGCCTCCTACTTTTAAAGTAGAAACGTCATTTGTAACAACACGTTGTAAAAATGCTAAACTATCTACACCTTTTACCTCAACTTCTCCCATATGAGATACATCGAACAAACCTGCAGCCGTACGTACAGCTTCATGTTCTTCTTTAATGCTTGAAAATTGAACTGGTAATTCCCAACCACCGAAGTCGATTGTTTTTCCACCATACTTCGCGTATACATCAAATAACGGTGTACGTTGTAATGTAATCATGCTCTCTCCCCCTTATGCTTTGACAAATCAATAAAAGTTGCTCGCCATATCTAAACATTTTCACTCTGAAAAGATAGGATATACGGAATCTCATTATATTTTTTTATGAAAGCGTAAATAAAAAATCACTTTCTTGGATAAAATACGAAAGATTCCACACATTTCACACCATTATCCTAACATTATTCGCTATATTTCATCAATATTCTAGCATAAAAAATAATTTAGAATTTTTCATTCTTAATCTTATTAAATACAACTTTCAAAATTCAACCCTTTATCTTTGCCTATTCTTTAACTTTCAGTATGTGTAATAGCGCCTTATTACAAGGCTTATATAATAAAGATTTTTTTAATAATTACTTTAGTTTATAAAAGGTGGGAGAGTCGTAATGAATGTCGATATTTCCGTAGATCGAACGTGGCAAAACAATTTTTTAAATAGAATTAATGAAGATGGTCCTTGGACAAATTGGGATTTATATCATTTAGCTTATAAAACAGAAAAATCGTTACTTGTTCCTACTTTCGATGGATTACAAGCACCGAAACATTTATCTCATTTCACACCACTTCCTCATCAATTAGAAGTCGCTCAAAATGTCATTGAACAAATGAATGGTAAAGCGATACTAGCAGATGAAGTGGGACTTGGGAAAACGATTGAAGCTGGGCTTATTTTAAAAGAATATATGGTCCGCGGCCTTGTGAAAAAAGTACTTATACTCGTCCCTGCCTCTCTCGTATCACAATGGGCATACGAATTAAATACAAAGTTTTTTATTCCAGCTGTAGCCCAAAAGAAAAGCTACTCGTGGGAACAAGCCGATGTGATTGTATCATCAATTGATACTGCAAAACGTTCACCGCATCGCGATATCGTTTTGAACCTAGAATATGACCTTATTATTATCGATGAAGCACATAAACTTAAAAATAATAAAACAAAAAACTATGAATTTGCACAACGATTAAAAAAGAAATTTTGTTTATTATTAACCGCTACGCCTGTTCAAAATAAGATTGATGAAATTTTCAACCTCGTTTCTTTATTAAAGCCAGGACATTTAGGCAATCAATCCAACTTTGAAGAATATTACGCTTCAAAAAATCGTTCCGCCAAATCTGATGAAGATTTAAAAGCTCTTATTAACAAAGTGATGGTCCGAAATCGACGTCATAATACCGGAATTGATTGGCCAAAGAGACATGTACGTACAATTTTTGTTGAGTTTAATGAAGAAGAGCAAGCTTTGTATAATGGTATTGAAAATTGGCGAGGACAAGATGCCTTCACATCTGCTTTCTCATCGTTAACTTTAAAACGGGAAGCGTGTAGTAGTCGTGAAGCTGTTTACTACTCATTAAAAAAACATGTGGAAAAAAGGCAGAAAGAAAATGAGCATTACATAAAGGACCCACATATTGATGTGCTAATGGACAAAATTAATCATATTCCTTTCAACTCAAAAGCGAATAAAGCTCTTGAGCTTATAAAAGAAATTGACGATAAAGTCATTATCTTCACTGAATATAGAGCTTCACAAATGTATTTACAATGGTTTTTACAACAACACGGTATTTCTTCCGTTCCATTCCGCGGCGGGTTTAAACGCGGGAAGAAAGATTGGATGAAGGAGCTTTTCCAAAACCACGCACAAGTATTAATTGCAACGGAAGCTGGTGGCGAAGGGATTAACTTACAGTTTTGTAGCCATATGATCAATTATGACTTGCCATGGAATCCAATGCGTCTTGAACAAAGAATCGGACGTATTCACCGTCTTGGTCAAAAGAATGATGTTCATATTTATAACTTAGCTACAAAACATACTGTTGAAGAACATATTTTGAAACTGTTATATGAAAAAATCAATTTATTTGAGCGTGTTATCGGCGAGCTTGATGAAATTTTAACGAGAATTAATATGAAAAACATCGACGCGCATATTCAAGAAATCTTTGCGCAGTCAAAAAGCGAAGGAGAAATCCGAATTAAGATGGAAAACTTAACATCTATTATCGACTTCGCGAAACGAAATGAAGCTGAGGTGCAAGGCTATGCAGCAACATGAAATTCATAATTACTTATACAATTTTTTTGAGGCGAATAACTGCGAAATTTTAAAGCGCTCCCCTCATCTATTAGATGTGCAGTTAACAATTGAGATGGATAAATTATTAATGAACCGTCCTTTTTATTGGCACTATCTTGAGAAAACAGGAGGCGTACCGAATCCGATGCGCCTTACTCTTCTTACAAATCCAGAAAGTGAAGAAAACGATGGTGAGCTTATTCACTACGGTTCACCACGTCTTCATCAAATTTTCCAAACGACAAAAGAATTAGGCTCTTACATACGTTTATATGAGGAAGTACGGCATAGCGGGGCAACGCATACACCGCTCCATCCTTGGCTCGGTGTAAATATAAAGGTTTCCTATCAATGTGATCGAAAAAAAGACATCCTTCACTCCATTGGGATTCATCTCATTTCTGGCACAATGATTGCAAACTTTCATGAAACATTAGCTAAAATTAAACTTACACCGAAAATACCTGACTTTTGTTTTACGCTCTCGCCTATCATTAAACCGCAAAGCGGTTTACAACGTATAGAGGATGCTTTAAAGAATATTATTGCAGAAGATGACCATACGTGGGCGAAAGAAGCAAGAATGCGCTGGAATCACGATTTAGACCTTTTAAATCGTTTTTATGAAGAGAGTGATGAACTTCCCGAAAGCTATGAAATTGAAAAGCAAGCCTTGCAAGAACAATATGAACCCCGCATTACAGTGCAAATTATTAACGGCGGACTCTTTTATGTTACTGCGAATCATTTTCTTTCTTAAAAAGCCCCTTCTGTTTTAGAAGGAGCTTTTTTTGAGTTATCCTCTATCGCCATTACGCTCTTGTTGTTTTTGCTTTGCCATACGTTTTTGATGCGCACGATCCTTTGCGCTCACATGATTAGCATCAGTTGGAAGATTTTCTTTTGAACGACCAATTCCATTGCTCATCTTTATCACTCCTTTTTATATCTTTCAAAATACATCCTTATTTTCAGCTAGAGATACAATCCTTATACAAAAAAATAAGAGCAGCCATTGGCTACTCTTACTTACTCACTCACGTATTTTTGAAACATATCATGGATGCCTTTATTTACTAGGTTCGAGATCTGCTCGTCAGATTTATTCGGATAACGATCACGCAATCTGATAGATGCCTTCACCATTAAATTTTCTAATACAGAACGGCCACCTTCTCCATAAATAATTTCAGCATACTTAACAAGCCTTCCATCCTCTACTGTTGCTGGATTATGATTGAAGAAAAATTTACTCATTGTCTCCACCTCTCTATTTTGATAACGTTTACATTTATATAGATTATTTATGTTATTTATTTCACAATATTGTATGCATGTATATTTAATTAGTTTCATTATAAAGCAACATATCGATAGTAAATATGTGATTTTCCGTCCATTTTGTGAACAAACCAAAAAATGAAAGCGTTTCCTTTATTATATACTAAAAAAACTTACTACGCTAGGGGCAATTTTTTTAATCTACTAATCCCTCAAAAATTAATATATTTTTTCTTTTCCCATTAAACCTTATACAATTTTCAGAAATTATATTATAAAATATATGTATGACTTAAGGAGGATTTATATGAATCAAAATAAAAAAGCTATATTAGATCTTGTCTTTTATCTCGTAATCCCATTCCTCATTTGGAAATTTGCAAAACCTTATATCGATCCTTATTACGCGATGTTACTTTCCTCTGTTCCAGGGATTATTTATACACTGTATACCTTTAAAAAAGAAAAACAGTTTAACGTGACAGGGTTCTTTATTTTAATTACACTCATTTCTAATACAACAGTAGACCTATTATCTGGATCAGCTGAACGAATGTTGTGGAACGATGCGTATTATCACATCGTACTCGGTATTATCGTCATATGTACAATTTTTATAAAAAAACCACTTATGTTATATTTCGCAGCAGATATTGCCGCATTGCAAGGCCATGACCGTGATAAAAGTCGTGAACTGTATCGTGATAGTCGTATCTATCCAGCACTACAATATTTAACGCTATTTTTCGGGCTACAATTTATATTAAAAAGCTTCTTAAAAATTTATTTCATCTCTGTTTTCGGTGTAGATGGCTATGGTGAAATGAGAGCGATTATGACCGCTGTTGGGTGGGGCATTTCCATTTGTATCGGAATTGGATTTGTTTGGGTAAACAATAAAATACATGCAGTGACAGAAGAAAAAGAATCTGTACAGTAAATGAAAATCCCCTAGTAGCATCATACTACTAGGGGATTTTCATTTTGCTACACATATTACGAAATCGTTAACTTGATTTTTTTCTTTTATCTTTTACGTTTCGATAAAACAAAGCAGCACTTAGCGGCATAACACCAAACCACTTATTCATAAATGGCTCTTTTTCAGCACGGCGTTGTTCTTTCTTTTGTTTACGATCTTCTTTTGGAGCATCCATGTACGACACAAACTGCTGTGTCACAAAGCGAACATAATCATTAGTAGACATATTATCATCACCTCTACTTGATTAGTATGTCCACTTTTTTATTCATTAATCTTTTCTTTTAATTCATTCATAATTTGCTTTACAGACTTATTCGTCGTATCGATATGAATATGAGCCTCTTCATAATAAGCTCGGCGCGATTCAAATTTTGCCACAAATGCCTCTATATCTTTCTTCTGAAATAGTGGACGCGTCGTATCTTCACGGAGTCTTTCTGCAATTACATGTGGATCACAATATAAATACACGACAGTTCCATTTTCCTTCATCCACTTTCGGTTTTCCTCTCGCTCGATGATTCCACCACCAGTTGTAATAATTACATTACAACTGGGTAGTGAACGTAACATTTCACTTTCATATTCCCGAAAAGCGATTTCGCCTTCTTCGGCAAAAATATCACGAATTGCCTTCTCCTGATTCTCTTCAATTTTTTGGTCTGTATCGACAACATCCATATGAAGTTCTTTACTTAACGCTTTTCCAATTGTTGTTTTCCCAGCTCCCATATAACCAGTTATGTATATAGATTTCATGTTCGTTCCTCTCAATCATCCGTTATTATTTTTTATTATAACGAAAGATTTAATTATTTAATAAAAAAACGTTTTGTTCTCCTTATACAATGAAGAACAAAACGTTATATACACGCTTTTACTTATAAGCTCCTCTTCTCACCCACTGTGTTGCAATCCATTTCTCACCTTTCGTTACAGGTGCCCCTCCATGTAACGTAAGCTCATTTAATGATTGGTCTTGATAAAAATACTCAAAGTATACTGCCATTCCCTTTCTAGGGTGCACAGAAAGATTTAATTTCGGAAAGAACGTTTCTCCGCCTTCTTCTACATCATTTAAGTACATGACAAGCGTACTAATACGATTATTAGCAGCTGATCTACTATGTTCCGCAAAATAATCATAGTGCGCTTTATATTGTTGATCCACTTCATAATTTAAAATGTGTAATCCTTCTCCATGCGACACAGGAACATTCATGATAGATGAAATTCGTTTTTCAATCTTTACAGTAAGCTCATTGTCTTCCAAAAATGCACCGCTACTCGTTCGAATATCATTTACATCACGTGATGAACCAACTTTAGAACGTTCCATTTTACTTTTAGACAATTCAATCAATTCGTCGCATTCTTCATCACTTAATACATTTCCTAACACGACAATAAGAGGTTCTTCGAATTTTGAAATAATGTGTATTTCCCTATCTTCCGTCATAATTGCATTTCCTTTATGATCAAAAATAGTTTGTTCCTTATTTTCACCTATTTGATTGTTATTTGTCATTTCCCTATTCTCCCTAAAAAAATATGTTTGGATAGCTTGAATATATCATATTCTTTCCACCTTTCTCTTTTTTGAGAAAATTTAAACTTTCGTTCGTTATATTTATCCATTTGCTATAAAAAAATAACCTATTTTAAAATAAGAAATTATGGTTTTCATCCGTATATTTTACATTCTATCCTTCTATCCAATCGAATATTTTTTCATCCTTTTTTCTATACCGAAAACTAACCTTGTAGAAAACTTCTTGTTTTATTTTGCACTGCAACGAAACGAGTATAACATCGTTTTCAAAGACGTAATTCCCACTTGCTTCGCCCTTTTCATATTGAAAGAAAAAAGTATCTTCCTTTTCTTTTTGCTGTAAGTCTTTTTTTATATTTGTAATTGATCGATTTAGTAGTTCTTCCAGTACAAACTTTTGCTCTATTTCAATATAAAAATTTTTATCTATAAGCAACATATTCGTTTCGTATACAAAGAACGAAGTTAATAATACAAGAAAAATGATTGTTCCTGGCATCGTAAATCCATCTTGTTTTCTCATATATCTATTTCCATTTCGCTATATCTGACAGCTACACCTTCATATATTTTCCCACTCATATCTTTCACATTTATAAAGAGCAAATGAGGTGTTACTTCATACGAAACCATTTCAACATTTTGTAATATAACTTCTCTTCCGCGCTTATTCACTTTTCTTATAAGATGATTATTCAATTTTTCATACGTCACTTCATCTCCAGTGCGAAGACGGAAGCGTAAAAGATTATCTTTATTTTCAGGGACTATTTTTTCTACAAAAGATACTTCACGAAACTCTAACTGTACTTGTCCTATAAACACATCCCATTCCCAATTATTTAATCCTTTTGATTGGTTGTTTTCTATTCCAATAAAATTCAAACGTGGTAAGAGTAAAAAGAACAGTGATAACAGAAAAAAACATACGATCATTTCTATTAATGTAAACCCAACTTCTAATTTATTTTTTCTCCTGCATAAAAGCATTGTTCCATCATTCTTCCTTTCACATCTTTCCACATAGCACAAACTTCATTTCCTCCCCAATATGTGTAATATACATTTCCGTTTACGACTTTTTCTTGCGGTCGTTTCGCCCCATTCTCATACATATATAAAGCTGCTTCCCTTTTTAATAATACAAATGCTTTATAACGAATTTGTATGTTTTTTCGTTCTTGCATAACCAATACTGTTTGCGGAAGTAGTAAAGATACTGTCATCATTACTATACTTAATGCTACAAGCATCTCAGCCATCACTGACCCTTTTTGACATTTCACGATACGTAAATCTTCCTCTCCCAAGCTGAAATACAATCTCATATTTATAACTTCGATACGAAAGTAAAATAGTGCCACCTCTATTAATATTTCCACTCGGATTATATGTCATCGGATTTGGAAAAGTATTCAAATCAATTTGTATATCGCTATCATATTCTCTTTTAATGATAGTAAGATTCTCACTTAGCTCCCCTATATAATACGTATGTCTATCTTTATACCATCGTAATGTATAGTGTTTTTGACGGTTTATCGCTAATTGTTGCATATACAAAATATCGTTTGAAAACTGTCTTAAAAATTGTTCCACTTTTTGTTTTTCATGTAATGAATGTACGTTAAAATACGTGACCATACTTAGTACAGAAATTGCAAATAGAACGAGTAGCATTTCTAAAAGAGTAAAACCTTTTTGTTTCACAGTTTCCCAGTTGTTACTGTGCCATCATTTGAAATATGAATGGATTCACCATTCGGACACTCATCAGCTGTAATATATTTTTCATCCCTTAGCTCTTTTAGCGAAGGAATTTTATTATGTTGTAAATGGTATGCTTGTATTTGAGCTTCTATAGATTTCACATAGGCTTTACATCCTTTTCCTTCGACTGATGAACGCTGTGTAACTACATTCGGAATAATTAATAGTAATAATACAGTTATGACGACCATAACTAATAACATTTCTAAAAGGGTAAACCCTTCTTCATTCTGCATGTAAATACCTCCTAAATAGAATTCATCATTTGAAACATTGGCATAATCATTGCTAAATACATAAGAACGACTATTCCTCCAATACACGTAAATAAAATTGGTTGAATGATCACTAACATACGTTTAACTTTTTGCTCCATTTTTTCCATAATAAGATCGCTATAGTCACCTAATTCAATCGCCAAATTACCGTTTGCTTGTCCATGCGTAATAATATAAGAAAGTTCTTCCTCATAATATCCGCTTTTAGCAATAATAGATTGCAACGGTTCTCCCGCAATTAATTGACGTTCAATTCGGCCCGCTTCATATTGAAAAAACGGATGATAATGTTGCTCCATCATTATTGTTAGAGCCTCAAGTACTGATAGTCCGCCGTGTAATAAACCGCTCAATTGAGTGGCGAAATAATGTGAATGCTTTAAAATAAGAAATTTTTTTACGAGGGGGATACAAAGCTTAATTTTTACCTGCTTCATATGCGGGAGTTTTTGAAAGTAAAATATATATACACTACAGCCAATCATAACGATAAAAATAGTGCTAAAAATAAGATAGGGTAGTAGCTTAATTGCACTTAATATTTGTTCTGTAAATAACGGTGCTGTGGAACCAAACGAACTATATACCATGTCGACCTGTGGTAATAAAATGCGATTAAAAATCAAAATCATGATTAGTAAAAAGAGCGCCAAAAACATAGGATACTGCATTATTTTGATCATATCTTTCCTATACTTATCCTTTTTATAAAGAAGTGCGCTCCCTTGTTGCAATGCAAAAGAAATATCACCATGTTTCTCGGCATAAAATAAATAACTTAACATCTCCTGATGAAACTTTAATTGATGAAAAGAATCGTGTAGACTTTTTCCATCTTTTAATCCATCAATCATATGCTGCAATTGTACTTTCTTTTCTAAAGGTAATTGAAACCGCAAAAATTCTAGTGCCTGCAAAAGAGAGTACCCTTTCTCTAATAATTCTCCTAATCGTTTCAGTAATACTACTTGATCACTTAAACTCCATGTTTTCTTAAACATAAACATCTTCTTCTAAAAATCCTAAGGCGTATCCTTTACGTAACGAAGATTCTAATGTTTCATGCTTGTACGTAACACATTCTCCGTTCGCTCCTTTAATCGCTTGTTTTAACTCATATCCATATAACAACTCATAAATGCTCGCTTGCCTTACTTGCCGCATTGATTTACATAAAACAGAGCAGTTTCCTCTGCAAAACGGGCACTTCAATTCGACAAGTCGCTGTGCAGCTACAGCCAATAAAGATTGTTCAATCTCTTGCCTCGTTATGCCATAATCCATAAATCGTAGTATCGCTCCTTTCGCGTCACTAGTATGCAATGTCGTCATTACTAAATGGCCAGTCAAACTTGCTCTTACAGCTATTTTTGCGGTTTCTTCATCACGGATTTCACCGACTAAAATAATATCTGGGTCATGACGTAAAATAGCCTTTAATCCCGTCTCATATGTGATACCTGCTTTTTCATTTATTTGAATTTGTAATACATCATCATTTCTTTTTTCAACCGGATCTTCAAGTGTAATGATGCGACGTGTTTTCTTTTTTCTAATCACCTCTAATAATGCATACATTGTTGTTGTCTTGCCAGAACCAGTCGGTCCAGTAAATACGAGTAACCCGTGTGAATAGTGTAAAAAAGAGAGTATTTTTTTCGCTGTACTTGGAAATAACGAAAGATGAGATAATGGCTGAATAGATGCTTGTAAATGAAGACGAATAACGAGACTTTCTTGATATACGGTTGGAAGCGTGGAAAGGCGTAAATACACTTCTTGTCCATCCATTTGTAAATACAGTGAACCATTTTGTGGCTTCCGTCTCTCCCCTATATCCATGGATGCTAAAAATTTAAAGTGTGAAACAAGTTTTTCTCCAAATTCCTTTTCGATACAGTGTTTCGTCATTAAATCTTTTCCTATACGCAGTTGAACCGCTACATCCTTCTTCCGGGGCACAATATGTAAATCCGAAGCTTGTACCCTGCACGCCTCTTTCAAAATCATATTCGCAAAAATTTCAATTCCATTCATCATTTTTCCCTCCCCACTATGTATATAGCATGAAAAAACAGATAAGAAAAATCGATAATTTTGTATTTTCACCAGAGAAAAAAGGGAAAATATGTTTGTGAAATTATGAACAATTTCCGAATTATTGTCTGAAATTACCTATATGGAAGTTTATCTGTATTATAATGTTATTATCTTGGATAAAGTGATAAAGGTGGAGATCCTCATGGAACAAGCTTTAAAAATTACAGGCGTATTATCTGACCCAACTCGTTATTACATTTATAAATATATTTCTCAAAAACATAGTTACGTAACTGTACAAGAAATTGCAGATGAGTTTGACATTCATCCGAACGTAGCGCGTTTACATTTATCTAAATTAGAAGATGTTCATATGCTGAAATCGGAAACGAAGAAAACTGGAAAAGGCGGAAGACCAAGCAGATTATATGTATTATCTGAAGATGTGATTCAATTGCAATTTCCATTCCGTGATTATCAATTGTTAGCAAGAATCGCATTTAATTCTTTACTTAGCCTTGGCGCTGCTGGTGAAAAGGCGCTATACGAAACAGGAAAACAATTCGGGGCCGAGTTAATGCAACAACATATGCAGCGTTTACATGTGAATGAAGATGCTTTAACAGTAGAGCAAAAAGTTCAAATTGCAAAAGAAGCTTTCTCAACAGCTGGCTTATCACCTGCTTTTGAATTAAGTGCAGATGGAACGAAAATTTTCTACGATGTACACAATTGTCCATTTAAAGAGGTTGCTGTTCATCACCCAACTGAAATTTGTAATATGCACGGGGATATGATGAAAGGGATTTTCGAAATCCTATTCCCTAACACGGAATTAACTCGAAACGATAGTCTACTAGATGGATGTAAATCTTGTAATTATAAACTAACAATTTAATTTCTCATATAAAAAGAAGCCAATTATAATTGGCTTCTTTTTATATGAACGAATATTTACAATAGTAAGAAAAATAAACTATAATGAGGAGAGGTTTACTTTTTTTAGAAAAGGAGGGAGATGGCATGGAGCGCATGTTTCGCGTTCTCGGCTTTTGGACTGGAATTTTCTCGGTTATGTTTTACGTAGGGGATATGCATTCGACCGCACTACTATTTTTAGGACAAACAGGTTTCTTCGTACTTTTAAGCTATTTAAATTTAACAGAGCGTATGTATATATACGTATTCGGGGCATATTTAACTGTTTTCTTCATAGGATTTACATACTACACGACGTTTTTACTTGTCCCTGGAGCTGGACATTAAAGATGGCATTTTGCCATCTTTTTTTAATTCCGCAATTCCCTAGTTGACTTATAGGTTTTATTACCTTATATTCTATATAACAGATTGGAATTAGGGGGAATCAACATGAATACACTGCTTGTCGGAATTAACGTTGCAGTCATGCTCATCTTAGTTGGCGTATTATATTATATGCAACGTAAGCATGTATCTTTTAATAAACGTGTATTTACTGCTTTAGGAGTCGGCATTATATTCGGTCTTATATTACAATTTATTTATGAGCCAACTTCTAAAGTAATTATTGAATCAAATACTTGGTTTAGCTTGATCGGTAACGGTTATGTGAAATTACTTCAAATGATTGTTATGCCACTTATTTTAGTATCTATTATTTCCGCATTTACAAAATTACAGTTAACGAAAAACCTTGGTAAAATTAGTGGTCTTATTATCGGAATTTTAATTCTTACTACAGGAATCGCTGCAGCTGTCGGTATCGCTGCAAGTGCAGGATTTGATGTATCAGCAACAGGCTTACAACAAGGTGATGCAGAATCCGCTCGTCTGAAGTTAGTTGAAGAAAGATTTACTTCTATTGAAAAAACAACAATTCCAGATAAATTATTAGAGCTGTTGCCTACAAATCCGTTTCTTGATTTAACAGGTGCTCGTCCAACATCAACAATTTCTGTTGTAATATTTGCAGCCTTTATCGGTATCGCCTTTATAGGGGTAAAACGAAAATATCCAGAACAAGCAGAACTATTTAAGAAAATGCTTGATGCTGTATATGCAATCGTAATGCGTATGGTAACATTAATTTTACGTCTTACTCCATATGGCGTATTAGCTCTTATGGCAAAAACAGTTGCTGGTAGCGACATAAATGCTATTTTAAAACTTGGTAACTTCGTATTAGCGTCTTACGTGGCACTTATCGTAATGTTCGTTATCCACTTATTATTAATTGCTCTATCTGGTTTAAATCCAATTCAATATTTAAAAAAGGTGTTCCCTGTATTAACATTTGCATTCACATCTCGCTCTAGTGCTGGTGCAATGCCATTAAATATTGAAGCGCAAAAAGAAAAGCTTGGTATTTCCGAAGGGATTGCAAACTTTGCAGCATCATTTGGAGTATCTATCGGACAAAACGGTTGCGCAGGTATTTATCCAGCAATGCTTGCAATGATGGTCGCTCCAACTGTAGGAATCGATCCATTACAACCACAATTTATTTTAACTTTAATCGCTGTCGTTGCTATTAGCTCATTCGGTGTTGCCGGTGTTGGTGGCGGTGCAACATTCGCAGCGTTAATCGTACTATCTACAATGAACTTACCAATTGGTATTGTCGCTCTTGTTATCTCAGTTGAACCATTAATCGATATGGGTCGTACAGCTCTTAACGTAAGTGGTTCTATGACAGCAGGTCTTATTTCTAGTAAATGGCTTGGTGAATTAGATCAAGATACGTACAATCAAGATGATACAAAAACTGGTGAAATTGCTTCATAATAAAAAGGACGCTAACAAAAACTGTTAGCGTCCTTTTTTAGTTCTTTCCATCTTCCTCTTTGTCTTTTATACATAAGGCATAACATATTGTTTCAAACACTATGTATAAAGCTCTACAAATTACTTCAACCATGGTAAAACATCACCTGTATATTATTACGTATAGATATAATGAAATAATACCATTTTTCATTTTTTTAATAACTATTATTCCTCATCTGCAAACTGTAAAAACTCTTCCAACCGCTCCTTTAACTCCTCCTCTATCTCACAATAAGATTCACCAACAAGTTCACCACTTAACTTACTTCCCCAAAACCTTATTTGAAGCGTTACTCCTAAAAAATAACTACAACATTCCCAGATAGGAACTGTATAAAATTCAATCATCTTTCCTTCTTCATCTAATACAGCTATCGAAATCGATGAAGAATATCCTGTTTCAAAAGGATTTTCTTTATCTCTGATCAGTTCTATAAATAATTCCATGTTTTTTTCTATGTACAAATGTGAATAATCTTTAAAAAGTTTAAATGATATTCTCTCTATTTCCTTCTCCATACACTGAATTTTCTCTTTTAACTCCAATGTAAAATCTTGTTCTTTATACTTCATTCTCGCCTCCTAAAACACTGAAAAAGAGAATACCAATCTCGTATTCTCTCATTCTTATGCTGCTACAATTATTTTTATTATCTCACAGCCCGTCCTTCTTACAAATAACCATTTTGTTCGCACCATTTATGAAATTGTCCTACGTCTACTCCAACTAACACGATATCCTTTAGCTCTACATCAATGATTTGTTCTCCAATTACAATAGCAAACTGCGCTTCTAATTTTGTCTCGCTGTTCTTTACAATTCCAATTCGGTTCCGATGCGGTCCATCTTTTATATATGCTTTTTGTCCTACAATATCAAAGTTCAAGTCTCTCACCTCTTTTATTGCGCTTAAATTTGAAATACGAACTCAAATTCGGAAAATTCCCTTTCCTTGCACTATTTCTCTATATATATGACGAAACAATAAAAGAGTCCTCCCTTCTTTACAATTATTTTTTCTTTGTTTCATTTTTGTGATTGAAACGTAAAGTTTATAATAAAATACACTTGGAAGCGCTTTCTATGTAATTTTTTGTGTTATAATATATAAGTAGAACTTCGCAAAGAGGGTTAAAAAAAATGAATACAAAAATGATTAAAAAAGTAATTGACGCATTAAAAGTATATGGCTTTCAGAATGTATCATTCTGTGACAAAACGAAACAATTTTTATTTCATAACGAAATGGATATTATGAGCGGCTATGCAGAAATAACATATAGTAGTCAATTTGAAAAATTCAACGTACAAATTCATCCGATTGAAACACATCACCAAGCAGAGTTACAAGAGGTTGAAAGACATATACAGGCCTGTATAAGAAAAGTGGAATATTTAAACGCACTTCTTAGCGGACAAACAAAACTAGATGACAAAATTATTATAATGTAAAAAAAAGAACGTGAGGATATCACGTTCTTTTTTTTTCACATTATACGTTCATCTTTCCCTTCAGTTGTAATCCTGTAATGGATTCTAATACATCCATTGCTTCTCCAAATGTCATATCAAAAATTGTCTTATCTTCTATGTATGGAAATTGTCTAAAGCGTTTTTCTAACGTTTTCACGGCGTCTGACGTAAAGTGTACGCTATCAATGCCAAATTCTGTTTCAAGAAGAACAATCCAATCTAACACATGAAAACCTAATCCATTTACGAATGAAATAAGTTTTTCTTCTGGCTGTGAAGATAAGAATACGTGTCGTTCCATCTCATCGAAAAGTTCTTCACCTAAAACTTCTGCTAATTCATCATCATGTTCGCGTTCAATAATCTCTTCATATCCGTAATCATCCACAAGCTCTTCTACTTCTTCACTATCCTCACAAAGCAATTGACTAAGAACGGCCTCTTTCTTAAATTCACTATTTTGTACAACTTCTAAAAAGCTCGTTTCCCATCCATTTTCTAATTTCATATTATATACTCCTTTATATACGTTTCTTATCATCACTGTACCCAAAAGATCACTTTTATAACCTTTTAGGTCGTTACTATTATTTCACATGATTCATAACATAAGATGCAAATGCAGTTGCATCTCCTTCAAAAATATTTATTTCTGGCAAATGATAGAACGTTGTTTGAAGCGGGTTTCTTTCATGATATACATATATCTTTTTCTCTAGCGCAATCGCCATTCCAAACTCTGTATGGCTCCCGTTTCCGCCATCTAACATAAGTAAAAAGACATCCGCTTCTTTAATAGCATTCTTTTCTGCCTGACCAATCTCTCTTAATTGATCTTGATTCACTGCTCTTTCGTTTCTTGTCCAATCATATGTATGGTGCCATCCTGCATGTTTCAG
Organism: Bacillus sp. 16GRE42; assembly: GCF_019837435.1. NCBI lineage: Bacteria > Bacillati > Bacillota > Bacilli > Caryophanales > Bacillaceae > Bacillus > Bacillus sp. 16GRE42. Next base: position 1,738,435 of record NZ_JADAXF010000001.1, read on the forward strand.
TTCATTTGCTATAGAACGTACAAGATGTTTATTTTGGAATCCTGAGGCGACATAAAAATTCATTTATATACACTCCTTCATTATGTACGGGAAACTCCTTTTAGCGTTACTTGCTATAAACATAATAAAGAACGACTTCAAAAAAAAATGCCCATCTTTAAAACTTATTTGCGTTTAAATGATGGGATTCTTCATGCTCTTCTTTTATTTTTTTCTTTTTATAACTTTCATCAGCTAACATTTCTAGTTCAGCTGTTATTTCTGATTTTTCAAGCTCTCTTTCTTGCGAAAATTTCCTTGAAATATAAACAATAACACTACCAACGTACAACACAAAGCATATAATAAGTGCAGTATTTTCATAGAGACTTAGCTCCAACACAGTCACTCCTAATCCATTCGTATTTTCACGCTTCATTAATTGGAATTTCCCTACTAATCCATTTGCTATTGTAACATAAAAATATCAATCCTTGGAATCTTTCATCCTATTAAAAAAGACATGATTGTTTCATCATGCCTCTGAAATATGTTGAATGATTGTTTGAATTGCTTCTTTTCCATTATATTTTTTTAGAGCTGTTTTATACATCTCATTATTTTGATTTAATTCTTCGACATGCTTTATAAGAGATTTCACAGTCACATCTTCTTCATACAATACGGAAGCATATCCTTGTCTTTCAAAAGACTCTGCATTTAGTATTTGATCTCCACGGCTTGCAAATTTCGATAGCGGAATTAAAACCATCGGCTTTTGCAATGTTAAAAACTCAAAAATGGCATTAGAGCCCGCACGTGAAATAACAAAATCTGTTATCGCTAATATGTCTGGCAGCTCTCCATGTATATATTCAAATTGTCTATATCCTTCTTGATTTTGTAAGCTTTCATCAAGATTATCTTTTCCACAAAGATGAACAATTTGATACTTTTTCAGAAGTTCTGGTAACGCTTCTCGAACAGTTTCATTAATTTTCTTTGCGCCCAAACTTCCTCCCATAATTGTAATAACTGGCTTTTTACGTGAAAAACCTAAAAACACTAAACCTTTTTCATGATTTCCCTTTAGCACGTCTTCACGTACAGGAGATCCTGTATAGATTACTTTTTCTTTCGGTAAATGTTTCGCAGCTTCTTCAAATGTAACAAATATTTTCGAAGCAAAACGGAGCGCAATTTTGTTTGCTAGTCCTGGCGTCATATCAGATTCATGTAATAAAACAGGGACTCTATTTAGCCATCCTCCAATTACGACTGGTACAGATACGAAACCACCTTTTGAAAAAATCACATCCGGTTTTAGTTTTCGAATCCTTACATAGGCATCCATAACACCCTTCATTACAAGAAAAGGATCTTTTATATTTTTCAAATCAAAATAACGACGTAGCTTTCCGCTTGCAATACTATAGTACGGAATGCCTTCCTTTTCTATAATTGTTTTCTCAATTCCTTGATGAGAACCGATATAAGAGATATCCCAATTCTGTTCTTGTAAATGTGGAATGATGGCTAAATTAGGTGTTACATGCCCTGCCGAACCGCCACCTGTAAAGACTATTTTCTTCATACGTCTCCCCCTTCTACACTATAATACACTAAAATATCTTGCCTCAGGGTGAGAAAATACCATAGCCGTTACAGATGCTTCTGGTTCCATCATAAATCCTTCCGTTAATGAAATACCTATTTCTTCTGGATGAATAAGGCGAAATAACTTTTCTTGATCCGCAAGTTCTGGACATGCTGGATAACCGAAGGACACGCGTATCCCTCTATATTTCGTACGGAAGCGTTCTTCCATCTTCAGTTCTGGTGAATCTGGAATGCCCCAGCGATCACGAATGAGCATATGTGTTTTTTCAGCAAGTCCTTCTGCTAGTTCAAGCGCTAACGATTGAATAGCATGACTGCGTAAATAATCACCCTTCGCCTTCCACTCTTCAGCAATGTCCCGAACGCCTTCCCCAACCGTAACAGATAGGAAAGCAACATAGTCCATCTCATCTCCAACTGGTCGTACATAATCACCTAAAGTACGATATGGTGCTTTTCCTTGTCTTGGGAATGTGAAACGCTCTATAACACGCGTATGATCTTCTGGATCATATATTACAATGTTTTGTCCGTCACTTTGCGCTGGGAAAAATTGATACACCGCTTTCGGTTTTAACCAAGATTGTCCTTCCTGCAATAATTCATCTATTAAATCATTTAATTCATGTGCTTTCTTATCTCCCTCTCGCAAAAGCTTCTTCACATTTCCTTTTAATCCAAGGTGATGTCCAAGTAGCATTTGTCTATTTAAAAATGGAGCGAGGTGTGCAACTGGAATATCACGTAATACAATTCGCTTTGTTGAATCAGGTATCATAACCTCAGCCTTCGGTAATGGTTCAATTACTGCTGGAATTTCTACTTTCTTCTCCTCTTTTTTTACGATATGAAGATGACGCTCTTTTTTATCTTGTTTCATCTTCTCGCGCTCTTCTTCTTTTTGAAGCTTATTAATAATATCAAGCCCGGTCATCGCATCACTCGCATAGCATACGAGCCCTGTATATGATGGTGAAATACGATTATCTGTAAACTTTCTCGTTAATGCTGCCCCGCCTACAACGATTGGAATATCAATATTTGCCGCTTTTAAATCTTCAGCAGTCGTTACCATTTGTTGCGCTGATTTTACTAATAAACCAGAAAGGCCAATAATGTCAGGCTTCTTTTCTTGTACTTCTTGTACGATTCGATCCGAGCGAACATTGATTCCTAAATTAATAATCTCATATCCGTTATTCGATAAAATAATTTCAACGAGGTTTTTCCCAATATCATGTACGTCACCTTTAACAGTTGCTAATAATACTTTCCCTTTTTTCGCACTCTCGCTAGATTCCATATGTGGCTCTAAATAGCTTACGGCAGCTTTCATACTTTCAGCACTTTGCAATACTTCGGCAACGATAAGCTCATTATTATTAAATAATCGTCCCACCTCATCCATTCCTGTCATAAGTGGGCCATTAATAATATCCAAAGGTTTTCTTCCTTCTGTAAGTGCGAGGCTTAAATCTTCTTGTAGCCCTTGTTTCGTACCTTCAACAATGTAATTTGCCAACCTTTCATCAAGAGTTAATGTTTCTTGGATAACGACATCTTTCTTTTTTGCCGCGCGATAAAAGTTTGTAAATTCTTCTAACGTCTCTTGCGTCGTTTCAAAAAGTAATGCATCTGCAAGACGTTTTTCTTCCTCTGGAATTGACGCATACCGTTCTAATTTTTCCGTATTCACAATCGCGTAATCTAATCCTGCTTTCGTTGCATGATATAAAAAGACGGAATTTAATACTTCGCGGCCAGCTGGTGGTAAACCAAATGATATGTTACTTACACCTAAAATCGTTAAACACTCTGGTAATGCTTCTTTAATAAGGCGAATTCCTTCTATCGTCGCTGCCGCTGAACCAATATATTCTTCATCACCTGTACCTACAGGAAATACAAGTGCATCAAAAATAATATCTGACGGGCGTATACCATATTTCGTCGTCAATAACTCATAACTTCTTTTCGCGATTTCGAGTTTTCGTTCTGCACTAACCGCCATACCATCTTCATCAATTGTTCCTACAACAATAGCAGCACCATATTTCTGAAGAAGCGGCGTCACTTTTTTAAATCGTTCTTCTCCATCTTCTAAATTAATTGAGTTAATAACAGCTTTTCCTTGAATATAAGTAAGAGCTCGCTCCATCACATTTTCATCTGTTGAATCAATCATAATCGGTACTTTTAACACTTTCGTAACTTCTGCCAAGAAGTTTTCCATATCTTCTATTTCATCGCGATCAGGGTCTGCCATACAAATATCAATAATATGAGCATTTTTCTTCACTTGCGCTCTTGCGACTTCAGCAGCCTCTTCAAATTTCCCTTCTGCTACTAATCGTTTAAATTTACGTGACCCAATAACGTTTGTTCTTTCACCAACAAATAATGGTCTCATAGAGTCATCATATTGAAGTGCCTCTAATCCACTAACCCCGTGTCCAGCTCTTTCGTGGTGTTCACGCGGCTTAAGAGAAGCTAACGCGGATTTCATCGCTTTTATATGTTCTGGTTTTGTGCCACAACAACCACCGATAATATTAACCCATCCTTCTTCAGCAAATCGCTTCACTTTTTCAGCGAGAGAAGATGGAGATTCATGATAATGTCCATCTTCATCAGGAAGACCTGCATTTGGATAACAAGAAATGTAACACTCCGACAAATCAGATAGTGAACGAATATGGTCTCTCATAAACTCCGGACCAGTCGCACAGTTTAATCCAACAGATAATGGCTTCATATGTTCTATCGATAAGTAAAAAGCCTCAATTGTTTGCCCAGCCAGAGTCGTTCCCATCGGTTCGATCGTTCCCGAAATCATAATAGGGACAATTTTATTTAGCTCGTCAAAAGCTGCTTGAATTCCAATATAAGCAGCCTTCACGTTACGCATATCTTGACTCGTCTCAACGAGTAATACATCTACGTCGCCATTCAATAAACCTCTCGCCTGCCGTGTATAGGCTTCAATTAATTCTCCGAACGTCACACCACCTGTAACACTAATCGCTTTCGTTGTTGGTCCCATTGCTCCCGCAACATATACTTCCTTCCCGCTTTCTTTGACCGCTTGCTTCGCTAAACGTGCTGCCTTCTCATTTAATTCCTCATCTAAATGAGACAACTCATAATCACTTAATACGATATTCGTCGCCCCAAATGTATTTGTTTCAATAATATCCGCTCCAGCTTCAACATAAGCTTTATGAATCTTTAAAATGACATCAGGCCTTGTTTCTACTAAATATTCATTACAGCCTTCGTACTCTTCTCCTCCGAAATCTTCCGCAGTTAAGTCCTCTTGCTGGATCATTGTTCCCATTGCACCATCTAATATTAAGATGTTATTTTGTAATTTTTCTTCTATACATTTCATCAGTTAATACCTTCTTTCACTTCTTGCTTTTCTCTCACATATTTAACAAGATGTTCTGTAATTTCATATTTTAGAAATGGTGTAATAAGATAAATGCCGTTAAAATACTTCATCGCCGCATCAATTAATTCTTGTGAAATGAGAATTCCTTCCTCAATTGCTGCCTCTTTCGTTTCATGTCCATCCATTCTCTCCCTTATTTCTTCAGGTAGAGTAATACCCGGTACCTCAAAATGAAGGAAATCTGCATTCCTTTTACTTATTAATGGCATAATCCCAATAAAAATAGGTTGTTCCAAATGCTTTGTCGCTTCATACACTTCTTCAATTAACGCGATATCATAAATTGGCTGCGTTAAGAAATATTCCGCTCCAGCATCTATTTTCCGTTCCATTCGCTTAACCGCTGCTTTTAAATGTCTTACATGCGGATTAAACGCACCTCCCACTGAAAACCTTGTTGCTGGACCTATTGATTTCCCTAAAATCGAGCGCCCGTCGTTCATTTCTTTAATCATTTTAATGAGCTCAATAGAGGACAAATCATATACAGAAGTGGCACCTGGAAAATCACCGACGCGTGCTGGATCCCCAGTTAAAGCTAACACTTCTTCCATGCCTAACGCTGATAGGCCTAGTAAATGAGATTGTAGTCCGATGACGTTATGGTCTCTACACGTTAAGTGCGTCAATACCGGAATATCGTGCTTCGTTAATAATGCCCCCATTGCCATATTCGAGATGCGAGGCGATGCTAATGAATTATCTGCTAGAGTAATAGCATCTGCACCAGCCCTTTTCAATGCTCTTGCTCCTTCAAAAAATCGCTGCGTATCTAACGTTTTCGGTGGATCTAATTCCACTACTACTGTCGTTTGTTTTTTTGCTTTCTCTGCTAAAGTGACATGAGCTTTCGAACGTTTCTCATGTGTATGAACTACTTTCGGTCTTTGAATCGTATCCTTTTCTATTACAGGCGTAACATTTAGAGTAGCACGTTTCATACTTTCGATATGTTCTGGAGTAGTGCCACAACAACCACCCAATAACCGAATACCTTGCTCAATAAATTTCGGTGTCATCGCTTCGAAATAAGCCGGACTTCCCTCATATACGTAGCGTCCCTCCACATAATTCGGGAGACCTGCATTTGGATATGCTGACAAGTAGCCATTTTGAGGAATCGATATCATTTTAAAAGCTTCCGTCATGTGAAGTGGCCCTAGTTGGCAGTTCAATCCAACGACATTTGCACCGTAATCTAAAAGCTGTTTTAATATTTCATTTACATCATTTCCATTTTGAGTCGTACCTGCCTCATGTAATGCTAATTGAGCTACAATTGGAATATTCGTTTGTTTTCGTAACACCTGAACAGCATGAAGTAATTCAAACTCATCATAGAAAGTCTCTAATAGCAGTCCATCAACCTGTTCTTCTAGTAATGCACTTGCCTGTTCCAGTAACATAAATTCTCGCTCCATATCAGTTGTCGTAACAGCTCCAATATGTTTCATACCGCCAATTGTTCCTAAAATTGCATTTCTGTCTGTAACAGATGCTTTCGCCAGTTTTACTGCGGCTCTATTAATTTCAGTAACTTGATTTTCTAAACCATACATACGTAATTTCGCCTCATTTGCTCCGTACGTATTTGTTTGAATCACATCTGCCCCAGCAGCTACATATTGTTTATGAATCGATATAATTAAATCTGGATCAGATATATTTAATTCTTCAAAACTACTTTGCAAACCATGTGAATGTAATAACGTTCCAACCGCACCATCACCTATTACAATTCCTTTTGATAATAAATCTAGTAATTTCACAAATCTCCCTCATTTCTATCAATATAAAAAACCCCCTCTTCACTTTGAAGAGGGGGACATAATCGTTCCTCCTCTTATTATGCAAAACATTCGTTTTGCAGGTATTAGCACCGTTTCAAACATTTCGTTTGAAGGTTGCCGGGTTTCACAGGGCCTTTCCCTCCACCGCTCTCAATAAGAGTTTGTCTTTATTATTTTATTTATGTAGCTAAAAGGAAATACGTTCCCCTTTTAACAATGTTTGTTAATTTTTTAATAAATTTAGCATGCACAAATTCAAAAGTCAATGACACTTGCGGAAAAATAAAAATTATTTAAAATAAAGTTGCAATTCAATTATCTTTTGTTGTAAAGTTAAAAACATAATAAAATTTCATACGAACATTCTTATCTAGAGAGGTAGAGGGACTGGCCCTATGACGCCTCAGCAACCATTAACATTTGTTAATAAGGTGCTAATTCCAGCAAATTGTGAAAGATTTGACAGATGAGAAGAAGACTCTATTCAAACCGAAAGCCTTCTTCTTTAGAAGGCTTTTTTTATTTTACATTCACTTAATTGTTAATTTAAAAAGGAGGAATTTTCACATGTCAACTATTGAAACAAAACTAGCACAAATCGGAAACCGGAGCGAAACTACAACAGGAACTGTTAACCCACCTGTTTATTTTTCAACTGCTTATCGTCACGAAGGAATTGGTAACTCTACTGGCTTTGACTATTCACGAACTGGCAATCCAACTCGCGGTCTTTTAGAGCAGGCAATTGCAGATTTAGAGTACGGTGAACAAGGTTATGCCTGTAGTTCAGGGATGGCAGCTGTTCTCCTCGTCCTTTCCCTATTCCGTTCTGGAGACGAACTTATTGTATCTGAAGATTTATACGGGGGCACTTATCGATTATTTTCTGAGCACGAAAAAAAGTGGAATGTTCGATGTAGATACGTAAATACACAATCTATTAAACAAATTGAGCAAGCTATCACAACTGAAACGAAAGCTATTTTCATAGAAACTCCAACTAATCCGTTAATGCAAGTTACTGATATTGCCGCTGTCGCAACTGTAGCGAAAAGACACGGACTCCTTCTTATTGTAGACAACACATTCTATACGCCTTATATACAGCAGCCATTAACAGAAGGTGCCGACATTGTACTTCATAGCGCAACGAAATATTTAGGGGGACATAACGATGTCCTAAGCGGACTTGTCGTTGCAAAAGGAAAGGAACTTTGTGAGGAAATCGCTCATTATCATAATGCCTCTGGTGCGGTCTTAAGTCCATTTGACTCATGGCTATTAATTCGTGGTATGAAAACGTTAGCGCTTCGCATGAGACAACATGAAGAAAATGCAAAAGCAGTTGTTGCTTATTTAAATGACGCTGACGGAGTGACAGATGTATTTTATCCTGGAAGAGGCGGCATGATCTCATTTCGTCTGAAAGATGAAACATGGATCAATCCATTCTTACAATCTTTATCCTTAATTACATTCGCTGAAAGTCTTGGTGGTGTTGAAAGTTTAATGACGTATCCAGCAACGCAAACACACGCTGATATTCCTGAAGAAATCAGAACAGCAAACGGTGTATGTAATCGTCTTCTACGATTTTCCGTTGGCATTGAAAATAGTAACGATTTAATTCAAGACTTAAAGCAAGCCATTAAACTTGTAAAAGAAGGTGTAAGAATATGAGTTATTCTATAGATACAATCTTACTGCACAACCAATATAAACATGACTCGCAAACAGGAGCTGTTAACGTTCCCATCTATAATACATCAACATTCCACCAGTTTGATGTAGATACGTTCGGAAAATATGACTATAGTCGCTCTGGTAATCCAACTCGTGAAGCTCTTGAAGATATCATTGCTTTATTAGAAGGAGGAACAAAGGGATTTGCCTTCGCATCAGGAATTGCAGCGATTTCTACTGCATTCCTCCTTCTTTCACAAGGCGATCACGTACTCATTTCAGAAGACGTATACGGAGGAACTTACCGAATTATAACTGAAGTGCTCTCCCGTTACGGTGTGTCACATACATTTGTTGATATGACAAATTTAGAAGAAATAAAGCAAAACATTAAGCCAAACACAAAACTCTTTTATGTGGAAACACCCTCTAATCCACTTTTAAAAGTGACAGATATTCGTGCTGTTTCTAAACTTGCAAAATCTATTGCTGCCCTTACTTTTGTTGATAATACATTTTTGACACCACTATTCCAGAAACCACTTGATCTTGGCGCCGATGTCGTTCTTCACAGTGCCACAAAATTCATTGCCGGTCATAGTGATGTTACTGCCGGATTAGCGGTTGTAAAAGATGCCGAACTCGCTCAAAAACTTGGATTTTTACAAAATGCATTCGGCGCTATTTTAGGTCCTCAAGATTGTTCTCTCGTACTTCGCGGTCTAAAAACATTGCATGTACGTCTTGAGCATTCAGCTGCAAACACCAATAAAATTGCACACTATTTACAAGAGCACGCTAAAGTTAAAAACGTCTATTATCCTGGCTTACAAACACATCTTGGATTTAATATTCAACAATCTCAAGCTACATCAGCCGGAGCTGTCCTATCTTTCACTTTACAATCAGAAGACGCACTCCGCCAATTTTTATCAAAAGTAAAATTACCTGTCTTTGCAGTTAGTTTAGGAGCTGTCGAATCGATTCTTTCCTACCCAGCTAAAATGTCACATGCAGCACTGTCGCAAGAAGCTCGTGATGAAAGAGGGATTTCTAATTCATTACTTCGGTTATCCGTCGGTCTTGAAAATGTTGACGATTTAATATCCGATTTTGAAAATGCCCTTTCTTATGTAGAAGAACCTGTAAATGCATAGAACGAACAGAAGGTATGAAATTAAGTTTTCATATCTTCTGTTTTATGCCGTTACGTATATTTTTTACTTTTCGTATAGTTCATAAAAAAAACGAAAGAGCACCATCTATTTCTAAATAATGAATTAATTGATATATTAAGAAGTAAAAAAGGGGCAAAAATAATGGATACTTGTGCAGATGTTTTAATCGTTATCGATTTACAAAATGGAGTATGTTATAGCGAAGAGCATTTATTTGATTTACAAAATTTACTTACAAAAGTAAATAAAAGAATTTCTTCATACAGAAAATCAAATAAACCAATCATTTTTATTCAACATTGTGATGATGATTTAGTACCCGAAAAAGAACTTTGGGCTATTCATGCTGATCTAGATGTTCAGGAACAAGATTTTTTTGTAAGAAAAACACATGCCAATTCATTTTATAAAACAAACTTGAAAGAGATTTTAGAACAATTATCTGTACACCGTATTGAATTTTGTGGCGCCCAAACAGAGTACTGTATGGATGCTACGATTAAATTTTCCCATGGACTAGAATACGAAAACTTCATGGTACAGAAAGCAACCTCTACGTTACATAATCCATTTATGTCCGCAAAAGAGACAATTGATTTTTATGAGAACATATGGAACCGCAGATTTTTAAAGCTGATAAAAGATGAACTCTAGAATATATAACTAATGTCTTGGTAATTCTAAAATTTATCAGCTATACTCAAATGTTTTGTTATCACCATAAAGATGCTGACTACATTCAGCTTCTTTTCTTTTAACCTGTTTTATATTCTATATATAACATTATAATTCCTTTTTCTTATTATTTTAAAAATTTTGTATATTCATTTGAAAGAATAAGAAAATCATGATAAAATTGTGTTACAAATATATCTATATCTTTCAATTTTTAAAACGCATCAAAATTTTCACCCAAAAATGTCATTTTACAAAACCATGCAAATTTACCTACTTTATTTACATCAGGGTCTCTTTTCTTACAATTTCTTTACTTTAGGAATTTTTTTCTGCAACAACTGTTTTCTTTTCTTTAATTTTTTGGTATGTATAGTATGGTATAACAGCTCACACGGAGGTGGAAAAGAACATGTTAGAAACCTTTCAAAAAGAAATAGAACTATATGAAAGCAATGCAGAATTATTGAAAGTACTTGCTCATCCTGTTCGCTTATGTATTGTAAAAGGATTAATTGAACGTGGTCCAAGCAACGTTTCTACAATGTACACTGGCTTAAACATGCCACAATCTACAATTTCACAGCATTTAGCAAAATTAAAAAGTGCTAAAATCGTTTCAAGTGAAAGAAAAGGATTGGAAATTTATTACAAAGTAGAAAACGAGACAATTATTCAACTCGTTCGCGTATTATTAGGTTAAGAGCTCATAAACAGAGAAAAAGGGCGTATTTTATATTTTTCATCTCATATCTTTAATATAAATATATATCATGAGAGAAAATATATGATGCTACATAATTAAAAAGTCGTATTAAAAAACAAGACACAGAAATATGCTGTGTCTTGTTTTTTTATATTTTCAAATACTGATTCAAGTGTAACTGTTGCATATGTTTCGTATGTATCACAACATCAAATGCAATCCCTAATCCTCCGCTCAAAATCATAGAACGAACTGCACGATTTTGTTTTTGAGTTTCAGAAAAAGGATTTCGATCTTGGTGATCCGTAAGCTGATCTAATATTCCTGCTGCTAACAAAAACTCAGATTGCTTCTTATGCCATACTATATTCATGCCTTGCAGGCTAAACATCTCTTTCAGTTCGTCCCAATGAATATGAGTAGTAAGATCCATTTCACCTGGATGCGCTAAAGGATTACGGATTAACTTATGCTCGTAATATCCTCGTAAACTTCCTTCTTGATGTGCAGGATGCATCCATTCTTCTTTTGTGTATCCATAATCAACGGTAATACATACACCTCGTTGAAACCATTTCGCCATTTCTACTATATATTCTTCCATCGCAAGTGGCACTTCAAAACGCTGACCTTCAGCAAGATGAATATTATATTTCAATAAGTATCGACCAATACTTTTCTGTAGCGGTCTACATACTTCTGCGAGTTTCCCTTCCTCTGTGTACGTAACACGTACTTCATACAATATTCCATTTCTCTTCTCAATTACTTCAACAGGAAATGCATCAAATAACTCATTCGAAAAAAGAATCCCTTCGAACGATTCTCCCATTTCACTATGCGACGTATAATACGACACATTAGAAAACGAACAAAGATTTTTCTGCTGTAAGTTTCTATGAAAAGGGCTCATTTCAATCATTGAATAGTTTAAATCCATAAAGGTTTCTGGAGATACTTGCTTCCACTCTTGTAAAATATCATAGGCAAACCTTCCTGTTCCCCCACCAATCTCACAAATATTCGGAGCAACTTCACCATTTTCAACAAGACGAATAAAAAACTTAGCAAATGTTTTTGCAAAAACAGAGGATACGTTGCTACTTGTAAAAAAATCCCCTTGTCTTCCAATTTTTTCACGTTCCTTCATATAATAGCCATGTCCCTCTGTGTACAATACGAGGTTCATATACGTACTATATGAAATTGAATAATCCTTCTCTTTCTCCATCCATTCTTTTAAAATGAGCTCCATCTCCATACTAGCTCCTTACTGTAAAAATGGATTATTTTCTTTTTCAAAACCAATGCTTGTTTCTGGACCATGTCCACATAGCACCGCTGTTTCATCTGGTAATACAAATAATTTTTCTTCAATGCTTCCAATCAATTCAGCAAAACTTCCACCGGGTAAATCTGTTCTTCCGATGCTCATTTGGAACAATACATCACCAGAAAATACAGCATTCGCCTCTTTACAATAATAAGAAATACTGCCTGGAGAATGTCCTGGCGTCTCAAAAATCTCAAAATTAAATGAACCAATTGCTAATGCACCTTCTGCATCAATAATATGATCTGCTGGTTTTGCTGTAATACTGCGATTCATCATAAAAATTTGAGAGCCATTTACAGTTGCATCGCCTAACCAATCTGCTTCTTCTTTATGTACATACACAGGAATATGAAAAGCGTCTCTTACCGCGTCAACAGCACCAATATGATCAAAGTGAGCATGTGTTAATAAAACAGCCAGTGGCTTTAATTGTTCTTCTTGTAAATATGTAACGAGCTTCTCTCCTTCGTGACCAGGATCAAAGATAATACACTCATTTTGATCATTCGTTAAAATATAAGCATTCGTTTGTAATGGGCCTAACGGCATTTGTATCCATTTCATATGAAAATCTCCTCCAATTATTAAACTTACTTTCAATGATACAACATTTTTTTCTCTTAGGAAAAGAAAGGATGCTATCTCGACAATCATTTTTAAAACATGTACAATATAAAAGAGTTAATATTCTAAAAACTCATATTAAGGAATGGGTAGACAGAGGAGGATATTGTATGGGCCTTGTTATTATTTTTGCGCTAGTCACTCTGTTAGCTGTATTCGCTACGCTTAGAACTCTTCGCGAAAAAAATTTATTCGCGGGCGGCTTTGCAATTGCAACTGTACTCGTTTTCGGATGGTTTACGATCATGACTGTTCTATATAACGGGTACCCACCAGCAGCTTAATTCATTTACATGTTATTCTTCATCAAGGTTTCACACAAAAAGAGGAAGGGTTTCCCCTTCCTCTTTTCATATTTCACAACTTATGCCATCTTCGCTTCGTATTTGTGCTTTTTTACAAGCCAAGCTCCTCCGATAACACCTGCATCATTACCAAGTATTGCAATCGCTAACTTTGTGCTCTTTACAGCACGTGAGAAAGCATATTGCTCGAAATAACGTTGAATTGGCTCTAATAGTGCATCTCCAGCTTTAGATACGCCCCCGCCAATAACAATTTTCTCTGGGTTCAACGTACTAGCAAGGTTCGCTACAGCTAATCCTAAATAAGAAGCTACTTTTTCTACTACTTCGCCTGCTAGCTCGTCACCTTGTCCAAGTGCTTCAAACACATCTTTTGATGTAATACGCCCTTCTTCTGCTAACATAGAACGTAGAACACTCTCTTTATTAGTCTCTTGTATTTTTTGCATAGCAACACGCACAATACCCGTTGCAGATGCTACAGTTTCTAAGCAACCAAATTTCCCGCAATTACATGGGAAAGCATTCTCTGTAACTACTGTAATGTGTCCGATTTCACCAGCAGCTCCGCTTACGCCGTGTACAATTTCACCATTGGCAATTACACCGCCGCCAACACCAGTACCAAGTGTCATACAGATTAAATCTTTTGCTCCTTCACCAGCACCTTTCCACATTTCACCAAGCGCTGCTAAGTTTGCATCATTATCAATAACAACAGGTAATCCTGTTTCTACTTCTAATAAATCTTTTAACGGATAGTTTTTCCATCCTAAATTAACCGCTTCATAGATCATTCCAGACGCCACGTGTACAGGACCAGGAGCTCCCATACCAATACCGATTAACTTGCTTTTCAATTCACCTAACTCTTCTAACTTTTTATCGATAGCTTTCGCTACATCAAGCGTAATATGTTTTCCTTGCTCATTTGTATTCGTAGGGATTTCCCACTTATGTAAAATTTCACCGTACACATTAATAAATGCTAATTTAATCGTTGTACCACCAAGGTCAACCCCAACTAACCATTTCTCTTCCATGTTGCTTACCTACCTTTATCTAATTCTTATTTAGCTCTTTTTGAATTTCTTGCTTCAATAAAAATAAAGCTGTTTGATAGTCTTGTGGATCGATTAACTGTGATTGATTTAATTCACGCAATTCATCTTGCATTAATTGTAAATCTGCAATTCGATCACCCGTATAAATAATCGTACCAAATTTCTTTAGCAATTGTTGAATATCATAAATAGATACCATTTCATCACCCTCTATGCTCACTTACTATAAAAAATTATAATAAGAAAACGTTCACATATTTTATTATAATCAAGAAGAAAAAGTCTCGTCAATTTTTATTTGTCTATACAAGCCCATTCTTAACCATTGTTCCTTTTTCTGTAATAATTTTTTCTACGTTTTTATCAAACGGCTCTACTGGAATATGGTCTACCATTTGAAAACTATAAGCTAATGATAGCGTTTTCCCTTTATAATGCACGAGATAACGATCATAATACCCACCGCCATATCCAATCCGTTCTCCTCGCTCTGTATAAGCTACACCTGGCACGATTTGAAGATCAATGTCATCTGCATTCACTTCTTCCGTACGCGCTGGAATTGGTTCACGTAAATTCATATACACTATTTCTAATTGATCAAAATTACTAATTTGCCGGAAAGACATTGTTCGTGTTCCTTTATTACACTTTGGAACAACAACTCTCTTTCCTTCTTCCCAAGCTTTTTCGATAATAGAATATGTATTCACTTCATTTTCCATTGAGAGAGTGATTCCAATTGTTTTAGCTTCAGCCCACTCTTTTTGCGCATACAACGAAAATGCAATTTGCTCTGATAAAGTTGTATACCGTTCTTCTGATAAAGAATTCATGTGCTCTATTATTTGTTTACGTAAACGTACTTTCTCTTCTCTCACACACTTTCCCCCTCACAGTAATACTTTGCTCTACGATGATAGTGTATCACTTTTAACAGGGGAATCGAATAAAAAAAGAAACAGTAGGAAAATATTCCTACTGCTTACTTTGTTTCACGGTGTAACGTAGACTTCTTGTCACGCTTGCAATACTTTTTAAGCTCGATACGCTCAGCGTTGTTACGTTTGTTTTTCTTTGAGATATAGTTACGATCTCCGCATTCTGTACATGCTAGAGTAATATTCACACGCATTCTTATTCCCTCCAGTACTAATAACTTAAATCAGACTATACTATAATACCACTTTTAAAATAAAAATTCTACACCTTTTGATATTGTCTAATTTTTTCTATAAGATTTTTCATGTTTTCCCTTGCTATTACTGGGTTTCTGGCATGTGAATACACTAAAAATTTCGGTTGTTTTGTGTCAGAAACGATATAAGACCACTCTTTTTCGGTATATTTGAACTGTACTCCTTCAAATATACCTTCTTCCTTTCTTTCCATATCAGCCAATAATTTCCTCATTACTTTCCCTTTTTCATTCCATGAACATACAACTTCATCACAAAGTAGGTAGAGCGGCGGTGATTGCTCTACTATGCTGAGAAATGTTTTCCCCTGCAATGCTATTAACTCGAATAATTTTCCAATTCGATATAAAATATCTCGCTTCCATCTTGCTTGAAACGACTTTTTTTCATCCTGCGTATAAAATAGAAGGTAACATTCTCCTAATTTCAAAGACATCGGGTAAATATTTCCTGCCGATTCAAGTAATAAATCTGGAATATCTACCTCTTCAAAATCTGTTCCTTGGTAAATATTACTATGATTATCATATAACTCGAAATAATTTCCTTGCTCTGAAAACATAAGTGCCATATTTGCTTTACTTGATTTCATCAAAGCTTTCACATGATCCTTTTGTTGGCCCGCATAAATCCATGTAACTGTGCATCCGAGCCTTTGTAAAAAGAGCATCAGTAAATGTTGTAACATATCATTCCTCTTATTAATAAGAAGATGAAACTTTTGTTTTTGTATTTTCTCAATATCAACGCGCTCTAATACAGCCTCTATATAATCATGTAAAGAAACGTGGACTAGCTTATTCCGCCCCATTTCTTTCTCACATACGTAATAAAACGACTCAGACATATATACTTGTTCTATCGCTTTTTGCTGCTTATACGTTAATTGTACCCCATCCTTACCATATAACTTTATAACAACCTCTTTTTCATTTTCCACTTGAATGAAAACCCCACCAGCACATTGTAAATCCTGAATGCTATACTGAAAAAGCGATTCGTTCATTTCTTTGCATTCCATCGTATGAACCCCGATACCATGAATCGCATGAAGAAAGAGATTTTTATAAGAAGTCGTTTCTATATGTTCTTGACTCCCAATTAATATACTTTCCCCTTTCGCAAAAAGGGACCCGTACGCCATTGCAACCTTTACAATAAATTGAGGAGTGATCTCAACATTACCTCTTCCTACAATGCGGCTTTTTTGCAGCCATCCTGCACTCTTTTCACTTTCTTGAACACCAGCCGATCCTACTACCGAATAGCTGTCAATCGCCTTATATGGCCATAGTTTTCCCTTTTGCTTAATTACCGTACTTTTCCCTATATGACAATGATCTGCTACAATGCTTTTTTGAAACAGCGTAACGTCATCTTCCACCATTGTATGCTCTCCTATTGTCGTTTCTAATAGCTCGCAATACTGCCCAATGTGCGTATTTGCAAAAACAATACTTTTTTGAAGATGAGAATAACTTGAAACAATACTATTTTTCCCGATAATAGAGTACGGTTCAATTACAGCTCCAGCACCAATCTTTACTCCTTCTCCAATAAAAGAAGGACCGTGAATTTTCGTTCCTTTTCCTATCGTCACACCTTCTCCCATCCATACCATCGGCAATACTTCCGTATAAGGAATTGGTACTTGCAATTTTTTCGTTAACAAATCAAATTGTGCTTGTCGATATTGATCAAATGTACCGATATCTAACCAATAACCTTCTGACAAATATGCAAATAATGCGTTCTTATTTGCCAATAGCGGAAACACATCTTGACTGAAATCAAAAAATTCTCCGGGCGGTATGTAAGAAAAAATTTCTGGCTCCATAATATATATACCTGTATTCACAATATTAGAGACTACTTCATTCCAGCTCGGTTTTTCTATATATCGTGTAACCTCTTGTTCTTTGTTCATTACAACTAAACCGAATGAGAGTGGGTTTTCTACTTCCTTTACAAACATAGTTACCATTCTTTTCTTTTGTTCATGAAACATAATTCCTTCTGATAATTGAAAATCAGTTAACGCATCCCCGCTTATGACAACAAACGTTTCATCTAAAAATGTTTCCGCTTGTTTAATACTCCCTGCGGTTCCAAGCGGTGGAGAGTCTTCAAAATAGTACAAGTTAACGCCCCATTTGCTACCGTCACCAAAATATTGCTTAATGGCTGTACTCATATACTGAACAGTAATTGCAATTTCACGAATACCATGCTGACGTAATAATTCAATATTGTATTCCAAAACTGGCTTTTCTAATAATGGCAACATCGGCTTTGGAGTATTACATGTTAATGGTCTAAGGCGTCGTCCTTTTCCTCCAGCTAAAATAACCCCCTTCATATACTTCAGCCTCCACTTATATAATGTTCAGTAACTTCATATACGATATGTATATTATCTACCCCGCATTAACTAGCAGTATAAAATAAAACTTTAATTAGTAGGGATTTTGTGCATCCCCCACTGATTATTAGCCTTGACCACTCGACTCGGGCTTTTACAGGCAGTAAAACTCCCTATATACATGTACATTTTAAATGCCACGAAAGAAAGCGCTTACTATTAACTCGTTAAACTATTACTTATTAAATGAACAACATATGTGTCCTATTTTTTCCATTACATTATGATACATCTTATCATCATAAACTAAAGGAAACAACGAGCTTTTTTTGTCATGTTTTGACTAAAAAAGGCAGGTGATGTTTCACCTGCCTTTTTTCTTTATTCATTTAATAAGTAATGCTTTCCTTTTACTAAATAAAAAACATTTTCAGCAATATTTGTAATATGATCTGCTACACGCTCGATATATCTCGCCACAAAGGATAATTGTGTAATTTGTGTAATTGCTTCTGGTTGTTCTGGAACTGAAGATATAAATTCACGAATCGCTTTCCCATATATTTCATCAACTGAATCATCCATTTCGGCAATTTGTTTCGCAAAAGTTAAATTTTCTTGCTCATATGCTTCTAGCGCTAACTGTAGCATCTTATTTGCAATTGCAAACATTTCATCAAGATTGTGCAAACTAACAACCACCTCTTTTTCCCCAAGACGAATTGTTGATTTCGCAATATTAACAGCATGATCTGCAATACGCTCTAAATCTGTCGCTGTTTTAATTGAAATGAAAATCCTTCTTAAATCACTTGCTACAGGTTGCTGCTTCGTAATAAGCATCAGCGCAAGATCATTTATTTCCTCTTCTAAATTATCCATACGATAATCACCATCAATTACCTCTAACGCTTTCTCTACATCCCTTTTATGAAGACCTTCCATAGCAAGCAATAAAGCTTCCCTCGCTAGCTCTCCAAGCTCAATCACCTTTTGCTGTAACATTTTTAAATCACATTGAAACTGTTCTCTTACCATTGTTTCTTCCCCCCTCAATATTATGTGCCATTATATATAGATCTCCTACCTAGCCTATTTGTAATAAGCCTTAAGATAGGAGAAGTATTACTTCTCTAATTAAATGAGGTAAAAATAAGAAATACCCTCTGTTAAGAGGGTATTTACTCTTATCCTTGCAACGATATCAACCGAATCGGCCTGTAATATAATCTTCTGTACGCTTATCTGAAGGTGTCGTAAATAATTTATTTGTATCTGTATATTCCACAACTTCTCCACTTAAGAAGAAAGCAGTTTTGTCTGAAATACGTGCTGCTTGTTGCATGTTATGCGTTACGATCACAATACTAAAGTCTTTCTTTAACTCTTGAATTAATTCTTCTACTTTTAATGTTGAAATTGGATCTAGTGCCGATGTTGGCTCATCCATTAAAATAACGTCTGGTTCAATTGCTAAACAACGTGCGATACATAGACGCTGTTGCTGTCCACCAGATAAACCGTATGCATTATCATGCAAACGATCTTTTAACTCATCCCAAATCGCTGCTCCACGTAAACTTTTTTCAACAATTTCATCCAATGTTTTCTTATCACGAATACCATGAATTTTCGGGCCATATGCTACATTTTCATAAATAGATTTCGGAAATGGATTTGGCTTTTGGAACACCATTCCCACATGAGTTCTTAATTCTTCAACTGGGTATGATTTTTCAAATATATTGCGCTCTCTATATTCAATTACACCTGTAGTTCGCACGATTGGTACTAACTCTACCATACGATTTAATGTTTTTAAGTACGTTGATTTACCACAACCACTTGGTCCGATAATTGCTGTAACTTCATTCTCATGAATGCTTAAGTTAATATCTTTTAAAGCATGGTCTTCTCCGTACCATAAATTTAAGTTTTTCGTATCAAATACTACTTTATTTGGTGCAGTCTCGATTTTCTCCTCGTTTTTCACCTGTACATTTACTACTGTTGCTACCATTTGAATTCCCCTTTCATCCATTTCCAACTTATTTTCGATTTCGTAACCATAAGACAAATATATTGATAAAGAGTAATAAACCTAACAAGACAATCATCCCAGCAGCTGCTACGTACTGAAATTCTTCTTGCGGTCTACTCATCCAATTAAAAATTTGAATTGGTAAAACTGTAAATCTATCAAACATACTAAATGGAACATAATTTGCAAATGCAAGTGCCCCGATAACTAATAGCGGTGCCGCTTCTCCAATCGCCCTTGATATCGCTAACGTACAACCCGTTATAATTCCTGGGAAAGCAGATGGCAATACAATTTGATAAATCGTTTGCCACTTCGTAGCACCTAATCCGTAAGAGGCTTCTAATAATGAACTTGGTACAGATCGTATCGCTTCTTGACTCGCTACAACAACTGTCGGTAAAACGAGTAAACTCATCGTCAGTGCCGCCGCAATAATACTCTCACCTAAATGAAGAGCATATACAAAGATAGTTAAGCCGAGTAATCCAAATACAACGGAAGGTACTCCTGCTAACGTTTGATTATTAATTTCTATTACCTTTTTAAATATAGATTCCTTCGCATATTGCTCCAAATAAAGAGCAGTTCCAACTCCAAATATAAAGGAGACTGGTATAACAATACTCATAAATAATATTGTTCCTGACAAAGCTGCAGCAATCCCAGCTTCTTTCGGATTACGCGAAGCGAAGTTTGTAAAGAAATCTATCGAAAGGTAACTTATACCTTTTTCAAAAATTTGAAAAAGCAAAATAAGTAGTATTGCTATTGAAAATAAAATTGCTATATAAAATAACAACTTGTAAACTCGGTCTTTTAAAAAACGTGATGCCATATTTTCTTGTATTTTTTTATGATTCAACATTCGCATATTATGTCACCCTCCTAAAGCGGCGCATAATAGAGTGTGAAATGATGTTCATTATAAGAGTAAACAAGAATAACGTTGCGCCTACAGCGTACATGCTGTAATACGTAATTGTTCCATGCGGAGCATCACCTAAGCTCACTTGCACAATATAGGCTGTTAGCGTTTGAATAGAGTGTGTCGGATCAAGCGATACATTCGGTGTAGATCCCGCTGCAATTACAACTATCATCGTTTCACCAATTGCCCTGGAAGCAGCTAATATAATCGCTGCCATAATCCCTGTAAAAGCCGAAGGAAACACGACTTGTTTTACCATCTCAAACCGAGTTGCTCCAAGTGCTAACGAAGCTTCTTTCGTCCCTTTCACTACAGCTCTCATCGCGTCTTCAGATAGAGATGCAATTGTAGGTATCATCATAAAGCCAATAACAATACCTGGACTAATCGCATTAAAAAACTGTAAATCTGGTATAATCCGTTGTAAAAGTGGTGTGACAACTGTTAATGCAAAAAAACCATATACAATTGTCGGAATACCTGCTAATAGTTCTAACATCGGTTTTAATACTTTCCTTGCACCGTTTGAAGCATATTCGCTTAAAAATACGGCACACGCTAAACCGATAGGAATTGCTACAAGCATGGCAATTGCTGTTACAAGGAACGTTCCACATATAAGTGGTAATATACCGAATTTAGGATCTTCAAAAAAAGGTAACCATTCTTTTCCCGTCAAAAAGGAGAGTAATGGTATTTTTTGAAAAAACATCAATGTTTCATTTGCCAATGTGAAAATAATTCCAAGTGTCGTTACAATAGACACGCTAGCAATTATTTTTAGTAATAACGGAACGATTCGATTGATTCGCTGCGTTTTTTTTCTTTGTTTTGTATTTCTTTCAATCAAATGTTGTACAGAAAATGTAATTTGATTTTTGTCATTATGAGCCAAAGATGAAAACCCCTCTCCACCCTGACATTACCTTTTTATTTCTGTTAACATCCGCAGCTGTTCATTGTATTGTTCTTTTGGTAATTTTACATATCCAACCTCTTCAGCAAGATCACCAACATGTTGAATCATAAACTCAATATAATTTGCTACATTCATTTTATTTCGGATAGATGCATCATTCACATAAGCAAATAGTGGCCTAGATAATGGCTTATACTTACCTGATTGAATGGTATCTTTCGTCGGAAGTACACCATTCACTTTTATTGCTCTCACCTTATCTCGATTGGCCATATAATAAGCATATCCTACAAAAGCAATGGCATTTTTATCATTCATTACCCCTTGCATAATAACTTGATCATCTTCAGACAAAGAGACTTTTTTTACAATGCGACTATTTTGTAAGATGACATTTTGAAAATAATCATACGTACCAGAGTCTACACCTGGCGCATAAAACTTCACCTGTTCACGTGGCCATGATGAATGAATTTGTGACCATCGCTTTTCGCTTTCATCTTCACTCCATAATAGACGTAACTCTTCTACCGTCATATTGTCTACCCAAGTATTTTGGCGATTTACAACGATCGTAAGACCATCGTAAGCGACTTCAAACGGTGTAAACTGAATGGAGTTTTTCTTCATCTCATTTTCTTCCACTTGTTTCATTGCTCTCGAAGCATTATTTATATCTACTTCTCCTTTACTGAAACGATTAAATCCTCCTCCTGTTCCAGAAACACTAATAGAAATTTTCACGTTTGGATGCACCTTTGTATATTCCTCCGCTACTGCTTCTATAACAGGAAAAACTGTTGAGGATCCATCAACTCTCACTTCTCCCATTTCATTCACAGCAAATGCAGTAGACGTGCCAACATAAAGGAAACATGTCGACAGCATGAAAACTTTAATCGATGCACTTATCCATTTCACGTGTTCTTCCTCCTAGAAGTAACCGGAAATAACAGGATTACAGATATAAGAATACTGCTAAACTATTAATTCGGTTTTAATTGTTTGTAAAAGTTTTGTAAAGTTCCACAAGAATCAACATTAGGTAAAACTTTAATCCGTAGCCACTGTTCATTTTCACTGATGATTGGTTCATAAAACCATTTTCCTCCAGAGGAATGTATAAGTATCATTTGTGAGGCCTCTTAATTTTCCGATATGATATGCTTGTCCACTTTATTAGAACGTATGCATGAACCATAAAAAAAAGCACACTATCTTTTCAGATAGTGTGCTTTTTTTACAACTTTTTTATTCATCATCTTGCTCTTTATTTTTCTTTTTATTATCTATTTCCTCTTTTGAAGCTTCGCCATTTTCTATTTTTTTCAAATCAAAGTACGCGTCCATAATGTCACGGCTAATATATCCGTTAATACCTGATTTATCATCTACCCAAGGTACAACAACAGAAAATGCTACTTCAGGGTCTTCAAGTGGCGCATAACCTACTAATGTTAAGTTATATGTTTCTTTACGCTCACCGTTTGCCTTTCTACCAATCTCTTTATCTCCGCCATACACAGTTTGAGCTGTACCTGTTTTACCAGCAGCTTTATATTGTGCACCTGCAAAGTATTTCGCAGCTGTACCACCAGAATCGTTAAATACTTGTCTAAATCCTTCCTGAACACGTTTAATTTGTGATTCAGGCATATCAATACGATTTAGCACTTTCGGTTCCATTGAATGAACCACTTTTCCAACTTCGTCTGGTTTCACTGCCGGTTGACGAATTTCTTTCACAACTTGCGGCTGCATACGGTAACCACCATTTGCAATTGTTGAAACATATTGCGCTAATTGAAGTGGTGTATACGTATCATACTGTCCAATTGATAAATCTAATAAGAAACCTGGCTGAATTCCTTTACCTGTTTGGCCCGCTGATTCATTCGGTAAATCAATACCTGTTTTCACACCAAGTCCAAACTGTCCGAAATAATAACGCATCGTATCAAATGCTTTTTGTGGTATATCTAACGTACCACCTCTCACATATTGAACACCTGCGAGATTCATCGCCGTTTTAAACATATAAACGTTAGAAGACATTTTTAATGCTGTCAAATCATTAATATATCCCATCGTCTTCCAAGAAGATTTTTTCGGCGTTCCTTTCAATACGATTGGTTCATCGAGTTGAACTGAACCTGGTTGAATCGCACCTGTTTGATAGCCTGTAAGTACTGTCGCACCTTTTACAGTTGATCCCATCGGATAGGAACTTGTCATCGTTCCTAATGCGAAATCCTGCACTTTCGTTTCGCCATTTTCATTCACTAACTGTTTCCCTGCCATAGATAAAACTTCACCATTTTTCGGATTCATCATTACAACGAATGCACGATCTAAAAGAGGTTGTCCCCCTTTATATCTCAATAAATTTTTAGTGATAATTTCTTCTACACGCTTTTGTAATTCCATATCAATTGTTAAATTCAGATTATTACCACTTTGCCCTTTTGATACATTAATCGTTTCTAAAATATTACCGTTTTTATCTGTAATATTTTTCACTTCCGCTTTATTACCATGCAAACTATCTTCATACTGCTGCTCAAGATAACTTTTCCCTACGCGGTCATTTCGATTATAATCACGAACAAGATAGTAATCTAGTCTTTCTCTAGGTAAACCTTCATCAGACGTTGACACCCCGCCAAGTACACTTCGGAATAAATCATCATAAATATACTTTCGATCCCAATCAACATTCGTATCTACACCCGGTAATGCTGCTAGGCTTTCACTAATAATCGCATATTCTTCTTCTGTAGCATCTTTTTTAATAACTTGAGGTGTCATTGCATATCCGCCGTCCATTTTGCTTTTAATCGCTAGTATTTCTAAATCTTTTGCGGATAATTGATTCACTTCTTCTTCTGTCACGCGACTTCGTTGACGTTCATCTAATTCTTTATCGTCAATTTTTTTATCTTTTAACTCTTGACGATCTTTATTCGTAATCTTTTCTTTAGCTTCCTCTTTGTGCATAGCAAGCCAATAATCTTTTTTATCGCGATCTGTTAATTTATCTGTCGGTACTTCAATCAAATCTGCTAGCTTTTCCGCTGTTTCTAAGCGAGCCTCTGCAGTTGATCCTTTCATTTTTGTAAATGTAATCGTACGAACAGCTGCATTATCTACTACAGCTCGCCCATAACGGTCAAATATTTTCCCACGTGGTACAGGATTACTTATCGTCGAGTTCTCTTTCCTCTCCACTTCATTCTTATATTCCTCACCGCGAACAATTTGTACATATCCAAGTCTTACAATAACCGCGGAGAACATTAAAAACACGCAGAAAAACAGCACGTTTAACCGAAAAGGAACGTGAGTCTTTTTCTTTTGTTGTTTCTGCTTCTTGCTCATACAAACCCCCTCTACCAACAGCTATGTAATGTGAAAGGGACACCTTCATACAGGTGTCCTCACTGCTGTCTTACATCTTTTTCTATTCTAGCATAAAACAACCGAGAAGTTAACCTTCTGGTTCTGTTTGATTCTGCGCAGTTGCTTGCGTTACAACACTTGTTTTACTTGCATTTCCCTCATCATATTTGACATTTTTAACTGCAAAATAAATAAGAAAATGTCCTGCACCTAAAATACATAATAAGTAAGGTAAACTTTTTTCGGGCGGAAAGAATAGTACAGCACATAAAAAACTTAAAATCGAGCAAATTCTTCCTGCATTTAACCATAATTCCCGGACAACTACATACTCTACACGCCACTCTCTCGCATTTTTCGCTCTGCCAATTACATCATATGTCATGGACCCGTACGGAACGAGCAAAATAGGGTATGCAATCGCAATACACGCTGCGTAAATAAGTAATTTTGCGTATGTAACATTGAATATAACTAAAAATACGACTGCATATAAAATAATGCCGCCAAGCAAAATTGCTTTTTTCCGCCACTCTTTCTTTAACATACGAGTGACTAAGTAGTAACATACAAATGATACAGCAGAATTTACTAAGCTATATTTTCCTAAGGCGAGTTCGCTATCCGTCGCTAAATACACGTACACGGAAATTACAAAAATAAACGTTCCCTCTCTCAACCCTTGGAAAAAATGAGCACGTGTAATTCTTCCCCAATTTTTATCAATCTGCCGCTCTTTCAATACTTGTACAATTTCATACCGTCCTTCACATTCTCTCTTAGATACAAAAAAGCTTAAAATGACAGCAATTGCAAATAACAGTAACGAAAGAAAGAATATGACCGTATAACCACTCCATTTTTCCATACGTGAAATTGTGTATCCAGCTGCTATCGGTCCAATCATGCCAGAGAAGGATGTAAGAAGTCCAAGAAACCCATTAAAGAAATCTCTTGTTTCTGGTTCTGTAATCTCAAATGTTAATAAGTTAAACGCGAGCCAGTAAAAACCATATCCGACTCCTAAAAGAGCCCCCATTAATAAAATATAGTGAGAAGCGCTTTTTCCCGCTACTAAAACAACGATAAAAAAAATAGCTAACGTGCCTACGCCTATTCGTAACAAGATTGAGCGATCAATACGCTTCGCTAATTTCCCACCTATAAGAAATGTGAGAGGCTGTAATACAACGCTGGCCAAATTATACAAGCCAAGATTCACATAATTTTGTGTTTGTTTCCATAAATAAATGTTAACAAACGTATTCGATAAAGAAATTGCGAGCGTGTATAAACCTCCAATAAGGAGCAATAACACTAAATCCCGATTCACTTCAACGTCACCAATTACATGTTTCCACTTCATACACAACTCTCCTTTACTTCATGTTCTAGTCTTCCAAAGACAAGCCCAATTATGTAAAAGGAAAGCATAGAAAAAAGCTAGGAGCATTCTCCTAGCTTTTTCTATCGTTATTACAATTATTTTGCTTCTTGGTAACGTTTTTCAGCAGCGTTCCAATCTACAACGTTCCAGAATGCACCGATGTAGTCAGGACGACGGTTTTGGTAATTTAGGTAGTAAGCATGTTCCCAAACATCTAAACCTACAACTGGAGTTTTACCTTCAGTTAGAGGAGAATCTTGGTTTGGCGTGCTTGTTACTTCTAACTCACCATTGTTTACTACTAACCAAGCCCAACCAGAACCGAAACGAGTTGCGCCAGCTTTTGCGAATTCTTCTTTGAATGCATCGAAGCTACCGAATTTCGCTTCAATTGCAGTTGCAAGTTCGCCTACTGGTTGTCCGCCGCCGTTTGGAGATAAGATTGTCCAGAAGAATGTATGGTTAGCATGTCCGCCACCATTGTTACGTACTGCTGTACGGATTGCTTCTGGTACTTCGTTTAAGTTTGCAACTAATTCTTCTACGCTTTTGTCAGCTAATTCTGCATGACCTTCTAAAGCAGCGTTTAAGTTTGTAATGTACGTGTTATGATGTTTTGTATGATGGATGTTCATTGTTTCTTTGTCAAAGTGAGGCTCTAAAGCATCATACGCATAAGGTAAATTTGGTAATTCGTGTTTTGCCATTGTTATATTCCTCCCAATTTATGTATTGCCACTTAAGTGACATACAACTTCATTCTACCCTAATTGCCATAGGGTGCAAACAAATAAATCACATTGTCTTGCTATCATTAACGTAGCAAAAATCCCACTTCTTTTCAATTAAAATGCTCATATATTCCGTAAAAAAAGCTCCCTTCTACAAGGAAGCTTCCCACTGACATAATAAACATGTGAAATGGATATGGACCCTGTAGGACTCGAACCTACGACCGGACGGTTATGAGCCGTCTGCTCTAACCAGCTGAGCTAAGGGTCCACAATTATGTATGTAACAACATATCAAATAAAGGAATTCCTATCAGATATATCCTTTAAGAAATGTAAGATAAATTTACCATATGGCAAAGAAAAGTGTCAATTGTATTTTTCTCATATAAAAGAAGAAAATTAATAAAAAGAAATTTAGTTATCTCCACTATATGTAAATATAATATATCTTGAGATTCTCTAGATTCCTACGTTACAATGATTTTATACATACATAAAGGAAGTGAATCTATGTCCATATTTACCCAATTAGCCAAAAGCGTGTATTCGCCTAAAGATATGGCGTTATTCCGTTTTCAAAAAATCGGAAAAACCATTTTGTATATTATGCTACTTTGTCTAATCACTACTATTCCAAGAACATTCTTTTACGGTAGCTTTATTCAAGATAGTGTTACCATGGTAAATCAAGCAATTGAAAAAGATTTACCTGATTTTAAAATCGAAAACGGTGAACTAAAAGCAGATATTGAACAACCTATTCTAAAGGAAGAGGGAGATGCTCTTTTCGTATTCGATCCCAATACAACAGATATAGAAACATATCAAAACAAAACTGGTTTATTTATTTTAAAAGATAAAGTAGTTTCTATAGGAAATGGTCAGACACAAACATACTCCTATAATGATTTATTAGGGACATCTCTTGAGAAGAAAGATTTGCAAGATTTCATTTCTGTATTCGATAGTATTTATCCAATTTTACTAGCTGTTATCGGCGTGTTAGTATACCTATTCCAATTGTTTATTACTTTCTTAGGAATTACTTTACTTGCGTTTATAGGTTCTGCTATGAGCGGTCAACGTAAATTATCTTATAAGCAAGTATGGACGTTAACTGCATACAGCTACACAATTCCAACAATCTTCTTTATGATTATGGATCTATTCAAAATTGTTGTACCTGGTTCAACATTCATTTATATCGCAGTTGTTTTAATTGTTCTTTACTTAACGATTAAAGAAGTTCCAAAACCGAAAGAAAAATAAGAACGAAAAAAATGCCTAAATAGGCATTTTTTTTTTGGACAAGCATATATTCCTAGCAAAGGAGTGAAGAATATGAAGAGATTAGGTGTATTCTTATTCGTGCTTGTTCTTGGTTATATATTTTATTACGATATAAAAATCGGCACTTTACCGATGTTAAGTTCATATAAAAAAACAAATGCGGCCCAAACGATAAAACAAGAAAGTACAGATACAAAACAAAATAAAGAGAACAAGGCAGAAAAAGAAACAGATGTAACTTATAAAACAATTGAAGTCAAAACAGGTGAGACAGTTCTTTCTATTACCGAACAAATTAATAAGAAAAAAATCCCTTCCATCGAAAAGGTAATTGATGACTTTAAACAACTAAACAAAAGTACGTCTGCTACAAAAATACAAATTGGAAAGTCTTATAAATTCCCGTTATATCAATGAGCAATCACTTAATCCTTGTCAATTGCATAAAGGCGCTGATACAATAGTAAAAGTGAAACCGAGCACTTCGGTTTCTATAGCCCTGTATCACGTATACTTTCATTGATATGAGGGACTAAATAAGAAACTTCTTTTATAAGGAGAGCGATCTATTCGTGAATGAAATGACTCATCGTACAAAAACACGTCCAGTTAAAGTCGGTAATTTAACAATTGGCGGTAATAATGAATTAATTATACAAAGTATGACAACAACAAAAACACATGATGTTGAAGCAACAGTTGCTGAAATTAAACGTTTAGAAGAAGCTGGCTGTCAAGTCGTCCGTGTTGCTGTTCCAGACGAACGTGCAGCAAATGCTATTGCTGATATTAAAAAACAAATCAACATTCCACTTGTTGCTGATATTCATTTTGATTATCGCCTTGCTTTAAAAGCAATTGAAGGTGGCATTGATAAAGTACGTATCAATCCAGGTAACATTGGTCGTCGCCATAAAGTAGAAGCTGTTGTAAATGCAGCAAAAGAACGCGGTATTCCAATCCGTATCGGTGTAAACGCAGGTTCATTAGAACGTCACATTTTAGAAAAGTACGGATACCCAACTGCAGATGGTATGGTCGAGAGCGCCCTACATCACATTAAAATTTTAGAGGACTTAGATTTCCACGATATTATCGTATCTATGAAAGCCTCTGATGTTAACTTAGCAATTGAAGCATACGAAAAAGCTGCTCGTGCTTTTGATTACCCATTACATTTAGGTATTACAGAATCCGGAACATTATTTGCCGGAACTGTAAAAAGTGCCGCTGGTCTTGGCGCAATCTTAAATAAAGGCATCGGAAATACACTACGTATTTCATTAAGTGCTGACCCAGTTGAAGAAGTAAAAGTTGCGCGTGAACTATTAAAGTCATTCGGTCTTGCATCTAATGCAGCAACACTTATTTCTTGTCCAACTTGTGGTCGTATTGAAATTGATTTAATTAGCATCGCTAACGAAGTGGAAGAATACATCTCTACACTAAAAGTACCAATTAAAGTTGCAGTACTTGGTTGCGCTGTAAACGGTCCTGGTGAAGCTCGTGAAGCTGATATCGGTATTGCCGGTGCACGTGGAGAAGGATTATTATTCCGTAAAGGGCAAGTTGTTCGTAAAGTACCAGAAGAAATAATGGTAGAAGAACTGAAAAAAGAAATCGATGTAATTGCTGCTGAAATGGCTGCTGAACGAGAAAAAGAAAAAGAAAAAGAAACACAAGAACAATAAAAAGAAGGTTGCCACAATATTTGTGGGCAACCTTCTTTTTTACGTAAAAAAGCTCGTCAGTTATGTAACCGACGAGTTCTTATTTTGCACATTTTGGACAACGGCCATATATTTCAAACTTATGCCCGGTTACTTCATAACCGTTAAAATCTTTATTCATAAAATCCATCGGGCAGGAAGTAATCTCTTTCGTCCCCCCGCAATCTAAACAAATAAAATGATGATGATGTTCCATAATAGAACATGTAAAACGAAAATGTTTTTCACCATTTAATTCCGTTTGTTCTAAAACACCAATTTCAGCAAACACCGTTAAGTTACGATAAATCGTATCAAAGCTAAGACCTGGATAATCATCCTTCATATGCTCTAAAACGTCTTTCGCCGTTAAATAACGATTGTGAGCCGCAAATAACCTGAGCATTTCTTCCCTTTTCCCAGTATGTTTGTATCCTTTATCTTTCATTAGGCGTAAAGCTTCTGTTAGATTCATATCTATCCCTACTTTATGCAGTTTTTTTCTTTTTCCATAAAATCGCACCAATTAAAATAAGAACTGCTATCATAACAATTGTACCACCTGGTGCTAGATCAAGTTGATATGAAGCAAACATTCCACCAATTACTGCAATTTCACCAAATAAAATGGAAAAGAAAATTGTTTGTTTAAATCCATTCGCAATACGAATACTTGCTGCAACTGGTAACGTCATTAATGATGATACAAGAAGAACCCCTACTACACGCATTGATACTGCAATAACAAGAGCAACCAATATAATGAAAATAAAGTGAATCCACTTTGCACTCAAACCGGTTGATACAGCATATTCCTCATCAAACGATAGTAAAAATAACTCTTTGTATAATAAAGTGATCGTTATAATAACAACAATTGCTACAATGCCGATGATTATTAAATCCGTACTTGTTACAGCACTTACACTCCCAAATAAATAACTAAATAAATCAGTGTTAAATCCATTTGCAAGTGATATAAAAATAACCCCAATCCCCATTCCTGCTGAAAGAATAATCGGAATTGCTAATTCTTGATAATGTTTATATACAGTACGTAATTTTTCAATTAGTAACGCCCCACCAATAGAAAAAATCATTCCCATATATAACGGATTTAAAAATCCTCCTGTGAAAATTGTTTTTTCTAGTAGTAAACTTGCAGCAATACCCGATAATGTCACGTGACTTAAAGCATCCGCAATAAGCGACATTCGGCGAATGACAACAAATACACCGATAAGCGGCGCAACAAGTCCTATTAAAACCCCTGCATATAAAGAGTTACGTAAAAAGTCATATTGTAAAAAATCTTGTATCATTATATCCTCCCGTGATGCTCATGCTCGTGTTCTAAGCGATGAACATGATGTCCATATAAGACGGACATTTCTGCATCTTCTAACTCTCGGAACTTCTCTACATTTCCATGGAAATGTAGATGTTGGTTTAAGCATGCCACATGTGTTACCTTCTCTGTAACAGCTCCCATATCATGAGTAACGAGAATTAATGTGATTCCTAACCTTTTGTTTAAATCCTCTAATGTCTCATAAAAACTTTCTACATTCTTCACATCTATTCCAACAGTGGGCTCGTCCAAAATAAGTAATTCAGGATCACTAACGAGCGCACGAGCAATAAATACACGCTGTTGTTGTCCACCAGAAAGTTCTCCGATATTGCGCCCTTGAAACGCACTCATCCCTACATCAGCAATCGCTTTTTCCACCTTTTCCTTATCGTTTTTCGTGAAAAAGCGAAACAGCCCTTTTTTCGAAACGAGTCCCATTGATACAACTTCAAAAACAGTGGCCGGAAAACCAGAATTAAAGCTATTTGCCTTTTGCGACACATAACCAACTTTGTTCCATTCTTTAAACTTCTTACTATCAACACCAAACAAACGAATACTTCCCTGTTTTGGCTTTAAAACGCCTAATAAACATTTTAGCAAAGTTGATTTCCCAGAACCATTTGGCCCAACTAAACCTAAAAAAGCTCCCTTCGGAACTTGCAAATTAATATCTTCTAACACATTTCGATCTTCATATCGAAATGACAATCCTTCTATTTCTAATATATTATTCATAGCATCTCACCTATTTTAATTCAGAATGATTCCGATTTATATCTATTTGAATTATAGTACAGCTTATTATAGTTGTAAACCAATCTGCCTAAAATATATCAATTTTTTCAAGAAACCTTACTATTATAACAAAAAGCAGAGAAAAATTCTCTGCTTTCGAAAAGTATTCCTATAAAGTGAAACTTTAATCAGTGGGGGTTTTCTTCATCCCCCACTGATTATTAGTTGAACCAATCGGACTTTTATGGGCAGTTGATCCCCCACCTAACTTCTTTGCTTTCGCTGAATTTTGAGGTGGGGGTCTTACTGCCCATTAAAGCGGGATAAAATGAAACCTTAATCAGATGAGGCCATCCCCTAACGATTGGCGAGGGCTTTTTCTGGATAATTTTTCTAGTGGATAGCTGATTTAAACTTGCCACCATTTGTCTCTTGTGTATTCATAATCGTAACAAACGCATTCGCATCAATTTCATACACAATTGATTTTAACTTCGTCACTTCCAGACGCGTTACAACTGCATAAATAACTTCTTTTTCTTTATCCGTGTAACCGCCTTTCGCTACAAGCTTTGTAGTTCCACGACCAAGACGATGCAAAATCGCATTTGATACTTCCTCATATTGATCTGATACAATTAAAACTGCTTTCGTTTCATCTAAACCTTGAATAACTGTATCAATTGTTTTGAATGCGATATAGTACGTCATAACAGAATACATAGCTTGTTCAACACCAAATACAAATGCTGCCCATGCAAAAATGAATAAGTTCACAAACATTACAAATTCGCCAACAGAGAAAGGTAATTTCTTCGTTAATAAAATACCCATGATTTCTGTTCCGTCCATTGATCCACCATGGCGAATAACGAGCCCTACACCAATCCCTAAAATAAGACCACCAAACACTGTTGCTAAAATTGGCTCTGTTGTAAATGGCGGAACAGCATGTAACGTTGATTCAATAAACGCTAAAGCTACAATACCGAACGCCGAAGATAGCATAAACGTTTTTCCGATTTGCTTATAACCTGAATACATAAATGGGATATTGAGAATAACGACTAAAGTAGAGAAACTTAACCACCAAATATTAGGAGTAAGATAATCTAATATAAGAGAAATACCAATAATTCCACCATCAATAATTTTATTTGGCATTAAAAATAGTTCAATCGCTACCGCTGCGCATGCTGCCCCAAAAATAATCATAACTAAACGATAAATAAGATGGATAACACTTTCTTTTCGATGTTGCTTTTGTTCCATAAGTCCTCCTTATACTCTTTTTCTATAGTTTCGTCCTTATATTATAACATACGCTTCTTTTTCTCATGAAAAAAGAAACTCTACGCGAATATGTACAAGCTACGTACTCATATATTTCGATAGAAGAACGTGTGAAGGAGGATAACTCAATGAACCTCATTAAACAACTTGTAAATAAAAAATTAAATCATATTTCTACAAAAGAGTTATTGAAATATAGTAAAGAGTATGAAGTTTCTATTACGACTGCACAAGCGGATCAAATTGTTTTACTTATGAAAGGTAAGAATATTAACATTTACGATAATGACGAACGGCTAGAGCTCTTAAAACAAATAGCAAAAGTAACCTCCCCTGCTACTGCCCAACAAGTAAATACTTTATTTCAGCAACTACTAAAATAAGGAGGGGAAAATCCCCTCCTTATTTCTTATTGCGCTTTAATTTTCTCAAGAATTCCTTCATCAAAAGTACCATTTTTCAGCATTTCGATTTCTAATTTATATGGCGGCTTCTTATCTTTTTTATCTTCACCTACATATGGCGTTTCAAGAATTTTTGGTACGTGCATTAACTGCGGATGATGTACAATATGATGTAACGCTTTATAACCGATATGACCGAAGCCGATATTTTCATGACGGTCCTTTCCTGCGCCGCATACATTTTTACTATCATTAATATGAAGTACTTGCAAACGATCCATACCAACAATCTTATCAAATTCGTTTAATACGCCGTCAAAATTATTTACAATATCATATCCTGCATCGTGCGTATGACACGTATCAAAGCATACTGATAATTTTTCATTATATTTTACACCATCAATAATCTTTGCAATTTCTTCAAAGCTACGACCGCATTCTGTTCCTTTTCCTGCCATCGTTTCTAACGCAATGTTAACCGTCTGCTCTGACGTTAATACTTCATTAAGCCCTTTAATAATTTGTTGAATACCAGCATCCGCTCCTGCACCAACGTGCGCACCTGGGTGAAGAACGATTTGTTTCGCTACACCTAATGCCGATGTTCTTTCAATTTCCATGCGAAGGAAGTCTACACCTAATTGGAATGTTTCTGGCTTCGTCGTATTCCCAAGATTAATAATATATGGTGCATGTACGATAATTTCCTCAATACCGTTTAGTTCCATATGTTTTCTTCCTGCTTCTATGTTCAATTCTTCAATTGGTTTTCTTCGTGTATTTTGCGGTGCACCTGTATAAATCATAAACGTCGTTGCACCGTATGAAACAGCCTCTTCACTTGCTGCTAATAACATTTTCTTACCACTCATAGAAACATGAGATCCAATCTTTAACATACAATCACCTCTTCAATATACAATAGATATAATGATAGCATAATTTGTAGAAATATGTAGCGAATTGTTTGTTCCTAAAACACTACGCAAATTGTAACTAGCTACACCGAAACTTTAATCAGTGTTTTTCCATTCCCCACCGATTATTATCCCGCAAATAGCCGGATAAAAAAAGATAAGGGGGCTCCCCTTATCTTTTTTTATTGCTATATTTTTTCTTGACTTTGTCACGTTCTGTTGCAAGTTTACGTTTATAGTTTGGTTTTACTTTTTTCGGCTTTTTAATAACTTTCGTTGCCATAACGTCAAGTTCATCATTTGGTTTTTTACGGCTCTTACGACGACGACGTTCACCTAAATCCGCCCACTCATCTCCGCGTAACTCTACATGCTTGAACTCAATATGACGTTGTTTTTCTAAACTATCTAACGCTTCTTCATTTGCTGGATCATAAATCGTCACTGCAATACCTGAATGCCCCGCACGTGCTGTTCTTCCAACGCGGTGAACGAAGAAATCTAAATCTGATGGAAGTTCGTAGTTAATAACATGACTAATTCCTTCAATATCAATACCACGTGCTGCTAAATCAGTTGCAACAATATATTGGAATTCAAGATCACGAATTTGTTTCATCATTTTTTTACGATCACGCGGTGATAAATCTCCGTGAATTCGTCCAACTTTTAAGCCACGTTCCATTAATCCGTCAGCAACCTGATCCGCCATCTTCTTCGTATTCGTGAAAACAACTGCTAAATACGGTTTAAATTGTAGCAACATTTTGTTCACTAAATCGATTTTGTTACGATGTTTAGAAGGTACTAAATAATGCTCAATATTCCCAGCCGCAACTTGTTTTGGATTGATATGAATATGCTCTGGATTCTCCATATATTTCTTCAGAAACGGTTTTAGTTTTTGAGGAATTGTTGCAGAGAAAACTAGCATTTGCAAGTTTCTAGGCATGCGTGATGCAATTTTGTCTACATCATGAATGAATCCCATATCAAGCATTAAGTCTGCTTCATCGACAATAATAGTATTTGCTTTATGAACAAATAATGCTTGCGCTTCTACTAAATCTTTAATACGTCCTGGTGTTCCAACTACAATATGAGGTTGTTTTTTCAACTTTTCAATTGATCGTTGTTTATCAGTTCCACCAATTAAACAACGTGCTGTAATCATTTGATCTTCCGCACAAAACTTTGTTAATTTCACGATTTCTTCGTAAATTTGTTGTGCTAACTCACGAGTAGGCGCTGTAATAACAAGTTGTACTTCTTCACGACTTGCATTAATTCTGTTCAATGTAGGAAGTAAGTATGCATGTGTTTTCCCAGAACCTGTTTGGGATTGTCCAATTACACTTACACCTTTTTTCACGACCGGGAAAATTTTCTTTTGAATTCCTGTCGGTTCTGTAAAGCGTAGTTCACGAACTGCATCTATTAAAAATGGTTTAAAATCATACTGTGTAAAAGTTTGTTGTGTCATAAGTTACACCTTCTTTCTAAATTTCTACTGCGCGCACAAATCAGTCAAGTCTACATTATATCGAAATCTACAAGTAAAATCCATCTTTAGTTTAGGTTTTTCCTTCAAAAACTAACCTTCTTCCCTCTTATTGCATATTGTATGTGTATATACCTAACTGAAGAAAGGAGGATTTCTCACATGTTTCCAAAATCCCCCACAAGGCAAATGTATCCGAATCAAGGACAACAACCTTATACACCATATCCAATTCCACAGCTACCACCGATGGCACAAAAAAAGAAAGGGTTCCTTGCTAAACTCTTTAAAAAACACGATCCAACCGAGCCTTTCATGCAAATGGTTCCACCTTATCGACAAATGGAAGGACCGCCGCCAATGATGCACCAGCAACCACCGCCCCAATATCAACAACAATACCAATACCAATACCAACAACAATACCCGCAGCAATACTCACAACAATATCAACCATACATGCAGCAACATCCAGAGCAAATGATCCCCCCTCAAATGTATGAATCAAATGAAACGCGCGGCGGTGCAGCAACTACAGCAGCATCAAGTAGCGGCATCGGCAGTTTTTTTGCAAATTTAATTTCGAATCCAACTAATATGATAAACAATATTGAAAAAGTATCCCAAGTCGTTCAATCTGTAAGCCCTGTCGTCGAACAGTACGGTCCTATTATGCGTAACCTACCAAGCATTGTTAAAATCCTCACCTCTGGAAAAAGTACGGAAGAAGATCCAACTGAAAATCCAACTGAAGACATAACAGAAAAGGTTGAGGTAGCAACTCCGCCTCCTCCACAAAAAAAAAGAAAAAGAAAAAAAATAGTGATTGAGCCTGTCATAGAAAAGGAATTACGAGAGGAGCCTGTTCAAAAAATAGCAACAAAACCAAAACTATATGTGTAACAATCCTTTGTTTTCTATCCACTCCTCCTTTATAATGTAAAAGACTATGCACAAAAGTATCTCTTGTTTAGAAGGAGAGGATTACTCATATGAAAATTGTTAAAATTTCCCCTCGTGGTTATTGCTACGGTGTTGTGGACGCGATGGTTATTGCACGTAACGCCGCATTAGATACATCATTACCAAGACCTATTTATATTTTAGGTATGATTGTTCACAACAAACATGTAACAGATGCATTCGAAGAAGATGGCATCATTACATTAGACGGTCCAAGTCGATTAGAAATTTTAGATAAAATCGAATCTGGTACTGTTATTTTCACTGCACACGGCGTTTCTCCAGAAGTTAAACAACGTGCAAAAGAAAAAGGTTTAACGACAATCGATGCCACTTGTCCAGATGTTACAAAAACACATGACCTTATTGAAGCAAAGAAAGCTGAAGGTTACCATGTCATTTATATCGGCAAAAAAAATCATCCAGAACCAGAAGGCGCAGTTGGTATTGCACCTGACATCGTTCACCTTATCGAAAGAGCTGATGATTTAAAAACATTAGAAATTCCAACAGATAAAATTTTAGTTACAAATCAAACAACGATGAGCCAATGGGATGTTCAACATTTAATGGAGGACATTCAGAAGAAATTCCCAACAGCAGAATTCCATAAGGAAATTTGTTTAGCAACTCAAGTTCGCCAAGAAGCTGTCGCTAAACAAGCTGATGTTGCAGACTTAACAATTGTTGTCGGTGATCCGAAAAGTAACAACTCAAACCGTTTAGCACAAGTATCACAAGAAATCGCTGGTACGAAAGCATACCGCGTTGCAGACGTAAGTGAGATTAAATTAGAGTGGCTACAAGGTGTAGAAAACGTAGCTGTTACAGCAGGTGCTTCTACTCCAACTCCAATTACAAAAGAAGTTATCGCTTTCTTAGATCAATATGATCCAATGAATCCCGCTACATGGGAGAGAGTTCGAAAAGTACCATTACAAAAAATATTACCTCGTGTAAAAGTGAAAAAAGAACAATAATAAAAACCGTTGCCTATATGAGCAACGGTTTTTATTTTTCTTATACAAATGTAAATGGATCTGTATGTAATTGCGAAGCATGAATGTGTACATTGAGTTTCTTTTCATCCACTTTTTCTTGTAATTGCTTTTGTACCCCTTGCTTCATTACTTTTTCAACGTTATGTCCTGGGTCAACTATATTTAAACCGAGCATCATCGCATCATGAGCAACATGATAATACATGTCACCTGTTACATATACATCCGCTCCTTTAAATTTAGCCTGATTGATGTATTTGTTACCATCGCCACCAAGTACAGCTACTTTGCGCACTTTATCATTTAAATCCCCAACAACTCGTGCACCCTTTACATCTAATGATTTCTTTACATGTTCCGCAAACTGTCCAAGTGTCATTTCTTCTTGTAAATATCCTATTTTTCCAAGCCCTAATGTTTCACCTTTGTTATCAAGTGGATACACATCATATGCTATTTCTTCATATGGATGTGCAGTTACCATTGCTTTAATCACTTTTCGCTGTAGTGAAGCTGGAATTATCGTTTCGATTCGCACTTCTTCTACGTGTTCTAACTGCCCAGTTTCCCCGATATAAGGATTTGTTCCCTCTTGAGGTACAAACGTGCCTGTACCCTCGCTATTAAACGTACAGTGGCTATAATTGCCGATATGACCAGCACCTGCGTCTCCTAATACTTTTCGTACTTCTTCTGCATGAGTTACTGGCACAAACGCAACAACTTTTTTCATTTCTTCTGCATATGTCGGTGCCAAAACTTCTGTATTTTGCAATCCTAACGCCTCAGCAAGTAAATCATTTACCCCGCCCTTAGCAACATCCACATTTGTATGTGCTGCATAAATGGCAATATCATTTTTAATACACGTTTCAATAATTCTTCCGTACGCTTTATCTGTATGAATCGCTTTTAACGGATTAAAAATTAAAGGGTGATGCGCAATAATGACATTCGCCCCTAATTGAATTGCTTCATCCACAACTTCCTCCGTTACATCTAACGCAATCAATACGTGTTGTACGGGTTTATTAAGCGCTCCAATTTGCAGGCCAACCTTATCTCCTTCCATCGCCAAATGCTTCGGATACATACTTTCAAATAAAGAAATAATTTCATGGCCATTTGGAATTTTACTCATGATAAAACCTCCCGTATCATTTTCATTTTCGCTTCTACTTCCACACGCTTCGCTTTTGTTTCTTTAGAATCAGCCGCACGTTCTAACTGCTTTAAAATATTTTGGAAGTTTTTCAATTCCCCTTCCCATTTTTCAACGAAAGCTTCACCTTTTTCTTTTATTAAAAATGGCCCCATAAATAATTCCGCTTGTTTATTTTCAGAATAAGGCACCACGATGTTTCCTCGCTCGCCTACTAAAATCTCGTAAATTTTCCCATCTTCTTTTACGATTTTTTCATGGATAAGCTCCCATCCATTCTCAATAAACCATTCACGAATATGATGCGCTGCAATATTCGGCTGTAAAATTAAACGAGTTACCCCTTCTAATTTTTCTTTACCACTTTCTAAAATGTCACGAATTAACGCTCCACCCATTCCAGCAACCGTAATTACATCTACTTCTCCTGGCGCGATAACAGCTAATCCATTCCCTTTACGCACATCTACTTTATCTTGTAAGCCACTTTCAGCTACAGTTGCTTGCGCAGAGCGAAATGGCCCATCTACAACCTCTCCAGCAACTGCTTTTGTAGCAATATTATTTATAATTGTATAACACGGTAAATACGCATGATCCGATCCAATATCAGCAACTGTAGATCCTGCCGGTATTTCACGCACAACTTCTTCTAATCGTTTTGAAAGCTTTACTTCATTCATGTATTTCCATTACTCCTTCTCTTGTCAGTCTGTCTCCATGATAATGAATTTATAGTAGTTGTTGCAAGCCTATAACAACAATTCCATTCTCTATCACTCATCGTATTTTAGAAAATATAGAAAAACAAGCCCTTTGCATAAGCAACAGGCTTGTTATACGGAACTTTATTTTTTCTTCGATAACCAATCAGCTACTTTAGCGGCTTGATCAGCTGGAACTAAATTGGCAGGCATATTTCCCTTTCCTTTCGAAAGAATTTCTTTAATTTCATCTTTTGAAAGTTTCCCACCAATTTTTTGTAAATTAGGTCCTACTGCCCCTTGTAACTGATCACCGTGGCAGCTCGTACAGCTTTGCTTCACAATATCCTCTGGTTTTGATGCTGTTTGCGCTGGCTTCCCGCCATTTTTTGCATCAGCTAACTCTTTAGATTTATTTAGCCCCTGAAATGAAAATACAAACATAACGATAATACCTAATGCTGCAATAAGAGCGAACGGAATCAGCGGATTACGTTTCATATCTCTTCTCCCCCCTCTATACCCCTAAATAGTTAGATGATTCAGTCATTTCCATTGTACTTGAAAACGCTCTATCAGAAAAGAGTAAACTACTAATCGTCGAAAATATTCCATAAATTCAGTTTATTGTTTTTTATTGTTATATCGCTTATTATTTCGATAATTATTAACGTTTCTCATCATATTTTTCACTTTTCTACATATATTTTTGTATAGAATACACAAAATTAATCGAAAAATCGAAAAATGAGCATTTGCAAATCAAAAGACAATTCTGTAAAATAAATTACAAGAAATTGTAATCGTTGCCGATAGCTAAAGTTTAACAAAAGTTAACAAAATAAAAAAGTTTACTTCACAAAGGTGAAGTAAACTTAAAGGTAGCCTATTCTAAGAAATCCTTAAGACGCTTACTACGGCTTGGATGTCTTAATTTACGAAGTGCTTTTGCTTCAATTTGACGGATACGTTCTCTCGTTACGCCGAATACTTTCCCAACTTCTTCAAGCGTACGAGTTCGTCCATCATCTAAACCAAAACGAAGACGTAGAACATTTTCTTCACGATCTGTTAGGGTATCTAACACATCTTCTAATTGTTCTTTTAGCAATTCATACGCTGCATGGTCCGCAGGCGATGTTGCTTCTTGGTCTTCAATAAAATCACCTAAATGGGAGTCATCTTCTTCACCAATCGGTGTTTCAAGAGAAACTGGCTCCTGTGCAATTTTTAAGATTTCGCGTACTTTTTCTGGAGCAAGATCCATTTCTTCACCAATCTCTTCAGGAGATGGTTCGCGTCCTAAATCTTGTAGTAATTGACGTTGTACACGAATTAACTTATTAATCGTTTCAACCATATGAACTGGGATACGAATTGTTCGTGCTTGGTCTGCAATCGCACGTGTAATCGCTTGGCGAATCCACCAAGTTGCATACGTACTAAATTTGAAACCTTTACGATAATCGAACTTTTCAACCGCTTTAATTAGACCCATATTCCCTTCTTGGATTAAGTCTAAGAAAAGCATACCACGGCCCACGTAGCGCTTTGCAATACTTACTACAAGACGTAAGTTTGCTTCTGCCAGACGACGTTTCGCTTCTTCATCGCCTTCTTCAATACGCGTTGCAAGTCGAATTTCTTCTTCTGCGGATAGTAAATCTACACGACCAATTTCTTTTAAATACATACGAACAGGATCATTGATTTTAACCCCAGGTGGTACACTTAAATCATTAAGGTCAAATTCTTCTTCCGCTTTTGTAATTTGGCGATTATTAGGACCTTCGTCGTTGTCATTGTCACCAACTAAGTCAATTCCTTGTTCACCTAAATATTCATAGTATTCATCCATTTGATCGGATTCAATTTCAAATCCATTCATGCGTTCTGCAATCTCTTCATATGTAAGAACGCCACGTTTTTTTCCGAGCTCAGTGAGTTGTTCTTTCACTTGCTCAAGGGTCATTTCAGTTTCAATTTGTTTAGAACGAGCTGGTTTGTCAGCCATCTGTTCCCCTCCTTACGCGAGATACAAACATTCATTATACTAAAAATTTATCAAAAAAGCTATTTTCTCGCTTTTTGATTTTGTAAATATGCTACATAATATTTAGCAGCCTCTACAGGATCTGTTTTTTCCATTTGTTTTACCTTAAAGATGATTTCCATCTTTTCAAGTTTTTCTTGATGACGGTTGAGCGTCTCTAAATGGCCTTGTAACACTTCTTCTGTGTATTCTGGATTAATAAATTCATCCGTCGAAATATCAGTGATAATATTTTTCAACTTCTCATCAGAGAGCCAACTTAAAAATGTTCCGACTGAAGGTTCATTTCCCTTTTCATAATATGCGTATAGTTCATATAAAATCCCTTTATGTTCTTCTGTATGAAAATCTTCTATGTGGGATTCCATACGAACAGCCACTTCTGGACTTTGCAACATATGATAAATAATTTCTCTTTCTGCCCTTTCAAAACCTGTTAACTTCGGTTTTGTTTGAACAATTTGAGACGGCTTAGAAACCTGCTTTACTTGTTTTTGCTGTACCTTTTGTTCTTTGCGATATTGGTGCAATTGATTCAAAAGAGTTTCCATTGAATACGAAAATTCTTGCGATAATGACTTCAAATATGATTCTGCCTGCATCGCATCCTGTAGCAACGATAACTCTTTTAAAACACTTTTCACATATTCTTCTTTGCCAGACTCATCTTGCAAATTTTTCCCTAAACGCAAATAATTTATTTTAAAACCAACAAAACTTATACTTGATTTCACAAGATTTTCAAAAGCAGTTGTCCCATATTGTTGCACATATTCATCAGGATCAAGCTTATCTGGCAAGGATGTAACTTTCACTTGGCAACCAACTTTTAGCAATAATTGCCCTGCTTTCATCGTTGCTTCTCGCCCTGCTTTATCACCATCATAGCAAAGAACAACAGTTTCAACGTTACGTCGCAGAAGTTTTGCTTGTTCTTCAGTTAAAGCTGTTCCCATTGTCGCAACAGCTTCTTCCAC
This sequence comes from Bacillus sp. 16GRE42, assembly GCF_019837435.1. Lineage (NCBI taxonomy): Bacteria > Bacillati > Bacillota > Bacilli > Caryophanales > Bacillaceae > Bacillus > Bacillus sp. 16GRE42. The sequence goes on from NZ_JADAXF010000001.1 coordinate 1,781,890, forward strand.
ACCACTTTTTACCGCAGCTAGTACGTCGGCATACCCTTCAAAAAGGACCACTTGCCCACGTTTTCTAATAAACGGCCTCGCTAGGTGGAAGTTATACAACAATTTACTTTTATGAAAAATTGGTGTTTCAGGGCTATTTAAATATTTCGGAGTGTCATCTCCTAACGCCCTTCCACTAAACGCTATCACTTTACCTTGTAACGTAGAGATTGGAAACATAACCCTTCCACGGAAGCGATCATAATGACTACCATCCTTCTCGCTTCTTATGAGAAGACCAGCTTGTTCCATACTAGACAGCGATAAACCTCTTTTTTGTAAAATTTTCGTTGCTGCATCCCAAGCAGGTGACGCATAACCAATTTCAAACTTCTCAATCATCTCTTTCGTAATACCACGTTTTAGCAAATACGAAAGTGCTTCATTTCCTTCTTCTGTATTTACCAATAAATGGTGATAATACTTTTTCAAAAGTTCATGAGCCTGTTGCATGATGACAGTGTCATCAGATATGTCTTCTTGTTGTCCTTGCCCTGATGTATACTCTGCAACCGCAATTCCATTTCTTTCACCTAGCTTTTGAACAGCCTCGGTAAAAGCCAATCCTTCCATTTTCATTAGAAAGGAAAATACATTTCCACCTTCTCCACATCCGAAGCAATGAAAAATTTGCTTATCAGATGAAACAGAGAATGAAGGAGAATTCTCACCATGAAATGGACAAAGGCCGAAATAGTTACGCCCCTGTTTTCTAAGTTGAACGTATTCACCAATCACTTCTACAATATCCGATGACGTCCGAATCTGTTCAACAACTTCTTCGGGAATTCTGTTCCCCATAAATCCATCTCCGTGTCGTATTTTGTATTCGATATAAATTAAAAAATTCCTTTATAATTCGACAATATTTTTTCTAAACTTATTAGAAAGTGTTGTCGATCACGTTATCAAACGATTTTGCAGGCCCTTTTCTGCGTAATTTCGCAGATACGTACCTACTATATAAAATTGTATCCATTTGCTCATCTGTTACAAATGTACCTCCTGGAGACAATACATATACACTTTTTTTACAAGAAGACTAGCAAGCACCATATCCTATGTGATCACGAGATCTGTTTCTTTTGCATGTTGATACATATAAAAAATCAACTTTAGCTTATTCAGCATCTACATAGATCCAATTTCCCTTGCTACTTCCTTAAACGATGAGCATACGATGTGACAAACAAAATTTCGACATGAACTTTCGTTCCAACTTGCACAATTTTCAGCATTCACAGGATATGCATCTGCATCAACTAATACGATATTGATGTTTTGCATATTTCTGTATTCTACATCCCTTCTGCGAATCCTTCCATAATGTGCGTTTTCTTGTATAGATTTTGTCGATTTAACGTAATTACATGTCTTTTCGTAAATCCTATCCCTAGTTTATTCTGAAAAATTAAAGTCTAAACGTAAAATATAGGTTTTTATCACAATTTTTTATTATAATATATTTTCTTCAACTACGCTACATATCCCTTTATTTTTTCATCTTCTATTTCAGGATAACGAAACCCTGCCTTTAGCATAATAAAAAGACAGAAGAATATAAGTATAACCACTCCGCTATAATCTATTACGAAATCAACAGGTATTGTGTTTCTCACGAGCGAAAAAAGCACATTCACCTTTGGTAAATGTGCTAAAACAATTTTTGGTTTTGCACTGCATTCACAATAATGTTGGCTGTTTCTTCAATCGCTTTATTCGATACATCAATTACTTGACAATTTATTTTACCAACTACATTCTCAAAGTGATCAATTTCTTCTTTAATACGATTAATATTGGCATATGTTGCACCGTCACTTAGTCCAAGTGATTTCAATCGCTCTTTTCGAATATGATTCAACTTATCTGGCGTAATTTTCAAACCGAAGCATTTTTCTTTAGCCACTTGATATAATTCTTCAGGCGGATCTACTTCTGGTACGAGCGGTACATTGGCAACTTTCAAACGTTTGTTATGAGCTAAATATTGAGAAAGTGGTGTTTTTGATGTGCGCGAAATTCCAATCAACACGATATCTGCTTTTAAAATACCACGTGCGTCTCTACCATCATCATACTTTACAGCAAACTCAATCGCTTCAATCTTTTTAAAGTATTCTTCATCTAATCTACGAACAACACCCGGCTCATATCTTGGTACTTGCCCTGTAATTTCTTCAATTTGATCGATAAGAGGCCCGATAATATCATATGCCTCTACGCCTTCTTTCGCAGCCTCTGTCACTAAATACTGACGCATGTCAGGCTTTACTAACGTAAAACAAATAAGCGCTTGATTGCTCTTAGCAATCGAAATCACTTCTTTTAATGTCCCTGTATCTTCTACATACGGTACACGTCTAATATCAGGAGCAAATGGGAATTGCCCCATCGCTGCTCGAACAACCAAATCAGCCGTTTCTCCAACAGAGTCAGATACGACATATACGATTTTATTATCCATTACATTACCTCACTTTAAACAAATTACACTTATTCGTTATTTACTAAGTTTACAAACGCACGTGTAATATTTGTTTTTGTAATTCGTCCAATCACTTCTAAACCTTGTTTCGTATCTTTTACAACTGGCATTGCATCAATCTGTCTTTCTATTAATTCCATCGCAATATCATATAAAGAATCTTCTCTACGACACATCGCAATGTTCGGCATCCTTGTCATGATAATATTAACCGGAAGAGAGGTTAAATCCTGCTTTCCAAGGCTAGCTCGTAATAAATCTTTACGAGATACAACGCCAACTAATAGCGTCGATTGATCTACAACGAACAATGTACCTACATCCTCTAAAAACATAGTACAAATCGCATCGTATACTGATACATTTTTATCAATTACAGCTGGTCTAGATTGATAATCTTGTACTTTAATTTTCTTAACAGCTTCAGATAATAGCTGCCCCCCGGTTTTACCCGTATAAAAATAACCTACGCGTGGACGCGCTTCTAAATAACCAGCCATCGTTAAAATTGCTAAGTCTGGTCTTAGCGTTGCACGTGTTAGTCCTAATTGCGCAGCAATTGACTCCCCTGTAATAGGACCGTGATCTTTTACAATCTGAATGATATGTTCTTGCCGTTTATTCAGCTCTATGATAATCACCACCTTTAATGCACAACGAAAAAAGTTATACTATCTCTTAAATATTATATACTAAATATGCTATTCGAAAAAGATAGGATGTAAAAAGGACCGTATACGGTCCCAAATTATATTTGAAACTTATCAAGTTGTTCTAAGAAACGTCTTGACTTCAAATAAATCCCGCAATATTCATCATAATATGTATTCAATACTAAACGCATTTGTTTTTTTGTGCTATCCTTCACTGATACATTGCCAAGTCTATGTAAATCGAAGTGGTAGAAAAGACGTAATAATTTATGAACAGCTTCCCCCACTGGTATACGATACTGGTCTTGCTCAGCATGACGCGAGCACAGAAAACCGCCTTCCCGGACAGAGAAGGCGACAAAATCTGTTTCTTGATGACAAATCGCACATGTATCAAAGTACGGGCGCATCCCTAATACCGGAAGCATTTTCGTTTGATAAATTAATGATAATACTTCTGAATCAACACCCTCACACATATAATGCAACGTTTGATATAACATTTCAAATAAATATGGATTATGTTTTTTATCTTCTGTTGCTTTATCAGTTAACTCAACAATAAATGATGCATAAGCAGTTAAAAATATATCCTCGCGAATTTCTTTCATAGTTGAAATAATCTCGCCTTGTTGCAAAGTTCCAAGTCCAGATCCCATTTGAATAAGAAAATTACCATGGGTCATAAGTTGCGAAACAGATGCTAACCGGCTTTTCGGTTTTTTCGCTCCTCTTGCCATTGCACTTACCTTACCCAATTCTCTTGAGAATATTGTAACAATCTTGTTCGTTTCTCCGTAATCTGTCGTACGGATAACGATGCCCTCAACTTTTTGAAACATGTTCGTCACCATCCAAGGTTTGAACAAAACGGGTCAAGAAATTGGAGAGTCTAGATGCGCTAGCTCCTCTTCATGTTGATCCATCTCATCGTTTACGTCTTTTTCCATTTCTTTCAAAAGCAAGTACGTTTCAATGCTTCCTGTTTTGGAGAAAAACTTCCAGGTAAAATCTAGCATAAGAATCCACCTTTCTCAATAAGCGTAGCCTATAAACCAATTTCCTTTGTTGTTATTAAATTGACCCATTTTGTCCATTTTCATGTGAGAAAAATTTTTCCTAATTTATCAAAACTTATAAAAACCAATAATCAGCGGATGAACAAAACATCCGCTGATTACAGCTTTACTCTATTTTAGTACTCGTCTTCGCGGAAACCAAGGTCACGAAGCTGAGACATTTTATTACGCCAATCCTTTTGCACTTTTACCCATACTTCTAAAAATACTTTAGAACCAAGTAGTGCTTCAATGTCAAAACGAGCTCGCTTACCGACTTCTTTTAACATCTTTCCTTGCTTACCTATAATAATTCCTTTTTGTGATGCACGTTCAACAACAATCGTTGCGTTTATATAAACCGCTCCGCCCTCACGTTTTTGAATTGCATCAATAACAACCGCTACAGAGTGCGGCACTTCTTCACGTGTTAAATGTAATACTTTTTCACGAATAAGCTCTGAAATAATAAATCGCTCTGGATGATCCGTTACTTGATTATCTGGGTAGTATTGCGGTCCTTCTGGTAAATACTTTTTAATTGTTCCAATTAAAGCATCCACATTATTGCCGTCTAATGCAGAAATTGGTACAATCTCTGCAAACTCATATAGTTTACGGTATTGATCAATTAACTCTAACAATTGCTCTGGATGAAGTTGGTCAATTTTATTAATTACTAAAAATACTGGTTGTTTCGTTTCTTTTAATTTCTCAATAATAAATTCCTCACCACGACCAAATCCTTCAACTGCATTGACCATAAACAGAACAATATCAACTTCTTTTAATGTCGTTTGAGCCATCTTCACCATGAAGTCGCCTAATTTATGTTTAGGTTTATGTATTCCTGGTGTATCAATGAAAATTACTTGTGAATCATTTTCTGTATATACGCCTTGAATTTTATTACGAGTTGTTTGTGGCTTGTCACTCATAATGGCAATTTTCTGGCCGATAATACGATTTAAAAATGTAGATTTCCCAACATTCGGTCTGCCAATAATAGAGACAAAACCTGATTTATAACCTTTTCTATTCATGTAAATCCTCCGCTAAAAATGCTCCTGGTAACAATTCTCCGACTGTCGTCCCTTGAACGTCACCATGTAAATTTGATAGGTATACTTTCGTATCCTGTTTACATAATTCTACCATAACTTGTCGACATGCTCCACAAGGAGGTACTGGACGCTTTGTATCCGCCACAATCGCGATAGCTACAAACTCTTTATCTCCTTCAGAAACCGCCTTAAATAAAGCTGTTCTTTCTGCACAGTTACATAAGCCATATGATGCATTCTCAACATTACATCCACGATATACTTTTCCATCCTGTGTTAATAATGCTGCACCTACTTGAAATTTAGAATATGGTACGTACGCTTGTTTACGCGCTTCGATTGCTTCTTGAATTAATTGTTTACTATTCATATTCCCGCATCCTTCCTGTCCACAGCTGTGAATAGATACACTCTCTCATTAAAGGCCTTTACGGCACTTTCAAAGCTTCATAAAAGCTTTGGAATGCAACTATACCACATACGGCAAAAAGATAATAGCACCAATTATAACAGCTATTATCGCAAACAATAAAACCGATCCGGCTGCGACATCCTTTGCAATTTTCGCAAACGGATGTATATCGGTAGTCGCTAAATCTACTGTTTTTTCCACAGCCGTATTTACCATCTCTAAACTCATTACAATTCCTATTACAATAAGTAATACTGTCCACTCTACTTTCGTAATATGGAAATAAAAGCCGCAGCATATAACAATGACTGCGGCTAAATAATGAATTTTCATATTTCGTTCATGACGAAAACAAAAGAATATACCTGCTATAGCATATCCAAAACTATTTATAAGTTTTCCTTTTTTCATCGTCCTAATCCAAATGCCTCTAAAATTTCTTTTTGTCTTCCAAACATTTCTTTTTCATCCTCTTCTGTCATGTGGTCATAACCAAGTAAATGTAAAAAGCCATGTAACGCTAAAAAGCCAAGTTCACGATCAAAAGAATGTCCATACTCTTCAGCTTGTTCTTTCGCTCTCGGAATAGAAATAATAAGGTCACCTAACATACGAGGCATCTCTGCACCTACAATTTCCATTTCTCCTTCTCCCATTTCTTCCATAGCAAAGGAAATGACATCAGTAGGCTGATCCTTATCTCGGTAATCACGATTAATCTCGCGAATGCGTTCGTTATCTACAAATGTCACTGATAACTCCGCACCATCCTCTATTTTTTCCATTTGAGCTGCTTTTTCTAATATCTCACGAATTAAATTCACATATTCTTCTTTCACTTCTTCTGTTTCATCAATGAAATCAATTAATAAACTCATTCTTTCTCCTTCTCTTCCGGTGGTTCCGGATATGTAATACGCGAATGGAAAATACCATTTAACGTTTCACATAACGTTTTTCCAACGATTTGTAGTTCCTTAAACGTCAAATCACATTCACTAAATTGCCCATCTTGCAGGCGATCTTTAATAATACTTTGCACTAAATTATTAATTTGATCTGGCGTTGGGTGATTCATAGATCGTACCGCCGCCTCAACACTATCAGCAATACCAACAATTGCCGACTCTTTAGAAGTTGCTTTTGATCCCGGATAGCGAAACATCTCTTCTGTATATTTTTCTTTATCTTCTTTAATTGCCTTATAGTAAAAATATTTAAGTAATGTTGTACCATGGTGTTGTCCAGCAATATCGATAATTTCTTGCGGAATATGGTATTCTTCGAGCATTCTGACTCCATCTGTTACATGAGCAATGATAATATCTTTACTCGTCACAGGCTCTAATTTATCATGTGGATTTTCAATTCCCATCTGGTTTTCAATAAAGAATTGCGGTTGTACTGTTTTTCCTACATCATGATAATACGCCCCTACACGTGCTAATACACCATTTGCTCCAACCGCTTCACACGCTGCCTCAGAAAGATTCGCTACCATTACACTGTGGTGATACGTTCCTGGCGCTTCTAACAAAATTCTACGCAAAAGCGGATGATTCGGACTTGATAGTTCCATAAGCTTCATGCTTGATACAATTCCAAGTCCACTCTCTAAATATGGTAATATCCCCATAGCCAAAACGGATGAGATAATTCCTGAAACGGAAGCCATCAATAATTGCGTTCCAATTTCAAGAGGTGAAAAATTCCCATTACGTAATAATAATAACGCCGCTAAGACGACCACATTTAAGATAGAAACGAGTATACCAGCTTGCAAAATCATCGTACGACGATTTTTTTCTCTTAAGAAAATGCTTACTGATAATGAACTTAACAACACATAAATACCTACACTATAATTCAGTGTACTTGTTACCCCTTCATTAAACATAATACTTCCGCACACAGAAAAAATCATACTTGTTAAAAATACAAATCGATCGCCAATCATTAGTTTTACAAGTATTGTTCCCATCGCAACCGGGACAACATACGCAATTCCTGCATATTCAAGCTTTTGAAACAAACTAATCGTTTTCATTAAAACAATCGTAATAGACAAAATTGTAATATACGCTAAAATATATGGTCTATCTTCTCTTTTACGCTGTAAAAATACTTCAAACTGCTTATGCATAAAGTACAGTAACACACCAATGAGCACTGCTAATCCAACATAAGGCTGAAAACTATTACCTTTTTCTAATAAACCGACTAATTTCAACTGATTATACATATCACTTGAAATTGTTTCACCTTCTCTAACAATAACTTGTCCTTGAAGAATATAAACAGGTGGAACTAAATCTTCTTCCGCTTTCTTCTTCTCTTTCGTTACAGCCGGATCATAAAAATAATTTGCTGTAATTGCATATGATCCTAGCGCGTTCACAGCTTCCTTCAATCCGCTATTCACATTGAGGCTTTTCATTTCATTAACAAATCGCTCTTTTGCTGCTATTTCTTCGGACATTTTAATATTTCCACCCATAATAACACTAACAGACGTTAGAGCCGCGTTCTTTGCTAATTCTAATTGATCCGGTTCTGCATTAATAAAATATAATAAATTCTCATCAGATAATTCCTTTGTTAAATTAGATGGCAACTTCTTCTTCAACTTTTCTAATTTATTTGCATCGGTCATCTTTTTTTGCTCTTCAGGTCCAGCAGCTTTCATCTCTTGAATTGCTTCATTTACCTTAGCAAAAACATCATTTACAATATCTACTCTATTTTGTTTATATTCACTTCTATATGTATATTGATCCCCAACTTTTTGAGCGGCCTCTTGTTTTTTTCTGTCCGTTATAACCTTATCTTCAATTTTAATAGGAGAATGAATTGTTTTTTTTGCAATAGAATACATATCAACATCTAATTGCTCTGGTTTTACATTATTCATAAGTGCAAAAAACAACACTGCTCCTAATAAAACGTAAGAAATCCAACTTAGTTTTTTCGAATGTTGTAAGTTACGAAACCACTTAGAAATTTCTTCAGATCTTAACATGATTTCAATACCTTCTCCTCTCCAGAAATAAAGTGAAACTATTTATAGCTTTCATTTCTTCTAGCCAACGATACTTTTAAGTAACATTTTGATAAACCAGTACCTATAGTTTATTTCTCTTATCTTTTATGATAGTAAAAAACATGCCGTTCGCCAACCTTAATACAAAAAGAAATGATCCTGACAAATAGGATCATTCCATTTTATCATATGCCTCAATAATACGTTGCACCAGCGGATGCCTCACAACGTCCGTTTGTTCTAATGTAATAAATGAAAGACCTGACACACCAGATAAAATGTTAGAAGCTAGCGAAAGCCCTGATTTTACCCCTTTTGGTAAGTCTACTTGTGAAGGATCCCCCGTAATAACCATTTTAGAACTAAAACCTAATCTAGTTAAAAACATTTTTATTTGTGCACCCGTTGTATTTTGCGCTTCATCTAAAATAACAAATGAATCATCGAGCGTACGCCCTCTCATATAAGCAAGAGGTGCGATTTCAATTACCCCTCGCTCCATCATACGTTGCGTATATTCTTGTCCAAGAATATCGTGCAAAGCATCATACAATGGACGTAAATACGGATCTACCTTCTCTTTCAAATCTCCTGGTAAAAAACCTAAACTCTCTCCAGCTTCTACAGCCGGTCTCGTTAAAATAATTTTCTTTACATACCCTTGCTTTAAAGCTCTCACAGCCATTACTACAGCTAAGTATGTTTTCCCAGTCCCAGCAGGTCCCATTCCAAATACAATATCATTCTTCTTCATTGCATGAATATATCTTCTTTGCCCCATTGTTTTTACACGAATGGATTTACCTTTTGCCGTTTTAAAGATTTCTTCTTCATATAACTCTTCAAATTGAGCAATTTTCCCTTGTTGTGCGAGCTGAATTGCATACGCAACATCTCTTTCTGTAATTGATATACCTTTTCGAATAACAACAAGTAATTGCTGTAAGATTTTTTCTACGAGTGTCACAGTTTCAACTGCTCCAGATGCATGAACAGTTTCACCTCTAGTTACAATCGATACATTCAGTTCACGTTCAATTACTTTCAAATGAGCATCATTGACTCCAAAAAGAGCGATTGCTTCGTTAGTATTTTCCAATTGTTGGTTCATTTCTACTAATTGTTCTGCCATTACTCAGTCTCCTTGAATATCGGATTCGGATATTGGTTGTGGCTCTGCAATATTTTCGATCACAGTATAATGCAACGTGACTTTTAGTTGATCCGCCTCAACCTCTTTACTCAAAATCTTATCACTTACAATCATAGCATGTTCATCCAATTTTTTCTTTAGTTCTTTTTCAGCCATCTCTTTTGCTACTTTCATTGCCTGTTTTTCTGTATATTCCCGATTCGCTTCTTCCTCTTCTCGTACAATATCTTTTTCATACGCGATCGGCAGTGTAAAACCAAATAGTTTCACATCGTGTTTTACACTTTCAGTACGAGAGCGTTTATACTTATCATGTTGAAATCCCCATATTTTTATTTTCGCACTCCCAAACGTAAGGTAATGCTCATTATATGCATTGCCAGTATATACTTGAAATTGCGTCTTCAGTGGTACATTCACCTCAGATGTGTACCACGTTTCTCCATATACAATACCTTTCGCCGAAACAATCGTCGGACTCTCCTCATTACCGTATACCCCTGATACGAGAAGCTGCCCTTTTTCGACATGGTCATTTTTCAAGACGACTGGTTTTCCTACTTCAACAAATGTTTTTGTCACAATCGCTTCTTTTTTTGCTACTAAATTTTGCGGCCTTTGTTCCTTTTCTTTTTTCGGCTCGTTTTTTTCAACAATTTTAAAATGATACGTCGTTCCTCTTATTTCTAGTCCCGCCCAAGTAATCGCATTAATATTGTCTGTCAAATGACGTTGTACATCTTCTACATTAGGCATTTGGAATTGTAATTTCCCTTTTTTAATACCCATTTTGTCCAATTCTTTCATCAATATATATTCTGTTTCAGGTTTCGCCCCTGTAATTTCAATTTTCCAAACCATATTGGATAATGCAATCATGCCAAAAAAGAAAATTAAAAAACCAATTAAGAATCCACTATTTTTAATTAAACGCTTATTCAAAAAGGGAAAACCGTAACGCCCAATAAAATATAGTTTACATTCATTTTTTCTATAAATTGGTTTTATTTTCTTCACATCTCGTAATAACATACAAAAAACTAACGTTTCATCAGCAATCTTCTTAACATCCCAAACTAATAATTTTCTACGTACACATTCGTTAACGAACCGTTCCGCTCCTCTACCTTCAATTCGTACTTTTACATATCCAAGCCACTTTATAAACCATTTATTTTTCATCTACTATCTCCACTACCTTTCCAAAAGTATACACACTACTTTTTTCACTTTAATTAGCAAAATAGCTCGTACGAAAATGAAATAAAGAGTTCTACCCCCCATAAATAGCGAGATAAACTGAATAGTAAGTTCGAATCACGAAAATAACGAAGAAAAACTTCACATATGGAAGTTTCCCTCACTCCTCTTTTTTTTCGTTTTCTAAAAATGTCACTTGCTCAATTATTCCTTCAAGCAAAAGTTCTTCTGGAAGGATTGTTTTAATAATAAAGGATTGCCCTTTAATTAATAATTGACCGTGCTTTAATAACAATCTTACTTCTTTATCTGAAAACACTAATAAACCCCGATGATTTTCTATATAGATATGCACTTGCCCAACAAGCGTGATCCGAGGTAGATCCATTAGCACATCCACTGGCAGGTCTATTTGCTTTGTTAACCAATTCTTCATTTGTTCTAATTTTTTCATCTCAAAAGACCCCCTCTCATCCCATATGTATGAAAAAAGAGCTTGTAATATCACGTCCAAACTGAAAAAAAGCATAAAAAAACGTCTCATACGAAATGAGACGTTTTTTTATGCTAATAGCTGGATAACCAGCTTATTCACAAGTGATCCGTCTGTTTTACCTTTTACTTTCGGCATAACAGCAGTCATCACCTTACCCATATCTGCTTTAGAAGTCGCACCAACTTCAGAAATAACTTGCTTAATTACATTCGCTAGTTCTTCTTCTGTTAATTGCTCCGGCAAATATGCGCTTAAAATCTGAATTTCACTTTGCAGTTTATTAACAAGGTCTTCACGACCAGCTTTTTTAAATTCAAGGAGGGAGTCCTTATACTGTTTTACTTCACGAGCTAAAACTGTTAATTCCTCTTCTTCAGTAAGAGTATGTTGCAGTTTAATACCTTCATTTTGTAAAGCAGCCTTAACCATACGAATAACGGTTAATTTTTCTTTTTGTTTATTCTTCATCGCTTGTTTCATATCATCGTTTAAACGACCGAGAAGACTCATAACTTACACCCTCTCTTAGAATTTACGCTTTCTTGCCGCTTCAGATTTCTTCTTACGTTTTACACTTGGCTTTTCATAAAACTCGCGCTTTCTTGCTTCAGCAAGTGTACCAGTTTTAGAAACCGATCTTTTAAAACGGCGAAGTGCATCCTCCAAAGACTCGTTTTTACGAACGACTGTTTTTGACATTCTCTTTCCCTCCCTCCGAAACATCACACTTACATACTAATTTCAGCATGCAAAAAGAAACCCTTCTTCAGCATGTCTTTTACGATTATAATACATTTTATCACTTCAGGTCAACTATTTGGCAGAATAAAAGAAGAATAGATGCCCTTCCCTGTTCAAAAGCTATATAGATAGCTATTATCCTTTTCCCCTGAAGACAACTATATTTTTATCATTACATCTTTTTTAATACAAGAAAATATTAAATAACTACTCATTCGACGTACCTGCCTTTTCAGCACTTAACTTCTCCACGAAAAAAAAGAAAGCATGCAAATCGTTTCCGTTTGCATGCTTTTTTTATCCTGCTATTTACCGGGCAGTAAGACCCCCACCTCAAAATTCAGCAAAAGCAAAGAACTTAGGTAGGAGTCCGGCTGATAATGAGCGGGGAGGAACAAAAACCCCACTCATTAAAGTTTCATTTTATGCGCTTGCTGATTCTTTTTTTACATCATCTTCAAGAACACGAACAAATTGCGCTTCGTTATATGGATAACCAGCTTTCGTAATTTTCACTTTCACTAGCTTACCAATTAATTCTTCTGATCCTTCAAATACAATTTTTAAGTAGTTATCCGTATAGCCTACATATAACCCTTTACGGTCGCCCTCTTTAAATTGCTCTTCCGGAATGATTTCAAGCACTTCCCCTTCAAACTGTGACGCATACTCTTTCGCTAATTGGTTAGATAGTTCAATTAAACGATGAACACGATCATTCTTCACATCTTCAGGAACTTGATCCTCCATACGCGCTGCAGGTGTTCCTGTACGCTTTGAGTAAGGGAATACGTGTAACTCTGAGAAGCGATTCTCTTTAATGAAATTGTATGTTTCCATAAATTCTTCTTCTGTTTCACCCGGAAAACCAACAATCACATCCGATGTAATCGCAAGACCTGGTAACGCTTCTTTCAATCGATCTAAACGCTCTTGGAAAAATTCCATCGTATACTTACGACGCATACGCTTTAATACAGTATTAGATCCAGATTGCAATGGAATGTGCAAGTGACGTACAACTACTTCAGACTTATCTAACACTTCAATTACTTCATCTGAAATCTGACTCGCTTCAATAGAAGAAATACGAAGACGTTTTAATCCGCCTACTTCCGCTTCCATATCACGAAGTAATCCAGCTAAGTTATAATCTTTAATATCTTCACCGTACCCACCTGTATGAATACCTGTTAATACGATTTCTTTATAACCTGCATCTACTAATTGCTGCGCTTGTTTAATAACTTCTTTTCCATCACGAGAACGCATTAAACCACGTGCCCAAGGAATAATACAGAATGTACAGAAATTATTACAACCTTCTTGTATTTTTAAAGATGCACGTGTACGATCCGTGAAATAAGGTACATCCAGTTCTTCGTATACACGTGTTTTCATAATGTTGCGGACAGCATTAATTGGTTGACGCTCTTTGCGGAATTCTTCGATGTATCCTAACATCTTTTCACGATCCTGTGTACCAACTACAATATCTACACCTGGAATCGCCATAATTTCCGCTGGAGATGTTTGTGCATAACATCCCGTTACACAAATAACTGCATCCGGATTTTGACGAACAGCACGTCTAATAACTTGACGGCTTTTCTTATCTCCCGTATTCGTTACTGTACACGTATTAATAACATATACATCAGCTTTCTTTTCATATTCAGTTCTTTCATATCCACCTTGTTTAAACAATTGCCAAATGGCCTCTGTTTCATAGTGGTTTACTTTACAACCTAACGTATGGAACGCAACAGTTGACATTGATCATCACCCCATCAATTCAAAATGATACGAAGCAGCACTTAACGCGTATAACGGCGCCGTTTCTGTTCTTAAAATTCTTGGTCCTAAACTACATGGTACAAATTTATGTTCACGAAGCGTAGTAATCTCTTCCTCCGCTAAACCACCTTCTGGTCCAAATACAATCAATAGTTTTTGGCCTGGTTTCATCGTCGTTAAAGCTTTAGCAAAATTGGATTTCTCACCTTGTTTTGCTTCCTCTTCGTACGCAACAAGGCATACATCATACTCATTACTCATTGAAAGCAATTGCTTAAATGATGCCGGTGCATGCACTTCTGGAATTTCGCTTCTATGCGATTGTTCCGCAGCTTCTTTCACAATTTTTCTTAAACGCTCAACTTTTTTATCAGCTTTTTTCGCATCCCATTTTACAATAGAGCGAGATGCTTGAAATGGTAAAAATGCGGCTGCCCCAAGCTCAGTTCCTTTTTGGAAAATTAACTCTAGCTTGTCTCCTTTCGGCAGTCCACTTGCAATCGTCACGAAAACAGGAAGTTCACTTGACGCCTCTACCCATTCTACAATAGCCGTATTAATAAATTCACTGGTAATTTCATCAATTGAACATACTGCTGTTTTTCCGTTTACACAGCAATAAATGTGATCCCCAGCTGACATACGCATCACTCTTGCGATATGATGTACGTCATCACCTACAATGCGAATACTTGTCTCATTTACATATTTCTCTTCTACAAAATAACGTTGCATATAATCACCTTAGTAGAGTTTCGTTCCTTTCGTAAGTCAACACTTACGAAAAGAACGAAACGTTATCATTTTTTCATATAACAAACGGCAAGTCCCTCACCTTATAGTGAGAGACTCCCCCTTTTCATTATAAACTAAAATCTATATTACGCATTTCGTGCAATAATTGCTACCCAATCTTCCATTCGTAATACTTCTTCAATTGTAAATCCAGCTTTTTCTAGCGCCTCAGAAATTATCTTTTCCTTCGCTGCAATAATGCCCGATGTAATAAATAATCCGCCCGACTTCACAACTCTTGCTGCATCCTCAGGGAATAAAAGAATAATTTCTGCCAATAAGTTAGCTACGATTAAATCAACAGGACCTTCAATACCTTCTAAAAGACTATTTTGTCCAACAGACACGATATCATCTGTTTTATTTAAACGTACATTCATTTCTGCACTTTCTACTGCAACTGGATCTAAATCATAGGCTTGAACAGAAGACGCACCTAATTTTGCCGCTGCAATACTAAGTACACCAGAACCTGTTCCTACATCAATGACAGTATCACCTGGCTGAACTGTTTTTTCTAAAGCACGAATACACATCGTTGTTGTCGGATGGGTTCCTGTCCCAAACGCCATACCTGGATCTAATTCAATAATTTTTTCTTCCGGAGAAGCTGGTGTATATTCTTCCCACGTCGGCACAATTGTGAATGTATCAGAAATTTGTACTGGATGGTAATATTTTTTCCAAGCAGTAGCCCAATCTTCTTCATTGACTTCGTTAACGGTAATATTTCCAGTACCAATTTCGATGTCGTAAGATGGAAGCATATCAATAGATGATTTTACACCCGCAATCGTTTCCTGTAAAGAATCCGTTTGTGGGAAATATGCTTTTATTAATACACCTTCCGCCGGATATTCATCTGGGTTCAATGCATAAATTTCACCATATTGTTGCTCGCGCTCTTTCGTCAACTCCGCTGGATCCTCAATTGCAACTCCACTAGCACCAGCTTCGTGTAAAATATGAGAGACAGCTTCTACTGCTTCTTCTGTTGTATGAATACTAACTTCTGACCATTTCACAATTTACCAACTCCATTTTTTATTTCCATTATTCCCCTTTGAAAGCACGTTTAAGCTTTCCAAATAAACTATCATCCTGCTCTTCTTGTCCCGCAAATTCACGTAATAACTCTTTTTGATGTGAAGTTAATTTCGTCGGTACAACAACACGAACGACTACATATTGATCTCCTTGACCGTATCCACGTACGTTCGGAGCACCTTTTCCTTTTAAGCGGAATTCTGTTCCTGTTTGTGTTCCTGCTGGAATTTTCAGCTTCACTTTCCCATGAACAGTAGGAACTTCCACTTCAGCACCAAGTGCCATTTGCGCAAATGTTAATGGCATTTCACAAATAATGTGATCTCCTTCACGCTCAAAGAATTCATGATTTCTAACATGAACAACAACATATAAATCTCCTGCCGGTCCGCCATTTACGCCTGCTTCACCTTTTCCAGATACACGAATTTGTTGACCATTATCGATACCTGCCGGAATCTTAACGTTGATTTTTTTACGTTTACGTACTTTACCAGAACCGTGACATGTCGTACATTTTTCTTTAATCATTTGACCAGTTCCTGAACAATGACCACAAGCTTGACGGTTTACGATACGACCAAATGGTGTATTTTGTTCTACACTTACTTGCCCTGATCCTGAACAATGTTTACATGTTTCTTTTGAAGTTCCTGGTTTCGCTCCGCTACCTTTACAAGTATCACATGGATCTTCTACTGGAATCTCAACATTTAATTCTTTACCAAAAATAGCTTCCTCAAACTCTAAAGTAACTTGATATTGTAAGTCAGCACCTTGACGCGGAGCATTTGGATCACGACGTCTCCCGCCACCGCCGCCAAAGAACGAACTAAAGATATCTTCGAAACCGAAGCCACCGCCGAAGTCTCCTCCGCCGCCAAAGCCTTGATTTGCACCAGCATGACCAAATTGATCATATTGCGCGCGCTTTTGATCGTCGCTTAATACTTCGTATGCTTCTTGTACTTCTTTAAACTTTTCAATTGCATTTTCTTCTTTACTTACGTCTGGATGGTATTTTTTAGCCAAACGACGATACGCTTTTTTTATTTCATCTTTTGAAGCACCCTGGCTAAGTCCAAGGACCTCATAATAGTCTCGTTTACTCATAAATTTACAACCCCCGAATCTTTCACATAAACGTAATTTTAACACCGAAAGAAAGTGCTTTGCAACAAAGTTTCCTCACTTACAGTATGCAAAGTAAAAAACTTAAGAACCTCACACTTTTCTTTTCATTCGTGAAAAAAGTCAAAGTCAAGGCACGCTTGACTTTGACTTTTTGTCATCTTACTTATTTATATTACTTATCTTCTTTTACTTCTTCAAACTCAGCGTCTACTACATTGTCTTTCTTCGCGCCAGCATCTTGTGCTCCTTGTGCACCTTCTGCTTGCCCTGCAGCTGCTTGAGCTTGCTCATATAATTTAACAGTTAATTGTTGTACGATTTCTTGTAAAGCATCTTTTTTCGCACGGATTTCCTCAAGCTCGTTCTTCTCGATCGCAGCTTGTAATGCTTCTTTCGCTTCTGTTGCTTTTGCAACTTCAGCCGCATCCACTTTACCTTCTAAATCTTTTACAACTTTATCCGTTTGGAATACAAGCTGATCAGCTTCGTTACGAAGTTCAACTTCTTCCTTACGTTTTTGGTCAGCGTCAGCATTTGCTTCTGCTTCTTGTACCATACGATCTACTTCTTCATCAGAAAGACCTGAAGAAGATTGGATTGTAATAGTTTGCTCTTTGCTTGTTCCTAAGTCTTTTGCACGTACGTTAACGATACCGTTCGCATCAATATCGAATGTTACTTCGATTTGTGGAATACCACGTGGTGCTGGTGGAAGGTCTGTTAATTGGAAACGACCTAATGTTTTGTTGTCAGCTGACATTGGACGCTCACCTTGTAATACGTGAATGTCTACTGCCGGTTGGTTATCAGCAGCTGTTGAGAATACTTGTGACTTACTTGTTGGAATTGTAGTGTTACGCTCGATTAATTTCGTGAACACACCACCCATAGTTTCAATACCTAAAGAAAGTGGAGTTACGTCTAATAATAGTACGCCTTCTACATCACCAGTAAGTACGCCACCTTGAACTGCAGCACCTAATGCTACAACTTCATCAGGGTTTACACCTTTATATGGTTCTTTACCAGTTTCACGTTTAATAGCTTCTTGTACAGCTGGAATACGAGTAGATCCACCAACAAGGATAACTTTATCTAATTCGCTTGGAGCAAAACCAGCGTCTTTTAATGCACGACGAGTTGGCTCTAACGTTCTTTCAACAAGACCTGCTGAAATCTCTTCGAATTTCGCTCTTGTTAACGTTAATTCTAAGTGTAATGGACCAGCAGCTCCAGCACTAATGAATGGTAATGAAATTTGTGTTTGTGTTACGCCAGAAAGATCTTTTTTCGCTTTTTCAGCTGCATCTTTCAAACGTTGAAGTGCCATTTTATCTTGGCTTAAATCAATGTTATTTTCTTTTTTGAACTCAGCTACTAAGTGGTCAATAATAACTTGGTCAAAGTCATCTCCACCAAGACGGTTGTCACCAGCAGTTGAAATAACTTCGAATGTTCCGTCTGCTAACTCAAGGATAGATACGTCAAATGTACCGCCACCTAAGTCATATACTAAGATTTTTTGCTCTTCATCTTGTTTTTCTAAACCGTAAGCAAGCGCTGCTGCTGTTGGTTCGTTAATGATACGCTCAACTTCTAAACCAGCGATACGACCAGCATCTTTTGTTGCTTGACGTTCTGCATCGTTGAAGTATGCAGGTACTGTAATAACAGCTTTCGTTACCGTTTCACCTAAGTATGCTTCAGCAGAAGCTTTTAAGTTTTGTAAAATGATTGCAGAAATTTCTTGAGGTGTATAATCTTTACCTTCAACTTCTACTTTGTAGTCTGTACCCATATGACGTTTAACAGACATGATTGTATTTGGGTTTGTAATTGCTTGACGCTTTGCAACTTCCCCAACTTGACGCTCTTCATTTTTGAAAGCTACAACAGAAGGTGTTGTACGGTTTCCTTCTGGATTTGGGATAACCTTTGGTTCTCCACCTTCCATAACAGCTACACAAGAGTTTGTTGTACCTAAGTCAATACCGATAATTTTACTCATGGCGAATCCTCCTACTTTTATGTAAATTATTGATTTACTTTTACCATTGATGGGCGAATCACACGGTCTTTTAGTTTATAACCTTTTTGGAATTCTTCAACTACCGCGTTTGATTCAAATTCACTATCTTCCACTTGCATAATAGCTTGGTGTTCATTAGGATCAAACTGTTTACCAACAGCTTCAATCGCTTCAACACCTTCTTTAGTCAACGCTTCTAGCAATTGACGATGCACCATTTCCATACCTTGTAACAAGGATTTCGTTTGTTCATCAGTCGCTTCCACTTGCATCGCTCTTTCAAAATTATCAAGAGCTGGCACAATATCTGAAACTAGACTTTGTGCTCTATATTTTTCAGCAGCCTGTTTATCCATTTGGACACGACGCTTATAATTTTCAAAATCAGCTTGTAGACGTAATGTGCGACCTTCCGTTTCCGTTAGCTTCGCTTGTAACTCATCTACTTTTTCTTGTAAAAGAGCAGCCTCACTTTTTTCTTCTACAGTTTTTTCACTGTTTTCTGTCGTGACAGCTTCTTCAACTTGCGCTTCTTTTACTTCTTCTACCACTTGTTCGTTACGCTCTTCCACAATATTCACCTCCTTAAAAGGTATTAGGTATTATGCTGAACACAATTACCTAAGCATTATATATTACACACAGCAATGAAAATTTCATTACTTGAGCGAATGTATTACTCTCATTTACTTTTTAAGCCCATCAGTAAATTGTCTCGTAAATAACTGTAACAAACTAATTACCCGAGAGTATTGCATTCTTGTCGGACCTAAAATAGCAATTGTTCCAAGCTGTTCTTCTCCAATCGAATATGTTGCAGAAATTAAACTACAATCTTCCATGGCTGTCGCAGAGTTTTCCCTACCAATGTTCACTTGAATACCTACTTGTTTATGACGCAAAATGTCATAAAACTCAGCTTCATTATCAATCATCGTCAACAAGGATCTTACTTTGTGAATGTCATGGAACTCTGGTTGCGAAAGCATATTTGCTTTACCTCCAAAGTATATCTTTTCCGATAAAGGAACTTGAAATGTACCATCTAACATTTTTATTGCACTATCGTAATTATGAACATATCCACGTAAAACTGTAACAATCTCTTTAAAGATTTTGTTATGCAGTTCTACCATTGGTACACCCGATAGCTTTTCATTTAAAATATTAACCATTTTTTCTAAATCTGATAAATCAACAGATTCCGGAACGGTAATCGTTTTGCTTTGTACATGCCCTGTATCCGTTACAATAATAGCGACTGCAGTCTGACGATCAAGCGGTACAATTTGTACGTTTTTAAGTTTATTTGTGCTTAACTTCGGTCCAAGAACAATGGCCGTATAATTCGTAAGCTCTGATAAAATTTGAGCCGATTGCTGTGCAATCTTTTCCGCTTCAAAAATTCTTTCAGCAAATAAATCTTTAATTTGTACAATTTCATCGTTCGGTAAGTTTTGCGGCGCTAAAAGATGGTCTACATAAAAACGATATCCTTTTTCAGAAGGAACACGTCCTGAAGAACTATGCGTTTTCTCAATAAACCCTAGTTCCTCTAAATCAGCCATTTCATTTCGAATAGTAGCTGAACTAAACGTAATTTCATCTTTCTTAGCCAACGTCCTCGACCCAACAGGTTGCGCTGATCCAATAAAGTCATCAATAATTGTTTGTAAAATTAAGAGCTGACGTTCCGTAAGCATCTCATCATCACCTCTGTTAGCACTCTTTGTCTTCGAGTGCTAAATCTATTAATAACTTACCAAAATTGACATTCAATTGTCAACGGAAACGTCACGAAATAATGAAACTTTTTCACGTTTATGGAACATTTAATTAGTCAATCAAAAACGATTGGAATACTTCATTCCCTAATAATTTTCCTTTTCGCGTTAAACGAACATATCCATCTTTCTCTTCAAGCAATCCTTGTTCTTGATTTTTTTGCAACTGCTTCGCGAAAACTTGATCCATCTCCATATTAAATTTCATTTGAAACGCTACTTTAGATACACCTTTTGTTTTTCGAAGGCCTAAGAACAACTCTTCTTCCATTCTTTCTTTCTCCGTCACCGCGTGAACATCTAAATACGGAAATCCAGTTTCATCGATTTTATTGAAATATTGCTTGAGCGGCCCTACATTTTGGATACGTTCTCCATTTACATAACTATGCGCTCCAGCTCCAAATCCATAATACTCCTCATTATTCCAGTATGTGAGATTGTGTCTACTTTCATTATCACCTTTTGAGAAATTGCTAATTTCATACTGGGTATAGCCGTGTTTCTCCATTTCATCCATTACCATTTCATACATTTTCGCTTCATGATCTTCACCTGGGAGTCTTAATTTCCCTTTATTCATTAAGTTATAAAACACAGTTTTCGGTTCCACAATTAATGAATATGCCGAGAAATGTTGTACACCAAGCGTAAAAGCAATGTCTAATGTTTCTTTTACATCTTCTATCGTCTGCCCTGGCAGAGCATAAATAATATCTACATTTATATTTTCAAAGCCCACTTCCTGCGCTTCTCTAATTGCTACAAATGCATCTTCCCTCGTATGCTTACGCCCAATTTTCTCAAGCAAATCATCCCGAAATGTTTGCACGCCAAAACTAATTCGGTTCACTCCACCTTCTAGCAATACATTTAACTTCTCTTTCGGTAAATCACCTGGATTCGCTTCAAATGTTAATTCACAATTTGGAGCAAACGGACGTAAGCGACGGTTTATAATATCTAGTAACTTTTTTGTCTGTTCCATATTTAACGCTGTCGGAGTTCCTCCACCAACAAAAATCGTTTTCATACTATCAAACGGTACTTTTTGAACTGTATTTATTATTTCTTTCTCTAAATACTCTAAATATTGATCGACCGGTTGGCGTTCAATAAACACTTTATTAAAATCACAATAGTGACAAATATGCTGACAAAATGGAATATGAATATATGCAGCTTGCACCAAATATAACTCCTACCTTTCTAAAAAGAAAACCTCCGCACTCCGGAGGAATCTTCACTTCTCTAACGTATTACGAATTTGTTCCATTCGCATTTTTCCCCAATCATACATCATTTCAACGATCGGTAAAAGCGACATGCCTAATTCCGTCATATAATACTCTACTCGCGGAGGAACTTCTGGGTATACTGTTCGGTCAACAATCCCATCTTCCATTAACTCTTTTAATTGGTTCGACAAAACTTTATGAGAAATGCTTGGGAATAATCGTTGCAATTCACTAAAACGATGAGGCCCTTCCACACCAAGATGCCACAGTATCACAACTTTCCACTTCCCGCTAATAATAGAAAGCGTCAATTCCTTTTCACAATTAAAATTGCCATTTTTTATTTTCTCGTGAATATCTTTTCGAATATTTTCGGACATTAATAGTCTCCTAACTCTATATCAATCATTCATAAATATAGCCACCTCACTATTGTAAATGAGAGAAGCTACGTTGTCTAAAAAGTAATTATACATAAAAAAGAAGCCGTATAAACGACTTCTCTTTTTATCTCAATTCGTACGAAATAACAATTAATTATTAGTTATCATCCATTTTCAGTACAGCCATGAATGCTTCTTGCGGTACTTCTACAGAACCAACAGACTTCATACGTTTTTTACCTTCTTTTTGCTTATCAAGAAGTTTACGCTTACGAGAAATGTCACCACCGTAACATTTCGCAAGTACGTTTTTACGCATCGCCTTAATTGTAGAACGTGCTACAACCTTGTTTCCGATAGTCGCCTGAATTGGTACTTCGAACTGTTGTCTTGGAATTAATTCTTTTAACTTCTCTACGATTACTTTACCACGGTCATACGCTGAATCACGGTGTACGATAAATGATAGAGCATCGACTTGTTCATTATTTAAAAGAATATCCATCTTCACAAGTTTCGACGGTTTATAACCGATTAACTCGTAGTCAAACGATGCATATCCTTTCGTATTTGATTTCAACTGATCGAAGAAGTCATATACGATCTCTGATAAAGGAATTTCGTATGTTAGTGTAACACGTGTTTCATCTAAATATTGCATATCAATAAACGTTCCACGTTTACCTTGGCAAATTTCCATTACAGCTCCCACATAGTCATTCGGAACCATAATTGACGCCTTCACAAACGGCTCTTCTACACGATCGATAGACTGTGGATCCGGCATATTAGATGGGTTATCAACAATAACATCTTCACCGCTTGTTAAATAAACTTTATAAATAACGCTTGGCGCTGTTGTAATTAAATCAATTTTAAATTCACGTTCAATACGTTCTTGAATGATTTCCATGTGAAGAAGTCCTAAGAAACCACAACGGAAACCAAATCCTAGCGCTTGAGATGTTTCTGGTTCAAACTCAAGAGCAGAATCGTTTAACTCTAATTTTTCTAACGCATCACGTAAGTCGTTGTAACGTGCAGAATCGATTGGATATAAACCACAGAATACCATTGGGTTTAATTTACGATAACCCGCTAACGCCTCTGTAGCCGGACGTTTTGCATGTGTAATTGTATCACCTACGCGTGTATCACCTACGTTTTTAATAGATGCCGCTAAGAACCCTACATCACCTACTGTTAACTCGTCACGTTGCGTTGTTTTCGGTGTAAACACACCTACTTCTGTTACTTCAAATTCTTTTCCAGTTGCCATCATACGTACTTTATCGCCAACTTTTACCGTTCCATTTACAACACGGATATATGCAATTACACCGCGGTACGGATCATATAAAGAATCGAAAATCATACATTGTAACGGTTCTTCAGAATCACCTGTTGGTGCTGGTACTTTTTCAACGATTTGTTCTAAAATATCTTCAATACCAATACCAGCTTTCGCTGAAGCAAGTACAGCTTCTGATGCATCTAAACCAATTACATCTTCTACCTCTTGACGTACACGTTCTGGGTCTGCACTTGGTAAGTCGATTTTATTAATAACTGGTAATATTTCTAAATTATTATCAAGCGCTAAATATACATTCGCTAATGTTTGCGCCTCAATACCTTGCGCTGCATCCACTACAAGAATTGCACCTTCACAAGCCGCTAAACTACGAGATACTTCGTACGTAAAGTCGACGTGTCCTGGTGTATCAATTAGGTGAAGAATATACTCTTCACCGTCTTTTGCTTTATACGTTAATTGTACTGCATTTAATTTAATTGTAATACCACGCTCACGCTCTAAATCCATAGAGTCAAGCAATTGAGCTTTCATTTCACGTTGTGTTAACGCGTTTGTTTTCTCTAAAATACGGTCTGCTAACGTTGATTTTCCGTGGTCAATATGAGCAATGATAGAGAAATTACGGATTTTAGACTGTCTTTTTGCTCTTTCTTCTTTGTTCATCTATGTTCTCAACTCCTAATAGTCTCGCCAATATACACTAGCACTGATTATATCAATAGAGCAGCAAAGATTCAATGAAAACTCGTGCTGCTTACAATACAAATCATTCTATCTATATCTTATGCGAACAAACCATAAGAGACAAACCTTTTTCAAATTAAAAAACGGCTGTCGTACAAAATGGTAAGACAACCGTTCCTCCTGCTACCCTTAACTAAAAATCTCTTTCACTTTCCCAACAACTATATCCGTTCCAAACTTTGTTACTTCATAAGTAGCACTTGCTATTGCCATACCAATTCCTTCTACAACATTAAAGCTTTTTAAGCTTTCTAATTGTTTTTGTTTTTCAGTAACGGAAAACGAACTTCCCAAAATTGCTGATTCAGCACCCGCACCCTCTGTCCCTGTCATATGAGCTATTTGTTCATACGACATTTGCTGATAACCTTTCATACTTTTTAAACCATGATTAGCAAGTGCCACCCCTGCTATTATCATAAGTAAACATAAGGCCGCACTACATATACATAATAGCGAAAAATGGCTTAAACGATTATCGTCTCTTCCCATCAATGTGTATACGCTCCTGTATTATCTTGGTCAATTTGATGATGCAAGGCTGCATTTAAACCACTCGCTATTACATTTGCCATATCCTCTATGAAAGCATCCACTTCTTTCGGAGTCACCATTAAATTATGGCCAAGAGGAGATAACACTTCATAAATTAATTTTCTCTTCTCTTCATCTTCCAATGTACCTACAGCACCTAAAAACATATTCCGACTCTTATCATCCGGCATATCTTCTTCTGTTAATTTTTTCTTTTCTCCAAATGTAAAACCAGCTGGTAACAGAGAACGGGAAGGTTTGTTTCCTTCTTTCATCTCCCGTCCAAAATGTTTCAAAATAAAATCAATTGTATCACTTGTAATCGAAACGGCATCAACCACAGTCGGAACACCAATCGCGATAACAGGAATACCCAATGTTTCTTTACTGAGTTCCTTACGCTTATTCCCAACACCTGATCCGGGATGAATTCCCGTATCAGAAATTTGTATCGTACTATTTACTCGTTCAATAGAGCGGGCAGCTAATGCATCAATTGCAATGACAAAGTCCGGCTTCGTCTTCTCAATGATTCCATAAATGAC
Source organism: Bacillus sp. 16GRE42 (assembly GCF_019837435.1). Lineage (NCBI taxonomy): Bacteria > Bacillati > Bacillota > Bacilli > Caryophanales > Bacillaceae > Bacillus > Bacillus sp. 16GRE42. The sequence goes on from NZ_JADAXF010000001.1 coordinate 1,807,582, forward strand.
ATCGCTCGTTTCGATTCCTGTAATTCCCATTACCCCCGGCCGAATGGCACTAACAGGCCTAAACCCTTCTTCTACACTTTCAGGCTGCAATTGAAACAAATGTCTCGTTACCAATACATTTTCTACAACGATCGGTCCAAGCGCATCTGGCGTTACATTCCAATTCCCAAGACCAACAATTAAACAACTCGCTTCTTTCGTAACGCCAACCTCTTCTAAGAAATAAGAAAATTCCTTTGCAAAAATGCGCTCTACTTTTTGTTGCAGTTCCGTATCTTGTTGACGTATACCTTGTACTTCAAGCGTTAAATAACTCCCAGGTTTTTTACCCATCGATTCAGAGGCAACTTCATCAATCGTTACTTTTGTAATCGTAATACCTTCTTCTTCCCTCTCTTTTACAATAACTCCTTGTATCCCTTTTTGCTCTTCTTGACTCTCTTGCAGCATTTGATGTGCCTCTACAGCAAGGTCAGTTCTAACACTATATTTACTTAAATCTAATGGTTCTTTCATCGTATCTCCTCCGTAATTCATAGTAAATATCGTTAGATTTCCCAAAGTTATATAAGGTCATTCTTTCCTTTACGTGAAATTTCATTGATATACTATTGCAATTCTCTTCACCGTTTGATAGAATATCACTTGTTCTATGTTAAGAATCGAGTCATTCGATTGCACCAGGGAGGTGAAAAGTATGGCAAACATCAAATCTGCTATCAAACGCGCTAAACTTAGCGAAGAGCGTCGTTCACATAACGCTTCTATCAAGTCTGACATGCGTTCTGCTGTTAAAACTGTAGAAGCTTTAGTTACTAATAACGATCTTGAAAATGCTAAAGAAGCTTTCAAAACTGCTTCTAAAAAACTTGACAAAGCAGCTCGTAAAGGTCTTATCCACCAAAACGCTGCAGCTCGTCAAAAATCTCGCTTAGCGAAACAAGTAAACGCGTAAGGCGTTTAAAAAACGATCCATTTGGATCGTTTTTTTATATACAAAAAGTTCACGTGCTTAGCACGTGAACTTTTTGTTTCATCACATATGATTTAACCGCATTAAGAAAAACTCAAGCACAAGTTTCTTATCCATTTTTCCAGTCTTCATACTATAATCAGCTTCCGCTAATTCTATAATCACTTTTTTTAATTCTTCAAAAGAGAAAAACTTCGTTTGATTCATCGCTAACTTTACACGATATGGATGCACACCAATATGAGACGCAATTTGATTTTGTCCATAACCACGCTGCTGTAACTCTTTCACTTGATAGAGCAAGCGGAATTGACTTACTAATAACGCAAGCAGTTTAATCGGTTCCTCTTGCTGCGTAAATAATCCATCCAAAATTTGCATCGCACCCGCGATATCTTTTTTTACCACTCTTTCTGTCAAAGCAAACACATTTTGTTCAACCGATTTTGGCACAAGCTCTGCAACAAGTTTCGGTGTAATCTCTCCGCCCATACCGACGTATAACGTTAACTTGTCCATTTCCTTCGCCAACATCGTTACATTACTTCCCACAAGCTCTAACAACAAACTAACAGCTGCATTATCTATATGCACATGCACTTCATCTGCACGAGCAACAATCCACTTCTGAACATCCTGCACTTGCATCGCATTCGCTTCTACTACGTCCGCTGTTTTCTTTAATAGTTTTGTAATTTTTTTTCGTTCATCAAGTTTTTCGTAAGGCGCAACAAAAACAAGAATAGAAAATGGAGAAGGCTCTCCAATATATTCTTCTAAAATTTTTATATTTTGCTCTAATTTTTCTTTTTGTGAAGTTAAAAATAGTGGTGATTTTATTACTATCACTTTACGTTCCCCAAAAAAAGGAAGTGTACGTGCATCCTCAACAACATCTTCTAAATACGCTTCTTCTAAATCATATGTCACAACATTAAACTCGCGATCTTCCTCTTCAAGCGCTTCTGTTGTAATAAGCTTTATCGTTTCATTTATAAAAAACGCTTCCGTTCCATACAGTAAATACACTGGAGCAAACTGCTTCTTTTTAATCTTTTTATGTATATCACTCATACTTTTTCCTACTCCCTAACTTGGCAATATATATTTATACTAATGCCCTAGCTTTCGTTTTACAAGTACAAAGGAACAGGCTTTATAACCCGTTCCTTTATTTATATTAAACGCCACGCAATAAGCCCCGGGTTTCTTATTGGTGTGCGGTAATCACCTTCCCTTTATTATTCACAATAAAAATTCGAGTATAAGTGCCAACTGTTAACATGCTTGGAAACAAAAAACTCACGTTCCTTAATGATCTAAAAGTAGTAAAAACGCTCGATTTCTCTTCACACTGGAAATTGTAGATTTTTTTCTGACAATATTTTATACTAAAGTGGAATGTTGGGGAGGGATTCTAAATGAATGATTTTGAACAAAACGTTCAAAGTAAACGCAATGACGCTATTGATTCAGGGGTAGGATTTATCGTCTCATTTGGTTTTTTCGCAACACTTTTCATCATTGCAACTGTTATTAAATTTATCGGTTCTTAAAGACTGCTGCCTACTGGCAGTCTTCTTTTTTATCTATTATGTGTTTCATCATATGTGATTTTACTACGAAAGGTTCCGTGTTCCTCTTTAAAAACATAGGAAATAGCGCCTTGCTTATCCGTACGCCATATTTCAATTCCCATCTTCTCAAAACGCTCTATAACTTCCTTATGAGGATGCCCATACCTATTACGCTCACCGACAGAAATAATCGCTACATCAGGCTGTACAGCGCTCAAAAAAGGCGCTATAGATGACGTATTACTCCCATGATGAGCAACCTTTAAAACATCCGCCCGTAAATCTGGATACGTAGCTATTAAAAACTTCTCTCCTTCTTCTTCTAAATCACCTGTAAACAGCCACGTTAACCCTCCTAATTTTGCCCATATTACAATTGAAGCGTTATTTTCACTTCTTGCTTTTCCTGTTGGAGCTAACACAAAAAATTCCGCTTCATTTACACTCCAATTCTCTCCTTCCCCCACTTCACTTATTTTCACTTCCTTTTCTAATGCCTGTTTCTTTAATACTTTTTCTAATACCGCATCTTGTTCCTTTCGGCCAAATACAACTTCTTTTACAATTATATTCGATAATAACTCTTGCGCAGCACCTATATGATCCGCATCTCCATGCGTTACGATTAATTTATCGATGGTTTTAATACCTTCCTTTTGTAAATAAGGGATTAAAATATCATTTCCAACAGAAAATTCATGCTTTTTCCGCTGCCATTCTTCCTTATTTACACGCATTGTGCCACCAGTATCAATGAGGTAAATCTCTTTATCGTACGGGAGGCGAATTAATATTGCGTCTCCCTGTCCAACATCAAGAAATGTAACACTCCCACTTTCTCGAAAATACGGATATAAATAATGACATGTACAAACAAAAAGAAATATACCTGAAGCTATGAACATAATTTCCTTCGACACCCGCCTTTCCCAAATCATCAATATACTAACAATACTCGCGCAATATAGAGCTACAAGAAGTATAGGCGTTTGCCCGAAAACAAGGCGGATAAATGGTAAACTTTCACAATAACTTAGAAAATCATTAGAAAAATTCAAACCTATTGATAGTACATTCGCAAGTCCTTTTGCAAGAAACGGGACGATCGGTATACATACCAAAACGATAATACTACACGGCAATACAATGAGAGATAAAAACGGAACGTATAGGATATTAAGAAAAATACTATATGGAGAAAAATAACCGAAGTGATATAACAAAATCGGAGTACTAACGAGTTGTGAAATAAGAGAAATATAAATGGAATTTCGAATTACTCCATTACTACTATCTAGTAAAAGCGGGGCTGACAAAAGCAAAGCGAAACTACCAACGAACGAAAACTGAAAGCCAATATTAAAAACAAGATACGGATCAAATATAAGCATGCATATAGCTGTAACACTTAAAGCATCTAAGCTGGATAAACGAATAGAACATATGAAAGCAATCAACATCAAAACTCCTGTTATAGAAGCTCTTATAACAGACGGTGACGCTCCTGCTAAAATCATATATAGAGGAATGCAAAAGATCAGACATATTGTCACTACTTCCCTCGTCACACCACTTCTTAGTAAAATAAAATACACAATCACCATTAACAATACGATATGCGATCCTGAAATCGCCAACAAATGTACAAGACCAAATTGCTGATATTGCTCTTCAACTTCAAATGTCATTTGTTGTCTATCACCAAATACTAATGCATTCATAAATGCACCTGATTGCTCCGGAAACATTTCTGTAACGCCCGAGATTGCTTGCTGTCTCAAAAGAAGAATCCATTGCACGAGTGACAACGAAGTTTTTTGGCATTCAGAAATATATGTAGCCTCCAATATGAAATGAATATTTTGCTTATACAAATAATCACGATAATTAAAACCATGAAAATTCCGAGCTATTGGTGGTTCTTTCCTCTCACCTTCGAATACACATGATACTCCTGCATGTAATTGTCGCAGTTGTTTCTTTTCCAAGGCCGATTTAATTTTGTAACTTAACTGCACTATATTTTTATTCTGATCTTCAACTTGAAATGTTAGGCGATCCCCGTTAATAAGAGGTGTATTTTGTATTACCCCCCTTGTAACTTCGTAAGGTTCTCCTAGAGGCTTGTTTTGCTCTTGAATATAAGTAGTGTACATAGCGCCACTAAAACACGCTAACATACAAAAAAAGAAGGTTTTACGCGAAGTACGATATAAACAATAGAAAACATACAAAACGAGACAACAAGTCAGCAATAAAACTGAAGTGGAAAAGGCAATTGCAATCCCTATGATAAATGAGATTGCAACATAGCCCCATTGTCCATACAACTATACTCACTCCTTATAGCATCATTTTTGCTTTCGTGAATACATGCTGTAATTCTTCCATTGATAAGTTTTCTTTTTCTAAAGATGCAAATAGTTCTTTTAACTCCATATGACGCTTTTGATCCTCTAATGCTGCAATATTATATTCTAGCGGAACGTGTTTCACTGTTACATTCGCTTTTTCAAATAACTCTACAGCATATGGATGATTTTTATAATCCTGCGCATAATAGACTGCTGTAATACCACTTTGAATAATCGCCTTACAGCATTGTAAACAAGGGAAATGTGTAACATAAATTTCCGCTTCCTCCGTTTTCACACCGAATTTTGCACACTGTAATAAAGCATTCATTTCTGCGTGAATTGTACGAACACAATGATTATCGATAACGTAGCATCCATCATCTATACAATGTACGCCACCTTTAATTGAACCATTGTATCCACCAGCAATAATTCGTTTATCACGAACGATTGTCGCTCCTACTGCAAGCCTTGTACATGTACTACGTAAAGATAGCAGATGGCTTTGCGTCATAAAATATTGATCCCATGAAATTCGTTCCATATTTTTCACCTACTTTTTTGTCTACTTGTAGTGTAGCGAATGAAGAAAAACTTCGTCAATCTTTTACGGAATAATAATTTGATCTTTTATTTTTTCCAATGACTTCACACCGATCCCATCAATCTCTAACAAATCTTCTATTTTCTGAAAAGGACCATGTTCTTCTCGATATTTCAAAATACTTTCTGCTTTCCGAGAACCAATGCCTGTAATTTTTTCAAGTTGTTCTTTAGAAGCCGCATTTATTTGAACTTTCCCCTCCCCCTTTGAAATAGCAGCTACTTCTTGTACTTGTTCATTTTTATTCGGCACATAAAGGATCATTTGGTCTTGTACCATTTGTGCTAAATTTACATTCTTCCTATCTGCCTCAGGCAAAAAACCACCTGCCTTTTCAATGGCATCCTTGACCCGGTCCCCTTCTTTCATTTCATACACCCCTTCTTTAACAACAGCCCCTTTCATATCAATTACAATTATTTTTTTCTGCTGCTTTATATCCGATATTTTCGGTTTACTTTTTTTCTCTATCTCTTTCGCTTGCACATCCGTTGCAACGACTGATCGCTCTGTATGCTGGTTCGTTTTCCAAAAAAGAAGAAAAAGTACAGTTCCAATAATAGCTACTAACCCTAACCATTTCTTTGGAAAATCCCACATCATTTTACACCTCTAATCATAAATTTATAACATCATTCATATTGTTTAGGAGAAAGCTGTTACGAAGGAGGGATGAAACATTGAACATAGGAATTATAGGGACAGGGAACATGGGGAATATACTAATCGACGCATTTTTAGAAACCCGTGCTGTCAAACCTTCGTGCCTTACAATCATTAATCGAACGCCCGCCAAAGCATATCATATAAAGGAAAAATACCCTTCTGTTCATATAGCCAAAACTATCGATGAGGTAATCGAACGATCACATCTTATTTTTATTTGCGTAAAGCCGATAGATATATACCCGATCCTACAAAAATACGCTGAACATTTTTCTGATGAAAAGTGCTTAGTTTCTATCACAAGTCCAATATCTCCGTCACAATTAGAGACGCTTGTACCTTGCCACATTGCACGTATCATTCCGAGCATTACAAACCGCGCCCTGTCTGGCGCATCACTATTTACATTTGGAAGTAAATGCTCTGAAGAGTGGCAACAAAAGCTATTTCGCCTATTCAAAAACATTTCTACTCCTCTTATGATAGAAGAAGATATAACGCGCGTTTCATCTGATATAGCAAGCTGCGGCCCTGCATTCTTTAGTTATTTATTACAATGTTTCATTAACGCTGCTGTAGATAAAACAAATATTACACATGAAGAAGCCACTACTTTAGTAAGTAAAATGGTCATTGGAATGGGGAAACTACTTGAAAAAGAGATTTTCACATTGCCTACTTTACAAGAAAAAGTATGTGTTAAAGGCGGCGTTACAGGAGAAGGCATTCGTGTTTTAGAAGAACATGTTGGGGATATGTTTCATAAATTAATTGAGCGGACACACGAGAAATTTGATGAAGATTTAAAATGCGTCGATCAACAATTCAATAAACACACATAATAAATACGCCATCGTCATTCCAAATCCTTTTTATAAATACTTACTTTTTTACATTACATTTTCACTTAAACTAGCATTTTCACACTTCACGTATATCATCTTCCTATTATGCTAGAACTAAAATTACAACTTCTTTATAAAACAAAAGCAACCTTATCGGTTGCTTTTGTTTTATGCGTTTTTCTTCGCCATGAAGAAAATACGCTCTGTTTGTTCTGTAACTTCAAGTCGCTCAAAGTCACCAGTCACACGAAGCACTGTAAAACCAGCTTCTTCAAGCCATTTCGTTAACTCTTCAACCTGATATGCACGTTGCACGTGACATTCGTCAAAACGATGGTACACATCTTCTTCTGGGTCTTGAACAAAGAATGTTAAATCATGTTCTACACTATTTGATTCTTCACCAGGGAAGCAATTCCAAATAAGAGATATTTCTTCTCCATTCACTGTGTATGTTTCATTTTGAAATACATGATGTATTTTATATAAAGAATGTACATCAAATAAAAACAAACCATCTTGACGTAAATGGTGAAACACTCTTCGAAATGTTTCTTGCACTCCATCTTCTTGCAATACATAATTTAATGAATCACAAAAAATCGTTACACAGTCAAACTCACCTGGAACATCAAGCTCTCGCATGTCTTGTTGGTAAAAAGGAATAAAGTATCCTTCTCCGCCTAGTTTTTGCTGAGCGACCGTTAACATCTCTTCTGAAAGATCGACACCGATTAAATCGTAACCCTTTTGTACAAGCGGAAGTGTTACATTACCAGTACCGCATGCTACATCAAGAATCTTCGCCTCTTTCATATCCGCTTGCTGTAAACTTTCTTCTGTGAATTCCACCCATTTATCATAAGGAACATCATTCATTAGTTCGTCGTACAACAATGCAAATTGTTCGTATTTCATTGGTCTAGCTCGTCTGTAATATCCTCACGTGGCACATCGCCCCAAAGACGCTCTAAATTATAGTGATTACGCTCATCTTTATGGAATACATGAGCAACTACATCTCCAAGGTCAACTAGTACCCAGCGTGCTTCGTCAAAACCTTCCATACGTTGTACGTCGATTTCAAACTCATGTGCTTTTGATTTAATTTCACGCGCAATTGCTTGCACTTGCTTATCTGAGTTACCGTGACAAATAATGAAATAATCTGCAATTGGTGAAATACCTTGCATATTTAGGACAACCATATCTTCTGCTCTTTTATCATCAGCCGCTTTTGCTGCTAATACTAATAAATCTTTATCTTTCATTTACTAATTTCCTCCTTGATAACTGCGTTGTATGTTTGGAATGTTAATGGATAAATCGTTTGATTTTTTTCCATTAAAAATTGAATTGTTCGCTTTAACGCAAATAATAAAGCTTGATTTATATCCGTATATGCTAGTTTGCGAGCTTCCTCCACCCCTGGAAACTTTCGCCCAGGCTCAATGTAATCAGCTACATAAATTACTTTATCTAACATCGTCATTTTCTCATGACCACTTGTATGATATGTAATAGCTTGCAGGATTTCAGGATCCGTAATGCCTACTTCTTTTTCTACTAAGTATGCCCCAACAGGTGCATGCCATAACTCTTTGTTATAACAAAGTAAATCTTTCGGCAAACCTTCACTTTTAATAATCTCTTCCATCTCAGAAATCGCTCTACACTTCGCATAATCATGGAATATAGCTGCAACTTCAGCCTTTTTTTCATCCACACCGTATAACTTAGCAAGTTCAATTGCTGTCTCCATTACACCTATTGTGTGTATATAACGTTTTTCATGCATTTGTTGTTTGACAATATGAAGTGCTTTCTCACGATTCATACAACCCATTCCTCTCGATATACACCTGTACTTTTTCAGGAAGTAAATATTTACACGTTCTCTTCTCTTTATATCTCTCACGCAATAAAGATGAAGAAACTGCAAACTCCGGAATTTCCACAGTGGTGATAGGATAAGGTGTACGCAATGTATAACCAGGTCTTGCAACCCCAACAAACGTCACAAGATCAAGTAACGCTTCAATGTTATACCACTTCGGTAAATACTCAACCATATCTCCACCAATAATAAAGTGAAACTGCACATCCGGATACTTCTTCGTCAATTGTAACATAGTGTCATACGTATAAGATGGGCCCTTCCTGCTTAGCTCTTCTAAACAAATAGAAAAATGTTCCTCTGCCTCAGTCGCAAGCTCTAACATTTGTAAGCGATTTTCTACACTTGTAATATTCCGCCCTTGTTTATGCGGCGGAATTTGGTTCGGTAAGAACCATACTTCTTCTAAATTTAAAGCGTGATATACTTCATTTGCAATTAGCAAATGCCCATAATGCGGCGGATCAAATGTACCGCCAATGATGCCAATTTTTCTCAAAAGAAACGCCCCTTCCTTTTACCTACAGTAACTCTCTTCATTCCTATCCGAAGAGAGTTACCGTTAATAAAAGTTCAATTGGTTTCGCTCTCTACATCATTACGCACTAACGATAAAAAATAGCATATGCTATTCTTTTGATCGCGGAAGTTTAATTTGTTTATTTTCTCTAGATTCTTTGTATAAAACGATTGTACTTCCAATTACTTGAACGATTTCAGCACGTGCGCCTTTTGCAAGTTCTTCTGCAACTTCACGACGATCGAATTCACAGTTTTGTAGCACACTTACTTTAAATAGTTCACGAACTTCTAAAGTATCTGCGATTTGTTTAATCATATTTTCATTTACTCCACCTTTTCCTACTTGAAAAATTGGTGTTAAATGATGTGCTTGTGCACGTAAAAATCTTTTTTGTTTTCCTGTTAACATATATGTTAGCCTCCAAGCTTTCTTATAACTAATTGTTTCATTCTATCGATATTTGGTACACGCCCTGTCCACATTTCAAATGCAAGCGCACCTTGATAAACAAACATATCAATACCATTTTGAATCATTGCACCTTGCTCTTTTGCCTCACATAAAATTTTCGTTTCAAATGGATTATAAATTATATCTGATACAATCGTCCCTTTTTTTAACGAAGAAATTTGTAATGGCGTATGTTCAACGCGTGGATGCATACCTATCGTTGTCGTCTGAATGATAATATCATAATTTCCTTGTTCTTCCGTTGCTTTTTCTAGCGATAAAGCAACAGAATTAACAGTAGCCGTACATGCAGCAATAAGTTCTTTCGCCTTATTTACTGTACGATTAGCTACATCAATCTCTTTCACACCTACATCAGCAAGAGAAAAATAAATAGCTCGACTAGCACCACCTGCGCCAAGCAATAAAATACGTTTCTCCTGAAGTGGTTCACTACTAATTGACTGCAGCGCTCGGACAAAACCAATTCCATCTGTATTGTAGCCAATTAATTTCCCATCATTATGAACCACTGTATTTACTGCACCAATTTGTTTTGCTAGTGGGTCAATCTCATCCAAATAATCCATAATAGCAACTTTGTGCGGAGTTGTTACATTAAATCCTGAAATACCTAATGCTTTTAAACCTCTTACTGCTTCCCCTAGCACTTCCTCTTTAACAAGAAATGCATGATAATGGGCATCCATATTCAAGTGTTCAAATGCATCGTTATGCATAACGGGTGATAATGAATGTCCAATTGGATTTCCGATTACACCATATAATTGTTTCATAAATCCCTCTCCATATTAAATTAAAGATTTACGTAGCGAAACACTTACTCCTTTTGGTACGTGTGCAACAATTTTTGCTCCCGGTTCGTTTACCGTAACCCATCCTAATCCAGAGAATACAACATCCGTTTTTGGTTCACGAATATTAAATTCGTATTTCACTAACTCTGGCATATTTTCTAATTCTTCTGGTGTTGGCGGGCTTAGTAAATCCCCAGCATGATTTTTATACAATTCATCTGCTTTCTCAAGCTTTGTACGATGGATTGTTAAACGATTCGAGAAGTGACAAGTAAACGCACGACGACCACCACTTACATAATCAAAACGTGCCAATCCACTGAAGAATAATGTTTGTTCTTCATTTAATTGGAACACCATTGGCTTAATTTCTTTTGTTGGTGTAATAAGCTTTAAGCTTTCTTTTCCAACATAATGAGCCATTTGATGGTGGTTAATAATACCTGGCGTATCATATAAAGAAGATTCTTCGTCTAACGGAATATCAATTAAATCAAGTGTTGTTCCTGGGAAATGAGATGTTGTAATTACATTTTCAGTCTCATCACTAAATTCTTTAATCATACGATTAATAAATGTTGATTTTCCTACATTCGTACATCCAACAACGTAAACATCTTTTCCGCCGCGGTAATACTCAATAGCATCTGCCAGCTCAGCAATCCCTTGTCCCCTTGCTGCACTAATTAAAAAGACATCTTCTGGCTTTAATCCTAGCTGCTTTGCACTATAGCGCATCCAATGCTTTACTTTATCATGTTTTACTGACTTAGGAATTAAATCAGCTTTATTTCCAACAAGTAATACTTTATTATTTCCCACGAAACGATGTAAACCAGGTAACCAGCTACCATTAAAATCAAAAATATCTACAATCTTAACTACTAATGCATCTGATTTTCCAATTCCGTTTAGAATACGTAGGAAGTCATCATCTGTTAATGATACATCTTGAATTTCGTTGTAATGCTTCAAGCGAAAACAGCGTTGACAAATTACTTGTTCTTTCTCTAAAGATGAGGCAGGAGCATATCCTACTTCATTTTTATCTTCTGTTTGAATTTCTACACCGCAACCAATACATTTAATTGTTTCAGTCAAACTTTATTCCTCCCAGTTAATTAAACCTTTTTTCTTCATATTTCTCATAATTCTTCGTTCAATTTTTCGATTAAAGCGCGTTACTAATCCGTCCGTTTGTGCTACCGGTACAACTAAAATCGTATGAAGTCCCACTCGGTTTCCACCTAAAACATCCGTTAATAACTGATCTCCAATTACTACAACTTCATCTGGCTGCAGGTGCATCTCTTGTATCGCACGCTTAAACGCGCGAACAAATGGTTTACGCGCACTATGAATAAATGGAATACCTAATGGATCAGCAAAGTCTTTCACACGTTGCTCATTATTATTTGAAACGACCGTTACTTGAATGCCTTGCTCTTTCATTTTCAAAAACCATTCTTCAAGTTGTGGCGTTGCATTTGGACGATCCCATTCAATTAACGTGTTATCTAAATCAGTAATGACACCTTTAATTCCACGTTTTTTCAAATCTTCTGGTTGAACATGATATACATTTTTCACATATTCATTTGGTAAAAATAGCTTCAATTTCTTTCACCTCTTTGAGGAGTTTTCATAAAAATTTTTCGACAACATATTTCGATATATGACCTGTGGATAAAATTGTACACATTTTCCACATTAATTTATCAGTCAATTTGGAATTTACTAACAATCTATACACATTTTATCCACCTAGGTATGTGGATAACCACTCGTTTGTGACTGTCATATTTTTTTGGTACATTAAATGCAACAACGAATCAATCCTTAAATTATTAGGAGGTGACTCACCTTGAAAACAAAATATATGGAACAGTTATCTACTGAGTTACTCACTGAGTCTTATTATAAAGCAAAAGAACTAAAATTAAATCCCGACTTCATTTTACTTATAAAACAAGAAATGATTAGACGCTCATTAGAGGACAAGCTTGTCAAATCGTCTTGATTACATATAAAGTGAAATTTTAATGAGCTAACTTGTAAAAAGAGCCATCCTGCGATGGCTCTCGAATAAACAAGTACTCCCATCTAGGGAATTTCATCATTAAGCATCTTTGTCCATAACTCTTGCTTACAGTTATAAAATGTTTTCTTTACTTATGAGCCGAACGAGTAGCAATTTTTTCACCAAGACGAATCTCTTGTCCACTCTTCAATTCCTGCACTACTTTTATCATATCTTTTTCAAACAATAACACAACTGTTGAACCAAATGTAAAGTATGCCATTTCTTCACCTTTTTGAACAGTGTCTCTTTCATGCAACAGCTCAATACTATTAACAAACATAGCTCCTACTTTTACAAGTGCCATATGTTCACCGTCACTATTTACTTCTGTAACAGAGCGATAATTTTTTGACAATGGCTCTTTCCCGTATTCCATACCAGCTGCATTTACCGGATATGACTTTCTACCAAGTACAAACCTTTCAGTCACAGAACCAGAAAGCGGACTATGAATACGATGATAATGACTTGGGCTTAAATAAATAACCATGTATGTACCACCTGCATATCGCTTTGCACGTTCTTCATTACCTAGCATATCCACGATTGAATAACGCTTACCTTTAATATCAAATGTTTTTGTGTCCTCAATAGGACCGTAATCAGCAAAAACACCATCAACAGGACTAACGATACTCGATGCATCTGTATCAACACTACGTTTTCCTTCTTTTAGCTTACGCGTAAATAATTCATGCAATGTTCTATATTCCTTCAAACCCTTTTCCATCTCATCTTGGTTAATTTGAAAAACTTTCGCATACGATGGAATAATGATAGAGCTCAAACGAGATTGTGCAAATTTACGCAATATATAAGAAGTAAAACGACCATTTGTAAGTTCGATCATAAGTCGATATAATGTACGTCGCAAATTGCGAAACCTCCTAATCAGTCTATAACTTTAGCTTCCCCTTCTTTTCCTTCTATATCATATGTAAAATTGGTTCTTATTCCCACATATCATATAGAACTGTTTCATTATACATGCGGAAAACTAAGTATGGTATTATTCTTAAATTGTTTAGCACCCTCTAATATTACAGATAGAATCCGTCATTTTCAACAGTGAACATAGATTTCTTCTGAACACAACTCTTTTTCTTTCCTTATTTACAAAAAGAAAAGCAGCCCATTTTAAAATATGGCTGCTTGCAATGTACATTATTCTTTCGCTTTTTTCTCTTTTTCAGCTCTTACAAATTCATGGAACATTTTCATTAAAGCGCGCTTTTCAATTCTTGATACGTAGCTTCTGGAAATACCAAGTGCCTTCGCAATCTCTCGTTGCGTTTTCTCCTTATCAAGCCCCAGTCCAAAACGCTTCACGATTACTTCTTTCTCTCGTTCGTCTAAAATATCGATATACTCTTTAATCTTTTCTAACTCCATACTAAGCTGAATCATATCAATTACATCTTCAGACTCTGATTTTAATATATCGATAAGCGATATTTCATTCCCCTCTTTATCTTGCCCGATCGGATCATGAAGTGAAACGTCTTTTTTCGTTTTTTTCAGTACACGTAAATGCATCAAAATTTCATTTTCAATACAGCGTGCTGCATACGTCGCAAGTTTTGTGCCTTTTCCTGCCGAATAGCTCTCGATCGCTTTAATGAGCCCAATTGTACCAATTGAAATTAAATCTTCTGCATCTTCTCCTGTGTTTTCAAATTTTTTAACGATATGAGCTACAAGCCGTAAATTATGTTCAATTAACAGATTTCTCGCTTGAGCATCACCTTGCTCCATTAACTCTAAGTACTTTCTCTCATCGTCTGATGATAACGGCTGCGGAAACGCATTATTCTTCACATAAGAAACAAAGACAAACACTTCTCGAACCATATATCCAATTGCGGCGAATAGACTCAAACCTTTCACCTCCGCCAAAATAGTGGTCTTTACTATGTGTATGTGGGCGTGAGGTTGTTTGTGTCTGTACGATATCATTCCAACATCTTTTTAAGCATAATTCTTGTCTCACAAAGATTTGCTACGTATACTTAAACAACAGATAGGAGGGTAAAATATGCAACATTTTATTGCCTTCTTGTACCTAAGTAGCTTGTAAGAGATGAACTCCTTGTACGCTCTTGCAAGCTGCTTGTACTACAAGGAGGGATTACAAATATGAAATTTGAAAGAACACGTGCTTATACAAGACATCAACGTCAACGCACAATGCGCCGAAAGATGAATATCGTAAAACATGCCTGGGGATATATCCCTGAAATTTCCGGTATTTTTGCGAAAGGAAAAGTCCACTGTTCTTGCGGAATGTGTACAACAAAGTGGCGAACAGAAGGACCACCCGCTAGTGTACAGAAGTGGTTATACAAAATTGATACATACGAAAAATAATCGTTCTTTCTAACAAAGGTCTTCCCTCGAAGACCTTTTTCCCTATTTAAAGACTTATTTACTCCAAATTTTTTCCCCAGTGTGAGCATCAATATAACGAATTTCTCGACTACAGCCAAAGGATTCTTTATGATTTTCATCTGTCGTTTGTTTATACAACAGTTCGTATTTCATTTCCTCTACATCAACATCTATATGCCATTCTAATTTCACTAGGATGGCCTCTTTGTATATTTGTAACGCTTTTTCTTTTGTTACTTTCGGTATTGTTTCGTATGTAAGCAGTTCTTTTATAAGGTTGCTAGACTCTCCGGAATAATGCACCACAGCCCCATTTTCCGCATTGATATTAACCATAAATTGCTTATACTCTGCCGGAATGCCATTCACATATACAGAAAAGGTAAATCTTTCAATCCCATCTTCTGCTTCTTCACGTTCTTCCCAAAGACGTAGATATTGTGTGACATCTGGAATAACTTGTTCCAAAAATTGAAGTGCTTTTTGTAAACATTCCTCTCTAGACAGTATTTTCTTTACTTCTTTATCTTCTGTCAGTTTTATAAAGCCAATTAATTCATTGGTATATTTATCAACCGTAATTCCAATTAAATTATTATATTTTAACATTGGTAAATGCTTTTTAAAGAATTCATTCATTAAATATGAGTTCTTTTCTTCTTTCTGTTTTTGTAATTCCTCTTTCGGAACAAATTTCGTCCTTATTTCATCATCATTTTCTGTCTCATCTACTTTTGTAAAACTTTCTTTATCCCAGCCAATTAATTCGAATATGTCACCTTGCCGGCTATCTTTTTTTGTTTTTTCAACAGCTACTGTCGGCGGTAATTTATAATGTTCTGGTCCAAATAAATCTTCTCCCGTACTTGCATTAATAGATGCATGACTAGGTTCTGGTTCATATACAAGATGGTACCCTTTTACTTCTTCTCCATTTTCATACTCACATGAAGAGTGTGTTAAATCTACAAATACAAGTCTCATATCTTGTCTAGCTTTCAAATTTTCTAAAACGACGTTCTCCTCAACAATTCCACTTGGCCATAAAGGTTTTTTCTCGATAGCTTTTTGTCCATTATAACGAAAATACATAACATTACCTGAAGGATGAACTCGCACAACACACCCTGTATTCGGCAATGGATAGCCATTTACTTCTTGCATATAATTTAATTCTTTCCGACCGCGCCTGTCGTCCTTAACCGTTACATATGTATAAAATTCATATCCTTCTTTTGTATATTTTTTTAAGAATGCATTTGCAATCTCTCTTGCTTTATTCTCCTCTAGCGCTTCCTTACCACTCGAAAAATATTTTTTATCATCTATACTAAATTCGATTAAATTACCAGTATGTCTATTCAGCGTAATTTGTATCGTTCTCTCCTCATCCTCTTTATGTTCCCACCATAATAGATGATATGGGTCATCCACACCTTCTTGATCATCTACGACAAGCCTAAAATCATCTGGAATATCAATCATATGAGCCACTTGCTCTTTTCTTTCTTTATCTTTTTGATTCATCATACCTCTCCATCATTACAATTTAAGTTAATTATAACAAATAAAACCAAAGAATTATAAACAAAAAAGACTAGAGATATCTCTAGTCTTCTACTTCGTCTCACGATGTAGCGTTACTCGCTTTAATCGTGGACAATATTTTTTTAGTTCGATGCGCTCTGGATTGTTTCGTTTATTTTTTTTAGAAATATAATTAAGATCACCGCACTCTGTACAAGCCAATGTAATATTTACACGCATATGTAATTCTCCTTTCTTTCAAAGATCGCAAACTAAAACGTAATGATTACGATTTATATGTTATATAACTTCATTCTATTTGTCAATTGTAAAAAAAGACAAAAATCTGAAACAATTAGTTCATACGAAATTCACACGAATCTATTACTATAGGAATTGTACATAGTGAACTTATTAACAATCACGTTTATTCATATAGAATCTTACTCGAAAGGAGTTGAAATTATGAAAACTAAATATCGTTTTATGATCTCATCATTTGCTGCTTGCGCTTATATGCTTTGGTATTTAGTATAATAACCTCGCTTGTAAATTGGAAAAGGTGTGTATATAAATGGAATATAATCAATCAACAGTTAACTATTGGAAAGCTTTTGTACTACCATATACATTTGCTTTAGAAGAGTTAAAAACTAAATTTGAAATTATGAACCGGGAAGCCCAATTTTTAGAGGATTACAACCCGTTTGAACATATAAAAACAAGATTAAAACAACCTGAAAGTATTATTAAAAAGCTTGAGCGTAAAAATTTATTACCGACAGTTGAAAATGCCCAAACTCATTTACAAGATATCATCGGCATTCGTATTACATGTTGCTTCGTAGAAGATATTTATCATTTAAAAGAAGTCATTCAAAAGCGTGAAGATATGGAAATCATAGAAGTAAAAGATTATATCGCTAATCCAAAGGGAAACGGGTATAAAAGTTTACACATGATTATTAAATATCCTTTATCACTGAATTCTGGTACAAAAGATGTATTTGCAGAAATCCAGTTACGTACGCTAGCAATGGACTTTTGGGCAAGTTTAGAACATAAACTTTACTATAAATATGAAGGGAAAATACCTGAGTATTTAAAAGATGAACTACATGATGCAGCAATGAAAGCTGAAGATCTTGATAATAAAATGGCAACAATTCGCCAAGATATTGATGAGATCGAAGCATGCTCAAATCAAATTATGTTACCACTATAAAAAAAGGTTCTCGCCAATGAGAACCTTTTTTATTTCGCTATTTACGGGCAGTAAGCTCCCAAGTTTCACGTTATTTTTTTCCTATCGTGCGAACTTCTTCAATTTTCCATCCATCTTCTTCTTTTCCAAGCGCATACTGTACATTTTTCTGAAGAGTGACCTCCCCATCTATTTCCTTTTCCTTTGTTTCAACTAAGACATATCCTGCTTTACTAGCTTTCATGTCTATATGTTCCAATTCAATTTTCTTATTTCCCTTTTGAAAAGCTGCTTCTTTTTGTGTTTTTAAGTCTTCAGCACTAGGCATCTTCTTTGAAAATAATTCCATATGTTCAGCCAGATTTTTTTCATTTGTCGTCCGTACAAATTTCTCCATAACATCTTGAATCGATTTCTCTTCTTCTTTCGTTATTTGTACCTTTTCCTCAATTTTTTTAGTAGTAGATTTTTGTTCTATATGATTCTCTTGAGATTGACATCCAGCGAGCAATACTATACCTACTAGCAAAGGTCCGATTCCCATGAAAAAAGATCTCATCTTTCCATCTCCTAAAAAGAAAAGTGAGGCATTTCGCCTCACTTTCATTTATAATTAGCGTCTTCCTTTATTCGGATCGCCACCGCCAACAATATCAAAGACACGTTTAGCGATATTTGTATTCTCTTGAACGCCAGAGAACAAATATTTACCTGGGCCAAATGCATATACGTTTACATCTTCCCCTGTATGTCCACCTGTCGTCCATCCTGTAACCGAACGCTTATTGAAAATATCCTCAATCGCATTATCAATCTTTGTTACATCTTTTGAAGGAGCAATATCATTTACCGCTTTAATTTCTTCTGGTGTTAATTGTAAATCAATATATTTTTTCAATGTCTCTTCTACATTTGCACCTTTTGCAATCTCATTTGCCATGAAGTCTGGTGTGCGTTTTGCAGCTTTAATTGGATCTACTTTAAAGTTATACTCACCATTCGCACCTAAAGATAATCCGCCAGTAGCGTGATCTGCCGTTGCAACGACTAACGTATTTTTATCTTTTTTCGCAAACTCAATCGCTGCTTTAAATGCTTTTTCAAAGTCTTCCATTTCACTCATTGCACCAACGATATCATTATCGTGTCCAGCCCAGTCAATTTGGCTTCCTTCAACCATTAAGAAGAAACCATTTTTATTTTTGTTCAAACGCTCAATTGCTGCATTTGTCATTTCTTCTAATGAAGGTGTCTTCTCATTACGATCAATCATTTTATCTAATCCACCTGGTGCAAATAAACCAAGGATTTGATCATTTTTATCATTTAACAATTGATCTCGATCTGTTACGTAGCTATAACCAGATTTCTTAAACTCTTCTGTAAGATTACGATCTTTTCTAACAAAGTTTTTTACGCCGCCGCCAAGCATAACATCTACTTTATGCTTCCCTTTAATTTTCTCATCAAAATAATCATTTGCAATTGCATCCATATTTTTACGACTAATGTCATGCGCACCGAAAGCAGCTGGTGTTGCATGTGTAATTTCAGAAGTAGCAACGAGTCCCGTTGATTTCCCTTTTTCTTTCGCTTGTTCAAGTACAGTTTTCACTTCTGCTTTATCATTATCAACTGCAATTGCTGCATTATATGTTTTAATTCCTGCTGACATAGCTGTTGCTGCAGATGCAGAGTCTGTAATATTTTCATGTTCATCTTCCGGATATGTCTTTTGCGTTCCTACAAGATGCTTATCAAATTCTGTAGATTCCATCTCAAAAGTTTTTGGATTATCTTTCATATAACGGTGAGCCGTCATATATGAAGGTCCCATACCATCCCCAATTAATACGATGACATTTTTAATCTTTGCATTGCTTCCGTTCTCATCTGCATTAACCTCACTAGAACGAGTAAAATTCCATGTTGCTACCGAAGTAACTGCTAACGACGCCACAACTGCAAATGGCCATGCTTTTTTCACAAACTTTTTCACTGTCTTGTCCCCCTAATTAGGTTATTCATTTCCCACTATCAAATTTAATAGAAGACTATTAAGAGAAAATTAGTTATATGTAAATTTTTTGTTAACTTATGTAAATATCAGTTATAATTTGTATAACTTTGTCCTTTCATAGCAACCTCCTTCCCCTTTACAATCAAAATATAAATAAGTTGGATTTCATTTAAAGTAAATCTCTTATTTAACATTTTCAATTTACTTTTATGAAAATTAATAGAAAAGTGGTGAACATTTATGAAAACAATAAAGCTAGATGAAACTTTTATTTTTGATTTACTCGACCTTTGCAAAACTATTGGATGGTTACAAGATAAAGCATTTATGAAAAAACAATTTGAAATGTATCTTTCTCTCGGCACACTTATCGGTTATATGCATGAAAATAAACTGATTGCAGCTGGAGGAGTATTTCCTTTTAAAGATAGTTTTTCTACTATTGGCATGTTAATCGTTCATCCTAATTTTCAAGGCCGAGGCATCGGGCGTATTTTGCTAAATCGTTGCTTAGAACACACTCTCCCAAAACAACCAATTGCACTTATTGCAACAAAAGCTGGCGAGCCTCTTTATACATCATGCGAATTTCACACAGTAACAACGATTCATCGTTTTGAAAAACAAACTACTAAGACACATATTGCTCATACACAACAAGTAAAAGAAAAAGACCTTTTGTCTCTCACTTCTCTCGATCAAATCGTAACTGGTGTTAATCGCTCTCTACTTTACTCGTTACTATTACCAAGAGCCATACACTCTTTTAAAATTGAGAGAAATAACTGTATAGAAGCTTTTTCCTTATGTATACAAAAAGGTAATATATTATGCGTCACTCCACTTATCGCAAAACAAGAGAAGGATGCTATTCAATTATTCAAGAAGATCTGCGAGTGTTGGAATGGCACAGTAAGGATCGATGTCCCACATTCACAATTTTCATTTCGTAAATTTCTTCAAACAGAAAATTTCCAAGAAACGCTTCTTTCACCTCTTATGATGAAAAATGGTAGCCAACTTCCTGGAAATCGTAATATGCTATTTGCTATGATAGACACAGCGTTATGTTAGAAAGGGGACACCTCATTGAAGCGATTTAGCTATTTTATGGTAGGTTGTCTTACTCTTACACTTTTAGTAGGATGTAGTGCAGCAAAAAAGCCAGTAGAACAAGTAAAACAAGTTAAAAATACACTTACAGCGAAACTAGCTACCGAGGAAAAAATGGTAGAAATAGATGGTCAAACCATTTACTTTAAAAAGATTGGTAATGAAAAACCACCTTTACTTATGATCCATGGATTTGGTGGATCATCAGATGGTTTTCAAAAGATTTACTCAGACTTAGCAAAAGATCATACAATTATTTCTGTAGATGCTTTAGGATTCGGGCGCTCATCTAAGCCAATGGATTTTTACTATTCTTTCCCAACCCATGCAAATTTGTATTATAAACTAATGAAAAAACTAGGTTATGATTCGTTTGCAATACTGGGACACTCAATGGGCGGAGAAATTTCTCTTAATTTAACGTATTTATATCCTGAAGCCGTTACCCACCTTATTTTAACTGATGCTACAGGCGGTCCTCATACATTCGTTAATAAACAAGGCTCACCAAAACCACAGTTATCGACTGATTTAAATACCGTTTCTACTATTGCAGATTATGATGAGGGCAAAGTAAAATCCAAGCGTAATGATGAAGAGCATTACAATAAAATGAAATTATGGCCTAGACGTCTTCAAATCAATGCAAATGAAATTACACAACCAACCTTAATTATATGGGGAAGAAATGATAGTAGCGTTTCTTGGAAAGAAGGAGAAACGTATCATCAATTCTTAAAAAATAGTACTTTCCATATTATCGAAAAAGGTTATCATGCACCATTTCGTCAAGAGCCACAAGAATTTGTAGGGTATGTAAAAGACTTCTTTAAGAACAATAAAGTTGAAAAATAAAATAAGCGGGTATCTCATTTTGAGATACCCGCTTTCATATATTAAGCAGCTTGCTTTTGGCGTTTTTGAGTTTTTGATCCTAATACTTTCGGAATAATGAAACCATCTATTCCAAATTTACCAGCGTTCATACCAGAGACTAGAACAAACATTGATAGGATAACCATTTCAGGGTTTACACCAATTGACCCACTAAACATATAGGAAAAGTTCATTACAAGACCGAAAAAGACCGCTGTTTTTGTTAAACAGCCTACAATTAAACCAATTCCAACTAAAATTTCTCCCCACGTTACAAGTGTATTAAATAGATCAACGTTTGGAATTGCGAAATCTTGTAAAAATGATGCCCACCAAGATTGAACAGCCGGTTGTGCTCCTTTAGATTTTTCAATTGCACCTTGTAAATAACCAGTTGCATCGAATCCTTTTCCTTGTAGTTTACCGATTCCAGCCATTAACCATGTGTAACCAAGATACACTCGAATTATTGCCAACACAAAAGAAACTGCTTTGTTTTCTCTTAAAAATTGAATAACCATATCTTCCTCCTAAAGTTGTAATTAAGTTAGTTACAGATAATATAATAACATTAGTTACTTATTTTTCAAACGTTAATTACGAATAATTTGTGACATGTGTATGAAACATTAAAAACTAACGTTTATATAGTAACTTTTTTTACCTGTAAAAACTTGAACATATCATACCATAGGTGATAATCATTTTCATTGAAGAAAATGTAAAAAAAATGTGAGTTAAATGTGAAACGCCTATATTCGAATATAGAATATAGGCGTTTTTTACTATTTATATAATTGAAATGTATGTGTCTCCTCATCGATTAATTTCGCCTCTTGAAAAGCATCTTCTAACGTTTTTTCATGGTTAATAAGCCCATAAAATAAGCGTATTGTAAGCATAAGTGCTGCATTCCCATCTACATAATCTATCGATCCAATATACGATTTCGCCCCACTACGTAAGAAAGATTCTGCTAGTTTTCTCTCCCCTAACGTACACCCACTATTTACAATATGTGTATTATGCAATTTTGCATATTTATAAATTTCTGCTGCACCAAAGTATCCCCTCGGTTCATCTTGTTCATATATATCTTCACCTAACTCTTCCATGACAAACTTTCCTTCCTCACCATGAAAGCAAAAAATAACATAATCGATATCGTTATATAAACCCTTTCCAGAAAGAATATTAATGAACTCTCTCGGTCTACCAATCCAGTATGTTACAACTTTTGCCCCAAAATATTCAAGCGATGCTCGGATTGATTGCGCCTCTAAATCCGAATTAAAACCAACTACTAATGCAACATTCAACATACACCCTCCATCCTATCATTAGATCTCATCCATCAAACTTTTAAGGGATAGATCCATTTCATATATACCCGTTTCTTGCAAAAAATCAGATCTAGTTAAAACGACTTTCTGTACATATTGCCTATACGCTGTAATTATCCCGTCGTGAGATACAATGCAAATTCTTTCAGCGCCTAGCTCATAGCACCAAAGAAGAAATTCATCTGCTATTTGCTGAAAACGATTCTCTGAAATAGTATTTATACCTTCCGTCCATAACTGCTTATTTGTACTTTTCTCTATCGAAAAATGTGGAAATAAATCTGCTATCATTCCCTGATCTACTATGTAATCACATGGTAATGTTTTCGCTCCTTCTCGATAAGGAAAAATACGTGGGGATACATATGGGTGGACAATTTTTTGACAAGCTACTTTCGTACTCCATATGTTCGCCGTTTGTAAAGTTCTAAGTGTAGGGCTGGCAATTAATATATCCTTTTCCTGTAATGGTACATCGAATTGAATGCATTTAGCCTGATTCTTTCCCTCATCCGTTAATGGTGGATGCAACACTTGTAAACTTGACGGCAAATCTTTTGTATGTTCTCCTTCACCGTGCCGAACAAAGACGAGTTTCATATCCAGCCTCCTCTCACTATGAAATCCTCTTACACATTTCTTCCCTATCTCATTCTTTATTCCTGCTATATGAAAAACTGGTATGTAAAAAACATTCGACATAATTAATTGGAAAACATTACAATTAGTTGTGTCAAATACTTTTACAAGAGAGAGGGGAATCACAAATATGAAATGGATTATCGCCTTTATCGGAATGATCATATGGGGATACATAAATGGATTTTTTAATAGTGATAAAACTGCTAATCCTTGGATTACAGATGATGAACGTGAAACAAAAATTAAACAGAAAGCAATTACAGCAAGCTGGTCTGGTGTTTTTATGTTTTGTACCATTAACCTCTTAAACAAATGGTTAGGTGTAGGAACAAGCAATACATCACCTTACTTACCATCTTCTGTCGCAACTATTTTAAAAGAAAATGTAGAGTTACAAATTTTATTTATGCTATTTATTACGTATGGCATATTTTACGTATATTTTCGAAGAAAACTAAGTGCTTAACTTTTATTTCATGATTATCCTCCGAAATGGTTATAGTAATTAGGACGAAATGAAAGGAGCGATATAAAAATGGGTAACTCGAATGACTTTTTAGATACACTACATGAAAAACAAGCAAAAGATGAACAAAACAGAAAGCGTCAGGGGAACGGAAACCCAGCGAAGAAAAAGCCGAATAAAACTCATAAATAACAATAAAAAAACGTGCCTAAAATTATTTTTTAGGCACGTTTTTTATTCTTCTTTCACCGAGATAACATTTTCCCAGTTCCATTTCTCATAATACCATTCTGGTACATCTATATTTTCAATCCACTTCTTTTCCTGTTTTCCATCACTATTGGCAATCCATACATTGGCTTTCTTACGGTCTGAACGTATCCATATTAATTGATTGCTCTTCCTCATGAAGATCGGATGATAATCACCTTGCTTATGAGCTGGCTTTGTGATTTGATATTGTTCGTCGCTTGTACTATCGATCTCATATAAAGATGGTAGTGGCCTTTTTTCTGGTGGCGTTTCTATCCCTGCCTCTTTTGCTCGTGAAACGATTATTACTTTATCGTTCTTCCATGCAAAATCCCAATCGACATATCCTTTCGGCGTAAATGTGTTCTGCTGAAGTGCAGGCAGTTCTTTTACTTTTAAATGCTTATTCTCTAACGCAACTCTCCCGCTTCCTTCAATATAGGCTAATATATTGTTGGATGGCGCCCATTTGAACCATTGGGTGTTTAATAGCATTTGATCTACCTTTTCAAATCGACTGCCATCTGCTCGAACTAAGCAAAGCGTATTACTATCAGCTGACCATGAAGCTGTCGGTACCGCTAAAAATGAAATCCACCTTTGATCTGGTGACCACTCAAACCCACTTGCAACTAGCGCTAGAAAATCATCATGTTCATTTGGTAATGCATACAAATGCTTCATTTTGTGAGGATTCATATGTGCATCTTTTTGCACTTCATATAGCTGAGCTCCTGTCCAACCTGTTGGAATTAAGTGT
Organism: Bacillus sp. 16GRE42; assembly: GCF_019837435.1. Lineage (NCBI taxonomy): Bacteria > Bacillati > Bacillota > Bacilli > Caryophanales > Bacillaceae > Bacillus > Bacillus sp. 16GRE42. Next base: position 1,832,966 of record NZ_JADAXF010000001.1, read on the forward strand.
GCTTCAGAGGATACAAGAAACTTCTTTCCATCAGGGTACCATGCATAATCACCTACACCAGCCGATACATTTTCAAAATCTGTATTCTTTTTTTTGACATCAAACGTATTTAGTGTATTCATAAATACAAATGCAATTATATTCTCTTTCGGTGACCATTGATAATTCGATACTTCAGATTGCAATGGCCTAACTTTCTTTCCATCTTCCAATCGGTACAATTCCAAGGTGTTTTTCTTGTTTCCTTTAGCATAAGAAATCCATTCTCCATCATGAGACCATTTCGGCCCTGTTATGTACTCGCCTTTTGTTATTTGTTTTTCTTTTCCATCAATTTTAATCCAAAGATCATGATGACGAATAAAAGCAACTTTCACCCCATTATGTTCCGCACTAGTACTAAAAATTGAAGATAAAAAAACAAACAAAACCACGCTACTACTCACGATAATTTTTTTCATACGTCCCTCCATTTTTCTTATAGCATTCCTCATATTCCGCTTACTATATGCGAACTTCACCCTGCATTAATTGACAGTTACTGCACAATTTTTGTGGATTCATGCTCAGTGGATGATGGGCTTTCCTCGCTGAATATTAGCCATTCGACATAATCCCAAAACATTTCCCAAGAAATTTTTAATTCAAAGAGGATTGGTATGAATTATGTCGAAAGTATAGTTTAGCCAACATTCGGTTTTATATTTCAGAACAAAAATGCAAGATAAATTTTCGGAATGTTGGCACTTTTTATTAAGGGGAGTTTCAATGAAAAAAACTACGTCTACACTATTAAGTATGGCGCTCGTCTTTTCTAATTTTGGAGCTTTAAGCGCACATGCTGAATCGCTGCAAAAGGAGAAGCAATTTAGTCCACAATTAAAAGTGAATATTGAACAATGGGGAGAAAACAAAATCGCGCAAAATGTTGAAACAAAAACATCAAAAGAAATTTCAGTCATTGTAGAATTGCAACATGCTCCGCTCGCTTCACAAAGTAACATTCAGCATGCTCCGGATTTAAAAAACGGCAATGTGCAATCATACCATACACAACTAAAAAAGGCACAAGAGGGTACAACAAAGAAAATTAAAGAAAAAGCACCAAAAGCAAAGATAAAAGAAACGTATAGTACACTATTTTCTGGATTTTCTATTTCTATCCCAGGAGATCAAGTTGCTGCTTTAGCTTCTTTACCCGAAGTAAAAGCTGTTTATCCGAACTTAACATATAAATTGCATGAAACAGCAAAAAGCGCTACTAAAGAAGAAGCGCCAAATATTGGCGGACCGACAATCGGTGCACCTGAAGCTTGGAAACTAAAAGATCCAACTGGCAAACCGCTTGATGGAAAAGGAATGAAAGTCGCTATTATTGATTCAGGTGTAGACTATACACACCCTGACTTACAAGCAAATTATATCGGTGGATATGATACAGTCGATGAGGTTAACGATCCGATGGATGGAAATGTCCACGGCACTTATGTAGCTGGAATTATTGCTGGTAACGGAAAAATAAAGGGGATTGCTCCGAACGCTTCTATACTCGCTTACCGTGTCATGAATGATGGTGGTACTGGCACGACCGCTGATATTATTCAAAGTATTGAGCGCGCTATTCAAGATGGTGCAGATGTTTTAAATCTATCTCTCGGTCAAGATTTGAATGTCCCTGATCAACCTGTAACAATGACGTTAGAACGCGCAGCAAAACTTGGTGTTACTGCAGTCGTTTCAAATGGAAACGATGGACCAAAGCCTTGGTCTATTGATGCTCCTGGTAATGCTAGTAGTGTCATCTCTGTTGGTGCATCTACTGTTTCTATTCTATTCCCGACATTCCAAGTAACTGGTTCTAATAAATCTTACCAAGGATTACCGTTATCAAACGCAGATTTCCAAGTAGGAAACGCTGCTCAACTTGTCTATGTTGGCTACGGTAATTCGAGCGATTATGCTAAACAAGATGTGAAGGGTAAGTTCGCCCTTGTCTTACAAGGAACTTCAAGCACATTAGTAAAAGCCGAACAAGCGAAACAAGCTGGCGCTAACGGGGTACTACTAATTTCTAATGAAAAAGAAATTAATATTATGCCCGAATATTTTGGACGTGAAGATGTAGCTCTTCCGGTTATGCAGCTATCAAATACAAATGGCGAAGAGTTGAAAACTTTAATTACAAAACGAAAGAAAAATATAAAGATTGGACAACCAAACAAAACCGAACTGATTGGTAACTTCAGCTCAAGAGGACCATCACAAGGAAGTTGGCTTATAAAACCTGATGTTATTGCACCTGGAGTAAAGATTACAAGCACAGTACCACGAGGTGGCTATGAATCTCTCAACGGAACAAGTATGGCTGCTCCGCAAGTAGCGGGAGCCGTTGCCTTACTGCGTCAAATGCATCCTGATTGGACGACAGAACAATTGAAATCTGCTCTTGCCAACACTGCAAAAACATTAAAGGATGTCAATGAAAATACATATCCTATCATGGCACAAGGATCAGGTTTAATTAACATTCCAAAAGCAGCCCAAACAGATGCATTAGTGAAACCGAACAATGTAAGTTTCGGTCTTATTAAGCCAAATAGCGGCAAAGTGAAACTAACACAAAATATTACGTTACAAAATCTTTCTAACAAAAAGAAAAACTTTTCAACTCGTATTGAATTACTAGATACAAAAACAAAAATCCAGACTTCTTTCCCTTCTTCAATTAGTTTAAAACCAAATAGTAACATCGAAAAGCCTTTTACTATTACTGTGGATAGCTCCTTACCACAAGGTGTATATACAGGAAATCTGTATGTAAAAGAACAAGGTAAAACTGAAGAAATGCGTATCCCATTTACATTTAGTATTGATCCGAAAGAATACAAGCGTATCGATGGCGTTGAAATCGTTAATTCTACTTTCAGTCCAAATAATGACAACATACTAGATGACAACCTAATCAATTACTATTTAGTTACACCTGTTGAGGATATAGCGTTTCATGCTAATTTAATTACGAAAGACCGTGTGACATATCAAGGCATGGTATATCAAGGAAAAAACGAAACACCTGGTTATAAATCTTTCAAATGGAATGGTACAAGAAAGGACGGATCTCCGTTGCCTGATGGCTTATACCAAATCGAAGCTGTTGCTTCTAACTCTGGTGGAGAAACAAAACAAACAGGAGCTGTATTTATTGATCGAACAGCACCTAAGTTAACACACGAAATTGATCAAGAAAATCTCATAATTAGAGGGAAAGTTGATGATATTCTACTAGATTGGATGACAGAATCTGGTTGAATTGCACCTGGTATTCCAGTAAGAATGCAATATGAAATTAACAGAAATGGTGTATGGGAGAGTGCATTCCTAAACACTTGGGAGAAAAACTACGAAATTTATTTCGATCGTAATCAATTACAAGAAGGAAAGAATACAATTCATATTGTTGCAACCGATGCAGCTGGAAATACGACTAATTTAAATATTGATTTAGAAGTGGAATAAAGTGAAACTTTAATCAGCACTCACCAATCGGACGTTTACGGGCAGTAAGGCTTCCATCTAACTTTTTTGCTCCGGCCAAATTTTGAGGTAGGAATTTTACTACCCACAAATAGCGAGATAAAATTATTGTTGACAATCTTTTAAAAATAGTTTTATAATACGAAACATAGTTTAGTTGAACGAATTATATATCGGCTTTGAAGGAATACTAGTAGCGACTTATATCCCTGTCTCAGAGAACTGATGGTTGGTGCGAATCAGTACATATACAAGCGTGAATTACAATTCTGGAGCTTCTTTCCCGTAGTGCACATAATGCATGAAGAGAAAGACGGATCTTTCCGTTATCTTAAAGTGAGTGGTAAACAATTTTTCTGTTTACAATTAGGGTGGTACCGCGATTTTTATCGTCCCTATCGGATTTTCCGATAGGGGATTTTTTGCGTCCTTCCCTTTTGCACAATTTCATATATACGCGTTGAAAGAATCGCAGTAATATCTTATATCCCTGTTACAGAGAGCTAATGGTCGGTGGAAATTAGCACATATATAAGTATGAATTACAATTCTGGAGCTTCTTTTTCGTAGTGCTTGTACGCATGAAGGAAAAGACGGAGTTTTTCCGTTATCATTAATTGAGATGTAAGTATGTTTTCACTTACAAATAGGGTGGTACCGCGATTCTTTCGCCCCTATCGGATTTTCCGATAGGGGCTTTTTCTATTTCTCACAGAAACAAATGTTAAATAATTCCGAATCTTATGATAAAATTTTATAAGCGCTTACAATTTTGAAAGGTGGTGGTTCCAGCTATACCCAACCAATATTCAATTTTATAAAAAACAAGGAGGATGTCTAAATGACAAAGAAAACAGAAATTCCATCGCATTTAAAACCATTCGTATCCACGCAGCATTATGATCAATATACACCGGTGAATCACGCTGTTTGGCGTTACATTATGAGACAAAATCATAGTTTCTTAAAAGACGTTGCTCATCCAGCCTATGTGAACGGACTACAATCATCTGGTATAAATATAGATGCAATTCCAAAGGTAGAAGAAATGAATGACTGTTTAGCACCAAGCGGATGGGGAGCTGTAACAATTGATGGACTTATTCCTGGCGTAGCATTCTTTGATTTCCAAGGACACGGCTTACTACCAATCGCAACAGATATTCGGAAAGTAGAAAATATCGAGTACACACCAGCTCCAGATATCGTACACGAAGCAGCAGGACACGCACCTATTTTACTGGATCCTACATATGCGAAGTATGTGAAACGCTTTGGACAAATTGGTGCGAAAGCTTTCTCTACAAAAGAAGAACATGATGCTTTTGAAGCTGTTCGTACATTAACAATCGTAAAAGAAAGCCCTACTTCTACTCCTGACGAAGTTGCCGCTGCTGAAAATACTGTAATTGAAAAACAAAAGTTAGTTTCTGGTTTATCAGAAGCTGAACAAATTTCACGTCTTTTCTGGTGGACAGTAGAATATGGATTAATCGGAAATATAGATGCTCCAAAAATATATGGTGCTGGTCTCCTTTCTTCTGTTGGCGAAAGCAAACATTGCTTAACAGACGCTGTAGAAAAGGTTCCATTCTCTATCGAGGCATGTACAGGTACAACTTATGACGTAACAAAAATGCAACCACAACTATTTGTTTGTGAATCATTTGAAGAGCTGACTGAAGCACTTGAGACATTTGCTGAAACGATGGCCTTTAAAACAGGTGGAAAGGAAGGTTTAGAAAAAGCGATTCGCTCTGAAAACTATGCAACCGCTGAACTAACTAGTGGATTACAGATTACAGGTACATTCAGCGAGACAATTGAAAACGATGCAGGTAAAGTGATTTACATGCGAACAAATTCGCCAACTGCATTAGCAATTCATAATAAACAACTAGCGAATCATTCTACATCTGTACACAGTGACGGCTTTGGAACACCAATTGGATTACTCACTGAAAATATTGCATTAGAAAATTGTACAGATGAACAACTACAATCATTAGGAATTACAATTGGAAACATTGCTGAATTTACTTTTGCAAGTGGTATTCATGTAAAAGGAAAAGTAACAGATATTATAAAAAATGATAAGAAAATTGCTCTTATTTCCTTTATCGATTGCACTGTTACTTATAACGCCCGCGTATTATTTGATGCTTCATGGGGCGCATTTGATATGGCTGTTGGCTCACAAATCATTTCAGTATTCCCAGGAGCAGCAGATGCAGCATCATTTTTCCCAATTGATGAGGAAATAGAGGAAACTCCAGCACCTCTTGCATTAACTGAGCTGGATCGTATGTATCAAACAGTTCGTGATATTCGAGGTGGAGGTATTTTACACGACGCACATGTCGATCAATTAGTAGCAATTCAAGAGGTATTAAATAAATTTTATCCGAAAGAATGGCTGCTTCGCCTTGAAATATTAGAATTACTTTTAGAGCATAACAAAGGGCACGAAACATCAGCAGCATTATTACAAAAACTTTCTACTTTCACAACTGACGAAGCTGTAACACGCCTTATTAACAATGGTCTTGCACTACTGCATGTAAAGGATGTGAAAAATGATGCTGCGATTAACTGAAGAAGAAGTTCAAGGGGAATTATTCAAGGTGGATAAATGGATAGTAAAAGATGAAAAATGGATTGAACGAAAATATATGTTTTCCGACTACTTAAAAGGAGTCGAATTTGTCTCTGAAGCCGCCAAACTATCAGAAGAACGTAATCACCATCCATTTATCCTTATCCAGTATAAAGCAGTCATTATTACTTTGTCATCTTGGAATGCAAAAGGTTTAACGAAACTAGATTTTGAGCTTGCAAAGCAGTTTGATGAACTATTTTTACAAAACGAAAAAGCAATTATAAGAAAGTAAAAAAAGAGAAGCCTTTTTTAGGCTTCTCCTTTTATTTTGAAATGAATACAATGTTCAAATGGGTCCTCAACTTGTAATATTCCATCTTTGTACGTAGCGACTTTGCCAATATTTTTTAAGCTTTCACATACTTGCTCTTTTTGTTTTTCATCCGCTAGTACAATTGTGAAATATTTCAAGCCGACGGAATTTGGCATTTGCGGCGGTATTTCTTCACCTTGCCACGTATTTAAACCGATATGGTGATGATAGCCACCTGCCGATACGAACAACGCTCCATTACGAGCTGGGATTGTTACTTCAAAACCAAGACCATCCACATAGAAACGTTTCGCTTCTTCCAAATCAGCTACATGGAGATGAATATGTCCCATCACAGTACCCGCCGGAAATCCATTCCATGTACTTCCTTGCTGTAATAGTTCTTCACCAGCTAACGGGTTACTAACAAATGGTAGTTCTCCATTCTCATCACGCCAAACTTCTTTTTGGCGATCATGATAAATTTCAATCCCGTTTCCATCTGGATCAGCTAAATAAAGGGCCTCACTAAAGTAATGGTCGGCTCCGCCGTGCAGTGGATATACCATTTCTACAAGATGACGAAGAATATTCGCTAAATCCTGTCTGCTTGGTAATAAGATTGCGTAATGATATAACCCCGTTCTCCCTCTTTGCTTTGGTAGAGCTTCTTTCTTTTCTTCAATAATAAGGAGTGGTTCGTTATTTTCATTCCCAAATGTAACAACCATTTCATCTTCTTTTAGTACTTTCATACTTAGTACTTCTGTATAAAACTCTAGTGATTTCTTTATATTTGATACATATAAATGAACAACATCAAGTGTTGTGTCGGGATGAAGTTGAAAACTCATCTTGTTAGCCCCCCATTTAATTTAGTTCTTCTTTAACATTCTCTCTTTTAAGAAATTATCTACAAAACCGTCTGCTTTCGCAACAAATAAGTACGCACCCATTGCTAACAATGCAAGTTCTAATTCGAAGCCAGGATTTTTTCCATCTCCTAATAAACCAGCTGACCATTTTACTTTTACAATTGCTCCAACCATTACAAGTGCAAATAATAATCCAATATATCTTACACCTAAACCTAGAATTAACAATATACCACCAACTACTTCCGCTGTTGCTACACCGTATGCAAGACCTCCTGGTAAACCAATGCTTGTAAACCACCCTGCAATATTGTCAATCCCCGATTGGAATTTTGTTAAACCGTGCATAAAGAACGTTACCCCTAACACGATACGAATAATTAAGTTACCGATATGTTGATTCATTTCATTCTCTCCTTTATAGTTTCCTTATACAAAACTTTTATTTACATTACAAAACATACACTAATTTTTTTTATTCGTCAATTCATTTTCACTGGGAAAATATATATTTTTTTTGCTATGATACAAATAGTTGTTTACAAAAAGGAGCTTGATTTTATGAATATTGGTTCTGCAATACGTGAAATTCGTCAACGTAGAGGCATAACAATCGCACAAATTTGTGAGGGAACAGGTCTTTCTAAAGGATTTATGAGTCAGGTTGAAAATAATAAAACATCACCATCTATCTCAACTTTAGAAACAATCTCCAATTTTTTAAACGTTCCCCTTCCCTATTTATTATTAGAACAAAAAGATCGGTTGAAAGTTGTCAAAAAGGGAGAGCGTAAATACAGTGTATACGGAAAAGATGAACAAAGAATTGAACATGTTGCGGAGCAAGGTGGCCTTCGCCTAAATCTCGTGGAAATTCCTGCTGGGTTTCCGAAAGAAAATATACCAAATGCCCATGAAGGGGAAGAATGTCACCTTGTATTACGCGGAAAACTAGAAGTTCAACATGGAGAAGATATTGCAATTGTAGAAGAAGGTGATTCTTTCTCTTGGAATGCATGTGTTCCTCATATTGTTCGTAATATAGGAGAAGAAACTGCATTATTACTCATCTCTAGTCATGCAGAAAATCGAAAACGTGTTTATTAAATAAAAAAGAAGCCTGTAAATCAGGCTTCTTTTTTATCCCCTTATAACTCCATAACTTGTCCCAACTAGTACAGTCTTTTCATGTTGATTGCGATAAACTGACTCGATTGAAACCTTTTTATATCCTTCCATCTGTTCAATATTTGTTAAAGTTAATTCACAAGTGATCGTATCTCCTGTAAAAACCGGTCTAATAAACTCACTTACTAATTCTCTTGCTATGTAATGTAATTCTTCTCCTACTTTCGTTCCAATACTAGCAGTTAATAAACCATGAACCATTAAACGTCCATTTTCATCATATTCCATATGATGCCTACCTTTATCTCCTGTAATATTTGCAAATTCAAAAACCTCTTCCTCAGTAAATCTTCTTTCGTATTTAAATACATCCCCAACTTTTACATTCATTTTTATCCCCCGTTTAATAAACAGAATTTTCTTTTATTTTATCATAAAATGAGTCTCAGTTCAGTTTATATTATTAAAATAGCGATCCTTTTTTACACTATCTTATTTTTATCGGTGCCCATCTTTTTTTGCTACTTGATACCCGTAGTACGCACATGTTCCATTTCTCGATAACTCTCTCACCTCAAAACCACAACTTCTATAAAAATCAAAATTACTCGCAGATGTATGTGCAAACCAGTCTCCATGTGGCAACTTTTGCAAACAAAGAGCGACAAGTTTCTTACCTAATCCCTTCCCTCTATATTCACATTTCACAACTAAATTTACTATGTTCGCGATCATGATTCCATCAGAAATGACTCTAACCATCGCAATCATCTCTTCTTCATCCCAAATTGTGAATGCCCATGTTGAATTTTCAAATGCTATCGTGAATTTTTCAATTTGCCAAGAAGGGATATTATCATTACTCCAACCAGCATCTTCGAATAAAGTTTTAATTGCATATGCTGGCACACCATTCGTTCCCTCACGAATAATAAGGCCATTATGATAAATATACATGTAATCCCCCCTTTATTTTTATATACCATTCTTCAAAAGATGCAATTTACCTTTTTTCATCCTACGCGTTTAATGGAATAAACGAGAACGTCCATCCCATGAAATGAAGTTGTTTTCTCATAACTAAGCCCTGTTTTTCTAGCAACAAAGATTGAGGCGGGGTGATCCGGATTAATAAGAGAAATTAATTTATTCATTCTTAATGCTTGGAAACCATAGTCTCGAAATGCTGCCGCTGCTTCTTTCGCATACCCTTTTCCCCAATACTGAGGTGATAACCAATAACCAATTTCAATTTCCTCTTTTCCATCTATCTGCTGCTTTACTAACCCTGCATGACCAATTCGTATTCCCGTTTCCTTTTCAATCAATACAAATAAACCAAGACCGTTTTTATAGCTAGGAATTACCCACTCCTCCAAACTTTTTTTACATTGCATATATGTTTTTAACGTCCCATTTCCAATATAGCGCATTACCTTCTCATTTCCCCATAGCGAAGCATAGAACTGCAAATCATCCATTGTGTATTTGCGAATTTGTAAACGATCTGTATGAAACATCTCTGCACTCCTTTCCACGAATTTGTACTTAACTACACGCTCATGTTTTGTATGTATACTAAATGTTACTATCTATTATAAAGTGAAACTTTAATCAGTGGGGGCTTTTGTTCATCCTCACTGATTATTAGCCTTCACCAATCGGATATTTACGGACAGTGGACCTCCCGCCTAACTTTTTTCTCTAGCTGAATTTTGAGGTGGGAGTCTTACTGCCCACAAATAGTGGGATAAATGAACTAATGACTAAATACAGAATATTCAATCTCTAAAGGATTAAAAAAAGACAGTAGACAAATATTGTCTACTGCATCCATATCATAACTAGCATAAAGAAAACTACAATTGAGGGGGGTGTAGGATTTTCAAATATACTAGATACTTATCCCGTTCTAACGGGCGGTAAACTTTTCAATTATATGAAAGTGAAAAGTTTACCGCACATAAGAACCTTTGCGGTCATTAAGAGAGCACCGTTAAGTACTCAAATACACGCTGTGCTTTTTCTCCACCCATTCGTGCATGTTGAAGAAGGGAAATACCATGTGGACCCGATGCACGCAATGCCTCTGGTTGTGCTACTAAAATAGCTTGTACAACTTCTAATTCTCCAAGCATCGCGGCCGCGAAAATGTCCATTCGAGCACCCTTTTCTAGTAAATAGAGAGCAATATCTTTACGACCTACATGTGCTGCTGCTCCTAACGCACTTTCCCAATCTGATCCGCCCCAATTGTAAGAGGCATGAAGTAAGCTTGGCAATTCAGCCAACAGTTCTTGTACTTTTTCTAAATCTCCGTGAGCTGCCATAACAAATTCTCTTACTAACTCAGTGGTAATACGTTCTTCTGTTCGCATCTTGCTCCTCCTTTTTTAGAAATTCGTTTTGGTGTGAAAAATGGCTTGTCGCTTCCTTGAAAAATATCTACCTCTATGCCGAACACACGTTGAAACATTTCATGACATAACACTTCTTCTGGTATACCGTCATACTGAAGCTTCCCTCGCTTTAATACGAGTAAACGATCACTATATTGAGCCGCTTGGTTAATATCATGTAAAACCATTACAATTGTCATGCCAAACTCCTCGTTTAACCGTTTCACAAGTTCCATTACTTCCAACTGATGAACGATATCTAAAAAAGTTGTTGGCTCATCTAATAATAAGACATTTGTACGTTGTGCTAGCGTCATTGCAATCCAGGCACGTTGTCTTTCCCCTCCTGATAAAGATTGTAAAAGACGATATTCATACCCTTCAAGATTTGTAACAGACAATGCCCAATCAACAATTTCTTCATCGTCTTTATTTAAGCGATCTTTCCATGATTTATGAGGTCCTCTTCCAAATTCGATTAATTCTTTCACTGTTAAATCTAATTGATGATCATGCATTTGTGGTAACATCGCTAATTGCTTCGCTACATCGGCACTTTTCATCATATGAATACTTTTTCCATCTAAAATGATATCCCCTTCGCTTTGTTTAAGTAGTCTTGCCATTAAACGAAGCAAAGTAGATTTCCCTGATCCATTCGGTCCAATTAAACTAACGACCTCCCCAGCTTTAATATGTACATTCATATTTTGCATTTGAAATCTTTCAGAATGTGCGTAAAACACTTTATTAACGGAAATCACGTTGTCTTCCTCCTCTATGAATTAAATATAAGAAGAACGGACCGCCTAAGAATGATAATAAAATACCAACAGGCAATTCAATTGGATCGAACCAACTTCGAGCTATCGCATCCGCGAAAACAAGTAATATCCCTCCGCCAAGGCATGATAATGGCAGTAAATATTTATAGTCATTTCCAACTAATAAACGTAACATATGTGGTACAACAAGACCGACAAATCCAATAAGACCAGAAACACTAACTGCAATTCCAGCTAATAGTGTACTTACTACTATTAAATAAAACCGGCTTCTCTCCACGTTATGACCTAATAATTTCGCCATTTCATCTCCAAGCATTAATACTCGAATATGCTTTATACCAAAGAAGGCTAATATAATAGCGAATATTGCATAATAAATAATCATGTTTAAATGTGCCCAACTTACACCACCAATGCCACCTGCTAACCACGGTAACACCGATTGTACTTTGTCACTATGTAATAACATTAACGCTGACGTCGCTGCACCAATTAATGCATTGATTGATACACCTACTAAGACAATCCTTGAAGGCGGCGCCCCTTTTTGCCATGATAAAGCATAAATGACCATCGCCGTTATGAAAGCTCCTATAAATGCCCCGAGCGGTAAAAATGCCATATGCTGAGGGAATAAAATCATAATTACAATTGCTACAAGGCCTGCTCCAGATGAAACCCCGATAATACCAGGGTCTGCAAGAGGATTTCTCATAACCCCTTGCAGCAGTGCACCAGATGCTGCTAAACATGTTCCTACTATAAATCCAACGAGCACTCTCGGTATACGAAGGTCCCATACAATTCGATGAACCGTCGAACCTTCATCTTGTATCCCTGTTAGAATATCTCGTAAAGAAAAGGATAGGCTTCCTGCGAAAAGACCGTAAAAAAGACCTAAAATCGCTAATACAACTAAAGTAACTGCTATTATCCACCTTTTTTTCGCAAAAGGATGTTCCTTTTCCCTTACTACTTCACTACTTTCCATACTTATCATTTCCTTACATCTTGTATACTTTTATACATAAAGTCCATTGCTTCTGTAACTTTTGTTCCAGGATTTGATCCAAATAAGTCTGGTGGCAAAATAACTACACGATTTTGTTTTACTGCATCTAAATTTTTCCACGCTGCATTTTTCATCATTTCGCCTTCAAATGCTTTTTTAACGCTATTTGGATCTCCATGTGTAATTAAATAAATCACATCTGGATTTGCCTCAATAATACGTTCTACACTTAGCTGCGCATATTGCGGATATTCCTTCATTTCCGGAAAATCAGCTGCAATATTTTTCCCGCCTGTTTTTTCTAAAATATCGCCTGATAAAGATGTTGGTAATGCTGCTAAATAAGTACCTGGTGCTCCGTATACTAACAGTGCTTTCACATCACTCTTTTTCTCATATGTCTTCATTTGATCATTAATTTTTTGATTAAGTTCTTTTGCTTTATCTTCTTTCTTCATTATCGTTCCATATAGTTCAATATTCTTTTGAATATCTTGTACAGAATTCGCAGAAGAAATCATTACTTTCGTTCCTTGTCCTTCAACCGTTGGAACATTCTTTTGAAACCCATTGTTAGCAATAAGTACATCCGGTTTTAAACTAGCAATTTGCTCAAAATTCGGTTGATGTGCATTCCCGATTACTTGTACTTTCTTTAAATCCTCTGGAAGAGTTATTTTTGCATCCGGACGACCTACTATTTTTCCGCCTAAAGCATGAATAATATTCATGTCTCCCATACTTAATGTTGCAAAACTCTCTGGCACTTTATCGAATGTTACCTTTCTTCCTGACAGGTCGGTAACTTCGATTTTCTCTTTTCCTTTTTCTGTTTTTGTTGCAGATGCTTTTTCGTCTCCCTTTGCATTGCAACCTATTAACAAGAAAAAAATAGATAAAATCGCTGTGAATAGCGTAATAGATTTTTTCATTCTTTCACCTCTAACTGATAATGATAATCATTAACTACTATTCTACTTTAATTGATAAGGATTATCATTGTCAATATAAACCGCATACATTTTTTTCAAAAACAAAAAGCACTACAAAAAGATTCGTTCTTTTCGTAGTGCTCTATTTCATAATATTACTCACATTCATTTCCCTCTAACTGATCTCGCATCACTTTCACACGCTGAAAGAAAAAGAATGATAAACTTAAAAATATAATGGTGCTCCCCATCATAACAAAAGATTGTATTGTTTCTTTTGCTCCATTCGGAATCAATAAGCCAACCATTAACAATGTACTTACAGCGAGAAGGATTTGTCCGAACCGAGTATAATCTTCTATTTTTCCTTGTAATTCTTTCATTATATTCTCACTCCCCTATTTCACTGTATCATATTCTATTAAACTTAAAGACCAGTAAATACAGCCATTCTGGGAGATGTTTTCCAAATGAAAAAGAGCCGCTTTATTGCGACTCTTTCATAACCATTACTCCCCTTTATATGCTTCCATATAAATTTCTTTCAACTCTGAAATGAGAGGTAATTTTGGATTAGCTGTTGTACATTGATCTTCAAAAGCTCTTTCTGCTAATAATCCAACAACCTCTTCAAATTGGTCTTTAGCAACTCCTTGTCCTGCAATACTCATATTTATATTTAAGCTTTTTCCAAGCTCAATAATTGCTTGGACGAGTGATTCCACACCTTCTGCTGTCGAGCCTGCTGGAAGCCCGAGCATTCTCGCAATATGTGCATAGCGTTCATCAGCTACAAAGTGCTCATATTTTGGGAACAACGCGTGTTTTCGTGGCTTAATAGCATTATAGCGAACTACGTGCGGCATAAGAATTGCATTCGCACGCCCATGCGGAATATGAAATTCCGGTCCAATTTTATGTGCTAAGCTGTGATTAATACCTAAGAAAGCATTTGCAAATGCCATCCCAGCGATTGCAGAAGCATTATGCATTTTTTCTCGCGCTTCTTCGTCATTTCCATCTTTAAATGCTCTTGGTAAATATTTAAATACGAGATCAATGGCCTTTAATGCTAATCCATCTGTATAGTCATTTGCTAGAACAGACACATACGCCTCGATTGCATGCGTTAATACGTCCATACCAGTGTCTGCTGTTACATGTGGTGGTACTGTCATTACAAACTGTGGATCAACAATTGCTACATCTGGTGTTAATTCATAATCCGCGAGCGGATACTTTATATTATTTTTCTTATCTGTAATAACCGCAAATGGTGTCACTTCTGATCCTGTTCCTGATGTTGTTGGAATGGCAACAAACTGCGCCTTACTTCCTAATTCCGGATATTTACATGTACGTTTTCTTATATCTAAAAACTTCTGTTTAATTCCATAGAATGTTGTTTCTGGGTGCTCATAGAAAAGCCACATCCCTTTCGCTGCATCCATAGCTGAACCACCACCAAGTGCGATAATTACATCTGGCTTAAAACTTCTCATCATTTCCGCACCTTTAAACACAGTTTCATCTGATGGATCTGGCTCGACCTCAAAGAAAACTTCGACTTTTACATCATTTGCATGTTTACGTAAATAATGCGTAACCGTATCTACATATCCGTGCTCAACCATTCCTGGATCCGTTACAATAAATGCACGTGAAATGTTAGGCATATTTGCTAAATATGCTGTCGCATGTTTTTCAAAATAAATTTTTGGTGGTAATTTGAACCACTGCATATTCTTTTTTCTATTTGCCAACCTTTTTATATTTAATAAATGCGTCGCTGTTACGTTTTGAGAAACTGAGTTTTTCCCATACGAGCCGCAACCAAGCGTAAGTGATGGAATAAATCCATTATATATGTCACCGATTCCACCTTGTGATGAAGGGGCGTTTACAATAAGACGGCAAGCTTTCATACGTAATCCAAATTGTTTTTGTACTTCTTTATTTGTAGAATGAATGACTGCTGAATGTCCTAAACCACCAAGGTTTAACATTTCTTCGCAATATGTAAATCCTTCTTCTAATGAATTTGCTTTTACACACGCTAATACTGGACTCAGTTTCTCACGAGATAGTGGATATGCTGCTCCGATACCTTGTATTTCAGCTACAAGCATTTTTGTATTTTCAGGCACAGTAATTCCAACTAATGCGGCAATGTACTGCGCTGATTTCCCTACAATATCACTATTTACTGCACATGTATTTTCATTAATAACTAGCTTTTCTAATTTTCTTCTCTCTTCTTCTGCTACAAAGTAACAATTGTTTGCAATCATTTCTGTTTTCACATCATCATAAATTTCCTTGTCTATAATGATTGCTTGTTCTGATGCACAAATCATACCGTTATCAAATGTTTTTGATAAAATTAAATCATTAACAGCTCGTTTTATATGCGCTGATTTCTCTATATAGCATGGTACATTACCAGGACCTACACCTAGCGCTGGTTTTCCAGTAGAATAAGCTGATTTCACCATACCTGCTCCTCCAGTTGCCAAAACAAGCGCAACACCTTCATGGTTCATTAATTGTTTTGTTGCTTCGACAGAAGGTTTTTCAATCCACTGAATACAATGTTTTGGTGCCCCCGCCTTCACCGCTGCATCATATACTGTTTTCGCCGCTGCAATGGAACAGTTTTGTGCTGAAGGATGAAATGCGAAAATAATTGGATTTCTCGTTTTTATCGCGATTAATGCTTTAAACATTGTTGTCGACGTTGGATTCGTTACTGGCGTTACCCCAGCTACTACACCGACAGGTTCTGCAATTTCTATTATTTCTTCATGAGGATCTTCGTGAATAATCCCTACTGTTTTATCTTTTTTTATGCTATGCCAAATATATTCAGTAGCAAAAATATTTTTAATACATTTATCTTCATATACACCACGACCCGTTTCTTCAACAGCCAACTTCGCAAGCGGCATATGTTGATCCACACCTGCTAATGCCATTTCGTGAACAATGTTGTCAATTTGCTCTTGTGTAAAACCTTCTAATGCTTGTAAAGCCTTTCGACCGTTATTCACTAACGTATCAATCATCTCTTTTACTTCCTGCATTTCATTTACAACTTTCTCTTTGACTACCATGTAAATTCCTCCTATTCTGCTATCGTGGACTAAATGAGACCCTATAGGTCATAATAAGTCCCGATTAGCGTAAAAAAATAGAGTTGCTTTCCTACATGAACCTCATTGTTTGTGAAACATTTCACAAGATTGTTCGTGAGTAACATTTCATGAACTTAATATACATGAAATAATTTCATTTGTGTATGTCTATTTTGTGAAATATTTCACAAAATGATGTGATAAAAATGCACTGCCTTATATTAGCAGTGCATTTTTATTATGCTAACGCTTGTGCTAGATCTTCAATTAAATCTTCACCGTCTTCAATACCGACAGAAATACGAATTAATGTATCTGTAATTCCTAATTCTTTGCGGCGATCTGCTGGGATTGATGCATGTGTCATTTGAGATGGGATAGAAATTAAACTTTCTACTGCCCCTAAACTTTCAGCAAGTGTAAAGTATTGTAATTTCTCAAGTACTTTATTTAATGTTTCTTCGCTATCTACATCAAATGAGATAATAGCACCAAATCCATTTGCTTGTTCTGTTGCAAGTTCATGGTTTTGATGTGACTCAAGACCTGGGTAATATACTTTATTTACTTTTGGATGATTATTTAAAAACTCGGCAATTGCGCGTGAATTCGTTTCATGCTCTTCCATTCGAATTCCTAATGTTTTTAAGCCACGAAGTAGTAAGAAGCTATCTTGCGGGCCAAGAATGCCTCCTGTTGAGTTTTGTACAAAGTGAAGGTCTTCTGCTAATTGCGGGCTATTTACAACTACTAGGCCTGCAACTACGTCACTATGACCTCCTAAATATTTCGTTGCACTATGAAGTACAATGTCTGCTCCTAAAGTAATCGGCGACTGCCAATATGGCGTCATGAATGTGTTATCGATAATTGTTAATAAATCTTTCTCTTTAGCAAGAGTAGATATTTTCTTAATATCAGTAATTTTCAGTAATGGGTTCGTTGGTGTTTCCACATAAATCGCTTTCGTATTCGGACGAATTGCTTCTACAACTTCCTCTAAGTTGGTTGTATCTACAAATGTATGCTCAATACCGAAGCGATTTAATACTTTCGTGATAACGCGGTACGTTCCACCATACACATCATCTGTTAAAATAACGTGGTCACCTTTTGAGAACAACATAATTGTAGCTGTAATAGCAGCCATTCCTGAACCAAATGCAAAACCAGCATGACCGTTTTCTAATACTGCAATCATTTCTTCTAAAGCTGCACGTGTTGGGTTGCCTGTACGTGAATATTCATATCCTTGATGCTTACCAACTGCTTCTTGTTTGTACGTACTTGTTTGATAAATCGGTACATTTACAGATCCAGTTGAAGGTTCTCCTATGCGAATACCATGAATTAACTTTGTCTTTGCTCTCATTTTTTATTCCCATCCTTTGTATATGTCTTTACTTAAATAACGCTCACTACTATCAGGAAAAATCGTTACAATATTTGTACCTGGCGCCGCTTGCTCTGCTTCAAGTAAACTTGCATGAAATGCCGCTCCTGAAGAGCTCCCAACAAGCAGTCCTTCTTTTCGCGCTAATTCCTTTACTCGTAAAAATGCATTTCGATCAGAAATTGTATGAATTTCATCAAAATAAGATGTTTTCAAAAATGGCGGGATGAATTCAAGGCCGATCCCTTCTGTTTCATGCGAACCAGCTTTACCACCATTTAAAATGGATCCTTCTGGTTCCACAATAACCGTTTTTATATCTACATTTTTTTCTTTCAAATAAGATGCAGTCCCCATGAATGTACCACCAGTTCCTGCTCCTGCAACAAATATGTTAATCTCTCCGTTCAGTGCATCCCAAAGTTCAGGACCTAGTGTTTTGAAATAAGCACGCGGGTTTGCTTCATTCGCAAACTGACTTGGAGAGTATGAATTCGGTATTTCATTTACTAATTCTTTTGCTTTTGCAATTGCACCGGTCATTCCTTGCTCAGTTGGTGTATGCACGACCGTTGCGCCTAGCGCTTTCATTAATTCTTGTTTTTCAATACTAAATTTCTCTGGTACACAAACAATAACGCGTAAATCATGTTGTAACGCTGCAAGTGCCAGTCCAATACCAGTATTTCCAGCGGTCGGTTCAATAATTGTTCCACCCTGGGTAACAAGCCCTTTTTCTAGCGCATCTTCGATTAATTCTCTTCCTAAACGGTCCTTAACGCTTCCACCTGGGTTATAAAATTCAAGCTTTGCAAATAAACGGACCCCTTCTGGAAGTGAAAAACGAGTAATTTCTACAACTGGCGTATGACCAATCAACTCATGAACTCCACGATATACATTCATCGTGTTCTCCCCCTTATTTGCCAATAAAGAAAAGGCAACTGTATGTATTTTCTTTATATGAGACAGTTGCCTTTTTGTTACATTACTTTAACTCTTCTAGTACTTTTACGATAAAGTTTGTAGAATGAAGAGCTGCTTGATCTAAAAATTGATCAAATGAAACATTTGATTCTTTACCAGCAATATCAGAAAGTGCACGAATAATAACAAACGGAACTTCATATTGGTGGCATACTTGTGCAACAGCTGCTGCTTCCATTTCTACTGCATAAAGGTCTTCAAATTTATCACGAATTGCTGCAACGCGGTTCGGATCACTCATAAATGAATCACCTGTTGCAATCATACCTTTTACAACTTGAATATTTTCTTCTGCCTGCATACATTTCTCAGCTAATGCAACTAATGCTTCATCAGCCTTGAATCCAGGAGGCATTCCTGGTACTTGACCATACTCATAGTTAAATGCTGTTACATCTACGTCATGATGACGAACTTCTGTTGAAATAACTACATCTCCAACGTTTAGAGAATGATGGAAGCCACCAGCTGAACCAGTATTAATTACTTTTTCAGGCTTATATCTTTCTAATAAAATTGTCGTTGACATCGCTGCATTTACTTTACCAATACCAGACTTTAACAAGATTACTTCATGTCCTGCTAATTGTCCTTTCGTAAATTCACAACCCGCAACCGTTTCTGTTTCTGCTTGTTCTAATTTGTCACGTAAAATACGTACTTCTTCTTCCATTGCTCCAATTACAGCAATTCTCAATCTAATCCCTCTTTCTATTGCTTAGTTGCCTCCATTACCCAAACGAAATGATTTAATCTCGTAAACGTTACATGGAAGCCATTGTTTTCAAAAATAGACTGCATGACTGGAATACGTGTATAATATTCCGTTTGCAAATCGTTTGCTAACTGATGGAAACCTCTTTGTTTTGCTGTTTCAACAGTTTTATCATATGCATCTTGATCTGCAAATATCGTATCAGCAAACACTATTTTACCACCTTTGTTTAGCAATTGACTATAGTTCGCAATCGCTACATTTTTTTCATCATCTGTTAAATGATGAAATGCATAGGTGCTTACAATGGTATCAATTGAATTTGGAACTTCAAACGAAAGAAAATCACCTTCTGTCATCGAAAACTCTTGCGGCAATTTCTCTTTTGCAATCATGCGCATTTCACGTGACGGTTCTATACCGTAAACTGTGTGGCCAGCAAGTAATAATTTATTTGTTAAATTTCCAGTACCAACACCAAATTCTAATACATTACCAAATGACTTGTTAACTACATCCTCTAGAATATCCTCATAATGAGCGAAAACTTCTTTATATTGTATATCTTCGCCTTGTACGAATGAGTCGTACGTATGAGCCCACTCATCAAATAAACCATTAAATTCTGTCCCCATAAAAATTCCCCTTTTTCTTATCGGTTTTATCAGTATGATATGCCCTCTTGCTAAAAATGTCAATTGAAATGTACATGGTATTTCATTCTTTTCTTTGTTACACTATAGTTGATTACATAGGAGAGGGGTCGTCTTCGTGTCATTTACCTTTGAAATGTTAGAAGATAAAGTAGAGTTTTTCGAAGCAGGAGACTTAGCTTCTTTGGAACGAAAAATTAGCGAACAAATCGATAATAATAAAGCACTTATGCTTGAAGTTCATCACATCTCGCATCAAATGGTTATGGATCCCGAAAGCAAAAGTCCATATTATAGCGCGGTTGTTCATTTTAAATTAAAGAAATTACGCTAACTAAAAAAGAGAAGCTCCTAAGGAGCCTCTCTTTTTTAGTTTAGAGTTTGAACAAGTACTGGTTTCCAGCCCTCATTTTCTACCCAATCAATATTCACATAATATTTTTTACCTGATTGTTTATCTTGTACGTTACCGTAAGCTTTATTCTTACCGTTATTTCCAATTCTATGGATAACTAATTGATTTACTGGAACGTCAATTGCAGCTGAAATCGCTTGATTCATCTCATTCCAATCTGCTGTACCTTTTTTAAACGTCATCGCAGGTGTTGCACCTTGCTCTGTACCTACTGGCTTCCAAGAAGATTTCGTATAAGCATCTGTTGCCTGTGACTGTGTTTTTTCAGCTGGTGCTTTCTCGTTAGCTTTCGCTTCTTCTTCAGCTTTTTTCTGTTCTTCCTCAGCCTTTTGCTTCGCTTCTTCTTCCTGCTTCTTAGCCTCTGTCTTATCTTGCTCGTTCTTCTTCGGCTCTTCTTTGCCTTTAGCTTTCTCAGCTTTATTCTCTTTCGTTGTTTGCTGAGCTACTTTTTTATCACTAGAAGACGCTTGCTCTTTTCTTTCAGGAACAAACAATTGATATGATACAATAGCTACTAATATTAATACAATTGCAATTGCAATATTTAAAACACCGTTTTGACGACGTTTTTGTTGTTTCTGTTGGAATCTAGATCCTCCTGCCATTCTTCAAACCTCCATGCAGTTTTTCATACTTGCTATTGTAACATTAAATCTAGAAAGGTTGAACATTTACAATAATATTTTCACGAAATGAAAACATTTCAATATGAATTGCAAGATTACTTTTCATTCTCTAATCGATAGATTGATTCTACGATAGCTTTGAAAATAGGTGTAACTTCATTTCCATTACTATTCGTTTCTATATCCACGACAACTAAAGCATATCTTGGATTTTCATATGGAAAATACCCTGCAAACCAACGATTCACTTTCGTCCCTTTTCCTGTTTGCGCTGTCCCAGATTTTCCGGCAACACTTAGTGGCAACGACCTGAATGCGGCTCCTGTTCCTTTCTCCGTTGTTACAACGCCCCTTAATAACTCTTGTAATGTTTTAACCGCTTCATACGAAAGCTGTTTCCCGCCTATTGTATGGTCTTCAAATGTATAAAAGTCCGTTCCATTTTTATACATTATTTTTTCCACAGCTTTCACTTCCATCTTTTCTCCATCCCTAGCAATCGTCGCCATCATATTTGCAATCGCTAGAGGTGACATACGTACATCTTTCTGTCCAATCGCGGTTTGCGCTACCGCCTTTTTACTATTCTTATTTCCTTCACTCCCCCAAATCGTAACCCTCTTCTCCTCTGGCATTTGCTCAAAATGAGTTGTATGAAATACAGAACCTTTCCATCCAACCTTACCAGCGCCTCCTAACGCTGCTACGTAAGTTTCTAACACCATCTTATCCTTTTGTATTAGCTCATTACCTAACTCTGAAAATGTCCTATTACAGCTTCTAGCAAAGCTCTCTTTAAAACTAAGTGTACCCATCATAACTTGTGGATGGTCTTCACCATATAAATCTTGATTACAATTAAATGTACGATTAAACACATTTTCATTTTGATCAATCACTGCCGCTGCAACTATTGTTTTAAAAACAGAACCGGGAAAATGTGGTGTTAACATTTGATTTTCAAGTGTAGTTGTATATAAACGCTCATCCTTCACCTGTACAGATGGTTTACTGACCATCGCTAAAATTTCATTTTTCTTTACATCAAGTAATACTAATCCCCCCTTCTTTATTTCGCTTGCTTCAACCACTTCTTCTGCTTTTTGCTGTAACCTGTTATGTAAAGTTGTTTGAATCGTCACTGGATAAAACGGATTTCCAGGCGCAGTATATTTCGCTTGTTTTCCAAAAATCGGTTCTCCTTGTCGGTCCACTTGATACAATACTTTTGCCTCTCCATCGGTCAAAAGAAATTCATCAAATGATTGCTGCAATCCTGAAATGCCAATTGGCGTTTGCCTTGAAATTTTTCTTACTTCTCCGTATCGTTTTTGAAATTCTCGTTCATTCTCCCCCACATCGCCAATTAAATGATTCATCGCGCCAGTTTGCCGTAAACGAACTTCAGCTGCTACAATACCTAATACATTTAATTGATTTACCTTCTCCATCTGCTCTCGTGCCAATCGAAATGGACCATTTCCCCTTTGCATGATAAATGCACTTTTCTTGTCTTTCATTTGACTTTCAATCTCTTGTCTCGACACACCAATGATATGCGCAATTTTCTCTAACATGTCATTTTTTATTTGTAGAAATGGAAAAACAATTAAAACAGGATACTTTTTCTCACCTATTTCCTTACCGTTCCGATCTATAAAATGGCCTCTTCCATCATCTACCGTAATGGACTGCGTCCGTTGTGTAACACTTTTTTCAATTAAATTTATCTTACGATCTGTAAATGATTCTGTATCTATAATTTGTATTTGAATTAAACGACAAAGTAAAATAAACATGATACACATAAAACAAATTAAAACAATTGTAATTCTCCGTTTTATTTTCATAAAAAAACACCTCGTCTATTATAGTTTGGACGGAGTGTTTCATCTTTTATACAAATAAAAAAATCACTCGCTTTTACACGAGTGATTTTTTATTATTTTACAGAGATAATCTCTACTTGCATTTCTCCACCTGGAGTTTGGATTGCTACCTTCTCACCAATTTGCTTACCTAATAAGCTTTTTGCAATTGGAGAATCGTTAGAAATTCTTCCTTCAAATGGATCTGCTTCTGCGCTACCTACGATTGTGTAAGATTCTTCATCTCCACCTGGCAACTCTTTAAATGTTACTGTTTTACCTAATGTAACAACTGTAGATTCTTCGCCGTTATCTGTGATGATAACTGCGTTACGAATCATGTTTTCTAATTGTGTAATACGTCCTTCTACGAACGCTTGCTCATCTTTCGCTGCATCGTACTCAGAGTTCTCAGAAAGATCTCCGAAGCTACGTGCAATCTTAATGCGCTCTACAACCTCTTTACGTTTTACCGTTTTTAAATCTTCAAGTTCGTTCTCTAGCTTTTGCTTACCCTCTTGCGTCATAGGGTATGTTTTTTCTGTTGCCATATTTTCCACTCCTTTTATATACCAATCCCCCGAAAAAAAAGAGGAGTTCCATATGAAAACTCCCCCACTTATATGTATAGCGGAGGTTTCTAGCACGCCTGTACTAGCGGAGTTGTCACATACAACCCCGTATTCCCAATTCTTCTTTATATAAAGAAGATATGTATGGAAAGTTGATATAAATATGCCCTCACCTATATATAGATGAGGTTGCATGTTTCATTGTATTCGATAGGAAGGGAAAAAATCCCTTCCTATCGTATATCTTTTACTATGCTATTACAAATTTACTTTTTGTTCAAGAATTGTTGCAATTTTTGTCACCATAATATCAATTGCAACATGATTTTGTCCACCTTCAGGGATAATAATATCCGCAAATTTCTTAGAAGGCTCAATAAATTGATTGTGCATTGGACGTACAACACTTACGTATTGATCAACTACTGAATCCATCGTACGACCGCGCTCTTTAATATCACGCTGCATGCGGCGTAAAATACGAAGATCTGCATCTGTATCAACGAATAGCTTTATGTCCATTAACTCACAAAGACGTGGGTCTTCTAAAATAAGAATTCCTTCTAAAATGATTACATCTTTCGGCTCAACTGGAATAACTTCTTCTGAACGCGTATGCAATGTATAGTCATATACAGGCTTATCAATTTGCTCATATGCAAGCAACTGCTGCAAATGTTCAATTAACAGATCATTATCAAACGCAAGCGGATGATCATAATTTGTTTTTAAACGCTCTTCCATTGGTAAATGGCTTTGATCTTTGTAATAATAATCTTGCTCTAAGATTAAAATAGAATGACCTTTAAAATGGTCAAAAATCGCTTTCGTTACACTCGTTTTACCTGATCCCGAACCACCAGCAATTCCAATTACAACAGGCTTATTCGTCCCCATTCGACTATCACTCTTTCTTATTGAAGTATGCTTTTGCGCATCATATTATTCACATACACTGGTTGATCCACTTTGAATTTCACGATTTGCAACGGATGTCTCGCTGCATCTAATTCGTTTCCATCCTCATCCCAAATTTTCTCCACCGTCTGCGTAAAGTTTTCTATTTCTGGTCCAAAGAACTCGACTTCATGTCCTGGTTTGAAATGATTACGTTGCTCAATCGTTACAATGCCCGTTTCTTCATTATAATCTAACACTAAACCAGCGAAATCATACGTTGTTTTCTTACTATGATTTCCAAACATTTGCTCTTGATGTCCTGGAACCCCTTCAAAGAATGCGGGAGCTGTATCACGATTTGCACATTTATCAAGCTCATCTAACCATTCTTGTTTAAACTCAAAATTATCCGGATCCGCACAATACGCATCAATTACTTTACGGTATACCGTTGCTACAGTCGCTACGTAATGAATTGATTTCATACGTCCTTCAACTTTTAAGCTATCAATTCCAATTTCAATCATTTTCGGAATTGATAAAATTAAATTTAAGTCTTTTGGACTCATTGCAAAGTGAGCATCTTCTTCTTGGAATAGAGGAAGCTCTTTTGCATCTTTATGTTGTGATACTGTTTGAACTAAATCATAGTCCCAACGGCAAGATTGACAACAACCACCACGGTTAGAGTCACGTGCTGTCATATGGTTACTTAACGTACATCTGCCTGAATATGCGATACACATTGCACCATGGACGAATGCTTCAATTTCAATATCCACTTTTTCTTTAATTTCTTTCATTTCTTCATAGCTTGCTTCACGAGCTAATACAAGACGATGTAAACCTTCTTCTTTCCAATACTGTGCTGCTTTCCAGTTGGATAGTGATTGTTGTGTACTTAAATGCACTTCAACAGAAGGCGCTACACGTTTACAAGTCTCAATAATAAGCGGATCAGCAACGATAATTCCCGTTACGCCAGCTTTTTCAATCCCTTTTAAATATTCCTCTAGCCCGTCCATATTTTCATTATGTGCAAAGATATTTGTTGTTACATATATTTTTGCTCCATATTTCTTTGCAAATTCAACACCTTCTGCCATTTCTTCCAGTGTAAAGTTACCTGCATTCGAACGAAGACCAAATTCTTGTCCACCTAAATATACAGCATCTGCCCCATAATGGATAGCTACTTTTAATTTTTCTAAGTTACCCGCAGGGATTAACAGTTCAGGTTTCTTCACAATAACGCGTTTGCCATCGATTACTCGTGAAATTTCTTGTACAGTCATTTCCTACACCCTCCTCGTTTAGTAAACCGTCTCTTTAAAGAAGAATCCTGTATCTAACGGACGACTTACTGGTTGCATTTCTTCTATCTCTTTATATAAATCGTCTTTCACGTCATAATACGCATCACGATCTTCTACACATAAATCAATTGCTTTACGATATTTCTTCGTTACCTCAATAATGTATGCAGAGCTTTTTAGTACACCATCAACTTTTAAGCTAGCGACTTCAGCGTCAATTAGTTCTTCTAACTCATCGATGAAACAAATATCGTTTGGACTCATAATGTGAGTACCATTTTCATCTTCATAAATTGGATATTTATTGTTACGCTCTGGGTCATATAAGAACATATTCTCTTCATATTTTTTCTTTTCAATGTCAAGATTACGTCCTTGATACTCAAAGTAGTTTCCTACTAAGGAACGCTTCGATTGGAACATACAAGTCATACCGTGAATTTGTACTTCAAGTTCCACTTCAGCATTTTCTTTTAATTCAACAATTTCATCTAAGCTAAGCTCACGAGCTAATACAGCTCGTTTTGCTCCTCTTTGTCCCCAGTAGTTACAAGTAAACCAGTTTGTTGCTGTTGTTTCTGTATTCCAGTGCAATTGCATATTTGGCGCTACTTCTCGGACCGCCATTAATACTGCTGGATCTCCGAAAACAATTGCATCTACACTTACTTCGTTTAAAAATGCAACATATTCTGTTAATTCTTCTACTTTATCATTGTGGAACATAGCGTTCATTGCTACGTATACTTTTATACCATTTTCATGCGCAATCTTCACAGCTTGTTTCACATCTTCACGTGAAAATTCCCCTGCTAAACGTAAACCGAACTTTTGCTCACCGATCATTACCGCATCTGCTCCTGCTTTCGCAAGAGGTTCGATATCCACTACTGCTTTTGGCGTTACTAACAATTCAGGTTTCTTCATACCTTGGTCACCCTCTCTTTTTACTAACAGCTACTCCATCACCAATTGGGAAAATCGTTGTATCATATCCTTCATGGTTCATAAGCCATTCATTGTACGTCTTAATACGACGAATTAAACCACGTGTACGTCTGTTTTCAATTTTCTCTTTTGTCGTTACAAGGCCATGGTACATAACATTATCTGAAATAATTACGCCACCAGGATTTAATAACGGTTCATATAAGTCAAAAAAGCGACGATATTGTCCTTTTGCTGCATCAATAAAAATAACGTCAAACGTTCCATGTTTTTCTACTTGCTCGCCTGTTTCTAACGCATCACCGTAAATAACGGAAATACGCTCTTTAACTGGTGAACATTCTATATATTCAAGTGCTTTTTCATATCGCTCGCGATTGCGTTCAACTGTCACAATGTGAGAATTTGGAATAGCTTGCATCATACGAATACTAGAATAACCAATTGCTGTACCAAGCTCTAAAATGCTTTTTGGTCCAATTAAACGTAAAAATTGCAACATAAATTCCATTCCAAGTCGATCCATAATCGGCACATGATTTTCTTTCGCATAATCTTCCATTTCAAGAATTAATTTATCTTTTGGATCAATAAATGATAATAGGTACTCGTTAACTGCATCCTCCATAATGGTCCTCCTTATTTACATGGAGAAGTGCCTCTATGACGTCTTTTCACACATAGAATGCAATAAAAATACAAGCCAGTTTCACCCTTAGCTTGTACGTCCCGTTTTGATATTAAAAACGATTCTTCTGCCAGTTTTTAACCCGATATATTTTACCACAAAAAAGAGGGATGTGCGACCTTTTTCGCTATCCCTCCCCATTTCACTGTTTTTTCGTAATATATTTTTGCTTTAATGCATTATGCTCTTCCAATGTTTTCGCATAGTACACTTCACCAGTTGGTGCAGCTAAGAAATAATAATAATCTGTTTGCGCAGGTTCTAACGCCGCCTCCACTGAATGTTTACCAGAGTTTGCAATCGGACCAACTGGCAATCCTTTCACAACATACGTATTGTACGGTGAGTTTATCTTTAAATCTTCGTATAATACACGTTGTTTATGCTTTCCAAGTGCATATAATACCGTTGGATCAGTTTGCAGGGGCATACCTTTTTCCAAACGATTATAAAAGACACTAGAGATTTTTTGACGATCTGTAAAGCCTGTTGCCTCTTCTTCAATAAGTGCAGACAATGTTAAAAGCTGATGAACATCCCAGTTTTTCGCTTTCATTTTCGCCTCGTTTTGAACAATGATTGCATTCGTTTTCTCAAGCATTGGAATTATAATTTCTTCTAACGTCGTATCTTTTTTATAGAAAGAGTACGTCGCAGGATATAAATAACCTTCTAATGGGTATTTAATATTGCTATCAAAGATTTTATCCGTTAACAACTTCGGATACTTTTGCTGCATTTTTTGAATAAATGCTTTATCGTTTAATTGACGTACGACATCATCTTTATTCCACTTTAATTCGTTTGCAACCGTTTCTGCAATTTCAGTTACTTGTGCACCTTCTTTTATCGTCACTTTATAAAGAGCTGGACGATGTACATTACCAGATGACATTTGTTCAATAACATCTGAGGCACTCATTGAAGGATTTAATAAATATGTACCCGCTTGTAAATTTTTCGATTTAGCCTTTGTATAAAAACTAAAAACTGTACCGTTTTTCACAGCACCTTTTTCTTCTAAAATCTCACCAATTTTACTAGTAGATGATCCTTTTGGAATTTCTACTTCAACCTCTTTTTTATTCCCGCTATCAACTGGTCCTAATGCGGATGAAATATACGCATAGACTGAACCACAAACTAAAAGCAGTGCAATAATCGAAAATAAAAAAAGACGTCTACGCTTTTTTTTCACTTGATTCTCTATCAACACTCTTCCTCCTCAATTAAATTGTAGACCGTATGTATATCTTTCTACACAACACGATATAAAAACACAATAAAATTATTTATCTTTTTTAGATAGACACTTTATTTTTCTACAATCCGTCTCATTATACTACAAAGGATTACACAGTTTCGACAAAAAATCTTTCATTTTACATATAAAAAAAGATGGACTATATGTCGTCCACCTTTTCAGTACTTATTATTCAGCTTCTTGCTCATCAGCTAGAGTATTGAACATTTCTTGTACCATTTCCCACTCTTCTTCAGATTCGATTGGAAGTAAACTTCCGCCCTCTTCTTCATTTTGCTCATAAGCCATTGCATCATAAATTGGGTCTCCATCTTCGTCTACTTCACCGATTGGAGAGAAGACTACGTATGATTTTTTGCCAAATTTTTCAGCATCAAAAGTGAAAATAATTTCACATAAATGTTCGTTACCTTTTTCGTCTACAATTGTAATTTGATTTTCTTCCATTTTGGTCACCTCTTATTTACTATCTAAAAACCCTTGTAAGATTACGACTGCAGCCATCTTATCGATTACCTGTTTTCGCTTCTTACGACTCACATCAGCTGAAATGAGCAGACGTTCCGCTGCCATCGTTGACAAACGCTCGTCCCACATTACAACTTCTAATTGTAACAGATTTCGCAGGTTTTCTGCAAATTGCTGGCACGCTTCACCACGTGGGCCAATTGTACCATTCATATTTTTAGGTAAACCTACTACTATTTTGTCCACATTGTACTGCTTTACTAACTCAGAAATACGGTCAAAACCAAAGTGGCCTCGTTCTTCGTTAATCCTGATTGTTTCCAGCCCTTGCGCTGTCCAGCCCATTTCGTCGCTCATTGCAACTCCGACTGTTTTTGTACCTACATCTAAACCTAATATCCGCATAAACTACTCCTCACGATGATGTTTCAAGTACGACTTCACAAGCTCTTCAATTAACTCATCACGTTCAAGCTTGCGAATGATGCTTCGTGCATCTTTATGGCGAGGTATGTATGCTGGGTCTCCACTTAATAAATAACCGACGATTTGGTTAATCGGATTATAGCCTTTTTCTTGAAGTGCATCATACACAGTTAAAAGTACATCATTTACATGGACACTCTGTTTTTCATCTTGAATGCTAAACTTCATTGTTTTATCAAAACCGTCCATTTCAAGCACCTCACTTATATAGTAAGTATAGGGAGAAGAACTTCTCCTCTCCCTACCATTGTACACTACTATCTCTTTATTTTGAAACAGATTTAACGTACTCTTGTACAAATGCTAAAGCTTCCTCAACTTGCGCTGGGTTTTTACCACCTGCTTGAGCCATGTCAGGACGGCCACCACCGCCGCCGCCACAACGAGAAGCTACTTCTTTCACAAGTTTACCAGCATGGTAACCTTGGCTAATTAAATCTTTCGTTACGCCAGCTAAGATGTTTACTTTATCATCATTTACAGACGCTAATACGACAACTGCAGACTCTAATTTATTTTTCAGGTCATCCATCATCGTACGTAAGTTGTTCATATCTGCAACGTTTACTTTCGCTGCTAATACGTTTACTCCATCAACTGTCATTACTGAATCAGTTAAGTTTCCAGCTTCAATATTGCTTAATTTTGCAGCAAGAGATTCGTTTTCTTTTTGAAGTTGTTTTACTTCAGCAAATAAACCATCCACTCTTGTTAAAATATCTTTCGGATTTGTTTTCATTTTTCCTGCTGCTTCTTTTAATAAACCTACTTGATCATTCATTAATTCGTATGCAGATTTACCAGTTACTGCTTCAATACGACGCGTTCCTGCACCGATACCAGACTCAGCAACGATTTTGAAAATACCGATTGAAGCTGTGTTATCAACGTGACAACCACCGCAAAGCTCTAAGCTGTAATCGCCTACTTGTACAACGCGTACAACATCACCATATTTTTCACCGAATAATGCCATTGCGCCCATTTCTTTCGCTTCTTCAATTGCTTTTTGAGAAATCTCAACATCAATACTTTCCCAAATTTTCTCGTTTACCATACGCTCAATTTTTTCTAATTCGTCAGCTTGTACTTGACCGAAGTGAGAGAAATCAAAGCGTAAACGTTCAGAAGTTACAAGAGAACCTGCTTGGTTAACATGCGTTCCAAGTACATCTTTTAATGCTTGGTGTAGTAAGTGAGTTGCTGTATGGTTTTTCACAACGCTACTGCGGTTTTTCGTGTCGATAATAGCTTTCACAGCCGCATCTTTCGTTAATGTACCTTCTTCAACAACAACTTTGTGTAAGTTTTGACCATTTGGTGCTTTTTGTACGTCTTTTACAAGTACTTTCACGCCGTCAGCAAGAAGATAACCACGGTCTGCAATTTGTCCACCGCTCTCAGCATAGAATGGTGTTACATCAAGCATTAATTGCCCTTCTTCACCAGCTTGTAAGCTATCTGTGTATTCGCCGTTTTTCACAAGTGCAACAACGTTACTTTCTGTTGCAACTGTACCGTAACCAACGAACTCGCTCGCTACTTTCACTTCTCCAAGGACACCGCCTTGAACTTGCATAGAATCAACGTCTTGACGAGCTGCACGTGCGCGCTCACGTTGTTTTTCCATTTCACTTTCAAAGCCTTCCTGATCAACTGTCATACCAGCTTCTTCTGCATATTCTTCAGTTAATTCAATCGGGAAACCGTATGTGTCATATAGACGGAACGCATCTACTCCAGAAATAACAGTTGTTTTTTCTTCTTTTGCTTTTGTGATAACTTCAGCTAAAATTGCTTCCCCATCATGAAGTGTTTCATGGAAACGCTCTTCTTCGTTTTTCACAACTTTTGCGATGAAATCTTTCTTTTCAAGTACTTCTGGGTAGAAGTCTTTCATTACTTCTCCAACAACCGGCACTAATTCAAACATGAATGGACGGTTGATGTTTAATTTCTTCGAATAACGAACCGCGCGGCGTAATAAACGACGTAATACATAACCACGGCCTTCGTTAGATGGAAGAGCACCGTCACCTACAGCAAATGTTACTGTACGGATATGGTCGGCAATTACTTTAAACGCCATATCTTTTTCTACGTCACCATTACGATACTTCTCACCAGAAATTGATTCTGTTGCGCCAATCATCGGCATGAATAAGTCTGTGTCAAAGTTTGTAGGTACATCTTGAACGATAGATGTCATACGCTCTAGACCCATCCCTGTATCGATGTTTTTCTTAGGAAGCGGTGTATATGAACCGTCTGGATTATGGTTAAATTGAGAGAATACAAGGTTCCATACTTCTAAGTAACGCTCGTTTTCTCCGCCTGGATATAATTCTGGGTCACTAAAGTCATTACCGTAAGCTTCTCCGCGGTCATAGAAAATCTCTGTATTCGGTCCGCTTGGTCCTTCACCGATATCCCAGAAGTTTTCTTCTAAACGGATGATGCGCTCTTTTGGAACACCCATTTTTTCATTCCAAATTGTGAATGCTTCTTCATCTTCTGGATGGATTGTAACTGATAGTAATTCTTTATCGAATCCGATCCATTTGTCGCTCGTTAAGAATTCCCAAGCCCAAGTAATTGCTTCTTCTTTAAAGTAATCACCGATTGAGAAGTTTCCTAACATTTCAAAGAATGTATGGTGACGAGCTGTTTTCCCTACGTTTTCAATATCGTTTGTACGAATTGATTTTTGAGCATTTGTAATACGTGGATTTTGCGGGATTACACGTCCATCAAAATATTTTTTTAATGTCGCTACACCACTGTTAATCCATAACAGAGATGGATCTTCATGCGGAACTAGTGATGCACTAGGTTCTACTGCATGTCCTTTTTCTTGGAAAAAGTCTAAAAACATTTGACGAATTTGTGCGCCTGTTAGTTGTTTCATTGTATTTTCCTCCTTAAATATAAAAAACTCCCGCCCCTATAAAAGGGACGAGAGTTAACTCGCGATACCACCCTAATTATGAATTGATTATTATAACAATCAATTCATCACCTCATGGTGCCGTAACGTGGCAAGACGGCAGTGATTAGCTGCTCTCAGGATTAGCTTTCTGTTACCCTTCATTTAAAGCTTCTTTCAGCCATATGGAAGCTTCTCTCTATAAATGGACTGTAACGTACTTTTTCCGTCATTGATTTAATGTATTATATGACTAAATATAATAGAATTCTCTTAAGTTTGTCAATGTAGATAATCATTTATATTGCATTAACCATAGTTATTCTACTATTCATTCTTAACAGCCTTTCCATATATTATGCATTTATTAATAAATTGTACTACCTCTATATTTTTTTCGGAATATTATATTTTTGTTATAATTAAATTATTAATAATAAAGGAGCGAGCAAAATGACAACTTTATTGAACAAGGCTAAAAACATATTAACGACTGACGAAACGATATTATTTTACACTGCATGTTCATTAAATATATTTATTTATCGTTCCGTTGCAAGACCAGGACTGTTAATTTTAACAAACAAACGGCTCTTCTTTTATGGACCAGATGTAAGTAAGAACCCAATATTTGAAGAGTACTCTTTTGCAAACATTTCTAATCTAAAAGTACAAAAGCGTCTTTTCAGCAATCAAATTATATTTATGTACGATAATGAATGGAAAAAAATAAAACATATTCAAACAAATGATGTAAGCTCTCTCGTTCAACAAATACACGAGCAACTCTCTAAATAATGATAGCCCTCTACTTTTATAAGCAGAGGGCTATCATATTACACATCTTCTTTTTTCCAAAGAGGCCTTACATGAACGATCACCGTACGAATGACCGCTAAAACAGGAACTGATATTAATAACCCTACAATTCCTGCCACTTCTCCCCCAACTAATAATGCAAGCATAATAATAACAGGATGCATACGAAGTGACTTACCAACGATGTAAGGTGATAAAATGTTACTTTCCAAAAATTGCAAAATAGCAATCGTAATTCCCGCCTTAATGAGTAAACTCGTTGATACCGTTGCCGCAATCATCAATGTCGGAATCGCCCCTAAAATAGGACCGAAGTACGGGATTATATCCGTTACCCCAATAATAATGCCGAGTAATAATGGATATTTCATACCGATAAACCAAAAAGAAAGAACAGATACTCCCCCTAATACTAAGCAAACAAATAACTGTCCTCGAATATAACTTCCGAGTGACTTATCAATTTCTTTCGCCAGCATTTGCCCTGTACTACGCCACTTACTCGGGACTAGTTTCCAAAAAACATTATAAAACTCACCGTAATCTTTTAATATGTAAAATACAATGAACGGTATTAAAAAAATAATAAGCAACGAGTCCAATACGCCACGGGCTGTGCTCATCACTTTATTTAAAAGTGATTGTATCTTCGTTTCTACTCCACCAAAAATTTGTTTCACCTTTTCATGAATAAAGGACGGGAAGTTCGCTGTTTGTTCCGTAACGCCATCCATCCAAGAATCATACATTTTTGTAAACTGCGGAAATTGTTCATTAATCTCTTGTAATTGCTTAATAACAATTGGCGTTCCTTTATAAATTCCATAACCAATCCCACCAAAGAAAAGGATGTAAATAAGCAAAATAGCGAGTGTGCGCGGCATCCCTTCTTTATGAATTTTTTCAATTAAAGGATGCAATAAATACGCAATAAAACACGCAATAAGAAACGGTGTAATTGCCACTTTAAATACAAAGATAATCGGTGCCCATAGCGGCTTAATTTTTAAAAAGACAAGCAAACAAAGAAATACAAGTAACAATAACCCTAAACGATATATCCAAATGATTTTAAGATTCTTCACACGAAAAACCTCCTCCACCTTTATTTTGAAAATAAATAGGTTAGGTTATGTGCAAAAGTTTTAAAATCTTTTCGTGCAGACCATACTGTTTTGTAAAGACGTACATATACATAACATAATAAGGACAACCACCCCTGAGAACGCAGCATGAAACAATATAATCAGGAGGGCTCATAATGGTTTTATTTATGCTCGTATTATCAGCACTTTTTATGATTCTTGAATGGGTTTGTATCGGATTTGGTATTTGGAAAGGTTTCTTTATTCGTTCCTCACGAAAAGAAAGGGCGAAGCAATTATTTCATTACGGAATGCTTGGCGTTGGATGTTACGGCCTATCTTATCTCTTCTCTGAAATCGGACTTTTATATTTGCATACAAGTGCATAAAAAAACTCCCTTATGATGAAGGGAGTTTTTTACGCTTATAGATAAGATTTAATCATCTTACGTGCTTTTTTCATATTGCGTTTTGAAAATACATCTTGCTTGCGAGCATATTGATATGCTGCAGCTCCAACACCTAATGCGATTAATGAATTGCGTAGATTCAAAGTAAATCCCCCTTTTCGTTATCCGATCGTTCTTTCGTTCTCATCAAATAAATCATCAAGAGAGCTTAATGAACCATCTTCCTCTACTTGATGTGTATGGATTTTCCCCTTTGAAACCGATAATTCGATATAACAATTCCAGCAATAAAATTGGTTGACACCTATTTTCCCAATGTCTTTCCCTTTGCAATTTGGACAAATGAACATATGGCTTTCATCTCCTTACAGTCTCCCAGATTCTATTCGCCATTATGTCCAAACCGCATTCATTTATACATTGCTGGAGCCTTTCAACGTTATACGTTTGAAAGTTTCACTATATAATTTCACCTTGTTACATGAAATCATACGGTGAAATGTTTTCCACGTCCATTTCTTCGCCATTAACTGTTACCATCTGTACTTCTCCTTGTGATTCTTGCAAACGACCAGCTAAAGTCGTTTGACGCATTGCATCATCAAGGCGATTTACACCGGATTGAAAAGCCGCTTCCTCCCCACAAATAATAAGGAATTTCTTACTCCTTGTAATGCCCGTGTAAATTAAATTACGACGTAACATACGGTAGTAGCTCTTTACAATCGGCATAATAACTATTGGAAATTCACTACCTTGTGATTTATGAATCGAGCAGCAATATGCATGGGTAATTTGATTTAAATCCGGCTTTGTATACGTTACTTCGATTCCATCAAATGAAACGATAATCATGTCCTGTTGCTCAACATTTTCTTTCGCATAAAACACCGAAACAATTTCTCCGATATCACCATTAAACACTTGGCTCTCCGGCTGATTAACGAGTTGCAGTACTTTATCGCCTCTTCGGTATACAACATCACCGTAAGCAATTTCTTTACTCTTTTCCCTTTTCGGATTAAACACTTCTTGCAACGCTTCGTTTAGTACATTAATGCCGGCAGGTCCACGGTACATCGGGGCCAGTACTTGTACATCTCTTGCGCTAAACCCTTTTGTCTTAGCATTTTCACAAACCTTCTTAACAACCTCAACAATTTGAGCTCCTGTACAGCCGATAAATGAACGATCTTTTTGATTTTGCGCTAAATCTGGCGGGAGCGTTCCATTTTTTATCGCATGAGCGAGTTGAATAACAGATGAGCCTTCCGCTTGACGATAAATTTCAGTAAGCTTTACTGTTGGAACTGCACCTGCATTCAATAAATCTTTCAACACTTGTCCAGGTCCTACAGATGGTAATTGATCTTCATCACCTACAACGATAACTTGAATATTAGTCGGCAATGATTTAAACAGCTGATTTGCAAGCCAAATATCTACCATCGAAAACTCATCAATAATGAGTAACTTCCCTTGAACTGGATCGGTTTCATTACGCTGGAAAGACCCTTCTGGCGTCCAACCAAGCAGACGATGAATTGTACAAGCAGGGAGCCCGGTAGATTCACTCATTCGCTTCGCTGCTCTTCCTGTTGGAGCCGTTAATAATATCGGAAATGGATTATCATCACTGTATTCATTCGGATTTAATGATACACCATGCAAGGATGCGTACATTTCAACAATTCCTTTAATAACTGTTGTTTTCCCCGTTCCTGGTCCACCTGTCAATAACATCATCGGCTTATGAAGTGCCGTTTGAATTGCTTCTTGCTGAAACGGTGCATACTGCACCTTCAGCTGTTCTTCAATTTCACCTAACGTCTTTAACACTTCTGCTTCAGGAAATGAAGGGGTTTCCTCTTGATTCATAAGCCTGCGAATAGACTTTACAACACCTTTTTCAGAGTAAAATAACGACGCTAAATACACTCGTTCTTCTTCAATGATGACTTTCCCTTCACTTTGCATCATTTCAACACAACCTATAATATCTTCCTCAGTCACTCTACCTTCTTGATTATTTAAAAGTGACATCGTTTCTCTTACAAGTTGATCTTTCCCCATATAAA
Source organism: Bacillus sp. 16GRE42 (assembly GCF_019837435.1). Classification (NCBI taxonomy): domain Bacteria; kingdom Bacillati; phylum Bacillota; class Bacilli; order Caryophanales; family Bacillaceae; genus Bacillus; species Bacillus sp. 16GRE42. The sequence continues at coordinate 1,870,297 of NZ_JADAXF010000001.1, forward strand.
CATGGCCGAGCTGCAGTGAAACATTCTCTAACGTATAAAAACATCCCGCACGTACACGGTCATCATGATTACCTGATATACCTAACGCACGTCCTATATCATCCGCTCGTCCAAAACCAATCCCGTCCACTTCTTCAATAAGCTGATATGGATTATTACGAATCACTTCTAATGTCATCTCTTTATATTGCTGGTAAATCTTAATAGAAAGCTTCGTTCCAAAACCGTAACCATTTAAAAAACTCATTACTTTCTCTAATCCTTGATGTTCAACAATTGTCTCATATATTTCTTGCGCTTTTTGCTTATTGACAACACCATTTAACGCATCCGGATCATCCATAATTTTAGAAATGGCATGTTCCCCAAGATGATCCACAATTTTTTCAGCTGTACGCTTTCCTATCCCTTTAAATAAATCACTCGCTAAATATTGCACCATACCAGCTTTTGTTTGTGGCAATTCTTTCTTAAACGTTTCAACTAAATATTGTTTCCCATACTTCGGATGGTCTTTAAAATGCCCTGTCAATGTAAACACTTCATCTTCATGCATGCGGGGAAAATGACCGTTTATCATCACTTTTTTTTCATCGTACGTTTCATTCGTCTCAATGACTTTCATACTGACAACGGAATAGAGGTTTTCTTCGTTGTGGAAAATGGTATGAAGAACTTGCGCTTTTATAAACTTTTTCTCTTCCTCAAACAAATCCATTGCATGTTGATTTCCCATCTTTCCTCTCCTTTCCGGTTCGTTTCACTTTAATGAGCAGTACATCCCCCACCTATTTAGATGAGGGATAACTACCCATTAAACTATATTTTCATCTTATTCAGCTTCTTGCTCCAATAAACGAACACCATTACCAGCTAAAAAGTGATCTGGCTGAATTTCAGTTGCTTTCTTAAATAAAGTAAGAGCCTTCTCGTTATTTTCTTCAAATACATACGCAACACCTAAATTATAATACGCATCTGCATGCTCTTCATCCATTTCTAATACCTTTTCAAAATAAGGTTTCGCCTCTTGAATATGTTCTAAACGTGCAAAGCAAAGTCCGCACTGGAACACAGCTTCTACATCGTTTTCATCTAATTCTGTTGCTCTTTGTAAAAACGGCAGTGCAAGACGATCATTTCCAAGTTGCACATGTGTAATACCTAACATAAATGTTACATCAGCTGATTGTAATCCCGCTTGCATCGCTTGTTCAAATACAGCCTTTGCCTCTGTAAATTGCTCTTGACCGTAATACACATTTCCTAATCCATAATAAGCAGCCGCAGATTTATCATCTAATTCTAATGCCCGTTTATAAAATAAAATTGCTCTTTCACTATCACCTAGTGCATCTAATAAGTTCGCAAAATTAATGTACCCAAGCGCATCTTTCGGATTTTCTTCGATTGCTTCTGTGAAATTTTTAGCAGCTTCTTCCCAGTTTCCTTCTTGCATATATTGAATACCTGTTTCAAGTTTGTTTGACATGTCCTTCACCTCTACAACAAATTATAACAAAGAATGTATTTTCCAAGCGAACGAAAATTCGCTTTATGTAAAAGAAACCTCTAACCGCTAATCGGCAGAGGCTTCTCATTTTATCCTAAATAATCCAATTTCTTACCACTACGATATACTTCATCAATTGTAGCACCGCCTAAGCACTCATCTCCATCATAGAAAACAACTGCTTGTCCTGGTGTAATTGCACGAATTGGCTCGTCACAAAGAATACGAACTGTATTTTCATCAACGATTTGAACCGTTACTTTATTGTCTTCTTGACGATAACGGAATTTCGCTGTGCACTTAAATTCTTTTTCTTTCGCTTCATTACTTACCCAGCCGATATTCGTAGCAATAACTTCATCACCATATAGAAGTTCGTTATGGAATCCTTGATCAACATATAAAATGTTTTCTTTCAAATTTTTCCCAACAGCAAACCACGGATCACCGTTACCACCAATACCAAGGCCATGACGTTGTCCAATTGTATAGTACATTAAACCGTCATGCTTCCCTTTCACTTCACCAGATAATGTTTGCATCACACCTGGTTGCGCTGGTAAATAGTTGCTTAAGAAATCTTTAAAGTTACGCTCACCGATAAAGCAAATACCAGTACTATCTTTCTTCGCCGCTGTCGCTAAACCAGCTTCTGTCGCCATTTCACGAATTTGCGGTTTCTTTAATTCACCTAACGGGAACAATGTTTTTGATAATTGCTCTTGGCTTAATTGATTCAAGAAATACGTTTGGTCTTTATTATCATCAACGCCGCGAAGCATTTTATATTCGCCGTCCATATAAGCAACGCGTGCATAATGACCTGTCGCTACATAATCAGCACCAAGCGCAATCGCATGCTCTAAAAATGCTTTAAATTTAATTTCTTTATTACACATTACATCTGGGTTCGGTGTACGACCAGCTCGGTACTCATCTAGGAAGTACGTAAATACTTTATCCCAGTATTGTTTTTCAAAGTTTACTGCATAATATGGAATGCCAATTTGGTTACACACTTCAATTACATCATTGTAATCTTCTGTTGCTGTGCAGACACCATTCTCATCTGTATCATCCCAGTTTTTCATAAAAATTCCGATTACATCATAACCTTGCTCTTTTAATAAAAGAGCTGCTACAGATGAATCGACGCCACCGGACATCCCGATGACAACGCGTGTTTCTTGAGGTAGTTTGTTCATCATGTCACCTCCCATGCTAATTTTGTGTTAATCGCTTCACGATTTTCACTGTTTCGTACGCCGCTTTCTCAATTTGCTCTTTCGTATTTCCAAGTCCGAAACTAAAGCGTACGGATGAACGTATTTGATCGGAGTCTTTTCCGAACATCGCTACTAATACATGTGATGGATCAATCGAACCAGCTGTACACGCCGAACCACTTGACACTGCAATGCCAGCTAAGTCTAAGTTCACAAGGAACGGTTCAATGTTCATTCCTGTAAAACTGATATTAAGCACATGTGGTAAGCGATATTCTAAGTTTCCGTTTACCTCGAAAGTAATGTCTTCATTTTTGAAGACAGATACCATTATATCTTTAAACTCTTCATATTGGGCATTTTTTTGCTCACGAGTTTTTTCAGCTAGCAAAATTGCATGTTGCAAACCAACGATACTCGGTACATTTTCAGTACCAGCACGGCGTTTTCTTTCTTGCTCCCCGCCTATTAATAACGGTTCAAATTTCACATTTGCACCAGCGTATAGGAACCCTACACCTTTTGGTCCATTAATTTTATGAGCTGAAATCGATAATAAATCAATGCCGAACTCTTTCACATCTATTTCTACTAATCCGTAAGCTTGTACCGCATCTGTATGAAAATAAGCTTGATGCTCTTTTAGCAACTTCCCTATTTCCGCGATTGGTTGCATCGTCCCGACTTCATTATTCCCAAACATAACGGATACGAGAATCGTCTCTTTTGTTAATGCATTTTGTATGTCAGAAACTTGAACGCGTCCTGTTTCATCGACAGGTAAATATGTCACTTCAAACCCTTCGCGCTCTAACAATTCACACGTATGCAAAATTGCATGATGTTCAATTCGCGTCGTTATAATATGGTTACCTTTATGACGGTTCGCACGTGCTACACCTATAAGTGCTAAATTATCAGCTTCTGTACCACCGCTCGTAAATATAATTTCATTCGGATTCGCATGAATGCTACGTGCACCCGCACGTCTCGCCTCATCTACTGCATGGCGCGTTTGACGTCCATAAAAGTGAATACTAGACGGGTTCCCGAATGTTTCTGTCATATATGGAATCATCTTTTCGACCACTTCTGGGTGAGTCGGAGATGTCGCAGCATGATCTAAGTAAATGCGTTCCATTAAATCTCCTTCTTTCCAAATCGTTTCACAAGGAATTAAATGTAAAACATATAGCCCCCGTGATTTTCTTCCTCATAACGTACTAAATCTTCTAACGTTGTACTATCTAATACTTCTTGCACCGCATCACGAACACGCATCCATAATTGGCGTTGTGCCGGTTCCTCTTCTTCTATCATTTCTACAACACTAATCGGACCCTCTAATACACGGATTACATCCCCAGCTGTAATGTTAGCTGGCTGATCAGACAATACATATCCGCCATATGCCCCACGCGTACTCTTTACTAGACGAGCGTTACGAAGTGGTGAAATTAATTGCTCTAAGTAATGTTCCGATAAATCATGTGCCTGCGCAATTGATTTTAAGGAAATTGGACCTTCACCAAACTTTTTTGCAAGATCGATCATAATTGTTAAGCCGTAGCGGCCTTTCGTTGAAATCTTCATCTATTTTGCACCTCTTTTCAAATTTTCACTTCTATTGGTTATATCTTATTTATAAAAGAACACAATTTAAAATCCTATGAAATTATAGCATAATATAGTATTATAAGAAATTTCAACTTGTGTATCAAAATGATAACATAAAATCACATTGAAAAACTCGGAAATTATTACAATTGAAAGAAAAATGAAAATTTTTATATTCATTTTTCCCACAAAACAGCATCCTATTTCAAATTCCACTAAAAAAAATGATACGATAGAAAGAGATTATACATTAAGGGAGACGGTAAAAATGAAACAGCCACTCGCACATCGAATGCGCCCTACAAATATTCAAGAAATTATCGGACAACAACATTTAGTTGGTGAAGGAAAAATTTTATGGCGAATGGTCCAAGCAAATCATTTTCAATCTATGATTTTATACGGCCCTCCAGGCACAGGAAAAACATCCATTGCGAGCGCAATTGCAGGAAGTACTGGAACCCCTTTTCGCCTATTAAACGCTGTTACTCATAATAAAAAAGATATGGAAGTTGTCGTACAAGAAGCAAAGATGCATCGACACCTCGTTTTAATTTTAGATGAAGTACACCGTCTAGATAAAGCAAAACAGGATTTTCTATTACCTCATTTAGAAAGCGGACTCCTTACCTTAATCGGTGCAACAACGAGTAATCCGTTCCATGCTATTAATTCTGCTATTCGAAGTCGTTGTCAAATCTTCGAATTACACGCATTAACAGAAGAGGATCTTTTAATTGGCTTAAAACGAGCACTTGAAGATAAAGAAAAAGGTCTCGGTGAATATGATGTAACGGTTACGCCTGAAGCATTACATCACTTTGCAAATGCATCTGGTGGAGACATGCGTTCTGCTTATAATGCACTTGAACTAGCTGTTTTATCTAGCTTTACAACGGACGAAAAAGCTGCGGTAATTACGCTAGAAATTGCAGAAGAATGCTTGCAAAAAAAGAGCTTCGTTCACGACAAAGGCGGTGATGCTCATTATGACGTATTATCGGCATTTCAAAAATCGGTGCGCGGAAGTGATGTAAATGCAGCACTTCATTATTTAGCACGTCTTATTGAAGCTGGTGATTTACAAAGCATTGGTAGACGTCTTCTTATTATGGCATATGAAGATATCGGACTTGCTAGCCCACAAGCCGGACCGCGTACACTAGCAGCTATAGAATCAGCGGAACGAGTTGGATTCCCGGAGGCACGCATACCACTTGCAAATGCTGTTATCGAGCTTTGCTTATCACCAAAGTCAAACTCAGCTTATAAAGCACTTGATGCTGCCTTACACGATTTACGCAACGGTCAAACAGGCGACATTCCAAGTCATTTAAAAGATAGTCATTACAAAGGCGCAGAATCACTTGGAAGAGGCATTGGATACTTATACCCACACGACCATCCAAATGGCTGGGTACAACAACAATACTTACCTGATAAAATAAAAAACAAACAATATTATAAACCGAAAACGACAGGGAAATTTGAGCAAGTACTTTCTACTGTATATGAAAGATTACAAAGTTCGAATAAAACGAAAAATAAAGGGTAACATAAGCGAAAACGTCACCATTATGGAGGCTTCGCTTATGAAAACACGTCAAGATGCATGGACAAAAGAAGACGATCTCCTTTTAGCAGAAACTGTTTTACGACATATTCGCAGCGGTAGCACACAAATAAAAGCATTCGATGAAGTCGGCGATACATTGAACCGTACTTCCGCAGCTTGCGGCTTTAGATGGAATGCTGAAGTACGACCGAATTACGAAGATGCGGTGCAACTTGCAAAAAAACAACGGAAAGAATTAAAACGCTCTGAAGCTAAAATAGAAAAAGAGCATTTCACGAAAACGAAACAACTCGTAATCGATGCCGAGTTTTCTGAAGATATTACGCTAAGTAAACAGGATCTTACCATGCAAAGTGTCATTTCATTTTTGCAAAACTTGGAGCACAATAATCCTTCACTCGCAAAGTTACAAACTGAAAATGATGTATTACAAGCTCAGCTCACTTCCCTGCAAAAAACAAATCATGAACTTGAAGCAAAATTAGCGGTACTCTCAAAAAAACAACAAGCAATCGAAGAAGATTACGCAATGCTTGTTAGAATTATGGACCGTGCTCGAAAACTCGTTTCAGTTGAAGAACAAGAAGAACAGATCGCTCCAATTTTCAAGACAGATCAAAATGGAAATTTAGATATTATATATTCTGCAGAAAATTAAAAAGGATGTCACCTAGTCGGGGTTTCTGACTGTGTGGCATCTTTTTTCTTCGGTAAAAATATATTGTTAAATAAAGTTACATAGATTTATCAGCAAAAATTGACAACAATAAACCTCAAATTCACACAAAGAAACGTCAGGTAATAATTGGATATTCCTCACTTGAATGTTGCTATAAAGATATATGTTTGAAAGGAGATGGTCGCTATTTCATTAATAGTCTTCAAAATAACACTCGGTATTCTCGTTCTAACATTAGGACTTTTTACCATTCAGAGTTTAAAAAAGACTTCCGCCTATAAGTCGGATAAATACGATTATTCTTTATTAGGATTACTTACATTCGAATTATTAGTATTGCAAATATCCATATTTCTTTAATACATATAAAAAAGCATATATCCGAAATGGATACATGCTTTTACTTTATTCTTGTCCTACACGCTTCACTTCAACGTTTTTAATACGTTCACGTACAACGTGACTTGCCATAATTAGGCCTGCCACAGATGGTACGAATGCATTTGATGAAGGTGGTAATTTCGCTTTACGAATTTTTGCATTTTCGTCTGGTACGATTTCTTTACGTACTTCTTCACGAATTACGATTGGGTTTTCGTCAGAGAAGACAACTTTTACACCTTTTTTAATACCATCTTTACGAAGCTTCGTACGAATTACTTTCGCAATTGGATCTGTATGTGTTTTAGAGATGTCCGCAATACGGAAACGAGTTGGGTCCATTTTATTTGCTGCACCCATGCATGAGATAATTTTAATTTTTCGACGTAAGCACTGTTTAATTAAATGAATTTTGAACGTAATCGTATCAGATGCATCTACTACGAAATCCAATCCATGTTTGAAGAACTCTTCATATGTTTCATCAGTATAAAACATTTCTAGTCCAATTACTTCACACTCTGGATTAATGTCTGCGATACGCTCTTTCATTAATTCTACTTTTGAACGTCCTACAGTAGATACTAACGCGTGAATTTGACGGTTTACGTTTGTAATATCTACAACATCTTTATCAACTAATACGAGACGTCCTACGCCAGAACGTGCTAACGCCTCTGCCGAAAATGACCCTACGCCGCCAATTCCTAAAATACCGACTGTACTATTTTTTAATATTTCAAGTCCTTCTTTACCGAAGGCTAATTCATTACGTGAAAATTGATGTAACATTCAGCTCTACACTCCTATTACAAAAATGGTCTATCATGTATTCTAGCGTTTTTCCGACTATTTGTATAGAAAAAGTTATAGAATTCCTAAAAATACATATTTCGAGAAGGAAAGCATAGTGTAAACCGCGCTTTACCTCTTCTCTCAATTATCCATTAAAAAAGTCTAGATGGTATTAGTATAACCATCTAGACCTTATTTTTACTTCTCTTACTTCTCTTCTTTCACGCTCAATTTTAAGCTTAGCTCTTCAAGCTGAGCTTCTGCAACTGGGCTTGGAGCTTCTGTTAATAAGCAGCTTGCGCTTGCTGTTTTCGGGAATGCAATTGTGTCGCGAAGGTTCGTACGGCCTGCAAGTAACATAACAAGACGGTCTAAACCTAATGCGATACCGCCGTGTGGTGGAGTACCATATTCGAATGCTTCTAATAAGAATCCGAATTGCTCTTGTGCTTCTTCTTGTGAGAATCCAAGTGCTTTGAACATTTTTTCTTGTACGTCACGCTCGTAAATACGAAGTGATCCACCACCAAGCTCATAACCGTTTAATACAAGGTCATATGCTTGTGCACGTGCTTTTTCTGGTGCCGTTTCTAATAACTCAACATCTTCACGGAATGGCATTGTGAATGGGTGGTGAGCCGCGAAGTAACGATCTGCATCTTCATCGTACTCAAGAAGTGGCCAATCCGTTACCCATAGGAAGTTAAATTTACTTTCGTCAATTAACTCAAGCTCTTTACCTAGACGTAAACGAAGTGCACCTAAGCTATCTGCAACAACGCTTTTCTTATCTGCTACGAATAGTAATAAGTCACCAGCGGTAGCTTCTAACGTAGTCATTAACACGTTTGCATCTTCTTCACCGAAGAATTTTGCAATCGGTCCTTTTAAGCCGTCCTCTTCCACTTTAAGCCAAGCTAGACCTTTTGCACCGTATACTTTCACGAATTCAGTTAATGCATCGATATCTTTACGAGAATATTTGCTCGCAGCACCTTTTGCATTAATTGCTTTTACTTGTCCGCCACTTTCTACAGCACTTGTAAATACTTTAAAACCACAACCTACTGCAAATTCAGATAGGTCTGTTAGTTCCATTTCAAAGCGTGTATCTGGCTTATCAGAACCGTAACGAGCCATTGCATCAGCATATTTCATACGAGGGAATGGTGCACTCACTTCTACACCTTTTGCATCCTTCATAACTTTCGTCATCATGCGCTCCATCATATCTAAAATTTCATCTTGCGTTAAGAATGAAGCTTCGATATCGATTTGCGTGAATTCTGGTTGACGGTCTGCACGTAAATCTTCGTCACGGAAACAACGTGCTACTTGATAGTAACGCTCAAATCCACCGACCATAAGAAGCTGTTTAAATAATTGTGGAGACTGTGGTAACGCATAGAATTCACCATCATGTACACGACTTGGTACTAAATAGTCACGAGCTCCTTCTGGTGTGCTCTTCGTTAAAATTGGTGTTTCTACTTCTAAGAACTCTTCTGTGTCTAAGAAGTTACGAATTGTTTTCGTTACATCGTGACGCATTTTGAATGTGTTAAACATTGCAGGACGACGTAAGTCTAAATAACGATATTTTAAACGCACATCTTCTGATGCATCTGTATCATCAGCAATAATGATTGGCGTTGTTTTTGCTGCATTTAATACGTTTACTTTCGTTGCTTGTACTTCAATACGACCCGTTGCCATATTGTCATTAATTGCGCCTTCACCACGCTCAACAACTGTACCTTCTACGTGCAATACGTATTCACTACGAATAGTTTCTGCTATTTCTAACGCTTCTTTTGATGTTTCTGGGTTAAATACAACTTGCACGATACCTGTACGGTCGCGTAAGTCTATAAAGATTAATCCACCTAAATCACGGCGTTTTTGTACCCAACCTTTTAATTGAACTGTTTGTCCAACTGCTTCTACTGTTACTTTTCCACATGCATGTGTTCTTTCAGCCACTGTAAGTTCCCCCTATATTAATTTCTCTGCTACGTATGAAGCAAATACATCTAATGCTACTTCTTCTTGTTCGCCTGTTGCCATATTTTTCAAGTTAATGATACCTTTATCTAGCTCATCTTCCCCTAATACAGCTACAAATTTCGCCTTTAGACGATCTGCTGATTTAAATTGTGCTTTCATTTTGCGGTCTAAATAATCTTTTTCAACTGATAATCCAGCTTTACGAAGATCAAACGCAACTTTTGCAGCATGGTCTTTCGCTTTTTCACCAAGCGCTACAACATAGCAATCAATACTATGTTCAATTGGTAATTCGATGTTTTCAGCTTTTAGCGCCATAATTAAACGTTCGATACTCATCGCAAAACCAATACCTGGCATTTCTGGTCCACCGATTTCTTGTACAAGCCCGTTATAACGGCCGCCGCCGCTTAATGTAGTGATAGCACCGAAACCTTCTGCCTCACTCATGATTTCAAAAACAGTGTGTTGATAGTAGTCTAAACCACGTACTAAGTTCGGATCTTTTTCAAACGGAACATCCATCATCGTTAATAATTCTTGAACTTTGTCGTAGTATACTGCCGAATCTTCGTTTAAGTATTCTGTAATAGATGGTGCTGTTCCCATTAATTCATGGTTACGGTCCTTCTTACAATCTAAAATACGAAGAGGGTTCTTTTCTAAACGAGATTGACAGTCAGAACAGAACTCGCCGATACGTGGCTCAAAGTGTGCGATTAACGCATCACGGTGCGCTTGACGGCTGGCTGCATCACCTAAACTGTTTAATACAACTTTAATATTTTTCAAGCCCATGCCGCGGTAAAACTCTACAGCAAGTGCAATTACTTCTGCATCAATTGCAGGATCGTTACTACCGATTGCTTCAATACCAAATTGTACGAATTGACGATAGCGACCTGCTTGTGGTCTTTCGTAACGGAACATTTGACCGATATAGTATAATTTCGTTGGTTGTGTTGCATCACCAAACATTTTGTTTTCAACGTAAGAACGTACAACAGGTGCAGTACCTTCTGGACGTAATGTTAAACTGCGCTCTCCACGATCTTGGAATGAGTACATTTCTTTTTGTACGATATCTGTCGTATCACCAACACCACGTAAAAATAGCTCCGTGTGTTCAAAAATTGGTGTACGAATTTCTTTATAGTTGTAACGACGGCAAATTTCGCGTGCTTGCCCTTCGATATACTGCCATAACTCAACGCTACCTGGAAGAATATCTTGCGTTCCGCGTGGGATTTGAATAGACATATTCAGTTCCTCCTCAAATTGTTTTAATCTTAATAAAAATAAAAAAACTCCCGCCTCTACTGTTTGAACAGTAGGGACGAGAGTATTATACCCGTGGTGCCACCCTAATTGAAGCACGTATGCTTCCACTTTTTTAATAACGCTTAAATGTGCGTTCATCCCTACTAAGCATATATGCCGTTCAAGTTGAAACCTCTAGAGTGTCATTCAATCAGTCATCATGCAGAAATGTTTTCAGCCTAAGACATTTCTTCTCTTTCCATGTGTGTCTCATTTACTCTTCTCTATCAACGGTTATATTCATATGTAAATATAAAATTACTATACGTTTGTTGAGTAGGATTGTCAAGTACTCTAAGAGCGTTCAATCTGCTTCTTTAGACGCTTTACATCTTGAAGAGAAATCCCAAACTCAGAAGCAAGCTCCATTGAAGTATTGTTTTGCTCTTTTGAAATAAAATCATGAAAATTTACGTTAAACAGTTGATTTGCACCATTTGTAACAGAATGCCCTTTTTCATTCATACGCATACGTATATCCCTCACATTCAATATAGATGTTTTACTTTTTATTGTTCCATATTGATGAAAGAGTTATACATAACTGAAACAGCTATTGATTCCAAATAAAGTGAAACTTTAATGAATAGGGGTTTTGTCCATTATGATTCATTATTAACCCTCACTAATCAGGCTTTTATAGGCAGTTGATCTCCCACAAATAGCGAGATAAATGAACAAAATATACAATAAAGTATAAAAAAGAGAGGATTATATAATCCTCTCTTTTTAAGCAACACTATTTACTATCCACAATTAAGGTCACCGGACCATCATTGATTAAAGAAACATCCATCATTGCTCCAAACTTCCCTGTTTCTACATGCAATCCTTGCTTACGAACTTCCTCATTAAAGAAATCATATAAACGCTCTGCATAGTCAGGTTTGGCAGCATCCATAAAGTTTGGACGTCTTCCCTTGCGGCAATCTCCGTATAATGTGAATTGCGAAATTGATAGAACTTGTCCTTCTACATCAAGTACAGAATGGTTCATCTTTCCACTCTCATCTTCAAAAATACGTAAGTTCGCAATTTTTTCTGCAATGTAAGTTGCATCTTTTTCTGTATCTTCATGCGTAATGCCAACTAGTAATGTTAAACCGAACGGAATTTGTCCTACGATCTCACCGTCTACTGTGACAGACGCTTCTTTTGATCGTTGTAAAACAACTCTCATCTTTTCTACACTCCCTATTAATGCATCATGCGTCGTACTGCATAAATTTCTGGAACACGTTTAATGCGTTCTACTACTTTTTTCAAATGCTGTAAGTTACGAATAGAGATTGACATATTAATTGTCGCCATCTTATTACGGTCACTTCTACCAGAAACTGCCGAAATGTACGTTTTCGTCTCTGTAACAGCTTGCAATACTTCATTTAATAAACCACGGCGATCGTAACCTGAAATTTCAATATCAACGTTATACTCAATTTCTTTTTCAGGGCTACCTTCCCACTCTACTTCTAATAAACGTTCTACAGCTTCTTCTGTATGAACATTTACACAATCACGGCGGTGAATCGATACGCCTCGGCCTTTCGTAATATATCCAACGATATCATCACCCGGTACTGGGTTACAGCATTTTGATAAGCGAATTAATAAATTATCCGCACCACTTACTTTAACGCCAGAATCCCATTTTCGAATTTTCATCGGTTTACGAACTTCTTTAACTTCAACAATCTCTTCTTCTTCACGTTGCTTACGGAACTTGTCCGTTAGTCGCGTAACAATTTGTGATGCAGTGATGCCATTATATCCAACTGCTGCAAACATATCTTCTTCATTTGCAAAGTTGAATTTTTCAGCAACACGTTTTAAATTGTCAGGAGCTAACACTTCTTTCATCTCATACTCTAGGCTACGCACTTCTTTCTCAACAAGTTCACGGCCTTTTTCAATATTTTCATCTCTACGTTGCTTCTTAAAGAATTGACGTATTTTGTTTTTTGCATGAGATGTTTGAGCAAGTTTCACCCAGTCTTGACTTGGCCCATACGAATGTTTCGATGTTAAAATTTCAATGATGTCACCTGTTTTTAATTTATAATCAAGCGTCACCATTTTCCCGTTTACTTTTGCACCAATTGTTTTATTTCCAATCTCCGAATGCACGCGATACGAAAAGTCAATCGGAACAGATCCAAGTGGCAATTCCATTACGTCGCCTTTCGGTGTAAAGACGAATACCATGTCAGAGAATAAATCAATTTTTAATGACTCCATAAACTCTTCTGCATTAGAAGCTTCATTTTGCCATTCTAATATTTGACGGAACCATGTAAGTTTCTTCTCTAATGTACCTGTTGTTTCTGCTGTTTTTCCTTCTTTATACGCCCAGTGCGCCGCGATCCCGAATTCTGCAATCTCATGCATTTCTTTCGTACGAATTTGCACTTCAAGCGGATCACCTTTCGGGCCAATTACAGTCGTATGAAGCGATTGATATAGATTCGCTTTCGGCATCGCAATATAATCTTTAAAACGACCTGGCATCGGCTTCCAGCACGTATGAATAATTCCAAGTACTGCATAACAATCTTTAATACTATTTACAACGACACGTACAGCTAATAAATCGTAAATTTCATTGAACTGTTTATTTTGCAGTGCCATTTTACGATAAATACTGTAAATATGCTTTGGTCTTCCAGAAATCTCAGGTTGAATTGCAACTTCTTTTAATTTCTCACGAATACCAGTCATTACTTCATCTAAATATTCTTCACGCTCTGCACGTTTACGCTTCATTAAATTTACAATACGATAGTATTGCTGTGGATTTAAATAGCGAAGTGACGTATCCTCTAGCTCCCATTTAATAGTACTAATTCCGAGTCTATGTGCTAAAGGTGCAAAGATTTCTAACGTTTCATTTGCAATGCGACGCTGCTTCTCTTGAGGCAAATGTTTCAATGTACGCATGTTATGAAGACGATCAGCTAGTTTAATTAAAATAACTCGAATATCTTGAGCCATTGCAATAAACATTTTGCGATGGTTTTCTGCTTGTTGTTGCTCATGAGATTTATATTTAATCTTTCCGAGCTTTGTTACACCATCGACAAGCATAGCAATTTCTTTATTAAATTCCCGTTCAATATCTTCTAATGTAATTTCTGTATCTTCCACTACATCATGTAAGAAGCCTGCTGATACCGTAGCTGGATCCATGTGTAAATCAACTAAAATACCTGCAACTTGAATTGGATGAATAATGTACGGTTCACCCGATTTTCTGTATTGTTCGCTATGCGCATCACGTGCATATCCATAGGCACGTGCCACTAGCTCAATATCTTCATTTGCTAAATATTGACTTGCTTTCTCGAGTACCTGTTCAGCTGTTAGTACCTGCTCATTTGCCATCGAATCACCTTTTATTGAAAATTGACTTTATCTTAATTAAGTAGAATAAATTATATTCTATCATTATAACCTAATGATTGTGAATTGTGAAAAGGAAAAGATTTTACTGACATTTCACCTTATTTTTTTGTGCAATTATACAAAAGTACCCGCTCCTCTCCAAGAGATTCACGGGTACTTTTTATCACCGTAGTTTTACCTATATAGTGATTAGTATTTTTCTAATACTAATACATCGTAACCATCTAACATTTTACGACCATCTAAGTAAGTAAGCTCTACTAAGAATGCAATTCCTGCTACAACTCCGCCAAGTTCTTCAACTAGCTTAATTGTCGCTTCAATTGTTCCACCTGTAGCTAATAGATCATCTGTAATCAATACGCGTTGACCTGGCTTAATTGCATCTTTATGAATTGTTAAAACATCTTTACCATATTCTTTACCGTAGTCAACTGTAATTACTTCACGTGGTAATTTTCCTAATTTACGAACTGGTGCAAAACCTACTTCTAACGCATAAGAAACTGGGCAACCGATAATAAAGCCACGTGCTTCTGGCCCTACTACAACGTCAATGTCTCTTTTCTTTGCATACTCAACGATTGCATCTGTTGCTGCTTTGTATGCTTTACCGTCGTTCATTAACGGTGTAATGTCTTTAAATACAATACCTTCTTTTGGATAATCCGGTACAATTGCGATATGTTGCTTGAAATCCATATTTCTGAATCCTCCTCAGATCTAAAAGGTTTGTAAATACAAATCCTTTACCCTAACTGTTCTACTTCTTTATGATTACGAATCGTTTCAAACCATGTATATAGTTGCTGATATGTGCTATAAACCAATTCTTTTTCTAATTGTAAGTGGTTCATTTTCTCACGATATGTGTTCGATTCAATTAAATCACGCTTTTGTTTTTTGTCTGCCATAAAAATGACGCCATCTTTTATTGTAACAAATTCTAACTCAAAAAACACCTGTGTCATGAAATTTACTGTATCTTTTGACCAACCTTTATGTCGACATAGTTGTTCTCCATATTGTCTTAAAGAAAATGGTGCTTTTTGGCTCAAGAACGAATAGTACCATTTAAAATGTTCCCTCGTTGGAACAGTACTAAATAAATGATTATTCTCTTGATAAAATAGCGTATAAATTCGCGACGGGAACCCCACTTTAAATAAATCTCGTAATTCATCTGTTCCTTTTGGCAAATCAAGTAACACGATGTATTGATCGTCTAAATGAGTTACTTCTGATGCATGCATCATATGCTCTTTATAGTCTTCTAAAGAAAATTTATTCAATACCTCTTCAGAAAAATACACCATCGTTATTTTTTCTTTCGGAAGTTCTGCTACATTCGCTTCTACGTTACGCATACTACGCCAATCAAATAATTGCCACGCCTCTACAGCAATATCTTGCACCATTAATTGCGGCTTCTTAAAATTATTCCATTCATTGATAGATGCTTCCCCTATTACAGATACCTTTGCAACTGGAGAAATTTCTTTCGCATACGTACCAAATCCAAATCCGATTGTATCCAGTGTCGCTTGTCCATCGCGAAGAGCCATTTTCAAATGTGAACCGTCTGATCCGATTGCACGAATACTTTCTAGCTCTGCATCCTTCACTGCAATACGTGGTTTTGGATTTCCAACACCAAATGGCGCTAACTTTTGCATATCTTCAATTGCTGCCAGTGTTACATCCTCCACTTTACAAAAGACATCAACAGCTGTAATTGGAATAAAATCTTCTTCTGTTAAAATTACCTCTGCTTGTTCATTTAAGCGGCGGCGTAATTCATCTACATCATTCATATGTAGCGTCATTCCCGCTGCCATCGGATGTCCTCCGAAATGTGGCAATAACTCTCTACAATCTGACAAGTTTGCAAACAAATCAAATCCTGCAATACTACGTGCTGAACCTTTTGCTGTTTCTTTTACAGGATCAATGCATAATACAATCGTTGGACGATAAAAACGTTCAACTAATTTAGATGCGACAATTCCAATTACACCTGGATTCCAGCCTTCTTTTGCCAGTACTAGTACTTTATTGTCTTCTGGCGGGAAATTATTTTCCACTTCAGCGATAGCTTCTTCTGTAATTTGCTTTACAATATCTTTTCGCAGTTTGTTCAGCTCATCAATTTCTTCAGCCAGCTCTTTTGCTTCTTCTGGATCATCTGATAATAAAAGATGTACAGCCGGCGTAGCATCTTCTAAACGGCCAACTGCATTAATACGTGGTGCGAGTGAGAATCCAATGCTCTCTTCTGTAATTTCACTTTGCGAAACGTTAGCAACTTTAAATAGCGCCTTTAGTCCGATATTTTTCGTCATGCGCATATGCTTTAAACCGCGCTTCACTAGCAATCTATTTTCACCATGAAGTGACACTAAATCGGCTACTGTACCAATTACTGCAATTTCTAATAAATGTTCTGGTACACGGCCTAGTAGTGCATGTGCAACTTTAAACGCAACACCTACACCAGCTAAATAGTGAAACGGATATACACCGCCATCTAATTTCGGATGAATAATCGCAAGTGCTTCTGGCAATTCTGGTGGTGGCTCATGGTGATCTGTAATAATAAGATCTATTCCAAGCTCCTTCGCTACCTTCGCTTCATGCACTGCTGCGATACCAGTATCGACAGTGATAATTAGTGAGAATCCTGCGCTATGTGCCCAACGAAATGCTTCTTCGTTTGGTCCATATCCTTCTGTAAAACGGTTTGGAATATAAAATTCTACGTCTGCACCTAATTCTTGCAAGGCAAGATATAACACAGTCGTACTACTTACTCCGTCCGCATCGTAGTCACCAAATATTAATATTTGCTCTCCATTTTGAATCGCCTTATTTACACGTTCTACCGTTCTATCCATTCCTTCTAATAAAAATGGATCATGAAATTCTTGATTTTCTGTATTTAAAAAATCTAAAATCTTATCTTCTGTATCTAGTCCTCTACCGAGGAATAACGAAACGACAAGTGGTGATAATTGTAATTTACTTGCTAATTCACTCACTCGCTCATTATTATATTCTTTTTCTTTCCAACGCGTCTTCGGTTGTAACACGAAATCACCCCTTAACCTGTTCATTATACAAGACAGATTAAGGGGTGACAATATAATGCAAACTACGATGAAATATCTATATACTAAAATGTTAATGATATTTAATTTTGGGAATACGGATTTATATGTACAAACACATTTTGTACGTTATCTTGTTCCATAAGCGTTTCTTTCACATGCTTTCCAATGCGGTGCCCTTCTTCTACAGTAATGTATGGATCTACAGAAACTTTAATATCAACAATAACGTAATGACCATGCTCCCTTGCATATAAAGAGCCGATTTTTTTTACACCGTCTATTTGAAGCACAGCCTCTCTAAGCGGCACAACATCTTCCTCGTGAAGAACATGATCAAGCGTTGCATGAATTGCTTCGGCCCCAATACTCCATGCCATTTTTGCAACAAGAAGTGAAACAAATAATCCTGCAATCGGATCGGCATATACAAGCCAATCTAACCCGAACTTACCACCCATAATCGCTGCACAAATACCGATTAAAGCTGCAATTGAAGAAAACACATCCGAACGATGTTCATATGCATTTGCAATAATTGCATCACTATTTATCCTCTTCCCTAATCGGAATTTATATTGAAACATTCCTTCTTTCACGATAATCGAAAGAACAACAGCAAAAATCGTAATTCCTTTCGGTGGTTCTAGTTCCTGCGAAAAAGCTTTTATAGACGAAATCGCTATCTCGATTCCCACAATAAATAATAATACTGCAACAATAATTGCTGAAATCGATTCCGCTTTACCATGACCATACGGATGATCTTCATCAGGCGGTTGCTTTGCTGCTCGCAATCCAAAAAGTACAGCGAGCGAACCAATTACATCTGATGCAGAATGCACGGCATCCGCTAATAGTGCTTTACTGTTCCCAATATAACCAATTACCGCCTTTACAATCGCTAATATAATATTACCAACGATTCCGACAATAGCACCAAACTCGGCCTGTTTAAAACGTTCATCTTTTTCCATAATTAAAATCCCTTCTTTTCTTAACCTATCTTTTTATTGTAGCAAAAACAGCGATAACACCACCACTTTCTTCCATCTTCCTTCTGTTAAAAAGTTGCTATCTTATTGTATCCACAAACGAAAAAAGAGATGCCTCATAAAGAGACATCATCTTTTTTATACTTGTGGTTCAGATTCTACTTTCTCAACCTTTTTCTTGTTTTTGCCCTTTTTCAAACGACGGTTTTCAAGCATTAACCAAATTTGAGAAGCAACGAAAACAGAAGAGTACGTACCTACAACTAATCCAACAAGTAACGCAAACGAGAAGTTACGTAATGACTCACTACCGAAGATAAGTAATGTAATTACCGGGAATAACACTGTTAATACGGTGTTAATTGAACGACCAAGCGTTTGGCGAATACTTGCATTTACGATTTCTTCTAAGTCTTTTATATCACGAACTCGTTTTTTCTGTTTGTATAATTCACGGTTTCTATCAAATGTAACAATTGAGTCATTAATAGAATAACCGATGATTGTTAACACTGCAGCGATAAACGTTAAGTCTACCTCTAATTGGAAAATACTAAATATAACAACCATAACGAATGCATCATGTAATAATGCAAGTACTGCAGATAATGCGTACGTAAATCTGAATCGAATACTTACGTATAAAATGATAACTGCAGAAGCGATTAATACTGCGATAAATGCATTTCGTGCAATTTCTTTACCAATTGTTGGTGAAACTGTACTTACGTTTGGATCAGTACCATATTTATCATGGAAGAATGTTTTTGTTTTCGCAATTTCATCTTTTGATAGAACACCTAATGTACGAACTGCGAATCCTTTATTGTCATCCCCAGTCGGTACAATATTTTCTTCCTTCACGTCAATTTTCAATTCTTTAAAATCTTTATGAACATCAGACACAGTAAGTGTTTGTTTTGATTGCAAGTCGATACGTGTACCACTCGCAAAATCAATACCAAGATTCAATTTGAAAATTGGTAGTATAATTGCACCTGCAATTACAACTACAATCGAGAAAACAAGGAATTTATGACCGATATTTACGAAGTTAATACGATCAAATCTTGTCGGTGGATGTACTACACCTTTTGTTAATGGAATAATATCCTTTTGTTTCACACCAAAGTATCCTGGCTTTTTATCGAAGTAACGGCTCTTTACAAGTAAACCTAGTAAGAAACGAGTACCGAATACGTTCGTAACGAAACCAACTAAAATACTTACGATTAAACTTGTTGCGAATCCTTTTACAGAGCTATTACCATAAACGAATAATACACCAGCCGCTGCAAGAGTCGTAACGTTTGCATCTAAAATTGTTGCTAATGAACGATGATTACCAGCACGGAATGCTGACATCATTGACTTACCAATTTTCAACTCTTCTTTCAGTCTCTCGTACGTAATAATATTCGCATCAACTGCGATACCTACCCCGAGCACTAATGCCGCAATACCTGGTAATGTCAGAACCGCATGCATCCAGTTAAATACGAGTAGCGTAACAAAAATGTATAGACCTAACATAATAACCGCTACAATTCCTGGTAAACGGTAGTATACAAGCATAAATAAGAAAATAAGAGCGATACCAATCGCACTAGCGAAAATCGTTTGCTCTAACGCTTGTTGACCAAATTTCGCTCCAACTGATGTTGAATACATTTCTTTTAAATCAACAGGAAGTGCACCTGCATTTAATAAAGATGACAGTTGTTTCGCACTTTCAACTGTGAAGTTTCCACCTACGATAGATACTTCAGCTTGATTAAACACTTGGCTTACTGTTGCTGCTGATAAGAACTTCGGATTCGGTTTTGCAGACTCTGCTTTATACGAATCTTTTCCTTCTTCAAAGTCAAGCCAAATTACCATTAAATTCGTTGGTGGTGGCATTTTTGAAATTTTTTCAGTTACTTCACGGAATCTATCAGCGCTTTTTAGTGTAAGACCTACGCTCGCACGGCCTTGCTCATCAAATGTTTGTTTCGCTCCGCCGCCTTTTAAATCCGTTCCGTCCATAAGAAGGTTATCATCTACATCACGGAATGTTAATTTCGCTTGTGTTGATAACATTTCACGTGCTTTTTGCTGATCTTGTACACCAGCAAGCTGTACGCGAATTCGATCTTGTCCTTCAATTTGAATGTTCGGCTCACTTACACCGAGAACATTGACACGATTTTCAAGAGCACCTACTGTACTTACAAGTGCCTCTCGGTCGATTTTATCACCTTTTTTGGCTGGTTTTACTTCATAAAGAATTTCAAAACCACCGCGAAGGTCTAGTCCTAGACTAATTCCTTTTGCTATGTCTTTTCCTGCCGCACCAATTACTCCACCGATTAATAAAACGATGAGGAAAAAGGCGGCAATTCTCGTACCACGCTTTGCCATATGTACCCTCTTTCTGCTACTAACACTTTAAATAAATCTCTTACGATTCACTTTTACACGTATGCATACGCCTAGTTAGTAGACTTCCTTTCTATAATTTTGCTAGTTCATCACTAGCTGTGTCGGTACGTTTTTCACAATACCTACACTTTCATTATTTATTTTTTCTCTTCACTACCCCCTTTATATATAATCTTAGACATAATTATTTCCTCATTATCAATACCTATCATTATACTGCAAAAGGAAGAACAAACCAATTGCAGTCGGTTATTTATTTTCATATTCATCAAATGACCAAAGTGGCGCTTGATATGCTTCAACAGTTAAATAATTCATATATTCATTAGTACTTACTCTTAATACATCATTTACTAATTCATATAATCTAACATCACCGTTTATTTTTTTCCACTTCTTCACTTTAAGAAACTTCCAAATATCATCATCTGTTACTCGGTCATAACCGAACATGTGAAACTCTTCTACTTTGCTTTCTAAAACGACTTGTAACTGTCCGCGGTACGATTCTACCAAAGCCTCTTTTTCTAACATACATAAACATCTCCTTCTTATTTCAGCACGAAAAGTCGCTTTTAATCCCGCTCTAATGGACAGCAATAACTACTTTCAAGAGCACTCTCATACTTCACTCTCTTAAATGCTTGTCATTCTTGTCTCATACGTGCATATAAATTATTGTAAATCATTCCACTGATTTTGAGAAGGTAGGAGAAGACCATGACGAGACAAAGCTTTTTAAAAGGCGCATTTATTTTAATGATAGCCGGCTTTATTACCAAAATCCTTGGATTTATTAACCGGATTGTAATGGCACGTATTTTAGGGGAAGAAGGTGTTGGCCTTTATATGATGGCCGTTCCTACATTCATTCTAGCAATTACATTAACACAAATCGGCCTTCCTGTCGCAATCGCAAAATTTGTAGCAGAAGCGGAAGCTGTGAACGATAGACAAAGGGTTAAAAAAATATTAACAGTATCATTAGCTGTTACATCCGTTATTAGTATCATTTTAACAATCGGAATTATGCTCCTCACACCTATTTTAGCAAAAACATTATTAACTGATGAACGAACGTACTATCCATTAATGGCCATTTTACCTGTCGTTCCTGTTATTGCTGTTTCTTCTGTTTTACGCGGTTATTTCCAAGGGAAACAAAATATGAAACCTAGCGCTTATGCTCAAGTTATAGAACAAGTTGTCCGCATTACAATTATCGCTATATGCATTCAGTTATTTTTACCTTACGGCGTAGAATATGCTGCAGCTGGCGCTATGTTATCAGCCGTTCTCGGTGAAGTTGCATCGTTATTATTTTTACTCACTTTATTCCAGCGCGAAAAACATTTATCTATACGCTCTGGATTTTTCACTACTGTAAAGGAGAGCAAAGGTACATTTTATTCTCTGATGGATATCGCTCTTCCGACTACAGGAAGTCGTTTAATCGGTTCCGTTTCATATTTCTTTGAGCCTATCGTCGTTATGCAAAGCTTAGCGATTGCCGGAGTTGCTGCCTCTGTCGCAACCCAGCAATACGGTATATTAAACGGTTATGCATTCCCACTTCTATCACTGCCAGCCTTTATTACATACGCTCTTTCTACAGCGCTCGTTCCATCTATTAGTGAAGCGATGGCTAAAAGACAGCATAAATTAGTGGAACACCGACTACAACAAGCACTTCGGATCTCATTAATTACTGGTGGGTGGTCAGTCGTTATATTATACGTATTCGCTTCTCCTATTTTAACTCTTATGTATGGATCGGATAGTGCAACAGCATTTATCCAGCTTCTTGCACCTTGCTTTTTATTTCATTACTTTCAAAGTCCACTTACCTCTGTTTTACAAGCTTTAAACTTAGCAAGAGCTGCAATGATGAATACATTTATTGGCGCCATCGTGAAATTAATCCTTATTTTTGTACTAGCTTCAAGGCCAGATTTTCAAATGATGGGGGTTGCCCTTGCAATTGCAGCAAATATAGTAACGGTAACATTCCTTCATTACGCTACTGTTTTAAAGAAAATTACATTTACCATTTACGCAAAAGACTACATTTTCGGTGGACTTGCTATCGGTATTGCAGGCGCTTTCGGTTTTTATCTTCATAAATATATGATTTTCTCTCATTCACTCGGCGTACAAACATTATGGGAAATCACTTTAACAACAATCGTTTATATTATCCTCCTCTTCACTTTCAAACTCATTCGAAAAGAAGAGTTAAGCCGACTCCCAATCATTCGAAAACTTTCATTTTTGAAGTAAACGGGCTTACTATTTCATATAGTAAGCCTCTAGTTTTCTTTCAAATCAACAAAAAATTGTCCATTTTGAAAGCTGCAGTATAAAATTTGTTTGATATCGTTATAACCTAAGTTTTTTAATTTGCCAATAAGCCATTCGTCTGTATGTTCAATCATTTGTAAATGATTCAATTGAATTTCTCCATCAATAATAAGAGGAAGAGTAAACTGCAATGTATCCTGTTTACCTTTTTGTTTTTGAAAGACAGATAACTTCCCAGATGGTTCTAAAATAGCGTATTCTACATCTCGGATATCTCCAACTCCTTGCTCCCTTAATTGCATCAATAAATCATCTATATTATAACGCTGCTTTCTCATCTTCTTTTCATCAATTTTCCCCGCATTTACAAGAATAGCCGGCTCACCTTCTATTAAATGCCGAAATCGTTGAAACTTTAATGAAATGACTGACAAAATAATCTGTATACACATAAGAAAAGTCATGGGAACTAATTGGTGCCAAAGTGATTTATCGGTATTTTCAATTGCGACTACAGCCATTTCGCCAAGCATAATGAATACGACTAAATCTAATACACTTAACTCTCCAATTTCACGTTTACCCATAAGACGAAAAATAATTAATATGATGAAATACAAAAGCATCGTCCGGCCAATGATTGATACCCATTCCATTTCTACATCTCCTTTTTTACGTATAGACTCCCCTATAAAAAATAAACTAGTCTAACTTGGGCAAAAAGAAAATATGCTTGTATTAAAAAGGGGGAATGTATAAATGGATGGAACGAAAAAATTATCAACCGCAATCGGCTTTGGTATCATTACCTTATTAATTCTCGCATCAATTATTAGCATGGTTATAGCTCTTTTATTAAAGTTTACAGATATGACTGAAGGGACATTAGCCGTTACTATTTTTATACTAGCTCTTTTATCTATGCTTATATCCGGATTTACTGCCGGCAAAAAAGCACAAGGGAAAGGTTGGCTAGTAGGTTTCACAACAGGTCTTACATTCGCTATACTTGTTTTTCTAGTTAACTATTTAGGCTTCTCTCAAACTTTATCGAACTCCCAGTTACTTTATCAATTAGCATTAATGGGCGCGAGTACACTCGGTGGTATTTTCGGGGTAAATATGTCAAAACAAAATAACTAAAAAAGGCCCTGCACATTTCATGCAGGGCCTTCCTCATTAGTTTTTCACAACTTCACGAATCGCATTACGATCGAAAGTTAAGTGTGAACCACCAGATTTAATAACGATTTTCGTCTCATCTACTGATTCGATTGTACCGTGTAAACCACCGATTGTTACGATAGCATCACCTTTTGCTAACTCATTTTGCATTTGAGCAACTGCTTTTTGACGCTTTTGTTGCGGGCGAATTAATAAGAAATAGAAAATCGCAAACATCGCAACGATCATAACGATATTCATCATACCTGGATTCATCTTTTGTTCCTCCTTTTAAATTATGTATTAGAAGTTTTTAGCATTCGGTTTATTAAAGCCATACTGTTCAAAGAATTCTTCGCGGAAATCGCCAAGACGGTCTTCACGAATAGCTTGTCTCACCTGCTCCATTAAGTTTAACAGAAAATGAAGGTTGTGATAAGACGTTAAACGAATTCCGAACGTTTCATCACATTTCATTAAGTGACGAATGTATGCACGAGAGTAATTTTTACATGTATAGCAATCACAATTTGGATCAAGCGGACCGAAGTCTCTTGCAAACTTCGCATTTTTTACAACTAGACGGCCTTCACTTGTCATACATGTACCATTTCGAGCGATACGAGTTGGAAGTACGCAGTCAAACATATCAATACCACGAATTGCACCATCGATTAATGAGTCAGGAGAACCTACTCCCATTAAGTAACGTGGCTTATTATCTGGAAGAAGTGGTGTTGTAAACTCAAGTACACGGTTCATAATATCTTTCGGCTCACCTACAGATAAACCACCTACAGCGTAACCAGGGAAGTCCATTGAAACAAGGTCTTTTGCACTTTGACGACGAAGCTCTTCGAACTCTCCACCTTGTACAATACCGAATAAACCTTGATCTTGTGGACGCTCATGCGCTTTTAAACAACGTTCTGCCCAACGGCTTGTACGTTCTACAGACTTCTTCATATATTCAAAAGTAGCTGGGAATGGTGGACACTCATCAAATGCCATCATAATATCTGAACCTAATGCATTTTGAATTTCCATCGCTTTTTCTGGCGATAAGAATAATTTATCTCCATTTAAGTGGTTACGGAAGTGAACGCCTTCCTCTTCAATACGACGGAAGTCACTTAAACTGAATACTTGGAAACCACCAGAATCCGTTAAGATTGCACGATCCCAGTTCATAAATTTATGCAAACCGCCTGCTTCACGAATAATTTCGTGACCTGGGCGTAGCCATAAATGATACGTATTACTTAAAATAATGCCAGAATCCATTGCTTTTAATTCTTCTGGTGACATTGTCTTAACTGTTGCAAGTGTACCAACTGGCATAAATGTTGGTGTATCAAATGAACCGTGCGGCGTATGTACACGTCCTAAACGCGCACCCGTTTGTTTACAAGTTTTAATAAATTCATAACGAATTGCTGTCATAATTTACTCCTTTTATTTGTTTCCCATTTTAGCGTGAGATGCAACGAACATTGCATCACCGAAGCTAAAGAAACGATATTTTTCTTTTACTGCTTCATTATAAGCATGAAGTACATTATCTCTATTTGCAAATGCACTTACCAGCATAATTAATGTTGATTTCGGTAAATGGAAGTTTGTAATTAAACCATCAATTGCTTTAAATTCATAACCTGGGTACATAAAAATGTCTGTCCAGCCCGAAGCAGCACAAAGCTTGCCGTCATGATCTGTCGCAATTGTTTCTAACGTACGAGTTGAAGTCGTACCTACCGTAATAATACGTCCACCACTCTCTTTCACACGATTTAATAATGCCGCTGTCTCTTCAGACATATGGTAATATTCTGCGTGCATATGGTGTTCTTCAATCGTATCTGCAGAAACTGGCCTAAATGTTCCAAGTCCTACGTGAAGTGTAATGAAAGCTAACCCAACGCCTTTTTGTTTTAACTTCTCCAGTAGCTCTTCTGTAAAGTGAAGTCCCGCAGTCGGCGCTGCTGCTGAACCGATTTCTTTCGCATATACTGTTTGATAGCGATCGCGATCTTCTAGCGTCTCTTTAATATATGGAGGAAGTGGCATTTCCCCAAGTTCATCTAAAATTTCATAGAAGATGCCGTCATATGAAAATTCAAGCTGACGTCCACCTTGATCTGCAGTTCCTATACAAGTTGCTTTTAATTTCCCTTCGCCAAAAGAGATAACAGTTCCTTCTTTTACACGTTTCGCTGGCTTAACAAGCGTTTCCCACTTATCGCCTTCTTCTTGTTTTAAAAGAAGTACTTCAATGTGCGCGCCTGTATCTTCTTTCACACCATGCAAACGAGCAGGCATAACTTTCGTTTCATTTAAAACTAAGCAATCCCCCTCATGTAAGTAAGAAAGAATGTCTGTAAAATGTTTATGCTCAATATCGCCTGTTTCACGATCTAACACCATTAATCTTGATGTTTCACGATCTTCTAATGGGATTTGTGCAATAAGTTCTTCTGGTAAATGAAAATCAAACAGATTAATATCCATAACTATATCCACCTATTTCTTATTTAAATCGATTTATTATATACATAATAAAAGATAATACAATACTTAACACAATACATGTAATGATAGGAAAATAAAAGGTAACGTTTCCTTTTTTCACAAAAATATCGCCTGGAAGCCTTCCAATGAACTTCCAAGCTAATCCAACAACGATGAGTAAGATACCTGCTGTAATAAGCAATTTTGGCATCTCCGTCATACTTTTGGCATCTCCATTCCGAAATGCTCATATGCAAGCGGCGTTACGATTCGGCCCCTTGGCGTTCGTTGTAAAAAGCCAATTTGTAATAAATATGGCTCATATACATCTTCAATCGTATGAGATTCTTCTCCAATCGTTGCCGAAACCGTTTCTAACCCGACTGGGCCACCACGGAATTTCTCAATAATACCAAGTAATAATTTATGATCGATATGATCTAGACCTAATTTATCTACTTGCAGTAGTTCTAACGCCATTTGTGTAATTTCCATTGTAACCGTTCCGTTACCACGAACTTGTGCGAAATCTCGTACACGTCGTAATAAACGATTCGCAATACGAGGTGTACCACGAGCACGTCTTGCAATTTCTAGTGCGGCTAACGAATCAATTTCAACTTCAAATACTTCTGCTGTACGTTCAACAATCTCAGAAAGCTGATCTACTGTGTAATATTCTAATCTTGAAAGTACACCGAAACGGTCACGAAGCGGCGCTGATAATGCCCCCGCACGCGTCGTTGCTCCAACTAGTGTAAACGGAGGCAAATCTAAACGTACAGACCGTGCTGACGGCCCTTTTCCAATTACGATATCAAGGCAAAAATCCTCCATCGCAGGATATAACACTTCTTCAATTGATCTATGCAAACGATGAATTTCATCAATAAATAATACATCACCCGGCTGAAGTGCTGTTAATACAGCTGCTAAATCTCCCGGCCTTTCAATTGCTGGGCCTGAAGTTGTTCTAACATTTACGCCCATTTCATTGGCAATAATATTGGCAAGCGTCGTTTTACCAAGTCCTGGTGGTCCATATAGAAGCACATGATCTAACGTTTCTTCACGCATTTTCGCTGCTTCAATAAACACCTCTAAATTATGTTTCGCTTTATCTTGGCCAATATACTGACGGAGCGTCTGTGGCCGTAATGAATATTCTAAATCCGAATCTTCATATGCAGATTCCCCTGAAAGGAGACGTTCGTCCATTATACTCACCTCTTACCATTTAGTAAAAGACTAAGTGCCTTTTTAATATACTGATCCGTCGTTAATGATTCTTTTAATAACTCTGGTACAACGCGAGAAACTTCTCGTTCTGCGTATCCAAGTGCGCGCAGAGCTTCCAGCGCCTCATCAAGCTCAGCTGATGAACCTTTCTTCTCATCAAAACGTTCTGTGTCTGAGAATAAATCAACAAACGCATCTGGCACGACATCAGCTAGTTTTCCTTTTAAATCTAAAATCATTTGGCGTGCTGTTTTCTTTCCGACGCCCGGGAACTTCACTAAAAACTTCTCGTCTTCGTGTTCAATCGCTTGAACGACCTGTCCTGTTTGACCAGATGCTAAAATTGCAAGAGCACCTTTTGGTCCAATACCAGACACACCTAACAACTTTGTAAATAATAAACGCTCTTCACGTGTTTTAAACCCGTAAAGTGCCATAATATCTTCTCTCACATAATGATATGTATAGACACGGATTTCTTGCTTACTTCTTTGAAATACATACGGATTTGGTGTGAAAATTTGATAACCAATTCCATTATGGTCAATTACGACATATTCCGGTCCTACATATTCCACGTAACCTGTAACATATTCAAACAAAATACGATCTCTCCCTCTTAAATCATGTATTCCATTTTAACATATTTAATGATAGAAAAGCGAGACTACCCCAACAAATGTTCTCTATTTAAAACTTCTGTTATTTTCCATTGACAGAAAGTATGAAGCACCTTAATATACAGAAGTCGATAATGATTATCAATACTAATTAAAGGGGTTACATCAGGATGAAACAGAAGCTATTTATTTTATTTACTATTATGCTAGTTGTTCTTTCTATCGTTGGCTGTTCTTCTCAAAAAGAAGAATCGAAAGCGAAAGAACAACCGAAAACAAAAGTTGTAAAACACGCTAAAGGGGAAGCTACAATTCCAGTAAATCCAAAGAGAATTGTTGACCTATCTGGATCAACAGAAGAATTATTACTTCTCGGACACAAACCTGTTGGTACAGCAAACACATATAAAGATAAAATCCAAAATCATTTAACAGAAAAATTAGACGGCGTAAAGGCAGTAGGTTGGTACTGGGCACCTAAAGTTGATTTAGAAGCTGTTACTGCATTAAAACCAGACTTAATTATTTTAAATAATCGTCAGTTGAAGATCTATGATCAATTAGAAAAGGTTGCACCAACAGTTGTTTTAGAAACAAACTTAGAAGACTGGCGCGGTAAGTTTAAAGAAGTAGGTAAACTATTTGACGAAGAAAAGAAAGCAGACAAATGGATTGCAGACTACGATAAAAAAGCAGACTCTTTATCTAAAAAAATTAAAGAAAAAACAAAAGATGAGAACTTTATGTTCGTCGCAGTTACACCACAAAACTTCCGTGTATACGGTAGCTTCGGATACGGTGACATCATCTTTAATGACTTAAAACTTCCAGTAACAAAAGGTACAGATTTAAAACAAACGATGGCACAAGTATCGCTAGAAGGTCTTGTTGCATTCCAACCTGATCAAATGTTTATTGTAAACTTTGGCGGCGAAGCTGATAAAGTTTACGAAGACTACAAAAACAGTGCCGTTTGGAAAGACAATAAAGCAGTTAAAAACAATCACGTATATGAAGTATCAAATGAAATCTTCAATACGAAAGCTTTCAATCCAATCGGAAAAGATATGCTAATTGATGAAATCGCAAAACAAATTTTAGATAAAAACAAGTAAAAAAAAGCAGCTCACCATGAGCTGCTTTTTTTCTTATTTTGCACTGCGTATTGCTTCATTTTTTCAATCGTCTTCACAAAACCTTCTTTTGATTTAATGCGAATACCACGCTTCAATTTTGCACGCTCATAACTCTCCAGCTTTTTCATATCAATTTGAAAGAAGGAATGAATCGCATTATCACTTTTCGGTACACCTTTAAAAATTTGTAATATCCCTTCCTCTGACACACCAAAATATCCGCTCGTTTTCAATAATGGAGAAATATCATCAACTTTCTTTTGTAATACGATTTGTACATCATCACGATCAACGAGCTGCCATTCTTTATATTGCTGTAGAAACTTTTCTAAGTCCGCTACTTTTTCTGTAAATATTTCCTCGCTTACTTCTCCATCAACATACATTCGCTCTAATAAAATTGTAACTTCCGGCTCTTTTTCTGTTACTTCTGGTACTGGCCCTTCCGCCTTCACATTCGTTTCATAAACGAAACAAAACATCATAACGAAAGCTTGTACTGCAATCAGTATCCATTTCATTTCCGTTCACCTCTTTTAGGCAAGATCAAACTTTCATTAGTAGTTTTTCCGGAAATGGGGGTTTTATCCATATAAATGACCGTATTACATTTCTCTCGAAAATAAAAAATGCAGATAAAGTTTTATCTTTATCTGCATTAGCATTTGTTTTTATATAAAATGAAAGACGCCTGCAAAGCAGGCGTCTTGATGCGTTTACGGCGAGAGACCAGGCGACCACATTCGCGTGTTTAGCACTTAAGCATATCTCTCGTCTTACGTAAATTAGCTCATCGCTTTGCTAATATAACATTAATAAATTATAAGTGCAACATGTTTATAAAAATATTTTATTTCCTCTTTCTCCCAAATGAACTTTATGTAAATTATATATTGATAAATGCAATATATATGTTACAATTAATATAACAGCGAAATCATAATAAACAGGAGATGGATATTGTGAAAAAAATAAAGGATGAACGTCTCATTCTGAAAACATTAAAAAACATACGTATTGCCTTTCTTTTTCAATCGCTTGGTATAATTGGCATTTTAGGATATATCGGATTCACTGAAGGAATGGATCAAATTACGAAATCTCCATTATGGTTATTATTTATCCTTACAAGTATTGTACTTAGTTATTTACAGTTAAGCGTTTCTATCGATGTAGAAGAAGGCGAAAAGGATATAAAGTTAACTCCTTATTACAAAATTATTTTACGCTCTCTTATTGTAGGAACTATTATAGCCATTATTTATATTATTTTCAGTCCAGAAAGACCTCTCTTTGAGGCTATTCTAACAGGTAGTATTTTCTTTATATGTTTTTTAATTTCTTATTCCATTAGTTATTTCATTAAAAAACGTCGTTTACAAGACAACGATGAATAAAGAGGAAGGGCTACCCCTTCCTCTTTTGTTTTGCTATCGCATAGTACCAGTTAAACCGTAACGAATGTCTCGGAACATATTCCCTATATCACGATTAAAATCGTTTGTAACTGTACCGTTACGTAGGCGTGTACTCATTGCATCGACACGAGTAAACATGTCATTTCTTACAGAAACATATACATTTCTGTTTCCAACTTCATTTACAACAGCTTGACGAACTTCGTTTGCAAGTGCCGTTTCATTCGATACTGGATTACGCGGTTTTACTGCAATCGCCACATCGTTTCCATATACAACTGTAGACACGCGGTCTACGTTATTCATACGCTTTACACGATTTGTTATTTTTTCTGCTGTTTTACCATCATTGTTAATGTATGAATTGTTCATTGTAATATTACGTGTTGGATGCGGGTTAGCAATTTGACCGTTGTAATTTACATCTCGGTAATAATTGTTATATCCTGTATCATTACGACCATTTCTATATGTTACATAATCTGTATAACGATCATTACGCGTTACATTATCACGATACTGGTGTGTATCATTATAAGATGTACGCTCGTAATTGTAGTTACGTCCATCCATTGCATTATTATCTTTTGGTGTACCACATGCAGCTAATGCACTGGTAACTAACAAAGAAGCAGCGATCACTTTTACTTTCGTATTCAATACAAAAACCCCCTCTGTTAGAATGAGCTTCTTTTCTGAAAAGCTCCCTCTTATGATGAGTAACAGAGAAGGTTTTTACACTGTTAATATTTCACTGGGGATTTTCTAACATTTGATGTAAATCTTCCATTTTCAGAACGACTCTACATAAAAAAAAGGCGGGAATAATCCCACCTTTTTTAAACTTCCTCTTCGTCCTCTTCTTCTGAAACTGGATCTCCAAATACATTTGGTGGATCCGGTTGATAATACATCGTTCCTGGCTGTGGCGCATATGCCGATTGAGTTGGTTGATAATATAAAGGATTCGCATATTGTGGTCCTCCAGGTTGAGGACTATATAACCTACTCTCTCCTCCGCATCCACAATCTTCTTCACCTTGTACGAGTGGCGGCATATTATTATCCATTGGCATCATATTTGGATTTGGCATAGACGTATATTGCGGTCCAAACGGTGCTCCTTGCTGATATGGCATTTGATATGGATTTTGTTGTTGATAATACGGATTTGGCGGCATCATAGGCTGTTGGTATGGTATTTGATATGGCATCATATTCGGTGGTTGATTATTATCCATTATCGGCATCATATTCGGCATTTGATTGTTATCCATTATTGGCATCATGTTTGGCATTTGATTATTATCCATTATCGGCATCATGTTTGGCATTTGATTATTATCCATTATCGGCATCATATTTGGCATTTGGTTGTTATCCATTATCGGCATCATATTTGGCATTTGGTTGTTATCCATTATCGGCATCATATTTGGCATTTGGTTGTTATCCATTATCGGCATCATATTTGGTATTGGGTTATTATCCATTATCGGCATGATGTTTGGTGGTTGATTGTTATCCATTATCGGCATCATATTTGGCATTTGGTTGTTATCCATTATCGGCATCATATT
The DNA here is from genome assembly GCF_019837435.1 of Bacillus sp. 16GRE42. Lineage (NCBI taxonomy): Bacteria > Bacillati > Bacillota > Bacilli > Caryophanales > Bacillaceae > Bacillus > Bacillus sp. 16GRE42. Next base: position 1,903,305 of record NZ_JADAXF010000001.1, read on the forward strand.
TGGCATTTGGTTGTTATCCATTATCGGCATGATGTTTGGTGGTTGATTGTTATCCATTATCGGCATGATGTTTGGCGGTTGATTGTTATCCATTATCGGCATGATGTTTGGCGGTTGATTGTTATCCATGATTGGCATGATGTTTGGCGGTTGATTGTTATCCATGATTGGCATGATGTTTGGTATTTGAATATTTGGCGGTATTACTTGTGGAATAACTACATTTTCTTTCGATACATTTGGTGACACGATGTTTCCTACATTTTCTTTCTTCACTTGCGGTGACATGATATTCCCTACATTTTCTTTCTTTACTTGCGGTGACACGATATTCCCTACATTTTCTTTCTTTACTTGCGGTGACACGATATTTCCTACATTTTCTTTCTTTACTTGCGGTGACACGATATTTCCTACATTTTCTTTCTTTATTTGAGGTGACACGATGTTTCCTACATTTTCTTTCTTCACTTGCGGTGACACGATATTCCCTACATTTTCTTTCTTTACTTGCGGTGACACGATATTATCTTTTTTCGTTTGCGGAGAAATGATGTTATTAGGTTTCATTTTAGTAATTTGAGGAGCAATTAACTCGCTTCCTTTTTTAATTACATCTGAAATTTTATATTCTTTTTTTGCTTTTATTGGTGGTTGCGGCGGCTGTGGTAATACATTTACCGAAAACTTCGTGTTTTCTTTTTCTGCTGGTTTTTGTTTTTCTATAACAGGTGGTTTTTGAATAACAGACGGTTTTTCAACTGGTTTTTCTATTTGAATTGGCTTTTCTTTTTGCACCTCTTTTTGTGGCTTTACCTGTACTTCTTTTTGCGGTTTCACTTGCATTTCCTTCTGTGGTTTTACCTGTACTTCTTTTTGTGGTTTTACTTGCACTTCTTTTTGTGTTTGTTGCATAGCAGGTTGCTGTGTAATTGGTGCTGATTGATACGTAACTTCTTCCTCATCTTCTATTCCAAGTGGCGTTGGTGTTGCTGCAAATTCTTTTTGCTGTACTTCTTTTACATATTGTTTTGGAGGTGCTGAACCTGCCCCGGCCTGTTGTTTTACGTGAACGCTGTTTGATGGTACTTTAATTTTCATACCTGGCATGATTAAATCTGGATTACTAAGTTGTGTATTTGTGTTTTTCAACGTATCAAAATCCACTCCGTACTTTTTCGCAATTTTCCAAAGGGTATCCCCTTTTTGCACGATATGAATTTTCAAATTTTCCCCCTCCTGTATAACTTATCTATAAGTAACAAATCTCATGAAGTAACCCTTTCTAAATAACGCTAACTTCTGTTCACTTGTATCACTTCTTCGATTTTTAATATCATTAGAAGTGGAATAAGCATAAAAAAATCGCAATGATTTCTTCAAAACAATGTATGCCCATTTCGTTCTCGTTATGATTATATGCATGAAAAAAAGCAACAGAAATACCGTTGCTTTACACACGCTCTAACATACGATTTAATGCGAGAACCGCTTCTTCAGTCACTTGTTTATCTACGCTAATAACGTTAATTTCTTCTCCTCTTTCTACCGTTTCAAGCACCCATAATAAGTGCGGCAGATCAATTCGGTTCATCGTTAAACACGGACACATAAATGGATTAAGTGAAACAATCTCTTTATCTGTATGTTGCTGAATAATTCGGTTCACTAAATTCATCTCTGTACCAATTGCCCATTTACTTCCAGGTGGCGCTGCTTCAATCATATCAATAATATATTTCGTTGACCCTGCGTAATCCGAAGCATCAACGACCTCATAACAACATTCCGGATGTACAATAATATTCATATCCGGATGATTTTTTCGTACATTCTCAATGTTTTTCACTGTAAAGTTTTGATGAACCGAACAATGCCCTTTCCATAAAATCACTTGAATTCCTTCTATATCTCCATCGTATTCTAATGAATCTGTATGCGGGTCCCATACTGCCATTTTATCTAACGGGATACCTAAATCGTATGCTGTATTTCTTCCTAAATGTTGATCCGGTAAAAAGACAAGACGCTCTTTTTGTGTAAACGCCCAAGACACCATTTGTTTTGCATTAGAAGAAGTTACTGTTGCTCCGCCATTACGACCACAAAACGCTTTAATTGCAGCTGTAGAGTTAACATATGTTAACGGAATCATCGTATCTCCAAATAATTTTGCGAGCTCTTTCCATGCTCTTTCTGTTTGTTCAATATCTGCCATATCTGCCATCGAACAACCTGCACGCATATCTGGCAAAATAACGATTTGATCATCTGTCGTTAACATATCTGCTGTTTCTGCCATAAAGTGTACGCCACAAAATACAATATATTTTGCTTCTTTATTGCTCGCTGCAACTTGCGCAAGCTGAAGCGAATCTCCTGCTGCATCAGAAAATTGTACCACTTCATCTTTTTGGTAATGATGCCCTGGAATAAATAGTGTTTTCCCCATTTTTTCTTTAATTTCACGAACACGCTTTTCCATATCTTCTGTTGACATCGTGTAATAACGCTCTGGTAACATCGTTTCAATCGGTTGTACTTTTTCTAAAATACTCATATCCCTTTCTCCCCCTCTAAGCCACTTTCCTTACGCCTCAATATTGAAACTAATATCAAGTGCTTTCACTGAATGTGTTAACGCTCCAAGTGAAATATAATCGACCCCTGTTTTTCCATATTTCGATAAACCTTCAATTGTAATGCCTCCTGATGCTTCCGTAACGATAGCACTTGGTACAATCTTTGAAAACTCCCGAATCTCATCTGGCGTACGGTTATCAAACATAATAATATCCGCTCCAGCAGCTACAGCCTCTCTCACTTGCTCCTCCGTTTCTGTTTCCACTTCCACTTTCACCATATGTCCTAATTTTTCTTTCACCGATGTAACAGCTTTCGTAATAGAACCAGCAAAAGCAATATGATTGTCTTTAATCATGACACCATCATATAAACCGAAACGGTGATTAAATCCACCTCCGCACACGACTGCATACTTATCAAACATACGTAGCCCTGGCATCGTTTTTCGCGTATCACAAATACGTGTATGACCACTATCTAAAGCAAGGACAGCTTTATGTGTCATCGTAGCTATCCCGCTCATACGCTGGATAACGTTTAATATAACGCGCTCTGCCGTTAATAACGAAGCAATTGGCCCTTGCGCAGTTGCTATTATTTCGCCCTTTTCTACAAGATCTCCATCTTTTTTATGAAGCTCCACTTCAATTCTTTCATCAATTAATTTAAATCCTTCTTCAATTACTAAACGCCCCGCAAAGACACCTGTATCCTTCGCAAGAAACGTTCCTTTTGAAAGTAAATTGTCTGGAAAAATAAGCTGAGATGTGACATCTCTTTCTCCTATATCTTCTAGAAAAAATCGATTTAATGCTTCTTTCACTTTTATCGTGTTCATAGAGCCCCTCTTCCCTTCATCACACAAGTTGTAGTTTTCTTTTCACTCGAACGATCTCTTTTTTTACGCTATTTCTATCTGGATAATCACTTCGATAATGGCCACCAATACTTTCTTCTCTTTGCAAAGCTGATACGACTATAAGCTCACAGGCTGTTAACATATTAATAAGCGTTATCTCTTCATTTGTAAGAGCATCATGTTGTAATATCATATTTCGAACACCGTACTTACTAAGCCATCTCTTTGCATAAGATAAACTTTTCTCTGTTCGCACAATCCCAACATATTTCATCATGCATTCTTGTATTTCTTCTTTCGCCGGCAAATGATTCAGAACAATAAACTTTTTTTCCTTCTCAGCCACGTTGTTCCAGCTTTCTTTTGTCGCTTTGGTTAAAATATGTTGTCCTATTCTTTTTCCAAACACAAGACCTTCTAATAATGAATTACTTGCTAATCTATTTGCTCCATGAACACCATTACAAGCTACTTCACCGACCGCATATAAATTTGGAATGGACGTCTCCCCATCACAGTTCGTTTTCACGCCGCCCATATGAAAATGAGCACCGGGTACGACTGGAATGCGTTTTTCATTTATATCGACACCATTTTTTTTACACAATGATGATACAGTCGGAAAACGTTCTTCGAAATTTTGGATAGACTCGATATTTACATACACTTGTTCACCCGCCAAAAGCTGCTCATGAATCGCTCTTGCTACTACATCACGTGGTGCGAGATCGTGATCAGGGTGTATATTCATCATAAAACGCTGCCCTTTTCCATTCATAAGGACAGCTCCTTCGCCACGGACAGCTTCAGAGACGAGGCCGCAGCATCGCCCGCTTGCGTATAACATTGTTGGATGAAATTGTACAAACTCTAAATCTACGAGCTCCCCGCCTGCGCGGTACACCATCGCAAGTCCATCACCCGTAATTGTCTTATCATTAGAAGTAAAGGCGTATAAACCGCCAATCCCGCCTGTTGCTAACACCGTATACTCTGCAACGTAACGCTTCAACTTTCCTTCACTAGTTCTTGTTAAAACTCCAACACATTTATCATTTTCTATAATAAAATCAAGCACCATTTCCTGTTCCACTACCGTAACGTGCGGAGCTACTTCTTGAATGAAATGCTCTAATAAATTCTTTCCTGTTGCATCGCCACCTGCATGTAAAATACGACGCTTTCGATGTGCGCCTTCTTTTCCAAGATAAGGACCCGTTTCATCTCCATCAAATTTCATTCCATTTTCAATGAGATTATTCATTTCTTTCGGTCCTTCCTCGACTAAATAACGGACCACATCTTCATTGTTATAATGACATCCTGCTACTAACGTATCTTCAAAATGATCATTTGGATTGTCATATGTAGCAACCGCTGCGGCAATTCCACCTTGCGCTAAATATGTATTATTATTACGATTTGTTTCCTTTGTGATAATAATCACATTCTTTTCGTGACAAATCTCTTTCGCAACACGAAGTGCCGCAACGCCACTTCCAATAATTAAGACATCTGCACTTGGCATAATTGTTGCCTCCTACTTTACACTTTTCAACTGTCTTGACACCTATATTTACATAGTTTTAAAATAATGACAAGAGTTTTTTATAATTCTTATTTTCACTACCATTAAAAAAATATAAGAAATGTAACTCTTACTAGGGAGAGGAACTTACATGATGATATATCTTGACTATGCAGCTACTACACCTATGAGTGAAGAAGCATTACACACATATATGAAAGCAGCATCGCAATACTTCGGAAATGAACAAAGTTTACATGATATTGGAGGAACAGCCTCTTCTTTATTACAAGTTTGCCGAAAAACATTTGCTGAAATGATTGGCGGAAAGGAACAAGGGGTATTCTTCACAAGCGGCGGCTCGGAATCCAACTACCTTGCGATTCAATCCCTTCTCAATGCTCGAAATAAGAAGCACATTATTACGACACCTATGGAACACGCATCCATTCGAAGTTATTTTCAATCCTTACAATCAGAAGGGTATACAATTACTGAAATTCCTGTTGATAAAAGCGGGGTAATCCATTTAGATGATTTAGAATCAGCTATTACAGAAAATACTGTTCTAGCAAGTATACAGCACGGAAACTCTGAAATTGGAACCGTTCAAAACATCGCAGAGATCGGAGCACTTTTAAAAAAATATAACGTTTTATTTCATTCAGATTGTGTACAAACATTTGGTAAACTTCCTATCAATGTTTTTGAGATGGAGATTGATAGTCTTTCTGTTTCAGCACATAAAATATACGGACCAAAGGGTGTTGGCGCTTGCTATATAAATCCCCAAGTTCGCTGGGCACAAATATTTCCGGGAACTTCTCACGAAAAAGGGTTTCGTCCAGGTACAGTAAACGTTCCTGGCATCGCATCTTTTTTAACAGCTGCTGAGAATATATTAAAAAATCAGCAGGAAGAAAACTTACGTTTTACAGAGTTACGATCCTACTTTTTAAGACATTTACAAGCGCTCCCTCTAGAAATTCAAGTAGAAGGTCATTCTACTTCTTGTTTACCACATATTGTTGGGGTTACAATAAAAGGAATAGAAGGTCAATATACAATGCTAGAATGTAATCGCCATGGTATTGCCATTTCCACCGGAAGTGCTTGCCAAGTCGGTAAACAAGAACCTTCGAAAACAATGCTTGCAATTGGAAAAACGTATGAAGAGGCAAAACAATATGTTCGCTTCTCTTTCGGACAACAAACAACGAAAGATCAAATTGATACTACTATTCATGCACTACACACAATTGGAAATCAATTTTATAGAGGTGTTAAATCATAATGAAACAAAATGACCAAAAAAAGATTTTAGGTGAAGAAAGACGACAGCTCATCCTTCAATGGCTTCTCGCTGCAAATGAACCGTTATCTGGGAATGAACTATCGAAAAAAACAAATGTAAGTCGACAAGTTATCGTGCAAGATATTTCCTTGCTTAAAGCACGAAACGAACCAATTATTGCAACTGCTCAAGGATATTTATATTTAAAACCACAAGAGAAACAACAAGCTTTCGAACGCGTAATTGTATGCCAACATAAACCAGCAGAAGTACGTCAAGAACTTACAATGCTTGTTGACCACGGCGTTACGATTAAAGATGTAAAAGTTGAGCATCCTGTATACGGTGACTTAACAGCATCCATCATGGTAAGTAATCGCTTTGATGTAGAGCAATATTTACAAAAAATCGAAAACACGAATGCTTCCTATCTTTCGCAACTAACAGATGGTATTCATTTACATACAATTGAGGCAGACTCAAAAGAGAAATTAGACGCTGCTTGCGAGGCACTAGATAAAGCAGGATTTCTCGTTTATTAATTCATGTAAAGCACAGAGTTTTTTTATCATTCTCTGTGCTTTTTTAATGCTATAATATTGTAATCAATTGTAAAGGGGATCAAACATGGGAATCGAACTCGTTCACTTTAGCATTGGCAAACCGAAACAAATGAAATATAGCGAAGATAAAGAAATGATTACTGGTATATGTAAAGAACTTACAGAAGAAGCTTTCCTCTCAAAAGACGGATTCCTCGGTGATGACGTAGCAGATTTAAAACACCACGGGGGACCTGATCGCGCAGTTTGTGTGTACCCACATGAGCATTACGCACTATGGGAAGAAGAATTTCAAACTACGCTTCCAGCTTCCACATTTGGCGAAAACATTACCGTAACAAATATGTTAGAGCGTGATGTTTGCATTGGAGATACATATCAACTAGGTGAAGCAATCATTCAGGTTACACAAGCAAGAGTACCTTGTAGCACGATTTCAAAACGTCTCGGTATTCCTGGCATACTGCCTCGCATTGTAGCAACTGGATTTACTGGTTACCTATGCCGCGTTCTTCAAGAAGGTACTGTACGTAAAGATTCTAAAATTACATTACTAGAACGTCAACCGAGCAATGTTTCTATTTTGTTCTCTAACGAAATTTATTTTCATAATAGAAAAGATAAAGATGGCATCGAAAAGATTCTTGCTGTTCCAGAACTAGCCGATATTTGGCGTGGTCAGTTAGAAGATCGTCTTGCGAAGTTAAAATAAATAGAATCCCACCATTTATAGGTGGGATTCTATTTTTCTATCACAAAATGTATTATCCGATGAAATTATATCAGCGATTAGAAGGGAAATGTCGACAGTTCATCCACTTCTCTTACAACCAATAAGAAGAATAACTCCCCAGCACAGTAACAGAAAAGCCGAGTGCTTCAAGTTCCATCGTTACGCCTGGCAATAATACATCATCGTATGCTTTATCGACATCGATTAAGAAAAAGTAATTTCCAAGACCTGTTTTCATCGGGCGAGACTCGATTTTTGATAGATTTAATTTTCTCCATGCGAAAGCTGATAACACTTGATACAGTGCCCCTGCATAATCAGCAGGTAACGTTATCATAAGTGTCGTTTTCTCTCCGCGGTTTTCTCCGTTATTTGGGAGTATTGCTTTCTTTTTCTTATGGAGCACGAGAAAGCGTGTATGATTATTTTTATGTGTATGAATGCTACGTCTTACGATCGTTAATCCATATTTTTCTGCGGCTGCTTCATTTGCAATAGCAGCGATTTTTTCTTCAGGATGTTCTTTCACATATTGCGCAGCAGCACTTGTTGATGTCATATCTCGAACAGTTACTCCTTTTAATTCTTCATTTAAAAACTTGTGGCACTGTGCAATGGCATGCGGATGAGAATGCACCGCATATACTTCATCCCACACTTCTGCATACTGCGGATGTACAAGTAAATGCTGCTGAATTGGTACTGTAATTTCTCCTACAATGGAGAGCGGCTGCTCATGTACAAGATAATCAACCGTTATATTCACTGAACCTTCTATGGCATTTTCTAACGGTACAACTGCGAAGTCTACATTTCCATTTGCAGCTGCATCAATACAATCTGGAATCGTGCGATACGGTACATGCTCTGCTTCCGGAAAAAAACGACTCACCGCCATATTTGTAAATGTTGCTTCTGGTCCTAAATATCCTACTCGAATCATCGTCTTTTCCCCTCTTTTTCGTTTTCTTACTGTTATACCATACTTTTTTATATTCTTCTATGTAAATTTCGAATATTAAAAAAAGACTAGCATTCGCTAGTCTAAATGTTTCCTATATTCTCTTTGAGCGAAAAAGAAATAAACGATGCATGCAGCGATATAAAACAGAATAAACAAGCCTACTTTTCTTAATGAACCATCCATAAAGATCGTATTATGAAACGTATATAGCGCAACTGCACTATGCATACTTCCTACTATAATTGGCGCAAAAAATAGCATACACAATTGCCAACGGGAAATTTTCCACACTTCTTCTTTCGTCATTCCAAGCTTAGAGAGCGCCCCGTACCCTTTACGATCCGATGAAATGTTATGAAACCATTTAAAATATACGATGCTACATGAAGTAAGAAAGAATAATATACTAATAAATGAGCCTAAAAATAGAGTAATATCGCCGCCTTCTTTCATATTTACATATAACTCCATATTGCTTCGAAATGCATTATTATCTTGTTTCATATGTTTCCGTAAATCTTCATTTAATTTCTTCGTCTTTTCGATATTTGGTAATGTGTAGCCTCTATATATCATTTTTTCAGAATCAGGAACCTGATTTGCTATACTGTCAAAATCTTCATCATTCATAACGAAGAACAGACCATTAATGTACGAAGGATGATGGTTAAATTGAACCCCTTCTTTCTGACCGTTAAATACGAATTGATATGGTTGATTCATTACTTGCAATTGAATCTCTTTTTGATCATACATATACGGATGATTGTATTTACTATAATAAACGAGTGTAACTGTTCCTTTTTTAGGATGATACGTTTTCTGTTTTTGTTTTCTTGCCTCTTGATTGTATTCACTTTCTTTAATGAGCGGCGCTACTTCTGTTTCTCCCTTATTGGACTGAAAAGATGCATACACTCCAACAAAACTCATAGTTTGAAAATCATTATACCCATATTGATGCAATAATTGTTCAACCGCACCTTCCGCAAAGACTTCATGAGAAGAAGTACCTTTTTCTATGTAAGAAAATGAGTGTACTCCCCCGCCCCGCCACATATCTTGCATACCAGAAAAATATAAAAATACCGTACCTGTTGCCGTAACTACAAACGTCGTTGCCATTGACATTAGAAAGAAAAAACGACCATTTTCCTTCATTCGATGTGACAATTGATTCACTATAAATAAATACGGGTATGTATACATAATCTTTTTATTTCGTTTTATCATTTCTAATATTTGAGCAGTGCCGTGTGTAAAAGAAAAATACGTTCCGAAAAAGACAAGTATAGACACAGGGAAAAAATAGAATGCTATCGTTATCACCGTCGCTTGTAACGCTAACGCATATCCTATCCCTAAACAAATAAAGCCGAATATACAAAGCCACATTGATGTTTTCTTCTCTTTTTTATCTGCTCGAAATTCTTTCAATAACCGAATGATTTTTATATTCCATATTCGTAAAGCACTTATAAAAGATAAAACAACAAATACGAACATATACGTAATAAACGTTCCCCCAATTGCTCTCACATCAAATATGACAGGGAGTTCTTTCGGAAGCCCCAGTAACATACTAAACACCATGAAAAAGAGCTTTAAAAAGATTATACCAAGCCCAATACCGAAAATATTAGCAAATACCCCGATCAATATTTGCTCGGTCATAATCACTCCTATTACGTTAGATTTCGTTGCTCCCATTAACATATATAATCCTAATTCTTTCTTACGTGCCTCTATGAAAATAGAAGTAGCGTACAAAATAAATATGACGAAAAAAGAAATAATTATAACATTACATATGATAAGTCCCCAGCGTACGTTTTGATACCACATCGTCTCTTGCATATACGGATGTACAATGACAGACATGTATGCAAAAGACGCAAATATCGCAAAACAACTACTTAAGAAAAACACTTTATAATTACGCCAATTTCCTTTTATATTTTGCAGCGCTAGTTGCCGAATGTTCATCTATCGTCCCCCTATAACTTACTACATAGGCAAAAAGCTAGAGGTTTCTCTAGCTTTGCACGTGTTTCAAATATCCCCTTTGCGCGATCATAAAGTAAATCGCAGAAGCTACAATGTATGCTCCAATTACAATCGCACCTGATTTCCATAAATCAATATAAAGCATTTTCCCTAACGTATGAAGAGCAAATCCACTATGAATTGCACCGATCAAAATTGGGATAAAGAAGATAACGCCCATTTGTCGAATCGCAATTTTACGAATTTCTTTATCTGTCATACCGATTCTCTTTAACGATTTAAATTGAATACGATCTTGTTCTTTATCGTTAAACCATTTAAAGTATGTCATACTACAAGCGAAAAAGAAGAACAGTACAGCTACGAAGAAACCGATAAACATCGTAATTGCTCCTGATTCCCTTATATTTTTATAAGCAAACACCGAGTTATTTAATTCCCCTTGCTTATCTGGTGCAATTTCCTTTTTCAAATCTAGCACAAGGTCTTCCGTACTTTTCCAGTCTTCTATATAATAACCATAATATTTCGTCTTTTCTTCATCTGGTACGAGCTTTGCGTATTTCTCAAAATCTTGATCATTCACAATGAGATATTCACTATCATTAAAAACAGAAAATGAAGTTGGATCATTTAATTGAACAGACTGCGTTTGTCCGTTAATTTTAATTTCATACGGTTTCGTACGATCTATCTTCATCATATCGTTCGCCATATCCATTACGACCATCGTTGCACTACCTGGTGCATTATGAACTTCTCTAACTTGCTCTCTCTTTTGTTTACGTACTTCAGCATTATATTCTTTTTCTGAAACGATCGCCATCGGTACTTCATGTTCACTGTTAAACATCGTGATTTTTTGAGTTCCAGGAAGTTTTACGTACATTACTTCTCGCGCTTCTTCAAATCCGTGTTTTTTTATTAATTCTTTTGCCTTTCCTTCTTTGATGACATTATGCGTATTTATTCCCTTTTCCTCATACGAAATAGCATGCGGGGTACTAGTTACTGCCTTATAACTCATATCCTCAAAAAATACGTACAGTGTACCAACTGCTGAAGATACAACGGCCGTAATGATAGAAATTACAAATAGAAAACGAGCATTATCTTTCATTTTATAAATAAGATTGCTAAGTACGAACATATTTGGATATGTATAAAAAGATCTTTTTCTTTTTTGCAATGCTTTTAATACGACTGTACTACCTTGTGTAAACAGTAAATAAGTTCCGCCTATCGTCAGCCCTACAATCGGTAAAAACAGAATGACAAAATTCATAAATGTCACTTGGAAGCTCAGTACATATGCAACAATAATACATCCTATACCAACTACACATAACGATGTAAATGCAAAAGGTTCTACTTTTTGTTTTCTTGCTTCTCTTAATAAATCAATAATTTGCAAGCGTCCTACTGTCCAAACACTAAACAATGATAGGATTAAAAATAGAATAAAGTATATACCTGCTGTAATAAGAATTGCTTTACTATTCCATACGAGTGGAAGTGTTTTATCTATTTTCAATATTACGCTTAATGCTTGGAAAAATAATTTTGAACAAAGCATGCCAAGCCCAATACCTACTACAATTGCAATGCTACCTAACATAAGCTGTTCTAATATAATCATTCGGCCAAGTTGAGATTTTGTTCCGCCTATTAATGTTAATAGACCAAACTCTTTTTTTCTTGCTCGTAAAAATGTTGAATTTGCATATAAAATAAAGAGTGCTGAGAAGATGACTACAATATAATTCATCGATTCTAGCCCTTTTGAGATCATCCCTCTCATACTAATATTACCACTTACGACATCTGGATGATAAATAAAGGAAGCATACATGAAAAATACGACAATCGATAAGCAGCTACTAATAAGGAAAGCTTTATAATTACGCCAATTTCCTTTTACGTTATTAAGCGCGAGCTGGCGAAAGTTCATGATATTCTCCTCCTAGCATCGCAAGTACGTCCAGAATTTCTTGGAAAAAGGCTTGTTTCGTTCTTCCTTTATGTATTTCTGAAAAAATTTCTCCGTCGCGAATGAAAAGAATACGTTCGCAATAACTCGCCGCTACTGGATCATGCGTTACCATTGCAATTGTTACTTTCTTTTGTTCATGTAAGTCTTGCAACGCACTCATTAATGATTTTGCTGACTTTGAATCTAAGTTTCCAGTTGGCTCATCCGCTAAAATTAACGTCGGTTCATGAATGATCGCTCTCGCAGCTGCTGCACGTTGTTGCTGTCCGCCTGATACTTCATATACTTTTTTATTTAATATTTCTTCGATATTTAAGAACTTTGCAATCTCAAGCACTTTTGCATCGATTTCATTTACAGATTTCTTCGCCATTACAAGTGGTAAAATGATATTTTCTTTAATCGATAACGTATCAAGTAAGTTAAAATCCTGGAAGATGAATCCTAAATGTGTACGGCGAAACTCCGCTAATTTTGCAGCACGCATTTGATTAATTTCTTCGCCATTTACAAGCACATGACCTGAAGTTTGCTTATCAATTGTTGCTAATAAATTTAAAAGCGTTGTTTTCCCGCTTCCTGAAGGACCCATAATCCCTACAAATTCGCCTTCTTCTATTTTAAAATTTATATCATTTAAAGCAGTCGTCGCTACTGAACCTTTTGATTGGTACACCTTCGTTAATCCTTTTACTTCAAGAACACTCATTTCTAATCCCCCTATGTGTTTTCTTCTTACATTTACTATAAGAAAAATAAGAAAAAGAAACGAGTGATTTCCCTTACAAAACGTTTTGTTATCTTACAGTTTTGTCATTTTTCTCATTAATGTATGATATTCTTCATCTTTTGCAAATTGGAACGTGAATGTTGTCCCTTCCCCTTCAGCCGATTGCACATAAATACCGTGATGTAAATTATCACAAATTTCCTTCGTAATATATAAACCCATTCCAGTCGCTTCTCTCGTTTTACGGCCATTTATTCCCGTAAAGAATGGATCAAATATACGCTTTACATCTTGCTTTGGAATACCAATTCCATTGTCCTTAATATGTAGTAACACCTTTTGATCTTTCTCTTCAATTTGAAATTGAATTTCCTTTTTCTCTGCTTCTGAAATTTTCGTATACTTAATTGCATTTACAACAATTTGCCCTATAGCAATACTGAGCCATTTTCTATCAGATGCAACCATACAAGTATCTTCATCAAACATTACTTTCGGAAATACCGACGATTGAATGAAAGATTTTCGATTTTCATTAATAATACCCCTGATGATATCTATCACATTTACTACTTCTACTTTATAATCTTTCGCAAATTGCTCTAACCTTGCCATATGTAACGCTAAATCTAAACCATTTAGTATGCGGTTATTTTCTTCACGAATACTTTCAACTGTTGCTCTTGCTTCACGATGCTCTTTACCAAACTTTTGTAAAAGCAATTCTATAACCGATACTGGTGTTTTCATTTGATGAATCCACTGGTTCATAAATATCATTTGTTGTTGTTCTTTCGCATGTTGTTTATGAATTTCATTCATATATTGCTGTCTTAATAGCGTAAACGATTCAACAACCATCTCTTGCTCTGACGTATAAGAAGTATCAATAAGTAAAGAATCGTGTAATGTATTTCCGCTGGCAACATATTTTTCAATTCTTTTTAAAAATATACTTCGTTTTCGATAATCGTAAATGAGGTATACAGTAACTACAACCGTCCCTAATAAAAGCCCATATAACCACGTACTCCAATCAATGGATCTTTTTTCTAAAAGACTTTGCAACTGCAAAACGAGCCCAAATAAACAAAGGCTAACAATATAAGAAAGAAGTAGAGAAAAGCGGTCCAAGAGGTAATTTTTAACCTTCATGCCCTTCGCCCCACTCTGTAAGAAGCGCATAACCATATCCACGTTTCGTTACAATGGCATTTTTAACGCCTAGCTCCTCTAGTTTCTTCCTTACGCGTTTTACATTTACGGTTAATGTATTATCATCAACAAAAGCTACCTCATCCCACAGGGCTTCTAACAGTTCTTCACGCGTTACATACTGATTTGCTTGTTTCATTAAACATTCTAATAAGTAAAATTCATTTTTTGTCAGCTCCGTTTGTTGCCCCTGCCACTCAACAATGTGCTGGGACGGAAATAACAACAGTCCATTTACACCTAAACAATCACTCTCAGCAACAGAGGCGTACTCACCATATCCACGGCGAAGTGCACTTTTCACCTTCGCCATTACGATATCTAAATGGAATGGTTTTGTAATGTAATCATCTCCGCCATTCTCGATTGCCATTACTTGATCCATTTCCCCTGTTCTTGCAGAAACAAAAATAATCGGCGCATTCGATACAGTACGAATTTGACGACACCAATAAAAACCATCAAAATATGGTAAATTAATATCCAGTAATACGAGATGAGGATTTATTTTCACGAACTCATCTTTTATATGACGTAAATCACTTGCTCTAAATGATTGATAGCCATACCTTTCTAAATGCTCCTCTAATATTCCCGCTATTTTTTCATCGTCTTCTACAATTAATATTTTATACATGTTCGTTTTCTCCCCATAAAAAATTCTTCCAAAACCACTCCTTGTTCTATTATAAATTGAAAATTTAATTAGTGGGGAATTTTTCCTGTACGAATCAGACTTTTACAATAAAGTGAAACTTTAATCAGCCCTCACCAACCGGGATTTTACGGGCAGCCCGCCCTCACTTTGCTTCACTGAATTTTGAGGTGGGGGTCTTACTGTCCGGTGAATAGCGGGATAAAAAAAAGACTGCCATATTTCGGCAGTCTTAATCGATAAATTCAAATTGATATTCAAGAATTTTTACAATATCTCCGTCTACTGCACCACGTGCACGAAGGGCTTCATCAATACCCATTCCACGCATTTGACGAGCAAATCGGCGTACAGATTCATCACGTGAGAAGTCTGTCATTTTGAATGTTTTCTCAATATCATAACCAGAAATAACAAATGTACCATCACTTTCGCGTGTAATTTCAAAATTAGATTCAGATTCAAATTTGTACATTACACTTGCTTCAGATTCTTCTACATCATCGTACATTGGGAATTCTGGTGTTGTTTCTAATAAGTTCGCTACTTCAAATAGTAAGTCACGAACACCTTGTTTCGTTACAGCTGAGATTGGGAAAATTTTCACTTCGTCTCCCAATTTCTCTTTAAATGCTTGTAAGTTTTCTTCTGCGCCTGGCATATCCATTTTGTTTGCAACAACAACTTGTGGACGCTCAGTTAAACGCATATTGTATTCTTTTAGTTCACTATTGATTGTTACATAATCTTCATATGGCTCACGGCCTTCTAAACCAGACATATCGATAACGTGCACGATTACACGTGTACGCTCAATATGACGTAAGAATTGGTGTCCAAGTCCGACGCCGGCATGTGCGCCTTCAATTAGTCCAGGAAGGTCAGCCATAACGAAGCTGCGGTTATCACCAGTTTCAACAACACCAAGATTTGGAACGATTGTTGTAAAGTGATACTCTGCAATTTTCGGACGCGCTGATGATACAACAGATAATAATGTAGATTTACCTACACTTGGGAATCCAACAAGTCCAACATCTGCTAGCACTTTAAGTTCTAGCGTGACATCACGTTCTTGACCTGGTTCCCCGTTCTCAGCGATTTCTGGCGCTGGGTTCGTCGGTGTTGCGAAACGTGAGTTACCACGGCCACCGCGGCCACCCTTTGCGATTACAGCTGTTTGTTCATGCGTTACTAAATCGGCAAGAATTTCACCTGTTTTTTCATCTTTTACTATTGTTCCTGGTGGAACCTTTACGATTAAATCTTCAGATTTACGACCGTGCTGACCTTTACTCATTCCGTGCTGACCACGATCAGCTTTGAAATGACGTTGGTAGCGGAAGTCCATTAATGTACGTAAGCCTTCCTCAACAACAAAAACAACATCTGCACCTTTACCACCGTCGCCACCTGCTGGGCCACCTTTAGGTACATACTTCTCACGACGATACGCAACCATTCCGTTACCACCGTCGCCGCCTTTTACATATATCTTGACCTGATCTACAAACATTATTTCACCACACTTTTTTCGATTGGTTGTAATATAACTGAGACTTCTTCGTCTCGTACTGTATAAGAAATGGAATACCATTTATTGTTTTGGTTCGCAAGCCAATTCTGTAGTTCTTCTACACTCGTTAGCTTACCACGAAAATCAAAAAAGAAACGAGCATTCTCCGCGTCACATTCAATTGTGATACAAACATAATTTTCAACATATACGTCTAAACTATGCTGAAGCATTGAGAAAAATTGATTCGTCCATGTACATACAATCTCATCTAAGTGAGATAAGTTATGTAATTCCCCTAATACTTCGTACTCCAATAAGCACGGCTGCTGTTTCCAATTATATGTTAAAATCCACTCTGAAAATAAAGGCATTGATAGCCCTATCAGATTGGATTCTTGTCTCGCTTCTTGGACAAAACGATCGATGAGACTATGAATCTCTTCCACTTTTCCAAGGGAAAGGTTTCCTTTCACCATCTGCATACGATTGAGCCAATCATGTCTTGAATGACGCAATGCATCTATAATTGTCCATTTTTCATTCATTTAGATACCCCTTAATATAGAAAAACTCTAACCTGCACTCAGGTTAGAGTTTTCCGTGAGTTCTTATGCTTCTTGAGCAACAGGATATACGCTCACTTGTTTGCGGTCACGGCCAAGACGCTCAAAGCGTACTACGCCGTCAACTTTCGCGTATAAAGTGTCATCGCCACCACGACCAACGTTAACACCTGGATAAATTTTTGTACCGCGTTGACGGTAAAGAATTGAACCACCTGAAACCGTTTGACCATCTGCGCGTTTAGCACCAAGACGTTTTGACTGAGAGTCACGACCGTTCTTTGTACTACCTACACCTTTCTTAGATGCGAAAAACTGAAGATCTAATCTTAACATACGTTACACCTCCTGCACTTTTTCTATTAAACGGATATACTTTCCGTAATCAAGTTCGATCGTCTTAAGCGAAACAACCAATCCTTCTAAAAGTATCTGTGCTTTTTCTGCTGTATGAACGTCTAAATCATTAGGCAATTCATACGTTAAGAATCCGCCATCACTTCCGAGTTCAATAGTTGCCTGCACATTACAAAGTTCTTCCACTGCATTTATAGAACCAAACACAACCGCTGTAGTTCCAGCACAGACAAGATCTTGTCCATGTGGCGCATAATTGGCATGTCCAGTCATTTTAAATGATTGGATACTTCCTAATTTCGTGCGACTTATCGTAATTTTAATCATGTTAACCTGAATTAAGCGTTGATAGCTTCAACAACTAGCTTAGTGTAAGGTTGACGATGACCTTGTTTCTTACGATTGTTCTTTTTCGCTTTGTATTTGAAAACGATGATTTTCTTAGCGCGACCTTGTTTTTCAACTTTCGCAGTAACTGTTGCACCTTCTACAACTGGGCTACCAACTTTAACGTTTTCGCCACCAACGAAAAGAACTTTGTCAAAAGTAACAGTTTCACCAGCTTCAACATCTAATTTTTCAATGTAGATTGCTTGACCAGCTTCAACTTTAATTTGTTTTCCACCTGTTTCGATAATTGCGTACATACTTGCACCTCCTCTTAATTACTAAGACTCGCCAAAAACGAGGTAGACATAAATGCCTTTAGGGAACCTGTCTTGTGCGGTTGTAGCATATAGCCGTTTAGGTGCTATAAACTATAACATAAAGATGTTATCATGAATCATAGACGGTTGTCAATAAATGTTCTACTAACTATTTTTTCCGTTCTACAATTTCTGTTTTACTTCCAAAACGGACAATTGCATACTTTTCGATCATATCATCTTTGAAATAAATTTCAAATGGAATATTTTTTTGTAATTCTTTTTGCAAAAATTGTTTTTGCAGATTTTTAGGTGCAGCGATTAATACTGCCTCATCCTCTATATTGCCATATGTGATTAGCTCTCTCTCTAACTCATACGCAATTGTTTCATATGACATCACATACCCCGTCGCTTTGCAAGGTACACATTCTTCTAGTAATACGTCGCGTAAAGAATGTTTCTTACGTTTACGTGTCATCTCCAAAATCCCTAACTCTGTAAAACCGAGCACTCTTGTATATGTGCGATCATTTTGCATAGCAGCCATGAGACTTTCTCTTACCTTTTCTTTATCTTCTCTTCTTTTCATATTAATAAAATCAATTAATATCATACCACCGATATCACGCAGTCTTAATTGACGTGCAATCTCTTCAGCTGCCACTTCATTTGTACGAAGGACTGTATCTTGTAAATTCTGTTTTCCAGTAAACTTGCCCGTATTCACATCAATTACAGTCATCGTCTCCATTTGTTCCACAATTAAATAAGCACCATTCGGGAGCCACACAATTTTTTGAAGTGCTTTCTCGATCTCACGCTCTATTCCAAAATGGTTAAACATTGAAGATTTTTCATTATAAAAAGATACTTTTTCTTTTCCGATCTTTTCTTCTAATTCTTTTACTATACTTCTTGTATCTACAACTACTTTTTCAATCGTTTCAATCGGATTCTCTTGGAATACACGATCTAAAAAGGTCGCTGGTCGATGAAGTAGTAACGGTGCCTTTCCTTGGCCCTCTTTTCTTTTTAGCTCTTCATATAACTGCTGTAACCTTTGCATTTCAGCTTGTATTTCTTCAATTTCTCCTTTTTCAGAAGCAGAGCGGAAAATATAACCTCCTGTCCCTTCTACCTCAATTTGGAGTAGCTGTTGCCTTCTTTTATTATTTTTTATTTTTCTAGAAACCGCACGCATTTCATCATATGGCATATAAACGACATATTTCCCGGTAAATTCTACGTTCGCCGTCAATTTCGGCCCTTTCGTATCAATTGCCTCTTTCACAACTTGCACGAGTACTGCTTGCCCTTCATGTATACGATAAGAAGATGGTACATCATCGTATGAAAGGTACGCATGTTTTTCTAAACCGATGTTTACAAAAGCTGCGTTCATTCCAGCAATCGTTCTTACGATACGTCCAACATAAATATGTCCAACAATCTCTTGTTCTTCATTTCGTTTCCATAAAAACTCAACAATTTTTTTCTTCTCTTCAATTGCAACGCGTTTTTCCGATCCTGCATAGTTCATATATAACGTTTTCAAAATTCTTTCCTCACTTTATAATCTTCTTTGCTTTTACAATAATAAAAGGTTAGTGCTATCGTCAACACTAACCGATTAATTCTTCAACAGATGAAGTTGTTCGTTTTTCAGTAAAATACGCATAGAGTAATTCATTTTCATCCAATGTGTAATGTTCTTTATATTTTCCATGGACGATAATAGAGTGCTTATACCCTCTACGAAATTTTGTGAATATCTTATATAAATGATCTTCTGATTGCACTTCAATAGGTGCAATCTTTTCAATTCCTCTTTTGTTCCCATAATAACGTTCTAATAAAAAACGCATAAAGGCATACTGTCTTTGTTTCCACTCTTGATATAACGACACCGCTAAAAATATGAGTAGTACCCACATCATAATATTGTTACTATTCCAAAGTAACTGCCACACTAGTATTACACCAAAAAAAACACATGATAATTTCATCATCTTTTCATGTGCTTGTAAATAAGGAAAACGATATGATAATACGTTAAACAATACTTTTCCACCATCAAGCGGCCAAATAGGTAGTAAATTAAATGCTAAAATAATTATATTATTCCATATAAAGAAATAATATAAATCCGCACCCAGCCAACCAGCTTCAAACACTATATAACCTACCAGCATCATCCAAATATGTTGTATAGGCCCTGCAATTACAACAACAAGTTCCTCTTTCAATGACTTATTCCCATGTTCCTCAAGCTCAGCCACACCACCAAAGGGTAAAAGTTGAATCTTTTTAATACGCCAATTGTAGTGTGCCGCCGCAAAAGCATGCCCAAGTTCATGGATAAGAACGATACAAAATAACAGTAGTAACTCTTTAAAACGTGCCGTAAAAATACCAATGACAATAATAACCCAAAACAACGGATGCACTGAAATCTTCGTTAAAACTTCTCTATATTTAATCAAATGAAATCACCTGAATCGGGTCAATAAATTTTTCATTCTTTTTTATCGCGAAATAAAACTTACCATTTTTATTATTTGCATCATTATTCACCTTTCCAATTTTTTGTTTCTTTGAAACGTAATCATATAATTTCACTGTCATGTCATTTAAATTCGCATACCACGATTCTGTTCCATCTGCATGCTGAATTTGAACCGTATTACCAAGTTCCTCTTTCTTACCTGCAAAAACAACTAGCCCTTCATTCACTGACTCAACAGTTGCATTTGTAGCTGTTTGAACAAATACACCTTGGCCATTTTTTTGAAACCCTTGCATCACCTTTCCAGAAGCAGGGATGGCATAATCTTTTTGCTGAATAGTTCCTTCTTTTTTCTCAGTAGGTGAATAAAATACGAGCGGTTTTCCAAACTGCTTTTCGTACCATTTCGCTACAGTAGCAAACTGAAATTCTTCTTTCATCACTTTTTCTGTAACAGCTTTAGCACCGTCGAAAGAAGAGGGTGCATTCTTATATAAAATAGCGACAGAAAGAACTAATATTGCTGATAACAAAACTTTGAAGAAAAATACTTCTTTTTGAAATAAAGGATGAATTTCCTTTTCTCCTTCTTCAATAAATACTGTTTCACTATCAAAATTCCCTCCAGCAAAATACTGTTCTTCCTCCATCCTTTCTTGCTCTGCTTTTCTTTTCGCAATCCGTTTTTTAATTTCTTCTACACGTCTATTCTTCATACTGTCTCCTTTCTTTCGTTAAGCTAATTTAAATAGAAACAGTTGTATACAGTTTGTACATATGTATGAGCTAAGAAAGGAAGATATTCGTGTGAAGAAAAAAGAAAGCACTTCGCATATGCGCGAAGTGCTTTTAACGGATTCCAAAGAAGTTTTTCACCTTTGTAAATACCGATACCTTTTCTTGTCCAAATGCTTGCAATGGTACATTCTCACCCAACAAGCGTCTTGCAATATTACGATAAGCTAACGCTGCTTTTCCGCTCGGTTGCAACGCTACAGGTTCACCTGTATTTGTAGCACGAATAACTTCATCATCATCCTCGACAACACCAAGAAGCTCGATTGACAATGTACGTACGATTTCATCAACATCTAACATATCCTGCTCATGAAGCATATGACTACGCACACGATTAATAACAAGTTTTGGTGGTTCAATATCCTCTTTTTCTAAAAGCCCGATAATACGATCCGCATCGCGCATCGAGGATACTTCTGGCGTCGTAACAACGATTGCTTTATCCGCACCAGCTACCGCATTTTTAAATCCCTGCTCAATCCCCGCAGGACAATCAATTAATATGTAATCATAATCTTGACGTAATACTTGTATTAATTCATCCATTTGTTCAGGTGTTACCGCTGATTTATCACTCGTTTGTGCTGCAGGTAATAAATAAAGATCATCAAAACGCTTATCTTTAATAAGCGCCTGAGGTAAACGGCAACGCCCTTCAACGACATCAACAAGATCAAATACAATACGATTTTCCAGCCCCATTACTACGTCTAAGTTTCGAAGGCCGATATCTGTGTCAATTAAGCACACTTTCTTTCCAGATAACGCCAGGGCTGTACCAATGTTCGCAGACGTTGTAGTTTTACCTACTCCGCCTTTTCCAGATGTAATTACTATTGCCTCTCCCACAGCTATACAATTCCCCTTTCTAACTTTGTTAAATTAGGTCTAAGATGAGTGAGAAGTTGCAGTCGATCGACAACAATGTGATTGTTCTCATTAATATACGCACATTCTGCCGCCTCCGCTCCGTCTTCTTTCTCTTCCGGAGCCCGCATTGCCACATCACTAATTCGAAGTTGCATCGGGTTCATATCAGATGCAGCGATTACAGCCTCCGAATCCCCATAATACCCAGCATGCGCAATTCCTCTTAATGATCCTACGACAAAAATATTCCCTCCAGCGATAACCGTTCCGCCTGGATTAACATCTCCAATTAACAATAAATTTCCTTTTACATGTAAAACTTGTCCAGAGCGAACAATTTTGGAAATAGGGACAATTTCTGTTTCTTCTTTCCAAGCTATTGCTTCTGCTTTCGTGATAACATCACTTTCAATTGAATCCACAACAAGATTCTTTTTATTACGAATTAACGTACGAATCTCTTCTTGTTGGACTTCTGTTAAATAACGATTTCCCACTTTCACATGCACTTCAATTAAAGAGCGCCCATCACCATCATAGTAATGTGTAGAAAGCTTTTCATCCAATTCCTCCAGTAATTCAGAGAATGAACAACAATCATCTAAATGAAGCGTTATTCCGTCTTTTGTCCCTTTTATTGTTACATTTTGTTGCTTTTTTTCTTCCACTAAAGTTCACCCCACCGATTCAATTCGACATAAAATTAGAAAATCCTTTTTTCTTTTTCTTCCATCGCTTTTGAAAGACGCACTAAATATCGTCTCAGTGGGAAACAAACTATCAATAAGAAAATTGCATTTAGCAATAAAGTAGACAGGAGACGATCTGTGAAAAAGACATACGCTGACATATGAGTACGTCCTAACAAAGTTAAAAATCCATACACATAATACTCTAGTGCTACAATGCTAGCTAGTACAATAGAAGCAACAATAAATAAATTCAATTGTAGTATCTTCATCACACTATAAACTAAATAAGCTAAAATCGGATACGCAAATATATATATGCCGACAAGTTCTGTGTATACGGTATCAAATAAGAAACCAAATAAGAGTCCGTAATAAATCCCTTGGACCGGACTATAGTACACAGTAATAAAACATAACACAATTATAAAGAAATGAGGTGCTGCTATACTGTCTTTCCAAAAAACCTCTGTTGGAACAATAGTAGCAAACATATTTTCAAATAGAAAAACAAAAAGGAGCAAAAGAGGAAGAGCTGCTCTTTTTAGAATCTTCATCATCTCTTCTCCCCCTCCTATTCTAATGGCGCTGAAGGCGTTGCACGTTTAGCAACCATAATATGCTCTACGTCATTCAAGTCAGCGGCCGGTTTTACATAAGCTGTTTTTGTTAAGCCGTATGGATCTGGCTGAACATCAACGATTGTTCCAATTACAAGACCTTTCGGGAAAATATCACCAAGTCCAGATGTTACAACTAGTTGATCTTTTTTCACGTCTGCATCAGAGCCAATCTTTGTGAAAAGAAGTAAGTGCTTTTCTTTGTCGTAACCTTCAATCAATCCAAAGATCTTCTCATCACCTTGTACGATAGCAGAAACACGATTTGTTCGACTCATAGAGCTTAGCAATTCTACTGATGATGTAAACTGGGATACACTTTTCACTCGTCCAACTAGACCTTGTGAAGTTACTACAGCCATATCTTTTTTAATTCCTTGCTGTGCCCCTTTATCAATTCCAACTAAATCGTACCATTTATCTGGATTACGAGAAACAACAGTAGATGGAATTTCAGTATATTGGCTATTCAACTCTTTTTTACCCGTTAACTCTTGTAACTTCTTGTTATCATCTTCTAATTGTTTTACTTTCCCTGATAGACCTGCATAATTATCTAATTTTGCTTTTAATTCTTTATTCTCTTCATACGTGCGCTTTACATCCTCTACATTTTCGAAGAATCCAGCTACGTATTTCGCTGGCTTTTGGAATACACGTTCTACAACACCGACAGTGTCTTTAACAAACTGCTCTGGCCATGTTAAACTGTTCCGTTCTTTCAATGAGATTCCAATCAATGCCACGAGAAGAATAATACTAACTAACAAAACAATTAATCTTTTGTTTAAGAAAAACTGTGGCACGTTCACACCCTCTTAATTTCATTGATTTTTATTTTGCAATATTATCGAGCAGCAGTTTTGAAAAGATCGATATTGTCTAATGCTTTACCCGTTCCAATTGCTACGCAATCTAATGGATCTTCCGCAACAAGAACTGGCATATTTGTTTCTTCACTAATCACTTTATCTAAGTTACGTAGTAATGCTCCGCCGCCTGTTAATACGATACCACGGTCCATAATGTCTGCCGCTAATTCAGGTGGAGTTTTCTCTAACGTATTTTTAACAGATTCTACAATTGCATCTACTGTATCTTTTAATGCATCTGCAATTTCTTCTGGCTGAATTAGTACTGTTTTTGGTAAACCACTTACTAAATCACGACCGCGAATTTCCATAGGCTCGATACCTTCTGGCTCGCCTGCAGAACCGATTTCTAATTTTAATGCTTCAGCTGTTCTTTCACCAATCATTAAGTTGTAGCTTTTCTTAATGTACTGAATGATTGAATCGTCCATATCATCACCAGCAACACGAACTGATTGACTTGTTACAATACCACCTAAAGAAATGATTGCAACTTCTGTTGTACCGCCACCGATATCAACAACCATGCTACCAGTTGGTTCCCAAACAGGTAAGTTCGCACCAATTGCTGCTGCAAATGGTTCTTCAATTGGATAAGCGTCACGAGCGCCCGCTTGACGAGTCGCATCGATTACTGCACGTCTTTCTACAGCTGTAATACCAGACGGTACACATACCATTACGTAAGGCTTACGTGAGAAGAATCCATTTGATTTTTGAGCTTGTTGAATGTAGTATTTCATCATTGTTGCTGTCGTTTCGTAATCAGCAATTACACCGTCTTTCATCGGGCGAAGTGCCACAACGTTTCCTGGTGTACGACCAATCATTTGTTTTGCATCGCTACCTACAGCAACGATTTGTTTCGTATCAGTTTGTAACGCTACTACTGAAGGTTCACGTAAAACTACACCTTTTCCTTTTACATATACAAGCGTGTTCGCAGTTCCTAAATCTATTCCAAGATCGCGAGTAAAGCCACCAAATCCAAACATATTATTTATCTTCCTTTCTTGTTTTCACGGACTCATTTTTTCTTACTTTATATTATAAAAACAGTACGTTTTTTATATCTTTATCCTTTTTGTAGATAAATTTCTACAAAAAACTCATAAATCACATTATAAAACAAAATAAGTAAAAAGCATAGTCTTAAATATGACCTTTTTCCTTTAAACTCACGAATTTATGGTCGCCTATTATAATATGGTCAAGCACTTCAATTCCGATAATCTGGCCGCATTCTACTAACCGTTTTGTTACTTCAATATCTTCTCGGCTCGGCGCGGGGTCTCCTGAAGGATGGTTATGAAGACATATGATAGAGGCTGCTGCACGACGGAACGCTTCTTTAAAAACTTCCCTTGGATGTACAATTGATGTGTTTAAACTGCCAATGAAAATCGTTTGCCTATGTATAACTTGATTTTTTGTGTTCAAATATAAACATACAAAATGCTCCTGCTGCAGGAAGCGCATTTCTTCCATCATATATCTCGCACAATCTTCTGGGCTTCGAATGCTGTATCTATTTTGATATTCTAAACGTACCATTCTTCTACCGAGTTCAAAAGCAGCTATAAGCTGGGCTGCCTTTGCAATCCCAACACCATGTATACTGACAAGCTCTTCTAACGTTGCATCTTTCAACATGCGTAAACCATCAAAGTGATGTAAAATTTTATCTGATAACTTTAAAACTGTTTCTTCTTTAGAACCTGTTCTGAGTAAAACTGCAAGAAGCTCCCGATTTGATAAACTTCCAGCTCCTTCTAACAATAAACGCTCCCGTGGCTGTTCTTCTTTGACAACATCACGAATACCGTTCATTTCTCCACCCCTTTATTTGTTCTTTCAAAGAAAATCCCATGCAATTTTACGCATGGGTTATATCAATATTAAATTGTTTTAATTCCCGAACAAGACGTGAAATTGGTAAACCGACTACACTATAGTAATCCCCTTGAATATGTTGAACAAAAATAGATCCTTTACCTTGAATTCCATAACTTCCTGCTTTATCAAGAGGCTCTTTCGATGCAACGTATACGTCAATTTCCTCTTCTGTTAATTCCCAAAACGTAACTTCTGTACGCTCGTAAAAAGTGACTGTTTTGTCTTTTGTTATAATTGCAACACCAGTATACACTTCATGTGTTTTCCCTGATAATAATTGCAACATTTCTTTCGCCTCACCCTCATTAGAAGGCTTTCCAAGAATACGCGATTCATATGTAACAATTGTGTCTGCACCTAACACAATATGATCACTGTTATTTTCTGCTACTGCAGATGCTTTTTGCAGGGCAAGCGACATAACAATATCAGAAGGTGATGAGTACGCACCAATCGTCTCTTCTACTTCACTTACAATGATTTCAAATGGTACATCCGCTAACTCAAGCAGTTCCTTCCTGCGAGGTGACCCTGATGCTAAAATAATTTTTCTCATATTTTCTCCTTCCTTTCTCACATGAAGCAGAATCATTTACATCAATCGTATCAAAGGAATAGTTTGTCCACAAATGAAAGAAATATTATTTTCTCTAAATAAAATAATACTTTTTACTAAAATACGATTATATTCCTGCCATAGAGAAAGCATTTTGCTCTAAATTCAAAAGAAAAGAAAGAAGTACCTATACTTCTTCCTTCGTCATTTCATTATCCTATTATTTCACCTTTTGGGAAACAATTTTTTCATATGAAAGTATACCATCAATAATAACTTGATTTAATTTCGCCAAAGATTCCTTATCACCTTTTCCATCCTTCACTGTTTGCACAGCTACTGACGTATACATATACAATTTCTTTGCTTCTTCCTGCTTCATACTTTTTCCTTCTTTTTCAATTGCTTTCCACTCTTTTTCAATCGCACCTATATCTTTTGCATTACTTTTTCCACTAACTTGTACGCTGGAAGCATATTTTGCTAAATGAGTATATAATGGCTGTACTTTTGTTAAAAACGCCCCAACTTCTTTATCATCTTTAAGTAACGCTTTATCTGTTATATCCCAGTTCTTTTTCAATACGGAGACATTATCATTTTTATACTGCGTCATTAATTGATTTATGCCTTGTTCATCGCTAGCAACACCAACAACTAATGCATACTTATCACCGCTCGGTTTTAAAACTGCAACGCCTCCATTACCTTTCCACTCTTCAAGAGCGGCCTGTCCCTTTTCTTCGGAAGAATAAATTCCTCCTTGCACAAAAAATAATTTCATTGGATCTAATGACGTTCCTGTCTGTGCTTTTTGTTTTTCTTCTTTTGGTGCCGGTGTTTGTTCTGCCGTTCCGCCCACCTTTGATTCTTCATTTCGCATCTGCTTCGAAGCTGTTACTTCGCTTCCCCCTGTCGCACCTTGTCCTTTCAGTAACTGTAGCATTCCCATCCCAAACGCCGTACCAATAACAATTGCAGTTGCAACGATTGCAATTAACGTATTGCTCCACTTCTTTCGTTTTTTTTCCTTAAACACCAATTTCGCTTTTTGAAACGGAACAACGTTTTTCGGCCTTTCACTTTCTACTACCATCCATTCAAATTCATCTTTCTTCTTCTCCTCATACTTAGCTTCTGCTCCATTCACTTTCACTGAGATCGTTCGTGATTGCTTGTCCATACACTCACACCTCACCTCTTATCGTTGTCCGCATCATATCATATTCATTTCACAAAAAAACGAGATATTTGTCAGAGGAATTCGCCAAATAACCCTATATATTTATCTTATATGTATGCATTTGACTTCATTTGTAGAACAAAAAACTAGATAGCAAAGACTATCTAGTTTTTCTCGCGAATATATTTTCGAACTTCCGAAATGAAATAAAGAGAACCTGTTATGATAAAAACATCATTTTCTCCAATCATTTCAACCTTCGTATCAATTGCCTCTTTCCAATTTTCAAAAACTAATTTTGACTTTTTCTTTGAATACGATGCAAGCTTGTCAGCAGAAATAGCACGATCAAAGGCGAATGTTGTAAAAATAATTTCATCGGCAATGGTTTCTAATTGATCTACCATATTATGCAATTGTTTATCACCTAGGGCAGTAAATAAAACTATTACATTTTTATCTTTGTAATGTGATTCTACTGTTTTCACAAGACTTTCGATACCTTCTGGGTTATGGGCACCGTCTATAATAATATCTGGATTGCTTTGCAGTTTTTCAAATCGCCCAATCCAATACGCTTCCTGTAATCCAGTTCTTATTTCTTCTTCCTCAATTAAAAATGATAAGTATGTTTTGACATACATGACTGCCATAAGTGCAAGTGCTGCGTTTCCTACTTGGTGAATACCTTTCATTGAGATTCGCACATCTTCAAAGCTGGCAAAGGGACAAGTGAAATCGAACTGTTCTCCATCTTCACTAGACTGTTTATGTAACGCTGTAAAATGCTTGCCCATCTCGTATAAGTTTGCATGATTTTCCTTTGCAACTTTTTGAATGACTTGCAATGCTTCCTCATCTCGTACACCAGTAATAACTGGAACACCAGATTTAATAATCCCCGCCTTTTCATATGCAATTTCTCCTAGTGTGTTCCCTAAAATATGCATATGATCGTGGCCGATATTTGTAATAATCGTAAGAACAGGATGAATAACATTCGTAGAATCAAAGCGCCCTCCAAGCCCTGTTTCAAATAAAACAACATCACAGAAATTAACTTTACCGAAATAACAAATTGCCATAACAGTAATAATTTCAAACTCAGTCGCTTCCCCTAAATCCGTCTCATCTAGTTTTTCAACGACTGGCTTTACCATCTTTACAAGTTCAGTAATCTCTTCATCTGCAATTGGTGTCCCGTTCACACTAATACGTTCGTTAAATGTTTCAATATATGGAGAGGTAAATGTTCCTACCTTATACTTTGCATCTTCTAACATGTAGCGCATATATGTTAACGTTGAACCTTTTCCATTTGTGCCAGCAAGATGAACACATTTTATGTGACGCTCTGGATTTCCAAGCTCTTCTAGCATCCATCTCATTCTTTCTAATCCTGGTTTAATACCAAACTTCAATCGGCTATGAATCCACCCTATCGCTTCTTCGTATGTATGTATCACGTATGCTTTCCCCTTTCAAAAGACAACCTTCATACTCCTATTATACGCAAAGAAAAGAGACTCACCAATATAGTGAGCCTCTAAAAAATATTTTACTTTTCAAGATCTGCTAGACGTTGGCGAACTGCTTCACGTTTTTCTAGGTAATCTTGCTCTTTCGCACGCTCTCCGTCAATAACTGCTGCAGGAGCTTTCGCTACGAAACCTTGGTTTGAAAGTTTCTTCTGTACACGTTCTACTTCTTTGTCGAACTTCTCAAATTCTTTCTCAAGACGTGCTCTCTCTTCATCAAGATTGATAAGATCAGCTAACGGTAAGAATAACTCTGCACCTGATACGATTGCAGTCATCGCTTTTTCTGGTGCTTGTAAATCCGTTTGAATTATTAATTCGCTTGGGTTACAGAAACGCTCAATGTAAGAGCTGTTTTTTGTAAGTTGAGCAAGTACAGCCTCATCTTTTGCTTTAATTTGCATTTGAACTTTTTTGCTCATTGGCGTATTAACTTCTGCACGGATGTTACGAACAGAGCGAATGATATCAACTAGAAGGTGCATTTCTGCCGCAGCTTCTGTATCTTGTAAATCTTCGCGAACTGTTGGCCATGCTGCTACTGTAATAGATTCGCCTTCATGCGGTAAATGTTGCCAAATCTTCTCTGTTACGAATGGCATGAATGGGTGTAATAGACGCATTGTTTGGTCTAATACGTAAGCTAAAATAGAACGAGTTGTTTTCTTAGCTGCTTCATCTTCACCGTATAGTGGAAGTTTCGCCATTTCAATGTACCAGTCACAGAAATCGTCCCAAATGAAGTTGTATAATGAACGACCAGCTTCACCGAACTCATATTTATCCATGTTACGCGTTACGCTTTCGATTGTTTCGTTTAAGCGAGTTAAAATCCACTTATCCGCAACTGATTTTTCACCAGTTAAATCGATTTCTTCATACTTCATATCATCCATGTTCATTAATACGAAACGTGATGCGTTCCAAATTTTATTAATGAAGTTCCAAGTAGACTCTACTTTTTCCATACTGAAACGTAGATCTTGACCTGGTGCGCTTCCTGTTGATAAGAAATAGCGCATTGCATCTGCACCGTACTTCTCGATAACATCCATTGGATCAATACCGTTACCAAGAGATTTACTCATTTTACGTCCTTGCTCATCACGAACTAAACCGTGAATTAATACATCTTTAAATGGACGCTCGCCTGTAAACTCTAAACCTTGGAAAATCATACGAGATACCCAGAAGAAGATGATGTCATAACCCGTTACTAATGCATCTGTTGAATAGTAACGTTTGAAGTCTGCTGCATCTTCATCAGGCCAACCAAGTGTTGAGAATGGCCATAACGCTGAACTGAACCATGTATCAAGTACGTCGTTATCTTGATTCCAATTTTCAATATCTGCTGGCTCTTCTGTACCTACGTATACTTCACCAGTTTCTTTATGATACCAAGCTGGAATACGGTGTCCCCACCATAATTGACGAGAAATACACCAGTCGTGAATGTTTTCCATCCAGCGTAAATATGTGTTTTCGAAACGCTCTGGTACGAACGTTACTTTCTCTTCTTCTTTTTGTTGAAGCTCTACTGCCTTCTCAGCAAGTGGAGCCATTTTTACGAACCATTGTGTTGATAAGTAAGGCTCAACAACTGCACCACTACGCTCACTATGACCTACTGAATGCATATGAGGCTCGATTTCTACTAATACGCCCGCTTCTTGTAAGTCCTTCACTAACGCTTTACGGCATTCGAAACGATCCATACCGTTATACTTACCAGCTTTTTCGTTCATTGATCCATCTTCGTTCATTACTAAGATACGTGGTAAGTCATGGCGGTTACCTACTTCAAAGTCATTCGGGTCATGAGCTGGTGTAATTTTTACAACGCCTGTTCCGAAATCTTTTTCTACGTACTCATCAGCAATAATCGGAATCTCACGGCCTACGATTGGAAGTGTAACTGTTTTTCCGATTAAATGTTTGTAACGATCGTCTTCTGGATGAACTGCTACTGCTGTATCACCAAGCATCGTTTCTGGACGAGTAGTCGCAAGACGAATATGACCAGAGCCATCTGTTAATGGATAGTTCATATGGTAGAACGCACCTTGAACTTCTTTATGAATTACTTCAATATCAGAAAGAGCTGTGCGTGTTGCTGGGTCCCAGTTAATAATATATTCACCGCGGTAAATTAAGCCTTTTTCGTATAATTGAACGAATACTTTATTAACCGCATCAGATAAACCTTCGTCTAATGTGAAACGTTCACGAGAATAGTCTAGTCCTAAACCAACTTTCCCCCATTGTTGACGAATGTGAGACGCGTATTCCTCTTTCCATTCCCAAGCTTTTTCAAGGAATTTCTCACGGCCAAGATCGTAACGTGAAATACCTTCTTCACGAAGTTTCCCTTCTACTTTCGCTTGTGTTGCGATACCCGCATGGTCCATTCCTGGAAGCCATAATACATCGTAACCTTGCATACGCTTCGTACGAGTTAAAATATCTTGAAGAGTTGTATCCCAAGCATGACCTAAGTGTAACTTACCAGTTACGTTCGGAGGTGGAATTACAATTGTATATGGTTGTTTCTTCTCATCTCCTGTTGCTTCGAAATATTTGCCTTCAAGCCACCATTGATAAAGGCCTTCTTCAACGGACATATGATCATATTTAGTTGGTAAATTCTTTTCCGTGTTTGACATTTTTTTCCCTCCTTAAAATAAAAAATGCCCCTCATCCAAAAAGGACGAGGGACATCGCGGTACCACCTTTATTTACAAACAAATTCAGGAATTTGCTTATACTCTTAATTTGATAACGGACAAATCCGTCTTTTCCTAATGAGAACTATTCCGTTCAGAAAAGATGCTCCAGGGCTACCTTCTAACATAACTATCTAGAGAATCTTCCAGCTAATGATTCTCCTCTCTGAAGACGTTTCTTGTTATACTCTTCCCTTTCAAGGCATTTATATGATTGTTAATTATTATATACAATAGTGTAAAAAACGAAACCCTATTCGTCAAGATAAATTTAATACTACGGCTTTTTGGACGAACGAAAAAAAAAGATAAGTAGAGATACTACTTATCTTTTTATCCGTTCCCTTGCTGGGCAGCTTGTAATTGCGAAAGGAAATATTCTATATTGCTAACGAGCCAATGCGATTGTTGTAAGCTCTTTACTCCGAGAAGTTCATTGTCCTCATTGCGACTCTCTCTTCTTTTCTTATAAGACTGGATTTGCCGAATAAATTGCGATGGATACGTCATATACGCAAACATGAGTAGTTGCTCTTCTTTCGTAAAAGGGAAATTTTTTTGGTACATTTGATACCATTCAAACCGATCACTTCGCGCAATTGGATACGTGTTTAAAGACCGAGAATAAAACCCTACTATATCTTGCACCGGTGTGGCAAACTTCGATTTTTCTAAACTAATAAAATAGCCATTCCGTTCATAATCAAATAAGAAATGATTAAGCGATACGTTACCATGTACAAAAGTAATACGTGTTTTTTCTTTTTCCTTCATCGCATCGTTCCACTCAGTTAATTGCTTCGTTGCAAACTCACGCGCCCTCATTACATGATGATAGTACGTACAATATTGCAATTCAAACGGAGACATATACCACTTCGCTTCAGATTCTACGAGAAACTCTTCTAACATCTCACCATCATTCTCCCAGCGATCGGATATATTTGTATAATGTTTTTCTAAATCCTCTTCTGTATACGTTTCTTCTTTCACCGTTTTTTGATGTAACGTCCCGAGAGTTTGAAACATTTTATGGTATTGATCATTATCCTCGCCGTTGCCTTCCGCACGTTCTAACCAAGGCATTAAATAATAATTATACGTCCCGTCACTTAAAATATAATTTCCATCCGTCGCATGGTATATAGGTACATAATTTGAAAAACCGTTCTCCTTCAAATATTGAATATGGTGCAAAAAGTTATTCCGCTCTAACTTCCCGTCTTCTATTTTCTTGAGCGCATACGGACCTTGATTCGTGTAAATTTTCGTTACACTTCCGTGCTCTTCCATATGCTGTGTATCCAATCTATATTGCCTTACAATGGGTTCATAGCGATTTCGTAATTCAATATCCATACGAATAACCCTTTCTATTCAAAACATAGCCTTTAGGAAAATAAGTGAGTGAAAACACTCACTTATTTCGCTTTTGCCCTTGAAACAGGAATATAAATAATTTGTCCCGCAGTTAAATATATATCTTCTGTTTGATTGACACGATATAAGTTTTGTACAGACGTTTCATAACGGTCTGCAACAGATTCGATTGTATCCCCTTCTTGCACGAAATACATTCTTAACTTTGTAAATTCTTCTTCCGGTTCTTTCGTAAATATTTTCGTTAAATAAAGTGCATTTTCATCTCGCTGTGAATACGTTTCTTCTTCTTGCTCTTCTTGTTTTTTCGCTTTTTCTTTCTTGAAATCTTTTCTTCCGAACAATTCAAATTGTGGCGTTGATTCTTTCTCCTCTTCACGCTCCACAAATTCATGTTCTTCTATTTCCTCTTCCTCTACTTCCTGCTCTTTTCTTTCCTCTAGTTGAAACGGTTCAAACGCGTAATCTTCCCACTCATCTGATTCCTTATAGATTGGTTCTTCTACGTGCATGGCAGGTCTATTTTCATCTTCTTGTGCGGAATCAGCCTCTAACTCAGCATACGCTGTTTCTCCCTCTTCATCCTCGATTCTTTCTTCATCACATAAACCAGTGATAGATATATCCGCTAATAATTGTAAGCAACCATTTTCCTTTAATTCATAATCAAATTCCTCAATAGATACATATAGTTCTTCAATTACTTTCACACGGTTTCTCGGAATTGATATTTCAAGCGGAAAGGAATGAACAAGTTCATTAACCCCATCTTCCCTTGTTTCTACATAATCAATTGATTTCGCTGGCGATAAATCTCTTAATGAATAAGCCGAATCATCTTGCCGCGCAACATACTCTCCCGTTAAATCTAATTGCCCTCTCACGATAACTTCATGATCAAGCTCTTCTATCTCAACGTCTGGATCTAACGAAATTGACAAAAGTTCTTCGACTTCCTGTCCTTTTTGGAACCAAACAGATTCTTTTAATGAAAAACGTAATGAATGATCTGTTGCCACTTCTTTTCCCCCTCCCAAACTATATGTCATTACAGATTTATGTATGGAAAGCTGACTTTATGAATAAAAAAAATCGCTCCCCTTATGGAGAGCGATTTTCTTTCAACAATTAAGCTTTTAATTTTGACATTGCAATTTCAGCTGCTGCAATCGTCGCTTCAATATCTGCATCACTATGTGCTGTCGATAAGAATAGACCTTCGAATTGAGATGGTGGCAAGAATACACCTTGTTCTACCATTTCACGATAGTAAGCCGCAAAGAATTCTAAATTTGAAGATTTTGCTGCATCGTAATTAATAACTTGTTCATCTGTAAAGAAAATACCAATCATAGAACCCGCACGGTTAATATGATGCGGAATGCCATGTTTTTCAGCCGCTTTACGTAAGCCAGCTTCTAACATTTCAGCTTTACGCTCAAATTCTACATATGATTCTGGCGTTAACTGTACTAACGTTTCATAACCTGCTGCCATTGCAAGTGGGTTACCTGATAAAGTACCTGCTTGGTAAATCGGTCCGCTCGGTGCAACTTGGCGCATAATTTCTGCTTTACCACCGTATGCTCCTACTGGTAAGCCACCACCGATTACTTTACCTAAACAAGTTAAATCAGGTGTTACACCGTAATAACCTTGTCCGCAATTATAAGCAACTCGGAATCCTGTCATGACTTCATCAAAAATAAGCAATGCACCATTTTGCTCTGTTACTTCACGAAGACCTTCTAAAAATCCTGGTTGCGGAGGAACAACACCCATATTTCCTGCTACTGGTTCTACAATTATACAAGCAATATCATCACCAAATTGTTCGAAAGCGTATTTCACACTTTCTAAATCGTTATACGCTACGGTAATCGTATTTTTCGCTACACCTTCTGGTACACCAGGGCTATCTGGTAAACCTAGCGTCGCCACACCAGAACCCGCTTTAATTAATAACGAATCACCATGACCGTGGTAACAACCGATGAATTTCAAAATTTTATTACGTCCTGTATAACCACGAGCTAAACGTAGTGCACTCATTGTCGCTTCTGTTCCAGAGTTAACCATACGTACAATCTCAATTGATGGTACGCGCTCAATAACAAGTTTCGCTAATTTATTCTCAATTTCCGTTGGGGCACCGAAGCTTGTTCCTCTTTCAGCAACAGATTTTAAAGCTTCAACAACACGATCATTCGCATGACCATGAATTAAAGGACCCCATGATAATACGTAATCGATGTATTCATTTCCATCGATATCATATACTTTAGAGCCTTTTCCGCGCTCCATAAACAACGGATTCATACCAACAGACTTAAAAGCACGAACGGGGCTATTTACGCCACCAGGCATTAAATCTTGTGCCTCTTCAAACGCCGCAATCGACTTATCAAACTTTTTCATTATTTAGCGCCTCCTTCTTGTAACCATCTTGCTGCATCTTTTGCATGATACGTAATAATTAAATCTGCTCCTGCACGTTTCATGCTAATTAATTTTTCAAGTACAACTTCTTTTTCATTAATCCAACCATTTTGCGCTGCTGCTTTAATCATCGAATATTCACCACTTACGTTATAAGCAACGACTGGTAAATTAAAGTTATTTTTCACATCACGAACGATATCTAAGTAAGAAAGAGCTGGCTTTACAATTAAGAAATCTGCCCCTTCCATTACATCTGATTCTGCTTCACGGAATGCTTCCATACGGTTCGCTGGATCCATTTGATATGTTTTACGATCACCAAATTGCGGGGCACCGTGCGCCGCATCACGGAATGGTCCGTAAAATGCTGATGAATATTTCACAGCGTACGACATTACTGGTACGTGTCCAAAACCATTTTCATCTAATGCATGGCGAATTGCTGTTACGAATCCGTCCATCATGTTTGATGGCGCAATAATGTCCGCTCCTGCTTTCGCTTGGCTTACAGCTGTTTTCGCAAGAACTGCAAGAGACTCGTCATTTAAAATAATACCATCTTCAATTACACCGCAATGACCATGGCTTGTGAATTGACATAAACATGTATCTGCAACTACTACTAGCTCAGGGAATTCACCTTTAATTTGCTTAATTGCACGTTGCACAATTCCATGATCACAATATGCTGATGATCCAACTTCATCTTTTTCAGCAGGTAAACCAAATACAATAACAGAACGAATACCTAAATCAACAACCTCTTGCATTTCAGCTTGCAATAAATCTAAAGACATTTGATATACGCCTGGCATAGAAGGCACTTCATTACGAACATTTTCTCCTTCTAATACAAAAATAGGGTAAATAAAATCTTCCGTATGTAAAAACGTTTCACGCACAAGCGCACGCATATTACCGCTTTGTCTTAAGCGACGATGACGATTAAATTGTAAAGAGTTCATAGATTTCTATCCCCATTCTTTTATTTTATAGATTCACAAATGCATTGTAGTAATGCTTCTACAGTGTACTCTTTCGGCGTAATAACATGTGGAAAATAAAGGATCGCCTCTTTTTCCGTAATAGGCCCTATACAAGCAATTGTACAGTTTTTTGTCCATTCTCTCCAGTTTGTACCCTCAAGTAAACGAACAAAACTAGTAACAGTTGAAGGGCTCGTAAATGTAATAATTTCTACTTTCCCTACTTCTAACGCTACTATAAGCTCTTGCCTTTTCTCTATATTCTCTTTCGTACCATATACGATTAGCTCCTCTAGAGAAACACCAATTTCGCGAAGTGCAACTGGAATTACATCTCTTGCTAAATTCCCTTTCGGAAATAAAATGCACTCGTTTCCACTTAGTCTTTTTACAAACTCTTCTGCAAATACTTCTGCAACAAATGAAGTTGGAACGAAGTCCACTTGATAGCCCCGCTTTTCTAACTCTAACCTTGTTTTCACGCCTACTGCAGCAATTTTAGTCTTTGCGGGTAGCTTCTTTCTCAAACTATCTAGAAAAAAAGCTACCCCATTTTTACTCGTAAAAATAACCCAGTCATACGAATGCAGCTGCCCTGCTATATGTTGAATTTGCCTATGAGACATACCTTCCATACGCAAAAGCGGAATTTCCAATGGAATTCCGCTCTTTTCTTTCACCGCTACACTCATTTGTTTCGCTTGATGCTGGGCACGTGTAATTAATACCGTTTTGCCAGCGAGAGCGTTCATATTTATTGTTGCCCCTTATTTGCAGCAAGAATGAGTTCTTTTGCGCCTTGTTTAATTAAACGGTCCGCAGCCTCTAATCCTACTTCCTCTGGATTAGTTCCTACTACTGTCTCTTTCAATAAAACAGAACCGTCCATAGAACCGACAAGAGCTGTTAATTCGATTGCATCATTTTCTGTAAGAGTTGCATATCCAGCGATCGGAACTTGGCATCCACCTTCAAGTTTATGAAGAAATACTCGTTCTGCTGCGACTGTCCTTTCTGTTACTGCATCATTCATATGCGCTAACAACTGTAGTAAATCCTTATCATCCTCACGGCACTCAATCGCTAATGCACCTTGTCCTACAGCAGGTACACATAACGTCTCATCTAAATGTTCTGTAATAACTTCATTATCCCAGCCCATTCTTTGTAATCCAGCTGTTGCTAAAATGATTGCATCGTAATCTTCTTCTTGTAATTTACGTAAACGTGTATCGATATTCCCTCGAATCCACTTCACTTGTAAATCTGGTCTCGCAGCTAATAATTGTGCACTGCGTCTTAAACTACTCGTACCTAAAATAGCGCCTTCTGCTAACTCTTTAAACGATGCTCCGCTTTTTGAGATAAAAGCATCACGAGGGTCAACACGCTTCGGTGTACAACCAATCATTAATCCTTCTGGAAGTACGGCCGGCATATCTTTCATACTATGTACAGCCATATCAATTTCTTTCGTAAGTAACGCATGTTCAATCTCTTTAACAAACAAGCCTTTTCCGCCTACTTTTGAAAGAGTAACATCTAAAATAACATCACCTTTTGTGACGATTTCTTTCACTTCAAATTCATATGGTAAACCTAGTGCTTTTAGCTGATCAATAAACCAGTTTGTTTGCGTTAATGCTAATTTACTCTTTCGTGACCCTACAATAATTTTGCGCATAATTCTCTCTCCTCATTATAAATACCAAAAGTGGAAGTTGGATAAACTGCTTAATAGAAAAATATTGATTAGCATTACGAGAAATGCTCCGATGTTCCACTGCACGATTTTCTTCCCTTGCAACACATCTGCCACTCGTAAATATAGGCCAGCACAATATACAAATAGAACGACAAAAGACCCGATCACTTTCGTATCATACCAATGGAAATTGTCCAATTTCGTATATCCCCATATGCATCCTAATAAAATAGCTAGTAAGAAAAATGGAACAGAAAATAAATTTAATCCGTAAGACATCGATTCTAGCTTCGGTAAATTCCCTAACCTTCTTAATCTCGCATTCCATTTTTTCTTTTTTAATAGGCGATATTGCAATAAATACATAATAGAAAAAATGAACGATACAGTGAAAGTTGCATAAGAAATAATAGCCATACCGACATGTACATATACAAGTTCTGAAACTAATTGCTCTGCCAGTACCGGCGACATCTTTCCGAGCGGTGTAAAAATAGAAAAAGCGCTTACGCCAAATGCGACAACATTTGTAAAAAAGACTAAAAAGTCAATTCTCATAAATCGATTAATGACTAACGACATCGTAATCAATAGCCAAACATAAAAATAAATCCCTGATAATAAAGTTAATATAGGGTTCGTTTCTGAATCTGTAGCCCTAAGTAACATAAAGATAGACTGCAGAACCCATACAATCGAAAGTAACCAAAAAGCAAATCGGTTCGCCTTTCGGTTACTTTGGAAATAATCTATAAAATATAAACTAATGCTACAAGCATATAAAATAATTGCAATATGATAAATAATACTGTTATTTAAAAAACTCATCCGATCATCCTTCCAAATTATAAAGATGGAACGGATGGTGTCCACGCTCTTTTATGTTCTACTTCTTCCGCACAACTCTCTACATCTTCCATTTCTAAGTCAAAAATCTTTGCAAATAACGCTAATTTTTCGTCTGCTCCCTCTTCAGCAGCTATTTCTTTCGCTACTAAAATTGGGTCTTTTAATAATTGATTAATAATACTTTTCGTATGCTTACTAATTACTTTTCTCTCACGATCACTAAGATTCGGTATTTTTCGTTCCAAGCTTTCCATCGTTTCACTTTGGATAGCAAGTGCCTTATCACGAAGAGCTGCTATTAACGGAACAACACCAAGTGTACTTAACCACGTTTTAAATAAAACAATTTCCTCTTCAATCATAAATTGAATTTTCTCTGCTTCTTTCAAACGCTCAGCACGATTTGCTTCCACTACTCCTTGCAAATCATCAATGTCATATAAGAAAGAACCTTCTAGTTCATCAATCGCTGGATCAATATCACGCGGCACTGCAATATCCACCATAAACAACGGACGACCAGAGCGCATTTTCTCTACCTTTGTCATCATCTCTTTCGTAATGACATATTCAGATGCACCAGTTGAACTAATTAAAATATCTGCTTCTAATAATGCACATTGCAATTCACTTAAAGGCTTTGCATGTCCCATATATTTCTCAGCCATTACTTTCGCTTTCGTAAACGTTCTATTCATGACTGTTACTTTTCGAGCACCGCTTCCATATAAGTTTTGCAGTGCCAATTCACCCATCTTACCAGCACCAAGAATAAGCACATGACAATCTGTTAACTCACCAAATATTTTCTTTCCGAGCTCAACAGCGGCATAACTAACAGACATCGCACTTTCACCAATCGTCGTTTCTGAGTGCGCACGTTTCGCTAACGTAACCACCTGCTTAAACAACTCATTAAAAATTGTGCCTGTCGCTTTTACTTGTTGCGCTTCTAAAAAGCTATCTTTTATTTGGCCTAAAATCTGTGTTTCTCCAACTACCATAGAATCTAAACCGCACGTCACGCGGAATAAATGATCTATTGCACCATCTTGTTCAAAAATAGTTAAATATGGTGCGACTTCTTCTATTTCAAGCTGAAACCAATCAGCTAAAAACTTCTTAATATAATACCGTCCCGTGTGTAATTGATCGACAACAGCGTAAATCTCAGTGCGATTACAAGTTGATACAATGACATTCTCTAACACGCTCTTTTGATTTTGTAATGTAGTCATTGCTTCCTCTAGCTCTGCTGCCTGAAATGTGAGTTTCTCACGAAATTCTACAGGGGCTGTTCGATAATTTACACTAACAACAAGAATATGCACGCAGCATGTCCCCCTTCACCCGTTTTATCACTTTATCTACTATCATAATACAACTTTCCTCTTATGAATCTGACAATCGTGTGAACAACCGATTATTTTTTATTTATTCTCCGTATGTAATAAAGGAGATTCAGTAAAACTAATAAAGACTTCCTACTTTATAATGATTATAAATTAATAACTCTATTTGTACGTTACCAAAAAAAGCCCTCATAATCAAGTGATGGAAACTATTCCATATGAATTATAACATCATCTTTCCTATCTTCTTTCATCATGAAGGAAAATATGTATGATTGTTCCAAATTGTAGCACAGACTTTCTCAATACAATGTATTTGACATTGTATTTCTTTTTCGTTATATTGATTTTACAAAATTAAATTGTGCACAACTTAATTAGAAGGGAGTTATGTATGACAGAGAATTCTTTACACCTAGATAACCAACTTTGTTTTTCTATTTACGCCTGTTCTAAAGAAGTTACCCGCTTTTATCGACCATATTTAGAAGAGATGGGTATTACGTATCCCCAGTACATTACTTTACTCGTACTATGGGAGCAAGATGGACTAACAGTAAAAGAAATTGGAGAACGTTTATTTTTAGATTCTGGTACGTTAACACCTATGTTAAAACGAATGGAATCATTAAAACTTGTAAAACGCGTTCGTTCCAAAGAAGATGAGCGCAAAGTTTGTATTGAATTAACAGAACAAGGTAAAGATTTAAAAGAAAAGGCTTGTTCATTGCCGACAACGATGGCAACAAATTTAGGAATTACAGAACAAGAATATCGTTCTTTATTAATTCAATTAAATAAACTAATTGAAACAATGAAAACAATTAATGATAGAAAAGGGGAATAAACATGGATAAATTATATACTGCTTCAGTAACTGCTACAGGTGGAAGAAACGGAAAAGTAATTTCAGATGATGGCATATTAAATCTTGATGTAAAAATGCCGAAAGCACTAGGTGGTGCAGGCGGAGAGGCAACGAATCCAGAACAACTATTTGCTGCTGGTTATGCCGCTTGTTTTGATAGTGCATTACAACTTGTCATTCGTACAAAACGTGTGAAAGTAGAAAGTACAGAAGTAACTGCTCACGTTTCTATCGGAAAAGATACAGATGGTGGTTTCGGCCTATCTGCTGTACTTGATGTACACGTTGCTGGCGTCTCTCATACCGAAGCACAAGAACTTGTAGAAGCCGCTCACGGTGTATGTCCTTATTCGAAAGCAACAAGAGGTAATATTGAGGTCACATTAAACGTACACTAAAAAATTTAGTAAATAAAAAAAAACGCGCGACATTCGTTACGCGTTTTTTGTTTTTGTCATTCTATGAATTGCCTTCCACGCTTCTTCTTTTCCAAGTCCTGTTTCAGAAGAGAATAGAACGATTTCATCACCAATTTCAACAGCAAGCGTTTCTTTTACAACTTTTAAATGCTTTTGCCATTTCCCTTTCGGAATTTTATCGGCTTTCGTCGCAATAATAATTGTTGGGATTTCATAATGCTTTAAGAAATCATACATCATCACGTCATCATTTGTTGGTTGGTGACGTAAATCAACTACTAATACAGCTGCGTCTAATTGCTCACGTGTTGTAAAGTAAGTCTCAATCATCTTGCCCCATGCTGCGCGCTCTGTTTTAGATACTTTCGCATAGCCATAACCTGGAACGTCAACAAAATGCATCATCTCATTGATTAAGAAAAAGTTCAACGTTTGCGTTTTCCCTGGTTTAGAAGAAATACGTACTAACTTTTTACGATTTAAAATTTTATTAATAAAGGAAGACTTCCCGACATTTGAACGACCTGCTAATGCAATTTCTGGTAAATCACTGTCTGGATATTGTTCTGGTTTAACAGCACTAATTACAATATCTGCTTTTGTTACTTTCATTGTTTCACTCCTACTAATGCGTGCTCCAATACTTCATCTAAATGAGATGCAAGCACAAACGTAAGGTTTTCTTTTACGCTTTCTGGAATATCATCTAAATCTTTCTCGTTTTCTGCTGGCAAAATAATTTTTGTTAAGCCTGCGCGGTGAGCACTTAATGTTTTTTCTTTTAAACCACCAATTGGTAATACACGACCACGAAGTGTAATTTCACCTGTCATCCCCACTTCTTTACTTACAGGAATACCTGTTAGTGCAGAAATAAGTGCCGTTGCCATCGTAATACCT
Organism: Bacillus sp. 16GRE42; assembly: GCF_019837435.1. Lineage (NCBI taxonomy): Bacteria > Bacillati > Bacillota > Bacilli > Caryophanales > Bacillaceae > Bacillus > Bacillus sp. 16GRE42. The sequence continues at coordinate 1,946,676 of NZ_JADAXF010000001.1, forward strand.
GCTGACGGTCCATCTTTTGGAACTGCTCCTTCTGGAACATGAATATGAATATCATTTTTCTCATGGAAATTCGGATCAATCTGAAGCTCTTCTGCACGAGAACGAATATAGCTAAACGCTGCTTGTGCGGATTCTTTCATAACATCCCCAAGTTTACCTGTTAAAATTAATTTCCCTTTACCTGGCGCTACAGACACTTCAATCGCAAGTGTATCACCGCCTGCTGCTGTATACGCTAACCCTGTTGCCATACCAACTTGGTCTGTTTTTTCGGCTTGTCCATAACGGAATATGTGCTTACCAAGTAAATCAACAATGTTTTTCTCTGTTACTACAATACGCTTGCGTTCTGCTGTAACGATAATTTTTGCTGCTTTACGACAAACTTTTGCAATTTGACGCTCTAGCGTACGAACACCAGCCTCACGTGTATAATAACGAATAATTTCAAGAAGTGCTTCATCACGTACTTGTAAATTACCTTTACGTAAGCCATGCTCTTTTAATTGTTTCGGCAATAAATGTTCACGGGCAATATGAACTTTTTCAAGTTCTGTATAGCCAGCAATCGAAATAATTTCCATACGGTCAAGCAGCGGACCTGGAACACTTGAAAGTGTATTCGCAGTTGCTACAAACATAACTTTCGATAGATCATACGGTTCTTCAATGTAATGATCACTGAAGTTATGGTTTTGTTCTGGGTCTAACACTTCAAGTAATGCCGCTGACGGATCTCCACGGAAGTCGTTAGACATTTTATCAATCTCATCTAATAAAAAGACTGGATTAACTGTTTTCGCCTTTTTCATACCTTGAATAATGCGTCCTGGCATCGCTCCAACGTACGTACGACGGTGACCACGGATTTCCGATTCATCACGTACACCACCAAGGGATACACGGACGAAATTACGATTTAATGATGTTGCAATCGAACGCGCTAACGAAGTTTTCCCGACCCCAGGAGGTCCTACTAAGCAAAGGATAGGCCCTTTTAATGAATTCGTTAACTTCTGTACAGCTAAATATTCCAGTACGCGCTCTTTCACTTTCTCGAGACCGTAATGATCTTTGTTCAAAATCTCTTCAGAATGAGCAAGATCAATCATATCTTCTGTCGCTTCTGTCCATGGAAGTGCTAATAACCAATCCATATAATTGCGAATAACACCGCTCTCCGCAGAACTTGCTGGTAACTTTTCATAACGGTCTAATTCTTTCAGTGCAGCCTTCATTGTTTCTTCAGGCATTCCCGACTGTTCAATTTTCTCACGAAGTTCTTCAACTTCCCCGCCCTTACCTTCTTTATCACCAAGTTCAGTTTGAATCGCCTTCATTTGCTCACGTAAGAAATACTCTTTTTGCGTGCGCTCCATTGAACGTTTCACTTTTTGTCCAATTTTCTTTTCTAAACTAAGTAACTCTTGTTCATCTTGAATAATTGAAATAAGTGTATGTAATCGTTCCTTCACAGATACAATCTCTAAGATTTCTTGTTTCTGCTTCGTTTTAATCGGCAAGTGAGAAGCAATTAAATCAGCTAATCTTCCTGGCTCTTCTACATCAGCTACCGTTGCAAATGTTTCATTTGAAACTTTTTTCGAAACTTTAATATATTGTTCGAAATGCTCGAGTAATGTACGCATAAGAGCTTTCTCTTCTAGATCATCTTCCACTTCTTCAGTTACCGTTTTGATAGAAACCTGCACTACATTCTCTTCTTCGATAAACTCTACTACTTCAGCTCTATGTAAACCTTCTACAAGGACACGAAGCGTACCGTTCGGCAATTTTAACATTTGCTTCACTTTCGCCACTGTACCTACACTATATATGTCATCTTCTTTCGGATCATCGATATTCATTTCTTTTTGCATCGCTAAAAAGATGATATTTTCATCCATTGCCGCCTGCTCTAGTGCTTGTATCGATTTATCACGTCCTACATCAAGATGCAGAACCATCGTTGGATATACGAGAACGCCTCTTAATGGTAGGAGGGGTACGATTCTTTCATTCGTATTCATACTAGACATAGCACCTCCATAATAAATTAAACTCCTGTTCAACTATTTTATATTACAATACATCTAGATGCAATTGCAGAGATTTTCCGCAATTGTAAATCTCTCGTTTTTTCTCTCTTATAAAAAGGAAAAAAGACTCCGCTTAAGCATACAAACTTAAACGAAGTCTGGCAAATTTTATTATCGTTCATTCTCACATTGATTGTGCATCTGTTTCATCCACAGTATTATGTATATCAAGGTCTCGATGCATATTTTCCTGCATAAATGTTAGCTCAAATACTTCTTTTAACTTACGAACAGGAATGATTTCAATTCCTTTTATTGTATACAAAAACGGTTGCATGTTTTCAGCAGGAATGATGACTTTCTTAGCACCTGCTTTTTTCGCGGCTTTTATTTTTGCGTACACACCACCAATAGGTTTCACTTCCCCATGTATACTTATCTCACCGGTCATCGCTACTTCATTACTCACATACGTACGATGCACTGCTGAATATACACCTGTTGCCATAGCAATACCTGCCGAAGGCCCATCAATTGGGATACCACCTGGAAAATTAATATGTATATCATACCCTTCTGGCAACACATCTAGAGAACGAAGTACTGTTAATACATTATCTACAGAACCTTTCGCCATACTTTTACGGCGAATGGATTTCGTTTGACTACCAATACTTTCCTCTTCCACAATACCAGTTACATTTACTGATCCTTTATCTTTCGCCTTGATTGCTGTTACTTCAATTTCTAATAACGCGCCTGTATTTGGTCCGTATACAGCAAGTCCATTTACAAGACCGATTCTCGGAATAGGATAAATACGTTTTTCATATTTCGGTGTAAGTTGACTAGAGTGAACAACCCACTCTATGTCTTCATCTTTAATGAAAGAACGTTCTTCATTTATTGCCATACCAGCAGAAATTTGTACAAGGTTAATCGCTTCTCGTCCATTTCTTGCATACATTCCGATCATTTCAATACCATTTTTACCTATTTGCATTTCCACTTTATCAGCTGCATTCTTCGCTACTTTTTGAATCTCTTCTGTATCTAACTCACGGAAAAACACTTCTAAACAGCGTGACCGAATAGCAGGAGGAATCTCCTCTGGCGAACGTGTCGTCGCCCCAACCAAGCGAAAATCGGCTGGCAAACCTTTTTGAAAAATATCATGTATATACGTTGGAATCATCGAATTTTCTTCACTATAGTACGCACTTTCCAAAAATACTTTCCGATCTTCTAACACCTTTAACATTTTGTTCATTTGAATTGGATGTAATTCACCAATCTCATCAATGAACAAAATACCACCATGCGCATCTGTTACAGCTCCTTTTTTCGGCTGTGGGATACCCGCTTGCCCCATTGCACCGGCCCCTTGATAAATCGGATCATGGACTGAACCAATTAATGGGTCTGCAATACCACGTTCATCAAATCTTGCTGTCGTCGCATCAAGTTCGATAAATGTTGCATTTGTACGAAATGGAGATTTCGGATTGCGTTTCGCTTCTTCCAATACAAGACGTGCTGCCGCTGTCTTCCCGACACCTGGCGGACCATATATAATTACATGTTGCGGATTCGGACCACAAAGAGCCGCTTTTAACGACCTAATTCCGTCCTCTTGCCCTACAATATCTAAAAAGGATGTAGGACGTACCTTTTCCGCAAGCGGCTCTGTTAAAGAAATCTCACGCATTTTACGAAGCTGTTCTAATTCTTTTTTCGATTCTCGATCAATTGAAACTTTTTGTGTTCGCTGATTTCGAAGTAAATGCCAAAAATACAATCCGACAATTACACCAAAAACAAGTTGAACAAGTAAAAATATATTTGTCCAGCTCATAATTTATTTCCTCCCGCAATGTTTTATCACTTAGTATTTCCGTGGAGGAACATAGCTAAACATAAAGAAAAACAGCAATTATAAAAATTGCTGTTTCTTCTTCGCACTATGCAGATGTTTTTGTATCAAGTACAGTACCGTCTTGTAACACCAATTTCGGTGGTTCATTATCAGCTACTGTTTCTTTCGTCAGAATACACTTCTCGATATCTTTGCGAGATGGAAGTTCGAACATTACATCAAGCATTAAGCCTTCAATAATAGAACGAAGTCCACGAGCACCTGTTTTACGTTCAATTGCTTTTTTCGCAATTTCAATTAGTGCACCTTCTTCAAACTCTAACTCAACATCGTCAAGCTCCAATAGTTTTTGGAATTGCTTAACAAGTGCATTTTTTGGTTTCGTTAAAATATCTACAAGAGCATCTTCATCAAGCGGCTCTAGGTTCGCAATAACTGGAAGACGACCGATAAACTCCGGAATTAAACCGAATCTTAAAAGATCCTCTGGTAAAACGTGAGATAAAACATGCTTCTCATTTACATCAGCATTTTTCTTCTCAGCACCAAATCCAATTACTTTCTCACCAAGGCGACGTTTAATAATTGGCTCAATGCCATCAAACGCTCCACCACAAATGAATAGGATATTCGTTGTATCAATTTGAATGAACTCTTGATGCGGATGCTTACGACCACCTTGAGGTGGAACGCTCGCTACAGTACCTTCTAAAATTTTCAGAAGTGCCTGCTGTACGCCTTCACCAGATACATCACGTGTAATTGATGGATTTTCGGACTTACGTGCCACTTTATCAATCTCATCAATATAAATGATTCCTTTTTCCGCTTTCTCTACATCATAATCAGCTGCTTGGATTAATTTTAGTAAGATGTTTTCTACATCTTCCCCTACATATCCAGCTTCTGTTAAAGATGTTGCGTCCGCGATCGCAAATGGAACATTTAAAATACGCGCTAATGTTTGTGCCAATAATGTTTTACCACTACCAGTTGGCCCAATAAGTGAAATATTACTCTTCGCTAATTCTACATCATCAATTTTACTGTTAGAATTAATGCGTTTGTAATGGTTATATACCGCTACCGCTAGTGCTTTTTTCGCGTTATCTTGTCCGATGACATACTCATCTAAGATTTCACGAATTTCTACCGGTTTCGGTACATCTTTGAATTCTACTTCTTCGTCCTTCGCAAGCTCCTCTTGTACAATTTCAGTACAAAGTTCGATACACTCGTCACAAATGTAAACACCTGGACCTGCAACTAACTTTCGAACTTGCGTTTGTGTTTTACCACAGAAAGAACATTTTAATTGACCTTTTTCATCATTAAATTTAAACATATTTTCACACCCCTTACAAAGTGCTAACCTCTTGCCTTCGTATGTACACGATAAATGTATCGTATGTAAATACATATTATGTCACTACGTGGCGAGAAATACAAATAATATGACTAGTTATGTACAAATAAAAAAATTTTAAAACTTTTGAAATATGTATATTCGACTTGTAAAGGAAGTTTTCCTTCTTCATCGAAAAGTTTTATAAATATATTTCTATATTTATAAAACAAGGCACGATTAAAATCGCGCCTTGTTATTTTATTATGCAGCGTTGTCTACTAAGAAGTCTACAGCTTTACGCACTTTAAGGTCTTCAGATAAAGCGTCTACGCTTCCAAGAGCTTGCTTGATAGCGTCTACTGGCATACCGTACATTTCAGCCATTTTTTCAACTTCTGCAGTTACTTCTTCTTCAGTAACTTCGATGTTTTCAGCTTCAATGATAGCTTCAAGAACAAGGTTGATTCTTACGCGTTTTTGAGCGTCTTCTTTCATTTGCTCTTTTAACTTGTCAGCGTCAGTACCTGTGAATTGGTAGTAAAGCTCAAGGTTCATACCTTGTTGGCTTAAACGTTGCTCGAATTCACGAACCATACGATCTAACTCAGTGTCGATCATAGCTTCTGGAATCTCGATTTCAGCGTTAGCAGCAGCTAATTCTACTACTTCGTCACGTACTTTGTGCTCAGCTTCGTGCTTTTTGCCTTCTTCTAAGTTTGTACGAAGTTTTGTTTTTAATTCATCAAGAGTTGCAACTTCTTCGTCAGCTTCTTTAGCGAACTCGTCGTTTAACTCAGGAAGTTCTTTTGTTTTGATTTCGTGAATTGTTACTTTGAATGTAGCTGGTTTACCAGCTAATTCAGCAGCGTGGTACTCTTCTGGGAATGAAACTTCAACTTCTTTAGAATCACCAGATTTAAGACCAATTACTTGCTCTTCGAAACCAGGGATGAAAGTACCAGAACCGATTGCAAGAGAATAGTTTTCGCCTTTTCCGCCTTCAAATGCTTCGCCATCAACGAAACCTTCGAAGTCGATTACAGCTGTATCACCGTTTTCAACAGTTCCTTCTTCTTTAACAACTAGTTCAGCTTGACGCTCTTGTAAAGATTTTAATTCGTTCTCTACATCTTCGTCAGTTACAGTTGTTTCAACTTTTTCTACTGCTAAACCTTTGTACTCACCTAATTTAACTTCAGGTTTCACTGTAACTTTTGCAGTGAAGATAAGGTTAGCATTTTTTTCGAACTTCTCGATGTTGATTTCAGGATGATCAACTGGGAAGATACCAGCTTCATCAATCGCTTCACCGTATGCTTTTGGTAAGATGATATCTATAGCATCTTGATATAAAGATTCGATACCAAAGCGTTGTTCGAATAACGGACGAGGCATTTTTCCTTTACGGAAACCTGGTACGTTGATTGTTTGTACTACTTTTTTGAACGCAGCGTCGATAGAGTTGTTTACTTCTTTAGCATCAACTTCGATTGTTAAAACGCCTACGTTACCTTCTAATTTTTCCCATTTTGTAGCCATTTATTCTTTCCCTCCAACTATAATAATGTATGCACATACCTCTATAGATTAAAATCTTCATTATCTCTTTTTTGAAATAACAAAAGTACAAATAATCCTCTAGCAAAAGCTTTCAGATATAATGTTCCAATCTACTAATTGTCTAAAAGACAACTACGGTATATTTTGTTCGAGAATAATATGAAACATATTAAGTAAGAGAATTAGACTTCTCTTCTCTTACAAACAGGCAGATTTCTGCCTTTTGCAACCCTTACATTATAACATAGAATATGCTCGTTTCAAGAACCGAACGATTCTTTTTCATAATTATACGGGCAAATATCCTTCTCTTTCAACACGTAATAACCATTGATAGGCAATATGAAACTCTTCTAATTCAATATTATACGCTGTCATAAGCTCTTCTTCATCAATAGTCAATCCGAAACGTTTTCTTCCAATTCTCTCTAAAACAGCAGCCCAAATCTCCACTTTATCCATTAATAGAGCGAATGGGAAAACGCTAATTCGCAATTCTTTCCAATATGTAACCATTGCATCAAATATATCGGGATAATTTTGCTCTAATCGGCTTGATAATGTATGTATAATGTTATCGGATTGCTCCTCATTATGACCTGTAAATGCTGGAATCACCTTGATCGTATTCCCAAACTTTTCCACTTCTATCTCTTCTTCTATTTGATTTTCTATCATTTTATATAAAATAGAAGTTTTCAAATAAGGGTGCTGTTTTTCGTCTATTAAAACTTTCTTTAAAATAGGTAATGCAAGATCCAAGTCTTTTAACGAAAGTTGCTGAATCGCTCTTAGCTTTTGTCCAAAGTTTTCTCCAAACATTTCATTAGTAAACTCATCCAATTCAAAATTCGAATCGACTAGTGACGTATCTACTTCACTTAACATACCTTCTGCAAATAAAGCGAGCTGTGCTAATTTTTCCTTTTGCTCAGGCATTACATCTTTCGTTTGCAAAACCTTTTCAACGATTTCAATGACACCTTCATAATCATTTGTTTGAACTAAAATCGTCACATATGTTTCAAGAATATCACCAAATAATACAGCTCCTGTTTCAAGTAACTGTTCACATTTGTCTTTCGCTTCTTCCATATGTTTTAATTCTAACAAACAAATAACAGAAGCGAGTTCCGTTTGTTCCGTTTCTGCATTATACTGACGTAATATTTCAAAGCAGCGCAATGCATCTTCGAATTTCCGCTCTTTCAGCGCTAAAAAACCTTCATCAATATATCGCTCTGATAGTTGTGGAAACAATACGACCGTATTTTCTTTTTTATCCATACGTCCGCCTCTTTTTCTAGATTTTAATTATCTTTAAAGTAAATATATCAAATGAGTAATAAGAACACAACATCCCAAAACCCTTTGTTTGAAATATGGAAATATTTAATTTTTATATTTGAATATAAACAAATCCTTACCGAAAATTAAAAATGTGCAAATAAAAATCCTCAGCAATTAAAGCAGAGGATTCATCATTAATGGAAAGCTTTTATAATAGTGGGGTATATAACAAGGGTAATAATTTGGAGAACAATAATTGCCATAACAATCATGCTACAATAGAAGATTGGTTTACTTCGCTTCATTAAAAACATAATAATAAGCATCGTACAAGCAAACAAACTTAAGAAGAACAAACTCGTTGTCGAACTAAGTATACCACTCGGGACAAAGAACAATAACACTACACTACAAGTACCTATAATTCCAAATAACCATTCCATTCATTCACTCATTCCCTTTCCCTCTCATGGCAGTTTTTTTACTAAGCGATTAAATGTTTTACAACATCAACTACATACGTTAATTTCTCATACGCTACAAATCCAAAAGCAACTGTTAAACCCGTTACGATTAACCCTTTCATCATTTCTTCCTCCTCGTTTTATCGTTGTTACCTTCATTATAGAGGATTAGCAATTTGTTACCATCGAACTTCCTTACAGTTACCTTACAGAATTGTAAGATTTCAAAATGTATAGAAAAAAACCTCATATTATTTGAGAGGTTTTCACGGAATTTCTCTATAATTACTTACAAGATTAACTTTTTTCTCTTGATTTTTTTTCGGAGAATCCACTCTTAAACTGATAGATTTACTAAATAACTTAGAGTTGAAATAATTATTCGTTACTTTTCTTAACTTACCTTTAAAAATTTTCAATTATAAGAAAACACTTTATTGAAATCATGTTAATATATTTTTATACAATTAAGAATTTAATTTACAAGGGGGATTATATATGTTTAAGAAAATGGCTGCAGATGTATTAGGACTAAGCGATGTTGGTTCTGTCATCACACCGAAAGATTACGATAAAGTTGATGCTGATGATTACGTGATGCATGAAGATGGGGAGAAAATTTATTTTCTAATCAAATCAAAATCAGATGAATATTGTTTCACAAACAAAGGATTACTTCACCTAGATGGTACAAGCGCAACAAGTAAAAAACGTACACTACGCCGCTTTAGCTATAGTAAATATCAAATTAAAAATGTAGCACTTGAAACTGCGGGAACAATTGATTTAGATGTAGAAATTAAGTTTCAAATGGGAGATGAGCATTATTCAATTGATGTTCATAAAAAACATATCGAAGAATTAAAAGATTTATATAAGGCTTTACTTAAAATAGAAGAAATTTCATACGACAACGACATTACATTGCAGTATGCACATAAAAGTCTAGATATGGCATCTAACGCTTTCAGCCGTATTTCAAACGCACAAGTAAATTTAGCAGAACAATTTAAAGAAATGAACGAGATCGCCTTTAACTGGCTCGTTGATACGAAGAAACAATATAACGTGAAAGATTATGGTTTTGTCTTTGACAAATTTATTAATAACTAATTTAAAACAAACAAAAAACCTTGTTATCAAAAGATAACAAGGTTTTTTTAGCGTCCCAGGAGAGAGTTGAACTCCCACTCCGCTCATTTCTGTACTATTTTATATATTTTGATCGCAGTCTTAATATATCTTCTCCTTCACGAATGCCTGCCGATCCCTTCCTCACATTTTTTATGACAGTCCAATCTGGGTTAGTTTCATCACCGATGTTCTGTACTGTAAAGTTGCCATCACCATATTTCCGGTGACCTTCTGCCAATTTCTCCGTTAAATCATTCTCATTTGATCTCGCCATCTTTGCGCCATCTCCCTTTTTTATACAACCTTCTTAAACTGTCCAACCAATCACACGTCCAGTCAATTGGAGATTCTCGTTTTCCGCTTCTATTAATTGTAACACACTGTCGTGGATAAGTTCCGATAACAGCTGCTCAATCGTACTAGAATGGTAAAAAGTTTTATAACATTCTAAGTGAACAATTAGGAGAATATGGATATGGATTTAAGTTCCATCATAAGCCTATCGATTCTTTAAATTAAATATGAGGAACAGGGCGCATAAACGGCGCTCTTTTCTTAATGTACTTCAATCTGTAATATATAATAATTATCATATATTACGTTATGTTTTACACCTCTTGCACATACATCAATTTTTAAACAAACAAAAAACCTTGTTATCAAAAGATAACAAGGTTTTTTTAGCGTCCCAGGAGAGATTCGAACTCCCGACCGTACGCTTAGAAGGCGTATGCTCTATCCGGCTGAGCTACTGGGACATGGAGCGGGTGAAGAGAATCGAACTCTCGACCAGAGCTTGGAAGGCTCTTGTTTTACCACTAAACTACACCCGCATATGTTATTTTATTTTTCTTCGTTAGCGCTGTTGCCCTATCGACAATATTTATTATATGTATAACCATACATAAAGTCAACACCTTTTTTAAAAGAGGATAATTTTTCTTATCCTCTTTTAAAAACTGCTTGTTCAACTAGTTGTCCGTCTAATGTTTCAAAACGAACTTCCATTTGATTTTCATCCATTTCTAATAAAGCAAATGTCTTTTCTACACGCTGACGTGGCAATAAAATACTGCCTGGATTAATAAATAATACGCCGTCGATTAATTCTGCACCTAATACGTGAGAGTGTCCGAAGCATGCAACTTGCGCCCCTACCTCTTCTGCATGGTACGCTAATGTTTGTAATGTCATTTTCACGTTATGACGATGTCCGTGCACAACTACGAAACGAATGCCATCTACATCAGTTACAATTTCGTCTTGAAAGTTAGCATAATCACAGTTCCCTTTTACAACATGGAAACCTTGCAGCTCTTCATGAGCAGGCGTTAGCTCTGAATCACCGCAATGAATCATGATATCTACTTTTCCTTCATATTTCTCTTTCAACTGCTGTAATTCCTTCACGGAGCTATGACTATCGCTTACGATTAAAGCTTTCATCAATCTCTCTCCCTTATTCTCCTAAAAACCATTCAGGGATTTTTTCTTCTAACTTACGAAGAGCACGTCCACGGTGGCTAATGGCATTTTTCTCATCTGAACTTAGTTCCGCCATCGCTTTTTTATATTCTTCCACATAAAAAATCGGATCATATCCAAAGCCGTTTTCCCCGCGGCGCTGCTCTAAAATATACCCTTCGCACGTCCCGTTTACAATGACAGGCTTTTTATCACCTTCAGGGAAAGCCACTGCTAATGCACAGTAGAAACGAGCTTTACGCTTTTCAAACGCTATGTCATTTAATTCTTGTAACACTTTATCAATATTCGCTTGATCATCTTTCGGCTCTCCAGCAAAACGAGCTGAATACACGCCCGGTTTTCCATTTAAAGCATCTACAATAAGACCTGAATCATCCGCGATTACGATCGCATTCAGCTGTCTACTCAGACTATCCGCTTTTAAGATCGCATTTTCTTCAAATGTTTCACCAGTTTCTTCGACTTCTTCAATATGAGGAAAATCGTGTAATGATTTTACTTCTAAATCAAATCGCTCAAATAACTCAGCAAATTCACGTACTTTCCCCATATTTTTTGTCGCTACAACAACTTGTTTCATACTTTCCACCTCTACTCTATATGAGATACGATGTCACCTAACACTTCTTTTTGCATGTCAATCAGTTGGAAGATGCCTTGTTCCGCAGCATCAAGCAATTCATTTAACTGCGCTCTGCTAAACGTCGCTTCTTCTCCAGTTCCTTGCACTTCAACAAACTGGCCTTTTCCAGTCATAATCACGTTCATATCAACGTCTGCTTTAGAATCTTCTACGTAGTTTAAATCTAAAACAACACCTTGCTCTTCAACAATCCCTACTGACGTTGCTGCTAAATAATCTTTTACTGGAATTTTAGATACTTTTTCTGCTTGTAATAACTTCTCAAACGCTAATACCATTGCTACATATGCACCTGTAATAGAAGCAGTTCTCGTTCCACCATCCGCTTGAATAACATCACAATCAATCCAAACCGTTCTCTCACCAAGTGCTTCTAAGTCAACTACCGCACGTAATGCTCGTCCAATTAAGCGCTGGATTTCCATTGTACGTCCTGTTACTTTCCCTTTACTTGATTCCCTAATTGTACGTTGTTCTGTTGCACGTGGAATCATCGCATATTCAGCTGTTACCCAGCCCTTTCCTTCTCCACGCATAAACGGTGGGACACGCTCTTCAATTGTCGCTGAGCAAATTACCTTTGTATCCCCAACCTCAATTAATACTGATCCCTCTGGATTTTTTAAATAATTCGTATGAATATGTATATGGCGTAATTCTGTTTTCTCTCTACCATCTACTCGCATAAAAATAACCTCCTCATAACTACTTGTTAGTATAGCCAAATTTAAATGTATGATATGTATACAATAAAAGAAGAGGAACCCAAAAAGCAATTCCCCTTTCTTACTTAAGTATATCAAATTATTGAAGATTAAAAACTACCTGTATTCACGTTTTCTGGACGATCGACAGGTTTTATTAACTTTCCGCCCTTTTCATCTATAAGATTCGCTTTACCATTTACTTCAATAGAAACACTTTTCACGCCTTTCTTTTCTGTTAAAGATAAAACTAACGACTTCAACACGTAATTTGAAACCATATTTTTATCTGGGTTTATAAATATATTTTCATTAAAGTTTAATGTAAGATTTCCATCTTGTAACTTCGGATTCGTAATCAACTTAACTCCTGGATTAAAATCATTCAGAAGCGCTTGATGAATCGGTCCTTTTACAAGTTCATCTATAATTGCTGCATAATCACTTTCTTTCCCTTCTACAACGCGGCGTGTTACTGGCACGTAGTATTGCTGTTTATTATTATTTTGTGCCATAAAATAAAGTGTAACTGGTTTTGTATTTGTTACATCCGCTACTTGTTCATCATCGAAGTTGATACCATTAGCACGGCTCACCCCTTCACCAAGCGGTGTACCACCAACAGGCATCTTCGCCAATTTCTCACCATTTATTTGGAACTGCACTTGTTTTATTTCTTTAAATTGCGTCAACGTCCACGCTATTGACTCAACCATTTGACGCTCTTCTTCTTTTGCATAGTTTTTCATTTCTTTAGAAAAATCAATGACTGCCGTCCCATCTTTTTTCAAATTTAAGGTCATCGATGTATTCGCTGGAATGACTGCACGGAACCCATTCGGTAATAAATTCGTTACCGGTCCATCTTTCACAAGGTACTCTAACGTTTGCTGAATGACCTCATTCGCTTTCGGAGTAGGTATAGCTAACGTTTGCGGTACAACATAACCATTTTTATCAACAAGGTATAGTTCTCTATTCACCGTTTGTCCTTGCTTATCTTTCTTAGCTACTTCTTTCTTTCCACCCTCTGTATACGTAACTTGTTTTGGCGGATCAATTTGTTCCGTTGCTTTCTCCTGACTTATAAAGCCACACCCTGTTAGTAAAACAGCGCTCACAGTAGCACCAACAACCCATTTAAAAGTGGATTTAGGCATGCCATTCCCCCCTAAAATCTAAGTTTGTACTATTATGTATACGAGCTGTTTCATGATTTAGAACTAGCTATACTTCTTATAAAGTGAAACTTTAATCAATGGTGGTCTTACTACCCGGCAAATAGCGGGATAAACAAAAAACTCCCGATTTCTCAGGAGCTCACTTATATGGATTCTACTATTATTCTTTTTCTAAATGAATATGTTTCACATTTTCAATCGGTTGACCGAACCATTTTGATGCAATTTCTTTAAATAGGCCTATTTTTCCTGTCGTTAAGAAGAGATGATCACTTTGTTCCTCTCCCTCATTCAACATTTTACTATGGTATAAAATTGTACTTACTTCGCGCGCTGTTTCATCACCTGAACTAATTAGTTGTACTTTATCTCCCATTACTTTTTTAATAACAGGACCTAAAATTGGATAATGTGTACAACCTAAAATAAGTGTATCAATATCAGTATTTTTCAGCGGTTGCAACGTTTCTCGTACAACTTCATACGCCATTTCACTTTCAAAATTTCCACTCTCTACAAGCTCAACGAAAGGCGGACACGCTAAACTTTCTACCATAACACGGTTATTAATAGACTTTAGCGCTTCTTCGTATGCACCACTTTTCACCGTTCCAATCGTTCCAATAATCCCAACATGATACGTGTTTGTCACTTTTAAAGCTGTACGTGATCCTGGGTGAATAACTCCTACCACTGGAATTGGTAATTGTTTCTGCATCTCTTCTAATACAACCGCAGTTGCTGTATTACACGCAATAACTAACATTTTGATATTTAAATCTAGTAAATGCTCCGTCATTTCCCACGTAAATTGACGCACTTCTTCTCGAGAACGTGGACCATAAGGGCAACGTGCTGTATCCCCTAAATATATAATGCGCTCTTTCGGCAACTGACGAATTAATTCCTTCGCTACTGTTAAACCACCAACTCCTGAATCGATAACACCGATTGCTCTATTCAACTTCATCACCCGTTTTCTCATTCATCATCTTATTTTATCATTATATTTTACACACTTTAAGTTCGCTCACTTAAACTGCTTCTGTATGAAAATTTTCATTTGTACCTGTATAGACTAGGACTTTTTTATTTTGCTCCTTTTTTTCATAATTTGCAAGACAGAAAAATAACCGACCTTCTATATGAAAGTCGGTTTCTTCTATATAAAGTACATATTTATCGCTCCATCTTTTTTTGGAAAGAAGACATTCCTATTAATAAGAAGAAATGAGCAGAGATTAAAATGACGATTAAAATAAAATTCAAACGATAACTATTTGTAGATTCCATAATTTTGCTTGCTACAGCTGGTCCAAATGCCATACCGAAAAAGTTAATTAAATTATATAAACCAAGACCGACTCCAACTTTAGCTGGATGTAATGTTTTCGGTATAAATGTGTTTACTGATACTTGAATGGCTGAATAACTCATAAACGTTAAAATAATCGCCAACACAATAACGACTATGTTCCCGTTTGGAATAATCCCTAAAATTAAAAAGCCAACGATCATAATGACAGACGCTACATAAATCATATTCACATTTCCAAACGAAGGGACAATCTTTCCAGTAATAAAACTAGATACAATACCAAAAAGTGATGCAACAAACAAAACAATTCCGATAACAAATGGAGACAATCCGTGCTCTCTACCTAACAGCAATGGTAATAATAATAAACTAGCACATAGCGCCACATTCATTATAAATCCGACCGCTATTAAACGAAGAAATGGTTTATTTGTAAACAACTCAATATCAATAAATGGATGCTCCGCGTTCTTCATACGAACCGTGAATAAAAATAAGAAAGCTACCGATAACATAAATAGCCAACTATTAATATTTACACCTAATAAAACAGTCGTAATGAACGCAAATAATAACACCGCTCCAATGTAATCAAAATGAAACGCTCCATCCGTATGCTGCGCCTCTTCTGGCATAAATTTCATAAGCAAGAAAATCCCAACTACTGAAATAACCATAAATAAAAATAAATATGGCCACCCCAATGTATTTGTAATAGCCCCGCCAACTAAAGGACCAACACCTATTGCTAATGCAATAGAAGAACTAATCATCGCTAACGCACCAGGCTTCTTATCAGGAACAACTAATTTTGCCACTGCAATCATACTAAGCGCAATAAACGCCGCGCCCCCACTTGCCTGCACTAATCTTGCAAGAATGGTAATCGCATAAGATTGATTCATAAATCCAATAATAGAACCCGCTACAAATATGATAATTGAAATAATTAATAGTTTTTTTACACTATAACGATCAGCCAACTTCCCGTAGATCATCGAACCAATACCGACAACTAACGAATACCCTACTACAACCCAACTTACTTTCGATTGGCTAATGGATAAATCATTCGCAATATCCTCTAAAGCTACATTAAATAACACCGCATTCATCGGTCCTAATAAAACGATAAAACATAATGTGAAAACAAACCATTTTGAATGGTTGCTTATAACTTTCCCCATGTGTAACACCTCTCCTGATTGTAATAATTCTAAATGAAAAATAAAGTTGTTTAGCTCTGCTATCACTATTAAACAACTTCATCAAATGTATACATGTATCGCGCGACAAACTGAATTCGAAACGAAACATGTACGTTGTTCGATATTCATGGAACTATCATAGTTTCAGCATTACACTTTGTCAACGAAAAACATACAAAGTGAACTGATTTAGTGTTTTTAGTTTACTTTGTTCAAAAATTATTATACACTAATTTCGAATCCGATATAAGGAGGACTGACATGGTTATTCAAATTTGCAATTTCTAACTTAATAAAATCAAGTAAATAAAGAATTTTTATATAGAAGAAACATTACAGGAGGATTATGATGAAGAAAAAAATGTTAGTTGTATTAACGAGCGTAGAAAAATATCCAACTTTAAATAGAGCGACTGGGCTTTGGCTCGGTGAAGCTGTCCATTTCGTTAAAAAAGTAGAAGACGCTGGTTACGAAGTAGATTATGTCAGCCCACAAGGCGGCTATACACCGATTGATCCGCATAGTTTAGCAATGGCGGAGAGCGTCGATTTGGAATGGTATCAAAAGAAAGAATTTATGAATCGTCTCGGTTCTACAATGAAACCGAGTGAAGTGAATCCAGCAGACTACGCTGCGATTTATTACGCAGGCGGTCACGGTGTAATTTGGGACTTCCCAGAAAATAAAGAACTTCAAATGATTAGCCGCAACATTTATGAAAATGGCGGAATCGTCTCCTCTGTTTGTCACGGAGCTGCTGGTTTATTTCATATCACATTAAATAATGGGGAACGCTTAATTAGTGGTAAAAAAGTAACAGGATTCTCAAATGAAGAAGAAAAACTAGTTGAATTGGATCAATTCGTTCCATTTTTAACAGAAGATGAACTCATTAAAAATGGAGGGCTTTACGAAAAAGCCGCGCAACCTTGGGAAGCTTACGCTGTAGAAGATAATCGTGTTATAACTGGTCAAAACCCAGCTTCAGGTGGTCCAGTAGCTGAATTAGTATTACAACACATAAAAAATAACATGTAATAAAAAAAGCAGGTTTTCCATTACTATAGGAAAACCTGCTTTTTTACGAAATCATTTGCAAAATAGCAATAACTTCTTTTTCAATTTCCGAATCATCAATTGCTTCTATATACTCTGGTTTAAAAAGTTGGTACTTCTTTAGTTGATAAAAATCAAGTATCGCTTTCTTTAACGTAATATCGTACTGAATACAAAAAGAATGATCTATAATACGTCTTAACATCACATCATCTTGCACCATAAATAATTGTGCGTTCATTTTATTAAAGTAGCCTTGTTCCATACCCGCTTCAAAAAACATTTGCAAATTATGATTACGATTTTGTTGTGCAGCAACTAACCGATCAGATAAGTGCGGATATGCCTCTTTCAAATCTTGTAAAAAGACATCAGAAATATATGTCACACACTTTAAAGAATGGATAAACGTCTTTTGGAAACGTTCTGCAAAAGACATACTTTCATCTTGATTATCCGCATCTCCTTCAAGAAGGTAGTTCATAAAATCTTCTACCACAGCTTCAATAATCTCATCTTTTGAAGAAAAACGTTTATATAAAGTAGCTTTACTAATATCCATATACTTCGCAATTTCATCTATTTTCAATTGGCTAAAACTCGTTTTTCTAATAACGGGCTTTATTTTATTAATATAAGTGTTTGCACACGCAACTTTTCTCATTAAAAGAGCCTCCCCTTTTGTCCATACAAAATAGTATAGCAAATTCACGATTAATTATAAATGAAGTCATTATACTCAATACATCTTTTTAGTTTAAGGTATTTTTCATTTGCACTATAGAAAAAATGCCCGCTACCTTTATTAGTAGCGAGCATTTTTTCTATAATTTATTTACAGCTCTTCTTATAGCTTTCCCTATTTCCATACTAGACTGCGGGTTTTGCCCTGTAATTAAATGTCCATCTACTACTACATGCGGTGTGAAATTTGGAGCAACATAAAACAAAGCCCCTTCTTCTTTCAATTTACTTTCTAATAAAAACGGCACTCGCTTTTCTAAATGTACAGCTTTTTCCTCATCATTCGTATAACCTGTTAAACGCTTACCGGCACTAAAAAACGAGCCATCCTTATTTTTCACACCGACTAAAGAACTTACTCCGTGACAAACAGCCGCTACAATTCTGTTATTGTTATACATATTCTCAATTAAATTTGCAACATATGGATTACCCGGAAAATCTACAATCGCCCCGTACCCACCACCAAATAAAACTGCATCATAATCCGAAAAATGAACATTTGAGATCGGCTTCGTATTTTGCAATAAAGAAGCGACATACTTAAATTCACGAGGTATGCCATTTGGAATAGACACTCTATCAATAGGTACTTTACCGCCCTTTATCGACACAATATCAACATCGAACTTAGCCTTTTTAAATACATTATAAGGAGCTGCGAGCTCTTCCAACCACAAACCAGTCGGGTGTCCATTCATATCATGAGCGCTTGTTGAAACTAACAATATCCTTTTCAACATATCCCCTCCTTACTACCTATTTATGTATGGAGTGTTCTTATCATTCATATAGAACATGAAACAGGCAGAAAAATAGCCGACTCTTCATATAAAAGTCGGCTTTCTTTTTATAGTTCGAGCTCTCCCATGCGAAGAAGCTCAACAACTGCTTGTGAACGTCCTTTAACTCCTAGCTTTTGCATTGCGTTTGAGATGTGGTTGCGTACTGTTTTTTCACTGATAAAAAGTTCACCTGCAATTTCCTTCGTTGTTTTATCTTGAACCAGTAATTCAAATACTTCTCTCTCTCTTTTTGTGAGTAACGGTTTAGATTGATACGCTTTTTCCTTCAACTGGTATAACCCTCCTTGCTTAAGCCAGAGCCGTGTATGTGTAAGTTGGGTGTTTATTTAGTCAAGATATTGTATGAACGAAATGTGCGGGTGGTGAATGAAAATGGGCTTTATTTCACATGTTATTTTAGACTTTTATACAGTGCACACACTCTTTGTATCCACTCACTTTCCAATACGCCATATTTGTTCTAGTAATATACTGACAACTGTACCTACGAACAATCCATTTCCGAATATATATTGCATAACAGACGGCAAGGTTTGAAGTGCTCCAGACGGTAAAAACATAACACCGCTTCCAAATAATACAGCAACTCCTAAAATCGTTACATTCCGTTCGCTCATTGGCACTTGTTTTATATTATGAAAACCAATTCCAATTAGCTGTACGAACGAAGCCATTAAAACCGCAGATGCGACAGCGGATGGCAACGATGCTAAGTAACGAATAATACTTGGAAACAGTGACATTACGACTAGTAACATACATGCTAGTAAGAATGATCGTATATACTTTTGTTTCGTTAAACGTATAAATCCTGCCGTTGCTGGTAATGGTACGACACCTACAGTTGAAAATACAGAAGAAATGATATGTGAAATTCCTCCAACCCACGTACCATCCTTCAACTGTTTCTGTTCAATAGTCCCTTTTTGAATAGTAGCTTGATTAATTGCTATAATTGCTGCCACTGTATTTGAAACTAAAATACATACCATAACGAAACTTGATACAGCCATACCTGTATTCCACTTTGGAAGTCCCCAAGCAAATATTTGCGGAAGTTGCACAAAATGAGTTACTTGAGATGGAATCGTAACTTTTCCTGCAATGAGAAAAAGAATCCACCCACTAATTAATCCTATTAAAACTGCATAACTTTTGACAAAACCTTTTCCAAAATTAGATAGTATAATAACGAACAAAAATATACTAAACGCGATTATCGCTGTAAATCCATCGATTTGAGAAACGGTAGCAGTAATTCCTAGCATTCCTTTTAGAAATACACCGCTTAATTGTAAACATAATAAAAGTAAAAACGTCCCTGTCACAAGCGGCGTGAATAAAAATAAAATACGTCCGATAAAACCAGTTACTCCTAATCCTATTAAAACAACACCGGAAATTATCATTCCTAATTCTAAAATTTGCAACGTACTATGTAATTGATCTTGTCCGACAGTTGCGTAAGCAAGTACGGTAAATACGCCAACCCAAGATCCAGCTGGGCCATCCGCAATCGGTAGTCTATGTCCAAACCACCCTTGTAAAAAAGAAGATATACCAACTACAAAAAACGTACGCTGCATTAAATAAAATATTTCTTCCGTCGTAAGATGAAATAATCCGCCAACGACAATTGGTAGTGCGATTGAATTCGCTAATAAAAATATAAACCATTGCAAAGTTCCCATAATATGATTTTGGTTATGTTGATTGTCCAAATTTTTCATCCTTTCTAGCTTCCCTATAAGAAATATATTGCAAGCATAACAAAGAAGGGTTCTACACTCACAATTAGAACCCTCCCCTAAACATTCAAACGATTCTTTTACACAAGATTATTTAATTCCACCTCATTTAAACTTCCAACAACAATATTCCCTTTATGCACGACTAAACGTTTCTCTGTTTGACGCGCTACCGCTTCAGCAGTACATGTTGCATTCGTCAAAACAAAACTCGCTTCATCTCCTACATTCGGCCATGCTCGCTTCCCTTCATTGTTTAACGTTTCTTTTCCTCCCGTAATAAAGCGAAGGGCTTTTCCTAAAGACCTTTCGTCACTCCAGCCAAAACGTTCCGCTAATCGATTTGCCTTTTGCAGCATATCACCTGTGCCAAACGGTGACCAATGATCAGTAATACTATCATTTCCTAATGAAACTTTCACACCTTTTTTATCTAATAACGGAATTGGGATTACTTGTTTCCCAATTGGCACCGTTGAAGTAATATCAATGTTTAAAGCAGCTAGTCTTTCCGCCACTTCTTCAACTTCTTTATCCGTAACACCACCAAGTCCAAGCGCATGACTAATTGTTACGCGACCTTGCCATCCCGCTTCTTCTGTTAAACTTGCCAATCGCTTCATCGTAAACGTCCCAAGATTATTCGCATCATGCAGATGAATATCAACATCCGCATTAAATTCTACTGCGATATCCATAATGGTATGTAATGATTTTTCAATATCATTATCCACTGTAGCTGGATCCACTCCACCGACTAGGTGCGCACCCATACGCATCGCATCTTTCACAAGTTGCACAGAATTGCTGCGCAATAATCCATGTTGCGGAAAAGCAACAATTCTACCAGAAACCTGATTTTTATATGTTTCCAACGCCGCTAACGTCGCCTCCAAATTACCAAGTCCAATAATCGGATCAACATTACAATGCGTTCTTATATTCGTTGCACCATTTCGAAGCAATAACGCTAACATATTTTCTGCCCTATCTTGAGCAGTTGCTAATTGCTTCGGCAAAATTTTTTCTTCTTCATGAAAACGTGTGAAAATATTCTCTGCTGGCATACATGCTTTCCAAGGGCCACTATAATACGTCTTATCAATATGAATATGCATCTCTTCGAAAGCAGGCAAAATCAATAAACGATTAGCATCAAGAATTAGTACCTCTTCCTCTTGAACAGCCCCCGCTATCATTTTTTTAATTCGTCCGTCTTCAATGAGTAAACTACATAACTCTGTTTCTGTTCGGGAAATTCTTCCCTCTTCATATGTATACCCCGATTCAAGCATTACATTAGTCAACCAATATACTGTCATCTCTATTTCCCCCACCCTTTATTAAAAGTTACCTTATATCCCTTACTATAATTGTAATATCAACTGAAAATTAAGACAATTAATACGACTGTTCCCTAAAAAAAATGTCATACAACCTCATAGTGTTCTCATAAATTTCCATATAGAATAGAAGTATATAGTTTGCTATAAAGTAAAACTTTGATTAGTGGGGGTTTTGTTCATCCCCCACTGATCATTAGTTGAACCAATCGGGCTTTAACGGGCAGTTAAAGCGGGATAAAAAGGAGTGGATTGGAAGATGTCAAAAAGATTATGTAAATCCGAAACTGATAAAATGCTATTTGGTATATGCGGTGGTTTAGGGGAATATTTTGATATTAGCTCTACTCTCATTCGCATACTTTGGGTCATTGCTATTTTATGTTTTGGGACGGGGTTTTTAGTTTATTTTATTTGTTTATTACTTATGCCACGCTCTTACTAATAACATTTTTTCATATATTTGAGCATAGCGTACAAAAAATCCCCCTATAGATTTTTCTATAGGGAATTTTTTCATGAAGAATATTTCATCGTTAAATGTAATACTGCTACTTCATCTTCTTCATTTCTATAACTATGTTTCTTATTCGCTTCAAATTGAATAGAGTCAAACTCATTTAATTCGTATACATCGCTTTCTACTTGAATCCATACTTTCCCTTTCATTACCGTTACAAGCTCAATAGCACCTTCATGATGAGCTTCTGGTTCATATATACTATTCGACCTTAAACAAGCACGGTGCATTTCCATCCCCGTTTCTTTCGTATAACGGAACATCGTTTCTAAGTGCCATGCTTGTCCTACATCTACTGCAAATCCTTCTCCACAGCGCGCCACAGCTACAGGTTCTCCAACAACCATCAATCTCGATAAAGGAATCGATAACCCTTTCGTTATTTTCCAAATGACAGCTAACGTTGGATTCGTTTCGCCTCTTTCAATCTTTCCTAATGTTAATTTACTAACTCCTGTTTTTTGAGCTAATTCTTCTAAACTTAATTTTTGTTCATTTCGAATTTGTCTTAACAGCTGACCTACTTGCTGAATGACTTCTTTCGTTTGCATATCTTCATATTCTTTCATCTATAAAACCACCTTAAAGTATAAAATAGTTTACTTTTATTATTTTTAAGTATATTATACTATACATAATCATCAAATCCCGAAAGGAGTGCTATACTTCATGCGCGCAATTTTATTAGGCCTTTTATCATCAGCCTTTTTTTCCGCAACCTTTATTATTAATCGAGCGATGAATGTATCTGGAACGAGCTGGGCCTGGACAGCTTCCTTCCGTTTTTTATTTGCTCTCCCTATTTTATTCCTTATCGTTTTATTTCGCAAAAACTTAAGAGGTTTATGGGAAGAATTAAAGAAACATCCATTAGCGTGGATTGGATGGGGGTCTGTTGCTGGTATTGGTTTCTATTCTTTATTAAGTTTCGCAGCTGTCTTTTCTCCAGCTTGGCTCGTTGCTGGAACTTGGCAAGTTACTATATTAGCAGGGCTACTTTTATCACCGTTATTCTTCGTTAAAATAGAAACGAAATCAGGCACAAAACTTGTACGCGGAAAAATTCCACTTCGTAGTTTATATGTCGCATTATTTATTTTACTTGGTGTAATTTGTATGCAAGCAACTGCAGCAGGTCATATTACAATGACTCAGTTCATTTCAGGTTTTTTACCTGTCGTAGTAGCAGCCTTCTTATATCCATTCGGCAACCGAAAAATGATGGAACTTGTTGGTGGACGTCTTGATACGTTCCAACGTGTATTAGGAATGGCAATAGGAAGTCTACCTATAACAATTTTACTTGGTATATACGGATTTTCTACTACTGGTATTCCAACATCCAGCCAAATGTTGCAAGGATTTTTATTAGCATTATGTTCTGGTGTAATTGCAACGATGACATTTTTCTTTGCTACTGACTTAGCCAAAGATAACTTCGCTCTACTTGGAGCTGTTGAAGCAACGCAAGCTGGAACGATGGTCTTTACCGTGCTTGGCGAAATTGTTTTCTTGAATGGTTCATTTCCTGGTGGTCTTTCCCTACTTGGAATGATTATTATTATGTTAGGAATGGTTGCAAATAGCGTTTTAAACCGTTCTGCTCCAGTCGTTAAGCAGAAAAAAACTGCATAAAAAAGAGTATAGTTCTCTAACAAAGAACTATACTCTTTTTTTATTGTCCTCCTATTTCGCCTTATCAGAA
This sequence comes from Bacillus sp. 16GRE42, assembly GCF_019837435.1. Classification (NCBI taxonomy): domain Bacteria; kingdom Bacillati; phylum Bacillota; class Bacilli; order Caryophanales; family Bacillaceae; genus Bacillus; species Bacillus sp. 16GRE42. The sequence goes on from NZ_JADAXF010000001.1 coordinate 1,970,852, forward strand.
TAGTATTTCATTAGCTGTTTATACTAAAACCTATGTTATAATACGTTTCATGCGCAATATTAGGAGGTAAATTATGTTAAAAAAAGCAATCGCTGAATTTATTGGTACATTTGTACTTGTATTATTCGGAACTGGAGTAGCTGTCATTGGCGGCGGAATTGAAGGAATTGGAACATTAGGAATCGCTATGGCTTTCGGTCTATCTATTGTGGCTATGGCATATAGCATCGGGACAATTTCTGGATGTCACATTAACCCAGCAGTATCAGTAGCAATGTTCATCAACAAAAGAATGAACGCTATGGAACTTTGTTATTATGTATTAGCTCAAATTTTAGGTGGTTTATTAGGAACTGCAACGTTAGTAACGATTTTACGCTCTGCTAAAACACCTTTAGATAATTTAGGACAAAATGGTTTTGGAACTCTTGGTTTATCTGGAGCATTTCTAGTTGAATTTATTTTAACTTTCGTATTCATTTTAGTTATCGTTGCTGTAACAGGTAAAAAAGGAAGTTCTTCTCTAGCAGGATTAGTAATTGGTTTCACATTAGTTTTAGTTCACTTATTAGGTATTCCGTTAACTGGAACTTCTGTTAACCCAGCTCGTAGTATCGCACCAGCTTTATTCGCTGGCGGAGAAGCACTTTCTCAACTATGGGTATTCATCGTTGCACCAATTCTTGGTGGTATCGTAGCAGCTATTGTTGGTAAATTTATTTTAAATACTGAAAAATAGAATTTTCAATATTTCTGACTAAAAAAAGGCGAGCCCTCATTATGAGGTTGCTCGCTTTTTTACTCTTTCATTTTAGACTTTAAGTTTGTAACTAATTGATCTACTGTTACATTTGCAAGTACGTTTTCCATCGCTTCTTGCGCTTGCATTAAAATAATTTCTAATACTGATTGAATATTAGCTCCTACTGGACATTCAATGTTGGGATTTTCATGGAAGGAAAATAGTTGCCCTTCTTCTACAACTTCCACTGCTTTATATACATCAAGTAATGTAATTTCTTCTAAATCACGAGCAAGTGTCGTACCACCTTTACCAGCTTGTACATCAACAAGTCCTGCTCTCTTCAACATTCCTGTAATGCGACGAATCACAACTGGATTTGTATTCACACTACCAGCAATCCATTCAGAGGTACAGCGAGAGTTTCGATCTATCGCAAGTAATGTCAGCATATGAACACCTACTGTAAACCGACTACTAATCCCCATCTGCACACCCTCCTTTGTATTCATTCTATTAAAAGACGACTCTTATTATTATATACTATTTTTAATTTATACATAAAGAAAAAGCATGATTTCAATAGGAAATCATACTTTTCTCTCATTATTGACGCTTTATAAATTTCGCTAAATCTTTAAATTTCACTTTATCTGAGTAATTCATTACGCCGTTTACGTAAATGCGGCTTGCAAGCATATTGATGATAACGATAGTCACCAATAAAATTACTAACGTCACACCAATTTCTACAGCCCCAGCTTCACCAGCTACAAGTCTTGAAAATGTAACCATAGGTGTAAAGAATGGAATATATGAACTAACTACAGCTAATGTACTATTAGGATCAAATAATGATTTAATACTAATGAAAAATGCTGCTATCCCTAACATTGTAATTGGGAACGAAAGAGACTGTACATCCTCAATTTTTGATACAACAGCACCAACCGCTGCATATAACATCGCATATAGTAAGTAACCCGTTACAAAATATACAACGAACATACTAATTACTACCGCATCCAATTTAGAAAAGTCTAGTGTAAGTCCTATTAAAGATGCGTTTTCTAAATCTACCCAACCTAATAAATATGGTACAAGAAAACCGAAGGAAGCAATAACTAGTAATAGTAAAGCACTAGAAACAATTGCTAAAATTTTGGCATGTAGCATTGTTAATGGTTTTACTTTCGGAAGCATTAACTCCATAACACGAGATGATTTTTCAGATGCTATCGTCGTTCCAATTGCAGTTCCAAACACAATAATAAACATATATAAGGCAAACGAGAAAACATAACCAATTCCAAAGGAAGATGCATGATCCTTTACTGCCTCTTGCTTTAACGGAATTTCCATCTGTAACTGTTTGGCTACTTCTGCAGATACATTATTTTTTTCAATCATTACCGCTGTATACTGTTCCTTTAAATAACTTGCCATAAGTGTAGCTGTTGATTGGCTCGGAAAACCACTATACATATACGTCACTTCTGGAATACCATTCTTTTCTGTAATACGGAATAAGCCATCTAAATCCCCATCTTCCACTTGCTTACGTAGCTCATTAAATTTATCCTTATTTTCTACAGTTACTTTAGCAGACGGAAGTAACTTTGTTATATCACTTTCTTGTACTTTATAAGTATCGCTTTCAGTTACTACCGCAAATTTATCTTTTCCTTTATCGTTATCAGCAGTGAAATGATTAAATGCGAAAAGTCCAAACACAACTAAAAATAAAATCGCACTCGTAATTAATGATTTTTTAGATAAAAACGCTTCCCTAAAATAAAATGAAAATACGTGAGAAAATTTACGCATCGTTATTTCGCCCTCTCTACAAAGATTTCGTTTAACGTCGGCTCTAACATTTTAAATTGTCGTAAGGTAACACCTTGTTCTTGCAATTGTTGTAAAATCTTTAGAGCTTCTGCATCATCTTGTACTTGCACATAAAGAAGGCCTTGTTGTTTTTCATACGATACATGAATAGCTTCTAATCCCTTCGCATTCTCTTCTGTATCTTCAATCGTTAAATTGCGGAAACCGTATTCTTTTTTAATATCACTTAACTGGCCTTTTACGACTGCTTCGCCTTTTTTCAAAATACATACATGTTGGCAAAAAGCCTCTACTTGTTCCATACGATGACTGGATAAAATAATTGTCTTTCCGCTCTGTACTTGATCTTCAATAATGCTAGCTAACATTCCAGCATTAACTGGATCCAGTCCACTAAATGGTTCATCTAAAATGAGAAGTTCAGGATTATGAAGAAGAGCAGCAATTAATTGGATTTTTTGCTGATTTCCTTTTGAAAGCTCTCCTGCCGTTTTAAATTTATATTCTGGTATCGCTAATCGCTCTAACCAGTGATCAATAGCAAGATCTACTTCTTTTTTCGTCATTCCTTCTAATCTACCAAAATATCGCAACTGGTCTATTACTCTACTTTTTGTATATAAACCTCTTTCTTCTGGTAAATAACCAATTGTTACCCCACTAGTCCCAAATGATTTTCCATCCCATGTAATAGAGCCTTCATTAGGCGTTAATAATCCGAGAAGCATTTTGATTGTCGTTGTTTTCCCTGCACCATTTCGTCCAAGTAATCCTAGTACTTCACCTTTTGGTAACGAAATTTGCAAACCGTTCACTGCTTTTGATTCCCCAAATAGTTTCGTTAAGTTTTGAATTTGTAAACTCAAAGTATAAAGCCTCCCCTTTAATATCATTCATACTCTCTTTCAAAGACTATGTTTATTCAGGATAAAATATAGCACTACACTTCATCCTCTTAGTATGTAACATCTCCTTAATCCATCATTTGTTCTATTTAGTTAAAATTGTAAATAATATCATTTCGTTTGTCAATTATAATTGTCATTAAGACAATAAAAGTTGTCAAAATGAGTTCCATCATTTTTCTCATCTTTCTAATATAGGACATACTACTATATATACAAAAGACAATATGCAAATGTTCATAAAAAATTTTTATATTTTAATATATAATATAAGATGATTTTCTAACATCAAGGAGGATACATATGAAGATGAAGAGGGGTATTACCACTTTATTATCTGTAGCAGTTCTATCTACATCGCTTGTAGCATGTTCAGGAACACCAGAGAAAACAGTGGCAAAAGAAGAAAAAGTAAAATTAACAGAACAGCAATTAATGGCTGATTTATGGTATCAAACAGCCGGTGAAACGAAAGCACTTTACTACCAAGGGTACAATATCGGTCAATTGAAGCTTGATGCAGCTCTTGCAAAAGGGACAGAGAAAAAGCCTGCTATCGTACTTGATTTAGACGAAACTGTTTTAGACAACAGCCCTCATCAAGCAATGAGCGTAAAAACAGGAAAAGGCTATCCTTACAAATGGGATGATTGGATTAATAAGGCTGAAGCTGAAGCCCTTCCAGGCGCAATTGATTTCTTAAAATATACGGAATCTAAAGGTGTAGATATTTACTACATCTCAAATCGTAAAACGAACCAACTAGATGCAACAATTAAAAATCTTGAGCGTGTAGGTGCTCCTCAAGCAACGAAAGAACATATATTACTACAAGATCCGAAAGAAAAAGGAAAAGAAAAACGCCGTGAACTCGTTTCTCAAACACATGATATCGTCTTATTCTTCGGTGATAACTTATCTGATTTCACAGGTTTTGATGGGAAATCTGTAAAAGATCGCAATCAAACAGTTGCAGATTCAAAAGCACAATTTGGTGAGAAATTTATTATTTTCCCTAATCCAATGTACGGTGATTGGGAAGGCGCTTTATATGATTATGATTTCAAAAAGTCAGATGCAGAAAAAGATAAAGTCCGTCGCGACAACTTAAAATCATTTGAAGAAAAATAAAAGAGGATGGCATTCGCCATCCTCTTTTATTTTTCTTTCTCTGTTAAAGGCAAGATAAATACTTCCACACGTCTATTCTTAGCCTTTCCTTCTTGTGTATCGTTTGGAGCAATCGAACGGTATTCTCCGTAACCAATCGCACTAAATTTTTCTGGTTGTAATTCTTTATTTTGCAGTAATACTTGCATAAAATTAACTGCCCGCTGCGTACTTAATTCCCAGTTCGACGCAAACTGCGCATTGGCAATAGGGACATTATCCGTATGACCCGATACTGTAATTTCACGAGGTGACGCTGAAACAAGTAAGCTAGACATCTCTTTTGCAATCCCTAAAGATTCTAATTTCACATCTGCTTTCCCCGAATCAAACAGTATATTCTCTAATATTGTCACCATTAATCCCTTTTCAGTTAATTTAGTTTGAAAAGAAGAGGATAATTGTTTTTCATTAATATATTGATCAATCTTTTTTTGTAATGCTTTCAATTCATCCATCTCTTTTTTTTCTTTCGCTCTAGCTTCTTCTTGTTTTTTTGCTTGTTCTGCCTCAAGGCTACTTGCTGATAATTCTTTTTCATCATTTGGCTTTTGATCACTTAAAAATTCTTTGTTACCTGTTCCACCGGCTAATTCACTTCGAAAAGCAACTGCCATCTGTTTAAACTTCGCAGCATCTATACTACTCATTGCGAATAAAACGATGAACAATGCAAATAACAACGTTAACATATCTGAATATGGAATTAACCAAGTTTCGTCGATATGCTCATCATGTTTTTTCTTTTTGCCTCTTCTATTTTTCTTACTCCGCATTTTTTTCTGCTCCTTGTTCTAGCTTTTTACGCTCAGTTGCAGAAAGTGAACCTAAAATGCGGTTCTTCATAATAAACGGATATGTACCTTCTTGTAACATTAATAAACAATCAATGATTAAACGTTTTTTCTCGATTTCAGCTGCAGATTTTTGTTTTAACTTATTTGCAAATGGATGCCATAATACATAACCTGAAAAAATACCAAAAATCGTTGCAATAAACGCACCTGAAATAGCATGTCCTAACTTTTCAATATCAGTTAAATTACCAAGCGCAGCTACAAGACCAATAACAGCACCTAAAACTCCTAATGTCGGTGCATATGTACCAGCTTGAGAAAAAATTGCTGCTCCTTTTGCATGCCTTTCTTCAATTGCTTCTAATTCAGCTTCTAAAATTTGTTCTAAATCTTCTGCGGATACGCCATCAATCACAAATTTCATACCACGCAAAAGAAATTCATCTTGAATTTTGTCTAATTGTTGCTCTAAAGACAAAATACCGTATTTTCTACTTTCTGATGTCCAATGAACAAATAATTCTAGCAACTGTTCATAACTTAAATCCTTTTTATTTGAACCAAAAAGAACTTTAAATAATTTTGGAACCCTTTTTAGTTGATTCATCGGAAATGCTATACATACTGCAGCAAATGTACCGATAAAAATAATTAATGCTGCGGCAGGATTCAATAAGGATGTTACGTCAGCGCCCTTGACGACCATCCCTACTACTACCGCTACAAATCCTAAAATAAGCCCAATAATTGTTGCAAAATCCATTCCCATTCACTCCTAGTCTATACAAGAAGTTCTTCATTCTCGATAATCGCTACATCTTCTTATGTATATATATTACATAAAAAATTCATTTCATGAAAGATAAGAAATGAATTAAATAAAAAAATACTACATTTTTACACATTTTCTGACATTTTCTTTGCATTTCTATTACGTTATGACTCTTATATTTCTTTTTCAACAAACTAGACTTATAATAAAAACGATACATATTTTATTAAGAAAGGACTGTGATTACAAGGTATCATGAAAAAAATAATCATTATTTCTGCCGCTACTATTGTAATCGGTATCACATCTTTCGCTTATTTCGGTTCTAAATCGCCACTACAAAATGAGGCGAAAGCTGTCGAAAATCAAAAACATAGTAACCATCAAAAAGAAGAGATTCCTGCTTTTCCTAAAGCTGATCATAATGCAAAGAAACTAGACAATAATTTTTTCGTTGTAACAAATCCAGAATCTAATCTTGTATTAGTTAATAAACATCGTAAATTACCAGACGGATACACGCCTGAAGACTTAACAAGACCAAATGTACCATTTACTAGTCCAAAAGATAAAGAAAAAACGCTACTGCGTAAAGATGCTGCAGATGCGCTTGAAAATATGTTTGAAGCGGCAAAGAAAGAAGGACTTGAACTTACAGCTGTATCTGGTTATCGTTCATACAAACGCCAAAAATCATTACATGATACGTACGTTAGACGTCAAGGAAAAGCTGAAGCTGATTCAGTAAGTGCCATTCCTGGTACGAGTGAACATCAAACTGGTTTAGCAATGGATATTAGTTCAAAATCTGCTAAATTCCAATTAGAGCCTATTTTTGGAGAGACAGCCGAAGGAAAATGGGTTGCAAAACATGCCCATGAATTTGGCTTTGTCATTCGTTATTTAGAAGATAAAACAGAAACAACAGAATATTCATATGAACCGTGGCATTTGCGCTACGTTGGTAATCCATACGCTACATACATATATAAACATCATTTAACATTAGAAGAAGCAATGAAAGACAAAAAATAAGAGAGCAAATTGCTCTCTTATTTTTCTTTTACTCTATTATTGTAGTAATTTTTTCTTCCACTCTTCAGGCCACGATTCACCTCTTCCCGTTTTTTTCGATGCTTGAACCATCATTCCACGACCGACTAAACAAGCTTCTCCTTCTGCATTCTTCACCATATAATGCAAATCTAAAGAAGAATTCCCAACCGATCCCGCTTTTACATATACCTTCAACTGTTCATCAAAATATATTTGCTTAATAAAATTACATTGTAAATCTGCAACAACGATCATCGTTTCTGAAGATTCATGCGTCCATTCTTGCATAAATCCAAGTTCTTTAAACAATGCGATACGTGCTTCTTCAAAATAAGTAAAGGCAACGACATTATTTACATGCCCAAACATATCTACTTCACCAAAACGAACTTTTACAGGATTGTAAAATGAAAAACCACTTTCCCATTGCTCAAAGTCTTCAATATAAGAAATCCTCTTCATTATTCCCTCTCCTTTTCGCCCTTAAAATAAACAGAATAAACAGAAAAATAAAGTTATAAATATTGCCTCTTCAACATGAAGAGGCAATATTTATTAATAGTTATTGTCGCTACCAAAGAAATCTTTAAACGATTGAATTGTTGTATCACGGTTTAATGCCGCAATTGAAGTTGTTAATGGAATACCCTTTGGACATGATTGCACACAGTTTTGAGAGTTACCACAGTTTGCAAGTCCTCCATCTCCCATAATTGCACGTAAGCGATCTGCTTTATGCATTTCACCCGTCGGATGTGAGTTGAATAAACGAGCTTGTGATAACGGTGCTGGTCCAATAAAGTCAGATTTACTATTTACGTTTGGACATGATTCTAAGCAAACACCACATGTCATACATTTTGAAAGCTCATAAGCCCATTGACGTTTCTTCTCAGGCATTCTTGGTCCTGGTCCTAAGTCATACGTTCCATCAATTGGAATCCAAGCTTTAACGCGTTTTAGAGCGTTAAACATGCGACTACGGTCAACTTGTAAGTCACGTACAACTGGGAATGTCTTCATCGGCTTTAAGCGAATTGGTTGTTCTAACTGATCAATAAGAGCTGTACATGATTGACGTGGTTTTCCGTTAATCACCATCGAACATGCGCCACATACTTCCTCTAAACAGTTCATATCCCATGCAATCGGAGTCGTCTGGTTTCCTTTTGAATCAACAGGATTACGACGAATTTCCATCAGTGCCGAAATAATGTTCATATTTGGACGATATGGGATTTCAAACTCTTGGTCAAACTCTTGTGCATCTGGTCCATCTTGTCTCGTAATGATGAGGCGGATTGTTTTCTCAGACATGTTGCTTATCCCCCTTCTCTTCACCCTTAGCAGCTACATCATGTTTTGAGGAATAGTCACGTTTACGTGGTTTAATTAATGAAACATCCACTTCTTCGTAATGGAATGCTGGTGCTTTTCCTTCTCCCTCAAATTTCGCCATCGTAGTTTTTAAGAAGTTTGCATCATCACGATTTGGGAATTCAGGTTTGTAATGCGCCCCGCGGCTCTCATTACGGTTATACGCTCCAATTGTAATAACACGCGCTAACTCAAACATATTTGCAAGTTGGCGTGTAAATGAAGCACCTTGGTTACTCCATCTCGCTGTATCGTTAATGTTAATGCGTTTGTAACGCGCCATTAACTCTTCAATTTTCGCATCAGTTTCTAGTAGCTTTTTATTTTCACGAACTACTGTAACGTTATCTGTCATCCATTCTCCAAGCTCTTTATGAAGAACATATGCATTTTCGTTACCATCAAGCGTTAAAATATTGTTAAATTTCTCTGTTTCGATTAATTCATTTTGCTCATATACAGTAGATGAAACAGCATCAGACGATTTAGAAAGACCTTTCATATACTCAATCGCGTTCGGTCCTGCTACCATACCACCGTAAATTGCTGATAATAGTGAGTTCGCACCTAGACGGTTACCACCGTGCATAGAATAATCACACTCACCTGCTGCAAATAAACCTGGAATACTTGTCATCTGCTTATAATCAACCCATAGTCCGCCCATTGAATAGTGAACTGCTGGGAAGATTTTCATTGGTAGTTTACGAGGATCATCACCTGTAAACTTCTCATAGATTTCAATAATTCCACCAAGTTTAATATCTAGTTCTTTCGGATCTTTATGAGAAAGATCTAAGTACACCATGTTTTCACCGTTAATACCTAGTTTTTGCTCTACGCAAACGTCAAAGATTTCACGCGTTGCAATATCACGAGGTACAAGGTTTCCGTAAGCCGGATATTTTTCTTCTAGGAAGTACCATGGTTTACCATCTTTATATGTCCAAACACGGCCACCTTCACCACGTGCAGATTCACTCATAAGACGTAGTTTATCGTCTCCAGGAATTGCCGTTGGATGAATTTGAATGAACTCGCCGTTTGCATAATATGCGCCTTGTTGATATACAGCAGAAGCTGCTGTACCTGTATTAATAATAGAGTTAGTTGATTTTCCAAAGATGATACCAGGGCCCCCTGTTGCCATAATCACGGCATCAGCTTGGAAACTTTTAATCTCCATTGTTTGTAAGTCTTGTGCAACGATTCCTCGGCACACACCTTCGTCATCAACAACAGCTCGTAAGAAATCCCAACCTTCATATTTCGTTACAAGTCCTGCTACTTCGTGACGACGTACTTGCTCATCTAATGCGTATAGTAATTGCTGTCCAGTTGTTGCACCAGCAAATGCTGTACGGTGATGTTGTGTTCCACCAAAACGACGGAAATCAAGAAGTCCTTCTTCCGTACGGTTGAACATAACACCCATACGGTCCATTAAATGAATGATACCAGGTGCTGCTTCACACATTGCTTTAACTGGCGGTTGGTTCGCTAAGAAGTCCCCACCATAAATTGTATCGTCAAAGTGGATCCATGGAGAATCCCCTTCACCTTTCGTATTTACGGCACCGTTAATTCCACCTTGGGCACATACAGAATGTGAACGTTTTACTGGTACTAAAGAAAATAGTTCAACATTTACTCCTGCTTCTGCCGCTTTAATCGTTGCCATTAAGCCGGCCAAGCCACCGCCGACTACTATAAGTTTCCCTTTCATGCTCTCCCACTCCTTACTGGTTTGCTAGCTGTGGATCGATGAACGCTAATAATGCACTCACACCTACATAAGATAGACCTAAGAAAATAGCTAATGTTACATAAGTAGAGATTCTTTGTGAACGTGGAGATACTGTAATTCCCCAGCTTATGCAGAATGTCCATAGTCCATTTGCAAAGTGGAAAATCGTTGAAACAACACCAACTAAGTAGAATGCAAACATAGCTGGATTGTTTAAAATATCTGCCATCATATCATAGTTTACCTCTTTACCTAACAATGCTTGAATACGAGTTTCCCAGACGTGCCAAGAAATGAAGATCAGCGTAACGATACCTGAAATTCGTTGGAAGACGAACATCCAGTTACGGAAATAACCGTAAGATACCGCATTGTTCTTAGCTGTAAATGCAATATATAAGCCATATATAGCATGGTACAGTATAGGTAAAAAGATGATGAAAATTTCTAGCGCATACCGGAATGGAAGGAGCTCCATAAAGCCTGCAGCTTTGTTAAAAGCCTCTGCTCCTCTTGTTGCAAAGTTGTTTACAATTAGATGTTGCGTCAAAAAGACACCAACCGGGATGACCCCCATTAATGAGTGCCACTTACGAAACGTATACTCGCGGCCTTTCATGTCCCCATTACCCCCTTGAATGTTTGACTGCTGTTTTCAGATTAATTTACAACAATAATGTTTTTTCACTATTGGCATAAGAAAAACTGAAAAAATTATTCGAAATATTTCAGCATAATTTGATAACAAGTTCATTTTACCCCTATTTTTGTCGAAGCGTCAAGAAAACGTATACATAATTTGCATATAATTTGCCAATTCTTTTTCCCTTCTTATATATTCAGATTTCCCCAAAGAAAAATCTGTTTTTATAAATGAAAAATGTTATATAATAATCCCTATAGAAAGAGGGGAATATTGTGAGTAAAAATACAATCGATACAACATCTTTAGAAGATGTTTCATTGAACGCCTTCGCTTATGAATTGCTACGTGAAGAATTACTACCTGATTTAATCGGTAACGATTTAGATGGTATTTTATACTGGTCTGGTAGAAACCTTGCAAGAAAATATCCACTAGAAACAATTGAAGAAGTCATTCAGTTCTTTGAAAAAGCTGGCTGGGGCACTTTAAGCATTATTGAACATAAGCGTCGTGAAATGCAGTTCCAACTTAAAAGCACACTCATCGCTGAACGTCAAAAACAAAACAGACATTCTTCTTATCAATTAGAAGCTGGATTCATCGCTGAACAAATTCAAAAGCAACGAAACGTCGTTGCAGAGTCCTATGAAGAAAAGAAAAAGCGTTCAGACTCTATTACATTTCTTGTGAAATGGGATATAAAAGATCTCATTGAAGTGTAGCATTACCTACAGTCAACTAGACATATAAGTTTAGTTGACTTTTTTGTATTTTCATTCAGTTAGATTTATTTTAAATCTTCAGAAATTATACCAAAAAACAGAAGACGTTGTAAACTACAACGTCTTCTTATCTGTTAAATACGTATAAATTGTTTCCGCGACATTTTTCGGCATACCTGCTTCGACAAATTCAGCTAAAGAAGCTTCTTTCATCTTCTTTAATGAACCAAAATGTTTTAACAATACCTTTTTCCGTTTATCACCGATTCCTGGAATATCATCCAGTGCTGATTGAATAACAGATTTCCCGTGTAATTGGCGATGAAATGTAATCGCAAATCGATGCACTTCATCTTGAATGCGCTGCAATAAATAAAATTCTTGGCTATTTCGCTCAAGCATCACAGGTTCAGGTGGATCTCCAATAATTAAATGGGAAGTTTTATGTTTGTCATCTTTTACAAGCCCTGCCATCGGAATATATAAACCGAGTTCATTTTCTAGAATATCACTTGCAGCCGCCAGATGACCTTTTCCGCCATCAATAATGATTAAATCTGGTAAAGGCAAGCTCTCTTTCAGTGCCCTTGTATAACGGCGTCTCACAACTTCTCTCATAGACTCATAATCATCTGGTCCTTGAACCGTTTTAATTTTATATTTCCTATATTCTTTCTTAGCTGGTTTCCCATCGATAAAAGCAATCATTGCAGAAACAGGATTTGTCCCTTGAATATTCGAGTTATCAAACGCCTCAATACGATAAGGTGTTTCAATCCCGAGCTGCTTCCCTAAATGATCTACCGCTTTAATCGTTCGCTCTTCATCACGTTCAATTAAGTAGAATTTCTCTTCAAGAGCAATCTTCGCATTTTTATTTGCTAATTCTACAAGATCTTTTTTCTTACCACGTTTCGGCTGTGTCGCTTCAACTTCTAAAAAGCGCTCTACTAATTCTGAGTCTATACTTCCTGGAACGACAATTTCCTTCGGCTTAAAATGACTGCTGTTCTCATAAAATTGACCGATAAATGTTAAAAATCCCTCTTCTGGTTCATCGTAGATTGGAAACATAGAAACATCACGTTCAATTAGCTTTCCTTTTCGAACGAAGAAAACTTGAACACACATCCATCCTTTATCAACTGCATACCCGAATACATCACGATCCACTAAGTCACTCATAATCATCTTTTGTTTTTCCATAATCGCATCAATATGCGCAATTTGATCCCGCAACTCTTTTGCGCGTTCAAATTCTAGTTTCTCTGAAGCTTCATACATCTTTGTTTCTAATTCTGAACGAACTTCTTTATGCCCACCATTTAAAAACTTAATAATTTCATCTACAATTTCTTTGTTTTGTTCTTCCGTCACTTCTTTCACACAAGGTGCTAAACATTGACCCATATGATAATATAAACAAACTTTATCGGGCATATTTGAGCACTTACGAAGCGGATACATACGATCTAGCAGTTTTTTCGTTTCATGAGCTGATTGTGCATTCGGATAGGGGCCAAAATACTTTCCCTTATCCTTTTTTACATTTCGCGTAATAAGTAATCGCGGCTGTTTCTCAGCTGTAATTTTAATAAAAGGATATGTTTTATCATCTTTTAATTGAATATTATATTTTGGATCATGTTTTTTTATTAAGTTTAACTCTAAAATGAGAGCCTCTAGATTTGAGGAGGTTACAATATATTCAAAATCTACAATTTCTCCTACAAGCCGCAGTGTTTTTCCATCATGCGAACCAGTAAAGTACGAGCGCACACGATTTTTAAGCACTTTTGCCTTTCCGACATATATAACCGTTCCTTGCTTATCTTTCATTAAATAACAACCAGGTTGATCTGGTAAAATAGCCAATTTTTCTTTTAAATGTTCGTGCACTCGTTACCCTCCATTTCTACATGCTTAGCATCTTTATTTTCACCTGAAAACATACTATGCCAAAACACCCAACATACGTTCCTTTATTGTAACGGAAAGGTGTAAAAAAGGAAAATAAAAAAGGCTACCAAATGGTAGCCCTTTATTTTAGAAGTGTTTAGAAACTAATTCTACTAACGCTTCTTTCGGTTTGTAACCTAACGCTTGATCAACTACTTTACCGTCTTTTAATACGAAAAGAGCTGGAATGCTCATTACTTCGAATTGACGAGCAGTTTCTTGGTTTTCATCCACGTCTACTTTTACTACTCTTACTTTTTCGCCTAGTTCTGCATCAATTTCCTCTAATACAGGAGCGATCATTTTACAAGGTCCACACCAAGGTGCCCAGAAATCTAATAATACAACACCTTCGCTAGTTTCAGCTGCGAAGCTTTGGTCATTTGCATTTACAATTGCCATTTTATTTCCTCCTTCAAGTATATTCTACCAAGAGTATATCATTAACTTATATACGTGGCGAATAATATGTATCGTTATGTATTGTAACAAAAAAGTGTTCCTTTATACTATATAAAAATACGGATTAAATACTAAAAAGATGAGAGACAGGGGATCTCTCACCTTTTCTATATATAGGGGTACTTCACTTGGAACTCAAGGGTACTCAAATCATGAATGTACTTTTAACTTTTTAAACTCTTCTGTTAAAAGAGGTAAGACTTCAAATAGATCGCCAACAATACCATAGTCAGCTACTTTGAAGATACTTGCTTCTGGGTCTTTATTAATCGCAACGATTATTTTTGAGTTAGACATACCAGCTAAATGCTGAATCGCACCAGAAATACCGCATGCAATGTATAAGTCTGGCGTAACAACTTTACCAGTTTGACCAATTTGTAATGAGTAATCGCAATACTCAGCGTCACAAGCACCACGAGATGCTCCAACAGCACCGCCCAATACGTCAGCTAACTCTTTTAATGGCTTGAATCCTTCTTCACTCTTCACACCGCGTCCACCAGCGATAATAACTTTCGCTTCAGAAAGGTCAACACCTTCTGCCGTCTTACGGACGACATCTTGAATAATTGTACGTAAATCTTTCACATCTACTGTAATAGAAGACACGTCACCACTGCGAGACTCATCTTTTTCAAGCGTCGCAATGTTATTTGGACGCACTGTCGCAAATAAGATACCGTCTGTTACAATCTTCTTCTCAAACGCTTTACCAGAGTAAATTGGACGAGTAAAGATAACATTTCCACCTTCAACATCTAAAGCAGTTACGTCAGAAACTAGACCAGCTTCAAGCTTCGCTGCTAATTTTGGTGATAAATCCTTACCAAGTGCTGTATGTCCAAATACAATACCTTCTGGCTTTTCTTCAGCATATACAGCTGAAAATGCTTGTGCATACCCATCAGATGTATATGATTTTAATTTATCATTTTCAACTGTCACAACGCGATCTGCACCGTAATGAATCAATTCATTTGCAAAAGAGGCAACGCTGTCTCCAACTAGAAGACCTACTACTTCACCGCCTTCTGCAATTGTTTTTGCTGCTGCTACCGCTTCAAACGTAACGTTACGTAGCGATCCATCACGAACTTCACCCATTACTAATACTTTACGAGCCATAGATTTTCCCTCCTGCATATATAATTTCGTATTTTATTAGATTACTTTCGCTTCTGTATGGAGCAACGATACAAGTTCTTTTACTTGATCTTGCAGCTCGCCTTGTAACACTTTTCCTGCATCTTTCTTAGGAGGCAAATAGATTTCAATTGTTTTTGTCTTTGCTTCCACATCATCTTCTTCTAAATCTAAATCATCTAATTCTACTTCTTCTAGTGGCTTTTTCTTCGCTTTCATAATACCTGGAAGCGATGGATAACGAGGTTCATTTAAACCTTGTTGTGCTGTTACTAAAACTGGTAATGAAGTTTCAATCACTTCCGTATCACCTTCAACATCACGCTCAATCTTCACGTTTGTACCGTCAATTTCAAGTTTTGTAATTGTCGTTACGTACGGAATATTTAACGCTTCTGCTACGCGTGGACCAACTTGTCCAGATGCACCATCAATTGCAACGTTCCCGCCTAAAATTAAATCTGCATTTTTATCTTTTAAATATTCAGCAAGTACTTTTGCTGTCGTGAACTGGTCACCATTTTCCACATCATCTTCAATATTAATTAATACAGCTTTATCGCAGCCCATCGCTAATGCCGTACGAAGTTCTTTCTCACTATCTTCGCCACCGACTGTTACAACAGTAACTTCGCCACCTTGTGCGTCTCTTACTTGAATTGCTTCTTCAATCGCATATTCGTCGTAAGGGTTGATGATGAATTCCGCTTCGCCATCGTAAATTGCACCGTTTTTAATTACGATTTTTTCTTCTGTATCAAATGTTCGTTTCATGAGTACGTAGATGTTCATTCCATTTACCCCCTTGTTTTTCAGAAAGATTCTATCAATTTTAATTTTCTGTTAATTTATATTAAAAAATAATTGAACTACCTGCCACTAAATGAAGGCTTACGTTTTTCTAAAAACGCTGCTACACCTTCTCTTCCATCTTCACCCGTAAATACTTCACCAAAGATTTGAGCTTCGCGTTGTACACCTTCATAATAATGAGACGATTTCGTCGTTTGCAATAACTCTAGTACAGCACGAGTCGTCGCTGGGCTTTTTCCAGCAATCTGTTTTGCAACTTTAAGCGTATCATCTAAAAATGTTTCTTCAGCAAAAACTCCGTTAACAAGTCCCCATTTTAATGCTTCTGCACCTGTAATCGGTGTACTTGTTAACATCATTTCACAAGCTTTCGCTTTCCCAACATAACGTGGTAATCGCTGTGTACCTGCAAATCCAGGAATTAATCCAAGTGTTAATTCAGGTAAACCAAGTTTTGCACTTTCAGTTGTAAAGCGCATGTGGCAAGACATAGCAAACTCAAGGCCGCCGCCAAGTGCCGCTCCATGAATTGCCGCGATAACTGGTTTTGAACATTTTTCAACACGTTCAAACGTAACTTGTCCAAGCTGCGCTAATTCTGTCGCTTGCTTCGCTTCAGTAACAGATGTAAATTCTTTAATATCTGCTCCCGCCGAGAAGAAGCGCCCTTCACCATGAATAACAACAACACGAATGTTATCATCCTTCTCCACTTGATCAATTAATTCAGTAACGTCATGCATAACTTGTGAAGACA
The DNA here is from genome assembly GCF_019837435.1 of Bacillus sp. 16GRE42. NCBI lineage: Bacteria > Bacillati > Bacillota > Bacilli > Caryophanales > Bacillaceae > Bacillus > Bacillus sp. 16GRE42. The sequence goes on from NZ_JADAXF010000001.1 coordinate 1,987,771, forward strand.
TCGCGTTTGCCGGCGCATGATTTAACGTCGCCACCGCGATATGATCTTCAACTCTTACAGATAGGAATTTCAACATGATCCCTCCCATTATTGACGATAACCACAAGCTGCAATAAGTAGCCCATGTACCGTTTTTGAAAGTGCGACCAGATCATACTTATGATCGCTCATTACCCAATTGGTCACAACTTCATCTACTGTTCCAAAGATCATTTGTCTTGCCACGCGAACATTTAAATCCGCTTGGAATTCACCTTGCTTTATACCTGTCTCTAAAATCTCATCCATAACTTGTAAGTAGCCTTTTAATACTTCATTTATTTTAAGGCGTAAGTCTTGATTGGACTGTCTTAGCTCTAATTGCGTAACGATAGCAAGAGGATCATTTTGTGATAACAGCAAGAAGTGCGTTTCTACCAACATGAATAACTTCGATACAGCGCTTTCAATTCCTGCTGTTTTTTGACGAATTGTTTCGACAAAATCTCCCATCTTCTCTTGAAATAAGGATATTAATATATCTTCTTTATTTTTAAAATATAAATAAATCGTGCCATCAGCTACCCCAGCTTGCTTTGCTATTTTAGAAACTTGCGCTTGGTGGTACCCATTCTCCGCAATCACAATGACTGCCGCATCAATAATTTGATTGTATTTCGGTCTATTTTTCTTCACTTTACTGTCCCCTTCAAGAAGATGACTGAATGAATAGTCATTCATATTCTTATAATACTGACTATTTAGAAAAGTGTCAATCCTATTTTTTCAAAAAGAAAGGGCCTTAGCCCGTTTGCTCATCCTCATTTTTTCTTTTCTCTTCATCTATTAGGACACGGCGTAAAATTTTTCCAACTGTCGTTTTCGGCAGTTCATCTCTAAACTCATATACTTTCGGCACTTTATAAGCCGCTAAATATTTACGCGCAAACTGGTTTAATTCTTCCTCAGAACACTCCGCACCTTCTTTTAACACAACAAATGCTTTAACTGTCTCTCCCCGGTACGGATCGGGAACTCCAATCGTCACCACTTCTTGCACTTTTTCATGCTCATATAATACTTCTTCTACTTCACGAGGATACACATTAAATCCACTCGCAACAATCATATCTTTCTTACGATCTTTCACATAGAAAAATCCATCTTCATCCATGTAACCAACATCCCCTGTATGAAGCCATCCGTCTTGTAATACAGCTGCTGTTTCTTCTGGCTTATTCCAATACCCTTTCATAATTTGAGGACCCTTTACAACAATTTCACCAATTTCACCCGGAGGTAAAGCCTCTCCAGTTTCAAGTGACATAATGTTTGCCTCTGTATCTGGCCACGGCACACCAATACTTCCTGGCACACGTTTTTCCCACAAAAAATTCCCATGTGTAACTGGCGACGACTCCGTTAATCCATAACCTTCTACCAATTTTCCACCTGTAACTCTCTCAAACTCTTCCTGTACTTCTACAGGAAGCGGGGCAGATCCACTAATACAAGCTTGAATAGAAGAAATATCATATTCTTTTAAGAGGGGACTATTTAATAGAGCAATATAAATGGTCGGTGCCCCTGGAAATAGTGTGACTTTATGTTTTTTTATCGCTTCAAAAACCATTTTCATATCAAACTTCGGAATCAGCACCATTTTATATCCTTGCATAATACTTAAATTCATTACAGCTGTCATCCCATATACATGAAAGAACGGAAGGACACCAAGAATTACTTCTTCTCCTTCTTTACAATTATATAGCCAATGAGCTCCCATTAAAGTGTTCGAAACAAGGTTTTTATGCGTCAACATAACGCCTTTCGGAAATCCAGTTGTTCCTCCTGTGTACTGTAAAAGGGCTAGATCATTTTCAGGATCACAAGGAACTTCAACATTAACATTACTTTCTCGTTCTACTGATTTCCATAGATGAATCGTTTCGCTTTCCGACACATTCACAACAAGATTTGCCTGCTTTTTTTGTACAAATGGATAAACTAAATTTTTAGGGAAGGGTAAAAAGTCCGCAATCCGAGTTACGATAATATGTTCAATTTTTGTAGCAGATTGAACATTCGTTACTCTTGGAAACACTAAATCGAGACAAAGAATTACTTTTGCTCCCGAGTCATGAAGCTGGTATTCTAATTCTCTTTCTGTATATAGTGGATTTGTTTGTACTACGATACCTCCCGCAAGTAATGTACCATAATAACCAATTACAGATTGCGGACAGTTCGGCAACATAATAGCAACTCGATCACCCTTTTCCACACCGAGCTTTTGAAGATAATTTGCAAACCTCTTCACCTTATCGTGGAAGTCTGAAAATGTAATATCCTTCCCCAAAAAGTGAAGCGCTTTCTTTTCTGGATAACGGGAAGCCACCTGTTCCACATATCCATGAAGCGGCTGAATATCATAAGAAATCGTACTTGGAATTTCTTCTGGATAACTTTTCAACCATGGTTTTTCCACCTTCATTCCCCCTTCAAATACATAAAAATAAATGAATGTTCATTCATGATGGTTGTTTTCATTATATTATAGTCGCCATAACGTTACAATCATAATATTCTGACTTTTATATAACTATGCTTCACTCCATTAACTTCTTATTATATGTATAAACTCTCCTAATCTTAAAAGAATAAGAGAGTTATTATTTAGCTTAATCTTATTATCGTTAACACAGCTCCTGGTGTAGTTGTTGATAACGTTGCAACAGCTAACAAACCAAATAGTTGCAAACTAATGGCACTTCCAGCCGCAAGAGTCGTAATAATTGTTGCACTAAATGATGTAGTTGCTAACGCAGGAGAATTGATCGTTCCAGCAAGAGGTGCTCCATTAATTGTAATCCGCGAACTGACTAATAATGAAGCCGTTATATTAATCGTATATGAAATATAATAATTCCCAGCATTTGCAGCCGTAAATACTGTATTCCCCCCAGAAACAGTAATACCTGGACCAATATTTTGATTATTCGGAAGCGGGACATTCGTTCCACCAAGAAGTACCGATATCGCTGTTCCCGATGTATTATTTGCAAAAGCGTATGTTGCCGTTATACTGGTGCCAGTTGCCCCCGTTTCTCCTGTTGCTCCTGTTGGACCCGTTATTCCCGTCGGACCCGTTGAACCTGTTATTCCCGTCGCTCCTGTTGGACCTGTTGCCCCTGTTGCCCCTGTTATTCCTGTTGCTCCCGTCGGACCCGTTGAACCTGTTGCCCCTGTTATTCCTGTTGCTCCTGTCGGACCCGTCGCTCCTGTTGGACCTGTTACTCCTGTTATTCCCGTCGCTCCCGTTGGACCTGTGTCACCTGTTGGGCCCGTTGCTCCTGTGTCACCTGTTGGACCCGTTGCTCCCGTTGGGCCTGTGTCACCTGTTGGGCCCGTTGCTCCTGTTATTCCTGTTGCTCCCGTCGGACCTGTTGGGCCAAGCTTAGGAACTGTTCCATCACAACTAAAACAGCATGAATCAACATGTACACCATTTTGATTATTACATCCACAATATCCATTTATATTATTGCCCCATGAAGACATGTTGATCACTTCCTTTACATTCGATCTTTTAAGTACAATCACCGAATTAGAAAACACCTATCTAAATAACAAAGAAATACTTTACCTAGTAGATACACACAGATTTATTCCATACATTCTAGTAATTATTACATGCGATTCGCTCTCCTTTTGCTTGTACTTTCGCCCCATCTCCACAGATTATTAACCATACACATTACACTTTCGTACACAGCCAAGTCCCCATTTAAACTCCCCCATATTCACCAATTTTTTTAGTAAAGAGGCTTATTCTTCATAAATAGCGACTATAGTATATAAAAATCCGTATAATTTGTCGTTTTTCGTCAAAATTTTAAAAAAATATTGACACTTAAAATATCCTCATAGTATGATTTGGGTGTTGTAATTGATAACCATTTTCACTTATGGCGCTAATTACAAAAAACACTTAATTTGGGGGCAGAAGATGAAGAAAATTCTCAGTATTTTCATAGTAGTTCTTCTATTCGCTGTTGGATGCGGACAGCAAAAAGAGGAGAAAAAAGAAACAAAGACAGACGATAAAAAGCAAGCTATAACAATTAAGCACGCTGAAGGGGAAACAAAGTTAGATAAACCAGCGAAAAAAGTTGTTGTACTTGAGTGGGTATATTCAGAAGACTTATTAGCACTTGGTGTTCAGCCAGTAGGGATGGCAGACATTAAGAATTATAATAAATGGGTAAATACAGCAACAAAACCAGGTAAAGATGTTGTAGACGTAGGGACACGTCAACAACCAAACTTAGAAGAAATTAGCCGTCTAAAACCAGATTTAATTATCACAGCTTCATTCCGTAGTAAAGCTATTAAAAACGAATTAGAGCAAATTGCACCAACAGTTATGTTTGATCCATCAACAAGTAATAACGATCACTTTGCTGAAATGACAGAAACATTTAAACAAATCGCAAAAGCAGTTGGAAAAGAAGAAGAAGGTAAAAAAGTATTAGCTGATATGGATAAAGTATTCGCTGATGCAAAAGTAAAAATTGAAAAAGCAGACTTAAAAGATAAAAACATCGCAATGGTACAAGCATTTACAGCTAAAAACGTACCAACATTCCGTATATTGACTGACAATTCTACAGCTTTACAAGTTACAAAAAAATTAGGTTTAACAAACACTTTTGAAGCTGGGAAATCAGAGGCAGATGGTTTCAAACAAACAACTGTAGAATCATTACAAAGTGTACAAGATTCAAACTTCATTTACATTGTGGCGGATGATGATAACATTTTTGACACGCAACTAAAAGGGAATCCTGCTTGGGAAGGGTTAAATTTCAAAAAAGAAGACAAAATGTATAAATTAAAAGGCGACACTTGGATTTTCGGTGGTCCTGAATCTGCAAAATCTTTAGCAATACAAGTAGCAGATGTAATGACAGCGAAGAAGTGATTCAGCGATGAATAGCTTCCAACATACACTTCGAGCAAGTCTTGTATTCGGAGGAGGAGCAGCTCTCTTGCTCCTCCTTTTCTTTATTCATATCGGACAAGGTCAAGCAAACATTTCCTATAGTATGATTATTGATGCTCTTATCTCACCGAACCAATCACTAGAGCATCAAACTTTAATTATGCTTCGATTACCTAGGGCCGTAATTGCCATTTTAGCTGGAGGTGCTCTTGCTGCATCTGGGGTCATTTTACAAACATTAACGAAAAATCCACTTGCTGAATCCAGTACAATGGGTATTCACTCTGGCGCATATTTCTTTCTAGTAGCGGCTACAATTTTCTTACCAAAAGGTCTGCAAATTAATTCACTTCTTTTCACATTTATCGGCGGTGCTATTACTGCTTTATTTGTATACCGTATTTCTGGTGGAAAAAAGGGAACCCCACTTAGAATGGCACTAGCTGGTATGGTCGTTACATTAATGCTTTCTGCCTTTACCGGAACGATGCAGCTTTTCTATGAAAATGAAACAGCTGGTTTATTTTTATGGGGAGCTGGATCTCTTATTCAAAATAACTGGGATGGCGTTCAATTTGCTTTTCCATTTATCATTATTTCTTTCCTAGTTTTACTATTTATGTCTCGTAAACTCAACATTCTCTTACTTGGTGATGATGTCGCTGTTTCTCTTGGTGAAAAAACAGCAGTAACACGTCTTATCGCCTTCATTGCTGCGATCTTTTTAACAGCAGTAATTGTAACTGTTGTTGGACCAATTGGATTTGTCGGCTTAGTTGCACCACATTTAATGCGTCTTATTGGCTACCGTCAACACTTTACTCTCCTTCTCTCTTCTTTCTTATGGGGAGCTGTACTATTACTTGGAGCTGATGTCGTTGGTAGACTAATAGATCCAACTGGGGCTGAACTTCCTGTCGGAGCAGTCACGGCAATGATTGGATCACCTTGGCTTATTTATTTAGTGTATCGAATGATGAAATCGAAACAATATATGAATGATAACGGAGCGAATGCAGCTGGAGCTAGTTCTCGCTATTACTCTTATAAAAAGGTAATCATTATCTCTATCACACTTTGCATTGTGACAATTGCTCTTGGTGTTACAATCGGTAGTAACGCTTATATCGAAAGTATTACAAATGTTATATCAGGACAATTAACACAATTTGATAAAAATATGATGATGAACCTTCGTTTACCAAGAATGCTCGTTGCTGCTATTGCTGGCGCATGCCTTGCAATAAGTGGGCTTGTTTTCCAAGGTATATTACGAAACCCACTCGCCGATCCTTCTATTATTGGTATTTCATCGGGAGCTGGTGTTGGTGCTTTAACTATTATGTATGTCTTTCCCGCACTTCCTGGTTTCTTCCTACCAATTGGTGCATTTATCGGCGGACTACTTGCAGTTGGAATTGTCCTCTTCTTCTCGTGGAAATCAGGATTTAGCCCAACAGCCCTTGCTTTAATAGGAATTGGTATTTCAGCTCTCGGTTCAGCGATTATTCAAATCTTTATCGTTAGAGCAAATTTGAACGTTGCTGCTGCTTTAACATGGCTATCAGGTAGCACGTATGCAAGAGGATGGAATCACTTAGAAAATATCATTCTATATCCATCGCTAATTCTTGTATTCATTATCTTTTTCTTAATAAAACAACTTGATGTTCTCGTACTTGGAGACGATTTAGCAACGGGACTCGGGCAACCAGTAAATAAAACGCGCCTTGCCCTCATTGTGTTAGCAACACTACTTGCATCTGTAAATATCGCAGCTGTCGGTACGATTGCCTTTCTAGGTCTTGTTGCGCCACACTTAGCACGAATCGTCGTTGGTATGAATCATCAAAGATTATTCGTTTGCTCCGCACTATTTGGAGCAATCCTTCTTTCCATTGCTGATTTACTCGGACGAACAATTGCATACCCGAAAGAAATCCCTTCTGGTCTTGTCGTTGCTGTACTTGGAGCACCTTATTTCTTATGGTTGATGAGGAAAAATGGGAAGAAGGTTGGTTAAAAAAAGAGGCTTCTTAATATGAGAAGCCTCTTTTTTATTTGTTCTGATAGGTTAAAAGGAAACTATCTTTTTTTCACGAATGTAACCTATGAACATAACTAGGAGGGATAAATATGTACCAAACTATTGAAGGCTTTCTACAATCATGGACATACGAGGCTGAGTCTACTCAAAAGATGCTCGATGCATTAACAGATGAATCTTTGTCACAAGAAATTGCACCTGAGCACTGGACATTAGGCAGAGTTGCTTGGCATATCGTGACGGCAATTCCTGTTATACTATCTGGCACAGGGCTTAAGTTTGAAGGAGAAACGAAAGATTATCCTATTCCACCTTCTGCAACAACAATTGCTGATCAATATCGTAAAGTGAATGCAGCTTTTGTTGAAACGCTTCAAAGTGAATGGACTGATAAAGACTTAGCTACTATTAATGACTTCTTTGGTCGCCCTATGCCGAATTCTATATTTTTAATGACACTCATTAATCATCAAAATCACCACCGCGGGCAGCTGACTGTTTTAATGCGTCAAGCTGGCTTAAAAGTCCCTGGCGTATATGGTCCTGCAAAAGAAGAATGGGCTGCTACTGGAATGGAAGCTCCCCAAATGTAACGACAGAAAAAGACAAGGTGTTTATGCACCTTGTCTTTTTCTGTAACTTGTTTCATGTGAAACTATTTTCTACTAAATGGTATTTTATGAGAAAATACGTTAAGATAAATTCATATTAATTGGAGGGAACTAAATTGAATACAAAAAACAAAAAAATAACAATAAGAACTCTCTTACTAACTTCGATCATTGGAGTTATCGGTGTATCTCTTTATTTCACAAGTTATGGTACCCCTTGGGGAAAACAAACAGCTATTACGGAATCAAAAGAATATATTACAAAATACTTTGATCTAGATGCGGAAGTCAAAAATACTTCTTACGATGCTAAAATGAATAGCTATGCAATCTCCTTTGAGACAAGTAGAGACGGAGAGTTTACTATCGAATATAAAAGCCCTAATAACTTTAACATTTCTTCAGGAGTTCAAGAATATTTGAGCAAACACTCCAAATTTACAGAGTAGTAACGAAGCATACATATACAAAAAAAAGTTGGTGTAACGCCAACTCTTTTTTCTTATTCTTGTCATACAGTTACATCTTCCCTCTCTATATTTTTAATTCCGTAATATGCAATCGCAACTCCAATTGCTGCCAACGCTAGCTGAAGGGGAAGAAAAGTTGCTGTAGAAAACATTGGGGTGTTATTAATTGCAATTGATACAACGATAAGAGATGAAACAATTGTAGTTGGCACTGAACGTTTACGCATTCCGAAATATAGAGGGATTAAACTTATTCCAGCAGTGGAAATGGCTAAAGGAACAAGGTTTATCCCTTCTTGCGTCAATTGATCTACTGTGAATGAATTAGGAAGAATTGAAAAATAGTTATCTATCCCAAAGAAAACTCCTACTACTAAAATGTTAGATAAAATAACTGTTATAAATGTTACTATCGCTGTAATAGCCAACTTACTAGCCATCATTTTCTTTCGGTTAATTGGATAAGAAAACATGAGTAGTATTGTTTTAGTTTTATATTCACTAATTATTAACCTTGCGATTAACACACTACCAAAAATAATAAATGTTGCCCTTACTACTGTACTGGCCATCAACAAAATTGTCTGTGGATCCCTCATTTCCGGATCACCTTCTACTTGAGCAACGATGCTCGTAAAGATCATTAATGCCAGTATAGCGATATTTGCAATAATCGCTCCCCTCACATACCATCCAAGCTTAAACTTTTTCAATTCTAGCTTCATAAGACGTAGCATAATAGTCCTCCTTTCATTTACATTTTAATCGATATAAATCGCTCCTGTTTTACTTAAAATCTTCACTTCGTTTTTTGCATCACCAATGGTTCCCGCTTTTATTTTTTCTGTATTTTTATCTTTCTTAAGTCCATTTACATTCACCATTACGTCAGACGAATTACTTTTAGCCGTAAGTTTCAAAGAAGTCGGAACACCTTTATACCGTACGCCGATATCTCCTGATTTTGTTTCTACAAATAATGATTTTCCTTCTTTCATATCTTTCAGTAATACTTCCCCAGATGTTGAAGTGATGTTTATATTTGAGTTACTTACACTTGTTATATAGTTATCACCAGTCGTAGACTTTATATTTAATTCTGGTACTGAACTATCTTTTACAGCTAACTCTCCACTTTGCGATATGAATTCACCTTTCTCGGCTGATAGTCCTACAACCATTTCATCTCCAGACTCACTTTCTGTCACGATATTTTTCACTTCTATATCGCTTATTTTCACATCACCCGATTTATTATTTAATACAATTTTATCTATTTCTTTCTTCGGAATAGCTATACATATACTATTTTTCTTCCGAAACGTAAAACCATTAAAGAATCTGGTCACCTTTTGTTTTTGCTTAACTATAACTTTATTCCCTGCTTGTTCTATTTCGATGGGGTCTATCTCTTTATCTACTCGTTTACCTTGGGCGGAAATTACTATTTTGTTAGCGTCTGTACTTTTAAATTCAATATCCCAGTTTTCATTGTCCACTTCTATTTCTTTTATATGATTTATCTCAAAAGACTTTTCTTTCTTAAAATCTTTCCTCTGAAATGTCTTAAAACCAAAAATCACACTAGCAATTGTCAGAAATAAAATTGCAATTACTATTATTTTTTTCAACATTCATACCCCAGTTCGTTGTTGTTTTAACCTTGCTTCACGCCACATCGATCTTGTCGATTTTACGATATGATAGATAACTGATGAAAATTCCTAATAAACAGAACACTATTGGGATAGCTATAAAATCAAACATACTTACTTGACCGTTTCCATAACCAACGTTACTGTTCATCATCATCCCAATTATTACTGCAGAAGTAATTGTTGTCGGTGTTGATTTCTTTCTCATCCCAAAAAATAAAGGAATTAAACTTATACCAGATATCATAAATGCATTTATAAAGGTAGCTGGAACGGTAGCTATTATTTCCCCCATTGTAACAGGCGTTTCAAGTAGTCCCATTATTGGATTCATACAGAATATGAGCAAACTAATAATGAATGTTGCGATTATCGTGCTCACAAAGCAAAAACTAAAAACAATTGCTAATTTCGCTCTCATTAGCATTTTCCTTTGCAGTGGGTACATAAATAGTAGCTGTATTGTTTTGTTCTTGTATTCATCAATCACTAAACGTGATAAAATAACCGATGCAAAAATAATAAATGTAATTCTAATAAAAATATTTGCTAAAGACATGTATTCCATATAGCTAGAGAACATCAAACCATCCTCTACTTTAGTTCCCCATACCATAAGACTTACCGCAGCAAAAATTGCTATAATACAAATCGCTACTCCTTTAAAATAACTAGATAATTTATGTTTTTTCCATTCGAGCTTCATTAATTTAAACATATAAACCACGCCTCCATTCTTTATATAACTGTCTCTACACTGCTAACATTCTAATTCCAGCAGTAATTACGCTTAACATTCCTATCACTAGTAAAATTAACAACCATTTCCGCTCTGGTTTCCTATAATAGAAAATCCCACTTATGAACATTACGATCAATCCACTTACTAGATTCATTAACAATCCATTAAGCATGAATGCCTTCTCCATCCATTACATTTAAGAAATATTCTTCTAAGGAACTATGTTTCTTATTAATACTTTCAATTTCTACATCGTTCATAATAAGCGCTTTTGAAATAGCTTGCTGTGTCGCTGCCAATTCATACACACGAATCATATTTCCACTCATTATTTTGTAATTTTTTATACCGAGTTTATCTTCTAAAATATAAGCTGCACGCTTCACATCAGGAACAGTAATTTCGATGTACTCTGTTTGTTTTCCGTTAATACTCTTCATTGAAACTTCTTTTATTAGTTTTCCATTTTGAATTACACCAATTGTATCCGCCATTTGTTCCATCTCGCCTAAAATATGACTAGAAACTAATAACGTAATACCATATTCTTTGCAGAGCATTTTAAATAAGTCTCGTAATTCTTTAATACCAATTGGATCTAAACCGTTAATCGGTTCATCTAAAATGAGTAATTCTGGCTTTGTCATGATCGCCCTTGCAATACCCAGTCGTTGCTTCATACCTAATGAAAAATCTTTTACTTTTTTATCATCTATACCGTGCAGTTTCACTAAATGTAAAGCATGATCAATTGCGCTCTTGTCGTAATACCCCATATATTCACAATGTAATTCTAGGTTTTCCTTCGCCGTTAATTTATCATAAAAGATTGGATATTCGATAATTGTCCCCATGCGCTTTAACAATTCATAAGATGTATCCGTTAACTTCTCACCAAAAATTTCAATATCACCGCTCGTCGGTTTTATTAAATTTGTGATCATTTTCATAATCGTTGTTTTACCTGCACCATTCGGTCCTAAGAAACCGTATATCTCTCCTTTTTTCACATGCATGTTAACGCTAGAAATAACTTCTTTCCCTTTAAACACTTTCGTTAGCTGATTCGTTTTTAATATATATGTCATGTCATTTTCTCCTTTCGCACTACTTTATATTTCTATAATAGACAACGGAAATCTCTTTTTTCTTACCCGTTCCTTACAAATTCCTTACGCTGAAAAAAAGCTTGTAGAATTTACTTCTCTACAAGCTAAAACAGCATCTTTTTTAATACAACTGTAAAAATTGTTTTTTCATACGGCTTACTAGAAAGATGTATTTCTCCGTCCATCGCTTCCACAAGCCTTTTCGTAATCGTTAATCCTAGACCGCTTCCTTGATACAATCTATTTCTTGAATCTTCAAGTGTGTACATACGCTCAAACACTTTATCAATATGAGATTCATCAATTCCTTTTCCTGTATCCCATACATCTATATAAACACTCGTTTCATCATCTCTTAGTGTCATCCCAAGTGTCTTTCCATCGTCTCCATATGTAATTGCATTTGATATTAAATTATTTAATACTCTACCTAATACTTCTATATTTCCAAGTGCATATATATTTCTTTCTGGTATATCAATATGAACTTGAAATCCTTTCGTCGTCACCAAATCATAAAAAGATAAAATCTTCTCGCGACAAACTTCATTCATATTTATTTTTGTCATCTCAATTGCCTTGTCACCAGATTCTAATTTTGCTAAATCAAAAAACTTATGAATCAGTTCCATTACTTCTAGTGTTTTTACATGCACCTTTTCAAGTAATATTTGCTGCTCTTCTTTATTTATCGTTTTATCCTTATTTAACATTTCTGTATATCCAAGAATAACTGTTAATGGCGTCTTTAAATCATGTGAAATATTGGAAAGCATTTTTCTCATCGAAATTTCTACTTTCGCATGATCTGCATTCGTTTTCTGTTTTGCAGCTAATAATTGATTAATTGCCACTAATAATTTTTGCAATTCTAGATCATCTGTCATAACGAGTAACTTCTCGCCTGTTTGTTCATTTACAATACTTTCTAACTTTTTGTATGTGTATCGTAAATTTTTGCTACTGTTTTCCCTCATTTTATACTGTATGTAAATGACACATAACAATATAAAAATAATACCTATTAACAAATTGACCATATTACATCACTTCCAACTTATAGCCGATGCCCCATAACGTTTTAATATACTCTGGATTAGATGGATCACTTTCAATTTTCTCGCGCAATCTTCTCATATGAACATTTATAACATTATCATCACCGTAATACTCTTCGTTCCAAACTAACGTATATATTTGCGCTTTTGTAAATACACGATTTTGATTCTTTACGAATAGCTTTAAAATCTCAAATTCTTTTAAAGTCAGTTTGAGGGGCTTTCCGTTTTTTTCAACCGTAAAATTAATTGGATCAATTGCTAAATCACCAATTTGAATCATCTTTTCTGTTGTTTCTGTAGCCGAATATTTCGTAGACCTCCGAATACCCGCTTTTACACGTGCAGCCAATTCAATCATAGAAAATGGCTTACAAATGTAATCATCTGCTCCCAGTCCTAATCCAACAGCTTTATCAACATCTGTATCTTTTGCCGACATCATTAAAATCGGAACGGCACTCTTCTCACGAATAATACGTACAACCTCTAAGCCATCTAACTTTGGCATCATTATATCAAGGATAACTAAATCAAAGGATGATTTAAAAAATGCTTGCACCCCTTCTTCTCCGTCAGACGCAATTGTAACTTGAAAATCTTCTTTTATTAAATACTTTTCCACCATCTCTTGAATTGAAATATCATCTTCAACTAATAAAATATGATGTGACATATGTCTATCCCCTTTTTTTACAAACATTAGCATTTCAATTGTATCGTAACGAATGAATACTGGAAAGAATTATATGAATTTTCAAACCAACTTCCCTTCCTTCCTTAACAATGATATGATAAAATTCACTACTATTGTTCATAATTAACTTTATATAAAGGAGACTTATCATGTCAGAAAACAAAAAAGTAAGCTTAGCTGATTTAATGCGTGAACAACTTGCAAAGAAAAAGCAAGGAAATGGAAATGGTTCAAATAATACAAATCAAAGCCAAGCAACGAAAAAATTACAAAACCAACAAACGAAGAAAACAAACAACCAACGTAGACGTACAGGTGTATAAATGAACGGACAAAAACGTTCTAATATCGCACCCGGTCTTGAAGTTGATATTGTATTAAAACAAGATCAACGCACCGGTAAATTAACACGTGGAATTGTAAAAGATATTTTAACAAACTCCCCTTCTCATCCGCATGGCATTAAAGTACGATTGCAGGACGGGCAAGTCGGTAGAGTACAAAATATCGTTCAATAAGAAAAGGAGCTCAAGTAAACTCGAGCTCCTTTTTCTTTATTATCCTTTAATTTTCTCAATGAAAACTACTTTTAAATAGTCTCCCTCTTTAAATTGATCAATGGTACGAAAATCTTCTGGTAAAGAATGTTCTTCTAATATTTTGTATTTACCATTCATTTCTTTAAAGGCTGTATCAATAAATCCTTTAAATTTTTTCATATCGAATGCGCTACAATTTGTAGAGGCAACGATAATCCCGTTATTTTCTGTAATCGCAATTGTTTCTTTTAATAAGTTTTTATAATCTTTCGCTGCACTAAATGTATATTTTTTTGAGCGTGCAAAGCTTGGAGGATCAAGTACAACCATATCAAATTTCATCTTTTTCTTCGCTGCATATTTGAAGTAAAGAAAGACATCTTCTACAATAATATCTTGCGCTTCATAATCAACTTCATTTACACTAAACTGCTCAATCGTTTTACTTAAACTACGATTTGCAAGGTCGACACTCGTCGTTTTGCTCGCTCCGCCAAGCGCTGCAAATACAGAGAAAGCACCTGTATAAGAGAACATATTCAATACTGTTCTCCCTGTCACATATTTATCACGAATTTGTTTTCGAACGTTACGCTGATCTAAAAATACACCAACCATCGCTCCGTCATTTAAATAAACAGCAAAGTTCACACCATTTTCTTTTACGATAAGCGGGAACTCGCCGCGCTCTCCTGCTACGAAATCATCGCCTTCAATGTATTTCCCTTTCGTATCAAAACGCTTTTTCTCATAAATACCTTTAAAGTTTGCTACTTTTTGAAGAGCTGCTATAATCTCATCTCTGAAAGTATAAATCCCTTCACTATACCAACTGACTACATAATAGCCGTCATAATAATCGATAATTAAGCCTCCAAGACCATCACCTTCACCATTTAGGGCACGGAATGCTGTCGTATCACTTGATTTGTAAAATTGCTTTCGTTTATGTAAGGCAGATTTTATTTTACTTTCAAAGAAAGATTGATTAATTTGTTCACTCTCTTTTCTCGTTAAAATCCAGCCGTATCCTTTATTTTGTTTTCCATAATAACCTTTTCCGACAAAATTGTTCTTCTCATCTACTACTTTAATGATTGTTCCTTCTTCCTGAACATCATTTAAATTTTGAATCGCATCTTTTAAAATAAGCGGATATCCGCTTTTAATTTCTTTTATAAATTTCGGTTTTATTTTTACAGTTACTTCTGATCGCATATAATAACTTCCTTTCCATTTGCATGCTTTCTCTATAGGAAGCATTTAAAAAACGAGCCTGAAAAAACAGCCTCGTTTCACTATACCATATTATTGCTTTGCTAGTACAACTCACTCATTCTCTCACTTAACCGCCACATATTTACTACATTTTGAAATGGAAATCTTACTGTCCAAAATAATAAAAAAACTTATTTATTTCACATTTACCATTGACAATGATAATGATTTTCATTATCATTTAATGTATATGAGTTCTCGAAAATAAAGGCTACATTTATAGGAGGAATAAAACATGATTATTGTTACAAATACAGCTAAAATTACAAAGGGAAATGGGCATAAATTAATTGAGCGTTTTAATAAAGTAGGTCAAGTCGAAACAATGCCAGGCTTTTTAGGATTAGAAGTTCTTTTAACGCAAAATACAGTTGATTATGATGAAGTAACAATTAGCACACGCTGGAATGCAAAAGAAGATTTCCAAGGTTGGACGAAGAGCTCAGCATTTAAAGATGCTCACTCACATCAAGGCGGGATGCCAGAATATATTCTTGATAATAAAATCACTTACTACAATGTTGAAGTTGTACGTATGCCAATGGCTGCAGCACAGTAAACATATTTCTTTTTTAAAGTATAGAATATGAGAAGCGTTACCACTTCTCATATTCTATACTTTTTTTACTGTCTCTTTACTAGTTTCGCATGCACGACTAACCTTCCTGCTTCCGGATCCAGTGCATAGTCACACGTCGAAAGTGTTACGATTTGATCACTTGCTGTCAATTTTGTATCCGTTTTGTACAGCGATTTTTCTTGAATTTTCTCCAAAAATGATGTGTATTCCGTATCATTGCTAAAATCCGTTTCAATGTAATAAAAATCAGTTGTTGTTGTATACACCGAGAACACTTCAAGATCATATCCTTCAAATAATGTATCGTAATATAATTTACGATGCGACATGAAGAACTCTTCATCTAACATTTTCTTTAAACTTCCAAACATAGAACCATCTTTCATACGGTGACCATATAAAATAGTATTTCGATTTTGAGATTTCACATCATTACGATAGTCCATAAAAATGCTGCCTGCTCTCATATCTTCACCTTTATAATTACGAAATAAATAGTAATCATTGTCTTTCGCCTGAACGATTGGATAATTAATTTGTGTATCGTCCATCGTAATCCATCCAACTATTTCTTGATTAATTTGCTGCAGAGCTTTGAACTGTTTACGTACTTCTCCGTCTTGTGATTGCTCTTCCATCGGACTCTTTTCATAAATGTTTTGTGCTTCGGCCATTACTTTACGATTTTCATAGTAATCCATGAACATATCACCTAATTCATATACTGAATAGAAAAAGGTACCTAAAAAAACAACTGTAAGTATTCGTTGAAAAAAAGAATTCTTCTTCCGTTCTTTTTTACTACTCAAATCATCACCTCAAAACGGATTGTTCGCATATTTAAATACCCATTGGGACCATATACAACCCTGTATCTTCATCTTGCTTTACAACGACATCTACACCGTATATCGTCTTTATCATACTTTCTGTCACAACATCATTTGGCTTACCTTTCGTAACAATCTCGCCGTCTTTCATAACGATGATATGATCACTATAGCGAATCGCCTGATTGATATCATGTAATACCATAACGATTGTCAATCCATGTACTTCATTTAACTCTTTTACGAGCTCTAATATTTCAAGTTGATAATAAATATCTAAATATGTTGTCGGTTCATCTAAAAAGAGCATTGGTGTTTTCTGAGCTAGCGTCATGGCAATCCAAACCCGTTGTCTTTCTCCACCAGATAAAGCGTGAATCTCTGTATCACGTTTACTTAGCAAATTCGTACATGCTAAAGCCCTTTCGATTGCATCTCTATCTTCATCAGTTTGCGAGGAAAAAATATTTTTATGAGGCATACGACCATAACTTGTTAATTTCTCTACCGTCATGTCTGCCGGTGCTTCATTTTGTTGATGGACAACGGCTAACTTTCTAGCAAACTCTTTCGGTTTATATTGACTAATCGCCTTCCCATCGAGTATTATCTCACCGCTACGAGGGTCGTGATTTCTTGACATCACACCAAGTAATGTCGATTTCCCGCAACCGTTTGGACCAATAATTGTTGTAATTTTACCAATTTCTATTTCACTACTAACCGACTTTAATCGATCCGTTACATTATCATACGAAAAGGTTACATTTTTAATTTCCATGAACTTTATCACTCTTTCTAAGCAAGAATATTAAGAATGGGCCACCAATCACTGCCATAATCGTCGCTGCTGGAATTTCGTTAGGTGGCACAATTAACCTTCCAATCGTATCCGCCGTCAAAATTAACAACGCTCCTGCAAGAGCAGAAAATGGAATTAATACTTTATGGTCCGAACCGACTAGTTGTCTTGAAATGTGCGGAACGAGTAATCCTACGAAAGCAATAACACCTGCAATCGCTGTTGATACTGCTGCTAAAAGTACTGCAATAGCAGAAATAATAAGACGAACTCTCGTCACGTGCAAACCTAAGTTTTTCGCAGTCTTATCTTGTAGCGATAATAAGTTACACCAAGCTCCTACAAACAGAGCAAGAATAAGACCTATTGTTCCATATGTAACCATTATTTCTACATCGCCCCACGTCTTCATCGTTATGTTAGAAGTCGTCGTTTGCTTAATACTCTTAATGAAGTATCCGCAAATTGTAATGAACGATTCATTTAATCCAGTGAACATTGCATTAATAGCTATACCAACTAAAATAATGCGAAGCGGACTTAACCCTGACTTCCATGAAAATGCATAAACGAGATAACATGCAAACGCACCACCTAAAAAGGCGAATACGGGTGTCCAGAAAAAGAATTGCGGGAATAACGTAATAATAACAAGTGTCATAAAACTTGCTCCAGAAGATATCCCGATTACCCCAGCATCAGCAAGTGGATTTTTCATAACAGCTTGAAAAAGCACACCTGAAACGGCCAGAGCTGCTCCAGTAAATAGTGCAATAATAATACGTGGGAAACGTAAATCTTTAATTACTTCCACATCTTCATTGGCCCCTGTAAATATCCCTTGTACAAGGTCCACTATCCCTATTTCTAAACTTCCTTTCGTCGCTGACAATGACGTCATAACAATAAGCAATGCAGTAACAATGAGGAAACTCCAAGTTTTTTTATTCATTCCACTCTTCCTTTATATTAAAATGCATCACGGATACATCATTTTTTTCAATTCATCTAACGCTTCAATTGCTGCTAAATTACCTGTCGTCCCAAATAAGCGCTCTTCTAAATCGTAAACACGGTTATTTTTAACTGCAGCGAAATGTTTCCAAATATCATTTGTTTTAAATTCTTTATCAAACATTTTCACAACTTCATCAGGCATACCATGAGCTGCTCGTAAAATAATATCTGGATCAGCTTTTTTTAAATACTCTGTATTAGAAGCTAAATACTCTACTTTCTCACCTTGTACAATGTTTTTACCACCTAATTGTTTCACTAAATCTCCAATATAAGAATGCTCTGTTGCTACTAAATAACTCCCCGGCACACCTAATAAAATAAGCACTGTCGGTTCTTTCTTTCCCTTTACTGCTTTTTGAATCTCTGTAACTTTGTTATCTAACTTCGTTACAACTGCTTCCGCCTGCTTTTCACGTCCATATTGCTTACCTAAATTACTAATGGTATTTTGCATGTTTTTTAAACTAGTTAAGTCTACAAAGTTTGCTTTCATGCCCACACCATCAAAAACTGGCTTTAATTCATATTCAAGTGTTGTCACGGATAATACTTCTGACGGCTTTAATGATTTTACCTTTTCCATATCAGGACTCATCGGATTCCCAACTTCAGGTAAACCTTTATATCTCTTTGGTAAATCTTTCGTACTTGTTGGAACACCAACTAAATCTACTTCTAACGCATCCATAATTTCAGTAACAGCGACTGTCGTGGAAACTACTCTCTCTTTACTCTCACTCTTTACCTGTTTTGCTGCTTCTTTTTTGGGCGTCGAGCATCCAGCTATACTCACTAATAGAATGATAGCCATTAGTACACTAGCAATTTTCTTCACTTTCAATCACCACTCCTTTCCAAACAATATGAAACAAGTCTTGATGCATGCGATCATGCATCAAGACTCCAAAATTACAATCTTCCTGCTCTATATTTACGAACTAATAAAGCAAGTGACCCAAGCAATAGCACCATGTATAAGCCTAGTTGTGCTGTATCTGCCGTTTTTGAGTTTTTCTCTTTTTTCGGATCATTTTTTTGGCCTTCTTTTTTCTTCTTATCATCTGCATTTCGGTTAAAATCAGGATTATCTACTTTTTTTATATTATCTACTTTCGGTGTAATCACTGGATTGTTCGGATCATTTTTCGGATCATTTTTCGGATCTTTTTTTGGATCCTCTTTAATCGTTCCTAACGCACCAATATTATTTGTATCAAATTGAATTTGGACATCGTAGAAATGATGGTAGTTCATTTCGTTGATATCAACTTTTACTTTTGCATTTAATTTTGCAAATAAATCACTTACTTCAAATTGCACTACTCTCGTATTTGCATTTTTATCTTCGCTTACTACTTTCGCATCAGCAAAAAGACTGTTATTTTCCGTTTGGAATTTTGTAATCCATGCACTATTTTTCAACGTCATCTCAATGTACTTTTTACCATCTTTAACGATTAATTTTGCCGGATGTACAGTATAGTCATGCATCTTTGAAAGCTCATTTGTTTTATCTTTTAACACTTTAAATGGAATATCATATTGACCATCTACTAAATTTTTCGGATCAACTATTACTTTTGGTTGATTATTTCCATCTTGGTTGTCACTTCCGCCTTGGTTATCGTTTCCGCCTTGGTTGTCGTTTCCGCCTTGGTTGTCGTTTCCGCCTTGGTTGTCGTTTCCACCTTGGTTGTCGTTTCCACCTTGGTTACCTAAAGCTTTAATACTATCTTGATCAAATACAAATTGAACATCGTAGGAATGGTGATAATTCATCGCATCAATATCTACTTTTACTTTTGCATTTAATTTTTTAAATAAATCATCTACTTCTAACTCTACTACTTTTGTATTTTGCTCTTTATTCTCACTTAACACTTTTGCGTTAACAAAAGAACCATTCTTTTCAAACTCAAATTTTGTAATCCATGTACTGTTCGTTAATGTAAACGATACATACTTCTTACCGTCTTTCACTTTTAGTACAGCTGGACTCTTTGTATATGTGTTCATCATTGAAATTTCTTCTGTTTTATCTTTTAGAACTTTAAAGCCAATGCTGTATTCACCATCTTTTAGTGCTTTTGGATCAATGGTTGTGTTATTACCTTGGTTATTGTTTCCGCCTTGGTTATCGTTTCCGCCTTGGTTATTGTTCCCGCCTTGGTTATTGTTTCCGCCTTGGTTATCGTTTCCGCCTTGGTTATCGTTTCCGCCTTGGTTATCGTTTCCGCCTTGGTTATCGTTTCCGCCTTGGTTATCGTTTCCGCCTTGGTTATCGTTTCCGCCTTGGTTATCGTTTCCACCTTGGTTATCGTTTCCGCCTTGGTTATCGTTTCCGCCTTGGTTATCGTTTCCGCCTTGGTTATCTAACGGTTTAATGCTACCTTTATCAAATGCAAATTGAATGTCGTAGAAATGATGATAATTCATTGAATCGATATCTACTTTTACTTTTGCATTTAACTTTTTAGATAAATCGTCTACTTCTACTTCCACTACGCGTGTATCGGCTTTTTTATCTTCACTTAATACACTCGCATTAACAAACGAACCATTTTTCTCAAATTCAAAATTTGTAATCCATGCACTATTCGTTAATGTGAATGATACATATTTTTTACCATCTTTCACCTTTAACACGCCCGGGCTCTTCGTATACGTGTTCATCATTGAAATTTCTTCTGTTTGATCTTTTAAAGCTTTGAAACTGATGTTGTATTCGCCATCTTTCATTGTTTCAACATTCGGCTTCTCTACTTCTGGTTTCTCTACCTCTGGCTTTTTATCTCCATCTGGTTGCTTTTCTTCGTTCTTAATTGGCTCAAGTTTATCTTGTTCAAATAAAAGTTGCACATCATGTGTTTGCTTATAGTTTCTTGATGCCATTTCGATAAATACTTTTGTATTTAATTTTTTTGATAAATCATCCACTTCAAACTCTACTACTCTTGTATCTTTTTCTTTATCTTCACTCACTACTTTTGCATCAGCAAATGCACCATCTTTTTCCGTTTGGAAATTTTTAATTAATGAGCTACTTGTTAGTGTTACAATTGCTTTTTTCTTACCATTTTCTACTTTTAATACTCCTGGATTTACCATGTAAGTATTCATCTTAGATTCTTCATCTGTCTTATCTTTTAATACTTTAAATGGAATACTGTACTCTCCATCTTTAATTGTTTCAATTTCTGGTTTTTCTACTTCCGGCTTTTTATCTCCATCCGGTTGTTTCTCTTCATTTTTAATTTGTTCAAGTTTATCTTGTTCAAATAAAAGTTGTACATTATGTGTTTGCTTGTAACCTTGTGATGCCACTTCAATAAATACTTTTGTATTTATTTTTTTAGATAAATCGTCTACTTCAAATTCTACTACTCTTGTATCTTTTTCTTTTTCTTTATCTTCACTCACTACTTTTGCATCAGCAAATGCGCCATCTTTTTCCGTTTGGAAATTTTTAATTAATGAACTACTTTTTAATGTTACAAACGCTTTTTTCTTACCGTTTTCTACTTTTAATACTCCTGGATTTACCATGTAAGTATTCATCTTAGATTCTTCGTCTGTTTGATCTTTTAACACTTTAAATGGAATACTGTACTCTCCATCTTTAATTGTGTTAGAATTTGGTTGTTGATCTGGGTCAGGCTTTTGGTCGGGCTTCTGACTTGGATCCGGATTTTCATTTGGATCTGGCTTATTAGCTGGGTCCTCTTTTTCATTTGGTTGTTCTACATGAATCGGTGTAATACTATTTTGATCAAATACAATGCGTACATCATAATCATGATGATAATTTAAAAAGTCTATGTCTACTTTTACTTTCGCATTTAATACTTTCTCTACATCGTCCACTTCAAATTCTACTACTCTTGTATCTTTTTCTTTATCTTCACTAATTACATTTGTCGCAACAAACTGGCCATTTTTTTCTGTTTCAAACTTTGTAATCCATGAACTATGTTCTAACGTAAAGGATACCTTCTTCTTCCCATCCTTCACTTTTAAAGTTCCTGGACTTACAGAGTATTGATTCATCATAGATTCTTCATCTGATGTGTCCTTAAGAACTTTGAAACCGATTGAATATTCACCATCAGTCAACCGGGTAGCTGCTTGAACTGCAAGTGGTTGTAATGTTGATACGAATGTAAATACCATTAAAAACATAGCAACAATAATTTTTACATACCTGTTCAATGGAACGACTCTCCCTTTTGAAAATTTTTTAATTATTTAATACTGTTCCCATCAAATACAAAACGAATATCATATGAAGCGTTATAATTAATAATTGGGATATTAATTTTCACCTTGCCATTTAGTTTTTTTGACAAGTCAGCAACTTCAAATTCTACAACTCTAGTATTCTCTTTTGTATTTTCACTTAACACAGTAGCTTCTACGAATTGACCATTTTTTTCTACTTGTAAACTTTTAATAGAAGTACTATCTTTCACTTTGAATGAAACATATTGTTTTCCATCTTTAACTGTTAATGTTGCCGGACTTTCAAAATAACTATTCATTCTAGACGATTCATCTTTATCGCCTTTCCATACAGTAAAAGCAATATTATATTTTCCATCAGCTACTTTTGTAGCAGCCTTTGTATCTTGTGAACCTAGTGTTGCTATAAACGTAAATAAAACAGCAAATACGGCAATAATCATTTTAAATTGTTTAAACATATATTCATCACCCTTCAAAAGATTTATTTACTTAACTTCACTTTACGAATTAAGAAAACACCTGAAATAAGAATTAACGCTGCAAATAATCCGATGCGTGCTTCATCGCCTGTTTTTGGGTTATCTGTTTTTTCAGCTTTACCGCTTTCATTTGTTCCTTTGTTCGCCTCTTTATTTGCTTCTTTACTCTCTTCTTTCTTCACTTCTTCTTTTACTTTTGTATCTGTTTTTGTTTGATCATTATTCTTTGTTGCAGTAATTGCTTTATTTTCTCCGCCTACCGCTTTTACATCTGCATCAAATGCAAAGCGAATTGTGTAGTTATGGTCATAATTTACGTTAGGTACAACAACATGAATTTTTGCAGCTGCTGGCTTAGATAAATCGTCTATTTTAAACTCTACAGTTCTTTTATCTGCTGATTCATCTTTACTAACAACTTTTGCATCAACAAAATTCCCGTTCTCAGGTGCTTTAAATTCTGTAATCCAAGCACTATGATTCATCGGAATTTGCACTCTCATCTCACCATTTTTTACAACTAACTTAGCTGGTTTTTCAAAATAATCATTTGCCATTGAAGCTGAATCATTTTCCGCTTTTTGAATGACATAGTTAATATCATAAGTACCGTCAGCTAGTTGTGCTGAAGCTTTCCCATATGGCATGACAAGAAAAGCTAGCATACATACGAACGTTATAATAAAAGCGGGTAATACAGAAATCTTTCTCATTTGGCTT
This sequence comes from Bacillus sp. 16GRE42, assembly GCF_019837435.1. Classification (NCBI taxonomy): domain Bacteria; kingdom Bacillati; phylum Bacillota; class Bacilli; order Caryophanales; family Bacillaceae; genus Bacillus; species Bacillus sp. 16GRE42. The sequence goes on from NZ_JADAXF010000001.1 coordinate 2,011,634, forward strand.
ACTTCCTCCTTGTTTATCTTTCATCCACACTTTTTTTGAAAATGATAATTATTCTCAATTTATAAGAAAAAAATAATAATCCTCTACCATTATTTAATTGTACTTTCTTTATGTACTGTAGACATTATTGATTATCATTCTCACTTGATGTTAAAAATAATATCCCCCTCTATTCCGTATAAAGAGCGATTCATATTTTAACATAAGTCCCTATCCCATTTGTTGATTATCATTCTCAATGAAACTCAAAAAAATAAAACTATCCATTTTCCTACTCTATCACCTCTATCTACAAAAATGATATCGTTATAGAAAACCTTATACCTTATACCTTTCACTCCTCACTTTCCTTCCAATATTTCCACAACTAAGTCAATCTTAGCCTACTCGTAAATTTTTTGTCAACTATATTACGTATAAAATTTTTAATATCTAAATTTCTCTATATACGGCTTTTTCTACAAAAAAAGAGGCTTTCTTTGATAGAAAGCCTCTTTCCTCTATTTTTCTACAGCAATTTCCTGCTTTTGAAACTTAGAAACTATATAACCAAATCCTATACCGATTATGCCTGGAACTAACCAGCCAATGCCTACACTATATAATGGAATCTTATCTAAAATAGGGGCTAGCGCTGCAATTTGAAGATTTGCATTATGCAATCCATCAAAGAAGCTAATTGCAAATGCGCCTACAATACCGCCTACATACATAGCTAATGGAAGACGAATATAGTTTTCAACAAGTGATAATACAATCAGTACGATACCAATTGGGTAAATTGCAATTAAAATCGGTAATGCTAATGCGTTTAACTGAGTTAACCCAAGGTTTGCTACCATAAATGCTAATACACAGAAGATGAAAACAACCTTTTGATAAGAAAGCTTTGGTAATAAGGAAGAAAAATATTCCCCACAAGCTGCAACAATACCTACAGAAGTTGTTAAACATGCCGCTGTAATTGCGATCCCTAATAATAAAGTTCCGTAACTACCAAATAAATGATTTACAACGTTTGTTAAAATAATTCCTCCGTTTGCCCCCATTCCAAGAGACACACTAGAAGCTCCCAGATAAGCAAGTGCTAAATAAACAAGTAGTAAACCGAGCGCTGCAATAAATCCTGCAAAGATTGTTACTTTTGCAATGCTGTTCTTATTTGTAACGCCTTTTGCTTTTAAAGCATTAATAACAACATTTCCGAAAACAAGTGCTGCAAGTCCATCTAAAGTTAAATATCCATCAATAAAACCTTTAAAGAGCGGAGCATTATATGCTTCTGTCGGTGCACCAAATTCTCCAATTGGTGTAATAATTGCTTTACCTACGATAATTGCTATAACAGCTAACAAAATTGGAGTTAATACTTTACCGATGCGGCCCACTAATTTCGATGGGTTTAAAGCTAAATAGAAAGTTACTGCAAAGAAAATGAATGTAAAGATAACAAGTGGATACGATTGACCAGCTATCTCACTTGGTAAAAACGGTGCAACACTCATTTCATAAGCAACTGTTCCTGTACGCGGAACACTTACGAATACGCCTAAACATAAATAAATTGCAGTGATAAAAACAAGTGCGAATACAGGGTGTACACGTCCCGCTAGCTCATTAATATCTCCCTTTAGAGCTATAACAATTACCCCTAATAAAGGTAATCCAACACCTGTTACGATAAAGCCAAATAACGCGATCCATACGTCTGTTCCAGCACCTTGCCCTAAAGCCGGCGGGAAAATCATATTACCTGCACCGAAAAATAGTGCAAACAACATTAAACTTATTGCAAACATCTCAGAAAACTTTAAAGATGATTTCATTTCTACTAACCTCCTAAATAATTTATTGACAAAATATTCTGAATTAAAACCCGTCATATGTCCTCTTTCAAGCATACTTCCCCGTAAAAGAACGCAAAAAACACCCGTCCCTAACAAAGGGACGAGTGTTGAAATCGTGGTTCCACCCTTATTCTAATAAAATGAATTTATAACAAAATAAGCTCATTTTATAGCTCGTGTAAATTGATAACGGTTTTATCCGCCAAGAATTACAATGCATCATGCAGTTCACTCTTGAAGTTTAGAGGTGGTAAGTTTGTCTTTCCGTATTAGGAAGCTCACAGCCTAGGCTTCCCTCTCTGAGAATCGTCAAAAACAACTCATGTCCTCATCATTACTTTTATAAAATATCTTGTCGAAACTTGTTGTTTTTTATTATATGGGCTATTTTTTAAAAAATCAATAGTTTTATTTTTTCTGACAAAAAAATATAGGGAGAAAATTTTCCCTCCCTATAACTGCCCTATTAATATTTCTAATTCCTCAGCTGTAACGCTCCGCCATTTTCCGACTTCTAGATCATCTAGCTCTATATTCATAATACGAATTCGTTTTAGCTTAGTTACAGTAAACCCGAAAGCACGGCTCATTCTACGAATTTGTCTGTTCATTCCTTGCGTTAAAACGATGCGAAATGTAAATTGATCCACTCTCGTCACTTTACATGGCTTCGTCATTCCATCCTTAATCTTTACACCGCTAGACATCTCATCAATAAACCAACCTGTAAATTGCTTATCAACCGTAACAATATATTCTTTCTCGTGTTCATGATCTCCGTGTAAAATTTGATTGGCAATCCCACCGTTATTCGTTAATAAAATTAATCCTTCCGACGCTTTATCTAATCGCCCAACAGGAAAGATACGCTCTGGGTAATTGATATAATCAATAATATTATCTTCAATATGCTCGGCTGCTGTACAAGTAATGCCAACTGGTTTATGAAAGGCAATATACACCTTTTCCTTCTCTTCTTTTGCAATAACCTGTCCATCAATCGTTACCACATCACCATCGCTCACGAGTGCACCGTGCGTACATATTTCGCCGTTAATCGCCACGCGTCCTGCTTTAATGAGACGGTCTGTTTCGCGTCTTGAGCAAGATTTTGCTTCGCTTATGTATTGGTTGATTTTCATAGCTTATTCCTTTTCATATATATTAAAAGCGTCAATCTATGGCAATATCATTATGCCACGATTGACGCTCGTTTACTTCGCAAAAACAACTAAATAAATAACCCCAATCACCAAAAATATTCCGCAACAAGCTAACAATACTTTTGCAAGTTTGTCCATAAACATATAGTGGTTCCCCTTTGTTTCGTTGTTTGCTATTTTAATTCGACAACTGTTACGCCTAGGCCTCCCTCGCCCATGTCACCGTAGCGGTAGTTTTTCACACCGCGATGTTTCTTCAAGTAATCTTGTACACCTTGGCGAAGCGCTCCTGTTCCTTTACCGTGAATAATTGATACGCGCGGATAGCTTGCAAGCTGTGCATCATCTAAATATTTTTCAACGCGCATCATTGCATCTTCATAACGTTCACCGCGAAGATCAAGCTCTAACGAAACGTGATAATCTCTACCCTTCACACTTGCAACTGCTTTTTTCTCAGTTTGCTTCGGTGTATTAATGTATTCCATATTGGATTCTTTCACTTTCATCTTCAGAATACCAATTTGTACGCTCCACTCTGTATCACTTACTTTTTCAAGTAATTGACCTTTTTGACCAAACGTTAACACTTTTACTTCATCACCTGCGCGTAATTGTTGTTTTGGCGCTGTGTTTTTCACGTTTACTTTTTGTTTCTTCACAAGCTCTGGCGCCGCACCTTCTAGACGGCTCTTTGCTTCAATAAGCTCATGGTCTTTCACGTTTATAAGCTGTGCTTTACGCAATTGACGAAGTTCTTGAATAATGCCTTCTGCTTCTTTCTTTGCAGCTTCGACTTTTTCTTCCCCTTCTTTTTGCGCTTTTAATAATTTTTCATCGCGCTCATCATTAAATTCAATAATTTGACGCTGTAATTCGCGATGCAGTTTTTCAGATTGCTTACGAAGTGCTTCGGCTTCGTTCCAGTCACGTTCTGCATTCTTTTGACTTTCTTCTAACTTCGCAATCATATTTTCAATTTTGTTTGTATCTGTACTAATGTGGTTACGAGCTTGATCAATCACGCGATCAGATAATCCAAGGCGCTTCGAAATTTCAAAGGCATTACTACGTCCTGGTACACCGATTAATAATTTATACGTTGGGCTTAATGTGTTCACGTCGAACTCAACGCTCGCATTAATAACTTTCTCACGGTTATATCCGTATGCTTTTAATTCTGGGTAATGCGTCGTAGCAACAACGCGAGCACCACGATTACATACTTCATCTAAAATTGAAATTGCTAATGCAGCCCCTTCTTGCGGGTCTGTTCCAGCACCTAATTCATCGAATAAAACTAAGCTTTCAAAATCAGCTTTTTCTAAAATATCAACAATATTCACCATATGTGAGGAGAACGTACTTAAACTTTGTTCAATCGATTGCTCATCACCGATATCGGCAAAGATATTTTTAAATACACAAATCTCTGATTCATCCATTACTGGAATGTGAAGGCCAGATTGCGCCATTAATACACAAATACCAACTGTTTTCAGCGTAACTGTTTTACCACCTGTATTCGGTCCTGTAATAACAATTGTCGTGAAATCTTTCCCTAACATAATGTTATTTGGCACGATAATTTCTGAATCAATAAGTGGATGACGTGCTTGTCTTAAATCCATATAGCGCTCGTTATTTACGATTGGTTTCGTTGCTTTTATACGCTTCGCATAAAAAGCTTTCGCAAAAATAAAGTCAAGATTCGCAACTACTTCTACATTAGATAAAACGATATCCGCTTCTACTGCCACTTCTTCTGTTAACATGAATAAGATGCGTTCGATTTCTTGTTTTTCTTTCACTCGTGCTTCTTGAAGCGCGTTATTTAACTCTACAATGACTTGTGGTTCAATAAATAACGTTTGCCCAGAAGCTGATTGATCGTGGACAATACCACCATATACACCGCGGTATTCTTGTTTTACTGGGATTACGTAACGTTCGTTACGAATCGTTACAATCGCGTCAGACAGCATCTTTTGCGCGTTGGAAGAACGCGTCATGTTTTCTAACTTTTCACGAATACGGCTTTCCGCAGTACGAATTTGAGTACGAATACCACGCAGTTTATCACTTGCGCTATCGACTACTTCTCCGCCGTCACCGATACAATTTGTAATTTTCTTTTCTAAATCATATAAAGATATAATTTGAGCGACATGAGTTTCTAAAATTGGAAGCTCGACACCATTATCAACCATATCTTCAATGAAACGTTTCATATTGCGACTACCATACATCGTATTGGCAATATCAAGTAGTTCATTCGGGCTTAACATACTTCCAATCTTTGCACGCTTCACATTTGAGCGAATATCCGTAATACCACCTAATGGTGCACTACCTTTTAAACGAATGACTTTCGCTGCTTCATCCGTTGTATCTTGCATTTCTACAATTTCTTCAAAATCAGTGCTCGGCACTAAATGCTTCACTTTGTCACGGCCAAGTGAAGAGGCTGTATGTTCAAGTAATTGTTCTTTTACTTTATTGTATTCTAATACACGCAACGTTCTTTCTAACATGTTGCAGGTCCCCCTTGTGTTACTTATTACGTTTAATATAGTCTAATAAACGTTCAATATCCCACGTGTTAATTACGTTATCTTTTTGAATCCAACCTTTACGTGCTGCTGCTACACCTGTTTCCATATCTTCTAACATTTCAAGCGTATGAGCATCCGTATTAATCGCTACTTTTACACCAGCATCTTGTGCTTGTTTTAATAATTTCGCGCTTAAATCTAGACGGTTTGGATTCGCATTTAATTCTAAAACTGTATTTGTTTCTTTTGCGAGCTCGATTAATAAATCTGTATCCACATCATAGCCCTCGCGGCGTCCAAGAAGACGTCCTGTCGGATGAGCAATCATTGTGACATGCTTATTATCCAGCGCAGCACGAAGACGTTTCATAATCGTTTCACGGTCTTGTGAGAAGCTAGAGTGAATCGCTCCAATGACATAATCTAATTCTGCTAATACTTCATCATCAAAATCAAGTGTTGCATCCGGTAAAATATCCATTTCAATTCCGCGTAAAATTGTAATGTCTGGATACTTTTCGTTCATACGTTCAATTTCTTTTGCCTGTTCACGAAGGCGTTCTTTCGTTAAACCATTCGCTACTTTTAAGTATTGTGAATGGTCGGTAATTGCCATAAATTTATAACCACGAGCACGACATGCCTGTACCATTTCCTCAATCGAAAAGGCACCGTCACTCCACGTTGTATGCATATGTAAATCACCTTGTATATCAGAGAACTGAATTAAGTTCGGATACTCTTTAATTAATTCAATTTCTTTTCCATCTTCACGCACTTCTGGTGGGATGAATGGAAGACCGAAATGAGCGAAGAACTCCTCTTCTGTTTCAAATGTTCTCACTTCACCTGTTTCTAAGTTTTCTACACCGTACTCACTAATTTTCTCGCCTCTATCTTTCGCGATTTGGCGCATTTTTACGTTATGGTCTTTTGATCCTGTGAAATGGTGAAGGGTTGTAATAAATTCTTCTGGTTTTACTAGACGGAAATCGATTGAAATATCATATTCATATTGAAGACGAACAGAAACTTTCGTATCTCCACTTGCGATTACTTCAATCATATTATCAAATTGCAGTAAATGCTCACGTACTGCAGCTGGTTCTGTCGTTGCAATGATAAAGTCTAAATCTTTCACTGTTTCACGAACACGGCGCAAACTACCAGCACGAGAGAAACGAATTACTTCAGCAATATTCGACAATTTCTCCTCTATTTCCCCGGCAATAGGCAATACCATTGCGATTGGTAAACGCTCTGGACGAGATCCTACTTGATCGATTGCTTCTAATATTTTCTCTTCTGTCTTCTTACCGAAGCCTGCTAAAGCTTGTACTTTATTTTCCTCACAAACCGCTTTTAGCGATTCCATATCAACAACACCAAGTTCTTTATATAACTTAGCCAGCTTTTTACCACCAAGTCCTGGCAATTTTAATAACGGTAATAAGCTACTTGGAACTTCTTTCTCAAGCTCTTGTAATACTTCAGATGCTCCCGATTCTATATATTCTTGAATAACTGCTGCTGTTCCTTTTCCAATGCCCGGAATCTTCGTAAAATCTTCAATCTCAGAAAGACTACGATCATCACTTTCTAGTGCTGCTGCCGCTTTACGAAATGCAGATATTTTAAATGGATTCGCGCCCTTTAGTTCCATAAACAGGCCGATTGTCTCTAGTAATTTAATAACTTGTTTTTTATTTACTTTCATCATTACCCCGCCTTTCCTTCATAGAAAAAAACTCCTCTTTCCGAAAAAAGAGAAGTTATACTCTGCTACCTGTCTGCCATAGTTCCTTCACCTTTTCAGAAAGAATCGGTGTATCGTCTACAATTATTTTGCTAATTGATGATTTTTGTAATGGTGTTTGTATTTGTTCAATTGGAAGAATGTTTCCAACGATAATTAAAACAAACAAAATAATATATACTTCTAAAAATCCGAGGATTGCCCCCGCAAACGCATTGACTTGCTTTAAAACCGGTATTTCTGCAAACATATTTAACAAATTACCAAGTAATGAAAGTGCAATTTTTGTAATAATAAACAATATGATAAACGCAAGTGCTTGATAAAATACTGTTTCAATATTATTTGCATCAATCCATTCTGGAACAGATACGTTTTTATCAAATGGATACGGAATAAATTTCGCAAGTGCTGGCGCTAAATCTTTACAGTACCAGTATGCAACAAGGTATGCGATAATAAAGCTTGTTAACTTTACAAGTTGCAGAATAAACCCTCTGCGTAAGCCGAGGAAAAATCCCATAACAAGCAGTAAAATGATAATAATATCAATCATGTTATTCCATTCCTTTTTTTGTCATACTTTCTTTCAATTTCTCATGTTCTTCTTTTAATTTTATGTAATCGTGTATGACGTTTACCGCCGTCAATACCGCTAGTCTACTCGTGTCAAGCGAAGGATTCTTGGCATTGAGTTCGCGCATTTTATCATCCACAATCGCTGCTACCATGCGGATATGACTTGTACTTTCATCGCCAACAACTGAATATTGTTGACCATAGATTTCTACATTAATTCGACTTTTCTTTCCCTTTTGTTGTGACAACTCACCGGCCTCCAATCACGTACAGAATCCTAAAGTTTATCATACCATGAACCATCATATTATGGAAACAGAAAGAACAATCCGATATGATAAAAATAACAATATAAAAAAGGAGCGACCATCTTGTCAAATTCTATCGTAATACAAACAAGTTCCACAGTAATTGAAGACATGAAACAACAATACAAACAAGCGCTTAGTCCAAAAACCCCACAAGGCGGGATCTTCATGGCAAAGGTGCCATCTTGCACGATTACAGCTTATAAATCTGGAAAAGTAATGTTCCAAGGTGGCCGTGCTGAAGCAGAAGCTTCTCGTTGGCAAACTGTCTCTCAAACACCGAAAACAGCTGTAAAAAAAGCTGTCGATTCACACCGTTATGCACCGCCTGCTTCCATCAGTACAATGTCTATCGTAGGGTCAGATGAAGTTGGTACTGGTGATTTCTTCGGACCGATGACAGTAGTTGCTGTATATGTGGATGCGAAGCAAATCCCATTGTTAAAAGAACTTGGTGTAAAAGACTCTAAAAACTTAAATGACAATCAAATTACTGCCATTGCAAAACAACTTCTACACGTTGTTCCTTACAGCTCTCTTGTCCTTCATAATGAAAAATATAACGAGCTATTTGATAAAGGAAACAACCAAGGTAAGTTAAAAGCTTTACTACATAATAAAGCTATTACAAACTTATTAGCTAAAATTGCACCTACAAAGCCTGAAGGCGTCTTAATCGATCAATTCACACAACCTGATACATACTATAAATATTTAGCTAAACAAAAACAGGTACAGCGTGAAAATGTTTACTTCGCGACGAAAGGCGAAAGCGTCCATTTAGCAGTAGCCGCTGCTTCTATTTTAGCTCGTTACTCATTCGTAAAACAGTTTGACGAATTAAGCAAAAAAGCTGGTATGCCACTTCCAAAAGGTGCCGGTAAACAAGTTGATATCGCCGCTGCTAAATTAATTCAAAAGCTTGGTAAAGAACGATTACCTGAGTTTGTGAAAATGCATTTCGCTAATAAGGAGAAGGCGTTTCGCTTATTAAAATAGTATCGACAAAAACAGGAGGCTACAAACTCCTGTTTTTTGTTTCACTATACTATTGTCCGTTTATTTTTGTTACAATTAAAATATACAGATTATTCTAACACATGAGGAGATTCCCATTGCTACTTCTACAAATGATTCTAAATATTTTACTAGGCGATCCACACGAAAGACAGTTTGAAATTAGAGAAAACATTCAGCTACTAAGTGAACAACGAGAATTCAACGATTTAATAGAGCGCTATGGCCGATCTTTCTTATTAAACTTTCGGATTCGAAGATTTATCGGGAAACACGATGCCCGCTTGTTAATACATAATCCAGCAAAACTACAACACTTCTGTGAGGAACTTGAATGTATGATTAGAAGAAAAAGATTGTTTACATAAGGAGGGAATTCATATGAACGCTTTAAAAGTTAAAAAGTTATTATATGTTTTCGTACACCTCGTAGGCCCACTTTCTTACCTCACTATTTCTACCATTTGGGGAGCTTTTTTCACTTCTAAATCCACATTCGAAAATATATCTGATAATCTTGGTGTGATGGCCATCTATTACGTGCTCATGAGCTTACTGTGGTTTTTCTATTTAGACCAATTAGACAAAGATGTAGATAAAATTACAAAAGAGATTAATGATAATAAGGTGTAATACATATAAAAAAAGGAGAGCCGCCAAGACTCTCCTTTTTTATGTTAGCTTCTTTTCTGCTTCTTATTTGATGAAGATACTTTATGAGAACCTGTTTCATGTGTCGTCGTTCCTTGTCCTTCTACTTCTGGAGAACCTAGGCTTGATCTTGAATGATCTTTTTTTACTTTTTTACTCATTTATATTCACCCCTTCGCGTTACTTTTTGCTACGAGGTAATAAACTATGCAAACAAAAAAGCGAGAGGAAATCCTCTCGCTTTTTTATATTTTAGAATTCAGAAGAGCCTGGAGTTCTTGGGAATGGAATTACGTCACGGATGTTAGCCATGCCAGTGATGTACATTAGGAAGCGCTCGAAACCTAGACCGAATCCAGCGTGTTTTGTACCGCCGTATTTTCTAAGTTCTAAGTACCACCAGTAGTCCTCTTCGTTCATGCCTAGTTCTTTAATTCTGTCTACTAAAACGTCCATTCTTTCTTCACGTTGGCTTCCGCCGATTAATTCGCCGATGCCAGGAACTAGAAGGTCAGTAGCAGCTACTGTTTTTCCATCTTCATTCATACGCATGTAGAACGCTTTAATGTCTTTCGGATAGTCAGTTACGAATACAGGGCGTTTAAAGATCTCTTCTGATAAGTATCTTTCGTGCTCTGTTTGTAAGTCAATACCCCATTCTACTGGGTATTTGAAATCAGCACCTGATTCTTGAAGCACTTTAATTGCTTCTGTATATGTGATACGACCGAAGTCAGAGTTGATTACGTTGTTCATGCGCTCTAGAACTGTTTTATCAACGAAGCTGTTGAAGAATTCCATTTCTTCTGGCGCATGTTCTAGTACGTATTTCATTGCATATTTCAGCATATCTTCTGTAAGATCCATTACGTCGCCTAATTCAGCGAATGCAATCTCCGGCTCAACCATCCAGAACTCAGCTGCGTGGCGAGTTGTGTTTGAGTTTTCTGCACGGAATGTAGGTCCGAATGTGTATACGTCACGGAATGCTAATGCATAAGCTTCAGCGTTCAGCTGTCCACTTACTGTTAAGTTTGTTTCTTTGCCGAAGAAGTCTTTTGATTCATCAACTTGTCCGTCTTCACCTTTTGGTACGTTGTTTAAATCTTGCGTTGTTACGCGGAACATTTCGCCTGCACCTTCTGTATCACTACCAGTGATGATTGGTGTGTGAACATGTACGAATCCACGCTCTTGGAAGAACTGGTGAATCGCAAATGCTGCGACAGAACGTACACGGAACGTTGCAGAGAATGCATTTGTTCTTGGACGTAAGTGAGCGATTGTACGTAAGTATTCAAACGTGTGACGTTTCTTTTGAAGTGGGTAATCAGAATCTGATAAGCCCTCGATATCAATTTTTTCTGCTTTAATTTCAAATGGTTGCTTCGCTCCAGGCGTTGCAATTACTGTACCTTCTACTTTAACTGAAGAGCTAAGTGGAAGTTTTGCAATTTCTTTGAAGTTTTCTAACTCTGTATCGAAAACGATTTGAACGCTTTTGAAAAAGCTACCGTCGTTTAATTCGATGAAACCAAATGCTTTTGAATCACGTAAGTTACGAATCCACCCTGATACTTGTACTGTTTGACCTGCGTATTTATCTGTATCTCTATACAGACTTTTTACTAATGTGTTTTCCATAGTGAAATTCTCCTTTGCACATATATTTAAATACAAAAAAACCTTTCATCCATAAAGGGACGAAAGGTTAAACTTCGCGGTACCACCCAATTTGTCATAAAGACCAACTTTAACTCGTATGTAATACATACTTCCCGGTTTGTAACAGGCCGGATTCCCGTCTAAGCCTACTCTTAAATACAAGTTTCAATTTCGGTTAGCAACTCCAAGGTGTTCTTCACATATACCGCCTCATCAGGCTCTCACCGTCCCTGACTCGCTTTGGATTATAGTATATACTACTTTTCCTTATCATCGTCTTTCATTTTGTTAAACTAAAATTAATGTACTACATTCGAGAGAAAGATGCAAGATACCAAAAAATATATCAGCGATTTTTGTAATATATCGACTTACCAACAATCGTGCCATAAAAAAATTGCCGGACTGAATCCGGCAATCTTTTATTACTTACGTAACTCCGCACCAAATTTCTCTTCTACCGTCGTTAATACACGGTTATGTGCTTCTGTTACTTCTTCGTCTGTTAACGTACGTTCTGCATCGAAGTAGGTCATAGAGAATGCAAGTGATTTCTTGCCTTCTTCCATTTTTTCACCTTCGTATAAGTCGAATAGCGCTACGTCTTTCAGAAGTTCTCCGCCAGCTTCAGCAATGACTTGCTTCATTTCGCCAGCTTTTGTTTCTTTTGTTACGACAACAGCCATATCACGTGTCATAGATGGGAAACGTGGAATTGCTGCGTAGTAAGTTTCTTCTGCGTCTGCACCGAACACTTTTACAAGAGATAGTTCGAATACGAATGTATTTTTCACATCTAATTGTTTTTCTGCTTCTGGGTGCAATTGACCGATGAAACCAATTACTTCGCCATCTAATACGATGTCAGCTGTACGACCTGGGTGCATACCTTCACGTTTTGCTGGTGCATATGTGATTTGGTTTGCAACGCCAAGTACGTCGAATAATCCTTCTAGTACACCCTTCACAACGAAGAAGTCTACTACTTTCTTCTCACCTTGCCATGCATGGTGAAGTGCAAGACCTATCATAACACCTGCAAGATGTTGTTCTTCTTTCGGAAGTTCTCCTGCTTCTGTCGGTAAGAAGACAGAACCTACTTCGTATAAAGCAACACTATCGTTTTTACGTGCCACATTGTATGAAACTGCTTCTAACAATTGTGGCACTAGGCTTAAACGAAGTTGGCTACGCTCTTCACTCATTGGAAGTGCAAGGTTTACAGGCGCCTTTTCGTTTGGCTCAACCATATATTGCTTCGCTTTATCAGCGCTCGTTAATGAATACGTGATTGCTTCATATAAACCAGCACCTTCTAAGAAGCGACGTACTTTACGACGTTTCGTTTGTGCTGATGTTAATTTACCACGAGTCATTGTTCCAGAAGGTAATGTAACTGGAATGTGGTCATAACCGTATAGACGACCCACTTCTTCTACTAAGTCTTCTGAAATTGTAATATCAGGACGACGTGCTGGTACATTCACATGGAATGTTCCTTCTACTTCTGTGAATGGGAATTTTAAGTTTGTGAACATTGTACCCATTTCACTTGCAGAAATATTTGTACCTAATACACGGTTTACTTTTTCAGCAGTAACAGATACTGTACGTTCTTGTACTTGTAAGTTGTCAGCTTCTACTACACCTTCAAGTGCTTCTCCACCAGCGTATTTCGCCATTAAAGCAGCTGCGTGTTGAATTGCTTCAAATGTACGTGTTGGGTCAATTCCTTTTTCAAAACGTGCACTTGATTCACTGCGAAGACCTAAGTCTTTTGATGTACGGCGTACTGTTTGACCTGCAAAGTATGCAGATTCAATTAAAACGTTTACTGTCTCATTTGTAACTTCAGAATCCGCTCCGCCCATTACACCAGCAACAGCTAAAGCTTTTGTTCCGTTTGTAATTACAAGGTGGTGGCTTTGTAACGTACGCTCTTGATCATCTAACGTTTCAATTTTTTCGCCTTCTTTTGCAAGACGAACAACGATTTCTTTTGAGCCTAATTTATCGTAATCGAATGCATGTAACGGTTGACCGTATTCCATTAAAATGTAGTTTGTAATATCAACTACATTGCTAATTGGACGAATGCCAGCTGCCATAAGGCGCGTTTGCATCCACATTGGTGATGGACCAATCTTTACGTTTTTCACCATTTTTGCAATATATAATGGGTTTTCTTCTTTCGCTTCTACACTTACAGAAATGTAATCAGAAGTTTTTTCTGCTGTTTCTTGTAAGCTGATAGCTGGAAGTTTTACTTCACGGCCGTAAATAGCAGCGACTTCATATGCAACACCTAGCATGTTTAAGCAATCTGCACGGTTTGGTGTTAAACCAAGCTCAAGTACTTCATCATGTAAGTTTAAAATTTCAAGTGCGTCTGCACCAACTTCAGCGTCACTTGGGAAGATGAAGATACCGTCTGCATATTCTTTTGAAACTAACTTTCCATCAATGCCAAGCTCTTGAAGCGCACAAACCATACCATGAGAAGCTTCACCACGTAGTTTTGCCTTTTTAATTTTGAAGTTGCCAGGAAGTACAGCACCAACTTTTGCAACTGGTACTTTTAAACCTTTTGCAATGTTAGCCGCTCCACAAATAATTTGAACTGGCTCTTCTTCACCGATATCGATTAAGCATTTGCTTAATTTATCAGCTTCTGGGTGTTTTTCACATTCTAATACGTGACCAACTACAACACCTTTTACACCTTTATTTAATACTTCAACACCTTCTACTTCAATACCACTTTTCGTGATTTTGTCTGCTAGTTCTTGTGCTGTTACATCTTTAATATCTACATACTCTTGTAACCAACGATATGATACGAACATACTTATCCTCTCCTTCCCTTACGCTCGTTTGAATTGTTGTAAGAAACGTACATCATTTGTATAGAAATGACGAATGTCATCTACGCCGTATTTCAACATTGCGATACGCTCTGCGCCCATACCGAATGCGAAACCTTGATATTCTTTTGAATCATAACCAGCCATTTCAAGTACGTTCGGATGAACCATACCTGCGCCTAAAATTTCGATCCAGCCAGTTCCTTTACAAGTGCCGCAACCTTTGCCGTGACACATCATACAAGAAATATCCATCTCTACAGATGGCTCTGTGAATGGGAAGAAACTTGGACGAAGACGGATTTCACGATCTTCACCGAACATCTTTTTCACGAATACTTGCAGTGTACCTTTTAAGTCACTCATGCGAATGTTTTTATCAATTACAAGACCTTCAATTTGCATGAACTGGTGTGAATGCGTCGCATCATCGTCATCACGGCGATACACTTTACCAGGACAAATAATTTTAATTGGGCCTTTTTCTTTATTATTTTCCATCGTACGTGCTTGCACAGAAGATGTATGTGTACGTAGTAACGTTTCTTCTGTAATGTAGAATGTATCTTGCATATCACGCGCTGGGTGATTTTTCGGTAAGTTTAATGCTTCGAAGTTGTAGTAGTCTTTTTCTACTTCTGTTCCTTCAGCTACTTCATAACCCATACCGATGAATACATCTTCAATTTGTTCAACAACAGCTGTTAACGGATGGTGACAACCTGTTTCAACAGGACGGCCTGGTAGTGTAACATCAATTGTTTCCGTAGCCAATTTCGCTTCAATTACTGCTTTTTCTAAGTTACCAATTTTGTCTTCTAAACGCGTTTGGATCGCTTCACGTACTTCATTTACTAATGCTCCCATACGTGGACGCTCTTCTGCTGATAATTTTCCCATGCCGCGTAATACTTCTGTAATTGGACCTTTTTTCCCTAAATACGCTACGCGTACGTCGTTTAAGCCCTTTAGCTCTTTCGCTTCTTCAATAAGCTCTAACGCTTTTTGCTTTAGCTCTTTTAAACGTGCTTCCATTTGGAACCCTCCTAATTTTAAAAATAAAAAAACCTCGCTCCCAAAAAGGGACGAGGTAAATTCGCGGTACCACCCTAAATTGACAGAACAGGTCTGCCCACTCATTAGTTATAACGATCAATTCTGACCGGAACGCCTTTACATATATATGGTCCTGGCGTCAACTCCAGAGGTGAATTCACTTCCGTCTACCATAAGAATACTTTCAGTCTAAGGCATTCTCTCCCTTTATGGCGATTTTGTAAGTTACTCTTCTCTATCAACGTTTTTCGTTATTTAACTTTTAATATAATATACTTCAACTTATTATAAGAAGTTTTTTATTTGTTCGCAACTGGGCTTTGCAAATAATACGTTAAAATCCCTGCTGCAACCGCAACATTTAATGATTCTGCCCCGCCGTAAATCGGAATATACAAGTTTTGATCACTTTTTGCAAGAATTTCTTCGCTTACGCCACTTCCTTCATTTCCTACAATTAATGCAAAACTACCAGCTGGTGTTACTTCACCATATGGAACTCCATTTTCAAGAGCGGTTCCATATACAGGAACGTTATTTTCTTTTAACTTGTCTACCCACTCTTCTAAGTTCCCTTTTACAACTGGTAAATGGAAAATAGAACCTTGTGTAGAACGAAGCACTTTACTATTATATGCATCAACGCATCCTTCTCCAAGCACAACAGCATGAATACCAGCTGCATCAGCTGTACGAATAATTGTCCCTAAGTTGCCCGGGTCTTGAAGACCATCTAATAAAAGAAACTTTCCATCTGCAAGAGCTACTTCACTCTCGTGTTTCTCACAAACAGCAAATACCCCTTGCGTCGTTTCTGTTTCACGGAGTACTTTTACGATTGCTTCAGGTACGATATACATTTCCACATCATTAACTGTCCAATCTTTCGGAAGATCTGTCTGATCAGAAACGATAAGTTCTGTTACAACTCCTGCTTTTAAAGCTTCTTCCACTAAGTGGAATCCTTCTACAAAAAATAAACCCTTTTTATCGCGCTCTTTTTTCGTCTGCAGCTTTTTCCACTGCTTCACACGCGGATTTTGCACTGAATCAATGTTTTTCATAATATGTATTTCCCTCTCTTCTTGTCTTATCATTATAGCCTATTTTTCATACATATTTACATAAAAAAGAACAAAAACTAACGTCAGTTTCAATTCTGAAGAAGAGGTGAAGATAATGAGTTTTAATTTACGCGGCGCTGTATTAGCGAATGTATCTGGAAATTCACAAGATCAATTACAAGAAACGATTGTCGATGCAATTCAAAGCGGTGAAGAAAAAATGCTTCCAGGTCTTGGCGTTTTATTCGAAGTCATTTGGAAAAATGCTGATGAAAATGAAAAACACGAAATGTTAGGAACACTGGAGCAAGGATTAAAAAAATAAACAATAAAAGGTCACCTTAGAAAAAAAACTAAGGTGACCTTTTATGTCTATAAAATTTTTCTTCTCCTAAACATTTCTACTTTACTAACGCTACCCAGATGGAGTACAATGTTCAAAATACATTTAAACCGATCGATTTTTCTTCATATACATCATTAGATAAAAGGAGTGAATGTTTTATGCAACGTATTACGCTTGAACAAGTTTTTAAACATCACATTACACAAAAATATGTAAACCGTTCTGGAATGGTCCACGCGATCGCTGTCGCTTACCATGCGTTTCACTTAGCGAAAAAGCATCATGCCTCAGTCGATGCTGCAACAAAAGCTGGTTTCCTTCATGATATCGGACATCACACATGGTACAGTGAGGGAGCATGGGATTATGACTTGTATAAAAAGAATGATATACATGCGATTAAAGGTGCAGAAAGAGCTCATAAATTGCTTATTAGATTAGGAGAACATCCGAAACTAGCAAAAGAAATTTCTATCGCGATTCTTCTTCATACAGATTCTTTCTTAGTACAGCAAGAAATTGAAAGAACATCTCTTCAAAACATTATTAAATGGGCAGACGAAGCAGATGAAGAACCGGGCGGAGCGCACCATTATAGAACAATTTCTTATGAAAAAGCACTTAAAGCAATTCAGCAGTTAGATCGATTGGTAGAGCGTGAATTACAAATAGAGCAATCGAAATCGAACAATAAAGCAGAACATAGTTATCAATGAGAAAGAGGAATCACTATAGGGTGATACCTCTTTTATTATTTTACGAAAAATACACCTTTATATGTAATATTTGGATATTACACTCGAAAACAAAATGCTTTATAATTAAATATACAAATATAAAGAGGTGATTTTATAAATGCAACCCGCTACACAATTTTCTAATGAACAGAAATATTCTATGTCATGGGGACAATTTATTAGCTCCGTTTTATTCGCTTTTTTCGGAACCGGACTTATTACTGTGTTCCTAGCAATGCCCTTAACAATTTATACAGCAGGTCTTACAGATAAAAAACAAATTGCCCTGTATGAATCTATCGTAAACACTGCAAGTATCATATTACAACTAGCCGTGTTGTTATTCTTCATTTTCAAATTCGAACCCGCAAAAAAATTACTACTACAATCTTTTAACTTTAAAGTACTTAAAGAATGGCGTACATACGTATACTTACTTCTTTTCTTCGCTATAAACATTATACTCAATTACATCTTGTTAAATTATATGTTCCAAGACGCAACAAAGCAGCAATCTTCCGCACTTAACTTAGACGTTTTTAAGCAGTATCAAATATTATTACTTCTCGGCTTCGCAATACTCACACCAATTTTTGAAGAACTTATTTTCCGTGGCTTTATGCTTCGCTTCTTCTCTGAGCGATTTCCATTTTGGATTGCAGCCATCATAACAAGTTTCTTCTTCGGTATCGCTCATACATACTCACTTGGAGTCATGGTAATTACTTTCTTCATGGGATTATTAATGGCTATTTTATGTAAAAAAACAAAATCCATTATTCCAGCTATGTTATTTCATATTATGAATAATATGTTGGCATTTTTGAGCTAAAAAGAGGTATCATCACGATACCTCTTTTTACTCTTTTATCACAACTTCAAACTCTTCTTCCGTTAAAACTTTTCGATAATTCGTTTTCTTTTCTCCCTCTTCACCAGAAGTTAGAACAGGCGTCAGAACAATTTTCTTTACACTATCTTCTAGTTTTTCAAATCGCCAATAACTATTTTTCGATAGTGTATGTCCTGAAACCGGTTTTAGCTCTTTCCCATCTTGATCTTTTCCCATAAATGTTACATCTAACTTTGTTCCGTTCAACATCTTATAGTTCAACTTCGCGGATATAGGAGAAACTTTTAAATCTTCCACTTCTATTTTTTGACCATTTTCTAATTTAAAATGTTTATGGATTGGGATTGTTTTCGTTTCTGCTTTTAATTTGTCTCCAGATGCTTTAGAAGAAAAGCCCCATTCTCCTTTTATTGATGTTTTACCTTTTAACGGCATAAGTCTTCTATATACAATTTGTATATCTAGTTCCCCATCCAATTCCATTGGATTCATTTGTGAATCTTTCAAATTTGTAGTAGTAAAAAATGTGTATGTATAATCATTTACTTTTTGTTTACCTCCACCACCACTACCATTTAACTCTTTTCCATTTATATAAACATCTGGGTGCGGTAAAAAAATCCCCCCTAGATTAACACTGTTAGACTTAAACGTACTATTAACAATAATCTGCCCTTCATCTACCATCACTTCATCTAACCGTACTTCTACACCGTTATCATAAACTGTTTGTCCTATTGTCGTTTTATATTCTTTTAAAGGTTCCCCTCTACTGTTTACGTAGTCTTCCATTTTACTTCCGATTAACGGTATATCCGCAATCATCCTTCTCATATCTACAGTCATCATCATAATAAATAATGCCACAGCCGATGTTACAATCGCTACATTTCGTTTCGTATAAGCTTTGTTCTTGTTTATTTTTTTACGAATTCGCTTTTTTATTTTCTGTTTCTCTATGTGAGTTAAGTTAACCTCTTCATATTCATTCTCATCCATTTTTATATCATTTAACATTTCATATGGATCTTTCATTTTCTTCACCTCTTTTCTTATTTATTTCATCCGGTTATGTAAAAATAATGACCTTAACTTCTTCCGTCCTCTCGATAGACGGTTGTATATAAAAGAAGTTTTCACTCCCATTTTCTCTGCAATATTTTCTACACTATCTTCTTCCACGTAATGCTTCATAAAGATTTCTTTATCATTCTTCTTTAAATGATCTAATATATGTTGCATATCATTACTAATTTCATTTTTAGTCGTATCGGTATGCATCGCTATTTCAACTATTTGATCTAACCCTTTTTCATTTACTGTTTTCGCATATTTCCTCGCATAATCGATAGATTTATATTTTGTAATAGCTGCAATCCAGTTTTTTAAAGTATTTTTCTCCTCATCATACTTTTCAATATGATTCCAAATTGCCAATAACACATCATCCATACATTCCTCTTGTACATCTTGAAACGGAGCTAAATGCTTCTGAATAATACTTTTTATAAGTCCACCGTACTGGTCGATAATAAAGTATAATGCTTTTTCATTCCTTTTCCTTAGCTGCATTGCAACGTTCTCTTCTGTAATCTTCATATGCCCCCTCCTCTCTAACGTTCTCTATATCTATTAATTCGTATCATCACTTCTCATTTCTATCAATTTATACATATTCATTAATAATATCCAAAATAAACCTCATGTAGTAAAATATAACTGATTACACAGAAGGAGACTATATATATTGAGCTTACTTTGGGTTGTTTATATGCCACTTCTTGTTTTATGCGGATTTTTCGGTGGTATTTTTTAATTGTTACTAGCATGAAACATCGTAAATTATTTGTTGGTTTAATGGGGCTACTTAGCTTCTCCTTTGTCACACTACCTTTTGTTTTTTTGGGCATGGGAGTGGATAGCAATGCAATCCTCCCTATTTCAACTACTTTATATTGGATACTATTTTCTTTAACTGGATTATTAGCAGGGGGAAGTGGAGTCCAAGCCAAAATTAAAAGTATACGTAATATGGGATTCATTATTTTTACCGCTGGAATATTAGGGGTTATTTTCTGGGTACTCGTGTCTGTAGGTGATTCATTCTATATATAATATTTTTTAGAAACCCATAAATCGGAGGTAATACAGGAGTGTTCGGAATATTAACTTGGATGATTTTAGCTCTTACTTTGATGTTATGCGAGCTCATCGTCGGCATTTTTTTAATTATTGCTGGCATGAAACACCGTAAATTACTTACTCTTATCGCAGGTTTAATTAGCATATTACTTATCGTTGTTCCTATCATTTGTATAGGTTCTGGAATAGATTTAGAGGGGATGGTTCCAATTTCGGGAACTTTATATTGGTGTTTCTTCTCTTTAGCTGGACTATTAGCTATTATAAGTGGAAGACAAATATCAAGTATTCGTGCTATGGGGACAATTTTGTTTATAACAGGGCTGTGCTCCGTAACTGGTTATCATTTTTTATATCTCACTCTTTAACAAGACAAAAAGCAGGGAAATTAATTCCCTGCTTTTCTATTTGGTTTATTGCCTGACGGTAAGAAGAACGATAACACCCAAGCAATACCAGCTAATATTGTCGCAATTAAGAAGGCATCGTTAATACCGTTAATTGCAGATAGCTTTGAAATTTGTCCAAATAATAGTTGCGTGCTCATCGCATCTCCTGCTTGCGCTGATCCGGCAATCGCTGCTAAACTTTGGCCCATACCGTGTACTTTATCAACTAAAATTGGGTTTGACGTTGTTAACATGTTGCCGTAATCTGCTACGTGAGCAGTCGTTTGCTGCGTCATAAGTGTAATTAATATCGCTGTTCCAATTGAACCAGCTACTTGTCTTGACGTATTTTGCGTTGCTGTACCGTGAGAAATTAATTTCATCGGCAGTGCGTTCATACCTGCTGTCATAATTGGCATCATAATGAATGACATACCAATTGAACGTATAATATAATCCGTCATAATAACGCTATACGGTGTATCCATCGATAACGTTGTGAATTCATATGTCGCAAACGTTGTAATGGCTAAACCGACAATTGCTAACGGACGAATACCATACTTATCAAATAGTTTACCTGCAATAGGTCCCATGATCCCCATAATTAATGATCCTGGAAGTAGTAATAAACCTGATTCTATCGGTGTGAAACCGCGAATGTTTTGCAGATATACTGGAAGCAATAACATACCTCCGAATAATGCCATCGTAACAATTGCATTAATTACTAAAGTAAAAGTAAATACTGGGTATTTAAACACTTGTAAATCAAGCATTTTATTGTCCGTTGTTAGCTCTCTCCAAATAAATACCGCAATACCTACTACACCAATGATAAGTGAAATAACAACCTCTGCACTAGTCCAGCTATTATTTCCTGCTTCACTAAATCCATACAATAAGCTACCTAGTCCAATACTTGAACTAACAACACCGAATACATCTAACTTCGTTTTAGATACCGGCTGAGCTAGTGTAAAGAATTTTAAAGATAGGAACGTAATAATTAAACCAATTACAAACATTCCGTAGAACATTAAGTTCCAGCTATAGTTTTCAATCACCCAACCTGTTACAGTTGGTCCAATAGCTGGTGCTAAAATCATCGCTACACCTAGTAATCCCATCGCTGCTCCGCGCTTATGAGGCGGGAATAATGTCATGAAAATATTCATACCAACCGGCATTAAAATACCTGCACCCACCGCCTGAATAACGCGGCCCGTCATCATCATTGTAAAGTTTCCTGAAATAGCACAAATGATAGATCCTACCGTGAAGAATAACATTGCCGCTACGAATAATTTACGATACGTAAATCGTGAAACTAAAAAGGCACTAATCGGTACTAAAATACCATTTACAAGCATGAAACCTGTAATTAACCATTGTGCTGTTGAAGTTGATACGTTAAATTCATTCATTAATGGAGGCAATGCAACATTAATAATTGTTTGGTTTAAAATAGAAACGAACATGCCGAGAATTAATACAGCTACAACTGCTTTTACGTTCACATTTTCTACAGGCGTAGACATTTGTTTTTTTGGCACTTCTTTTTCTTGTTTTACTTCTTCTTGCTTTCCTGTTTCTAACTCAACTACATTAGAAATTTCTGCTTCTTGCTTTCGTTCAATTTCTTTCTCTTCTGTTTCTACCTTACTTACTTCTATTTTATTTACGGCTGGGACTTGTTCTTCTCCCACATTCGTTTTTTTCTTTCGTAAAAGACGATTTACAAGGAAGAAGACGATTATACAAAATAGTGCATATCCTGCAATTGCAATTGAGGACATCTCATCTCCCCCTTACTTATGAATACGAACTGACACATTCATTCCAGGAACAATATTTACTGATTTACTATGATCTAAAGAAATTTTAACTGGTACTACTTGTGTTACTTTCGTATAGTTCGCTGTTGCGTTGCTTGATGGTAACATAGAGAATGTATTCGCTGTTGTTAATCCAACTTGCTCTACTTTTCCTGATAACGTTGTATCTGGGTATGCATCTACATACACATCTACATCTTGACCTTTTTGTACATCGTCAACATCTGTTTCTTCAATGTTTGCTGTTACCCATAAATTGTTCATATCAAATGCGTAAGCAATTGGGCTACCTGCTCCAACGAAAGCATTTGTCGTCGCGTTTGATTGTACAACTGTTGCATTTTGCGGAATTGTTACGTCTACTGTTTGTTCTCCATTTGCTGCCGCTACAGTAACAGCACCTAATTTGTCATTCTCGTTGTAGTTCTTTCCTACTTCAGCTTTCCAGTCAGTTAATTTACCTGCTACTGGTGATGCAATTGGAATTACTTTTCCATCAATTTTTGCATTTTCTGTTTTTAAATAATTTTCCGCTTGATTGTAATAGTAATAACCGCCAATACCGCCGCCAACTAGTACAATTAATGTGATAATGTTAATAATCACCATTCTTCGAAACTGATTCATTGCATTCCTCTCCTTATATCGCATATAATTTTTTTCTAAACTATTTACGTCCTTATTGTTTAGACTGTTTAATTGTTAATTATATTAACTTTTAAACAAAAAAATCACACCATCTGCGGTGTAAATCGAAATTTATCTACCTGCGAGCGGTGCTGATTTCTGAAGGACTATCGTTTATAATTATAAATAATTATTTTGAATCTACAACCGACAATTTACGTATGAAATGTCGCTTAAACAACAATATAATACCTATATGTTGTTTAAGTATAAAAAATTAAACGAGGGGAAGTAAAAATGTCTATTAAAAATACAAATGATCCACGTGTAAAGCGGACGAGACAACTCATACAGGATGCTTTTGTCGCTTTAGTAGGCGAAAAAGGATTTGATGATGTAACTGTTCAACATATTGCAGAACGTGCTCCCGTAAATCGTGCTACGTTTTATAGCCATTACCATGATAAATATGACCTATTAGACAAAAGCATCGAAGAAATGTTAGAGAAATTAACAGAAGTTATTAAGCCGAAAAATAGAAATAAAGAAGAGTTTCAACTTACATTTGATTCACCACATCCGACATTTTTGGCTTTGTTCGAACATATCGCAGAAAATGTGAACTTCTATAACGTTATGCTTGGTGATAAAGCCGCTGGAAACTACTCTTATAAAATGATGAAAACAATACAAACACATTTAACATTAAGCTTGTCTATTTCACAGCCAGATGATAAAGATCTTATGGTTCCTCGTGATATTTTAATTAGTTATGTGACAGGAGCTCATATCGGGATGATTATGTCATGGTTAAAAAGAGGGATGATTTATACCCCGCATTTTATGGCCATGCAATTAACTCGTTTAATTATTTTAGGAGCTCATACTGCTGCAGGATTAGAACGACCTTTTTAAAACATAAAAAAGCGAAGGAGAACCTCCTTCGCTTTTTCTATTAATTAAATGTAATGTTATGTACAGCCTCTTTATCAAGACGTTTGATAACTTCTACAATTAACTTCACTGCATTTTCATAGTCATCACGGTGTAACATTGCCGCATGAGAATGAATGTAGCGCGTTGCAATCGTAATTGCCATAGACGGAATACCATTTACAGCAATATGAATTGCACCTGCATCCGTTCCACCGCCCGCTACTGAATCATATTGATACGGGATTTGTAATTCGTCAGCAACATCAACTACAAAGTCACGTAAACCTGTATGTCCAATAACAGAAGCATCATATAAAATGATCTGTGGTCCATCACCCATTTTACTTTGCGCTTCTTTTGCCGTTACACCTGGTGTGTCACCAGCGATACCAACATCTACTGCGAATGCGATATCTGGTTTAATATAGTTCGCAGATGTTTTCGCACCACGAAGACCAACTTCTTCTTGTACAGTCCCTACGCCGTATACAACGTTTGGATGCTTTTCATCTTTTAATTGTTTTAATACGTCAATTGCAATTGCACAACCAATTCGGTTATCCCATGCTTTTGCAAGTAACATTTTTTCATTTTTCATCACTTGGAATTCAAAGTAAGGTACAACTTGATCTCCTGGTCGTACGCCCCACTCCATTGCCTCCTCTTGGCTAGAAGCACCAATATCGATGAACATGTCTTTAATTTCAACTGGTTTTTTACGCGCTTCTGGAGATAAGATGTGCGGTGGTTTTGAACCAATTACACCTGTTACATCTCCTTTACGTGTTACAATTGTCACGCGCTGCGCAAGCATAACTTGTGACCACCAGCCACCAACTGTTTGGAAACGAAGGAAACCTTTGTCATCAATTTGCGTAATCATAAAGCCGACTTCATCTAAATGACCTGCAACCATAATTTTCGGGCCGTTTTCTTCCCCTACTTTTTTCGCAACTAAGCTTCCTAAATTATCAGTAGAAAGTTCGTCCGCAAACGGCTCAATATATTTCTTCATTACTTCACGTGGTTCACGCTCGTTACCCGCAATACCACGAGCATCTGTTAATTCTTTTAGCATTGTCAATGTCGCGTCTAATTTTGTCATTGCCAACACCCTCCTTTTTCTTCAGTCACTTCATTATACAAAAGGAAATTGAAATATTCAAAAATTAAATCAGTATCCTTGTGTTTGACGCTGATGATTTACTTCATTTTTATCTAAATATGCCTTTTCAATCTCTTCTTGCTCAAACTCTAGCGCTTGTCCAAGTCGAAGATAGCTTGTAAATAATTCAATATAGTTCGTAATAGATGGTTGATCTGTAAAACGAATTACTTTCGCATATGTGTCTAAGAAAATTTCTACTTGTGTTTTATTCGTTTGTGCACATTTATAGAATAGGAAGTTTTTATCAATACCTAAATCAATTCCGATTGATAAGATAAAATGCAATCCATCTACGTATTCTTCTAATATTACTTCACGTTCTGATGCTGGTTTGTTGCTCCAATATTTAAAACAACGTGTTTCATTTGCAAGTTCTCCAATTTCTACAAGAAGAGCTAACATTTTTTCTTTTAACAACTTTTTCGGTTGTAAATCATGCTCTTTCACAATACGGTCATCTAATTCTTTTTGTAATTTAAATAGTTGTAGTAAGTCCATTCTATTGTCCTCCTCCAACATCGCATTTTACGCAACAATGTTGTTTCATCTCAAAGTTCATTATTATTTTTCGTTTCTTATTAATAAGTCAGCCATTTACCTCTTTACAAAATAGCTTGTCCTTAATTTACAAATACGTTTCAATCATCACTATTAGATTGGTCACTCCGATTGGTGATAGTTAATCATTATCCGGGGATTGTCCACTGATAAAAAATTTATTTTATCTGATGAAAGTTCCATATCATCTTTCCATTATAGCAGTGTCGTTTCAGGTAGGAAAGATACTCTTCTTTCCAAAGGGGGATAATTGAAAAAAGCCAGGAGAATTCTCCTGGCTTCATATATATATTCTTCTATATCGCTATAGCTTTTATATTGATTTTGTCATATCGATAACGACATACTTCTCTTTGCATACAAATAAAAAAACCTTAGAAGAAAAATCTTCTAAGGTTTCAACTAATTAATTAGTTAATGTTGTTTTTTGCAACTGTTGCTAATTCAGCGAAAGCTTTTTCGTCATGAACAGCTAAGTCAGCAAGCATCTTGCGGTTAACTTCGATGCCAGCATTTTTAAGACCGTGCATTAAGCGGCTGTAAGAAAGACCATTCATACGAGCTGCTGCGTTGATACGTGTAATCCATAATTTACGGAAGTCACGTTTCTTTTGACGACGGTCACGGAATGCATACATTAGAGATTTCATAACCTGTTGGTTAGCAACCTTGAATAATGTACTCTTAGAACCGTAGTAACCTTTTGCTAATTTTATAACTTTTTTACGACGTTGACGAGTAACTGTACCACCTTTTACTCTTGGCATAATATTACCTCCTAATTGTTCTATATATCAGCCGAACTTATTTTAAGTTGTCAAGCATTTGACGAATGCGTTTGAAGTCACCAGCGCTTACTACACCAGCTTTACGTAGTTTACGTTTAGCTTTTGTAGATTTGTTAGCGAATAAATGGCTTGTGTAAGCGTGAGAACGTTTCAGTTTACCTGATCCAGTCTTTTTGAAACGCTTTGCAGAGCCGCGATGAGTTTTTTGTTTAGGCATAGGTATTTCCTCCTCTATCTATTACTTATCGTTTTTCGGTGCTAAAACTAAGAACATACTACGTCCTTCCATTTTAGGCTTAGATTCAATTGTACTAACTTCAGCACAAGCTTCTGAGAAGCGATCTAAAACACGTTGACCGATTTCTTTATGAGTAATGGCACGTCCTTTAAAGCGAATTGACGCTTTAACCTTGTCGCCTTTCTCTAAAAACTTGATAGCATTACGAAGTTTTGTGTTAAAGTCATGTTCATCAATTGTTGGACTTAAACGAACTTCTTTCATGCTAATTACTTTTTGATTTTTGCGCTGTTCTTTTTCTTTCTTCTGTTGCTCAAAGCGGAATTTACCGTAGTCCATAATGCGGCATACTGGCGGTTTCGCATTTGGAGCAACTAATACTAAATCAAGATTAAGATTTGCAGCTAAGTCTAAAGCGTCATTACGAGACTTGATTCCAAGTTGATCGCCATTTGCACCAACTAAACGTACTTCACGTGCACGAATTTGCTCGTTAATCATCATATCCTTGCTAATAGTAAGCCACCTCCAAGGTTTTTTCAGAACATCTTTTGTAGTCATAGAACCCGACAAAAAAAGTGCGGGCATACGACACCCACACTTGTAAATCCTTAAGTAAGAAATACATTTACCTGTAAACTGCGAATGCGTCCATCAGGTGAGAAGCGGGTGCTTCTACTTGTTCCACAAAACAATATTCTATTATCCTTGATGAGTTTATCATAGGACATGACGTCTGTCAAGAAGACGCGATGTGTTTTACTAACAACAAGAAATATTGTAACAAACAACTAACATACTTGCAATACTTTTTTATGATAAGTATAGTTTGGTTATTTTTTCTAGTTTTTCTTTTTTATAATACATACGAAAGCCGCGGTATACCGCGGCTCTGTCTTATCGTTTTCCTTCTACTTTAATCATATCAACAAAAGCATCTAATGCAATTGTTTCTGATTTTTGTTCACCATATTTACGTACGTTTACGCCGTTTTCAGTTACTTCATTGTCACCTACTACAAGCATGTACGGAATTTTTTGCATTTGTGCTTCACGGATTTTGTAACCAATTTTCTCTTCGCGAGTATCTAATTCAACACGGATACCAGCACGTCGTAATTCATCCTGTACTTTCTTCGCATAGTCTAAATGTACTTGCGGAGAAACTGGAATTACTTGCGCTTGAACTGGAGCTAACCAAGTTGGGAATGCACCTTTGTATTCTTCAATTAAGAAGGCTACGAAACGTTCCATAGTTGATACAACACCACGGTGAATTACAACTGGACGATGTTGTTTACCGTCTTCACCAACGTAAGATAATTCAAAGCGTTCTGGAAGTAAGAAGTCTAATTGTACAGTTGAAAGTGTTTCATCTTTTCCAAGAGCAGTACGAACTTGAACGTCAAGTTTTGGACCGTAGAATGCCGCTTCACCTTCAGCTTCATAGTAATCAAGACCCATTTCATCCATAGCTTCTTTTAACATACCTTGTGCTTTTTCCCACATCTCATCATCAGCATAGTACTTTTTAGTATCAGCTGGGTCACGATAAGATAGACGGAATGAATAGTTCTCTAAACCGAAATCTTTGTACACTTCTAGAGTTAAGTTTACAACACGTTTTAACTCTTCTTTAATTTGATCTGGGCGAACGAAAATGTGCGCATCATTTAAAGTCATTCCACGTACACGTTGTAATCCAGATAATGCTCCAGACATTTCATAGCGGTGCATTGTTCCAAGTTCCGCAATACGGATTGGTAATTCACGGTAGCTGTGAATATCATTTTTATAAACCATCATGTGGTGAGGGCAGTTCATCGGACGAAGTACTAACTCTTCATTATCCATTTCCATTGATGGGAACATACCATCACGGTAGTGATTCCAGTGACCAGAAGTTTCATAAAGCTCTCTGCTTCCTAGTACTGGAGTGTATACGTGATCATAGCCTAAGCTTGCTTCTTTATCAACGATGTAACGCTCGATAATGCGGCGGATAGTTGCACCTTTTGGTAACCAAAGTGGTAAACCTTGTCCTACTTTTTGGCTATTAGTAAATAGTTTTAATTCTTTACCTAATTTACGGTGATCGCGCTCTTTCGCTTCTTCAAGCATACGTAAGTGCTCATCTAATTCTGCTTTCTTAACGAATGCAGTACCGTAAATACGTTGTAGCATTTTATTATTGCTATCGCCGCGCCAGTAAGCACCCGCAACGCTTAATAATTTAAATACTTTAATTTTCCCTGTAGATGGAAGGTGAACACCACGGCAAAGGTCGAAGAATTCGCCTTGTTCATAGATTGAAATAACTGCATCTTCTGGAAGATCGTTAATTAAATCTAATTTTAACTCATCGCCGATTTCTTCAAAGCGACGAAGTGCTTCTGCACGTGGTACTTCATGACGAACGATTTCTAAGTTTTCGTTCGCGATTTTTTGCATTTCTTTTTCGATTTTCTTGAAGTCTTCAACTGTAATTGCTTCTTCCATATCAATATCGTAGTAGAAGCCATTTTCAATTACTGGACCAATACCAAGCTCAAGCTTAGCATCTTTATATAAACGTTTTAACGCTTGTGCTAATAGGTGGGCTGTTGAATGGCGTAAAATATATAAGCCATCTTCAGAATCTAATGTAATAATAGAAACTGCACCATCTTCTTCGATTGGTGTAACAAGATCGATCATCTCATCGTTTAATTTTCCAGCCACAGCTTTTTTCTTTAAGCCTGGGCTAATAGAAGCTGCGATTTCTTCAGTTGTTACGCCTTTTGGAAACTCCTTCACAGCTCCATCAGGGAAAGTAATTTTAACTACATCTGCCATCACTGGTCACTCCTCTTTTTTTTCAAAATAAAAAACACTCATCCCGTAAAAAGGGACGAGTGTTGAATTCGTGGTTCCACCCTTGTTCCAATTAACATTATTGTTAATTGCTCAAGTTCAACATAACGGTGTTGTCCGTTAGCAATTACTAGAAAAAAACGTTCACTGCTAAAGTTTAGAGGTGGTAAGTAATAATCCCGTACTAGGAAGCTCACACCCTAAGGCTTCCCTCTCTGAAAATCGTAGAAAACTACTCATGTCCTCATCATGACATTTCAATATATTTCATTTATGTAGGTAATTATATGCTCAAAAACTTAGAAAATCAAGGGCGTTACCTTTATTTTTTAAATTTTTCACATTGCGCTCAAACTCATGTAATCCATGTAATTGGACCCGTTCTTGAAATACATTTCGCAAAGTAATAATCATATTATGGTCTTGTTCTTTCGTATATAAATAAATTTTTTTCGGCGAAATAGAAAGAAGTGGTGCAATTACTTTCGTATCAATATATACATCCTTTTGCTTTAATAATTCCTCATCTATATATTGGACCAATTTCTCCTGTTTTAAACGTCTACCTTTATCGTCATAGAAAATAAAGCTTTCATCAAAAATAAGATGCACACAGGACAAACGTGATTTTCGGCTACGTACTTGTTGCCTTAGCGTCTCAATAAACATTTGATATTCTTGTTCCAACTTATACTCATCAATCGACACTTCAGCAAGCTTAGCTACCATTTCCCTATATGTACGAAGGCGAAAACGAACATATGATGAAAACGAGAACGAAAGAGGATCACAAAGCCAGTTATTTAAAGAAGATTTAATATATGATTCAAATGTGTGACGTGTTAATTCTCGAGCAATCTCTTTTCTTCTTCCCTTTAAAATCTCTTGTGCCATATGCAATATTTGATGACACTCTTCCTCTTCTTCATAAAAAAACTTCTCTTTTAAGATTGTATAAATCCACTCATTTTGCTTTACATTCACAATGAAATATACCATTACTGGCAATAAAATCTTTTCAATATAATTCGATTCACATACTGGTATGTGAATCACCACTTTTTGTTCCTGTAAATACACACTCGTTTCCTTATATAACAGTTCCGCTCTTTTCAATAGTTGTCTATATACATGCATAGCATCATTTTTTTCTTCGAAGCAAATTTCAATCACTTTTGTCCCCCCTTTTATCCCTGCTCTAAAGGATTGTATCTATACGTTACAAATCCTATAAGAGTCCGTCCCGTGGAAGTTCACTCTTAGTAGAATTACATTTCCTATCGTTAGAAAATCCACTCAATATGGCTTGCTAATTTTATATATATTAAGGGAGGGAGAAAAAAATGATACAAGCTACAATGAATTTTCTATAAGAAGTTTTTCGTTTTGCAATTCACCTAGTCTGAAAAGTGTTCAAAACAAAAAAGAGCAAGCTTTTCAGCTTACTCTTTACTTATGACGTCGGTTTTTTCCGCCAATCGGAATTGGCTTCGCTAAATATTTAATTCGTTCCATAATACGTGCTGCTTTCATTTGTTCTGCTTCACCACGCTGTGTATACGTTAAATGATGTTCCAATTCCTTGAAATCAAAGTTAGACGTAAAGAACGTCGGTAAGTTTTCTAACATACGGAATTGCAAAATTGCACCAAGCACATCGTCACGCACAAAGCTTGACATCGCTTCTGCTCCGATATCATCTAGCATTAAAACTTGTACGCGTTTCACCGCATCAATCTTTTCCCCAATCGAATTATCTTGAATCGAACTTTTAATTTCACGTAAAAATTCAGGGAAGTATACGAGCATCGAACTTATTTTCTTTTGAGCAAGCTCATTCGCCATTGCTCCTAACAAATACGTTTTCCCTACACCAAATTTACCGTACAAATATAAACCTTGTACTTTTTTACCAGGTTCATATGTACTTAAAAATTCATTGGCTGCACCAATTGCATCAATACGCGCATCTAAATCTGAAGGATCTAAGTTTTCCATCGTTGCCTGTAAAATGTCAGTTGGCATATATACACTTTGAACGAGTTTTTCATATTTCTTTCTCTCGTCATATGCTACTTTTCTAACGCAACGATCGTATTGAATATCAATCATCTTCCCTTGGATAACGAGCTTTGGCTCATATCCTTGCAGCATGTTTTTACACGAACCTAGATCCGGACAATCTGCGCAACCTACACTTTGTCCAATATATTCGTATAACTTCACAAGGCTGCGCTCAATCATAGAAGTTGTTACTTCACCTTGATGTTCGTCTATAAATTCTTTCACACGCGGATGTGCCATTACTTCCGCCTTTAATACTTCATATCTATTTTTAAAATTTTTATTTTCCATTAACTTTGCAAATGAATTTTGAATATGCTCCATTTTCTCACCTCAAAGAGCGTTCATTCTCTTCTATTAATCACGCTTATATTTTTTTAACACTTCTTCTAGTCGTTTTCGTTCATCATCTAACGTACTTGCATCTTTTTTCTTACTTACATCTTTCTTCACTGTTTCTTTCTCTTGTTCTTTCGGCTCTTCTTTCAGCCAATCTGGTACCATTTCTTTTCTTATCGTTTTCTTCGACGTACGGCCTTTTTTCTTCGTCTCAGCCCATTCTTGATATTGACGATTCTCTTCTTTCGCTAACGCCATTGCTTCAGCTACTGTACCGACCTTTTTACGTGCCCAATGCCCAGCAATTTTCTCCACATACGTTTTCGCAAGCTTCATATCTGAGCGTAGCATAACGTAATAAATAAGTACATTCACAACACCTGGCGTTAATTTTTGATTGATCATTACATCTTCAACGATCTGCAAGTCAGCCTTTGTCGCCTCTGCACCACCAGAGATTTCTTTTAATAGTTGTTTTGGTGAGATTTCCTCTAGCTGTTTGATTAACATCTCTTCTTGCGTAGAAGGCTCTTTTCCTTCCATCATACGTGCAGCGTGAGGTTGTACTCTTTCACTTAATACAGGTAACGCTTGACCGTTTTCGAACTGATACCAATCACGTGCTCCTTTTCTAAGCCTTTCGATATCAATTGTCTGCATCTCTGTCACCGTACCAAGAACGATATTTTGCATCGATAACACATCTACATCGTACACGTAAGCAAGTGTAATGACACATTCTCGCACTTGATCTGTAATCGCCTTTTTAGGGACAAGAGCGGACAAGCCATCTACAAATAAGGAGAAATCAAAGAAATCATTCCAAACTTTTGGAGAGTCTCCCTTCTCGTTACTTGGCATAGCTGTCGTTTTTGGAATACGAAGATCTTCTTGCGCATGCTCAAGCTGTCCTGGATTAAACGAACCAAACACATCATTGAAAGAACGCGTAACATTTTCATAAGAAGCAAAATCAAATTCTTCTTCTAAGAAATATTGCTTTACTTGATTATATTTTGTCCGACTCAATCGATTGTATAAAAAGATGCTTAACACAATATCATCAAAAAACTGCTTCGGAGATAAAGGTGGTTGCAATTCGTATATAAACATTCGAATATCTTTTTCTTTCTTAATATATACCTTCAAAAGCCCAATTGCTTCTAACTTTACTCGTTCCTCATATATTTCGGGAAGCTGCATTTGCATGGTCACCATAAGGGAATGGTGTGTATTCTCTTTTCCAAACACACGATCTTGCTCTAACTCTCCCCATAGTGTCATGTACAAGCTAAAAGCTCTACTACCTATTAACGGCTGATACAACATCGTTAACACTTTTCGGTCGTAATTATGCAGTAACCCTTTCGCACTTACTTTATAACGATCAATTGGCAATAGCTCCATCCATGACTGTTTTTCCATTCTTGCTTTTCCTTTCTCTCATCCAATCTATCCTCTACTTCATTCGTTCTATCTTCATTATATAATTTCTTAGCGAAAAAGAGCTATTAGCTTTCGCTTCTAGCTCTCTTATCTCATTACTTACGGTATGTAAAGAGAATAAAATACAACTTCTACTCTCTTTCTTTTTGCAGTATATCTTTTAATTCTTCAATAAATACATTTAAATCTTTAAATTGGCGATATACAGAAGCAAAACGCACGTAAGCAACATCATCAATATCACGCAGTTCTTCCATAACAATTTCACCAATCATATCACTTTTCACTTCTGATATACCTAAATTACGAAGTTCACGTTCCACACTTTGAGTTACTTCTTCTAATTGTCTTAAAGATACTGGTCTTTTTTCGCACGCTTTAATTAAGCCGCGCAAAATCTTTTCTTTATTAAACTCTTCTCGTGTGCCTTCTTTTTTTACAACGATAAGAGGTGACTCTTCTACTCTTTCAAATGTCGTAAAGCGACTTAAACAACTTTCACACTCTCTCCTTCTTCGAATAGAGCGCCCCTCGTCTACCGGACGCGAATCTAACACTCTTGTACCATTATGCGAACAGGATGGACAACGCAATATATTCACTCCTTTACACTATACTCTTTATTTTTTCTCTACTTACTTCATCTGACAATATATATACAATATTATATAACTCATTCTAACTCTCTTACCACTTTAAGTTTAAGCACATTATTTTATCATCTCGTTTTCAAAAATAAGATGGTAGATGGGGTGCTAACTTATTCGTAAGAGCTCAATTTATCTCACTAACGAGTACGTTATATTTTTCCTTTTTTATAAACTAAAAAAGAGGTGCATTATACACCTCTTTACATTTTAAATCAATTATGTTCTTTTTTAAAGAGCTTTTGTTTCTCTCTGCTTAATTTCGAAGCTACCAGTGCCTCGAGGAAGCTCGATGCTCTCACGCGTTTTCGCGTTTAAACCTTCTGCAATATATTCTGCAGCAACATTTGGATCAATACGATCCCCACAAGTATAAACATCAATACTTGCGTAACCGTGCTCCGGAAAGCTATGAATTGTTAAATGTGATTCCGAGATAATTACTACTCCACTTACACCTTGTGGTGCAAATTTATGGAAAGCAACCTCACGCACTTCAGCACCAGCTCTCAGTGCTGCATCCACAAATAATTGTTCAATATACGGCATGTCATTAAGCTTGTCGAAATCGCAATCCCAAAGTTCAGCGATTACGTGACGACCCATCGTATCCATAGTATCCATTCTACAGTTCCCCCTTGTAAATTTATTCTAACTGTTCGAATTGAAAACTAATTTGCAATTTGGCTTGCTCCACTACCACGGGGGAAAGTTAGTCCAGAGAGGTCCTAACCCTTTAAGTAGTGACTACGTACCTCAGCTCTTAAGTTTACGAGTGTTAGTATACTTTGTTTATTTTCATTTTGCAACAACAGTTTTTTCGATTTTCTGTCATATTTTCCTCTTTACTTTTCCCTAAAAAAAATAAACGATTCACAAATACAGTAATCACAACGTTTCGTGGTATGTCCACTTTCAAAAATATACTTATATAATTTTTTTCCTTTTCAGAAAAAAATAAAAAAAGAAGGCAAATATCCACTTGCCCTCTCCCTTATTCACTTAAATATGTTGCACATTTTTTTGTTTCGCTAATTCGTCAACAACTAACGTTACAAGATCTACAACACGACGAGAGTAGCCCCACTCGTTATCATACCAAGCAAGTACTTTCACTTTACGATCACCCATTACCATTGTAGATAAACCATCAATAATAGCTGAGTGTGTATTTGTATTAAAGTCAATAGATACTAAAGGCTCTTCGCTGAATTCTACAATGCCTTTTAACGCACCGTTTGCAACAGTTTTGAATGCTTCATTAATAGCTTCTACTGTCACATCACGTTTTACATCTACTACTAAGTCAACAAGAGACACGTTTGGTGTTGGTACGCGAAGTGCCATACCATGAAGTTTTCCGTTTAAGTGCGGAAGAACTTTTGCAAGCGCTTTCGCAGCACCTGTCGTTGTCGGAATGATTGATTGTCCGCAAGCACGTGCTCTTCTTAAATCTTTATGTGGGTTATCAATATTTTTTTGGTCATTTGTATAAGCATGAACAGTTGTCATTAAACCGTTTTCAATTCCAAACTGCTCATCTAACACCTTAACAACAGGCGCTAAACAGTTTGTTGTGCAAGATGCATTTGAAATAACAGTATGTTTTGTAATATCTAGTTGGTCTTCGTTCACACCAACTACAATTGTTACATCTTCATTCTTACCAGGCGCTGTTAAAATAACTTTTTTCGCTCCAGCTTCAACATGAAGAATTGCTTTTTCTTTTGAATTAAATTTACCAGTTGCTTCAATTACAACTTCAACACCTAAATCTGTCCAAGGCAATTCCTTTGGATCGCGGTTGTTTAAAAGGCGAATCATTTTTCCATCAACTAATAAGTGATCTTCAAATGCTTCTACTGTTCCGTCAAACTTGCCGTGAACTGTATCATATTTAATTAAATGTGCTAACGTTTCAGATGGATAGCTTGCATTGATTGCTACAATTTCGAATGCGCTTTCTTTTATTGCCTGACGAAATACCATTCTCCCAATACGTCCAAATCCATTAATTGCCACACGAGTCATAATATGTTATCCCCCTTGAATGCGTTATACTATTTATCTCCAATCCCAATAATAGTATAACACAAAAAGGGGATATGTCACTAAGCATTTTCATTAATTTCACAATTTTTTAGTCAATAATGTTCCAATTCTTTAAAATCACCTGTAATTGTGTTTTCGTTCCCATAATTGTGCCATCATTATTTATCACTTCATCTGCATTTTTCACTTTTTCTTCTAACGGCATTTGAGATTGAATACGAGCTGTTGCTTCTTCTTCTGAAAAATTATTTCGTTTCATTAAACGTTTTAATTGTGTATGTGGCTTAACCGCTACAACTAAAACGCGGTCCACGAGACTTGTTAATTTACTTTCAAATAAGAGAGGTATATCTAACACAACCGCTTGCATACCTTCCTTTATGTACTTTTCCTTTTGTGTATTCATTTCCTCACGCACTGCAGGATGAACAATTTTATTTAACTGCAATCGTTTTTCTTCATTATAGAAAACGACACTTCCTAATTTCGCCCGATCCAATTCTCCATCTTCTTGTAATACTTCCGTTCCAAACACTTCTACTATTTTGTTATATGCTGGTTTTCCTCGCTCTACAACTTCTCTTGCAATAATATCCGCATCAATAACTGGTATACTCAGTTCACGAAACATTTGAGACACTGTACTTTTTCCACTTGCAATGCCTCCCGTTAATCCAATTACTACTGTCATCATAATCCTCCTCACAATATAAAAGGCGCGAAACTAATGTTCCACGCCCATACTTACATTTTCCAAATTCCAATAATAATGAGTAATACCCCAGGCAGGAATGTAAATTTTTGTAACCATTTCATATTTGATAAAACCGTTCCAAGTTTCATTCCAATAAATAAAAACAAAGAACTCATAACCGCAACCAATATTGCCATCATAGCGGGCGCATACCCTAATAAAGATGCACCAATTCCAGCACCGAACGAATCTATAGAAAGAGCGATACCAAGAAGTAACGCTTCTCCTGCAGAAATGGTGCCTGATTTATCAAAATCTGCAACAGTCGGTTTCCGTAAAATTTGAATCACTAGCCCGAGCGAAGCAATTTCTAATTTCCAAACCTTCTCCTCTTGCTTTGGTTCTTCTTTTTTCTCACTTCGAAAAAATTGGTATAATACCCAAATTCCTA
Source organism: Bacillus sp. 16GRE42 (assembly GCF_019837435.1). Taxonomy (NCBI): domain Bacteria; kingdom Bacillati; phylum Bacillota; class Bacilli; order Caryophanales; family Bacillaceae; genus Bacillus; species Bacillus sp. 16GRE42. The sequence goes on from NZ_JADAXF010000001.1 coordinate 2,049,325, forward strand.
TTCCAATAAGAACAAGCCCACCGATACGCGTTGCGATAACAGGTGAAAATATTTTCGCGATCATATGTCCAATTCCCATTGAAACAAGCATAACAGCCGCTGAACACATTCCGATAATTATAATTGATCTTAGTGGAATTCTTACGCTTCTTAAACCATATGTTAGCCCTACACTACAGCTATCTAAGCTTAATGTAAAAGCTAATAAAATAAGAGATAAATAAAGGTACATCGGTAAGCTCCTCCCTTATACATAGCCCTGCTGTATGTATATGACAAATGCCTATCCGATGTTATCTCTTTTCTATATTCTCGGCTGACAAATCGGGCAGTAATGCGTTCCTCTTCCGCCAACAACTGTTTTTTCTACTATCGTACCGCAAGTCACACATGGTTCTCCTTTTTTTCCGTATACATTTAGAAGTTCTTGGAATGAGCCAATTTGCCCTTGCGAATTCATATACGTTCGAATTGTACTTCCGCCTCGCTTCACTGCTTCACCTAACGTTGTAACAGTCGCCTCGTAAATTCGTTCAATTTCTTCTGCTGTTAAAGACGAAGCTTCTCGTTCCGGATGAATTTGAGAACGGAATAAAACTTCATCTACATATATATTTCCAAGCCCTACTAAAAGACGCTGGTCTAATAATACGACTTTTATTTTACGATTGGTCTTTTGCAATCTTTCTTGTAAATACTGCGGTGTCAATTCAGCATCAAACGGCTCCGGACCTAAATCAGCAAGAGGCATTTGATTCAATTCTTCACCTTTCTTAAAGAGATGCATCGTACCAAACTTCCTCACATCTTTATAATGTAGTTCAGTTCCATCTGTAAATAAGAAACGGACGTGTGTATGCTTATCAATTGGCTCGTCCTCTTGATGCAGTAAAAACTTACCTTCCATACGCAAATGTGAAACAATAACATAATTCGTTACATATAAAAGCAAAAACTTTCCTCTTCGCTTTATATTTTCAATCTTTTCGCCTCTTAGCATTTCTTTAAAGATTTCTGCATCATCCGGACGTTTTACTATTTTTGGATAGGTAACAATAACATCTTCAATTGTTTTTCCTGTCACAAGATTTTCAAGTGTCCGTCTGACGTTTTCAACCTCTGGTAATTCAGGCATTTCATCACTTCCTTATTTTGCGTCGTACCAAGTTGGACCGTAAGAATAATCAACTTTCAGCGGAACTGCGAGTTCAATTGCATGCTCCATTACTTCTGGTACAAGCTTCTCTAATTTTTCAATTTCTTCTTTTGGCGCTTCAAATATCAATTCATCGTGTACTTGCAGAAGTAGACGCGCCTGTAATCCTTCTTCTTCTAGACGGTCTGCCATAATAATCATCGCTTTTTTAATAATATCTGCTGCAGTCCCTTGAATTGGTGTATTCATAGCCGTACGCTCAGCAAAGCTACGTAAATTGAAATTACGACTCGTAATTTCCGGAATATAACGGCGGCGATTTAATAATGTAGCCACATACCCTTTTTGTTTCGCATCTTTTACGATGTCACTCATGTATTCTTGTACACCAGGGAAACTTTCTAAATACTTTTCAATAAATTCCGCTGCTGCTTTTCTTGTAATTCCTAAGTTTTGTGAAAGACCATAATCACTAATACCATATACAATTCCGAAATTGACAGCTTTCGCTTGTCGTCTCATATTCGAAGTTACTTCATCTTTTTCAACGCCAAATACATCCATCGCTGTTTTCGTATGAATATCCATATCATGTTGGAACGCTTCAACTAGCCCTTTATCATTTGCAATATGAGCTAATACGCGAAGTTCAATTTGTGAATAATCTGCCGCGTACATAATCCATCCTTCTTCTGATGGAACAAATGCCTGACGAATCTTTCTTCCTTCTTCTAATCGAATCGGGATATTTTGCAAGTTCGGATCCGTTGAACTTAATCGACCTGTTTGCGTTAATACTTGATTGAAACGAGTATGGATTTTAGATGAATCTTCATGTACAACTTTTAATAAACCTTCAATATAAGTTGAATTCAGTTTCCCTAATTGACGATAATGTAAAATGTTTGGAATGATTTCATGGCGATCCATAAGCTTTTCTAGTACATCAGCTGACGTAGAATAACCTGTTTTCGTCTTTTTAATAACTGGTAAGTTTAAGTTCTCAAACAGAATAACACCAAGCTGCTTCGGTGAATTAATATTAAATTCTGTTCCCGCAAGCTTATAAATTTCCTGTTCCATTTCCTTTAATCTACCTGCAAGTTCTTCTCCCATATTACGAAGACGCTCCGTATCAACTTTTACACCTTTTACTTCCATATCAGCTAATACACGCGCAAGTGGTAATTCTAACTCTGTAAACAGTTCATATTGCTCATTCTTTTGTAACTCTTCTACGAATGTTTGCTTTACATCATATAATACGTGCACTTTACGAGCTACATGCTCCGCTACTACTTCTAGCTCTGGAACAGCACGCTTCGCACCTTTTCCGTAAACTTCTTCATCGGATTTCACAGCATGTGTTTCTTTCATTTTTGCTACAGTACGGAAATCTTTATCCGTATCAGCCGGGTCAAGTAAATAAGCAGCGATTAATAGATCAAAGTCAATCCCTTGCATATCTATCCCGTTCCATTTAAGTGCAACGATTGCGCGCTTCGCATCAAATGTATGCTTTCTCATTTCTCCATCTGCAAGCCACTCTTTAAAAGCGTCTGACTTAAGAGCAATGTCTGTTTGAATAAAGTAACAGCCATTTTCATTTTGAATACCAAAACCTTGAATGTCCGCTCTATGATAGTTATCTTCTTGTACTTCAACAATAAGCGCACTATCTTGCTGAAGCATTTCTTCGGTAACTTCATCCACAATATCAAATGTAATATCATCTAATTCAGCTGGAGTCGTTTCTTCTGGCGTAACACCTAATTTATTTAAAAGGGATGTAAATCCTAAATTCTCGAACATTGGAATGACATCACTTGCTTCATACCCTTTATACTCCATATCATCCACATGCACTGTAATCGGTGCATCTGTAATAATAGTTGCAAGATCTTTACTCATAAGAGCTTGGTCTTTATTTGCTTCTAGCTTTTCTTTTAATTTCTTCCCGCTTACTTGATCTATATTTTCATACACTGCCTCGACCGTTTCAAACTGTGTTAACAATTTAATCGCAGTTTTTTCACCAACTCCTGGTACACCTGGAATATTATCTGACTGGTCTCCCATTAAACCTTTCATATCAATAATTTGCTTTGGTGATAAGCTGTATTTCTCAAATAAAGCTTCTTTCGTATATTCATCCACTTCTGTAATCCCTTTGCGAGGAATACATACGAGTGTATTATCTGAAACAAGTTGCAGTAAGTCTTTATCTCCTGAAATAACTTTTACATGAAACCCTTGTTCACTCGCTTCTTTCGCTAACGTCCCCATAATGTCATCCGCTTCATAATTTTCTAATTCATAACGCGGTACGTTGAAAGCATCAAGCATCTCACGAATAAACGGGAATTGCTCTGATAATTCAGGTGGAGTCTTTTGACGCCCTCCTTTATACTCACTATACGTTTTATGACGGAATGTCGTTTTACCCGCATCAAACGCTACTAACATATGCGTTGGTTTTTCTTCCTCTAATATTCTCATTAACATCATTGTAAAACCGTAAATTGCGTTCGTATGTATACCTTTGTCGTTATTTAAAAGCGGTAGTGCAAAGAAAGCACGATACGCGATATTATTACCATCTACTAATACGACCTTTTTTTCCAAACCAGAAACCTCCCCATACAAATTTGAAATGATTTTTTTCACAGAAAAAAACCGTTCCTTTCCTCTCTCTATATTAACATGACTAATAGAGAGAAGAAAAATAACGGCTATTTTCTATTATATATACAAACGTTTACTAACATAAAAGGGAAGTGACGAGAACAGCATAACTATTCTCGTCCAAAATTACTCCTTGGATGAAGGGGTTTTCATGTATTATATTAACAGACCTTTATTAATATTTAATTAAGCCATTGTTAATATATTGTAAATATCCTTCATCCTATTTTTCAGTTGCTGATTTTGGTAAAACAACTGTAAATGTTGTCCCTTCCCCAACTTCACTATCCACTGTAATCGTACCGTGATGTGCCTCAACTAAATGCTTTACAATCGATAATCCAAGGCCTGTACCACCAGTATTTCTACTTCTCGCTTTATCCACTCGGTAAAAGCGTTCAAAAATACGCGGAATTTCATCTTTACTAATACCAATTCCGGTATCCGATACTTTTATATAAGCATTATATTTATCTTCTGCTAATTCTACAGAAACAACGCCTCCAGCCGGCGTATATACGATTGCGTTATTCATTAAATTAATAAAGATTTGCTTCAAACGACTTGGATCTCCAATGACCGAGACTCCTTTTAGCGCATTTACTTGTAAAGAAATTTCCTTTTCTCCTGCTTTGTTATCAAGCACCATATGAATGTCTTCAAGAAGTCCCTTCATATCAACGGTCCCCATACTCAATTTAAATCCTTGTTGCTCAATCTTTGATAAATCTAATAAATCTTCAATTAACCCTTGCATGCGTTCACTTTCTTTTAAAATAATGTGCAAGAAATGTTCGCAGAATTTTTTATTATCCATAGCACCGTCCAAGAGCGTTTCTGAAAAACCTTTAATAGAAGTAATCGGTGTCTTTAGTTCATGAGAAACATTCGCTAAAAAGTCTTTTCTCATTTGTTCTAATTTCTTTAGCTCAGTAATGTCATGGAATACAAGGACAATCCCTTTCCATTCATGGTTCGTCCCGATAATCGGTGCTCCATATACTTCGAAATGCTTTCGCTCAATTCCAAGCGGCAATAACATTTGTTTACGCACTTTCACTTCTGTCATAAAGATTTCTTCCACGAGCTCTATAATTTCTGTATGATGAAACGACTCATAATATAAACGATCTAAATATTCTTCATCTGTTACGTGGAAAGTCTCCTTATACGAACGGTTTACAAGGTTTATATAACCGCGACTATCAATTAAAATCATTCCGCTTCCCATATTTTCAATTAACGTATGCAGACGATCTTGTTGCATTTCTTGCTCAAGTGTCATCTCTTGTAAATTACGGGCTAAAATATTAATCGCTTTACTCAGCATTCCCGTTTCATCCGAATGACTCTCATAAGCGCGTGCTTTATAATTTCCCTTCGCTAATTCGATAGCAACTTTCGTAACGGATTCAATCGGCCTAATATATTGCCCTGTAATTTTCATACCTAAAAATACGACTACGAGACAAGCGATAACAAATCCGATAATTAATAATCCCCACGTTTTTTGATGAACAGATTTCAAAGGCTCAATTGTACTTTTTACCAAAATGTACCCTTGTTTTCCTGCTACATCTTGAACGAACACCGCATGGTAAAATTCATTATTCTGCTCTGTTTCTTTCGTAATGACTTTATTTCTTTGTTTCGTTGTTTCAGAAGTAAGTTCTTTAATTATCCCTTGGCTAAAAGCAGACTGTTCTCCTCCGCTATATTGAACTTTCTTTTTTTCATCTACAAATGCAATAGAAGCCTGTATTTTTTCTTCTAACTTTTCAAATACATATGGATTTTTTAAAACATCATCAAAACCCTGTTCTTCTGCTAATACCGCAACATACTCTGTCTCTTTTACCATTCTCTCTTTGGCATGATCTATATAGTAGTTTTCAAACACGGTTTCCAGTAATAAACCTAGTCCAACTAAAATAAAAACAATAAGAGAAACAAATGTAAAAAGAAGCCTGGAACGAAATTTATTCATCCCCTTTTGGCTCCTCTAATTTATATCCTAAACCACGTATCGTTTTAATGTACGTCGGTTTTTTCGTATTTTGTTCAATTTTATCGCGCAAATGGCTAATATGAACGTCAACAATTCGTGTATCACCAGCAAAATCATAGTTCCATACAGCACTTAATAATTGATCACGTGTCAACACGCGACTTTTATTTTTCGCAAGATAAACAAGTAGTTCAAATTCTTTTGGTGTTAATTCAAGCTTTCTTCCTTGGAAATAAGCCTCATAAAATTCCGGCAAAATTTTAAGTTCAGCAATTGTGATGCTCTCTTCATCTGACGCTTCTTTCACTTGTTCTTCTTGTTGTAATTTCGTGCGGCGCAAAATTGCCTTCACACGCGCAACAACTTCCCTTGGGCTAAATGGCTTCGTCATATAATCATCTGCCCCAAGTTCAAGACCTAGCACCTTATCAAATTCATCATCTTTTGCTGTTAACATTAAAATCGGCGTCATAACGCGCTGCAATCGTAATTCTTTACACACTTCCATACCATCCATTTTTGGAAGCATTAAATCTAATATAATTAAATCTGGGCGTTCTGTTGTCGCTTTTTGAAGCGCCATTTCTCCATCCATCGCTGTTATCACTTCAAACCCAGCTTGTTGTAGATTAAATTCAATTAAAGTTAAGATAAACTCCTCATCATCAACTACTAAAATACGATTGTTCATTCTTTTCCTCCAAGTTATAGACTTGAAACCTTCTTCATCCTAGCATTTTCCCCGTTATTCTCATCATACTAGAAAATAAGGTCCCTCTCAATATAATTGTCTATTCATGGAGCTCGTTTGTACTATCATTATTCCTAAAAACAACTCCACTCGGCTTAATTAACTTGTTGTTATCCATACTTTATACACTTCTATATCGTTATTAAACTCCACATTCGTATAAATATTAAATTCTCGATTTTGCGCTAACAAAAACGCAAGAGCATACGCTATTTTATAGTCTAGCGTTTCATATCCATCAAATACTCTTCCATACATTTCATTCGCGACCCCGTCTGCCCACACTTCAGCTTCTCTTATCGTTTCAAAGATAACATCTTCTCTTTTCCACTTCATCTTAATAATCACCCCTTTCATTGACTTCAATTACCAATAAATATATTATTAATTTAAATATATAAATAAACACAATTCCGGGGGCTATTATGCGAGTATTACTACCTATTTTAACTTTAGTAGTAACATGTTTCCTTACTTTTAACGTACCAAGCTGGGATACGATTAAAACAGGTTGTTCAGAATTTGCCGAAGGGTTTAAAGAAGGGTTTTTCAACTAAAAATAGCGCTAGTCCCTTATAGTAAGGTATGCTAGCGCTATTCATATTTTCATGTTTTAAAAATTATCTAATGCTTTTTCCATAATAGAAACTGATTTAAAAGGCGGTGTTACTGTTAAGGAACCTTTTACAACCGTTTCTCCTTTTTCATCATGAGCAGATACAAGCATATCAATTGTATGTTCCTCCTCAGAAACAGCCACAACTTCAAAGTGGATTTGTAACGTTTCATAATGGTGAACATGCTTCACGAACGTAAGGTCCTTCCTAGTAATATGACTACCTGGACCTGGTAAATATTTCGTAACTGCCGTTGTAATCATTCCAGTTAGCATAATGCTTGGTACAATCGGCTTTTCATACGGAGTTTGGGATGCGTAATCATGCTGAATATATAATGGATTGGCATCATTCGTTAACCCTAAGTACAATAACAAATCTTTATCCTCAATTTTTTCAGTGATAGATAATTTCTCTCCTACTGTAATTTCATCCATTCTACGACCAATTTGAACTTTTTTCTTTAACATGTTACAACCCCCTCCGATTTTTTCACCTTATTATCCTACTAAAATCGATACCTTATCCGAATTTTACTATGATGAGGGCAATGTATAGTATAAATCTATAGTTTCATTATAGGATACACCAAATGATAGCGTTTTCATATTATTTCAAAAAAACATTTGAATAAATAGTAGAAAAAGATTCGGGGCCCCGAATCTTTTTCCGCTTATATTTAATTATTAAACAAGAACCTTCATTACATTACGTACAGATTCTACAGAGCGATCTAACGCTTCTTTTTCATCTGCAAGAAGTTCTAACTCAATAATTTTTTCAATTCCGTTACCACCTAGAATTACTGGTACCCCTAAGTAAAGGTCGCTATAACCATATTCACCTTCAAGGTACGCAATAGCTGGTAATACACGGCGTTGATCTTTTAAGATTGCTTCTGTCATTTCAACTAAAGAAGCAGCTGGTGCGTAATATGCACTACCGTTTCCTAATAAGCCTACAATCTCGCCGCCACCTTTACGGGTACGTTCTACGATTGCTTCTAAACGCTCTTTCGGAATTAACGTTTCTAACGGAATGCCACCTGCATAAGAATAACGTACAAGAGGTACCATATCGTCACCGTGTCCACCAAGAACAAATCCTGTAATATCTTTCACAGAAAGATTTAATTCTTGTGCAATAAATGTACGGAAACGAGCTGTATCTAATACGCCCGATTGACCGATAACACGCTCTTTCGGGAATCCTGCTTCTTTAAATACAGAATATGTCATTGCATCAACTGGATTTGTTAATACAACAATAATCGCATTTGGTGAATGTTTTGCAATGTCGCGCGTAATACTTTTCATAATTTTAGAGTTTGTTGCTACTAAGTCATCACGGCTCATACCAGGCTTACGCGCAATACCTGCTGTAATAACGACAACGTCAGAATCAGCAGTATCTTCGTAATTAGATGTTCCAATAATGTTAGCATCAAAACCTTGTACTGGGCTCGCTTCTAACATATCTAACGCTTTCCCTTTTGTTGGATTTTCCAGTTGTGGAATGTCCACTAATACAACATCTGCAAGTTCTTTTTGTGCTAATAAGAATGCTGTTGTTGCTCCTGTAAATCCTGCACCGATGACTGAAACTTTCTTGCGTTTGATTGTCATAATTTACCCCCCACTTTAATTATGCGTTTTTGATTATCGCTACATCCATATTTTTAATAAGTTCATTAGCGAACTCAGAACATTTCACTTCTGTTGCACCTTCCATTAAGCGTGCGAAATCATAAGTTACTACTTTTGAAGCAATTGTTTTCTCAACTGAATCAGTTACTAAATTCGCAGCTTCGTTCCATCCTAAGTGCTCTAATAATAATACACCAGAAAGAAGAACTGAAGATGGGTTTACTTTATCTAAACCTGCATATTTTGGAGCTGTACCATGTGTAGCTTCAAAGATAGCATGTCCAGTCACATAGTTAATGTTTGCACCAGGTGCAATACCAATTCCACCTACTTGTGCAGCAAGTGCATCAGAGATGTAGTCTCCGTTTAAGTTCATTGTTGCAACAACATCGAACTCACGTGGACGAGTTAAAATTTGTTGTAAGAAGATGTCTGCAATAGAATCTTTTACGATGATTTTTCCAGCCACTTCAGCGTCTGCCATCGCTTTATTCGCTGCATCTTTACCATCTTTCTCAACGATACGATCATATTCAGCCCAAGTAAATACTTTATCGCCGAATTCTTGTTCCGCTACTTCGTAACCCCAGTTTTTGAAAGCACCTTCTGTAAATTTCATAATGTTTCCTTTATGAACTAATGTAACAGAAGAACGCTTTTCGTTAATTGCATATTGAATTGCAGCACGAACAAGACGCTTTGTCCCTTCTTCTGAGATTGGTTTAATACCAATACCAGATGTTTCTGGGAAGCGGATTTTATTAACACCCATTGCTTCTTTTAAGAAAGCAAGGACTTTTTCTGCTTCCGGAGATCCTTGTGCATATTCAATTCCAGCATAAATGTCTTCTGTATTCTCACGGAAAATAACCATATCAGTATCTTCCGGACGTTTTACAGGTGAAGGAACACCATCAAAATAACGAACTGGACGTAGACATACATATAAATCTAATTCTTGACGAAGTGCTACGTTTAGAGAACGAATACCACCGCCAACTGGAGTTGTAAGTGGACCTTTAATCGCGATTAAATATTCACGGATTAAATTTAAAGTTTCTTCTGGTAACCACTCGCCTGTTTGGTTGAATGCTTTTTCCCCTGCAAGCACTTCTTTCCAAACGATTTTCTTCTCACCATCATAAGCTTTTTCAACTGCTGCTTCTAGTACACGAGATGCAGCTGCCCAAATATCAGGACCAATTCCATCTCCTTCGATAAATGGAATAATCGGATTGTTTGGTACATTCATAACACCATTAGTTACAGTAATTTTTTCACCTGTCGTCAATGTGATAACCCCCATGTTTGAAATTTCATATGTATGAAACTGAGGGAATAACCCCTCAGTTCAAACCGTTATTTAAATTAAAATATTCTAATCATTACGTCTTTCCGAAAAAATCAGACTTTTGAAAGCGTATTTTCACTATCAAAATAGTGTTTTTTGCTTATCGTTGTGCAATTGGAACGTACACTTGATGTGTTGGTCCATTATAATCAGCACGTGGACGGATTAAACGGTTGTTTTCATATTGTTCTAGAATATGAGCTAACCAGCCTGACATACGGCTAATTGCAAAAATAGGTGTAAATAAGTCATGGTCAATTCCTAAACAATGGTATACAGAAGCTGAATAGAAATCAACATTTGGCGGAAGACCTTTTTCTTTTGTTACAATGTCTTCAATTTTGATAGACATATTATACCATTTGTTTTCTCCTAAAAGCACGCATAATCTCTTAGACATTTCGCGTAAATGTTTTGCACGCGGATCACCCTGCTCATATACACGGTGGCCAAAGCCCATGATTTTCACTTTATTTTGAAGAGCATTATGAATATATGATTCTACATTTTCTTCTTCGCCAATTTCAGTTAGCATCTTCATTACATTTTCATTTGCCCCGCCGTGAAGAGGACCTTTTAACGCACCGATTGCTGCTGTAATACCAGAATATACATCTGAAAGTGTAGCTACACAAACGCGTGCAGTAAATGTAGAAGCGTTTAACTCATGATCTGCGTGAAGTACAAGCGCCTTATCAAAAGCTTCAATTTCAACTTCATTTGGCTCGCGATCATTTAACATGTACAAGAAGTTTGCAGCTAATGATAAATCGTTTCTAGGCTCAACAACATCTAAACCTTTACGAATTCTTGCATAAGCAGCAACTAAAGTTCCCACTTGAGCCTGCAATTTAACCGCTTTCAAATAATTGGAGTTTTCATCCATAATTTCAGCGCTCTCATCGTATAATGATAGCATGGAAATTGCAGTTCGTAAAACAGACATCGGATGTGCGATTTTTAAATCTACTTGTTTCAAATATGTTAAAATCTCACCTGGAACTTTATAGTATTCCGATACAGTCTCTTTAAATTTCGCTAGTTCTTGTTCATTAGGAAGCTTGCGATGCCATAATAAGTACACTACTTCTTCAAATGTAGCATTCTCAGCTAAATCATCAATATTATACCCAACATAAGTTAATGTATCATCAATAATAGAGCTCACAGATGATGTTGTTGCTACTACCCCTTCTAAACCTCGAATAACAGTCATGACATTCTCTCCTTTTCCTGAAAATTCTCCCAACCTTGCTCCTTATATCTATTTGCTCCCCTTTTGAATTATGAACGCCCGTTCACTCTTTAGGCAAGCAAAATGCACGATCATGCAAATTTATTGCGATGTTCCCCTCTTATGTCCATTGTCTACATGGAAAGCATGAGCGTGAATGTCTCCCCGAATCCTCACGCTCAAAACAACAAGTTAGTGAGGAAAATTAATTCCGAAGAGTTTTATGATAAAAACAACATAAAACAATATCATTATAAAATTGTTTTATGTTGTTTTTATTTTATCTGGTGTAAAGTCTCTGCTGTTATGTAACTTTTCAAAGTTTCTAATCCTATTATAAACAATTATCTGACTTTTGTGAACAGAAAGAATTCAAAATTTTTATATTACTATAAAATTTCTCATTTAAACATCTGTATAATACTCATAACTGCATAGGCAATTCCAGCCCCAATTAATGGACCTACAGCAACTCCATTAAATAAAGCAACCGCTATAATTGTCCCGAAAACGAGCGCAGTTGTAATATGAGGATCCGTCGTCAATAATTGTACGCCGCCTTTCGCTAACAAAGCAACCGCTACCCCTGAAGCTAAAGCAATCCATGCATAATACGATTTCGCCGCTTCTCCAAGTTGTTTAAAACCTATTTCCCCCGTTGCAATCGGTACGAGTACTGCTATTGTAATAACCGTTACACCGAGGTTAATCCCTTTCGTTTGTAGATAAGGAAAGACTTTATCTCCTAGAAACGTAAATTTCAATAAAAATAACACACCAATAGCTACAGTAAGCGATTGGTTTTTAGCAACAAGTCCTATAATAAGTAGTATGAATAAAAATAACGTTGACTGACTAATCATGTTTGCACTTCCTTTCTGAAAATAATGAACTCATTTCCAAACAAAAATACCTTTAAACCTATCGTTATACATGCTATATCGATGTATATTCAACAATAACCACTTCATTTTTTATGTATTTTAAACTGACAAACTGAGACTTTCATCATCAAAAATTTAAGCATGTATACATTTTTGAAAACGATTGTCTCTCCTTTCTTTTCTAATAAGAAACAGGTAAAATAAAAAGAAGAGAAAATGAAGTTTTTACCATATAGTAGAAGCATCAACACCAAGCTTTTACAGTCACTCATGTACTGAAAAAGCAGGAAAAATCCATCATTCCACTATAACATAAAGTGAAACTTTAATCAGTGCAGCACACTCGTTATAAGTTGAACGAATTAGGATAATCCAAATTGGAATGGGAGGTATACATCTTTGAACCGAAACTTACTATATATGATATTGCGACTCATATTTGTCATTGTAGCAACGGTAGCCGGGTTCTATGCATTACTATATATGTCAGGACTTATCTACCCTTTTATTATCGCTTTCGCATTTGCTTATTTGATTAATCCTGTCGTCAATTTCCTTAATCAAAAACTACAATTTCCTCGCGCACTAGCAGTACTCGTTAGCTTAATTCTCGTATTTGGAGCTATCGTTGGACTCGTTACATATCTTGTAACAGAAGCAATATCTGCCACAACATACTTACTACAACTTGTTACAGTAAAGTTTCCGGATATCGTTAAATTCGCAGAGCAATTTGCACTTAATCATATTATGCCTCTCTATGATGATTTAATTTCTAAATTTAATCATCTTGGGGAACCACAGCGCTATACGATTACACAAAACATTCAAAACTTAGGAACCGAAGCAACGACGCAAATGAAAGAACTTTTAACTGCTATTATAAGCGGGTTAACAAATTTCATTAGTGCATTACCAACAACTTTAACTGTCCTTGTATTCGTTTTATTAGCCACTTTCTTCATTAGTTACGATTGGCACCGTCTTGCTCAGAAAGTAAGAAAATTTTTGCCGAATCGTGTTCATGGCTATGGAAAAACTATTTTTGTCGATTTAAGAAAAGCTTTATTTGGTTTTGTTAAAGCGCAACTTACACTCGTATCTATGACAACTGTTATTGTACTAATCGGACTTTTAATATTACGCGTACCATACGCCATTACTATCGCGATTATTACAGGGGTTGTAGATTTACTCCCATATTTAGGAACCGGCGCCGTCTTCGTTCCTTGGGTTATATACGTATTTTTCACTGGCGACACTGCTTTCGCCATCGGTCTTCTCATCTTATACATCGTCGTGATTGTCCAAAGACAAATTATGGAGCCTAAAGTACTCTCATCTAATATCGGCCTCGATCCATTAGCAACACTGATCGCTCTATTTGTCGGCTTTAAGCTTTTTGGCTTTTTAGGATTAATCATCGGTCCAGTCACCTTAGTACTACTTAATACATTGCACAAAGCTCGTGTATTCCATGATTTGTGGAAATATATTAAAGGCACACCTTTAAAATAATAGTTTCTAATTCATATACAACAAAAAACTTACATGTAATCAGTGGGAAATTCCCACTGATTATTCCTTGTACTTATTTTTTACACTCATTACATACAACGAGAGAATTGCCCCAGAAAAAGGATAATACTCTTGTTTTTTTGCATGAAAAATGCATATTTCGAGGTATTTTTACATATTTATTCTATTATTCCTATAATTATTACTTACATTTATTACTTTTTATGTAAATGAATAAATATACAAAAACCAGCTTGAGTTCATATGAATTTCCCTACAGTATACTCAGTAAGAACTACCTACATATCCAACCGAAAAATACACAGCAAATATAATAAAGCAAAACTACGATTATTAACTTTCACCAACCGGATTAGTATGAGCAGTCCGATTTCCACTTAACTCCTTCGCATTCACCAAATTTTAAGGCATGATACAGCAAAACTTTAATTAACAGAACTTCATCCATCCGCCATCCTTTTGCGGGCAAAAAAAATAGTGCTTAGATCGCTATAATCTAAGCACTATTTCTGCACAATAATAGTAGAACTCTTTCTAAACTTCCATTCCATCCACTTCATAACAAATGGCTTCAACAAAGCCCTCGTCATAGGGATAACGAAGATCAAACCCATTATATCCGTTACGTATCCAGGAAGTACCAAAAGAATACCTCCTACAAAGATAAAAATACCATCCAGTACCGCTCCTCCTGGCATTTCTCCTCTATTCAACTTAGATTGAATCTCTCCAAGTACTTTAAATCCTTGTCTTTTCGCCAAATAGACACCTACAACACCCGTAAATACAATCATAGCGAACGTAGACCATAAACCTATTACATGACTCGATCCAATTAAGACTGTAATCTCAATCGCCGGTATTAAAATAAACAAGAATAGTAACCACTTCATAGTTCTACACTCCTCTCACGCATCACTTTAAACGAACCCATAACGCCCGTATACGCTACACAAAAACTAAACACCTTTCCCTATTGAACCTCGTAACAAACGGCTTCTAAACCCAATTCCAGGCGTTTCAAGCTGATTCCACCTCGTTTTTGTGTAAAAAAAAGAGAAGGACTCCGATCCTTCTCTTCATATTACTTATAGCACTTCCGCATGTCCATTATAAACAATTCCGCGTGCTGCATCAACTGTTACTTCTTGGCCATTTTTTAAAGTTGCTGTTACGCCGTTTACACCAACGATAACAGGAATACCGATTGATACACCTACAACAGCCGCATGGCTTGTTAGACCGCCTTCTTCTACAACTAGAGCAGCAGCTTTTTCGATTGCAGGAATCATATCTTTATCAGTGCTTGTTGTAACAAGGATATCACCTTTGTTTACGTTCGCTACAGCTTCAGCAGCTGTTTTCGCTACAACTACTTTACCTTTTGCAGCTTTACGACCGATTCCTTGTCCTTTCGCAACTTCTTCACCAACAACATGGATTTTCATTAAGTTTGTTGTACCAGTTTCAGCAACTGGAACACCAGCAGTGATTACTACAGTGTCTCCAAGTCCAATTAGACCTGCATCCATACCTGTTTGAATTGCAGTATCTAACATTTCGTCAGTAGACGCTGCACGTTTTCCAGCCATAAATGCTTGCACACCCCAAACAAGTGCAAGACGACGTCCTACTTGCTCGTCAGATGTTACAGCTACGATTGGAGATTTCGGACGGTATTTAGAGATCATTTTCGCAGTATGTCCACTTTCTGTTGGAGCTACGATTGCAGCTACATCAAGAGCAAGTGCTGTATGCGCAACAGATTGGCTAATTGCATCTGTGATTGTTGGAGTGAACTCTTTAATACGTTTTTTGAACATATCTTCATATTGTAATGATTTTTCAACACGTACTGCAATGTTAGCCATCATTGTTACTGCTTCTACTGGGTATTGACCAGCAGCTGTTTCACCTGAAAGCATGATTGCATCTGTACCATCGAAGATCGCGTTAGCTACGTCACTTGCTTCTGCACGAGTTGGACGTGGGTTACGTTGCATAGAATCTAACATTTGTGTCGCAGTAATAACCGGTTTACCTAACACGTTACATTTTTTGATTAGACGTTTTTGTACTAATGGTACTTCTTCTGGCGGAATTTCTACACCCATATCACCACGAGCTACCATTAAACCGTCAGAAACTTCTAAGATTGAATCGATGTTATCGATACCCTCTTGGTTTTCGATTTTCGGTACGATTTGGATGTATTGAGCGTTATGCCCTTCTAATAATTCACGGATTTCTAATACGTCAGATGCTTTACGTACGAATGAAGCTGCGATGAAATCAACTTTTTGCTCGATACCGAAAACGATATCTTTTACGTCTTTTTCAGTGATACCAGGAAGCTTAATGCTTACGTTTGGTACGTTAACACCTTTTTTATTTTTTACAGTTCCGCTGTTTAAAACTTTTGTACGGATGTTTCCGTCAGCTTTTTCGATTACTTCTAGTTCGATAAGACCGTCATCGATTAGAATACGAGAACCTGGGTCTACATCGTCATAAAGACCAGCATAAGATACAGAGAACTTCTCTGCAGTACCTAATACTTGCTCAGTAGAAAGAACTACTTCCGCACCTGTTACAAGCTCAGCTTGTCCGTCTACGAAGTCGTGAGTACGGATTTCTGGACCTTTTGTATCAAGTAAAATACCAACTGTTTTACCAGTTTTCTTTGAAGCTTCACGAATGTTTTTAATACGAGCGCCGTGCTCTTCATGGCTACCATGAGAGAAGTTTAAACGAGCAACGTTCATACCTGCTTCGATTAATTGTTCTAATTTCTCAATACTTTCACTAGCAGGACCTATAGTACATACAATTTTAGTTTTACGCATATTGCACCTCCGAAAATTATGAAACCGTTCCCAAATATCCGACATTAAGCCGATTAGATGGATAATTCTTTAGATAATTGATACATATCTTTATCGATTGTATGCTTTTGAGCTAACGCTTCGATAATATCATGATCAACAAGTTTATTATCTTGAATACCTACACAACGTCCACCTCTACCAGCAATTAATAATTCAACTGCTCTTGCGCCAAGACGACTTGCTAATACACGGTCTTGTGCACTTGGTGATCCACCACGTTGTACGTGACCTAATACAGTTACACGAGTATCAAAGTTTGTTGCTTCTTCAATGTGCTTACCGATGTCAATTGCACTTCCAACACCTTCAGCCACAATGATAATACTGTGTTTTTTGCCACGTTCACTACCGCGCTTCAGACGAGCAATAACATCTTCCATGTCATACTCTTCTTCTGGAATTAAGATTGTTTCGGCACCATCAGCTAAACCAGCCCATAATGCGATATCTCCAGCATGACGTCCCATTACTTCGATAACATATGTACGTTCATGAGATGTAGCTGTGTCACGAATTTTATCAATTGCATCAATAACAGTATTTAAAGCTGTATCGAAACCAATTGTGAAGTCTGTTCCAGGAATATCATTGTCAATTGTACCTGGTACACCAACACATGGGAATCCTTGTTCAGTTAATTTTTTAGCACCTTGGTAAGAGCCATCTCCACCAATAACAACAAGTCCTTCGATACCGTGTTTCTTTAATTGCTCGATACCTTTTAGTCGTACTTCTGGATCTTTAAACTCAGGACATCTTGCTGTATATAATTTCGTACCACCACGGTGGATAATATCGCCAACAGAACCAAGTTCTAATTTTTCAATATGACCAGAAATTAAACCAGCGTATCCATGGTAAATACCATATACTTCAATATCATGGAAAATCGCTTTACGAACAACTGCACGAATGGCAGCATTCATACCAGGTGAATCTCCACCACTTGTTAATACACCAATACGTTTCATTTGTACTCACCTCATAAAGATTATTTGCCTTATAATAAAATAACACGAAAAAATATAAAAACACAATGGAGAAGATGTGTCTTTTCATAATAAAAACGTGCATTCGCGAAGAGGAACGCACGCTTTTATTATTTTATCCCAATGGAAGCGTTTGAAAACGAAACTTGCCCAATTTTCATATATTTTTCATAACGTTTTTCGATTAATTCATCTTTCGAAATTCCGCTTAATTGTTCAAAAGTTTTCTTAAGCATTAAATCTATATTTTCTGATTGTTTTAAAATATTACGATGCGCTCCGCCTTTTGCCTCTGGAATAATTTCGTCAATTACACCTAATTCTTTCAAATCTAATGCTGTAATTTTCATCGCTTCTGCAGCTTCTTTTGCTTTACTAGCGTCTTTCCAAAGAATTGCCGCCGCACCCTCTGGTGTAATAACAGAATACGTGGAATTTTCCAGCATATGAATGTAATCGCCTACTCCAAGACCTAACGCACCACCACTACCACCTTCACCGATAACAATACAAATAACAGGGACAGTTAAACCCGCCATTTCAAATAAATTACGGGCAATCGCCTCACTTTGTCCACGTTCTTCAGCTGCTTTACCAGGGTAAGCTCCCTTCGTATCGATGAAACAAATAATAGGACGATTAAACTTTTCCGCTTGTTTCATTAGACGCAGTGCTTTTCGATATCCTTCTGGATGAGGCATCCCAAAATTACGACGAATATTTTCTTTCGTATCTTTTCCGCGTTGGTGCCCAATTACAGTTACAGGCATCCCCTTATATTTCGCAATGCCGCCGACAATCGCTGCATCGTCGCCAAATAGGCGATCTCCATGACATTCAAAAAAATTAGTAAATAAGTGCTCAATATAATCGAGCGTTGTCGGTCGTTCTGCATGACGAGCAATTTGAACACGGTCCCATACTTTCATATTGCCGTATATATCTTCCTCTAATTTTTCTAGCTTGTCTTCCAAAATACGAATCTCCTCACTGAAGTCCATCTGGCTGTTTTTCGTATAGTCTTTCAGTTCACGAATCTTATTTCTTAGCTCAACAACTGGTTTCTCAAATTCTAGCTCTGCCATACAGCCATTTCCCCTCCTTGATGAACTTCTAAAATCTTACGGAGCGATTCTCTCATATCATCACGATGCACAACCGCATCTAATTGACCGTGCTCTAATAAAAATTCTGCCGTTTGGAAATCTTCCGGTAGTTTTTCACGCACTGTTTGTTCAATTACACGTCTACCAGCAAATCCGATAAGTGCACCTGGCTCTGCAAGATTGTAATCACCAAGTGAAGCGAAACTCGCTGAAACCCCGCCCGTCGTTGGGTGAGTCATAACAGAAATAAATAACCCTCCTGCATTACTATGCTTTTTCAAAGCTACGCTTGTTTTTGCCATTTGCATTAAACTTAATATCCCTTCTTGCATACGGGCACCACCCGACGCAGTAAAGATAATAAATGGAACTTGTAAGTCGTATGCTTTTTCAACTGCACGGGCAATTTTCTCTCCTACAACAGAGCCCATGCTGCCCATTCGAAAACGAGAATCCATTACTGCAACAACAACAAGCATGTCATCAATTGTTCCTTCACCAGTTACAACCGCTTCGTTCAATTTAGTCTTCTTACGATCGCTCTCTAGTTTCTCTTCGTATCCTGGAAACTCGAGTGGATTTAATGAAACCATTTCTTTGTCATACTCACGGAATGACCCTTCATCCAATATACTATCAAGACGTTCCCATGCATTCATAGGATGATGATATCCACAATTCACACATACTTTTAAATTTTTTAGAAGCTCTTTCGTATACATGATTTTTTTACATTTCGGACATTTTGTCATAACGCCATCTGGTACATCTTTTCGTACTTGTTCTGAAGGTATTGCAGCGTACTTTTTCTTTTTCACGAATAAATCTCTTAGCACAATTTGACCCCCTTCGTTGAGAGCTAAGGTTAGCGCAAGAAGAAAATTGGGCTAACACCAAAGTTTGATGTTAGCCTTATCTTCTCAATCTGTCTAATAACCTCACTCTTTACGTTTAACTTTAACCGCTACGCGATAGAATGTTTGTCATAACGTGTCATGGTCATTTCGACAAATTTTATACATTACGAGTGAAACTGTATATTCTCTACTAATTCATCGTAAATTTTTAGTGCATCATTTTCTTGTTTTTCTTCCAAAGTAGCATAAAGCTTTCTATACATATCGATAGAATCTCCTGAAACTTCACAAGAAAGAGTTGATACGTAATCATTTACGATCATCCAAATGCGATATAGTAAATAATTATCGACTTGTTCAATGAGTGTTTTAAAGAACGTTTGATGAAGCATCGGAATTGAATTTTCATTTTCTTCAAGCACTTGATTTAATTTTCTTAGCACTTTAGAAAACGTTTCTTTCGGCAAATTACATACAATTCGAATCATATCTTTCTCAAGCAATCGTTTTGTTTGTAATAAATCACGAATTGTTTTCTCATCTTGCAGTAAGAACGGCGCAATCAATTGTACAAGACCGTTATCGTAAAAGTTTCGAATAAACGTCCCTTCACCACGTCTCGTTTCAATCAATCCTACCAGTTCTAAAGCACGCAATGCTTCTCTTACAGAGGAACGCCCTACGTTTAAACGTGAACTTAACTCACGCTCAGACGGCAAACGATCCCCTGCCACCAATCCATCTTCTTCCATAATGGAACGGATTTTTTTTACAATTTCGAGATATACTTTTGTATTTGATGATGTCAATGGAAATTCCTCGCTTATTCTTTACCAATCAGCGCTAATTGTTTTGTTTTCTCAGCAATCTCATTTGGATCTACTTGACGGCGAGCTACTCCTGTCTCCATTGCAGCTTTCGCAACGTAAGCTGCCACTTGAGGCGCTACACGCGCGTCAAACGGTGCCGGAATGATATAGTCTGCATTCAACTCATCTTCTGCTACAAGCTCAGCAATAGCCTGTACAGCTGCCATCTTCATTTCTTCGTTAATTTGTGTCGCATGTACGTCAAGTGCACCACGGAAAATACCAGGGAACGCTAGTACATTATTTACTTGGTTCGCGAAGTCAGAACGACCCGTTCCAACAACAGCTGCGCCCGCTGCTTTTGCCAATTCTGGCATAATTTCTGGAACTGGATTCGCCATTGCAAAAATAATTGCATCGTCATTCATTGTACGAACCATCTCTTCTGTTAATGCACCTTCTGCAGATACACCAATGAATACGTCCGCACCTTGTACAACGTCAGCTAAAGAACCTTCGATACGATTCTTATTTGTATATTTTGCAACTTCATCCTTCACCGGATTCATACCTGTAGGACGACCATCATAGATTGCGCCTTTACGGTCACACATAATAATGTCGCGTACACCATAGCGATATAAAAGTTTAATAATTGCAATACCTGCTGCACCTGCGCCATTTGCGACAACTTTAATGTCAGACATTTTCTTTCCAACTAATTTTAGCGCGTTCACAAGACCTGCTACTGTTACGATAGCTGTTCCGTGTTGATCATCATGGAAGATAGGAATATTTGTTTCTTTTTTCAAACGTTCTTCAATAATGAAGCAGTTTGGTGCTGCGATATCCTCTAAGTTAACGCCGCCAAAAGTTGGCTCCATTAATTTTACAGTTTCAACAATTTTATCTACATCGTTTGTATTTAAGGCAATTGGGAATGCATCTACACCAGCAAAGCTCTTGAATAATACAGCTTTACCTTCCATTACTGGAAGAGATGCTTCAGGTCCAATGTTACCAAGACCAAGTACAGCCGTGCCATCTGTCACAACTGCTACCATATTTCCCTTCATCGTATATTCATATACCTTACTTTTATCGTCATAAATTTCTTTACAAGGTTCTGCAACCCCTGGAGAATATGCAAGACTTAAATCTTTTGCATTTTCTACTTTTACTTTTGATACAGTTTCTAATTTTCCTTGATGCACTTTATGCATGTGAAGTGCTTCTTCACGAAGTGTTGACAAACTATCCACTCTCCTCAAATTATTCTAGCTGATATCAATTTCTCCAAGTGGTCTGACCACGAACACTACTACTATAATAATCGAAGTGTAGGGAAATTGTCCATTATATTTTCACAACCACATTTTCTTCCCCGACAATTTCACGAAGTGCTCCTAAACATTCTTCACTTGGATGAATCGATAAACTTCGAGATAATTGTACCATTTTATGTTCCTTTTCATAATAAATTAGTACTTTCGCAAAACCTGAATAGTCAAACAATATTTTAGTAACCTGATTTAAAAGCTTTTTCTCATACTGAGACGGCAATTTCACGTAAACAGATGCGTCTTTCTTTTCTTCATACACATCCATTTCTTCTAATGGATATAGTCCATTTACAATCCATTGTAACTTATGATTTCTTAGCTCAATCATGCCGTCAACTAAAACAATTGCTCCTTCTTGTAACTTATCTGAGAAATGTATATACGTTTCAGGGAAAAGAACTGCTTCCATTTCATCATTTTGATCACAAAATGTAATAAACGCCATCTTTTGCAACTTTTTCGTACGAATCACTCTCACGCTTGTTATATACACGATAGCCCTTTGTACTTTTTTCTTATGTCGCATCGCCTGAGCAAGAGATGGAATTTCTAATTCTTTCGCTAACTTCACATACTGCGCTGTCGGATAGCTTGATAAATAAAAACCTAGTGCTTCCTTCTCCTTATTTAACTGTTCAATAAAAGAGAGCTCTTCTCCTTGTACGTATTTTGATTTTGGAACAGCATCTCCTAAATCACGTGCAAGATTTGCGTACTCTAACGCTCCTTTAAGGCTTTTCCATAAATTTGTTCTCGAAACACCAAAATCATCAAAACATCCAGACCAGACGAACGCCTCTAAATTTCGCTCTGTTACAAACTTTGATGGCATGCGAAGACAAAATTCAAATAAATCTTCAAACATTTTTTTCTCTCGTTCTTCGAGTAATGCTGTCACTGTAGCCATTCCGATGTTTCGAATGGAAAGTAAGCTGTAACGTATCGCATTGCCTTCTATTTGGAAATCGTAACCACTTCTCTGAAGAGACGGCGGCAAAACATGAAAACCTTTTCGCTTCGTTTCGCGTATATACTGCACAATCTTATCTTCATTTCCAATTGCACTTGATAATAGTGCCGTCATGAATTCCAACGTATAATTCGCTTTTAAGTAGGCAAGCTGATATCCAATCATACTGTAGGCTACGGCGTGACTTCGGTTAAAACCGTAATTCGCAAATCTTACAATCAAATCGTAAATTTTCTCCGCGGATGTCTCGTCATAACCGTTTTTTAAACAACCTTGCACAAAATGCTTACGTTCCTGATCTAAAATATCACGATTTTTTTTACTCACTGCACGGCGTAATAAATCTGCTTCTCCGAGCGAGAATCCCGCCAACTTCGACGCAATTTGCATAATTTGTTCTTGGTATACAATTACACCGTATGTTCTTTCTAAAATCGGCTTTAAATCCGGATGTAAATATTCAATTTTTCTTTTTCCGTGCTTTGATTCAATAAAGGTTGGAATTTGTTCCATTGGTCCTGGTCTATATAACGAGTTAACAGCGACAATATCTTCAAATTCATTCGGTTTTAACCCGCGAAGTACATTTCGCATACCACCTGATTCAAGCTGGAATACACCTGTTGTATCCCCTCTACCTAACAATTGGAACGTCTTTTCATCTTGAAGCGGTAAATTTCTTAAATCAATTTGTGTTCCCGTCTTTTTCACGATAAACTTTATAATATTTTCAAGTAACGTTAAATTACGTAATCCTAAAAAATCCATCTTTAACAAACCAAGTTCTTCTAATGCATCAGCTGGATATTGCGTAACATACACATCGTTATGCCCTTCTTGAATTGCAACACTTCCTGTTAACGGCTCTTGACTCATAATAACGCCAGCTGCATGAATAGACGTATGACGTGGTAAACCTTCTACACGTTTTGCAATTTCAAACACACGCTCATGCAACAGATTCCCTTGTATGAACTCACGGAGTGATTGCGATTCCTCATATGCATCTTTTAACGTTATACCGAGCTTTGATGGGATAAGTTTTGAGAATATGTCAATATCTCGCGGCGGAAGCCCCATTACACGCGCAATATCTCTAATTGCCGCTTTCGCTGCAAGCGTCCCGAACGTTACGATTTGTGCAACACGAAGCTGACCATATTTATCTTTCACATATCGAATCATCTCATCACGTCTTATATCTGGAAAATCGATATCAATATCTGGAAGTGTCACACGTTCGGGGTTTAAAAATCTTTCAAATAATAGATCATATTCAATCGGATCAATATCTGTAATTTCTAATACGTAAGAAACGAGTGAGCCAGCTGCCGATCCACGTCCTGGTCCTGTTAAAATATGATTTTCATGCGCATACTTCATAAAATCCCACACGATGAGGAAATAATCACTAAACCCCATACTAGAAATAACGGTTAATTCATGATTCAAACGCCTTATATGTACTTCTTTCGGCGTACCATATCGTTTCTGCAAGCCTTCTTCACAAACGCGGCGTAAATACATATCATTCGTCTCGTTAGCTGGAACAGGAAATTTCGGTAATTGATTTATATGAAACGGTATTTCTACTCTGCAACGTTCTGCAATTTCTACTGTGTTATAAATCGCTTCTTCTACGTGAGAAAATAGTGCTTCCATTTCATCTGATGATTTTAAATAATATTGATCCGTTTTCAACCTTGGTCTATCTGGATCAGTCATTTTCGTTCCACTTTCAACAGATAATAAGCACTCATGAACAAGTGCGTCACTTTGATTGATGTAGCGTACATCATTTGTCGCAACGACTGGAACATTTATCCTACTCATAAATACAGGTAATTTCTCTTGCAGGAGCAGTTCATCTTGAATCGCATGATGCTGCAAACTCATATAAAAATTACCGAACATACTTTGATACATGCGAGCTACTTCTTCAGCTTGACTCTCTTTGTCTTCTAATAATAATTGTTCAATTTCCCCATCTTTACCTGGTGAAATAGCAATTAATCCTTTCGCATAATGGGCAAGCCACTTTTTCGGAATACCTTCTTTTGACTTCGTCATAATGCTACTAGAAATCTTTAATAAATTTTGATAGCCCATTTCATTTTCAGCAAGTAAAACAAGCGGATAAGATTTTTCCTCTTCTTCACTAAAAATAGAAGCTGTTAAGCCGATAATAGGCTGTATACCATGTTTCTTACATGCTTTATAAAACGGAATAACGCCATACATAACATTTTCGTCCGTAATAGCGAGTGACGAAAAACCAAGTTCTTTCGCCCTGACTACAAGCTCATCAATTTTACAAGCACTTTTTAATAAACTAAAAACGGTTTGACATTGTAAATGCACAAACTTCACTGTTGTACCCTCTCTTTACCAATCTGACTACTTTTATTATAGGTGATGAGGAAAGCGGAAATCAAAACATACTTCTTATACTTTGTCCATATATATGAAGAAGAAAGGGGAATGACGATGGATGTAAGAGAACATACTTTTTTCTCTCTGCTTATTATTAGTTATTTTATTGCCTTTGGGGTTATACTTGGTGGTTCATTAATTGGTGGATTTGGTGCATTTCTTATCGGAAAACCAACTCTAACTTACATTAATCAATTCGCCCAAAATTTAAGAATTTGGGCACTCGTTGCAGCAATTGGCGGAACATTTGATACTTTTTATAGCTTTGAAAGAAGTTTCTTTGGCGGAGATATGAAAGATATCGTAAAACAAATTCTCCTTATTTTTTTCGCAACGGGTGGTATGCAAACCGGTCTTATTATTATTAAATGGCTAACGCAGGAACATGTATGAGAGTACCAAGTGCCAATACAGCAAAAAGATGGTATTTAGTTTTAGCTGGTGCTGCTGTTGGAGGCGTGTTGAGCTGGTTTATTTTTTTGTACATATACGGTGTTTTTCAAGAAGAACAAGCTATTAAAATAGCAGAACAAAAAGAAATTATAGAAAAACAAGAAGCAAAGCTCCACGTCCTTCTCGAAGATCAAGAAAAATTGAATACAGAAAATAAACGACTCTTAACTATTCAAGAGATTAAAATAAAAATAATCAATCGAGAAAAATACGATTTAGACAATCTTACACTCGAAAATATGACCACTTCTATTCATAATGACCTCCAGCATCTTTTAACGAAAAACATACAAAGTATCGCAAAAAATAAAGACCTACTCAAAAAAGCAATCGAAAATAAAACGTATAAACATTACGATCGTCTATACCGCTTTAAAGTCGATACAATATCTTTTGATACCGTGCTTGAAATTAGCATTGCTATAGAAAAAGAAAAATAAAATCCCTCCACTTTATCGACATATATAACTCGATAGATGGAGGGGCTTTTTATTTTATTATCGTCATGAGGGTTCTCTTAAAACATAAAAAAAGACGTTTTTGGGAGTTTTTCATTATTCCATCAAATCAATCTCATAAATAACAAAAAACCCCTATTTATTGATGTTTCATTTTAAAAACAAAAAAGAAGGGCTTAAGCGTCCTCCTTCTCTTTCGTTCAACATACAATTTTTTATCTACACAGCTCACGTAAATCAGCAAAAAGACGATCCGCTTCTTCCCAAGAAGATGCTTTTGCACCAGAAGCCATCGGATGCCCTCCGCCATTATATTGCATCGCTAATTTATTTATCACTGGTCCTTTTGAGCGAAGACGAACACGAATCACATCGTCTTCCTCTAAAAATAGAACCCACGACTTTAATCCATCAATATTACCAAGTGCTCCAACAACGCCAGATGCCTCAGAAGGAAGTACATCAAACTTTTCTAATACTTCTTTCGTTAATTTAATGTAAGCTGCTCCTTCTTCTACCATCGTAAAGTTTTGTAAAATATAGCCGTTTAAACGAGCAATTTTTTCTTTCGTCTTATACATTTCATTGTATAAATCTGTGAATTTCACATCCATATTAACAAGCTCACTTACGTAACGAAGTGTTTTCGCTGTTGTATTCGGGAATAAGAAACGACCTGTATCCCCAACAATACCCGCTAAAATAAGACGAGCTGCTTCTTTCGTTATCTGTAATCCTTTATCTTTTCCATAACTGTAAAACTCATAGATCATTTCACTTGTAGAACTTGCTGTCGTATCTACCCACGTAATATCTCCGTACGGATCTTCATTCGGATGATGATCAATTTTAATTAACATCTTCCCTTTTGCATAGCGTTGATCGTCAACACGTTCTTGGTTCGCAGTATCACATACGATAACAAGTGCATTTTCATATACACTATCTTCAATATCATCCATTACTCGTAAATATTCTAGTGACGGTTCATTGTACCCAACCGTATAAATATTTTTCTCTGGAAACGATTCTTGTAGAATTGTACCAAGACCGCCCTGTGAACCTAATGCATCTGGATCTGGACGCACATGACGATGAATAATAATTGTATCAAACTCTTTAATTGCTCCTAAAATTTGCTCATGCATATGTATAATCTCCTTTTTACTCAACTTCTCCACTTTAACGTGCAGTAACATCCCAATCGGTGCAGGCTAATCATTAGCACGCAGTAACATCCCCGCACTAATTAAAGTTTCACTTTATCCTTCATTATAACGGAAAGTATTTCATACATGCGAACAATTGCTTTATAATAAAAGTTAGAAATTTTAGATATTTATTTTTTCTCCACTATTATTTTTCACAAAGCGATGGGAGTGTGCATTATGCCAGTATTAGTCTTCTGTATTATCGTCTCATTTATGTTGTACCTCTTCTACAAAACAAAATACTTTCGTACAAACCGCCCAATGGAGAAAGGTTGGCTCTCAGGAAAATCCGCAATGGCACTTGGTTCATTCGTCTTATTCTTCGGGATAAACCAATTCTTTTTAGAACTTTCAACCGCTCGTATTATCGTTGGTGTTTTATTTGTTCTATTTGGTAGTGCAAGTGTATTTAATGGATTTCGCCAATACAAACATTTCTTACCATTAGCAGTTGAAGAAGCTGAATCTGTCTGAAGCAACATAAAAAAGCATCAATATTGTGATGCTTTTTTACGTCCCCTAACTTTTAAAATCATATATGCAACAAACGCAGACGGTATATTAAAGGGGTTGCCTTGTACGTGAAAATGTAATTGTTCTTCTTCAAAAGACATTTTTTCATATAATTCTTGCTGAGATAATCCTGTTCGTTTCTTTTTTTCATGTAAACCTTGTAAATATAAATATTGAAGCGGTATCATCACAAGAAAGTAAAATAGTGCGATCCCACCAAAAAAGAGCACTTCTGATGACATAATGCATACCACCTTCCCTAAATCCATTTTCTTACAATTCAATTATAACATAGTATAAACTCTAATTAAATTAATATTCTGTTTTTTAGTTATACAATTGTCTCACCACATAATTCCTCTTCAGCATACTGAACATATCGCCGAATAAAAGCACCGGGATCTTTTCTAATAGGCTCGATATCCAGTCTTAACGGAATCTTTCCCGCCATATAAAAAATTCTCGAAGCAGTCCCAAGTCGAATAGCTGCTTCCGAAATATTTTCCCCATATCCCATCATGAAATTCCCCCATGCGTCTTCTAACTGTCCCGAAGCAATTAAATGCAATCTCGGAACACCAATATCAAACTCTTTATAGCCAAATCCACATTCATCAAAATCGAGTAAATACCAATCCTCTCTGTCTACAAGAACATTGCCAAAATGCATATCACCGTGAACAAATTGTTTTTCTCCTAGTTGAGTTGAATTTTCGAGTTCTTGTATTCTTTCTGCAATTCTTATGCACTTATGCTTATCCGCATGCGATAGAAATGAAGCATTTAGTAATCGTTGTAAAGGTTCATGGTTTACCTTTTGCTCACTATATATAGGCCTTTCATAACCTCTCCAAGTTTGCGGTACTCTTTTGAGCACTCCATTTGTTTTTTCATGAAACATTCGCATTAATGATCCAAGCTTTTCATAATCTTTATCCTTTGGTTCTAAAATTTCACTTCCGTTTATAAGCCTAAAGACAACAAAATACTGGATACTTCCCTCACCTTTCATAATAGGTGTGATCAAATCACCACTTTTATTGACAACTACTTCTGGTACTAACATTTGTTTTTGTATCGCTATTAACCAATGTATTTCAGCCTCTATTTGCTCGCATGTATAACGTCCTTCTCTGTACTGCCTAACTACAAATTTATTTTTGTCCGATTCGAATATATATGTTTGATTTTCTCCCCCATGTAACAATGAAACTTTCGTAAGACTATTTAAATTATATTGCTTACATAACTGCTCTTTAGTGTGAAAATCCATTCTTCTCCCCCTAGTTCCTATAGTGAAGCGTAGTCTCTTTTATCCAATTACATTATTGTTATCTCTTAACGATTAGTAGCGTAATCGACTAACAACCAATTTTCTATCCACATTGATACATATCCTTCTATTTTTTCACTTCTCTATCCGAACTCTTACGTAACTTAAACAATAGCTTCAAAATCCAATAAAACAAAATAAAGTTAAAGAAAAAAACTAATGGATTAAACCAACATTCCCACCCACCATAATAAACAAACGTTTCAGCCGGTACACCAAAGTAAAGAAAATCCGGCTCATTTTCTCCTGATATAGGAATCAAGGCACCTATACTAGCAAGAGTCAAACTTACAAAATAAAGCCTCTTTTTAATAGCGTCCATTCTTCTATGCGTTAACACATGAATAATGATGAAACATATGACAACTAAAAAGAAAAGAATTCCGCCCATTCGCTTCCTCCTTATCACTATTCCATTTCCACATCTTCAAATTGTTTAGTATTTTTATTATAAATATGAAATGATACGTTATTTATTTTTTGTTTCTATCCTTTTAACAAAAAAGATGGAACAAACCAAAGCGGTCTGCTCCATCTTTTTATTTATCGATCAACTGCACCATAAGTAATGCTTTCCCGACAACATTGCCTTCATGATGCACTTCTACATCAACCTTACCAAATTTACGCCCAATTTCTAATACTTTCGGATGTACGGATACAACATTATCAATTTGAACTGGTTTTACGAAATAAATTGTTAAGTTCTCAACAATTAAATCGCTCTTCTTTTGCGCACGAATAACGCGATTCGTTGCTTCCGTCACAATCGTTGCGAATACACCGTAAGATAACGTTCCGATTGAATTCGTCATTTGCGGCGTCACTGAAAATTGATATAAATGTTCATTTTTCGCTTCTTTCGGCGTCATAAATTGATTCGTTACAATATCATCGATTGTTTCACCGACTTGTGGTTGACGCTGAATCATTTGCAACGCCTGAAGTACATCTTGACGGCTAATAATACCTTGCAGTTTATTTCCTTCATCAACAACAGGAAGTAACTCAATTCCTTCCCACACCATCATACGTGCTGCAGCTGCGACAGACATTTTTCCATTTACCGTAATTGGATGCTTTGTCATTACTTTATCAATTGGTGTTTCTTTCGCTACACCAATCATATCTTTTGAAGTTACGATACCTAACACCTTTTTATTTTCATCAACAATTGGATAACGCCCATGCATCGTTTCTTCATTGTACGCATGCCATTGTTGCACTGTATCATTCGGCTTTAAATATAACGTCTCTTCAATTGGCGTTAAAATATCTTCAACGAGGACAATTTCTTTCTTAATAAGCTGATCGTAAATTGCACGGTTAATTAACGTCGCAACTGTAAATGTATCGTAACTACTTGAAATAATCGGCAATTTTAATTCATCTGCTAATTTCTTCACATGATCTTCCGTATCAAATCCGCCCGTAATCAATACCGCAGCTCCGGCTTCTAACGCTAATTGATGTGCGTTCGTACGGTTACCGATAATAAGTAAGTTTCCAGCTTCTGTATAGCGCATCATCGCTTCTAATTTCATTGCCCCGATTACGAATTTATTTAACGTTTTATGTAGTCCCTCTCTGCCCCCAAGTACTTGACCATCGACAATGTTAACGACTTCTGCATATGTCAGCTTTTCAATATTCTCTTTCTTCTTTTGTTCAATTCGAATTGTTCCGACACGTTCAATCGTACTAACATATCCTTTATTTTCTGCATCTTTAATTGCACGGTAAGCTGTCCCTTCACTTACACTCAAATCTTTTGCAATTTGCCTTACAGAAATTTTATGCCCTACTGGCAGGCCATTAATATGTTCTAAAATTTGGTTATGCTTGGTAGCCAAATGGTTTCACCATACTTTCTTTTCCCTAAATTCTTCATGTGTTGTATTTTTAGTATACTATATTTTCAAAACTGTTACACTCTCTCTTTATATATCTGTACTATTTTTTTTATAACAAAATACGGCTTACATGACACTACTTCTTCTATTACAACAATGGAATGGTTTTGTCATCTCGTTCGATAGTTTGTCCAGCCGCTTCAATATACAATTAAGACAAGAAATGAAACAAAGGAGCGGATATATGATGAAAAAATTATTAGAAGTTGTAAGTGCTGTATTTTTAGCTTTCGTAGACGGAAAAAAAGTTGCAATGGAATTGAATG
Organism: Bacillus sp. 16GRE42; assembly: GCF_019837435.1. NCBI lineage: Bacteria > Bacillati > Bacillota > Bacilli > Caryophanales > Bacillaceae > Bacillus > Bacillus sp. 16GRE42. The sequence goes on from NZ_JADAXF010000001.1 coordinate 2,080,738, forward strand.
AAACGCCTGAACAGCCACTTCCAAAAAGAAAAAAATCATCAAAACAAGTACAACCTTTAAAAGCTGTCCTACACACGTAAAAAACCCTTCACTTGTCTTTTCAAATGAAGGGTTTCTTTTCTATAGTGTAATACTTTCTCCAGCTTCTAATACTTTTCCTGTACAATTTTGTAGCTTTTCTACAAATTGATATGGGTCTTGTTCAATTACTGGGAACGTATTGTAATGCATCGGTACAACAGTTTTCGCCTGAGTCCATTTCGCTGCTAAAACAGCATCTTCTGGTCCCATTGTGAAATTATCACCAATTGGTAAAAACGCTATATCAATGTTATTCAGTTCCCCTATTAATTTTATATCAGAGAATAGAGCGGTATCTCCTGCATGGTATACAGTTTTCTCTTCTGCTGTAAATAAAATACCTGCTGGCATACCTGTATATGTAATCGTCTTATTTTCTTCATCAATATAACTAGAACCGTGGAATGCTTGTGTAAACTTCACTTTTCCGAAGTCAAATTCATGCGAACCACCAATATGCATCGGATGTGTATTTACACCTTGCCAACTTAAAAATGTCGCTAGTTCAAATGGTGCCACAACAACTGCATTATTTTTCTTCGCAAGCTCTACTGTATCTCCAACATGATCACCATGTCCATGTGATAAAAGAATCGCATCTACTTTTACATCTTCGGCCTTTAAATCTGTCTTCGGATTTCCAGTTAAAAATGGATCAATTAAAATCACTTTTCCATTCGTTTCAATTTTTACAACTGAATGTCCATGATAAGATACTTTCATTATTACATTCCTCCCCTATTCACATTCTCACTTTTTATTCTACATGATTTTTCAATTCCCTGTCTTTTCTAACATCGATTTACTTGTCATAACGCTTTCCTCCGATGTAAAGTTATATTTGTAATTAAATATTTCGGGGGTGCCAATCGATGAATGCTAGATTAGAAAATTTAATGCAATGGCTAAAAGAAAAAAACGTAGAAGCTGCGTTCTTAACTTCTACACCAAACGTTTTCTACATGACAAACTTCCACTGTGAACCACACGAAAGACTTCTTGGCATGTTTGTATTCCAAGAAAAAGAACCTATTTTAATTTGCCCTAAAATGGAAGAAGGTCAAGCGCGTAACGCTGGCTGGGCACATGAAATTATCGGATTTACTGATACTGACAGACCATGGGATATGATTGCAAAAGCAATTAAAGACCGCGGCATCAATGCAAATGCAGTTGCAATTGAAAAAGAACATTTAAACGTAGAGCGCTACGAAGAATTAACAAAGTTATTCCCAAATGCAGCTTTCAAATCAGCTGAGGAGAAAGTTCGTGAACTTCGCTTAATTAAAGATGAAAAAGAACTTTCTATTTTACGCGAAGCAGCTAAAATGGCGGACTACGCTGTTGAAGTTGGTGTAAATGCAATTAAAGAAAATCGTAGCGAGCTAGAAGTATTAGCAATTATTGAACACGAATTAAAAACAAAAGGCATACATAAAATGTCATTTGATACGATGGTATTAGCAGGTGCAAACTCTGCTCTTCCACACGGTATTCCAGGTGCAAACAAAATGAAACGCGGCGATTTCGTACTATTTGATTTAGGCGTAATCATTGAAGGTTATTGCTCTGACATTACACGTACAGTGGCATTCGGTGAAATTTCTGAAGAACAAACTCGCATTTATAACACTGTACTTGCTGGACAACTACAAGCAGTTGAAGCATGTAAACCAGGTGTTACACTTGGCGCAATCGACAACGCTGCTCGTTCTGTTATCGCAGATGCAGGTTACGGCGACTTCTTCCCACACCGCCTTGGTCACGGACTTGGAATTAGCGTACACGAATATCCAGATGTAAAAGCTGGTAACGAGTCTCCATTAAAAGAAGGTATGGTCTTCACAATCGAGCCAGGTATTTACGTACCAAACGTAGGTGGCGTTCGTATTGAAGATGATATTTACATCACACAAGACGGGTCAGAAATTTTAACGAAATTCCCGAAAGAATTACAATTTGTGAAATAATAAAAAGGCAGCGTAAGTGCTGCCTTTTTTTATTTCTCTACTATTTCAAATTTAACACCATCTTCTCCTCATACTTATCATCCCATTTAATTACAACTTCTATCGGTTCATCTTTAGATAGAGGTGCACAACTTACACAAGAAGATTTCATTTCAATCCTTGCTCCTTTATGAACTTCTGACGTTTCTGTCATTGCACTAAAGGCTCCATTAATAGCAATCTCTAAATTTTAAAATTCTGTCTTTCCATCTCCGCCCTTATATTGAAACGTAAACATTCCATCTTCACTGTCATCCTTAATATACCCTTTATATTGCCCCGTCCAACTTTTGCTCTCGCTAGAAAAAGTAACATACGAAATCGAACAACTTCCTAAAAAGAAAATACTAATGAAAAAGAATAACGCTCTCTTCATAATGCCCCCTCCATTCAAAAGCACTTATTTATTGTCTATTTCTCCCTCTTATCATATTATAAAAATACAGAATTTTCTAAAATAGGAGGTTTATATGTTACAACAACAGTTAGAAGAAATTCGTAATAATAATTACATATTGGATAACACACTTAACATTGATTCTTTAAGTTCCAATATGTTTGAGCATATCGGTGTTACCGATAGCTATTTAAGAGACAAACTTATTTACTCTACTTTTTACCATCTCATCAAAAAGGACTACATTTCACACACACAATTACAGAAACTATTATTAGAAAGCATTAGTGAAAAATATTTATTGTATAAAATTCATTCGGATGACGAAGATGCTGTATTTACTCGTGCATTTACGACATTATTACTTGCGCTCATTATTGATGCTGATACAAAATATAATTTCTTATCACAGAATGATATTTTAACTGTAAAAGATCAATTGATTCTATATATGAACAATGAACATGATTTCCGTGGATATGTTCAAGACCACGGCTGGGCACACAGTATCGCTCATGCTTCTGATACATTTGAAGCGCTTGTTCGTAGTCCTAAACTGGAAACTTTATATTACGAAGAAATATTACAAACTTTATTAAACAAAGTTTGTGTCCATTCTATTTACTATAAACATGAAGAAGACGAACGACTCGTTTATCCGATTGTCTCAATGCTACAAAATGGTCTAAAGGAAGAAGTACTCATAGCAGCTCTTCATGACTTAGTAGACCAATTACCAGTCCAAAAACAAACACTACATATTGAATCGTACGAGTTTCTATACGGAAATATAAAATCTTTCTTACGTAGCTTATTTTTCAGATTACGTACAATGTCTATATGTAAAGAAACTGAATACGAAATTGAAAAATTACTACAAGGACTTCGCCAACATTACTAAAAAAGAAGGCCCTTTAAAAAGTGCCTTCTTCTATTTCACTAATATTTAATTGAAATTTCACGATCCAAACTGAGAAAAGGTGGACAAGAAGCGCAAACGCCATACATGCTCCGCTCAAAAAAGTTAGTATAGGATGCGAATACACGTGCCCTAATCCATAGGATATCGCCACGAAAAACATTGTTATGTAAATATAAATTGCTCCATGTATTTGCCTCATATGAACCTCCTTTTCCCATATTATAACATAAATTTTCTGATTATTCACATTTATCGCTTGTAATCAATATTTCTCAACTGTTACACCTCTAACAGCAGCCTTAATATATGGTGCTCCTTGTAAACTTTGTAAATCCTCTGTTTTGCCTGTTGCAACTACACCGTATATTGGTAGGTCTTTTGATTCGAAGTTTTCATCTCATTATAGTTTGTCCTAAATTTCTTTTGACATCCTCCTTTATTTTCAAAGATATCTAAATAACACTTTTCTTTTTAAAATTTTTTCAAAATAAAAAGCACACCTATTTTGATGCACTTCTCTCCAACATACTATTCTATTATTTCATCGCTTCCTTCACAACATCTTGAATCATAACGACTTCTGTTTTCATATCAACAGACCGTGCTTCTTCATCAATACATTCATACCAAAACGCTAAGTGCTTTTTATCAATTTCATGATGAGAATTTTCGACAAGAGCCCCGCCTTCTCCTTGCACAGAATACCAATATAAGTACTCTTCTCCATCTCTTATTTCCCGGAAAATTGTCTCAACGTACACCTTTTCGTCGTTTAGTGTCAAAAGCACTTCTTTCATATTGCCATTAAGAAGCTGCATCCATTCATCTACACGATGACTTTTACCTTGTTTCACCTTAAATCTCGTTAACTCCACATTCATTTTTATTCCCCCGTTTTCTTACGTACAAACAATCTATATTCTATTGGATTATAAAAACTTAATTTACTAGCTAATTTTTGCGAAGGAATATTGTCTACATAACAATCCCAGCACGGTGTAATATCATTTTGTGTGCAATGTTCAATGAACCGTTGTGCAACAGCTTGGGCTAATCCTTTCCCTTGATATGCTTCCTGCGTCACAATATCAATTTCAGCAAATCCATTCCCACTAAATATCGAAACACATTCAGCTACAATTATCCCATCTTGTTCTATACAAAATCCGAAACCACCGTTCAAAAATAGCTCTTTTGATCCCCAATATTCTTTATAATACTCCTCTGTAAATTCACTACTTCGTTCTATATCACTTTTATCAATACGCTTCACTTCATATGTATTTTTGTTTGCATCTCGTTTTCTCTCTTCAGAAATTTCTCGTTGGAATTTCATTCGAGGCATGTCCCGAAGTGCATTACTAAAACGCCCTTCAATCATCATTTCCCACTCGTCACTCGAAGTGAAGAGTGTAAATCTCTTCTCTGTTGTTTCAATAGCCATTTTTAAATAGGAAAATAAATCTTCGTTATAATTTTGATCATAAGTATCACCAAATAAATAATAGATACCATTAGCTGTACGAATTAATCCTGCTGTTAACTTCTCGTTGGCAAAAATCTCACCATCTATCATTTGGTCACATACCGCATAAGCAAACGTCGTCGTTCCTGTATTACTTTCTAAAATCGGAAGGATTTTTCTATACTCGGCTACAGATAATTTTTTCATAACTGCTCCACTTTAATCGTATCAGCTTCTATATTTTCAAAACAAAGATTTACTGTTCTCTTTAATGCTCTCGTTCTATGGATCTTGCACGCTGGAATTAAGATAGAATCATTTGGCTTTAAAACCGCCGTCTCTCCATCTTCAAAATCGATAAGTAGTTCTCCCTCTAACACAATAAACAATTCATCCGAATTAGAATGATAGTGCCAATCATATTCACCAGTAAATACGGCGATTCGTAAGCAATGATTATTTACATTTGAAACGACGAAATTTTTGTGTTGATCTTGAATGTCCTTTGTTAATTCTAATAAATTCACAGTTTCCATATTTCATCTCACCCTTTCACTAGTCGTTCTTCTGAAAACTAACTTAGTCTCCGCCACCTCCGCAATCTCCTCCACCATCACTTGAGCTGCTACAATCGTTGCTACTATAATCACCAAATCCGCTTGATGAGCTTGAATCGGATGAAGATTTTTTGCTCTTTTTGCTTTTCCTATCCCTCTTACTTTCATGACTAGGCCATACTTTATTAAATAATATAAAGAATAAGACTAACTCTATTGCGACAAGGATATATCCAAAAACATTCTCAATAATATTGGGTGTTATCCCAAAACTGTAAAACACCCTAGCTGAATAAAGACACAAAATTACATACAGGCCCATACAAATATACCGAAATGTTTTTTCTATCATAATGACTACTTTTTTTGAAAGAGGTATGTTCTGTTCCTGTTTTTTCTTTATATACTTTTGTCTTTTGGCTTGCTTTTTCTTCCTATTTTTACTCCCCATTGAATCCCCTCTATCGACTTTCACTTTTCATTTAATTCCAAATTATCACAAAAAACAACATCATAACAAGCTATATTTTACGTAAAGTTTTGTTTACTTTTTGTAAAGTTTTATTTACTTATTACCTAAAAATGGATATGATAAATGTAACAAATTTACAAAAAGGAGACTTTGTATATTTGATTAAAAATAAGGTGAAACAATTCCGCGTCGTTAGAGACATCACCCAAGAACAATTAGCTTCCTCTGTTCAAATCACTAGACAATCCCTCATCGCTATCGAGAAGAATAAATACAACCCGAGTTTAGAATTAGCATTGAAATTATGTGAGTTTTTCAACTGTAAAGTAGAAGATTTATTTCAATTAGATAAAACTGGGGAGGAAAAAGAATGAAAAATACTTTTAATCAAGAGTTCATTTCGCATCTTACCATTTTATTGTTAGGTTCAACTTTTCTTTATTTCAATAATAATGATGAAGAAAAGATTAGTTCTGTCCTTCTATTCGCTGGCGTATACATACTCTTAGCCTTAATACTATTCATAGTGAAACGAATATTCTTTAAGAAAAAAAAGAACGATTCCGAGAAATATCCATTACCTGAGATGGATGAAAGAATCGAGAAGATGAGTTTAAAACTTATGGCGCAAATTTTCGGCCTCTCTCATTTAATCGGTTCTGCGATACTATTTATTTTATATATCACTGACAAAAATTCGATGATACGAGTTGAGTATGCCTTGTATTACTTGTTCGGCATTCTTTTCTTTACAATGATGTTCGGATTGAGAATTGTAAAGAAACTAGACAATTAACCCAAGTAAAAAGCCCCTCCTTACAAAAGGAGGGGCTTACATGTATTTCTATTATGATAAAGCAGGAGCTTTTTCAAGAAGCTCTTTCGCATCAGCGTATTGTAAGCCATGAGCTTCTGCAACTGCTTCGAATGTTACGTATCCATCTAATGTGTTAATACCTTTTAGTAATGCAGTGTTTCCTAAGCAAGCATCTTTGTAGCCTTTGTTCGCAATTTGTACTGCATATGGTACTGTTACGTTTGTTAATGCAAGAGTTGATGTACGTGGAACTGCTCCTGGCATATTAGCAACTGCATAATGAACAACGCCATGTTTTTCGTAAGTCGGGTTGTCGTGAGTTGTAATACGGTCAGTTGTTTCAAAAATACCACCTTGGTCAATCGCGATATCTACAACGACAGAACCTGGTTCCATTGATTGAATCATTTCTTCTGTTACAAGTTTTGGCGCTTTTGCACCTGGAATTAATACCGCACCAATAACAAGATCAGACTCTTTTACAGCTTCTGCAATGTTGTATGGATTAGACATTAACGTTTTTACTTGGTTACCGAAAATGTCGTCTAATTGACGAAGACGTTCTGCACTTAAGTCGATGATTGTTACATCTGCACCTAAACCTACTGCAATCTTCGCTGCGTTTGTACCAGCTTGACCACCGCCGATAATTGTTACTTTGCCGCGTTTTACCCCTGGAACGCCTGCGAGTAAAATACCTTTACCACCTTTGTTTTTCTCAAGGAATTGTGCACCGATTTGTGCAGACATACGACCAGCTACTTCACTCATAGGTGCAAGTAATGGTAAAGAACGATTGTCTAATTGCACTGTTTCGTATGCAATTGATACCACTTTGTTATCAATTAATGCTTTCGTTAATTCTGGTTCTGGAGCTAAGTGTAAGTATGTGAATAAAATTAAACCTTCGCGGAAATAGCCGTATTCACTTGCAACTGGCTCTTTTACCTTCATAACCATATCTTGATTCCATGCTTCTTCAGCAGTTTCAACAAGTTTCGCACCAGCTTGTACGTATTCTTCATCTGTAAAGCCTGATCCTATACCTGCTCCTTTTTGAACAAAAACTTCATGACCATTTTGTACTAAATGTACAGCTCCCGCTGGCGTCATCGCCACGCGGTTTTCATTGTTTTTAATTTCTGTTGGAATACCGATACGCATTATTAGTTCCCCCTTGAGTTATGAAATGACCCCTGAATCATTTTTTAAAGCGCTTTCTATGCTCTTATATTTTAACATAATATCTCAATATTTGACAAAAATTAATACAAGCTTTCCGATAGATTTAACCTTACATTAAAGGACAGTATTATCCGCACCTCTCAGCATACAGGATAAACTGTCCAATTATTCGAGACTTCACTTTATTTTATTCTATCGATGTCTATGAATAACATCTACTGCACCAGTTACTTCAATAATTGTACCGGTAATCATATCGGAATCGTCCTCACATAAAAACGAAATCGTTCTTGCGATATCTTCACCTGTTCCAGATCTACCAATTGGTGTGTTACGTTCTTTCAACTGACGTGCTTCTTGAATTGTCGCTTCTTTCATTTCACCAATAATATCACCAGGACATACCATATTTGCAGTAATACCATATTCTGCTTCTTCGTAAGCAACTGTTTTTGTTAATGAAACAAGTCCTACTTTCGCTGCTGCAAAAGCTGAACGATAAATCCATCCTGGTGCACTATCTGCCCCTTGGAATCCGTAATTAATAATACGACCAAAGTTCTGTTTTCTCATAACTGGAACGACAAGTTTCAACAAATGAAACACCGCTGTTAAATTACCCTGAATCATTTCATTCCATTCGTCTTCTTCATAATCAACTAACTTTTTTCGTTCAAATACATATGGACCAGCATTATTAATTAAAAAGTCAATTTTGCCAAAATGGCTTATCGCTTCTTCTACTATTTTATGTAAATCTTCCTTTTTCGTGACATCCGCTTGCACGAATTGTAGACGCTCTTCCATATTTTTATATGTTTCTTTCATCGTTTCCATAGCCGCCATATCGCTATGGTATGTTACTGTTACTGAATATCCTTTAGCCAATAACTTTTCTGTTACTTGCTTTCCTAAACCTTTCGTACCGGCTGTAATGAGCGCGTGTCTCACAAACATGCCTCCTTTTAAATTGCTATACTTCATATGTAACAAGTTCTCGCCCCAATTACAACTAAAATGAATTAAAGCAAAGTTTTCAAAATTCTGTAACGTTTCCGACAAGCACATTACCAAAATTTGTTTTATAATAAAGTTGTAAGCGGTAATAAAAATGATTGGGAGGAATTTACTATGAATAATACATATACAAATATTTTAATCGCGGTGGACGGTTCTAAAGAAGCAGAAAGAGCTTTTAAAAAAGCAATTCAAGTCGCAAAACGTAACAATGCAACATTAACAATTGCTCATATCGTTGATGTAAAAGCATACTCAGCAGTAGAAGCTTATAGCCGCGCAATCGCTGAACGTGCAAATCTATTTGCAGAAGACTTATTAGAAGACTACAAAAAAACTGCGCTTGAAGCTGGCCTTGAAAAAATTGAAACTGTATTAGAATTTGGTAATCCTAAATCTAAAATTTCAAAAGAAATTGCTCCAAACCATAAAGTAGATTTAATTATGTGTGGTGCAACTGGTTTAAATGCTGTTGAGCGTTTCCTAATTGGTAGCGTCTCTGAACATATTATTCGCTATGCGAAATGCGATGTCCTTGTTGTTCGTGGTGATGAGGAGCAAGGCGATCTTTAATTTATAAATAAAACACCAAGTCCACATGTTTTACTGGTGGATAAGGGAAATGAAGCTTTAGGCTTGAATGAACAATAAATACATGTTGTTAAATAATGATAAAAAAGGAGTGGGTAATCCACTCCTTTTTTCACGACTGTGTAAGAAGAATAAAGATGTTTAATGTTACTCATAAAAATAAATCTTCTCTGTTTTTTCTCTACTCTTGCATGGATTTTAAAATCCTCATTTTTCAATTGATTGTTTAATCAAGTTTAAACTGTATTCTACTTAATTCTTTGAGCAATTGGATGGTCATCTTTTAGTTGTAACAAATCCCATAAATTCCCGTACAAATCCTTGAATACTGCAACTATTCCATATTCTTGCTCTTTCGGCTCTCTCACAAATTCTATTCCTCTTGAAATCATTTCATTATAATCTCTCCAAAAATCGTCAGTATTTAAGAAAAGAAAAACTCTGCCGACTGATTGGTTACCGATAAAGGAATCTTGCTCAGGTTTAGATGCTCTAGCCAGTAATATTGTGGTGCCGACTGAACCAGGAGGAGATACCACTACCCATCTTTTGTTTTGCTCTGGCTGATATATATCTTGGACTAGTGTGAAATTTAGTTTCTTTGTATAGAACTCTATTGCCTCATCGTAGTCTTTTACTACTAATGCGATATGAACTATTGATTGAACTATTATTACTAAATAAGCAAATTGTAGTATAACATTTCTTGCTTTAATCTATCTATTAGCTTAATAACACAGGTTCTTGTTTTTCTTCATTTCACATACTTCACTATAAATACAAGACAAACAACCACTACAACAGCTACTGCCAACACATATGGCGGTAAGAACTTCAAAGACCATAATGCCATCATGATCGTCGCAATCGTTAAGTACGTTTGCTTTGCATCTTCTGTCATTTTTTTACGAAGCAAGAACACATACAAATAACCGATTGGCGGCGTAATGAAGCAAAGAACATATATGATTTTAGATTTTAAATACCATTTTTGTTCTCCGAGCTTCTTTATATCTTCTTCTATTCTCTTATGCTCTTGCTCTCTCGCTTCTTCTACAAGCGGATCTTCCTCTTCTCCTCGCTTTTCTTTCATATAAGGAAGAAAGTGCACGAAAAAATAGTATGCGAATACGAACGCTCCAAATCCAATACCGAATCTTTCCAATGGAATATTCTCACTAAAAAAAGCAGCAGCAATCGCTAAAGAAAAACAATACGTCATCATCCAAAATGAACGTTTTCTCTTTTTCCGTTCCATTTCTTTTTTATCTTGTACATGTTTTCTTTTCGAAAGCCATATTGAAATACAGCAATCTACTACAAATAGAATAAAGATAAATATCCCAACGTGTACTGTTTCTACATCCTTAAATGAAAAGATGTTTGGGAATGCAACATGTAATACAATTAGCGTGTACAAAATTATCCCTATAAAATAAATACGTCTCATTGTCCATTCCTTTCTGATTTCCTAACTTTAGGTTAACATACATTTTTTAGAAATAGACGGACAAAATATATATGTTAAAAAAGGAGGATGCTACATGAATGATTCTGAACGTATTATTTTAGATGTGAACGGGAAAGAGCTCGAAATGTTACATACAATCCGTACACATTTTAAAGAAAAACATGGTGTGGAACTAAGTAATGGTGCATTACTACGTGATTTGATGGATATTGAGTATATTCGAATTACAGAAGATCGGCATAAGTATGATTAACTTTAAGCTATAAAAATCACAAAAAAGGTACGCTTCTCTCTACTAAGATTCGCGTACCTTCTGCCCTATAAACCAATCAACTTCCAACGAACTCTCTAACTAATCCTTTCGCCTTCTCCAAAGCTTTCTCAATTTGCTCAAATCCTGTCCCGCCAGCACTGTTACGACGCTTTACAGCTGCATATGGTGAAAGAACTTCATACAAATCTTCTTCAAATAATGAGCTCATTTCTTTATATGTTGCTAGTGGTACATCTAGTAAATAAATTCCTTTTTGTGTGCAGTGTAGCACTAGCTTCCCAACAATTTCATGAGCTTGACGGAATGGTAGTCCTTTACTTGCTAAGTAGTCAGCAATTTCTGTTGCGTTTGAGAAATCTTGCGTTACAGCTTGCCCCATCTTTTCTTTGTTGACAGTCATCTTCTCTAACATGCCTGCCATAATATGAAGGCATCCTTCTACTGTTTTTACTGTATCAAACATTCCTTCTTTATCTTCTTGCAAGTCTTTATTGTAAGCGAGCGGTAATCCTTTCATGACTGTAAGTAAACTAAATAAATTACCGTACACTCTGCCCGTTTTACCGCGGATTAGTTCCGCCATATCTGGATTTTTCTTTTGCGGCATAATGCTGCTTCCCGTTGCGTATTGATCGCTCATTTCAATAAATTGAAACTCTTGGCTACTCCATAAAATAAGTTCTTCGCAGAAGCGTGATAAGTGCATCATGAGCATAGATGAGTTACTTAGGAACTCCAGTATGAAATCACGATCGCTTACTGCATCTAAACTATTTTCATAGATTCCATTAAATCCAAGAAGCTCCGCACTATATTCTCGGTCAATCGGGAATGTTGTCCCAGCTAATGCTCCTGCTCCTAATGGTGAAATGTTAATGCGCTTTAATGAATCTTCATAACGATTCACATCACGCTCTAACATCCAAAAGTAAGCGAGAATATGATGCGCAAATGAAATTGGCTGCGCACGCTGCAAATGCGTATAGCCAGGCATAATGGTTTCAATATTATTTTCCGCTTGATGAACAAGAACCGTTTGCAATTGTTTTGTAGCTTTAATAATATGCTCTACTTTTTCTTTTAAATATAAATGCATATCAGTCGCTACTTGATCGTTACGGCTTCGCCCAGTATGAAGTTTCCCTCCTACTTCGCCAATTTGTTCAATTAACATTTTTTCAATGTTTAAGTGAATATCTTCTGCTTCTACTGAGAATTGAAGCTTATTCTCTTTTGCTTCTTTTAATAAATACTGAAGCCCTACCTTTATTTTCTCAGCTTCTTCTTTCGTAACGATGCCTTGCTTTGCTAGCATCGTTACGTGTGCAATACTTCCGTTTATATCTTGATTTACTAATTGTTGATCGAAGGAGATGGATGCTCCAAACTCTTCAACCCACGCTTCCGCTTCTTCTGTAAAACGTCCGCCCCAAAGTTTGCTCACGCTTCCACCTTCTTTTGATTCACTTGGCTGTATACTTTCGTCGGTAAACCGAATAATGAAATGAATCCAACTGCTGCATCATGATTAAATTCGTCCTGAGCAGTATATGTTGCTAATTTTTCGTCATATAAAGAGTACTCAGATTTACGTCCTTCTACAATCGCATGGCCTTTAAATAGTTTCACACGCACTGTACCTGTTACATTCTTTTGCGTTTCTTGTAAGAAAGCGTTAAGCGCTTGTTTTAAAGGAGAGAACCATAAACCGTTATAAATAAGTTCTGTTATTTTTTGCTCAATCATCGGTTTAAAATGCGCTACTTCTTTTACGAGTGTTAAATCTTCTAGCTCTTTATGCGCCGTGATTAATGTCATTGCTGCTGGACATTCGTATACTTCACGCGATTTAATACCAACAAGGCGATTTTCTACGTGATCGATACGTCCAACGCCATGTTTTCCAGCAAGTGCATTTAACTTTTTAATTAATTCTGAAAGTGAATATACAGTACCATTTAAAGTAGTCGGTACTCCTGCTTCAAAGCCAATTTCTACAAACTCTGGTTTATTCGGTGTATCTTCTAATGCCAATGTCATCTCATATGCATCTTCTGGCGGTGCTGCCCATGGATCTTCTAAAATGCCACATTCGTTACTGCGTCCCCATAAGTTTTGATCGATTGAAAATGGGCTATCTAAATTAATAGGAATTGGAACATCGTTTTCTTTTGCATATGCAATTTCTTCTTCACGTGACCATTTCCATTCACGTACAGGCGCAATCACTTCTAAGTAAGGATTTAACGCTTGAATAGAAACTTCAAAACGAACTTGATCATTCCCTTTCCCTGTACATCCATGTGCAACTGCAGTCGCCCCCTCTTGTTCTGCAATTTCTACTAATTTCTTAGCGATAAGTGGACGAGATAATGCAGAAACGAGAGGGTATTTCCCTTCGTATAACGTGTGTGCTTGCATAGCCATCAATGCATATTCATTTGCAAATTCCTCTTGAACATCAATCATATATGATTTAATTGCACCTACTGAAAGTGCCTTTTCTTTTACGAATGCTAAGTCTTTACCTTCCCCTAAGTCTAAACAAAGCGCGATAATATCATAATTCTTCTCTTGTAACCATTTAATTGCAACGGAAGTATCAAGACCTCCGGAATATGCTAATACCACTTTTTTCTTCTCCATTTTGCATCCCCCTAAAGAATAAATATTCATTTTCTTTTATAATAATACACACTTTAACACCTTTTACAAAATGTATCAAGAGTCATTTTCAAATTTTTTCAAACAATTTCGTCGAACTTCTTTCTGTTTTTATGTACAATATAAGCAGGAAAACGGGGGTGAACTGATGGAAAAGTATTTCTTATACGATGAACATCTAGGAATTGAAATTCCGCATTTACAAGAAGACTGGGAAAGTATCCCCGAAAAAATGCAGCATGCTATTTTATTAAAATGGGAACAAGTTCGCGGAAAGATTCCTGATCGTATAAAAGAGCTTGAACACTATATTAATGCAAAACAGCATCATTTAAATAACGAAGAAAACTTCGAAATTTCCTGCAAACTTAATTCAGAAATTGCCGATCTCGCTTCCATCATTAATGACCTTTGGCTTTGGTATCGACTCACTCAAAATGTATCTGAGGGGAAAGCACACCAATGAAAAAAAGCATGCCCCTCAATCACTTTGGGTCATGCTTTTTTGTCGTAACACGATTTACAATATATTTCTTGTGCTGTTTTCGCCAAACATACATCAAACGGTCCAACTAATATACTTCTTTCCTTTGGCAACTTTACAAAAGCAACGAGCTCTTCTTCATATTGAATCTTTTTCTGACATGAAACGCATACTAATTCTTTTCTTTTGAACATGTCTTTTAGCATATCTTCTCTCTCCCTTTCATCTATCTATACTGATATAATCTCATAATAATTAAGACTTGTAAAAAAATGACACATTCTGAAACAAATTATTCATATACTATGTACAAAAGGAGGTCTCAATTTTATGCGAGCTTTCATTATTATCGCTTTAACTTTTTTAAGTGTGATTAGCTGGGATGCGTTTTTTAAAGATAAAGGTGACCAGAAAGATACAACTGAATAAACGCCATCTTTTTCTTACTTATTGGACAAACTTTTAAACACTGTCCGATTTCACGAAATAACTTAGGCTTTTCTACAAAAATATTTAAACATAACAATTTTTGTAGATTCCCTCCGTTTATTGTCGGTTTCCATCCGCATACATTTTTTGAAAGTATGATATAATAATATAAATCTTGAAGGAAGGGATTTTGATATCATGATCGCTCGAAGGAGCATGTGGCATCGTATTGACGAATCATACACGTAGCGTATTTTTCAGCTCAGATACTTTAGTCTAGCGAAAAAAATACGAGAGTGGGGAAATTATGATTGCCCGAAGGATAATTTGGCAAAAAAAAGACTCTTCTTACACATAGCGTTTTGTTTAGGACTTAATTGTTACTAGCTAAACAAAACAAAGAAGAGCAGGATTGCTAAATGAAGAATCCTACTCTACGTTTTGTTTAGTCGTTTTAAGACTTAAACTAAAACGAAGGTAGGGAGAATTGATGGACGAGAGGATTATTCGTTATTTCTTCAGCGACATATAGCGTAGTTAGTTTTTTTCGTAAACTAACTGAAGCTACATGTGAGCTCGTAGTTAGTTTACAACACAAAAAGGACTACTAACTACGGAAAGAAGGAATAACGATGAGGAACATCCAAAGTCGACAAATTATTAAAGAAATTTTTATGGTTTTAATCGGTTCATTTATTTTAGCAGCAGCGCTATATCACATTCACTTCCAAAACCACTTAACAGAAGGTGGCTTTGTAGGAATTGCACTATTCATCCAAAATTTTTATGATATTTCACCATCCATTTCAACTGTAATTATGGATATCCCAATTATTTTACTATGTGCTTCATTTTTAGGTAAAAAAATGGTTGGCTATTCATTCCTAGGTTCGATTTCATTCGGAGTATTTTATTCTCTTATGGAAAATTATTCTCCATTTACGGTCGATTTATCAAATAATTTATTTATAGCTGCAGTAGTTGGCGGTGCGTTAGCTGGTATTGGACTCGGTTTTATATTGCGATTTGGCGGTGCAACCGGCGGAGACGATATTTTAACAATTGTATTAAGTAAACGAACTCGTTTTACAATTGGGCAAATTTTCTTCGTCTTTGACGCGATTGTTCTTGCGCTTTCATTATATTATTTAAATTGGACAGAAATTGCTTTTACTATTCTTTCGATTGCCGTACAGGCAAAAACATTGGATTTAATTTATTATCCAAAAGCAGAGAAGAAAGCAGAAAAGCAACCAGTATCTATTCCAATGTCCAAAAAGCATGCAACAAATTAAAAAAGCGAAAGGCTTCGGCCTCTCGCTTTTTTTTACGCTCTTTTTTCCTTCTCGACTATGTGGCGCACTTGATAAAATCTATTTGCAAATTCAGTAACGTTTCTCGTTAAACGATAGTTCACTGTAGACCCGATTGCCATTCCAATTACCGGAATACCTTGGAATAATTTACGACGTAAAGCATAAATCGAAAATGTTTTCAAAATTTGTTTTAACACAACTTCAGTAGAAGCTGGCTGTAACACCGCTTCGTCTCCTTCATAAAAGAACGAATCTTCTTGCTCTAGCTCTTGCAGTAAATTGTACCATGCGTATTGCTGAAGCCTTCCTGGTAGTAATGACGCATGAAACACCTTTAACGCAAGCATCATTTCATAAGGCTTGTTCACATCATGTCCAAATGATGTTGCAATAAGTTGAACAGCTTTCACATTTAACGCGATCATAACCGGAAAATCAGCTGTTAATAATAATAAACCCCCAGCACCCGTTGCTCCGCCTTGTACGAATGAATATAGGCGATGTCGTGCTGTTTGTTGCTCTGCTATGTATGTTAATTGATCAATAGATAATGCTTTCAAATCTTCTAGTTGCTCAATCGATTCATCAAATAATCTCGACGTTCCTAAAATACGATTACGCGCATCTAATTGTGATTGTGAACTTTGAATCAATGCATGCAAATGAAAGAGCCATCCATCTGCTTTCGTAAAGAAATCTTTTCGTTTTTTCTCCGGCAATTTCGCAATTGTAGTATGTACCCATTTATCAAACATTTTTTGAAAATCAGTCGCTTCTTGCTCAACTAATTGCGATTCCCATTCTTTTATATTGTCTAAAATGGCTTGTTCTCGCTTCGATCGCATCGTAACAACCACCTCGTTCGATTTTTTTCTATTGTAACATATTTCTGCTTATTCTTTGCAAATATGCTTGTCTATCTTTATTCACATACCATTTTTTAGTGACATAAAATATTAGCAAAAAGGATGAGATAAATCACATGAATCTATCCAATATAAAAAAAGAATATAATGCAGTATTCAGCTTAGGACAAAACTGCTGGCCTGCTTGGGCTTTATATCAATTCTATTTATCACCCTTTTTTGGCGTTATCGATTTTATGCTAAGCCCTTCATTAGAAAAAGTGAATGTATTATTACAAAATCGATTTGACCGTTTTTTACAGTTCGAAAACTTATCCTTCATCTCATTTTGGGATGATGGTGCGAAATTAAGACTCCGTGACAACCTATATGAAATCGACTCCTGCCACGACTTTAAAACAGATGTAAACACACCAACATCTTGGCCTTCTTATACAGAAATTAAGTTAAACTATGAGCATCGAATTCATCGTTTTCTAACTACAATGGAAACGGCAGAATCCATATCGTTTATTCGAACTGGAGGAACATACGAAGAAGCACGTTCCTTGGAACAAATTTTATCTCAAATAGTTAAACATACATTCTCTGTCCTATTACTCATTCCTGAAGATGTACCAACTATCGCCCAAGAAGATTGGGGATTACAAAACATTTGTGTTATAAAATGCCCTATTATGGATGTATACCAGTACAATGAAGCATTTTGGAATGATTTATTTGATGGGATCACGATTAGACCGCAAGCTTAAACACGATACTTTTTATTACACACTGCCTTATAATCATCCTTATACAAAAGAAATAAGGAGTGATTATATATGTATCCACGTGCAAAAGCTTTTGGCATTACTATACATCACGATCGCCTTCTCGTACAAGAATATCATACAGGCGATGAAACATATTACCGACCTCTTGGCGGTTCAATTGAACTTGGTGAAAAATCAGCACATACCGTTATTCGTGAATTTAAAGAAGAGCTTCATACAGAAGTGGAAATCACCAATTATTTAGGCTGCTTAGAAAACATCTTGCATCTTGATGGAGAAGTTGGTCATGAAATCATTCAACTATATTCTTTACGCTTATTAGACACATCACTATATGAAATGGAAATACTGAATATACAAGATGAGCAAACAGCATCATATGCGAAATGGATTCCCATGACAGCATTCATTCAAAAAGAGAAAGCACTATATCCAGATGGAATCTTGAAATATATCCAACAAAAAAAAGACGAAACCCTATAGGATCTCGTCTTTTTTCATATAGTATATTAACCAATATCTCCAAGACGTAGTACGTCACGAGCGATCATAACTTCTTCGTCAGTTGGAATTACGATAATTTTTACTGGAGAGTGTGGGAAGCTGATGAATGCTTCTTCACCAAATACGTTATTACGTTTTACGTCGAAGTATACACCCATGTACTCAAGGCCTTCTAATACGCGCTCACGAATAACTGCACTGTTTTCACCGATACCAGCTGTGAAGATGATTGCGTCTACACCTTTCATACGAGCTGTGTAAGAACCGATGTATTTGTGGATACGGCTTACGAATACATCAAGTGCTACTTTCGCACGGTGGTCGCCTTCTTCTTCTTTCGTGATGATGTCACGTAGGTCACTAGAGTAACCAGTAAGACCTAACATACCACTCTTCTTGTTTAATACGTTAACTACTTCTTCTACTGTTTGGCCTGTTTTTTCCATGATGTATGGAATTAACGCAGGGTCAATGTTACCAGAACGTGTACCCATTGTTACACCAGCAAGTGGAGTGAAGCCCATAGAAGTATCGATAGATTTACCGCCTTCTACTGCTGCGATACTTGCACCGTTACCTAAGTGACAAGAAAGTAAGCTTAAGCTTTCAAGTGGACGACCTAATAATTCAGCCGCACGCTCAGTTACGTATTTATGAGAAGTTCCGTGGAAACCGTATTTACGGATGCCAAATTTCTCATAGTACTCATATGGTAAGCTGTATAGGAAAGCAGATTCCGGCATTGTTTGGTGGAATGCTGTATCGAATACTGCTACTGCTGGTACGTTTGGTAATACTTCTTGGAATGATTTAATACCAACAAGGTTTGCTGGGTTATGAAGTGGTGCTAAATCGCTTAATTCTTCGATATCAGCTAATACTTCATCAGTAATTAAAACAGAATCAGCAAATTTTTCGCCGCCGTGTACAACACGGTGACCGATACCGCCAATCTCATCAAGAGATTTTACGATTCCGTTTTCAGTTAATTTCTTAAGAAGCATGTTAACTGCTACTGCATGATCTGGGATGTTTGTAATTTCTTTTTGTTTTTCGCCATTTACAGTAATTGAGAAGACACTATCTTCTAAACCGATACGTTCTACTAAACCTTTTGTTAATACTGTTTCACTTGGCATTTCAAATAATTGGAACTTTAAGGAAGAGCTTCCTGCGTTAATCGCGATGATTTTTGACATCTAGTCTTTCGCCCCTTTTTCTCTTGGTAGTTGTGTGGATATGTCCACAAACCGCTCGATTTTATCTAATTAAATTCACTCATTATGAAAACGTTTCATCATTAGTAAATTTTATACTCACGATTTTAATTTAAACATCGTCCGACATATATTTCAAGTGAAAAAATTGTAACACCAAGAAAAAATATATATTACAGATTTCAAAAAAATTCAGTTTAATCTAGTATATATTTAAAAATATGACATATCATATAAAACTGTACTACATGAATTACTAACCCTGTTACATATACCTTGCCTTATTTGTGGGTTGCAAACCAAGTATTTAATTGATCCATAATGTTCTCCATCGCCTTCATGTTGGAGAATTTAGGTAACTCCACTAATAACGCCTGTTTTGGCATTGTTACACTAGGACCTTTCTTTTGGAGAACAAATATACTTTTTGCATTTTTCTCGTTTTTAAACATGGAAACAGGTAGCTGTAATAGCCCTTGAATAAAACATGTTTCTTTAATAAATGCATGTAATTTTGGTGCTTGATCACTTTCAAAAATGAAGTTTGGTACTAGGAAGAATAAGTACCCGCCTTCTTTCGTATGTTTCACACTTTGTTCAATAAATAGGTGATGGGCATACGACATTCCTTCATCTGCTTTTAACTTATATTCACTTGCACCGATTTCATTTGGATAGTAACCAATCGGTAAGTCTGAAACGACTGCATCAACCGGATCGATATAAAGTGGCGCTAGTCCATCTTGATGGAAGAATTCGATTGCATGCTTTTGTAAATTCGCATTTACTAAAGCAAGTTTAATTAGCACTTCATCCACTTCTACACCAAATCCACTCATTGCTATTCCTTCTTTGGCGCTATTAAATACTGTAGTCATTAAGTTACCTGTTCCAATTGCAGGATCTAAAACAGTAATTTCGTTTTGCCCTTGCATAAATTTATGGAATAAGTAGCTCATGAACATTCCAACTGCATCAGGCGTCATTTCGTGATTCGCTTGTACGCCTTCTTTCATTCCTTTTAAAATGGCTAACTGAAATGCTTTACGAATTTCTTCACCTTTATATGTTTCTTCATTAAACGTACTATATTCACGATTCAGCCTTTCAATTGCTGATTCGGATAATTCCTCTTGTAAAATTGCTCCTTCAAACAAGTTATTACCTGTTTCTACAAGCGCCTCTAAATATGTTACATCTAATTCTTTACGTAAAACTACCGCAGAAGAATCAAAAATAGAAAATAATGTTTCTACTGTCTGACTCACGTACATTCCTCCTTCTCTCTTTTACACATAACTTATATCATACCACAAAGTGTTTTTTTCCAAAAAGAAAAAGCGACCTCCTGCAAAGAGCTCCCCTTTAAGTTATATATGATATAACGTTTTTTCTCATATATTGGTACCATTACGCAGCAATACATGAGAAAAAACGACCTCTTTATAAGAGGTCATTTCTTTCACATTATTTTGCCGCTTTAGCTGCTTCTAATGCTGCTTCATAGTTTGGATGGCTTGTACCTTCGCTTACGTACTCTGCGTAAACTACTTTGTCGTTGCTATCTACTACGAATACTGCACGAGCAAGTAAACGAAGCTCTTTCATTACTAAGCCGTAAGCTTCACCGAATGAAAGGTCACGGTGGTCAGAAAGTGTTACAACATTTTCTAAACCGTTTGCTGCACACCAGCGTTTTTGAGCGAATGGTAAGTCAGCGCTAATTGTTAATACTTTTGCGTTTTCAATACCTGCTGCATCTTGGTTAAAACGACGTGTTTGTGCATCACACACACCTGTGTCGATTGAAGGTACAACACTAATTAATTTTACTTCGCCTTTGTATGTTTCTAAACTTACTGGAGATAAGTCATTTGCTAATACTTGGAATTTTGGCGCTTGATCGCCAACTTTAACTTCTGTTCCAACTAAAGTCATTGGGTTACCTTTAAAAGTTACGTTTGCCACTTGAAAATCCTCCCTTATTTAAACAAAATATGTACAATGTAAATGATAGTTTGTCCCTATCGATAATGCAAATAAAATCGCTTTATTTACAAAAAAATTAAAGAAGCTAATCCATTGATTAGCTTCTTATTTGTTAAATTTGAAATTCAGGATCGTCTTCTTTTCGTTTATCCATCATTTCCTTCACTTTATCAACAGCTTGTGGCGCTAATTCAATTATTTTATCGATGACGTGTGTTTGCTTATCTAAATGCAACACTTTTACACCGTCTCCATTTATAACAAGAAAAGCAACAGGATTAATAGAAACTCCTCCACCACTTCCCCCGCCAAATGGATGACGGCCTGAATGTTCTACTTTTCCAAATTCACTTCCACCAGCAGCGAATCCGAAACTAACTTTCGAAACGGTAAGAATTACACTTCCATCTGCCGCTTTAATCGGATCACCAACAATTGTATTTACATCAGTCATTTGTTTTAAATGCTGCATTGCGGTTGTCATTAAACCTTGAATTGGATGGTCCATTCTATATCCCCCCTATGCTTGAACAGATTTTTCTGTCATACCAGATCTTTGCTTCCTCATAAACACAAGTAATTTTACCGCTGTTTTTACAGTACGGAATATACGAAAAGATGCTGTTAACTCACATCTTGATGCAAATCCTTTCCCTTGAAAAACAGGGGTAATTTCAAATTCTGGTACGTCGACAATATGCATATATTGTCCTACAACTCCAGCAGCCATTCCTTTTGTCCCCCATGCATATCCAGTGACAATTCCAGTGCTAGCTGCGTCGCCTGCTCCAATTTGCGTGTGCCATTTCCACCCATTGATTTTCACTCGTTTGAGAAAATCTTTAACAATAGTATGAACTTCTTGTAGCTTTTTTATCAGCTCCCCCATACTATCAAGTTGCGCCATAATTTTATTATCTAATCCACCGTCTTTTTCAGCTTTTTCGATTTTCTGCCCTGTCTTTTTCTGTTGTTTTTCAATTCTTTCCAATACATCAAACGTATATCGAATCATCCATATTTTCACTTGAAACAAACATTGCTTTTCCATTTCTGAATATAAAAATGTCACTTTAAGCTTTATTTTCGACAATAGTATAAGCAAAATAAAAAGGAGAAGAATTATTATTCCAATCACGAGCCACTTCATACTTATCATCCTTTCACTCCGTACCCATTATCGACAAGTTTATTCATCATTAAACAGAATCCTTTAAGATTGAATATAAAAATTTTTCTAAAAATAAAAAAAGGATTTTGACATTTTATATCGAAATATATTATTTGAACATATCTTCAAGAACGTATTTGGATGATATGTAGCACGAAAAACAGAAAATTTAACTGCAGTGGAGGGATACATAATGGCAGATCGTCGCAATTTATTTTTCTTTTATGGTGATGACAAAGCAACGCTCGTTGAAAAAATGAAACCAATCTATCGTATTTTAGAAGAGAATGGATTCACCATATTAGATAATCCAAAAAATGCAAACGCTATCGTCAGTGTTGGAGATGATGCAACTTTCTTACAAGCCGTTCGTAAAACTGGTTTTAGAGAAGATTGCTTATACGCAGGGATTTCTACGAAAGATGAAATTTCGTTCTACTGCGATTTCCATATTGATCACGTTGATACAGCCCTTCAAGAAATTACAAAAAATGAAATTGAAGTGCGAAAATACCCAACAATTCAGGTAGATGTAGATCACGGTACATCTTTCCATTGTTTAAATGAGTTCTCATTACGTTCTAGCATTATTAAAACATTCGTAGTAGATGTTCACGTTGATGATCTATATTTCGAAACATTTAGAGGGGACGGTTTAGTTGTTTCTACCCCAACAGGAAGTACAGCTTACAATAAATCGTTACATGGTGCGGTTGTTGATCCGCTCATCCCATGCTTCCAAGTAAGCGAACTCGCATCATTAAATAACAACACATACCGTACGCTCGGTTCACCGTTCATTTTAAATCACAAGCGTACATTAACTTTAAAACTAAAACCAAACGGTAACGATTATCCTGTTATCGGTATGGATAATGAAGCGCTTAGCATTAAACAAGTGGAAAAAGTTGTTGTACGCTTAAGCGATAAACAAATTAAAACAGTTAAATTAAAAAACAATTCCTTCTGGGAAAAAGTACAGAGAACGTTTTTATAGTATTAAAATAACCGCCGAATTACGGGATTCCATAATTCGGCGGTTATTTATTTCTCTCGCTACCGGCCACTATTCTTGTCATTTTTTGTCGGTAAGTCGATATATTTTCACGCGTCTTTCCTATACACAATCTTCCCATCAATTACGGTCATTTCTGCTTGTACTTCTTTTATTTCTTCTGCCTCTATTTCAAATATGTTTCGATCTACTATGGTAAAGTCTGCCTCATATCCTTTTGCGATTTTTCCTCGCTTCGCTTCTTTTCCGATTGCATAGGCACTTCCTGTTGTAAATAAAGAGATAGCTTCATATACCGTTAATCTTTCCTCTGGCATATAGCATACACCGTCAATAAAACTTCTACGTGTAACAGCGCTATATATACCTAAAAACGGATTCACTTGTTCAATTGGTGCGTCAGATCCACCATTGCAGTGTAATCCTGCTTCTAGTAACGTCTTCCACGCGTATGCATAACGAAGACGATTCTTGCCTAGTTTTTCAATGACTGATGGGAAGTCCGATGACACAAAGACGGGCTGAATATCAATAATAGCCGGTAAATGTTTCATTCTCTCAATCAACTCTTCACGAGCGAGCTGACAATGAATAATGCGGTCGCGTAATCCTTCTACTGGTGGATATAATTCAAGTGCATCAATAACATACTGGAGCGATAAATCACCGATTGTATGAATCGCTACTGACATATGTAAATCTCGTGCCTTTTTCACTAACTCCGCAAGCTCTTCACGTGAGAAAATTGCAACTCCATTTGTTTCCTCCGCATCTTCATACGGTTCACTTAATAAAGCTGTTCTTCCGCCAAAAGAGCCATCAGAAAAAATTTTCATCGCCCCAAATTCAATATAATGCTCATTTTCATATTCTTTTCGTTCACCTGCTACTTCATGGTGAACGAGTAAATGTGCTTTAAATGACATTTCCTTTATAACATGAGAAAAAGCATTGTGCGTTTTTCTAAAACCACCGTAATAATTTAAATCTTCCGTATGCCCGCCAACGAGTCCATATTGCCAACAATTTTTAATTGCTGTTTGCAGGGCTCTTTGTAAATAAGCTTCATCAATTTCCGGCTGCACATGTTTAATTAATTCTTGCCCTTGTTCATATAAAAGGCCTGTTAACATATTTAATGAATCCCGGCCGATTTTCCCGCCTTTCGGGTCTTGCGTCATTTCTGTTATGTTCGCCTCTTGCAATATGTATGAATTCACCCATGTAACGTGGCGACAAACGCGCTTTAATAAAATGGGGTGTTCTTTAGAGATTTCATCTAGATCACGTACGTGAACTTTTTTTGTATCTGTAAAATTATTTTCATTCCAGCCTTCTCCAATAATCCAAGAACCTTTTGGCGCTTCTTCTACTCGGTTCTGAACAAGAGTCAACACTTCGCTATAAGATGTACAATTTGATAGATCTAATCGAAGTAATCTCTCCCCATGACCAATCAGATGCATATGACTATCAACGAGACCTGGAATCATCGTTTTGCCTTCTAAATCGTGAAATTTAACCGTAGCATATCGGTCTTCTAACTCTTCTTTACTCCCGACATCAACGATCATGCCCTTTTCAACATAAACAGCGTCTACTTTTTCATTCTCTTCTCGCATCGTGTAAATGGTGCCGCCATACCAAATTTCTCCCATATATCCCATCTCCTTTGTATTTATTGTATAAAAAAAAGCACCATTTCAAAACATGGTGCTTTTCTAAAAATTACTTTTGCTCAGTAGGATTCGTTGTGATTTGCCATTCAATGCTAAATTTATCTTTTAGTTGTCCGTATGCTGGGCTCCAGAACGTTTCTTGAAGTGGCATAATAACTTCTCCACCCTCTTGTAACTTTTCGAATACTTCTTTCGCTTTTTCTGCATTACTAATTTGAATTGCGATTGTTACTTGAGATCCGATTGCATGCCCTTGACCTGGGAATGTATCAGAAATCATAAGGTCCGTATTACCAACTTTTAAAGTAGCATGTAAAACGCGCTCTTTTGCTTCAGCTGGAATCGGGTATTCTGGATTTTCAGGCATATCTCCAAAAGTTTGCATGACTTCTACTTTTGCGTCTAACGCCTCTTTATAAAACTGTACAGCCTCTTGCCCACTACCATCTAAAACTAAGTACGGATTAATCCCTAAAATCATACGGACACCTCTTTTTTAAATTTATAAAATCGAACTTACGTTCGTTTTTATCTTATCATTGTTTGCCATTTCATTCAACTATTTCCTTCACTGTTTTCAAAATTATTTTGACGGAATCTCCATCTCTTGTTTTCTAAGTTCAATACGGCGAATTTTTCCGGAAATCGTTTTTGGTAGTTCATCTACAAATTCAATTTTGCGAGGGTATTTATATGGTGCAGTGAGTTCTTTGACGTGTTGTTGGAGTACTGGGATTAATGTTTCTTCGTTCTTGTCTATATTCTCTCTTAATACGATAAATGCCTTCACGACACTTCCTCGAATTTCATCAGGGCTTGCGACAACCGCACACTCTCTTACGTAAGGATGTTTTACGAGCGCATCTTCTACTTCAAACGGTCCAATTGTATAACCAGAGCTAATAATAATATCATCACCGCGCCCTTCAAACCAGAAATAGCCTTCTTCATCTTTCTTCGCTTTATCGCCGGTAATATAATAATCACCGCGGAATTGCATCGCTGTGCGCTCATCGTCTTTATAATATTGTTTAAAGAGGGCTGGCGTTTCAATGTGAACTGCAATATCACCAACTTCTCCTACCTGTACTGGAATACCTTCCTCATCTACAATATCAACGTGGTTGCCTGGCGTTGGTTTTCCCATTGATCCTGGTCTAATATCCATCCCTTTCATTACACCAACAAGCAATGTATTTTCCGTTTGTCCATAGCCATCTCTCACTGTAATATTAAAGTGCTTTTGGAACGTTTCAATGACTTCCCTATTTAACGGCTCACCTGCGGATACAGCGCTATGTAACGCTTCTAAATTGTACTCACTTAAGTCCTCTACTTTTGCCATTAATCTATACTCAGTCGGCGTGCAACACAGCACGTTCACCTTATTATCGTCTAACAAATTTAAATATGTTTTCGGTTCAAATTTACCGTTGTATACAAATCCTGTTGCACCTGATCCGAGAGTTGCTAAAAACGGGCTCCAAATCCACTTTTGCCAGCCTGGACTAGCCGTCGCCCATACAACATCATTCACTTCAATCCCGAGCCAGTTTGGAGCGCTCGTACGTAAATGAGCGTATGCCCATGCATGCGTATGAACAACACCTTTTGGATTTCCTGTCGTCCCTGACGTGTAAGATAAAAAGACCATATCTTCTTTATCTGTCGTTGTCATTTCTAACAGGTCACTTTCTGTTTCTAACGCTGTTTTTAAATTAATCCATCCATCTACTGACTGCTCGCTCAGAACGAATTTTTGAAGAGATTTCATCGCTTCTATATCATCAAACTGCCCAATGTACGGCTCATAACTTACGATTGCTTTTACTTCCCCGTGCCCAATACGATATTCAATATCCTTCTTGCGCAACATTTCCGAACTCGGAATTACGACAAATCCCGCTTTAATCGCAGCGATATACGTCATGTATGCTTCAATTAAACGTGGCATCATAATGAGGAGCTTGTCCCCTTTTTGGAGACCACTCTTTATAAAAGCGTTTCCAATTTTATTCGCACCTTTCATTAACTCAGCGTATGTAACTTCTCGTCTATTCCCTTTATCATCTTGCCAAATTAAAGCAAGCTTCTCTTTATCACTTGTATATTTCTCTATTTCAGAAACTAAATTATAAGACGGCGGCGCCAACAATTCTTCTCTCTTCATACAATATCCTCCTCCATTTCTATGCCTCCCTTATATAATAAAGAATTTTCAGTTAATTTTGAACCCTCTTCTTTTGACAAATTTTTTATGTCTATGTCGAAATAAATGTATAACGGTGCAAACAACAAAAAGAAAGAGCGGGAGAACCCGCTCTTTCTAAGCCATCATATATGGGATTATTTTTGGAAACCGCCTAATTGTTGCTCAGCTAGTGAAACTAGACGTTTAGTGATTTCGCCACCAACAGAACCGTTAGCGCGAGATGTTGCATCAGCTCCAAGTTGAACACCAAACTCTTGAGCGATTTCGTATTTCATTTGATCTAATGCTGCTTGAGCACCAGATACTGCTAATTTATTTGTGCTTGCCATGTTGTATCACCTCCTTGTGAGTATAGAGTGTGATAAACAACATGACTTCATACATATTTTAGATATGGTAATTTATGGTTTTAGAAAAGTTCTTCGAATTTTTCTTCTTCCGCCACTACTTCTACCGTTTGTAATACCATTGTTTCTTTGTTCGCTACAGCTTCATCGATTAATGGTGTGAAATCGTATTTCGCTTCAAAACGATTCGCTTTTTCACGCTTCGGCTTCGTCGCTGGGCTTGCTGGTGTGAATACTGTACAGCAATCTTCGTACGGACGAATTGAAATATCATATGTGCCGATTTCTTCAGCAATTTTAATAATTTCTAATTTATCCATCGTAATAAGTGGACGAATAACCGGATAGTTTGTTACTTCGTTAATTGTATGCATACTATCTAACGTTTGGCTTGCTACTTGCCCAAGACTTTCACCAGTCGTGATTGCAAGTGCATTACGCTCCTCTGCGATACGCTCTGTAATACGCATCATCATACGGCGCATAACTGTCATTGAATAGCTAGATGGAATTTCTTTATTAATCGTTTTTTGCACTTCTGTAAATGGAACAAGGTGAAGCGTTACACGTTTACAGTACTTCGTTAACTCTTGTGCTAAATCGATTACTTTTTGTTTTGCACGCTCGCTTGTGAAAGGTGGGCTATGGAAATGAACTGCTTCCACAGACACGCCGCGTTTCATCGTTAAGTACGTTGCTACTGGGCTATCGATACCACCAGAAAGAAGTACCATTACTTTTCCGCCAACGCCAACTGGTAAACCACCAGCTCCCATATGCTCACCACACATAATATAGCTGTAACCACTGCGAATTTCTATACGTACATTCACATCTGGATTATGAACATCTACTGTGATATCCTCTGTATTTTCTAAAATGTGTCCACCGATTTCTGGAAGTAACTCCATCGTCTTCATTGGGAAGCGCTTATCAGAACGGTGCACTGTAATTTTAAATGTTTTTACATCACCTTTTACTTGTAAGAAAGCTGCTAATGCACCTTTTTTAATATCTTCTAATTCTGATGGTACTTTCATCGCTAAGTTAAACTTATGAATACCAAATACATCTTTCAATCTTTCAGAAATTGCTTCATGGTCTTCGCCATTTAATTGGATGTACATACGATCATGCGTTGCATCGATTTTAATATTTGGGAACTTTTTCAGTTTAAACTTTACGTTATCTTTTAATGTGCTTACAAATTTAGAGCGGTTCTTACCTTTAGTCGTCATCTCTCCATAACGAACTAAAATATATTCATATGTCATCATATTCCTTTACCTCATCACTTCATGTAATTTTGGCATCGTCTCTTTCACAATACCTTCAAATTGTTTTACTTCTTCCATCGTGTTTTCTGGTGCCAAACTAATGCGAATAGCACTTGCAGCAGCGGCATGGGGTACTCCCATTGACACTAACACTCTGCTCACTTCATTTGCTTTTGAAGAACAAGCAGACTTCGTCGATACATATACACCGTGCTCTTCTAAAGCATGAACGACCACTTCTGGTTTTAAACCAACAAATGATACATTTAAAATGTGCGGTGCTGCATATGCAAGCGACGTATTGATCGTTACATCTTCCATCTCTTTAAAGAAACGGACAAGCTCTGTTTGTAAATTGTGCAAATGAGCTATCTTTTCTTTCACTTGTTCCATTGTCATGCGAAGTGCTTTCACCATCGCTACAATGCCAGGTAAGTTTTCTGTACCAGAGCGATATTTAAACTCTTGTTGACCACCTGATAAAATTGGATCTAACCTTACGCCATCACGTACATAAAGAAGACCCGTTCCCTTTACACTGTGGAATTTATGTCCAGATATTGAGCAAAGATCAATATGAGAAGCATATAAATCAAGCGGTACTTTTCCTATCCCTTGTACATGGTCCACATGGAATCTTATTTTCGGATAGTTCGATAATAACGTTCCAATTTCAGCAACAGGCTGAATTGCTCCAGTCTCGTTGTTCACATGAATAATTGACACAAGAATCGTATCTTCACGAAGTGCTCGTTTTACATCCTCTACCGATACAACACCATGCTCATTAACCGGTAAATATGTTACATCAAAACCGAGATCTTCTAATTGTTTATATGCTTCAAACACAGACGCGTGTTCAATATTTGTTGTAATGATATGTTTACCGCGCGAACGATTCCTCATCGCTATTCCTTTAATCGCAAGGTTATTCCCTTCCGTTCCACCTGATGTGAAAATAACCTCAGAAGGTTTAACATGAAGAAGCTGCGCTGCAATCGTTCTTGATTGTGTTAATAGACGCTCTGCCTCTCCCCCAAGCGAATGAATAGAAGAAGGGTTTCCAAAATATTTTCCAGCAACCGTTACGTACGATTGAAGGGCTTCTGGATATGGCTTCGTCGTCGCACTATTATCAAAATAGATCATCGTTCTTCCCCTTTCAGCGCTATCACATCATATAATCATATCACAAATACGTGTAATTACGCTAAGACTACTCAAAGGTTCCATTTTATCCCGATTGTGAAGGCCGATAATTAGCGAGGATGACCCTACTGACTACAGTTTCACTATATTTTAAAACGAATAACCTTACTGTATTCCGCTATTCATTATAGCAACATCGTCCCCAAAATTACACAAAAAAACAAACCCTTATGAAAGGGTTTGTTCATTGTCTACATATTCAGCTATTTTTTGAACAACGCCAGGTTCAAGTTGCTCTAGTATAGAAGCCGCTTGTTCTAAAGCTGCATCGTATTGATATTCACGGAATAATTTCTCCGCATAATTTAAGCTCTCTGCAAGGTTCTCATCATGACTGCGGTAACGATTACCGTATTGAATTAATTTTTCAACTAAATACGCTTGTCCAATTAACTCTTCTGTCATTTCAGCTACACCATTAACAGTTGTGTACGCTTCTTCTAAACTGCTATTTACAGCGTTCATATTTAACGGTTTCACTTCTAACTGTTCATATACAGCTTGCATTGCCATTTGTCCTCTTTTTAAATCTTCCATAATGCTTTCTGGAAGACCTGGCAAATTCGACTTTTTCATAAAACGTTTCGTTTCAAAAATGATATTTCGCATTTCTTGTAACTTCTCACGCGCTTCAAATTCTTCTTTACGCATCGTTTGCAACATTTCTTTATATTCTGCATGAAGTACTTTTAACGTTTCACATTGCTCATAAACCTCTTCTAGTTCCTCACGAATAATAGAGAAGGCAATATCTTGTTCCGCAACGCGTAATTGCAGCATTTCAAAACGTTTCATCAAAATGTGCATTTGCTTTTCAATTACTTTTTGAGACTCAATGTCCTTATCTTGTAACTGATAACTTTGTTTCACTAGTTGTGTTTCTGCTTTTGTTTCAATCGTTTCAATGCGAATTTCTTCTAAGTCTTCATAAACAGAAAGTGTTTTTTGCTCCACATAATGTCTCGCATGTACTTCTTGTTCCAGTTGATCATAGAAGCCATCTAAACGCGTTTTTAAGTTTTCTACTTTTTCAGCTGCTTCCGTTATATGAAGCTCCTGTATATCCATTAAACATGTTTGTAGTTGTGTCGTCATATCACGAACTTCTTTAGGGACTTCCAAATACTCTAATACATAACCTTGTCTTACCATATCATTATGTCCGTGTAATAAATCTTCCAGCTGAACTGGTAACGTCGCTTGACACTCTACCAATAAATCTGGAATTTGGTGAATAATGATTTCTAAGTTTGCCAAACCTTCTTCCAAACTAATAACAATTTCTCTCGCTTTTAAATAGTCACCATTATCTGTTGCCTCTTCAAAGCTTTTAAACTTATTAGATTCAGCGTCTAGCATTTCTTCGATTTTCTGCTCTGCTGCTCCATACATATGTCTATGAGCAAGAACACTCTTCTTCATACTACGATATGTATCACGTAACCCTTCAATTTCCGAGCTATTTTTTTCATGGCTTTCTAACAATTGCTGTAATTCATTTAAAATGTCTGTAATACGATTATCAGCGTCATCTAAACCACTTATGGATTCATTCATCGCATGCTTTGCTTTTCGGAAGGAGAATTGCGAGGCGAATTTTCGCGCTTGCGCTAAATCTTTGTCTGCTTTCGGAAGGGTTGTTGATACAATCTCATCCCATTCTTCACGCCATTTACCAAACAGTTCTTCTGTTTGACCTGTCATATTTAAGTCTTTCACCCGTTTTAGTTCATCTGCCACAGGCTTATCTTTTATCTCTTGTTTCCACTGCTCCAGTGCTTCAATATCTTTATATGAACGATTTCTTATCACAAGCTCTATCATGAGCAGCACTAGAATAGAGCTTACTACAATGATAACGATCGTCAGGATAGAATCCATGCAAAAAAGCCTCCTAGTTATATCTCTTTTTTTGTCCGTTCCGTTTATGAAATGGAAGGCATTATGTATAAAAAGGGAATCCCCCTATATTTAACAACTAACAATGTACTAATCATACCATGTAATGGCTTGTTTTTGACCTAGTTTTTTTTAAAATTTCATGTTTCTTTCAATGCAATTGTAATCTTTCTCAATCTTCTGTTTGGATTATCTCCCATCATCAAATGATTGTAATAACAGGTTCTCTTTCATATGAGATACGAAATAAATTTTGCGCACAAGTGGTGGCTCAATTAAAATCGCATGCACATTTCCTTGCTTTACCGCTTGCTCTACTGCCATTTCTGGAAGTAACGTAATACCAAGTCCAGCTCCGACCATTGCAAGCATCGGTTCTGCATAAGAAGTTTCAAATGCAATGATTGGTTTCGCACCTATCCCTTGAAACATATTCGTAATCATTTTCCTTACATCACAAATTTCTGGATATACGATTAACTTTTCATTTTGCAAATCTTCCATTCGGATTACTATTTTCTCTTTATAAAGATGATCACTTGAAACTACACAAACAATTTTTTCTTCTCGCATTTCTTTTATACACGTAGCGTCTTCTACTACTGAATCGACGAACATCGCTTCAATCTTCCGCTCTTTAAAGAGTCCCATTAGTACTTTCGTATGCTCAATTTTCCATTCTACTTCGAATTCTTCACCTAATACATCTTTACATTTTGATATATAATGCGCTGCTAAACTTGGCAATATGCCTATAGAAATTTTCCGCTTCTCTTGAAAATTCTTCATTTCGGCTTTCACTTCATGGATGTGTTCCAAAATCGGTAACATTCTTGTTATAAATAACTCTCCAGCTTCTGTTAATTCCACTCCTTGCGCGGAACGCTTCAGTAAAGTAACCTCTAAATCCGCTTCTAACCTTTGAATTTGCTTACTAAGCGCCGGTTGAGAAATATGTAAAAGCTTACTCGCCTTTGATAAACTTCGCGTATTCTTCACTTCAATAAACGATCGTACTGCTTCCAAATCCATCGTACACACCTCTAACAAAAAGTTATAACTGTCATAAAAAATCGATATTTCCCTCTATAAACAATTACTCTTTATACTTATTTCATCAACTTACTATAACGAAATGAAAAGGGGAAAGATACTCTTGGACAAAAAACAAATGCTACTCGGATCCCTCCTATGCTTACTTGCCGTAACGGCTTGGGGATTTATGTTTCCTGTCATGGCAAATGCTCTGCAGTTTATCGATCCGTTCTTCTTCACAACTATCCGATACGGATCAGCAGCTATTATTTTTCTTATTTTGCTATTCATTACTGAAGGAAAAACTTCACTCCACTTAGAAAAAAGAACACTTTCGTTATTCTTTTACGGAACAGTCGGTTTCGCTGGATATGGTTTTCTCATTTTTTACGGCCAACAACTTGCCGGGCCTTCTGGGGCCATTCATGCTGCAATGATTCAATCTCTTATGCCGCTCATCGCTTTATTATTGCAGTGGATAACAAAAAACAAACGCCCACAAAACTACACATTCCTTTGTATGTTCGTTGCATTGCTCGGTGTTATGCTTGTCATTTCAAAAGGAAATATTCACTTTTTATTTGGAGCTGCCAGTCACCTCTCAACAAATATACTTATGCTATGCGGCGTTACTTGCTGGGTCATTTATACGAACGGTGGTGCTCGTTTTCAATCTTGGTCACCACTTCGATATACGACGTTAACTTGTTTATTCGGCTCGGTTTCACTCATCGTTATCGTCACTTTCTTCACTTACACAAACATCGTTACTATGCCGTCACTTCGTACCATTATGAGCGTTCGTTTTGAACTCTTGTATATGTCGATTGTTGCAGGTGTTATCGCTGTATTTTGCTGGAACACAGGAAATCGCTATATTTCATCTATTAACGGCATATTATTTATGAATTTAGTTCCTGTACTTGCACTTATCGGTTCCATCTTTCGAGGTTATACAGTCGACAAAATTGAAATTGCCGGAGCCTCATTAACAATTATCGCGCTATTATGCAACAATGTATGGCAAAGGAAAGAAAGCACAAAAATCCCCACCTCAGTTCGTTAGGTGGGGATTCTTCACATATGAACAGCTCTTGGTAATTCATAGTATATATTCGTTATACATAATGTGTGTTCCATCCATTGTTCAATTTCTTTCGTGTACATTTCTATGAAAAATGTCTCAGACGGAAAAGAATGCAGCACTTCTGATATATATTGCGGATATAAAAACGGCATATTCATCATGCCTTTTAATTGCGTCATAAACATTGTAAAAGATACCTTTTTAAATTCTTGCTTCATTTGTCCATGCTTTATAATTTGCTCTATATAATATCTTTCTTTAGAAAAGTAAATGGTCATCACTTCGCGAATTAATGTCGTATCAAGCGAAAGCTCTCGGTAAAAGAAACGTGTCAATTCCCTATTTTCAAATTGATATCGTAAAATCCCACGCACCATTTGCACCATCATATCTTTAGCCGACAAATATTCTCTCTGTTCAAAGGACGTTTCAATCACATGAATATATCCTTCTAAAAAGTCAGTAATAAGCTGTTCTAATAAACCTTGCTTTCCAGCAAAATAATATGAAATATTCGCTACATTCACATCCGCTCGCTTTGCAATTTCTCGCACCGACGTTCCATCATAACCTTTCGTGTTAAACAACGATATTGCCGCATCAATTACTTTTTGTTTCGTCTGTTTCATGCGCTCACTTCCTCTCACTGAACAGCTATAGTTTAAATTTCTTGACTTTTAAGACAAATTCCTTTAATTTTCTATCGACAAAGTCATGTGAAATACATCGTATTTTGCTAATATTTTACACATCTCGATAAAAAGGGAGTTGTTTCCATGTTTACAAAAGAAAGTTATGCAGGTTCTCGTGAAGAACAATACGAGACAGTAATTAAACAACTGGATGCATTATTAACTGGCGAACCGAACGTAGTCGCAAACTTATCAAATGCGTCCGCATTATTAAATCAATTTTTAGATCGTGTGAATTGGGTTGGCTTTTATGTAACAGAAGGAAATCAGCTTGTTCTTGGACCTTTCCAAGGAATGCCTGCTTGCGTGCGCATTCCATTTGGACGAGGCGTTTGCGGCGCAGCAGCTGAAACAAAAACGACGCAGCTTGTAGCAGACGTTCACCAATTCCCAGGACATATCGCTTGCGATAGTGCTTCTAATTCAGAAATCGTTGTACCGATCGTGAAAGAAGGAACTGTCATTGGTGTACTTGATATTGATAGCCCTGAAAAAAATCGTTTTGATGAAGTAGATCAGCGCTATTTAGAAAAGTTTGTGGAAACACTCCTAAAACATATTTAAAAAAGAAAAGAGTGAGTTATCGATTGCGTACATCACGTACGAAACCGATAGCTCACTCTTTTTTATTGATTACTAACAGTAGATATTTTCTTTAATGCCTGCTCTAAATCAGAAACGATATCCTCCCATGATTCTAAACCGACAGATAAACGTATTAAATTATCGTAAATGCCCATTTCTTGTCTTAGCTCAGCCGGAATCGCAGCGTGCGTCATCGTTGCCGGATGCTGAATTAACGTTTCTGTATCCCCTAAACTTACGGCAATTGTAATAAAGTGAAGGTCATTGATAAACGCTTGTGTCTCTTCTTTTCCGCCTTTTACTGAAAAAGAAATCACACCGCCGCCCCGTTTCATTTGGCGAGATGCTAACTCACCTTCTGGATACCAAACACCTTCTACCGCATCATGATTTTTCAGGAACGATACAATTTTTTCTGCATTATCACAATGGCGGTCCATTCTTACCGCCAACGTCTTTAATCCGCGTAACAATAACCATGCATCAAACGGCGCCATAATACCGCCGATATCTTTTCGCATCGGGCGAATTTTTTCAGCTAACGCTTTCGTTTTACAAATCGTTACACCCGCCACAACATCGCCGTGACCGCCAATATATTTTGTCGCACTATGCACAACTGCATCACAACCAAGCTCAAGTGGTCTTTGTAAATAAGGTGAACAAAACGTATTATCAACAATGACAAGTAAACCATTTCGCTTCGCAACCCGAATTACTTGTTTTAAATCAATTAATTTCATCGTTGGATTAATCGGCGTTTCAACGAAAATAAGCTTCGTATTTGGACGGATTTTATTTTCAATATCAGCCTCTGTCTCCATATCACAAAACGAATGCGTAATCATAAATTTCTCTTCTAACACTTCTAAAAATCCGTACGTGCACCCATATAATCCATTTGAACAAATAATATGATCTCCAGCTTTTAGAAAACCAATTAACGTTGCGGAAATAGCTGCCATACCGGATCCGAAAGCAAGTGCTTCTTCTCCTCCTTCTAACACCGCCATACGTTCTTCAAATAATTTTACAGTTGGATTTCCAAGTCTTGAGTAAATATAAGATGGATCCACTCCCGCAAAACTCGCCTCTCCTTGCTGCGCAGTCTCAAATGTAAATGTAGACGTTTGAAATAGCGGTGGTGTTAAACTTCCTTTATGTTCCTCAGATGTATAACCGTGATGAATTAACGCTGTCTCCATATGCTTCTTTTTCATAAAAACATCCCCTTTTATGTTTTTATACCGCATATTCATCAACAAAAAATTAATGAACATTTTTTACTACATTTTATGTAAGCGTTTTATTTGTGTTTCTATCACTTCTTGTATATCGTTTTAAATTCCTTCTTATTAATTTCCAAAATTTATATGCATAAAACAAAAACGTACCCGCTTGACGAAACTCTAGGTAAAAGATATAATAGCGTTTGTGTAAAATAAAAAGGCAGCCTTGTAATGTGAGTTTATCGTTTGTATTTTGTTCCTCTACGGAGGTGTATCTCGTAACTCCCTGCTGCTGGAGCGAAGGTACATGAAAACAAAATGCCCGTAAATATCGATTACGTCTGTTTTTATTTTACGTAAATAAAAACATTTTTAAAGGAGGAGTCAACTATGGCTCGTTATACAGGTCCAGCTTGGAAACTGTCTCGTCGTCTTGGAATCTCTCTAAGCGGCACAGGAAAAGAATTAGAAAAACGCCCTTACGCACCAGGTCCTCACGGTCCTAACCAACGTAAGAAACTTTCAGAATACGGTTTACAATTACAAGAGAAACAAAAACTTCGTCACATGTACGGCATGACTGAGCGTCAATTCCGTCGCACATTTGACCAAGCAGGTAAAATGCCTGGTAAGCACGGCGAAAACTTCATGATCCTTCTTGAAGCTCGTCTTGACAACCTAGTTTACCGTATGGGCTTAGCTCGCACTCGTCGTGCAGCTCGCCAATTAGTAAACCACGGCCACATCACAGTTGATGGATCTCGCGTAGATATCCCATCTTACCGTGTAAAACCTGGTCAAACAATCAGCGTTCGCGAAAAATCTAACAGCCTTGTTGTTGTTAAAGAAGCGATCGAAGTTAACAACTTCGTACCAGAATACTTAACTTTCGATGCTGATAAATTAGAAGCTACTTACACTCGTCACGCTGAGCGTTCTGAGTTAGCAGCTGAAATCAACGAAGCATTAATCGTAGAGTTCTACTCTCGTTAATGACAAAAAGCCAATCCTCTGGATTGGCTTTTTTCGTTTATATATAAAATAAAATTATTTATTTTCCTCTTTCTGCACATATACATAAGCATCTTTCTGCTCTTTATGTACATCAACCTTCGAATTCTCTGCAAGCTGACCCGCATTTAGCAAAGAAAAAATAATGAGCGCTTCTAGTGACATTTTGTTTTACCACTCCTTTCTATTTGTTATACATTTATCATACCGCTTACATGTGATTTCCGTATGAATTCGAAAAGGAGATTACAACAAAAAGGTTACAGGAATATGAATGCACGCTATAATAACCATAAAATAGGAGGTTGATTCATTTTGAAAATAAACCAAATGGTTCAATTAGGTAGTGCATGTATGCTTTTTATTACTTCCGCGCTTATTAATTGGTATCAGGGAAGTAATTTAATAGACTATCCCGATGAATGGAAATATAGCGCTAAGTTTACGAATTACTTTAAAGGCACCGTTTCAAATTACCAAGATATTTATCAAATCGATTTCTTTATATATGCGGCAAAATTTTATCCAACAGCATTTATTGTTATGCTCATTAGCTTACTTTATATGATCGTATTAATTCTTCATATTCTATTTACAAGAACTGGTGAGACAATCTAAATTCATACATAAAAAAACCCGAATTATAGACTTTTCATCCTACAATTCGGGGTACTATTTGTTTTATATTCGTTTCTGATTAGTAACGAATTAAGAAATATTTCTTTTTACCGCGGCGAATGATTGTGAATTTACCTTCGATGCGGTCGTTTTCTGTTACAACGTAGTCTAATGCTTGTGTACGCTCACCGTTTACGTAGATTGCACCATTCGTTACATCTTCACGTGCTTGACGTTTTGATGGAGAGATTTTGCTTTCTACAAGTAAGTCGATTAATACTGTATCTTCTGCAGTACGTTCTACAGATGGTACGTCTTTGAATCCTTGCTCGATTTCGCTTGCAGTCAGTTCTGCTACAGAGCCGCTGAATAATGCAGCTGAAATTTTAATCGCTTGCTCTAATGCTTCTTCGCCGTGAACAAGTTTTGTCATTTCAGAACCTAATGCTTTTTGTGCTGCACGTTTTTCCGGAGCTTCAGCTACTTGCTTTTCAAGCTCAAGAATTTCTTCATGAGATAAGAATGTGAAGTATTTTAAGTATTTAACAACGTCGCGGTCATCTGTGTTAATCCAGAATTGGTAGAACTCGTAAGGAGTTGTTTTCTCTGGGTCTAACCAAATTGCGCCGCCTTCTGTTTTACCAAACTTCGTACCATCAGATTTTGTAACTAGTGGAATTGTTAAACCGAATGCTTTCGCATCTTCTTCTGATTTACGAATTAATTCAAGGCCAGCTGTAATGTTACCCCATTGGTCACTACCACCGATTTGTAGACGGCAATTATGGTTTTGGTATAAGTTTAAGAAGTCGTATGATTGTAAAATCATATAACTAAACTCAGTGAATGAAATACCAGTATCTAAACGAGATGCTACTGTATCTTTTGCTAACATATAGTTTAAACCGAAGTTTTTACCGATATCGCGTAAGAATGAAATGACATCTAAGTTACCAAGCCAATCATAGTTGTTAGCCATTGTTGCTGGGTTGTCCACGTTTTCAAACTCTAAGAAGTTTGAAAGTTGGTTTTTAATGCTTTCTGTGTAGTAAGCAACTGTATCTTTCGTATTTAATGTACGTTCTGCTTTTTTACCACTTGGGTCACCGATCATACCAGTACCACCGCCAACAAGTGCGATTGGTTGGTGACCAGCTAATTGGAAGCGACGTAACATTAATACTGGTAACATATGACCGATGTGTAAGCTATCTGCTGTCGGATCGAAACCACAGTATAATTTAACGCTTTCTTTTTCTAATAATTGCTCAAGTCCCTCAGCATCTGTTTGCTGATTAATTAGACCGCGAAATTCAAGATCTTGTAAAATACCCATATCCTACATACTCTCCTTTAAGTTCATTACTGGCGTGAAGGTTGAAAACATAAAAAAATCGCCCCCTTTAAATAAGGGACGATTTTGATTATCGCGTTACCACCCTAGTTGCAGGCCAAAAAAAGCCTACCACCTTATTTACATAACGGCTTAGCACCGTCTTTTCCCTTTTGAATACAATTCAATCGAAAAAAGATGCTCTAGGGGCGTAATTCGCGATCATCTATGTGCTGATTTTCACCGACCATCAGCTCTCTAAAACAGGGAAATGATCACTACTTCTCCCTTTCCACGCTCAATTATTCATATACTTTTCTTTATACCATCATTTATATAGGCGTGTCAAATAGAGGTAGGTGTTCTCTTCTTACCAATCCTTTACAACGTCGCAAAGAGTATCGTAATAAGAGAAAGAATTGGAACCCCAACTAATAACGACACATGAAACACAACCGATAAATCATTCCCAATCGTCGCCTCCACAGGATCTTTCGCTGGAGAACCAAGAAATCCGATTAATCGATCGAAGCGACTTACCGTTTTTGGAAAATCTGGTATTTCTACATGGTCACTATCTAAATGTTGCTGTAATTTATATTCATTCTTAAAGGGATTTTCGCTCAATTTCATCCACCTCCAGTAATTGTTTCAATTTCTTTATCCCGTTATGAAGTCTCGACTTCACCGTTCCAATTGGAATGTTTAATATCTCTGCAATTTCTTTTTGCTGCATATCATGATAATAAGAAAGAATGAGGACAGCTCGCTGTTCTTCAGGAACTTTCAAAATCGCTTCTCTTACTGTGAGCCGATCTTCGTGAGAAAATTCTTTTTCCTGAATCGGCACTAAAAATGGCAAAAGCGTACGCCACTTTTTTCTTCTATTTAATTTATTAATCATAAGACGATAACCAATTTGAAATAAATACGTTTTTATTTTGCCTTTTTCAAGTTCATACATATGTTTCTTTCGTTCTAACATCAAAAACGTATCTTGCACAAGATCGATACTTAATTGTTCATCTCGGTTAAATCGATACAAAAATGTATATAGCGCTGGTTTGATTAAAACATATAGTTTTTCTCCCGCCTGTTTATCTCCACTTTGATACGCAAGCATGAGTTCCTCCTCAATCCCAATCTGCGCCATGATTTTTGATCTCCTTTATTCCTTTTAACGTTAACGAAATGCGGGAAATTAAATAGCAACTAGCAACAATAATCCATACTTGTGATTGATTCGTAAAAAATTGAACATACGGGTTTTGAATTGTCTGTCCGGTTGAAACTAAAATATTTAATGCTTGCACACATATGCATGCATACACTGCAAGACAAGCCGAAATCGTATCAAATACATTCCAGCGAAAATAAACTTTTGTTTTTGTAAAATCAATTTTATATCCATTTTTCCGTACTATATGTTTTCTATCAAATGGGATAATGATTGAAAACATAACAATCATCATGACCCCAGCTGTAATCATTGATACTTTAAATCCGATTGGCATCGGTAATAGCAAACCACAAGAAAATACAACTATAATTCCAATTACAGCAAAAGTAAGAAGTAATTTATTAGACATAAAAAAGCCTCCCTCATCTATTCTTTCATAAATGTATACAGACGAGGAAGGCACTTCGTTCAAATATTATTTTATTTTTTTAATAATCTTCACAGGATTTCCGCCAACTACTACATTGTCCGGTACATCTTTCGTTACAACAGCACCAGATACGATCACCGCATTATCTCCAATCGTTACACCAGGATTAATAATCGCTCTTCCGCCAATCCATACGTTATCGCCAATTGTAACTGGTTTTCCGTATTCTGATCCGCTTATGCGCTCTATTGGATCAAGCGGATGTGTTGCTGTATAAATGTGAACACCTGGAGCTAACATACAGTTCACTCCGATTGTTACTGGGCATACATCTAAAATCGTACAGTCAAAGTTTGCGTAAAAATTTTCGCCAACGTGAATGTTATAGCCGTAATCACATCTAAAAGAAGATTCAAGATGAATGTTATCTCCAGTCGTTCCAAATAGTTCTTTTACGATTTCGCTACGCTCTTTTAATTGTACTTCTGGCGTATCATTTAATTTTCTCGTTAATATACGGGCTTGCTCCCTCTCTTGTACTAAAACTGGATCAGCCGGGATGTACATTTCCCCATGTATCATCTTTTCTTTTTCTGTTTTCATTTTACTGCCCCTTCAACTTATATATATAAGTTTATAATAACATAAAAAAAAGGTCTGAACGTTATTTCGTTCAGACCTTCCTCTCTTAATCTTCCATCGTTGATAAGTCACCTGTTGGTAAGTTTAACTCCCACGCTTTTAATACGCGGCGCATAATTTTACCACTTCTCGTTTTCGGTAATTTATCTCTAAATTCAATTTGTCTTGGCGCTGCATGAGCTGCTAGGCCTTTCTTTACAAATTGACGAATCTCTTCTTTTAATTCATCAGATGGTTCGTATCCTGCTCGAAGCGCGATAAATGCTTTAATAATTTCGCCACGAACCGGATCTGGAATACCAATTACACCAGCCTCTGCAACAGCCGCATGCTCGATTAATTTGCTTTCTACTTCAAACGGACCAACGCGCTCACCTGACGTCATAATTACATCATCAATACGCCCTTGGAACCAGAAGTATCCATCTTCATCCATATAAGCAGAGTCACCTGATACGTACCAATCTCCCGGCATAAAGTAAGATTCATACTTTTGCTGGTTATTCCAGATTCCACGCATCATCGCTGGCCAACCTTTACCAATTGCTAAGTTACCCATTGTGTACGGAGGCACTTCATTTCCTTCATTATCAACAATCGCTGCTTTCACACCTGGAATTGGTTTACCCATTGAACCTGGACGAATTTCCATACAAGGGTAGTTACAAATAACTTGTCCACCTGTTTCTGTCATCCACCACGTATCATGAATACGAAGTCCAAATGCGTTCATACCCCAGCGAATTACTTCTGGATTTAACGGTTCACCAACGCTTAATACGTGGCGCACTTGTGATA
Source organism: Bacillus sp. 16GRE42 (assembly GCF_019837435.1). Classification (NCBI taxonomy): domain Bacteria; kingdom Bacillati; phylum Bacillota; class Bacilli; order Caryophanales; family Bacillaceae; genus Bacillus; species Bacillus sp. 16GRE42. Next base: position 2,123,687 of record NZ_JADAXF010000001.1, read on the forward strand.
AATCGTATTTTTTAATTGCGTCTTGTCCAGCACCCATTAACATACGGAACGCTGTTGGTGCGCTGTACCAAACTGTTACACCGTAATCTTGTAGCGTTTCATACCACGCTTCTGGACTAAATCGCCCACCTAAAATAACATTGGATGCTCCGACTAACCACGGTGCAAAAATACCGTAAGCCGTTCCAGTTACCCAGCCCGGATCAGCTGTGCACCAATATACATCATCTTCTTTTAAATCTAGCACCCATTTTGCCGTTTGATGGTGCTGCACCATTGCATTTTGCGCATGAAGCACACCTTTTGGCTTACCAGTAGAACCAGACGTGTAATGTAGAATCAAACCGTCTTCACGGCCTAACCATTCAATATGTAATTCTTTTGAAGCTTGTTCAAATAAAGGATTGAACGCTACCGTTTTACCGCCTTCTTCTACATTATCTCCAACAAGGAAGACTGTTTTTAAAGCAGGTAAATCATTTAATGGTACCCGCTCTAACAATTCAGGCGTTGTAATTAACACCTTCGCTTCACTATCTTCTAAACGATCGCGAACTGCGCCTTCCATAAATGCTTCAAATAGCGGACCAACGATTGCCCCTAATTTCACTGCACCAAGAAGGGCAAAATATAATTCTGGAGAACGCGGCATAAAAATAAAAACGCGATCGCCTTTTTCTACATCGCCATAATTTTTCAGGACATTTCCTGCTTTATTAGAAAAATCCTTCATTTCCTTAAATGTATACTTCTCTTTTCGCGATCCATCTTGATAATAAAGGGCTACTTTATTTTTACGATCGGATTTCGCATGCTTATCAATTGCCTCATACGCCATATTTACTCGGCCTGTTTCATTCCAAGTAAAGTTTTTATTAACCTCTTCCCATTTAAAATTCGCGTATGCCTCATCATAATTCGGCAAATTATTTTCTCCTTTAATGACAGGAAGCGTTTCTACTTTCATACTTTACATCCCCCTCCTATGTATTCTATTATCTATTATAATGACATTATTTAAAATTTTCAGTATTTTTGTTGATTTTTAGACAAATTTTTAATGACAAATTTCGATTCACATCGCATATATTATAAAGTACCATATTAATAGATTCACAAACCCTCAAGGTGGTGAGTAATACATTGATTCATAAAAAAATATATAATGCTAGAAACTTAAAAACAGCGAAAGGCACTTTAATTATTGAAGGTCCTGTCTCTACACATAACTTAGAAATGTATGAATTTCATCCCGATTTAGTTGCGTTTCGTCCTGCCGAGCAGCAATATAAAGCAATTGTCGAAATTTCTAAATTACCAGAAGCTCGTCTCATTATCGCTAGACATGACCAAACGATTGTTGGATATGTTACATACTTATATCCCGATCCACTTGAACGATGGTCAGAAGGAAAGATTGAAAACTTAATTGAACTCGGGGCGATTGAAGTTGTCCCAGCCTTCCGCGGTTGCGCTGTCGGAAAGAACTTATTAGAAGTTTCAATGATGGACGATTATATGGAAGATTACATTATATTGACGACTGAATATTATTGGCACTGGGATTTAAAACAAACAGGCTTGAATGTTTGGGAATACCGAAAAGTAATGGAAAAGATGATGAATGCCGGTGGCTTACAATGGATGGCTACAGATGATCCTGAAATTTGTTCGCATCCCGCTAACTGTTTAATGGTCCGCATCGGTAAACGCGTTGATACAGATTCTATTCAAGCATTTGATCGTCTACGTTTTCACAATCGTTTTATGTATTAATAAAGGGGGCAACTGGAATGATTGTAGAAGAAATTATGAATCAAGATGTAGTGACACTACATCCAAACGATACAATCGAAACAGCAATCCGAACGATACGCACGAAAGGCATTCGGCACATTCCAATTGTCGATCAAAATAATCATGTCGTAGGCATTATTTCTGATCGGGATGTAAGAGATGCAAGTCCGTCTATTTTAGATGAACAAGTTTCACTCGATATGCTGAAGCAACCACTTGAACTTATTATGAAACATCCTGTTATGACTTGCCATCCTCTCGATTTCGTTGAAGAAATTGCTACTTTATTTTTTGAAAATAAAATTGGCTGTCTCCCTGTTACAAAGGCTGGCAAGCTAGTTGGAATCATTTCTGAATCTACTGTACTGCACACGTTAGTGAAATTAACAGGAGCACATCAACCGAGTTCACAAATTGAAATTCAAGTAAAAAATGAACCTGGTATTCTCGGAAAAGTCGTTGCCATTTTTAGTGAGTTACAAATCAATATCGTGAGCGTTCTCGTCTACCCAGCAAAAGATGAGAATGATAAAGTACTCGTTTTCCGCATTCAAACGATGAATCCGCTAAAAGTGATTGATGCACTTGAAGCAGAAGGCTACCGCGTATTATGGCCGAATATTATGGGGATGCAAGCATGAGTAGCGCGTTTATTTATTCGGATGACTTTCGGGGCTATTCGTTTAGCCCTGATCATCCTTTTAACCAACTGCGCGTCACACTCACGTATGATTTATTACAAAAGGGCGGTTTTATCTCTCCCTCCCAAATCATCTCACCACGAATGGCTACAGATGAAGAAATCGCCTACGTTCATACAGAGGAGTACATAAATGCGGTAAAACGTGCTGGAGAAGGTAAGTTAGAAAAATCAATTGCGATGACATATGGACTTGGAACAGAAGATACACCGATGTTTCCAAATATGCACGAAGCAAGTGCATTACTCGTTGGCGGTACGTTAACTGCTGTCGATGCTGTCCTTTCCGGAAAAGTAAAACACGCGCTTAATTTAGGCGGCGGCTTACATCACGGCTTCCGCGGCAAGGCATCTGGATTTTGTATTTATAACGATAGTTCCATCGCAATGAAATATATACAGAAAAAATACGGTTTACGTGTTTTATATATTGATACAGATGCTCATCACGGTGATGGTGTACAGTGGTCTTTTTACGATGATCCTAACGTATGCACCATTTCATTACATGAAACTGGGCGCTATTTATTCCCTGGAACTGGCGCTGTAAATGAACGCGGACAAGGTAATGGCTATAGTTATTCTTTTAACGTCCCACTCGATGCCTTTACAGAAGACGAATCGTTTTTAGATTCATATCGAACTGTCGTAAAAGAAGTTGCCGCATACTTTAAACCGGATATTATTTTAACGCAAAATGGTGCTGACGCACATTATTACGACCCACTTACACACCTTTGCGCAACGATGAATATTTACCGTGAAATACCGAAGCTCGCTCGCGAAATCGCTAATGAATATTGCGAAGGTCGCTGGATCGCTGTCGGCGGTGGTGGCTATGACCATTGGCGCGTCGTCCCAAGAGCTTGGGCACTCATTTGGCTCGAAATGAACAACATCCAAAACATCTCAGGTTATCTCCCTCCAGAATGGATTGACGCTTGGAAAGGACAAGCTGAAACAGAACTTCCCCTCACATGGGAAGATCCAAACAACATGTATAAACCGATCCCCCGTAAACCAGAAATTGAAGAAAAGAACGCATTAACTGTAACGAAATCCCTTGAAATTATTCGGAATAATATGACAAAATCTTTGTACTAAACGAAAAGGAGGCTCGTTTTTGAATAGCCTCCCTTTTATTTATTATCTGATTTTGTCAGTAAGTCGCTATATTTCGAGTTGCGCTGATATATTTTATTTCATAATTAACTGGTCCAACTTTTATGAGAAAAGGTAGTGATATTATGTGGAAACTACAAATAATTAGCACGAAACGTGGCACATTTGAACTCTTTACAAAAGGAAATGGCGAACCACTTTGCATTACACATCACTATTCACAATTTAATGAAACTGGCGATTACTTTGCGGATGTTTTCACTGCTACGCATCGTGTATTGCTCATTAATTTACGAAACGCTGGTAACTCAGCAAAAGCCAATTCAGAAAAAGAATTAAGTATGATTGAAACCGTTCACGACTTAGAAGCAATACGAGAAGCTTTACAACTCCCAACATGGCATTTCGCTGGCCATTCAACAGGTGGTATGCTTGGACTTTTATATGCGATTGCATATCCAAATTCCTTACAGTCATTAGTCGTCGTTGGAGCCGCAGCAAGTAACTATACCGAAACACCCTTTTGCATTTATCACCCAGCACATCCTCAGTTTCATTATATGCAACAACTCATCGAAAACTTAAAAAGCCCTCTCCTTACAAGTGAAGAACGGAAAGAGCTATCTACTAAGAGAACAAAATTATCATTGTATAAACCAGAAAACTACAACTCTTATTTTTGTAAACCAATCCAAAAAACTATGTCCGCTAGCCGGATGAACGCTTTTTCAAATGAATATCCTTCATTTGATTTAAGAGAGCATTTACCTTCCATCCAAACAAAGACACTTATTATATGCGGAAGACATGATGTACAGTGCCCAATTCAGTATTCTATTGAGATGCATGATGGCATACGTAATTCTATCTTTGTGATATTTGAGGAGAGTAACCATTATCCTTTTTTAGAAGAATGTGCTCAGTTTACTTCTACTACTCAAACATTTTATAAATCGTTACACTAGTACCGTTATTACTAAGGAAAGCTCACAGCCTCTATAAGAATATGAGCTTTTTTCAAAAGAAGTATTTCACACTAGAAACAACAAGAAGAACAAAAAAATCATTAAGCCTACATCAAGTAATACTGCCTTTTTATCTCCTTCTTTTATACTCATCATAAAACTAGAAATTATTTTAATTCCAAAAAAGACCATCATAAATAACCCACCGAAATGATCATTCGTAGAATCTCCATCATAAAACATTTGTATTGCACCGATAATTAATAAGATAAGTACGATATTCGTTCCAATCTTTAAAGTCTTGTTTAATTTATTATCTTTTAATGTATCTCCCAAAATGTAGCACGCCCTCTCATGCTCTCCTATGTTTTATCTCTCTTTATATCTTAACATAAATTACCTATTATTCCCTTTTAGTCCAGATAACAATAAAAAACCTGCCAATTACTCGGCAGGTACATTACACGTTAAAGCGATAACCAGCTCCCCACACTGTTTCAATATATTGCGGGTGAGCAGGATCTCTTTCAATTTTTTCACGTAGCTTTCGAATGTGAACAACGACAGTGGCTAAATCGCCAGCTGAGTCTAGTCCCCAAATACGTTCAAATAACTGTTCTTTATTTAATACTTGGTTTGGATGCGTTACAAAGAATGTTAGTAAATCAAATTCCTTCGTTGTAAACGCAATTTCTTCATTGTTTATAAACACTTTTCTCGCTCGCTGATCGATAGAAATCCCATGAATATATAACGTATCGCGTTGCTTACTCACATTTCCTGATAATCTTTCATAACGAGAAATATGCGCCTTTACTCTTGCTACTAATTCACTCGGGCTAAACGGTTTCGTTATATAATCATCCGCCCCTAAACCGAGTCCGCGAATTTTATCTATATCTTCTTTCTTTGCTGAAACAAGTAAAATCGGAATGTCTTTTATAGCACGTATTTGTTTACAAATTTCAAAACCATTCATTTTCGGAAGCATAATATCTAAAATAATTAGATTATAATCTTCCTGAAGAGCCATTTGTAGACCTACTTCTCCTGTATGTTCTACATCGACTTGAAAATCACTAATTTCTAAATAATCTCGCTGTAATTCTGCAATACTTATTTCATCTTCTACTAATAAAATTCTCTTCATTCTACTCACCACATTCCTGTACTTTTTTCAATGAGAAGAAAATACTTGTACCTTCTCCAAGCTTACTTTCCGCCCAAATTTCTCCGCCATGTTCTTCAACAATTTGCTTCGCTATCGCTAAGCCAAGTCCACTTCCACCTGTGCTAGAATTTCGCGATTGCTCTGCACGATAAAACCGCTCAAATATATACGGCAGCGTATCAGCTTCTATACCTGATCCATTGTCCACCACTTTTACAATGACTGTATTGTTATCACTTAATACTGTTACAGTAATTTTCTTCGCTTCTTTATCCATGTATTTCACACTATTATGAATTAAATTTGATATCACTCTATTTATCTTTTCACAATCGGCCGTTACATATAGTGGTGATGAATGCAATTGTAAATAAACTTCTATACCTTCCTCACTTAAATCCATCTGCATCTCTTCTAATAATTCTTGCATAAACACGTTTAACTCTATCGTTTCAAACTGAAAAGGAACTCGATTCAAATCAAGCTTTGAAAACAAAAAGAGCTCATCAATGAGTGTATCCATATGCTTTGCCTTCGTATGAATGGTCGTTAAATACTTATCCATTTTTTCTGGCGTATTTGCGACTCCATCTTTTATGCCTTCTACATATCCAATAATAGATGTAATCGGTGTTTTTAAATCATGAGATATGTTTGAAATGAGCTCTTTTCGATTTTCTTCATACTGCGTTTGCATCTCTATCGACTCTTTTAATCTCTTCCTCATTTCCTCAAATCCTTGATTTAATTGCCCAATCTCATCATGGGATGTAACTGGAATTTGGAAATCTAAATCCCCTTCTTTAATTCTCCCAGTCGCATCTTTCAGTACAAAAATTGGTTTTATCACACTTCTTGAGACGAAATAACTTAATAGCCCTATGAGTAAAATGGCTAACAGTAAAAGCGCTCCGAACAAAATCGGAAATAACTTTTGTGTAAGATCGACAAATGAACTTTGCCTTTTTAGTACAAATATACTCCCTTCTTCATCCCCAGGAAAATAAAAATCAAATTTTACATATCGATAAAATGTATCGCCTAGTTCCGTTGTACCACGACTATTAATATTTGCTGATTCAAATTTCGGAAGGGCTTCTTTTAAAGATACACTTTCAAATACTTTTGTAGCATAAGAAATGGTTTCTCCCTTTCTTACAACTATTTTCACACCTTCTTTTTCAAGTGTTGAAACGAACGATTCATCTAATAGTTGAGATTGATTTTTCTTTGCCGCTAATTTCAATTCAATATACGTATTCTCTTCTTCTGGCGTAAGCGGCTTTTGAATATAGGAACTTTTATAGAAATTTTTCACTGATTCCAAGTCTCCTGTTATGGAAAAAACAATTAAAAATCCCGCGACTAATATGAGCGTAATGGAAACGAGAATAACAGCAATATAAGAGAATAAAAATCTTGTTTTAATAGACATATGTTACATCCTCACTTTACCCCGCATTAACGGGCAGTAAGACCCCCACCTCAAAATCCAGAGAAAGCAAAGAAGTTAGGTAGGAATCAACTGCCCATAAAAGCCCGATTGGTTCAACTAATAATCAGTGGGGCCCCCCCACTGATTAAAGTTTCACTTTACCAAACCTTATTACTCATAAGCATAAAAATATATGTTCAAATACTCAAGCGATTTTATAGTAATTTTAGCGTCAGTTTATAAAAATTTAATGTTCCTATTTTACAGTTTAAATTAGGATACCGAATTGCTTGCAAAAGGAGGTTGAAATTCCATGTTCAAAAAAACAGTAAGCATGATATGTTGCGTAATTTTTTTACAAGGATGCTCACAAGAACAAGAAGTTAAAAAGGAGATGACAAACATGGAGACAGCACTACTAACAGCTACTGAGAAACAAGAAACGAATACTGTTATATCATTACTCAAAAAAGGGGCTGACATAAATATAACGGACAATAAAGGACGTACTTCTCTTATGATTGCTACATACAAAAATGATGTAAAAACTGCAAAAGTGCTTATTGAAGCAGGGGCTGACGTAAATATCCAAGACGATATGAAAAACAATCCCTTTCTATACGCCGGTGCAGAAGGTTACTTTGATATTTTAAAACTAACGATTGATGCCGGTGCAGATCCATCGCTTACAAATCGTTACGGCGGAACAGCTCTTATCCCCGCCTCAGAACATGGCTATATTGATGTTATTAAAGAACTCCTTACGCGAACAACTATTGATGTTAACCATGTAAATAATCTCGGGTGGACCGCTTTAATGGAAGCCATCGTACTAAGTAATGGAAACGAAACACAGCAACAAGTCATTCAGCTTCTTATTGAGCACGGTGCAGATGTAAATATTCCCGACAACGATGGTGTTACCCCGCTAGAGCATGCCCGTGTTCATAACTTTGAAGAGATAGAGAAGATTTTGTTAGCGACAAATAAATAAAAGCTCATTTCCTATAAAAAACGTATCATTTTCAAATCTATTTTTTGCCATTCTCCCCAGTCTATGCTACAGTTATTTCGTCACATAGCTATACAGCTAGACAACTTATATATTTATAATAGGGTGGGAAAAAAACATGAGCAAACCTCGTATTGGAATGATTGGATTAGGTAGTATTGCACAAAAGGCTTACCTTCCAACACTGACAAAGGAAACTGATTGGACTTTTGTGGGAGCGTTTACACCTAATGTTAATAAAAGAAAACAAATTTGCGAGCAATATCGTATTCAAGATTTTGCTAACCTTCAGGCACTCGCTTCAGAATGTGATGCGGCTTTCGTTCATAGTTCAACTGCTACACATTATGAAATCGTTTCTGAACTTCTGAAAAAAGGAATCGATGTTTATGTTGATAAGCCGCTAGCTGCTACTACTGAGCAAGCAGAGAAGCTAGTTGAAATGAGTGAAAAGTATAACCGAAAGTTAATGGTCGGATTTAATCGCAGATTCGTTCCTATGTATGTTGCTGCAAAAGAGCAAGCTCATAATATTTCATGGGTTCGAATTGAAAAGCACCGCACAAATAAAGTGGGGCCATATACGTATGACTTTACTATGTTAGATGATTACTTACATATTGTAGATACTGCTCGCTGGTTAGCTAACGATGACCTTAACATCGTTCATAATATGATGCAAATCAATGAAAAGAACGAACTTCTTTACGGACATCATACATATACAACTGCAAATGGACTTTTACTTTCTACGGCGATGCACCGCCATGCAGGTACAAATTTAGAACAAATTGAACTTGTAACGGCAGGTAAAATCATTCGCGTAAAAAATATGAACACATTTGAAATTGAGCAAGAAAACTCCGTTTCACAAAGTGGTTCACCATCATGGGAGACAACGTTAAAGCAGCGCGGATTTGAAGATGCTGTTCATCATTTTATCCAATGTGTACAAGGTGATACACAGCCTATTGTAGATGGATTAGAAGGATTAAAATCTCAACAAATGCTCCAATCTCTACTGCAAGCTGTAAGCAAAAATTAAAACGGATACATTTTTCAGAATTTACTTTCATTCCCATTTCCTCTTTATTTCTATCACAAATTTCTATAGAATATGTTGATAGGAATTATAAATTTCATATTGAATCGTGGAAAGGATGGGATTAACACATGTGGAACGAGTTTAAAAAATTCGCATTCAAAGGGAATGTAATCGATTTAGCTGTCGGGGTTGTAATCGGTGCTGCATTCGGTAAAATCGTTAGTTCTTTAGTAAAAGATATCATCACACCATTACTTGGTATGGTACTGGGCGGCGTTAACTTTACAGATTTAAAACTTACATTCGGTAAATCATCTATTATGTATGGTAACTTCATCCAAACTATTTTTGATTTCTTAATTATTGCAGCTTCTATCTTTATGTTCGTTAAAGTGTTCAACAAACTAACATCTAAAAGAGAAGAAGAAGAAAAGACAGAAGAAATTCCAGAGCCAACGAAAGAAGAAGTTCTTCTTAGCGAAATTCGTGACTTATTAAAACAACAAAATTCTTCTAAAGATAGAGCATAATTGAACGGATAAAAAGGCATGCCCCTCGGGACATGCCTTTTCTATATGCTATAACGTTTCCGAATTCATATGAATAAATAAAATAATACCTGCAACCATAAGTACCATAATACTACCTGCAAATAGTGTAATACCCATGAACATTAAACTTGTGCTCATGTCCACTGATACACTTTCAATAAAAATAGAAATTACATACGTGATAAGGGCAATTCCTGCAAGAATACTTCCTGGAACAAATCGCTTTAAACCATTTTGTTTTAACGTCATATATGCAAAAATAGCAGTCATACAAAGCGTAATTATCCAAAGAACGATCATCTTTTCTCCCCCCTCACAAGCCTTTTCTTTCTATTATACATGACATTGCCCTATAATAGTTAAATTTGCACTTATGTGACATATAACAAGGAATAATACCAATTTTGTAGCGAAGTCACCAATAGGACGCATACTTAGGAGGATTTCAATTGAAAGATGATATTGTAGGATATTTTAAACAAGTAGAGCGATTCGATTATATTACAATCGACTTAGACAAAAATCTTTTTTATATCGAAGTTGTACAATTAGAAACAAATATCACTTAACTTAGACAAGGATGAAACTATTATTGCTGGCAATGTAAAACAATATGAACCTTCTCGGTTAGAACATTTAATACAAAGCTTTAAGCGCACTGCACAAGCATGCCTTGAACATAATTTACAGAGTCCTGAAGAACTTTTTGCATTTTGGAAAGGAAATTGACCACTTTAAAAATGGATATCATTCATATAAATTGATATAATTACCATATACAACTATTCTTTACAAGGGAGTGTTCATAATGATTTGGATTTCACTAATCGTATTAGCCTATTTCATCATTCTCGTCCCAATACAATATAACTATATGAAGATGCTCAAGACAAAACAGAAAAAAATGAACGTGTCACAAAACGAACTATATAACAACATGTCTTATGAAGAATCCCAAATACATTATCATTATCAAAGTAACGTATTTACAATACCTGCTTCGCTTGTCGCAAGTATTATTTATAGAGTGAAACATGCAGCATAATATGTACGCTATAAAATTATTATTTGAATCTGTTCATTCTGGTGAGCCTCATCCTACGAAAATTGATGAGCATTATGAAGAGAATCACGATACACTTTTTGAAGAAAGTATTATTCTTGTTAAAGCAAACAGTTTAGAAGAAGCTCACGAACTAGGAAAAAAAATCGCGATACAATCTGAAGATACATACAATAACATGTATAATGAGCAAGTAACGTGGACGTTTCGAAAAGTATTGCATGTGTTTGAATTAGACGATACACCATTTGAAACAGGAAAAGAATTGTATGCAAGATTTTTACACGTTAAGAAAAATGAAACGGTAGATACAGTAGTTAAAACATACTATCCTGAATACGAATAAAAGCTCACAGCAATTGCTGTGAGCTTTTTTATACTTACTTCGTTGAATCTCTAAATTGGATGCGGTGAGGTAAGATAACAGTGTGATCTTCCACTTTTTCCTTGTTCATATACTTTGTTAATAGACGCATTGCTACTGCACCGATATCATACATTGGTTGTACAACTGTTGAAAGTTGTGGACGAACCATTAATGCAAGGCGTGTATTATCGAAACCAAGTACTTCTACATCAGTTGGTACGTTTAATCCAGCGTCTTGTGCTGCATGGATTACACCTAGTGCCATTTCGTCAGAAGATACGAAGATTGCTGTTGGCTTTTCATCACTGCTCCAAAGCTTTTCGAATGCTTCGATACCTGAATCATATGTGTAATCTCCATCGATTATAAGATTTTCATCATATGAAATACCTGCTTCTTCTAAAGCTTTTTTATAACCGTGTAACTTCTTGGCGCTTCCCGCTTTATCAATGAAAGGACCAGAGACGAAACCGATACGCGTATGTCCTTGCTCAATAAAGTGCTTCATTGCGTCGTAAGCTGCTTGTGTATAATCAATATTTACTGATGGCGTTTCATTTTGCTCATCAAATGACGCTGCTAATACGATTGGTACTGGAGACTTTTTGAATTCTTCAATGTGAATGTCTGTAATATCTTCACCCATGAAAACAATTCCGTCCACTTGTTTTCCAAGCATCGTATTTAATAAATGGAACTCTTTCTCTTTGTTTTGGTCAGAGTTACTTAAAATGATGTTATATTTGTACATTGTTGCGATATCTTCAATTCCACGAGCAAGTTCTGCATAAAACGTATTTGAGATATCAGGAATAATAACACCTACTGTAGTTGTCTTCTTACTTGCTAGTCCACGTGCTACCGCATTTGGGCGGTACCCTAAACGATCAATTGCTTCTAATACTTTCTTTCTTGTTGTAGGCTTTACATTTGGATTACCGTTCACTACACGAGATACGGTAGCCATTGAAACGTTTGCTTCACGCGCTACATCATAAATTGTTACGTTCATCTCATCGCACACTCCTTCTATTTTTGTTATCTATTTTATGTATCGGTTACTTGAATGAAAAAAAGACATCAACTCTATTTGCAGATGCCACCAATCGTCCCGAGTTCTTCCTTTTACTAATGATACGATAAAAACGCAGGCTCATACAATATTTTCCCGCAAAAGTTTCGAAAAAATTCGCTTCTTTTCTCGTATTTTCGTATTTTTCATGAAAAAAAGGGCATTTTTTGTAAAAAAATAGATATCTCATAAGTAAAGACCCTATTTTAAGCAGTACGATAGTAAATGAAATTTATATCGGCGATTTTTCGAATATATCGATCACAACTCGAAATATATGAACGATTTTCCAAATATATCGACCACAACTCCAATTATATCAGCGATTTTTTAAATATATCGGCTTACCGACAGAAAACGACAATGGTAGTCATTTGATGCGCTGGATTTGGAGGTACGCGGCGCCCTGTAGAATGCGTTACATCGGCAACGACAGGTAAACATGTGTTGCTTTCTTTAAAATCGGCACAGCGGATATAGGAAGCGTATTACGCGTCGCTCTTCCCCCTCGTACCTTTTCACTTACAATAAAAAAAGACAGTTTAAACACTGTCTTTTTTTATAAGAAGGAAACAAACGGTTTTTCGCTGTTTTTCTCTTTTATAATAATTGCCTCGATTTTACTCTCGGACTTTATCTGCAATTGTACTTTCGCATCTTTAGGTAATTTTTCTAACATACTTTGAGCAGCCATTTGGGTAAGAGCCATTAATTCTGTTTTACCATTGTATTTAATAACGATATTCATATTTAATGTATCCATCTGGTTTTTCTTATAAGAAACTTTAGCATTGACTGGGATAAAATCTGCCGGAGAAAAACCTTTCATTGCATCAGCAAATTCAGTTATTTTGGTATTATCTTCTCCATGTGCTTTTGTAAATTCATCAGAAGGATATGAAAATGCTTGTTCATCGATCGTGCTCCAATTTCCAAGGTTCGTATCATTCTTTTGAACGGTAGCACTAGCAATATACGTACCATTTTTTAAAGAACTTGTATTTTCTTGCTTAAAGATAGCGAACGTAATTGGAGACTTATTATACTTGTCATTTTTATTAATCGCTTCAATAAGTTGCTTGGCAACTTCAGTACCTTTAGACATAGCTTCTTCATTCGATACACTTGAAGACATAGCTAAACCAATCATAACACCAGATAAACTTAGTTCGTTTGAATTCTGTTTTCCGAAATAGTCTTGTTCTATAATATTCGTCAAAACTGGTGCTTCTACTTTTGCGACTAGTTCATCAACTAACTTCTCCGGAATATACTGATTTAATTGTAGTACATGATTCTCTGTATCAAATTGCTCTTTTGCAATATTCATTAAACCATTTTCATACTCTGCTAAATCTAATTTAGAATTTGTTTTTATATTAGCTGTATTTATAACCTTTTGTTCTTTTAAAGGAATTACAGTTCTATAATAATCTTTAGAAACAGCAGTTCTCGGAATCATGCTTTTTTCTTTCGTATCCTTCTGTATAACTTCATCCTTCTTACTAATCGTATCATTACTACAAGCTCCTAGTAATAAACTTACGACCGCGAAGGATAATGCCATTTTCTTCATTACTTAAAACCTACTTTCAACAATCTAATTATTTAATTTGAACTAATAACAGTGTACCATTAAATATATTTCAACAAAAACAAAAAAAAGAAGCAAGCACCTTTAGCTTGCTTCTTTTTACTTAATATTCTCTTCTAAAGCGTCTTTTTTAATGTTCCAATGAGACGTATTCCATACTACCATCCCATCTTTTATGTATAACACTTGCGGAGATTCATGTTTAATGCTGTACTGTTCTGCAACACGATTCGAAACATCTCTCGCATCTTGTACGTATAAGTAATACGCTGGTACTGCTCGTTCTTCACTACAATACGCTTGAAATTCTGTATATGCACCATGACTAATCGGGCATGTCGTACTATGTTTAAAAAGAACATAAGGCTCGTTTTTTTCTACTAATACTTCAAGCTCTTCAATTGCTTCAATTTTTGTCATATTCATCACGATTCACCTCTCATGCGAAGTCTAGAGCGCTTCTCTTTCTTTTCAGCTTTTTTCTCAAGTCTTTCTAATTTACGCTCTTCTTTTTCAACCTTTTTCTCTTGTCTTGTCGCACGATAATGATTGTATACTTCAATTGCAGCGCTACTCCACTGTACAACTTGCGCTACTTTATCTGCATTGTTTTCAATTTCGTCCGTAACAGAATCTGATGCATTACGAAGTTTCGTATTTAAAGAATGGATTGTTGTTCCAATTCCATCTACACCCGATACTACTTTATTTAATGATTGTGACTTCTGTTGAATGTCATCAGCTAACGCATTTGTTTTATGTAATAATTGCTCCGTCTCTACGCTAATCCCTTGCATTTGCTTTTCTAAACCTTCTAACGTGCTTGCAACGTTTTCTAACGTCTTTTGAACCGATAACAACGTTCTGCATACATACACTACTAATACAGCGAAAGCAACCGCGATAATAGCTGCACTTACATATAAAAGAACTTGCATTTCATCACTTCCTTTATCTTTTTCATACTTTCCCCTATTATACAATCATTTTCCGTTTCGTTCTAATCCCTATCTTTTCATTAGAATTTTCATACTTATTCGTTAAATTTAACATAAATGATTCAACAAATTCCACTAAGTAGGTTACAATAGGAGAGGATACATAATTAGTAGGGAGGCTTTACATATGAAAGATCCACGCATTGAAAAGTTAGCATACAATTTAATTAACTACTCTATCCGCTTACAAAAAGGCGAAAAAGTATTAATTGAAAACTTTGGCTTACAAAAAGAACTTGTAACTGCACTTGTAAAAGAAGCATATGCCGCTGGTGGTTTCCCATTCGTTTCTCTAAAAGATCATCAAGTAGATCGCTCTTTATTAATGGGTGCTACTGAAGAACATTTCGAACAAATCGCTGCATATGAAGCAAGCGTAATGAAAGATATGGACGCTTATATCGGTCTTCGCTCTGGCGATAACATTAACGAACAAGCTGACGTGCCAAGTGAAAGAATGCAAATTCACGGTCAAACAGTTGGTAAGAAAGTTCATAGAGACATCCGCGTTCCGAAAACGCGATGGGTTGTTCTTCGCTACCCAAATGCTTCTATGGCGCAGCTTGCTAAAATGAGCACAGAAGCTTTCGAAGACTTCTACTTCGAAGTTTGTAACTTAGACTACGGTAAAATGGATAAGGCGATGGATAGCCTTGTTACATTAATGAATAAAACAGATAAAGTTCGCCTAACTGGTCCTGGAACTGACTTAACATTCTCTATTAAAGACATTCCAGCTATTAAATGCTCTGGTCATTTAAACATTCCAGACGGTGAAGTATACTCTGCACCAGTTCGCGATTCTGTTAACGGTACAGTTTCTTACAACACACCATCTCCTTACAACGGTTATACATTTGAAAATGTACAACTTAAGTTTGAGAACGGTCAAATCGTTGAAGCAACTGCAAACGATACAGAGCGCATTAACAAAATCTTCGATACAGACGAAGGCGCACGCTACGTTGGTGAGTTCGCAATCGGCGTAAATCCATACATCTTACATCCTATGGGAGACATCCTATTCGATGAAAAAATCGATGGCAGCTTCCACTTCACTCCTGGACAAGCTTACGACGATGCATGGAACGGCAACAACTCGAACATTCACTGGGATTTAGTATGCATCCAGCGCCCTGAATACGGCGGCGGCGAAATTTACTTCGACGACGTACTAATCCGTAAAGATGGACGCTTCGTTGTACCTGAATTAGAAGCTTTAAACCCAGAGAACTTAAAATAATAATAAAAACGCTCGGAATGTTCTCCGAGCGTTTTTTTATTAATAATTTAATAAATCTTTCGCCACATCTTCTGGCACTTTAAAACTCATCTTCTTATTTTTCATTTCAACTTCAACATACGGAACATCTTTATATACTGTCATAGTATCAATTTCATGTAACTCTTTTTTATCATTACTCGACTCCGATATTTTTTTTGTATCCTCTTGGTACATTTTAAATGTTTTCCCTTGCGGAGTATCTAAAGGAGCCGACTGCATTTCCCACTTATCCATTTTCATGACTTCAAACAGCTTTTCAATTTCTTTCTTATCAGTAATTACTTTTTTATCACTTGAATCCGTAAGTGATTCAATCTCAACCTTTTGTGCCTTTTCTAAGTTCATATCTGCCTTTTCCTTCTTCGCACTACACCCTATTATAAGAAATGATGCTGTTAGCAAAAATAGAGACAACATACAGATTTTTTTCATCTCTAATCCTCCTGCACTATATAGAACTACTTTTCTCACTTTTTGTTTGCTCAAAATGAAAATAATATAAAAGCGCCACTGCAATAGTACCTATTAATATTGGTACATATAAGGGCAGATCCCATTTCATATATACTCTAGTGCAACCAACAAGCACAAACAAAACAACGGTTTTACATATTTCATTTCTTACCTACCATTTCTATTTTCACATTTGGATTCTCTTTCTCGATAAGCGCCAAAAATTCATTCATATCTTGCGGTATCGCAACCATATGTACTTTGTATGCATTCGTCGTAATTTCAAGGTATTTCCCAACTTGACGAATGATTCTTATCTCTTTCAATACGATATCGTCATTTAAAATGCCGTACTTTAATACACCATTTTCTACTTTATGCTTTTTAATAAATACTTCCCAAACGAGTGGCACATTTACAAGGAAGCATAAACCCATTCCAATTAACGCTGACATCCACTGCTCTTTATTTGAGATAATCATGACAAGTGGATATACGAACATAAAAACTAACGTGAGACAAACGAAAATTACTACTGACTTACTTCTTTGAATCGGAAAGTCCATACCTACACCCCCTAACCTAAATTATACCACTTTTTCCATTTTAGTCATGAAAAAAGGCCATTTCTGAATGACCTTCTTAAACGATATACCTATAGAATTTCTTATCTACCTGTAACACTGGAAAACTTTTTGGCAACTCGTCTATACTCACACTTTGGAAATTATTCTTTTCATAAAAGCGATGGGCCGCTAAAAATTTCACTGTCGTTCCTAAGTAAATGTCTTTCAGCTTTTTATTCTCAGCCCACGAAATTGCTGTTTGGAGCAACTTATGTGATGTGCCCCACCCTTTTCCGCGAAATTCTTTTTTTACGAACATTTTTCTTAGCGCTACTTGCCGATTCTCAATATCTAATAAAGCTACTGTTCCAACTACTTTATCATCATAAGTTGCTATCCAAAAGTTTCCATAATCCCTTTGATAGAACGTTTCTATTTCAAGTAAGTCTGGCTGCTCTTCTTTCGTAATGGGAACATTGTACTCTTTTTGCTGAATATGAACGATAAGATCTACTACTTCATCTTGAAACGTACTTTCATACGGAATAATGCGTATCTTCTCGTTCATCGGATCTCCTTCCACTCTGAAGCTAGTAAACTATATACAGCGATATCGTGAAAATGATCATATAACCATTCTTCATCCCTTAAAATACCATCTAACTTAAAACCTAAACGCTCTGGAATAGCGCGGCTTTTCACATTTTCAACACCGCATCTAATTTCCACTTTATTTAATTTTAAATTCTCAAATGCATAGTGAAGTACAGCCTTTACGCTACGCGTCATAATACCTGTCCCACCAGCGTCTTCTGCCAGATAATATCCGAGACTCGCCGCTTTCTTTCCCCAGCTTACCGGATGAATACCTACCATCCCAACGAGCTTTCCTTTGTAACGTATACCACTTTCAAAACCGTCTCCCTCTGCAAACTTCTTTAACCACATCGGACAAATTTCATCATACGCACCAGCAGATTTCATCCCATCTACCCAAGGAAGCCATCTTCTTAAATGGTTACGGTTTTGATCTAATAATTCATATAATTCCTCTTTATAATGCTTCTCTAATAACTGTAATTCGATTTCGTCATCTACTCGAAGTGTGAACATGCTTTTTAGCCCCTTTTATTTTTCTTATTATTCTAACACTTACAGATGCAAAATGTTAAATATTAACACTTTTTTCGGTTTAATATAAGAATAACAACTATATATGATTGATAGCTAGATATGAATCATATATAGTTAAAGTATGGAAAAAAATGATAATTTTATAATTCAATTACGTAAAGGTGTTTTTGATCTCGCTATTTTGTCTTTAATAAGTAAACAACCTATGTACGGATACGAAATTACAAGTGCCTTACAAAATATCCCTGTGTTTCATATCCCGAACGGTTCGATTTACCCTATATTAAATCGAATCACGAAGAACAATTGGGCTATTTCCTATTGGGAAGAGTCCGGTGATGGTCCAAAAAGAAAATACTATCAAATTACAGATGAAGGGAGAGAAATTTTACATAGTCGCTTACATGATTATGATGCAGTGTATCAAGCTCTAATGTTACTAGCTAAAGGGGAGGATAAAGAATGAACAAGGAACAATTCTTTTCAAATGAACTCATTGCTTCTTTCTTACAGGATTTCGACAAAGGTTTAATGAACTTACCTATCTCCGCAAGAGAACAACATGTGCTAGAAATCAAATCTGATTTATATGAAAATGCATTAAGTAAAGAAAGTGAAGGGATACCATTAGCAAGCATCCCTTCACAAGTGATTGAAGAATTTCTTCCTCCAAAAGAATTAGCACAGGAAATTGCCAGAGAATATACAGACGTTATTCAAGATGCACAGCAATCTACAAATACATTTATTAAATACTTTACAGGACTATCTGTTGCTCCACTCGTTGCTTTATCAGTACCTATCGCACTGGGCTTTATAAATATTTCAGCTAATTTACCATTTTTATTAGCCTTTATCACAAGCAACATTTGGTTCATCTATAGAGAAAACCATTGGAATACAAAGCAATTAAAATTTTTAAAAACAGTGATTTCATTTAGTACTAGCGTTTTAATCGCTCTTCCATTTGCATTTTTCGCGATTCGAATTATGATAACAAAACAATTCGATATGTTTTCATTCTATTATTTAATTGGATATGTACTTTTTAGTTTAATTTATATCGTTTTATTAAAACAACTCTACAAAAAGAATAAACAATATCAACATATCAACGCTTTTTAAAATATATCGAACACAACAAAAAAGACGCACAGCCACAGCTATGCGTCTTTTTTCTTACTTCTCTGCAACTTGAACTTCTTTTACGTAAGCTGCTTCGAATTTTTGGATGTCGCCTGCGCCCATGAAAATTAGAACGCCGTTTTTATGTTTCTTTAATACATCCGTTGTTGTATCTGTAATTAGTTCTGCACCGTCAATACGCTTTTGCAGATCTTCAATTGTTAATTCACCTTTGTTTTCGCGTGCTGATCCGAAAATATCACATAAGTATACTTGGTCAGCTTTGCTTAGACTTTCAGCGAACTCATCTAAGAATTTTTCTGTACGTGAGAATGTATGTGGCTGGAATACAGCGACAACTTCACGCTCTGGGTGTTTTTGACGAGCTGCTTCAATCGTTGCATTAATTTCTGTCGGATGGTGTGCGTAGTCATCGATAATAACTTGCTCTCCCATTGGCTTTTCATTAAAGCGACGTTTTACGCCTTCAAAAGTTGTTAGCTGATGCTTAACTGCTTCTACATCAACGTTTTCATAATGGCAAAGCGCGATTACTGCTAATGCATTTAATACGCTGTGATTGCCGTATCCTGTAATTTTGAACGTGTCATAGTACGTATTACGAACGAATACATCGAAAATAGTACCATCTGTTCTCTTTTGAATGTTACGTGCTTGGAAATCATTATCTTCTCCAAATCCATAGAAAATAACAGGTACTTTCGCTTGAATTTTTTGAAGTTCTTCATCATCTCCACATGCAATAATGCCTTTTTTCACTTGCAATGCCATCTCTTGGAATGCATTGAATACATCATTGATATCTGAGAAATAATCTGGATGATCAAAATCAATGTTTGTCATAATTGCATAGTCTGGATTGTAAGACAAGAAATGACGACGATACTCACAAGCTTCAAATACAAAATACTTACTATTTTCTACCCCATGCCCTGTTCCATCTCCAATAAGGTAAGATGTTGGGTGTGCACCTTGCATTACATGGGCTAACAAACCAGTTGTTGATGTTTTTCCATGTGCACCAGTTACAGCAACACTTGTGTATTGGTTCATAAGATCACCTAAGAAGTGATGGTAACGATGTACTGGGATGTTTAATTCTTTTGCTGCTACGATTTCTTCATGCGTATCAGGAAATGCATTTCCTGCAATAATCACTTGTCCTTCTTTTACATTATTTTTATCAAAAGGAAGGATCGAGATATTACGCTTTTCCAACGCTGTTTGTGTAAAGAAACGCTTTTCATAATCAGACCCTTGAACAGTATGCTTCATGTCATGAAGAATTTGAGCTAATGAACTCATTCCTGTTCCTTTAATTCCTACAAAATGGTAAACTGTCATCTTAAAGAACCTCCAACATTTCGAACTAATACAACGGCCTATCTATAAGACAGTATATGAATCTTTTCTTATTTTGGTAATCATCATACATTTTTGATGTAGTGAAGTTATTCTTCCCTTCACCTATCAGGATAAACTCGTACGTACTTCTTTTTTATGTCCATAACAAATCCATTATAGCAAAAAAGAAGCCGCTATACTATGATAACAGAAAAACTGATAGGGTCAATCACCTATCAGTTTTTCTCTCTTTTACATATCTTCTCTTTTTTCTAATTGAACACTCTCTAAACGTGGGTTTGGACGATATTTACGACCAGCTTTCGCTTCTGGTTTTCCATTTAATTCTACGTTATCACCAGTAAAGCCAATATTCATTTTTAATAAGCTACTTCCTACTCCGTATATATCAACAGGTACGTTTTGGGCTTCAAATTCACGAATACGCTTCTCATCAAATCCACCAGTTACAACGATGTCTACATGCTGGAATCCTTCTTCATCAAGTGCTTTACGAAGTGCGAATACAAGCGATGGGTTTACACCACGTGGATCGAATGTTCCAAGTACTTCTGGGTGGCGAATGAAGTATTGATCAATCATCGTGCGCGACGTATCTACACGTACACCTTTTAATGTTGATCCAAATTCACGCGCTACGCGAAGTGCATCTGTAATGACATCATTGTTGTAATCAATTAATACAACTAATTCATCTTCTGGGAATTTCTTATGATATGCTTTTGCCGCTTCCACAACATCACCATTAAACATTTGAATTAATGCGTGAGGCATTGTCCCCATACCACTTCTGCCCCACCATTCATTCATCGCATGCGTCGCTTGTGCGCTCATACCTCCGATGTATGCTGCATAACCGTCACCAGCTTGTTGCGTATAATGATCGTCACGATCTCCCATGAAAATAACTGGTTTTTCTTTATCTACACTACGTGCAGCTTGGACAACGTTATATACGTTTGTCGCAACTGATGTACGACGGGCTAAAATCCCATCAATGACACCTTCTAAAAATCCGAAATTTTCATAAGGACCATGAATTGTTAACACTGTTTCAAACGGACTAATATTATCGCCATCTTTTAAAGAGTTAATTTCAAGTTCCTCAGGATTTTTTGCGAATGTTTGTAGCAATGCAATCACTTCATCTGTTCCGCAAAGAACTGCATTTTCCTTTTGGAAAAATTGCATCGTCACAACACTTTTCGGGCGAAATTCTTCAATGATTTCTCTAGTCTTTAAAAAGTAAACGGCAGAGAACCAACCTTCTCCAACACGTTCGTCAAATTTAAATGTTCTATTTGTTAGTCTATTTATTTCACCTTTTAATTTTAATTCAATTTCTTTCATGTCGCTTTACTCCCTACTTTACTATCCAACATTTTCTATTAGTATACAGCAAAACCGTTGCCTATACATTTGTTTCCTGCATAGCAGCGAATTCATCCTCAGAAATAAGGACATCTCTCGGTTTCGTTCCTCTTCCTTCAGAAATAATCCCTTGCGATTCCATCTCTTCAATGAGACGTGCCGCGCGATTATAACCGATGCGGAATTTTCGCTGTACAGAAGATGTGGACGCTCCCCCTTGTTCTACAACAAATTGACATGCATCAAAGAACAATTCGTCTTCCGACTCAGCTTGTTCTGTTTTCGCTAATAAATCCTCTTGCTTAAATAAGTAGTTCGGCTTCATTTGCTTTCTCACATGATCAACTGTTTTCTCAATCTCATCATCCGATACATATACACCTTGTACACGAACCGGTTTAGACGTACCGTTTCCTAAGAATAACATATCACCACGACCAAGTAATTTCTCCGCGCCCCCAATATCGATAATCGTACGCGAATCAACTTGGGATGATACTGTAAACGCAATACGCGTTGGAATGTTTGATTTAATTAAACCTGTAATAACGTCTACAGATGGTCTCTGCGTCGCAACTAATAAGTGAATACCACAAGCACGAGCTTTTTGTGCAATACGACAAATCGCTTCCTCAACATCACCAGGAGCAACCATCATTAAGTCGGCTAACTCGTCAATGACAATAACGATATAAGGTAATGTCTCTCCTGGAATTTCTCGCCCACTTACAATCGTATTATAACGAGTTAAATCACGAGCACCCGCGTGCGCAAACAATTCATAACGACGCTCCATTTCTTCAACCGCCCACTTTAATGCAGCTGTCGCTGCTTTTACATCCGTAATAACAGGTGCTACAAGATGTGGAACAGAATTGTATGGTGCAAGCTCAACCATCTTCGGATCGATTAACATTAACTTCACTTCATGCGGTTTCGCTTTATATAAAATACTCGTTAAAATTGCGTTAATGCACACACTTTTACCAGAACCCGTTGCACCCGCAATAAGTCCATGTGGCATTTTTCGAATATCCGTTACAATTGGATCGCCTGAAATATCAAGTCCTAGCGCAACTGTAAGCGGTGATTCACTCTTTGTAAACACAGGACTTCGTAAAATTTCACGAAGGAATACTGGCTTACTTTCTTTATTTGGAACTTCGATTCCAATCGCACTCTTCCCTGGAATCGGTGCTTCAATACGAATATCTTTCGCTGCTAAACTCAGTTTAATATCATCACTTAAATTTGTAATTTTATTTACTTTCACACCTGGGTCTGGCTGCACTTCAAAACGAGTTACCGCTGGACCTTGCGATACGTTAATAACATGTGCACCAACGTGGAAATTATTAAATGTTGTATCTAATAATTCTTTCTGTTCATCCAACCATTCCGTATTATCTAACGCTGCCTGCTGCGGAATTGACAACAATGTTAATGGCGGAATTGCATATGTCGGTGGTGTTTGCAATACATTTCGCATATCGTTCTCTCTTTGATTTACAACATATGCTTTCTCTTGTACTTCCGTACTCGAAGTTGGCTTTTGTACTTGCTCTGCCACTACTTGCTGCATTGGTTTCTCTTCCACTTGTGATTCTACCACTACTTGTTGCATTGGTGTTTCTTCCACTTGTGATTCTACCACTACTTGTTGCACTGGTGTTTCTTCTACTTGTGGTTCTACTGCCACTTGTTGCATTGGTATTTCTTCCATTTGCGGTTCCACCACTACTTGCTGCATTGGTTTCTCTTCCACTTGTGGTTCCACTGCCACTTGTTGCATTGGTGTTTCTTCCATTTGCGGTTCCACCACTACTTGCTGCATTGGTTTCTCTTCCACTTGTGGTTCCACTGCTACTTGTTGCACTGGTGTTTCTTCTACTTGTTGTACAGGCTTATTCTCTACTCGTTCGCTCATAGAAGATTGCATTGCATTCGCTCTAGCCGCATGTCTTTCCATTAATCGCGTTCTGTCTTGTTTCAACATAACAACATTAAATGGTACATGACGCTTTTTCTCACGTTTTGGTTCTTCTTTTTGTACAATTGGTTGTTCTTCCGCAATCGGTGCTTCTTCTACAACTGACTGCTCTTCCGCAATCGATGCTTCTTCTACAACTGGCTGCTCTTCCGCAATCGGTGCTTCTTCTACAACTCGTTGTTCTTCTGCAATCGGTGCTTCTTCTACAACTCGTTGTTCTTCTGCAATCGGTGCTTCTTCTACAACTCGTTGTTCTTCTGCAATCGGTGCTTCTTCTACAACTTGTTGTTCTTCTGCAATCGGTGCTTCTTCTACAACTCGTTGTTCTTCTGTAATCGGTGCTTCTTCTACAACTCGTTGTTCTTCTGCAATCGGTGCTTCTTCTGCAATCGGTGCTTCTTCTACAACTCGTTGTTCTTCTGCAATTAAAACATTTGCAAAGCTTTGAACATCTTTTTTCGTTTGTTCATCAGCCTCAGCAACATGTATGAATTCATTCGTTTGTTCAATCGCTTCATTTAAAACCATTTCTTGCTGTGTTTCCTCAAGCACTACAGGTTCTGCTTCTTCTGGCGCTTCTGCAATTACTTCCACTTCTTCTAGCTCTTCCGTTTCCGTAATTACTTCTACTTCTTCTAGCTCTTCCGTTTCCGTAATTACTTCTACTTCTTCTAGCTCTTCTGCTTCTACAATTACTTCCACTTCTTCTGGCTCTTCCGTTTCCGTAATTACTTCTACTTCTTCTAGCTCTTCTGCTTCTGCAATTACTTCCACTTCTTCTAGCTCTTCTGCTTCCGCAATTACTTCCACTTCTTCTAGCTCTTCTGCTTCCGCAATTACTTCCACTTCTTCTGATTCTTCTGTTTCCGCAATTACTTCCACTTCTTCTAGCTCTTCTGCTTCCGCAATTACTTCCACTTCTTCTAGCTCTTCTGCTTCCGCAATTACTTCCACTTCTTCTAGCTCTTCTGCTTCCGCAATTACTTCCACTTCTTCTGGTATTTCCACGATGATTGTTTCTTCAAGTTTTTCTTCTGCTTTGACAATCACTGATTCTTCTGGAGCTTGCTTTTCTACTTCAATAGTAGGTTGTTCTATTTCTGTATTACGTTTAGTTTCTTCTGATAATATTGTATCCTCGTGCTCTACTTTAGAATCTACTAATTCCGTTTGTAGAATGTTTTTGGCCTCTACATCACTTTCTTGCTTAGCATCTTCCATACGCCCAGCAATTGTTTGATAAGGTACTTCACCCGCTGGAACTTCCTGCTGTGCACTAATTTCTTGAACCACTTCTTTTTCTTCTACTATAGGCTCTTGGCGTTCAATTTCATAACCGTTTTTCTCTAGCCATTGATCGACAACTGACTTTTCTTCCTTTTTACTTTGTTGATCTCGCTGATCAACGCCTTCATGACTGGAAGAATTTGTTGCTTGTCCTTCTGAGAAATCAGATAATGTATATCCTTTTTTCTCTAACCATGCATCAACGACTGATTTGCCCTCTACAGATATTTCAAGATCTTCTCTTTCCTTTTCTTCCTCCTGCTTTTCTACCTTTTTTTCTACAGAAGGACGATTATATCCGTAAATTGGCGAGATCATTTCTGTTGGACGAAATGGTCTACGGTTACTTTCTTGCGAAGGTGCAGATGCTTTCTTTACGACAGGCTCTCTCTCCGGTTCATATTGTACTTCCGGCTCTTCATATGTAGAAACTACCTTTTCCACATACTGTCGTCTACTTCTTTCCACTTTGACCCCTCTTTGAGTAGGCTGATTTTCATATGTTACAACTTGAACAGGTTGTTCTTCAAAATGCCCTGTTGCTATAACATCCTCTTCATCGAACCCATTATCCGGTACTAATGGAAAACGGCATTTACCTGCATTCCGACTTGCCATTTGTGCTTCTCTTGCTTCAGTGTAGTGGTTTACACGAGGGATCTTCGGCTGACTTTCGATTTGCTTTGGTACTTCTTTATTTATCGCTGTTTGTTCTTCCTCTTTGTTAAACAGCTTTTTCATCCAATCTAACATGCTTACCACTCTTTCTACTAAATAGTAACATCCTTTATTGTATCAGCATTCGGCAAAAAGTGCAGGTAAAATTAAGCATGTCATATTTATCCATAATATTCTAATTTACGAGTGTTTTCATATAGAAAAACGCAGCCTTACATGTAAGACTGCGTTTAAGCTTTGCTCTTCCGATATTCCTCTACACTATCCGTTACACTTTGCAATAAAGAATTTACATACTGTGGGTCAGATAATTTTTTATCTTCTTCAGGGTTTGACATAAACCCAAGTTCTAACAATACGCCAGGAACTTTTGCCCAATTAAATCCAGAAAGATCCTCCCTGAATTTAATTCCATTTACTTTCACCTGCTGATTCTCTCTCATTTTATTTACAATCGTTTGAGAGATTTGAAGACTTTCAGCATAAATCTCTTTCGTGTACGGACTTCCTTCTGCCGGCGTTAATACAGCAAATCCACTTTGATTCGGATTTTCAGAACCATCTGCATGAAGACGCAAAAACAAATTCGCCTTATGGTCATTCGCAAATGTCGCGCGTTCTTTATTACTTATATCCACATCTTGTGACGTTCTCGTCATTAATACTTGGATTCCCTTTGCTTCTAACTGTTCTTTTAATACGAAAGCCATTTCTAATACGAGAACAGCCTCTCTTTTTTTCGTCACAACACCAGTTGTACCATCTGTCACTTTATATTTTTGCGTCGTTGCTCCTGGCCCAATCGGCTCCAAATTTAAATTTGCTTTTTGTTGATGCCCTGGATCAATAACAACAAGAAACTTTCCTTGTTTTTCATTACTCTCTACTTTTTGTTCATTATTTTGCCGCGGTTGCTCAGTTGGCTGCACTGGCGTAGCTTCCTCCTGTTTATGCTCCACTTGCTCATTTGTTTGAACTGCTTGCGGTTCTTTTTTCTTTTCTTGTTCTTCTTGCTGCTTTTCTACCGGTGCGTCTTCCTTGTTATCTTTATTTGTTTCCTTCATAGAAGATGTTACTTCTTTTTTCGGCTCTTCTTGCGAACAGCCGCCCATATACATTCCAATGAATGCAATCATGCTCATTATTTTTATATACTTCATGTTTTTCTCCCGTCACTTTGCACCGGTCTCAAAGTTTTTCTTATAATTGTTTTATAATCTCATCCATATTTCCAATATGAACGGGTTGCCACGTTTCTGTACCACGCTCTGCAGTATAAACTAGATAAGCATCATCAGCTACATTTACGAAAACTGGATCCCCCATATCTGTTTCATATCCGATAACAATCCATTCCTCTTTCCATTTTCCACTTTCTTCACTTATTAATGAATTTTTATGTTTATCATATCGGTAACCGATTTGTCCTTTTTCTAATTCATTTTCGCTAAACACATATATTTCATAGGAACCTAACTCGATATCTTGTTGTTTTGAAGTTTCAATTCGTTTCAGAAGTTCTGCAATTTTTAGTTGTTGTTTCATACGTCTATCCCCTTCTATTTTTCTAAATTTTAACTAGTTTGTCTATAAAATACAATATAGTTTTTGAGAAAAAAGGTGACATCCTTATAATATGAACGATTTTTTGAATATATCCACGATTCAACAGAAAAGAGAGGCTGTCTAAAAGGACAACCTCTCTTTTCTTACATCAATTAAAATTTGAACTCTTGTCCAACTTCAAAGCTATCTTCTAATACTAGAATACCTTTTTCTTGTGGAGCATCTGGAAGCTCTAATTCACGTGCTGAGCAAATCATTCCAGAAGAAGGAACACCGCGAAGTTCAGCTGGTTTAATTAGCATACCACTTGGCATTACAGCGCCAATTTTTGCAACGACAACTTTTTGTCCTGCATCAACGTTCGGTGCGCCACATACGATTTGTAATGTTTCTGTACCGATTTCTACTTTACAAATGTTTAACTTATCAGCATTTGGATGCTTCTCTTTTTCAGCTACATAGCCTACAACAAATTTTGGAGAAAGATCTGCTTCTACTGTTTCTTCAAAGCCGTTCTTCGCTAAAATTCCATTGATTTTTTCTACAAATTCTTTCGTTAATGTTAGGTTACCTGTTTCTTTTACTTCTAAGTAAGAAGACGCATTAAAGATGTTGAACCCTGCTGTTACATTGCTTTCACGATCGTATACGCGTGCAACATCTCCTTTGCGATCAAAAGTACGGTTCTCTAAAGTAATATCTTGTAAGGCAACAATTAGAGTGTCACCAATTCCTTCAAGGTTGTAAAAAACGTTCACTTCGTTCATCCTTTCTCTTTTCCATCTGTCTTCTTCCGATTTTTCGCTAAAATAAAGATTGGTTCAAAGTCCCCATCTTCATATACGAATGAAAGTGATGTAATCGGAACATGCCCTTCGGCAAAAAATTTCATTGTCATTTGTGCAATAATATCATAACCGATTTCGTTGACGATATCAGCAATAATTAATACATCTTGGTGAGGAACAGCAACAACCATGTCACCAGAAATCTTTTCACGCATCGATTGTAGTAACGATTCGTTTAAAATACGCGTCGCATCATACCCATCATTTGTGTTTAAAAAGTAGAATGTATTCCCTGCTACTGTTTCTTGTTTAAATTCATAACCTAATGAGCGAGCGTTGAATAATGCCATTTCACGCACTTGTTGCTCTGTAAGTTCTAATTTTTGTAATAGACGCTCATCAATGAGTCGATACGTTTTATTCGAATCTAATGCGTAGTAAATACGTGTTTCCGCCGTATGATCCGTCATAATAAACGGATTTCCTTCTTCTGCTTGTTTCGGGAAAGAAGTAGAGCGAATAACAGGTAAAATTTTCGCTGCGCTATTTTCTTCTTTATGCATCGCAATTAACGCTTCTTGTACGTAATAGGCAACCTCTTCAATTGCTTTTTCTTTATTCACTTCCCATTTTGCCACAACTCCTGGAAGCGATACGTTAATACCCTTTTTCGAGTCTTTCTGTTCTATACGTAGAACTTCTTTCTCGCTATCATACTGAAAGTCCCATTCTGGGCGAGATAATTTCTTCATTAACTCATCTTTCATCTTTTTACTTGTCATCTTCATCTCTTTTTCCTCCCTTCCAAAAAAATAACCTCCCCCGCGAAGGTAGAGGTTGTTTTACAATTCAATTGGCAAATTGCCTTATTTTAAACCTTCAATAAACTCTTCGATTTGTTCTTGTGTTTTACGATCTTTGTTTACATAGCGACCTGTTTCTTCACCCTTATTGTACGCTACAAAGCTCGGAATGCCAAATACGTCTAATTTTACACATAGATCAATAAACTCATCACGATCTACATAGTAAAATGAGAAATCACTATATTTTTCTTCTACTTCTGGCATAAATGGATCTACAAAACGGCAGTCTGGGCACCATTCTGCTGAGAACATAAAGACTACATTCTCTTCATTTTTCAATTGTTGGAATTGCTCCATGCTTTCTAATGATTTCATCTATATTTCCTCCTCTAACGAGTGCTTTTTTTCATGTTATAATCTTTCTTTTATACTACCATACATCGCGTATGGTGCAAGGTTTATGCTTGCTTTTCATCATACTTATATTGCCCAACAAGTAACTTAACAACGTGTACAAATAATTCCGTGCGGTCGACATAATCATCTGTAAAAATACCGATCGCACCTTCGTGACTACGAATATCTTTTCTCTGTACAAACTCTTCCATCACTTCACTTAACTCCTTGCCCTCTTCAAGAGGTGCTAAAAAATCATCTGGTAACGTAATACGTGCACCGCCTGCAACGAATATTTTACCGGCACTTGTTGCTAGCGCGCCCCAGTTACACATAAATAAACCATGCTCCGTTTTCATTACGCCGCCTTCTAATCCAATACCAATTTGAGCTTCTCCTTCTTGTAGCGCTCGCTTCGCTCTATTAACCGCTCCTTGCATCGTCTCTTCATCTGTAAACGGCTGGTTTGCTACCCCTGAAGGAACAGAAAGAGATGTAATTGTAGCATCTTTCCAAACCTTCTCCACAGCACCAACTTTCGTTTTATTCTTCGATCCAACTACTACTTTCATTTCGTTCACCTCTATATACATTCATCATCTTACCTTAATCAAATTACTCTTTATACATGGGAGCACGGCCACCACTCATCGATAAAAAAAAGAAAGGCTCTTCAGCCCTTCTTCTCTACGCGTTATTCTTAATTGTCTCTAACGTCGTTTTATCCGTTGCTCTTACAAGCTTCGTAATAAGTTCTTTTGCTGCCGCATAATCATCAACATGTAAAATAGAAGCATGTGTATGAATGTAACGTGCGCAAACACCAATTACTGCTGATGGGATACCTGAGTTACTTGTATGTACACGGCCCGCATCTGTACCACCTTGTGAAATAAAGTATTGGTACGGAATGTTGTGTGTTTCTGCTGTATCTAAAATGAATTCGCGCATTCCTCTATGCGTTACCATCGTACGATCATAAATACGAAGAAGAGCACCTTTTCCTAATTGACCGAACTGTGTTTTATCACCAGATGCATCGTTTGCTGGACTTGCATCAAGCGCATAGAAAATGTCTGGTTGAATCATATTTGCAGCAGTTTGTGCACCGCGAAGACCAACTTCTTCTTGTACAGTCGCACCAGAGTATAATGTGTTTGGTAATGTTTCGTCTTTTAATTCTTTTAATAATTCGATTGCAAGGCCACATCCGTAACGGTTGTCCCAAGCTTTCGCCATAATTTTCTTTTCATTTGCCATCGGCGTAAACGGACAGATTGGCACGATTTGTTGTCCTGGTTTTACACCAATCTCAATCGCATCTTCGTAGCTATCTGCACCTATATCAATTAACATATTTTTTATATCCATCGGTTTTGCACGTTGCGCGTCACTTAATAAATGAGGAGGAATAGAACCAACAACCCCAATAACAGGACCATTCTTCGTCATAACTTGTACACGTTGCGCTAATAACACTTGACTCCACCAGCCGCCTAACGTTTGAAAACGAAGCATCCCGTTTTTCGTAATTTGCGTAACCATGAAACCTACTTCATCCATATGACCAGCTACAAGAACACGTGGGCCAGTTTCGTCCCCTTTTTTCAGACCAAATACGCTACCTAAACCGTCTTGCACAATTTCATCCGCATATTTGCTTAATTCTTGCTTCATAAAACGGCGTACATCATGTTCGAATCCTGATGCACCTTGTAATTCTGTTAACGTACGAAATAAATGTAATGTCTCTTTATTCACGAAGTCCCCTTCTTTCAAACCTTAGTAGAATACCTCTTTTATTGTAACGAAATTTTCGAAATGTTTCTAGTTTCTTCTTTTTTAGCTGTATTTGATTTATAATTATTATTGGTACACTATTTTTATTTTATAGAATTGAGGTGAATATATGAGCTGGAAAGGTTTAGTTGCAGGTCTTGGCGTTGGTTTCGCAGCTGGTTATCTTGTTGCAAACAAAGTACAAGAACAATCCCATATTTCTTCAGAAAAAGCATTGAAAATGGTGAAACAAGCATTAAGTCATAAAGGTGAAATTACTGGCTCTTGGGTACATATGGTTCCAGAGACATTTGAAAAATATGATGTCGCATACGAAGTTTATCGTGGCGGTCTTACAACGATGTTAGATGATATACAAGAACGATTTGAATTTTTAGTTGATGCTAAAACAGGTACTGTTTTAGAGGTTATAGCAGCATAAAAAGGAGGGTTCCCATTAGGTGAACCTCTTATTTTTTAATTGTGGATAGTAATTGAAATTATATCGGCGATTTTCCGAATATATCGACTTACCGACAAAAAACGAAAAGGAGACTGCTCCAACAGACTGCTGGAACAACCTCCCCTTTTTTATGCTTCTACACTCGTTTTCCGCTCTATTTTTCCTACAATATGCCCTTCCTCATTCCATTTTACTGCACGGTAATATGCGTCATGATAAAACGTAAACCAAGCATCGTTTTCAGCGCCGTACTTCATCCACTTTTGCTTATTTTCAATCGATGTCATCGGATAATCGTCGTAGGCCATCACCCATAGTACATTTTGATGTGCGTGCGTCGGCAATAGGTCTGCTAAATGAAGCATCGTTTCACCTTTGCTTTCTAAAGCAATAACTGCATGTCCATCACTATGACCACCTGTATGCGCCATTTTTATTTCATCCGTAATTTCTATTTCTTGCTGGAATGTAACAACTTGATCTACAATCGGCTCCCAATTTTCCTTCCAATATGTATTGCGCGACCTGATATTTGGGTTCCTCATTTCATTCCATTCTGTTTCGCTTACATACACTTTTGCATTCGGAAACGATGGTACAAGGTGATCACCTTCCCATTTCGTTAAACCAGATGCATGATCAAAATGCAGGTGTGTCATTAAGACGTACTGAATATCTTCAGGTTTTAAATCTAGTTTTTCTAATGATTTATAAACCGATGACTCTTCTGTTACACCTTGATTTCGCTTCATCTTCTCATTCAATTTACCATTCCCTATTCCGGAATCAATGAGCATATTACCGTCTTTCGTTTGCAAAAGTAACGGATCTGTTCGTAAATAAATATGATTTGTATCATTATGTTTATATTTACGTGACCAAAGTACTTTCGGTACAACACCAAACATTGCTCCTCCATCTAAATGTGTGTTCCCGCCTTTTAACCACGTCACTTTTATATCTCCAATTTGTAACTGTTCCATTTTTCATCCCCCTTTCCTTTCAATATTAACATAAAATTCCGATTATTTTAGTTACAAAAAACCTATGCATTACTGCATAGGCTCTGTGCGATATTTTGCTTCAACTCGGTAAATACGATGACCTTTACTTGAGAATTTCTCTTCGTATTCTGTCATAATGTTTCCTTCATAATCACTATTATGAAGATCTAGGCTCAGGTAAGTTAATAACATACCATACTCAGCCATACTCATTAGAGAGTATTCAAATAAACCTTGATTATCTGTTTTGAAATGAATTTCTCCGCCTTCTACTAACACTTCTTCATAATTGCGTAAAAACGTTTTATACGTTAAACGACGCTTCGTATGGCGTTTCTTTGGCCATGGATCTGAGAAGTTTAAATAAACGCGATCAATCTCACCTTTTGCAAAGAAAACTGTTAAATCTTCAGCATCTTTATTAATTAACTTTAAGTTCGGTACTTCTTCTTCAATTAATTTATCAAGTGCATCTACAACAACACTTGTGAATTTTTCAATTCCAATATAATTAATATGTGGGTTTGCTTTTGCCATATCATACATAAAGCGGCCACGACCTGTACCTACTTCAATATGAATTGGTTGTTCATTTCCAAATACTTCTTTCCAGTTACCAGCGCGCTCCTCTGGGTTTCCGATTACGATATGTGAATACTCATTAATTCGATCCATTGCATATGGTTTATGTCTTAAACGCATAGATGTCTCCCTCTCTTTACATAGCTATTTTAAAGGAATAATTCCTTCTCTCTGTTTTAATCAATCTCCCAAACAAAAAACCAAGTACGTACGAGCACTCGGTCCGTTTCTTTCAAGTATAAGATGTACCATTTTGATAAAAACTACATACAGCATTAAACATTCCATGACGAAACAGCTTTTTCTCGTACATTTGAAGAGAAAAACAATCGAAAGGATGATCCGTTCATGCCAATTAATCAACAACATCAATTAGAAGTGCTGAAAGATATTTTAGTCAATCACCAAAGTGATTGTTGCGGGACAGTTTCTGAATGCGAGCAATTAGAGCGTCTCATTCAATCGTTACTCGCAAACGATAGTATAAGTAGTGACGCTAAAGCAATGCTAAACGATGTATATTCTTATAGTCAATCGGGTAAATCTTCCTCTAATTTGGACAACCACATTTCCAATAATCAAGAACAACTTACTCAGTGGATTGCTGGAATGGACAATTTTTCTTAAGTATTACTCTGAAGCAAGTAGTTGCTGTAAATATTGATGCCAATATTCAGCTTCTGCTTGCTGTTTTTTTGTTGTGTGCCATTGCATAGACAAAATCGTTTGTGCTATTACGTACCATCTCATACGCCTAAGCAGCGATTCATCCATTTCAATATCATAATATTCGAGCCACTCGCTCCATTCATGGCGCGGAATGTACCAATATAATAACATACCGAGGTCTAGAGCTGGGTCAGCAATTACGGCTCCATCCCAATCAATTAAAAACAACTCATCTTCATCCGACAATATCCAGTTGTTATGGTTCACATCACAATGGCATACAACGAATTCATTGTATTCAATATCTTTTAATGAATCCATTAAATATTGAAGGCCTTGCTGAATTGTTTCATCATCCCTTATATCTCCTCTTAAAACAAGTTGCAGTTGTTGTAATAACTCTTGTGCGTGAAGCGGCTGCTTCCCAAGTCTTTGAATCATCTGTACAAGTGCTTTAGAGGAGTGTATTTTCTTCAAAAGTTTCGCAACACGTTCTAGTTTCATATCCTCTGGCTCTAGCTTCTGTCCCGGAAGCCATTTTTGAGCAGAAATTACATCACCGTTCGTTACCCTTCTTGTCCAAAGTAATTTTGGAACAATTCCTTCTGCTGACAATACCGCTAAAAAGGGCGATGTATTCCGCTTTAAAAATAACTTCTGTTGTCCGTTTTGCGCAATATACGCATCGCCCGTTACTCCACCAGCCGGTACAAGACTCCACTCTTTTCCTAATAATTGTTCCAACCATTCCATATTCATTACCCGTTAACAAATCCTTATCTTTTATAGTTATGAAAAGAAAAACCGCAACATTTCTACACATGTTGTGGATTCATATATTTTACTGTAAATGAAAAGAAAACTTGGCATAAGCCAAAAATTCTCTATTTTATTTTACAAAACCAGTCATAGAATGACAACTTATCAAAATCGTCACCTTTGTCAATTCTACATTTATTACATTCTCATCGTCAAGTAGCGATTTGTCACATTATCGTCAATATATACGTGCTAATCGGAGCGAGCCTAAGTTCCTTTCCTCTAAATGAAGAAATTGGCTCTATTTTCGCTTGCTTTTCGTTTACTAACACATGCCACGTTTCTTCTTTCGGAAGTTGCACCGTTTTAGCTTCTAAACCGCTATTAAATAAAACTATAATCTCTTTCCACGGTCCAAATGATTCTGCATGCTCTAGGTGATATGCAAGTACTTCTGGAGATGTTTGCAAAAAAGTCATGTGTTTTTTTATAAGGTCTGCGTTTTGTAATCGGAATGCTCTGTGCTCTTTGCGAATCGCAATTAAACCTTTTATATAGTTAACGGTCTCTATCTCTTCCTCTTTTTGATCCCAATCTAATTGATTAATTTCATCATTTGCATTATAACTATTTTCATTTCCTTGCTTCGTACGATAAAACTCTTGCCCAGCATGTAAAAAAGGAATGCCTTGCGAAAGAATCACCATTGCGCTCGCTAGAAGGTGACGTTTTTTCAAAATCTCTTCTGGCTCTTCATTACTCCGCATTAGTTTATCCCACATCGTCATATTGTCATGACATTCTACATAGTTAATGCTTTGCACAGGCTCTAGAAACAGACCTGTTTCTTTCATACTCAAAAGACTTCCCGATGCTATATACTGCAAATGATTACAGTCTACATGCCCACCAAATGCAAAACCACGCTTATTTATATGAAAGGTACTCCCTTTTATCCCATCACGAAATTGATCATTAAATTGCGCAATATGCGGCATTTTCTTTGCATTATTTAACGTTGCTTTTTCTTCAGCAGGAAGTGGTGTTTGTAGCTCCCACCCTTCTCCTAATAACAATGCATCTCGCTTTATGTTTCGCACTTCTTTTTCTATTATATTCATTGTATCAACATCTAAAATTCCCATTAAGTCAAATCGGAATCCATCAACATTGTATTCAGTAAGCCAATATAAAATAGACTCTACAATAAATTTCCTCATCATTTTCCGTTCAGATGCTATATCATTTCCGACTCCAGTCCCATTAGAAGGCATACCATCTTCACCATGACGAAAATAATATCCTGGGACAAGCTTTTCAAATGATGATAGCTCTCTTTCATACACATGATTATATACAACATCTATAATTACCCTAATGCCGTGCTCATGAAATGTTTCAATCAACTCTTTACACTCTACTATCCTGTTATACGGATCAGAGAGGTCTGTAGCATAATATCCCGTTGGCGCATTGTAATATAACGGATTGTAACCCCAATTATATGCAGAGGAAGGATTCGCCTCATCTACACCACCGAAACAATATAAAGGCAATAATTCAACATGTGTAACACCCAAATCTTTTATATAGGACAAGCCTGTTAACGTCCCATTTCGCCCTGTTGTTCCTTCTTCCATTAGCCCCTTATACGTTCCTTTTTTACTCACTCCACTGCCCTGATGAATCGTAGCATCACGAATATGCAGTTCATACAGTATGGCATCTGTCATTGCCTGTAATGGTGGTAATTGCTCTCGTTTTGTTACATTTATCTTTTCCAAATCAATAATAACGCCGTACTTCCCATTTACAGTCACTGACTTTGCGTAAGGATCCACCGCTTCATTCCATATTAAATTAATACAAACAAGAAATGTATACTTTGCTCCGGCTAAATCGCCTTGTAATGTATGAGTCCAAACCCCATTTTCTCCTCTATGCATTTCATGATCGGTATATTCTTTATCACTTTTATAAATCCTTACTTTCGCAAGCCTCGCAGTTGGAGCCCATACTTTAAATGTCGTTGCTTCTTTTTGATACACGGCTCCTAAATCTGTACCTTCGTAATAATACTTTTCATCGAAAATCACTGTTCTTATGACAGCACCTATTTGTAAATCTGTTTCTTCATTCCGTTCATCTCGTACTGTATAATACTTCCCCACATCTAGCGGCTCTTCTATAAAGCACTCATACTTCGTTGCATCCGGAAGCGCAATTGTATGAGAAATCGGTAAATCTTTCACGTTACTTCCTTCTTGCAAACGAAATGTCCGGCTTGTTCCATACGCATGTGGGAGCAAAATTGTAATTTTATTCATTTCATCTAAATAGGCATCAAATGGACGTTTTACTTTCAACATAAAAAAATCACCATCATTCTTAAAGTTAAATGAAACGAGCTGCAAATGATAAGGCTTTTCTTATCAGTAAGGCTCTATACAGTAACACATTATTCTCTATAGTATATTCACCTGTATAAAAAACGTTTTCATACATTCTATTTTTGTAATTTTATTTCAGCAATCGCTTTATACTTCGGTGTCTCCTTTACGTGAGATTCGTATAAAGTAATCGTATCCGCTTGAAATGATATTTCAGGCACTTCCTTTATATGTTCTAAATCAAACTTCTCTTCTCCTACCCATTTGCGAGCAACAGTAATATGTGGATGATACGGGCGCGTTTCTAAAGAAAATCCATTCTCTTCACAAATAGCATGTACTTGTTTTTGTAACTGGAACAAATCGGGATTCTCGCTTACCTTCGACCAAAAAATACGTGGCCTATCTTCCATACCGAACGTTGAAAATCCTTGTAATGTGAACGATAGTTCTTTCGTTTCTGTAAGTGTTTGTAATCCATTCTTTATTCCTTCTAATTGTTCCTCTGTCGCACTACCTAAAAATGAAAGGGTAATATGATAGTCTTCTTTATGTACCCATGAACGAAATGGTAATTCCTCCTGCATTTCTTCTTTATAGTTAGACAGCACTTCTTTTATATGATTTGGTAACTTAATCGCGACAAAATAATGCAGCTCCATGTACATCTTCTCCTTCTTTCTATTGTTGCTTTTCTTTCTTATCTCATTCAATTAAAAAGAATCAAACTTCTCTAAAAGTCTAACCAAGTTAAGGTCGCGTTAATAAATGAAATTATATCGACATTTCGACAAGGAATATCGACTTAACAACAAACGATGCGTAACAGAAAACCGTCCCAAAACATGTATTGGGACGGCCTCTTCTTATTTATATATCCATTACTTCGCTAATTCATGAATTGCTTGCGCGTAAATTGCTGTCGCTTTTAATAAGTCTTCAATTTCAATGTACTCGTCTTTTTGATGTGCAAGTTCTTCTTTTCCAGGGAACAACGG
Organism: Bacillus sp. 16GRE42; assembly: GCF_019837435.1. Lineage (NCBI taxonomy): Bacteria > Bacillati > Bacillota > Bacilli > Caryophanales > Bacillaceae > Bacillus > Bacillus sp. 16GRE42. The sequence continues at coordinate 2,162,054 of NZ_JADAXF010000001.1, forward strand.
ACCAAATGCAACGCCAGCTTTCAATGAACGAGCGTAAGTACCGCCGCCAATCGCTAATAGCTCTGCTTTTTCACCTGTTTGTTCTTCGTATACGCGCTGCAACGTACGAATTAATACGTGGTCTTTATCAACGTGATGCGGGCGAGAGTTCGAATAGTCTGCTACTGCAAATCCATGAATACCAACATATCCTTTTAACTTCGTGATCATTTCTTCAAAGTTAGTCGTAACTGGATAACGTACATTTAATCCTAAATTACCACCCTTTTCTTTCGTATAAGAAAGTCGACCAACATTCACTGTTAATGGTCCGCTAATATCGTCTTTATAAGAAATACCAGCGTTCTCTCCTAAAATATCTCCTGTAAATGTTTCTGTTACAAACGATGCAAACGAAGCACCTTTTCCATCAAGAGCGACTTTCGTTAAGAAGTTTGCCAGTAATAAACCTGCATTCTCGCCCTTCTCCGGAGTAGATCCGTGAGCTGAAACCCCTTTAATTTGCAACGTCACCGTATTACCTTCTACAATTGCTTCACCTATTTTTTTAGCAGTTTGTAAATACTCTTCATATGCTACTGTAAGAGCATTTACATCTTCTCCTGTAATAATCGCTTCTGCAAAATCAGGAACCATATTTAAACGGCGACCTGATTCAAATGAAACAAGTTCATATGTACCTTTCTTCTCTTCACTACCACTTTGCACAACTTGTATATCAGAAATTCCTTTTTCTGCATTAATAATTGGAAAGTCTGCGTCTGGCGCAAAACCGATTGTTGGCATTTCTTCGTTTTTAAAGTAGTGATCTACACATTTCCAATTGCTTTCCTCATCTGTTCCTAAAATCATACGAACGCGTTTTGAAAAAGGTAAACCTAATTCTTTCACAATCTTCATCGCATAATAAGCTGCCATCGTTGGGCCTTTATCGTCAATTGCACCACGTGCAAAAATCTTTCCATCGCGAATATCTGCACTGTATGCAGGAGTCGTCCAGCCATCTCCTTCTGGTACAACGTCAACGTGACAAAGAATACCTAGTAAATCTTCTCCTTGTCCCATTTCAAGATGACCTGCATATCCTTCTAAATTTTTAGAAGTAAAACCTTCAGTTTCCCCTTTATGTAACATGAAAGATAAAGCTTTTTCTACACCTTCACCGAATGGTGCGCCCTCTTTCGCCGATTCTTCTTCCCATACACTTTTAATTTGTAAAAATTGTTGCGTATCACGAATTAAATCATCTTTTCGTTTTGCAACTTCTTCTGTCCAATTAATCGCTGACATCACGCATCCATCCTTCACTATATTGTTTCTTTCATCATAACAAACCGAAATCTCTTATGCCATACACGAAAACTAAATACCGAACAATTGTAATATTTCAGATATTTCTCATTAGTTTTTCTTTTATTTTTTCAAAAAAATTTGCAGGAATTTGGCGTTTTACGTAGAATTTTATGATTTAGTTGACTGACCATATATACAATGTCAACTACCAATATTTTTCTATATGAATATTTGTTAAACTTTTGTAAAATTTAAGTAGATTAAAGCATGAATTTTATCATGTAGAGTACAATGGTAGTAACGACCTTCTTTCCTGAATGGGGTCAAAAAAACTAGTAGAGGAGTGGTTTTCTCTTGAAACCTACAACTACTCGTATGCTAACACGCATTAAATCAATTTATATGTACATCAATGAAAACGGAACGGTAACGACGAAAGACCTTGTAGATGAGTTCGGGATCACACCGCGAACGATACAACGTGATCTAAATGTGTTGCAGTTTAATGAACTCGTGTATAGCCCTTGCCGCGGTAAGTGGACAACAACAGGAAAGAAAGTGAGAATGACCTCATAATGAAAAAATAATTGTATGTAAATAAATACATACCCCTTTCTAACTCATTAGAAAGGGGTCTTTTCTGCGCCAAAAACAGCACTATTTCTCAGTATCTACTTGATATGTTTTTAACATTTCTACTTCTTCATCTGATAGCTCTCGGTATTGTCCAAGTTCTAGCTCTTCATCTAATACTAATGGTCCCATCTCTGTTCTCTTTAGGTAGACTACTTTTTTCCCTACCGCTTCAAACATACGCTTCACTTGATGGAACTTTCCTTCTGTAATCACAAGCTCGATTTCAGAAATCTCATCGCTTTTTAATATTGTAAGTGCACCTGGCTTTGTTTCATAGCCATCATCTAAAATAACACCTTTAGCAAACTCTTTTACATCCTCTTCTGTTACTACTCCTGCAACGTGTGCATAATATTTTTTCGGCACATGCTTTTTCGGAGATAACAATTGATGTGATAACTTCCCGTCATTTGTTATTAATAAGAAACCTTCCGTATCAATATCAAGTCGTCCAACTGGGAACGGATCAAAGATTGCATCTTCTAACTCTAATAAATCTATTACCGTTTCATGATTATCATCTTCCGTCGCTGAAATAACGCCTTGTGGTTTATGCAACATTAAATAAACAAACTCTTTATATTCCACAACTTCTCCGTGAATCATAACTTCTTGCTCTTCTACATTTACATGAACCTTCGCATCTTTCACTGGCGTTCCGTCAATTTTTACAACGCCGTCTTTCAATAATTTCTTTACTTCTTTTCTACTTCCATATCCCATATTTGCTAATAATTTATCTAATCTCACGTTTTTCACCTTCTTTATTTATCATAGAAAAGGGGACGTAATTACGCCCCTTTTGATTTCAACTTTATTTTGAATCTATTGCCAAGTTTACGTTGGATTTTCTCTAACGCTTCTCCGCCAAACACTCGTTCAAGTACTCCTGTGCGAATTGCTAACAATCCGTACACAAGACCACCAATACCTGCACAAACCACAACTGTAATAAGAGCACCCATTCGGCCATCAGACGAGATCATGAAGGACAGAATCCATTGTGATAACTTTACAGCAATGACCATTACAAGTGTTAATACTGCAATTTGGAAAGTTCTCTTATATACAACACCAAACGAATAGTGTACATGTTTTTTGATTTGTCGATTCGTATACCATACGGAAGCTAAGAATCCGACCGCTGTTGCTAAAATCGCTCCAACCGTACCGAAATAACGAATAAAGATTACGTTACATACGAATTTCAAAATAACACCCATAATAAGCGCGACAATCGCATGTTTTTGTTGATTGATTCCTTGCAGAATTGCTGCTGTTACTGTAAATAAAGCGAATAACAACGCAACCGGTGCATACCACATTAATACTTGTCCACCTAGTGGATCTGAGTCATAGAACGCAGTATAGATTGGATATGCAAGTGTTGAAATACCGACAACTGCTGGCAATGTTAAGAACATATTTGCCTGGAATGTTTGTGTAATTTGTAACTTTAAATAACGGTATTGTTTTTCAGTAAATGATTTTGTAATCGCTGGTACAAGCGTTAAACTAAACGCTGTTGCAAGCGATACAGGAATCATAATTAATTTATGCGTCCACATTGTGAAAATACCAAGCGCTCGCTCTGCGATATCACCTTGGCCAATCGCTTGCATAATTGAGTTAAATGTCAATGTATCAATTTGTTGATATAAAGGAATTGTTAACCCAATTACAACGTAAGGAATCGCATATGCAAATAATTCTTTAAATAACTGAACCGTACTCACTGTCGATTCTGGTACAGTTTGTTCAATTAAATATTGATCCAAATGTTTTTTACGTTTTAACCAGTACCAAATGAGTACACCGAGCGCTCCAACTGCTGAAACGAACGCAGCAAATGTCGCTACCCCAACTGCTGTTGCAACTGTACCGCCAAGTACTTTAATAACGATAAAACTACCCGCTAATAAAAAGACAATACGAATAATTTGTTCAATAATTTGCGAAACAGTAGTCGGTCCCATCGATTGGTGACCTTGGAAATAACCACGAATTAAACTCGCTGCTGGTACAACAATAAGTGCAAAACTTACAAGACGAATAATCGTCGTAACTTCTTCTACATTACTGTGTATACTTTGTTTACCAAGCATTGCTTCTGCAAACAGTGGCGCTGTCATGTATAGAACTAGGAACGAAAGAATTCCTGTTACTATCATCATAACCATTCCCGAGCGGAACATTCTCCGGCTCGTTTTATAATCGCCAAGCGCATTATATTTGGAAACAAATTTGGAAACAGCAAGCGGCACCCCTGCCGTTGCAATACTTAAAAAGATCGTATATGGAATGTATCCATATGTATAGAGCGTTCCGCCTTCTGTACCTACTAATGCATGAAACGGAAAGACGTAAATCATGCCTAAGAACTTTACTAAAAATGTCCCTAACGTAACAATAAGCGTTCCGCGCAGAAATTTCGAATCGGACATACAAAAATCCTCCTACATCTACATAAAGTGAAACTATAATTAGTTGAACTATTCGAGTATTTACAGGCTACCAAATACCCTTTTTATTTCTCTTATATCTTAAGGTTTTAGTCTTATTGCCCACAAATAGCAGGATAGTGCTGAACTCTAACTTTTGTATTGTACCACAATTCTCTCCTTAAGCAGTACTTCACTCTATTTTTCTTTTAAGGGAAAACATGCTATTCTTTTAGGCAGGAAATGTAGAAAATGGGGTCGATATATTATGCATTATGATGTTATTGTCATCGGCGGCGGGCCTTCTGGGCTAATGGCTGCAATCGGTGCTGCAGAAGAAGGCGCAAGTGTCTTACTTCTTGATAAAGGAAATAAACTAGGACGTAAACTTGCGATTTCTGGTGGTGGTCGTTGTAACGTAACGAACCGTCTACCACTTGATGAAATCGTTAAACATATACCAGGAAACGGTCGCTTCTTATACAGCGCTTTTTCTATTTTCAATAATGAAGATATTATTACATTCTTCGAAAAGCTTGGCGTGCAACTAAAAGAAGAAGATCATGGTCGCATGTTCCCTGTATCAAATAAAGCACAATCAGTAGTAGACGCACTTTTAACACGATTAAAAGACTTAGGTGTAAAAATCCGTACAAATACACCTGTTGAAACGATTGAATATGAGAACGGTCAAACGAAAGCAGTCGTACTACAAACTGGTGAAGTGTTAGAAACGAATCACGTCGTTATCGCTGTTGGCGGAAAATCTGTTCCTCAAACTGGTTCTACTGGAGATGGATATGCTTGGGCTGAAAAAGCTGGTCACACAATTACAGAACTATTCCCAACAGAAGTACCAATCCTTTCAAACGAACCATTTATTCGTGACCGCTCCTTACAAGGTCTTGCTTTACGCGATGTAAACTTAAGCGTATTAAACCCGAAAGGAAAAGCTATCATTTCTCACAAAATGGACATGCTCTTCACTCATTTCGGCCTATCCGGTCCTGCCGCTCTTCGTTGTAGCCAATTCGTCGTGAAAGCACTGAAAAAGTTTAAAACGAACACGATTCAAATGAGCATCGATGCATTGCCTGAAGAAAATAGTGAACAACTATTCCAGCGCATGCTGAAACAAATGAAAGAAGATCCGAAAAAAGGAATTAAAAATGTTTTAAAAGGTTATGTACCTGAACGTTACTTCCTATTCTTATTAGAAAAAAATGAAATTGACGGTAGTGAACAAGCTGGACAAGTTTCTCACGAGAAGATTCGTGCACTTGTGAAAGACTTTAAAGAGTTTACTGTGAATGTAAATGGTACGCAGTCAATTGAAAAAGCATTCGTTACTGGCGGCGGTGTATCCGTTAAAGAAATTAACCCGAAAGAAATGTCTTCTAAATTCACGAACGGCGTATATTTCTGCGGAGAAGTTCTTGATATTCACGGTTATACTGGCGGCTATAATATTACATCTGCTCTCGTTACTGGTCGAATTGCCGGAACAACAGCTGGAGAAAACGCGAAAATGCAATACTAGAAAAGAAACAGGGATTCCTGTTTCTTTTTTTATAGGTACATGAAATTATATCGGCGATTCCCCGAATTTATCAACGATTCTTCAACTTATATCGGCAATTTCCCGAATTTATCGACTTACCGACAAGAAGCGACAAATATCCGCTCCACGTAACTTCCCATTGCTTTTTTGTTGCTTTATATACCTTAGTACCTTTATATTTTATATTGTTGAATATTTGAAAAAGGGTAAGGGGAAAAAATATGAGAAAAAAAGTCATGATGTCTTTAATGCTAATGACGTTTCTTTCTGCGGTAGAAGGAACGATTGTTAGTACAGCGATCCCTCGTATAACGAGTGATTTGTCAGGCGTCGAACTTGTTAGTTGGGTATATGCAATTTATATGCTTGCAACAGCTGTTTCGACTCCAATATACGGAAAGCTAGCTGATTTATTCGGCCGTAAAAAAGTTTTACTCATCGGAGCTACAATCTTCTTAATCGGTTCTGCGCTTTGCGGAATCGTTACGTCAATGGAACAATTAATTTTCTTCCGTGCTCTTCAAGGTATAGGTGCTGGTGCTGTTATGCCGATCACAATGACGATTATTGGAGACTTATATAGCGAAGCGAGAGACCGCGCGAAAGCACAAGGTTGGATGAGTGCCGTTTGGGGTGTATCTGGTGTTATCGGACCGTTAGTAGGTGGATTTTTAGTGGATTCCCTATCTTGGCGTTATATTTTCTTCTTAAACGTTCCATTCGGAATTATCGCTTGTTTAATGATTGTAATTTACTACAAAGAATCTATTAAGCCAGCTAAACACCATATCGACTATCTTGGTGCAACAGTCTTCTCATTAAGTACGATCGCTCTACTATATGCATTATTAACAGGTAGCAGCAAGCAAAACTGGGGAGACATAACAATTATCGGCCTACTAATCTTCGCCGTCGTTTCATTCATTATTTTCTTATTTATCGAGAAAAAATCTCCGGAACCATTAATTCCGCTAGCACTTTTCTCTAACCGTACATTATCTACGATAAACATATTAACGCTTATTGCTGGCGCGATGATCATTAGTATTACAATGTACCTGCCAATTTGGAGCCAAGGTGTATTAGGAAAAAATGCGACAGAAGCCGGACTTATTTTAATGCCAATCCCTGTTATGTGGACATTTGGCGCTATTTTCTCTGGTAACTTAGTAGGAAAATTAAAAACGAAACAAATCATTTTACTTGGAGCTAGCATTTTATCAGTGGCTACGTTCTTATTATTTACATTATCAACAAATTCACCATCGTTCCTTATTTATGTAGCAGTCGGATTATTCGGATTAGGAATGGGGCTTGTGACACCAATTTATATGGTAACAATTCAAGCATCCGTACCAGCTCATACACGAGGAACAGCCGTTGGTTTAAACACATTTATTAATACATTTAGTCAAACGTTAGGTGCTGCAATCTTTGGAACAATCTTCAATACGATGATTCACGCACGCGGCATTAAAAATCTTGACCTTGTATCTGGTGGACACGGCGGAACTACAGCAAATGTAGCAACCGAATCGCAAGAGGCATTAGCATCAAGTGTACACGTCATTTATATGAGTACTTTCGTATTAGCAGTATTTACACTAATTATCGCTTGGATTTTATTAAAACCAGCTACACAAACAAGTGAGCAATAATAAAGAGGATGACCATTTCGGTCATCCTCTTTTTACTCTTCATTCTCCACAATATGTTTCAGCATGGACAATTTATTATCCCAAAAACGTTCATAATATGAGAGCCACTGTTGTAATTCCTCTAATGGTTCTGGATGCAAACGATATATCTTCTCTCTTCCGCTTTTTCTTCCGCTTACTAAATTCGCTTCTGAAAGAATATGAAGATGCTTTACAACCGCAGTACGGCTCATCGGAAAATGATCCGTTATTTTGGAAATCGGTAACTCTTTATCACTTAATAACCGTATTACTTCTCGGCGGGTTGGGTCAGCAATTGCTTGAAATACATCATATTTCGCTGCTGATGAGGACACTTAGCCTTCAACAACCTTTTTCAGTTTTTCATTTACAATCGCTACCCAGCCTCCGCTCATTCTATCGCGAATAATAGAGCTCTTCGCATTCGCTTTCGGAAGAATTTCATCAGGATGTTTCCAGCCGCCGTGAATTAACGTAAATTCTGTTTTATTATCTCCTAGGTCTTTCAGAGTAAATGAAACGACCCAGCCATCTGTATCCCATGAGAAAGATAGATGGTTTGGTGCATCAATTTCTAACACTTTACATGGTGATGGGCCAAATGGTGATTGCACATGAAATTCATGTCCTACCTCTAATACAAAATCATTCGGCATAAACCATGACGCAATCCCTTCTGCAGTTGATACTACATTCCATACTTTTTGAATAGACGCGTTAAAAACGATCGTTTGTTTAATATCAGTTAATGTATTTTGTTGTTCCATTTTCATTCTCCTTTATTCGCCAATTAAATATAACACCTTTTGGTTACACTTCGATAATATAACACCTTTTAGTTTCATGTCAACGCTAGTTATTTTTTAATGTTGAGAAATTCTCAACATTTTTTCAACAGGACAAACACCCTCTGAGCATTTCCTCATAATATACTCACAAAGGCAACAAAAAATAAAAACTTCTCTCAACATGAAACTCCATCATTCATCTTGAAAGAAGCGCCTTACGTATATCATGCGTATTTCGTCTCTCCTCCTTCCCTCAGAGACACTACGCGAGATATGAAAAATCAGAAGGAATATGCCCACCATTTGAGTAGGTAGTTATTTCTCTTCTCCTCAACATTTCCTTAGGAGCGAAATGACTACCGACTCACTTTTTTCAAACAAACATAAAAAGGGGATGAAAGCTATGTTCTATTGCATTAACTGCTCTGACATTCATCATGAAAAACATCCGAATGATAAAGTATTCAAAAACGGTTTTTATATTGATCCATTTTTAGGTGATCGTTATCACCTTGGTATGTGTACAGATGCCCAAAATCATGAAACTGGGGAGCCTCTTTTAACGACAAAGAAATTAGGCACACCCCAATCTATTATGAACGTATTACCGACACATGTCGTCCCAACATAAAACATAAAAAAGAGCTGGCTCACCCAGCTCTTTTTTATGCTTTATAAACAATCATCGCTGAAAAACAATAAATTTGGTTTTCGTCACCATTAATGGAAACACCGACTTGGTACTTAATATCTACAAAATTACTATCATCAATCTTTTTCAAAAAAACATTTACAGCGTCTTCTAAGTCTTTTTCGTGACTTTCATCAAACACTTTCACACGAATCATGTTAACACCATCCTAGATCGCAGCCCTCCGCCGCTTGATTATTGCCACGGTGCGTATCTATGATGCGATAAAATTTTCCATCTTCATATATATATCCGTCTTCTAACACATATTGTTTACCTTCAGTATAGACATAAAACTTACCTATCATAAATTTACTCGTATATAATTCCAAATAATCCGGTCTAAATTTAGCTACAACTTTATTTGTAATATCAATTCTTATTGTGCGCCCCACCTTCTCTCCCTCCTCTACAAAGAACGGATTTAGGTATATTGTATTAGCGATTTTACATTTTATGCTTAAAAATAAGTGGATATGCCTTCTTTCTTCGCCTGTACTATTTTTCAAAAAAAATCATCAATAAATAAGAGCAAAAAAATATATAAAAAAAAGAGTTTTTACTTATTGACTATAATATAAACATTATGGTATTATATAAAATTTGACATTTTTACTCATATGTGCTATCATTAAAATTGGTTACCACATATGGAGGTGGATGATTTGTTTCAAATTGGCGATAAAATCGTTTATCCAATGAACGGCGCAGGAGTCATCGAAGCCATTGAAGAGAAAGAAATATTAGGAACAACACGTCAATATTGTGTGATACGTATCATTAGTAAAGACATGCAAATAATGCTTCCTATGGATCAATTACAAAAATCAGGTATTCGTTATATCGTAGATAAAGGTACGTTAGATGGTATACTTCTTGAATTTCAAAACGGGGAATCAGACACATCACTTTCCTGGAAACAGAGATATACAATGAATATGGAAAAAATGAAAAACGGCAATCTGCAAGATAGCGCAGAAGTTGTTCGCGATTTACTTCGCCGTAATAAAGAGAGAGCATTAAATGCGAGCGAAAAACAAATGCTAGATAATGCACGCAAAATGATGATTAGCGAAGTTGCACTTGTGCAAAATGTTTCTGAACATCAAGCAACAGAATTTCTTCAAGATACAATTAATCATTAAATTTAAAATAGCCGACCGCTATTTTTTTTTTGCAGAAAAAAGGACAAAGAGATAGAGTAAAACTTTAATCAGTGGGGGTTTTGTTCATCCCCCACTAATTATCAGCTCCCACCTAACTTCTTTGCTTCCGCTGAATTTTGAGGTGGTGGTCTTACTGCCCAGCAAATAGCGGGATAAACCTCTTTGCCCTTTTATATTACCCGCGCCCTGCTTGAAACGACGGGTATAAAGTCATTCCACCATCTGCAAATAACGTAATTCCAGTTACGTAACTCGCTTCTGAGGAAGCAAGCCAAGTTGCGACTGCTGCAATTTCTTCCGGTTTTCCAATGTAGCCCATCGGTATCATACTTTCTACGTCAGCACGTTTTTTAGGATCAGCAAACTTTTCGGCATTAATTGGCGTATTTATTGCACCTGGCCCAATATTATTTACTCGAATACCTTTTGGTGCATACTCTAACGCTAACGTTTCTGTCATTAGTTTAATACCGCCCTTACTCGCCGCATAGTGCACGAATAGTGGCCACGGAATTTTCTCGTGAACACTCGACATATTAATAACAGAACCTTTAATATCATGTTCTACAAAATATTTAATCGCTTCACGGCTTCCTAAAAAAGCACCTGTTAAATTTGTATTGATTACTTTATTCCAATCCTCTAACGGCATTTCATGCGACGGGACCGCGTTTTCTATCCCTGCATTATTAATCATAACGTCAAGCGTACCAAACTCTTTCACAGCAGATTGAATGAGATTCACAACATCAGATTCAACTGTCACATCCCCTTTTACAGCAATCGCTTCTCCGCCTATTTTTTTAATTTCTTCTAATACATCATGCGCTTCTGACTCTCGTGAGCGATAGTTAATTACTACTTTTGCTTTCTCCTTAGCAAACCTTACTCCCATCGCTCTTCCAAGACCAGTTGCTGACCCTGTAATAACGACAACTTTTCCAGCTAAATCACTATACATTTCAATACCTCCTTTAACTTTTTGCAACACCTAACATAATTCCCGCCGCGATAATAAAAACGATACCGACGACAATCCCCGTTAATTGACGTTTCGTTTTCTTTTCACCTAATATAAGAATCCCGCCAAGCGTTGAAATAATAATTCCCATTTGCGATAGTGAAAAACTTGTTGCCACTCCAACACGCGGCTGCGAAATGAATAAAAACATATTACCAGCTGCCCAAATTAATCCTGGAATAATATTTCGTATTGCATATTTATTAAATGGATGATGTTTAAACGTAAGCAAAATGCCCCCTAACACCATACCAACTGCTTGTGGCAATAAAGCTGACCAACCATCTACGTTAAATAGTCTAATCACTACCACGTAAACTAAATAACCGACTGTTGAAATCAATAAAATGATAATGCCCCTTTTGAAATTCCCCGCCTGTTCTGCACTCTTTTCTTCTTCACTTTGAAGTGATGTTAAAATAACACCGATAATAATACAAATAAGAGCCAAGACGCCAAGGATGACTGATATAGTCGTGGACCACTCATGAAATACGATGACTCCAAATAAAGTCGTCGCAACTAATTGCAGTCCTGTTGAAATGGGCATCGTTCTCGAAACGCCCATTAAATCAATACTTTTTAATTGATTCGCCTGACCAAGTGCCCAAAATAAACCTGACACAATTCCAACTCCAATAACAGTAGGAGTTAATACTGGCTTCACAAAAATATAAACAGCAATTGAGAAAATAAGTGCTCCAAACGTTGTACCAAGCGTTTGACTATACGGCCCCCCGCCCAGTTTCACGTTAAATAGCACAATACTTCCCCAAAATATAGCCGGTAAAATCGCTAAAAGTATGTCCATCGCTCATTACCTTTCTTTACTAAATGTCATAAGTTATCACTCTGAATCATTAGAGTGCGCTTTTATTTTTTCTTTTTCCCGTTCACAAACCTTTTCTTCAATAGCACCAGAAACATTCTTTTCTCGCTCCACCTTCTTTATTTTCACGTGATCTAAATGATCTTCCAAAGTAAGTGTAACTTTATCATTCGGCGGATTATGTGCACCTTGGAACGTAAGAAATTGTAGCGTGACTTCAAATCTAGGAACGAACTCATCTTTCTTACCGAGACGCTTTATATTTATAACTGAAGCACACTCATATTGATCTTCTGTCACTTGCCTAATAACTGAATAGTACCTATTCGATAATGCACTCTCTAACAGCTGTTCCCTAGATTCTTTCGCAAAAGAATCACTTGGAGAAGAAAAAAAGATTGCACATAGCGTTGTAATAACTACACATATTTTTTTCATAACACCCTCCTTGTTCTATAAGTTAGTGTTCGCAAAACTTCCATAAAAAAACGACTTCCCTATGTAGGAAAGTCGTTTTAATGAATCCAATATTAACCACCGCTCACTGGTGGGATTAGTGCAACAACATCACCATCTCGGATCGTGTCATCTTCATTTGCATATTCTTCATTAATCGCAACCATAATTGATGCTGCCATTGGTACATTATATTCTTTAGCAACAACATCTTTTAACTCTGCAACCGTAATATTTTCTTTCTCTATTTGTAACTCACTTGTTCCTGCTTCCTCTTGCAAGTACGCAAATAACAATACTCGAATCATACTTATAGCTCCTTCCCAGGCTCTCCCGCCGGATATGGTGTTTTCTCTAATTGATCACCAATCCATGAGTCTCCATCTTCCCAAAACTCCTTTTTCCAAATCGGAACAATTTGTTTTATGCGTTCCATAATGTATTCATTCGCCTCATAAGCCGCTTTACGATGCGGTGTTGAAACAGCAACAACAACCGCGATATCAGAAATTTGCAGTGTACCGATGCGATGTGTAATCGCAACGTGTGTACCTGGCCACTTCTCTTTCACTTCTGAGCCAATTTTCTCTAGCATCTTTTCTGCCATCGTTTTATAAGCGACATATTCTAAGTATAATGTACGACGCCCTTTCGTAAACTCCCTAACCGTTCCAATAAATGTTGTAACAGCACCACATTCGCGGCGAATAACCTTCTTCGCTACCTCTTCAATCGAGATTTCTGTATCAATTACTTCATAATACGTATTTGTCATTTCGTACTCCTTACCGTTTGTATAAACCAGTCTATATACAACTCTTCTTCTGTTATATGAAATACTTTATATTCTTCTCGTAAGTTTGCGGGAGCATCATGCCACGTAATAATCGCTACTATATTTTCTACTTTATGTAAAAGTTCAACGTCTTCCGCAGAACGAAGTAACACTACTTTCGGATAGCTCTCTTTTTTATAGCCCTCTATTAAAATTGTATCCACTTCAAAAAACTCATATAAGCGAATAATTTCTTGCAAGGACCATTCCTCTCTTAATGACGACAGTGAAAGTAATCCAGCGCCTTCTACACTACTGACAACAGCACCAGCCTTTCGGTGCCTTTCACTATCTTTTTGCGCTACTTCTGGAAAACCTCCGTGCCCGTGATGTTTAATGGCAGCAACTTTCATTTTCTGTTCAGCTAACGCATGCACTATTTTCTCAACAAGCGTTGTTTTCCCGCTATTTTGATACCCTACTATTTGTAAGATTGAAGGGGTTTTTCCCATGGCCAATCACATCCCTCGGCGTGCTCTAACAACAATACAGTTACTTTCATCCCTGCCTCAAATCCTCTCGTTCCTCCAGGCAACACAATAAAAGCATTCGCATCGGCAAGTGAAGAAACCGCACTCGATTTATCTAAACCGACCGGCATCGCTTGTAATACCCCTTCCGCGATTGTTACCTTTGCTCTTACAAAACGAGTAAATGGATTTGGCTTTGGAAAATCTTTTTGCAAAATAGCATCAGCTCTATATACGTGAGGCTCTTTCACATACAAATATGTTTTTATAACCGGATGCACAAATAACTCAAAGCCTACGTAGCAAGCTGATGGATTCCCTGATAAACCGAAAAGTAACTTCCCATCAACTTCAGCTACTGTCGTTACACTTCCTGGTCTCATTGCTATTTTATTAAAGAGTACATTCGCTTGTAATCTTTCATAAATGGCCGGCAAGTAGTCATAATCTCCTACCGACACACCGCCTGTCGTAATTAAAATATCAACCTCATCCATCGCCGATTGAACAGCTGCAAAGCATGCATCTAACTCGTCAGCAAGTTGGCCATAATAACGAACTTTCCCTCCGGCTTTCATAATTTGAGCTGCAATCATATAAGAGTTACTGTTTCTAATTTTCCCCGGCTGTAACGACTCATGTACTTCTAACAATTCACTTCCTGTCGTCACGATACCAACAACAGGCTGTTTTACAACTTTCACAGTACTATATCCAAACGTCGCTAATAAGGCCGCAACACCTGGATTAATTGCAACACCTTTCTTAACGAGAACTTGATTTTGCTTTATATCTTCCCCTTTAAATGACACATTGTCACCACTATGAAAAGGACGCTTTACCTTCATATATGTTTTTCCGTTCTTCTCAAACCCCTCCGTCAGCTCTAGCATTACGACTGCATTACATCCCTCTGGAATAGCTGCTCCCGTCATAATACGAACCGCTTTAAAAGGCGCTACTTCATCTAAAAAAACAGATCCTGCTCCGATTTCTCCTATTACTTCAAACTCAATCGCATTCTCTTGATTTGCTTCTTTCGTATCTTCTGCTCGAATTGCGAAACCATCGTAAGGAGACCGATCAAAATGAGGAACGTCATGATCAGAGACAACATCCTCTCCAAGAATTCTCCCGTAACTTTCCGCAATAGAAACTTCTTCTACTTCACCATTCTTCGTATATTCCATTACTCTCTTTACTGCCTCAGCAACTTGAATCGGAATTCGTTTTTCTACCATCGTTTCTCACCCCATATTTGCAATTTTTTTTATCTCGATTAAACTTTATATATTAAATAGAAATTACTTCAAGGAGGAATTCCATGTCTTCATTCACACACTTTAATGACCAAGGACGCGCGAAGATGGTTGATATAAGTGACAAAAAAGCAACCGTTCGAACAGCAATTGCGTGCTCTAGCATTGTCGTTACAAAAGAAATTTACGATAAAATCTCTCACAATGAAATTGGGAAAGGTGACGTACTAGCAGTTGCACAAATCGCAGGTATTATGGCTGCGAAACGCACTTCTGATATTATCCCAATGTGCCATCCTTTATTATTAAAAGGTGTTGACGTTTCTTTCGATTGGAAACAATCCGAAGAACAATATCGATTACTTATTGAAGTAAAAGTTAAAACAGAAGGTAGCACCGGTGTTGAAATGGAAGCTTTAACAGCTGCTTCCGCTACAGCTCTTACTGTGTACGATATGTGCAAAGCTGTTGATAAAGGTATGATTATTGGCGAAACGTACTTATTTGAAAAAACAGGTGGAAAAAGTGGAGATTATACGAGAAAGTCTTAATCTTCTCTCCGTTGAACCTAAAGGGCTCCCTTTAGGTTCAACCTATATATCTTGCATATAAGCGTTTTGCTACATTTATATCATTCGTCCCATGAATAAACGCCCTGCCATCTGTAAATAAAACAAAACGAAATTCCTCCACCGGAAAGGATAATAAATACGGAGTAGCTTTTACATTCACACTTCTTTGTAAGCGCTTTTTAATTTCTTCTAAATTAAATTCATTCCGCACACCTGGACGGATTTGTACTGTATTTCGGCCACATAACACTTCTGTTTTCGTTTGTGCTTCAAATGTTAAACTCGGATATGTACGTAATCTTCCGCAAGATAAACATGTGTCTTTTTTCTGCCTATTCACTTTAAATGCCATCTGTTGATTATTCCAAAGATCAAACGATAACATCGTTTCGCGAAGCGCCCCATAGTCTTCTACTAATATTTTCAGCGCTTCCGTTATTTGATGTGCAACTACTAATTGCACGGCCGGCTGTATAATACCCGCCGTATCACATGTTGCCCCGCTCGCTGGATGTTCCATTAAACAGCGGAAACACGGTGTTTTTCCTGGTAAAATTGTATATGTTACTCCGTAGCTTCCGACACAACCACCATATATCCACGGAATATTATACTTTTGTGAAATATCATTAATAAGAAGACGTGTTTCAAAATTATCTGTCGCATCTAATATTAAATCTACATCATTCACTAACGCTTCCATTTCTTGCACTGTTACATCCGTCACAACCGGGTTTATTTCCACCTCAGAATTAATCGCTTTTAAATGCTCCGCCGCTGCTACCGCCTTTGGTTTATATTGCTTTGCATCTTCTTCTGTATATAATTGTTGTCTTTGTAAATTACTCCATTCTACATAATCACGATCCGCAATTGTTATTTTGCCAACACCTGCTCTAACAATTGCTTCTGCATTCGCTGCACCGAGAGCACCAGCGCCGATAATAAGCACATGCTTCTCTCTAATTTTTCTCTGTCCTTCTTCTCCAACACCAGAAAATAATATTTGTCTTGAATATCGCTCCTGCATACGATAGCCCCCTTTCTTATCCTCCTATATAAGACATTTCAATTTTCGGACGATTCTTTGCACTTTCTTCTGTCCGTTCATCCGAATACCTGTCTTTTCTATTCATCCATACATTTTGTATAACGCTTACTAACTCATCATCTGAAAGATTTCCTCTAAGAAGCTCCCTTACATCCAATCCTTCTGTCGCAAATAAGCAAGTATAAAACTTTCCATCTGCCGAAATTCTTGCTCTCGTACAAGAGGAACAAAATGACTCTGAAACAGAAGTAATAAAACCGACTTCGACATTTGTTCCAACGTAACGATATCGCTTCGCAACTTCACCGAAATAATGCGCTTCAGCTGGCTCAAGTGGATACACACTATGAATCATTTCAATTAATTCTTGCTTTGTAACGACTTGGTCAAAGTTCCATCCATTTGTACTACCAACATCCATAAACTCAATAAACCTAAGTGTGATTCCTTGCTCTTTAAAATAAGCAGCCATCGGAAGTACTTGATGGTCGTTCATTCCTTTTTTCACAACCATATTTACCTTTACATCAAGCCCAGCTTCTTTTGCAGCCATAATTCCCTTTATAACAGGTTTCGTATTGATATTCCGGCCATTAATATCCTTAAATACATCGTCATCTATTGCATCTAAACTAACATTTACTCTATGTAATCCAGCTTTTTTTAATGCTTTTGCTTGTTTCGTTAAATGAATTGCATTTGTCGTTAACCCTATATCTACTAACCCTTCAATTTTCACGAGACGTGCAATAAGTTTTGTTAAATCTTTACGCAGCAGTGGCTCGCCACCAGTAAGTCTAATTTTTCGTACACCGATGCTAACAAATAGTTTTGCCAAACGTTCAATTTCATCAAACGTCAGTAAAAACTCATCTTTCAAAAAAGCATAATCTGGCCCAAAAACTTCCGCTGGCATACAATATGTACATCTAAAATTGCAACGATCAATGACAGATATGCGCAAATCTTGAAGTGGGCGTCCAAAAAAATCTGTAACCATCTCCTGCATCGCCACCCTCCCTTTCTGCCAAATTTCTCTCTTTTCATTCTATTATAATATATTTTCGAACTGCGATGTTTTTGCTCAAGTGAATAAAGTGAAACTTTCCTAACCAATTAGACTACCTACAAATAACTAGATAAAGTGAAACTTTAATCAGCCCTCACCAATCGGGCTTTTACGGGCAATTAATGCGAGATAAAAAACCTTGAAGCATAAAAGCCCCAAGGTTTTCTCCCTATTAACTTAACCTAATAATAGTTAGCGTAGCTCCTGGTGTTGTCGTAGATAATGTAGCTATTGCAAGTAATCCAAATAACTGCAGACTAATAGCGGCTCCAGCAGGCAAATTAGCAATGATTGTCGCATTAAACGAACCTGTAGCTACTGCTGGTGAATTAACGGTTCCTGCAAGTTGAACCCCGTTTACAGTTATACGTGAACTTACGAGTAAAGCTGCCGTTATATTAATTGTATAAGCTATATAATAATTCCCTGCATTCGCAACTGTGAATACAGTATTCGTACCGTTAACAGTGATCCCTGGTCCAATATTTTGATTGTTCGGTAACGGTACATTCGTACCACCTAACAGAACAGAAATAGCACTTCCTGATGTATTATTTGCAAATAAGTACGTTGCAGTTGTACTAACTCCGGTCACACCCGTTGCTCCCGTGGCCCCGGTTGCTCCCGCTCCAGTTGGGCCTGTTGGACCTTGAATTCCTTGCGAACCGGTTGGACCAGTGGACCCTGTTGGGCCTTGGGAGCCTGTTACTCCCGTTGGACCTTGGATTCCTTGGGGGCCTTGAATCCCTTGAGGACCTGTCGCTCCGGTTTCTCCAGTGGATCCCGTTGGGCCTTGTGGACCTTGAATTCCTTGAATTCCTTGCGGGCCTTGTGCTCCGGTTGCCCCAGTATCCCCTGTTGGGCCTTGTGGACCTTGCAATCCTTGCACGCCTTGCGGACCGGTTGGCCCTATTTCTCCTTGAACACCTTGAATTCCGGTTGGGCCTTGTGGACCAGTCGGACCTTGCACCCCTTGTATCCCCTGAATTCCCTGCGGACCTTGTGCTCCGGTTGCCCCTGTCACACCTTGGATTCCTTGGGGGCCTTGATCTCCTTGAATTCCTTGTGGACCGGTTGGACCTTGAATTCCTTGCGGACCCTGGATTCCCTGTGGACCTTGATCTCCTGTTGCTCCCGTTACTCCTTGTATCCCTTGAGGCCCTTGCACTCCTTGCCCGCCTGTTGGACCTTGGATTCCTTGCACACCTTGAATTCCTTGGGGTCCCTGTAAGCCCGTCACCCCAGTTGCTCCTGTTTCTCCTGTCGCTCCTGTCACTCCAGTTGAGCCTGTCGCCCCGGTATCTCCAGTTGCTCCTGTCTCCCCGGTTGCTCCTGTCGGTCCAGGTGGTCCACCGGATGGACCTGTCACTCCCGTCGGACCTGATGGCCCCGTTGGACCACTCGGTCCTGCTGGTCCTCCAGAAGGACCAGTTACCCCTGTTGGACCGGTTACTCCAGTTGGGCCTGTAGTTCCTTCCCCTGTCGCACCAGTTACGCCCGTATCTCCTGTTGCTCCCGTCGGACCTTGGCCCCCTTGAATTCCCTGTGGCCCCTGCACTCCTTGCGCACCCGTTGGACCTTGAATTCCTTGAATACCTTGCACGCCCTGTGCTCCCATTGGACCTGTTGGGCCTATTTCCCCTTGAGTACCTTGCACTCCTTGCGGGCCCTCTGGACCTGTTGCACCTATATTCCCTTGTACACCTTGAATTCCAGTTGCTCCTTGTGCTCCTGTTGCTCCTGTTACACCTTGAACCCCTTGAATTCCTTGAATTCCTTGTTGACCTTCTGGACCGGTTGCTCCTATTGGCCCTTGAATTCCCTGTATACCTTGCGGACCCTCTGGACCGGTTGCTCCAGCTGGTCCTGGCACCCCTTGTATTCCTTGCGGACCTTGAAGTCCTTCTGGTCCTTCTGGTCCTGTTGGTCCGATCTCACCCATCGGGCCTTGAATCCCTTGAACTCCTTGTGGTCCCGTTTCTCCTGTTGGACCTGGTACCCCTTGAATTCCTTGTGGACCTTGATCACCAGTTGCTCCGGTCACACCTTGTGGTCCAATAGCCCCCTGTATACCTTGCGGACCTTGATCTCCAGTTGCCCCTGTTATCCCTTGAATTCCCTGAACTCCTTGTATTCCTTGTTCACCAGTTATGCCCGTCGGACCCGGAATACCTTGAATACCTTGCGGACCTTCTGGACCTGTTGGTCCAATTTGCCCTTGAACCCCTTGTATTCCTTGCAATCCCTGTACTCCTGTTTCTCCTGTACTTCCAGTCGGTCCTGTATTTCCCGTTACTCCAGTTACACCTGTACTTCCTGTTACCCCTGTATTTCCCGTTGCTCCCGTCGCACCTGTACTTCCACTCGGTCCACCTCCTGGACCTGTCGCACCAGTTGCCCCTGTCGGACCTGGTGGTCCTCCAGATGGACCCGTTATCCCTGTTGGACCTGTTATTCCAGTTGGGCCTGTAACCCCTTGACCAGTTGCTCCTGTTGTCCCCGCACTTCCACTCGGTCCTTGTGGGCCTTGTATCCCTTGCGCTCCTTGTATTCCTTGTGGACCTGTTGCTCCCGGTAACCCTTGCACTCCTTGAATTCCTTGAGGTCCCTCTGGCCCGGTAGCTCCAATCGGTCCCTGTAACCCCTGTATCCCCTGTATACCTTGTGCCCCAGTCGCTCCGGTCGGACCAATCGGACCTTGTAACCCTTGCACTCCTTCTGGTCCTGTCGCTCCCGTTTCTCCTTTTGGTCCCCTCAATCCTTGTGGCCCCTGCTGTCCTTCTGGTCCTGTTGCCCCCATTGGTCCAACTGGCCCTTGAATCCCTTGCACTCCTTGAGGTCCTGTCGGGCCCCTCTCTCCCATCGGACCTTGAAATCCCCTTGGTCCTTGTGGTCCAGTCGGACCTTGCGGGCCGGTTGGACCAGTAATCCCAATACCAGTAAATCCCGTTGGAACGGGAGGAAAGGTAGGCCCAATAAGATTTGGTGAAATTCTGAAATTAGAGTTTAATGAATTTTGTTTATCGCGCTCTCTCACACTTTCACCACCTACACACTATCTTTTTTACATTAAACAAACCTCTTCTTAATGTGTATTTACAAAAACAATCTCCAAGACTATTTTTATTTGAAATAATAAAAACTCCCTTAATTCTTTAAGGGAGTCCAGCAGTTGAATCCAAATTATCTGTATTTGGGACGGCTTGTGCTATACCCGATACATTTGTACCTTGCCCCATATTTGTTCCTGTTACAGTACCAGCCGGAGTACCTCGTGTATATGTTGTCGTCACCGAATCTCCAGGCTGTAAACAAAGCTTTGTCTCCGTTCCTATTACTGTAACAACATCAATCCAAGTACACCCCATTGAACCACTATACGATTTCGTAGCAGTAAAGGACGTATCACTCAAATTATCACCGGTAAATATATTCCCAGTGTTATTCACAATAATAAACTCTTTTATACGAGCAGGCATAATTACACTCTACCTTTCCTCTATGAACCTAATGTACGTGTACTCGTTGCTAATGGCGGAAGAAACACTGATGTTCTAATCACTGCTTCTGACTGTCTTTTCCCATTTAAAAAAATAGCTGCACTCGATCCTCCAGCACCTGCATATATTTTCGCTACAGCTAAAGGTGAGATATCATAACAGTCACCAACATTAACAGCCCCTGTATTATTAATAATTTTTACTTTCCGCAAGTTAATCCCCATTTACCTATCCCCCTTTTGTACACTGTATGCAAAAGAAAAAAACTTGAAACAAACACGTTTCAAGTTTTTTAGCTACTTATTTCGTTTCACCTTCATATTGAAGCATACCGCCAACCATGTTCATTGTTTTAAATCCTTGCTCATTTAAATAATGGCATACATTTTCACTGCGCATTCCCGAGCGACAAATAAAGATATATTCATTCTCTTTATCAAAGAAATCTACTTTATTTGGGATATCACCCATTTTAATATGTACAGCTTCTGGAATTTTCCCTGCTGCTACTTCTTCATCTTCCCTTACGTCTACTAAAAATAACGTTTCTCCACTTTCTAAACGCTCTTGCACTTCTTCTGTAGTAATTATTTTAACTTCTGTCATATGTCGTTCCTCCTTATATACAATAAAACCTTTAATCTCTTCTTTAAACAACCATTTCTCATCAATTTTAGCATGCGAAAGAAAGAACGCAAAGATTGGAAATTTTATTTCTCAATTTTCCTGCAAAACTTATTCTTTACAAACATAACTCGTGCATTGTATCCTCAATATACTTGTTTTATGAAAGGAGCCAATGAAAATGACACTTTTTCTTTTCATTACGGGCATCATTTTCTTAATCGCCGCAATTATTGCACTTAGTATGAAGAATAATAAAAAGATAAAATCACCACAAGAAATGTCATTCTTATTTCTATTGCTTAGTATCGCATTCTTCGGTATAGCAATTGCCACTTATATTTTCCGTCTACAAATCATGTAAAAAAAGGTGCCTACTACATACATCGCACCTTTTTCACACCATTTATTCTCTACACCAAACTAGATACTTTCCGATTTAAAAATTCATAAACTTTCTTTTCAAATAAATGAATATCAAATGCTCCCGCCATATGCCCATTTATACTTTCTATCTCATACACTTCCGCATACTTCCCTTGTTTTTGCAAAATGTCTACCATTTTATAATTATAACGTGACGGCTGAAGCAAATCTTGTTTGCACGGAATCATAAGTACATTTGCTTCTATGTTAGACAGTGCCTCTTCTAAAGACGAAAATCCATGCGCAATATCATGTAATAAAACTGCTTTCGCAGTGTATATCCACGAATTTGCATCTACTAACTCTATACTTCTATATGTCACTTTATTTATTTCTTTCTCAAATGATGTTAATATCGAAAACTTTTCATAAGGTTCTACTTCTATACTATTACGAGGGAATGTTGTTTCATAAAAATGCTCATCAAATGCGTTCATAAACATCATTCTATTTGCTAAATGAAGTCCCTTCATTGGCTGCTCTTCTCCATATTTTCCGCCCTTCCAACTTGGATCCAGTTGAATAGCCTCAATTGCATTTTGTGCTACATTTACCGACGTAATAATTGGATTTTGCGGGTTCGTAATAACACCAATCATCCGCTCTACCATATGAGGATAATGAACAGCCCATTGCTGCGCAATCATCCCACCAGCTGACGGTCCCATTACAGCATGTAACCTTGAGATTCCCATATCTTTTATTAACTCATATTGCATACGAGCTACATCAAGAAATGTAAAAACCGGAAAATCCATCGCATATTCATCTCCAGTTTTCGGATGAATCGATTTCGGTCCCGTTGTAAACACATAAGGGTTCTTCACCTGCACATTACAAAGATTATCAGTGCATATAACAAAATATTTATTTGTATCAATTGCTTTTCCCGGCCCAATTAAACCATCCCACCAACCAGACTCCCCATCATGCGCTGTATATTTTCCTGCCGCGTGACTCGTTGCACTAAAATAATGGCATACCAAAATTGCATTTGACCTTTCTCTATTTAAAGTACCATACGTCTCATACCCCATTTGAACAGGAATTCCCCTACCATTTTCAAACGTAAACTCTCTTAAAACAAATTTTTCTTTTTTTACAAATTGCACAGACTCGCCCTCTTCCCGTCATAGTATGAACTGCTTACTAAAGGATTTTTTCTATGCAAACCATTCTCCTCCTTCTTTTCATAAATAAATGAATAATATACAAAATTAGCCACAAAATAGCACTATATTACACAATCAAAGAGGGCATACATATGATCTGGAATTGGCTACGTAAGAAAAAAAAATCAAATACGACAGAGAAAAACGAAACAGATAACTCGGAGCAACAGCCTAACAATCAAGAGGATGATAACAAAGAACAGACTAGAAGTATGAAACATAATAAAGATAGCAATAGCGAACAAAAAAAAGAGGAACACAAAGAGCCTTCTCAGGATCCGCAGCAACAACAAAATTCTAAACAAGACGACTCGAATCAGAATCAACAACACTCTAAACAAAACGACTCCGATCAGAATCAGCAACACTCTAAACAAAACGACTCCGATCAGAATCAGCAACAACACTCTAAGCAAAACGACTCGGATCAGAATCAGCAACAAAATTCTAAACAAGACAACTCGGCCCAAGATCAACAGCAAAGCTCTAAGCAAGATAACTCATCTCAAGATAAACAGCAAAACTCTGGAAATAATAGTATTTATGATTTTACGAAACCAGAAAAAGACCGTATTCATTCTCTACAAGATTTAATAGCAAAGCTTAAACAGTCTAGTGATTTTGTTAATTATCACACATCTGATGATGAAACGATGCCTTATTGGATTTCTTACTATCGTCCTTCACTTGATGGAGAGAAATTACAGAAATATTTAATGCCTATTCTGTTAGAACGACCTTGTACTTCATTAGAAGAGCTAAAAGAACATATTCCGATGAGTGGTATTACAATTACGAACGACTTACAAAAAATTGAGGACATGGTTTTAAAGGGACATGCGATTATTCAATTGAATCAGCAAGATCAAAAGTGTATGCTTGCAAACATTGCAATTGATACTTACCGGGCACCAAGCCCTCCATTAAATGAATCAACAGTTATCGGTCCACAAGAAGGCTTTGTAGAAGCTATTGATACGAATATTAATTTAGTACGAAAACGCCTTCCTGTTTTAGATTTACAAACAAAAGAAATGATTGTCGGCGAATTTTCCAAAACGAAAGTTGTCATGATGTATTTAGACAACCTCGCCGAAAAAGATAATGTAGATTTTCTCGAGGAGTCATTACGTGCTCTTGAATATGATCAAATTAATGATAGTGCTTATATACAAGAACTAATGGGTGAAAAGTCGATTTTCCCTCTCTATATCAATACAGAACGTACTGATAGAGTGACAAAAGCACTCATTGATGGGAAAATTGCTATTTTTGTGGATGGTTCTCCAAGCGTTTTACTAACACCTGTATCCTATTTCGATTTTTTCATTTCACCAGAAGACTATAACGTCTCTTGGTTATACGCTACATTTTCACGCATTTTACGCCTTATCGCTGTTCTATTTTCAATCTGTGCTACACCTTTATATGTTGCAGTTTTAAATTATCATTATGAACTCATTCCGAGTGATTTACTTGAAACTTTGATTTTATCAAGGGCGCAAGTACCGTTCCCACCTTTAATTGAAGCACTCTTTTTAGAACTCGCAATCGATTTATTAAGAGAGGCTGGCGCGAGGTTACCGATGAAAGTTGGTCAAACACTCGGTATTGTAGGGGGTATCGTAATCGGACAAGCATCTGTACAAGCTGGTTTAACGAGTAACATTTTATTAATTATCGTTGCCTTATCAGCACTTGCTTCCTTTATTACACCTATTTATAAAATGGGTAATGCAGTTCGATTACTACGTTTTCCGTTTCTAGCATTCGCAGAAATAGGAGGGCTCTTCGGGATTTCTCTTGGATTTATCTTTTTATTTACTCATCTATTCAGGCTTACTTCCTTACGTAAACCGTACGCTTTGTTTTATCCGACAAGACAACAATCCGTTAAGGATTCTTGGATTCGTTTTCCTTTAACAATGATTGATACAAGAGATGTACAAGCAAGACCACAACATGTAAAAAAAGCAGCAAAAGGAATTTCAACAAAACATAGATCAGACTTCGATGAGTAAGAAATGAGGTGCATTGATGAGTAAAGTTCAAGAAAAATATCAAATATCTCCTATCTTTGTTTTCTTCTTAATTCACAGTGCACAGTTTGGTGCTGGTGTTCTCGGGTTCGCTCGAATTATTGCAAAAGCTGCTGGATACGACGGCTGGATGGGGGTTCTCCTCACAGGAATCATTATTCATATTCTCATCTGGATGATGTATTATTCATTAAAAAATGTAGAGGGAAACTTAATTGATTTACACAAACAACTTTTTGGAAAATGGATTGGAAATGGTATTAGTATCCTTTTTATGATTTATTTTTTTATTGTAAGCATTTCTGTTGTTAGAACTTATGTCGAAATCATTCAAGTGTGGATGTTTCCTAGTGCATCCACCTGGATGCTCACATTCTTTTTATGTTTAATAAGTTATTACATTATTTCATCAGGTTTTCGCGTTATTGCAGGAATTTGTGTTATTTCTGTTGGTGGGACATTAGGTTATCTTTTTCTAAGCCTTTTCATTTTAAAATTCTCACATTGGGATAACTTACTTCCAATATTTTCACATTCTTTTACCGATATTTTGAAAGCAGCTCAACTATCTATTTATAGCATGACAGGATTTGAAATTTTCCTGATGATTTATCCATTTGTTAAAGAGCCAGAGAAATCCCATAAATTCGCACAATACGGGGCATTATTTTCCAATATTCTATATTTGTTTAGTACCATTCTCGCTTTTACATTCTTTAGCGAAAAACAACTACTCAAAACAATCTGGTCTCAACTGTCCATGACACAAGTTATTAAGCTTCCTTTTATTGAGCGACTTGAGTATATTGCTATTTCTGGTTATGCTCTCGTTATTATTACCAGCTTTATCCTACCTTTATGGGCCGCAACTAGAGGAACGCATGAAATCTTTCGTCTGAAGCAACGAGGTATTTTAATCGCATTTATGCTTATCACCTTAGTTGTTTCACAACTTCTAACGAACAGGCATGATATTAATGATTTTATTAGCAATGTATCTAAAGTTAGTTTTTGGCTTATCTATGTATACATCCCAATTCTATTTATTATTGTGTGGGTGAAAAAACAATGGAAAAAATCAAAAGAAAATTAATACTTCTTATTTGCATCAGTGTCTTCAGTCTAACTGGTTGTTTACAAAAAAATATTATTGATGATGTTCAGCTCATTCAAGGAACTGCCTTCGATACAGCAAAAGATAATAAAGTAAAAGTTACATTCGTTTGCCCCGTACAAAAAAAGGGAAATAAAGTTCAAGTCTATGAAGGAACAGGAAACGCAGTAAAACAAGTAAAGGCAGATACATCTTTAGAATCTTCGCAACCGTTCGCAAGCGGTCAAATGCGTGTTGCCTTATTCACAACAAAGATTGCTAAAAAAGGATTATCAACTTCCTTTGATACATTGATTCGAGATGTGAATATTGGTAACTCACTGTATGTTGGACTATTAGAAGGCAGTGGTACTGAACTATTTAAAGGAAAATATAGTACCTCTTACAATGTTGCGATTTATATAAAAAAAATGTTAGAACATAATATGGACACTGGGCCTTTGCCAACTGACAATTTGTATTTAGGCGCCTTCAGGTACTACCGTGAAGGACAGGATTCCTATATGCCTATCCTAAAAAAACATGGAGATAAAATAAAGATTACTGGTATCGGTCTCTTGAAAAAGGATAAGTTAGTCGGCACAATTAAGTACCACGATATGTTTGTTTTCAAAGGACTGCTAGAAAAGCACCGCCTAGATTCACATGAATTTAAAACCAATCCTGGCTATGCAATGATTAATAACATCCGTTCCGTTCCTACCTACGAAGTAACTATAAAAAATGGAAAACCGTCTTTCTATATTCATGTGAAAATGGAAGCTCGTATTCAAGAATTATCTCGAAAATTCAACTTAGAAAATAAAAAGAACACGCAAAAAATAGCGAAAGCGGTTGAGAAACAGTTAGATGCAAAAGCTACAAAACTAATTAAACAGTTTAAATCCTTAAATGTTGACCCTCTTGGACTTGGAGCAAAATATAGACAACATTATCGTCCATTTAAATTAGAAGAGTGGCGAAAAATGTACAAAGATGTGCCAATTAAAGTAAAATACACCGTTAATATTACAAATTCTGGTGTAATCGAATGAGAAATGATTGAACTCCTCTCTCCAGCATGATACAACGGATAGAGGAGTTTTTATTTTAGATAGAGAGAGAAGATATTTATGGGGGAGCTTATGTCTAAAAAATTAGTAAAGCCTATTTTAAATGGTATTTTATTTCTCGGCGTCTTTTTATTTGCTCATACATACTTAAAAAATGTTTCCTTCACACGTTATTTACTTGTCGTTATACCAATGTTGCTCGTTGGTATGTTTG
Organism: Bacillus sp. 16GRE42; assembly: GCF_019837435.1. Taxonomy (NCBI): domain Bacteria; kingdom Bacillati; phylum Bacillota; class Bacilli; order Caryophanales; family Bacillaceae; genus Bacillus; species Bacillus sp. 16GRE42. Next base: position 2,190,012 of record NZ_JADAXF010000001.1, read on the forward strand.
GCATCGATCTTATTTTATCCATTTTAATAAAAGAAGAAAAATAACGAGCAGGGCTGTCCCAAGAGTATTGCGGGATGACTTTCTTTTTAACGGGTTTTGTCATTAAGTCGATATAATCTTTCACTATCGCTATCTTAACTAAAAGATGAAACTTTTGAACAGTCCCTTTTCATTTCATAATCACCCTATGTTACAATGAGATTCGGACAAAGCGAGAAAGGATGAAACAACATGACAAACGAAAAAGGTTTAGATAAAGGGTACGAACTTGTTGCAAAAATGCATGAAGAGTTCGGACATCCTGTGACAAATACTCCAACAAAACTAACAGAAGAGCGTGCAAAAATCCGTGCAAGTTTTATGCAAGAAGAGCTAGAAGAATTTCTAGAAGCGACGACTGTTGAAGATCAATATGATGCACTAATTGACCTTATTTACTTTGCATTCGGAACGTTTGCCGAAATGGGCGTACGTCCTGATAAAGGATTCGAAATTGTAAATAACGCAAACATGGCAAAACTATTCCCTGATGGAAAACCTCGATTCCGTGAAGGTGACGGCAAAATTCTAAAACCAGAAGGCTGGCAAGCACCAGAACCACAACTTCGTGCTGAAATCGAACGTCAGCGCAAAGAAGCTGAAAAAAACTGCTAGGATTTCCTAGCAGTTTTTTATTATGTCTTTTTTCCTGCGATTCATTAATGACCCACGTGTCCCGCGTGTCCTGCTGCTCCACTAATGCTAGCTGCTCCTGCTGCTGCTCCCGTTCCAATTCCACCTGCCCAAGGAGAAGATTGTTGCTGTTGTTGATATTGTGGGTGTTGTTGACCCTGCTGGCCTTGGTGACCGTGTTGGCCTTGGTGACCGTGTTGACCTTGATGACCGTGCTGACCGTGGTGATGTACTTGTTGTTGATGACCATGGTGACCGTGCTGATCATGATGACCGTGATGACCTTGATGACCGTGCTGGCCTTGGTGCGTTTGATAAAGAACAGCTTGCGGATGAATGTGGTGGTGACCGTGGTGATGTACTTGTTGTTGATGACCATGGTGACCGTGTTGGCCTTGATGATGATGGTGTCCATGATGACCGTGTTGACCTTGGTGATGATGGTGTCCATGATGACCGTGTTGACCTTGGTGATGATGGTGTCCATGATGGCCATGTTGGCCTTGGTGATGATGGTGTCCATGATGACCGTGTTGACCTTGATGGTGGTGATGTCCATGATGACCGTGAACAACTTGCGGATACCCACCTATTCCTCCAGCTACAACACCTACTCCCGGTACCGGAAATCCGGTCTGCACTCCTCCAACGAAAGAAGGAAATGTAGTTGGTGCTCCTACTGGAAATCCTGTCTGTACGCCAGCTACTGATGTCGGAAATCCTCCTGTTACTGTAGGCATTCCAGCCCCTGATGTCGAAAATCCCCCCATTGATGTAGGCATTCCAGTTTGCATGCCAGCTACCGATGTTGGGAATCCTCCTGCTGCTCCACCCATCCAGCTCGGAATTCCACCGTATCCTTGTTGGCCAGCCCCTCCCATCCAGCTCGGAATTCCACCGTACCCTTGTTGGCCAGCTCCTCCCATTAACATCATTTGTGTATAACTGTCCGATTCGCCTCCGAAGAAACCATGTGGTGCATTATTGTCCATCCCTTTCATTCCTTTCACCTCTTCTACTCAATTTAGCCTACCTTTTTTATCATATTTCCTATAGAAAAATAGGTGTTTGTCTGTATGGGAATTCCGCTCCTTTTTCTTCTTTCATGCTAAAATTAATTAACTGAATATTTTTTTAGGAGGTATTTCCATTGAAAAACGTAACAAAGGCTTCTATCAATGACTTAGATGCAATCTTACATATAGATATTGATGTAATCGGAGATGATAGTAGACGAGATTATATTAAACATACTATCAATGAGGGCAGATGCATCATTGTAAAAGAGAACAATTCTATCTCTGGTTTTCTAACATACGATACAAATTTCTTTGATTGTACTTTCCTCTCATTAATCATCGTTTCGCCAGCGAAAAGAAGGCACGGCTATGCAAGCTCGTTAATCTCATATATGTTAAGTCATTCTCCTACTCAAAAAATCTTTTCTTCGACAAACGAATCAAACGATAGTATGCAGAAAGTTTTTAGTACGAATGGATTTGTACGTAGTGGAATAGTTGAAAATTTAGATGAAGGAGATCCTGAAATTATTTTCTACACAAAAAAGCTCAGAGCATAGATGCTCTGAGCTTTTTTAAAAATACATTAGTTTGCAACAACGTTAACAAGTTTTCCAGGAACAACAATTACTTTACGAACTGTTTTCCCTTCAATTTGGTCTTGAATTGCTTCAAGTGCAAGTTGTTCCATTTCTTCTTTTGATGCGTCTTTACTCATTGTTAGTTTTGCGCGAACTTTACCCATAATTTGAACAACGATTTCAACTTCATCTTCTACAAGTTTAGACTCATCAAATGTTGGCCAGCTTGCATATGTGATTGTTTCATTGTATCCAAGTTTGCTCCATAGTTCTTCCCCGATGTGAGGTGCAACTGGTGCAATCATTTTTACGAAACCTTCTACATATTCTTTCGGAAGTGTTTCAGCTTTATATGCATCGTTAATGAATACCATCATTTGAGAAATCGCTGTGTTGAAGCGAAGCTCTGCATAGTCTTCTGTTACTTTCTTCACTGTTTGGTGGTAAGCTTTTTCAAGCTCTTTATTTGGTGCATCAGTAATTTTCTCACTTAATTCACCATTATCTTGAACGAATAGACGCCATACGCGGTCTAGGAAACGACGAGCTCCGTCAAGACCATTTTCAGACCAAGCAATCGAAGCATCTAACGGTCCCATGAACATTTCGTATAGACGAAGTGTATCTGCACCATGGCTTGCTACGATATCATCAGGGTTTACAACGTTACCTTTTGATTTACTCATTTTCTCGTTGTTTTCACCTAGAATCATACCTTGGTTGAATAATTGTTGGAACGGCTCTTTCGTTGGAACTACACCGATATCATATAATACTTTATGCCAGAAACGAGCATATAGTAAGTGAAGTACAGCGTGCTCTGCTCCGCCGATATAAATATCAACTGGAAGCCATTGTTTTACTTTTTCAGGATCTACAAGTGCTTCGCTATTGTTTGGATCGATGTAACGTAGGTAATACCAGCAGCTACCAGCCCATTGTGGCATTGTATTCGTTTCACGACGACCTTTTTTACCAGTTTCAGGATCAACAACGTTTACCCACTCTTCAATGTTAGCAAGTGGTGATTCACCTGTACCTGAAGGACGGATGTTTTCTGTTTTCGGAAGAACTAATGGTAATTCTTCTTCTTTCACAGCTGTCATTGTGCCATCTTCCCAGTGGATTACTGGAATTGGCTCACCCCAGTAACGTTGACGGCTGAATAACCAGTCACGTAGACGGTACGTTACTTTTTGATTTCCTGCGCTCGTTACTTCAAGCCATTCAATCATTTTTACGATTGCTTCTTCTTTATTTAAACCATCAAGGAATGCTGAGTTTACGTGTGCACCATCACCTGTGTATGCTTCTTTCGTAATGTCTCCGCCTTTTACAACTTCCTTCATTGGAAGATTGAATACTGATGCGAATTCATAATCACGCTCATCGTGAGCTGGAACTGCCATTACAGCACCTGTTCCGTAAGTTGCAAGAACGTAATCAGCGATCCAGATTGGTAATTTCTCACCGTTTACTGGATTAACTGCGTAAGCACCAGTGAATACACCAGTTTTCTCTTTCGCAAGTTCTGTACGCTCTAAATCGCTCTTCATTTTAACAGAGTTAATGTAAGCTTCTACAGCTTCTTTTTGCTCTGCTGTTGTAATGTCTGCAACAAGCGCATGCTCTGGAGCAAGTACACAGTAGCTCGCACCAAATAGTGTATCAGGACGCGTTGTGAAAACTGTGAATTTCTCGTCTGTACCATCGATGTTGAAGTGTACTTCTGCACCTTCAGAACGACCGATCCAGTTACGTTGCATATCTTTTAAGCTTTCTGGCCAATCAAGCTCATCTAGATCCTCTAATAGACGATCTCCGTAAGCTGTAATTTTTAACATCCACTGTCTCATCGGACGACGCTCAACTGGATGTCCACCGCGCTCACTCTTACCGTCAATGATTTCTTCATTTGCAAGTACTGTACCAAGTGCTGGGCACCAGTTTACAGGTACTTCATCAACGTAAGCTAAGCCTTTTTCAAATAGTTTTAGGAAGATCCATTGTGTCCACTTGTAGTAGTTTGGATCTGTTGTATTTACTTCACGATCCCAATCGTAAGAGAAACCTAATGCTTTAATTTGATTACGGAACGTATTAATATTAAGCTCTGTAAATTCTGCCGGGCTGTTTCCAGTATCAAGTGCATATTGCTCTGCTGGAAGACCGAATGCATCCCATCCCATTGGATGAAGAACGTTATATCCTTGCATACGCTTCATACGAGATAAAATATCTGTCGCTGTATAACCTTCTGGATGTCCTACGTGTAGGCCTGCACCTGATGGATATGGGAACATATCTAGTGCATAAAATTTTGGTTTTTCTGTCTCATCTGGCGTACGGAATGTTTTATTCTCTTCCCAGTACCCTTGCCACTTCTTCTCAATATTTTGATGATTAAAGCTCATGAGATACCCTCCTTGAAATTCTATTTATTTTCACCGCCCAAAATACAAAAAACCTCTCATCCCTAGAAAGGGACGAGAGGTTATAGATTCCCGCGGTACCACCCTAAATTAATGTACAAATATACATTCGCTTAGATCCGTAACGTGGATTAACGGCAATTGCTACTATTAGTTTCACAACTGCAACTCAAAGGCGAGTTCATAACGAAACGTGGATTGACTTGCACCGACCGTCAACTCTCTAAACCAGCTTCTATTACTACTACTCCTTCTCACTGTTATTACAAATATAAGTTAATGTGAACTACCCATCACTTCGTATCTCTAAAGAGCTTACTTGAAGCTAAGGCTTCTCGGTTAATCGTTACTCTTCATAACTAACGAATTAGTCTTAGGACAGCCGAGCTATCTCCCTTGTTCCAAAGGTTGTTTTATTTAAATATATTCTAAAACATGTTACATGTTCCGTCAAACTAAACTGCAATTTTTTCTTCAACTGTTTCTTCTACTTTTACTCGTTTATCATACATACTCGTTGCAATAATCGCTACTACAAGCATTACCATGATTGCTATAAACAATACTTCCATATTGTATAAATCAACAATTGCTCCGCCAACGACCGGTCCGAACATTTTCCCTACAGTCGCTGCGCTATTTACAACGCCTTGATAAAATCCTAACTTATCTTTTGGCGCAAGTATATTTGCAATGGTCGGAACTGCTGGCCATACAAATAACTCACCAATTGTTAATGTTACCATCGCAACGAGGAACATCGTAAATTGCTGCGCTTGACTTAATACAATGAATGACGCCGCAAAAATGACGATTCCAATCATAATTTGTTGTTTTAAAGAACGCTTCATCCAGCGAATTAGCATACTAACTAGTGGCTGCGCACAAACAATCATCGCTCCGTTTATCGTCCATAATAAACTATAATGGCGGAGGCTAATATTTAATTCCTGCATATGTGTTGCAATTGCCCCTTGCCACTGTACATATGTAACCCAGCATAAAGCATATGCTACACATACGATAAGAAGTGCTTTGAATCCAGGTGTAAGTGTCCAGCCTTTTTTCGTTTCGACTTCTTTTTGCACTCCTGGCTCTTTCTTGTCTTCCATACCACGGAATCCAATAAAAGCAATTAAGAAGAAAACAAAGTATAAAATAAAATTAGCTAAGAAAATATAATCAAAACGGTAAGATGCAACTAAACCACCGCACGCTGTTCCGATCGCAATACCAACGTTTTGTCCAACATACATCGCATTAAATGCTCGTCTTCCGCCCTCTGGCCAAACCGTACCGACCATCGCATACATCGATGGGAAGACCATTCCAGAACCAAAGCCGATTAATGCTAGCCACACAACATATAACGGCCAACCGTGGAAGAACACAAGACCTAAAATCGATACGAGTGTAATAATAATCCCTAATAAAATTGATTTATAACCGCCCCATTTATCAAATAAAACACCGCCGAGCAAGTTTCCGATTACACCAGTAAGCGAGTTGATCATTAATACCATTCCGGCCACAGATAAAGATTTCCCTAGGTGATCATGCAAATAAATTGTATTAAAAGGCCATAAAAAAGAAGCACCCGTGACATTAATAATCATCCCAGCTACTAATAGCCATACTTTCCTTGGCATAGTCTCCCCTCCTATTCTATTTTTTCGTTCATCTATAACAGTAAAATTGTAGTCGTTTTTAAATAGGAAGGCAACTGATTAATAGTTGATGAAATTCAGATAATGGTTTTTCGGTAAATGAAATTATATAAATTGTCACTTAAAAATATATCAGTGATTTTGGGAATCTATCGACTTACCGAAAAAAAACGACATCAACAACAATATATCAAAAAGGGAGACTGCATGACGTTCATGCAGTCTCCCTTTTTGTATACTATCCAACTTCTTTTTCTCGCTTCGCACGTTCTTTCGCACTCCATTTAAAGATTTTATCTAGTAAGGAATATATTCTCCAAGACTCTTTCGTTAATAACGGTCCTAACGATGCTAATATTAAAACGTACAGTGCAGAGAACGGTTTAATCGTTGCCATTAAACCACCCGCAATGCCGATATTGGCTACAATAATGGAGAACTCTCCGCGTGATACGAGTGTTAAACCAATATTCGTAGAAGCCTTATGCGATAACCCGGCTTTACGTCCCGCCATCATTCCAGCTGTAAAATTACCGATGAGCGTAATGAAAACTGCTCCTAATGCCAACCACACTGCTCCTCCAAGTGAAAACGGATCTATACTTAAACCGAAACTGAAAAAGAATATGGCTCCAAAGAAGTCACGAAACGGAACGACGAGATGCTCAATCCGATCACTATGCTCTGTTTCAGAAAAGACGAGTCCTAACAATAATGCTCCAATTGCCTCAGCAACATGAATCGTTTCTGAAAATCCTGCTACAAAGAATAAAATAGCGAATATTACAATAATAAAAATTTCATTTGACGAAATATCTAATACTTTATTTAGAAACGGCGTAGCTTTTCTAGCGATTACAAAGAATAGTAGCATATACCCTACCGCGATTAACACCGATGTAAGAGCACCTACAAATGATGTTGCACCACCGAGTACTAACCCTGAAACGACTGATAAATATACAGCTAAAAAGATATCATCAAACATAATGATTCCTAATATTAATTCAGTCTCTTTATTACCAGATCTTCTTAAATCAACAATTACTTTCGCAACAATTGCACTCGATGAAATTGTAATGATTCCAGCAATAATTAACGTTTCTAATAAAGGGAAGCCCATAACATATCCATAAAGTAAACCTAATATGAAATTAAGCGATATATGAACACTACCCCCAAAAGCAATCGACTTTCCTGATTTAATTAATTTTTTTATTGAGAATTCTAAACCTAAATAGAATAAGAGGAATATGACGCCAACACGGCCTAGGAAGGAAATAACTTCTCCGCTTTCAATAAACCTTAAATCGATAAGTCCTAAATCTGGGGCATGAGGCCCCACTAACATACCGAGTATAATGAGAAACGGAATAATCGAGAACTTTAACTTCGCAGCGAGGATAGCTGCAAAAGCTACTAATACTAACGCAGTTCCAACTTCAAAGATTAAAGTATCCATCGATTAGGAATCACCTCCTGCTGAAAGCAATTCATTAATAATTCTTTTCACTTCATGTCTTTCACCCGATAATACGAGCATATCGCCAGCTTCAATAATAGAGTCTGGACCTGGATTAAAGAATTTCTTCATATTCTTTTTCAAAATAGCAATAATCGTTACGTTATATGTTTTTCTGACATGTAAGCTACCAATTGTTTGTTGTACTACTGGTGCATGATTCTCCACCTTAAACCATTCAATTGATAATCCTTCAAAAGCCATCTCAATTGTGTCTAGCGCTTGCGGCCTATATACCATTCCGCCTAATATAGCCGCAATTTGTCTCGCTTCAGAATCACGAAGAGAAATGCTTGAAATACTCTCATCGTGATCCGCATCAAAATGATACATTTCTCTTCGGCCATCATCATGAATAACGATAACCATTTTTTCATTACCTTTTGTGATTACTTCAAACTTACAACCAATACCCGGTAGTTCACTCTCTCTAATATTCATATTTTCCGCCTCCTAAATTTTTTAGTTACGGCTTTTACAAATCTACATCAATCTCTGTTTTAAACTTCTCATCTTTTGAGATTCCTAAATACTTGAGCGTCTCTGATGGAGTCGCGTGATGAAAATGCTTTTGCAATAGCGCAATCGCTATTCCTCTTTTGTACGCATGAAATCCAAATGTTTTTCTCATTGAGTTCGTTCCAATCTTTCCAACAATCCCAACCGCTTCAGCTGCGCTATGGATAACACGATACGCTTGTTGGCGTGAGATTGAATTTGTCGTTTTATTAGATTGAAATACGTAGTTTTCTCTTCGAGCATCAATAGATTGTGCGTACTCTAAAAGGGCTTCTTTTACTTTTGTATTTAAATAAATATCTTGTTTAAATTTTTCATCTTTTACAGGAAGAGAATAAAACTCTTTAACAGTTCCATCTTCATTTAATACCTCTTCAAATTTCATACTAAGTAGCTCAGTAATCTTTAATCCAGTGTTGATCCCAATAACAAATAAAAGATAATCTCGCTGCGAGTGCTCTTTTAAATACTTTTTCATATCCTCAATTTGGCTTATATCTTTTAATGCCTCTACAACTTCCATACATGTATCTCCTCATCTTATGAACGGTAATTTTCTCATTATCCTGTCCATTTTACCTTATCATGCTATGAGATTTCCATGTATTATCCATTATTTTCACAATATACTCTTACGACAATTTTTCATTTGGAAATTTATGATTGTACAAATACGGTGTGGGTAGAAAAAATAGGGGGTACAAATTCAGCTTCTTCCTATAGATCGGATTCCTCCTTTCACTTTTCGGTTGCTGATACTCATATATTATGTTACTTATTTACATTATATTATATATTTCAGTAACATTAAAGTATTTTTTCTGAAAATACAAAAAGCCGAGTGCTTTCACTCGGCTTTTTACGTATTAATCTTCTTTCGGAAGAACAATACCTTTATACAATTGAACTGTAATGAAGTAATAGATCGCATAAATAACTACGAAAATTACGATTGGCACCCAAATACGGAAGTACGGATCAACTAAAATAAATCCGAAAATATTCATACCAACTAATACGTGAGTGATACCCACAATTGCCGGGAATAAGAATACTAAAAATAACTCTTTATAAATCGATTTCGTTAATAACTCACGGCGCACACCGATTTTACGAAGCATTTGATAACGCGTAATATCTTTTGATGCACCAGAAAGAATTTTAAACATTAAACAACTTGCCATCATTGCTAAGAATGCAATTCCAAGGAAGAACCCCATAAATACTGTTCCACTCGCAATCCCATAGAACATATCGTAAGTTTGATATTTACTGCTCATTCTTTCAGCTGTTACATTTTTATATTTATCTAGCTGCAACTCGTCAAGTTTTTTCCATTCTTTTTTATATGTTAAAAAGTCTTCTGTTTTTCCGATAAATGCTATACCTTCTTTACCATTTATCCCATCGTACATTTTTTGATCTACAATTTTAATTGCATGATCTTCGCTTATATAATAGGGATGAATTGAACTAAAAGCATCTACCCATTCTACTGAAAGCTCTTTAGTATTCGCACCTTTTTCATTCATTTCTCTAGAAACTGCACCTACTGGTAGTTCCTCTGAAACGTTCTTCGTATTCACTAAATCTTTCATTGACTTCATATTCGCCATATCTTTTATTAAAGGACGATTTTTCTCTAAATCTTCTTTTACATAGTAAACGTATTTATCATCTACTTTGTAACGATATTCGCTTTTCTCTTTAAATGTAATACCGTCTAAAATTTTCTTTTCTTCAGCTGTTGGATTATGAACAACTGAATCATATATTACTAAACCATCAACCATTTTTATAACGTTATTTTTAAATGCCATACCACCTGAAATCGCACCAGCTCCAAGCGCTACTAACATCGCTACTGTCGCAAGTACTTTCGTTAAACTATTAATACGGAAGTTTAATTGTGCAAAAGTAAAAGCGTTAATTCCTTTTTCACTACGCTTTTTATTACTTTTTAACTTTTTAATAATAACTGGAAGAAGTGATCCAAATAGCATGTAAGTACCAGCTGTTGTTGTAATTAATGCAATAAGGATTCCCATTTCTCTTAGTTTTTCCATGTAAATCATTGATGCATAGCCAATTCCTAATAAAATAACTGCAAGGATTGCAACGACACCTGTCATTTTTCCTTTTACCGCAACACGCTCTGTTTGTGCATCCGCATGTACAAGTTGCAGTACAGAAATACGTGATAATTTAATACTGTTCATAATTGCTGATAATACAAATAGTGCAAAGAAGAAGATGCAAGTAACAGTCATAGATGGAAGGTAAAATGCTTTATATCCTTCACCAGCAAATTCAAGCTGTTTCATTAATAACTGTCCGATACCTTCTGCAAGTCCTACACCAACTGTAATACCAATCGCAAGAGACGCAGCGCCTAATACGATCGTTTCAATAAACATAAGTAATGTAACTTTATGCTTTTTTGCTCCTAACATCATATACATACCGAACTCTTTTTGACGAAGAGATAATAAGAAAGAGTTCGCATATAAAATATAGAAGAACGTTATAATAGCTAGTAAAAATGAACCTGCTTGGAATACGAATCCAATTGATTGAATAACTGAGTTAGATTCGATAAACGCTTTATTCAGCGCTAACGTTTGGAACATGTAAAAAATTGAAATGGACATGACAAGACCGACAAGTAAGACGATATAATCTTTCAGCTTACTTTTCAGCCCCGACATGGAAAGTTTAAATAACATACTGGAACCTCCTTTCTTACGCTTTTTGTGTACCTAAATCTGCAAGTACATCTAAAATCTCTTTGTAGAACTCTTCACGCGTACCACCACGATGAATTTCTTTATATAGCTCACCATCTTGAATGAATAAAATTCGCTGACAATAACTTGCACTATACGGATCATGTGTAACCATCATAATAGATACGCCTTGTTCTTCATTTAAGTTTGTCATCGCATCAAGTAAACTCGCTGCATTTTTAGAATCAAGAGCTCCTGTTGGCTCGTCCCCTAAAATAATTGCCGGTTCATGCACAAGCGCGCGCGCTGCTGCTGAACGTTGTTTCTGTCCACCAGATACTTCAGATGGATACTTTTGAAGAATTTCTGTAATCCCTAACATATCCGCTACTTTTTCTACTTTCGGTCCAATATTACGTGATGGAACACCTTGAAGAGAAAGCGGAAGTGCAATGTTTTCATAAATAGATAAGTTCTCTAATAAGTTAAAGTCTTGGAAAATGAATCCTAACTTTTGTGAACGGAAATCAGAAAGCTCACCTTGCTTCATTTTCGTAATATCCGTACCCGCAATTTCAACAACGCCGCCCGTTGCTTTATCAAGCGTTGAAATTACATTTAACAATGTCGTTTTACCAGAACCAGATGGTCCCATAATCCCAACAAACTCACCCTCTTGAATTGAGAATGAAACACCTTTTAACGCTTGTGATTGATTCTCACCCTTTTTACCGTACACTTTTTGAACGTTTTTCACGTCTACAACTGGTTTCGTCATATATATCCTCCTACGCTTGTTTTTCCATTACCTATTTTGCGCCTTTTGGAAAGGAACTGCTATTTGTTAACATTACAATTACCTTACACTTTTGTAATATAAAAAAGATGCACGTGTAAGGTTCGTTCGTAAATGAAATTTTATCAGCGATTCTCAAAATATATCGACTTACCGACAAAAGATAACAATAAAAATGAGCTGTTCCACAAAAGGAACAGCCCACTTCTCTCTTTATTTCTTTAAAGGTGTTACCGTCCAATACGTAATAACACGCCAAATCCATTCTAGTGGACCCATTTTAAAGATTTTCATCCAAATCACACTAAACACAATTTGAATAGCGTAAATTGCAATACATACATATAACGTCTGTATGTACGTTAAGTTTCCTGCAAAGTTAAATACGCTACCAGCAATTAAAATCATTGCAGTTTGTCCGATATAATTTGTTAAAGCCATACGACCGTAGTATTTCAGTGGTGCTAACAATGTTTGAACTGGTTTTAACTGAAGTAATAAAATTAATGCTCCTACATAGAAAGCTGAAATAATTGGTCCAACTGTAACGCCAATTTTTAAGAATTGACCTGCAGCGTCCATTGTTCCATCCTCATTCATGAGCATCATATTTACGAATGGCTCAGCAGGAACGTGCCCATATTGATACCATAACGCTACAACACTTAAAACAAACATGACACCTGTAAAAATAGCGACTTGTTTGATTTTTGCTGAAAGATTTTCAAACACTTTATACTGCCCCGCAGCAAGACCTAATAAAATTAAACCTAATGGTAATAATTCCTTAGTTGCCATAATACTAAAAGCTATCGTAAGAATAAGACCGATTACTACATTCACTTCTTTTTTCGCTTTATAAAACGGTAAAACGACTAATCCACAAATTGCGTATAACGCTAGTGCTTCTCCAGGCTGAAACATTTGATGAATTAAACCAAAAATAAATAGTGCAACTACGCGGCGTAGAAATAGAACGTATCCATTCTTCCCTTTCGCAATTGCTCTTGTAATGAAGATGTAGAATCCTACTCCAAATAAGAATGAGAAAATCGAGAAAAAACGACCTTCTACAAATAAGTATAGAAACCTTTGATAGCTAGCATCTACTGTATTAGGATCTGGAATTTTAATATTAAGTAGTGCAAGAATATTCACTAAAATAATCCCCAGTAATGCGAAGCCACGAATGTAATCTAACTCATTGATTCGTTTGTTTGTAATATTGTTCCCCATAATGCAACTCCTTGTCCAAAATTTAATCCTCCCTTACTCTACTGGACATGTTATCTTACAACTATCGACAAACCTTACAGGAATCTTACATTATTGTCATATAGTAAAATGAAGCTTTAATCAGACTTTTGCGATACAAAATAAAACCAGGTCATATTGCGACCTGGTTTACTCTGATTGCTTCGATCTTTGAGGCTGTCCTTTTTTACTGTTGCGCTGTTTCACTTGAACAACTGGATCAAGTTCATTCGAAAACTCAGCGTTATGTCCATTTTGTGTTTTTTGCTCTGGATTATTTTGATCTGAACGTTTCGCCATTACATTCACTCCTTATTAGTGCGGTGTAATAATCATTTGATGTTGCAGTTGGCGAATTGCCATACGTGCTCTATTTAATTGCTCACGTTGCTCATCATTCGCATGTTGTTGCATCGTTTGTAAATCGTTATATGCTTGTTCTAATTGTAACTGCGCATCTGAATACTCCATCGTATTGTAATGCTCTTGTCTCATGCCTTGGTCTAATTGTTCTTTCGCGTATTCCACCGCTTGTTCTGCTTGTGTAATATACGATTCAAGTGATTGACGCTCTGCCATAATTGTCCCTCCTTGCTTCAATTCCCCTTTAGTGTGTCCCTTCCATCTCTACCTTATGAGTATGTTATAATGGATTTTGTTTCATTTTGACTCGGCTTAGGAGGGAAAGTAATGAAGGTTCAAAACCCTTTTCCATATACAAACGACAATAAACGTTATCATACATGGAATTACCATTTACGAAATGAATTTGGTGAAAAAATCTTTAAAGTTTCATTAGATGCTGGCTTCGATTGCCCGAACCGTGACGGTACAGTTGCTTACGGCGGTTGTACATTTTGCAGTGCTGCCGGATCTGGTGACTTCGCTGGTGATCGCCGCGATGATGTTATAACGCAATATCATGAAATGAAAGAAAAAATGCGCTCGAAGTGGAAAGACGGAAAATGTATCGCTTATTTCCAAGCGTACACAAATACACATGCACCACTTGAAATTTTAAAAGAAAAATTCGAACCGCTTCTAGCAGAAAAAGACGTTGTCGGTCTTTCTATCGCCACTCGTCCAGATTGCTTACCAGACGATGTCGTTGAATATTTAGCGGACTTAAATAAACGCACATACCTTTGGGTTGAACTCGGTTTACAAACTGTTCACGAACGAACTGCAAACCTTATTAATCGCGCTCATGATTACCCATCTTACGTGGAAGGTGTAAATAAATTACGTAAGCATGGTATTAGAGTGTGCTCTCATATTATTAATGGTCTTCCGCTTGAAGATTACGACATGATGATGGAAACAGCTCGTGAAGTAGCAAAGCTTGACGTACAAGGAATTAAAATTCATTTACTTCACTTATTAAAAGGAACGCCAATGGTGAAGCAATATGAAAAAGGACAATTAGAATTCCTTTCTCTTGAAGATTACGTAAGTCTCGTTGTTGACCAACTTGAAATGATTCCAGAAGACGTAATTGTACACCGCATCACAGGTGACGGTCCGCCTGATTTAATGATTGGCCCAATGTGGAGCTTAAATAAATGGGAAGTATTAAATTCCATCGATGCAGAATTTGTACGCCGCGGAAGCTGGCAAGGAAAATATGCAAATGAGGAGAAACAAAAATGAAATTAGAACGTGTATTACCGTTTGCTCGCACACTCTTGCAAACGGCTGTTAAAGAAGGCGATTACGCTGTAGATGCAACTTTAGGAAATGGACATGACACTTGCTTCCTAGCTGAAATCGTTGGAGATAACGGAAAAGTATTTGGATTTGATATTCAAAAAGAAGCAATTGAAAGCTCTACTATCCGCCTAAAAGAAAAAAAGCTTTTTGAACGTACTGTTTTAGTTCACGACAGTCACGACACACTTTTATCTGTACTACCAGAAGACGCAAAAGGAAAAGTAACAGGTGCTATCTTCAACTTAGGCTACCTTCCTGGTGGTGACAAGCATATCGTTACAAAACCGAACTCAACACTCTCGGCAATTGAACAATTACTAGAAGTAATGGCACCTGAAGGAATCATCGTCCTTGTCATTTACCACGGACACCCAGAAGGACAAGTAGAACGCGACGCTGTTCTCAAATTTGCAGAAGAACTTGACCAAAAACAAGCTCACGTTTTGCGATACGGCTTCATTAACCAGCAAAATAACCCGCCATTTATTGTGGCGATTGAGAAGCGATAATTATATCAACGATTTTTTCGATATATCGACGATTCGACAAAACATAACAAAAAAAGACGTGCACTCATTGCACGTCTTTTTCTTATTCTCCTATATAATGGATGTATACACTATTTGAAGAAAGAAGGATAGAACTTTGCTAGTAGAACTAAGGGGAATTCAAAAGAAGTACGGCAACTCACTTATACTAGACAACATTGATTTATCCGTTCCAGAAGGAGAGGCACTCGCTATTATTGGCGGGAACGGGACTGGAAAAAGTACTTTACTCAAAATAATTGCAGGATTTATTTCACCTACGGCAGGGACACTTCAAAGAAAAGAACATATACAAATTGGCTATGTACCTGAACATTTTCCTGAAGGGATTCGTTTTACATTAGAGGATTATTTATATCATCTCGGCCACATTCACGGTTTATCAACAAAATATTTAAAAGATAAAATTCCGATGCTTCTTGAATCTTTTCATTTACATCATGCAAGACATTCCGTTGTACGAAACTTTTCAAAAGGTATGAAACAAAAAACTGGTATTATGCAAGCATTACTTACAGACGTCCATTTATTAATTTTAGACGAACCGCTTTCTGGGCTTGATCCTAACTCTCAGCAAGAATTAGAACATATTTTACTCTCATTAAAACAACAAGGCATATCTATACTCTTCACATGTCACGAAAAGCAACTACTAGAAAACTTCGCCGATAGAATTGTGACGTTAGCAAATCATACAATCGCAGAAGATACCGCTGTGCAAAAAAGGGCAGAACAAGTCTATATTGAAGCAATCGTTCATGAAACATTTTCAGCGATAGAACTACGGAAACAATTAGGATTTATACACGTTGTACACAATTCAAATCGAAACCTTATTCAACTACAAATCGAAAAAGAATATACAAACGAAATGCTTCAGTTTTTATTACATAAAAAAGCATCTATCACACTGCTACAACCTAACTTTTAAATCGAAAGAAGGTTCATTATGTTTGCGCTTATTCGTTACCATTTTCTCGACTATACAAAGTCGTATAAATACGTCCCTCCTATTGCGATGTACTTTATGAGCTTACTTTTTGTATATACATATAAACCGACTCCTATTGTACCGACATACTTAGAAACAGCTCTCGCGCTTTATTTATTATCTGCCTGGATTACGGTCACAATTTTTCATACTGAAGATCCTGTACAAGAACAAATTACTATTTCTCACACAAATAATATTTCTGCACTATATGTTGGTAAATATATTACGGCCTTTCTCATTTGTACTATGTTATCTTTTATATCCGTAATCTACCCAATTATTTTGCAAATGTTTAATGAAGAAATGACAGTTTCTTTATTTTTAGTCGGATTTCTCGCTCACATGTCTTTTTCTATACTAGGAATTTCAATTGCAACTTTATTTACTAGAAATATTATTCCAAAAGCAAGCACAGCTTGGCTTAGCCTGACATTTATATTACTTATAACGATCGCCTCCATCCGGTTTAAAAAAGAGTTACTATGGTTTTTACCACCTGTCGAAAGCTTTCTAATGCTTGGACAATACAAATTTAATATACTTACTCACACGCTATGGCTCACAGCTTGGGCTATCGTATATTCATTTTTATTACTTACTTTATTTCTTTTTGTCGTTCGCAAAAAACGTTTTTAATTACATATTAAAGGAGACAAACCAATGATCGGAATACTAGCAGGAATGGGGCCAAAATCAACTGGGCCATTCGTTGATACAGTTGTAGCAACGTGCCAAACAATATATGGAGCAAAGCATGATATGGACTTTCCTCATATGATGATTTATTCGTGCCCAACACCATTTTACATGGATCGCCTTATTGATCACGAAGCGATGAAAAAAGCGATTATTGAAGGAGCACAAAAACTCGAAAGTACTGGTGTAGACTTTATTGCTATGCCTTGCAATACAGCGCATCTTTATTTTGAAGAATTACAGCATTCTCTTTCTATTCCAATTTTGAATATAGTCGATGAGACGTTACGAGCAATTCCTGAAACTGTAAAAAGAGTCGCTCTTCTCGCAACAGAAGCGACTGTTCAAGCTGGAATTTACCAAGACGGGATTGCAAAACGTAATATAGAATACCTCCATAATGAAAAATGGCAGGAGATGATTAATCAAATTATTACTTGTATTAAAAGCGGAGAAGTTGAAGAAGCCCGCAAATTATGGAGCGCGCTCGTTTTACAATTAAAAGATGAAATAGATACTGCTATCATCGCATGTACTGATTTGAATGTTGTGGCGAGTGAGGATTTTGTGGATTCTGCTCAATGTCTTGCTGAGGCGGTTGTTAGGATGTATCTATCAAATACTAAGAGATCTTCATAAACATAGAAAACAGCCCTTTTAAAATGTGTTTTTTGTTTGCTAAAAATCCCCAAAACTTTTAAATTTCTTCACAATTCTTTCAAAGTATCCACACTTAATCTCGCTATATTAAATAAGTAGTTATTCATATAGGGAAGGTTAGGGGAACTGAAAGTATGAAAGTAAATCGTTCGCTTCATTACATTTTTTGGCGTTGGCATTTTTATGCTGGGCTTTTTATTACGCCGCTTCTTATTACTTTGTCACTGAGCGGAATTGGGTATTTATTTCGAGAAGAGGTTGAAGATTTCATCTATAAAGATTTGTATTTTGGGAAGAGCGCCCAAACAGAGTCTATTTCGATGGCTGATTCGCTTTTCTTAACAGAGAAAAAATATCCACATTATAGTGTGGCGAAAATTAGTGAGTTTAACAGGGATTATAATACGAGGCTTACTATTGCAAATGAATATACTGGGCAACAAAAATATGTGTATTTAGATAGCAACAATCAAATTGTTGGAGATCAAAACGCAAGTGAAACGTTTGCGAATATAATGAGGGAATTACATAGTTCTCTTTTAGTTGGTGGCACTGTCGTTAACTACATCGTAGAGCTTGCGGCATGCTGGACAATCTTTTTAATTTTTACTGGTTTGTATATGAGTATACGCCAGTTCAAAAACACACCAGCATCCAATAAGCGAGAAAAAGCAAAACGACGTCATTCTATTATCGGTATTATATTTACAATTCCACTCGTTCTGCTAGTCGCATCTGGATTGCCTTGGTCAGGATTTATGGGTAACCAAATTTATAAAATCGCATCGTCGAATGAATCGATTGGATATCCAAAGTTGTATATGGCACCGCCTGAATCAAAGGTAAAGGAATTGCCGTGGGCAACAAGAAAAGAAGCTCCTCCTGAATCGAATTCAAATGAGCCAAAAGCCATTCCAATTGATGAGTTACAAAAAGGAATTGAAATAAAGAAGCCATACGTTATCTCATTACCGGCTGATCCGAAAGGTGTATTCACCGTTTCGAAATCGAGCGGTTCTGGTATTACGGGTATGCATGTCGCACCAAATGAAGAAATAACAGCTTATTTTGATCAATATAGCGGAGAACTTATTTCCAAAACGGACTATCGTGATTATGGATTATTTGCACAATGGTTCACTTACGGTATCCCGCTTCACGAAGGACATTTATTCGGATGGCCAAATAAAATATTATGCTTACTAACGACATTATCTTTATTGCTTCTCATTTATTACGGAATAAAAATGTGGTTAGCAAGAAGGCCGAAAGGAAAATTAGCAGCACCGCCAAAACAAAGAGATAAGAAAAGCATAATCGTTTTCTTTATCATGATGGTTATACTAGGCGCTGTCATGCCTTTATTCGGACTATCTGTGTTAGTTATTTTCGCGATTGAACTTCTTATATATGTATTTTCAAAAATACGACCATAATGAAAAAGCATTTGTACTCTCGTGTACAAATGCTTTTTTATTTACTGTTTTCTTTTTTTCTACCACTTATTAAAAAGACAATATCTACTATAATAATCAATGCAATAATAACTTTGGCTACATAATCCATCGTTGTAGGACCACCGGCTTTATTCATCATCATATACGTTCCTGTTACAAATGAAATGGAAAGTAGCACGAGTAATGTAACCTCAATATGGTCATATAGCTTTTGAAACAATCTCTTCATTTCCGCCACCACTTTTACCATATTATAACAATAAAACCACTCTACAAGAGTGGTTTTATTCATCACTGCGCCATTTTCTTTCGGTACATCTTCCCGTTCCAATAGAAGAATCGTGAAGTAAGCCCTCCGTATTTTACAATGCGCCGTGCCATTTTGTGCATATTCTTTTGTGCTGATACTTTTTGATCTGATAAATAAATACCAAGTAACCCTCGGCTTATGAGACGATGAAACTTCGCATGAGGTAAATCACCAATGCTCTTCTCTGCTTCTTCTACAAAGTGTTTCATACGATCCAATATCGCTTGCTCGTTTTCATAATAACTACAGAAATTCAAATCCCCGCCTATACGGTCTTCTTCTTGATCGATGAAATAATCAAGTAAAATGTGAAGTCCTTGTACGTAAGGGAAATACCCTTGTCTAATTTTCGCAATATCTTCATCATGTAATTCATCATGAAATGCATATGCGACAAGACAGAAGATTCCAAGTGTAGAACCGGCACATGCTGAAAATTCAAACCAACTCATCTCTGGTAAGTTTTCTTTATGTGCTTCAAACCATGTTTTTAAGCGTGGTTCTCTTTCTTCTAACTTCACGTGTTTATGAATTTGCAAATCACAATAATAACAAGCAAGTTCATGAAGAACAGGAGCAATTTTGTCATAGTGCTTCGTTTTCTTTAAAACATCTTGGCATGTTTCAACAAGTTCATCTAAATAACCACCATCGTCTTGATCATCACGATAGCGATAATAATTACCGCCACCTTCTACTTCAGGTGATAATGCCATTAACATAGATTCATGCAGTGCGGCAAAATCATTTGGGTCAAGTGATGTACTGCGGTCACATAAATTATCTAAATAATCGCTGATTGTTTGATACGCTACGATAAAACGAATGCATTCCTCTCGGTGCTCATTTGCTAACAGTGCTAAAATACCACCGCCTTCGCAATGAAACGTTTTATTCTCAATACTTGCGATTGCCTGACTATGAAGCTCATCATTCGGAATATGGTAGGCACGCTCTTTCCACACCGCTAGCTCATGGTGTACTACCGGAAACACATCACGGTATACTTTCGCCATGAGCGTTATGGGATTACTCGGTACGTTCACTTCTTCCTTCATCTCCTCTATTCAATGTACAAATAATTTACTTATTTGTTTCTATTATGTTATTGATGCGTATTTCAGTAAATGACTGAATATAATTCAAAATTTCATCACGCTCATACTCATTTAATAACTCGTGATAACAATTCGGCCATTCTTTAAAAGCCTTATCACTTATTTTAACATTATCAAACCACATGCGGACACGTGTTTTATCTACAAGTTTATCCTCACACGCCTGCATTAGCAAGAGCGGAACATCTGGAAAATCATCTATTTTTTTATGAGCAATTTCGATAGACTTAATCAATTCACTATACCAACGTACTGATACTTTGCGCAAGAACAATGAATCATTCTCCATCGCGTCCCGAACTTCATGATTACGAGTTGACATTTCCACTGTAAGATTCGTTGCAAATTGCAATTTTGGAGCGATAACATTTAATATTTTTGAAGCAACTCGAAACGGAGCAGAAGGTCCAGTCACTACCCCTAAGCAAGGCGAACTTAAAATAATACCGTCTACATCTTCTCTCTTCGTTTCTTGCATCATACGAATGACAATAAGACCACCCATACTATGACCAAATATAAAAATAGGTAACCTATACTTTCGTGCCTCTTTCACCCATAATTTAACTTCCTCTATGTATTCATCAAATGAATCAATATGTCCTCTATTTCTTGAAGTCGTTCCATGTGACGGAAGGTCCCCCATTACGACGTGGTAGCCGATATGATTCCACATTTCCGCAACGGCTTCGTAACGTCCGTGATATTCCATTGCGCCGTGCACGATAACGATTACAGCCTTTGCTTCCTCTGCTTCATAATTCCACATACGACTCTCCTCCATTTCACTCTTTCTCATAATTTGATACACTAAAACTAGTCTCTAGGAAAGGAAGGCTTTACATGATATACCCTTACAAAGAAAAAAATCCGAAAATTGCGAGTAGTGCTTTTATCGCTGACTATGTTACGATTACAGGCGATGTTTCCATTGGTGAGGAATCAAGTATTTGGTTTAATACAGTCATACGCGGCGATGTGTCACCAACAATCATTGGAGACCGAGTAAATGTACAAGACCAATGTACACTTCATCAAAGCCCCCAGTACCCTCTTATTTTAGAAAACGATGTTACAGTTGGGCATCAAGTTATTTTACATAGCTGTCATATTAAAAAAGATGCTTTAATTGGAATGGGATCTATTATATTAGATGGTGCTGAAATTGGTGAAGGAGCCTTTATCGGTGCAGGAAGCCTCGTTTCTCAAGGAAAGAAAATCCCGCCAAACACGTTAGCTTTTGGTCGCCCAGCGAAAGTCGTTCGTGAGTTAACAGAGGAAGACCGTAAAGACATGGAGCGAATTCGCACACAATATGTTGAAAAAGGTCAGTACTATAAATCATTACAGAAGTAACTTTTCCAGCTGCCATTAAAGTGGCAGCTTTTTATATAAAAACTAACTTTTTCTTTACAAAACATTATTACTTCCTCAATAAAATCTTATTAAAATAAAAGCTAATATCTCCATATATATGTAAACGAGGGAGGAGAATTTTCATGAAGGTCAGTGGACTGTATAAAATAGAATGTTACATTTTCAAAGGAATTAACCGATACTTTGATCAAAAAACATTAAATATCTTTTTCAGCAATATTACTCATATCGGTGGTGCTACTTTCTCAATCGCACTCACACTTTTCTTTTTAATTTTTGCAAAAGGGACTTTGCATCAAGCTGCAATCGCAACTGCTATTTCTTTGGCAATTAGCCATATTCCTGTGCAAATATTAAAAAGATGGTATCCGCGAAAACGCCCTTATTTAACAATTCAGGATGCGAAATATCCAGTCCATCCATTAAAAGACCACTCTTTCCCGTCTGGTCATACAACAGCCGTTTTCTCTGTCCTTATTCCATTTATTTGCTATAATCCAAGCTTATTTGCTTTTCTATTACCGTTAGCATTATGCGTTGGTATTTCTCGTATTTATTTAGGGCTTCACTATCCGTCTGATGTATTCGTCGGTATGTGCCTCGGCACTTGCTCTGGCATCATCTCTTTTTATCAATTCATCCCACTTTTCACATAAAGGAGTGATATGATGAGAGTCGCCATTTTTACCGATACTTTTACGCCACAAGTCAACGGGGTTGCGAAAACACTAGAACGATTAACACGTTACTTTCAGAAAGAAACGATCGCCTATTCTGTTTTCGCCCCTCAGCATACAGCTGAAGATAATTTCGTAGCTAATGTAAACAAGATGAGAAGTATCCCGTTAACAATATTATATCCAGAATGCCGATTTTCTTTTCCTACTCCGCGCATTAAACGAGAACTTCTTTCCTTTAAACCTGACATTATTCACATTGCCACACCTTTCAACATGGGACTTTGTGGATTGTATTATGCAAAAAAGTTAAACATCCCAGTTGTCGGTTCTTATCATACTGATTTCGATGCTTATTTACGCTATTATAAAATTGAATTTCTCTCTAATATGCTTTGGAACTATTTAAAATGGTTTCATAGTCACATGCAAAAAAATTTCGTTCCTTCTTTTGAAACGTTACACCAACTAAAAAATAAAGGCTTTCAAGCCCTCTCCATATGGGGACGGGGTGTAGATTGCACACTCTTTCATCCATCTTACAATACAGAGCTATTCCGAAAAAAATATAATATTACAGCAAAGTATGTCCTTTCCTATGTTGGACGGATTGCCCCTGAAAAAGATATTGATACGTTGCAACACCTTATCGTACAAACAGCACATACTCGAAACGACATTCATTGGCTCATCGCAGGAGACGGTCCTCTAGCAACAAATTTGCGTGAAGCTGTTCCGAAAACAAATGTCACTTTTACTGGATATTTACAAGGTAAGGATTTAGCTGAAGCATATGCTTGTTCTAACATCATGGTATTTCCATCCGCTACTGAAACGTTCGGAAATGTCGTACTCGAATCACTTGCATGCGGAACACCTGTCATTGGTGCAAATAGTGGCGGGGTTAAAAATATTATTACAGATGGAAAAACGGGAGTTCTTTGCCCCTCCAAACATGCGGATGCATTTCTATCATCCATTTATTCTTTATTGCAAAATGAAGAGCAACTTACGCAAATGGGCATAGCAGCTTCATCTTATGCGAAATCAAAAAGCTGGGATGAAATCTTTCGTGGCTTACTTGACCAATATGAAGAAGTCCTTCAGAGCACTGCATCAGAATTACTCGCTTAAACAGAAAAACCCTCTTCATAACATGAAGAGGGTTTATTACATAACTGGAAATTTTAGTTTAATAAATGATACATAAGGTGAAGTATCACATTATTCTTATATTCATTATAACAAAAAGATACATAACTAAACAGACTTGTAATAAAAACCCATAAAAATAAATATATGGTTATACATTATTTTTTACTGTATAATGATTTTAAGAAATTCCCCTTAAAATCAACTTACTCACATACCTTTATACAGTAATTGTTCCCCAATTTCTGTATATCAAAAAACCTTTCATTCATTTGAAAGGTTTTTTTGAGCCTGCACATATTCTTCTTTCGTATTTACATTTATAAACCAATCCGCATTCGCTTGTATATCTTCACCAGCAATATATTTCACATTACATTGCGATAAAAGCTGGCCCATACTTCTTTTTTCTTCCTGAAGTAAAGTATACATTTTTTCTTTCACACGGTTATGGTACGCTGCAAGTAACGGTTGTTTTCTTCCATTAATAATAGGTACAACCGCATCATATTCATTACTCGTTTGCTCTAGCAAAATGGTAAACCATTCATGCGAAACATTCGGCGCATCGCAAGGCATAATAGCGTACCAATCTGCTTCTATATATTCCATTCCTGATACAATTCCAGCAAGTGGTCCATTTCCTTTATAATGAGGAATATCTTCTATAACAGGAACTTGTACGCGTTGCTCTACTCGCTCTTTTATATCGGAGTTACTAATGACCACAACTTCTTGTAACGCAGTTGTCATCACTTTCAAAATATGCTCAATAAAAGTACTACCTTGCCAGCTCGCTAACGCTTTCGGCTCACCGAATCGACTCGACATACCGCCTGCCAATACAATTCCAGCATACTTACTCATTGGCGATGCAACTCAAATGTAATATGACCTAATTCCGGTAAAATTAATTTATTCATCGCAAGGCGAACTGCTCCGCTAGACCCTGGCATTGAAAAGACAACTTTGCGCCCAATTGTACCGCCGATTGCTCTACTTAACATCGCGCTGCTTCCGATATCTTCTAAATAGCTAATCATGCGGAACAACTCACCAAACCCGACAATTTCTTTATCTAATAACGCTGACACTGCTTCAATCGTCACATCACGTTTCGTAATACCAGTACCGCCATTTGTTAATACGACATCAACATCTTCCCGATGATAACCAGCTAACACCGCTTGCTGAATACTTTCTTTATCATCTTTTACAATTTCATAAGAGGTCACTGTATGACCTGCTTCTTTTAACAATTCATGTAATAGTTGTCCGCTCTTATCTGTCTCTTCCGTACGTGTATCGGAAATCGTCACGATCTTACAACGCACTTCTTTTGGTGCTTGTTTTTTATGTTCATTGACACTCATTTTTCATCTTCCCTTTCATTTTCTTGTGAAATTATGTATGAAGCAAAGAATTCAACATGATACAATATAAGTATATTTATCCATATACAGGAGTTTTTTTATGTTTTATAACATAAAACGATACGTACCCATTATACCATTCCTAATCATATTATCCCTTTTTCAATGCATCGCTTACGGGTTCGATATTAACTTTTTAAAATTGTATGTACTTTTGCCTGATGGTGGTATTCTTTACTATTTGACTAGCACATTAATTCCTCTCGTACTTGCCTATATAATAGATTTTATTTTTAAACGTTCTATCTCTAAATAAGGAGGTCTACATATTATGGAACTTTATAAAAAATTAACAACAACATTCATCCTCTTATTCGTCGCTTCCATTACTGTTGGCTTTTCTCTAAAAGGCGCAATTCCATACGCTACATTAGTAAGCATTATATTCGCAACCCTATTTTTACTAAGCAGTGCCTTTTGCGCGGGTAAAGCACGTCAAATGAAAGGTTGATTACATATGTTCAAGAAGAAACCAATCCTTTGTAAATCATGTAAAAAGGAAATAAAAACATATGAAAAAGCATGGATTCATATGCCATTTCCGGCAAGTGGTATGACAAATGTGAGAAAGTATATTGAGCTAGATGGAGAAGTTTATTGTGGTTCTTGCATCCAAGTAGTAAATAAAACAAAATAAAAAAGCTTTGCGCTCACCGCGCAAAGCTTTTTTTCATATATTATAGACCAGCTTGCTCTTTTAAAGCTGCAGCTTTGTCTGTACGTTCCCATGATAGATCTACATCAGTACGTCCGAAGTGGCCGTAAGCTGCTGTTTGTTTGTAAATTGGGCGACGTAAGTCTAGCATTTTAATAATACCAGCTGGGCGAAGATCGAAGTTGTTACGAACTAGTTCTACTAGTACGTCTTCAGATACTTTACCAGTGCCGAATGTATCAACTGAAATTGATACTGGTTGTGCTACACCGATTGCGTATGCAAGTTGTACTTCTGCTTTGTCAGCAAGACCAGCTGCTACGATGTTTTTCGCAACATAACGAGCTGCATATGCTGCAGAACGGTCAACTTTCGTTGCATCTTTACCAGAGAATGCACCGCCACCGTGGCGAGCGTATCCACCGTAAGTATCAACGATGATTTTACGTCCTGTTAAACCAGCATCACCTTGTGGTCCACCAATTACGAAGCGGCCAGTTGGATTAATGAAGAATTTCGTTTCTCCATCCATTAATTCTGCTGGAACTACAGCTTTAATTACATGCTCTTTTAAATCGCGATCGATTTCTTCCCATGTAACATCTGGATGATGCTGTGTAGAAATTACGATTGTATCTACACGTACAGGTTTACCATTTTCATCATACTCAACTGTAACTTGCGTTTTTCCATCCGGACGTAAGTATGATAATGTGTCATCTTTACGTACTTCAGTTAAACGGCGAGCTAATTTGTGAGCAAGTGAGATTGGAAGTGGCATTAATTCTTGTGTTTCATTACATGCGAAGCCAAACATTAAACCTTGGTCTCCCGCACCAATTGCCTCAATCTCAGCGTCAGTCATTAGACCTTCGCGTGCTTCTAGCGCTTGGTCAACACCCATAGCGATGTCAGCAGATTGCTCATCGATAGACGTTAAAACTGCACAAGTTTCTGCATCGAATCCGTATTTTGCGCGTGTGTAACCAATGCCTTGAATTGTTTCACGAACGATTTTTGGAATATCTACGTAAGTAGAAGTCGTAATTTCCCCCGCTACCAATACTAAACCAGTTGTTACAGTTGTTTCACAAGCTACACGTGCATTTGCGTCCTTTGATAAGATCGCATCTAAAATTGAATCAGAAATTTGGTCACAAATTTTATCTGGATGTCCTTCAGTTACAGACTCAGATGTGAACAGATGACGTTTTTTTGTCATGTGGTAAACCTCCCTACAGTAATTGTATATATTGTACGGAACTCATCCTTAATTTGCCACAAACTGCGACATACATTTATTCTCCCACACAAGCATACAGAAAAACCTTTCCTACTTTACATAGAGGAAAGGTTTAATTTGCTACTTGCATACTGCTTTTTGCCCTTTGCTCTTATCGTTCGAGACCGTTAGCCTCGCACAGGTTTTAGCACCTATTCACCTGTATTTACCACTACAAATGAGGTTGCTGGGCTTCATCGGGCCTGTCCCTCCGCCAGCTCGGGATAAGAGAGTATCCGTCCCAACCTATACTAAAGAAATGATATTCATTTGTCAATTAATATTCACATTTTCCTGAAAGTTTTTCTCAATACGCCTGGAATGAAATATTAATAAGGAAATAATACATTCACACAAACAAAAAGAAATAAATAGTATACATTATTTATATAATTGTGTTATACTCTTGTTGGGGATTACGAGAAATATTTCATTAAATGAAAAGGATGGTATATAAATATGAGTACTGTGAATGTCCAAATTGGTTTACACGAATTATTGAACGGAAGCAATGCACAGATTCAACTAAGTGTTCCGCAATTAGTGGAAAAAGTATTAATGCGAAATGAAGGGAAATTAACTTCTACTGGTGCCGTTTCTGCTTCAACAGGAAAATATACAGGACGTTCTCCTAAAGATAAATTTATTGTGAAAGAAGCATCGGTTGCTGACAAAATTGCTTGGGGAGCAGTGAATCAACCGATTTCTGAAGAACATTTTAATAAATTATATACTAAAGTTTTAGAATACTTAAAAGAAAAAGAAGAGTTATTCATCTTCAATGGATTTGCAGGCGCTGACCGCAATTATCGCCTACCAATTCAAGTTATTAACGAATATGCATGGCACAATTTATTTGTACATCAATTATTCATTCGTCCAACTGAAGAAGAATTAACAACTCATGAATCAGAGTTCACAATTGTTTCTGCACCGAATTTCAAAGCTGATCCAGCTGTTGACGGTACAAACTCTGAAGCATTCATTATGGTTTCATTCGAAAAACGTATCGTACTAATTGGTGGTACAGAATACGCTGGAGAAATGAAAAAATCAATCTTCTCTATTATGAACTTCTTACTACCTGAACAAGATATTCTTTCTATGCATTGCTCTGCAAACGTAGGTGAAGAAGGCGACGTAGCACTATTCTTCGGTTTATCTGGAACAGGTAAAACAACATTATCTGCTGATCCACACCGTAAATTAATCGGTGATGATGAGCATGGCTGGTCTGATAACGGTGTATTCAATATTGAAGGCGGTTGCTACGCAAAATGTGTAAACCTTTCTCACGAGAAAGAACCACAAATTTTCGATGCAATCAAATTTGGATCTGTTTTAGAAAACGTTATCATTAATAACCAAACGCGTATCGCAGACTATAACGATACTACTTTAACAGAAAATACTCGTGCTGCATACCCTATGCATGCGATCGACAATATCGTACTGCCAAGTGTTGCTGGACACCCAAATACAATCATTTTCTTAACTGCTGATGCATCTGGCGTATTGCCTCCAATCAGTAAGTTATCAAAAGAACAAGCTATGTATCATTTCTTAAGTGGTTACACTAGTAAACTAGCAGGAACAGAGCGCGGCGTTACATCTCCGCAAGCAACATTCTCAACTTGCTTCGGTTCACCATTCTTACCACTTGATGCATCTCGCTATGCTGAAATGCTTGGTGAAAAAATCGAGAAACACGATGCGAAAGTATTCTTAGTAAACACTGGCTGGACTGGTGGCGAATACGGCATTGGTAAACGTATGAACTTAGGTTACACTCGTGCAATGATTCAAGCAGCATTAAGCGGCGAACTTGCGAAAACTGAAACAGCTAAACATGACATCTTCGGCCTTGAAGTTCCACTTCACGTACCAGGTGTACCTGATGAAGTATTAATGCCTGAACAAACTTGGGCTGATAAAGCTGCTTATAAAGAGAAAGCAATCGAACTTGCAAGCGAATTCAAAGAGAACTTCAAAAAGTTCGACAGCGTTTCTGAAGATATTATTAACTTAGGCGGTCCAATCGCTTAAGTACAAACTTTCTGTTGGAATAACCCTTTTACTCATATGAATAAGTGTCGTGTAACCGTAAAGTTTCGCGTACTCACCGACAAAACCCAATGCGGCTTAACGGTTATACACACTTACATAAAAAAGAAGCTTACGTTTTTGACGTAAGCTTCTTTCTATATATTATATAAAGTACAACTTTAATCTCTTCATCTGTGACTTAGCTCATAAAATTGCATACTAATAACCCAAAAATTTACAAAAAATTCATTTTATAATCATTCGTTTTATAGTTTTTTACGATAAAATTTACATATACAGGAAAGGAAGAGGGCTATGAATAATTTTTCTCGTACAGGAAAAATATTATTCAGTTATGGAGTCATTCAAATGTTTTGGGGACTTGTGATGCTTAACGTTAATTTATTTGAGCATACAAGTGAAACGATAAAATACATTATTCTAATTACCGGAATAGTTTGTTGTATTGTATCTAACTTTTTTAAAGAACCTGAGAGTTATACTACTAAGTGATTTCATGTTAACTTATTGGAAGCGGAAACCTATATTTTATGCAAAGTTACGCTTCCAATTGTACTATCCCCCCACCGGATCCTCTATTTCATCTAAAAAGAGGCTTTTTATCTTTTTAGCTCTTCGTTAATTCTTCCTCATCTTTCATACTATAGTAGCCTAAATTCACAACAATTAAGAAATAGCCACCCAGAATCCCTACTGCAAATGCCCACATAACCATATGATGTTCAATTTCGTACATAATAACAGCACCCAAAATAGCAGCTGCAAAACGATTAAACATACCGAGCGTCGGTGCTTTCGTTTTCTTTACGATACTATCTCCAAGCTTCTCAATTCTTCTCCCTAAAAGCCAAACACAATACATACTTACAATCAGTCCAATTCCAGCACCTAGAAAATGAGCTGAAAATGGCGTTAACATCCATCCTAGTAAAAGAAAACCTAGTAAATAATACGATTGAATTTTAAACGATCTTAATGACATACTAATCATGCTGTTCTCCTCTTCAGTAATTTTTATCTATCCAACAAAAGCTGTATAACTCATTTCTTTCGAGTTCATACTACTTAAAATTCATTTCACTCAAATTAAAAACAACATAAACAGTGTGTTTATGTTGTTCAAATGTTTTCAGGAAATAATATTATACAAGATTTCAAACATCATATTCTCATAATTTGTGACGTTTTTCCAAACATTTTTCGTCCATTTATGAAAAAAGTGATATCAATCTATGAACATACGGATATGATGTAATAAGTACACAAATAAAGGGGGCGTCTAATGATTTATTTTCTAATGGCTCTCATTCACCTCATTATCCCTGCACTTATTGGACTTTCATTGTATTGGTACACGAAAAATCATAGTATTTTCTACGCTGTCCTCGGTGTTCTTCTTCCAGGTATTATTCTTATCACACTCTTCCGTATTCCATTTTTAAACTTAATTCCACTTATTACTGCTATCTTATTTCTCATCTTCTTACCAAAAATAAAAAAATAGGAAAGCAGATCATAGGTGATCTGTTTTCCTATTTTGATATAGATTCCCTCGCAGTAGAATGAATTTTTACTTTCTCTGATTTCACAAACCATAGACCGAAGAAAATAATAATTCCACCGATTATTTGTTGAAATGATACATATTCATTTGCCCATACAGCTGCAAATAAAACAGCTACAAGTGGCGTTATATACATATATACCATCGTATGTGATGCGCCAATTTTTTGAATACCAACATACCACATCACTAAACCAAATACTGTCACAAAGAAAATGGAATATAGTAAAGCGAATAGTGTCATTCCGTGTGTAATGTGAAATGGCATTATAAATACATGTGGTCCACTTAACAATAAAAGCGGAATCGCGCCAACTAATGCTGACCATGCGGTAACACGTAGTGCTGAATATTTTTTAATTAATGGACCTGCTAAAACAGGATAAAGCCCCCAGCATATTGATGTAATAAGTCCAATTCCGTTACCATAAAAAGAACTAGCAAGCGAATGCCCTGCTACTAAAACTAATGCAGCACCACCAAAGGCAATTATAGAACCGATGAGCTTTCGCGAAGAATACTTTTCTTGTTTCAAAAAAATAGCAAATACAGTTGTAAAAATAGGTGAAATAGAAATGAGTAAAGAGGCATTTGTAGCGGATGTATATTGGACAGTTTCCATAAATAATGTTTGATACAGTACAATACCTACAACGCTAACGATGATTAATCTAGGTATATCCTTTCGTTCCATATAAACCGACTTTTCAATAAAAAATGTAAGGAGTAACATAAGCGGTGCCGCTGATATCATCCGAAGTGCAGTAAACTCAATTGCTGTAAATTCTAAAAGTCCATACTTCGCAATCGTAAAATTAATCCCCCAAATAATAACGACACTTAAAATTAATAACTCCATCCCCCATTTTCTCATGCGTATCCCCTCCGCAAATAAGATTATACAGAAAATTCAATCACATGTACATTTCATTATGTGAAAAAATCTTTGTATTGTATGGAGAGGTTTGCTTTGTTTGATACATGAAATTATATCGGCGATTTTTTAAATATAGCGACTTATACAATAAAAAAAGGTGGCTCCAAAAATATTTTGGAACCACCTTTTCTTTCTTACACTCGAACGTGTAACTTCATATTCGGATTATAAAATTGACTCGGGCTCTTCAGCTGAAAAGTTCCTCCACTTTCATGCCAATCAACTGTTAACTTATCATCCATAAATACAAGCTTTGTGCGATCTGCGATAAAGTTCATTACGCTAGATTCGATATCTACATCGCGCTCATCTTTTTCTGCTACAGCGACTAAATCGATAATTCCGCTCATTACACAACCGCAACCTTCATTATCGTAAAATAACTTTATATATTTCGCTTCATTTGGAATCGTATCCATAATCTTTTTATATGCTGCTTCTGTTACAGTAACGTACATACGTTAATCTTCATCCTCTCTTCTCGTATCCTTCCTATATTGTACCACTATTTTTCTAAAAGGTAGCATACTGAAAATTAAGACTAATCTATGTGATAAAGGAGGTTTTGTATCACTATGTTCAACTTACTGCGATACCCCATCTTCTTAGGTCTACTCGGTAGCTTTTTTATTTCTAGCGGAATGGTATTACAATATATACTTCCTTATTCTCCTTCTATTGGCTGGATTTCAGGTTTTATTTGTTTCCTATCCGCTTCCTATCTTGATGTGAAAAAATAAAAATCACTTTAAGATTTATTTGCAGTGTAATTTTGACTTAGGTGTTACTTTCGGCCCAAAAGAGAAACGTTGTAACGATTCCACTCTCCTCTCTATTTTTGAAATCTATACACAATACGATCGAACACACAAAAATATAGAATTCATAATATGTATATAGTAGTTCTATTTTTAAAACGAATTTTCCAAAATATAGAAAGGAGAACATACATGTACCCACGTAATTGTTTTAGTTGCGACGGCAGACGCAACAGTGGCTCTAACGGAAACACTGGTCCCACTGGTAGCACTGGACCTGCCGGGAACACCGGACCCACTGGTAGTACTGGACCTACTGGCTCTGCCGGGCCTTCCGGAGCTGGTTTCCAAAGTACTACGGCCTTTAGTCTAGCAGCCGCTCCCACCTATAAAAAAGGACAAGTTGTCACTTATACGAGCAGCGGCTATGTTGTAAAAAAAGATGCACCTCAAGGATTTCCAAATGTATCTTCAGATTATATCGTATTAGTAGAAAGTGGACCTACTGGGAACACCGGACCTGCTGGTAGTACCGGACCCGCTGGCATTACCGGGCCTTCTGGAACTGCAGGTAGTCCTTCAGCAAAAAGTATTGTTTTTCAAGGAACAAATGCTGGTTTCCAACGTATAGCGGGTTCTCCTGGAATTGACTCCAATGTTATTCCATATGTCACTGCTGGAGCCGGTAGTATAGTTGGCTTTGCTGCATCTATAAATGTAAATAACTTACCTGCTGCTGTTTATACGATTAATATTTGCAGGAATGTCCCAACAAACCTCACTGCCCCTACCTCTAGTTACATCCTATCTACTCTTACTTTAACTACAACTGACAAAATTACAGGAACTATCGTATTTTCAATTAAACCAACGGATACTGGATCAAGACAAATTCAAGTGTTTAATCCTAATCCAGCAGTAGGTCCCGCTACTGCAACTTGGACTAGCATTACAACTGGAAACTCAGTTTCGAGAGGAGATGCTGTCTCCCTTCATATTACCCCTGGCATTACTGCAAGTGCTGTATACTCTATTTTTTTAATCACTGATATATAGCCCTTACTAAAAAATAATTTATTTAACAAAAAAAGACCCGAGATTCGGGTCAACAAATAGAAATACAAATTAATTAAAACAAATAACAGACAAGTTCAGTATATACTATTTTAATAGAATTAACTTACCTACCTTTATCAGATTGCCTTACTCTCATTCACAATAAAAAAGGGAGACCCCCTCTCAAATAAGTGATCTCCCTTTTAAAAATAGTTTTTCATGATATCGGCAATATAACCTTCACAGTCGTTCCAACTCCAACTTCACTTTCAAAACTCATTTTACCGTTGTGGTCTTTAATAATTTTTTCTGTAACTACTAAACCTAAACCTGTTCCCGTTTCTTTCGTTGTGTAAAAAGCTTCATTTAGCTTCGGAATTTTGTCTTTTGGGATGCCGCATCCCTCATCCTTAACTTGAACAATGATTGCATCTTCTACAGTCACTTTAATCGTAATCGTTCCGCCAACTGACATTGCTTCAATTGCATTTTTAATTAAATTAAAGAATACTTGCTTTAATCGTTTTTCCTCACATGTAATCGATGGTATGTCTTTACTATAAATACCTTGTATGTGCACTCCTTGCTTTAGAGCAGGCTTACCCATAACTCGAATAACATAAGCGATAATTTCTTCTATATTATGAATTTCTGATTCTGGTGATTTAGATTTCTCAAATCCACTAAGTTCTGTAGCGATTGTATGAATTCGTTCTACTTCTTGTTTCATGATATCACTATATATTTTATCCTCAGGATATTTATTCGCTTGCTTATTCACAAACTTATCTAAATTCGCTAGAGGTCCTCTAATTTTGTAGCCAATAACTGTTGCCATTTTCCCAACAGTTGCTAGTTTTTCTGTTTGTTCTATTTCTTTATCCATCATCTCAAGCGTACGAACGTAAGAATGAAATCTCAAAAACATAATCCAACATATGATAGTAAATACGCTATATAATGCCATTGGGATTAAAACGAGTGACGATTGAATAATGATTCCTGTAAGAGCGTACTTTCCAACAAGTATCCCTGTAACTAACCAAAAATACCTTTTGTTCACAAAGATTGGTGCAAATAAAATAAAAAATCCTTCTACTATATTCCCACCATCAAACTCAGCATCACTACCGTAGTAAATCATAAAATTATGGATAAAATCTAATAAATTATATCCAATTAAAATAATATACTTTACTGCAAATGGATTTTTCCATTTCATAAAATATATTCCAGTACAAAATAAGACCACCATCAGGAAATAAAGCCATAAACCTAAACCATCTTCAAATTCTCCTACTCCTTCTTGCTCTCCTCCTATTAAAGGTACAATAAATTCATAGGCAAGATCGTATACAAAAAATATAACAAAAAATAAACTTAAAAATACTTTCAGCGCCTTTATTTCTTCATTTTTAAATATATCGTCTTTATTCATATGGTAACTCCTAGCTTTTCTCCCACTTGTATTTCATTATTTCCATATTTTTTTGGGAGAATAATATCTATTCTCGTTCCCTTATCTCTTTCACTTGAAATACGTAACTTACCAAGATGTTCGTTGACAATGCGATCCGCTACCGTAAGTCCCAGGCCAATTTTATCTTGCTTCGTTGTATAAAAGGCCTCTTTAACACGTGCTAAGTTTTCCTTCTTAATACCGTAACCATTATCGATTACACTTAGCATTACATAATCTTGTCCTTTATTTTCTAATCGTAAATCTAATGTGCCACCTTGCTCCATTGCCTCCAGAGCATTTTTTATAACATATAGCACGACTCCTCTTATTTTCCGCTCATCGCATTCAACTTCTATCGTCTTTTCTTCTACACTAGAAATAAGCTGAATGTTGGATTCATTCATTTTTTCGCGGACAATTGTTACTACTTGTAATGCAATTTCTCCTATATTATGTTTCTTATAAATAGAAGGTTTACATGTAGCAACTTCCATTAACTCACTTATCATACTATTCATATTTTCTATTTCAAAAATCATCTGTTTATAAACAGGATCCTCTCCATGCTTCTCTCGTTGTAATTGCGTAAATCCTTTTAATGAAGCAAGTGGATTTTTAATTTCATGTCCTACTGTCGCTGCCATTTTTCCGACTACCGCTAATTTTTGTGATTCACTAGCAATCTTAATACTTTTCTTTACCGCTGAAAGGTATTGTATAAATCGATTTAAAATGATGTATGCTGCTATTAATACGAGTGTATACATAATGAGGAACATAAACGCTTTTACTTCCTCTAATACAAATAAATAAATTAAATATTTCCCTATAATAGTGACAAGTACGCACACAAAAAATCTTTTATTTATAAATATAGGTACAAAGAAAATAAGAATAATTTCTATTATATTTACCGCATCAAATACCGCCTTATTATAAAGCATATACGAAAGTATATTAGCCATTTCTATCCCTATGTATGCAAAAATACATGCATATTTAACAAGGGTTGCTTTCTCTTTTTTTATTAAATATATATTCACGCCCAATATTGCTGTTCCGCAAATAACTTGCCATATTATGCTATGTCCTTTATCCATTAGTGATTTATTTTCTAATAAGATTCCGTAGGAAATTTGGTATAAAACAACAATGACATATAGCACCCACAAAAAGATTTTGGCATTCCTTTCTTCTTCTTTATATGATAGAAATTTTCCTTTCACTTCAACACCCCTTCAAAATAATATCTCGAAGAATACCATTTATTATAATAAATGATTTTCATAGACAAACAAAGATAAATCGAACAATTGAGGAAAATCATCCCAATAGAGCGAAGTATCTTCAGACTATATATAAGCATAAAAGCTATAAACAATAATACGTATATTATGGGAGGTGTTTTATATGAACGGCAAAAAAAATAAAAAGACAGAACAACTGGAATCCTTCACGCGTGAGAATGAAGGAAAGGAAATGACAACAAATACAGGTGTTACAATTTCAAATGATGAAAACTCTTTAACCGTCGGCGATCGTGGTCCTACCCTTCTAGAAGATTTTCTTATGCGGGAAAAACTTGCTCATTTTGATCGTGAACGAATTCCTGAAAGAGTCGTTCATGCAAGAGGATACGGCGCACATGGTATTTTCGAGCTATATGAATCTTTAGAGGAACTAACAATGGCCCACTTTTTACAGGACCCTTCAAAAAAAACACCACTTTTTGTTCGCTTCTCTGAAGTGGCTGGATCAAAAGGTGCGAATGAAACAAATCGAGATGTACGAGGGTTCGCTGTTAAATTTTATACAGAAGAAGGAAATTTTGATTTAGTCGGAAACAATATTCCTATTTTTTTCATTCAAGATGGCATTAAATTCCCTGATCTTATTCACGCCCTTAAACCTGAGCCGCATAATGAGATTCCACAGGGACAAACAGCACATGATACATTTTGGGACTTCATCGCCAATAACCAAGAATCGGCTGCGATGATGATGTGGATTATGTCTGATCGTGCCATTCCAAGAAGTTTTCGAATGATGCAAGGGTTTGGCGTTCATACATTTCGCTTAGTGAATAAAAATGGAAAGTCACGATTCGTAAAATTTCACTGGAAGCCGAAGCTCGGCATTCACTCATTAATTTGGGATGAAGCGCAAAAATTAGGTGGTGCTGATCCAGATTACCATCGCCGTGATTTATGGGAAAATATTAATGCTGGAAACTATCCTGAATACGAACTTGGTATTCAAATTCTAGAAGAAGAGGATGAATTTAAATACGATTTCGATATATTAGATGCAACGAAAATTTGGCCTGAAGAAGATTTCCCCGTTAAAATCATCGGAAAAATGACATTAAATCGCAACGTCGAGAATGTATTCGCTGAAACAGAGCAAGTCGCACTTCATCCTGGAAGTATCATCCGTGGTATTGATTTCACCAATGATCCGCTCTTACAAGGTAGACTCTTTTCTTATACAGACACTCAATTGGCACGCGTCGGTACAAATTATCAAGAATTACCGATTAACCGTCCTGTATGCCCATTTCATAACAATCAAAGAGATGGTGCATCTAAATATATAATTGATAAAGGAAAAATCGCTTACCATAATAATTCCTTAGCAAATAACACTCCTTACACTGTCCCCGGTACAAAGGGTGGGTTCGTTACATACCCTTCTACTGTATCAGGGCATAAAACGAGAGAAACAGCCGCCAGTTTCAAAGATCATTTCTCTCAAGCACGTTTATTTTGGAATAGTATGAGTAACGTCGAAAAAGTTCATATTATGCAAGCCTTCTCCTTTGAATTAGGAAAAGTAAAAAGTAAATCCGTCCGTCAACAAGTCGTAAATATGATTGGACATATTAGTAGTGAACTAGCTACATTAGTCGCTGAAGCGGTCGGAGCAAAAGTCCCAAATATTCAAGAATCGAGCGTTACGAAATCATCGCCAGCACTCAGTATGGCAAATACGACATTTAGTCCTAATACATTACGAGTAGGTGTCATTGTTGCAAATGGATATGACGGACAAAACGCGCAATATATACTAAATCAATTCAAACAAGTTGGGTTGCAACCAGTAATTGTTTCCGAACGATTAGGTATTGTACAAGGAACGCAAAATGTACGTTGGGACGTGAATGATACTTTTTTAACAGGATCTTCACTTCTTTATGATGGGCTACTTCTTATTGGAGGAAACCTTGATGAACAGTTTCTTAATAAAGCGAGTTCATTTGTCGTAGAATCATATAATCACTTTAAGCCAATTGGTGCCTTCCAAAATGGATCTACTGTTATTCAATCTTTAAATATTAAAGGAAAGCCTGGTGTCTTACTAGAACAGAACCCTACGCTCCTGGCGAATGAATTTATTAAAGCTATGACGAAACAACGCTTTTGGGATAGAGCATATGAATAGGTTAGGGGGATAATTTATGTTTGTTACCGTCGAGAAAGATGTGCATATTTTTGTGCAAGACGTTAATCCTGGACCCGGTAGTAAAACCGTGTTCTTCGTCCACGGCTGGCCTTTAAATCATCAAATGTACCAATATCAACTCAATGTGTTACCACAGCACGGTTTCCGCTGTATCGCTATGGATATACGCGGAAACGGACAATCTGATAAACCGTGGACTGGTTACACATACGATCGTTTAGCAGACGATATCGCCATTGTTCTAGAAGCACTTCAAGTAGAAAATGCTACATTAGTCGGTTTTTCAGTAGGTGGCGCTCTTTCTATTCGGTACATGTCTCGCTACAATGGTCATCGCATTTCTAAACTTGTATTAGTCGATGCTGTTTCCCCTTCTTTCGTTAAAAATCAAGAATCTCCCTATGGTGTCCCAAAAGAACAAGCAGATACCCTCATTAATCAAATGTATGCCAATATGCCAAAATTTTTAAATGATGTATCTTTATCATTTTTTAATAGAAACTTAGGATCTGCTACGTTAGAATGGTTTTCTTATCTCGGTATGCAGTCTGCTTCCTACGCTCTCATCAAAATATTGCAAGCAGCTGCAAATGAAGATGTAACGAAAGATTTAAGTAAAATTAACGTCCCAACAAAAATATTCCATGGTGTTCACGATCAACTTATCCCTTACAAAAGCGCTGAACTCACGCAAAAACGGATTAAAAATTCTCAGTTACATCCTCTTACAAATAGCGGTCACGGCTCTCCAATCGATCAAGCGGATGAATTAAATGAAGAACTTATAAAGTTTTTGCATTCATAAAAATCTATACCAAATCGTTTCGATAGGAACGCAGTTTTTGAAAAGATTAAAATTCACATATTTCTCACAAATCAATCAATAAAACGATTACATTTTCATTTATACTAAATGTACAGGTAATACTCCCTAAACCCAGCTTGTCTGGTTACCCCGTTAAATACTATAAAAAAAGAACTTGTATCGTTATACAAGTTCTTTTTGTTTGTTCTATTTAAAAAGTATATCTTTACTATACTGCTTTCCAGCAAGTAAATCATATTGGATCATTTTATATTGCTCTAACATTTCTTTTTGTTCCTTTGTTAAATCTGTTATCTCTTCTCCATCTTTATTAACCTTTA
The DNA here is from genome assembly GCF_019837435.1 of Bacillus sp. 16GRE42. NCBI lineage: Bacteria > Bacillati > Bacillota > Bacilli > Caryophanales > Bacillaceae > Bacillus > Bacillus sp. 16GRE42. The sequence continues at coordinate 2,229,721 of NZ_JADAXF010000001.1, forward strand.
ACTCATCTCTAAGAACTGGTATTTCTTTATGCATTTTCGATAAAAATTGATAAAATGGTGATTGATTTAATCCTGCATAATCAAAAACAAGACTAGAAAAATAAATCGGACTTACTAAACCTAAATTGTCATTTGGCAAATCGAAATTTGCGTACATTAACAATGGCGTTTCTGACATAATTAATCTTTCTCTTACTGTCTCTTCGTTTTCTATATATCCTGATTCTTTATAAATAGACTTATTAGTTCCTAACATAGGTAAATGGTCTCCAAAGAAGACTATTAAAGTAGGTCTATCTAGATCGTCAAGCTGCTCGATTAAATATTGCAGAGCCTCATCCGATAATCTTATCCCTTCTGTATATGCTTCTAATTCTGCCTTCGATTCCTCTTCTGTTAATCCACTAATTTCTATTTTATTTTCTCCAAACATATTTGGCGTATACGGAAAATGATTTTGCATCGTCACCGCATGAATAAATGTAGGTTGTTTTCTCTTATTTAATTCATCTATGATTTCTTTACTCATAGATAAATCACCAATATTGTCTCCCACTACTTCTTTATTTTTCATCGTATCTTCTGCATTAAAATTATCGAATCCCAATGTTTTATATACATCTTCACGTTTATAAAACGATCGATTAAACGCATGAATTGCACTTGCATAATACCCTTGTTTTTTCAACTCACTTGCAATCGATGGAATCTCTTTTTGGCTTGGAACAGCTTGTTGATATGGTATAGAACCTGGCATTAAAAGACTCATCGAGTAACTCGTTAACGCTTCAAATTCTGTATTCGCTGTATTTCCTCCAAATGTAGGAGCTATCGTTTGTCCCCCTGGGAAATTCTCTATATAATGATGTAAATTCGGCACTGGATCTTCGCTAAATGAAAGATTCGTTAATTTTGTCGGATCCCAAAAAGCTTCACTCATAATAAATATAATATTCGGCTTCTCTGCTTTTTTTTGTCCTTTTATTTTATCGCCATATTGTTTTTCTATATCCTTTGCAATTTGCTGCATATTTTCTTTTGAATATTCTTTCGGCTCTTTAATGACTGTCGTATCTAAGTTGCTTAAAAATCCTATAACAAAACCATTCACCTTATAATTTGCGGCTTGATTCCACGCGCGGATGTCTACTCCACTTTTTATAAATATATTATTCATAAAGGTAGTAGGGTAGTTACTATATCCATACAACATAAACGCAGAGCCGCATATTAAAATAATCCTCATAATAATATGTGATTTTATAACCGGAATGTACTTTCGTATATACATAACTACAAATATAATCAAAACAATGCCCACTATTGCCAGAAACATATTCCAAAAACTAAAATACTCCATGACCATCGGTATAACGGAATTCATATGACCAATCTGTGTAAAATCCGACGGGTAAAATGGCTCTCCTCTAAAAATGAGTTTAAAATGGTTCACCATCACAAAAATAAGTAAGACTAAGCTAGTTATCGTTGTACTTAAGAAAACTCTTCCAAGCAAATTATATGCAAAAACGTATACCATATAAATAAATAATAGGCTTAATATATACTGTCCATATTGTAAATACACCCATGTATTTACTACTATAAGGTTCATATCCTCCTGCACTATGATATACATCCAATTCATTGTATGAGCAATTAAAAATAATACAACATAAACTCGAATAGCCGGCCTAAGCTTATGACTGATGCCTTTATTTAAATGAATGATGTATAGTAGTACACTCCATAAAACAATAATGAGTATACTTAGCTGTATTTTCCCATTAAAAAATTCTTTAGTTCTCTCGAATTCGAAAGATCTTAACATAACAAAAAACAGCGTTTCTAAACAGATTGCCCACATTCCACTAAGAATGATAGAAATTAATAGGTTCTTCCTCGACTGCTGAGGAGAAAAACTAAGATAAAATTCATCTCTTCTTCGTTGTCGTGTTAAAAAATCAAAACGCAATTTATTCCCTCTTTCCTTTGCCCCTTCGTCTCGCATCCACAAACATATTGTCCTATACAAAATACCATATTTGTATGCAGCTAGTCTCCCTATGTGCTTGTAATATACACATGTATCCTTAATTTCCCCTTAAAAATACAGTGAAATTTTAATAAGCCCGAACCATTCAGGATTGAACGGGATAAAACTTCTTCGCTCTATATTCTAACAGCATAAATGAACTATGCTTCACAAAATTATTACCATAAAAAAAGAACCTACCAACACTGACAGGTTCTCCTTCATTCTAACAGACATGAGCATATGTATTATATAAGAGAAGACATCCATACTTTCCATATAATACATACAAGTACGATAACTACAAAATCAAAAAGATCTAATCTCGGGCCCTTCTTCATATTCATCTCTAGCCACATATGAATCCATTTTATTTTTGTATATTTTTGAATGTTTTTCTTTGCAAATCGATAAACGAGTACTTGCATAATAAAAAATCCGATTACGAAAATGAACAAGAAAATGAGAAAATCGACCACAAAATTCCTCCCTATTTTTGCAGCGATTTTTCTACTATTTGATTTCTCAAAACCCACTCTTCAAATTGAGCACTTCCGAATTCCCAGCTAAGATCACGAGCATGTACAGAAAAAACGTAATGACCAGCATATTCGTCCATAAATCTACCTGTCTCGATCTCATCTTTCTGAAGACCATATGTCCCAAAATTAAAATACACATCCCACACGTCTTCATTCTTCCGCTTATAAGCAATCGATTCCATATCACATTCTGTTCCGAAATAATCAAGATGTAAATGTACGCTATCATCATATTCGTAATCCATTTTATCACCCCTTATATTTGTACTTCTTTATCACCCAAAAAATTCCTGCTATCCACACTCACATATGGGCACTTACCTACATATCATGCTTGTAGAGTGACTTCTAGGAGGTGTCATATAGTGAAAAAATTAATAGCTGTTTTTTGCATCATGTTACTAGCTGTTTTCACATTTGCTGCTTGCAGTAGTAAAAAGGAAGGTACGAAAGAACAAACGCAAAACATTCGCATCGGCGAAGTTACCCATTCTCTCTTCTACGCCCCGTTATATGTCGGGATTGAAAAAGGATTTTTTAAAGATGAAGGATTAAATATTGACCTCCAAACAACAGCTGGCGGAGATAAAACGATGACCGCCCTATTATCTGGCGGAATTGATATTGCTCTCGTCGGTTCTGAAACGTCTATTTACGTTCATCAACAAGGTGCAAAAGACCCTATCATTAACTTCGCACAACTTACACAAACAGACGGAACATTTTTAGTTTCGCGTAAAAAATTAGACTCTTTTAATTGGAATGACGTAAAAGGTGTTACGTTTTTAGGACAGCGTAAAGGCGGCATGCCGCAAATGGTTGGAGAATACGTTTTAAAGAAAAATGGCATTGATCCTCACAAAGATACAAACTTAATTCAAAACATCGAATTTGCTAACATTGCAAGTGCCTTTGCATCTGGTACTGGGGAATTTGTACAGCTCTTTGAACCGACTGCAAGTATATTCGAAAAAGAAGGAAAAGGGTTTATCGTCGCTTCGTTCGGAAATGAATCTGGAACTGTTCCGTATACAACGTTCATGGCAAAAGAAAGCTTCTTAAAGAAAGATAAAGATGCTGCTGAAAAATTCACACGTGCGCTCTATAAAGCACAACAATGGGTTGATACACATAGTCCAGAGGAGATTGCTGATGTCGTTTCTCCGTTATTTAAAGACACTTCAAAGGACATTACAGTAAAAGTAATTGAACGTTATAAAAAGCAACATTCTTATGCGACAAATCCGCTATTAGATGCTGAAGAATGGAAACAGCTCCAAACGATTATGAAAGAAGCTGGCGAATTACAAAAAGAAGTTCCACATGAAGCGCTCGTCAATACAAAAATTGCCGAAAGCGTTATTAAGAAATAGAGGCGAAGTGTATGAGTTTTTTACAAATACGTAACGTTTCTCACTGCTTTTTCGCAAAAGAGAATGCTAAATTGATTCTCGAAGACATGAGTTTACAAGTGGAAGAAGGCGAATTTATTTCTATACTCGGTCCAAGTGGTTGCGGCAAAACAACACTCCTCTCCATTATTGCCGGGTTACTTGATCCAATTGAAGGCATCGTCTTTTTAGATGGTGAGCCTATTACAACAAAAACTTCATCTATGGGGTATATGCTGCAGCAAGATTACTTGTTCCCTTGGAAAACAATTGAAGAAAATATTATGCTTGGACTTCACACTCGAAAAATTTACAATGAACAGACGAAAAAACATACTTTACAACTTTTAAAGCAAGTCGGTCTACATGATGTAGAAGAGCAATACCCTCGTGAACTGTCCGGCGGTATGCGTCAACGTGCCGCTCTCGTTCGAACGTTAGCGACCGATCCGAAAATTTTATTGCTAGATGAACCTTTTTCAGCTCTCGATTATCAAACGAAGTTGAAACTAGAAAATCTCGTCTTCACATTATTACGTAACTATAAAAAAACATCACTACTTGTCACACACGATATTGAAGAAGCCATTGCGATGAGTGATCGTATTTATTTACTACAAGCGAATCCTGGAAAAATTGCAAAAACATTTATCGTCCCAGAAAGCATCCGTTCCTTATCACCGTTAGAATCACGCCACCACCATGACTTCCCATCCCTCTTCCAAGATATATGGAAGGAGCTGGAGCGACTTGGATAATATAAAGCAACTACATGAACAGTTTCAGAAAAAAGAACGCAAGCGCGCATGGTTAGCACGCTCACTGCAGCTTTTACTGCTCATTCTTTTCTTTTCACTATGGGAAATAGCTAGCAAAAAAGAGTGGATTGATCCTTTACTCTTTAGCTCTCCTTCAAGCATTTGGAATCTCTTCCTTAGTAAATGGATTGACGGTTCGCTTTGGGTTCACATATGGACGACATTACTTGAAACAGGAGTAGGCTTCATTCTTGGAACAGTGCTCGGTGCTATTATCGCTACTTTTCTTTGGTGGATGCCACTTCTCGCTCGCGTGCTCGACCCCTATCTCGTCGTCCTAAACGCCATGCCAAAAGTGGCACTTGGACCTATTATCATTGTAATCTTCGGTCCAAATATTTCTTCGTCGATTGCAATGGGGGTAATCATTTCCATCATCATTACCATTCTCGTTATTTACAGCGCATTTCAAGAAGTCGATTCTAACTATATAAAAGTGATGGACACATTTGGCGCGAATAAATGGCAATGTTATAAGCAAGTCGTTCTCCCTGCATCCTTCCCAGCAATTATTTCAACGTTAAAAGTGAACGTTGGTTTATCATGGGTCGGTGTTATATTCGGCGAACTTCTCGTCTCTAAACAAGGTCTTGGCTACTTAATTAGCTACGGATTCCAAGTATTTAATTTCACGCTCGTCTTACTGAGCGTACTACTCACCTGTGTCCTCGCAACACTTATGTATGTGTTTGTTGAGGCATTTGAAAAACTTCTAATTGGAAAACGAAAAAGAAGCTGACTTAGGGCGATAGACTATAGTCAGCTTCTTTCTTTACCTTTTATCACACATCTTTGTTTCATTTGTAACGTTTCCATCCGCAACCGTAACTGTATGGAAACAATCTTTCACACGTACTGTAACGACATTTTCTTTTCGATCTATTACATGATAATCATCATACTTTTTATTTAATGCACTACGAATTTGCTCTCCTTCAAAAATCGGAAAACCGTGAGACATTACCCAAATGAGACCAGCAACCGCAAGAATCGTTTTCATACGTTTCATTACCTCCTTGAGAGTAAACTTATAGTCCCTACAATATGCGCATTATAATTGTGTCTAATTTGTGACATTTTTATACTAATTCTCTTTTAAAGCTTCAGTTCCTTCTTCTTTTTTACAAAAAGACAGAATTTTCAATTTTATCAACATGAAAAAACGCAAAGAACTAAAATTCTTTACGTTTTATTGGCTAAAATATATACCTCTCATTATTGTCATTGTCCGCTTTGTTACTCTATCGTTTTCGAAACATCATATAACCCCGACAACACTTCCGCTCTCATTTTTACAAGCTCAGGGAACTGATAGAAGAACGCAATTTTTTTATACTTTAACTCCGATCCTTCTTTCACCTTTTTTGAATCTTGCAAAATAAATGCTGTAAACGTATCTGCAATATCTTCCGCTACATTTGTCGTTCCATACTGTGATACAAACTCATCATGCTTTTCTTTAAAAAATTCAATTTGAGTTTCTTCACTTTCTTCCACTTTCTTTTCTGTCCACTCCTGCTCAATGTCCTTCCAGAAAGAGTTATAAAATTGATTAATATAAGATTTTTCCTTCGCACATCCCTCTTGTAAGAAAAGAGTTTCACAGTTATTTCGGTATGTTGAAATATCTTTATCTTCTTCAAAATCCTTTACATACTTTTCATCTACTGGTATTTGCTTATACCCGAGCGTCAACACGTGAGCCGTCTCATGAATTAATGTTTTCATCACTTCATCGATATTTACCGCCGAATCAAGCGTATCTAAGCTAAGAATCCAATCTTTCGGATTCTCCATACTAGGCATAACGTGAGCAACAACACCGTCATAACCGTCCGTTATTAAATCAAATTCTGTTATATTCCCGCGATATTGAGCTGGAATGAGAGTACGATACATATCCCATAAGTCTTCATGATACCCTCTATCTTGACGCTGTTGTAGCACCTCTTCTTTCGCTTCTTTATCTTCAGCGAATACTTTATTTAAACGTTTTCGTTCTATTTTTTCAAAATAAGGATCTACAATTTCATCACCATCAATATAATAAGAAGCTAAAAAGAAATAATTTTCGTCATCCTCTTTTTTCTGCTCTGCCCCTTTCATATCCGCATTTTCATGCTCTTCTATATCATAATCTTCTACTGCTTCAAGCTCAGATAATCCATCTATTTTTTCATATACTTTTTGAAGTTTATTATCTCCTATTTCCACGCATTCTTCTTCTGTTTTACAAACTTCTTTTTCCTTCACACTCTTCATAGAACTATCGCATCCTGCTATTAAACCAATTGCGACGATAACCCCTACTAACTTGCCATACAGTCTCTTCATATAAACCTCCGTCGTTCCATTCTACAAAAATATCATAATCAATTTCTAACGAATATGCGATACTTAATTAAATAAACTGTAAGGGGGGCCATGATTCGAGCAGTCTTCTTCGACTTAGATGGAACATTAGTAGATCGGCGCCAATCTCTAGAAAATTATATTAGCGATTTTTACAATATATCGACTTACCGACAAAAGCTGACAAACAAAAAAGAGGCCGTTTTTCAAAAACGCCTCCCCTTCCTTTATTATTCATATACTGTAAACTGCGGTTTACTCGGATGATCTTTAACTTGCGCATCCTCTGGAAACTTTGATACTTTTTGATATAGAGCAATGTCACCGATACAACCTGCTGTTAGTAAAATCCCTAAAAATGAGATGGATTGCACGTTCGTAGCTAACCCAATTACAATTGGCAAAATTCCAGTTGGTAAAAACGGCAGCATTAACACTTTCTTCATTTGCTTTACTGTAATCGCCTGTTTAGAATGAGCATATGCAACACCTAATTTCCAATTAACACCCCATTTCAGTTCACTCCATGGAACGCCTCCGATATAGCGAAACCCTATTAAATGTATCGCTTCATGAATACAAACGAGAACAATCATTGCGATAATAAAAAGAAACAGGGTTGGTAACGTAATTTCAATTTGAAACCCGCCTGAAAGAAGTGAATGTAAAAAACTAACTCCAATCGCCAGAGCGAATGCTATACAGCATGAATAGAAATTTAATTTAACCATCGAAACAGTAACAGTCGTTTCTTTTCCTTTATCCATCTTTCCCCTCCTAAAACGCAAATATATATTTACAAAATTGTATAATATACCCAAAATGATGTAAATATATATTTACATTTATTCTTGCACACAAAAAAAGAAACCGGCCACTTTACTTCGTAAAACAGCCGATTTCTTCTATATGTTTCATCGTGCGCGCCAGTACATCGTCACGCATTATAAAGCTAAATTTTCTATCCGTTTTAATATTGTCAGGAATGTCTGTTAATAAAACAGATCCTTTCGTTTCTTCGTAATGCGTATGTTCTTCTACCGCACTAATTGTTGCAAAATAAATGTTTTTAATGATTATTTTGTCTTTTCCAGATACTTTATATTGTCCTAAGTAAGTTAAATCAGAAACTATGCCGCCAGTTTCTTCATGAACCTCTCGAACTGCCGCTTCTTCCGGTGTTTCCCCTAGTTCTACTTTACCACCTGGAAATTCAAGACCGCGACGTAAATGATGCGTTAATAACCATTGATCCCCGTACCGGCATACAACCCAAACATGCTTTGGCTCAGGAGAAAATGGATAACGTTCAAACGATAATTGTACAGTGTTGTGGTAATAATCTTTAAATTTGTACATGCCATTACTCCCCTATTGATGGTTACAAGTTTTTCCTACCACAAATTGTAGCATATTCTCGCTTTTCTGCATAATATTATCCAATTACAATCCATTGATTATTCCCATTTGCGCGACTAATTCTTTCGTCTCATGATTTCCTAAATCGTAAATCATTTTATATGCTTTTTGTAGTTGTTCATCATATCGGTCATTATTCGAATCGTGATGATACTCAACAAATGGAACGTGAGAACGTACAAATGAACCTAAATCCTCTACATATGCTTGATCAAAGTACTCTCTTAACTCCGTAATTTCCTCATCACTTGCGGAAATCTCAAAATTATACGTATCCGCCGTCTTCACTTGTGAAATTTGACCGTTTCCTATTGATATATAATATGTTTTTTTCGTCTCCATGTAACACCCTTCTTTCATCCTTTTAATTTCTATTGTTTTCATCAATTACAAAATTATGTAAAATAAAGAAAAGGAGGGATTCCATGTTCAAAATATTAATTATCGGTATTATAATCGTCCTAGTCATACTAGTACTCTCCGTCATGACAATTAATAAAGGCTACGCTTATAAACATTCTGTTGATAAGCCAGAAGATAACCCTTATACAAAAAACAGCAAGAAGAATTCATAATACGCTTCATATACTACTTATTTTAGCCCACATCATATTCAGTATTCGTTTACTGGCAGGTCAACATAACTTTCTACCACTTTCACAATCTCTATTAGGAGCTTTACTGTTTCTCATCGCAATTGAACAAATAAAGAAAAAGGATTCAGGAACAGACTTTATTTGTATTGCTGCTGGAGCTTCCTCTTGGATTGTTCTCATCATTACCTACATAAAATAGAAGGAGGAGACTTTATGTTAAAAGGAGCTCGAATTACTTTTGCACTTATCGCTTTATCTATCGCAATCTATGGATTTATTAGCGATAACAGAGACATTATGCCTTATATGTTCATTTCCTTAGGATTAATGGCTTTCACTGTAGCGCTAGGAGAAATAAAAAAACATAGACAATCTAGCAGCATACTTGCTTTCATAGCTGGAGCCGGTGCTTTATTTCTTAGCTTCTCAGAACTATTTCGGTAAATAATTTATTTAAAAAGGTGGAGATTTGTATGCTAAAAACCTTTCGCATTATATCCGTCTTATCGTCATCGTTCTCGCCCTATCCGTAATATTTACAAACGCACTTGTTACAATGCCTTATATGCTCATCGCCTTATCTATTATGACCTTCATCCTGAGCGCCGAAGAAAAACAGAAACAAAAGAAAGTACATAGTACACTCTCCTTCTTTTCTGGCGTATTCACTTTAAGCGTTGCTATTATAATTTTTGTCTCTCAATAACTATCTTTCTACTAGGAGGTTAAAGTGCATATAAGAAAATTACAGCTAACCATCGTTTTTATTACTTTGATCTTATGTTTATACAGCACATTTACAATGAACTTTCAAACCTTTTCACCTATCATTTTGTTCCTCTTTAGTTTATATGGCATTTTAGTAGGAATTGAGACGATTCAAAAACAACAAAAACAAATTGGAGCTATTAGCATCGGTTTAAGTCTTTTTACGATTGTTTTTGTTATTCCATTTATAATGTTCTTTTAAAGGAGGATTATATGTTTAAAAACATTCGAATTATAATAGCTACTATCGCTCTTATTCTCGCCCTATTTAGCTTCTTCGCAAATATCCCTATGCTTTTACCATACGTTTTTATCCTTTTGAGTATTATGTTTATCCTTTTTGGAATCGATGAAATAAAAGAGCGGCAAAAAGCAAAAGCATTTGTTTATTTTCTCGGTTCTGCCTTTATTTTATATGTTGGGGTGTCTAGTATACTTTCATAAAAAAGAAGAGCATGTTTTGCTCTTCTTTAACTCACCATTTTCAACCCAATAATCGCCCCCATAATTCCAACGATACAAATAATCCGAAAAGCATTTTTCGGCTCTTGAAAGAATAAAATACCGACAACTGCTGCCCCGAGCGTCCCAATCCCAGTCCAAACTGCATATGCAATTGATAACTGAATTTCTTGGAGTGCCATCGTTAAAAATTGAAAACTAATAATAAATCCACCTATTAAAATAATATTATTCGTCCAATTATTATCTTTTGCTACTTTCTTTATCCCAATTACACCGACAATTTCAAAAAGTCCAGCTATAATTAAATACATCCACGCCATTTTATTTCACCTCTTCCTTGTCACCACTAAATTTCAATCCGATAATAAATAGTGCTAATAAACAAACAAGGAAAATTTTAATAAATGAGAACGGCTCTTTAAAATATAAAATATCTACTACTATCGTTCCCACTGTCCCAATTCCAGTAAATACTGCATATGCCGTTCCAATTGGGATTCTTTTAGTTGCTTCAATTAATAGATGAAAACTAACTAAAATTGCAATAAGTGTCAAAATACTCATCGAATTTGTTTTTAATCCCGTTGCCCAATATATTTCGATTAAGCCTCCAAATACTAAATACAGCCACGCCCTATTTGTACTAATCTCCTTTTTCTTTTTCACTTCTTCTTTTACCTCTTGTCGTATTTCTTGTTTTGAAGAGCTACGTTTCTTTTTTGGAAAAAGAATGTAGGACATCGCCCATATAAAATGAATCATAAGTACCGATGTCCAAACACTGATAATGGTATTAATAGTTTCATTTTTATAAAAGCCTATTTGTTTATTCAAAATCCATTCTTTCATATGAAGAATATAAGATCCACTTGGTAACTCTTGAGCTGGTACAAGCCCTATTAGAAAAATAAATAAAAGCTGCGCAAGAATGAAAATGCCCACATGTTTACAAAAGTATTGCCGCTCTAATCGTGCATGCTCCTTTCCATATAGCTTCTCTTTTTGCATAGCTGTCATTTATCTTCCTCCTTTTTCAAATAATAATCTACCATTTCATCTATATACTTCATTGTTTCCGAATCAAGTCCATATACTTTTGCAATCTCCCCCTCTTCAGGTCTAATTAATTCCCAATACTTATTTATTAATTGTTCATCTTCTTGAAATATATGCATGGAAAAAGCCACTACTTTCTCCGCCAATTGTTGAACTTCTGGTGAATCTACTGGTTCATTTATACGCTCGCGAATTTCTCTTAATACTTGCAGCCACTCTTTCGTTCTTTTATCGTTTTCTTCAAATGTTGGTAAGCCCTGAATAATCTGCTGCTCTTCCTCATTAAAATATCTTTTCCAAAATTTCTCCCTCTGATCAATTCCCTGTACTGATTTTATAAATAACATTAAATCTTCTGTTCTAAGCTCTCCTGTTAATTCAATGGAATGAAATGTTGTATATAGTAGCTTTTCTAAATCCTGTAATCTTTTTACTTCCCCTTGTATTGTTTGAATTTCATTTTGAATCACATTCTTCCATCTTTCTTCTTCTGAAATCCCCTTTGCTTCTTTTAATACTCCTTTTATTTCTGAAAGCTTAAAACCAAGCTTTTTAAAAGTTGTGATTTGCTGCAATGTAATTACATCATCTTTTGAATAGTAACGATATCCTGAGTCAGCAACATAAGACGGCCTTAACAATCCAATTTCCTCATAATATCTAAGTGTTCTCGTCGTTACATTCGTTTCTTTTGAAATTTCGCCAATGCTATACTTATCCATCATTTCCTCCCTTTACTTACTTTATTTATCCCTACTATAAACTTTGACGTATACGTTAAAGTCAATACTCTTCATAACATACATTTCTACAAATAAAAAAACTGCCCTTTCACAGGCAGTTTTTCTTTCTATCCAAACACTTTCTCAAGTTCATCTTTATCTTGGCTTAACCAGAAGTTCATTAAGCGTTGAGCTCCTTCTAAGTCGTGAAGCTTCGCTTGACCACATTGTGTTTCATTTGCAGCTGGAATTTCTGTAATTTGAACCGCATCTTTTAATGTTAGTTCTAATAAATCAATAATTTCTCGAACCGTTGGTGTTCCGCTTACTACAAGATAATATCCTGTTTGGCAGCCCATTGGTGAAATATCGATAATATCAAAATGCGGATAACGATCAATATATTTACGTAAATTAAATGCTAATAAATGTTCTAACGTATGAATAACATCTGGTTTCATTGCTTGTTTATTCGGTTGGCAAAAACGAATATCAAATTTATTTACAATACCGTCACTTCCTACGTTGTGAACTCCGCAATGTCTTACATAAGGCGCCTTTACAATCGTATGATCTAATTCAAAGCTTTCTACTGATGGCATACAACATCTCTCCCGCTTTTAATTTAATTCCGTTATATCCAATATGATATAACGGAAATCAACATTAGTAAAGTATTATGTACAGTCGTGCTATAATACTTTAAGACTATGCGGAAAAGGAGACCATTATGAAACAGATTTTTATTGGGATTATACGCTTCTATCAAAAATTCATTTCTCCAATGACACCACCAACGTGCCGCTTTTATCCAACTTGCTCGCATTATGGATTAGAAGCATTTCAAAAACATGGTGCCCTAAAAGGTTTTTTGCTAACTTGTAAGCGGATATTAAAATGTCACCCTTTCCACCCGGGAGGATTTGATCCTGTCCCAGATAAAAAGGATGACAAAGTAAATTCTTAATTATCGTAACCATTCACAACTAAATCTAATTTTCCTGTGTCAGGATCTATAACAAGACCGTGAACAGGTACTTCTTCAGGAAGTAATGGATGGTTGCGAAGTATTGATACGCTATGTTCTACACTTTCTTCTACACTAGAGAATCCTTGTAGGAATCTTTCTAAATCGATTCCAGAATAACGAAGTGTATCTAATTTCTCTTCTGTGATACCGCGCTCTTTCATCTTCTCGATTGTACTGCTCGCTTGAATTTTAGCCATACCGCAATCATGGTGGCCAACTACACAAACTTCATCAGCACCAAGTTCGTATACAGCAACTAAAATACTACGCATAATACTTCCGAACGGATGGGAAATAACAGCGCCTGCTACTTTAATAATTTTCACATCACCGTTACGCATATTCATCGCTTTCGGTAATAATTCAACAAGACGAGTATCCATACAAGAGATAATTACCATCTTTTTGTTTGGAAATTTACCTGTTTCGTACTCTTCATATTTTTTTTCTTCAACAAATTTTTCATTGTATTGTAAAATCTCTTCTAATGACTTCATAGTAAAGAACCCTCTTTTCTCTCATTTACATTACTTATATAGTGTACCAAAATTTAAAAAACTCAAAAAGGATATTGCTTTATAGTAAAAATAAGATATTTTCAGATAACCGACATAATTCTTTCAAAATATACACACACCTTTGTAACAAGTCCCCCCTATTTAAAACGTTTTTTCACTATAAACTGATTGTAGATAATGTAAAAAAGGAGTGAATATTTATTATGTCCGACGTTCTGTTACTGAGTCGTTTTCAATTTGCAATTACTATTTTTTATCACTTTTTATTTGTACCTTTGACAATCGGACTTGTTATTTTAGTAGCATGTATGGAAACTCAATACGCCCGCACATTGAATCCAACATACCGCAAAATGGCAAATTTCTGGGGTAAATTATTTACAATTAACTTCGTAATGGGGATTATAACTGGGATTACGATGGAATTCCAATTTGGAACAAACTGGTCTGAGTACTCCAAATATATGGGAGATATTTTCGGATCACCTCTCGCAATCGAAGCACTCGTTGCCTTCTTCTTAGAATCTACTTTCATGGGAATATGGTTATTCGGTAAAGACAAAATTTCACCAAAGTTCCGTGCCTTCTGTATGTGGATGGTTGCACTTGGAACAAATATTTCCGCCCTTTGGATTATTACAGCAAACGGCTTTATGCAAAACCCTGTTGGCTACGTCGTACGTAACGGCCGCGCTGAATTAAATGATTTCTGGGCACTTGTGACAAATCCATATGCTTGGAACATGTTCTTCCATACTGTAATTGGTTGTTATATCGTTGGTGCTTTCTTCGTTATGGCAATTAGTGCCTATCATTTATTACGCAAAAATGAAGTTGAATTCTTCAAAAAATCATTTAAGTTTGGTTTAATGTTAGGTTTATTCGCTGCAACTGTTACACCGTTTATGGGTCATCAGTCTGGTGTATCAGCAGCTAAATATCAACCAGCAAAAGGAGCTGCGATGGAAGCGGTTTGGGAAACTGGAAAAGGACAAGGCTTCTCGATTGTTCAAATTCCTGATGTGAAAAACGAAAAGAACTTTGAATTCCTTACGATTCCGAAACTAGGGAGTTTCTTCTATACAAACTCATTTGATGGCGAAATTGTTGGTTTAAAGGATATCCCGAAAGATGAACGTCCAAATGTTAACCTCGTGTACTATAGCTTCCGCTTAATGGTTGCACTTGGTATGTTCTTTATGGCATTAACTTGGTACGGTTTCTACTTAAACCGAAAAGGAAAACTAGAAAACTCAAAACGTTATTTAAAAATCACAATATGGTCGGTCTTACTACCATATATCGCAATTAACGCTGGTTGGATTGTTGCCGAAGTAGGTCGTCAACCATGGACAGTTTATAAACTAATGCGTACAGCAGAATCTGTATCACCTATATCTGTTCCACAAATTTGGTTCTCATTAATTAGTTTAATCTTGTTCTATACTTTACTTTTAATCGCAGACGTATACTTAATGCTAAAGTTCGCGAAAAAAGGACCAGCAGCATTAGAAGAACCTGCTACTGAAGGAGGTGCAGCTCATGTCTCATGATATGCTTGCAATCATCTGGTTTGGTTTATGGGGCGTGATTTGGACAGTTTACTTCATTCTTGATGGGTATGCACTTGGTAACGGAATGATTTTTCCTTTCGTTGCGAAAGACCGACAAGAACGAAATCAATTACAAGAAGCAATTGGCCCATTCTGGGGTGGTAATGAAGTATGGTTAATTACAGCTGGTGGCGCAACATTTGCTGCCTTCCCAGTCACGTATGCAAATATGTTTAGTTATTTATATACACCACTATTTTTAGTATTACTCGCACTGTTTGCTCGTGCTGCTGGACTTGAATTTATGCATAAAGACGATTCACCAATTTGGCAAAAAACTTGTAAATGGGCATTTACAATTGGTAGTTTCCTAATCTCCTTCTTATTCGGAGTTACGTTCGCTAACCTTTATTACGGACTACAAATCGGAAAAAATGGCTATGAAGGAAATTTACTTAGCTTATTAAATCATTACGGTATTTTAGGAGGTCTGTTCTTCACAGCTATATTCGTCGTATCTGGTGCCCTTTGGGTTATAATTAAAACGACTGGTGAAGTATCTGATCGTGCTTATAAAATCGCAAGACCATTTTCAATGGCAGCTGCTATTATTTTAGCTATTTTCTATGTAGCAACTGCAAATCGTACAAATTTATTCCAAAACTTCACAGAATATCCTGTACTATTCATTCTGCCAGTACTTGCAATGTTAATGAGTGTACTCGCACTTATTATGGTGTACAAACATAAAATCGGTCTTGCATTCACATTCGTTTGCTTAACAATCGCAATGTTTATGACAACTGGATTTGCAGGTATGTTCCCAAGAATGTTGCCATCTCGTATTAACGACGCTTATAGTACAACGTTATATAACGCAGCTGGTAGTCAATTAAACTTAAAAATTATGTTCTTCGTTGCAATGGTTATGGTACCAATTGTTATTGGATATCAACTTTGGAGCTACAGTATCTTTAAAAATAAAATTCATAAAGACTCTGCTAAAGGGTATCACTAAAATAAAAAAGACACTTCGTTTGAAGTGCCTTTTTTGTACGTATGATTTTTGATAAGATGTTATATTTCCAATCTAACAACTATAATACAGAAGAATCATGAACAGCTCACAGCTAGATTGTAGCACAGGGCAAGTTCATCATTTTATGCAATTTTACATATTTATCTATAAAGTAAACTGTATTCCTTGATCGTTCGCATCGCTATCCCTTACATCTGCTGTACTAATACCACTAAATGTTTGTACTTTTTTTCCTGTATTCGATGATCCTGATCCATTATAAGCTTTCGTTTTTTCAATCGGCTGCACGTTATATTTATCTCCTAAATTAATCGTTCCGTTACAGTTTTCAATAATAACGCCTTCCACAACTGATGGCATTTTGTCACCTACTTTCATTTCGTTACTTTTATTTTATGAGAATCGCCTAAAAAAATAGCATGTACAAATAAGAAAAAGCACTCAGACTGAGTGCTTTTTCTTATTTCCCTTTTTTATTTCTTTCACAAGCAATTCCATCGCCATCACGATCTAAATGCTTACCATAATACGGACTCTCTCTTGTAATATCATAATATCCAGCATCGTTTGCTTCTTTACAATTAGCAAAGCGTTTCGGATCCGGTTTTACTTCAGGCTTCACTTCTGGTTGTGGTTGTTTTGCTCCTGGTCTTTCTTCAAATGGTAACGTTGCATTATATAAGAACTGAACGTATTGCTCACGACTTACATGCATTTTAGGTGCGAATTTACCATCACCAGTTCCAGCCGTAATATAATTTGATTTTATTGCAGTAATCGCAGGATTCGCCCATCCATTTCTATCTACATCCGGGAAATTATGATCCCCTCTTATTTGCAATTGGAATCCCCTTGTCAAAATTTGTGCCATTTCTTCACGAGTTAACGAATCTTTCGGTCTAAATTTTCCTGTGTTATCTCCAACGAATACACCCATCTCTGTTAAAGCAAGAATCTCTTTTTTAAACATAGTTGAACGATCCGTAACATCTTTATACGGATTGTTATACTGTTCTTTTACTGTCGGTTTTAAATGACGGAACATAAGAGCTGCAACTTGCTCACGTGTTACATCATCACCAAATCCAAAAATCCCATTTCCGTATCCAGCAACAACGTTTTTATTTGCTAAATCCATAATTGCTTTATAAGACCAATGATTGTTTGGAACATCTTTAAAATCTGCACTTGCCTGTGCTGTTCCAATTGAAGTAAATGCTGTAGTTGCAACAATTGCACCTGTTAAAATTAATTTTTTAAATCCCATATTTGAGTCTCCTTCTCTTTCCTATAATAATCATTTAACAATATAACAAATTATTCTAATATATTTTGTCACATTATGTCGAACACAAAAAAGAATCCAGCAGGATTCTTTTTTGCTAAGCATGAATGGCAATTTTGGAGACAGTTGACTTCTTCAAAAATTTATTAGGGGTAATATTTTGAAAAAGAAAGCCTTTCATATGTAGGTTAACACCACTGGAATATATAGTAAATTGATAATGTTTATACGGAAGATTGCTAATGTTTAGTATAGATAGTTTCCACTATGTAAACAGTAGAAACTATCTATACTAAACAACAAAAAGGCGTCTTCAAAGAAGACACCTTTCATAAACAGACACTATAAAACAGAATTATTTATTGTTATACGATTGTTAGATACAAAAAGTAGAGGGAAATGTTTGTAAGAAATTCTGCTTTATATAGTCTGCCTACCACTTATATTTTAATCCTCTTCATTTGAAAATAAATATAATATGCATAATTACATGAAAAAAAGAAAAGACACTCCATAGAGTGCCTTTTCAACCATTTTACTTTTAATATATCGCCTTACATACATTTTAACATATGTATCCATACATTTTATTGAGAAAATTCAAAATCATTTTTCCTTTCATTTTTAATTATAAAATCATGTAATATAAAAGGTATGTCAAATTCTTTTACAAATTGAGGTGTACTATATTTATGTATTTTGGAATCATTCCTCTTATATTGTTTATTATTTTTCTTATCTCATATTTAAAAGATCCACGAAAAATAATAAATGGCTTTTTATTTAATGCCTTTTTCTGTTCATTTCTATTATTTTGCGCTATAGCCTCATATGAGTCTGGTAGTAACTCTTTACATTTTATCGTTATTATTCCCATGTTAGCGCTAATTGTAATGATACCTTTTGCTATAGTCGCTTTAATGTTTGGACTATTTCTTAATGCAAAAATTTTAATGCAACGTGAAGGAAGACGCTTCACAAACTCTTTAACTTTAATTGCTGCTTTAGGGATTTTATTCTTTATTATGCTCGCTATCATAAATCCAGCAAATTTATTCTCAGAGCATTTTCAATTTATTTTTACTGCGATTTCGCTTATAACTATGTATTTCTTTGTACATTTGTCTAACTTCTTAAGCGCATATTTTTTATATCAATTCAATAGACCAAGACGTAATCAAGATTTCATCATCGTTCTTGGTAGTGGCTTAATTAATGATAAAGTACCACCTTTACTTGCAAGTCGTATTAATAAAGCAATCGACTTTTATTGGAAACAAGCCTCTGTAAATACACCACCAACAATCATTTTCTCTGGTGGACAGGGTCCAGATGAAGGTCTTCCTGAAGCAGAAGCAATGCAAAAATATGCTGTTGAAAAAGGAATTCCGTTTGAACATACAGTACAGGAAAATCGCTCTGTCAACACATATCAAAACATGTCGTTCTCTAAAGAAATTATGGATTCTTTAAAACCAGAAGGTAAGTATAGAAGTATCTTTACAACGAACAACTTCCATCTTTTCCGCGCTGGTATATATGCAAGACAAGCTGGTCTTAATAGCCAGGGAATTGGATCAAAAACAGCATTTTATTACTGGCCTAACGCAATGATTCGTGAATATGTCGCAATTGTTGTAATAGGACGTAAGCGCCATATGAAAGTGTGCGGGACTATTTTAGGTTTCGCTTTATTCCTAACAGTCCTTAGTTTTATTGTTTCTTAACATTCTCCCATCCTTTCATAAGGATGGGATTTCTTATACTTATTTCAAAAATATTTTAAAGATAATATGGTGATAATATTCCCTGCATACATCCATTAAAGGAGAAATTTTTCACATTAAATGTTAAAATGAAATTTAGGTGTGAATTACGTAACAAATAAGAAACTAGTTTGAAACGAGGAAATTACATGGAGAAAATTATCAAAAACAAGCCCAATAAGCTAAAAATCGCTTCAAAAGCTTTGATGATTATTATTGGGGCATTTATCACAGCATACGGATTAGAAGCGGTATTAATTCCAAATAACGTATCAGACGGTGGTGTGACTGGTTTAAGTATCGTTAGTTCAAGATTATTTGGATTGCCATTAGGAGCTCTAATCGCAGTTATTAACATTCCTTTCGTTTGGTTAGGATATAAACAAATAGGTAAAAGCTTTGCAATTTATTCTATTATCGGGATTGCTTCATTAGCAATAGGTACCGTTGTTATGCATGGAATACCTACTATTATTGAAGGCGATACACTACTCGTTACAGTTGTTGGTGGTATTATTATCGGTTTCGGTATGGGACTAGCATTACGTAACGGCGGCGCATTAGATGGAATCGATATGCTAGCTGTATTACTTTCTCGTAAGTTACCTTTTGGAACAAGTGACCTTATTTTATTCTTAAACATGTTCGTATTTATTTTCGTATCAACAGTATTCGGTCTTCAAGGAGCTATCCTTTCGGCAATTGCTTACTTTATCGCTTCGAAAGTCATTCATATCGTTGAAGTTGGTTTAAGTGGTTCGAAAACATTTAAAATCATCACGAAAGAACCTGAATTAATGGTAGAAACAATTCGTGATCGTTTAGGCCGAAGCGCAACGTATAACGAAGTATACGGTGGTTATTCAAGAGAGAAATTTAAAGAAATTTCTTGTGTAATTAACCGTTTAGAAGAAAGTAAAATGAAGGATTTGATTAATGAAATCGATCCAAATGCCTTTATTACAGTTTATGACGTAGCAGAAGTAAAAGGCGGTAACTTTAAGAAACGTGATATTCATTAATCATTATGAATAAAGAGGGTGTGCCAACAATTTGGCACACCCTCTTCTTATTATTAAGTTGCGGTCGATATATTCTAATAATCGCTCATATATTTTTACTCTCCCCATCTTCTTCCTCTCTTAATCCATGCTACGTATTTTTGAAAGGCGGGCACTTCTTGTTGAAAACGAAGCGGAACATATAGAAAGAGAGTACATGTACATAGTATCCATAGAATACCTACTACAAAGTGAAATTTCATCGTTGTGCTAATAAATAAACTGAGGAATAAGACGAGGAACATAATCAAACTAAACCTTATATATAGTCATAATAATCTCCTCCTTATAACTTAATTGTATCAGCTACAAGGAATTAATTTCCATAATAAAAAGACCGAAAAGCAAATTCTACTTTTCGATCTTTTTAACTATCTTCGCTTCGTAATCTTTCCTGAACCACCGACCCTCGTTT
The DNA here is from genome assembly GCF_019837435.1 of Bacillus sp. 16GRE42. Classification (NCBI taxonomy): domain Bacteria; kingdom Bacillati; phylum Bacillota; class Bacilli; order Caryophanales; family Bacillaceae; genus Bacillus; species Bacillus sp. 16GRE42. The sequence goes on from NZ_JADAXF010000001.1 coordinate 2,250,552, forward strand.
TCGGGGGAGATGTATTCCTTGGCGGCGTTTTAATAGATGATTTCGGCTTCACATCTGATCCGCTCGAGCCACCTGGTGTTTTTGTAATTTTCCCTTTGCTTCCAGTAGAAGGCGGAGGTGTACTACTTCCTTTTTTCGTAATACTTCCTGTATCTCCTACGGAAGGTTTCGAATCTACATTATCGCCTCGCTTAATGATAGATCCTTTCCCTTCCTTCGTAATTGGAGGCGGGGTTTTCTTTTCTTCTTTCGTAGGCGGTCTCTCTGGAATAACCGGTTTATGATTTTGTCTGTCATTATATCCGCGATAATCACCGTATGATGATTTTCGTGAACCGAATATATCGTTTAAAATACTCCCCATAATATATCCTTGCAGGAAGGATGGTTGGTAATTTTGACGGACAAATTCTTTATTACTTATTTCAATTAACGTATCAGAAGGTTTCTCTTTATCCTTTTGCAGGTTATAAATCTTATCAGAATAAACGAGGAACATTTGATTTTCGTCTTCTTTAGATGCTTGCTTCGGTTCTCTTTCATTAATGAGTTCCTTTGCGACTTCAGGAACTGACCGATTGGCGGCCCTATACACGTAAGATTCTTGTTTACCTTCTTTTGCGACAGATTCTAGCGGATAACGATCTTGAATCGACTTTGTCTGTCCGCCTTGACAACCTGATAAGGCATATCCAGCAACAACAAGTAATAGAACGATAGCAAGTATAGGGATCGCGAACGATTTAATCATGGTAAACAATCGGTTTGACATGATTACGCCCCCTTACGTTGCTCTTATAATTTGTACATCAGCAGGAATAATTGCTTCTCCCTCATACATCATTGTGCGACCATTTTGCCATTCAATACGTAATAATTTTCGGTTATCTGATTGGAATTCCCATATGTACTGTTCCTCTGAAGCAGAGAATGGTGTTTTCCCCATCACAACAACACGTCCGTTATATTGCTCTTCCATATGGTACTCTGTATCATCCATTTCAATTGTCGTCGGAACTTCATCAATTGAATCTAAACGACCATCGATTGGTGTATATAATTTGTAATACGTATTTTCACGATCTTCAATTTTTAAATAACGAATATCTTTCCCATCTTGCAGTGTTAAAACAATTTCTTTACGAGAATGCATACTCGTTTTCCCAGTTAATTCGTACATGACTAATGAAACTTCAATCATATCGCCAGGAGCTAACGTTAACAAACTTTTCTCTGGTTTCGGCGGCTCTGGGCTCTTCATTATATTTTTAATTCGTTTAAATAAACTCATGATTTCCCCCTCCTTCTCTCTTTATAAACAAGCACCTAAAATAAGTGCACCAACGATATGTAATGATCCGGCCAACATCGCATGTGCAACACTGCCTTCTTTCGTACCTTCTTCTAAATCTAAACCAGACATTTTCTTTAACACAAATTCAATAAACATTTCTACTACTAATAAAATAACGAAAGAAACTGCTGATGCAAGTAGTGCTTGCCATAAGTCGTTTGCTTTCGTTATGGATTGAGATAAAATGTACCCTTGCGCGAATAATTTCATAACGAAACGAGTTGTTACAGCTGTATTCCCATTCTTTATTTCTTTTAAATCATTGTATTTAGTAAAAATTGAATCAACCCACATAATTGCAAATAAAAGTACTGCACTTGCTCCAGTCCATACAAGCATGGCTAACACATTTGTCCATGTCATTGCAAAACCTCCTCTAAAAAGTAATAGAAAACCGACATGAATTCTCTTCAGACATGTCGGTTTCTTTGTCTATTCTATATTATTTCTCATACTGCTTCATAATACGAGCTAATTCATCGTCAACAGCAGAATTTTTATTTAAGCTTGCGAATTCATCATCTAGTGACTTTTCTTTTTTATAAACTTCGCCACTTGCTTCTGCTTCAGCCTCTAATTGAAGAGCTTTCTCTTCCATACGGCTTAAACCAGCTTTTGCTGAGTTTGAATCAAATCCAGACATCGCCTGATTAATATTCTTTTGTGCTTTCGCCGCATTTACACGTGCTACAAGTGTTTCACGTTTATTTTTCAGCTCTGTTAATTGCTTACGCATTTCTTCTAGCTTCAGGCGAAGATTATCAGCAGCAGCTTTATTTTGCTCATAGCTTGCTTTATATTCATTCATCTTTTGCTCTGCATTTTGTTTTTCTTCAAGAGCACGACGCGCAAGGTCAAGATTGCTTGCTTGAACAGCCATATGAGCTTGCTCTTCACGTTTTTTCACAAGTGCTTCTTGCTCTTCAAATAATATTTTGAATTTCTTCTCAAGTGCAATTTGAGCTGCTACACTTTTCTCAGCTTCTTGTACATCCGCTTGCATATCGCGTAAATATTGATCCGTCATCTTAACTGGATCTTCCGCTTTTTCAATTAATGAATATACATTCGACATTGTTAAATCTCGTAATCGTTTAAATACAGACATTCTAATTCCTCCTATGACTTACCTCATATTTCAAATTCACTACTTGGAAAACTGAAAAATCTCCCTTAACAGTAAAGAATATTCATTTTTACAGCCTATGTGTTTATTATAACAAAACTAATATGTCCTTACATGTTATTTCCAAAATACAGCCAATATAATATGACATTCTAGATAAAACATTGTATTCCTAATATATTCTCATTAACCCTCTTCAGAATTGACTTATTTTTATACACTTTCACTAAATTACATTATTGTAATTTTACTGTAAGCTAACTCGATAGTTACGTTGCAATATTTCTTATACACTAATACCAGCAGCAACGAACAAGCTTCTCATCATTTCAGAACTAATACAAAAATGTATTTACTATAAAACATATAAAAGGAGAAATCATCATGAAAAAATTAGTAGGAATCGGATTAGCAGCAGCAATTTCACTTGGAGCATTATCAGGTTGTTCTTTATTAGGAGAAAAAGCGAACGGATTAGTATTATACGGATCAGAAGAACAAGTTCAAAAAATTACAGATCAAAATAAGAAAGAAGTAAAAGAAAAAGACTTTTATAAAATGAAAATGGCAACATTAGAGGGTAAAAAAGTACTTGTAATGGATAAGAAAACTGGTGATGAACTTGTTAAGAAAGAACTACTTAAAAAAGTTGATAAAAATGATGATACAAAGGCAATCGATAAATTACCAGCTGTAACAGAAGAAGAAGGCGTGCTGTTTGCAAAAGAGAAAGTAGAAAATGCTACGCTTGATGGAGCAAAATTAAAATATGAAGGCAACACAATTATCGGTGATGGCCGTTCTTATGCAGATATGTTTGCTATCGTTGATGATGCAACATATGTAAATGTAAAAGGTGAAGAAAAATCTGTAGGTATTTTGAAATTTGATAAAGACCCAAGCAAAGAGCTACCTGGAGCAAATGGAGTAGAAGCTTCTCAACTTGTAAAAATTAAAAAATAACAAAAAAAAGCTTTGCGAAATTCGCAAAGCTTTTTTTGTTATTTGTGAGCAATTTGCTCCATATCCGGACTACAAGTTTGCGACTGACATGACTTATTTAAAGAACATGCTGCGCATTTTCCCTTTTTACTTCTCTTTACAAAATTAACTAACGTGTATGCTGCATAACCAAAAATGATAGCTCCAATTATAATATTGACCATCACTCTAATACATCTCCTTCTAGAATCCGAGTAAGGATCCAACTTGGTATATAATGAGCGTTAATACATAAGCAACGACGAGCGGATACACGACAGAGAAAATCGTCCACTTCGTTGACCCTGTTTCACGTTTAATAACGGCTACTGTCGCTAAACATGGAACATATAATAAAATAAAGAACATAAATGCATATGCTGATAACGCAGTATAATGTGCTCCCATAACATTTCCTAGCACATCTTCTTTCACCGCATAAATAATTGCCATTGTAGAAACGACAACTTCTTTCGCTAAAAATCCTGTTAAAAGAGATGCTGCCGCTTGCCATGTTCCAAAGCCGAGCGGTGCAAATAGTGGTGCGATAAACCCACCAATCATCGCTAAGTAACTGTCTCCCATATCAACACCAAATCCTGATGGACCTGCATAGTTTAATAACCAAATGACAACAGAACCACCGAAGATGAATGTACCTGCTTTACGAACAAATCCTTTCCCTTTCTCCCACGTGCTTAACCATAACGTTTTCGCTTGTGGCACGCGGTAAGGAGGGAGTTCGATGACGAAAATAGATTTTTCTGCTTTTAAAATAGTAAGTGACATGATTTTTGTAACGAGTAATGCAAGAACAATACCTGCAACATATAAAGAAAACACAACAGTTGCCTGACTATGAGGGAAGAATACTCCCGCAAATAATGCATATACAGGTAAACGCGCTGAACAAGACATAAATGGTGTTACAAGAACTGTAAGTAAACGTTCTTTTTCTTGTTCAATCGTTCTCGCTGCCATAATACCTGGAACATTACATCCAAAACCGATAATCATCGGAATGAATGCTTTTCCGTTTAAACCGAAGAACTCCATAATTCGATCCATAACAACTGCAATTCGCGCCATATATCCTGAGTCTTCTAATAATGAAATGAAAAAGAATAGTGCAAAGATTTGTGGAACGAATACTAATACCGCACCAACACCAGCAATAATACCTTCTGTAACGAGTGCTTGAATAAAATCAGAAGCCCCAACACTTGTGAGCCCAGCCGTCACCCAATCCGTAAGCTGTCCACCAAAAAAGCCATCTAACATATCGGATAAAGGTGTACCAATCCACGTAAACGTAACCTGAAAAATAAAAAACATAACTGCTAAAAAGATTGGAAGTCCTAAAATTTTATGCGTAATTAGTCTATCAATTTTTTCCGAAAAAGGAATTTTTCCTTCTTTCTCATGCTTCATAACATTTGTTTTTAACTTTTCAATATACGCTTCACGAGTTTTGTAAATGTGCTCTTCCAACGTACAATCAAGTTTTCCTTCTAAGCGAGATCGAATGGCTACAAGTTCCTTATAAATTGGTAATGCTTTCATTTCTTTTTCTACTACTTCGTTATTGCTTAAAAATTGAAGAGCTAACCACCTTGGGTGCTTATAATTCGCTGTCTCTAAAAGAGCTATTACCTCTCCAATACCTTCATCCATTTGTACACCATATGAAATAATGAATGGTTTTTTCTCGTTTTTGTCATTTTCTTTAAGAGTCGCAAGTAGTTCTTCACAGCCTTTTCCACTTCTTGCAACGACAGGAACGACTGTTACACCTAATAGTTCTGATAATCGTTTTACATCAATTACAATGCCTCGTTGCTTTGCCACATCGACCATATTTAATCCAATCGAAACCGGCTTTCCAAATTCAAGTAATTGCAACGTTAAATGCATATTTCTCTCGAATTGCGAAGAATCCACTATATTTAACATATGATGAAATTCGTCTGTTAGTAGAAAATTCGTAACGACACCTTCATCACGCGAAACTGGATTCAAATCATAAACACCCGGTAAATCAATTAATGTTCCTTGCTTATCTTTTAATTTACCAACCTTCTTTTCTACTGTTACACCGCTCCAGTTTCCTACATACTCATAAGAACCAGTAAGTGCATTAAATAATGATGTCTTCCCTGTATTTGGATTCCCTAGCAAAGCTACCTTATTCACGCTAATTCCACCTTTATCATTTTCGCGTCACAATGACGAATACTAATTAACTGTCCACGACACTCCAATGTACAAGGACCTTTGAACATCGCCTTTTGCTTCATGCGAAGTTCACTTCCTTCAGAAAGACCGAAAGCAGCCAATCTTCTCTTTAGTAAATGATTTAAAGACTGAACACTTTTTACTAGCACTTTCTCACCGATTTTAATATCTACTAAGCTCATAACCTTCCCCCTCAAAAGAGAATGATAATTATTTTCAGAAAAATTATAGCACACTCTATTTCTCTTGTACTATACCCTTTTGCTTCATATTTATTAACATTTCACTACAATTCTATTTCAATAATTGTCATACTACATTCATTTGCCATTCTCATCCATTTCGCTTACAATAAACAATAGCAAATAAAGAATCTCGTTATCACTGGGGGAGCCATGCCGCTGAGAGGGAACACTTCGTTCCGACCCTTCGAACCTGTTAGTTAATGCTAACGCAGGGATTGTGCAAACGTCCGAAATACATACCTCTTTTTTATTTACGTATTTCGTATCCTCCTATGATATCTATTCTTTTTTGTACAACTTGGATTTAGGGGGAGACAACATGCGTAACACCAATTTACAAGCGATGATCGAATCTGCTATTCTTGCAGCCTTCGCCTTGGTCATCGACATTTTTCCATTATTATCAATCAAACTTTCAACAGGTGGTTCCATTTCATTCGCTATGATTCCTATTTTTATTATCGCATACCGCTGGGGCTTCAAAATGGCTTTCTTAGGAGGCTTAATTTGGGGATTATTACAAATTGTCGTAGGCGATGCCATTATTGTCACACCAATTCAAGTACTAATTGAATACTTCGTTGCTTTCGCATTCATTGGATTTGCTGGTTTATTCTATCGTCCAATTCAAAAGGCACTTTTAACTTCTAATGAAAATAACGCAGAACAATCCAGTTTAGGTAGCCGTAAAGAAAAACCTTCTTCAAAACAAAACGCAGGAAAGAAAGTTATTGGTTACATTATTCTTGCTACATTTGTTGGTAGCTTTGCTCGCTACTTCTGTCACTTTATCGCCGGTATTATTTTTTGGGGACAATATGCACCGAAAGGTCAATCAGCTGTTCTATATTCATTAATCGTAAATGGTAGCACAATGATTGGTTCCTATATTTTATGTACCGTTTTACTTATCTTTTTATTTCTTACTTCACCACGCTTATTCAAGAGCATCAATGCTTATCAAATAAATTCAAACAAAAAGAGCGCTTAATGAGCGCTCTTTTTTCATATCGTAATATCAATTAAAAATACAATAAATGCACAAAAGAAAATAAATACCATTATACTTAGCCACTTGCTATGCACGGTTCATCGACTCCTTACATAACCTCATTTTCTATCCAAAGTATACTGTTTAAAAATAAAGATTAGGTAAAGATAATATGAAAATAAATTAAAAAAAGCGTAGCATGTACCATCTACGCTTTTTTTGGTAAGTAGAAGTAAAATAATACACCGTCTTCTGTATTCTTTACCCCATATTCAGCATCGTGTAGTTCTAAAATATTTTTAGAAATAGCTAGCCCAAGACCCGTTCCACCTTGTGAACGCTGACGAGCTGCATCCACGCGATAAAAACGGTCCCAAATTTTATCTAATTGTTCTTCTTCAATGTGAGTACCTTTATTTTCAATACACACTTTTATACGATCCTGCTCATCTATTGTGGAAATCATAATATCCTCTTTATTTGGTGTATAACGTATGGCATTCGTAATGAAGTTTACGATGACTTGTTCAATCCGACTTTGATTTGCCATCACTTCAACTGAACATATATTTTTATGCACACGAAGTTCTTTTTTCTCTATGTCCACAGAAAGGTATTCACATATATCTTCAATTACTGAATCAATATAAAATAAACCCTTTTTCATTTTATATGTACCTGACTCAAATTTAGCTAACTCAAGCATATCCAAAATTAAAGTATCCATTTTATCTACTTCTCGTTCCATCGCCTGAAAATAGTACTCTTTTTTATGTTCAGCTACTCCATCTTTTAAAATAGAAATACAGCTTTTCATAATACTCAGCGGTGTTTTCAATTCATGCGACACACCAGAAATAAATTCTTTCCGCGTATTTTCTAACTTTCTTTCCTTTTCAATATCTTGTTCTAGCTGTCCAATATGCGAATGGAGCTTATTAGATAATACATTAATATTTTTCGATAAATCACCAATTTCATCTTTTGAAGTAATCGGTATTTGTTCTGTGAAATCTAAGTGTGCTATTTTCTTCGTCGTATCATTTATTTTTAATAACGGCTTTGCAATTTGTTTTGAATAATAAAACGAAGCTAGAAAAATGAGAACGACTACAAATGCAATGATGTAAATGTAGTAATCTTGCACCATTTGTACTGCTTCATCTACAGGCTGTAAAGAAGCCATTGCATAAATATATGTTACTGATCCGTCTTTTTCTTTTATTGGCTTAATTAATAATTTATATTTTATATCATTCTTTTCATCGTCCATTGTTTGTGTTGTATATTGTATCTGTTTGTTCTCTTTTAATAATAAATCAGTTTGAAAAACCTTAATATTATCTAAAAATATGCTATTTTTATAAATTGGATTCACAGGACCGTTTACATCTGGTAACTGTACTTTTGTAACACGTCCTCCTATGTAAAAATCTGGTTCTTGGGCAGCTTGCTCCTGAACGGCCGGCCTCTTCTCCTTAACAACTTGTTCCCCGACTGCTTTCTTTTTCTCCTCATATAATTTACTCATTTTCTCATTAAATGCTTTTTCTAACGGTTTATTAGATCCGCTTAAATTCTGCTTAGATAAAGAAAAAGAGAATGGAATAAAACTATCTTCTTTTCTCACTCCAGAAAAATAAATTTCTTGTCCTAAAAACTGCTCTGATGATTTATTATCAATCTCCTCTATATTGACGAGATTACCTAAGGGAATCTTGAATATTTGTTGTCCAAAGCTCTTTTGTTGCATACGATTTATTGTTACTTCAAAATAAAAATCATCCGCATGTTTTAAATTCCCATTCTGATCTAACGTTGTAATCCACGTATTATTTTCTCTTAAAAAATCTTGCTCCAGCTTCTGAATTCCTTCTGCACTTCCTGCATAATTCAAATAATTCTTCTCAAAAGTATTTAAATTCACTTTAATATCTTCTACTTTTCGATTCGCATAATATTGTTTAAAAAATATCGTTTGTCCAATAAATATCGTCACTAAAATTAACATGCATAATGCTGTTGTGAGGGTAAATAATTTTAGTACAATCCCTTTTCTCATACATTTCCCTCAAATTTATAACCTGTTCGTACTACAGTTGTAATGCACTTTGCTTTCTCTCCTAATTTATTTCTTAAATTACGAATATGACTATTAACCGTTCGATCATCACCAGCAAATTCATATCCCCAAATTCTTGAAATTAATTGTTCCCTTGTTAGTACAATTCCTTGGTTTTTCATGAAATACACTAATATTTCAAACTCCGTATGCGTTAAACTAACATCTGCCTCATCAACAGTAACAGTACGTGACGGAAAATGGACGTGGATGCCATGAATCGATAACGTATCATCTTCGTTCTCTAAAGGTTTCTTCGATGCTTTTCTACTTTCTAATAATCGTTTCGCTCTTGCTAATAGAATGGGTGGACTATACGGCTTCGTCACATAGTCATCTGCCCCAAGTTCAAAACCAAGTAACGTATCGTCTTCATCTACGCGCGCCGTCAGCATAATAATAGGCACCTCAGACGTCTTCCTAATTCTTCGGCAAACAGACCATCCATCGAGTTCTGGCAACATAATATCTAAAATAACTAAATCAACCTCTTCTTCCTCAAATACAACTAAAGCTTCTTTCCCATCTCTTGCTTCAAACACTACATATTGCTCGCTCAAAAAATAATCTTTTAATATTTCACGCAAAATATCTTCATCTTCCACAATTAAAATGTTTTTTGACATAACTTATGTATCCCCCTTCCGTTTTCAGAAACTATCACTTCATTCTGAATAACTAGCCGTTAACTTCGCCTCGATAATATATCTATCTGGTGCATCACCTATATAATCAAATGGATAGCAAGTCGTTAGTGTTAATATCGGTTCTTCTTTTTTTATAATAACAGTACGATCATCCGCATGGGTAATCCATATCTTTTGAATTTCGTATGTGTAAGTTTTATTATCATACTCTAAAACAAGAGTGTCTTTTTCTTTTAACTCTCCTAAATCTGTAAATACAGTATCCCGGTGTCCACTCAGTACAGTATGTCCCCCTCCAGATGGCGTTGTCGTTAAATCACTAACGAACATTCCAACTCCTTTCTTCAACGTTGCATCATCCGCTCCCCAGTATATAGAAAACTTCTTCTTTATTTTCGGTATATTTAACAGTGCTACCTTTTCTCCTTCTTTATGTTCTGTTTGAGAAGAAGGCACTTGGGAAGTCACAGCTGTTTCATGAGAAAGTTTATTATGTTGTATATTGTTAAGACTCTTTATTTCTTCTTTCGTCAATTGTTGAGCAGAGCTTTTTCCTTTATACCATTCCATAGCGTAATATGCTCCCGTGAATAGCCCTATGGCCATCAATATGATACCGATATAATTGAGTAACTTCATGTTCATCCCTCCATGTCAAAAATGGTAGGAATAACCTACCATTTTTAATATATGAAATTATTCCATTCTTTATAGGACAATATTTTATTTACGCCTTAACTTTATTGCGACGATTCAAACCAAATAATGTCCCTATCCCTACAAGACATGCGCTTAATGCCATCATTGCTACATTATTGGATGCTGTGTTTGGTAATTTTTCACCTTGTACAGCTAGCTTCGCTACTTCTTTTTTTACCGCACCATTTTTTTGTTGTACTTGTGCCGCTTCTTTTTTTGCCATATCATTTTTTAACTGTTCTTGCGCTATTCTCTTTTTCTCTTCTTCACTCTTTTGCTGTTCCTTAATCGCTGCTTCTTTTTTCGCTTTATCTTGCTGCAGTTGCGCCGCTTCTTCCTTTGTTACTGTTCCAGTATCTGCGCTTGCTACTGAAGAATATCCCACTGTTAAAAGTGCCATTGCACAAATTGGTAATAGTTTCTTTTTCATTTTATTTCTCTCCTTTTATACGTTTTACATCACTTCGCATCGGATGTATCACTAGCATAAGCAAGAGATATAAATATAAAATGCAGATGAAATATATTTCATTTAAAGATTTCATTGTAGAAAAATAAAAAAACATCGCAATATATACGATGTTTTTTCGGGTGTGTGTCTCAATATTTACATGTTACTTTCGCGTGATTTAGAAGTAGAATGGGCCGGAGCGATAACTAATTGTCTCGGCTCAGTTTTCTTTAAGTGATTTTTGACGTTACACTTACGACGTTGAACAACCCACGCTTTAATAGGGTTTGTCAAAATAATCTTTTGCTCTTCATTAGGGGCCTCTTCTTCAAACCTACAACTCTCGCTCCATTTATTCCATTTCATTGTAAATTTAGAAGAAGAATGATCGTCTTCTCGATCAAACAAGTGCAAAAAATCGATTTCGCCAGCTAGCATTACGGTGTTGCTAGTTGCTAAAAAAGAAAAGGTCGTCCAACGTTTCTCCATGCCCTCCTACTCCTTTTTCACATATAGAGTGCCTAAAACTTAATTTACCTAAAATATGCTTGCCTTTTACCTTACACCTATAGTTTATCCAAAACACTACTATGCAACTATCGATTTGCCTTACAACTACCTTACATTTTTGTAAGAAACAAAAAACCTTCACTCTCTATACGTGAAGGTTTCTCATTTCTCATCTATATGATCTTTCATATGATCGACTCCAGCTTCTTGCAGCTGTGACATCATACCGTGGGAAATTGCGCCTAATACTAAAGTCATTCCAATTAGTGAAATCCGAATCGCTGGTACATCAATTATGTAAGCCAAACTGCCAAGAACAATTGTTAAAAACAATGCTTTTATAAATGTTGCACTTGTATACTCTTTCTTTCTCATCATAATCACCCTTTTGGAAGCGTTTTCTTTATATGATTAGTATATCATATCATCTGATTATTTTGTGGGGATTTCTGTAAAAAACTTATATCTTCTTTGACTTTTCCCTTTCTTTCCTTTACAGTCGAAATGTTCACAAGTTTTACACTGTAGGAGGACTCCAATGAATATTGAAATAAAAGACACTTTAATTTCTGAAGAAAAATTACAAGAAAAAGTAAAAGAACTAGCACTTCAAATCGAACGTGACTTTGAAGGAGAAGAAATCATAGTAATCGCTGTATTAAAAGGATCTTTCGTATTCGCTGCCGATTTAATTCGTCACATTAAAAATGATGTAACAATTGACTTTATTTCTGCATCTAGCTACGGAAATCAAACAGAAACAACTGGAAAAGTAAAACTATTAAAAGATATCGATGTAAACATTACTGGAAAAAACGTAATTGTCGTAGAAGACATTATCGATTCTGGTTTAACACTTCACTTCTTAAAAGATCACTTCTTTATGCATAAACCGAAAGCATTAAAATTCTGTACGTTACTTGATAAACCTGAGCGTCGTAAAGTGGACTTAAAAGCTGAATATGTTGGCTTCCAAATTCCAGACGAATTTATCGTTGGATACGGTATCGACTGCGCAGAAAAATATCGTAACTTACCATTTATCGCTTCAGTTGTAACGGAATAATATAATAGAATAAACTTCCATCAATTACTGGTGGAAGTTTATTTTCTATCACGATTCGTAAAAGACAAAGGGAGAGAATAAAAATGACAAAGACAAAATTTGAAAAAGTACTCCTCATCGTAAATCCAAAAGCAGGGCAAGGCGATTTACATACGAACTTAACGAAAATTGTACCACCTCTTGCGGCAGCTTTTCCTGACTTACATATCCTTCATACGAAAAAGCAAGGTGATGCAACAAAATATTGCCAAGAGTTTGCTAGTAAAGTAGATTTAATTATCGTCTTTGGTGGTGACGGCACTGTATTTGAATGCACAAATGGCTTAGCACCTCTTGAAACTAGACCTACACTTGCCATCATTCCAGGCGGAACTTGCAACGACTTCTCTCGCACACTTGGCGTTCCGCAAAACATCGCAGAAGCAGCAAAACTTATTACACAAGGACATGTAAAACCAGTTGACGTCGCAAAAGCAAATGACCTACACTTCTTAAACTTCTGGGGCATTGGACTTGTCTCTGAAGTATCAAACAATATCGATGCGGAAGAGAAAGCAAAGCTTGGGAAAATTGGTTACTATTTAAGCACCATTCGAACTGTCAAAAATGCTGAAACATTCCCCGTAAAAATTACGTACGACGGACAAGTATATGAAGACGAAGCCGTCCTTGTTATGGTTGGAAACGGTGAATATCTTGGCGGTATCCCGTCCTTTATTCCGAACGTAAAGTGCGACGACGGAACACTTGATATTTTCGTTGTAAAATCAACAGGCATTCAAGCGTTTAAAGATTATATCGGAAAGAAACTATTTGAAGACTCAAATGAAAATGACATCTTCCACGTAAAAGCGAAATCCATTCATATTGAAACCGAAGAAGAAAAAGAAGTAGATACAGATGGAGAAAGCTCGCTTCATACACCTTGTCATATTGAACTATTACAAGGACACTTTACGATGATTTATAATCCTGCGATTGTATAATATAAAAAGACGAGCTAAAGTTCCAACACTTCGGCTCGTCTTTTTATTAGCAATTCATTTTGATTTACTCTTTAATTTTTAATATAAATTTTCGTAATCAAACTCCACCCAATTTTTCCAGTGCGTATTAGAATCCTTATTCACAATAACACTTGGATCTTTCTTCTCTATTGCAGCGGCTACTGATTGGAAGAATTCAATTTCACTAGAGTATAACATAGACATATTTGTTTGCGACATTCTAATAATATTGCTAAAAAAATAGCAAAGTTTCCTGTTTGCATGCCCTAGTTCTTTTTAGATACAATGAAGGAAAGAAGGAACCTGACACAAGGGAGAAGAAAAGCTGTGTTCAGCCAACAGTTAGTTAATTTACGCATTGATTTTGCATTTAAACAATTGTTTGGTACGAATGGTAGTGAAGATATTCTAATTGCATTTTTAAACGCTATGTTACAAGATTCTTTAGAATCACCCATCGCTTCTCTACAACTAGAAGATCCACATTTACACCGGGAACATGCAAATGATAAATTATCAATTCTAGACATTTCAGCTACGTTAAACACAGGAACAAAAGTAAATGTAGAAATACAGCTCAATAATAATCACGATATGATGAAACGTAGTTTATCCCGCATTAACGGGCAGTAAGACCCCCACCTCAAAATTCAGCGGAAGCAAAGAAGTTAGGTAGGGAATCAACTGCCCGTAAAAGTCCGATTGGTTCAACTAATAATCAGTGGGGGAAATTATATACATCTCAATTACAAAAAGGTATGCCTTACAGTTCGCTTCATAAAACCATCACCATTAATTTATTGAACTTTATAATGTTCCTCAGACCACAAAGAATTTCATACAACGGGCACATTATGGAATACACAACAACAGAAACTCTTGAGTGATGACATAGAAATTCACATTATAGAAATTCCAAAGTTAACAAAACAATGGCATGAAGAAAAAGTAAATCCGTGGAAAGATCCATTTGTTCGTTGGCTTTTATTGCTTTCAGCAAATGAGGATGAACACTTAACTAAAACATTGGAGGATATTGCTATGAACCAAGACCCTATTTTACAAAAAGCAATAAACAAGTGGGAACGTATGAGTCAAGATTCCTCTTTCCGCCAAGCCTATGACGCAAGAGAGAAAGTTTTAATGGATGAAGTAGCAAAATTCGCCCACGCAGAGACAGAAGGAATAAAAAGAGGAATGGAACAAGGAATGAAACGAGGGCTTAAAAAAGGGCTTGAGTTGTTTCAAGCTCTTTTTATCCACTTTCCTCGATATCATCCAATTTAGTCTTATAACATTCATTACACTCTAGCATAGTAGGAAGAATCCCTCTTTCATCAGCTAATAACACCCTCAAAACTTCTCGATCTATCTCTACGAAATACTTCATAATAATGGGATATCCTTCAATAATATTCTTATACTCAATTCCTTGTTCAAACTTTTTTCCGCTCTTTATTTCTTCTATTTTCAACATAAAAAATCCGAAACCATACAAAATGATTTCGGATTTCCTATAGTTAAAATATTAAATTACATTTCGAACAAAAAGGAGCGGAATTGCCTCTCCTAATTTTCCCATCACATTTTGGACAATATACATATCGCTCTTCTATCTTTTCTCGCTCTATCATATGTAAAGATACTATTCTCATACTACACATAAATCCAATTAAAATAAGACTAACAATGAGTAACATCACTCTCGCCCCCCTCACTAAACTTTACCATAAAACAACAAAACCGATTCCCACATTGAGAATCGGTTTTATACTTATAATCCTAACTTCATCTTCGCTCCATTAGGAATTTTATCTATCGTTACTTGCACTTTATCATATAAGAACTTACCTCTCGTAAGCACATGCCAGTATGAATCTTTCGGTAATTCATCTACTCCGTCAATTGTAACTTCTTTTTCCTTACCATTTTCATCATAAGCTTTCACTTTATATTCACGACCTTTATTTCCATCTAATTCTTTACCATCGTTATCAATTATTGCATAATGGTGCTCTATATCAAGAAATGGATTCATTCTATCAATCGCAGCACTCCCATTTAATAAATATGCCGCTCCTGCGACGATAACAAGTAATGATCCAAAAATAAATCTTTTCATCTATATTCGGCCTTTCATTATGTTTTCTTTAAGATGTTTCTAAGTATAGAGCGTATTTCTTAATAAAAAATAGTACGGTTTCTTAACATTTTCTTAAACTAAAATTGAAATAGTAATTAGAAAAATCAAAACAGCAATAAATAACTTTTTTGCACTACCTTTGACAAAATCACACTCATAGTGTAATTTTACACTATAAGAGAAAAGGAGATGCATTATGGATAAACAAGAATTTATTGAACTCGTTAATTCGAAATTAAAACTCATACGTGTTGAAAATGATTTATCACAAGATAAAATGTCAGAAATTATTGGTTTATCCAAGAAAACATTAGTAGAAATTGAAAAAGGGAGACGTACGCTAACATGGTCAGGTGCAGTTTGTGTCGTAACACTCTTCGAACAGAGCAATACAGTCCAGATGACATTCGGGGATGATGTGAATGAAATTATAAAAACAATCGCTTTTACACATTACAATATGAACTTTCCGAAGACTTTAGGTGGAAAAGTGTGGTGGCG
This sequence comes from Bacillus sp. 16GRE42, assembly GCF_019837435.1. Taxonomy (NCBI): domain Bacteria; kingdom Bacillati; phylum Bacillota; class Bacilli; order Caryophanales; family Bacillaceae; genus Bacillus; species Bacillus sp. 16GRE42. The sequence continues at coordinate 2,266,630 of NZ_JADAXF010000001.1, forward strand.
ACAAATAAAAGAATTAAACGGTTATCACATTCAACAAAATATTTTATCCCAACATTATCGAATTTTAGATAAAGAAGATCGTAGAATATGCCATTCATTCGAATTGGATGAAATTGAACAAAGATTTATGGAAATGGCAAAAACCTCTCAATAAAGTCCAACTAATTGGGCTTTTACAGATAGTCCGACTCCTACCTAACTACTTCGCTTCAACCAAATTTTGAAGTGGGGTCCCTATTACCCGTTTATGCCAGATAAATTTATTAAACTTCCTAATGTTTTCAAAACAAAAAGGCTTCCATGCAACGAGCATACTATGGAAGACACAACAGCAGAAACGCCTAAGTGATGACATAGAAATTCCAAAGTTAACAAAACAATGGCATGAAGAAGATGTAGAAAAACACCGAGAAGGTTGCCGGTATACACTGTATCAAATTGAATTATTACTAAAGCTTTCAACGATGATTTATAATCCTTAGCTTATATAATCCTTATTTTGCTATACTTTAACAATTACTAACCTTCGCATTTTTTCAAAAAATAAGGTATAATGAACTAATATAACAAAGGTTGTTAACAAAATCGTTAACAACCTTTTTTGTTTTTCTGAAAAACTTTTCAATTTAAGGGAGCGATCACATGTATTGGAGAAAAAATGATAAACCTGTAGTAGAACCAGAAGCAATTGCTGTATGGGAATGCCTAGAAGAAAACTGCCGTGGATGGATGCGTAAAAACTTTGCATTAGACGCAGAACCGAAATGTCCGTTATGCAAAAGCGATATGGAAAGCGGCGAACGCTTATTACAAAAGATATAATAAATTCTCTTCTTCACCTTTTATAAACTGAAACATAGAGGATTCTCTTTCTCCTTATTTACAATGTGCATCGAAAGCAAATAAACTATACAAAAGTTTTGCGTATCCTCGCAAAACTTTTTCAATATCTCAAACTCATTCCAACTATCATTCTTTACTAAAAAAATAAATTACATTTTGAATAAAAAGGAGCAGAATTCCCCTTTCCAATTCTCCCATTACACTTCGGACAATACATATACAAACCTTTGTCTCTCTACTATCCCAAAAACTATTACTTTCATCCCGATCATAATTCCTATCAAAATGATGCTAAGAATCAATAACATAGTGTATCCTCACTTACAAAAAAAGTGAAATATTAGGAAATCTTATGTCATATTTTATACCCCTATATTCATTAAATCAATTTGCTACAATCATTTTGTTTTCAAAACAATCTAATATAACCTTTTACTAGATTTATATCTAGGCTTACATACTACACTTCTTTCGGAAGAACAATTTTTTTATAAAATTGAACTGTAATAAAATAATAAGCTACGTAAATGACTAAGAAAATAATAATAGGAAGCCAAATACGGAAATATGGATTATTGATTATGAACGAAAACATGTTCATGCCAACTAATACGTGCATTATACCTACTATCGCTGGGAACAAGAAGACGAAAAGTAATTCTTTATAAATTGATTTAGTTAATAACTCATAACGTACACCAATTTTACGAAGCATTTGATAGCGAATAATATCTTTTGAAGTGCTAGAAAGAATCTTAAACATTAAACTGCTTGCCAACATCGCTAAGAATGCTATCCCTAAGAAAAATCCCATAAATACGGTTCCACTGTAAGTACTGTACAATGATTTATATGTCATATATTTACTACGTAATTCTGTTTTTTCTACCTCTTTATATTTAATAACTTCTAATTCGTCAATTTGCTTCCATCTTTGTTCATATTTCATAAAATCTTCTGTTTTTCCAAAGAATACAATTCTTTCTTCACCTTGGATTTCATCGTACATCTTTTTATCTACAATCTTTATACTTTGATTAGGGTATACATAAGTTTTTTGGAGAGTTCTTAGCGCATATCTCCATTCTTCTGGAATGAGGATATCATTCTCGATTTTCTCTGGACTACGACTTAAAACAGCTCCAACTGGTAGCTCTTTAGAAACAGATATAAATTGCTTTCCATCATCTCCACCAGTCGGTATTAACAGACGATTTGCTTCCAAATCTTCTTTCAAATAATAAATGAACTGATCATCTACTTTATAGCGATATTCGTTTTTCTCTTTAAATGTAATTCTACTTAATATTTTCTTTTCTTCTACTGTCGGATTGTTAATTCCTACATCATAATAATCGAATGTTTCAATCATGTTTGTAACATTATTTTTTAAAGCCATACCACTAGAGATAGCACCCGCACCGAGAGCCACTAACATAGCAACTGTCGCTAATACTTTCGTTAAACTATTAATAGAAAAACTTAACTGTGCAAGCGTGAACGCATTAATTCCTGTTTCACTACAATTTTTATTCGCTTTTAGTTTGTTAATAATAATAGGAAGGAATGATGTAAATAGCATGTAAGTTCCTAATGTTACTGTAATTGTAGCAATGATAAATCCTGATTCCTTTAACTCTTTCATATAAATCATAGAAATATAACCAACTGCTAATAAAACAATTGATAAAAGTGCTACTATATTCGTTAAATTCCCTTTAGTAGGAGTACCAGCTGTTTTATCATTAGAGTGAACCAGCTGTAATAGCGAATTACGCACTAGTTTTATACCATTCATAATTGCGGACAACATAAATAATGCAATGAAAAAGATGAAAGTAACAATGATTGATGGTACATAGAATGCATGATAACCAACTCCAGTAAACTCCAGCTCCTTCATCAGTAAATACCCAACACCTTGCGCCAAAATTATACCGAATACCACACCTACTATAAGAGACACCATTCCTAATACAATCGTTTCAATACACATGAGCAATGTAATTTTATGCTTTTTTGCCCCTAATACCATATACATACCAAATTCTTTTTGCCGGAGTGATAATAAAAATGAATTGGCGTGTAAAATATAAAATAATGTAATAAATCCTAATAAAAATGAGCCTGTTTGGAAAACCGAAAAAATTCCATCCATGGAATTCCCTTCGATAAATGTTTTATTTAAAGCTAACGTTTGAAACATATAAAAAATTGAAATAGACATAATAAGACCCACTAATAAGACAATATAGTCTTTTCGTTTACTTTTTAATCCTGACATGGAAAGTTTGAATAACATGTTGAACCTGCTTTCCTATGCTTTTTGTGTGCCTAAATCGGCAAGCACATCTAAAATTTCTTTATAGAATTCATCACACGTACCTCTGCGATAAATTTCTTTATACAGTTCTCCGTCTTGAATGAATAAAATACGTCGGCAGTAACTCGCACTAAATGGATCATGTGTAACCATCATAATCGAAACATCCTGTTCTTCATTTAATTTGGTCATCGCCTCTAATAAACTTTTTGCATTTTTAGAATCAAGCGCTCCTGTTGGCTCATCTCCTAAAATTATTGCTGGCTTATGTACAAGTGCACGAGCCGCTGCCGAACGTTGTTTTTGTCCACCTGATACTTCCGACGGATATTTTTGAAGAATCTCTGATATCCCTAACATTTCCGATACCTTTTTCACCTTTGATCCAATTCTTTTGGAGTGAACACCTTGCAGAGAAAGTGGTAATGCAATGTTTTCATATATTGATAAATTTTCAAGTAAATTAAAATCTTGAAAGATAAATCCTAGTTTCTCTGAGCGAAAATCAGATAATTCCTCTTGCTTCATTTTCGTAATATCTATTCCAGCAATTTCAACAACTCCACCTGTTGCCTTATCTAATGTAGAAATTACATTCAATAATGTTGTTTTTCCTGAACCTGATGGTCCCATAATTCCAACGAATTCACCCTCTTGAATTGAGAACGATACATTCTTTAATACACGTGATTGGCTCTCTTCTTTCTTACCATATACCTTTTGTACATTCTTTACCTCTACAACTGATGTTTTCATATATATCCTCCTACACTTCTTAACCCATTTCTAAGTATAGATAGAATTTCTTAATAAATAGCGGCGGATATTCTTAACATTTCTTTAAGAATCTAAAAGCCCCAAATCATAGTAGATTGGGGCTTTTGAATTCTATATTCTATTTTTGAGTAACAAATAAAGTATTTATTTCTCCACTTTAATTTTTGTTTGTTTATTGTAGAAATAATAACATCTTTTTTCGCTGGCGTATAACGGATTGCATTCGTTATATAGTTGACAATTACTTTTTCAATAAGATCTTGATTGGCAACAACTTGCATTGCAGATACATGTTTGTAAACATGTATTTTTTTCTCTATATCTAATGATAGCTGTTCACATATATACTCTATAACCAAATCAATATAAAAGGAAATCCAATACGATTTACAAGTCTCACTTTTCATTCATCCATTTTTTTATAGGCTAATGCAAAATTTTATGCTTTAATCTTACGACGAGTAAATCCAAATACGGATCCTAATGCTACAAGGCACGCGCTTAGTATCATCATTATTACACTATTTGATGCTGTATTTGGTAGTTTTTCTCCTTTTACAGCTTGTTTCGCTACTTCTTTTTTCTCTACATCATTCTTTTGTTGGGCTTGAATCGCTGCTTTCTTTTTTTCTAATGCTTCTTTTTGTTGATCCTGAATCGCTACTTCTGCTTTTTCTAATGCTTTTTTTTCTTGATCCTGCATTGCTGCTTTCTTCTTCTCTAACGCCTCTTTTTGCCAAGCCTGAAATTCTGCTTCCTTTTTTTCTAACGCCTGTTCTTGCGCTTGTACTTCTTCCTTTGACATTGTTCCAGTAGATGCACTAGCTACCGATGAGTATCCTATTGATAAAAGTGCTATTGCACAAATTAGTAAAAATTTCTTTTTCATTTTTTCTCTCCCTATATACTTTTTTAAACACCACCTTGGGTGTATTTATAGAATAAACAAGCTATATAAATATAAGATGCAGATACGATATATTTCACTTAAAGATTCAATTAGTGTAATTAATCTCTATGTATAGATGTATTCCCTTGAAAAATAGTAGAGGAATTTATTGATTTTTCCCTTAAGAATATTAAAAAGCCCCAAACTATAATAGTTTGAGACCCTTGAATTCTATATTCTATTTTTGAGTAAGAAACAAACTTTTATTTTTGATTTTTTCCTTTTGTACTTAATAAATAAGATTAAATGATATAGGAATAAAGTATTTACTTCTCATCTTTAATTTTAATTTTCGCTTGTTTATAAAAATCTAATTTCTCTTTGTTATATTCTTTTGTATATCCATTAAATTTCTCTTTTTCTCGTTGAATGTCCTCATTCATTTGATTTACACCTTTAATCTTTTCACTAATCTTTTTTAAGTTCGTTTCTTTTTCGCCTAAGCTTTTATATACTTCTCTTTCAAATCCCATTAATTTTTGATACGAATCATTTATCTTATTAAAAGATGAATAACGCTTTTTATAAATATCCTGTATGTTTTTTGCTTGTTTTTGAAGAGCAGCATCTTCCATTTTATCTATAGTTTTATGAACTGATTTTATTTCTTCCTGTGCTTTTTCAAAAGCTTCTTTTTCTTTGTTCCATACTTTTTCACGTTCGTCCATGCTTTTTGTAGCTTGCTCTATCTTCGGCATAATTGCTTGGTTACTATCTTTACCATCATTTATAATTTGATTGTATAACTCTTGACCTTGTTTTTCTAAACCCTCTAGTTTTTTCACATCTTCAGAAACCGCCTTTTCTTGCTTCGTTGCATTTTCAAATGCGACGTACAATTCTGCTTCTGGCTTTGCGCCAAAACACCCTGTCAATAAGCTTATAGATATAATTCCGGTAATCGTTAACGCTTTATAAGTCAATGTCAATTCCTCCTATGTTACATTCGTTTATCATGCATAAAGTTCAAGGGGAAATGATCATCTTCATGATATGCTTCAAATTCATACCCTTTTTCTTTTAAACCTTTAATAATAGCCGGTACTGCAGCGATAGATTGCGGATGAATATCGTGCATTAAAATAACTTCTTTGGGATTTGTCGCACTAGCAAGTACATTTTGAACAATTTTCGCTTTCGCAATATCAATTGGTATACTATTATATTCCCAATCTAATGAATCAATTGTCCAATCCCATACTCTAAGACCATTTTCTACAACTTTATTACGAAGTTCTTCGTGTAATCCTGGCTTTGAACCATATGGTGGGCGTGTTAGTTTTGGGGCATGTCCGAGAATACTAGCAATTAAGCCTTGATCCTCTTTCATTTCATCTACGTAGCCACCTTGGGCATATAATTTTCTATTATTGTGCGTCATACTATGCATACCAACATAGTGTCCTTCCGCTTCTTCTCGTTTTACTAAATCAGGGTATGATTTTACATTTTGACCGATTAGAAAAAATGTTGCTTTTGCATCATTTTCCTTTAATATGTCTAGTAACTGTGCCGTATATTTTCCTGGTCCGTCATCAAAAGTAAGATAGGCAATTTTCCTAGTTTGACCATTAAATTGCGTTGGTGCAACCTTATTCATCTCCACTTTTATTTGTTCATTTGCATTTTGAACTGGATTCTCTTGATTTGCTATCGCTTTTGCAGGTGAAGTTATCGCTTGAAATACAAAAAAAGCCCCTCCCACTACAACTATAGCTACCATCATTACAACTATATTCTTTACCTTTAACAGTTTCCCCATTTTATTAATTCCTTTCTACGTCCATTACTTACTTATACTAAAAATATTACTCTAGTTTTTTACCCCTTCCCCCGGCATCCATTCTATTTTTCCTTTGGAAGCACAATCCTCTTATATAATTGAACAGTGATCAAATAGTAGACACCGTAAATGATTAAAAATATACAAATCGGAAGTCCAATATTCACATATGGATTTACAAAAAACTTAACAAATGTAAATATATTCATTCCTACTAAAACGTGTATAAGACCCAATATGGCTGGAAATAAAAATACAATGCCTAATTCTTTATACATAGATTGTATAAGTAATTCTTTACGTACCCCAATTTTCCGAAGCATCTCATACCGCCCTATATCTTTCGTAGCTCCAGAAAGGATCTTAAACATTAAACAACTTGCCATCATAGCTAAAAAAGCAAGACCTAAAAAGAATCCCATAAAGGAAGTTCCTTTTGAAAAGGCAAGCATAGATTCATAATCATTATAGTTTGTTGGTAAATATACGTCTTCCTTAGGCTTATTAATAGCGGCGGCTATTTTTTCGATTTGACGATTATCCATCTCTTTTAGCTCTGTCTTATACCGTAAAATATTATCGATTTTAGCAATAAAAAACGTATGCTCATTACCTTGAATTGCTTTATACCAGTTTTCGTCGACGATATAGACAGGTTTACGATTATATACAGTAATATTCGATCTAAAATCACTATCCATACTCTTATCCCAATTCAGTGGTAACGTAGAACTAGATGGATCAACTTCCTCTCCCTTAAACATCCTATAGCTCGAAGATGGAAGTTGTTCAGTAATATGTATTGTCTCTTTCTTTCCAAACAACAGTGGCGGATTCTCTAATAATTCTTCTTTTAAATAGTAAACAGCCTCATTATTAACTTTATATTTATATTGTTTTTTATCTACAATTTTCATTTTTTCCATAGCTTTATAATCCGCTGCTTCTGGATCATGAATTGTAATATCATACCCTGACATTCTTTCTGCTGTAAGGATTACGTTTTTCTGTAAAGACATGCCACCAGCCATTGCCCCCACACCAAGACCAATTAACATCGTTACCGTTCCTAATATTTTCGCCAAACTACTTACACGGAACTGCAATTGTGCAAATGTAAATGCATTTAATTTCTTCTCATTTAAATAGCGCGTTTTCTTTAGCCTATTAACAATCATAGGTAAGAACGAAATAAATATAAGATATGTCCCAATTGTAATCGTGAATAATGGAAGCATAATGGCGCCAGCACCTTTTATTCCTACGAAGATTACGAAATAATATCCTACACCTAGTCCTAGCAAACTACATAAAAGTAACAATATCGTGGCTGGTCCTTTCATTCGTATGCGCTCCGTTTGCTGCTCTGTACGAATTAAATCTAGTTCTGTTTTAAGTGCTATACGAATGGCATTTACAACGGATGTAAGCAGAAATAACGCACTAAAGAATATAAATGTTATTTTGAATGCAGGAACATAAAATGCTTGATAACCTTCCGTTGAAATTTCCAATTGTTTCGTTAAAAATTTGCTAACAAAATTAGAAAGAATAGCTCCGAATACACTACCTAATGCTAGTGAAATCATTCCCATAGACAATGTCTCAAAGAATAAAAGTTGGCTGATTTTACTCTTTTTGGCCCCTAAAACAAGATACATGCCAAGTTCTTTCCGCCGGAGTGAAAGTAGAAAAGAGTTTGCATAAAAAATATAAAAGAATGTAATAAATGCTACCAAAACAGAGCCTATTTGAAATACAAATACAATTGAACCAATAATACTGTTATTCATTGTAAACTCTTTATTTAGCGCAAGCGTTTGAAACATATAAAAAATAGAAATTGAGATGACAAGGCCTATTAGTAAAACGATGTAATCCTTTATCATTTTTTTCATACTAGAAATAGAAAGTTTTAATAACACACTCTACACCCACGCTTCTCTACAGTGTGGTGTACTACATTCATCTTTTTACTATACCCTCTTTGTACAACGTTCTCTTCAAATATTAAAGTTTTCATATTGCCTCCTGTCATTTGGCTAGTGCTGCGATCATGCTATTTTCATAGCCACTAACTATCATTTTATCTTTTCCCTACAAACAGCAATATTGATTCCTCTTACATTTTTGTAATGTACACTCCCGAAAAAAACATTACAATATGCAAATCAAACATTTTATAATCCGATTCATATACCTTTTGACATCAATATTCTCACGCTCAAATAATATATTTACACATATAAAGTCGAAGGATATTATATAGGTTTTCTAGCCTATTTAAGAGGTTATATAAATAATTAATATTAAAAATGTACAAAAAAAAAGCCCCACTGTAATACTTAATAACTTTGCACTTATCATCAGTTTACCTCTTCATTATAATTGTCCGAGATAAAGATAAGATAAAGATAAAATAAAAACATTATAAATATATAACCATATATTATTAAATTTAGTACCGTTTTACTTTTCCTTATCCCTCTTACTCTTTATTTTACGTTCATTCTCTTCGTTTCTAATTCACCTCTCAAAGGCACTACATAAAACTATTATTTAGGTTCTATTAAAATTACATCTTCTAAATCATATAAATTCGCCTTTGGTTTTGCATAAATAATATAAGCAAGACCATATTGATCCGGTTCTTGCTCTATCACCTCTGCTACTTCAAGGCCAGGTGGTATTTTCTGACTCAGTTCAGAGGTAATAATACTATCACCTATTTTTATTTCTTTCGCTTTATCTGATGGAATATTATCAATTCGAAGAGCCTGTTTTTTCTTATCATACCCTGTAACAAATCCTAAAATGGATGAATTATTTTGAAGGGTGATTGCTAAACGATTCGTTCGTTCATCATTCGTAATTAATTTCACAACAGATGTATATTGATCTACACTCTCTACCTTTCCGATAAAACCTTCCACTGTAATAACAGCCATATCAACCTTTACACCATGTTGTGCACCTCTATCAATAGTGACTTCTCCATACCACTCTTCTGCTACACGAGTTACTACTGTAGCTTGAATTAAATTGTATTTTCCTTGTTCCTTTAATTCTTTCGTTTTGTTGATAAGTTTAGTAAGGTTTTCTTTCTCCTCACTTAATATTTGCACTTTACTCTTTAACGATTCTTGATGTTCAATTTTCCCTTTCAATACCTGATTCTCTCTATATACTTTATAGATGTCTTCTATATTATGAACAATATTTTGGACATGCTTATTATTTGCACATACATACACCATCAATAAAGCCAAAAGAATAATTGAAAGAAATAATAATATTTTCTTCTTAGAAACCTGCATAATTATCCTGCTACTCCCTACTATTTTTTATCTACATACTATAGAATACTAGTCATTGTACACAGAAGAAATGCAGTTTAAATAAAGTTAAGATAAACTTTATCTTCTTTATAAAAAATTTAGAACTTATCATATACTGCTACAATCTTCGAAGCTTGCTCGTTATCTTATCCATGGAATGCCACTTATAATTTCTATAACTAATTATGTTGTATTTGTACTTTCTCTTTTACTTTCTTAGGTATTTCATCTATTTGTACTTCTTCCCATTCCATACCATAACTTCCTTTAGATCTAATCTTTAAATATGCTCCTATTCTTAAATGTTTTGAAGCAGTCATCGCAATCTTTTGCTCTTGACCAGATTCATTATATCCTTTGAATTTATATTCCCATCTAGCAAAACCTTTGTTTTCAGCTCCATATTTACCATCATTATCAACAACAGCATAATAAATATCTTCTTTAATAAATGGATTGAGTTGATCTACAATCGGTCCCCCCTTTCCTATAAGTAATGTAACTCCAACTATAATTAATACGATAAACGCACTTATTTTTTTCATGAAACTTTCTATTCTCCTCTTCTCAGATATTTCCACTTAAAGGACTTCCTCTAAATCCATCGCGGCGCTATTACGTATTAAAATGTAACCAAATTTCCTAGTGCTCTTCTAATTAAATTGGCAATAAGATAATAAATTGAATAACCCCATTTTCATATTCTGCTCGAATTTCTCCTTTGTGCAATTCAACAATGCTTTTTGCAATTGCAAGCCCCAAACCTGAACCTTCTACAGCTCTACTTCTCGATTGATCTTTTTTATAAAAACGCTCAAACAAATTCTCTAATTCTATTTTTGTAAATTCTTCACTATGATTCGCTATAGAAATTTTGATATGCTGTTCTTCTCTTTGAAGTAAAACCCGAATTTCTGCTTTATCTATACTGTATTTAATTGCATTTATTAAAAGATTTTCAAACACACGTACCATTTTTTCTGAGTCCACAACAGCATATATACGATCTTCTTGAAATTCTTTTACAAAAGAAATATTATGCTCCTCCGCTTGTGGTACTAACTCTTCTATTAATTGATCAAGTAGTTCATTTATACACACTTCTTGCGAATCTAACGCCATATTTTCATCTGTTAGTTTTGTATACTCAAACAAATCTTCTATTAACATCTTCAACTGCTCTGATTTTGAAAAGGCAATTTTTATATACTCATCATGCTGTTCTTTATTTTCATATTTCGCATCACCTAGTAAACGTAAATACCCCATAATAGAAGTAAGTGGGGTTCTTAAATCATGTGATACATTTGTAATCAATTCACTTTTTTGCTTCTCTATTTGTTTTTCCTTTTCTATATTAGCCAAAAGCTTTTCTGCCATTTGATTAATATTAGAAGTTAATAAACCTATTTCATCTTGACCTGCCTGTTTGATTTTATATTGTAAATTACCTTTCGAAAACTCCCTTACTCCTTCTGCCATCGCTTCAATCTGATTCATCTTCCTTTTCGTTATATAAAAGAAAGATAGTATAAAAGTGATAAAACCTAATAAAGATGGAAATGGGCTGCTATCATTCACTATATACTTCACATTTCCTTGTGGTATACCACTTGCAATGATATACATATTTTCCGTATTAACAGTAACCGGATAAAAAGTTGTAAACTCCTTACGCTTTTGTTCAGTTCCATCTTGAATTAAATTTTGCGCCTCTACATATCGTACTTGATCCATTTTAAAATCCATCACATTACGCATCGTCTCATGAATATTGATTTGTTCTTCCGGCGCTCCCTTTGTTTTATAAACGACTTTCCCATTCTCATCTATTATTAAAATCTTCAGTTGATTTTGGTGATTCAATTGATCAAGCAATTCTTGTATATTAATTTCCTTACCTTCCTCGGTTATACTTTCAACAAGTCTTTGTGTCTGTCCATCAATGGCTTCCATACCTGATGCATAATCAATGATAGAAATTTTATTCGCATCCTCGAAAAAAGAAGATGAAGACCATCCTACTAATACCCCGAGTAACGTACAAAAAGTAAATGTAGCCATTAGCTGTATCCGTATGCTCTTTTCCAAATAACTCACTATTTTACCTATCATTTTTTTAAAAACTTGATTCATCCATATTATCGGTTCAAATATCTTTCTCAATCTTATAGCCAACTCCACATACCGTTTTAATGTACCGAGGCTTCCTTGGAATCGCCTCTATCTTTTCACGTATTTTCCGAATATGTACCATCACAGTATTATCGGATTGGAAAGCTTGCTCTTTCCATACTCTTTCATAAATTTGTGCTGCATTTAATACCATTCCTTGATTTCGTGCAAGCAATTCTAATACCTCAAACTCTCTCGGTGTCAATTTCGCCTCTTTATTTGCAATAATGACCTGCCGTGTTACTATATTAATTTTCATATCTCCAATTTCTATTTCATTTTCATCCTGTACACTTGTCCCGCTCATTTTCATATATCTCCGAAGTTGTGATTTAATACGAGCAATGAGTTCCAGTGGATTAAATGGTTTGGCTACGTAATCATCTGCCCCAGTTGTTAATCCTAAAATCTTGTCCATATCTTGCGTTTTTGCCGAAAGCATAATAATAGGCATTTCCGCTATTTCTCTCACTTTCATACACATATGAATACCATCTATTTTCGGCATCATAATATCAAGGACGATTAGATGCACGTCTCTTTTCTTTACTATTTCTAAACCCTCTTCACCATCTCCAGCTTGTAATACTTCGTAACCTTCATTCTTCAAATAGATAGTGATAAGTTTTCTAATTTCCTTCTCATCGTCCACGATAAGTATCGTTCCTTTACTCACAAAATCTCCTCCAGCATCATTTACCAAACTATGAATGTTGCTTTATTTCACTCACTACTGCATTCCTCTTTTGAATGTACACATAAGAAATGATAGTAATGCTCATAATGCCCCCGCCTAAATACATCCCATATTTCGTCGCAAGTGCTACAATCGTTTCTATCTGTTTTCCGAATAGAGAGCCCAGCATAAAATAAGCTAGCGTCCAAACAAGTCCTGCCATATAGGAATACAATGCATACGTTTTAAATGACATATTATTCATTCCAACCAAATACGGTACGATATGTCTCACAACGGGGATAAAATAACTTATTACTAATGCATAATGACCATATTTCCCTACTATTTCTTGTGATTTTAAAAGGTACTTTGCCTTTTTCTTTTTCATCAATTTATTAAGCACTTTTATGCCAAATATTTTCCCTAGTATATACCCTAAAGAAAGACCTGATACAACACCTAAATACGTTAATAAAAAGGCTGGAATCATACTTAATATCCCCATTGATGATACAAATCCACCGCTCATGACAATCATTTCATCTGGAATCGGCATACCGATAATACCAAGCCATAAACAAAAAAATAGTGCCCAATAACCATACTGCTCAATGTATGACATTAATTCATGTAACTCCATTATGCATATGCTCTCCTTAGCTCTTTTCTACAACTAAAGACGTAAGCTGGTGGGAAATTAAGCCACACCTTTTCTAGTGTAATTTCAGGAAAGAAATTCTGTATAAATCCTTTTTTCACAAGTGAATATTGAAATGTAATAAATTCCCCGTTCTCATGTATCGTTTCCATTACACTGTTTAAAATGCGCTTTGAAACCTCTTCTCGTAAAGAAGTGAAAGGCAATCCTGATAAGACGTAATCAATACATTCTATATTTAATTGTTCCATATACTTCTTTATATTTTCAGCTGAACCGTGTATAACAATCACGTTCTGCTCATCTTTAAATTTTCTCTTTAACTCTTTAAAAAATACTTCATTAATTTCAACAAGAAGAAATATTGTCTCCTTCTTCTTTCTCTTCATAATCTCTTTCGTAAAAGCTCCTGTACCAGGCCCTAGCTCTACAATACATTTCGCTCTATTAAAATCAATTACATCTACCATTTTCCTTGCTAATATTTTTGAGCTCGGTACAACCGCACCAATATGTTTCGGATGTTTTATAAATTCAGTTAAGAATGTTATGAGCTGCATATACTCTCTCTCCATTCGTTCAATAGTTTTTAACTTGTGTTTAAGTATAACTATCGTTTCTTAACAAATATTGAGGAGATTTCTTAAGATTTTATGAAGATGAAGGAAATTTTCATCTTTACTATAAACAAACATAAAAAATTGAATTCCAAAGATAAGCGAATCAAACATATACAAATAAGTCAGCTTGTTTATTTACCATGAATGATCATGATCCTACTCCGATTTTGTATAGCGAAGTTACTATTTTTATGTTAAAATCCTCTAAGATATTTGGAATTAGTATAGAAATCATTTTTGGAGGCTTTATGAATAATCAAAACGATAATAAATCAAATGCATTATTTGCAGCTATACAAATAGTGCTACCACTTTTATTACCTATTCTTGTCCCTACCTTTTTAATAGTGGGAATGAAAAAGTGGATGCCCGATGAAGTTAAGTATCCAAGCATAATATCATTGTTCGCATTATGTATGGGATTTTTCATAGTAGGAATTCTCTTCTCTATTGTTTTACGTTTATGTAAATTATCTGAGGAAAAATTAAAGGAATTAGGATTTTTAGGATTTACACTTTCGGCTGTTAGCACATTTTTAAGTTTTTATGTAGGTTACTTTTGGTTGGCAGACCTTAACTTCACATCAGTTGAATTATCACCTCATGCCGTATTAATTTTCGCTATTTTATGTACCTTGCTATTGGAAGGTATTTTTAAAGTAATGGACATGTTTGATAGTTCGGACGAAAATAAAGCTCACGTATAGACAAAAAAAGCATCCGACTAACATGTTAGTCGGATGCTTTTTTACTAAGATAAAAACAACTCTTGCATTACTTCGCACTCACAATCTTATAATAAGAACGAACTGTTAAGAAGTAATATCCGATATAAATAACGCTATATACTCCGATACTAATTAGAAGCGGAACCATAATTTCAAATGGTAGTATGTTTCCTAAACCTTTTAATGCAAACAAACTGTGTAGAATTCCGATTACTAGTGGAATTGCAAAGATAAAGCTCACTTGTTTTGCAATAGCTTTCTTCATCTCTTGTTTCGTTACACCAACTTTATGAAGGACAATGTAACGATCACGGTCAGCACTTGCTTCTGTAAGCTGCTTGAAGTAAATAATGGAGCCTGTCGCTAATAGGAAGACTAAGCCTAAGAATAGTCCGATGAACATCATTAGTCCAGTTGCTTCAAGTCCCATATGGAAACCAGTGTAGAAGTCTCTAAATGGTGGTGCCATTTCTGATTCACCAGCTGGCATCACTTTTGTTAATTTTTCTGTTAATACTTTACTGTTTCTTTCATCTTTTACATCAATATTTTTTACAACACGTGTTCCAAATGCTTGCTTCGCTTGTTCATACATTTCATCTGGAACGACAACAACTAATTCACCTAAGTTCGTAATTGCAGTATTATTTACACCTTGGATCGTCAATGTCTTCGTTTCATTTCCAATTTGGAATACCGCTTTATTTCCTTTATATTCAGGGCTAAACTCATACCCTTCCATATAAGAACTATCATATATAAATGCTTCGCCAGTAGCTACATTCACTGTTTCCGCATCAATTTTTTTCGCAATTTTGTTGAATTCAGATTGAGATATAAACTGATATTTCTCTGAAATCGTGTAATTCATATTAAGAATGAAATCAACTTTATCTCCTTCGAATTTCCCTTTGACAGGAACCGTTTCAATTTCAAATTGATCTTTAACAGGGTGATCCTGCTTCTCCTCCACAAGAATTGCATTTACTTTCTTATCCAATTCTGCATCTTTTTTCTCATAAGAGTAACTGTATGGCATGGATGTTTTTGATTGCGTAAATGTGTTGTAATACATCGTAACTGACGTACCAACAGCTGTTAATGTTACTGCACTTAAAATAGAAATTGTCGCAAGTGACTTTGCATTTCCTTTAATACGGTATAGTAACTGTGAAGTCGTTATCATATTCATACCATTATAAAACGCTGACTTATTATTTCTTGCACGTTTCAATACGAATACTGTAAAGAACATAAATAGTAAATACGTACCTAATACTGTTGCAAGTAATATATAAAGTGCAACTACCATAAAGTTTGCATACATAACTGCCTTCATAAACATTAACGCTAAGAAATAACCTGAGCCGATTAAGAAAACTGAAATTAACGCCATAATGACAGATCCTTTTGGCATTGCCTCTCCTTCACGTTCTGCGCGGAAAAGTTCAATTAACTTAAATCGATAAATTAAACGATATCCTTGAAGTGATGTATACAAAATAATTACAAAGAAAATAATTGCTGTATCAATAACTGCAGCCATCGGTACTTCAAAATGAACGTTTAAGTTTATTCCCATCATATTTATTAGTAGTTCAAGGAATAGTTTTGAAAGAACGCTACCGATCGCAATACCGATTACTAATGACATTAATCCCATTAACATATTTTCATAAAAGAGCATTTTACCTATTTGTCTTTTTCGAATACCTAATAAGGAATATAGCCCAACTTCTTTTTTACGCTTCCGTGTAAAGAAACCGTTTGAATATATAATGAACACTGCCACGAAAATAATAAGCATCACACTTGAAACTTGAAATGCTCCGCTAATTTTTTTAGAAGCTTCCGCAGCTTTTTCCATTTGTGAATTATACTGCAACGCCTTAAATGTAAAATAAATGACGATACTAAAAATCATAGATGCAAAATATACAAAGTAGTCTTTAAAGTTCCGCTGTATGTTGCGGAGGGCAATGCTAGATAAGGTCATCAGCCATACCTCCAGAAATGGAAGACATTACGTCAACGACTTTTTGGAAGAACTGTTTACGTGTTGATTCACCGCGGTGCAATTCTTTATATAACTCACCATCTTTAATGAAAATAACTCGTTTACAATAACTTGCGGCAAACGCATCGTGTGTTACCATTAAAATTGTAGAGTTATCATATTCATTTAACGACTTCATGCTTTCTAATAAATCTGTCGCTGATTTAGAATCAAGTGCTCCCGTCGGCTCGTCACCAAATATCATACTAGGACTTGTAACAATCGCACGCGATGCTGCGCAGCGCTGCTTCTGTCCACCCGACACTTGATATGGGAACTGACTTAAAATATGATCAATACCAAATTTCTTTGAGATTTCAAGAACGCGGCGATCAATTTCACTCGCTTTCACCTTTGATAACGCAAGAGGTAACGCAATGTTCTCTTTTACCGTTAACGTATCTAATAAATTATAATCTTGGAAAATGAACCCTAAATGATCACGGCGGAATAACGCTAACTTATCATCGTTCATCTTCACGATATCTTTTCCATCAATTAAAATTTCACCGTTCGTCGCATTATCAATTGTAGAAAGAACGTTTAGTAGCGTCGTCTTACCCGAACCAGAAGGTCCCATAATTCCAACGAACTCACCTTCTTTTACTTGTAAGTTAATACCTTTTAACGCTGCAAATTTATTACCACCCGTGTCATACACTTTTTCAATATTTTTTGCTTCTAACACTGTTTTCATCTCGACATCCCTCATTTCTTCTATTCTCTATTTTCAACTATATACACTCTCTACTCTTGCCACTATCGATGTTTCTTACACAAACATGACAGTTATGTAAGACGCATAAGTAAAGATATAAAAATTTAACCTACTGAACAAAAGTACTTTGTTACTATAACATTGGGATATCATACCATCCATTCATTCTCCTTACAGGAACATTACAATTTTGTAAGGTTAAAAATGTACCCTACAAAATTGTGCATGAAATGTCGGATGGAGCTATTTTGTTCCTGCTATTCTATTTAACAAGGAGGTCATCGTATGGATTCACTTAAAAACATGAATGCAGCAATGCAGTATATTGAAAACACCCTAACAGATGAAATTGATTTTAAAGAAGTCGCAAAAATAGCTTACTGCTCTGAATATCATTTCAAAAGAATGTTTTCTTTCCTAGCTGGCATATCACTGTCAGAATATATTCGCTGTAGACGTCTTACTCTTGCTGCTTTTGAACTAAAAAACAGCGATGCAAAAGTCATTGATGTCGCTATAAAATATGGGTACAACTCACCAGACTCTTTTGCACGTGCCTTTCAAAACTTGCACGGCATAACGCCTTCAGAGGCCCGAAATAGTAGTCATTCTTTGAAAGCTTATTCACCAATGACCTTCCAGTTATCGATTCAAGGAGGAAACGAAATGAACTATCGAATTGAAAAAAAAGAACCATTTCGAATTATTGGTATTACAAAACGCGTACCGATTGTATTTAACGGTGTAAATGAAGAAATTGCTTCTATGTGGAAAAGTTTAAATCCAGAGTCCATTCAAACGTTAAAGTCCCTTTCAAACATGGAACCGAATGGAATCATTAGTGCTTCTACTAACTTTTCTGAAGGAAGAATGGAGGAAAAGGGAGAACTCGATCACTACATTGGAGTAGCCTCAACGAAAGATTGTCCAGAGCAATTCGCACAACTTGAAGTCGCAGCTTCAACGTGGGCCGTATTTGAAGCTGTCGGTCCATTTCCTGAAACATTACAAAATGTATGGGGACGCATTTATTCCGAATGGTTTCCTTCCTCAAACTATGAACTAGCGGAAGGACCAGAAATATTGTGGAATGACCAGAAAGATACATCCTCTCCAAACTTTAAAAGTGCAATTTGGATACCGGTTTTGAAGAAATAAAAAATAAAGCTGCTCCTCCTTAAAAGGAAAAGCAGCTTTTATTTATATTTTTAGTTCTTTTTTATAAGCGACGTAGGAATATCCCATTGTTAATCCTACTGCACCGATAATAATGCCAATGATTAGGAAAGCTTTCCACTCTACCGGTGCAACAATACTTAAAATCATAATAACTCCTAATACAACAAACACCTTTCCGCTAAAACGGTGCGTTTTTCTCCATACTTCTTCGTTACTTAACGTCCACGGTGTTTTTATACCTACAAAGTAGTTTGGTTTACATTGTGGTAAATAATTGCCGATGACTATAAATAAAAGACCAACAAGAATATGCGGTGTACTATTCATTGGAATGTCATAACCTAATCCAGCCCCAATTCCAATGATATTTACTAAAAATAATAAGATTAATACGCTATAATTTATTACATTATATCCTTTAGAAAACTTATCATAGTTTTTATGCTTCGGATCTATCTTAGGCAATACGGTTAATAAAGCATATATAAAAACCATAATTGCTACATCAAAAATCATCCCTCCCATTTTAGACATATGTCCATCTACCTCCCCAGCAACATTCCAATGGCTCGGAACTTCACCTGGTAAATGCGGCCACGCGACACACCATGCAATAATCGTTAAAGCAATTAATAGTAACGGAAATATATGCTTCCTCATTTCCCCTCTTCCCCCTTATTCGTAAATGTAAACACCCACGTTAATAAATCTTGAAAGACAGTTGTGTTTAAAGAGTACACAACAAATTGACCTTTCTTTTCATCTTGAATAAGTTCAGCATTTTTCAGTGCGTTTAAGTGGTGTGAAATACTTGGTTTTGTCATATTAAATTGTTCAGCAATCTCACCAGCGGTTAGATCGCCTTCTTTTAATAAGTCTAAAATTTTTCGCCTTGTTGGATCTGCTAATGCTTTGAATGCTTGATTCAATGTCTTTCTTCCTTTCACTAATTAGACATTTAGATATTTATCTAAATGTTAAAATGATTTCAGTTAATTGTCAATTATATACGAGGCCTTTTTTACTTTTTCCGCTTTTGACCTATACTGTTTACTAGCTTATCTTTCAACATAATGAAAAGACTTGAAACACATGATACACTATAGCTACAATTGTTTTTTTGAGGAGGAATATACATATGTATAAAATTTTAATCGTTGAAGACGATCCAAATATTTCATCATTACTGCAATCTCACATTCAGAAGTACGGTTATGAGGCTGTGGTAGCGGAGAATTTCGATGATATTATGGAATCGTTTAACGCAGTGAAACCACACCTTGTTTTACTTGATGTAAACTTACCAAAATTCGATGGTTTCTACTGGTGCCGTCAAATTCGTCATGAATCTACTTGTCCAATTATTTTCATTTCAGCTCGTGCTGGTGAGATGGAACAAATTATGGCGATTGAAAGCGGTGCGGATGATTATATTACAAAACCATTCCACTATGACGTTGTAATGGCGAAAATTAAAGGTCAATTACGCCGTATTTACGGTGATTATGCCCCAAATATTTCTGAACGTATCGTTGAAGTAGAAGGACTAAAATTATTCCCGGAACGTCCAGAAATTCATTTCGGTGCTGAGCAAGTTCTTTTAACGAAAAAAGAAGCTATTTTAGCAGAAATGTTATTATCTAAATTCCCTCGTACAGCGAGCCGTGAAGATTTATTAGCTGCCCTATGGGATGACGAAAGCTTCGTTGAAGAAAATACATTAAACGTAAACATTACGCGTCTTCGTAAAAAGTTCAATGAGCTTGGTATTGAAAATGCTATTGAAACAGTACGTGGACTTGGGTATCGTTTTAACGCAACTTGGAGTGAATAAGCATGAAGCTATTTTTACGTGATCATTTTGCATTTTTTCTACTATACGTATTAAACTTCGGTATCATTTTCGTTCTTTATGATGCAGTAGATGGATTTCAAAATAATAAATTTTACTTCGTCGTTTTAAGTTTATATTTATTCATTTGTTTCCTCGCTTATCGTTACGTTCGCAATCGTAGAATGTACCATAGATTAAGTGAGCAACCAGAGAAAATGGAAGATGCGTTTATTGAAAGAGCAACTGCTCCGATGCCTCACGGTGTAAATGAACTCGTGCGCACGCAGTATCGTCTATTCCAAAAAGAACTACAATCGTATGAAGTAAAACAGCAAGAACATCAATTATTTATTAATCACTGGGTGCATCAAATGAAGACACCTGTTTCTGTTATGCAACTTATGGTGCTAGAAATGGAAGATGAACACTTGATTCCGAAATTCAAAAAAGAATTAGAACGATTAAATCAAGGACTCGATATGGCTTTATATATGGCAAGATTAAATAACTTCCATGAAGATTTCCATGTTGAGACGATTTCATTAAAAGATGCGGTAACAAAAAATATTAACGGATTAAAAGAACTATTCATTCGAAACGGAGTCTTCCCTGTTTTAGAAGTTCATTCCGATTTAAAAGTTGCTTCTGATGCGAAATGGCTAAAATTCATTATTTATCAGTTAATGACAAATGCCGTTCGTTACTCTGGTGAGCGCGGAAAGAAAGTTTTCTTATCTGCTTACCGAAACGGAAAAGATATTATTTTAGAAGTTCATGATGAAGGTGTTGGTATCCCACAAGAAGATATTCGAAGAGTATTTGAACCTTTTTACACTGGAAAAAATGGTCGCGCATTCGGAGAATCTACTGGTATGGGACTTTATATTGTAAGTAAAATTTGTGATTATTTAGGTCACTCTGTGAAACTAGACTCTGAAGTTGGTAAAGGAACGACGATTAAAATCATCTTCCACAACGCTGCAAATAATCAAGCAGAGCATACAGAGAAGGTGACCGAAGCATGATCGGAACATATGCTAGCAAAATGTATGAGAACGCACTCTCATACATTTTTTGCAATAAAACTACATATTTGCCTTCTAGCGGGAGGCACATATTATGACATTTTGGCAGTTTGCCTTTAAAAATGTAACGCGTAATTCCAGAGCTTATTTTGCTTATTTCGTCAGCAGTTCCTTTTCAATTGCTGTTTTCTTTTCGTTTGCTGTTTACTTATTCCATCCAAAATTACAAAACTTTAGCATGAACGCTGAAATTTCAGGATTAATGATATTTTCAGAAGTTGTAATTGTATTTTTCTCTTTCTTCTTTTTACTATATTCCATTGGTACTTTTTTAAAAGTTAGAAAAAAACAATTCGGAGTTTTGACCGTTTTAGGTATATCGAGAAAGCAATTACATCGTCTCGTTTTTATGGAAAATATGTTAATCGGTATTTTATCTATCTTTTTCGGTATGCAGTTTGGACTTGTATTTTCACAATTTTTCTTATTAGTCACAGCAAAAATTACGCACGTCCCAGGCATATATTTATACTTGCCTATTAACGCCTTTATTTTAACGACTATCGTCTTCCTTAGTCTTTTTATCATTGTATCTACATTCACACCAATGCTTATTCGTACAAAAAAAGCGGTACGCCTTTTAAAAACAAATGACGGAAAACAAAAAGAAAAAAAACCGTCCATACTTGTTTCCTTATTTGGTGCGATTTGTTTATTAGGTGGTTATGCTTTAGCTGGAAATCCTAAATATTTCGTATCAGTAAGCCCGCAAATAGGTGTTATATATATGGTTTCAAGTATTTTTGTTATCCCAACGCTTGTTACAATTGGGACATATTTTTTCTTTTCACAAATTAGTTTTTTACTTATTTACATTTTAAAAACGAGAAGAAAGTTTTATATGAAACGGGTTAATATGCTTTGGATTTCTGATTTAGCAAGCCGTATTCGAACGAATATTAATATGCTTTTTATTGTAGCAATGCTCTCTACTATTGCTTTCACAATGATAACGTTCCTATATGGATTCGGGAAATTTGTTAAGCTAGAAGTTAATAGAATTTCTCCTTTCCCAATTTCTTATTTTTCTTATGATGCAAATCCTTTTGTTACTGAGCATTTAAACTGGCTTGAACACCAATTACAAAAAGAGCATTTTCCTTATGAGAAAATCAAAACTGATATATATGAAACACCACTAGAAGAAGATAAAGGTGTAGCTATTTATAATGACGTATACGCAATTAAGCAAAGTGACTATAACAAACTTGCGGGTTCTTTACGAATGAAACAACTATTTATGGACAATAACGAAGCATACGTGTTAACAGGGACATCTTATATCACTATATTCAACGAATTTGAGCAAAGCTACAAAAGAGATTACATTACACTCTCTAGTACAAATACGAAATTAAAAGTAAAAGGCTATGAACATGTTAATGCGATTCCATCTGACTTTTCATATCAAACGATAGTTTTGCCTGATATTCACGTAAATAACTTACCTAACACGGTAAAGCATATATCAGCATACAATTACAAAATTCAAAACTGGGAACAGACATATAAAATAGCTGATGATTTTATAGAAAAAGTGCAAAAAGATCGAAATAACTCCCCTTATGAAGGACCTCTTATTCGATCCTTTGAATCAGCAGGAACGTTATATAAAATAACGTCTGGTAGTGCCGCATTCTTCCTAATCGGGACATTTTTAGGAGTTATTTTCTTCATTGGAGCTGGTAGTGTTCTTTACTTTAGAATGTATACAGATTTGACGAATGAACAAGAGAAGTATATAACAATTTCTAAGATCGGTGTGACAGATGAAGAGATGAAACGATCTGCGACCATTCAGCTTAGTATTTTATTTTTCGTTCCTTACATTATGGCATCCATTCATACAATGTTTGCAACGAAAATGCTACAAGATGTAATTGGTTTATCTTTGTTCAAAGAAGTTTCAGCCGTTCTTATTATTTTTGGATTCGTTGAAGTTGTATTTTTCTTATTCATTCGTTCACTTTACATGCAAAAATTATCACAGTATACGAATGGACAAATTATTTAAAACAAACGTGATGAAAAGAGTATCTTTCATACTTTTTTCATCTTCACTTTATTAGGAGGCTTAGGTGAATGACATTTTGGCAGTTTGCATTTAAAAACGTGACTCGGAACGCCAGAGCTTATTTCGCCTATTTTGTAAGCAGTGCGTTTTCCATTGCTATTTTTTTCTCATTTGCAGTTTATTTATTTCATCCTAAATTGCATATGACAGACGTAAATGTTGCTCTGAACATATTAATGACAATTTCAGAAGTTGTCATTGTATTCTTTTCGTTTTTCTTTTTACTATATTCAATCGGTACTTTCTTAAAAGTACGAAAAAAGCAATTTGGGATTTTAACAGTACTTGGCATATCTCAAAAGCAATTAAAAAGACTCGTATTTCTAGAAAACATGCTAATTGGTGTTCTTTCCATATTTGTCGGCATTCAACTTGGACTTGTCTTTTCACAGTTCTTTCTATTAGTTACCGCCAAAATTACACATGTACCTGGTTTATATTTATATTGGCCGACGAGTGCTATTATTTTAACTACGATCATCTTTCTTGGACTCTTCATTCTCGTTTCATCTTTTACGCCGATGCTCATTCGGACGAGAAAGGCTGTACGTCTTTTAAAAGAAGGAACAAAGCAAAAAGAAAGAAAAGCATCCGTGCTCATCTCTCTATTTGGTGCGACATGTTTAATAACTGGATATGTATTAGCAGCAAATCCGTTATATTTTATGTCCCTAGGTGATATGATTGGAATCCTATATGCCGTCTCTAGCATATTCGTCATTCCTTCACTTGTTGCAGCTGGAACATATTTTTTCTTTTCACAAATTAGTTTTTTACTCATTCGTATATTAAAAACGCGAAGAACATTTTATATGAAGCGTACGAATA
Organism: Bacillus sp. 16GRE42; assembly: GCF_019837435.1. Lineage (NCBI taxonomy): Bacteria > Bacillati > Bacillota > Bacilli > Caryophanales > Bacillaceae > Bacillus > Bacillus sp. 16GRE42. Next base: position 2,291,277 of record NZ_JADAXF010000001.1, read on the forward strand.
TGCTTTGGATTTCTGATTTAGCAGCGCGCATTCGGACAAACATTAACATGCTCTTTATTGTAGCGATGCTATCAACACTCGCTTTTACTATGATTACATTCTTATACGGTTTTGGGAAATTTACAAAGTTTGATGCAATAAGACAAAACCCTTTCCCTTTTACGTATTTATCACATACTGAAAATACGTTAGCGGATGAACATTTAAATTGGTTAGAACAAAAATTTAATGAAGAGCACTTTACTTATAAAAAACTTAAAACGGATATATATGAAGTATCTTCGGCTGAAGAAAACCCAAAGCTCTATTATGCAATTAAACAAAGTGATTACAATATACTTGCTAAGGCGTTAAATTGGGAACATCTCAACGTGAAAAATAATGAATCTTATATCCTTATAAAAGACATAGATGATCAATTCATTGGCACAATTTATGATACAGAACGGAAAGATATTCTTACACTTACTCAAAACAGCCTACAGCTCCAAGTGAAAGAATATAAAAATTATAATCCTTTCCCAAACAGCTTAATCTCAACATTACTCGTATTATCTGATGCAAATGTAGAGGCATTATCATCAGCTTCAAAACAGATGAGTGTATATAGCTTTAAAGTTAACGAATGGGAAAAAGCACATAACATCGGTTCGGAATTTATAACAAAAATTATTAATGATAATGAAACGATCAAAGCTGAGCACCCACCATTCCATGCAAGTGAAGCAAGCGATTCTCTATACACAACTAAACTAAATGTCGCTTCGTTCTTCTTAATTGGTACTTTCTTAGGTGTTATTTTCTTTATTGGTGCTGGTAGTGTTCTTTACTTCAGGATGTATACAGATTTAACAAATGAGCAAGAAAAGTATGTAACGATTACAAAAATCGGTTTAACAGAAGCCGAAATGAAACGATCTGCTACCATTCAACTTGCGATTCTGTTCTTTGTTCCATACATTATGGCATCGATTCATACGATGTTTGCGACAAAGATGCTACAAGAAATATTACATCTCTCGTTCTTCGCTGAGATTACAGTCGTACTGATGATTTTTGGAACAGTTGAAGTTATATTTTTCCTTTTAATTCGTTCCTTCTATATGCAAAAATTATCACAACACATTAAGTTCTAAAGGATAGAAAGGTGATTACTATGGAAGAAGTATTACACATAAAAAATGTCTCAAAAGTGTATGAAGGAAAAGTCCCTCATACTGCTTTAAAAAATATAAATTTACATGTAGATAAAGGAGAATTTGTCGCTATCATGGGACCATCTGGTAGTGGTAAATCTACATTTTTAAACGTTATCTCTACAATTGATTCACCTACTTCTGGTGATGTCGTGATTAACGGAAAAAAACCGCACACATTTCGTAGAGAGAAGTTAGCTATTTTCCGCCGACAAGAGTTAGGATTTGTTTTCCAAAACTTTAACCTACTAGATACACTAACAATCGGTGAAAATATCGTACTACCTTTAACATTAGATAATGTTCCATTAAAAGAAATGGACGAAAAGCTTGATAACATTTCAAAAAAGCTTGGCATTGATCATATTTTAGACAAACGTATTTTTGAAGTTTCTGGGGGCCAAGCACAGCGTACCGCAGTAGCACGTGCTGTTATTCATCATCCGTCACTTCTACTTGCCGATGAACCAACAGGAAACTTAGATTCGAAAGCAGCGATCGATGTAATGGAGTTATTTACGAAGTTAAATAAAGAAGAAGATGCAACAATTTTAATGGTTACGCACGATCCATTTGCAGCAAGTTATTGTAACCGCGTCATTTTCATTAAAGATGGTGAGCTTTACAACGAACTACACCGCGGACTATATCGCGAGAAATTTTATCAAGAAATATTAGATGTTTTAGCATTATTAGGAGGGAGACGTGGATGACATTTTGGCAATTCGCATTTAAAAATGTCTCGCGTAATTCGAAAGCATATTTCGCCTACTTTGTAAGTAGTGCGTTTTCTATCATGGTTTTCTTTTCATTTACTGTATACGCGTATCACCCGCGGTTACAGAGTGTACAAAGCTTTCAAGAACGTGATCCTCTAATGAACTTAGCTAGTACGGCACAGCTTGTGATTGTTATGTTCTCGTTCTTCTTTCTCTTATATTCAATTGGAACATTTTTAAATGTACGGAAGCAGCAATTCGGGATACTCACAATTCTCGGTATCTCACAGAGACAATTAAAAAGACTGTTATTTACTGAAAACATGATGATCGGGATATTGTCCATCTTTATCGGTATACAAGGTGGCCTCGTGTTTTCTAACTTTTTCTTATTAGTCACTTCGAAATTAACAAGTGCGAAAGGCCTTTATTTATATTGGCCAACAGAGGCGATTATCGTTACAACCGTAACGTTTATCATTTTATTTTTAATCGTTTCTACGTTTACACCAATGTTTATTCGTACTCGAAAAACAGCCCACCTCATTAAAGGGAACAAGAAAATGCCAGCTGAAAAAAGACCATCTATACTCATCTCTTTATTCGCTTTAATTTGTTTAGGGCTATGCTATTATATCGCTGGTTATCCGCGAGGCTACGTAACGGAAAAAAATGTGCAAAATGGATCTGTCTTTTTTATTATGTTATCTATTTTACCACTCGTAGTAGTCGGGACATATTTATTCTTTTCACAAACATTTCTTCTTTTTATCTATATTTTAAAGAAGCGTAGAAAGTTTTATTTGAAACAAATAAATATGTTATGGATTTCGGACTTAGTTGCTCGTACCCGTAGTAATATTAACGTACTCTTTATCGTTTCTATGCTATCTGCACTTGCATTTACAATTATTATTGGGTTATTCGCCGCTAATAACAATACGAAGGCATCAGTACTAGAGCGATATCCCGTCCCCTTCACTTATACATCAGAAGGTGACAATTCCCTTGAGCAAAAGCATATTTCTACAATTGAAACGGAGCTTACAACTAGTAATTTTCAGTACAACAAATATAAGTTTACAGTCTTAAAAGATACAGCTTCAAAAGAAGATATTATGCTTATGAAGATGAGCGATTATAACGCAATCGCTCAACAATTGAAAAGACCGGAAATAACAATCGATTCTACAGAAGTGTATATTATTTCTCGCCACTCACCAGAACTTCTCGATCTCGTATCTAATCCATTTGCAAAGCAAAATACGATTACACTCGGATCTAATAAAAAAGAATTTCATATTAAAGGGTTTATTAATAAGGGAATAGAACCATCCTTTGCATTCCCACATTTAGCTGTCGTACAAGATTATGTATTTGATAATATGATTCCTCATATTGAAACAACCGTAATCTATAACTACTTCGTAGAAAACTGGGAAAATGCAATAGTTCCAACCAGAAATATGTTACGCGTTATTAGTGGTGATGCACGTGCGTTCTACGAAAAGCATACAGAAGAGAACGCTCAAGTTCCTTTCTTCATACATACGGCTACGGATGAACTCATTTACGGTAAAGGAAATGCAGTTGCTCAATTCTTTATTTGGGCATTTCTTGGTTTTATCTTCTTTATCGGTGCGGCTAGTGTCTTATATTTCCGTATGTATAATGACTTAACAACTGAAAGACAAAAGTATATTACGATTACAAAGCTTGGCTTAACTGAATTAGAAATGTTTCGCTCTGCAACCATTCAATTAGGAATTTTATTTTTTGTTCCTTACATCGTTGCTGGTGTTCACACGTTATTTGCGGTTAAGTTTTTACAAAGCATGTTTTCTTTCTCCTTACTAAAAGAGACATGTATCGTACTCACCTTTTTCGGGATTATCGAGATTATTTTCTTCTTCTTAATCCGTTCTCTGTACATTAATAAATTATCACAGCATATAAAAATATGAATAAAATAGCCTTGTGCGTATTGCACAAGGCCATTTTCAATAGTTTTTAAAAAATTAGCAGCAATATCCACCATAGCCGCCGCCATAACCGCCGTAACCACCATAACCACAACCGCCTCCGCCTCCGCCGAAGCAGCTAGCACCGATGATAATTAATAAAATAAACAATACGATTAGAAGCGCAAAACCGCCTCCGCAACCATGGTTTCTGCGGTTACAATCATCATGTCTGTGTTCACACTTTTCGCTCATTACCCTATTCCTCCTTTAGTATCATTCATAACAAGTTCCTCTTGTTCTAAATGAGGGGATTCCATTTATAGTATGTTTTCAGGGCGAATAGGAAGCTTGGCTCACCTAAAAAAGGGCTTGTTTTCGGAAATGGGCTTCATCAAAAAAAAGATACCAATTAAGGTATCTTCTAAATAAACATATTCAATAAAAGTGCAAAACCAAATGCGATAAATGATAACAATGTCTCCAGTACCGTCCATGTCTTAAATGTTTCCTGCACCGTTAATCCTAAATACTCTTTTACAAGCCAGAACCCTGCATCATTTACGTGAGAAAACATTAATGATCCCGCGCCCGTTGCAATAACGAGTAATTCTAAATTCACTCCAGACATGTGCTGAATAACTGGTGAAACAATTCCAGCTGCTGTCGTTAATGCTACTGTCGCTGAACCTGTTGCAATTCGAATTAATCCAGCTACCATGAACGCTAATACAATTGGTGATAACGATATATGTTCTGCCATTTGGGCAATCGCCGTTCCAACGCCGCTTTCAATTAATATTTGTTTAAATCCACCACCTGCACCGATAATTAAAATAATGGAACCGACCGGTAATAAACTTTCATCCGTTAATTTTTTAATGACCTTTTTATTAATTCCTTGTCTTATTCCAAGTAAATAGAATGCTGCGAAACATGAAATAAGTAAAGCAATTACTGGACTTCCTATAAACACAAAAAATTCAGTTATTTTTTTCGGTAATGAAATATATGGTGCAACTACTGATAAAATCATTAATACAACCGGTAATAAAATAATAAAGAATGAAACTTTACGACTTGGTAAATCAGTTGATACTGTCGTAACTCGAACAAGCTCTGGTTCATTTTCAGGTATAACCCTTTTATGTACCCACTTTGCAAATATAGGTCCTGCGATAATGGCTGTTGGTAACGCGATAATTAATGAATATAAAAGTACCTTTCCTAAGTTCGCGTTATAAATACCGATTGCTGTCATCGCCCCTGGATGTGGCGGTACGAGCCCATGCACAATAGATAATCCAGCAATAACAGGTAACGCAATTAATAATATATTTTGCTTCGTCGTTTTTCGAATGGAAATAACAAGTGGTAATAAAATGACAATCCCCACTTCAAAAAATACCGGAATCCCTATAACAAATCCTGCAAATAACATAGCCCAAGGTAGTTTCTTCACACCGAAAAATCGAATAAAGAAATCTGCCACTTGCATGCCGGCCCCTGAATCGGACATCATTTTTCCTAAAATTGTTCCGAGAGCTAAAATACCAACTAAATGCCCTAGTACACTACCAACACCAGTTTCATAGGCGGTCACTATTTTCGTTAAATTCAGTCCAGACATGATGGCTAAAAATAAACTCGCAACTGTTAAACTAATAAATGCATGCCATTTCCACCATGATACCCCTAAAATAACAATCGCGATTGCAAGTAACGTGACGATTAATAAGTATATATCCATCTCTCATTCCCCTTACTTTTCCCCCGTATTTGTGGACAGTAAACACCTAATTGGTGCGGGATAAACCCAATTAAAGTTTCACTTTATAAAAAAAGAGGGCGAATACCCTCTTTTTATACGTCATAATTCACTACATAATGCTGCATTTCTGTGTTGTAGTAGCCTTCGCTATATTCAATTACTTCGCCAACTTCACCGTAAGAATAACGCATACGTTTTAATAGCGCTGTCCCCTCTTTTTCACCTAACGCTTCTGCAACGAAACTAGGCGCGAGTCCAACTACGAATTCATCTCTGAAGTTTTCTAAATGTATACCTCGGTCTTCAACTAAATCATAAAGCGATTGTAAATCAAAGTCCGATAAATCTGTACTTGCCATGTGTGCTGAGAAATAGTGCGTATAATGAATGTACGGTGCATCATTTAACGTATATAAACGTTCGATACGAAAACTCTCCTTACCGAATAATCGAAATGGCACTGTTCCTTCTTCATTATGAACGACTTCTGCTTTTAGTAATTTCTTTTGTACTTTATATCCTTCTTCCACTAACACTTCTGTAAATTTCTTTCCCTTTGACAACTTTGTCGCAGAAGTATTACGGATGACTTTCGTTCCTTTACCGCTTTTCTTTTCCAAATATCCTTCTTGAGCAAGTTCTTTAATCGCATTACGCACTGTAATTTTACTCACTTTGAACTCTTCTTCTAACTGCGGTTCGGAAGGAATATTCGTATGAATCGCATATACACCATGCAATATTCGATCACGAATAATATTTTTTATTTGTAAATATAATGGTCCTTTTTTCCTCGTTACGTTCACCGTTACACCCACTACCTTTCTACATCACCTACTGATGCCGTCATTGCCCGAAGTATATCCTTCTCTGATGACATTGGCGTATCACCGACGATTGTATGTGCAAGCATTCCAGCTGCTGACGCAAATGAAACAGCTTTCTCTGGTGCAAACTCTTCTATCTCGCCATGAATAATCCCGCTCGTATAAGCATCTCCAGCACCTATTCTATCATATACAGAAAACGTAAGTGTTTTTGCAAAAGTGAACGCACCATCTTTACATATAAACCCGCGAAGCGAGTGTGTATTATCGCTATTAATAGAGCGATGTGTACCAGCAATTGTAGCAATATGATATGTTTCAGCCACTTTCGGAATAAGATCAACAAGTTGCGCCTCTCGCTCTGTCTCTTCTGTTTTCATTCCAAGAACGAACATTGCATCTTTTTCATTCATCATAACGATATCAGCAAGAGCTAGCATTTCTTCATAATGCGGTTTCGCCTGCTCATATCCATCCTCTCCCCAAAGAGATGGACGATAATTGCAATCAAAAACGACAGTGCCTCCGCTTTCTTTAACTGCTTTCGCTAAAGATTTCATATGATGGCGCACCGTATCATTTATCGCAAGTGTAATGCCGCAAAAATGAACGATATCAATTTCCTTGACGATTTCTTCAAATTGATACATTTCTTCACATGCCGTATTAAAGCTACTTTCTAGGCGATTTGAATATGTAACGCGGCTTGCACGTGCTCCAAATCCATTTTCTAAAAAGTACATGCCGACATATTTACCACCTCTTGAAATAAACGGTGCCTGAATGCCTAATTTTTGAATGTGCGATATCGCAGCATCTCCAACCGAGTTTTCCGGTAAAGTTGAAATAAGAAAACCTTCATGCCCTAGATGAGAAAGCGCCGCTGCAACGTTCACACCTGTACCAGAAAATGAGTAATTTAATGTTTTAGCTTGTGACAACAATTCATATCCTGGTACTTGCAGGCGCATCATTACTTCGCCAAATGCTGCAATTTTCTTACGCATATTGATCAACTAGCTTCTTCACTACCGCTAATAACTCACGAACATCTTCTGTTTTCGTATTACCAGTTTCTTTATCAATAATAGAAGAGTACACGTGCGGGATAACTTGCTCTACATTTGCATCTAATGCGATACGTACAATTGTTTCAAAGTTTTCTTTATCAATTCCGCCTGTTGGCTCTAATGCAAAGCCTTCTTCCGCACATGCTTTCGCAACTGCGCGATATTCTTCTTCATGCGCTAATCCTTTCATTGGGAAGTATTTCAATGAATTTCCGCCCATATCACGTACAAGTGCGATTGCTGTTTTAATTGGAACGATTGCTTTTTCTTCTCCAGCTGCACTAATTGGACCAGTAGAAATATTTACGTACCCTACTTTTCCTGTTGGTGATACTAAACTATTAATCCAGCTATCTTTTCCGCCAAGGTTTGCACGTGTCGCTCCAACTGAAGGGAACACTTGGTTAATATGACTACCAGGATAATGCTTCGCAATTTCAGCTACAACTGCCGCTTGGCGATTATCTCCTGCTCCTAGTCCGATTGATACAGCGTCATCAATTTCTTGTCCGTATGCTTTCATTGCAGTTACTGCTTCTTCTACTGTTGGATATTCTTTTGATAACACTCCCACTACTACATAACCTTCTGCCGCTTCAAAAATGTCTTTTGCATTTTCGATATTGTTTGCTAATACATTTAATGCTACACGGCCTTTATAAAAACGTTTTTGAATGTTTGTCATTTTAGTTTCCCCCTACGATTTCTCTCATTTTTTCTTCAATTACATGTATGTCATCACCTTGAAGTGGACGTGGGTCAATGTCAAAGAATCCTTGTCTTACTCCATAATCACGTGTGTAAATTGCGATTTCCCCTTCGCGTAATGCTGTTACAACGTCTTTTGCTGATTTATTTAACTCTTTCTCGTTAATATGAATACGCGCTCTAAAGATTGCTCTTCCTGCTTCATCTTGAACGATCGTTACATTTACACCATTTAATTCTTTTAGCGGCATAAGTACTTGTAATAACTCTTTTTCTTGCTGGCTCTTATCTTCTTTTACTCCATACTCATCAAGCGCTTGAAGTAAACCGAAAGTCGTCTCTTTCCCAACTTTCATACTTCTTCCGATGCAATGTAATTGCACTTTCAGCCACTCGATATATTTTCGTTTCCCGCCAACAATACCAGAAGTAGGTCCTTCAATTGCCTTTGAACCGCTATAAATGGCAAGGTCTACATACTTCACATATTTTTGAATATCCTCTTCAGCTGCCGCATCGACGATAAGTGGTACGTTATTTCGCTGTGCAACTTCCCATGCTTCTTCAACAGAAATCATATTTTTTTGCACGGCATGATGGGATTTCACATATAGAATTGCTGCTGTATTTTCACCAATCGCATCTTCAATATGCTCTGCTTTCCCTTCATTTGCATAGCCAACTTCTACAAGCTTACCCCCGCCTAAGTAAATCATCGTTTCAACAGGCGCACCGTATTGAACGTTATGGCCTTTTAACATAATCACTTCGTTTTTCGCGATGACCTCTTGATGAAGTCTTTCACTTTTACGGCGATTTCCTTCTGTAACGATACCAGCGATAGAAAGCGCAATTCCGCTCGATGCTGAATTCACAACGACTGCTGCCTCTGAATCTAGAATTCTCGCAATATGGTCTCCTGCTTTATCTACTAAATCTGCAATTTCCACATAATTTTGTCCACCATGTTTCATCGCATCCATAACTGTATTTGTAGGAGCGGATACACCTAAAATACTCATTCTACCGCTCGCATTAATCACTCTTTTTAATCCGTACTTAGCATTCAATGAATGACCCATTGATTACAACCCCTTTCGTATCAATTCTTCTTTCAGCAATGCGCTGATCCCCTTCTGAATCAATTAACGTAATCGGTTCATCTTTCACCGTAAATAAAGTTAAGTTTGCAATATCGCCTTCTTGAATACGGCCAAGCTCTGGTTTCTTCAGCCACTCTGCCGCATTTTTCGTCACCGCATTTATTACTTCTTCTAGCGGATACCCTAAGTAAAGGAATTTCGAAAGAACGTGAGCCATACTATACACTGGACCGTCTATACGATTCTTCCGGTAAATGTCTGTACTAATTGTATTAAAGGCAATGCCGTGACGCTTCGCCGCTTCTGCTACTTTAAAAGAAAAACTAGCATTACCGTGACCAACATCTAAATGAACACCGCGCTTCACTGCATCTATTAATACAGGTAGCGGTTTGCCTTCTTCATCAAATAAATTATTTTCTTTCCCGTTTAAGTAATGTGTAATCACATCATCTTTTTCTAAAAGAGGTACAACTTCCTCAATGCGAGGAGGCGCTGAACCGATATGTACCATAATCGGTAATGATGTTTCACGAGATAACGAGCGTGCAACATGAAGCGGTTCAATTCCGCTGTCACAAACGACACTTTTACTCATTCTCGCCTTTAACCCAACGATTACATCTTTATACTTTTCTACTGATTCTATTACTTTCTCTTTATCTATCCATTCCATATTGGATAATTCATCAATTCGTTTCAAACCGATGCGAGAAATATTTAAAAAGGCAAATAAATTCGTTTTTGCCTGCTCTCTACTTTTTACTAAATCTGCAATGCGATCAGCTCCGCAGCTACCCGCATCAACAATTGTCGTTACCCCTTGCTTAACGCCAATTTCATCCACCTCATCGCCATACGGATCAAACTCTGGAAAAGCATGAACGTGTAAATCAATCCAGCCACTCGATACGTACGTACCCGAGTAATCAAGAACCTTCCCACCCCCACCAGAACCAGCTTTCGTCACCTGTGCGATTTTATTATTTTCAATTACAATGTCAATCTCTTCCCCGTTCACACGTTTCACATTACGTAGTACGAATCGTTCTGTCATTGTATTTCCACCCTTTTCTATAAGAAGCCATAAGAATACGCTTACATTAAAGTTTCATTTTATATCTCTTTCACACGTTTAGCGTAACACAAAAAAAGGGAGAAGTAAATATAACGTTATAATGTTTGATTTTATATTAAAATGAGAGTTTCCATTACATATTCGGACAACCTATAAGCAGGAGGGATATTCATGGGATTTCGAATTTTATTATTTATAATTTTAATTACTTTGTCTATATCAACAACGGTTAGCGCAGCCCCTCCATCACTCACGGCTGCATTTATCCGGGACCATCAGCTATGGATAAAGACAGGAAATCAAGAAATACAAATCACAAAAAATCGATATGTGTATTCTCCAAAATGGTCTTATCACGGTAGGTTTATTGGCTATATTGATAGTGATGAAGCGGGTAAAGAATCTAACTTATTCATCTATGATACGGAAGATAAAATAAACTATCAGCCTTATGTAAGAGTCGTAACATCTGACTTTAAGTGGTCACCAAACAAAAATCAATTGGCTTACACTGATCAAGGTTTATTAAACGTTACAAAAATTAAAAACGGTCGCCCACAAGATTTTGAAAATGTATCACTTGGGGTTAGTGATTTCGAATGGTTCCCGAACGGAAAGGAATTTATCGTCTCCTCACAATCCTGCTTGCGTCCGACCGGATGGGGCAAGATTCCACTTTATAAAATACCAGTCGATGCAAATCTTGCTAAAGATAAAATAAAGCCTTTTTATACGATTCAAACAAATGAAACTGATTTATTTGCGATTAACACTAACTATTTCAAGTGGAGTTCTGATGGAAAGTGGCTTAGTTTTTTGGCTAGTCCTACTGCCTCCTTAGCAATGGATAGCAATACATTATGTGTTATCTCATCAAAAGGGAAACACTTTCGAACGATTGGTAACATGCTATGGTTCAAAGACTGGATGAAGTGGGCTCCATCAGCCAATCAACTGGCCTATATTTCAGGAGAAGGAAGATTTTTTGTAGAAAATAAAAAATTTACAGTTGCAGACATGGTAATAGCAAAACAACAAAAGGTCTACACACCTGTCGGTTATGTAGACCTTGATTTAGAATGGTTTTCACCAAACAAAGTGGTTGTGGCTCGTGCAAAAGAAAATAAGGCATGGAAAGAAGGCCTTGTTCCGACGATGTTTACAACACTTTATATGATCAATATAAAAACAGAAGAACAGAAACAAATCTCGTTCCCAAAACAGAATGAACGTGATGAAGACCCTCAAGTTATTCGCCCTTATCTTACTTGGCTTCGCAAGAAAACAAATGAATATAAAGGCGATGTCTGGGTGAAGGATAGCTTACATAGTCAGGAGTATATATGGCTGAAGAATGTTGATGAGGCTCCGACTTTTTTTACTCTGACTAAACTTCATTGAAAATATGTTAATTACAATCCTAGTCATATAAAAATTTGTACCTGTTCCTCCATTTTGATTCTCCCGCATGGGAGAATCAAAATGATCTATTCCTGAACCGTCACAATAACCCCATCCATATTGTTGCCCGAAATTTCATACTGCTTATCCGCTGGAACATTCACTTTCCTATTCCCGGACACTTTATAATAAGAAACCGTATATTTCTTACCTTCCACATCGGTTGTGATTTCTTTTTTCTCTTTTAAGAAGTCCAAATATTCCTCTAATGTAATTTTCTCTTTTTGCATAATCGCACTATGAGGTAATCCGACATAACGTATATGCCACGGCTCATATTGAATGCCTGTAATATGACTTTTATTTTTCGGATAACGTAAAACAAAGCCATGCTTCCATACGTTCTCTTCAATCCACTTTCCTTCAGGGGCTCTCTCCATCTTCTTTTGCGTAGATCCAACATCCAGTGATAATCCTAAATTATGTTCACTATATCCTGCTGGAAGTGCATAATCAGAGCCCATTTTTTCATATAACTTTTCTTGCTCATTAAAATCTCGATATCCGCTATTCATTAAAAAATGCTGTACACCATCTTTCCCAGCTGCATCGACAACGTTCAAAAACTTGCTCACAACATCCTTTGATAAACGAAGATTTCTATCAAATATCACATAGCCTCTTACTAATTCACTATTGTGATTTACATTTATAATATCGGATCTAATACTATCTTTTTTAACGGGGTAATCTTTATTAACTAATAATAGATTACCTTTATAAACTTGTTCTTTTGTAACCTCTACCTTTTCAATTTTCGCCGATTTTACCTTATTATCTTTTCCCGCAATTTTAACATCGATCTCCTTTTGAAATAACGGTGATATATAAAAGCCTACACAGACTGTACATAATATAAAAAGAGAAATAAATACCCACTTTTTCATTTCTAGTTCCTCCTTAACGTGACTTACGTATAGAATAGAAAAAACTATTAAAATAAAAAGTGGGGTAAAGTTTAAATTTTTATTAAATTGCTTAGCTTTCTTCTTTTGGTAATCTTACTTCAAATATCGTTCTAATTACATTACTTTCAGCAGAAATCTTCCCATCATGCTGTTCAACAATATTTTTCGCGATAAATAAACCAAGGCCTGTACTACCTTGTTGCTCTGACCTTGCTTTATCACCTGTATAAAACATATCAAAAAGATACGGTAAATCTTCTTCCGGAATGCTATCTCCGTAATTAATAATTTGTACGACTACCTCTTCACTCTCAATATATGCGTTCACATCGACAAACTTTCCATCATACCCGTAACGAATCGCGTTCGTTAAAAGATTTTCAAATACCCTCGCTAATAATTTTCCATCACCGCTAATAGGTAAATAAGAATCCATGTTCAATCTCGCTTCTAAACCCTTTTTCTCTAATAACGGATACAATTCTTCCTCTAACTGTATAAGCAATTCACTTATATCAATTGGTCTTTTGTCCAGCTGCAACATCCCATAATTCATTCTCGTAATTTCAAATAATTCATCAATTAAACTTTCCAGCCTTTCGGATTTCGTAAAAGCGATTGTGGAAAAATGTTTAATTTGTTCTTTCGTCAAATTCTCATCTTTAAGAATTAAATCTAAATAACCTAAAACAGATGTTAACGGCGTTCTTAAATCGTGAGCTAAGTTAACAATAAGCTGGTCTTTACTACTTTCCGCAAAGTCTCCTCGTTCCACTGCTTCCTTTAATTTTTCACTCGCTACATTTATTTCACGTGCGATATATCCAAACTCATCATTTGATGAAACGTGCACTTCATTTGTAAAATCTCCGTTCGCCAAATGGTGAATCCCGTTTGAAATCTCATCAAAATATTTTACATAAGGCCTAGTAAGGAAGAAGAAAAACATAATAGACAGAGGGATAAAAATAATTAAAAAGAAATTAACATCCCCAATTTGTCTTATCATTGAACGGAATTGGGCTAATGGATCTTCAAAACGAACGACTAATTTATAGTAGATCCGTAAGCCTTCATAAATGATATACGTTACCCCACCAGCTAATATCATACTTAACGCAAATAGCATAACCATCTTCGAGCGAAAGCTTCTCATCTTTTTAGCCATTGAAAGTATACCCTACTCCCCACACTGTTTTTATTAACTTATTCTTTCTTTTATCTTCTCCAAGTTTTTTCCGCAGTGTACGAATATGTACCATAACTGTATTTCCACTTTCATAATAACCTTCAGCCCATACTTGCTGAAAAATATTTTCCACATTGTACACTTTCTTCGGATGGCTCGCTAATAAATATAAAATATCAAACTCTTTCGGTGTTAATTCAACTTGTTCTCCGTACACATTTACTGTTCTTCGCTCAGGATCAATAACAACTCCGCCTACCTCTAAAGCAGATTTATTCTCCGCTACTTTCGGCTGATTTAACGTAAGAAATCGGCGTAATTGTGCATTTACACGTGCAACTAATTCAATCGGTGTAAAAGGTTTCGTCATATAATCATCTGCACCTAATACTAAACCTGTCACCTTATCAAAATCAGACGTTTTCGCACTTAAGAAAATGATTGGCATATGATGCTTCGCGCGAATTTGGCGCGTCACTTCATAACCATCCATTTTTGGCATCATAATATCTAAAACCACTAAGTCGATTGGCTGCGTTTTAATAACATGAATTGCCTCTTCTCCATCAGCTGCCTTCACGACGTGGTAACCTTCTTTTTCTAAATGTATCTCAATTAAATCAGCAATTTCTGCCTCATCATCCGCTATTAAAATTGAAATGTTCTTCATTTTACTCCCCCTTGTATACGCTCGATTGTAAACTAGTCTATCCAATTTGTACAATACGAAAAGGTTACTCACGGGAGTAACCTTAGTAAATGAAATTATATCGACTTACCGACAATTAACAACAAAATCCTACCGCTATTTGCGGGCATCCTGATTAAATTCACCGCTCCAAAACTATCCGCTGCTTCGTGATTTCCGCCAGCCTTCCTCGATTTACTTCATACTCAGTGTCAACACTTTGCGGTACAATCACCTTTCCGCCCTCAAGCATCACTTCCGGCGAAATAATATCCTTCTCCCAATGTCGGCTAGAGGCAGATATATCACCTGGAATCGTAAAGTTTGGCAGTGAAGCAAGCGCAACATTTTGTGCTCGTGAAATCCCCATCTCTACCATACCACCGCACCAAACTGGTATGGTATGCTCCATGCAGTAATCATGAATTTGAATGGATTCTGTTAACCCACCCACTCGCCCTGGTTTAATATTAACGATGCGGCAACTACCAAGCGTAATCGCAACGCGCGCGTCTTCTAAACTATGTATGCTTTCGTCTAAACAAATTGGCGTTTCAATTTTCTTTTGCAGTTGTGCATGATCCAGAAAATCGTAATCCGCTAACGGCTGTTCAATCATCATCAATTGAAATTCATCTAATCGCTTCAACTTCTCCGTATCCGCTAATGTATAGGCTGAATTTGCATCAGCCATTAACGGGATATGCGGGAATTCTTTACGAATTTCTTTCAATAATTCGTAATCATGCTCTGGCTTTATTTTCACTTTAAAACGCTCGTACCCTTCTTCTGCATACTTCTCAATTTGTTTTAACATGACGGGAATTGTATTGATACCAATCACAACGCCAACTTCAATTTCAGTCCTAGTTCCGCCAAGTAATGCCGCTAATGACTTCTTTTGACGCTTTGCATATAAGCCCCAAACAGCCCCTTCAATTCCGGCCTTTGCCATTCTGTTTCTCTTTGTATGCTTGAACAAATCTGGTATTTCATTCGGATGAGAAATTTCAGCTTTCAATAAATCCGGTATTAAAAAATCTTGAAGTACATGTAGCGCTGTCTTCACCGTTTCTTCCGTATACCACGGTTCAGAGAACGCAACGACTTCGCCAAATCCAATGTATCCGTCCGTATCTTCTAATTCAATGACGATACTTTCACGCTTTTCATACGTTCCGTAGCTTGCAGCGAACGGAATGACGAGTGGCATTTCCGTTATATGAAGTGTCGCTTTTTTTATTTCCACTTACATCTCCTCCACTAATTGTCTTAACTCTCGTCTTAACAATTTTTTCGAAGCGTTTCGTGGTAATTCCTCTAAGAAACATGCTTTCTTCGGCACTTTATATTTCGCTAATTTCTCCTCGCAAAAATGCAGAATTTCTTCTTCTGTTACCTCTCCACTTTTTACAACAAAAGCAGCGGGTACTTGTCCCCATTTATCGTCAGTCATACCGACGACACCGGCTTCGGCTACCATCGGATGAGAGAGCAACACTTCTTCAATTTGAGCCGGATATATATTTTCACCGCCAGAAATAATTAAATCACTGCGGCGGTCTAATACGTATAAAAATCCTTCTTCGTCTAAATAACCGAGGTCACCAGTATGAAGCCATCCGTTTTGGATGGTTTCGCGCGTCGCATCTTCACGATTAAAATAACCGCCTGTTACGTTCGGTCCTTTTACTGCGATCTCGCCTTCCGTAAACGGCGGCACTACTACGCCATCTTTTTCAATACGAAGTTGGCACTGAAATAGTGGTTTCCCGGCTGATCCTACTTTCGTTAACATGTAATCTGCGGATAACGTACAAATTTGCGACGACGTTTCTGTCATACCGTACGTTTGATACACAGGAATTCCTTTATCTACACACGTTTCTAGTAGTGGTTTCGGGGCTGGTCCTCCGCCAAGTAACATGCATCGTAAAGAAGATGGATATGTCTCTCCTCCAAGTCTCTCTAATAAATCAGTTAACATTTTAGAAACGACAGAAATGATCGTAACACCTCTCGTTTGAAGTGCTTTATGAATAAAATCAGCATCATATTTCGGAACGAGTAAAATACGCATTCCGTACATAACATTTTTCATTAAAAGAGATAACCCGCCAACGTGGAACATCGGCATACAAGCTAACCAGCAATCATCATCACGAAGCCCTAAATTAAGCGAAGAACCAACCGCGCTTGCCCAGTGATTGCCGTACGTTAAAATAACGCCTTTCGGCTTCCCTGTCGTCCCTGACGTATAAATAATTGTCATTGCTTCTTCTAAAGAGAATTCTTCTTGTATAGAGGCTTCCGCCTTCGATCCATTCATCACTTCGGCAAATGAATATACAGGAACATCTTTAGGCTCGAAATCTTGATCCGTCACTAAGCATACAACTTCAGCATCATCCATTTGCCAAAGTAGCTCTTCTCTTGAAAGACGCGTATTTAAAAGCACAGCTACTGCACCTACGTAAGATAGGACGTGAATAACTGTAATCATCTCCATACCATTTTTCATCAGAACAGCCACCTTTTGCCCACGCTTCACTCCTACATGTGTGAGGTGTTCACAAACAGATACTACTTTTTCATGCAGCTGCATAAAAGTAACTTTCTCTTCCTCTATTTCAATTGCAATGCGATCTGGTGTTAAAAATGCACGTTGCATTAACCAATTTGGCATCGTCTCCATTATCCATTCTCCTTTCATGAAAGAAAGAGACTTGATATGACATCAAGTCTCTTAGTTGTTTTGTTTCCGGTTTGATCTCATCTAGCTACGCCTCCTAGCCCCTTCCGTCTAAGAACCTTCCGCCCGAGAAAGTAAAAAACACTTTCTGTGCGAAAGAACCTTAGCCTACGAGGCTAAACAGTCGGCTCCGCTTTTGATTTGATCACGGGAAACGAGGGAATTGACCGAAGTCCGGACTGCGTTTTTCTTTGAACGCGTCGCGACCTTCTTTTGCTTCGTCAGTTGTGTAGTACAATAACGTTGCATCTCCAGCTAGTTGTTGAATACCAGCTAGACCGTCTGTGTCTGCGTTGAATGCAGCTTTTAGGAAACGAAGTGCCATTGGGCTGTTTGCTAAGATTTCTTGTGCCCATTGTACTGTTTCTGCTTCAAGCTCTTCTAATGGTACTACTGTGTTTACTAAGCCCATATCAAGCGCTTCTTGTGCGCTGTATTGACGGCATAGGTACCAAATTTCGCGAGCTTTCTTATGGCCTACCATACGAGCTAAGTAACCAGCTCCGTATCCACCGTCAAAGCTTCCTACTTTAGGACCTGTTTGTCCAAATACAGCATTGTCTGCAGCGATTGTTAAGTCACATACGATATGAAGTACGTGTCCACCACCGATTGCATAACCTGCTACCATTGCAATAACTGGTTTAGGAATTGCGCGAATTAGACGTTGTAAGTCTAATACGTTTAAACGAGGGATTTGGTCGTCACCTACATATCCACCATGACCGCGAACTTTTTGGTCGCCGCCAGAACAGAATGCACGTCCACCTTCACCTGTTAAAATGATAACGCCAACATTTGCATCATCACGAGCGTGTGCAAAAGCGTTGATTAACTCCATTACCGTTTTAGGACGGAATGCGTTATGTACTTCAGGACGGTTAATCGAAATCTTTGCGATACCATTGTATGTTGAATAAATAATATCTTCGTAATTGCCTTCTTTTACCCATTCAATAGCCATTACAACTACCTCCTTGTATATTTCTGATCTCCTCTATAAGTGTAGCTTCCTTCTTAGATGAAAAAGCATCACTGCATAGTTTTTAGAAATCCCTTTACTATTGTATCAAACTTTTCCGGTTGTTCCACATGAATTGCATGGCCAGCACCATCAATTTTGACAAATTTCGCGTCAGAGACGCATTTTTCGATGTTTTTTAATATGCGAAAGAACTTTTCATCATACTCCCCGTTCATTAAAAGAACAGGCATTTTTAAGTTTTGCAGCTCGTTCCACCATGAAAGCTGAGCCCCTGTTCCCATGCCGCGCAAGCTATTTGCAAGTCCTTTTGGATTGTTAGCAAGTCTTTCTTTTCGCACTGCTTCTTGTACGTTTTGTGCTAAACATTTTTGCGTTTCAAACAGCGGAATATTTTCCCACATCGTTACAAAACTATTGATGCCTTCTCGCTCAATTTTATTGGCAAGTCGCTCATCTTTTACACGACGTTCTTCTCTCTCATCTTCACTTTTGAGTCCAGCTGTACAATTTTCTAATAAAAGGGAATGCACATACTCTGGATATAGACATGCCATCGTAATCGCCAGTCTACCGCCCATTGAATAGCCAAGTATGTGTGCTTTTTCAATATGAAGATAATCTAGTAGTTCTTTCATTTGCAATGCTGCATTTCGAATATCATAGTGAGTTACATCTTCAGGACTTTCCGTTTTTCCGTGCCCCACAATATCTACTAAAATGACTTGAAACTGTTCACTCCAAGAAGGAACGAAGGAACGCCACGTTTCCATGCTTCCCGTAAAACCATGAAGAAGTAGAAGTGGTTCCCCGCTTCCAACTACTTCATATTCATACGATACACCTTGCAGCGTTACGTTCATTTTGATTCACCTTGCAACGATGCAGTAATTATGTCCTGCGTTTTCGCCCACAATTTACGGTGCAATATTAAGTTTTCATCACGGTTCGTACAAATTTCTACAACGTGTAAACCTTCCTTCGTCGTTCCCTTTTGCACCTCTTCTCGGAATTGCTCCCAACCATTTACACGGCTAAATGAACCGCCATACATTTTGACAACATGCTCGTAATCAAGTCCAATTGGCGTTCCAAATAATGATTCGAAATGTTCCTTTTTCTCATATTGTGGTAAGAATGAGAAAATACCGCCACCATCATTGTTTACAACGACAATCGTTATATTTAATTCATGTAATTTTGCGGCTAATAATCCGTTTAAATCGTGATAAAATGATAAATCACCAATAACTAATACGAGCGGATCGCAAATAATACTCGCTCCTAAAGCTGTCGAAATGATTCCATCAATCCCATTTACACCACGGTTTGCCATCACTTGAATATCTTTATCTGATGTGAAGAAGAATGAATCTGTATCACGAATTGGCATACTATTACTCGCGAATAATGTTGCCCCTTCTGGTAGTACGCGGACGATATCCGTAATAACTTTCCCTTCAAATGCAGTTTCATATGTTTCCATTTCACGAAGCGTTTCCTTCGTTTTTTCGTTTATATGTTGCCACATTCCGAACCAATCATTCTGTTTCATAGCTGGTATTTTTTCTATTAGTGCCTTGCAAAATGCAGTATCACTTGCCTGTACAACTTCTGTCGCAACGAGAGCTGGGTCTCTCCATTGGCCAGATTCTTCAACAACGATATGAACGGCTTTCTTCTGTTTTTTAATGAACTGCGTTAATGCTTTAGAAACAGGCATACCACCAAAGCGAATTATAACTTCTGGCTTCCACGTTTCTTTTAACAATTCATTTCGTAAAAATGTATCGTAACAGTCGATTACCATCGTTTTATCGTGATGTCCGCTACGAATGTTCGAAAGTGGATCCGCTAATATTGGATATCCCGTTTTTTCAGCTAGTTCTGCCGCAAACGCTGCGATTTCTGAATGACTATCATCTCCACAAATAATAAGCCCCTTTTCCATATGTGAAAGGCGCCCTACAAGAGAATCTACATATTCACTCGGCATCATCACGTTCCCTTGCTGAACTACTCCTGTATATTCCCCGCGTCCTTTATCCCATAAACTTTCTAATGAGAAATCTGGGATAAGCGGCTCGCGAACTGGAAAATTAAGATGAACAGGTCCTTGCGGCGCTAGAAGTGCGCTTGCTATCGTACGCTGCGTCGTCATGCGAGCATAATAATACATCGCTTCACTCGCTTCTGGAAGTGCCATCTCTGTAAATTGCTTCACAAATGTACCGTATAAATTGAATTGATTCATCGCTTGTGGTGCACCAACATCTCTTAATTCATGCGGTCTATCTGCCGTTAAGACGATAAGCGGCACTCGTGAATGAAAAGCTTCACATACAGCTGGATAGTAGTTCGCTGCTGCCGTTCCTGACGTACATAATAATGCAACAGGGCGTTTTTTTGCTTTTGCGATACCGAGCGCAAAAAATCCTGCTGATCTTTCATCTACATGTAAATATGTGTTCATTCCTTCATGTTGTTCCATTAGTAGAGCAATCGGTGTTGACCGTGAGCCTGGACTAATGACAACATCACATACATTTAGACGCGTCAGTTCATCCACGAACGCGCCTAAATAATATGATAATGCTTCTATATGATTGTTCATTTCATTAATTCCTCCAAAGCACCAAGCATCGGTCTAAACTTCAAGCTTGTTTCTTCATATTCAAGTTGCGGTACTGAATCAATTACAATCCCGCATCCGGCAAATAAGGATGCTTTCGCGCCATTTAATAATCCGCAGCGAAGTGCAACCGCAAATTCACCATTTCCTTCATCATCTATCCAGCCAATCGGTGCACCATATAACCCTCTGTCTAACAATTCAACATCACGAATCAGTTTCATCGCTTCCAAACGAGGTGTCCCGCCAAGAGCTGGTGTTGGGTGTAATTCTTCTACCATTGTTAAAAGACTCGCATCGCCGTTTGCCTCTACAGGCGTATATAAATGAATTAAGTTTTTCGTTGTTAATAAGCCCGGACTTTCCGGAATATTAACGGATTCGCAGTGCTCATTTAGCACTCCTCGAATCATGTTCACAACATAACCGTGTTCAGCTAAATTCTTTTCATCATGAAGAAGCGCATTACTATTTCGTTTACTTTCTTCTATAGATTGACCATGACCAGTTGAACCAGCAAGACACATCGAAGTAAATTTCTCATCTTCTTTGCGTATTAACCTCTCTGGCGTCGCTCCTAAGAAGCATGCTCCTTTATAATCAAAAGAAAATACGTAACAATCCGGTTGCCCAATGCGAAGCGCTTCTAAAACAAAAGCAGAATCAATATGATGATCCATTTCTACTTTTAGCTCCCTCGCTAATACAACCTTCTGCACGTTCCCCTGCTTCATCTCATCTTGCACTGTCTCAATGGCCTTCATCCAGCCTTTCGGATCTACTTCTACTTTAGAAGTAACTGTTAATTTCGATCCCTCTAGTGCACATTTACTCTCCCAAAAAATTTTCTCTTCTAAAGAAACAATTTCGTTATAAAGAGTTTCTGCACAATCAGTTGCTGAAACGAATGTATTCATTGTTAACCATGCTTTTTCATTTTTTACAGTTAATAAAAATGCTGGTAGTGAAAATGTCGTATCATCAAATTCTTTCCATAAGTCGGTTTTCTCTTTTTCTTGGTCAAATGAAAATCCACCAAATAAAAGAGGACCTGTCCCAAATTCGTATCTTCCTCTTTGTACAAATGCTTTCTCTTTTACTTTATCCCACTCGTCACGAGCCGTTTGAAAGCGTTTGTGAGAAGAAGTTGCTATAGTGAAAACAGAGCCAATTCCAGCAAATATTACATGCTGAGCTGGGTCTGCAAAATAACATCTATTTTCGAATGAGATCCTTTTTCCTGCTGCATAAAACAGAAGCGGATCTATCCAGTCTATTTGTTTTACGAAGCTAACCAATATTTTTTCATCAGTTGCACGCTTAATGGCTGCACTAAGAACTTCTTGCAAGCCTATTTGTTTCGTTTGAATCACAATTGTCTCCCCCCTATGGGCGAAAAATAGTCATAATTACGCTTGATTTTAAGATACACCTCAAACGAAAGGCCTGTCAACGTTTAGCATTTCTGAGAAATTCACCTTCTCTTCCTAGAAAATAAACGTTGACACTAAATGATGCTTTTTCTACACTTAGTTGTGTACAATATGTGACCAAAGGAGGATTCAACATGGAAATGAACGTCGAAACGAATTCCTCTCCTACGGCGCCAAAGCCAAGTAAGCAAACCGGCTGGCGCATTTGGTGGAGTTTACTACGTCCCCATACATTAACAGCAGCTTTCGTTCCTGTTTTCATCGGAACAGCCTATGCGATGCAGGTCGGAGGTATAAATCAAATACATCTCCCTCTTTTCCTTATGATGCTTCTCGCTTGTCTTCTCATTCAAGCAGCAACAAACATGTTTAATGAATACTTTGATTATAAAAGAGGACTCGATCACGAAGGGTCAGTCGGTATCGGCGGCGCTATCGTTCGCGATGGCATTCAGCCGAAAACAGTGCTTAACTTAGCATTTGGATTTTTCGGCATCGCAATACTATTAGGTGTTTATATTTGTATGAATTCTAGCTGGTGGCTTGCTGCAATCGGTCTTGTTTGTATGGCCGTTGCCTACCTTTATACAGGTGGCCCACTTCCAATTGCCTATACACCATTTGGAGAGTTAACAGCCGGATTATTTATGGGTGTCATTATTATTGGGATTTCATTCTTTATTCAAACTGGAACTGTAACATCAGAAGTCATTTTATTATCTATTCCAAGCTCCATTTTAATTGGTGCCATTTTACTAGCTAATAACATTCGTGACTTAGATGGCGATAAAGAAAACGGTCGTAAAACGTTAGCAATTCTCGTCGGACGTGAAAGAGCCGTTGGTGTACTCGCTTCTATGTTCATCGTTTCTTATATTTGGACAATCGCTCTAATTATCGTGAACATCGTATCGCCGTGGATGCTTATCGTATTTTTAAGTGCACCGAAAGCATTGAAAGCGACGAAAGGCTTTATCGGCAAAAGCATTCCAATGGAAATGGTACCTGCGATGATTGCAACAGCGAAAACAAATACAATCTTCGGTCTCCTCATGGGAATCGGATTATTGCTTGGATATTTTCTATAAAAAGGAGCTGCTTATGCGGCTCTTTTTTTATACCGATTTCCGAGCTGAAATTCAGCTCATAATTCCTACTCTCAACGCTCATACTATGTAAAGAAACTGACTTGTAGGAAGGTGGAAGACTATGTTAACTCCACAACAAATAAATCAATTTAAATCTATTTTAGAAAAACAACAGCAAGAAGTTGAAGTAACAATACAAACTCATGAGAATACAGATCGTGCTTCTGAACGCGATTCTGTTGGAGAATTATCTAGCTATGACAATCATCCAGGTGATATGGCTACAGAATTATACGAACGCGAGAAAGATTTCGGGCTCATCGAATTTTGGCATAAGCAGCTAGAAGATACGAAACATGCCCTGCAAAAAATTGAAGCAGGTACGTATGGAATTTGCGAAGTATCTGGCGAAGAAATTCCGTTTGAAAGATTAGAGGCAATGCCAACCGCTACAACGTGTATTCAGCACACTACAAATAAATTAAATATGAACACGCGACCAGTTGAAGAAGAGGTGTTGGCTCCTTCTTTTCACAAGCACGACGAAGATCATTCTGTAGAATACGATGCTGAAGATGCATGGCAAGATGTCGCAAATTACGGGACATCAGAAACACCGTCCGATTTAGAAAGACAGGATTCCAAAAACTATAATGGCATGTACGTAAATAGTGAGGAAAATGTTGGGTATGTAGAGGATTTCGAAAATTTTATAGGAACAGACATGTATGGCAAAAATCCGCAAGTTTTCGCCACAGAAGAACATGAAGAGTATGAACAAATGCTTGATGACTTTGAAGAGCGCACTTTCAAAGGCGAGTTATCTTCAAATGAATCTAGCTCCAAAGAATAAAAAAAGCATTCCGAAATTCGGAATGCTTTTTATCGCTAGCTAATTAGTTTTTTGTAACGTTAGCTGCTTGTGGTCCGCGGTTTCCTTCAACGATTTCGAAAGAAACTTCTTGACCTTCTTCTAAAGTTTTGAAGCCGTCGCCTTGGATAGCTGAGAAATGTACGAATACGTCTTCTCCGCCTTCAACTTCGATGAAGCCAAAACCTTTTTCGCCGTTAAACCATTTAACTTTACCTGTTTGCATGTCATGTACCTCCTAAATAAAAATGAAACTATGAATCCACATGAAAAGGTGGATATAAAGGACATGAATGTATAACAAGCTTACAGCCTTTAATACAACGTGCTTTATTTCCGTACCACATTATGTAGCTCAATAGTGTTTTCACTATATCATGCTATGTCAAAAACGTCAAATGAGAACACTTTCAAACCATCGTTTTTTATAATCCTAGTATAACCTTAAATTTTCATTCTATTTTTATTCAAAAATTAACAAATCTACAGTATTCTAATTCCTTTGATTTTTGTACAATATAATTACTACATATGATGAGGTGAAAAAATGCAAGCACATGAAATCGAGTATAAATTATATGGCGATGATATGCAGTTTGTTGAAATTGAATTAGATCCAGAAGAAAGCGTTATCGCAGAAGCTGGCGCAATGATGATGATGGAAGATCATATCGAAATGGAAACCATTTTCGGTGATGGTTCTGGCCCATCTAGTGGTCTATTCGGTAAATTAATGGGCGCTGGTAAGCGTCTCGTTACAGGTGAAAGTATGTTTATGACTGTCTTTACAAATACAGGTCATGGCAAGCGCCACGTATCATTCGCCGCTCCTTATCCAGGAAAAATCATCCCTGTTGATTTAACACAATATCAAGGGAAAG
The DNA here is from genome assembly GCF_019837435.1 of Bacillus sp. 16GRE42. NCBI lineage: Bacteria > Bacillati > Bacillota > Bacilli > Caryophanales > Bacillaceae > Bacillus > Bacillus sp. 16GRE42. Next base: position 2,316,595 of record NZ_JADAXF010000001.1, read on the forward strand.
TCGTTTGTCAAAAAGACGCGTTTCTTTGTGCAGCAAAGGGCGTTTCTATCGGAATTGAGTTTACGAAAAAAATTGGAACTGGTTTCTTCGGTGGTGAAGGTTTCATCATGCAGAAACTTGAAGGTGATGGACTCGCTTTCATGCATGCAGGAGGAACTGTATATAAGCGTGAATTAAAACCTGGCGAAAGACTTCGCATCGATACAGGTTGTCTCGTTGCCATGACAAAAGACGTTAACTACGATATCGAGTTCGTTGGAAAAGTAAAAACAGCTCTATTTGGCGGCGAAGGTTTATTCTTCGCAACGTTAGAAGGTCCTGGAACGGTTTGGATTCAGTCCTTAACACTTAGCCGTTTAGCAGCACGCCTTACAAGCCCAGCAGCTCAAAACAGCGGTGAAGGCAGCGTTTTAGGCGGACTTGGACGTCTTTTAGATGGGAAAGAATAAAACAAAAAAGAGATAGTCCCCTTCATAGGGAACTATCTTTTTTTGGACTGTATAAACCATTTTGAATCGTATTGGATTCCATAACCTCATTAGCCGCGCTTCTTCTTCATATTTATAAAGGAAAGGTTCAAGCCTAATTTTCAAACTTCCTCAAAAGAATGAATCAAGTCCCTCACTGCATATATTGAACTATACCTTTTCTTAAGGAGGGCTTCCTTAATGCGTACTCCTTTATCCTTCGATAAAGATACTGCCATATTGTTAGCTTCTTGTTGTGAGTTAACGTATGAACAATATAAACAAAATGGGATTTTCGAAATACCGGATGGTTTTCAATATGTACAAGGCTTTCAAGGAAAAACCATTCAAACGACAGAATGGTTTGGATTCATACTAGAATCTGAGGATACGATTATTGTAGCTTTTCGCGGGACACAAACAGATACAGACTGGATTATCGATTCACTCGTTAACCAAAAACCATACCCATATGCTTTAAACGGCGGAAATGTCCATAACGGCTTTCTTTCCATTTATGAATCTTGTCGAGATTCTATTATGGATATGCTCGTATCACTACCAGCCCATAAAAAACTTCTTGCAACAGGTCATAGCTTAGGCGGCGCGCTCGCCACACTACATATACTCGATGCGCGTATCAACACCGCCTTCGCACAGTACGGTCTTTATACATTTGCCTCTCCCAAAGTGGGCGATATTGCATTTCGTAATTATTATAAACTACAAGTAGCTAGTAGCTTTCGCTTTGTTAATCTATTTGATGTCGTTCCTCTTCTTCCTCCGCGCAATGTCCATTTTAATGACCAAGACTGGGAATATGCACACGTTCATCACAATATGACTTTTACAAAAAACACAAAATCTATTACAAATAATCATGCCATGACAACATACAAAACATGTCTGACTTCTCATTTTTAACCAGGTAATGATTGGAAATTCTATATCCTTATACTATAATAATATATGAAGTTATTTTTGGATGAGGGGACCTTACATGCTAAAATTTATCTTTGCACTTTTTCTCATTATAATTTTTTCGTTTACAGGTTTCTTTACATTTTCATACTTTGCGACGGGAGAATATGGTGGAACAGGTATCATATATACCGCTATCCCATTTCTTTCTTAAGCAAAAAAAGAAAACCGAGCTTAATGAGATTAAGCTCGGTTTTTCAAGTGATTATATTCCTCTTTTAAAAGTGAATACACTTTAGCATCCCTATACGTATAATTCATTTTTACACTTTGTCTCCATGAATAAAAGTCCCTTCAAAAGGGACTTTCACTTAATACTGTGTAACCGCATTACCAATACTCCAAATCTCATTACTATACTGTAAAATCGTTCGATCACTCGCAAAATGACCAGACTGTGCAATATTTAAAATCGACATTTCTAGCCACTTCGTTCGATTTTCATACGCTCTACCAACAGCTTCTTGCCTTTCCGCATATGGACCAAAATCTCGCAGAACGAAGTATTCATCATTTTGAATTACGAGAGAATCATAAATCGCTTCAAATTCAGCTCCCGAATGTGCAAAGAAACCATTCGTTAACTGATCTACTACTTTTTTAATATGCATATTGTGGTGATAATAATCACTTGCACGATATCCACCATTTTGATAGTAATGAAGAACCTCTTCCGCTGTTAAGCCAAAAATGAAACAGTTATCATCACCGACCCGGTCTTTTATTTCAACATTAGCTCCATCTAACGTTCCGAGTGTAATCGCACCATTCATCATAAATTTCATATTCCCCGTTCCTGATGCTTCTTTACTCGCAGTTGAAATTTGCTCACTCACATCCGCAGCTGGGAATATATCTTCCGCTAAAGACACTCGATAGTTTTCTAGAAAGATAACTTTCATATATTGGCTTACGTACGGATCATTATTCACTTTCCTTGCGAGTTCATTGATTAATTTAATAATTTTTTTCGCATAGTAATAGCCAGGTGATGCTTTCGCTCCAAAGATAAAAGTACGCGGGTAAAATGTAAAACTAGCATCCTCTTTCAAACGGTTATACAAATATAAAATATGAAGAACATTTAATAATTGTCGTTTGTAAGCATGTAGTCTTTTTACTTGCACATCAAAAATAGAATTAGGATCAATTGTAATCCCCATTTTATTATGAATGCGCTCCGCTAAAATCTCTTTACGCTCTTGTTTTACCTCTGCAAATTTCTCTTGGAAACTCGCATCATATTGAACTAATTGTAGCTCTTGAAGCTTAATCGGTTCTTTCTTCCACTCTGTTCCAATTGCCTCTGAAATAAGGTTCGTCAGCTGCGGATTCGCCTTCATTAACCAACGTCTATGAGCGATTCCATTCGTTTTATTATTAAACTTATCTGGATAAAACTCATAAAACAGTCGCATTTCACGTTGCTTTAAAATTTCCGTATGAATTTTTGCTACACCATTTACGCTATGGCTACCGACAATTGCTAAATGAGCCATTTTCACAAGATCATGCGCAATAATCGCCATCTCTTCAATACGATGCCATTCATATGGATAACGTTCCCAAAGTTCATGACAGAAACGTTCATTAATCTCTTCAATAATCATATAAATTCTCGGTAATAACGGTTTGAAAATGTGAATTGGCCACTTCTCAAGCGCTTCTGATAACGTCGTATGATTCGTATAAGAAATCGTTTGCGTTGTTATGTGCCAAGCTTCTTCCCATGCTAGTTTTTCTTCATCTAATAAAATACGCATCAGTTCTGGAATCGCCAAAACGGGATGTGTATCATTAATATGAATCGCAATTTTCTCATGTAATTGACGAAGGTCACCATATCTTTCTCTATGCATACGAACGATATTTTGCAAACTTGCTGATACGAGGAAATACTGTTGTTTCAAACGAAGTATTTTCCCCTCATCATGCGTATCATCTGGATATAAAAACTCCGATACCGCCTCTGTTTCACGCTTATATTTCAAAATATCTTTACAATTTTGCGGGAAAGGAACTGGTTCAGCATTCCAAAGTCTGAGTGTATTTACAGTACTCGTCTCATAACCTACTACTGGAACGTCATATGGTACTGCCATAATCACTTCTGCATTCGTATGCCTGAACTCTAAACGCCCGTCAATGTATAGCGGTTCCACATTGCCGAAATAACTTACTTCTACAGCTTGATCATGCCTTCTTACTTCCCATACGTTTTCATGAAGAAGCCACTGTTCTGGAAATTCAACTTGATAACCATCAACAATTTTTTGATCAAATAAGCCATGTTTGTAACGAATTCCACAGCCATGACCTGGTAAGTTTAAAGATGCAAGTGAATCAAGGAAACAGGCTGCTAATCGTCCAAGTCCACCATTTCCAAGACCTGCATCTGCTTCCACCTCTTCTAACTGTTGCAAAGAAATCCCAAGCTCAGAAAGTCCTTGCTCACATACATCCCTGATGCCTAAATTTAATATGTTACTTCCAAGCAAACGCCCAAGTAAAAACTCAATGGATAAGTAATACATTTGCTTTTGCTCTCCAGACCGATAACTTTCGTTCGTTGCAATCCATTGACTATTCATATACTCACGTACCATGTACCCAAGCGTATTGTATTGATCACGAGTTGTAGAGTCTTTAAAACTTTTACCATACATCGTCTCTAACTTTTCTAGAAAAGCTGATTTGAAACTTTCAACATGAGTAAACATTTCTTCACCACCTACATGTTATTCCATGAGACTTTTATACAATTTCTTATAGGCAAGAGCTGATTTCTCCCAGCTATAATCTTCAGTCATCGCTTGTTTTACAAGCTGCTCCCACACCGGTTTATCATGATAAAATTCAATTGCACGAAGAACCGTGTGCAACATGTCATGTGCATTAAAGTTCGTGAAACTGAAACCATTTCCTTCTCCAGTTTCTTCGTCATAAGATTGTACAGTATCATTTAATCCGCCTGTCTCTCTTACAATCGGAATTGTACCGTACGCTAATGCGATAAGTTGTCCAAGTCCACACGGTTCAAATAGTGATGGCATTAAGAATAAATCACTTCCTGCATACACTTGGTGGGCTAGTTCTTCATTAAATCCGATATACACTTTTACCTTCTCAGGATACTCGTATGCCATCCACTCAAAGAATTGTTCATATTCAGAATCACCTGATCCTAAAATAATACATTGCACATCTTCCTCCATTATTTCGCGGAATACAGTACGTACTAAATCAAGACCTTTTTGCTTCGTTAATCTCGTTACCATTGAAATAATTGGTGTATCTTCTTTTTCTGGCAAACCAAAATAACGCTGCAAGGCGCGTTTATTTTCATTCTTTTCCTCTAATGACTCTGCATCATACTGAGCAGTAATATACGAATCCGTTTCTGGATTATATACGCTCGTATCAATTCCATTTACGATGCCGCTAAGCTTACCATTATTTTTTCGTAACAATCCATCTAACTTCTCACCGAAAAACTCATATTGAATTTCCTCTTTGTATGTCGGGCTAACCGCTGTAATTTGATCAGAAGCGATAATTCCGCCCTTCATAAAGTTCACATTTCCATAGAACTCTAGCTGCTCACTATGAAAATATTCGTCACCAAGTTCTAACAAGTCGTACATCACTTCAGGAGGAAATACACCTTGGAACTGCAAGTTATGAATCGTATACACCGTTTTAATATGCTCATATAATGGATTATCTTGATACTTTTCACGCAGTAAGAAATTCACCATAGCTGTATGCCAATCGTGGCTATGGAGAACATCCACTTCGAAATCAAGATGCGGAATACACTCTAAAACTGCTTTCGAAAAATAAGAAAAACGCTCTCCATCATCATAATGACCATATAGAGAATCTCTCTTAAAATAATATTCATTATCTATTAAGTAATACTTAATCCCGTCTTGCTCACCTTTTAAAATTCCGCAATATTGATTTCTCCACCCAAGCGGGACGTTAATTACTTTATGTAACGTACATCCATCCCTTAATTTTTGCGGAATAAGACTATAATTTGGAAGTATAATGCGAACGTCCACACCTAATTTTTTCAGCTCTTTTGGGAGCGCACCTGCTACATCAGCTAATCCTCCCGATTTAACAAATGGTACACATTCTGATACTGCAAATAAAATATTCACTTGTTGTCCCACTGCACGAAAAGCTTATACGACTTCCCTTGCAGCTTCCTCCCTTCGAGTTTTCATTTGAATGAATGCTTTAATCAGTGGAGGAAAAACCCCCACTGATTCTTTTAAGAATAACTATTAATCGTACTGCTTTGAACGCTTCCTTTTTCTACAACATATGGATCATCGGCGTTTCCTTTTAGTACAACACCGTCACCAATTTTCACGTCTTTATCAATAATAACACCTTCTATTATACAGTTATCTCCAATTTTGCTCTTTTGCATAATAATGCTATTACGAACAATTGAACCTTTTCCAATTGTAACAGAACGGGAGATAACACTATTTTCTACTTCTCCTTCAATAATACTGCCGTTTGCAATCATTGTATTTTTCACGGCTGCACCCTTCAGGTAACGAGTTGGTGGTTCATCTTTTACTTTCGTAAAGATCGGTGCTTCTTTCTTAAATAATTGCTTCCAAATAGCAGGCTGCAAAATTTCTAAGCTATGTTTATAGTAACTTTCAATCGAATCAATAATAGCTACATATCCTGTATGCTCATACGTAGCAATATGCAGTGATTTTCCGCGCTTTTCTCTCACTACATCAAATAAACTGTATTGCTCCACATCTTTATATGTCTCAAATAAATCTAACAATAATTGTTTCTTTAACACGTATGTTTGAAGCGAAACCCCTTCATGGCAAACTTCAGTAATATCAGCTGCCGTATGTATATGTCGCTCTAACACCGCTTGAAAATTTAATGCTGTTACGAGATGGCTATTCGTAATAACAACGTATTCTTCTCTAGCTCTTAAAAAATAATCAATATGTCTTCTAAAATGTGCAAAAGATCCAAATTCATCTTGGTCACATTGGCAATTTGGCGGGAATAAAAACAATCCGTCTCTTTTTCTATCTAAATCCCACTGTTTTCCTGAACCAACATGGTCCATTAGTGAACGGTTTTTATGACTTGTAAAAACCGCTACACTATGAATATTAGAATTCACCATATTTGAAAGCATGAAATCAATGAGTCGGTAACGGCCCCCAAACGGTAACGCCGCTAATGAACGATGCCCTGTTACTTTCTTTAAGGAAGGAAAACTTCCCGTTGCATTAATAATTCCTAACATTTTTTCTCCCATTCATTTCATCCCCCTTTTCTATTTCCCTTCAGCAATGAGTACTACATCGTCGACATTTTTTTCTGGACGAATAATTGTTCCATCTTCAATAACCATTTCCGAACCAACGATCGCTCTTTCAATCACAACATTTTTACCAATCTTCGCTCCTGGCATAACGACCGAATCAATAACCATACTACCTTCTTCCACCGTCACCCCTTGGAATAACACAGAATGCTTCACGTCCCCTTCAATGACGCATCCTTCGTTAATAAGTGATTCTTCTACTTTTGCCTTTTCTGCAATATATTGAGGTGGCTCATTTGGATTCACAGAATAAATACGCCAATTACGATCATTTAAATTCAGTGATGTTTCATCGCGAAGTAAATCCATATTCGCTTCCCATAAGCTCTTCACCGTTCCAACATCTTTCCAATATCCTTCAAACGGATACGCCATCAGCTTTTTCCCTTCATCTAATAAAAGCGGAAGTACATCTTTTCCGAAATCATTACTAGATTCAGGATTTCTTGCATCCATCTCTAAATACTCTTTCAAAATTGCCCAGTTAAAAATATAAATTCCCATTGATGCAAGATTACTTCTTGGAAATTGCGGTTTCTCTTCAAATTCAACAATCTCCATCTCTTCGTTCGTATTCATAATACCGAAACGACTCGCTTCATCCCACGGCACTTCAATAACAGAAATCGAAACGTCCGCTTCTTTCTCAATATGGTAATCTAGCATTTTACTGTAATCCATTTTATAAATATGGTCGCCTGATAAAATCAGAACATATTCTGGTTCGTACTGACTTAAATAGTTTAAGTTTTGATAAATGGCACTTGCCGTACCTGTGTACCACTTCACCCCTGAAGATTCTGCATAAGGAGGTAACACTGTGACTCCACCGCTTACTCGGTCTAAATCCCAAGCATTGCCGATTCCGATATAGTTATGAAGTTCAAGTGGTTGATATTGCGTCAAAATCCCCACTGTTTCAATACCAGAATTCGCACAGTTGCTTAGCGTAAAATCAATAATGCGATATTTACCACCAAATGGAACAGCTGGCTTGGCTAAATTTTTTGTTAATGCACTTAATCGACTACCTTTTCCCCCTGCTAGTAACATTGCTACGCATTTTTGTTTTTGAGCCATCTTGTTTTTTGCTCCCCTTTCTCGTCTTCACTGGTCGTAATATGGATACGCCAAATGGTGGAATTGTAATTTCTACATGCGCCGCTTGATTATGATACGGCTCTTGAATCGTCTTGAGACGTTTCTTATTCACTTGCCCCGAGCCGCCATATTGCTCAGCGTCACTGTTTAAAATCTCGTTATAATACTCAAAATCTGGCAAGCCTACTTTATAGTTTTCATATGTAGCTTTCGTAAAATTACATACGACAACTAACGCATCTTCTTGTTTATCCCCTTGGCGGATAAACGAGAAAATACTTTGCTCATGATTATTAGCATCTATCCACTGAAATCCTTCAGGTGAATGATCAAGCTGCCAAAGTGGTTTGGAGCGCTTATACAATGCTATGAGCTCTTTAAAGTAATCATGCATATAACGATGCATTTCAAAATCATGTAAATTCCAATCTAAATCTTCAAGGTCTTTCCACTCATCAAACTGCCCGAATTCTCCACCCATAAAGAGTAATTTCTTACCTGGATGAGTAAAGAAATATCCATATAATAAACGAAGTTGAGCAAACTTATCCCAGTAATCTCCTGGCATTTTATTTAATAACGACTTTTTCCCATGAACGACTTCATCATGAGAAAGCGGTAATATGAAATTTTCAGAGTAAGCATATATTAAAGAGAACGTCATTTTCTCATGAATATACTTCCTATACTCAGGCGCACACTCCATATATTTCAGCACATCATTCATCCAGCCCATATTCCATTTGTAATTGAACCCAAGCCCACCTTCATACGTTGGAGCTGTTACAAGTGGCCAAGCTGTTGAATCTTCTGCTGTCATAAGAAAATCTTCATCTTCTGCAAACACCGCTTCATTTAACTCTCGTAAAAATGAAACAGCGTGCTCATTACTTTGCTCTTGTCCTTCTTTATTCCAGTACAGCATGTTCGCAACTGCATCCACCCTGAAACCGTCAATGTGGAAATACTTCATCCAAAATAACGCATTTGAAATTAAGAAATTACGTACTTCCCTCTTCCCTAAATCAAAATTAACAGTTCCCCATACTAGGTTTTCTTGTACATCTATATCTTTATATTCATAAGTCGGTGTCCCATCAAACAAATATAAACCGTGAGCATCTTTACAAAAATGCCCCGGCACCCAATCTAAAATGACACCGATTCCATATTTATGACATTCATCGACAAAATACATCAAATCATGTGGCGTGCCGAATCTACTTGTCGCTGCATAATATCCCGTCCCCTGATATCCCCAAGAACGATCATATGGATGCTCAACAAGCGGCATAATTTCAATATGTGTAAATTGATGTTCCACCACATACGGAATGAGCTCCTCGGCCATTTCTCTATAAGAATACAGAGCGCCATCTTCTTTCTTTTTCCAAGAACCGAAATGTAATTCATAAACTGTCATCGCTTCTTTATAAATCGATTTTTTCTTTCTCTTACGAATCCAGTTTTTATCATTCCATTCATATCCCTCTATATCAAAAACTACAGATGCCGTATTTGGTCTTACTTCTGCATATACTGCGTAAGGATCTGCTTTTAAAATCACATCACCGTCCATCGTTTCAATCGCATACTTATATATCTCATTCTCTTCAATATGCGGTACAAACAAGGACCAAATCCCATCTTCTGTCACTTGTAGCATCTTATGTTGCTCATAATCCCATTCATTAAAATCTCCAACAACACTCATTGCTTTCGCATGAGGAGCCCATACTGTGAATCGTACACCTCGCATCCCATCTTCCGTCACAATATGTGCCCCAAAGATGTTATAACTGTCATAGTACTTTTCTGTATGAAACTCATCTCGTTTCACTTCTTCACAATTTATTACATCCAATATGTTCACCCCACTAAGATGACAGAAATTTTTTACTCTTTATCATTTCTGCGAAAAACTGAAATATCCTTGTTATTTTTTAAAAAATATTCGTTTTTTTCTTTAATTTCGCTTAAAATATTCAAATTTACTGTGTAAAATATCGAATTTTGACGAATATTCATTGCAAACGCTTCATTTCCTACTAGTCTTTCATCCTATTATTTATTTCTCAACCTTTATTTTATTAGATTTATCCTATTTTACTCGCTATTTATCACTTAAAATCGCCACAAAATAATCTGTCATAAAAAATGTTTCTCAATATTTTTTTGTCATAATTTTATTGAAATGGAAAATTCATAAGCATATACTTGTTCTCAATAAAGAACATAGACCTTTCGTAATTATAATTCATAGTGGACTACTGTGTTTACTTATTTATCCTTGTTACGAACGGTCGCTATAAAAAATTTAACTAGGGGGCTTTCTTATGTCATTAAAACAAAAGGTTGGAATGGGAGTTGTCACAGCTTCACTTGGCTTATCCCTTACATTCGGTGGTGTATTCGCCTATTTCAGTGATGCTGAAACATCTAGTAACTCATTCCAAGCTGGTACACTAGATCTTTCTATTAACCCAAGTGTAATCGTTAACGTGAAAGATTTAAAACCAGGCGATTTGATTGAAAGAAATTTCAAGCTTGAAAACAAAGGATCATTGGATATTGCGAAAGTAGCACTTGAAACATCCTATGACGTTACAGATGCAAAGCAAAATAATGATGGTGAAGATTTAGGTGATCATATCATCGTCAAATTTTTAGTGAATGATGGAAAGCCATCTAATCCAAACGATGATCATGAAATTTTGTGGGAAACAAAACTATCAAAATTAAAAACTATGAAACCTGAAGATGTAGCTACTTCTCTAGAACGTCATAACTTAATAGATGGTATTAAATCTGGTGAAACAGATTCCTTACATGTGCTCTTCTCCTTTGAAGATAACGACCAGGATCAAAATAAATTCCAAGGTGATTCCTTACAGCTAAACTGGACATTCCATGCAGAGCAAACACCTGGCGTGGAGAAATAAATTTTAAAATATAAATTATCGGAGGCCTATATATGAAAAAGAAAAATCGTTTTGTTACCGGAATTGTAACGGCTGGCGTTCTATTTTCAACTGCCCTTCCGTTCAATGTTCTCGCTGAAAACCCAATTAACCAAATTGACTCTTCCAGCGTCCAGTCTTTACTATCAAAACTTTCTAAAGAACAACGTCAGGCATTACAAACGTTAGATACCAATCCTGGTTTTACTATTTCGCCAGATATTAATACGAGTAGTTCTGAACCAGTAAATATCATTGTAGAGTTTCAAACTGCTCCAGTAAAGATTAATGAATTAAAGCAAAAAGAAAAAGGGTTACAAGCTGCTCCTAAAAATATAAAAGCACGTATTGATCAAGAACATGAAGAATTCCAAAAAGGACTCAAACGTCTTTATCAATTTAGCCCATCAGTAAAATCAGGGAATTTCCAGTCTGTACAAATTAAACGTTCTTATAAGCATGCTATAAATGGCGTTGCGCTGACATTACCTGCCAATACAGTTGAAGAATTGTTACGAATTGGCGTTGTAAAACGTATTTGGAAAGATTACGAAGTGAAACTAAATTTACCAAAACAAGCAGAGCAGAAAGCACCTCAAAAACTAACAGATAGCATTCCACAAATTGGGGTAGATAAGTTACATAGCGAGGGCATTACCGGAAAAGGAATTAAAGTTGGTGTATTAGATACAGGTATTGATTACAATCATCCCGACTTAAAAGACGTGTATAAAGGCTATCGCGCAAAACCGGGTGAAGATTCTAGTAAGGTAGACCCAAACTCCGTAAAAGGTTGGGACTTTATTAATAACGATGCAGATCCGATGGAAACAACTTATACAGAGTGGCAACAATCTGGTGCTCCTGAATTTGATGATCGCGGTTCTTCCTTCTACACTGCGCATGGTACTCACGTAGCAGGTATCGTTTCTGCTCAAAAGAAAAACAAATCAGATTCCGCAGTAAAAGGTGTTGCACCTGACATTGAACTGTATAACTACCGAGTACTCGGTCCTTATGGAAGCGGAGATAGTTCCGGTATTATTGCTGCAATCGATAAATCTATTTCTGACGGTATGAACGTCATTAACTTATCGTTAGGTGACGATAGCAACAATCCGCTTGATCCAACGTCTATCGCTGTCAATAATGCAATGCTTTCGGGCGTTGTTACAGTCGTTGCTGCTGGTAACTCTGGTCCAAATCCAGCAACACTCGGATCACCAGGCGCTTCTCCATTTGCTATTACAGTCGGAGCAAGTGATAGCTCTATTTCCTTACCGAAACTATCAGGTCATGCTGGACAATTACAATTCCCTAATCTAATTTTATTCGGCAAAAACTTCACTGATAAAATAGAAGATTTCAAAGGAAAATCTCTCCCTATTGAATCTGTAGGAATTGGTACTCCTGACGAGTTTAGTAAAAAAGATGTAAAAGGAAAAATCGCTCTCGTTGCACGTGGTACAATTTCATTTGATGAAAAGATCGCAAATGCGAAACAAGCTGGTGCAACAGCAGTTATTATTTATAACAATGTGGATGGAGAAATTCCTAACTACATTGGCGAAAGCACAAAATACATTCCTGCATTCCGCCTAACGAAAGAAGATGGCGAAAAACTAAAAGCTCAAATCGAACAAGGCAAAACATCCTTAACTTTCGATGAAATCAATTACATTCAAACAGAAGGCGATCATCTTGCAGACTTTAGCTCACGCGGTCCTGTTACATCAAATGATGATATTAAACCTGATATTACAGCGCCTGGTGTTGCGGTACTTTCAACGGTACCGGAATATATTAACGACCCACAAGAAGGTGAAAACTACGATGTTTCCTATGAACGTATGCAAGGAACATCTATGGCATCTCCACATATCGCTGGCGTTGCTGCTCTTATTTTACAAGAACACCCAGAATACTCTCCATTCGATGTAAAAGCGTCTCTTATGAACACTGCTGATGATTTAAAAGAAAAGTATTCCGTATATGAAGTGGGAGCTGGAAGAGTAGATGCTTATAACTCTGTTCACACTGAAACAAGTTTTAAAGTGTTAGATACGACAAAAACGATTGTAAACGATGAAGTGATTGAAGTACCCGAAGAAACTGGATCCATTGCATTCGGTAAATACTATCAAAAAGATGGGGAATCTCTTGAACAAAAACGAAAAATTAAAGTTGAAAATCGCAATAAACAAGAGAAGAAAGAATTTAAAACAGAAATTTCTTATACACCAGCATCTTCTGCTATTAACGATGCTACCGCAAACGGTGTAAAAGTTTCTACTTCTGAAACAATTACAATTGATGCTGGAAAATCAGATGAAATTGAAGCAAAAATCAATATTCCAGCTGGTGCAAAGCAAGGCCGATATGAAGGATATATTCATATTACAAATACGAAAAATAAAGAAGAAACATATCAAATTCCGTTCTCTATTCGTGTATCAGAGCCTGGTATTGAAAATGCACTGTTATCAAGAAAAACAATCTCAACTGATACATCTAAATTCAATCCATACCGTGAATCGTATTTGCACGGGGCATTCCAATTAAACAGCGAACTGGAGACGTTAGACCTTATCGTGAAAGATTCAAAAACAAATAAAGCGCTTGGCTTCATCGGAATGTTAAACACGAGTGGACTAAAAACGGACGTGTATTACTACTTAGATTCATTCTTTAACGGCAGAGTGTATCCTTTTACAAATGATCCTGCAAAACCAATTGGTGATGAGAAAATCGACTTACCAGAAGGTGATTACACAATTGAGTTTGTTGGCTATGATAAAGCCGGAAAAGCACGTGTGAAAGGTGATTATGTCGTAATTGATAATACACCGCCAGAAGTGAAATTAACTGGATTACAGCCTGGTATTTATGAATTAAATGAAGAAAACTATACAGTAGAAGACGGTAAAAAAGCACTATGGATTAAAGGAAATGTATATGATTCTAACGTTGACTACTTAAAAGGAAAAGGATTTAACATTACGCAAGAAGCGAATGGTGTTATGTACTATGATTATTCTCCATACTTGCATAAGTTTTTGCCTATTAATGCAAATGGTGACTTTAAAGTTGGCATTACTCCTGAATCCTTTAAGGTGGAAGGCCCAATGAATACAGGCGTATATATTTTCGATTATGCAACTGCAGGTCCTGACTACCCAAGCGGTGTAAATAACTATTGGTTTATCCCGCAAGGCGCTCAATATGCAAAAGCTAGTTACGATAAAAAGGAATTATATAAAGATGATGAATTCACTGTGACGCTAAACGCCAAACATGTGAAACAATTTATATCTGGAGAATTTAACGTAAAATTCCTAGAGAAGAACTTCAAATTTGCAAATGCGAAATTGAATCCTGCTTTTGAAAAGCTCCTTTCTGAAAAAGGGGTAACGGCAAAAGTGAATGAACCTAAATTAGAAGAAGGTTCTGTCACAGTAGGCGGAGCTATCGATGACAAAAACTTTGCTGGGTTAGATGGTGATTTCCCGTTCATTGATGTAACTTTCAAAGTAGAAAATGATGAATTTTATGAAGCAAATGCTCAATTAGATTTAGCAGTGTTTGCTTACTGGAAACAAGGTGAATCAGAGCCAAACAGAATGCGTGTACTTCAAGATCAAACATTCTCAGTAATGTCTTTAAACTCACTAGCAGAAGGCAATATTAAACCTGGTGCATTCTTAAATGAACGTGGCTATTTAGATGAGAAATTCGATTATACAAAGCTTGGCGTAAAAGTATATGCAACAGATTCTTACCGTCATAAGTTTGAAGGCTCACTTGATAAATACGGTTACTTCAAACTGAATGGACTTCCTGTTAATAAACGCGACTACAACTTATACGTGGAGATTCCAGGGCATTTAACAAGCCGACTAACAACGAAATTAGGTACTGAAAAAGATGGTAAGCTACTTGGCCAATATTATTATGCACGCCTTGATGAAAGCCTTGCAGGTGATGTAAACGGAGATAAAGTAATTGATATTAAAGATGCAGAAATTATCGCTAGCAACTATGATAAAAAAGGACTGTCTGTAAAAGACGGTGACCTTAACAAAGATGGTATTGTCGACGAAAAAGATATTCGCTTCGTTGAAAAGAACTTCTTGAAGAAAGGTCCAGATGCATCTAACTCAAAAACACCTGTTGAAAAATCAAAAAGCGGTACACTTGCAGATATTTTAAAGAAATTAGGATTAACGCCTAAAAAATAATAATAAAGAGCACTCTATATAAAGTAGAGTGCTCTTTTCTATAAACGACCCTTATCCAGCAAAAGGGGTATATTGGGGATATACAAGGGAAACCGGAAAAGGAATTTATATTAAATTATATGAATTCAGAGGTAGAAAGCAGTGTCCCGCCTCTGAATGGTTTAACAATTATTATAGTACTGGTGCCATTGTTTCTTTTAATACTTTTACAGAATGAGCGAATTTCGCTTTTTCATCTTCATTTAGCTCAAGTTCTACGATCTCACGTACACCTTCGCGGTTAATAACAGCTGGAACACCTACGAAAGCATCTTTCTCACCATATTGTCCTTCAAGATATGCAGATACAGTTAATACGCTGTTCTCGTTGCTTAAGATTGCTTTAGTTACACGAAGTAGTGACATACCGATTCCGTAGTAAGTTGCACCTTTACGCTCGATGATATGGTAAGCTGCATCACGTACGTTTTCGAAGATTTTATCTAAGTCTTCTTGTTTGTACTGTTCGTTGTTAGCTAAGATTGTTTCTAGTTTTTGTACACCGATAGTAGCGTGGCTCCATACTGGAAGTTCAGTGTCACCGTGTTCACC
This sequence comes from Bacillus sp. 16GRE42, assembly GCF_019837435.1. Classification (NCBI taxonomy): domain Bacteria; kingdom Bacillati; phylum Bacillota; class Bacilli; order Caryophanales; family Bacillaceae; genus Bacillus; species Bacillus sp. 16GRE42. Next base: position 2,332,319 of record NZ_JADAXF010000001.1, read on the forward strand.
AACGATGTAAGCATGAACGTTACGTGGATCTACATCTAAGTAGTCACCTAACATGTAACGGAAACGAGCAGAGTCTAAAGTAGTACCAGAACCGATTACGCGCTCTTTTGGTAAACCAGATTCTTTCCAAGTTACGTAAGTTAAAATATCAACTGGGTTTGTAGCGATTAAGAAAATTCCATCGAATCCGCTATCCATAATGCCGCGAACGATTTGTTTAAAGATCTTTGTATTTTTCTCAACTAAGTCTAAACGAGTTTCACCTGGCTTTTGTGGTAATCCAGCAGTGATAACAACTAGATCTGCATCTTTACAATCTGCATAGCTACCGCTCCAAACTTTTGTTGGTGATGGAGAGAATGGTACCGCATGGCTTAAGTCCATTGCTTCCCCTTCTGCTTTTGCTTCATTAACATCTACTAATACGAATTCTTCAGCTACACCTTGGTTGATCATTGAGTAAGCGTAACTACAACCTACAGCTCCTGTTCCTACTAATACTACACGATTGATACCTTTTTTCATGTTAATTTCCCCTCTCTATTGTTCACATATATTTTTTTATGATTGTTTAAGTAATTAATTAAAATACTAATTTAATGTTGTTTAACTTCTTTACATTCATATTGTAGCACGTATCATTGTGAATTACTTCACAAATTATGACCTATTTGTGAACTTTTTCACATAGAGTGTAAAGTTGATGGAATAGGTGTGGAATCCATACCAAATTAGGTGTTTTCTTTAGATTGTGAATAAAAATGTAATCACATTATAAGATTAAACTGACTGATCACATCATCCCCTTACAAGATGGACGCCAATTAGCTTATATAGAATACGATGAACTAAATGGATTAGCATATACTTTAACACCTCCCTTTTAACCATTACTGTATATTAATAAAAAGAATATCCGTTAAAATCATGCATTCTTTTCTAGTAATAAACCATCCAATATAAGTGATAGGCTATGCAAAGCTTTAGACAACTGCATCTCTGCATCTTCAGAATTCGCAATCCAACAAGCAAGGTCCACTAGTCCGCCATTTATGAATCTTGCTAAAGCCTCACAGTCCGTCTTTTCAATAATAGAGTCCTTCATTAATTGTTGAAGTATCTCCGCCATCGTCGTTAAACATTTCGACTGTGATGATTGATAATAACTAGTTCCTAATACTGCCGGTGCATCTCGAAGTACGATTCGCTGAATTTCTGGATTAAGTGCCATTGTTAAATACGCACGACAACGCCCAACAAATCCTTCCCATTTTCCTTCGGCCTCATCTGATACTTCCCCTAATTTATTATCCATTTCCATGTCAATTTCTTTTACAACCGCTTCTAACAATCCTTTTTTATCACCAAAATGATGATAAATTGCACGACGTGTTAAACCGACAGATGCTGTAAAATCATCCATAGACGTATTTACATATCCAACTGTACCAAAAGCCTCTCTTGCTGCACTCAGCAATTTAGCACGTGTTTCAGTGATCATCTCTGCTCTTGTTTTTTAATCATCTTTTCCTCCTACTTCTATTCATCCTCTTTATTAAAAATGAATTGCATTATAGTACCGTTCTCTATGTAAAAGAATAACTCCTTTAAACGTCAGCTCTCTATCTAGAGATAAAACATTTAAATTGACATACGCTCCGTATGTTAATACGGATATTGGCATATGGTGCGTATGTCAATTATTTCTAGCTTACAAGATAGTATAACTTCTTACCTATATCCTACATTGACTCACTGTCCCTTTTTATAGAAGGTATTAATGAAACAGAGGAGGAGTTAAAAGAATGAAGAATGTATATGTAAACGTCAAATACTTTGGTGATTATCATGTTTAATTCCTACCGTGAGATTTTCAGTACTCCTGGTACAAAAGGATTCTCATTAGCAGGATTTATAGCTCGGATGCCCATATCAATGATGGGTATTGGTATTGTTACAATGTTATCTCAGTTACGTGGTGACTATTGGCTTGCTGGAGCTGTTGCAGCCACCTTTACATTATCATCTGCTTTACTAGCTCCTCATATTTCTCGTATGGCCGATCAATTAGGGCAATCTCGCATACTTCTTCCGACTGCAGGTATCAGTGTTTTCTTTACGATCCTCTTACTTCTATGTACGAAATATGAAGCTCCTTATTGGACACTATTTCTATCCGCCTTATGTGCAGGTTGTATGCCAAACATGTCAGCTATGGTACGTGCGCGTTGGACTAAACTATACCGTGGATCCCACAAATTGCATACAGTATTTTCCTTTGAATCGGTCGTCGACGAAATTTGCTTCATAATTGGTCCTGTATTATCTGTCAGTTTAAGTGTTATGTTCTTCCCAGAAGCCGAACCACTTTTATCATCTGTTTTTCTCACAATTGGGGTATGCCTATTCACCATGCAAAAAAGCACAGAACCGCCTGTGCACCCTCATGACATTACAAACAAAGGAACATATTTAAAATTGGTTCTTTGCGAGTACTAGTATTCACACTCATTGCTATAGGCACTATCTTCGGCACAATAGATGTCGTTAGTGTAGCTTTTGCTGAACAGCAAGGAAACACAGTAGCTGCTAGCTTTGTGCTTTCTGTCTATGCAATCGGTTCATGCCTTGCAGGTCTAATTTTCGGTACTCTTAAACTCAATACTCCACCCTATAATCAGTTTTTAATAGCAGTCACACTTTCCATGATAACAATGCTGCCACTAGTTCTCGTAAGCACTATTACTTGGCTAGTAGTTATTGTTTTCTTTGCAGGGTTATCTGTCGCTCCTACTATGATTATTACTATGGGGCTTGTGGAAAAAATCGTACCTGAATCAAAAATAACTGAAGGAATGACTTGGGCAATTACAGGACTTGGTATTGGAGTCTCTCTAGGATCAGCAGTAGCTGGTTTAGTTATTGATAACTTTGGAGCTCGTGCAGGGTTTAGTGTTGCTATTATAGCAGGAGGCCTTGCCTTAACTATTGCACTTTTAGGATACAAAACTCTCCACTCCGCATATAGTCATGCTGTTATGAAACCGGATGGGCATTCAGCAGAGAGTTAAAACATATTCAAAAAATAGGATTACCTCTTCTTATGTGTAAGGAGAGGTAATCCTATTTAAATTAATATAACTTTTTAAACTTATTATTTATAATCTGTTATAGCTTCCTCTATATTTATAAACAACAAAAAAGAGATAGCAGATTATGCTATCTCTTTTAGTATGACCCGTACGGGATTCGAACCCGTGTTACCGCCGTGAAAGGGCGGTGTCTTAACCACTTGACCAACGGGCCAATTCTGGCAGAGAAGAAGGGATTCGAACCCTCGCACCGCGTTCGCGATCTACTCCCTTAGCAGGGGAGCCCCTTGAGCCACTTGGGTACTTCTCTATAATATGGCTCCGCAGGTAGGACTCGAACCTACGACCGATCGGTTAACAGCCGATAGCTCTACCACTGAGCTACTGCGGAATAATTATGGTGGGCCTAAATGGACTCGAACCATCGACCTCACGCTTATCAGGCGTGCGCTCTAACCAGCTGAGCTATAGGCCCATAATTGAAAAGCGGGTGAAGAGAATCGAACTCTCGACCAGAGCTTGGAAGGCTCTTGTTTTACCACTAAACTACACCCGCATTAAATTGTAAATGGTGAGCCATGAAGGATTCGAACCTTCGACCCTCTGATTAAAAGTCAGATGCTCTACCAACTGAGCTAATGGCTCATTTTGAAAGTGGTGCCGACTAGAGGACTTGAACCCCCAACCTACTGATTACAAGTCAGTTGCTCTACCAGTTGAGCTAAGTCGGCTTGCGACTTCAAAATGGTGGCTCGGGACGGAATCGAACCGCCGACACGAGGATTTTCAGTCCTCTGCTCTACCGACTGAGCTACCGAGCCTTTATGTAAAAA